>NZ_SWBR01000001.1 GCF_005116505.1 Pedobacter polaris
AACCGAGGCATAGCCGAGCTCATGAATACCTTTAAAACAATATATAACTAATGAATAATCGTACTGCCCAAGCTCATCCTGAAGTTCCTTGCCATTGTACAGATAGTTGTTCGTACCTGCCGTTGCGCTATGTCTCAGTCCAAAGGCATAGTAACCGAGCTTGCGAGCTCATTCACGCCATTGAAAACAACAACCAAACGTGAATAATTATCCTCCTGCAGCTTCCTAACCACACCGTTATAAATATCGAAACTATATCGCACATTTCCTTTTAATGAAATAATAATTTCAATGCTTTTCAAAACAAAAAGTTCAGCATACCTTTTACAATATGCTGAACAATTATTTAACTCAATCACAAGCGGGACACTTGCGCTAGAGGGGTGGGAAGCCAATAACCTTTTAAACTATTATTGAATCAAGTATTGGAGTACTTATTATTTTGTTATCAATTGTATAAATTTCTAATTCCAAATATTCTTCATTTTGCTCTTCATAAAAGTCCATTACGATTTTAACATCTAAGCACTCATTTATTAGGCTTATCAAACCAGAATGTTCATCGTTAAATTTGAATGCGTGATTAAAATTATTTATTGACTTTAAGTGCATAGCCCCACAATTTTTAGAATAGGAAGTAAATAATAAAAAATCATCTAATACAATTCTTGATATATTGGAAAAGATTGTTTGCAATTTTATTTTATCTTTAAACTCCATCCGTTCTTTATAAATCCTTTTCCCATTAAAACTCTCTAAAATTTTATCAGTTTCAACTATAGAAATAATATGATTAATAGTTACAGGAAATTTAGCTAACTTATTTAATTCTTCTAAATAATCCTTAAAATCTTTTTTCCCGAATATTCTCCTTTTCTTCTGATTTACTGATTCCATCAATAGTTTACTTTAGTCTTATTTTTATTTTCTAGTTTTGCTCTCCCATAATTATTTGTCCTAACCGTTCCATTTTCAGTTTTAACCTTACCTGCTTCCCAATGAGGCATACCCGGGTGGGAGCTATCCATAGTCTGCTGTTGTACTGATTTTTGTGATGTTCCTCCCCAGCTCTCTGGAACATCATATCTATATTCTTTTCCAGAGGCATTGCTGTGTTGTGAGGTTGGTTGTTGGCTAGTCGGTATACCTGAATCACGCATAGCCTGCCTTCTTGCTGCTCTTGATGTATTAGCAGTAGGTACTGAAATTTCTTCTTTTATAACTACTGGCCCTGAAGCAGAACTCTTACCTTTACCTCTACCACCTCTACCTAGTGGTGGATCTAATATCGTTAAAACGGCTAAACTAACTGATACTTTTTCTCCTGTTGTAAGTTTTCCTTCTTTATAGTAAGCGTTATCCAGTGTATTAAACCCAAGTGCGTTTAACACATCAAATGATAAGTCTAAAATTGCAGCTTTCACCGGAGAACTCGATCTATAGTTTTCAGTCGAACTTTTAATAAATCCAATCTGATCTCCATCAGGGTCTTTTTCTGGCAATCTGTCTGTTAGCTTAAACTTATGAGGGCAGTTTGGCTTATCACACCTACCATCTGGATCCAATCTATTTATTGGATTATTTGAGCAATAATGATAAGATGTAAGATCAAAAGAATGATCCGCCAGCGGATCCACACTGTTCCACCTCCCAATAACGGGATCATAGAACCTTGCCCCGTAGTCATATTGCCCCAGCTCGTCCTGCAGCTCCTTGCCGTTATAAAGGTAATTGTTCGTACCCGCTGTATTGTTGTACCTCAGTCCAAAGGCATAGTAGTCGTCACCCTGGAGCTTTCTTACAGCTCCGTTATAAATATCGAAACTATATCTCACATTTCCAAGGTGGTCCGAAAGATTGTACTCATATTTATAGCTGCCAGAACTGTTCACCGCCCTGCCCTCCTCGATCTGGATGAAGTCTATCGTTCCGTTGGTATACTGGATCCCGTCCACATAGTCGGTGGTGCCTGTAATATTGCTCACCTTCTTCAGCTTCTGCCCCGTGGCATCATAGGTATAGGCAAGGCTGAGCCCACTCTTTGCGGCCGTTGCCGGAAGGTTCAGGTGGTTATAGCTGAAATAGGTGGCCAGCCTACCGTCCAGTGTCGCATTCCCATTGTTGTCATAGGCATAGCTGTTGGTAGCCAGTGGACCGTCAATGATGTAGTTCAGCCTGTTGCCCAGGTAATGGTAGACGCCGGTGGTGGCCCCGTCCCTGCTCAGGCTCGCGATGTTGCCCATTACATCGTAGGTGAGCACTTCGCTCATAGCGGTACCCGTACTATTTCCGTGGGTCAGCCTGTCCAGTTTATCATACTGGTAGGTGAACACGTTGCCAAGTGAGCTGCCCCACTTCTGGTTCGCTATATTCCCGTTGTACTGTGGATAGGTGCCCGTCTCATAGCCCAGCTCCATGTTGAACTCGGTACTGGAACTCGTTCTCATCCAGCCACGCTCGTTGTAGCCGAAGGCGGTATGCTGGTAGAAGTTCGTGCCGTCGGTGCTGTGCAGCCTCTTGTTCTTCAATTGTCCGACCTCGTTGTACTCCAGCCTGTTCAGGGTAACCTCGCCCTGGCTGTTGATGTTCTGCCTGGTGGAGATCTTCCTGCCCGCGTGGTCGTAGCTATAGGCGTTGTACACCGTGGCGGTGGTGCTGCCACCGGTGGCATGTACCCTTGTGCTCTCGGTCAGCTGCCCCGAAAAGTCGTAGCTGCTGCTCACCAGGTCGGTACCGCCAAGGTGGTGCTGGGACTTGGAGGTAACAACCCTTCCGTCCCGGTCATAGTAGTTCACCGAAAGCAGCATCGTTCCGCTGCCAAGTACGTTCACCCTTGTGCCCGTCAACAGTCACCTCTGGCGCAAGCGTCTCGCTTGTGCCTAAATTATAAAACCAAAATACAATATTCTCTGCTAGCCACATAACAAAAAGTTCAGCATACCTTTTACAATATGCTGAACTAATTTAACCACATCACAAGCGGGGCGCTTGCGCTAGATGGGGGGTAGTGCAGCGCTTTTTAGCCGATGGCACAAGGCCATGCACCCACTCCAATTCATTAGACTTTCGCTAGAGGACAAAATTTATTATATCTTATTGGTTTTTCGTAATGAAGTCATCGAACAAATTATAATTAGAAATATCTTCTTTTAATATTATCTCGTCAGGACTAAGTAACTTTAAGTTATAATTTAAGAAAATCAATGCATTCCTTCGCCCAAATTTACAGATGGCTTCAATTAAACTATTATAATTATTTCTTAAATCTACACGTATAGAAATCTCTAAAATCTTTTGTTTATTGAATAGAATTTCTAAACAGTCGGATTCAATATTGCCAAGTTGGTAGATATTATTTGACCATGATTTGCTCTCTGCCAAAAGCGATATTAAATCGCCTAAAGAAATTTCATCTATTCTTTTATATTTCCACCAATCGATTTCATTAAATGCATCCTCGCTGAGGTAATCTTCATTGAGAAAATAGGAATTTATTTCTTCTTCTGGTATTACAAATAATCTATATTGCCAAATTGCCATTAGTATCTAGAATAAACAAGATCATTAAAATTTCTATAGCTACCATAAGGTAGTTTTACTTCATTCACAGGCACAGATTTCATTCCCAGTTCTCTAGCGGCTTTTAATCGATTATTTCCATCTACAACAAATTTTTTACCATTGTTTTCAACATAGCTAAGTGGGTCATTGATACCATTTTGCTTAATATTTGCTTTTAATTCAGAGAATCCCACACACTAGTCACTTGCTTAAGAATTTTCATTGGATAAGTTCTGTTTTTCAAGTATGGAAATTATCTCTTTAGCTTTTTTGGTTATCGCAATCCAATCAGGGTCAGTCAAAACCTGTTCATCAGAGCCCCTTTTTTCATAACCATTAATCATTTGATTCATATCTGAAAAAAGCGAATATAAAATATCTTTATCTCATTTTAAAGTATTGTAATATTTGATGTATCTTTCGAAGTCAAAGTCATCATATAAAACACTAATAATCTCTGAATATGATGAAATAGAGTTCAAATCTTTGCCTAACCATGACTTTTTCTGCATATCTATGTCAGATATATCCTTAATGGAATTGAAAAGATTTCTTTCCCAATCATGAATATTTTCATTTTGTTCTATCATTATTTTTTGAATTTGAAGTCTTGTGATTTAATATAGGCCCTTGAATCTTTACTACTTACTTCTCGCTCCTCTGGCGCAAGCGTCTCGCTTGTGCCTAAATTATAAAACCAAAATACAATATTCTCTGCTAGCCACATAACAAAAAGTTCAGCATACCTTTTACAATATGCTGAACAATTATTTAACCCAATCACAAGCGGGACGCTTGCGCTAGAGGGGGCTCCATACTTGTACTAAGCGGGGCCACTATCAAATCTATTTTATGATGAAACATACTCAACTCCGCTTAAACTTTCAAACACATTATTAAAAAAATCCTCATCATTAGAGTGGATTATCCAGTATGAAGAATCTATTAGTTCTATTGTATAATCACAGCTCATGAACATATCTTCATCTTTTAGATATTTTTTTAAATTAGACTGTTTTTTATCTCCTAAAATCAAAAGATTTATCCCTTGAATAATTTGATTTGATAAAATCAACAATTGTTCCCACGATATTATTGTAGCATTATCAGAATTGTTAATCTTATCTTCTAAATGAACAATAGATGTGTTATTTTCTAAGGCAGCGACAGCCTCTAACCATAATATAGCCCAGGTAATTCTTTCAATGCTTTTAATACAACCCAAAATATCTTTTAAGCTGACCGACAAAATTGGATTTTTGTCGCCACTTATTTTTATTATCCTTTTCAACTTCATAATTTATACGGTTTACCAAATGTTAGAGGCTTAGCTTCTTTACTCCTCTGAAGAGTACCACCTGTAGAATTCTGTAGATAGTCGTGTTGATGTGGATTTGGGTGGTTTTGTGGCCTGCCATGATCAGTGAAATCTATATCCTTTACAGGTTTTCCTTCACCATCAAACTCTCTTGCTTGTTTGTATTCTCCTTTTCTTCCATTATTAGTTCCTATTTGTGTATGGGGTCCTGGGGTTCCGCCATTCTCATACAACATCGGGTCAACCATTGGTTCTCCCCCCTCTGTCCTGAGCAATTTTTGGTTAGTTGGACCTTTAACATTTTTGGGAGTTCCTAAAGTAGGTGCTTCCGTGCCAGGCTTTCCTTCACCACCTAATGTAAGAAAGGTCAAGAGAAGGTTCACCATTTTACCCCCCGTGCGTACTTTTTCCATAGCAGATACTTTGGAATCAAAAAGATTCATCGCATCTTTTTGGGTAGGAAATCCCATCTTAACAGACGCTTTGTCAACCAATTTACCAGCTCCTCTCACAATAGCAATTGGCGATTTTAATGTCATAAACATATAAGAGCCTAGTCCAGGACCAGGCGCCATCCCATCCGGATCCACAAATCTTATCGGATTATTGAACACATAGTTATATGGGCTATGTCTCCTCATCTTTTCCGCCAGCGGATCCACACTGTTCCACCTCCCAATTACCGGATCATAGAACCTTGCCCCGTAGTCGTACTGTCCCAGTTCGTCCTGCAGCTCCTTGCCGTTGTACAGGTAGTTGTTCGTACCCGCCGTTGCGCTATGCCTCAGTCCAAAGGCATAGTAGTTGTCCTCCTGGAGCTTTCTTACAGCTCCGTTATAAATATCGAAACTATATCTCACATTTCCAAGATGGTCGCCCAAGTTATATTGATACCTGTAGGTTCCGGCCTGGTTCACCGCCCTGCCTTCTTCCGTCTGGATGAAATCCAGTTCCCCATCGGTATACTGTATACCGCCGTCAACATAGTCTAGCCCTATGGTATTACTGTTTAACTTCCTTAATTTCTTCCCATTTGCATCATAGTCATAAGTTAGTGTTATTTCAGAATTACCTACAGTTGTAGGTAGATCAAGGTGATTATAGACAACTGCCATACCGTTCCTTCCATCGGTAATGGCATTGCCATTGGCATCGTAGGCGTAGCTGCCCGTGGCGAGCGGACCGCCCGAAATGCCCGTCAGCCTGTTGCCCACATAGCCGTAGCTGCCCGCCGTCCCACCGTCCCTGCTCAGGCTCGTAATGTTGCCCATCACATCATAGCTAAGCACCTCGCTCATCTGGATCCCGCTGCTGGCCGCACTGGTCAGCCTGTTCAGTTTATCATATTGGTAGGTGAACACGTTGCCCAGCGAGCTGCCCCAGCGCTGGTTTGCAATGTTGCCGTTGAACTGTGGATAGGTGCCCGTCTCGTAGCCCAGTTCCATGTTGAACTCGGTACTGGAACTCGTTCTCAGCCAGCCACGCTCGTTGTAGCCGAAGGCGGTATGCTGGTAGAAGTTCGTACCGTCGGTGCTATGCAGTCTCTTGTTCTTCAACTGCCCGATCTCGTTGTACTCCAGCCTGTTCAGGGTAACCTCGCCCTGGCTGTTGATGTTCTGCCTGGTGGAGATCTTCCTGCCGGCATGGTCGTATATATAGCTGTTCGATATTATGGTTGTATTCCCGTTGCCAAAGTGCGTCCTCGTACTTGCGGTCAGTTGCCCAGAAAAGTCATATGTATTGACTACCCTATCCGGCCCACCCATATAAGTATCAGACACTGTTTCAACCAGCCTACCATCCTCGTCATAGTACATTACCGTCAGCAGCATCGTTGCTGTGCCAAGTACGCGTACCTTGCTTGCCGTCTGTAGCCCCTTTGTCCTGGTACTCACTGCTACAGATGGATAATAGTTGCTGCCATAGCCGGGTATGTCATAGGAATCATAGTAGTTCATCACATGCGTCTGGATCGCCCCATAGTCCTCATCAATCGATTTCGGGTGTGTGTTAATTGTATAGCCGCTGGGGAATGCCGTGGTCCTTTGCTCCCAGTTGGGATCGGTACCAGCATCGAACACGCCCTGTAGGTATTCCCGTGTCGCGGTGGTTTCCTGCTGCAGCCCGGTCAGCGCCATCCTGCCCATCGCATCGTACTTGGTCCAGCCCCAAGTGCTTGCCAAGCGCTGGTTGGCGTCCTGCGTGAGCACAACCTGGTCCAGTCTGTTGTACACTAGGTATTCCCAGCCCTTCCCAGGAACCTTCTTTTCTATCAGCCTCTTCCTGCCATCGTAATGGTAGCCGTAGATATAGTTCTCGAAGTTCGCATCCGCCGTTTCCGCAAAACTGGTGGCCGTTACCGCCGGTGGTACCACATAGGCCAGGTTGCCGTACCTGTCGTAGATGTAGCGGGTGTCGAGGGCAACGCCCTCGGTCTCCCATATCCTCTTCAGCACCACCCTGCCCTCAAGGTCCTTGAACTCCTCTGTCGTGCCCGACTTTCCGCTGGTCCAGTTCTCGTCACGGGAGATGGACTTATAGAGCTTGTTAGCGGCATAACTACCTATTGTAGAGGCGCCACTGCCTGTTGCCGTCCACATCGCCACCTCGCCTGTTGCATTCAGTCCGTAGCCCGGCCTTGCCGTATGGCCCGAGCCCGGTATCCCTGCAGAATACGGCTGCCATACCGCCCCCGGGGAGCCCTGCTCCAGTACCCTGTTCAGCGGAGAGGCCTCCAGTACCGTAACGCTGTAGGGATGGGGCGTCTTTTTTACACTCGCATCCCAGCCAGAGCTGCCGTAGAAGGCGGACTGGCCCCCAAGCGGATCGGCCTTGAAGCTCCCGTCGCCGGTGCCCTGCTCGGCATAGGGAAGGTATTTCTTGGTCTCCCTGCCCAACCCGTCGTAGATGCTATAGCTTACGATGTCCCTTTTGGCAGGGCTGCCCTGCCATTGCACCGTCTGCAGCGGGCGGCCAAGGCCGTCCATGTACTCGATCGTCCGCGAGGCGCTGTCAACCGGAAGCCCCACCAGCGAGCCGGTGGTTTTCTTCCCCGCGGTCTTCACCACCGTCTCCATCACAAAGTTGCGGGAAGTGCTGGGGCTCTGGGCAAGCAGGGCGAATGGGAATGAAATGATTGTTGCGAGTATTAATTTGATCGTCTTTTTCATGGTGTTTCTTAATAAATGTAGGAATCCAGGTAAATCAATGCCGTGCTGGCGGTCAGTGCTACGCCCGTAAGATTATAGTTGGTCGTGCCATTTGTGTAGAACTCCTGGTAGCCGGCCGTTGACGAGACATAGCAAGTTCCCCATGAATAGCCAGGAGTGAGGGCAATGATGGTAAAGCTGAGCGTGTAGGTGCCCTGCGGTATGGTAAAGCCCGCGATCACCTGTGCCTCATTGAAGGTGTACAGCACGTTGCCACTCGCATCCTTTACCTGCAACTGGGTAATTGCACCCTGAAATGGGTAAAAGGTGGCATTGACAAAACTCACCACCACGCCTGTTGCACAGGTTCCATTGGCATTGGCGTATGCCTGCCCGTTGGCGGTAAGGGTTGCTGTTGCCATTGCATCGGCAGCCGCCTGGCTGGTGGCAGAACCGTAGGTATTGGCCGGAACTGTATAGCTTACCGGGGAGCCCAGCAGGCCAGAAGCGCAGTCGTTTTTGGTGAACTTGGCGGTTATTGCCGCATTGTAATAGTAGGCATTGGCCGTGCCCTGGTTGTACCTGTAGTTCTTCACGATGTCGCCATTCTGATCACGGATGTTTATCAGTCGGTTCAGCTCATCATATTCATAGTCCATCTTCAGCCCCTTTGCGTCTATGGCCGAACGGCTGCCGATCCCATCGAAATAGGTATAGCTGCCTAGCTGTGCATCTGCAGGGTATACCGCTACATCATCTATCGCATCGCCATCGCTCAGGGTAACTGCGCCCGTGTAGGCCTGTCTCTTGTAGTGCCATTTTCCTGCAGAAAGGTAAAAGAAGGTGACCACGTAGCTCCGTGAGTTCGGGATGGCCCAGTTCAGATAGAAGTCGCCGCTATAACATTTATCTCCCGTATTTGCTGTACCAGTGGTTGCGCTGCCATGTTCCTCGAAGTTCTCCATGTAGAACTCGCTTGGCAGGGCATTCTTCACCTCTGCAACCGGATAGTTCTGCTGCCCAAGGCTGGTATAGCCATAGGGAAGGAAGGATGCATAGCCCCACTGGTAGGAAACCGGTGTTCCGCCAACCAGCTGCTGGCTAACCAGCCTGCCGGTTGGGTTATATGTATAGTTCGCCCTTTCCTCATATCGCGTGTCGCTCATGAGGTTGTTGTAGAGCGTGCCCGTACGCGATTCGTTGTTGAGCGCAGTGATCCCTTTGGCATCCAACATGTACCGTTTGATGGGTTTGAAATTGGCGGCAGAATATTCGGTAAGGGAACCCGAGACCAGTAGTGAATCGCTGCCCACTTTGTTCCAGCTCTGCTGCTCTATCACTGGGCTCACGATGTTGTTGGTGGTCATGAAGGCAAGGTCGCCGTCATAGCTCTCGGGGTACTTCATCCTCGATACCATCACCTCCCCCCTTGAACCGGCAGTACTTACATGGTTAAGGTTGCGGTTGGCATCATAGCTGTTGCTCGTCACCGTTACCAGCGAATCGCTGCCCTCGTAGCTCACCTCACGGGTACTCCTCAGGTATTTCCAGCCCAGTGCCACAAACTCATCGGTGTAGTCCCAGGTTTCGGTTGGCCCAGACCACCAGCCACCAGAGTTGTTCACCTGCATGACCTGAAAGGCCTTCATCTTCCTGAACATGGTGTCCTGTACCTGCACGTACTCGAAGCTCTTGCTAGTGGCAGGGATAAGTACGCCACTTCCGTTCCTGCGGTACTGGGTAACCCTGCTAGGTACAGTGCCCATGCCCGCATAGCCAAATGCCGTAAACTCATGGCGGGTAAACAGGGTGTCAGTGCCTGCAACCTGCCTCTCCAGCACCGAGGTATAATAGTGCGGCAGGCTTAGCACCGGTGCCTCGGCCACGTATGAGGTGTACACCATGTAGTTTTTATAGACCGGGGCATCCGATGGCACAACAGTTATTTCGTCGAATGGATATTGGTGATAACCGCTCACCGGGGCCACCCCGGTGGAGAAGCCCAGTGGAGTGGTATAGTTAAACTCGCGGTAGAGTGCCGGCCCCGCCTGTGGGGTGGTGGTCATGCTGGCCACCCTTAGCCCACCCGATGGCGTGCCCTCTATAGGCCTGTTACTCACCGTATAGTAGCTCATCGAGGCGGAGACCATGGCCTCCCGCCAGTCGGCCTTCACCTGCATGTGGTAGCTCCCGGGAGACAGGTAGGTACTTGCCGTCAGTCCGGCGTTGTCGGCCTCCTTACTGATCTTGGCACCGAAAACCAGCCCAGACGAGTTGCTCACCTCGAACTCGTTCTCCACATCCTTGGTATTCCCGTCCCACTGTTCGTTATATGGGGTACGGGAGAATATGAAGTTTACCGTTTGCCCCTCGTTTATGGTGAATGACATGTAATTGCCATTTAACGTAGAAAGCCCTCCTGATGGCCTGATGATGGTCTCACCTACACTGTGATGATCCTTTTCATAGCCCATGCCATCAGGGGTCATATTCAACTGGTAGCTGAACGAGGTGCTGCCACCAGAGGGATAGGTTACCTTTTTCATTGCACCCTGCATGGTGCCCGATAAGCTTGGGTCACGGTTTACGCCTGTTGGGTGCAAATGGCTCGGGATCATCATGTCCCCAAAGTCACTGCCCCCCAGTGAATAGCCAAAGTGGTCCACTGCAGCATAGATATGGGAGACACCGGAAACGCCCTCGTATTCAAAGGTGTGCGTGAGGGTATCCGTCAATAGCGGGGTTTCCAGCAAGGTTACCGGGCATTCCTTTATGTAATCGAGCATCAGGTAGCTATTGGAACTGTAATAGCCACTGCCACCATAGCTGTGCCCCAGCTTGAAGCGCCTAACGAGCCCCGCCTTGCCGCTCACGTCTATCTGGGCCAGTTCCTTGGCGTAGCCCCCGGCGCTCTGGTTCAGGTCAATGCGGTCTGCACCAGGGATAAATGATACGCTCACCTTCTCCGAGACGATCGAGCTCAGCCTTACCGGGTTCACGTAAGTGGGATAGGAGACGCTAATCGGCGATGGGGTCCCCCCACCATACACCATGCTCAAGTCTCTCCTGAAGCTCTGGGTGGCCGATCCGTTGTTGCTGATCTTGCCCTCCGAATCGTAGGTCAGTATGATCTTCTCGGTCCCTGCAGCATTTTCCACCATGGTAAGATAATAGGCTGAGTTGTAGCTCGATGGCAGGTTGTACGGCGCACCTGGCGAACCCTTCGGGTTCGTAGTCTCCACCTGGCCGAAATGATACCTGTTACCGTTCTCTGTAGTGATGGTAAAACCGCTAATGCCTCCCCATACCTTCAGCTTCTGGCTGGGGTAAACGTGTATCTTGCCATTATGAATGATGAACTTGCCCGAGTAGCCCGCAAAGTTGAAGCTGAACTCGTCAGGCTCAAGGTCGTACATTACCGGTGCCCACTTCAGGAAATCCTGGCTGGGAGTATTGGGGCTGTACAAGGTGGTCTGCACCGTTGTGCCGTTATAGTTCCCCGAGCCCATAGTGCCATCCACCTTGTCCCTTATCGAACGGGTGATCACCCCACCGGCCTCCAGTGTCCAGCCAAGGCCGGCCCAGCCAGAGGGCTGCGCAGGCCTAAAGCCGTCGTAGCTATAGTTGAGCGAGATGGGCAGGCTCAGCTCGTTCCCCTGCACTGTGCAGATGGGGATGGATAGCGAGGGCAGCCCCGATGACAGGTTAAGGGGCACCTCCCCCGCCTTGGCAATGCTGCCCGCGGTTGGCGAGGCGGGAATAAGGTCCGTACGGATCATGGGGCTCTGTGCGTGCACCCCCTGGTAAAGTCCAAAAAGGACCAGTAGTAACAATAATGGTTTTCTCATGTGCTGAAAGCTATAATGAATTAGATTTTCGGTCTACCTAATTTAGAAAGCGGTTTTGCCGAACAAGAATATTTTTGCCAACTACCATTTTCAGGTGACGAACGATATGAATCCCATGATGAACTAGTATTTTGGGCTGATATTTTTTTTTGAAAACGAAGCTTTTTTAATGCTTTTTTGCTCATTTTTTAATGAATTCTGCGTAAAATTGGATTTTGAACTGAAAACTTTTGTTTAAGCTTCCGAACTTGCGTTAAATTAAAACGCAAAGAACACAGCGTTTGCACAGAGCACACTGAAGTTTATTGTTTTTGGCATATCCTTTCAATCTTGTAAATGAGTGATCTCATTGCTTTGCATATCGATAAATATGAATTTAGCTCTGCTTACAGTTATGGTGCCTTATAAAACCCGAGCAAAGTATCTTTTGGTTTTTTAGCGCAGAACGATTTTTGTTATAGCCCTGGAAGTTATAAAAACGAATTTCGTACCTATTTGAAGATAGACAAGCAATAGGAGGTTGGCGAGCAATAGCAGAGCTTTAACAAAAAAGTTCAGCATAAACTATGCTGAACTAATATTTTAACCAATTACGATGATAGTGTTCCTATATCCTAATGATTATTTTTTACTTAGCTGATGAACTAATATTTCAAGCTTCTCCTCAACCTTTTTTAGCCGCTCACTTTCCGCTAACATCTTTTTATCTTTTTGAATGAGAATGATGCTCAACTCTTCTATTTTTTTGAGCAATAGTTTATTCATTTCCCCAAGTTCAATTCCATTCTTCTCTACTTCGGTAGCCGATGGGATTCCCGGGAGGTGCTTATTTGCTTTAATATATTTTTCGAGTTCAGCAAGCGATGGTATTTGATAGTTATCCGCAAAAACATAGTCTGGCCAATTTGCAGTTTCCACCTTAATTTCCCTTGATCTAATTTTGCCATTAACAGCAAGGTCGTAGGCCCCTGGGTCCTGGGTTTTGATTCCCACACTTCCTGCAAAGTAGCCTTGCTCTGCATTTAAACTTTTAATATTTAAGAGACTTTCAATTGAAGGTTCACTTCCATTAACAACATCTACACGAGGGGCATAGAAAAACTGTTTGTCATTTACGTTTGCATCATAAAATAAGTAAGAGCGTATAGTGGTGGTGGTGGTACTAGTTGCAAATTTAAAATCTGTAACGTCAGCTACCCTGGTACCGGTAACCCCATCATAGATACCACCATAATGAGTAGTTGAAGCATCGCCACTTCCATGAACATAGGCCACTAACAAGTACCATTTATTCAATTCTGGCAAATCACCAGACCAAAAATAGGGATTATCTTGGCTTTGGCCATTAAGATTGGAAACATTATCTGTTCCAAAATAAGAGACGCCATCATTAGAGTTTGTTTTTTTTAGCCAGATAGCATATCGGTACATATTGGCATGGTTGATATTAAAAAAGGTATGGGTAAAGCCCCCATCGTCGTGAGCAAAGCCCTCAGGTTGTCCCTTCCAAAGTATAGCCAACTTCCCATTCGGACCTATACCCCACTCTCTGATATTTTCCGAGGACTGACCGTTTGCCGAAAACCCTCCAACCGACCCCTGTCCCACTTGCCATGCCTGCATATCAATTAGGTTCTGGGCATTTGAAACTGAAAGATTAAAAAAACTAAATACAAAAAAGGCTAGTATGGATAGGTAAAGATTCGTTTTCATGTTATTTCAAAATTGAAAGATTTAATTTATTGGAAACCAAGCTAGCGCTTAACCACATTCATAATGAAATATTTTTGCAAACAGCATGAATCTGGTGACGAACTATAGGAATCCCATGACGAACTATCATTTTAGGATGATTTTCAATTTAAAAAAATGGGAAATTATCGAAGAATTATTGGTGTTTTTTGGTAGATTCTGCGTGAAATTGAAAATGTTGGCTTGCTGGTTAAAATTCATACCTCCCAATCTGTCACAAGATAAAAACCTAACCACTGTTTTTGTTGTAATCCTGATGTGTGCCGATTTTACATCGGTAGCCTGTCGAAGGACATCGGTTTCAATTCCTCCCCAACCATCCCGATGAATCGGGATAAACTCTCCAGAGGGGGACATGCAGGGTGTGGATAGCGTTTGCGTAGCTAAGGAATATTTATCACTTGCAGGTAGGCATCCAATTTCCCCCGCTGGCGGGGGAATCAAAGGGGGTGGAGTCTTAAAAAAAACCTTTAATAAACTGTGATTCGGCTCATAGATTCCTCCGAAGTCGGAATGACAAATCTACCCTCCCGATGAATCGGTTAAATTCTCCAAAGGGGGACATATAGGGTGCACATAGCGTAGGTAAAAACACTATCGCCTATAACAATTCGAAGTGTTGTCATCCTGAGCCTGTCGAAGGATAATAATAATCTCAAACCTCACCTCAACAGAGGGCAACACGAAAGGTATATTTGGGCGTTCGGGCGTGCTGTCTGCAGTATCTTTTGACACTTGTACCAATCTTCAAATTTATCGATGCCAAAAGGATGCCGCTGCCATCACTAACGCAACCATCCCAGAACAAGACACTCCTTTATATCTAGACATTTTCAGCACCATTCCTTCGGTACTTCTTCGGTTGCTGTTCGGTTGCGCTTCGTCGTTTGTTCGGGTGGGCTTCGGTCGGGCTTCGTCTCTGCGTCGTGAAGTAGTCGTACCACAGTCATGAAGTAGTCGTGACTGCTTCGGTTCAAAGACGAAGAAAGGACGAAGGATGGTCGACCACAATAATACGCTATTAGGATGCTGTTAGTATTCAGTCAAAACCCAAAGGCGAAAGAAACCCGATAAGCGATCGAAGCCAGGTTAAACCTCCTCCAGCCCTCCCGACGGGTCGGGATAAACTTTCCAGAGGATGACATGCAGGATGCAGATAGGAAAGGTGCAAGAGCAAAGGCAATGCTATATCGCTGTAGGATAGGCGCCCAGTGTCCCCCGCTGGCGGGGGAATCAAAGGGGGTGGAAGCTTAAAAACAGTAGATGTAAATCCTCCCCCTACCCCCTCTAGAGGGGGACATGCAGGGTGTAGACAGCACGGAGCTTAACCTGATGGATTGTAAAATATTTAATTCCTCCCCCCGCCCCCCCGATAAATCGGGATAAACTCTCCAGAGGGGACATTGCAACATGCAGATAGCGAGGTGGGTTAGCATAGTTGATTGTAATAATTAATCCCCAAATCTATGCGCTTAGATTTTATCATGAACATCTGGACCTAACCCAACTTTAGTCTTTCAGCTTTGGTCTTTCAGCTCTAATTAAAAACTATTACTCATTTGGAACATCGGCAAATACATCGCAATCAAAATTACCCCTACTGCTAAACCTAAAAAGATAATGATCAATGGCTCTAGTAAACCACTAATGGCATTGGTCTTGTATTCTACCTCTTCTGTGTACTGGGTAGATAGCTGTTCAAAAAAATATTCAAGTTTATTTACCTCTTCGGCAATCTTAATCATCTGGATGAACTTTTTGGGGTAAAAATCATCCTTAGCTAATGTTGCCGATAAACTGCTACCCAATAAAATGTCCTTCTCCGCCTTAATCAACGATTGTTCAATAGGATAAAAAGTAATCATTTGTTTAACCATCCCTAAAGCCTGGAGCAAAGGCGTATTGGTACCTGTTAACAGCCGCATGGTATTGGCAAAACGAGCCAGATAAATTTTTTTGAGTATTTCACCTACAATTGGTATGCGCAGTAAGGTCAATGCAGCATATTTCTTAAACCAAGTTTTTTTTCTATTGAGGAGGTAAAATGCTATCAGGGAAATGATGATAAGTAAGAGTAAAAAAATATACTTATCAAACCAATCTGAAAAGCTAACAATTAAAGAGGTAATGTAAGGTAGCTTGCCCCCAAAACGCTTAAAAACATCGGCAAACATAGGTACTACAAACTTGATCATAAAAAATATGGCAGCAAAGGAAGTGCTCAATACCAATAAGGGATAAGTGATAGCCCCGATTATTTTTCTTCTTTGCGTAATCTTGCTCTTAAAATATTTGGCCAATTCATTTAACACCTCTCCCAGCCGCCCTGTTTCCTCTCCAATGCGGATGCTATAAAATTCATAGCTACTGAATTTTTTGTTGTGTTGTAAAGTTTCTGACAAGGATTTTCCAGCAATCACTTCTTTTTGTATGTCTGCAAATAGTGTAAGGTCTTTTTCATGGGTAAAAGAACTTGCCGTTAAATCTAAAGCAGTTTTAATATCGATTCCAGAATTGATCAACGTACTTAGTTCATTGTAAAATGCCTCTTTCTTTTTATCGGCCAATTGCCCATCACCAAAAGAAATGTCTTTGCTCATAAAAGCAAAAACGTTAGCCGCACCAGCTATCTCTGTTGCTTTCTTTTTCTGTTTATAGTTCGAAATATCTATAGATGGCATAATTATTTAAATAAAGCTGCGGCACTGTAATACTTGTTAACTTGGATGGATACTGTATGGTCTTTTGTTAATACCAATTTGAAACTAATTTGATCTATGGTGTCTGCGGCTACAATCTCTTGGCTTTCAAAAAAGCGCTGCAGTTCTACTGCTTGGAGTTTAAAGGTATCGGTATGTACTTCACTTAACCGGCGGAGTATATGTTGATCGGTAAATGAGTAAATGATAATCGAGCTATCTTGTAAAAATTCAAAACCTTCATCCGTTTTAAGCATATAATTGCTCTTTTCGGAGTCTCTATCTAAGGTATGTCTTAGTGCTAAAACTTCATCTGCCAATGCATTTTTATCCTGAAACGATTTAAAATAACTGGTGATGATGCCATAAGCCGAGTAACAAATGGTAATGGTTAAAGCAGAGAGCAACATGGCTACCGTAACCTCCATTAAGGTATATGCGCTAATTTTCTGCATGTGGTTTTACCTTAAATAATGTATTTACAGTACCAATTAATTTACCTTGTTGCGTAGCTTTAATCTCTAAGCTTGCCATATTTTTAACATCACTTTCTTTTTCAACCAATTCATAATTTACGCTATCAATCTGCACTTGGCCATTTGCTACATAACCTAACTCTTCTACTTTTTTGCTCAGCACATTTAATTGGTTCTGGGCCTTGATATTTCTAAAAGAAACACCGGTATTTAACACATTTGCAAAAACTTTCATCGCAATTACAAATACAACCATGATAATTACCATGGCGATAACAACCTCTATTACAGTTGAACCGGCTATTTTCTTTTTAATCAATCTAGCCATTTGAGTACCTTATTTTCATTATTGGTATTGAATAATCTAGCACTCAAATAGTACCTGCTTCTAGCCTTGTTATTAAAATTTACATCAATTAAGAAATTCTCATAAAGCGTTGTTGGAGTTTGCATGATGAACCTATTGCAAGCTATCTTTCCATCAACAACTACCCCTTTTTCTAATTTAACCATACCAGTACTAAATACTTCACCCTTAATATGGTTTTGTTTACCTAAACTGATAATGGTTTGCAGCGGTGATCTTTTTTCTTCATGAGTAAAAAGTATACCTTCAAAGTTTACATTTTCTCCTAAAGCGATTTTGGGCAAGCTTCCTGATTTTTCTGTCCTTATCACCGCAGCAACAGATGGATAATGGAGATTTACCTGATTACCAATACGAATTGAATCTGTAGCAAAAAGTTGGCAACTTCCTTTAAAACCATCTTCCACTTTTATAAATGGCGCAAATAGCTGTATGCCATTTAATGTTGAACTGGCACTAATGGTAACTGAGGAATCTGCAAATAACATGATATTACCATTGAGGTTCACATTGTTCAAATTTGCCTTTTGGAGCAACCTGAAGCTTTGTGTAGAGTCTAAAAAGGATACTTTTAGTTCACTTCTTTCAAGCATGGGCAACTCTTTGCTGCTAAGATCTAATTTGTCCTTTATAGCTTTTAATAAGGTTTGATTAATGGGCTTCAAACTTCTTGAACTAAAAGAGGTATTCCCTCCATAAATTAACTGGGCATTGGCATAGGGTTTACCTTCTGCATAAGATTTTTTTAGTCCGGCCTTGGGCAATTCGGCGTTTCCTGTTATTTTCGTATTGCCACTAAGGGACAATGGTCTATCTTCATCACTTAGGTATAAAACGGTAGAATCTGGTCTTACCCCTATTAGCATAACTTTTTTAAGTGTGTCTTGAAGAATGAAGGCTTTGATAACCGCCAAGTCATAAAAACCCCATTGTTTTCGTTCAATAATTAAGCTATCGGCGTCCTTACCAAATAAATCAAGACCTTTCAAACCGTAATTGCCATCCTCAGCCAAAACATATTTAACACCAGAATTTAAATTGTTCTGTAGCCTATTAAACCGAATTTCTTTTAAATAACTATTTCTATAATGTGCCGCCAACATAATTAATGATGCAGAAATAACAGCTATAAAAAAGGCAATTACAATCGAGAAATATAAGGCACCTGCTTTTAGCATTAGTTGTGTTTTTTAGCAAAAACCTGCTTAATCCAACTCTGAGATGGATTTTCTATTAAGCCTTCTTTATATTTGGAAATGACAACACTATCTGGTCCATGATAAGTTTTATATATTCCATTAATTTTACCAGCCTTATAATTACCTTCTTGTAATAAATTGCCTAATTGGTCATATTTAAAAAACTGACCATGTAATATTCCCTCTTTGTAATTAACTTTCTCCATCAAAACCCCATCAATGGCCCAAATATGCCATTCTCCATCTTTCAAACCTGCCTTAAACACTCCTTTTTCTTTCAGGTTATTACTCAAATAAAAATCGTTATAGTTACCATTTAAAAGCTTGCCACTAAAGCCACCTTGAGTAATTTGAATGCGATTATTACTGTACCAATGGTATTTTCTGATAGGATCAGTAGATTTTGGTTCTTTGTTTGGTTTAACTTGAAAAACTATTTTATGGTCAATAAAATTGATGGTGTGTTTATAGTCATTGATATCAAAATTGACAGCGTTGTTTTGTGCTTTAAGGGTCAGTGAAAAGCAAAGTAAAAAAAGGATAAGCAAGTATCTAAGCATCTATTTTAGTTTAATGTATTTTTTTTCATTTTGGTATTGTAGCTTAACAGAATCTGTGGCATATTTAACCAATTTAACCCCATGTAATTGCTGGCCTTCAGTTAGCATAAACTCTTTACCATCTAGTGTTAACATGGCCACTTTTTTCTTGTTTATGGGATTATTGATATATCCAGTATACTGTATAGCATTCCATTTTACTGGAACTTTTATATTCATGTGCATTGGAGCAGCCGCTATGGCTATTGATGGACTTTTTGCTATTTCATGGACAATTTCTTGGCTATTTTCGGAAAATGGATTTCTATAATCTAGTCTTAGCGAAACTTGATCTTCCTCATGGTTCACCATGTTAAAGTATGCTACTTTAGTAGTATTTGCTGATAAAATAGGAGTATCCTCCGCAGCCATGGAATTAAAAACTCTATAAAATATAATGCCCCATAGTGCAACCACACTAATTAACAAGAGATAAGTGAATTTTTTATTTTTCATCTTATTGAATGGTGAAACTAAATAAATCACTAAAGCTTCCTTTATTACCAGCCTTATCAATTGCTCGCACCTTCCATCCAATTACTTCATTGCTATCACCAGCATTAAATGTGTAAGTATTGGTGGTTAAAAGCATTGGATAAGAAGTGCTGTAAAGGGTAGTCAAATCGCTCTGATAAACTATCAGTTCATATTTTTCTGCATCTGTAATTGAATTCCAGGTTAATTGCACTGGCTTTGCAACTGTTTTATTGTTTAACGGGGCGGTTAATTTAACTTGGACAGGGGGTGTAGCATCATAAGAAAAATTACGAACCACAGACCATTTTGAGTTTTCTGTGGTGCTCTCTCCCCTTACTCGAAATTGATAGTTTCCTTCTTTTGAAAGCGTTTTTAAGAAAGACAAATTAGTAGTGGTTACATTTAAGACAAGGTTGTTTTCGTCTATAAAATTTTGATTATCTAGCTGTACACGGTATTGGGTGGCACCAAATAAATTCAACCATTCCAGTTTAACATCTGGGCTTGAAGTGAAAAAATTATTTGTGGGACTAGTTAATTGAATAACATTATTTGTTAAAGAAGAGGGGTGCACAATAAAGCTTTGTGTGGTATAGGATGTTTGACTGCTTCCATTTTCTGCCCTCACCCTCCATTGATATTTGCCGGGGTCTAGTGTATAAGTAAACTTATCTTTTTTTACCAAAGTATCTAATATTAGTTTTTGAATGTTACTAAAATCTGTACTTACTACTTGCAAGCGATAGCCTAAGGCATCCTGTTGCATTTCCCACCAAAAAGTTAATTGGTAATTACTAGTTTCTAAATTATTTGTTGGTGCTAATAACACCATATTTTTATGGTTAAGGGATGGTTCTATGAATTCATTGCATGACAAGCAAAAAACAATGGACATCAAAACCATATAGAATAGTTTTTTTATCATTTTAAATAAAGTTTAATAAGGTAAGGTCAAGTAAATCGATACAGTTAAGCATCAAACCACTATAAAACAAGCAAATAGAGGCTGTTATCGAATAATCAAATGTTTGCAAATAGTTTTTCTTCTTAATCATTTTTTGGTTCTTTCTTTCAGAAAAAAGTTTTTTATAGGTACCCCCTATTAATATTTTATAGTTTTCGTTATCGTTAAGTACAATGTTATTGCCTTCAATAGAGGTAACCTTATCATAGTGAATAATGAAAGATTTATGTACCCTGATAAAAAATTCCTCTGGCAAACATTCTTCCATTTCTTTCATGGTATTATGACAGATCAGTTTTTTATCATGAACCATGTGCAATACCACGTAATTTTGCAGGGCCTCAATAAATATGACGTCTTTACATCTAACTAAAACTTCCTTTTGGCCTTTAGAATCTGCCTTCACAAAAAATGAATTTGTAATGGGTTCCTCTTTCCTAAGGCTATCCGAGGCGGCTAATGAAGAAAAGCGCATGAACTTGTTCATACTCATCTCAAATCTTGCAAATGTTAGGGGCATCATGAGAAAATCAAAGCCCAAGGTATCAAAAGCATCATAGGCGTGGCTATAACAATTAGCAATGTAAATGATGGTTGATTTTTGCCCTATTTCTAATAAGGTAGCTTTGTGAGTAGATGCAAGGCTGATATCAACAAATAAGATATGCGGGCTATCCTTAATAACTGAACTTAGACCAAGGGGATTGGGCAATGCCTGGCCATTTAATGTGGTTAGCTGAAACCATTCTATGTATTTTTTTAGGGTATGCATTGAAGAAGGTTCACTGAGGATGTAGCAACTGATCATAAAAATTTTAAAAAGCGTTAATAAATTTGGTTATCCTATCTTGTGCTAATGATTGTGAAAACTATCAAATTCCATATTATGGTGCTAATATTTTATACGGAAAGGTATTTTTTCTTGACGAAAGGTCTATGGCATAAGCTTTTGCTAATTAGAAATATCAAGTTAATTCTTAAACTAACTCTATTGTTGAAAATTAATCAAGATGATGATTGCATTAGTTGTTTTTCATAAGAAACTGATTATGTGTTAAAATAATTTGTTAACCCAACTTAAAAGCTGGCCACCTAATTTAAACAGTAGTTTTTTAGAAAAGTATTTTTTTTGCCAATTACCATTTTCGGGTGACGAACGATACGAATCTCATGATGAACTAGCGTTTTTGGCTGATATTATGAAATTAAAAAGCGAGAAATTTCGGGTAAAATCTCCCTTAAAAAAGCATTTTCTTCTTAGTAAAGCTATTTGCACAATAAGCGTGTTAAAAAAACTATGCTTTATTTTTTAATCTATATAATTACTAAGCTAAGAATTGGCATTGTGGATTAGTATAGTAGAAAAATACAACTTATCAATATTTTGTCAATTAAACTTAATGTTGGTCGTTTACTTTATGTATAGCGCTCGTCTTTTTGTTATTGATAAGGGAATGCCTTAACTTTGCGGTTCATTAAAAACAAAAAATATGTCATCAGTAGAGACTTCTTATGTTCCTTATAAAGTTAAGGACATTTCACTGGCAGAATGGGGCCGCAAAGAGATTGGATTAGCAGAAGCAGAAATGCCGGGGCTAATGTCGCTTAGAAAAGAATTCGGACCATCTAAACCTTTAGCAGGCGCTCGCATTGCGGGTTGTTTGCACATGACCATTCAGACTGCAGTTCTAATCGAAACCTTGGTAGAACTTGGTGCTGAAGTAACTTGGTCTTCATGTAACATTTTCTCAACTCAAGATCATGCTGCTGCTGCAATTGCTGCTGCAGGTATTCAGGTTTATGCTTGGAAAGGCTTAAACGAAACTGATTTTGATTGGTGTATTGAACAAACTTTACATTTTGGCCCAGATCGTCAACCCCTAAATATGATTTTAGATGATGGCGGCGATTTAACCAATATGGTTTTTGATAAATATCCTGAGCTAATTGCAGCTATCAAAGGTTTGTCTGAAGAAACTACAACTGGTGTTCATCGTTTATATGAAAGAATGAAAAACGGCACATTGCATTTACCTGCAATTAACGTTAACGATTCTGTAACTAAATCTAAATTCGATAATAAATACGGATGTCGTGAATCATTAGTAGACGCAATCCGTCGTGCTACCGATGTAATGATGGCTGGTAAAGTAGCTGTTGTTTGCGGTTATGGCGATGTTGGTAAAGGTTCTGCAGAATCTTTAAGCTCTCAAGGTGTACGTGTAATCGTTACTGAGATCGACCCAATCTGTGCATTACAAGCAGCAATGGAAGGTTATGAAGTAAAACGTTTAGACACCGCAATTAAAGAGGCAGATATCGTTGTTACTACTACAGGTAACTGTGATATCGTTCGCGAAAAACACTTCAGGGCATTAAAAGACAAAGCTATCGTTTGTAACATTGGTCACTTCGATAACGAAATCGATATGGCTTGGTTAAATGGAACGTATGGCGATACCAAAGTTGAGATTAAACCACAGGTTGACAAATATACAATCGACGGTAAAGATGTAATTATCTTAGCCGAAGGCCGTTTGGTTAACTTAGGCTGCGCAACTGGCCACCCAAGTTTTGTAATGAGTAACTCATTTACCAACCAGACTTTGGCCCAGTTAGAACTTTGGACTAACCCAGGTAAATACGAGAACAAAGTTTATGTGTTGCCAAAACACCTAGACGAAAAAGTGGCTCGTTTACACTTAGAAAAAATTGGTGTAGAATTAGACGTTTTAGATCAGCACCAGGCAGATTATATCGGTGTTCCAGTAGAAGGTCCTTTCAAACCAGATACTTATAGATACTAAACCCCAAACCCCTAAAGGGGCTTCAGAGTTACATAAAGCTTAAAGACTAAAGCTGCTTTTATCTTTGGTTTTAAGCTTTCAACTTAAAAGAGATGTGCATTTTGCATGTCTCTTTTTGGTTTTAACCATATAAGAAATGTAAATGCATTTGAGCTTATATGCCTTATATGGTTAATTTATTTAGAAAAAGTTTGTCAGTAGCTCATCGGTTAGTTCAGCCCTGCTTTCCGCTTAAGTCTTTTCGCTTTCAGCTCAAAAGCTATTGCTACAATCAGGTTTATTTTACAAAGAATTGAAGTTCTTTTGAACCTGAAAACCTACATTTGTATTAAAGGTTATCACTCTGAATTTATTTCAGAGTCTATATAAACAGATGCTGAAATAAATTCAGCAAGACGAGCAAATTTACAATTATGAAACACTTACTATTCGCCCTAATTATAACATCTTTCAGCTTTGCTGCAAACGCACAAAGTAACCCAAAACAAGCCACAAAAATTGAAAACAAAACTGTAGAAATTGCTTGTGGCGAATGCAAATTTAAAATGAAAGGTAAGAGTTGTGATTTAGCAATTCGCGTAGATGGAAAATCTTACTTTGTTGATGGAAAAACAGTAGATGATTTTGGTGATGCCCATGATGAAAAACACGGATTTTGCAATGTAATTAGCAAAGCTACTGTAACAGGTGAGATTGTAAACAATCGTTTTAAAGCAAAAACAATTACTTTGTTGCCAGAAAAGAAATAATTAAACGCAGAGAACACTGAGTTTACAATGAGAAGATAGAGCAATCAAGCTTTATCATTTTTATATATACAATTTGTGTGCTTTCCCTGTGATAAAAGTTAATTTCATATTCCAAATGCAAGCAAACTAAATTATAACCTTTGCCTAACTCTCCATTCTCTGCGGTTAAAATCTTCGCTTTGGCCTTTCAGCTTTAGTCTTTCAGCCTAAACTCCTATCTTTGCATCATGACAAAACTATCAGTCAACATCAATAAAATAGCAACTTTGCGTAACAGTCGGGGTGGCAATAACCCTGATTTGGTTAAAGTTGCACTAGATTGTGAGCGTTTTGGTGCACAAGGAATAACAGTACATCCGCGTCCAGACGAAAGACACATTCGTTATCAAGACACCTTTGATTTAAAAGCAGTAATTGCTACAGAATTTAACATTGAAGGCAATTGTAAAGAACAAAAATTCATTGATCTTGTCTTAGCAAACAAACCAGCCCAAGTAACTTTAGTACCTGATATTTTAGGGCAAATCACTTCTAACCATGGCTGGGATACCATTAAAGAGCAATCTTATTTAAAAGACATGGTTTCTCTTTTCCAAGATGCAGGCATTCGTGTTTCTATCTTTGTAGATCCAGTTATCGAAATGGTAGAAGGTGCTTTGGCAACAGGAACAGATAGAATTGAATTATATACCGAGGCTTATGCAAGCTATTACCATAAAAACAAAGAACAGGCAATTGCTCCTTACATTGCAGCTGCAAAAAAGGCCAATGAATTAGGTTTGGGTTTAAATGCTGGTCACGATTTAGACTTGGATAACCTCAAATATTTCGCTCAAAACATTCCGAATCTTTTAGAAGTATCCATCGGCCATGCCTTAATAAGTGATGCATTATACTTCGGATTGGAAAATACCATTCAACTTTATTTAAAACAACTTAATTAGGTTATGAGTTACGGGTTACGAGTTGAAGGCTTAAGCATCATATCCCGTAACCTATAACCCGCAACTTTCAACTCATATTATGCTCAAAGGAATAATCCTTGTACTTTTTGGCGCCTGTAGTTTCGGCATCCTCTCTACTTTCGTAAAACTTGCTTATGCTGATGGGTATTCACTAAGTGATGTAACGGGAACACAAGCCTTTTTCGGTGCTATTTTACTGTGGTTATTTTATTTCATCCAAACCAAAACAGGTAAAAAGGTTTATCCAAAATCAAAAACCCATTGGTTTAAATTATTAGCTGCTGGTACATTTACTGGTTTGGTAAGCATGTTTTACTATCAGTGTGTTAAACTGGTTCCAGCATCTTTGGCAATTATCTTGTTAATGCAATTTGTATGGATCAGTGTATTACTAGAACTATTTCTTTATAAAAAGAAGCCTACAAAAATGCAAATACTCTCCATCTTAATTATTCTAGGCGGAACAGTTTTAGCAAGTGGATTTATGGAAACCAATGCTAATCAAATCAATATTGAAGGTATAGTTTATGGCATGTTAGCCGCTCTTTGTTATGCAATATTCTTAATGCTAAATGGCAAATTAGGTAATGACTATCCTCCGTTAAAAAAGAGTGCTTTAATGATTACCGGCGCATGCATTTTAATCTTTATTTGCCTACCTCCTACTTTTTTAATTAATGGTGCTTTATCTGGCAGTCTATTAAAGTGGGGAATAATTTTAGCTGTTTTTGGCACTTTTATTCCGCCATTATGTTTTGCTTCTGGTATCCCAAAAATAGGTTTAACCTTAAGTTCTATTTTAAGTTCTGCAGAATTGCCTGTTGCAGTAATGATGAGCAGTATAATTTTACACGAAGAAGTAAACTTAATTAGATGGTTAGGCGTTGTTGTTATTATAAGCGCACTAATTCTTCCAAATTTGGAAAATATAAAAAAGGGGAATATCTTTAAAAAGAATAAGGATTAATGCATTCTTATTTAAATCATAAAAATTATACCATGAAAAAATACACCTATATATTAGTCTCTCTATTTATTATTGCTTTTAGCGCATGCAAAAACGTTGCAACTATTAACGAAAGTGAAGCAGGTGAAGTCATTGTAGACTACCTAAAAGGAAATCCTGAATACAAAACAGATAAGTTTCACTTTGGTGAAATGAGATTTAACAGCAAAAAAGACATGCTAGAACTTGAGAAATATAAAACTTTAGCAAATGAAGGATTTATTTCTTTAGCACTACAAGAAGGGAAAAAGAAATTCTTATCAAAAGACAGCAGTTTTGTTTACATCATAAAATTAACTGACAAAGCGAGCGACTTAGTATTGAAACAAGATGATACAAAAGCAACTGTTAAAGTTGTGAATTATGAATTGGCAAGTGAAAAACCAGTAAATTTCTCAAGAGTTAATGATAATAATGCAAAAGTTACGGTTTCATTAAAAAAGGTAAATACTGTGTTTGCACCTTTCCAAAAAGACAACAATGACAATAGCGATTTCATTACCAAAACCTATCGTTTAAAGCTCGATAAGGAAGAAGGCTGGAAAGTTAACAAATAAGCTAAATACAGAAAGCAGAAACTTATTTAACTTTAAGGAAATTTTCTTGCTTAAACTACTAATTACGTAGACTATTGCCATTCTTTTACCATCAAAATATGACGTTTTAGCTAACATTTCATACCAATAAATAGTTGCAGATTTACTACATTTGCGGAATCATTTATTGCTATACTTCATGAGCTTAAACATTCATTACCAAGAAGATTTTCAAGACCGCCATATTGCACCAAACAGTGCAGATACAGCGGCTATGCTACAAACAATTGGCGTAAACTCTATAGATGAACTTATTAAACAAACAGTTCCTCAAAAAATCAGGTTAAAACAGCCTTTAAATCTACCTAAGGCTAAATCTGAGATAGATTACTTAACCAGTTTAAAGCAAACTGCATCATTAAATAAAGTTTACAAATCTTACATTGGCCAAGGTTATTACGACACCTTAACACCTGGTGTAATCTTACGTAATGTAATGGAAAATCCTGGTTGGTATACGCAATACACACCATATCAGGCAGAAATTGCACAAGGTCGCTTACAGGCCTTATTAAATTTCCAAACTATGGTTATCGATTTAACCGGAATGGAGATTGCAAATGCTTCCTTATTAGATGAAGGTACAGCAGCTGCAGAAGCAATGTTCATGCAATTTAGCTTACGTAAAAATCAAAAAGCAACTAAATATTTTGTGTCCGAATTAATCTTCGCACAAACAATTGATATTTTAAAAACTCGTGCTAATCCATTCGGTATTGAATTGGTAATTGGCAATCATGCAGAATTTACCGCAACTGATGAATTTTTCGGTGCAATTGTTCAATATCCAGCAGGTAATGGTGAAGTATTTAATTATACAGATTTCGCAGCCGCTTTGCATACCCAGAACATCAAATTAACTGTAATTGCAGATTTATTAAGTTTAACTTTATTAACTCCTCCTGGAGAATGGGGAGCTGATGTAGTAGTGGGTACAACTCAACGTTTCGGCGTACCAATGGGTTTTGGCGGTCCACATGCAGCTTATTTTGCCACCAAAGATGAGTACAAACGCTCCATTCCAGGTCGTATTATCGGTGTAACTATCGATAGTAATAATAATTATGCTTTACGTATGGCCTTGCAAACTCGCGAGCAACATATTCGTAGAGATAAAGCGACATCAAATATTTGTACTGCACAAGCTTTATTGGCAATTATGGCTGGTTTTTATGCAGTTTATCATGGATCAAAAGGCTTAAAACTAATTGCAGAACGTACCCACGGATTAGCTGTTACTTTAGCAGAATCATTGACTCAAGCCGGATATAACGTTTTAAGTAAATCTTACTTCGATACCATCCAATTAGATTTAGGAGAATTAACTGGTTCTATCCACAAAGAATGTTTAGATAACAATATTAACCTTAATTATAATGGAAATTTGGTTAGCATCGCTTTAGATGAAACCACTACTTTCGAAGATATAAAATTGTTAGTTCGTATCTTCTCTAAAGTTAAGGGTATTGCTGCAGATAGTTTAAACGTTGCAGAAAATGCATCAACAACAATTGCAAAAGAATTGCAACGTACTTCCGAATATTTGTCACACCCTGTTTTCAACACTCATCACTCTGAGCATGAGATGTTGCGTTACATTAAATCCTTAGAAACAAAAGATCTTTCTCTTTGTCATTCTATGATTGCTTTAGGTTCATGTACAATGAAGTTAAATGCAACTAGCGAAATGATCCCTGTTACTTGGCCAGAATTTGGCAAAGTGCACCCTTTTGCACCTGCTGATCAAGTACTAGGTTATTACACTGTTTTTAATGAGTTAGATAAATGGTTAAGCGAAATTACTGGTTTTGCAGCCATGAGCTTACAGCCAAATGCTGGTGCTCAAGGTGAATATGCAGGTTTAATGGTAATCAGGGCTTACCATCAAGATAGAGGAGATCATCACCGTAATATCGCATTAATTCCAGCATCTGCACACGGAACAAATCCAGCATCTGCAGCGATGGCTGGGATGAAAATTGTTGTTGTTAAATCATTAGAAAATGGAAACATTGATGTTGATGATTTAAAAGCTAAAGCTAAAGAGCATGCTGCAAACTTATCTTGTTTAATGGTTACTTATCCTTCAACTCACGGAGTTTTCGAAGAAAGTATCATCGATATCTGTGAAACCATTCATGAAAATGGTGGACAGGTTTACATGGATGGCGCTAACATGAATGCACAAGTTGGTTTAACTAGCCCTGCTAATATTGGTGCAGATGTTTGCCACCTAAATTTACATAAAACCTTCTGTATTCCACATGGTGGAGGTGGTCCTGGAATGGGGCCAATTGGTGTAGCAGCACACTTGGTAAAATATTTACCAGGTCACGCTGTAGTAAATATCAATAACGAAAAGTCTATTCCTGCTGTTTCTTCTGCGCCTTGGGGTTCGGCTTCAATTTTGATCATTTCTCATGCTTACATTGCTATGATGGGTGGTGAAGGTTTAACAGACGCCACTAAATATGCTATTTTAAACGCAAACTACATGAAAGCTCGTTTAGAAGCACATTATCCTGTGTTATATTCTGGTGCTCAAGGTCGTTGTGCACACGAAATGATTTTAGATTGTAGGGGTTTCAAAAACTTCGGTATCGAAGTGGTTGATATTGCTAAACGTTTAATGGATTATGGTTTTCACGCACCAACAGTTTCATTCCCTGTTGCCGGCACTTTAATGGTTGAGCCTACTGAATCTGAGCCTAAACACGAGTTAGATCGTTTCTGCGATGCTTTAATTGCCATTAGACACGAAATTACTGAAGTAGAAAATGGAAGCTTAGATAAAGTAGATAACCCTTTAAAAAATGCTCCTCATACTGCAGCCATAGTTACCGCTAATGAGTGGGAACATGGTTATAGTCGCCAAACTGCGGCATTCCCATTACCTTATGTAGCAGCTTATAAATTCTGGCCATCTGTAGGAAGAGTAAATGATAGCCATGGAGATAGAACATTAATTTGTGCTTGCCCTCCTATTGAAAGTTACATGGAAGAAGAAGCAATCGCATAACCGGTAATCATCGTCATTGCGAGAAGCGCAGCGACGTGGCAATCTCATTCGTTGAGCTCTTAGATTTACGAGATGAAAAACACAAATAGCCCGAACAAATGTTTGGGCTATTTTTTTTGAAAGACAGCTTCAATGCTTCATTTTAACGTTAGTGCTACTGTTCGCTTTACTTGCCATTGCGATGGTTTCGTTTTCGCAACCATTAGGTTTATAAACCAAGAGTATCAACGCAACCGTAACCTCATTTAAAAGTTGTGCGTCTAATGAGCTTAAAACTTATATTAAATGAAAAAAATACTGCTAATTGTAATAAGTGTTTTAATTCTATTTCCAACTACTTATGCTCAAAATTCTGAGGCAAAAACAGATAGCCTAATTTCAAGCGTATTCAAAGACAAGGATGGCCCAGGTGCCGTATTCTTGATTTCAAAAAATGGAAAGCAGA
Organism: Pedobacter polaris; assembly: GCF_005116505.1. Lineage (GTDB taxonomy): Bacteria > Bacteroidota > Bacteroidia > Sphingobacteriales > Sphingobacteriaceae > Pedobacter > Pedobacter polaris. The sequence continues at coordinate 29,997 of NZ_SWBR01000001.1, forward strand.
TTTACAGGAAAGCTTTTGGGAAAGCTAATCTGGAGTTAGATGTAGCTATGAGCCCCAAAAATGTATTTCAATTGGGCTCTATGACCAAACAATTTACAGCCATAGCCATCTTAATGTTAGAAGAACAAGAGAAATTAGATTTAAAAGACCCCATTTCTAAATATATTCCAGATTATCCCTCTGGCAATAAAATTACAATACACCATTTGTTAACACACACATCTGGAATAAAAGACTTCACTAAAATGAAATCCATCCAACAGATTGCTCAAAAGGATTTATCACCTAAAGAATTGATAGATTTTTTCAAAAATGAACCAGCAGATTTTGCGCCTGGTGAAAAGTTTGACTATAACAATTCAGGGTATATTGTTTTAGGGTACATCTTAGAGTTAATTTCAGGAGAAACTTATGAAAACTACATCAAGAAGAACATCTTTGAAAAAATTGGGATGAATCATTCTCGCTATGCTAGTGATGTGGCAGTTATAAACAATAGGGCCTATGGTTACAACAAGAAAGAATATGGCTATGTGAATAAAAGTAAAATCAGCTTTAGCATTCCGTTTTCATCTGGTTCATTGATGTCTACTGCAGATGATATGTTAAAATGGCAAAATGCATTAAACCATAATTTATTATTGACTGCTAAAACTGCAAAAAAAGCTTTCACTACATATAAACTAAACAATGGTGAAGAATTTACTTATGGATATGGTTGGCACATCAAAGAAATAGATGGAACACCTACAAGAGAACATGGAGGAAGCATATTCGGGTTTAAAACAATGGGAGTTTATATTCCAAGTGAAGATATTTACATAATCGGGTTGAGCAACTGCGATTGTAACTCACCTACTCAACTAATTAGAGATATTGCTGCAGCTACATTGCTAGCATTTAAAAAGAAATAGAACAATATCACAGAATTACTATATTCGTTATAGTTTGGTATTTTATCAACCGATAATTAAATGGCAATTAGACCAATACATCCTGATTTTCTTTTCCTACTAGGACAAAAAGAAAAAAGCCTTATTGAACTTTTTTGTGATTTAAGGGAATTTGTTCTTGAAATAAATCCTAATAGCAATGAATTGCTTTACCACACACATGCATTAACTTCAGTATTTTCAATATCTGAGAAACTTGGTGATGCTTTTTGTATGATCCCAATTTACGCTAACCATTTAAATTTGGGCTTTAATAAAGGAACTTTACTAAAAGATCCTCATCAATTACTTACCGGAACAGGTAATTTAATTAGACACATTCCTGTAAAGCAAAAGAACGATTACAGAAATAAGGAAGTAAAAGCGCTCATTAGTGAAGCCATAAATTTTGTAATTAAGGATATAGAAAAACCAACAAAATCTATTGGCAAAACGATTACTAAGATTAAATCTTAAAATGGAAGGCAACGACACAAAGCGAATCTCACGGTTAACAGCAATCATTACCCAGTTGCAATCTAAACGTTTAATTACATCTACAGCTCTTGCAAAAAAGTTTAATGTAAGTATTAGAACAATCTATCGGGATATTAGAGCATTGGAGCAATCTGGAGTTCCAATTTTAACAGAAGAAGGAAAAGGCTATACTTTAATGGAAGGTTACAGGATACCGCCCATTATGTTTACAGAAACCGAAGCTAATGCTTTAATTACAGCAGAACAATTGGTAATTAAAAATAAGGATACTTCATTTGTGCAAGAGTATATGAAGGCAATAGAAAAAATAAAATCGGTATTACGTCAAAATACAAAAGACAATACAGAATTACTCTCTAATAGAATTGCCATTAGCGAAGGCTACCCTTCTGAAAGTACAAGCAACTACTTATCAAGTTTACAATTAGCTTTAACCAATTTTAATTTAACAAAAATCGAATATCAAAAACCAGATAGTACAGCTACTTCCGAAAGAATAATAGAACCTTTTGCTTTATTAAGCACCCAAGGAAACTGGCTATTAGTTGCCTGGTGTCGTTTACGAAATAGCTTTAGGCTTTTTAGATTGGATCGGATTAAAAAACTTGAAGTCCAAGATGAAAAATTCGAACCACATCCAATTACGTTACAAGAATATTTTAAACTTTCTCAAAACTAAAATCAACCCCTGACATAGGGCTGTCATTTCACTGCTTTACTTTTGTTTAAACAATCACACTAAAGCAAAATAAAATGGAAAAGACACAATTATTAAGAGGTTTAGCTACAATCAGTTTCTATACAAATGATCTAGCTGCTGCAAACAAATGGTACAGTGAATTATTAGGTATCGAACCCTATTTCAACGTACCTGGTTATTCTGAATTTCGCATTGGAGATTACCAACATGAACTTGGAATTATTGATAGCAGATATGCCCCAGAAGGAGCAACGGAAAAACCAGCTGGCGCTATTGCATACTGGCATGTTGATGATTTACAAGGCACACTTGATCAATTAATTGCACAAGGAGCCACATTATATCAACCAATAACAGACCACAGTGGTGGAAAAGGAAACTTTGTAACTGCTTCGGTTGTTGATCCATTTGGCAACTTACTAGGCATAATGACCAACAAACATTATTTAGAAATTTTGGCTCAGAAAAATCTGTAAGAGTTATGGAAACTAAAGATGGGAAACAAGCAGTGTATGCTAAAACAAGAAATGAATGGCGCAAGTGGTTAGCCAAAAATAATCAGACAGCACAATCTGTATGGCTGATCCTTTATCATAAAAAAAGTAAAATAGAAAGTGTAAACCTTAATGAGGCTACTGAAGAGGCTGTCTGTTTTGGGTGGATTGATAGTTTATGCAAAAAAAGAGATGCAGAAAGTTATTATTTAACCTTCACCCCTCGTAAAGCCAAAAGTAAGTGGAGCCAACCAAACCGAGACAGGGCAGAAAGGATGATCAATCTAGGTTTAATGACCGAATATGGTCAAAAACAAATTGACATTGCAAAGGAAAAAGGCACTTGGGAGCCACAAGTTGAGGCTTAAATACATTTGCCTTATTTTTAAATAAAGTCTAAAAAATTTATGTATTTACATTTCTATCCATTAAACCTTTTCAGTTTTTTAAAATCTTAACATAGGATAAGATGGCATCCGCAAAAATTAAATACCTTTACAAAAATTAAAATTATTCAGATGAAATTAAAAATCTCTTCAATCTTATTATTAGCTGTTGTAGCTAGCTTTACATTTTTTGCTTTTGCTCCAAAAGCAGATGTTTACACGGTAGACGTAACTAAATCTACTATTACTTGGGAAGGCAAAAAATTCTCAGGTTCACATAATGGAACAGTATCTCTTACTTCTGGATCTTTAGCTTTTAATGGTAAAAAATTAACCGAAGGTGGTTTTATCGCTAACATGACTACAATTAAAGATGCTGACAAAAATGGTGGTTTAGAAAAACACTTAAAAGCTGATGATTTTTTTGGCGCTGAAAAATTCCCAGCAGCTAATTTTGTTATCAAAAAAGTTACTAATTCTGGTGCTAACGTAAATGTTACAGGAGATTTAACAATTAAAGGTGTTACTCAATCTATCACTTTCCCTGCAACTGTTGTTTGGAATGCTGATCAAACTGTAACCGCAACTGCAGAGAAAATTACAATCGATAGAACAAAATTCGGCATTCAATTCAAGTCTAAATCGGTTTTTTCTAGTCTTGGCGATAACTTTATCTATGACGAATTTACAATCGGTGTAAAATTAGTAGCTAAAAAATAAGTTATATCTTAACCAAAAAAAATTAAAAGCCCTGCTCATTTAAAATGAACAGGGCTTTTGTGTATAAAAACATGTTGATATTTCGAAACTCAATATCTAACTTTAAACGCATAAGAAAACGCTTTCTTTGCAACACACAACAAAAATGCTTGATACTAAAATCAATTTACTAGTTATAGATGATGACGACATTAACATCTTCATTATAAAGAAGATTGTAGAAAAGACGGGTTTTGATATCGAAATGACGTCTAAAAGTAATGGTCAACAAGCTATAGACTTTCTAAAAGATGTCATTGCAAATGATAGACCAATACCACATCTTATTTTAATAGACATTAACATGCCTGTGATGAATGGTTGGGAGTTTGTAGAGGCTTATGCTTCTTTGGCAATTACTCAAAAAGTAGATTTGTATATCCTATCCTCATCAGTTTATGAAAACGATATTGAAAGAACCAAAAGTTACACTAGTGTAAAAGGGTTTATTTCGAAACCACTTTCTATGGAACGTTTAACGGAGTTAATAAAGGATATTAGAATTTAATTAAACTATTCAAGCATTACTTAGCTAATCTTAAATCTATCTTCCTCTATTTCTACAAACGCTTGTGATTTAGATTTTGAATGATAGAATAAGCATTTCCAGTGTTCTGCTGCGGCTTTTTTACCAAACTCATCTCTTAATTCCATTGCTTTACGACCATCAAAATCGTACTTAGCAATAAATTTTCTAATTAGTTCTTCTGGCTCAGGTAAAACATCACCACCAAAAAACACTTTCTCGCCTTCGGTTTCTATTAAAAATACTTGATGAAATGGGCAATGTGCTCCAGTTAATTCATAGCTAATTTCTGATGTTAACTTGCCAGAACCTTCTACCAGTTTAATTTGGGCATTACGTTGTACAAAATCAAAAATATCGGTGTGGTAAGATGATGATGTACTTGAAAATGCAGTCTCCCACTCTCCTCTTTGCATTACATAAGTTGCATCTGGAAAACTCAATTCCATTTTGCCTTTATTGTCGTGAACCATTCCTCCAGAGTGGTCAAAATGTAGATGAGACATGAGTACCATTTCTACATCTTCTGGTTTAAAACCAGCTTTTTTAATGTTTTCGTGTAAATGTAGTTTTCCTTCTTCATTACTATAACCTAAGCCTGTATCAAATAAAACTAAACTATTATTTAGCTTTACTAAAAATGGTTGAACATGAATAAATAAAGAAGCTGGCCTATCTTTTGGGTTATGAATTGCAGGATCAAATGGAATAAATTTCTTGGTAGCATCTACAGAATAAGAACCTTCATGTAACGTGTAAACTTGCAAAGACATAGCTATTTTATGAAAAGAAATTAAATGATATATTTACGAACGAATACCACAAATATATGGAACCTGTATGAACTTACCATGATTTCAACCTTTATAAAAGTTAGTCATACAAGCTCCGTCACAATTAAATAACAACTAAAACTAGATGGAAAAAAGATGGGCGCAGGTTGATCAAGGTGCAAAAGAAATAAGCGAAACACTTGCCCGCGAACTGAATATAGACCAATGTTTAGCCCAAATATTGGTGCAAAGAGGCATCACTAATTTTGAAGATGCCCGTTACTTTTTTAGGCCTACACTTACACAGTTGCATGATCCTTTTTTAATGAAGGACATGGAGCAGGCAATTACAAGAATTACATCGGCACTAGAAAACGAAGAAAAGATATTGGTGTATGGAGATTATGATGTAGATGGAACAACCTCGGTTGCTTTAACATATAGCTTTTTTAGTCAGTTTACAAGGGAAATTGCTTATTACATTCCAGATCGACATAAAGAGGGTTATGGCATTTCTACTGCCGGAATAGACTTTGCAGCAGCGAATGGTTTCACCTTAATTATTGCTTTAGATTGCGGTATTCGTTCTGTTGATAAGATTGCTTATGCCAATACGTTAGGTATAGATTTTATCATTTGCGACCACCACTTACCTGGAGAAATTTTACCAGAGGCCATTGCTGTATTAGATCCCAAAAGAGCAGACTGTGAATATCCTTTTAAAGAATTATCTGGTTGCGGAATTGGCTTTAAATTAGCACAAGCCTATTGTCAAGCTAATGATTTGCCAGATGAAATGTATGAACAATACTTAGATCTATGCATGGTAAGTATTGCAGCTGATATTGTTCCCATAGTTGATGAAAACAGAGTAATGGCTCATTTTGGATTAGTAAAGCTAAATGAAAACCCTTGCTGTGGCCTAAAAGCTTTAATGCAAATTTCTGGTAAAACCGAATCGTATTCTATAACTGATGTTGTTTTTCTTCTAGCACCTCGTATCAATGCAGCCGGGCGAATGGGTGATGCTAAGGATGCAGTAAAAATGCTACTGAGTGATGAGGTTATATTGGCAGATGAGCAAAGCACTTTTATTAACGCTCAAAATACAGAACGCAGGTCTTTCGATCAAAATATCACATTAGAGGCATTAGCTATAATTCAAGAAAGCGAAATATTAGTAAACAGAAAAACTACTGTTGTTTACCAAAAAGATTGGAATAAAGGGGTAATTGGAATTGTAGCCTCCCGTTTAACCGAAACCTATTATAGGCCAACCATAGTACTCACAGAATCTAATGGAAATTATACAGGTTCTGCCCGCTCTGTGGTCGGTTATGATTTATATGAGGCACTGCTTTCATGTAGTGAATTATTAGAACAATTCGGCGGACATAAATATGCTGCCGGCTTAACTATTAAGCCAGAAAATTTAGGCTTATTCTCTGATAAATTTGAAGAAGTAGTTTCTTCAACCATCAGTCCTAACCTTTTAATTCCAGAAATTAAGATTGATTGTGAAATTGAATTGAGCCAAATTGATGCTAAATTTTACAGAATATTAATGCAAATGGCTCCCTTCGGACCACAAAATATGGCTCCAGTATTTGTTAGCAAGGGAGTAACTTTGGTTGGCAATCCGCAAATTGTTGGCACAAATCATTTAAAATTAAGTATAAAACAACAAAATTCAGCTATTTTTGAAAGCATTGCTTTTGGATTGGGTGAATTTGAAAATATATTATTACCAAACAAACCGTTTTCTATTTGTTATACCATTGAAGAAAATGTTTGGAAGGATAAAAAGCGTTTGCAGCTAAATATAAAAGGAATAAAAATTGATAAGGATTAACTTTAGCAACAAATTGTAAATCTAAAACCGTAATTCGTAAATTCTAAATGATTCTAAAAGCCGAAAATCTGGTAAAAAAGTATAAGCAGCGAACTGTTGTTAATGATGTATCTTTTGAGGTAAGTCAAGGAGAAATTGTTGGTTTACTTGGTCCTAATGGAGCTGGTAAAACAACATCATTTTATATGATTGTTGGTTTAATTAAACCAAACCAAGGAACAATTCTTTTAGACGGTGAAGACATTACCAAAAACCCAATGTACCGTAGGGCTCAAAAAGGAATTGGTTATTTAGCACAAGAAGCAAGTGTTTTTAGGAAGCTTACGGTTGAAGACAACATCATGGCCATTCTAGAAATGACTAAGCTAAACAAAGAGGAGCGGCAAGAAAAACTAGAAGAATTGATTAATGAATTTAGCCTACATAAAGTAAGGAAAAATCGTGGAGATTTACTTTCTGGAGGTGAACGTCGTAGAACTGAAATTGCTCGTGCTTTAGCTGCAAACCCAAATTTCATTTTATTAGATGAACCCTTTGCTGGTGTAGACCCAATTGCTGTTGAGGAAATACAAACCATTGTAGCAAAACTGAAGAGGAAAAATATTGGCATCCTAATTACAGATCATAATGTGCAAGAAACTTTATCTATTACAGATAGAGCATATTTACTTTTTGAAGGTAAAATCCTAGAATCTGGCACACCAGAGGTACTTGCAGCAAATGAAATGGTGCGAAAGGTATATTTAGGCTCAAACTTTGTACTGCGTAGGAAAAATTTATAACCCTCGATATAAATGGCAATCGTAAATTCGATTTTTACTTGGTACATGAAAAAGCGCATTCATCAGATTGAGCTATTCATGAAATACCCATTAGATGTTCAAGAAGAATGGTTGCACACCTTAATATCAAGTGCAGAAAATACAGAATGGGGAAAGTTATACGAGTATAAATCCATCCTTACTATTGCCCAATTTAAAGAGCGTGTGCCTATCCAAAATTACGATACGCTTAAACCTTACATCGAGCGGATGCTTAAGGGTGAGCAGAATATTTTATGGCCTTCAGACATTAAATGGTTCGCTAAATCATCCGGTACCACAAGTGATCGAAGTAAATTTATTCCAGTTTCTGAAGAAGCACTAGAAGAGTGTCATTTTAAGGGCGGTAAGGATATGATTTCTATCTACTGTAATAATCGTCCAGACACACAAATGTTTACGGGTAAAGGCTTAGTTTTAGGCGGTAGCCATCAAATTAACCAACTATGTGAAGATATCCATTATGGGGATCTGTCTGCTGTGCTGATTAAAAACCTGCCTATGTGGGCCGAATATTATAGAACTCCAGATATTTCTATCGCATTAATGGATAATTACGAAGAAAAAATGGATAAAATGGCTGAAGCTACCATTAAAGAAAACGTAACCAACATATCTGGCGTACCTACATGGACTATTGTATTGGCTAAAAAAGTACTCGAAATTACAGGTAAGAAGAACCTATTGGAGGTTTGGCCTAACTTAGAATTGTATTTTCATGGAGCCGTAAACTTTGCGCCATATCGTGAGCATTTTAAAGAGCTGATCCCATCAGACCAAATGTATTATTTAGAAACTTACAATGCATCTGAAGGATTCTTTGGTATTCAAGACCAAGATCAGTCTGAAGAGTTATTGTTGATGTTAGATTATGGCATTTTCTATGAATTTTTACCAATTGAAAATTTAGAGGATGAAAACCCAAAAACATTAACATTAGAGCAAGTTCAACTTCATAAAAACTACGCTATCATTATTTCTACTAATGCAGGTTTATGGAGATATATGATTGGAGACACCATTCAATTTACTTCTCTCTCTCCTTTTAGAATAAAAATTACAGGCCGTACAAAACATTTCATCAATGCATTTGGTGAAGAATTAATTATAGACAACGCAGAAAATGCTTTAATTAAAGCTTGTGGTGTAACCGAAGCTAAAATAAAGGACTATACCGCTTGCCCTATTTATTTTAAAGGGGAAGAAGCTGGTGGCCACGAATGGATTATAGAGTTTGAGAAACAACCTATTAATTTTGAGCAATTTGTTGATGTCCTAGATCAAACTTTACGTGAAGTAAATTCAGATTATGATGCCAAACGATTTAAGGATATGGCACTTCGTAGACCAAAAGTTCACAATGCACCAACCAACACTTTTTACAATTGGTTAAAGGCACGTGGCAAATTGGGCGGACAACATAAGGTTCCACGTTTAGCTAACGATAGGCAATACGTTGATGAAATATTAGAATTGCTTTAATTAGGTACGTTTATTGATAGCTATTAGTAAATCTACAAGCTATGAATTTCAACAAACTAAAATCAAGCTATACCGCTTTTAGCAAAATTGCCAGTGTGCTATTAAAAGACAAAAAAGCGACCTTAAATAAGGTTCAAGAGGGATTAAAAAAAGCCACAGAAAATAAAGGCTCACTAAGCAATGTATGGGATCAGTTACAACTGCTCTTTTCCCTGTCTAAAGATTACACTAATGGAACTTACACCTCTATTCCAAAAAGCTCAATAATTGCAATTTTAGCCGCTTTGCTCTATTTCATTTCTCCATTAGATATCATTCCAGATTTTCTTGTTGGATTGGGGTTTGTTGATGATGCGTTTATTTTAGGCTTGGTATATAAACAGGTTATTAAAGAATTAGACAAATATCAAGTTTGGAAAGATGGACAGAAAAAGATAATCCATATTTAGTTGTGTAGCTATTTGGATTTACTATTATTTTCAGTAAATTTAAGTAGCTAATAAACAACCGTATATGAAAACAGTTCAACAAATCCTTAACACAAAACCTGTTCAAATTTTTAGTGTTACCGCAAGTACTTCAGTTTTGGATGCGCTAAAACTAATGACTGAAAAAAACATTAGTGCGTTACTAATTATGGAAGAAGAACAATTGCTTGGTATTTTTACTGAGCGAGATTATGCTCGTAAAATTGTTTTATATGGTAAAGCTTCAAAAGATACACCAATAAGCGAAGCGATGACTGCCAATCCAATTACTGTTAGCCCATCCGACAGCATTGATCTTTGCATGGAAATTATGACGGAAAAACACATTAGACATTTACCTGTTTTAGCAGACAATAAAACTGCTGGAATGGTTTCTATTGGTGATGTAGTTAAATTTATCATCGCCGACCAGAAACAGACAATATCGCAGTTAGAAAACTATATTAACAGTTAATGCAGTTCAGATGTTAAAAGGTTAAGCATAACTCTACTCTAAGCTAACTATTGTTTTTCGTTGGAAGTTACCCCTAATGAACCAATGGCTAATGAACTAACTAATCCTTCCACCTCCATTCGCCTGCAATTTTTAAAGGTTCTTTTAAATTTTGTGCTCTTAAAAAAGCTTCTAAATCAACTTCATTTTGTTTGGTGACTGGGATTATTGGTGTGTTAGCCAAAGCATATGCCTGCATTGCAGAGAAACGAACCGTATTTTTTAACCCTTGCTCATCCACTAATTTAAACGAATCTCCATCCGAATGATAATAAGGGCCAGAGTTATTGGGTAATCTACCACCAGCACCGCCACCTGTTGTAATACCTTCTAGCATAAATGGTTGGTGATCGCTATGCAGACCTGCTCCTGCCTGAAATAAATTTTTATATCCAGTATCAATCTTTACAATCTCCGCTCCCCAGCCTTTAAGCAATGGTTCCATTTCTTTTCTTGTTGTAGAAAAACCTTTTGGATCGTTAGTCATATCATAATTTAGCATATACACTATCTGATCAATAGTCTTGTCTTTTTTAGCTTTTGCAACGTAAGCTTTAGAACCTAATAAACCTTGCTCCTCGCCCATAAACAATACAAACTCTAATGTTCTTTTAGTGGTTAAGTTTAACTTTTTAAAAGTACGAGCCATATCTAAAATCGCAAAGGAACCAATTCCATTATCAATTGCACCTGTTGCTAAATCCCAACTATCTAGGTGACCCCCAACTACAATTTTTTCTTTAGGAAATGCTGTTCCCTTAAAAGTGGCAATAACATTTCGAGCCTTAATTAAACCAGAAAAGTTAGTCATTTCAATAGAAGCAATCTGATTACCAGCTTTCAATTTTTCTTTCAATGCCATTCCATTTTCTAAGCCGATACAAACTGCAGGAATAGGGATTAATTTCCCCGTAACAGAAGCAGTTCCAGTTAATAAAACTCCGTCTTTTACTGTATTGATAATCATTACACCAATAGCGCCATATTTGGTTGCGATTGCCGTTTTCTCAGAGCGATGTAATGAACGTGTTCCTTGTGGCGAGCCTGGTAAAACACCTAAGTATATTAAAGCTATTTTTCCTTTTACTTTATCGCCTAATGATTGATAGTCTGTTTCTAAACCATTCCCTGCATCAATAATAGCTGCAGTTACTTTTGCCGAAACTGGAGAATGAGCTAGCGTTACCGCTTTCATAGGCGCCAAATCATTTGTTGAACCTCCAACCTTCACTGCAAGTGTCTTTCTATCCCAACTTTCTACTTCAAATGGTTGATATTTCACCTCGCAACCATAAGATTTTAACAAATTATAGGCATATTCTTCTGCCTTTGCTCCATTAATAGAACCAGTTAAACGGTGTCCAATGGTTTCGGAAGCATTTTTTAATGTGCTATAAGCTTTAGAATTCGCTTGTACTTCAGTATTAATCTGATTAAAAACAGAACCAAAATTGTCTTGTGCACTTACGCTTAGGCCCATGCTAACAAGTGCCAGAAGAAAGAAATTTTTCATCAATATTATTTTTTGATGAAAATAGTATTTTTTGATTGCAATGGAGATTAACTACTTGAATTTTTACAATCGCGGGTGCCGTCATTTCAAACCGCAGGGAGAAATCTCTAAGTTACTTGGGTACAAACACACATTAATCCTTGATTAGAGATAGTGGCCATAGGCTATGGATATTTCGTCGCTGCGCTCTGTCGATAAGACGTGTTCCTCAAACTAGTCCAAACATTGAACTACTTAACAACATGCACTTTCTTTTTAGGAAATACCAGTGAGGCTACAATACTAGCTGTAAGAATAAAAAGTATAATCAATAAGGAATGCTCGGTAGTAAAACCCCACATTTCTAAGTAATGATGTGCTAACATTTTAACACCAATAAAAGTTAGCAAAAATGCCAATCCTGTTTTCAGGTAATGAAATTTATGAATGATATTTATCAACAAGAAGAACATCGATCTTAAGCCCATAATTGCAAAGATGTTAGAGAAAAATACAATATATGCATCTTTAGTAACGGCAAAAATTGCAGGAATTGAATCTACAGCAAAAATTAGGTCAGTAAATTCTACAATTAACAATACTAAAAACAATGGGGTAAGTAAGCGTTTGCCGTTTATTTTGTGAAAGAAGTTATTCCCTTCATATCTAGGATGAATAGCAAAAAATCTTGATGCAAATTTAACTACAGGATGTTTTTCAGTATCAATCTTATCATCTTCATCCTTCGAGAAAAACATCTTCACACCAGTAAAAACCAAGAATGCTCCAAAAACATACAAAATCCAAGAAAATTCGTTTATTAGTGCAGCTCCGGCAAAAATAAAGATAAAGCGCATAATAATAGCACCTAAAATACCCCAGAACAAAACTCTATGGTAATACTTTTCTGGCACAGCAAAGGCAGAAAAAATCAATACAATTACAAAGATATTATCTACTGAAAGTGCATATTCAATTACATATCCTGTTAAAAATTCAATCCCTAAGTTTTGGTTGTAAATTTTTAAACTCTCTTCAAAATTTCCAGGTATTAAAGTAATTTGATGCTTATGTGCAGCTACAACTTCTTGCAGTTTTGTATAATCTCGAATGCCATGCAGCTCTTGTCCTTCCAATATTAACAAGAAGTAAAAACCAAGTGCAAGCATTACCATAATAAAACTCATGATACCGGCCTGCTTAAGGCTAATTACGTGGTCTTTCTTACTAAATAGGCCTAAATCTAATGCTAAAATAAGCACAATAAAAACCAAGAAGCCACCAATAAATAAGAGTTCGTTTGACATTATTTTTTACGTTCTGTAGTGTATCTAACCAATTGTTCTAAACCTGTTCTAGCATCGCTTTCTTCAAATTGATATAAAATATCGAAAGCTTGTTTTTGGTATTCCTCCATTTTTTCATTTGCATAATGAACACCATTTTTGCTATTTACAAAATCTATAATTTCCTGTATTTTTTTAGGATCGTCTTGGTGGTTTTTAACTAAATTAATTATTCTTTTTCTTTCTGGTTTTTCGGCTCTGTTTAAAGCATAAATTAAAGGTAGTGTAACTTTTTTCTCCTTAATATCTATGCCTAATGGTTTGCCAACATCATCAGTTCCAAAATCAAAAGTATCATCTTTAATCTGAAAAGCTATTCCAACTTTCTCTCCAAATAATCGCATCTTCTCTACAGTTTCTTCATCAGCACCTGCCGATGCAGCACCGCAAGCACAACAAGAAGCAATTAGCGAAGCTGTTTTTTGTCGAATGACCTCAAAGTACAGTTCTTCACTAATATCCATCCTTCTTACTTTTTCTATCTGTAAAAGCTCTCCTTCACTCATTTGTTGCACAGCAGTAGATACTATCTTTAACAAAGCAAACTCGCTGTTGTTTACAGATAATAATAGGCCTTTTGCCAGTAAGTAATCACCAACTAAAACTGCTATTTTATTCTTCCACAGCGCGTTAATAGAAAAGAAGCCTCTACGTTCATAAGCGTTATCAACCACATCATCATGCACTAAAGTTGCAGTATGTAAGAGCTCTACTAATGCAGCTCCTCGATGTGTTGCTTCGATAATCCCACCACACAGTTTTGCAGCAAAAAACACGAACATTGGTCGCATTTGTTTACCTTTTCTTTTAACTATATAATGAGTTATACGATTAAGTAAGGGTACATCACTATGCATAGAATCTTTGAACTTTGCTTCAAATGCATCTATTTCTGCGGCAATGGGTAGTTTTATCTGATTTATTCCGGGCATTCAGCTAAAAAATGTGTTTGCAAACTTACTTATTAAAAGCGTATTTTTAATCAAATTAATAACGTGAAAATATTCTTATACATTCTACTTGCGCTAGTTATCGTTTTGGCGATTGTTTATTTTATTGGGCCAAAGCCAGCAAAGCCATCTTATTCAAAAGGTCTTCCAGTGGTACCAGAATTGCCAGTTTTACCATCATATGTAATCTCACAAGAAGCAAAATATAAAATAAAGCCAGGTAATGATGCCGAAATTGTATGGGCTGATAGCGGAAAAATTGTTCAAACTGAATATGCAATAGTCTATTTACATGGCTTTTCGGCATCGAAAGAAGAAGGAAATCCTGCATATCATTATTTAGCAAAAGCTTTACATGCAAATATGTATTTGGCTCGTTTAGCAGATCACGGAATAGACACTATTGCACCTATGCAATATTTTACTGCCGAAAGACTTTGGGAAACTGCAAAAGAAGCTTATGTAATAGGCAAAAAATTAGGTGAAAAAGTAATAATTGTAGGTACCTCAACAGGTGGTACATTGGCCTTACAACTTGCAGCAACTTATCCAGAAATAAATAGCCTGGTTTTAATGTCGCCTAATATTGCCATAAATGATAAAAATGCTTGGCTTTTAAATGATCCTTGGGGCTTACAAATTGCTCGTAAAGTTGTTGGATCGGATGAACGTAAAGTAGATGGAAGAACCATAGCGTATAAAAAATTCTGGTATACCAATTATCGTTTAGAATCTCTTGTAGAGTTAGAAGAATTATTAGAAAGTACTATGACTCCTGAACTTTTCGCGAAAGTGAAACAACCAGTTTTAATGTTATACTATTACAAAAGTGAAACAGAGCAAGATCCAGTTGTAAAAGTAGATGCAATGTTAAAAATGTTCAATGAATTAGGAACTCCTTCTTCATTAAAACAAAAAATAGCCTTGCCCAATACCGGCAATCATGTTATCGGATCAGCAATTACCTCCAAAGATATTTTAGGGGTTGAGCATGCGATGGATGGATTTATAGCTGAAAGACTAAAAGAGAAAGACTAAAGACAAAACAGACTACTAGTTAAAAAAATCAAATAGAATATGGGATTATTTTCATCGTTAATGGGCAATGCAGGAGCAGTTAGCCAAGAAGACTTAAAAAAGAACTATGGTCAGTTGCTAATAGATGGCGAAGAAATTGAGCTTGGATTTAAATTAATTAGAGACACTTTTATATTTACAAATAAGCGCTTAATTCTGATAGATGTACAGGGTTTAACAGGAAGTAAAACAGAATATTTATCTGTTGCTTATAAAAGCATTTCAAAATTTAGCGTAGAAACTGCTGGGACTTTCGATTTAGAGGCCGAATTGAAAATATGGATTTCAAGCGAAACTATACCAAGTATTAAAAAGAAATTTAACAAATCCGTTAATGTGTATGAGGTGCAAAATGTATTGGCACACCATGTTTTGGGATAAATATTATCGTCTATTAGTTAGACAAAAATAACATCATTACTTAGCGTTCTTTGTCTCTTTGCGGTTATAAAAAAGCTTTTTGAAAAGGGAAGCCAGCATTTTAAGCCGCAGGATAGTCCCGCCATACACTGCAATTCCCGATAAAGAATCGGGAGATTTTCGTTACTGTCGGGTTTAGAGAACAATGGAAGAAGCCAGAACTGTTAACAATGAAATACCATTTCAAAGCAAAAATTTATAAAATAGGCATCAATTGGGCGGTAGATGTTCCACTGGAAATTACTGCAAAACTGAAACCCGAGAAAGGTTATATTCGGATTAAAGGTCAAATTAATGATTTCGATTTTATCCAAACTTTAGTTCCTGTTAAAAATTCGCCTTATCGTCTATTTGTAAACTTTATCATGATGAAAGGTGGAAAAACTGCTTTAGGCAAAGTTGCGTCTTTTGCTATTGAGCAGAATGAAGTAGAATTGGTAAAAATGTATGCAATGCCTAAGCTACTTTCTAATATTCTAGAAAAGGAAAACTTAAATGATAATTTTAATTCACTAAGTGAAGCTAGAAAAAAAGATATCCTCAAATATTTAAGTTTTATAAAAACTGAAGAAACAATTATGAAAAACATTGATAAACTAATCATTCAACTTAAAAACAAGGATAAGAATGTGAGAATACCTTAGTTATAAGTTTAGTTTTTTCAGCAATAAAACTTCTCTATAACTCTCTCCGATTGGAATTTCTACTTTATTGATAAGAACTTGATTTTTACCAATTGCCGTGATGTAAGCCTGGTTGACTAAATAAGATCGATGCACCCTAACAAAATATTTTTCAGGCATCAATTCATTTAAATATTTCATCGTCATGTGCACTATTAAATTTCCATTGTTGGTATGTAAGAGTAAATAATCTTTTATTGACTGTGCAAAAAAGATAGAAGAGTGCTCAACCTTCAACAGTTTACCAGATACTTTAAAATAGGTATAGGTTTTTTCTTCGTGCATGGTAATTGGTTGTAGTTTAAAGAACTTGGTTAAACTTTTATCAAAACGATCAATTGTTATTGGCTTTAATAAATAATCAACTGCTTCTAAATTGTAACTGTCTACCGCATATTCTGAAAAAGCAGTTGTAAATATAACTGCAGGTGGGCTCTTAAGTGATTTTAAAAAATCTATTCCATTTAACCCAGGCATTTTAACATCTAAAAACATTAAATCTATTTGCTGTTGATGCAATATTTCAAAAGCCTCGAAAGCCGTGCTACACTTCCTTACCAAGGATAAATTTTCTTTACTATTTATATATCCTTCTAAAATATCTTGCGCTAAAGGCTCATCATCAACAATAAGGCAATTGATCATTTCATTTCTAATGTTAAGCTTACTTGATAAATTTTCTCATCATTTTGTATCTCCAGCTTGTGTTTTTCTGGATATAAAATTTCCAATCTTTTTTTAACATTTACTAAACCTATTCCGCCTGTTTTTTCTTTATTTTTTGCTATGCTGTTATTCACTTCCAAGGTTAATTCTTCCTCTGTTTTACAAATTATAATGTTTACGAAACCTTCTTTTTCCTCTTCTTCAATCCCATGTTTAAAGGCATTCTCTATAAAAGGTAATAACAATAACGGACTTATTTTACTGTTATCATCAATACCTTGCGCATCAAACTTAATGTTAATTGCAGAGCGATACCTAATATTTTCTACCTCAACATAATTCTGAATAAACGTTATCTCATCTTTTAGTGACACCAATTTTTCATCAGCCTTGTATAAAATGTATCGCATCATCTCTGCCAATTTAGCTACCAAAGGGGCAGTATTTTCATCTCGTTTTAAAGCTAAACCATAAATATTGTTTAATGTATTAAAAAAGAAATGAGGCTGTAGTTGTGCTTTTAAATAAGTGAGTTCGGAAATTAATTGTTGCTCCTTTAACAACTTTACTTGCTCGTTCTGTTTATCTACATGAATAAAATAGGCTAAAAAACTAATTGAAAAAAACTCTCTTAACACATAAGCTAAACTATAACCAATGGATTTAAAGTTAAACTGCCGAAGGGCTGATTTTCTCATTTCTTCAGACAAAAAATCTAAATGAGCAAAAAGATAGCTCGTAGCCTTCAGGTAAATTGAATAAAAAACCAGAAATAATAAAATATGTGCGATTAATATAAAAAGGCGCTTACTAATTAGATATCTTCTAATAATTTGATAAAAGATCCAATATGCAATTAGTGCAGATGTGCCATACAACAAGTTATACTCTACTTCAAAAAAAGAAATTCCAGATTTTTTTCTTTCCCAAAAATTGTATTCGAAATCTGTTAAAAACCTGAAAACATAAAAGTAGAGCACAAAGAAGATAAGTTCTATCTTAAAGTATTTCTTATCAAATGTGTTATTAAGCCTTAACATTTTACCAAGGTAAATAATATTTATGCAAGCCTATTTTCACAAAACAATTTTTCGACTAAAACCATAATTTTTTAGACTAAAACCAATTATGGTTATTTGTCGAATTAACTAGGGCTTTAATCTAATTAGAAAAAAGAAACCATTTCCATCAATTACTTTTGGACATAAATTTTAAAATGATGAAAAACCTAAAAAACTTAAGCATTTTATTGATGCTATTAATTTCCTCAGTTTCGGCTATAGCGCAAACCTTTAACATTACTGGTACAACCACAGGGCTTGCTGATGGAACTTGGTTGTACCTCAGGACTTCCTCTCCAGAAAAAACTTTAGATTCAACAAAAGTGAAGAACGGCAAATTTAATTTAGTTGGAAAGACAAACGAAAAAGTTAGCCAACTAGCTGTTTATACTGCTAAATATGAAAACTATGTATTTTTTTGGGCAGAGCAAAACACTCATTTGCAGTTAAAGAATGGAGAGTTTAAAAAAGCTATTATTACTGGTTCTAAAACACAACTACAAGCTGATCTTCGTAATAAGCTTAAAGAACCAAACAGAAAACTACAAGACAGTTTAATTCAGCTTCTTGCTAAAGAAAAAGACATTGCAGCTAAACAAGAATTGAAAGAAAAACTAAATACCGCAAAAAATGCAGAGAGGGAATTTGATATAAACGATGTTAAGGAAAATCCAAATTCCTTAATAAGTGCATATATATTAAGTGTTTACGCCTCTAATTGGGGGAAAGAAAAATCTGCTGAACTTTACAATAACTTGAGCTCAGATATGAAGAATACAACTTATGGAAAAACTATAAGCGATTTTATAATGCTCAACAAGGAAATAAAAATTGGAGGAAAATTCGTTGATTTTGAACAGGCTAATGCTACTGGTAAAAAGATTAAACTATCAGCTATTAAGGCAAAATATATTCTATTAGAGTTTTGGGGTTCGTGGTGCGGTCCATGTAGAGAAGAAAACCCGAATTTGGTTAAAACTTACAATGCATATAAAAACAAGGGCTTCGAGATTTTAGGAGTAGCAGCCGATGAGAAAAAGGAACAATGGCTAAAAGCAATTAAGGATGATAATTTACCTTGGGAAAATGTAAGCGACTTAAAAGGTGATAAAAATGAAGCGGCTTTGATTTATGGCATCAATGCATTTCCCACAAACTATCTTATTGATGAGAAGGGAATAATTATAGCCAAAAACCTAAGAGGTGAAGAACTCAAAAAGAAATTAGCAGAGTTGTTACCTTAACCTTCCATTGCTTTGCTTGGGCAAGAAAAATCAGTTCGCTTTAAGTTAGTTTCCTTAATAGCACCGTAACCACCCGCAATATCAATCACGTTTTCTATGCCACGAGCTTTTAAAATAGAAGCAGCAATCATAGAGCGGTAACCACCTGCACAGTGGATGTAATAAGTCTCATCAGGATGAACTTCACTAGTCCAATCATTAATATAGTCTAGTGGGCGAGTTAAAGTAGCTTCTAAATGTTCTGACTCATACTCACCGGGTTTACGAACATCTAATGCATTGATGTTTTTATTTGTATTTAAAACTGCTTCAAATTCTGCTGCAGAGATAGATTTAATTTCATCAATTTCTTTTCCTGCATTTTGCCAAGCAGCAATTCCACCATCTAAATATCCAATGGTGTTATCATATCCAACCCTTGCTAATCTAGTTATAGCTTCTTCAGCCTTGCCATCTTCTGTTACCAATAATAATTCTTGTTTCAAATCAGTTATTAGCGCACCAACCCAAGGTGCAAATTGACCGTTTAAGCCAATATTTATTGAATTAGGAATAAATGCTTTTGCAAAAACTTGAGGATCTCTTGTATCTAATATTAAAGCACCCGTTAAATTGGCAACAGACTCAAACTCTTTAGGAGGTAATGCTACCAGTCCTTTTTCAAAAACCTCATCAATACTTTCGTAACCACCTTTATTCATTGCTGCATTTTTAGCAAAATATTGTGGTGGAGGCAAAATTCCGTCTGTTACTTCTTTAATGAATTGTTCTTTCGAACTCGCTTTTAAAGCATAATTAACCTCTTTTTGATGACCTAAAGTATCAAAGGTTTCTTTGCTCATACTTTTACCGCAAGCAGAACCTGCACCATGGGCAGGATAAACAATTACATCGTCTGCCAAAGGCTTAATTTTTATAGTTAACGAATCATAAAGCATACCTGCTAAATCATCCATTGTTAACTCTCCCTTTTGTGCTAAATCGGGTCTACCAACATCGCCTATAAAAAGCGTATCACCCGAGAAAATACAATAATCTTTTCCATTTGCATCAGTTAATAAATAGGTAGTAGATTCTAGCGTGTGACCAGGTGTATGTAAAGTTGTAATAGTTAAATCGCCTATTTTAAATTGCTCGCCATCTTTAGCAATATGAGATTTAAAATTTGTTGTTGCTGTTGGTCCGTAAACAATAGTTGCACCAGATTTTTCGGCTAAATCAACATGACCAGAAACAAAATCAGCATGAAAATGAGTTTCGAAAATATATTTAATGATTGCTCCGTTTTGGGCCGCTTTTTTTAAATAAGGATCTATTTCGCGTAAAGGGTCAATAATAGCAGCTTCGCCATTGCTCTCAATATAATAAGCCGCCTCGGCTAAACATCCAGTATATATTTGCTCTATTTTCATTTGCTGAGATATGAGTATTGAGATTTGTGATGTGAGACATCACTCAAATCAAAAACAAAAATAGGGTTATAAATTTATAAGCAGAATGATTTTCATCATAATTACAGCAATTTTACTTAAGTGAGATACGAGAAGAGTGTATTGAGAAGTATTTTTCTCCTTAATGAACTATTGAACAAATGAACTAATTAGTCAACTCCCCAGCAATAGAAACCTCTAACAACCTCTTTACCTCCGCCGTACTTAAACCCTGCCCTAAAAGATACATTAACTTTGTAACGGCTGCTTCAAAAGTTAAATCGGAGCCACTTAAAATACCCATTTTCTGCAATTTTCTACTTGTTTCGTATAACCCTAATTGAACTGAGCCACCTTTACACTGAGAAATATCTAATATGATTTTGTTTGCAGCAACGGCTTCTTTTAAACAAGTAATAAACCAAGGTGCAGTTGTTGTGTTTCCTGACCCAAATGCCTCTAAAATAATGGCTTCAGCATCAGATTCTGTTATAGCTCTTACTGCATTTTCGGTTATGCCTGGATACATTTTTAATACCCCAATATTTGAATTGAATGAAGTATGAATTTGAAAAGGCTGGGTTGGGGTTGGTAAAATATAGTTTGGATAAAAATCTAAATTTACACCAGCTTCTGCTAAGATTGGATAATTTGGAGATGCAAATGCTTCAAATTTTTCTGAATTGTATTTAATGGAACGGTTTCCTCTAAACAACTGATAATCAAAATAAACGCATACTTCTGGAACCATTGCCCTTCCATCTTTTTTGGTTGCGGCAATTTCTAACGCTGTGATTAAATTTTCCTTAGCATCTGTTCTAATCTCTCCTATAGGCAATTGAGAACCTGTTAAAACAACTGGCTTTGCTAAATTTTGCAACATAAAACTTAGTGCCGCAGCTGTGAATGACATTGTATCTGATCCATGTAAAATCACAAAGCCATCAAATACATCATACTTTTCTTTAATGAGTTCCGCAAGTTCTGCCCACACTTCTGGGTTCATATTTGATGAATCTAGAATTGGATCAAAAGAGTGAACTGAAAGTTGATAATCTAATCTGGCTAATTCTGGTACATTATCTTGAATTTGTTCAAAATCAAATGGAATTAAAGTGCCTGTTTTAGCATCATTAACCATCCCAATGGTACCGCCAGTATAGATGATAAGAATTTTGGTCATACGCCTCAAAGATAGCTATTTTTACCACAGCGAAATAATAACGATTAACCGCAAAGAACGCTAAGAGCGCAAAGTTAGAAAATCAATTACTCACAGGTTATTAACTACTCTTTTTAAACCATCTTTTAGCCTGTATACGTTAAAATTTATAAGTAGGCCAAGTCTATAATCACCTAATTTAAGATACGTTAAGGTCTGAGCCAAATGAACTTCATTTAAAGATGCTACACTTTTTAGTTCTATGAGCAATTTATTTTCAACTAAAATGTCTATGCGAAAGCCTCAATCTAATTTTACACCTTCAAAAATCACAGGCAAGGACTTCTCCTTCTCAACCTTAAAGCCACTTTAATTAATCTTATAATACAAACATTCCCTGTAGACACTTTCTAATAGCCCTGGTCCCAATGCTGTATGAACTTTAATTGCTAACCCGATTATTTCACTTGATAATTCATCTTCTCTCATCCCGCAATTTAGGGCAAAAATATAAGCTACTGTATATCAAATAGTTAATTTAACTATTAAGCAATTTTTTTATTCTTGTAATTAATGCTTTGCGTACTTAGCGCTCTTTGCGGTTAAATTAAACTCCGAATATCTTTTTTGAATTTTCTGTAGTTACGTCTGCCACTTCATCCAAACTCACATTATAAATATCTGCAACTTTTTGAGCGATGTGTATAAGGTAACTACTTTCATTAGGCTTACCACGATAAGGAACGGGCGCTAGATAAGGGGAATCTGTCTCCAAAACGATATGGTTAAGTGGAATGTCTGCTAATACCAAATCTAACCCTGCTTTTTTGTAAGTCACCACTCCCCCTATCCCTAGGTAGAAGTTTAGGTCTATGGCTCTTTTAGCTTGAGCTAAATCTCCAGTAAAACAATGGAATATCCCTCTTAATTTCTCATCCTTTTCAGAATCTAAAACTTCGAAAACTTCGTCAAATGCTTCACGACAATGAATAACAATTGGCAGATTTAGATTTTTTGCCCAAGCAATTTGTTTTTTAAACGCATCTTGTTGGATTGCTAATGTAGTTTTATCCCAATATAAATCTATCCCGATTTCACCTATGGCATAAATCCTTCTATCAGCTATGCTGTTATAAATAATTGATAATTGGCTTTCATAATCATCTTTTACATCACAAGGGTGCAAGCCAGCCATTGCAAAACAGTTATCAGGATATTTAGCTACCAAATCATCAATCATTGCAATAGATTTCACATCTACATTTGGCAAAAAAAGCCTTTTTACATCTAATGCAAAACAGCGATCCATTAATAAGGCTTGTTTATCTAAATCAGCTTCATAATAAAGATGAGTATGGGTATCTGTTAAAAGCATATACAAAGGTATTTTTAATTCTTAGCTGTTTAAAATTATAACTCACAAAAAAACCCTGTTCAGTTAAGAACAGGGTTTAATAACTTAATTTATTTAATTATGGTTTTGCAGTTACCGGCATTGTTGGTGCAGGTGTTGCAGCTGGCTTACCTTTAATAATTTTAACAATTTCGATATCAAAAGCAATTGGCGCATAAGGGGTAATACCTGCCTGAGGGTTACCTTGTTCTCCATAACCTAATTTAGAAGGCATAACAACAGTAACTTTACCTCCAGGACCAATAAGCGATAATGCTTCTGTAAAACCTGGTACTGTTTGACCATATACCATTTTAGTAGGGCCGTAAGTTCTACCCATTTGTTTTTTATCTAAACCACTTTCTTTTGCAGTTTTCTGATCGCTTGTATCAAAAACAGTGTATTTTCCGTCTTTATCTTTTTTAGTTGCACTACCTGTATAGTTAATCTCTACGGTATCACCTAAAACTGGTCTTTGTGCAGAACCTGGAGTTTTAATCACATAATGTAATCCACTTGCGGCAACTGTAGTTTTAAGACCTTTATCTTCAACATACTTTTTAAGCTTACCATCTTCAGCGTTTTTAATTTTATCCATAGTGGCTTTAAAATCTGCTTGGAAAAATTCACTTGCTCTTTTTTGGAAGGCCGAATCGGCTTCACCAGCATTCTTTTTAAATACTTTCTCTATCTTAACAACAAACGTGATGTATTTGTCGTTTTTAAACATCTCATTTTTAGGTTGTTTAGTATAATGAGCCATTGTATCCAAGTTGATTTTGAAGGTAGCGCTATCGCCTTCTCCAAGCAATGTTAAAGCATCCTGGTTATCTCCAGCATACATTTTTTTCTGTGCTTGAAAAACCTGTGGTACTTCATTTTCATATGAGCTATAAAAAACAGAATCTTTATCGTTTTTCTGAACGAAGTTCATTTTAACAATATCGCCTTCTTTAATCTTTTCTTTTTCTTCAGAATTGTGGATCGTATACAACAAACCTCCAGCTCCTTTTTTCTCTCTGTTGCAAGCTGCTAAACCTAATGTTGCAGCTAAAAGAATTACTAAACTTTTTTTCATTTTCTATTTTTTTTGATTGATTGAGAACGAAGTCTCCGTTTTATTTTTATTGTAATAATTGAGTTTTATACTCTGGTAAAATTGATTTAAATTCTGTTACTGTATCTGCTAAATTCTTATCTGATGCACCACCTGCAGCATTTCTATGTCCACCCCCATTAAAATACTTCTTACATATCTCATTAGCAGGGAAATCGCCTGTGGAGCGCAAAGATAATTTAACTTTATCAGTTCTTTCTATAATAAAGGCAGCTAATTTTATTCCGTTAATAGATAAAGCATAATTTACAATACCTTCTGTATCTCCTGTTGCAATATCATATTGTTTTAACTCATCAGCAGTAACCGTAATTATTGCAGTATTAAAATCTCTTAAAATATCAAGTTTGTTTGATAAGCAATGACCAAGAAAACGTAGGCGATTTTCTGATGCATTATCGTACACTAATTGGTGTATTCTCCAATGCTCTGCCCCTAAATCTATTAAATCTGCTGCAATGCGATATACTGAAGATGTTGCGGAAGGAAACCGGAATGAGCCTGAGTCAGTCATAATTCCAGTATATAAACAAGAGGCTACATCTTTGTTGATCAGCGCTTCTTCATTAAGTTCATTTTTGATAAAATCGTACACCAATTGAGCTGCAGCACATGCATTAATGTTCCAATGGCGATAATCATCAAAATCTTCAGGTTCCAAATGATGATCGATCATTAACTTTAAGCCCGATGCATTTCTAATATGCTCTCCTAATTCGTTAATCCTATTTAACGTATTAAAATCACAGCAAAAAATTAAATTAGCTTCATTAACTAGTGCTATAGATTTCTCTTGTGCTTCTGTATAAATAACAACCTCGCTATTGTTAGGTAGCCAATGTAAAAAATCTGGATAATCTGTTGGTGTTATTACTGTAACATGATGCCCTTTTTGAATTAAAAACGCATATAAACCTAAAGATGAGCCCATCGCATCACCATCTGGTTTATGATGTGTAGTAATTACAATCTTTTGTGGCGTTGCCAGTAATGTTTTTAATTCTGAAATTGATATCATAATTTTCGCCTGCAAAGCTAATAATTTTAGGTATAATAGATAGCTTTTATTGGATTAGCTTTAATATTAAGTTAAAGTATTGTATTTTTGCAAAAAAAATCAATTAAAACACAAATGAGTACAAATAGAACATTTACCATGATTAAGCCAGATGCAGTTGCAAACGGGCATATTGGCGCAATCATAAATGACATTACAAACGCTGGTTTTAAAATCATCGCATTAAAATACACAAAACTAACAGAAGAAACAGCTGGAAAGTTTTATGAAGTGCACAATGCACGTCCTTTCTATAATGATTTAGTGAGCTTTATGTCTTCAGGACCTATCGTAGCTGCTATTTTAGAAAAAGAAAATGCAATTGAAGATTTTAGAAATTTAATTGGTGCTACTAACCCTGCAGAAGCTGCTGAAGGAACTATCCGTCAGAAATATGCAAAATCTATTGATGCTAATGCAGTTCACGGTTCTGATTCTGATGAGAATGCTCAAATTGAAGGCGATTTCTTCTTCAAAGCAGATGAGCGTTTCTAAGTAAATATTCGTAGAGATTAAACGTCACCTTTTTTAATTACAAGGTGACGTTCTTTTTACAGGAGTATTTAATTTTGTATATTCCGACCTTAAATCTATGCTCAACCATCATGATCTACTAATTATACAATGAATTAAAAAATCATGTTAGATTTATCACCATCAAAACATATCCTATAAATGAAAAAAATATTTGTTTTAGCTATAATTTCAATGTTAAGTTATAGTGTAAATGCTCAAAAGATTACTAAAACCAATACAGTAGCTAAAAAACCTACAAGTACTGTAAAAAACGTATCTAAAGTAGTGCCTAACAAAGCGCCTCTATTTAGAACCACGCTTGACTCTGCAAGCTATGCATTAGGGGTTAATGTGGCAAGTAGTTTTAAATCTGGAGGAATGAGTACGCTTAACTATGAGTTATTTAACAAAGGACTAAAAGACATTTTTGCTAAAGCTAATCCATTGTTATCTCAAGAGAAATGCCAAGAAGCAGTGAATAACCTTTTTATGAGTTTTAGCAAACAGAGAGAAAGTGAAGACATGAAAAAATATGCACCAAATGTTAAAGCTGGTGCTGATTTTTTAGCTGCAAATAAAACTAAAGCAGGTGTTAAAACCACAGCTAGTGGATTGCAATATGAAGTGATTACACAAGGAACAGGTGCTCAACCCAAATCTGCAGCAGACCAAGTAACTGTAAATTATAAGGGCACTTTACTTGATGGTTATGAATTTGACAGCTCTTACAAGAGAGGTACACCTGCAACTTTCGGCTTAAATCAAGTTATTGCTGCCTGGACAGAAGGTTTACAATTAATGCAAGAAGGATCTAAATACCGTTTTTTTGTGCCATATAATTTAGGCTACGGATCAAGAGAAGCTCCAGGTGGCGCAATACCGCCTTTTAGTACTTTAATTTTCGAAGTAGAACTGATTAAAGTAGGCCAATAATTACATTACAATTCAAATAGAAAGTTCATTCAAAAGATGAACTTTTTTTTTGTGGATTATTTTTTATCAATACCAAATTAAAACTATTCGTGATTTGACGTGTTTAAGTAAAAATTAAACCGAAATTACGATGAGAAGATATATCCCTCTGGCAGCAATTGCCTTGTTATGTACAACTTTAACCAGTTGCGAATTGGTTGAAGGAATTTTTAAAGCTGGCGTTTGGGTTGGCGTAATTGTAGTTGTTATTATTTTAGCGCTAATTATTTGGCTAGTATCTAAAGTGTTTGGCGGCAAGGGTTAAATAAAAGCCCTTTAAAAGAGGGCTTTTATAAAAATACAATGTCTGTAATTACAGCTGAACCTGCTCGTTCATTCAGTTTTTGAATGATACCCGTTCTAACCATCAATAGTTCATTTTTAATTACAGACGATTCTATTCGAACAAATAACTTTCCCTGACTTACATAGATTTGAGTTGTTCTATTAGCTACAGCAGTACCCATTAACTCTGGCCAATGCGCTACAACCCCTGTCTCATCATATTTGCCACGCAAACGATACACAGAAAGCATCTTTGTAATGGCATCTTTTAGGGTGATATCGTTGGGCTTACGCATGTTTAATTATTCCATTATCTACTTCAAACAAAGTTACATCAACTTTTATCTCATTAAAAACAGATAGCACTCTTTCTTTTCCTGTATCAGTAATAAAAATTTGCCCAAAATCGTGATGAGACACCATTTCCATTAATTTGCGCACTCGTAAATCATCTAGTTTATCAAAGATATCATCCAATAATAACAGTGGCTTAAAATCTCTGAATTTTTGCAAATAACTATACTGCGCCAGTTTTAGTGCAATTAAAAATGATTTTTGTTGTCCTTGTGAACCAAATTTTTTCAAAGGCATATCGCCAATGGCAAATAACAATTCATCTTTATGAATACCAGTTGTTGTTCTTTCTAAAATTCTATCCTTTTCTATTGATTGGGTTAGCAAGTCTTCAAAAGACTGTTCATTTAATTGTGATTGATAACTTAAAGAAACTTGTTCTGCATCATCAGTTATATAACTATAATGTTTATTAAATAAGGGAATAAAATCTAATAAGAACTGTTTACGTTTCTCAAAAATCTTGTTTCCAGAAAAAATCAGCTGTTCATCTAATATTTGCAACAACGTAACATCAAGCTTTCTGGTAATTGCTACTTGCTTTAATAGTGAATTACGATTTAACAAATGTTTATTGTAAACTATAAGTTCATCTAAATAATTAGAGTCGGTTTGAGAAATAACATTATCAACAAACCTACGGCGCTCTTCACTTCCATCCATAATCAGGTTAACATCATAAGGAGAAATCATTACTAACGGAAAAAGTCCGATGTGATTGGCTAATTTATCATATTCCTTTTTATTTCTTTTAAACTGCTTTTTCTGATTTCGTTTTAATCCACAAGTTATTTTTTCGTTTTTTTCTTTGCGATCAAAATCACCCTGTATTAAAAAAAGATCTTCATTGGTTTTAATTTGCTGACTATCTATTGGATTAAAATAGCTTTTACAAAGGCACAAATAATGGATTGCATCTAGCAAATTGGTCTTCCCAGCACCATTATTGCCAACAAAAGCATTCACGGTTTTAGCAAAACGAAGCTCGGCAGATGAGTAGTTTTTAAAGTTAAGGAGAGTAATATTTTTTAACCACATAGTTTATACAACAAAGTTAACCGTTTTTACCAATGCTAATCGACTAAAGTTTAATTAAATAGTTAAAAAGGGGTTGATACTTTGAATGAAAAATGTATTTTTGCAATCTCAATTTTTAAACCGACCGTATTAAAATAGCAATAATAAAAAAATACAACTATTTTAATACGTAGAGCTCAATCTATCAATTGAAGAGTATTTAAAAACAAATAGATTAAATAAATGTCTACAACAGATAAAACAATAACGCAACCAGTTAGAAAAGGTGGTTTTTTAGAAGAGAATGGTAAGAGCTTGTTATTTATAGGCGTAGCTATACTTGCATTAGCAGCTATAGCAGTTTATTATTTCTACTCATACCTACCAAGCCGCAGTAATGATGCTGCTGCAGCAATGTATAAAGCAGAGCAATTTGTAGGCGTAGATTCTTTAGCTAATAAAGCTATTAACGGTGAAGGTGGCTATCCTGGTCTTGAAAAAATTGCTGAAGAATATGAAAATACAAAATCTGCTAATTTAGCTAACTTGTATTTAGGTGGTATTTATTTACGCAAAGGCGAATACAAAAAAGCTACAGAAGCTTTAGGTAAATATACAGCTACAGGAAGCCCAGTTGCTGATCCGTTAGCTTTAGGTTTGTTAGGCGATGCTTATAGCGAACTAAAAGATTACAAGCAAGCTGCTACTTATTACAAAAAAGCAGCAGATAAAGCTAGTAACAAATTTACTTCTCCAATGTTCCTTAAAAAATTAGGTTTAGTTAACGAAAACTTAAAAGACTTTAAAGCTGCAGAAGAAGCTTATACTACATTAAAAACTCAATATCCTGATAGCCAAGAAGCTGCAATGATTGATGAATATATCGCTAGAGTGCAAGCTCAAGTTAAATAATTTCCTTTTAGTAGGATTTGAAAGGCTCTGTTAACGCAGGGTCTTTTTTTTGGATTATCATTACCGCCATTGCTAGCAAGAACAGCAGCTCGCAATGACGAAATTACGACAAAAACCTACTCCATTATTTAAACATAAAGTTTACTTTTGCATCATGGCTTCACATCTAAAAAACCTATCAGATTTTTCGCACACTACTATACCAAATGGTGCAGATTACAAAATTGCTATTGCAGTTGCAGAGTGGAATGCAAAAATTACTGGCGCACTTTATCAAGGTGCTTATGATACTTTAATTAAGTATGGCGTTAAAGAAGAAAACATTAGTTCTTTCCCTGTACCTGGAAGTTTTGAATTGCCTGGTGCAGCAGAGCTAATTTTAAATAAAAAACCTGCTGTTGATGCTGTAATTTGCTTGGGCTGCGTAATTCAGGGAGATACTAAACATTTTGATTTTATATGTGAAGCAGTAGCCAATGGAATTACTAATGTTGGCATTAAATATAGCAAACCTGTTATTTTTGGTGTTTTAACAACCAATGATGAACAACAAGCAATTGATAGGGCAGGTGGAAAACATGGCAATAAAGGAGATGAAGCTGCAATTACTGCTTTAAAAATGGTTCATTTTTCTGCAACAATTTAATAACCCTACTTGTTATTAGTAAAAATTTGTACTTTAGAGCTTTAATCAAAAACAAAACGATGAAAAAAGTAGCTATTCTTTTATTATTTATGTTCTGCGCTATCGCAGTATTAGAATCGTGCTCTTCTCGCCTTTGCCCTGCTTATAGCTCTTACCCTGAGGGAAAAAGAAGAAGATAAAATGCAATGGATTAATATCAATAACCTTGAACAGGTTGACACTATTAAAAACGCTAGTGGTTATAGTGTTATTTTTAAACACAGCACTCGTTGTTCTATCAGTTTAATGACTAAAAGAAACTTCGAATTAGATTGGGAAGTAATTCCAGAAAATACACCATTATATTTTTTAGATTTAATTAGCCATAGAGATATTTCTGCTTATATAGCCGAAACATTTCAAGTACATCACGAATCTCCGCAAGTATTGTTAATTAAAGACGGTGAATGCATTTTAGATTCTTCGCATAGCGATATATCTGCAGAAGAAATTGCAGAATCTATTTCTGCTTAATTATTCATTCCTTTTAGAAATAGCCACCATTACCTGTAGCGGAAAGCTACGAGTATGATTAAGGGGTTTATCGAGTAATAAATACTGAAATAAACAGCGAAGCTCTTTTGAAGGCATATCAAAAGAGCAAATAAAATTAGCATAAGGCTTTTTAGAGGCCTAACTTTCTACCAAACTATTTAATTTTAGCACACTAGTAGTATGGCGTCTAGTTTCTTTACATAGTTCATCATTATTGGCTAAATTTTCTCCATAAGTAGGGATCATTGTTCTAATTTTTGTTTGCCATTCTGCAGTTTGCAATTTTGTTTTAAAACATCTGTCAAGCAAATCGAGCATAATAGAAACTGCCGTTGAGGCACCTGGAGAAGCACCAAGTAAAGCAGCTATAGAACCATCAGCAGCACTAACTACCTCTGTTCCGAACTCTAAAATACCACCACCACTAGCTTTCTTTTTAATTACTTGCACCCTTTGACCAGCATATTCTAATTCCCAATCCTTAAATTCTGCATTTGGCAGGTATTCTTTTAACGCCTCAAACCTATCTTCTGGAGATTGACGGATTTGTTCAATTAGATATTTTGTTAAATCAATATTTTTTAGCCCTGCAGAAACCATTGGGCGGATGTTATTGAACTTAATCGATAATGGTAAATCCAAGAATGAACCATTTTTCAAGAATTTAGTAGAAAAGCCAGCATAAGGACCAAATAGCAATGCTTGTTTACCATTGATAATGCGGGTATCTAAGTGCGGCACAGACATTGGTGGTGCACCAACTGCAGCTTTACCATATACTTTTGCATGGTGGCGAGAAATTACCTCTTCATTTGTACATTTTAGCCATTGCCCACTAACTGGAAAACCACCAAAACCCTTGCCTTCTGGAATGTCTGATTTTTCTAGCAAGGGTAAAGAGCCACCACCTGCGCCAATGAATACAAATTTAGCAATGCGTCTATTTTTTTTACCTGTCTCTAGGTTTTTAACCTTCACTTCCCACTCACCCGTTTCCAATTTGTCTAATTCACGAATTTCATGATGAAAATGCAAGTTTACATTGGATTGCTTACTTAAATAGCTAAACATTTCTCGGGTAAGTGAACCAAAGTTTACATCAGTACCTAAATCCATTTTGGTAGCTGCAACTTTGTCTTTTTTAGCTCTTCCTTCCATCACTAATGGAGTCCAGTTTCGAATTGTATCTGGGTCTTCCGTATACTCCATGTCTTCGAAAAGATTGCATTTTGTTAATGAGCTAAATCTTGTCTTTAGAAATTCTACATTTTTTTTGCCCCATACAAAACTTAAATGAGGTATATTTTTGATAAATAGATTTGGATCAGAAAGAATTTCTTTTTCAACTAGGTAGGCCCAAAATTGTTTCGAAACTTCAAATGATTCTGCAATTTGTACTGCTTTATTAATATCTACAGCGCCATCTTTTTTTTGTGGTGTATAATTTAATTCACAAAAAGCAGAGTGTCCTGTACCAGCATTATTCCAAGCATCTGAGCTTTCTGCAGCGGCGATATCTAAACGTTCGTAAATTTCAATACTTAAATCTGGTTCAAGCTCCTTTAAAATCAAACCAAGCGTAGCGCTCATAATGCCCGCACCTATTAAAATCACATCAGCGTCGGTTTCAACAACCGTCTTTTTTTTCCTAGCCATTTCCCTAAAAAGTAAACCTATAAATCGTAGTCATTTTCAAAGCATAATTAATGCCCTATAACTTCCTTGAGAAGTGAAAACATCCTAATATTAAACCTTTGCAAATTTAGTGTTTTTATATAAAATAAGGATTTCTACTCCACTTTTTTAAGCAAAAAAATAGCTTTTATACAAAATTACTCAGCACAATGATAATTTTAAGACACAAAATTAGAAAAACTGTTGAATTAATTAGTAAAACAAAGAAAAATAGGCAAGTAAAGAAGTTGATGATTTTATAAAATTATTTCTACAAATCAATTTCCTAAATTTAGAGGATGAACAGGATGATTTTTCAGCTTTTATCTATAAATAAAACTGATGCAAAACAAATTACAGCACTTTCCATTCAACTAGGTTATGAAAATGATGCGGATGAAGTTTATAACCGAACTAGTGAAATTGTTAAAAGCAACACAGATTGCGTATTTGTGGTTAAAATTGAGGGCCAAATTGTTGGCTGGATTCATGCTTTTATGACACTTAGAATTGAGTCTGGTATATTTTTAGAAATTGCGGGCCTAGTAGTAGATCATGAATATTATAAAATGGGAATTGGTAAAGATTTGATCAATGCCGTAAAAGACTGGGCTGATGCAAGAGATATTAAAAAAATAAAAGTGAGGTGTAATGTAATTAGGGCAGAAAGTCATCATTTTTATAAAAAAATAGGCTTTACTCAAAACAAGCAGCAGTTAGTTTTTGAAATGAACACATAAACTCAGTTTTGTAACACAACTTTGCTTAAATCAAAAACATTACAACGTTCAAACATTTCAGCATTACAACATTTCAATCCTATTGCTTAACTTTGTAACATGATTGAACTTCCTGTAGTAGCTGCTGTTACAGACAAGCCCCGCAAACCAGACTGGTTAAGAGTTAAATTACCCGTTGGTAAAGAGTACGCTCAAGTGAGAAGTCTGGTAGACACCCATAAATTACATACCATTTGCGAAAGTGGAAATTGTCCTAATATGGGCGAATGTTGGGGTGCAGGCACAGCGACTTTCATGATTTTAGGAAACATTTGTACACGTTCATGCTCTTTTTGTGCGGTTGCAACAGGAAGGCCATTAGCAGTTGATACTGATGAACCAAATAGAATTGCCAATTCAGTAAAATTAATGAACGTTAAACACTGCGTAATTACTTCGGTAGATCGTGATGATTTAAAAGATGGCGGTTCTATTATTTGGGCAGAAACATTACAGGCAATTAGACGCGAAAGTCCACAAACAACTTTAGAAACTTTAATTCCAGATTTTAAAGGCCAATGGGATAATTTATACCGCGTTTTAGAAGAACGACCAGAGGTGATGAGCCATAATGTGGAAACAGTAAGACGTTTAACCAAACAAGTTCGTATCCAAGCTAAATATGATAGAAGCTTAGAAGCATTAAAAAGGATTTCTGAATTTGGTTTAAGAACTAAAACTGGCATTATGCTAGGTCTAGGTGAAACTGAAGAAGATGTTTTAGAAGCAATGGATGACTTAGTGGCTAATGGAGTTCATATCTTAACTTTAGGACAATATTTACAACCCACAAAAAACCATCACCCTGTAATAGATTGGATACATCCAGACCAATTTGCGAAGTATAAAGAAATAGGTTTGGCAAAAGGTTTAAGATATGTAGAGAGTGGCCCTTTGGTACGTTCTTCGTATCACGCTGAAAAACATTTATTTGATTTTTAAACTACGCTTATCCTAAAACAAAAGTTTCATTATACTTGTTTTAGTATGTATATTAGCAACCTTGGCACCAACAAAAAAAATATCCCTATCTGAAGAAGAATTGGTTAGCGCCCTTAAAAGACAAGATACTGTAGCAATTAAAGCATTGTATGACATGTATTCTGGAGCTTTGCTTGGTGTTATTTCACGCATTATACTTCAAACTGAAGTTGCCGAAGATCTTTTACAAGAAACTTTTTTAAAAATTTGGAATTCTGCAGGTAGCTACGACTCATCAAAAGGTCGTTTATTTACTTGGATGATGAATATTGCACGTAATTTATCTATAGACAAGCTACGATCTAAGGATTTTAAAAATGCAAATAAAAACCAAGATATAGAAAACAACGTAGATTTCATTGATGAACAAAAAAAGATTAATTTTAATGCTGATGTTTTAGGCTTAAAAGATCTTGTTACCGGTCTTAAACCCGACTTTAAAGATGTGTTAGATATGGTATACTTTAAAGGCTATACGCACGTTGAAACAGCAGAAGAGCTAAACTTACCTTTAGGCACTGTTAAAACTCGTGTTAGAATGGCCATTTTAGAGTTAAGGAAAAAATTTAATTGAGGTGGAAGAAGTAAAAGCATATATCGAATCAGGCATACTTGAACTTTACGTTTTAGGGCAATTATCTGCTCCAGAGTGTGATGAAGTTGAAGCTATGGCAGCAAAACATCCAGAAGTAAGGACAGAAATTACTGCTATTGAGCTTGCTATGGAGGCTTATGCACTTGAGAATGCGATAACACCTTCTGCAAAATTGGGCGATAAAATTCTAAAAGAAATAAGCGGTGAGGAAATAATTTCAGATCCTCGAATTATTCCTTTATATCAAGATGCAAATTACAGCAAAATAAAAGCACTTCGTCTCGCTCTTGTTGCTTGTGTTGCTTTGTTAGCAATATGTGCTGCTGCTCTTTTCTCAGTTTATACCCAACTAAATACAGCTAATGAACAAATTGCATCATTAAGTACAAGTAATGATCAATTTGCTAGAACAGTTAATAAATTAGAATTTGATAAAGCTGGAATGGAAAATAGAATTGCCATGACAGAGACTGATGAATGGATGACTGTAAAATTAGCTGGCGTTGCCAACTCGCCTAAAGCTAAAATGCTTGTTTATTGGAATAAGAATAATAAAAGCATCTTAATTAACCATTCTGCAATGGAATTGCCCAAAACAGATAAAACTCACGAATATCAATTATGGGCTTTGGTTAATGGGAAACCAGTAAGCCTAGGTGTTTTTGGCGAAAATGCTAAAGAAGCAGTACAACAAATGGTTACAATCGAAAAGGCGCAAGCTTTTGCTGTTACTATTGAACCAGTAGGCGGTAGTGTAAACCCAACAATGGAGAAAATGGTAGTAATGGGTGAAGTAGCTATCTAGCTCTTGTCCTTCTGACGAAGGAAAAATCTTTTTTTTAATATATTTTTTGAAGCAGTAAATTGATGCTGTTATGCTTGTTAGCTTGTTGCTTGTTATATCTTTTGTGCTTCCTTCGGACAAAGCTTAGGATGACAGCACAAGAGGATTCCGCTCCTATCAGAACTATAAAATCAGTAATTATGATTTCAAAAGCTTTTTAATTGTTTTCGGGATTTGTAACGCTAACTGTAAAGCGTTAACAGTAAAACTTTCCTTTGCCAAATCATCACCAGCCTTTCCATGTAGGTAGACTGCTAAAATTGCAGCATCAGCAGGTGAATAGCATTGAGCAAGAAATGCTGTGATCGTCCCTGTTAAAACATCTCCCATTCCGCCACTTGCCATTGCAGGATTACCGGTGGCGTTTATATGAACATCACCAGTTGGCAAACAAATAAATGTATATTGATTTTTAAGAATGATAATTAAGTCTAACTGCTGTGCTTTTTCTCTCGCTGTTGCTACTCTTTGCCACCAACTTTCATGTTTCCCAAAGAGGCGATCAAACTCTTTCATGTGTGGGGTTAAAATAGTTTTAGCTGGTAATTTTACAAGCAAATCTTCTCGTTTACTTAAAATTGTTAATCCATCTGCATCTATTACAAATTGCTTTTTTAAGTCAATTAGTTTTTCCAGTAATTCTTCATTCTCCTCATCAAACCCCAAACCTGGACCAATTGCAATAGCATTAAATTTTTCAAACGCCTCTATAGCCAAATGCTCATTTCTAGGCAACGCCATTACTTCAGGGAGCATTGTATTTAAAGCTATTAATCCACTTTGTGGTAAACATACTGTAGTTAAGCCTGATCCACTATGCAAACTAGCACTAGCAGCCAATAATCCGGCGCCCATTGTTGTATTGTTCCCTGCTACAATTAAAGCATGGCCATAAGTACCTTTGTGACTAAAACCTGCTCTAGGTCTAATTATTTTCTGTACATCAGCTCTTGTTGTTAATTTCCAATTACTTTGTTGTCTCTCAATAAAATTCTCATCCAAACCAATATTTACTACTTTAAATCTATTCATAGCAACAACGGATTCTGGAAAGAAAAAATTAATTTTTGGCCTTTGAAAACTGATTACTACATCCGCTTTTATGCCATTGTAATTTTCTGGAATTAAATCATCTCCATTAAAGCCAGTTGGTACATCTACAGCGATAACTTGCTTTTTTAATCCGTTAATAATAGATGCCAAACTTGTATACTTACCAGACAATGGTTTATTTAACCCAGATCCAAGTATAGCATCAATAACCACATCAACTTTTATTTCATTGAACTCCCCAGGTTCTTTAATTTCTACAATTGGAATTTTGGCTTTTGATAACCTCTTTAAATTTTTTGTATAATCATCACTCAGTTTTGCAGAAAAATTGATTAAAAACACAGTGCTATTTTTATACTTTTCCTTATTTAAGAGTCTAGCTATTGCCAAACCATCACCCCCATTATTCCCCTGTCCGCATAAAATGGAAATTCTTGCATCTTTATCTAAAACTTCTTTCTTAAAGGCCTTAACAAATGCCTTTGCCGCACTTTCCATTAAATTTACAGAAGAAATTGATTGTTGCTTAATTGTATAAGCATCAACGGTTTGCATTTGAGAAGAAGTTAATAACGTTTGCATTTACTAAGTTATATTAATCTGTTAATTAAATACCTATAAGGCTGCTTTTGTTTTATTT
This sequence comes from Pedobacter polaris, assembly GCF_005116505.1. GTDB lineage: Bacteria > Bacteroidota > Bacteroidia > Sphingobacteriales > Sphingobacteriaceae > Pedobacter > Pedobacter polaris. The sequence continues at coordinate 67,101 of NZ_SWBR01000001.1, forward strand.
AGTAACATTTTTATCGTTGTTGCATCTCAATATTAATTAACAAATCACTAACCAAATTTTAAAACGATGATTTATAAACCATCAAACGCATTCATAGCAGCCGCATGGATTGCATTAGGAATTGGCATGATTGGCTATATTATTGGGCTTTGGCGCTCTGATATGGAACTTAACGAAAAAGGATATTATTTTACCGTATTGATGTTTGGCCTTTTTGCTGTAATATCTTTACAAAAAGCAGTAAGAGATAAATTAGAAGGCATTCCGGTAACTGAAATTTATTATGGCATTAGCTGGTTCTCTACCATTTTAACCATTACTTTATTAATTATTGACTATGGAATGCAGAACTCTTGCCAAGTGAAAAAGGTTTTTATGCCTTTGCTTTTTTACTCGCTCTCTTCGGAGCAATTACCGTACAAAAAAACACAAGAGATAGTAAGCTTTCGGCCAATAACCAAACCTAAACTAACTCATTTCTAATTCTATTGAACCATTCCATTTAAAACCGGAATGGTTTTTTTATTGGCTAAACATTTCATTTTGAATGCATAAAATTGTGACCAAGCATTTGATTAAATGTGTTTATCTTAGAATTTCAAACCAAACCAAAATGAAACATTCCTATCTTCTACTTGCGCTTTTATTTCCTTTATTGCTAAATGCACAATCAATTAGGTTTTTTGATGTAAAAGGCAAGGACATTATCGCACCTAATGGTAAAACAATAGTATTAACTGGAACAAATTTAGGTAACTGGTTAATTCCGGAGGGATATATGTTTAAATTTAAAGATGCTAGCTCACCTAGGTTAATCAATCAGGTTTTTACAGAGTTAATTGGTCCTGATAAAACCGCAGCATTTTGGCAAAAGTATTTAGACAATTATGTTACTAAAGAAGATATACATTATTTAAAGGGCACAGGGATGAATTCTATTCGAATTCCATTTCATTATAAAATGTTTACAATAGAAAGCTACTTAGGCTCAAACAATCCTAATAGAGGCTTTGAATTAATAGACAGAGTGATTAAATGGTGCAAGGAAGAAAATTTACCAGTTATTTTAGATATGCATTGTGCACCTGGCGGGCAAACTGGAGACAATATTGATGATAGCGATGGTTATCCTTTTTTATTCGAGAATGAAACGAGTAAGCAATTAACAGTATCCATTTGGAAAAAAATTGCAGCCCATTATAAAAATGAACCAACAGTAATTGGCTATGATTTATTAAATGAACCAATTGCTCATTATTTCGATACCAAAAAACTAAACCCTTATCTAGAGCCTCTTTACAAAGCAATTACGAGTGAAATTAGAAAAGTAGATAAAAACCATTTGATATTTTTGGGAGGCGCACAATGGGATTCTAATTTTAAGGTTTTCAATCAACCTTTTGACAGCAAATTGGTTTATACTTTTCATAAGTACTGGACTGCAACCACCCAAGATGTTATTCAGGATTACCTAGATTTTAGAGACAAATACAATGTTCCAATTTATGTAGGCGAAACTGGCGAAAATAAAGATCAATGGATTTTAGAGTTTAGAACTTTAATGGAAAAGCATAACATTAGTTGGCATTTTTGGCCATATAAAAAGATGGATGCAAAAGCTGGGATAGTTACTTTTCCAATACCTGAATATTATAATTTGGTGATAAAATATGCTGACCAGCCCAAAAACAGTTTTGCAGATTTAAGAAAATATGCATCCGTTGATAGAGCTATAATTGAAACTGCATTGAACAATCTATTAGAACAGTGTAAATTTAAAAATTGTACTACAAATGATGGATATTTAAAAGGACTAGGATTGAAGGAAGGAAAATAGTAAAGAAAACAGACCCTCTTATTTTGAATAAATAGCAGTCTCCATTTCTTTTTTCAAGAATTTACCAGTTAAGCTTATTGGATTTTGAATTAAGCCTTCTGGTGTTCCTTCGAAGATAATTCTACCTCCACCAGCACCACCTTCTTCTCCCAAATCAATTACCCAATCTGCAACCTTTACAACATCTAAATTGTGCTCAATTACCAAAACAGTATTTCCTTTTTCTACCAATTCATTTAATACACCCAATAAAACGTTAATGTCTTCAAAATGCAAACCTGTTGTTGGCTCGTCTAAAATGTAGAAGGTTTTTCCTGTATCTTTTTTAGAAAGCTCAGTAGCCAATTTTACACGTTGTGCTTCGCCACCAGATAGTGTTGTAGAAGATTGACCTAAACGGATATAACCTAAACCAACATCATTTAGAGTTTTAATTTTACGATAAATAGCAGGCATATTTTCAAAGAAATCGCAAGCTTCTTCAATACTCATGTCTAATACATCGCTAATAGACTTCCCACGGTAACGAACTTCTAAAGTCTCACGATTATATCTTCTTCCACCACATTCTTCACAAGGAACAGCAACATCTGGCAAAAAATTCATTTCTATAACCTTCATTCCAGCACCTTGACAAGTTTCACAACGACCTCCTTTTACATTAAAAGAAAAACGACCAGGTTTATAACCTCTAATTTTTGCCTCTGGCAACATTACATAAAGGTTTCTAATGTCTGAGAAAACGCCTGTATAAGTTGAAGGATTTGACCTTGGAGTACGACCAATTGGTGCTTGATCTATTTCTATTACCTTATCAATTTCTTTTAAGCCATTAATTTTCTCATAAGGAAGTGGATGTTTTTTAGCCCTAAAGAAATGATGGTTTAAGATTGGGTATAAAGTCTCTGTAATTAAACTAGACTTGCCACTACCTGAAACACCTGTTACTGCTATAAATTTACCTAAAGGAAATTCAACTGAAACCTCTTTCAGGTTATGTCCACTTGCCTTAATAATAGACAATTTATGACCATTTCCTTTTCTACGTTTTTTCGGAACGATAATTCCCTTTTCACCGTTAAGATAAGCCGCTGTTAAAGTACCTGATTTTAATATTTGCGCTGGTGTTCCCTGCGCTACAACTTCTCCACCATGTACACCTGCTGCTGGACCAATATCAATTACATGGTCAGCTTCTAAAATCATGTCTTTATCATGTTCAACCACCAAAACGGTATTACCTAAATCACGCAGATTTTTTAACGCACCTATTAATCGTTCATTATCTCTTTGGTGCAAACCGATACTTGGCTCATCTAAAATGTACATTACATTCATTAGTTGAGAACCAATTTGGGTTGCTAACCTAATCCGTTGAGCCTCACCTCCAGAGAGTGTCCTCGCAGTACGATCTAAAGCTAAATAAGTCAATCCAACATCGGTTAAGAAACCAATACGAGCTCTAATCTCTTTTAAAATCTCTTTGGCAATGGTATTCTGTCGTTCGTTCAGTCGCTCCTCTACATTGGTAAACCAAGTTTTTAACGAAAGAATATCCATTTCAGAAAGTTCGAAGATATTTTTACCATCTACTTTAAAATGCAAACTTTCCTTTTTTAAACGAGCACCATTACATTCAGGGCAGGTTTTTAATTTACGGAAAGTATCCATATCATCAGCATTAGCCGTATCACTTCTTTTATCTTGTTGTTCTTCTAACAATTTGATAATCCCATCAAAAGTAATTTGGTAGTTCTGAACATTCCATTTATTATATTCAACAGCAACACTCAACAATTCATGTGTACCATTTAAAATGATGTCTATATTTTCATCTCCTAATTTTTCTAGTGGAGTGGAAAGAGAAAAATTATACTTTTTAGCTAAAGCCTTCAACACCTGGAACATCCAAACATCTCGGTACTCGCCCAATGGAGCTAAACCACCATTAATAATGCTCAACTTCATGTTTGGCATTACCGATTCTTTATCAACAACAAAGATATAGCCTAAACCATCACAACGTTCACATGCGCCATAAGGTGAATTGAAAGAAAAACTATTTGGCTGAGGTTCATCATAAGAAATACCTGTTGTTGGACACATTAAAAATTTACTAAAATGCGATACATTATTATCCTTATCGCTAATTTTAATAATGCCTTTACCTAAACGCATAGCAGTTTGAATACTATCTAGTAAACGCTTATTGTCTTTTTGATCTATAATTAAACGGTCAACAACAATTTCGATATCATGGATTTTATAACGGTCTACCTGCATTTTTGCAGTAAGGTCTTTAATCTCTCCATCTACCCGAACCTTAACATAGCCTTGTTTACGAATTTGCTCAAATAATTCACGGTAATGGCCCTTACGACCTTTTACCACAGGTGCCAGGATATTCACTGGCATTGTGTCAAATTTATTATAGATATTTTTAAGGATCTGATCTTCGCTCATCCGTTCCATTTTCTCTCCGGTATTGTAAGAGAAAGCATCAGCAACACGGGCGTAAAGCAAACGCATGAAATCATAAATTTCTGTAATGGTACCAACTGTAGATCGAGGATTTTTACTCGTTGTTTTTTGCTCGATAGCGATCACCGGACTAAGCCCAGAAACCTTATCAACATCAGGACGCTCCATTCCACCCATAAACTGACGAGAATAAGCGCTAAATGTTTCCATATAACGTCTTTGTCCTTCAGCGTAAATGGTATCAAAAGCCAGAGATGATTTACCGCTACCACTTAAACCTGTAATTACAACAAGTTGGTTTCGAGGGAAACTAACATCAATATTCTTAAGATTATGCACCCTGGCACCGTACACCTCTACATCTTTTTGTTCGCCTAGGTCAATGTTCTTTTCGCTCATAAATTTCTTAGTTCTCGGTATTAAAACAGCCTGCAAAAATAATGATTTTAAAGGATAAAAACTACTGATGTTCAATAGTTAAAATGTTGTTTTCTTGTCATTCTTAACTGACCCAAAAATTGATTTATCAAGCTTTCATTATATATAAAAATCAGAGAACAATTATTTGAACATTGACTGAAATCAACGGCAATAAATGAGCTTCATTCTGTAAATCATGTAACCTTCAAACGGCGGGACTGATTTATCCTATGAACAATTCACCACTGAACTAATGAACCAATGATACTATTGAACAAACAAATGAACTATATATTTGGAATGGAAAGAAATTAAGGATAGTTTTGAAAGTAGAAAACGTGGCTCATAAAACCACGTATATTTAAGAACTAGCAAGAAAATTATGATTATTGAACCTAGAATGCGAGGATTTATATGTTTAACTGCACACCCAAAAGGCTGTGAGCAAAACGTAATTAATCAAATTAACTATATCAAATCTAAAGGACCGATTGATGGTCCGAAAAAAGTATTGGTAATTGGTGCATCAACAGGCTTTGGTTTAGCATCAAGAATTACAAGTGCCTTTGGCTCTGATGCTTCAACAATTGGCATTTATTTCGAGAAACCACCAAAAGAAGGCAAAACTGCATCACCAGGCTGGTACAATACTGCAGCTTTTGAAACTGAAGCAAATAAAGCTGGTTTATATGCAAAAAGTATTAATGGCGATGCTTTCTCTACTGTAGTGAAGCAACAAACCAAAGATTTGATAAAAGCAGATCTAGGTCAAATAGATTTAATCATTTATAGTTTGGCATCACCTGTAAGAACTAATCCAAATACTGGGATTACACATCGTTCTGTTCTAAAACCTATTGGTGGATCTTTTAGCGATAAAACAGTAGATTTTCATACTGGAATAGTTTCTGAAGTATCTATCGAACCTGCAAACGAAGAAGAAATTGAAAATACGGTTGCCGTAATGGGTGGCGAAGACTGGGCTATGTGGATTGATGCTTTAAAAGCTGAAAATTTATTGGCGGATGGTTTTACAACGGTTGCTTATTCTTACATAGGCCCTGCTGTTACAGAAGCGGTTTACCGTAAAGGAACAATTGGTAGAGCTAAAGATCATTTAGAAGCTACTGCTTTTACAATTACTGATAAACTAGCTGATCTTAACGGAAAAGGTTATGTTTCTGTAAATAAAGCTTTAGTTACACAGGCTAGTTCTGCAATTCCGGTTATTCCTTTGTATATTTCTTTATTATATAAGATAATGAAAGAAGAAGGCATTCATGAAGGCTGTATAGAACAAATTCAACGTTTATTTCAGCAAAGATTGTATGTAGGAGATGTTGTTCCTGTAGATGAAAAAGGCAGAATTAGAATTGATGATTGGGAGATGAGAGCAGATGTACAGGAACGTGTAGCAACTTTATGGAAAGAGGCTACAACAGAAAGCTTACCATCTATTGGTGATTTAGCTGGTTACAAAACTGATTTCTTAAACCTTTTTGGATTTGACGTGAGTGGTGTAGATTATCAAGCAGATGCAAATGAAATGGTTGATGTACCAGGACTGGTTGAGCCAAAAGAAGGATAATCGATAATTAAATAATATTTAAAACCTCATTCAATTAATTTTGAATGAGGTTTTCTTTTATAAACTCCTTACAATAAGATTTTATAAGGTCTCTTACTTTATTAAATTCTTTCACAATTTCTTCTTCAGTTCCATTTGCTTTTGCTGGATCTGGAAAATTGTAATGAAACTTTTTTGCTTTGCTCGGAAAAAATGGGCAATTTTCTTTAGCATTATCGCAAACCGTAATCACATAGTCGAAATCTATAGCAAAGTATTCATCGATGTTGTTTGAGGTGTGCTTTGAGATATCAATTCCATCTGCCTTCATTGTAGCAATAGCTCTTGGATTTACACCATGAGTTTCAATGCCTGCACTAAAAATTTCTGCATTACCATTTGCAAAATACCTTAAATATCCTTCTGCAATTTGACTACGACAACTATTGCCCGTACATAAAACTAATATTTTCTTCATTATTATTAAAATTTTAAACAAAAAGCCAAATGAGGTTAATGATACAAAATTTTGCATCCCAACCAAAAATTAACTGCAATACAATTACCGAGACAGTAATTACAATTGGCTTTTTATATTTAATTATTTTTTTCTTCACTTAACAACAACCTCCGCCCGGCGTACAAGAGTTCGCTGTTGGCAATTGAACTAGATTTATTTTTTGTTTTTCACCAGGAATTCCACAAGCATCTTTAGCCAAACAAGCGGTTTGCATATTCACTAGCACGAAATCTTTTCCATCAAATGCTAAGCTGTATTTACCAATGGTATTGCTTTGGTACTCCACTTCGATCTCTAAATCTTCCATTCCTAAAACCTTCTCAGATAAACCTATGATATTAGCTAATTTACCTGGTTTTAAGCGGTGTTCGAAATCATTGGCATCCCACAATTGAAAATTAGCCTTATGCTCTTTGCGAACAACGCCTCCACAATCAATAAAATGTTTACTTACCACCCCAACTTCGGTTACATGAAAATGTTCTGGCACCATGCTCCCATCTTCTAATTTAAAATTCACAGCCTCAACTGTATTTAAGATATTTTTAACCTCTGATAATTTCATTGTTTTTAGATTAGGTTTAACAACAGTTATTTTTTTGAGCTTTAATCTTTCCAAATACTTCAGACAAGAAGTTTTGGAATTTGAAGAACGTTTCTTCATCAATACAGTAACAGATGGCATTACCCTCTGTGTTTCCTTTAATTAAGCCAGCATTTTTTAATTCTTTTAAATGCTGAGAAACAGTTGGTTGTGCCAAAGGCAATTCATTTACAATATCCCCACAAATGCATGTATCAACTTTTAATAGATAATCAATAATAGCTATCCTAGCAGGATGACCTAGTGCTTTCATGATGGATGCAATCTCATTTTGTTTAGGAGTAAAGTGTTCTGTTTTTGATGCACCCATTATTTTATATTTTAATATTGCAATATTACGATAAAGATATTTACAAACCAAATTATTATCTTTAAATAAAAAAAGAAGATGTCGAATATTAAGCTCATTATAGAAGAAAGGCCAAGTAACATTGGCAATTTTATGGTAGGAAGGTTATTGCCTTTCCGCGAAAAAAGGATGGTAGGTCCATTTTCTTTTATTGACCACATGGGCCCTACCCTAATGAGTGATTATGAAAATTTAGACATCCCGCCGCACCCGCACATTGGTTTATCTACCCTAACTTATCTTTTTGAAGGCTGCATTATGCATAAAGATAGTTTAGGCACCCAGGTAGAGGTTAGGCCTGGACAAGTGAACTGGATGACATCTGGAAAAGGTATTGCACATTCAGAAAGAACTCCAGAATATCTGCGTCATACCAATAAAATGCTACATGGTTTACAAATTTGGGTTGCATTACCTAAAGATTTAGAACAAATGGAGCCTGAGTTTTTTCATGCAGATGCGGATGAGATCCCATCTTGGGAAGAAAACGGCATTCAATATAAATTAATTGCCGGAGAAGTTTTAGGTCATAAGTCCCCTATTCCTGTTTATAGTCCCCTGTATTTATTGGAACTAAAAAGCACAGCTAAAACGAACATAAAAATCGGCGACCGATTATTCGGAGAGAGTGCGATCTACATTTTAGATGGCGGCATAGAAAGTGAAGAAAATACATTTGGACCAAAACAATTATTAGTGGCAAAAGAGAATTCACTATGTGAGTTTACAATGTTAGAAAATACAACCCTCTACATTTTTGGTGGCGAGCCTTTTCCTGAAGAGCGTTTTATCTATTGGAATTTTGTGGCAACAAGTAAAGAACTAATTGAAGCTGCGAAAACGAAATGGCTAATTCAAGAGTTTGAACCTGTACCTGGAGAAACTGAGTTTGTACCATTGCCTGAGCAACGGTTATAACTTTATCACATAGGCACATAGAAAATATTGTACTTCAAAAAACTCATGAAGCATAAAGGTTTAATTATTACTGTTATTATATTTTTCATTTTAATAAATACGATAAAGTATTGGGAAGGAATATTAGGAATATGGGCATTCCCGTTATTTTTGATATTGGTTTTATATTATCTTATTCTAATTATTCTTATAATTAGGCAAATCATCTTTGCAATAAAAGAGAAATTTATATACAAAGAAAGATTAATCATTATAATTGCTTCGCTAATAGTTTTAACATTGACTTATTTTAAGCCACAAGGCATAATAGATTATGACAAACTCTCTGGAAAAGATATACTGGTTGCTGACCATGAAGGAGCGGCAAACTGTCATTCAGTTCTGAAATTTAAGGAAAATAATAAGTTTGTTGATAAGAGTATTTGTTTTGGTGTAGATGAAATAAAAGGTAGTTACTATAAAAAAGGAGACACATTATTTTTTAAAGATGTTACTTTTCGAGAAAGCGAAAAAAGATATGATGAATTCGCTGTTATCAAGCTTTTCAAAGCTAACAATGGAATTTATCTTGGGAAATTAATTTCTTACAAAAATAAAAAGGATACTATCGGAATTGCTTTTGATATTACTAAACATAGTTTTAATATAAAGCAATAGAATTTCATCAAACCTATGTTTTCTATCTGTCTATGTGGTTATCCTTTATCCCCAAGTTATTGTAGTCTCATTCTCAGTTGGATGCCCGGTGCAAACCAAAACCCTTCCATTTGCAACTTCATCATCAGTTAAAACTTCATTATAATCCATTCTTACGCCACCTGTAATGCAAGTTGCTGTACAAGTGCTACAAACACCACCGCTGCAACTGTAAGGCAAATCAATTTTATTTTCTAGTGCTACTTCTAAAATTCTTTTGGGCCAGGGAACAGATAGATGATGAATATTTCCCTTAAAATGTAAAATAATTGAATACGTATTTTTATCAACTACTTTTTCTGTTGCATCATCTTCATCTACCTCATCTTCTGGCAATACAAAAGTTTCTCTTTTAACTTGATGCGGTTTAAATCCAGCTCCTAATAGCGTAATTCTACAAACATCCATATAGTCTACCGGACCGCAAGTATAGCAAAGCACGTCTTCCTTATTAAACGCTAAATTCTCCCTAACTAATTGGTTAATGAGAAAACCATTAAGTCTTGCCCTCATCAAGTTTTTAGAATTACTAAATAGATGAATGACTTTTAATCTTTCTGGATATTTCACCTGCCATTTAGCTATTTCTTCTAAGAACAAAGTATCATCAGCAGATCTACTGCTATAAATTAATACAAGCTTAGAGCTTATCTCTGTAACTAAGGCTGTTTTAAGAATAGATAATATTGGTGTAATACCAACTCCAGCTGCAAATAAGAAAATCGTTTTGTTTTTCTCATTTGGCTGATAGGTGAACTGGCCATTTGGTTCAGCAATACTTACCTCATCGCCTACTGCTAGTTGATGATGGAGAAATCTAGAAATCTCACCATTTTCTACCAATTTAACAGCAATTGAAATTGGTTCATTTACATCAGGTGAGCTGCAAAAAGAATAGGAACGCCTGAGTTCTTTTCCGTTTCCCTGAAAAACAAAAGACAAAAATTGCCCTGCCTGATAATTCAATTTTTTTCCATTTAGGGTTTCAAAGTCAATTTTTATAACTTCTGCTGGCTGTTTGGTTACAGCAATTACACGGAGTTTTTGCAGGGACATATGCCGACTAAAATAATAAAATAATCCCGTCACTGTAAACTTGTTTCAGAGTCTTTGTAGGAAAAAATTGAAATAAATTCTGCAGGACGACTATTACAGCATAAAAAAAGCCATTTCAACTTTCGTTAAAATGGCTTTTGCTAATTTAAGTCAAAAAATTATTCAGCGGTAACAGTATTGGCTCCAGCATATGCTATCAAAGCTTTCTGATTTTTGTAGCCATTACGTGTTGGATTTTCAAGAATTTCTTTCATTGAAATCAATTTGTAAACATACCCCCCTGTTTCACGGTTCAATTTCATTTTAAAATAATTGTCTTGATTTTGCTTGTTGATCTGTCTTTTCATGTGTACATCGCCAACATTATAAGCAGCTGCAACCAAGGTCCAGCTATCAAAAATGCCGTACAGTTCTTTAATGTACTTACATGCTGCAATGGTAGACTTACGTAAATTTTTACGTTCATCCATTTTGCTGTTTACTTTTAAACCATACATTCTAGCAGTTCCAGGCATAAATTGCCAAAAACCAGCTGCTCCTTTTGGAGATGTACCGCTTTGTAAGCCAGATTCTACTAAAGGCATGTACTTAAAATCGTTTGGAATTCCATAAGCAGCCAAAATAGGTTCTATAATAGGAAACCATTCTGCCGCTTTGCGGTGTAAACGATTCGTTTGCAGCTTTTGATAACCATATGAAGCTAAAGTCTTCTTCATTTTACCGGTAATCCTTTTATCGCCCAAAGGCAATGTTTCTTCTGCAAAGTCTAACTGAGCTATTGTAAATGCCGGCTCTTCGACTGTTGTAACTATAGGGGTGAGATTGTTGTTTTTTTGACTTGTTTTTTCTTCTGGTAGTGTGTAAGCAAACACTTTTGCCATAACCAATAATGATAAAATTACTGTGTATGGAATGATGTGTTTCTTTAGCATCTTCCTCCTTTTTTTTGTGAACAAATATAATTGGTTCGGCAAAGATACAATTCATTTATCTAATTATCAAATAGTTACGAATTTTTCTGCTAAAATCTAGGTTTAAATGCATTTAAACCTAGATTTTATTTTAGTGATTTTAGGTTAAAATTTACGAAATAGATTGATAGATTTTTATTATTTTTGCACCCGCATATTTTATGCGAGTAAAAGCGTATCATGATAAAAAACAATAACAGGAACAGTCGCGATGACAAGTCCAAAGCGGGCGAAGGAAGTAAAAGCAGAAGACCTGCTGCAACCGATAAACCCAAAGGAAGATATAGTGACAAGGACGGAAAAGATTATTCCGACAAAGACGATAAAGACAAACGCAAACCTGGTTTTGCAACAGGTGATAAACCTGCTTATAAACCAAGAGCAGCTCGCGATGGCGATTCTAAGCCATATACCCCAAGAACTTCTGCAGGAAAGGATTTTAAACCAAGAACTGATAGAGATAACTCATCAAGAGATTACAAACCAAGAACAACAAGAGACGGAGATTCTAAGCCATATACTCCAAGAACTTCAGCAGGAAAGGATTTCAAACCTCGTGCTGATAGAGATGGAGAATCTAGAGATTACAAACCAAGAACAACAAGAGACGGGGACTCTAAACCTTATTCTCCAAGAACTTCAGCAGGAAAGGATTTCAAACCTCGCGCTGATAGAGATGGAGAATCTAGAGATTACAAACCAAGAACAGCTAAAGAAGGCGACTTTAAACCAAGAACTGAGAGTAAAGGCGGGTTTAAACCTTGGGAAAAGAAAGATAGCGGAAATGCTGACTACAAACCAAGAGCATTCAAAGAAGGTAGCTCAAGAGATGATGCAGAAGGCAAACGCAGCTACATTAAAAAAGATAATTACATTACAGACGGAGATAAATCTAAGTTTGCTGATAAAAAAGGTGGTGCATCTAGAAGTACAGATAGCCGTCCGTATAGAAAACGCGAAGAAGGTGATTTCAAGCGTAAAGACGATCGTGGTGAAAGAGTTGCTCCTGCAACTAGAGCAAGAAAAGCTGCTGAACCTAAAGATGATGGCTTAATTCGTTTAAACCGTTATATCGCTAATTCAGGGATTTGTTCTCGCCGTAAAGCAGATGAATTAATTGAAGCTGGTGTTGTTTCAGTAAATAATATCCCAGTTACCGAATTAGGACACAAAGTTGATCCTTACAAAGACGAGGTTCGCTACAATGGCGAGTTATTAAAACGCGAAAAGAAAGTTTACGTTTTATTAAACAAACCTAAAGATTATATCACTACTACCGACGACCCTCAAGAACGCAAAACGGTAATGCAATTGGTAGAAAAAGCTAGTCGCGAACGTATTTATCCAGTAGGCCGTTTAGACAGGAATACTACAGGCTTAATTTTAATGACCAATGATGGTGAGCTTGCAGACAAATTATCACACCCTAAAAACGGAATTACTAAAATTTACCATGTTGAGTTAAATAAAAACTTAAGTCAAGGAGATTTTAATAAAATTCAATTCGGTTTAGAGTTAGAAGATGGGTTGATCAAACCAGATAACGTTTCTTATGTTGCAGGTGCCAGTAAGAAAGAAATTGGAATTCAAATCCATAGTGGAAAAAATAGAATTGTTCGTAGAATATTTGAACATTTAGGATATGATGTGGTTAAGCTAGACCGTGTAGTATATGGTAATTTAACCAAAAAAGATTTGCCAAGAGGTAGATGGAGATTTTTAGAAGAGCATGAATTAATTCAAATCAAACATTTGATAAAATAATCATCCACAAAAGAAGACAAGATTTCACAAAAGTCGCTAAGTAAATTACATTACTAGCGACTTTTGTATTTTAAAGAATTCTTGAATTATTTCTTTCTTTACGTACTTTGCGGTTAAATATCTTGCAAAATGAAAAAAACATTATTTCTATTATTCGCTCTTTCCTTAGCTTTTAAGATTAATGCCCAAAACTACAACCTATTAGTTGGCACTTATACCAATAAAGGCAATAGCGAAGGAATTTATGTTTATGATTTCAATGCTAAAACTGCAGAAACAAAATTGAAAAGTAGCACTAAGGCAGTTAATCCAAGTTATTTAGCTATAAGCAAAGACAATAAATTTGTTTATACTGTAAATGAGGATGGCAAAACCAGTGCAGTAAGTGCATTTAGTTTTAACTCAAAAAGTGGAGCACTAACTTTCTTAAATAAAAAATCTTCTGAGGGAGCTGACCCTTGTTATATCTCTATTGATGATAAAAATGTAATCCTAGCTAATTATAGTGGAGGTACTATTTCAGTTTTTGGCCGTAATGCAGATGGCACTTTAACGGATGCAAAACAAATCATTAAACATACGGGTAAAAGTATAGATCCAAAAAGACAGACTAGTGCTCATGTGCACATGGTTCAGTTTAGTCCAGATAAAAAATTCTTAATTGCTAATGATTTAGGTGAAGATCAGATTTATATTTATACCTACAATCCTACAAGCGCAACTAAGGTATTAACAGTAAAAAATGTAATTAAAACCAATCCTGGTTCAGGACCTAGGCATTTAGCTTTTACTCCAAATGGAAAATTTGCTTATTTAGCACATGAATTTACTGGAAGCATTACTGCTTTCAGCTATACAAAGGGCAATTTACATAAGCTTCAAGATATTGGCACAACCCTCAAAGACTTTAAAGGAAAAATAGATGGGGCAGATATACATCTCTCGCCCGATGGCAAATTTTTATACGAAACTAACCGAGGTGATGCCAATGAAATCTCATTATTTGCAATTGCTAAAGATGGTATACTAACCTTTATTGAAACTGTAAATACTTTAGGCAAAGGGCCAAGAAATTTTGCAATTGACCCAAGCGGGAACCATCTATTAGTTGCCCATCAATACACCAATGACGTAGTAATTTTTAATCGCAATCCAACAACAGGAAAGTTAAAAGATAGCAGCAAAAGAATTAATGTTGGCGTGCCAGTTTGTTTAGTGTTTAAATAAAAGATACTATCCAATTAATCTAACTGGGGCTAGCTATCAATTTCAGTGGTGTTTAAAGACTTTTCTATCACTTCTTTATAATAATCAATATACATCGGTAAGATTTTTTTCAAATCGAAATCTTGGGCCCTTAGTAGCGCATTCTCTTTAAAATAGTTTAATGTATCTTCATTGCTTAAAATGGTGATTGCCTTATTTGCCATATCATCTATATCTCCAACTTCACACATGTAACCACAAAAATCATCAATATTAAGTTCTGGCAAACCACCAGCGTTAGAGGTAATAACAGGAACTTTACAAGCCATGGCCTCTAAAGCAGCCAAACCAAAGCTTTCTGATTCAGATGGCATAATAAACAAATCAGAAACTGATAAAATCTCTTCCACAGCATCTTGCTTACCTAAAAATCTCACATTTTCGCAAATATTTAACTCTCTACAAAGTTGCTCATTTGCAGTACGCTCAGGTCCATCGCCAACCATCAGCAATTTAGAAGGGATTTTCTCCTGAACTTTTTGAAACATCTTAATTACATCTTCTGTACGTTTTACTTTTCTGAAATTAGAAGTATGAATTAAAATACGTTCATTATTTGGAGCAATTGCTTTTTTGAAATGCCCTTTAGGTTGTAACCTAAAACGATTAAAATCTATAAAATTTGGAATTACCTTAATATCTTTCTCAATCTCGAAGTGTTTATAGGTATCTTCTTTTAAATCTTGGGAAACTGTAGTTACACCATCGCTTTGATTAATAGAAAAGGTAACTACAGGCTTATAAGTAGCATCCTTACCAACTAAAGTAATATCAGTACCATGCAAAGTAGTTACAAAAGGGATATTTATACCATAAGTTGCTAAAATTTGCTTGGCCATAAACGCTGCAGAAGCATGTGGAATTGCATAATGCACATGTAAAATATCCAGTTTCTCAAACCTAACCACGTCTACCAATTTACTAGCCAAGGCAGATTCATAAGGTGCATAATCAAATAAAGGATAATCTCTTACGGAAACTTCATGGTAAAATAAATTTGCTGAGAAAAAATCTAAGCGTGCCGGTTGGCTATAAGTAATAAAGTGAACTTGATGACCTTCGTTAGCGAGTGCTTTACCCAATTCAGTAGCTACAACTCCACTACCGCCAAAGGTAGGATAACAAACAATTCCTATTTTCATTAAAATGCTATAATTTAGAATAACAAATTAACCTATATCTTATGTATTTTGTGTTATCTGATAGTAATAAAATTGATGCTTGCTAAAACAAAAATGGTACATAGAATTATTAGGTAGATTAGCTCTTCATTTCTGATTGGATAACCAAGTACATCTCATTGGGACGTTGGGTGCCAATAAAATATTCAAGCCCATCCCTATCTGTTAAAACTACAGCGTCTTTACCAGATGAATAAAAACGGATACTCCCCTTTTTATGTAGATTGTAAACAGGATTATTGAATAAATAATTACTATAAGTTGCTTTACGAACTTTAATAATGCTATTCAAGTCTATTTTAACTCTTTTGGCAGTCCATAAACCATCAATAATTACACTTTTGTTTTCGATAATGGTTTTATATTGAATGAGAAATAAAAGAATGATCGACACTGCTATTATCCCAAAGCCCACTACTAAAAATAAATCTACCGTATTATCGCGGTCACGCTCATAAACATATGCAGCAAAACAGAATGCAGCCATAATTAGCCTTATCGCAATGCGGATGTAATCGCGTCCGATGTACTGTTTTTCGATATAAGTATGTTTCTGATCCATTAATTGATGTTTGTATATTTTTTTAGTGACATCAATGAGCTCGCAAGCTCGTTTATTTTAACAGTTCGAATATAGCAACTTTTTTTGTTGTTGCCTTTACTTTATATCTATTGTCTTGTCTTAAGCCCGCCACCCAAATTATTTCTCCATTGCCATTTATCAGTAAAGGAATTTTATCTTTTTGAGGAAGGGGAACTTTCTTATCAATTAAAAAATCGCTCAGCTTTTTGAAATTCCTCATTCCCAATGGCATAAACTTATCACCATCTTGCCTAAAGCGTACAATTAAAGGGAAAATCAGCTTTTCTAGATCTACAAAAGCTTTATTTGCATTATTTTCAACATAATTAGAGTTGGTATAAAAAAGTGAAATTTTCTCCCCTTCAATAACTACACTTTCATCTGTAGGGTGCATAAAATGATGTTCGTGAGTTTGCTCTTTTAGCAAAGCTGATATCATTAACTCTTCTCTGTTAATCGTTGCTCTATGTGTATTACTGTAAAAAGAAGTTCCACTCTGCTTGTTTAAAGCTCCTAAAATTTCATCTACTACAAAATTTGTAAAATGATATCTTTTTAAAAGTTCAAATAATATTAATTTTTGAGGCTTTAGTAATTTAATTTTATCAATATCAAAATAAACATCACCATTTAATTCTCTGGAGATTTCTTCCCTTTTCGTTGCAATTGCCTGTTCTAAAAGTTCTTCAGTTTCTGCAAAGCGGATTATATTTTGCGCAAAAGTTTCTTCTAGGTTTAGATTGATCTCTCGTAGTTGCGGAATAACATTCAATCTAATTTTATTACGAGCATATTTAGTACTCTCATTTGAGCTATCTTCCACATAGTCGATATGATTTGATTCGATTAAATTGTCAATTTGTAGTCTTGATAAAAATAACAGCGGCCTAATGAGTTTTTCTCTTTTAGGTAAAATGCCATGCATCCCGCTAATGCCTGTGCCTCTAGTTAAGTTTAACAATAAGGTTTCTATAGAATCATTTTGATGATGCGCCACTGCCACATAATCATAATTTTCTTCCACTCTAATCTTTTCAAACCATTGATAGCGTAAATCTCTAGCGGCCATTTGCGTAGAGATTTGATGCGCATTTGCATAGGCTTTGGTGTCGAAATGAATCACATGGAAAGGGATATTCAAAGAATTTGCCAATAACCTTACAAAGCTTTCATCCCTTTGGGCTTCATCGGCACGTAAATTAAAATTACAATGCGCAATACTAAAGTTATAGTTACAGAGTTTAAATAGCTGAACCATTAATACTGAATCCTTTCCACCACTTACGGCCAACAATATTTTCTGTTGCGGAGTGAAAAGGGCATTTTTTTTGATATAATCTTTAAACTGCTGAAGCGGTAACATGGTTCAAAAATATTTAATTTAAATTCTTAAGCAAAAACCTAACTTTGTAAAGTGCAGAAATTACGCTTTTTCTTTCTTTTATTACTGTTTCCGAGTATTTTGTTTGCCCAACAACAGCGAACAAAAATTATTCTAGAACGGTCTACTAGTTTAACTGTTGATACTAAAACAAATATCAACTATGTTAAAAATCCTGTTTTTAGGCAAGATAATGCTACTTTAACATGTGATAGTGCAGTTTTTTATAAAGAACGAAATTATTTTGAGGCCTATAAAAATGTGCACATCAACCAAGGGGATACTGTAAACATTTACAGTGATTTTTTAAACTACGATGGAAATAAAAAGTTAGCCCATTTAAGCAGCAACGTGAGAATGGAAGACCGGACATCGATTTTAACTACAAATATTCTCGATTATGATATGGGACTTAAATACGGGACCTATCTTAATGGTGGTAAAATTGTAAATAAAGACGTAACCTTAACAAGTAAAAGGGGATACTACTTTGCCAATACAAAAGATGCTTTTTTTAAATATAATGTAGTAGCAGTTACCCCACAAAGCACTATTAAATCAGATACCTTACGCTACAATACTTTAACCAATTGGACATACTTTTATGGCCCTACAAATATTAAGGGTAAAGATGACAACCTATATACCGAAGATGGCGCCTACAATACCAAAAACGAAAATGCCTATTTCGGAAAAAAGAATCTATATACCCAAGGCACAAAATCACTAAAAGGCGATAGTTTATATTACTACGGTAAAAGAGGCTATGGAAAGGCTGTTAAGAATATTGTTTTTAAAGACACCTTAGATAAAACCGTTTTATATGGGCAATTGGGAGAATATTATAAAATAGACGAACGCGTGGTAGTTACTAAAAATGCTTATTTCGGAATGGGCACAAAAGATACGGTAACTGTTAATGGCAAAAAGAAGTTAGATTCTTTATGGTTAAGTGCTGATACTTTAGAAGCACAAATGGCATTGCAAAAAGGTTTGGCATTGCTTAAAAAGCCCGTAGTACTTAAAGATAATGAAATTGGTGCTGAAGACGAAAAAGAGAAAGAGGCCAAAGAAAAAGAGAAAGCAGAAGCAAGGAAAGAAGCAGATGAAGCAGCTAAAGCTGAGAAAAAACTTTTAGCGAATAAACCACCAGAAAAAAAGTTAAGCAAAAAAGAAAGAAAAGCTGCAGAAGAAAAAGCGAAAGAACTTAAAAATAATCCTCCACCAAAAATAGCAAGCGATAGCTTAAAGATAAATACAGATAGTTTGCGGACCGATAGCTTGAAAAAATTAACTGCTGTAAACTTAAAAAATAAGATTATCGCAGAAAAGAAGGATTCAGTTAAGCTATATAACAAAGCTAAACCTAGCGCTGCAATTAAAGCTGGAGCGGTAAATAAACCAAAAGTTGCAAACAGTAAAGTTAAGGATAGTGTTGTAGCCTTTAATCCAGCAGACACCGTTAAAGCCAGGGTAATTAAAGCTTATCATAATGTGAGGGTTTTTAAATCTAATTTGCAGGCAATTTCCGATTCCTTGTTTTATACCGCTGCAGATTCTGCATTGCGATGGTATAAAAATCCCATTTTATGGTCTCAAGGCTCACAACAGACTGGAGATACCATCCATGTATTTTTTAAGGGCGATAAAATGCACAGCTTCCAAGTTTTGCAAAACTCATTTGCAGCAAATATGGAAACAGATACAACTAAATTTAACCAGGCAAAAGGAAGAATTACTACTGGTTTCTTTAAAGATGGAGAACTGCAAAATATGTACATAGATGGTAATGCAGAAAGTATTTATTTTGACAAGGATGACAAGAATGTCTTCAAGAACATGAATCAGACTGTAAGCAGTAGGATTAAGTTTACATTTAAAGATAAAGAATTAGCTAAAGTTACCTTATTTAGAGAGATTGAAGGAAAAACAGATCCGATAGATAAACTTCCGAAAGAGACGCTTTTAACTGGTTTTATATGGAAACCAGAGTTAAGACCTACGAGTAAAGCTGATATTATCAAAGGCAAACCAAAAGCGAAAACTACGCCTAAAAGTAAAGTTACACCGCCAAAAACAAACCCAAAATCTATAGGAACAGACCCTACAGGAATAAAACCTATTTTACCAAAGAAAACAACTGATAACAAAATAGCTCCAGTAGCAATACCTGTTACACCTGTTCTTGTAAAACCCGATACGACCAAGAAAAAACTGGAAGTAATTAATTAGAAATAATTATTGTTTTAAAAATGCGATTAGTTTTTGCATAGCCAAGGCTCTATGGCTAATGCGGTTCTTTTCTGTTAAATCCATTTGGGCAAAAGTAATATCATAACCTATGGGCTCAAATATGGGATCATAGCCAAAACCTTCATTGCCTATTGGCTCAGTTCTCAATTTGCCATAAATTACCCCTTCAAAAAGATAATTTGTTTCGTTTTGGATTAGTGATATTACAGTTTTAAATCTTGCGTTTCTATTGCTTACACCTTCCATTTTTTGAAGCAGGTATTGCATATTTTCTAAATCTCCTCGTTTACCGCTATATCTTGCAGAATAAATTCCAGGTTCATTATTCAATGCCTCCACCTCTAAACCACTATCATCTGCAAAACAATCAATATGATAGTTTTGGACAACATAACTGCTTTTTAAAGTTGCATTTGCTGCAAATGTATCTCCTGTTTCTGGTATGTCGACATCACAACCAATATCAGTAAGGTTTAAAACGGAGTATGTTGGAGATAAGATTGCGCTAACTTCTTGAGTCTTATAAATATTGTTGGTAGCAAAAACCAGTTGATTATTCATTATTTAATTTGTTGTAAGCTAGTCCATAAAACTTTTTTACTAGCTTGGTCTGCATCTAGGTCATGCAGGTTTGTTGTGAAAACTATTCGGCTTTTACCATGTTGCGCTAATTGATGTAAAGGGCTTTCTGCAATACCTAATTGCTTTGCATCAACACCAAAAGCTAAAATGAGTTCACTTGTAAAGAAACTAAACAAATCATCATACAAGGCATTAGTATAATTTGCATAATTTAACAGCGCAAAATCTTTTGCTGTCAATCCAATTGCATTCACCAATTTCCTTAACAATTCCCTTCCCTGTTCCGTACTCACTTCATTTTCTTTATCGTTAACCAAAATCAAAATATTCTTTTGGTTTTTGCCTAAATATTTAAAATCAAATACCTTTTTTATCTCTGGTTTTGGCTCTTCAACAATAAGATTTACCACTTCATCCGCTACATCAGTCAACAGTATTTCTTTTGGCAAAGAAATTACTTCATTAGTGGCTTGCTCAACCTTTAATGTAACAGGTTCTACCAAAGGCATTTGTTCGTTACTTTTTACCAAATAAATATCTTCAGTAAAAAATAAACGCAAAGCTTCAGCGTTACTTGTAAGTTGGTTGTTCATATTATTTTAATGAAATTATTTTCTGTTAAAATTAGTTAAATATCTTATTATAGCACCTTAAAATTGTTACTTTTATCCTATAAATTATATAGCTGTTGTCTTTTGTGAGAAAAGTCTGTTGCATTTTTATTTTTTGTTTTTCAACCTACACTACATTTGCACAAAATGTAGCCTCTGTCAATGGTAAATCCATTAGCAGTAAAGAATTTATGTGGGTTTATAAAAAAAATCATGCAGGTGTAACCAGTGCTTCTCAACAAGAGTTAGCTGATTATTTAGAGCTCTATATTAATTTTAAATTAAAAGTTATAGATGCGAGGGCTAACAATTTAGATGCCGATACTGCTTATAAAAAAGAAATTAGTGGCTATGAAAGCGCATTAAAAGCACAAAAAAAGACTTCCCCCAAGAATATTGAGTACAATTTTATTATGAATGAGTACAGAGAAGGTGTTTTAATGTTTAATGTATCTGAAAAAAAGATTTGGAGTAAAGTACACGATAACGAAGAAAAATTGCTTGAATTTTACAACAAAAACATTAATCAGTATAATGGAAATGACTTTTCTGATGCTAGAGGAAGAGTTATTGGCGACTACCAACAATATTTAGAAAACGAGTGGATTAAAACACTTAGGGCAAAATATACCGTAAAGGTAAATGACGATGAATTAAAGAAGCTGGCAAAGCTGTAGCAGCTTTGTTAAATGAATAATATTAACTTTGCAAAGAAATACAATTGAACAAAAATAGAATGAAGAAATTTTTATTAATAGCGGGCGGTTTGATGTGCTTGTTTATAAATGTAAAAGCACAAAAAGCAAATTTGGATAAAGTGGTTGCTGTAGTAGGAAGCAATATTATTCTATTATCAGATTTAAATCAGCAATATGCTATTTACCTTAACCAAGGTAACCCGCAAGATGATAAGGCAAAATGTTATTTTTTGCAACAAATGTTAATTCAAAAATTATTGAAACAACAAGCAGAAATTGATTCTATTGTAGTTGAAGAAAATCAAGTTGATGATGAGTTAGACAAGAAAATGCGTTACCAAATTCAACGTATGGGTGGACAAGAGCGCTTGGAACAGTTTTTACAAAAATCTGTATTGCAATATAAAGATGAAATGAGACCTGATATTAAAGAGGGTTTAATTGCTCAAAAAATGCAACAGAAAATTAACGAAAACACTAGTGTTACTCCTCAAGAAGTTAAAAAATATTTCGAAACCTATAATAAAGATAGTTTACCAGATATCGGTACCGAAGTAGAAGTGGGTGAAATTGCATTGTATCCTAAGCTAACTAAAGCAGAAAAACAAAGATTTTATGATAAGCTTGATGCCATTAGGTTGCGTGTTAAAAGTGGTGAAGATTTTGCTTTCTTAGCCAAAACATATTCTGAAGATCCAGGTTCTGCATCAGAAGGTGGTGATTTAGGCTTTTTTGATAGAGGCCAAATGGTTAAAGAATTTACTGCTTGGGCATTTAAATTAAAAGCTGGTGAAATGTCTCCAGTTTTTGAAACTGAAAATGGTTACCACGTTTTACAAGTAATTGAACGTCGTGGTGAACAAGTACATGCCAGACATATATTAATTAGACCTGTAACTACAGCTGCAAGTTTAGAAAGAGTTAAACTCAAAGCGGATAGTATCTACAATGATATTATAAGTAAGAAACTACCATTCTTTACTGCAGCAGCAACTTACTCAGACAATAAAGAAACACAGTACAATGGTGGTATGATGTTATATGCAGACAATCAAACGGCAAGAACGACATTCATTCCAGTAGAAAAAGTAGATCCAGCTGTGTTTTTAGTAATAGACACCATGAAAGTTGGTAATGTTTCTAAGCCAATAGCATTTAGTAGCCAACAAGATGGCAAAGAAGGCTATAAAATTTTCTTGTTAAAATCTAAAATCCCTCCTCACAAAGGCAACTTAGACCAAGATTATCCCAAATTTAAAGACAGAGCACAAAAAGAAAAAGAAGCACGCGTAATTAGCGAGTGGTTTGAAAAACGCAAAGAAACTACCTATATTAGGGTTGATGATGAGTTTACTACTTGTGACGAATTAAAACTTTGGGCTAAAGACAAGAAATAATAAATGCAATTTAAAAACGAGGTAGAAGCTGTAGACACCCTGCATCAATCTTTCAACACTATTAAAGCCGAAATTGGCAAAGTTGTAATTGGTCAGGATGAAATTATAAAATCTGTTTTAATTGCTATTTTTAGCAACGGACATTGTTTATTAGTGGGCGTACCTGGTTTAGCTAAAACACTTCTGGTACAAACTGTAGCTAGTGTTTTAGACCTTAATTTTAGTCGCATTCAGTTTACACCAGATTTAATGCCTAGTGACATTATTGGTGCTGAAATTTTAGGTGAAGACCGTCATTTTAAATTTATCAAAGGGCCAATATTTTCTAATATCATTTTGGCCGATGAGATCAATCGTACCCCACCAAAAACGCAAGCTGCCTTATTAGAGGCCATGCAAGAAAAGGCGGTAACTGCTGCTGGTTATACACATGGTTTGCCCCAACCCTTTTTTGTATTAGCTACTCAAAACCCTATTGAGCAAGAAGGAACTTATCCTTTACCAGAAGCTCAGTTAGACCGTTTTATGTTTAACATTCAATTAAATTATCCAGCATTTGCAGATGAATTAACAATTGTAAAAAATACAACAAGTAATAGGGAAGTTAAATTAGAAAAAATCATCAACGCATCAGAAATTCAATACTTTCAGAAACTGATTAGAAATATTCCAGTAACTGATAATGTATTGGAATATGCAGTTAAATTGGCTTCTAAAACTCGTCCTCATACAGAACATGCTTCAGAGGCGATCAATAATTATGTATCCTGGGGTGCAGGGCCAAGAGCTTCTCAATTCCTGGTTTTAGGAGCAAAATGTCATGCTGCTATTTCTGGTAAATATGCTCCAGATATTGAAGATGTGCAAGCCGTTGCCGAACCTATTTTACGCCACAGAATTGTGCGTAATTATAGAGCAGAAGCTGAGGGTTTATCAATAGAAAAAATCATCAAAGATTTGTTTTAAACTAATTCTTCACCCATTAGTCTTGTCATCCTGACGTGTACCGATTTTATATCGGCAGCCTTGTCGAAGGGTTCATTTTAATGTTAGTCTCGTTATACATTATATGTCGGTTGTGTAAAACACAAATCGAACTTTATTGCTATTAGATTTAGATAAGAAAAATTGTAAAGAACAGAAAGTTTAATATTGGATAATAAACATTTATATTCGTTTAAAAGTGAATGACTTTGGTAAATAAAAGATTTAGTTAAATTATTAATGAACATAACACTGATTACAAATACGGCTAGACAGCTTTATAGAACAATAAATTTTTGCATTTTGTTAGTAACAATAATATGGTCTCTGGTATTTGCCCTTCAGTTATTGAACTCTCCAATAACTGAATTATTGACCTTTTATTTGCTACTTTTTAGTGTTCCCGTCTTTATAATTGGAATAATAAGCACTGTAGTCGTTTTGATGATTAATAAGTCTGTAATAATATCTGAACTCCAAGTTCAACAACTAATATTAAATATAGAAAAAAGCGATTATCAAAATGGAATTTTTACTAAGATAAGACCACGCAATAATTACATTACAGTACAAAATCGATACTATAAAATTAATTCTAATGAGGCTTTGATGTTACTTGAAATTTCAAAAGACACAGGAATTGAAGTAAAGTTAAAACAATGGCAATTTATTGACTTAAATCAAAGCCCTAAAGCCTTATTTGATGACTCTATGGGCCTACTATGGGGCTCCTCTTAAAACTAACTATCATCTGTTTTATGGTTCAACTTACATAAGATAGCAAAGAAATTAAACAAAAAATAAGATATGAATTGGATTATTTTAATTATAGCAGGGTTATTCGAAGTGGCATTTGCTGCTTGCTTGGGAAAGGCTAAAGAAGCAACAGGAAATGATGCGTATTGGTGGTATGGTGGATTTTTA
The DNA here is from genome assembly GCF_005116505.1 of Pedobacter polaris. GTDB lineage: Bacteria > Bacteroidota > Bacteroidia > Sphingobacteriales > Sphingobacteriaceae > Pedobacter > Pedobacter polaris. The sequence goes on from NZ_SWBR01000001.1 coordinate 92,144, forward strand.
CTTTCTCTAACCATTAGCATGATTTTATTAATTAAGGCTACACAAACGCTACCAATTGGCACTGCATATGCTGTATGGACAGGAATTGGAGCAGTTGGCACTGTTTTAATAGGGATTTTTGTATTTAAAGATCCAGCCAATTTTTGGCGTATGTTTTTTATTATTACCCTTATTGGTTCAATTATAGGATTGAAAGCAGTATCACACTAATAGATTAAGATTGATCCGAAATCTTACATCAAAAAATAAAATTCCTGTTTTTAAATTTTTAGCTACATTTGTAAAAAAAACAATAATGCTATTAAATCAACATATCCTAAAAAATCACATCAGCCAGTCTTGTTGGCTAATGGGCTTGGGTATGGGCTTTAGTTTCCTTTCCGAGCATTAACGCCTTTACCAAATAGGTTAAGGCCAAATTATCACATTATAATTATTTAATAACTATTGTAAAGACATGATGTGCTTTTACAATAACAACATATATTTTTATGGACATATTATATACCGTAGAAGAAAAGTATTTACAAGCAATTGAAGAGCTTAACTATGGTGAACTCCCAAAGGCATTGCACTTATTTCATGAGATTATAAATGCAGAACCCGATTATGCTAGAGCATATTACCAATTAGGCTGCTTTTATCATTATCAGTTTAAGAACTATCAATCGGCTGGATATTATTACAAAAGATGTATCGAGCTCGAAGCAGAATTTCCTGATGTTTATGAGCATTATTTAAAGCTTTTAATTACGCTTAAAATGCATAAACTGGTTAGTATAATTGCCGAAAAAGCACTTGCAACTGCCGGAGTTTATCAAGCTCAAATTTATGAGAGCTTAGGTTTGTATGCAGAAGAACAACAGAAGTTGGAAGAAGCTACAAATCATTTTAAAAAAGCAAGCTTGACTACATCTTCTCAAAATGAACACACCTTATTTCAAGATCACTTAAAAAGGATTGGAGATAAACAAAAGGCTAATCAAAATATGGTTTACGCCTATCAAGGGTAATTGACAATGTCAATTACCCTTATTTATTTGCCCCATTAGGTTTGGGTAATCAGTTATAATTCCATCAACTCCGAGGCCCATTAAATACTCAATATCTTTTACAGAATTAACTGTCCATGGAATAATTTTTACGCCCATTGCATGACATTTATCAACTAAGTTCTTCCCTACTAAAACAGCATATGGGCTATAAATTGTTGGTTTAAATCCTAAATCTTTAATGTTATTTTCAAAGTCTTCCTTTTCATCAATCCCTAATGAAGTTCTAATTTTAGGATACTTTTGATGTAAGTATTGGAGTGTCCTCATATCAAAAGATTGAATAATTACACGTTTCTCCAATTTCTTTTGTTTAACAATATCCATTATAATTTCTACATACTCTTCTGGGCTTGGCTGAAACTCTCCATCACCTTTACGGATAAGCTTAGTTTCAATATTATAATCAGGCTTTGCCAGTTTATATAATTTTACATAAGCTTCAACAGAATCTATTAATTCTCCAAGCAAAGGCTTGTATGCTTTAACTTTTTGTTGGCCAGGAAACCGTGAGTGCACTTTACTTCCAACATCAAATTTTTTAATCTCCTCATAATCCATTTTAAAAATGTTGAATTTCTTTTCATCTTTTAAGGCTATAGGTTTACCTGCCGGAGTTAAACTAAACTCGTGGTTAAAATAGGGTTCTTGAGAAACTACAGCTTTTCTATCTTTAGAAATTACAATATCCATCTCTAAGGTGGTAACACCAAGATCTATTGCTTTAAGCATTCCAGGAATTGTATTTTCTGGCATAATGCCTCTAGCACCCCTATGCCCCTGCACATCAAATTTCTTTTGTGCAACAGCAGCAATTGATATAGTAAGAAGAGCGATTAAAAATAACTGTTTTTTCATAGTATAAATTTGTTCCCAGTAATGATTGGGTGAAATGATTTTATTCATTAGCTGATCTTCAATAATAACGCCAATTTTTGTCATTCCGAGATACGGGAATTTAAATTCAGGATAAATCTTTAAAAGATCCATCACTTCATTCTGAATGATAAATAATGGCACAAAAAAAGGACTTCAGCTATGCCGAAATCCCTTAGGTTTATATTTGGTTGTTCCGATAGTTATCGGGATGGTTAACGTTCAGCCAAAGTAAATATTTGGGTCATGATATTCCAATTTCCATCTGATTGGCGTTCCCAGATAAAAATATAGTTAAAACTCTCACGTAAATCTGTTTTATAATCAATAGTAGCAACGCCATAAGTATAGGCAAAATCTCCACCTAAAGCTTTATCAAAAGCAGTTGTTTTCAAGTTAATTTTGTCAATCATTCTATTGCAAAAAGCCTGAATATTTTCTTTACCAATTAATGGTTCAGTACCAGGAAATAACAAGCGTGCATCATTATTTAAAAAGCCTGCAAAAGCACTTGCTCCGAAAGATTTTAAAGTAGTATTTAATGTCTTCTCGGTAGTGTTAATTACTTCTCTACTTACTTTCAAATCTTTGCCATTAGCATATTTAGGGATATAATGGTCTTTTGGTTCAACAAAATTTGTTGTTGGTTTACTTAAAGCTTTATTTGTTTCTGCTCCTAAATCTAAAATAAATTCCCATTTACCATCATTTACCCGCCAAACTGAAAGGTAATGACCGTAAGATTTTTTATCTGTACCAACTACATAACTTCCAGAGGTAAAGCCCCAATCTCCACTTCTAGAAACTCTTGCCTGAACAGGTGTCCAGTCTAAATCTTTCATATCTGGTGCAGTGGCATAAAATTTCTTAGCGTTTATTGGGTTTGGTCTAAAAACCAAAGCGTCATCTGCTGCATATTTGGTAAAAGCAGCATTTGCTCCATCTTTCACTGCATCTGCTGCAAAAGCTCTTTCTGCTGCTACTAAAGATTTTGTGGTACCATCAGCTTTTTGTGCGGAAACCCCAACACTTAAAGAGGTAAATAAAAGGGTATAAATAAATTTCTTCATTATCTAAATTAAAATAGTGTTACGAATATAAGACTTGAACAATAATGCTTGCCAAAAAGTAATTAACAATTAAACATTAAGCAACAGGTTTTTCTCTGTATATGGTTTCTAGCACTGTTTGACCAACGGCTAGCAAGGTGTTTTTATCAATATTATTAAGATTATCTAACTGCGTATGCCAGTTCATGTAAAAACCAGAGGTATCTGCAAAATGAATAATGTCTATGCAAGGAATTCCTGCTTGGTTAACCCAAAAATGATCATCAATTAAATTACCTGATGGCACATTGATAAAGTATGCCGAATAGCCAATTTCATTTCCAACATCCCATACTTTTTTAACAATCTGTGGTGCATATTTTCTTGAAATTTCATCTTGAGTAAACTGGGCATTACTGCCACCAACCATGTCTAAATTTATGGCATATAAAGGTTTGTACCCTTTTACTGGCGGATTTTTTGACCAATATTGTGATCCAATACACCAAGTTGTTTCATTTTCAGATTCATCTTGTGATTTACCATAGTCTTCAATATCCCATAAAATAAAATCTACCCCAACATTTGGCTGCTTCAATTGAATTTGTCGGGCCATTTCTAAGATCACCGCAACTCCACTCGCCCCATCATTAGCAGCATCGAAAGGTTGATTATGCATTTTAGGGTCAGGATCTTGATCAGAAAATGGGCGAGCGTCCCAATGGGCAGTAATTAAAACTCTTTCTTTTTTCTCAGGATAGAATGCAGCAATAATATTTTTTAAACGATGTGATTTCCCATCATAGGTTTTAGCTGGAGCCTCTTGCACAAAAACTTCCGCACCAAATGATTTAAACTTATTTACTAAATAAACAGCGCATTTAGCATGTGCCTCTGTTGATGGAATACGTGGGCCAAAATCTACTTGTGCTTTTGTATAAGCATAAGCACTATCGGCATTAAATTCTGGAGAAACTAGTTTTACTACCTGCACTGTTTCCTCTTCAGTTTGCTTCTTATCAGATTTGCATGCGTGTAATAATCCTAATGCAGCTAAAAAAATTATAAGCAGTTTTTTAGTTGTCTGATTTAATTTTTGGATATTCATTTTTTTCAATTAATAGTTTTTTGGCAGAGATAGTACTCACTATCTTTTTTCCTGTTTTATCTTCTATTTCTTTTCTAGTATTTCCAGCTATTGTTCCACCTTGTTGAGCTATAATTTTGCTTTCTTTAAAATTTTGAGGCGCTTTTTCTTTACTTATTTCTGTAGTTGTAGCTTCTGCTAACATATTCAAAACCAACTCTAAATTGGTCATATTGTCTCTTAAATTTTCTTTTTTTAAGTCTTTGTGTTTTTTGTATTCTTTTACAGTAAACCCACTCCAAGCTTTTGTAATTTCATCAGTTAGAATTGCATATTCTAGTCCCTTTTTTACACCTCTAGCTTCCCATTCATTAGTTAAGTCATTGCGAACCTCAATACTTTTTAACCTTTGGTTTACCCATTCTTTACTATATCCTTTTTTAAGATAAGTTTCCATTAAACGATCTATTCCTATTTCTGGATCTTCAATTTCATCAATTCTCTCTCTAGCAACTTTCGCTATCCATAATTTAAATGGCTCAGCTTTTGGAGATGGAACAGATTGAATTAAACGAAAGAGTTGTTCTGTATCTGCAACATCTGTTTTATAATATTTACCATCTGCAGATTTAATTTTCAGTTGTCCGATATTTTCGGACAACTCACTTCCTTCTTTTTTAAGCTTAGTTTTTAAATCATTCCAGTACTTTCTAGACCTATCAGTTCCTGTTAAAATTTCAATTACATCAACTATAGAAAAGTACCATTTCTCTTCACCATCATCCCAAATTGAGCGAACTTGTTTTTGCTCAAAAAGTTTTATTGCTTCTTCTTTACCCATTATTGCTTTGGTTAATTGTTAAACTTTATAAAGGGATGATATGATTGTTTTAATTTTTACTCCAAGTAGTTCCTTCTTTGCCGTCTTTGAGTTGGATACCTATGTTTTGCAAGCCAATACGAATTTGGTCTGAGGTAGCGTAATCTTTGTTCTCTTTAGCGTCTTTTCTTAGAGAAATTACCATATCTAAAACTTCATTTAGCTCTGTATTGCTGGTATCTTCATCTTTTAAGCCAAAAACTGTGAATATAAAATCGTTCATCAAAGTTTTTAATTTTTCAAGCTCTGCTTCTGATATTTTAGCTGTACCATCATAAACAGTATTTATAATCCTTGTGGCTTCAAACAATTCTGCAATTACAACCGGGCTATTAAAATCATCATTCATTGCATTGATACACCTTGTACGGATGGGATCAACTTCAATATTTCCTTGTTCACTAGCCACTAATTTTGGCAATAAGCTAACTGCATTCATCAACCTTCTAAATCCTTTTTCAGAGGCCTCCAATGCATCATTAGAAAAATCTAACGTACTGCGGTAGTGTGCTTGTAACATGAAAAACTTAACTGTCATCGGGCTATATCCCTTTCTTAACAAAGGATGATTTCCTGTAAACAGTTCTCCAGGTAAAAATCCGTTGCCCAAAGATTTAGACATACGGGTGCCATTAACCGTTAACATATTGGTATGCATCCAATATTTAGCAGGCTGTTGATGACTACAAGCTTCAGACTGTGCAATTTCATTGGTATGATGTGTTGCTGCCAAATCCATTCCGCCACCATGGATATCAAATTCTTGACCCAAGTATTTGGCACTCATTGCAGAACACTCAATATGCCAGCCCGGAAAGCCCATGCCCCAAGGAGATACCCATTGCATTAAAGTTTCTGGTTTAGCTTTAATCCAAAGCGCAAAATCTAACCTTCCGCGTTTATCATCCTGCCCACCAAGCTCTCTTGTATTAGCTAACATATCTTCCAAATTTCTATTGGTTAATATGGTATAGTTATATTGTTTACTGTATTTTTCTACATCAAAATAAATTGTTCCATTTACCTCATAAGCATAACCATTGTTAATAATGGTTTTAATCATTTCAATTTGCTCAATGATGTGTCCGGTTGCTGTTGGCTCAATGCTAGGAGGCAAAGCGTTAAACATTCTCATTACATCATGGAAACCTAAGGTATACTTCTGAACAATTTCCATAGGCTCTAGTTGCTCCAATTTTGCTCTTTTTGCAAATTTATCATCCCCCTCATCTCTATCACCTTCTAAGTGTCCAGCGTCTGTAATATTTCTTACATAGCGAACTTTATATCCACTATATTTTAAATACCTAAAGATTAAATCGAACGAAAGAAAGGTACGGCAATTACCCAAATGCACATCACTATAAACAGTTGGACCACACACATACATCCCTACATTAGGTGCATTTAGCGGTTTAAAAAGTTCCTTTTTTCGTGAAATGGTATTGTATAATTGTATTTCTTGTTTCATAGAGCAAATGTAACTAAAATGGGTTAATCTTAGGGTTTAAGAGTTTTTAAGCGAAGATCACTTCTAACCGGAAAATGATCTGATAATTTAGCTTCCACGATGTGGTAATTTGTAACCTCGATATCTTTTGAAGTTGCGATATAGTCTATCTGAAAATTAGGGAATTTTCCATTATAAGTTCTTCCTAATCCAGCACCTTTTTTAATGAATGCGTTATTTAAAGAATCGGTCATTTTAGTAACGGCATAAGATGCAGGGGTATCGTTAAAATCACCAACAACAACATAAGGAGTAGTACAGGTTTTCATGTGGGCTTTCATTAAATCTACTTGCGCACTACGTTTTAAAAAAGCAGTTTTTAACATTCTAACAATACGCTTAGAAGAGCCTTTTTCTACATCCATATCTTTTGTTACTTTTTCTAAATAGTTATAGTCTTCTTTTTCAAAAGAAATAGATTGAAGGTGAACATTATAAACTCTTAAAACCTGTTCCTTAATAGTTAAATCAACATATATACATTCATTTCCAGCATCTACCTCAAACAAAATATTGTCTTTGTTATTGATGGGATATTTAGAAAAAATTGCCAAACCGAATGCTTCAGAAGCACTTTTCATAGTTGGCACAAAATAATAATATTTCGTATTTAACAGCTTCTTTAAGCTATCAATAGTATCAAATGGTCCTTTGGGTTTAGTAAAAAACTCTTGAAAGCAGATCACATCTGGATTTTGGTCTCTTACCACCTTGAGCATTTTCTCTTTAACCTCAGGATTAATCGCATCTCCATAAGGCCTAAAATTATGAACATTGTAGGTCATTACTCTTACCAGTCCCTGTTCGGTTTTCTCCTTTTCACCAGCCTTGCCAAAAAACCCAAAAGTTGCAATTAAAGTATGCCATCCACTACAAACAATAAGGATTGTGACCAAAGAAAAAACCCATTTCTTCCTCAATAACCACCAAAGTAGCATAATTACATTTGCCAACAGAAAAAATGGATAGGCTAAGCCAAAAAACGCCAAAATGATATGTTCTCTAGGATCATTCTTACCAGCAAGAATACCACATATTAAGCCAATAGCTACACAGATGGCTGTAAAAACCATTAATTTATCGAAAAAAGTAAGCTTTTTCTTTTCCATTAATTTTTGCTTGCCTTAAACAAAGTATCTTTTTCTTCTTTACTTAATTGATCATATCCAGACTTTGATATTTTATCTAAAATTGCATCAACTTCTTTTTGATTTATTGTAGAGGTTTGTTTTTTAACTCCATTATTTCTAACCACTTTTAGTTTAGGTTTTCTCTCGAATAAGCTACTTAAATCTGTTCCGCTTTGCAGTAATTTTATGTAGATAAATCCAAACAATACACCTCCTAAATGTGATAAGCTACCCCCTGCGTTCATTTTCGTTGTACCAATTAAATCTAAAAGGATGTAAACCAATAACAGGTATTTTATCTTTACATCTCCCAAAAACATTAAACGTAGGCTGTAATTTGGCACAAGCGTTGCAGCTGCAGCAAAAACTGCCATTACCGCTGCTGAAGAACCAATTAATGGAACATTTACTGAAGTAATAAACACAGGAACAAGGTTAAATATTAGGGCGTAAAAAACCGCTCCTAAGATGCCACCAGCTAAATACACAAAATGGAACTGGCGAGGTTTAACAAAATCTAAAAATATTTGTCCCATCCAATACAACCACAACATGTTGAAAAGGATATGAAAAAAATCTTTGTGGAAGAATTGATAAGTTAAAACTGTATAAAAACGAGTTAGCCATAAACCTGGAGCAGATGGAAAAGCTAAATATTCCTTCACTAATCCATCTATAAATCCATCCCTCCCTGAATAGTAAAATACAACAGATAATAAAGAAACAACCACAAAAGCTGCAGCGTTAATACCGATATAAAGAAAAACAGGATTGCCAGACTTAAAAAATTTAAGCTTTAAATCGTTCCACAAGTTGTTAGTCATAATAATCGAAGTATGTATTTTTATTACGCCAGATTTTAACTAAAATATAGCCAATTAATGCCCCTCCTAAATGGGCAAAGTGGGCAACAGAATCTCCTTGAAACTTTGCCACGCCTAAGAAAAACTCAAGTACAATATAAACTGGAATAATATATTTTGCTTTTACCGGAACAGGAATAAACATAATATAAAGCTCCAAATTTGGGTATAACATTGCAAATGCCACTAGTAACCCAAAAATTGCCCCAGAAGCACCTACCATTGGTCCAAAGTAAATACCACCCATTGTCTCTATTTGTTCAGGGCTAAGCGTGGTAGATATATTTGAAAGATCATTTATTGCAGATCCGGTCATTTGATAAACCTCAAATGCCTGAACGCCCCATTGCAAAGCTAAAGCCCCTAAGCCTGTTATTAAATAGAAATTAATAAATCTCTTACCTCCCCAATGCGCTTCTAGAATACTTCCAAAAGAGTATAAGGCAAACATATTGAAAATGATATGCATTATATCTTGGCTTGAATGCATAAACATATAAGTAATTGGTTGCCATATACTAAAAGCAGGAGAATCAAAGTAATAGACGGCTAAGTATTTTGTAAGTGGAATTCCTTGTTGCCCCAATAGCCAGGTTGCAAAATAAAATATCACATTTATGATTAGTAGATTTTTTACTACTGGTGTTATATTATTCATATAATTTTATCTATCAAATTTTTGAGCAATCTCGCTTAACGGAATTGTTTGTATTACTGGTTTTCCACTAATGCTAAAATTAGGGGTTTTACAAGCAAAAAGTTCTTCAATTAGTGTATTCATTTCTTGCTGACCTAATGCTGTGCCGCCTTTAATTGCACTATTTTTAGCCATGCTTCTTGCTAAAGCATCGCGTTTATCCAATTTTAATTCTTGTTGCGAATTTTTAAAGCCCTCAATTAAATGTTCAAATAATTGTGTTTCATTAATATTTGTACTTCCTAAATCTACAGGAATTCCTTCTATTACTAAAGTGTTTTTACCAAACTCACGCACCTCAAAACCCAAACTTTTAATGTCTTCTAACAAACTTTTGGCCAGTTCATAATCGTTAGGGCTTAGCGTAACGGTTTGTGGAAATAAACTTTGTTGTGATGCTCCTTTTCTATCTTCTAAATGGAGTAAAAATCTTTCGTACAAAATTCTTTCGTGTGCAGCTTGCTGGTCAATAATCATTACTCCAGATTTAATCTGAGAAACAATATAACGATGATGTATCTGCATAAATTGCTTTTGCAGTGGCTCAAAATGATCATCTTTCTGCGCTTCCCCTAAATCTATTTGGGTCTGCTCGGGTAATTCATGATTTGTAATCTCATATAACGAACCCCAATTTTTACTTGGGGCCATATTTTGATTTTGACTTCTAGCTACACTACCACCACTATAAGCAGGTGTTGTTGGTGCAAAAGGGTTAAAATCTGGATTAAAAGCAATGGTTGGCGGCACAATATCTTCATGCGCTAACGGACTAATCATGTTGCTAAAACCTGTTTCTTGGTTAAAATCTATGGTAGGACTAATGTTAAACTTACCTAATGATCTTTTAACAGCCGAATGTATAATTGCATAAATAGATCTTTCATCTAAATACTTGATTTCTGTTTTAGTTGGATGCACATTTACATCAATCTTTGCAGGATCGATCTCTATAAACAACACATATAAAGGGAAATTATCATCAGGCAATAATTCTTGATAAGCTTTATTTACTGCGTGATTTAAATAGGCATCCTTAATAAACCTATCATTTACAAAGAAGAACTGTTCACCCCTGGTTTTCTTTGCAAACTCGGGCTTGCCGATATACCCCTTTAAATTAATAATTGTAGTTTCTTCTTCTACCGGAATTAAACGCTCATTGTAATTATTGCCAAACAAATGCACCACACGTTGTTTCATGGCAGATGCAGGTAATCGATAAACCTCAACCCCATCGTGGTGTAAAGTAAAAGCAATATGTGGTTTTGCCATTGCTACTCTTTGAAATTCATCGATAATATGACGCATTTCTGCAGGATTGCTTTTTAAAAAATTACGACGAGCAGGTGTATTATAAAAAAGATTTTTAATACAAATACTCGTTCCGTTTGCTGTACCAACTGGCTCTTGTTTAATGAAAGTTGAGCCATCAATTGCAATCAATGTTCCAACCTCATCTTCATGCCGTTTGGTTTTCATTTCTACTTGAGATATTGCCGCAATAGATGCCATTGCCTCTCCCCTAAAGCCCATTGTTCTAATGGCAAATAAATCTTCCGCTTTGCGAACTTTAGAAGTTGCATGTCGTTCAAAGCACATCCTTGCATCGGTTATGCTCATGCCACACCCATTGTCTATTACTTGGATAAGCGCTTTTCCGGCGTCTTTAACTATCAATTGTATTTTATCAGCCCCTGCATCTATGGCGTTTTCTAGTAATTCTTTTACCGCTGATGCAGGTCTTTGCACCACCTCTCCTGCTGCAATTTGATTGGCAACACTATCGGGTAAAAGTTGTATAATATCAGACATTATTCTTTTTTGTAGGTTGCTAATTTAGCGAAAATACAGCTATTTAAGAGATAAATATTGATTGTTTAATTGTCAAATTGCTTAATAGGCTAACAATCAATTTATAGCTATAAATGCAACATTGTTATCTCTAAATTGAAAACTGTGAACTGATTTTATATCTTTAAAATATGAAACGATTACTCTCTTTAATTGCTTTGCTGTTTATTTTATGCAGCTGTAACAAACCAAAAGCAGATTTAGTTATTTATAACGCTAAAATTTACACGGTTAACAATAAATTTGATATTGCTGAAGCCATGGCCGTTAAAGACGGCAAAATTTTAGCTGTTGGTAGCAGTGCCGATATCCGTAAACAATTTAGCGGCACCGAAGAGGTTGATGCGAATGGCAAAGCTGTATATCCAGGTTTTATAGACGCCCATGCCCACTTTTTTGGCTATGGAGAGAGCTTGCAAAGTGCAGATTTAAGAGAAACCAAAAGTTGGGAAGAAGTAATTGATAGAGTTACAGCATTCGCAAAAACTCACCCAGATGGTTGGTTAACTGGCAGGGGCTGGGACCAAAATGATTGGCCAAATAAACAGTTTCCTACCAAAGAAAAATTAGATTCACTTTTTCCGAACAGACCAGTATTGTTAGAAAGAATTGACGGACACGCCTCTATCGCAAATCAAAGTGCCTTAACCGCAGCAGGTATTACAAAATCTTTTACTTTAACCGGTGGAGACATTGTAGAAAAAGATGGCAAGCTAACTGGGCTTTTAATTGATAATGCGGTAGAATTAGTTTCAAATAAAGTTCCGCCAGTAAATGAAACAAAAGCAAAAAAAATATTATTAGATGCCCAGAAAAATTGCTTTGCAGTTGGCTTAACTACTATTGATGATTGTGGTTTAGATTATGAGGCCGTTCAATTTATAGAAAAACTACAAGCTGATAAAAGTTTAAAAATGCGTTTGTACGTAATGCTATCAGACAATGAAAAAAACTTCGATTATTTGTTCAAACGTGGCGCTATCAAAACAGATAGATTAAATGTTCGTGCTTTTAAAGTTTATGCAGATGGTGCTTTGGGCTCTAGAGGAGCGTGTTTAATGCATCCTTATAGTGATATGCCAACTAAATCTGGCTTCTTGTTAAGTGACCTTAAGCATTTTGAAGAAGTGGCCAAGAAAATCAATGAACACAATTTCCAGATGTGTACACATGCCATTGGCGATTCTGCAAACCGTAGTATTTTAAAAATATACAACCAAGTTTTAGGTGGTAAAAATGATAAACGTTGGAGAATTGAGCACGCTCAAGTTGTAGCACAAAGTGACTTTAATTTATTTGGTAGTGCTAGTGTTATTCCTTCTGTGCAACCCACTCATGCTACCTCTGATATGTATTGGGCAGCAGACCGTTTAGGTAACGAAAGAGTTAAAGGTGCCTATGCCTACAAACAATTGATGCAACAAAACGGTTGGATACCTTTAGGAACAGATTTCCCGGTAGAGCAAATTAACCCAATGCTTACCTTTTTTGCTGCAACAATTAGAAAAGACAGTAAAAATTATCCGCAAGGTGGCTACCAAATGGAAAATGCCTTAACCAAAGAACAAGCCTTAAGAGGGATGACCATTTGGGCGGCGAAAGCCAATTTTGAAGAGAAAGAAAAAGGAAGTTTAGAAGTTGGGAAATTTGCAGATTTTGTGATTTTAGACCACGATATTATGAAAGCAACAGATCAGCAGATTTTGCAAAACAAAGTGATAAAAACCTACGTTAATGGAGAGAAAGTATATGAGACCAGCATGGCCAAGCCAAATGAAAAAAAGTAACCACACAAGTATAATCGCTTTATCACACCCGAAAACAACCATAAAACCAATGAAAATAAATAGCCTAACCGGCATAATTACAACTTGTTTAGTCGCTATTTTTACACTAAGCGCATGCGCACAAGACCACAAACAAAATGAAAATAGACTTAAGAATATCCAAGCCATTTCCAATAGCTCAGTTTTATTAAATAACCAGAATGGCTTTATTCCTGTTACCAAACTGGCAGAAAAAAAGTTTGCTTCTATTCAGCTGGGTTTTGCTTACCAGGTTGCATTTGACAGCTTATTAAACAAATACGCAGATTTTAAATCGCTTAGCGCAGAAAAATACCGTGACTCTGCTACCTTAAATGACTTAGCAGACGATTTGAAATATTACAACACCATTATCATTAGCCTAACTGATGACATGGCTAAAAATGGCCGTTTCTTAAATTTTATTGGTGATGTTGCCAAGCACAAAAATGTTATACTTGCTATTTTTGGCGAAGGCAAAAGCTTAAGCGCATTTAACAATCTGGATATACCGATTGTGTGGAGCCCTCAAAATTCTCAAGAAGCAGCAATGGTAGTTCCACAAATTATTTTTGGTGGTATTGCTGCGCAACAAGTATTAAGCAAAGAATATTCTGCAAAATATACTGCTGGTTCTGGTTATAAAACTACTGTAACTCGATTAAAATATACTGTTCCTGAAGATGCTGGTGTAAATACAGAAAATTTAATAGAGGTTGATAAAATTGCTGCAGAGGCGATTGCGGGTAAAGCAGCTCCAGGAATTGTAGTACTGGTTGCAAAAGATGGAAAAGTAATTTACAATAAAGCATTCGGCTACCATACTTATGATAATGTATTGCCAGATAAAGTAACAGACATTTTTGATTTGGCATCAGTTACAAAAATTACAGCTACAACACCAACTGTAATGCACTTAGTTGAGCAAGGAAAATTAAAGTTGGACACCAATATTGGGTATTACATTCCGAAGGCAAGAAATACACCCATGAACAACATTAATGTGCGTGAAGTGATGTTGCACCAAGCGGGCTTTATCCCTTACATTCCTTTTCATAATTACATTAAAGAAGGCGATTATGCAAGAGATTCATCAGCGGCCTTCCCTACTAAAGTGGCTGATAATTACTACATTAAAAAAGGCTTTTTTAGTGATTTCATGTGGCCTAAAATGTTAAACTCTCCAATTAAAACGCGTGGCACTTATGTATATAGCGACATTAGCATGTACGTAATGCAAGACATTGTAGAGCACATTACCGAAAAGCCAGAAGAACAGTATGTTTTAACTAATTTTTATACGCCATTGGGGATGCATACTGCTGGGTATTTACCTAGAAATCGTTTTACAAAAGAACAAATTGTACCAACAGAAGATGATAAAGTTTTTAGAAAAACTTTATTAGAAGGCTATGTTCATGATCAAGGTGCTGCTTTAAAAGGTGGTGTTGCTGGTCATGCGGGTTTATTTGGCAATGCGAATGATTTAGCTATTTACTATCAGTTAATGCTAAACAAAGGAACTTATGGTGGCGAACAATATTTTAAACCAGAAACTGTAGCTATGTTTACCTCCAAACAAAGTAACATAAGCAGAAGAGGTTTAGGCTTTGATCGTTGGGATCCAGATTTGACTAAAAAATACCCTTCAGAATTGGCTTCTTCACAAACTTTTGGGCATACGGGTTATACAGGTATTGGTGTATGGGTAGATCCTTCTAGGGGATTAGTTTACATTTTCTTATCAAACAGGGTAAATCCAACGGTGAGCGAGCAACTAGGCCGACTTAACATCCGCCCCAGGATACAAGATGCAATTAACAGAGCTATTGACAAGGGGAATAAGCAAAATTAAGCTAATTTTGTAAAAACGAACAAAATGGAAGACGAGTTAATTGTAAAAGACAGCAACGGAAATAGATTAAAAGATGGTGATTCTGTAATCTTAATTAAGAGCTTACCTGTAAAAGGAACTTCAGTAACCTTAAAAAAAGGCATGGTGATTAAAAACATCAAACTAACTGATGATGACGGGGAAGTAGATTGCAAAGCAGATAAAATGAGAGTGGTTTTAAAAACTGAGTTTTTAAAGAAAGCATAATAAAGATCAAAAATTACATGCCCCCAAAAAGTTAAAGCTTTGGGGGCTTTTTTATTGTAGAAAATGTTGTCATCCTGACGTGTGCCAATTTTACATCGGTAGCCTGCCGAAGAACAATAGTTTAAAACGTCACCTAGCCCTTCAGCTATACATCAGTGTCCCCCGCTGGCGGGGGAATCAAAGGGGGTGGAATTCTTAAAAGCTTTAAATTACAAATTCCTCCCCCAGCTCTCCCGATGAATCGGGATAAACTTTCCAGAGGGGGACATGCAGGTGCAGATAGAAAGACGGATAACATGGTGTTTGTAAAACATTTAATTCCTCCCCCTACCCCCTCCAGAGGGGGACATGCAGGGTGTAGATAGAAGGATGAATAGCATTAGATATTGTAAATATTTAATCCTTCCTCTAACACCCTTCAGATGGGGTACTAGGTGCTTAGATTTATCTTAAACAAACTAGTTTGAAACTTACAGCCTTATCTTAGAAACAACAATTCCTTTTAACAATAAAGCAATCCAACAATTAGATCCCTGTCATCCTGAGCCTGTCGAAGGATAAGCAGGTTAACAAACTATTGCGCCAATACCAATTTATAAATCACAGTTTCTAGTATAGCTGTATCCCTATCTTCGCAAAGTAAGAATTCGATTGCATTGGTATTTTGTTTAAGGAAAGTGATCCCTTCAAACTTTTGGTGAGTTGATATTTGTTTGGTAAAGTTTAAGCTTAAGGTATCAGCATTTAAACTACCAATATAGCTACCTAAAATCTCCCCATCATGATAGGTTGATGTAGTATCTTCTGCAGCGGCAATAAAATAGAGCTGGTTTTGATGTAAAACTGCATCAGTAAATGAAGCCAACTTCTGATTGGTTTTGAGTAATACAATGGAAGTGAATTCTATTTTTTCTATCGCTGCTAAATTATCACCATAGATTTTAATTACTCCATTTTTAGTTGCATTTCCATTGCCTCTATTAAACAAGAACCAATTGTTTCCATCAAAAACAGCACCTTCAATATTTAAATTATCATCATCTATGGCACAGGTCTTTTTTATAGCGGCGTATACGGAGGAGAGTTGATGTGGTGTAATTTTCTTGGTTTCTAAATTATACGCTATCATTAGATTTCTGTTTGCAGTAGAACCAGAACCCAATATATAAAGTGTGTTTTGGTAATGGCAAAGCACCTCGAAATCTGGCTTATCTGCTTTTGCAATGTTTACTAAAGCCTTTGCATCTTTTAAAATCTGAATTTTAGTTAGCGACTTATTTACAGTATTATATTCATATAAATAAGCACTATTATCGCCAATAAGGTACAACAAATTCTGTTTAAGCCATAAGCCAGAGGCAGAGCCTATTCCTTTTATAGTAGCAAAAATAGAGAGTTGTCTATCCATTGGTACAATATAAATAAAGCGCTATAAAATTTAGCGCTTTATTTTTTTTAAACTTTAAGGCTGCGTGAGGGATAGTAACGAAAAGCCCACAGCCCATTTTTATGGGCGAGGACTTGCAGTGTATAGCCCGACCCTTGCGAAGCTTGGGGCACGCCCAATTCAGTTTTAAGTTAACAGTTTTCATCTAAATGTGCTAAGTTCTCCCCTTTGAGGAGGATTTAGTGGGCTTATTTTTTTAACCCGATTTCTCTTAAACGCTCATCTAAATACTCTCCAGCCGTCATATCGCTATACACTTTTGGGTGTTGAGCATCTATAGTAGATGGCAAACTTGTTAAATCCATATCACTACGTGGATGCAAAAAGAAGGGTACTGAGAAACGAGAAGTTTTCATCAATTCGCGAGGTGGGTTGACCACTCTATGCGTTGTAGATTTTAATTTATTATTGGTTAAACGTTGCAACATATCGCCTACGTTTACCACAATATCAGTATGTTCTGCTTTAATGGCTAACCATTCTTTACTGGCTGTTAATACTTCTAAACCATCGGCACTAGCACCAATTAACAAAGTAATTAAGTTAATGTCTTCGTGTGCGCCTGCTCTTACTGCATCTGCAGGTAAAGAATCTGGATCTTCAATTGGGAAGTAATGAATACCACGTAAAATTGAATTTCCATTGTGAACATGTTCATCAAAATAATTAATTGGCAACTCTAAATAAGTAGCAATTGCTCTTAACAAGTGCTTTCCATTTTCTTCTAGTTTCTGATAGATCTCTCTGGTAACTGGATTAAATTCAGGGATTTCTTCTAGCACTTCATTGTCAGGATACTCGCTTTTAATGGGATCGCCATCACTTACTTCATTACCTATTTGCCAGAACTCTTTTAAATCGGCAGTTTTAGCACCTTTTGCAGTCTCTTTACCTGCACTCGTATAACCACGCTGACCAGCTAGTTCTACCTTTTCATATTTACGTTTGGTTTCTACAGGTAAAGCAAAGGCTGCTTTGATGTTTTTATATAAATTATCTATTAAATCTTGGCTTATGCCATGGTTGGTAATTGTTACAAAACCCGATTCGTTAAAAGCTCTTCCTAAATCATCAGAAAACTTTTTACGCTGTTCTTCATTGCCATTAATGTAGCTGCCTAAATCAAGGCATGGAATATAAGGTGTAGACATATTATTTTATTTTAATGAATAGTTAAATTTAGAAAAGATATGTTAATAAATCTTATAACTACTATTTTTAGTTAGCTAACAATTTACAAAACAATTTGTTAAGTTATTCACAAAATGAATTATTTATCATAATTCTACCTATTGTCAAGCGTAGGTCTCTTTTTATACTTACCAAACTTTAGTATCTTGTTTTACGTATAATTACCAAATAGAAACACACAAAATGAAATATATTACAATAATGGTTTTAATGCTGCTAGCTGTGCAAGATGCAGCCGCCCAAAAGCCTAAATTACAGAAAGCTACATTTGGAATGGGTTGCTTTTGGTGTACGGAAGCTTTATTTCAGCGCTTAAATGGTGTGGCTACTGTAAAATCTGGTTATGAAGGAGGAGACATTCCTAACCCTACTTATGAAGAAGTTTGTACCGGCACAACAAACCATGCTGAGGTAATTGAAATTACCTATGATCCTGCCAAGATTACTTATGATGAGCTTTTAGAGGTTTTTTGGAAAAGTCATGATCCTACAACTTTAAACAGACAGGGTGCCGATGTTGGCACACAGTACCGCTCTGTTATTTTTTATCATACAGCGGAACAGAAAGCAATAGCCGAAAAGTATAAGGCTGAACTAAATAAAACAAAGGCATTTGACAAACCAGTAGTTACCAGCATAGTAAAAGCAGAACCTTTTTACGTTGCAGAAAATTACCATCAGGATTATTTTGTGAAAAACGGTGAGCTACCTTATTGTAGGCTGGTAATTTTGCCTAAAATGGAAAAACTGGAGAAGTTATTTAAAGCAAAACTGAAGAATTAATAATAATAATTAGCTAATTAGTAAATGTGCTAATTAGCTAATTTGTAATTTATATTCCTATTTTAAGGCCAACGTTTAAACCTAATCCACCAATATTGATGTATGATTTTAAATCATCACTAGGTTTATTCTGATCATATCCAGTTGTACCAGAAACATTAGAGCTCGGTGTTAAAGTTTTATGGTAATTGGTTTCTCTTACTCCAGTTGGCAAATCGTTTAAACCAACATTTACTTTAGCGCCATTGGCTAAAGTACCAGTACCGGCAAATGCTGTCACTTTCTTACTATCGCTATTTACAGACACATTTCTATATTCAATTTCACTAAAGAAACTGATGTTTTTACCAATTGGATAACTAAATCCTGCAGCGCCTAAAAACCCTACTGTTGGTTTGGGCTTAACTTCTTCTGTTCTTGTTAGTTCTATCGCTACAAAATTTGGATTAACGGACCTAGCAATAGCACCAGTTTGGTCATTAACAGCAGTATTAATAGCTAAATAACCATATACAGGTACAACTGCACCAATTTTTAAATAGGGTTTAAATTTCGCCTGGGTAGGTAAATTAAAAACTATAGCTGGCGTTAAATCTAGTGCTGTAACCTGACCAACAGCTTTTAGGCTTAGCACTTGTGTATTGCCAATATAACCGGTTTGTTTTGCCATGGTTTGCTCCTCACTTTTAAAATAGTATACACCCATTTCTAACGCTACTACATCATTAAACCTAAAGCCTCCTGTTAAACCTGCTCGCCACCCTTGTCCAAATGACCCTGTAATTGTTTCTTCAGAAATTCTGGTTTGGGCTCCCGTATTTGGATTAATAGAGAAAACATAATCTCGGGGTTGTATGGAACCAACATTCGGAAACTCGACCGGTGTAACCTTTAAAAAGTAACTTCCTGTAGGTTTTAAATAAAAACCTCTTCCTTCTTGGGCAAATGTACTGAGAGACGCTCCTGCTAAAAGTAATGCAGATAAAATAAGCTTTTTCATAATATAAGTTTTAGTGATAAAGCTAACATATATGTTATGCTAGCATAGTATTATTAACGTTAATAATTTTTAAATGTTTTAAGAATGTGCCCCTACTTATCATCCTTTAGTCATAAACAATTAAAGATTAGTTAATTTAATTTTATCGTACATACTTTTGCTAACAGTGTTAACTTATTTAAATGGCTGTTACCGAAAAAAGATTAAAACAGAAAGAGCAAGTACGAGATTCAATTCTCGAGGCTGCTAAAACCATCATTCTAAAAGAAGGCTGGCAGTCTGTTTCTATTCGTAAAATTGCCGATGCCATTAGTTACAGCTTACCTGTTGTTTACAATCATTTCGAAAGTAAGGATGCTATTTTAGAAGAGTTTGTTAAACAAGGTTTTGCCATGCTAAGTAAAGTGATGGATAGTACAAAAAGTAAATCATTAAATCCTGCAGCGCAATTAACCGCAATGGCCAGTGCCTATTTTCAATTTGCATTTGAACAAAGAGAATATTATCAAATGATGTTTGGTTTGGGAATGCCTAGTTGCGAAAGGGTAAATCAGATTGCTGAGATAGGAAACTTTAGTAAAATAGTGGTTGATTCTATTCATAAATTAAGTGGAACGCCTGATATTGACGAGCAAATCATATTAAAGTTTCACACATTTTGGTCTATCCTACATGGCTTAAGTTCTATAAACATGGTTAACATGACGGCCACACCAAATGAAATGCAACAAAGAGTTTTACAAGATGCGGTACAAGGTTTTATCAAAAACATCAATAACTAATTTTAAAATAATCATATAAAAAATACCATGAGTTTAATAGAAGCACTTAACTGGCGATATGCCACCAAAAAAATGAATGGCCAAGCCGTTCCGCAAGATAAAGTAGATCAAATTTTAGAAGCTGCTCGTTTAGCACCAACTTCTTCTGGTTTACAACCGTTTAGAGTAATTGTGGTTACTAACCCAGAGCTAAAACAAACGCTATTACCCCACTCTTATAATCAAGCACAAATTATAGATTCATCTCATCTTTTGGTTTTTGCAGCATGGGATAACTATACCGAAGACCGCATTAATGCTGTTTTTAGTCACACGCATAAAGAACGTGGTACTCCAGAAGCTTCAACTGCAGACTATCAAAAAATGTTAGTTGGCAATTATGTGCCAAGACCGGAAGACGTAAACTTTAACCATGCAGCTCGCCAGGCTTACATTGGTTTAGGAATGGCAATTGCACAGGCTGCTGTTTTAAAAGTAGATGCTACACCTATGGAAGGTTTCGACAATGCAAAATACGATGAGATTTTAAATCTTACTGAAAAAGGACTGAAAAGTGTAGCCATTTTACCTTTAGGCTTTCGCGATGAAAGTGGCGATTGGTTAGCGGGTCTTAAAAAAGTTCGCACACCAGCTTCAGATTTTATTATCGAGTATAAATAATTGATATTTAAGCTTAAAACGGGTGCTTTATTTATAAGGCATCCGTTTTTTTATGCCCATTTTTTGAATTGTAAAAAAATGTTAAAGATTAGTTACAATGCCTATGCATAAAGCAATAATCAATATATTAGCAAACATTCCATAAGCTTAATCCAACTTGATGAAATTGACGAGAATTCTTTTAACACTAATCACTTTTATATTTATACTTAGTTTAACTGCTGCTGCACAACAGTCAGACAGCGTTGCGCTAAACAATATCATCACTAAAACCAAAAGATTATCTGATGAGCAACCTGTAGAAAAAGTATATCTTCATTTTGATAAACCTTACTATGCTGTTGCCGATACCATGTGGTTTAAAGCGTATGTTACCATAGAGCAGAATTTGCCTTCTCCATTAAGTAAAATAGTTTATGTAGAAGTTTGGAATGCACAAGATTCTTTGGTCCAGACTGTAAAACTCCCACTTAAAAACAGTATTGCTTACGGAAATATTCCGTTAAACATGCAAAACTACAAACAAGGCAATTATTATGTAAGAGCTTACACATTGTGGATGTTAAACTTTAGTGATGCTTATTTCTTTACAAAACCTATCCTTTTAGGAGAAGCAATTGACAAACAATTAATTACCAACATCTCATTTAACAATGAGCAAAGTGATAAAGGAATTAAAACTACTGCTAAAATTCAATTTAAGGATTTGACCAAAAAAGCTTATGCAAATAAAACTGTGAATTGGAGAGTGCTTTCTAATTATGATGTTTATGCCAAAGGGAAGGGAACAACAGATCAGAATGGGATTTTAAATGTTGTTGTTACTAGTAAAAATGGCGAACCCATAACAAAAGGAGCAATTATAACAGACATCAGCATTGCTGAAAAAGAAAGTGCAAGTGCTACATTTGATTTAAAGCAAACCTCAAATGACATTGATCTTCAATTCTTTCCTGAAGGGGGAACATTGATAAGTGGCATACCCAACCAAGTTGGGTTTAAAGCAATTAAAGTTTCGGGCTTGGGTGCTGATGCCAAAGGAGTAATTACCGATGAGCAAAACAATGAACTTACTTCATTTACCTCTTCTCATGCTGGTATGGGTTCGTTTTTTATTACGCCCGAACTTGGAAAAAATTACAAAGCAAAAGTTACTTTTAAAGATGGCAATGTTAAATCTTTCGATTTCCCAAAAGCAACAGCAGCCGGAATAAGTTTGCAGATTACTAACGCTAATGCAGAGTTCATTAATCTTAAGGTTTTAGCAAATAACACTTTTTTTGAAGCTAACAAAAACAAGACCTTTTTTATAGTTGCCCAAACAACAAATGTTGTTTACTATGCTGCTAAGGCTAGTTTAAAAAATCAAATTATCATTACCAAAATCCCTAAAAAGAATTTCCCATCTGGAATAGTTCAAATTACCTTATTTAATACCAATAACGAACCTTTAAGTGAGAGATTAGCTTTTGTGCTACATCCAGACGCGATGAATTTGGCTATAAAGACTGATCTACCGACCTATAAACCTCGCCAAAAGGTGAAGATGACAATTGATGCTAAAAGTGCTGGATTGCCTGTTGCGGGAGATTTTTCTGTTTCAGTAATTGATGAACAAAAAGTACCTGTTGAAGAAAACACCGAGACTACCATATTAAGTTCACTATTACTTTCATCTGATTTAAAGGGATACATAGAAAAGCCTAATTACTATTTTACTAAAACTGATGATAAAAAATTAGCTGATTTAGATAAACTAATGCTTACGCAAGGATACCGCAGGTTCTCTTACAAAGAAATTTTAGAAGGGAAATATCCAGTGGTAACTTATTTACCAGAGCAGGGCATAAATATAACCGGAACTTTAAGAGATAGAACTGGAATGCCAATTAAAAAAGGTTCAATGCGATTGATGGTTACTGGTAGGCCAATTTCTGCAGAAACAATTACCAGTAATATGGGCTTATTTAATTTCCAGAATTTAAATTTCCCAGATTCATCTCAGGTGGTAGTTAGTGCAAAATACAATGCGAATGCAGCCAATTTAATGATCATGTTAGATGGAACTCCTGCCCCTCTTGGTGCAAAGAACATCAATATAGCAGAAGAAGTTGCTAATATAGATACTGTACTTTCTGCTTACTTAAACAATAGCCAAAAACAATATCGTTATTTACGTACGTTAAAAACGGTAGAAATTAAAGGTGCAGCAATTAAAAAACCTAGTCATTCAGACCATAGTGCATTATCGGGTTTAAATGCAACACCAGATCATTTATTAAGTGCAGAAAGGTTTAGTGCAGGTTGTAATTCTCTGTTGGATTGTTTAAAAACAATGGCAACGGGAATGACCTTTGATGTTGAAAATTTCTACGTTTCTAGAGATTATAATCAAGGTGGTAGAACTCCTGTACAAGTTTTCATAAATGGCAATCCGGTTGATGCAAGAGACATTAACAATGTTAGTGTAGCAGATTTAGAATCTGTAGAAGTATTTTTAAAAGACGATTTAGGAACAGTAGACAGGGCTTATCAAACTAAGGGTGTATTGGTTATCAATACTAAAAAAGCACCTGTTGGCAAAAAAATAAGCAAACAAGAGTTAATGGATATGATCCCAAAAACCAATATTATTACGTTTAAACCAATGGGATATAGTAAAGAACGTGAGTTTTACTCTCCTAAATACTTGCCTAATGCACCAATAACCAGTACTGATTTACGCACAACCATTTATTGGAATCCTAAAGTAGTTACAGATGAAAAAGGAAACATCAGTTTTGATTTTTTCAATGCAGATGGAAGAGGTTCATACAGAGCAGTTGTTGAAGGATTAGACAAAAATGGCAACGTTGGTAGAGCTGTTTATCGTTATACGGTTAAATAGAAAAAAAACAAACAAGGCTTACTTGAGTTACATTCCCACTGGTTTTCATTGAGCACTTTATTTAAGCGCTTCTTTAATCCCTTGGCATAGTTTAACCATTTTATCGTATGAGGTTGCTGAATTGTCTCTTTTGGTAAAGTTAATTTTTATGAAACCAGGCTCAGCTGTTATATGGAATTTGGTACTGTCTGTTAAAGTAACATCTTCGTCTTTCATGCCTTCTACATTGCTAAAAAAATCATCCTGCTCCAAACTTCCCTCAATGTAGGTAACCACTTCGTTGGTTTTGTGCTTAGGATATTCTGCCTTAAAAGTATAGCTGTTTTCTGTATTTTTAACACTAATAGATTGATTACTGGCTCCAATTTCGCAACCAAATGTTAGTCCTAAAGCTAGCATTGCAATTATAAAATAGATTTTTTTCATTTTTTTGTTTTCTAATTGAATATTTTTTGTCTTACTCATTTTAATTACTACCTGCTCTACCCTTAATATCATCAGTAGCGGTATTTCTATTTCTCGCAGATTTAACATTCTGGTTTCCAAAATTATAATTAACTGTAAAGGCTGCTCTTCTACTCATATATCGATTAACCACATTTAAATTTACATTTTGATATTGTAATTTTCCTTCCCAATGGTTGGTCAAGAAAATATCATCCATACTTAACCTTATTTTCAGTTTTTTATTCATCAAGCTTTTCTGAATTCCTGCATTTACTGCATATTGAGTAATTGTAGTCTCTTCAACCCCGTTTAACCTAGGGGAATTTAACCAAAAGCCAAGTTCTACCGAAAAATTTTGCGGTAAATTAATTGAATGATTACTGTTAAAATTGTAGGCCACTTTACTGGCTTGGTATTTTGCTCCTTCTAAATTACCATCATTAAATTTGGATAAAAATGCACTCACATTATTTTGCATTCTCCAAAACTTAGCCACCTTAACAGGGAAATATAAATTAGCCGAAAAAGTTTGCGCTCTTCCTAAATTTTTGCGAATTACATTAATAATTCTTGTAACCTCATTCTGTTGGCTAATTTGAGTAATCATATCTCTAGTATCAGCGTAATTAAATGATAATGAAGCTTCTTTATAACTATAACCCACTTCGAAATTATATGTAAATTGAGGTTTTAGGTATGGATTACCTTCATCTAATGCATAAGGATCCATATAAAATACAAATGGATTTAATTGCTGGTAATTTGGTCTATCTACCCTTCTACTAAATGAATAATTAAAACGACTATTTTCATTAAGGGTTTGACTTACAAATACTGTAGGAAACAATGAAAGGTAATTTCTATCAACCACTTTATTGCTAGTTACAGAGTTACCGTTTGAATGTGTGTATTCTGCCCTTAATCCTAACTGGACCTGCCATTTTTTCCATTCTTTTGCATAGCTTGTATAAGCTGCATTTATGTTTTCTTTGTAAATGAAATTGTTAGACTTACCGGCATCATTTTGCCAAGCTCCAGCCAAAAATTGTTCAGAGATGAGCTCATTATGGGTAACTACATAACTACTTTTTAAGCCAGCCTCTAATTTCACTGTTTTATTTATTGCCCAAGTAAAATCAGTTTTAGCTGCCAACACATCAATTTGAGCATCGGTAGCATTTCGCAAAGCTGTTGTTTGAGTTAAATTACCAGCATTGTTAAGGTATTGTGCATTAAAATCATCATTCTTTTCATTACTAAAGCCAGAATAGTCAACATCAAAAGTTAGGTTAGTCCCTTCTTTATTAAAGTCGTGCTTGATGTTAAAATTAGCGGTAACGTTACCAACAGGGGAATCTGATAAAGCTAACTGATTAACCGCATTATTCGTTTCTACATTGTTTTGCATTTCCCTAATATGAGTTTGACTAACATTATCTAAAGCTGAATTTATCTTATTCGCATCTACCATTACACCAATAACAGTTTTATCAGATACATAATAATCTGCACCCAGCTTACCCATATAAGCAACTCCTTTTGTATGTCTCTCAAAATTCTGATTGAAGGAACTTGCCAAATTAGTAGTTAATGTATTTCGCAATACATTGATATTATTAAAACCAACTTTTCTGTTAAAAGCTGTTGTACCATAAACATTCCACTTATTAATTCTATTATTAAGTGTTAAACTCAAACCAACACGGTACATATCTTTAGGGAAATTAGGCATAACCGCTTGCCCAGTATTTAATGATAGGTTTCCATTTGTGCCAAAAGCTTTATTGCGTTTCAATTTAATATTAATAATTCCAGCAGCGCCAGCGGCATCATATTTTGAAGATGGATTGGTAATTAATTCTATCGTAGAAATTTGATCGCTACTCATGTTGCTCAATAAAGTGGTTACATCAGCTCCCGATAAAAAATTCGTTTTACCATCTATCATTACGGTAATACCCGATTTATTATTCAATTTAATCTGATCGTTTTGTCTATCAACTGTAACACCTGGCGCTTTCTCTAAAAGCTCTAAAGCACTATTGCCCGATGAGTTGATGCTATTTTCTACATTCAAAACAGTTTTATCAACCTTTCGTTCTATATATGGTTTTATCCCAGTGATGGAAACTTCCTTTAAATTTTTGGTTAAACCCTCCATTTTAATAGACGGCACTATTAAATCATCTAGTAAGGTAAACTTTGGGGTTTTATAATTTTTGTACCCAACCATATTAATAACAAGTATATAATCTCCCGTTTTTACTTGCTCAAATGAAAACTCACCATCTAAATTTGCCTGCATGTTTTTAACCATATTACTATCTGGCAAACTAAGTAGCTTAACAAGTGCATAAGGTACTGCCTCAGTTTTTTCATCTACTATTTTACCGGCAATTTTGGCGGTTTTTTGGGCAAAAGAAGTCCCCCATGCCAAAAGGCATGTAATTAAAAGTATACTATTTTTCATGATTTCTTTCTTAAGGCTTATTGATGAGCCGGGCTAAAGCTCATCAATAAGCTAATTTTAAGGATTAGTCTCTGTTGGTTGATTTAATTCTGCTTTACATTTTAAGCCATCTTCTGTCATGATCCATTCTCTATAACTCCCTCTCTCGTTATGGTCATCATTACAAGAATAGTAGTAGAATTGTAGGTAATTGTAAATGTTATCATTTAAAAATAAATGCGTCCCTACTGGCACTTTTAATGAAATATGCACTTCTTGATTTCTCCAAACGCTTTCTCTTTTCAGTCGTAACCTCGGACTCAAGGTTAACAATGAATCTTTTTGAGTGTATTTATAATCTATATTTTGAGCATTACGCAATGCGATTGGGAAAGTTTTACCTTGCGATTCGTAAGTCTGTACCATTGAGGTTTTTCCATTCTCACTTTTCTCAATTTCAATCCTTACATTTCTTGGCACTCTAAAAGGATGGTCATCATCATCGTTAACAATTACGCGGCTACCAAAATCAAGTTCTTTTATGTTATAAGCCAAGCTATCTTCTCTGCTAAATTCCATTCCTTTATCTACGTCTATAACATAAGTTGGATATGTTTTTAACTCATTAGATTGCACCAATTCTGCGTGTTCTTGAAATTCAGATGATATTTTAGTGGCATAATATACCGTTGATGAAACACCTAACAACCAAATAATTAACAATGCAAATGAAACCGTTTTGTTAATTGCTTTTTTGTTAAAAGCAACTCTTATAGCAAACAACACCAATGCTAAAACCGGAATAAATATGGTGATAAATGCTCCGAATAAAATTTCTGTTCTAAAGCCCTCATTGATAATAGAAAAAGGGAATCGATACATATCTGCATCCCAAAAACCAATAAACCCTGCTAAACAAATAATCAAAGAAAGTAATGTTATAAAACCACAAACAATTAAAACGCCAGCAATAAATTTCATTATTGCCTTTGCCGAAACCGTTATAAACGTGCCAACAACTCTAATTAATTCAGTTATAAAGTTTCCAGAATTCTTCATCAGCGGTTGAAAGTGTTCATTCGCTGCTTTCATTTTTTCATTAAACGCTGCCAGTTCCTCTTCAAAACTTTTCTTGTAACCATAAAGATTTGTAGCCTCACCTTTCATTGCCATTTTTTCAGACCTGGTAATCGCCCTTGGCATAACAACCCATAAAATGATGTAAGCCAAAATACCTGCGCCACTTAAAAGGATAGATAAAAAAGCAATTAGCCTAACCCAACGCGTTTCGATGTTTAAATAATAGCCCAAACCTGCACAAACTCCTGCAATTACACCTTCGTCTGTATCACGATACAATTTTTTCTCGCCTTCATAAGCAGTTGAATAAGTTGCTTTTGGAGCTTCCTCTTCATCTTCGTTCATGAAATCTTGAACACGACCCATTTGTGCAATTACACTTTGTACATCAGTAATTTCGATTACTTGCTTTTGTCCTGCCGCTAAAATTTCAGCAAACATTTCGGCAATTCGATTTTCTATATCTGTTACAATTTCAAAATCATCAGCATTTTTTGTAAAATGATGTTTAATCTCGTTAAGGTAAGCGGTTAATATTTCGTAAGCATCTTCTTCAATGTGAATAATTGAGTTGCCTATATTTATAATTATTGTCTTCTTCATGTTTTCTGAAATTAGTTTTGGGAGTCTGATTGTTTTGGTACACCATTTTGCGAAGTGGTAATGGCGTAAGCCAATTCTTGCCAAGTGTGATCTAATTGCTTTAAAATTTGTTTGCCATCTTCAGTAAGCACATAATATTTACGTGGCGGGCCAGAAGTAGATTCAACCCAATTGTAACTTAACAATCCATTATTTTTTAAGCGGGTTAGTAAAGGATATAAAGTTCCTTCTACTACCAGGAGTTTTGCTTGTTTTAATTCGGCGATAATATCTGAGGCATAAATTTCTCCTCTAGATATGATTAAAAGCACACAATATTCGAGTATGCCTTTTCGCATTTGTGTTTGCGTATTTTCTGCTATCATAAAACAAAGATATATGTTTCATATAGTATTATGCAATACATAGTACTATAATTATTTTATAATTTCACGTAAAATACTGATTATAAGCTAAATAATTTTTATAAAAATTTACAATAAAAAATATTTAGGTAGTAAAATCCATTTTTTGAAGACATTTTTAGCTGAAAATAATCTATAAACTCTATAGAATTAGTACATTAGAGTTTTAATTATAAGCATGAGTTTACCGTATAAAAAAATAGTTGTTAAAGTAGGTTCTAATGTAATTACACAAGCTAATGGATTGCCTGATGAAGAACGAATTAAACATTTGGTTCATCAGCTAGCAGCTATTAAGGCAGAAGGCATTGAGGTTATTTTGGTTTCTTCAGGTGCTGTTGCATCTGGCAGAAGTTTAATTCAAGTTACCGAAAAGCAAGATGCAGTAACTACAAGACAATTATTAGCAGCTATTGGGCAGGTAAAATTAATTAACACTTATGCTAATTTCTTTGCTGAGCATGCTATAAAATGTGCACAGGTTTTAGTTACCAAAGAAGATTTTAGAGACAGGGCACATTATTTAAACATGAAAAACTGTTTGCAAATTTTGCTTCAGCATGATGTTATTCCGGTTGTAAATGAAAATGATGTAGTTTCTGTTACCGAATTGATGTTTACAGATAATGATGAGCTGGCTGGTTTAATTGCTTCGATGTTAAATGTAGATGCTTTAATTATTTTATCAAATGTTAATGGTATTTACAATGGCGACCCGAAAGTTTCTGGTTCTGAAGTAATACAAGAAATTAAGGGATCTGTTACTAATTTGGCATCTTTTATCAGTACAGGCAAATCTCAGTTTGGCAGAGGCGGGATGGTTACAAAATCTACCATGGCACAAAAAGTTGCAAAACTTGGTATCACTGTACACATTGCTAATGGAACAACAAATGATGTGTTAACCACTTTATTGGATAATAAATTAATCCATACGCGATTTATTCCAGAGAAAAATAAATCTGGCAAGAAAAAATGGATTGCTCACTCAGAAGCAACAGCGAAAGGAATTGTTCAATTAAACAATGGTGCAAAGGAAGTCCTTACATCTGGTAAGGCAACTAGCTTATTGCCTGTTGGCATAATCGACATTAAATCTGATTTTTTAAAAGGTGATATCATTAAAATTGTAGACGAGGAAAATAACTTAATTGGGTTGGGCATTGCAGAATATGGGTCTGATAAAGCCAGAGAAAGAATTGGACAGAAGAAACAGAAGGCATTAGTGCATTACGATTATTTTTACTCAGCAATTTGAGTTAGGTAAATGAACAAGGAAGGATAGGAACTAAACAAATGGATTACACATTATATTTTAAAAAAGCACAACAGGCGAGCAGAATCTTAACAAGTTTAGCTAAGGAAACAATTGATGCGGTATTAACAGATTTAGCAATTGCATTGGTTAACAATACAAATGAACTTTTATCGGAAAACGCAAGAGATTTAGCAAAAATGCCGATTGATGACCCGAAGTATGACAGGCTAAAACTTACTAAAGAGCGTATTCAGGATATTGCAAATGATGTGGTTAATGTATCAAAATTAGATAGTCCACTTGGGTATGTACTTTCTGATAAAACGCTTGATAATAAACTTCAGATCAAAAAAATCAGAGTGCCCTTAGGTGTTGTGGGTGTAATTTACGAAGCTAGGCCAAATGTAACTGTTGATGTATTTTCTTTATGTTTTAAAACTGGAAACGTAGCTGTTTTAAAAGGAGGGAGTGATGCTGAGTTTTCTAATTTGGCAATCGCAAAAATTATTCATCAGGTATTAGAAAAGTATGAGATTAGTGGTGATGTTTTGACTTTATTACCAGCAGAGCGCACAGCAACTGAAGCTTTACTAAATGCAATAGGTTTTGTAGATGTGTTAATTCCAAGGGGAAGCCAATCCTTAATTAATTATGTTAGAGCAAATAGCAAAATTCCTGTTATAGAAACTGGTGCTGGCATTGTTCATACCTATTTTGATGAAAGTGGAAATATAGAGAAGGGAAAAGCGATTATTTTAAATGCAAAAACCAGAAGGGTTAGTGTTTGCAATGCATTGGATTGTGTCTTAATTCATCAACATAGGTTAAATGATGTTGCTTCACTTTTATCCCCCCTAGCAGAAAAAGATGTTGAACTTTTTGCAGATGATAAAAGTTATGAAATTTTAAAAAATACTTATCCTAGTGCCCTACTACACAAAGCTTTACCAGAACATTTTGGTACAGAATTTTTAGCCTTAAAACTAGCAGTTAAAATAGTTCAAGATTTAGATGAGGCATTAGATCATATTGCAGCTTATAGTTCTAAACACAGTGAAGCCATCATTTCTGAAGATGCTATAAGCATTACAAAATTTTTAAATCAGGTAGATGCTGCGGCTGTTTATGCGAATGCTTCTACCGCTTTTACTGACGGTGCTCAATTTGGTTTGGGTGCAGAAATTGGCATTAGCACTCAAAAGCTACATGCCCGTGGCCCCATGGGTTTAGAAGAATTAACCAGCTACAAATGGGTTGTTCAGGGTGATGGTCAAGTAAGGGGTTAGTATCTTAATAGCGAAATAATATTCCGAAAAAGAGTAAAGTACTGAATTTCAGACAAATGAAATGCTATTGAATAAAAAATAGTACAACCAACTTTAAAAGCCCTTATCAGAAACTGCGATTCTAAAAAGAAAAATAAAAGTTATCAACATTTTAACAACCTAATAATCATTGGCTTTAGTTTTGTATAGGAATTTATATCTACCAAGAATATCTTCCTATGATTATCAAATTACATACTCCATTTACTTATGCTAGGCATAAAGAGGAGAAAATTACTAAGCCACTAACCTTACAAGAAAAAGTAAAGGCTGACCGCATTTTTATGGCAATTTTATTAATGCTAACAATTATTGGTGCAGTAGTTTTTGTCTAAACTTACTTGTCTATTTATAATTTTACTACAATAACAAGGTATCAATTCGATATGCTTGTACCATGTTTAAAGTTGGCGACCAGCTAAAAACGGTAAAATGCCCATCTTGTGAAGCTACCAATGCTTGTGCATTTCTTTGGTCAAATATAAATTGGGCTGCAGATAAATGTCTTGTCCCCCCTATTTTAGCCGGATGAACAACAACAGCATCTCCACCAGCAATTGGTTCTGCATAAGAAATTTCTTGTATGTGGCCACTACTATTTGCCCTTCCAGTTTTAGCACCAAATGCTAATAATTCGTAGCGATCTGTAACAATGGTAGCTCCGTCTATTGCAGTTAAACCTGCTAAATGATCAACCTCTCTTTTTAAAGCACTTTGCCAAAATATTTCACTAGAATCTGGTTTGTCCTTTCTCACTAAATCTGCCAAACCTTTAAAAACTGGTTGTAAAGCATAACTTATAGGATGAATAATAGATTGTTTCCATTCTTCTGTATCACTTGGAACAACCAGCACAGCACCCCCTCTTCCATGCGCTCTCATAGAAACTGCTAGCTGAATTAAAATATTTGCCTCATCATTCCAGTAAGAATGTGCCGTTAAATCTAACAATGAAAGTAAAATAGCAGGGCAATCTGCACTTGATGCACTCTTCTCTTCTACAATTTTTATCTGATCTCCTTTTAAAACTGCAACATTAGTATATTTCCCAAAACCATATATACGACGGTGTTTGATGACCAATAACCCTGGTTCAGAAACATCCACTACAAAACAATAATTGGGGATATTTAAAGTGGTTCCCCAAATGTGTAAATTATACCCATCGTGCCAAACTCCGATATGAATACCTCCACGCTCCACCCCAGGTGCCAATTTTGTTAAAACGTTAGGGTTTAAAGGTAAAGTATGGTTAAAAATTAAGGGTTTACCAGCTTGCTCTGGGGGTAAAAAAGCGATAGAAATTTTAGGCGAGTGCCCTTCTTCCTTTCTTAAGCTAGACCAAAAAGCAGAATCTAAAATAGCTTCAATTACTCTTGCCGGAGGTTGAGGTGCCAAATCGATTTCGCCTTTGGCATTGGCATCTGCTAAATGTTTAGCAAAATGCGCTTCTATTTTTGATGCAACAATTTTAGCTGCCTGATAAGTTGCTCTATTTACCATTTTACTAAGTTAGGTGTTTTAACTATTCAAAAAAGTTGGAATAAAGTAAAATGTACAGCCAAATAAAAAATTGTTGGAGTAATGATTCTTAAATTTAATAAGGACTAGAATTTGAATGGTTTTGAAATACTGACTTTAACTTTAAACCCGATTGACAGCGATAGCTCTTGAAGCTGAAAGCGAAAAGACTAAAGCAAAAAGCGGGGCTATTCTTCCCAAAAACCACTTCCTCTTATTTTCTAAGCTAAAACCCTCGGACTTTCGGTCTTATTGACTTTTCTGACTTCAAAAACACTTCTTATCCTACATCAATGAATTGGGTTTTGGCCAAGCCTATCTTTGTATCAATAAATAACAAAATTTATGGCACAAACA
The DNA here is from genome assembly GCF_005116505.1 of Pedobacter polaris. Classification (GTDB taxonomy): domain Bacteria; phylum Bacteroidota; class Bacteroidia; order Sphingobacteriales; family Sphingobacteriaceae; genus Pedobacter; species Pedobacter polaris. The sequence continues at coordinate 125,242 of NZ_SWBR01000001.1, forward strand.
GTATTGCATAAAGCCAACACTCGAGGAGTGGCAGATCATGGCTGGTTAAAAAGTTATCAAAGTTTCAGTTTTGCTGGATATTACAATCCAGAGAGAGTTAATTTTGGAGCTTTAAGAGTTTTAAATGATGACATTGTAACTGGAGGAATGGGCTTTGGAGAGCATCCACATGATAACATGGAAATTATTTCTATTCCATTAGAAGGTAATTTACAACATAAAGATAGCATGGGAAATACAGCAACCATTAAGGCAGGAGAAATTCAAGTGATGAGTGCTGGAACAGGAATTTACCATTCAGAATATAATGCCGATGCTGAAAATCCGGCTAAGTTTTTACAGATCTGGTTATTTCCAAACAAAAGAAATGTAACTCCGCGTTATGATCAGATTTTATTAAATGATGCAGATAAACGCAACGAATTTGTTCAGATTTTATCCCCTAATGCTGACGATGCAGGTGTTTGGATTTACCAAGATGCTTGGTTTAATTTAGGAAAGTTTAATGCTGATGTTACTAAAACATACAACTTAAACAAAAAAGGTGACGGTGTTTATGTTTTTGTTTTAAAAGGGCAAGTTGAAGTGAATGGCCAATTATTAGATACCAGAGATGGTTTTGGAATTTGGGACACCGATAATTTTGATGTAAAAGCAATTACCGATGCTGAGTTTTTATTAATGGAAGTTCCGATGGAATTTTGATTGGTTTATTATCATTAGTGATTTAACAACTTATAATAAGGATGGAGAAATTAGAAATATTAATTGTAGGCACAAACAAACCAATAATGGAAACAATAGCCAGGTTAATAGATAGAGATGAAAAATGGTTAGCTACCATTGCCATTTCTTTACTTGACGCAAAAGCAATTTGTTTACAAAGGGGTTTTGGGTTAATATTAATTGGTGCTGGCATTGAAAATGATGAAGTAGAGCAATTAAGAAATTACCTAACTGAAAACGCCTTGAAAATTCCAATTGTTAAGCACTATGGTGGCGGTAGCGGGTTACTATTTGCAGAAATTTATCAAGGACTTGAAGCCTTTTAATATTTTAACCACATAGATATATAGAATTTGAATACTATATGCCTATGTGGTTATTTAAATTACTTATTTATATGTAGCTGCTAATTTTAAAGCATTGTAGGCATTTACTATACCACCAGTAACACATAGGTCAGAAAAAGGAATACTAACTGTATCAGCCCCTTTCATTGTATTTATATTGTGGTTAATTTTTACAACCGACTTTAAGATAATCTCTTTTACCTGTACTGCAGTTAATTTTGGATAATATGAACGAATTAAAGCAGCTAAACCAGTTACAACAGGGGCAGCCATACTTGTTCCGTCTTCTTCTGCATATTTATTATTATCAGGAATTGTAGAATTGATACGAACACCAGGTGCAAAAACATCTACTGAAGTTTTACCATAATTAGAAAATGGAGCTTTTAAAGTTTCGTCATCTTTATAATCTGATGCACCAACTACAATATATGAGCTGGCAACACTTCCATCTAAATATTTTCTAGAAGGGAAATTGGGTTCTACATCAATGTTATTGTTATCGTTTCCTGCTGCTTGTATTAACAATACATCTTTACTTACCGCATACTTTACTGCTTCATCAACTACTGCCTTGTCCCAAGAATATGATTTACCAAAGCTCATGTTTAATACTTTAGCACCATTGTCTGCAGCATAACGAATTGCATTTGCAACATCTTTATCTCTCTCATCTCCATTCGGCGTGTTACGCACACCAATAATGAATACATTATCAGCTACCCCTTTTATCCCAATGTTATTGGTACGATCTGCACCTATAATACCAGAAACATGTGAACCATGTAAAGCATCTGGACCTTTAATGTCATTATTTCCGTAAAAACGTTCCTTACTATTGTTAGCATCATCACCAACAATGTCTCTTGGATTGTAATCTATATTAAGATTGTATTTTACTTGTTCGTCTGCTTGTTTAAAACCAGCTAAAATTTGGTCTTCATAAAATGATTTATAATCCATGTCTTTTAAAATATCTAACATGGTTGCTCTCATTCGTTCTTCCTGCTGCCCTTGTGGCTTAAAGTTCTCGAAATCTGCTATTGTAGGGTTTGGCTTGCCAATTTTTTTAACTACTTGTTCTAATACATATTTAAAACCTGCAACACCTTGTAAATCGCTTTTAGCAGTACCTAACCTTTTTTCTAATTCGGTTCTATTATTTACAAAAGTCTCATACGCTGCTTTGTCCTTTTGTGGAACATTTGCTGCAGTAATACCTGCAAACCGAGCGTTATCTCTACGAACTAAACGTGTAATTTCTAAAGTTTCGAATTCTATTGATTTTCCATCTTTTCCTCCTAAGAAGTTCCAACCATGTACATCATCAATATATCCATTCTTGTCATCGTCAACACCGTTACCAGCAGTTTCTTTACGGTTACTCCAAACAATTCTTTTTAAATCTTCGTGATTTAAATCTACGCCTCCATCTAAAACTGCAACTAAAACAGGAGTAGATTTTTTACCTTTTAATAATTCTTTATATGCTTTTTCGGTACTAATGCCAAATGTAGAATCAGTTTTTAAGTCGAGATTTTGCCAGTTGGCTTTGCGTTGTGCATTTCCTAAAACGGGCATTGCAGCTACTAAGGCTACAATAAATAGATTTTTAAAAATATTTTTATTCATGTTAAATTTTAGTGTTATTCTTAGCTATTGAAAACGGTTTATAAATGGTTTTATTCTGTGTCTGCTATAATTATGCCATAATTTTCAAGCAAGCCTGCTAAACCACTTGAAGAAAATTTAGCTTTTCGAATTAAGTTTTTTTCAGGGTCTATTGTAAAATTATAGGAAGAGACAAAATTAACACTGCTTAATGTGCTACGCATAAAAACTGCTGTACTTAAATCGCATTTCTCAAAAACAGTTGAGGTTAAATCAGCTTCAGTAAAATCTGTGCCTTTAAGCGAACAATTCATGAACTTCGATTTTCGGTTTTTCTTTTTCATAAATGTAGCATAATCTAAAATGCAATTCGTGAAATCAACATTGAAAAGAAAATCCTTAGTATGTGAAAAATCAACCCCAATCATTTTGCAATTGATAAATAATACTTTATCAAAGCCAATGTGACCAAACTTTACCATGCTTAAGTTGCAATTATCAAAAGTACATTTTACAAAGTCGCAACCAAAGAAATCAGTTTCGGTAAAATCACAATTTTTAAAGGTACAATCATCAAATTGTGTATCTCTTGCTCCTGAAGGCAAAGCCGATGTTTTTTCAAAAACTTGATTAACATAATATAAACTCTCTTCTGCTGGCATGGTTGCAAATTACTAAAAAGAAGAAAATTTAAGAGAGGTATGTTGAAGTTGTTTGTATCTTTTTTAATGCTGATTAAATAAGAATACCCACTGTAGCTCACAGCAAGAGTAAGCTTACTGGTAAGAGTTTGAGTAAGGAGTTGAATAATGGGCCAAATAAACGAATATACCGGCCATCGCGAATGAGATTCAGAATTTGCTGCAAAAAAAACCTACTATAAAGCCATCACATTCATGCTTTATAGTAAGTTCTATTAAAATTATGCTACTTTTTTATCGAGCAATTTTTTAATCCTATTTTCAATGTCATCCAAATCAAAAGGCTTACTAATGTAGTCATCTGGCGTAGCCATTTCACTCATTTGTTTGCTTCTAATGTTTGCAGACATTACAATAACAGGAATATGTTTAGTGAAAATATCATTCTTTAAATCATGACAGATTTCAATCCCGTTGCCATCTGGTAGCATCACATCCAAAATGAAAAGATCAGGAATTGAATCCTTTAATTTTTCTTTCATTTCTTTAAATGTTGAGGAAAGCTGTAAATCATATCCCTCGTCTTTCAATAAAAATTCGATGATGTAACCTATGTCTCTATCATCTTCTAAAATGTGTATGCGTTTTTTCATATCTCTAATAAACAAATCAAGAATAATTTTGTTTGTTTGACTAAAACTTTTTTTTACTCGGAGGCAAGATTTTCTTTTGTTGGTTTATCTTCATTATAATTTAATGCACTGTAGCCATAAGCACAGAACAAGAGTAATACCACACTAGAAACCCAAAGCATATTATAGCCTAACTTTTCTGCCAAATAAAACCCAGCTGCGGGTGTAATTTGCGCAATAGACCAAGCGATTGAAAAACCAGCCGCATATTGCCCACGATTAAATTCATTACTTCGCTTAATAACAAATGTATTGATGAAAGGCATCGAAAACATTTCTCCGAAGGTGAAGCCAATTACACTCAACAACGCTAAAACAATGGGCAGAGATTTTGGAATCATTAAAAATGCGAATGAAACACTAACTATCAAAACACCTGTTACAATGTAAAACTTGGGCGATCTTTTATTTTCTATTTTGCTAATAAGGATCATTTCTAAGAGAGCGATGATAGCTCCATTTACACCTAAAATCAATCCAATCATAGCTTCATCAATATGCCATTCTTGTTTAAAAAATACTGGTACAACTCTAAACATTAAGAAAAAACAGGTGGCAAAAACGGTTGTCAACAAAACAAATTTGATGAACAAAGTATCTTGCCAAGGTTTACGAACAAATATATTTTTAGCCTTTTCTATGGCAGCTTTTCTGAAACCTTTTACTGCTGGCAAAAGCAAAAAAATTGCAATACCAACAAGAATACTTACAACACCATCTACAATAAATAAAAGTTGGTAATTAATTGATGCGATTAGTCCACCCATAGTTATGCCAAACGAAAAACCAATGTTTGTTGCTAAGCGGTTTAATGAATACGACCTTGTTTCCTTACCGGGAGAAGAATATGCTGCAATTGCTGTAAAATTTGCTGGTCTAAAAGCATCATAAAAAAAGCTAATTAACACAGACATTACACAAAGCAAAGTAAAATTGCTGATTTGCGAAAACACAAGAAAAAGTATGCCCCCAATAACAGAAGAAAAAATTTGAACAGGTCTAAAGCCGAACATATCGGTAAGCTTTCCACCGGCTGCTGCACCAAGAATGGCTCCAATACCAAATAGGGAAATTATTATGCCAGCATCCGATTCTGGCCTATGGAGAGCTTGAGTAACATACAGGCCCATAAATGGTACCGCCATGTAACCGCAGCGATTAAGTAAGATTACGCAACTTAACAACCAGGTTTCTCTACTTAAACCTGTAAATGAAATTTTGTAAGCATTAAGAATTTGTCGGAGCATTTTGGTTTGGCTTGGCATTCAAAAATAGACAATTGGCTGTAAAATCCTATCCATAATTTCTGTATTTTTGAGTTCGCCCAAAATTCGGGAAACAATAAAGCACATCACATGTCAACAGAAATTAAATGCCCTAATTGCAACCATACTTTCCCTATTGAAGAAGTAATGGCAGAAGAATATAAACAGGATTTACGTGAGAAGATGGTTTCTTTTACCAAGCAAAAAGAGGAAGAATTTCAGAAAAAGGCTGAGGCTTTTGAGCAACAAAAGAAGCAACAAGAATTAGCTTTTGAGCAAAAACTAGCTCAGGAAAAAGCTGCTTTACAAACTACCATGGCAGAAAATTTACGCAAAACCATTAGCGCAGATTTTGAAAACAAGCTAAAAATGTCTGAAGATGCCAATAAGGAAAATGAAGAGAAATTAAAGTTGGCTCGTGTTAAAGAAATTGAATTTTTAAAGAAAGAGCAAGAAATAAAAACCCGTGAAGCTGAATTAGAATTAAGCATTTCGCGTAAGCTACAAGAGCAGCGGGAAGAGTTGGTTGCTCAGGTTCGCAAGCAAGAATTAGATAAAAATAATTTAAAAGAAACTGAACACCAGCTCAGGGTAAAGGAATTAGAAAAACAATTAGACGACCAAAAGAAATTAGCGGAAGAAATGAAGCGTAAAGCTGAGCAAGGTTCTATGCAATTGCAAGGTGAAGTACAAGAATTAATTTTGGAAGAATTGTTGCGTAACACTTTTCCCTTTGATATTATTGAAGAAGTTGGCAAGGGGGTTCGTGGTGCAGACTGTGTCCATAATGTTCGCAATCAATTTGGACAAGAATGCGGAAAAATTATTTATGAAAGCAAACGCACCAAAGATTTTTCGATGGAATGGATTGAGAAACTGAAAAAAGATATGCGTAGCATGGGTGTTGATGTTGCTGTTATTGTAACGCAATGTTATCCAAAAGGAATGGATTGTTTTGGAGAAAAAGATGGCGTTTGGATTTGCTCTTTTGATGAAGTTAAGGCTGTTTCTTATATCTTGCGTGATGGAATTGTTAAATTATTTGGCGCCGCTAAATCACAAGAAAACAAAGGTGATAAAATGCATATGCTTTATGATTATTTAAATGGAAATGAATTCTCTGAGCAATGGAAAGCAATCCGTGAAGGTTTTATGAGTATGAAATTATCTATACAACGCGAACGTGATGCGATGGAAAGATTATGGAAAAGCCGTGAAAAACAATTGGAAAAAGTATTGTTAAATGCTGCCCATATACGAGGTTCTATTGAGGGTATTTCGGGTAATGATAATATTCAATTGAGCTTAAATGATGAAGATGATGATTTGTTGTTGGAATAATGATTAACTAAAAATTGTCATTCCGACTTTGGAGGAATCTATATGCTCTAATTCAGTAACTAGATTTCATGACAAAAAACTCAAGCCTTATTCTCTTCAACCTTTCATGGTAAACTTTTAACCACCAAAGAAACCGAAGTATACCCTAAGATTTCTAGATCATACAGCACTATAGCTTTGGTTTTCTAGGTGTCTTTGGTGGTAATAAATTCAAAAATTATAACTTCTTCACCATCCAAATATCACAACCAAAATGTCCAGAGTTACCTAAAGGTGAGCATTGATTTTCAAAACCTAATTTCTCATACAAACTTACTGCTTGATTTAACTCAGGCATGGATTCCAAATAGATATTTTGATACCCTAATTCTCTAGCTTTTTCGAGACACTTATTTATTAAATCCTTCCCAAAACCTTTTCCTCTAGCAGCCGGGTAAAGATAGAGTTTAACCAACTCACAAGTATCCTCAGGCAAACCTAAAGTCGGGTAAATCCCACCTCCACCAATAATTTTACCCTCTTCTTCTATCACCCAATAAGCAGATTTAGGGTCTTTAAACAAAGTTGACAAATGATTTGTGCTTTCATCAAAATAAGCTGTACCTGGCTTATTGGCTTTAAATTCTGCCAAAACAGTTTTAATCAGTTGACCAATTTCGGCATCATCTTTTTCTTGAATAGATCTTATTGTAGATTGCATTTATAAAATAATTCCTTTACTTCTTATTTAAAGAACCCCTCCCATATAGGGGTCGGTTATCGACTCTTCTCCAGTTTCTACATGCCCTGCATAATGTTTAAAAAAGTTAGACTTCCCTTTTACTTGTATCTTAAAATCATACCATCCTTTACTTTTTTGCAAGTTTAAGGTTACTGTTTTTTTACTGTTTGCAGGTATTGTTATTGTTTTAGTATTCACTTTATACACATCATCTATAATCTGGATTTGCAAAGTTTCCATTTCTAAACTTTCTAACAAAAGCTGAATGTTTCCGGTTGTCTTTTTAATTACTCCACTCTGTTCATAAGTACAATCCAAACTTAAAAGAGGATCTTTTTTGTCGCCTTTAAATTGTCGAAAAAAGCCATTTGGGCCATTAACAATAAGATTATAAATTCCATTTTCAAAATCTGCAATTTTCCAACTATCACGTAGCCATTCGCCTTTAGCAACAGCATACGCCCAAGTTTTGCCAGCTTCTTTTTGATATACACTTGGCGTATAAACATTAAATGGTGCCCCACTATTTTCTATTTTCTGACCGAAAGGTGTTTTAAGCGCTGTAAAATCTAATTCTATATTATCAACATTTATAAGCGAATCTACCAACAATTGATAAGGAATAGCGCAAGCAGGTCTTGTTCCCTTTTCTTGCAATGCTGCAAATTCTGAAGCTTCTTTTTCAAATGAATGCTTAGTGTTAATCTTATCAATTTCTACTTGAGTTAATGGACTAGGTGTTACTTGTGCGGGTTTACTTTTAGCATTTTGGATTTCTGTAATTACACTATTTTTTTTCAGCCTTGCTGGAATGGTTAATTGCTCTCCATTGTATGGTCTAAATATGGATGTTAAATCACCACAGATTGCTCTTCTCCAAGGGCTAATATTTTCACTCTTAATCATTTTCCCAGTTTTATGACTTAAAAATTTCTCCAAAAACATCAATGAAGAAGTGTGGTCAAAAATTTCAGAATTTACAAATCCTCCTTTACTCCAAGGTGAAGCAACCATCATAGGTACGCGATAACCTAAACCAATTGGGCTATCTTTTTTGTACTCATAATCAGCATAAGCGGCTAAACCATCACTGGTTTTTCCGGTAGAAATATCATCTGGCTTAGGGGCTACAAATGGCGGTAAATGATCGAAATATCCATCATTTTCATCGTAGGTTAATATAAAAATGGTCTTTTTCCAAACTTCTGGATTTTTAGTTAAGATATCAATCGCTTCAGAAACATACCAAGTACCATAAAGAGGTGAACTTGTATGGTCTGAAAAACGCTGAGGCGCAACCAACCAAGAAACAGTTGGTAAATTACCTGTATCTACATCTTTTCTAAACTGTTCAAAAATATCTTCTTTGGGAATATTAAGTGTTTCTTGTTTACCTTCTTCATTTGTAAAAGTAAATGGTGCTAATTCTAAATAAGCTGCATTCTGGATATTTGTAGCAAATGCTTTATCAATTAAGTTCTTTTCTCTTTGTGAGAGTTGATTGTATTTCTCCAACACTTCCTCTGCGGTTAGCGCAGGATGGCTTGTTTGATCTCCATTTTTACGGAAGTATGCAGAGAGTTTAACATGGTGTCTTGTTACATACTCTAGCGGATTGTCCCCATAATTTCCCAACCAATCATCTACTTCTCCTTCCGGTAAATTAGCTGTCCATATTTCATTTTGGTAAACTCTCCAAGAAACCCCATTGTCTTCCAACAATTCTGGAAAAGTTTGCCAATCTACATACACATTATCACGAGATTCTGCTTGAGAATTATTTACCGCAGCAACACAATTTGCATTTTGCTGAGGTCGAATAGTACCTGTCCAGAAGTATAACCTATTTGGAGTTGTTCCTGTTAAGGATGAACAAAAATTATGGTCGCAAATTGTAAAAGCATCTGCCATTGCATAATAAAATGGAATATCTTCTCGTTGATAATATCCTAAAGCCATTAGAGATTTTACAGGGACCCATTTATCATATTTTCCTTTATTTCTTGCTGCAACTTGGTCACTCCATGAATGTGGTAATCCTCCTTGCCAAGTAATTTTTGTTTTATTAATATCAACATGAAAAGGTGCATAAGTTTTACCTTTTTCATCGCTCTGTAACCAAACCTTATTTTGATTTGGTAATATTTTAGCCCTAGGATCATTAAACCCTCTAACGCCTTTCATTTTACCAAACATGTGGTCGAAAGAGCGATTTTCTTGCATTAGAAAAACAACGTGCTCTGCATCATAAAAAGTGCTTCCAGGTGCTGCATTAATAGCCATTGCCTTTTGTATAGACATCGGAATTACATTAGCGGCACCTAGCACACTAGATAATAGCGCTGCTTTCTTCAGGAAATCTCTTCTAGAATCCATCGAGTATGTTTAAATTTAGAAGGCTAATATAGCTTAGAAAAATTAACTTGAGGTATGATATAAGTTATTATTTAATGTTATAAACTCGTTTTTAAAAGCATGTTACTTGCCAAGTTCTTTCCCAAGTTCCATTAGAAGCCAAAACATTAATACCTTCTTTTTCTAAGAGATTTTGGTTATGATGAGTGCCATCTGCAATACCACACCAAGGCTCTAAGCAAACGAAATCTGCATCTTTCGCTGCCCAAATTCCGTAGTAAGGGAAATCTTTAAAATTAAAATCTAGCCCATTGTAGTTCTTATCATTTAGTAAAGAAATACTATCGCTCTTTAAGTTTTTGAAAACCAAAGCATCTTCATAAAACATTTCATGTTTAAGGTAAAGTTTGCCTTTATCTAATTTAATAGAAGAGGTTTTTTCAGAAATAAGATTGTCTAAAATATGGTGATAAGTTATTTCTTCATCCTTATTAAATTGCAAGTAATAGTCTGTATAATCTCCTTGCTTATTTAAAGGTGCTGCAAACGCAGGATGCCCCCCAACTGAAAACAATAAATCTTTTTCTGCTGGGTTATAAACTTCATAAGTACAGCACAAGCTTGATCCATGAATCTTATATCTTAAATTTAGCCTAAACTCAAAAGGATAAACTTTTAATGTTTCTTCATTATGAGTTAAGGTAAAAAGGATTTCATGCTCGTTAATTTCTTCAAAATTAAACTCCATATCCCTAGCAAAACCATGTCTTGGAAGTTTATATGATTTACCTTCAAAAATATAAGTTTCGTCTTTTAAGGCACCAATAATTGGAAACAAAACAGGGCTAAACTTTCCCCAAAATTGTGCATCGCCGCTCCAAAGAAACTCAGTTTCACTATGGGTTCCTTTTATACTTTGCAATTCAGCGCCTTTAGCTGAGAATGATGCTACAATATGTTCATTTGTTATCGAAATCATGATGGTTTAAAAATAGAGAATAGAAAACCGATAGCATAGAAAATTAACAATTAATAACATTTTTTGTAATCCAGTCCTTACTATTTAATTAATAGTAAATATGTATAAAAGCATTGAAATTATATAATTAATTCAAAATCAATTTCTTAAAACCAGCCGTTAAAGTATCAGCAACTTTCCCATCTGGTTTTTTATAGATAATATAAGCATCAATACCTTTCTTTGTTTCAACAAATTTCAGTGCCTTTTCAACTGGCATTAACATTAATGCATTATCATAACCATCAGCATCAATCGCTTTTTTTGCAAATACAGTTACACTTATAATTTCATTATTTATCGGATACCCTGTTTTAGGATTGATGATATGTCCGTATTTTTTCCCTCCAAAAACAATATATTTTCTATAATTACCAGAGGTAGTAATTGATCCTTCAACAAAAGATACCACATGGCTTAAACCTGCATCTTCAAAATCATTAACTGGCGGACGCTCTACACCAACTCTAATTAAGCTTCCATCTGGTTTTGGTCCCTTTGCTCTAATTTCTCCACCAACCTCTACAACATAGCTTTTAATAGCTTTTGATTCTAAAAAATCGGCAATAACATCAACTGTGTATCCTTGTGCAATTCCATTCAAATCAATTTCTACATGGTTGTTTTTCTTACTTAAAAAGTTCCCTTTAAGCTTAATTTTATCCACGCCGATTGTACTATTTAACAATGCTTTAATTTTAGATGTATCCGGCTGACTATCAATTTCATCTGCAAAAAGGCCCCATAGCCGCATTAATGGTTGAATAGTTACATCAAAAAGACCATCAGTAGCTACATTAATTTGAAAAGATTTCTCCAATACAGTTTTCATGTGAGGATTAACTTTTATCCTCCCTGCACTCATTGTATTAAATTTTATTATGGTTGAGTTTTTTTTGTATAAAGACATTGACAAATCAATAACCTCAAAAATACTATCAACCTGAGCTTTTGTTACAACCTCTTTTTCTGCAAAATAATTTACAGCATAAGTAGTTCCTTGCGCCTGACCACTTATTTTAAATTCTTGTAAGGTTGGTTTTTCACCAAAGCAAATTAAAAATAGAGACAATAAAAGTGCTGGATACTTTAACCCTAATGCCATTAAAGCACTTTAGTTTTACCTGGCATTGCTACAGTATAAAGTCCATTTTCATCCGGCAGTGATTTCGGCATTGCATCCCAAGCAAGTTTTTCTGGGAACAAGTTATTTTCTGCTTTAAGTGCTTCATCCCATTTGATAATTCCGCCAGAGTACGTTGCATACCTACCAATAATAGCTGTAAAACAACTTTTAGCTGCACGTTCAGCATCCCAAAACTTATATTCTCTTTTTGAAATTGCGTCAAACAATTCATCATGTTCAGTTTGGTATGGATTAGCATTCCCTTTGGTATTATGACTAAAAATTTCTTTTCCTTGGTGATCCCATAAAATACCCGAATTGTTTGCAGAAAGATAAACCTTACCTTTTGTACCTTGAAAGCTTTCATCAACCCTGTTGCTTGTTCCTTCAAAATGGCGACATTGGCTATAAATTACAGAGCCATCAGCATATTTAAGTTCTACAGCATGGTTATCGTAAATTTCTCCATAATTTTTACCAGTTCTCCAAGCCCTACTTCCGGTACCCTGAACCGATACTGGGTATGCATTTTTTACCCAATTGGCAATATCAATATTATGAACGTGTTGCTCTACAATATGATCGCCACATAGCCAATTGAAATAGTACCAGTTACGCATCTGGTATTCCATTTCTGTTTGGTTAGCAGTACGTGGTTTAACCCAAACACCACCACTATTCCAATAAACTTGGCCAGAAACCACATCACCAATTGCTCCGTCTTGTATTCTTTTTAATGTTTCTCTATAGTTTGTTTGATATCTACGTTGTAAGCCGACAACAACATTTAATTTTTTCTGTTTGGCTAATTCTGCTGCTGCTAAAACTTTACGTATTCCAGGAGAATCTACAGCAACTGGTTTTTCCATAAAGATATGTTTACCCTGTTTTACTGCTTCTTCGAAATGCATTGGCCTAAACCCTGGAGGAGTTACCAACAAAACTACATCAGCCAAGGCAATTGCCTTTTGATAAGCATCAAAACCAACAAATTGACGTTCCTTTGGTACATCAACCTTATCTTTAAATCTTTCAGCTATTAACTTGTAGCTAGCATCTAAACGATCTTGAAAAGCATCGGCCATTGCCACTAATTTAATGTTAAATTTAGTATTCAATGCCTGAAAAGCAGCTCCTGTTCCCCTATCTCCACAACCAATTAGTGCAATTTTTATGGTATCATCAACTGAAGAATGCATTCCTGCCCATGAATATCCACTCATCATCACACCTCCCGCAACAAGGGCAGAAGCTTTTAGAAATTCTCTACGCTCTTTTTGCGTTTTGTTTTCATTTGTCATAGTCTTAGGTTTTTGGTTTTTGGTTAGTTTATCTTAAAAATCTTTAATTGGCGCTTTGTTATAATATGCCTCTATTTCTGTTTTTGTTGGTTGTATAGCAGGTCTCACTAATCGTATTCCTATAAATGGAGCTTCTGGAAACCACCAATTACTTTTAGGAATTTGCGGATCTATTTGCTTCCAAGCTGGTTCTGATGCCATTCTTGCTGCAGAGCGAACTCCTCTTGCATCGTCTTCATAAGAACCTCCTCTAATTACCAATGGGTATAATTTATCTGCAATTGCTACAGGGTTTTTAGCATCTATAGACTTTGCATAAAAATCTGTTGTATATTGATCATAAGTCCATTCTGCAACATTCCCGTGCATGTCATATAATCCCCAAGCATTTGGTTTTTTTAGACCAACTTCTTGTGTTTTTTTACTACTATTAGTTTTAAACCAAGCATATTCGCTTAATTTATTTGCATCATTACCAAAAGTATAATCCGCATTACTCCCCGCTCTACATGCATATTCCCATTCTGCTTCTGTTGGCAAACGATAAAAAATGCCAGTACGAGCATATAGCCATTTACAAAACTGTATAGCATTGTACTGTGTCATTGCAATTGCTGGATAGTTTTGTTTTCCCATTCCAAAAGTCATATCTAAATAGGGCTTTGTAGGGCGAGTTACAGCATCAACTTGCTGGGCGACTTTTGAAGTACTATTATTTACTTCATAATCTTTGTATAGAAATGGTTCAAATAAATCCCAAGTCACCTCTACTTTGCTCATCCAAAAAGCATCTAATTTAACTTTATGTACTGGAAGTTCGTTTGGATTTCCATTTTTACTGCCCATCAAAAAATCTCCAGCAGGAATTGGCTGCATATCAAATGAAAGTTTAGTGCCTTCAATTTGTTGTTGATAAGCAACATTTTTTTGTTGTGCTAATAATTTGAAGCTAAAAAGTAAAAAGCAGAGGCTAATCCCATAAGTCTTGAACATGGGACTAAAATAAAAAGAAAATTGGAAATTAATTAAGAAAATTAGAAACTATCAACCATTTTACGCTGGCTAAAAGCTACCTCAGCATATTATAGATAAACTAAAGGCCCTTTGACCACCATCACCTTCAACCGTGAGGTTGACTATAATCATCTAACTTACGTTGCAATATTTAAAAACAACAATAGCGATGAGTATAAAAATGACTAAAATTACAACCCGTCTTCTACGTGCACTATCCATAAATATTTAAACGATTAATCTTTAAATAAGTTTGGATATTTAATTGAAAATCATGCTAAAAAAACCTAGATTTCTCTAAGGCTTTGGGGGGGGAATGAGGGATTCGAACTCCCGAGTGCCGACATTTGCTAAGCCAGAGTTAATTTTTTTCGAATTACCACCCAGCCAACAATAGCAGTAAATACTATCAAAATAGGGATGTAATCGTCGATAGGACATTGGTAAAAGTTTTGAGCCAAGACACCACCATACCAAATATAAGAACTGCCACCATTCGGAACTCTGACCGCACACTGTCTTGTACTAGTTGGATTTGGATTTTTATAGCAAGAATATGAAACAGCTATTCCCCCTGTATTACTATACGCAGGTTTGCCGACAATATCAGCACTCTGCCCAGAAGGCACATTTATTCCCAAAGCAGTTGGGTAAACTCCAGGATATGAAGCTACAGCTCCATATGGAAACACAATAATACATCCTGATGGATTTTGAGCTAATGAATATGTACTAATCGAAATTAATACAATTAATAAAAACATTCTCATGATATACAAGGGAAGTGGGAAAATTCCAATACAAATATAGTAGTATTTATTCATCCCTTTACAACTTTGATGAGTAATGTATTTTTAACACTAGTTAATTTGTTTATCAGAAATTGGATAACCTGGAGAGTTTTGTCAGACTATAAAAAAAGCCCTAGATCTCTCTAAGGCTTTTGGTGGGAAATGAGGGGTTCGAACCCCCGACCCTCCCGACGAATGTCGGGATGCTATGAACCAGCTGAGCTAATTAGTTTTTCTATCAATTTCCTGCTTTTCCACTTTTTAACTGCACGTTCTCTCGCGTATGCTTCTTCTTTTCTATCAAAAATTTCTTTATAAACCAGAACCCAATCGCCAGTATGGCCAGTAAAACCCGGATGGTTTGTATTATGCGTCTTTATCCTCTCCAATAAATCTCCAGTGGAGCCAACATAATATTTATTACGGGTTTTGGAATAAAGAATGTAAAGATAGAACATGCTTAAATATAGAAATTTGAGCTATAAAAAAAAGCCTTAGATTTCTCTAAGGCTTTTGGTGGGAAATGAGGGGTTCGAACCCCCGACCCCCTCGGTGTAAACGAGGTGCTCTGAACCAGCTGAGCTAATTTCCCTTTTGGTTTCCTCAACGTTAAAACTAATAATGTTCCTTCGTTTTGGGATTGCAAATATAGTGTGTTATTACAGTTTTGCAAAAAAAACTTTCACTTTTTTAAGAAAGAACTTCTTCTAACACTTGATGTGACTTAATTTGCCCGAACGAAGCTGTATGTAAAGTATAGTAAACCAATATTTTATCTAACAAAAATCGCCTTACCTTATTGTCTAATTTTATTTCATTTATTTTTTCAAATGAAGTAGAAAAGAGCAATAAAAAATAATTCGCATCAGTTTTATCAATAAAATAAGGATGAATTGGCATTGTAGATTTAAAATCTCCTTCTTGTAAATCGAAATATTTTTGGTCACTTCGAGTTTGTTCATGCGGGGCGAAACCTAAAAATCGAGATAGTTTTAACAAAAAGGCCAAATGAAAATTAACTGCTGGCTCATCACTTTCATCAAACCAACTAATCGCATTGTAAATGAAATCGAACAAATTTTCATCAGTATGCTGCTGGCGGATACTTTTATACAGCACCTCATTTAAAAACTGAACAATTGTGTTTTTTATAACATTATAAGGAATAGATCTAAAAACCGGAGACGGCCTTGCTTCTGCAACACGTTGAACTTGGGTATTTATTTTGTGATAAACTACCATATCCAACAAATGCAAAGGCTGTAAAATATTCATCGGTATCTTAGCCCTAGGCTTTTTCACTCCATTAATTAGGTAAGATTGTATGCCAAACTTGTCGGTAAAAACCTGAACAATAACACTGCCTTCACTATACAATGTTGTTTTTAATACAATTCCACGTACTTTATACAGCATTTGTTAAATAAACTTCGGAACAAAAATAATTAAACCAATAACTAAAGCCATTATTCCAGCTACCAAAACAGCAGCAGACGCAACATCTTTAATTGCTCCTGCTTTAGAATTTTGTTGGGGAGATACCAGATCTACCAAAATTTCTATTGCAGTATTTATCAACTCCAAAACAACAACTAGAGCAATTGCAACAGTTATCCATAACCACTCAGAAGAATTGAGTTTAGTATACAAGCCCAAGAGAATAACTAAAATTGTAGCGAGGCAATGCACCCTAAAGCTTAGCTGGGTCTTAAAGGCATAAGTTAATCCTTTAAAAGAGTAGACAAAACTTTTCAAAAACTTTTTCATAGGTATAAATCTGTTTTCAAGGGCAATAAGGTTATCATAATTTTGCTTATTTGCTTTTTGATTGGTAAAGTTCTGATAGGTTCATGTTTGGCTAAAACTACATCAAATTTATGAAATCGTAATTGCATCTTCTTATTTAACAAACAATTAAAGTTCATTTACTGTTTAACTAACACAATTATAGGCTTAGATTTTGCAATAACCCATTTTTGTAGTTTCTTTACTTTTTAAAAAAAGCAGTTGATTATGTGGGCTAAACTCTCCAGAGCTATTCTTCAAAACCGAATATTAATTATCATTTTCTTTTTAGTTGTTACAATTTTTATGGCATATCATGCCATAAATTTAAAGCTTTCATATGCTGGAAGTAAGATTTTACCACTTACAGACTCTGCTTTCATTAAGTATACAACATTCAAGAAAACTTTTGGAGAAGATGGAAGTGTGATGGTTTTAGGTATTCAAAGTCCAGCCATTTACAAAAAAGAAAATTACAATAAATGGGTTCAACTGTCTAACGAAATACAAAAACTCAAAGGAATAAAAGGTGTTTTATCAATTGGGAAACTCTTTGAACTTCAAAAGGATACCGTAAATCAAAAATTTGTAGTTAGTCCAATTCCAGCTGGCTTGTTAAAAAGCGATGCTGAAATGGATTCTTTAAAAAATCAAATTTTTGCAATGCCGTTTTACGATGGGTTATTATTAAATAAAAAAAGTAATGCCACATTAATGGCCATAACTTTTGATTCAAAAATCCTAAACTCAGTTGAAAGAAATCCAATATTAAAAGAAATAGAAGCAAAGGCTGATGCATTTGCAAGAAGCACAAATATTCAAGTTCATAAATCTGGCTTACCATTTATTAGAACTGCCACTAGCAAATTAGTTTCTAATGAATTTGTGCTTTTTCTTGGTCTATCCATCTTAGTTTCTGCTTTAATCTTATTAATTTTCTTTAGGAGTTTTTATGCAGTTTTCTTCCCTATCCTAGTTGTGGTTATGGGCGTGATTTGGAGTATTGGAACCTTAGTTTTATTCGGATATGAGATTACCATTTTAACAGGGCTAATTCCACCATTGATTGTAATTATTGGTATTCCTAATAGTATTTTGTTGCTCAATAAGTATCATGGAGAACTTAAAAAACATGGCGATAAACAAAAAGCATTAAGCATAACTATCGAAAGAATTGCCGTTACCACATTAATTGCAAATGTAACCGCAGCAATTGGTTTTGGCGTTTTATACTTTACAGGGAGTGAATTACTTATGCAATTTGGAAGTGTTGCAGCATTAAATGTAATGTTCACATGGTTAATGTGTTTATGCTTAATTCCCATAATTTTCAGCTATTTGCCAATGCCAAAAGGAAAAGCAAATACACCACACGTTCCTAACTTTTTAGATAAGTTATTGGTTAAAACAGATGTGTTGGTTCAACACAAAAGCATGTTGATATATGTAACTACATTTATTTTAACTGTGATTTCATTTATTGGAATCTACAAAATAAACATCAATGGCTATGTAGTTGATGATTTACCTAAAAGTTCACAAATTTTATCCGACCTTAAGTTTTTCGAAAAGAATTTTGAAGGAATTCTGCCTTTAGAAATTAGTATAGATACCAAAAAGAAAAATGGAATTTTAAGCATTTCTACACTTAATAAAATTGATAAGATGGAACGTATGATAGCTTCTTATCCTGAGTTCTCTCGTTCTATTTCTTTAAATACTGGGCTAAAATATGCTTCTCAATCATTTTACAATGGCGACTCTGCATTTTATCGTTTACCAACAGACATTGAGAAAAATTTTATTTTAGCTTACGCTGCAAACTCAGGAAAAGGGAATGGCAATATGCTCACCAATTTTGTAGATAAGGATAAACAGACCGCTCGTGTTAGTTTTCAAATGGCTGATGTTGGCTCTAAACGTTTGGATCAATTGCTACTGGAGCTAAAACCTAGAATTGATTCAATCCTTAAACCAAAAAGATTTAATGTGGAGTTAACAGGATCTAGCATTATCTTCTCTAAAGGAACTGATTACTTGTTAAAACATTTATTTGAAAGCATTGGCTTGGCCATTATTTTAATCTCGCTTTTACGCTTAGCTCAGTTTAAAAGTTTAGGCATTATGTTTATCTCTTTATTGCCAAATATAGTTCCATTGGTTATCACAGCAGGGTTGATGGGTTTCTTTAATATTCCACTTAAACCCTCTACAATTTTGATTTTTACCATAGCTTTTGGATTAGCTTCTGACCAAACCATTTACTTTTTAACGAGATATCAACAAGAACTAACCCTAACAAATTACAGTGTTATAAAAGTAGTTTCAGACACGATTAGAGAAACAGGTGTAAGCATGACACATATTGCCTTGATCTTATTTTTTGGATTTGGGATTTTCACCGCTTCAACCTTTGGAGGAACTGTAGTTTTGGGGTTATTGCTATCAATAACGCTAATTGTGGCATTAGTTTTTAACTTAACTTTATTACCAGCTTTAATGCTTTGGCTAGATAAAAAGAAACCGCGTAAGTTAATTCCTGCAGAAGAAATTGCTAAAAATGAAGATAAGATTGATCACATTTAATTAACCTATAACGTTTTAGAACCTTCTAGGTCTGGCTCTTCAGTAGGTGTTTTAGCAATTGGCTTTAATTCAACATCTTCACCTTCATTATCTACCTTTTTAGCAAATAAAATTGGGTAAAGAAACATTAATGCTCCAATAATTAATAAGAAACCAGAAAGTCCTAAAACATAGCTACTTCCTGTAACACGATTACTGCTCATAATTTGTGCAATAACTAATGCTACTATGCCAAGAATAATGGCTAATACTGCTTTTTGCAATTTCAATACTTTAATCATAACGTTGAGCTTTAGACTTTTCTGCGTTTTATTATACTTATAATAACAAAGATTAAACCAATAAGTTCTAACAACATGGTAAAAATGAGCATGCCAACTGTTGCCACCTGATTGGTATTTTTAAGCAAAATTGCAACAGGCATTAGTACTACTGCCGCAATCATAAATGCAAGGCCTATTTTAAGTCTTTTATCCATAAAACAATTTACCCCATAAAACTACTAAAATTCATTCCAAAACCTTAACTTTGCATCCTTTAATTTTGAAGATACTTGATTGATGTATAGGGAATTTAAAACTTTAGAACTAGCTAAAATAGGAGAAGAAATACTTAAGTTTTGGAAAGAGGAAATGATCTTTGAAAAAAGTATCAGTACTCGCTCAAAAGCCAAACCTTTTACTTTTTACGAAGGCCCACCTTCTGCAAACGGAATGCCTGGTATTCACCATGTTATGGCTCGTGCTATTAAAGATATTTTTTGCCGTTACAAAACCCTTAAAGGTTATCAAGTTAAACGTAAAGGCGGTTGGGATACCCATGGCCTTCCAATTGAACTAGCAGTTGAAAAAAAATTAGGCATTACTAAAGATGATATAGGTAAGAAAATTTCTGTTGAAGAATATAATTCTGCTTGTAAGGAAGAAGTAATGCGTTATACTGATGTATGGAATGACCTAACCGAAAAAATGGGTTATTGGGTTGATTTACAAAATCCATACGTTACTTACCACAATGAATATATAGAAACCCTTTGGTGGATTTTAAAATCGTTCTACGAAAAAGGATTATTATACAAAGGTTATACCGTACAACCCTATTCTCCTGCTGCAGGAACTGGATTAAGTTCTCACGAATTAAACCAACCGGGCACCTACAGAGATGTGAGTGATACTACGATTGTTGCTCAGTTTAAAGCTATTGAAAGTACACTGCCCGCAGCTTTAAAAGCATTTGGAACAGTTCACTTTTTAGCTTGGACAACCACACCTTGGACATTGCCGAGTAATACAGCTTTAACCGTTGGACCAAAAATTGATTATGTTTTAGTTAAAACCTTCAATCAATATACTTTTGAACCAGTCCAAGTTATTTTGGCTAAGGCATTAGTGGGCAAACAATTTGCTGGTAAATATTTTTTAGCAGCCGCTGATGAAGATTTTAACAACTTCAAAGCAGAAGATAAAAAAATACCATATAGCATTTTAGCAGAATATAAAGGCGATGCTTTAGTAGGCATCAAATATGAACAATTATTGCCTTATGCGCTTCCTTACCAAAACCCAGAGAATGCTTTTAGGGTAATTGCTGGAGATTTCGTAACCACAGAAGATGGTACCGGTATTGTTCACACCGCTCCTACTTTTGGTGCTGATGATGCTAGAGTTGCAAAATTAGCAACGCCAGAGATACCACCAATGTTGGTGTTAGATGAGAAAGGCAATGCTGTTCCTTTGGTAGATTTACAAGGAAAATTCATCGCATCATTAGGTGGCAATTATGGAGGCAAATACGTTAAAAACGAATATTATACCGAAGGTGAAGCTCCAGAAAAATCTGTTGATGTTGAACTTGCTATCCAATTAAAAGAAGAAAACAAAGCCTTTAAAGTAGAAAAATACGTTCACACCTATCCTCACTGTTGGCGTACAGATAAACCAGTTTTATATTATCCATTGGATAGTTGGTTTATCAAAACTACAGCTGTTAAGGAGAAAATGGTAGAATTAAATAAAACCATTAACTGGAAACCTGAAGCTACCGGCACAGGCCGTTTTGGTAATTGGTTAGAGAATTTGGTAGATTGGAACTTATCTCGTTCTCGTTACTGGGGTACACCTTTACCAATTTGGCGTACAACAGATGGCTTAGAAGAAAAATGCATCGGCTCTATTGCAGAACTGAATGCAGAAATCAAAAAATCAATTGATGCCGGTTTTATGCCTGCTGGTTTTGAATTAAAAGATATGCACCGCCCATACGTAGACGATGTAATTTTGGTATCTGCTAAGGGCGAAAAGATGACTCGTGAATTAGACCTTATTGATGTTTGGTTTGATAGCGGCGCTATGCCATATGCACAATGGCACTTCCCTTTTGAAAATAAAGAAGAATTCGAAAATGCATATCCAGCAGATTTTATAGCCGAAGGTGTAGATCAAACTCGTGGTTGGTTTTTCACTTTACACGCAATTGCGGTAATGTTAAGTGAAAGCAGTGATGAAATTAAAGCAATTAACAAACATGTAAATAACTTAGGAGTTGCTTATAAAAATGTTGTTTCTAACGGTTTGGTATTAGACAAAAACGGCAACAAAATGTCTAAACGCTTAGGCAATGCAGTTGATCCATTTACTACCATAAACACTTATAGTGCTGATGCTACTCGTTGGTACATGATTAGTAATGCATCACCTTGGGACAACTTGAAATTCAGTCTAGAAGGATTAGATGAAGTTCGTCGTAAATTCTTCGGAACACTTTACAATACTTATTCTTTCTTTGCGCTTTATGCAAATATCGACAAGTTTGAAATTGATTTAGAAAATCAAACTCCTATTGGCAACAGAAGCGAATTGGACCGCTGGATTTTATCATTGCTACAAACTTTGATAAAAGAGGTTGATGAAAGTTATGAAGCTTATGAGCCTACAAAAGCATCAAGAGCAATCCAAACTTTTGTAGATGAACATTTAAGTAATTGGTATATCCGTTTATCTCGTCGTCGTTTCTGGAAAGGTGAAATGACAGCAGATAAAAAGGCTGCTTATGAAACTTTGTTTACTTGTTTAATGAGCGTTTCACAATTAATGAGCCCTGTAGCGCCGTTTTTTGCAGATTGGTTATATAAAAATTTAACAGAGGCAAATCCAAAAGTACACAGTGCAAAATCTGTGCATTTAACAATTTGGGATGAAGTTGATGAAACTTTAATCGACTACGACTTAAATGAAAGAATGGAATTGGCCCAGAATATTTCTTCAATGGTATTATCACTTCGCAAGAAAATGGGTATCAATGTTAGACAACCGTTGGCAAAAGTGCTTATTCCAGTATTAGATGATAATTTCCAAATTAAAGTTGAGTTGGTTAAAGATTTAATTTTATCGGAAACTAACATAAAGGAAGTAGATTTTATAAAAGATACAGCTGGGTTCATTAAAAAGAAAATCAAACCAAATTTTAAAGCTTTAGGAGCAAAAGTTGGTAAGGATATGAAATTAGTTGCTGAAGCGATTAACAATATCACTCAAGAAGAACTTGTAGCCTTTGAGAAAGAAGGCACAATTGCAATACCTAATACCCAATACGCAATTCTACTTTCGGATGTTGAAATCATTGCAGAAGATATTCCTGGATGGCAAGTAACAAATATGGGCAATCTAACTGTTGCACTTGATGTTACAATTACTACAGAATTAAAGTTAGAAGGCTTATCTCGTGAACTAATTAACCGTATCCAAAATCTAAGAAAAGAGTTGAATTTTGAAGTGACGGATCGTATTACAGTAAGTTTACAAGAAGATAATTTAATAACCCCTGCAGTAATGCAAAACAAAGCATACATTTGTGCCGAAATTTTAGCAGACGATATTATGCTAACAGATAAATCAATTAAAGGAAACAAAATAGTAATCGAAGATGTTGAACTACAAATTTTGATTGCCAAACAATAAAAATAATATGGAAAAAACTGAAAAAACCCGCTACTCAGATAGCGAATTGAAAGAGTTTAAAGAGCTGATCCAAGGAAAATTAAAAAGTTCAAGAGAAGAATTTCTTTCTCTTACTTCATCTCTAAGCAATCCAAATTCTCATGGTACTGAAGATACTTCTGGTGCTTACAAAACATTAGAAGATGGTTCTGCAACTTTAGAAAAAGAACAAATTAACCAATTAGCTGCTCGTCAGAAAAAATTTATTGACAATTTAGAAGCTGCTTTGGTTCGTATTGAAAATAAAACATACGGTATTTGCAGAGAAACTGGAAAATTGATCCAAAAGGAACGTTTACGTGCTGTACCTCATGCAACGTTAAGCATGGAAGCTAAATTGAAACAAGGTTAATGAAAGGCTATACTAAACCCTTGATACTTATACTTTTAGTGCTAATTGCAGATCAGGTTTCGAAAACCTGGGTTAAAACCAATATGAGCCTGCAGCAAGAATTTAAGATTATAGGCGACTGGTTCATTATTCATTTTACTGAAAATAATGGTATGGCATTTGGTTTGGAGTTCGGAGGCGAATTCGGAAAGCTTGCATTATCTTTATTTAGAGTTATAGCAGTTGCTGGTATTGGTTATGGCTTACATTATTTAATTAAACGTAAATATCATAGAGGTTTGATTTTAAATGTGGCTCTAATTTTTGCAGGAGCTCTGGGTAATATTATCGACTCTGTATTTTATGGTGTAATTTATAAGTACGAAAGCTTATTTCATGGTCGTGTAGTTGATATGCTTTACTTTCCAATCATTAAAGGCACATTCCCATCGTGGTTTCCAATTTGGGCAAATGAATCATTTGAGTTTTTCCGTCCAGTTTTTAACTTGGCGGATGCTGCGATTTCAGTAGGTGTAATTTCCATTTTAATTTTCCAAAAAAGATATTTTAAGGAAGAGGTAAGAGACGAAATTGGAATCAATAACGAAACTGTTGAAGATTAATTAGATTTACAATTGTAGATATACGAATTACGATTTTATAAAACCTTGCAACAATTGTTGTGAGGTTTTTTATTTTAGATGATTATATTTGGTTACGTAACCAATATAAAAACTGATGAAACATTTAATCTCAATTCTTGCCTTAACGCTTTTAATTAATGTATCTACAACCTTTGCTCAACAGAAAAGCCTGTTTGATGGAAAAAGTTTAGTTGGCTGGCATGCTGATGTTCCCGCAAAAGATAAAGATCCAAAAACACCTGATGCTTTCATTATTAGAAATGGGATGTTAGTTAGCTTAGGTGAGCCTAGAGGGCATTTAATTACAGATGCTGTTTATCAAGATTATCGTTTAGAAGTTGAGTATCGTTTTGCTGGCAAACCAGGAAACTGTGGAGTGTTAGTTCATGCCTCTACACCAAGAGCTTTATATGGAATGTTCCCAAAATCTTTAGAAGTGCAAATGCAACATAAAGATGCCGGTGATTTTTGGTGTATTGAAGAAGACATTACCGTTCCGGATATGGAGGCTAGAAGAGGGCCAAAAGAAACTTGGGGAGTTAACGCGAATAAAGCCAGGCGAATTAAAAACCTTACTGATGACAGCGAAAAACCTTTAGGTGAATGGAATACCATGGTAATTGAATGTTATAAAAATTCGGTAAAGGTTTGGGTAAATGGAGTTTTAGTAAATTCAGGCACAAATTGTACAGTTGATAAAGGTCAGATTGCGCTACAAGCAGAAGGCTCTGAAGTTGAATTTAAAAAGTTGCTTTTAAAGCCCATTAAAAAGCTTAGTAAATAATAATGTAAGCTTTCTCTACAATTTAGTTATGTCAGTCTGAGCGTAGTCGAAGACAATTATTTAAATCCTTAAACCACACCCACAAGGATATTGATTATTAATTTTATTAGATGAATTTCGATTTACAACCAACGCTTGAAAATGAGTTGATCAAGATTGTTCCTTTACATGAAGATGATTTTGAACACTTATTTAATATTGCTTCAGATCCATTAATTTGGGAACAACATCCAAATAAGAACAGGTATCAGCGAGAGGTTTTTCACAACTTCTTTAAAGGTGCAATGGAATCTAAGGGTGCGTTTCTGGTTACTGAAAAAGAAAATGGGAATGTTGTTGGCAGCTCAAGATATTATGAATTAGATGAAGAAAATAGTTCTGTAGCAGTTGGTTATACTTTTATTGGAAGAGATTATTGGGGCAAAGGACATAATAAAGCCTTAAAAAAATTAATGTTTGATTATGCATTTCAATTTGTAGAGAGAATAATTTTACATATTGGCGAGACCAATTTTAGATCTCAGAAAGCAATAGAAAAATTAGGGGCTAAAAAAATTGATCAGATTGAAGTTGCCTATTATGGCGAACCTGTAAAAACTAATTTTGTTTATCAGGTGGATAAAGAAGATTGGATTAAAAACAGACTTTAATTCTATTGTGCGTCATACCCAACTCGATTGGGTATCTTAATGCGATTGAATAGGTAAATGAAACACTTAGTGCTTTAGGATTCCCGTATGCACGGGAATGACGTACTCTCTTTGATAGCAGCAATAGCCCTCGTCCCTAAACCTTATTGGAGCGGTATCCTTTGAGCTCTTGCGAAAAGATTTAGCGGAAAGAAGGGCCATCCTATAATAGTAGCACCCCCACTGCTTTTTTTTAAAAAATTACAAACTTTTTCTTAAAATTAAGCTTTTGATTATGTGAGCTTTAGGGCATTTAAAAAGCAAACATAAAATTGGTGCTGTGGAATTGGTATGATTTTTACATCTAAACTAAACACACAAAAAGAAAATATATGAAAAATTTAATAACACTAGCCTTCGTTGCCTTATTTAGTGTAAGTGCCATGGCTCAACAAGTAGATTTAAGAAAGAAGATTAATGTAAGTGGTTCAGCAGAAACTGAAGTTACACCAGACATTATCTACATCGGTATTTCTTTAAAAGAATATTTGAAAGACAATAACAGTAAAAAAAGAGTAGAGATTACAGAATTAGAAAATCAACTTTATAATGCTGTTTTAAAAGCTGGAATTGCAAAAGAAGATTTGATGATCAACAATGTATCAAGCTACAACTATGCTACGGAAAAAAAGAAAAACCCTGATTTTTTAGCAAGCAAACAATACCGATTAAAAGTGAGCGATCTTAACAAGTTTAATGAAATTATGGGCGCCATTGACGTTAAAGGAATTGCAAGCACAAACATTGAAAGCTATGATTATAGCAAAATGGAAACACTAAAAAAAGAGCTTAAAATTAAAGCTTTATTAGCAGCAAGAGATAAAGCAACCTATATGGTTACTGCACTTGGTGAAAAGCTTGGTGGAGTAATTGAAATACAAGATGGTGGCGACAATGTAGTACAACCTGTATACAGAAACTACATGTTGAAAGCAGAAATGGCTGATGCTGTTGCTGCTGCTCCAGAAATTGATTTCAAAAAAATAAAGCTCAGTTTTACTGTAAACACAGTTTTTGAGATTAAATAACCAATTAATAAAAATTAAATTACATTTTTAAGACCTACCAAACTTCTTGGTAGGTTTTTTGTTTATACATCAATAATTAACCTTAACTAAAAATAACATGAAAAAATTTATCTACTCTTTAGTCCTAATCTTTACGTTAGCAATTGGTACTAATACCGTTATGGCAGCTGACAAAGTTGAGCCAAAAACAGAGCTTACAGCTGAGCAAAGAGCTCAATTTGACAAAATCGTAAACAGAGTTGAAGAAATCCGTAACATGGATAAATCTAACTTAACTAGAGTAGAGAAAAAAGCTTTACGTAAAGAGTTAAGAGAAATGAAAGATAAAGCCCGTGCTTTGTCTGGAGGCGTTTATTTATCTGTTGGCGCTATCATTGTCATCATCTTATTATTGATCTTAATTTTATAAGAAAACACAATCCTATCATAAGAAAAGGCCCTCGAATAAATTTCGAGGGCCTTTTTCGTTTAATATGTGTCCCGTCATACCCAACTGGATTGTGTATCTTAATGCTTAATGTTATTTTGTATCGCTTTAAGATTCCCGCTTTTGCGGGAATGACGATTCAGATTAATCAATTATATCAAACCCTGTATATTTCCTCAATACCTCTGGGATAACAATTCCATTTTCAGTTTGATAATTTTCTAAAATTGAGGCTACGATACGTGGTAATGCCAAAGCACTTCCATTTAAAGTGTGTGCCAATTGAGTTTTACCTTCTTTACCTTTAAAACGTAGTTTTAATCTGTTACTCTGGTAAGTTTCGAAATTTGAAACTGAAGATACTTCTAACCAACGTTGTTGAGCAGCACTCCAAACCTCCATATCGTAAGTCATGGCAGCAGTAAAGCCCATATCACCACCACATAAACGCAAAACGCGATAATGCAAGCCTAGTTCTTGTAACAACGATTGAACGTAAGCACTCATACCTTCTAAAATCTCATAAGATTGATCTGGATGAGCAATCTGCACTACTTCTACTTTGTCAAATTGATGAAGACGATTTAAACCACGAACATGCGCTCCATAAGACCCGGCTTCACGACGAAAGCATGGTGTATAAGCTGTGTTTTTAATAGGTAGCTCTTCTTCTTTTAAAATTACATCACGGTATAAGTTAGTAACCGGAACTTCAGCAGTTGGAATTAAATACAAATCATCAACTGTAGAATGATACATCTGCCCTTCTTTATCTGGCAATTGGCCCGTTCCAAATCCTGAGGCTGCATTTACCATGTGAGGCACTTGCATTTCTTTATAACCAGCAGCCGTTGCATGATCTAAAAAGAAATTGATTAAAGCACGCTGTAAACGGGCACCTTTCCCCTTATAAACAGGAAAACCGGCACCAGTTATTTTTACACCAAGTTCGAAATCAATAATATCATACTTAGCTGCTAATTCCCAGTGAGGTTTAGCCTCAATTGGTAATTGAGCTGGCTCTCCATGTGTTAAAACTACTTCATTTTCTTCGGGTGTTGCACCAGTTTTTACCAAATGATGAGGCAGATTTGGCAATTGAACCACTAAGTTATGCTGATTTGTTTCTAAATCATTTAGCTTTTCGGTAAGTGTTTTAATATTTTCTTTGTGAGTAGATGTTTGCGCCTTAATTGCTTCAGCTTCATCCTTTTTCCCACTACGCATCAGTTCACCAATCTGTTTAGCCGCAGCGTTAGCTTCTGCAGAAATATTATCTAACGAAGTTTGAGTTTGGCGACGTTCTTCATCTATGGAAATGATTTGGGCTACCAATTCAGGTTGTTTAAAATTACGCACACTTAAGCGCTCTAAAACTTTCTCTCTATTTTCGCGGATATAGTTAACTTGCAGCATTATTATATTTTTTTACAAAGATAGCAAGAGTTTTCAGTTTTCAGTTTGGAG
Organism: Pedobacter polaris; assembly: GCF_005116505.1. Lineage (GTDB taxonomy): Bacteria > Bacteroidota > Bacteroidia > Sphingobacteriales > Sphingobacteriaceae > Pedobacter > Pedobacter polaris. Next base: position 153,927 of record NZ_SWBR01000001.1, read on the forward strand.
TTTTCAATCGTAATTCTCAATCTTGATACTTGATACTTGATACTTGATACTTGATACTATGACAGGAAAACTATATCTCGTACCTACTCCCATTGGAAATTTAGAGGACATGACCTTTAGGGCTATCCGTATTTTAAAAGAAGCGGATGTAATTTTGGCTGAAGATACCCGAACAAGCGCACCAATGCTTAAGCACTTTGGCATTGATAAAAAAGCATATTCTCATCACCAACATAACGAACATAAGGCAACTTCAGAAATCATCAAATTCTTAAAAGAGGGCAAAAATGTAGCGTTAGTTTCCGACGCAGGCACTCCAGCTATCTCAGACCCCGGCTTTTTTTTAGTTCGGGAAGCTTTAAAAAATGAAATCGAGGTAAATTGTTTACCAGGAGCAACTGCTTTCGTTCCAGCTTTGGTTAATTCTGGTTTACCAAGTGATCAGTTTGTTTTTGAAGGATTTCTTCCTGTTAAAAAAGGGAGGCAAACACGTTTAAAATTATTGGCAGATGAAGAGCGAACGATGATTTTTTACGAAAGCCCGCATCGATTATTAAAAACCTTGGAAGAATTTGCTGAATTTTTAGGAGAAGATAGACAAGCGTCTGTGAGTAGAGAATTAACAAAAATTTACGAAGAGACTGTTCGTGGCACAATTATAGAAATAAAATCACATTTTGAAAACAATATATTAAAAGGAGAATTCGTAATTTGTGTTGCTGGAAAAATGGCGAGCAAGGATAAAGGACAAAAGAATAAGGACAAATACAAACAAGAAAAAAATGATTTCAATAGATAGATTTTTAAGTGACGAGCAAGACCCAAAAGCAGTAGAAAAAGTAATTGGGAAATTAAATGATTTATTAACCACAGGTGAAGAACTTTTATACTTAGCTGTACAAAAAAAACCTGCGGTAAACTTGTTGCCAGATAGCATTGCTATAAGCAATAAACGTATTTTTTATTGTGAGCCGGGAAATTTAGGCTTAACTATGAATTTTAAAGACATTTCTTGGAAAAACATTAAAGAAGTGTCTTTTAAGGAAGAATTTTTTGGCTCTAAATTCATTTGTGTACCACAACATGGTGAAAATATTGTAACAGAATTTATTCCAAAAATACAAGCTAGAAAATTACATCAAGCTGCTAACGAACAATTAGAAGGTTACAAAGAGATGCTTCGTCAGCAATTGCTAGAAGAAAATAGAGCATCTGCTGTCAATATTCCACTGCCTACTCAAAGTGTATTTCAATCTCCAATTGAAATTGAAGAAGCTGTTATTGTTCCTCAATCACAAATTGAAGAGTCAGAAGATGAAGCAACTTTAAAATTGAGAAAGCTAAAAACGCTTTATGATAAACAATTAATTACTCAAGAAGAATACGAAAATAAAAAATCTGCAATTTTAGATAGTTTGTAATCTTATTAAGTTTTGTCACGTTGAGCCTGTCGAAACGCAATTAATTCCTTTCGACAGGCTCAGGATGACAATTCAATTCAGCATGACGACAACATAACAATGAATAAAAAACAAACTTATCTTCTAGCGTTACTAAGTGCATTTTTAATGTGGTTGGCTTGGCCACCTCATATTTGGCTGGCCCCATTGTTATTAGTTGGCCTAGTCCCTTTATTTATTGCATTAGATAATATCATCACCCAAAACCAAAAGAAAACTGGTAAACGTATTTTTCTAACAGCCGGCTTAACTTTTTTGGTATGGAATACGGCTTCAATCTATTGGGTATTTAATGCTGTTAGTGCATTTAATGATGGAGTAACCGGAACAATTGTAGCTTTTTTTGTTTCACTTATTCCATACGGTCTAGGTGCCTTACTAATGACTTTTGCTTTCTGGTTGTACTATAGATTAAAATCTAAAGTATCGCCAATAGTTGCTTATGTTGGCCTCATTTGTTTTTATGTGTCAATGGAATACCTTCATGAAAGTTGGGATCTAGCTTTTCCATGGATGACTTTAGGCAATGGTTTCGCCGGCATGCACCAATTGGCACAATGGTATGAATACACTGGTGTTTATGGTGGTTCTGTATGGATTTTATTAAGCAATATTTTAGCTTTCGAAGTTTACAAAACTTGGATTAAAAAAGAGTCAAAACCTATTAAATCGATTACTTATTGGCTTTTAGCTGTATCAGTACCTATAGTATTTTCGTTATATACTTATTACAGTTATGAAGAAAAATCAGTGCCTATAAATGTAGTTACTGTTCAGCCTAATATTGATCCTTATGAGAAATATGGGAATATTTCTTCTTCAGAACAGCTTAGAATTTTAACTCATCTATCAGATTCTGTAGCCCAAGTCAATACTGAATACTTTATTTGGCCAGAAACTGCTATCCCCAGATATGCTGATGAAAACACAATAAGAAGTAATCCAGATTTTTTACAAGCCCAACAATTTTTAAGCAAATACAAAAACGGCACATTAATTACAGGTATTGAAAGTGTTAGGTTTTATGATGATAAAAAAACAATCTCCGCAAAAGTAAATTCTAAAGGAGGATTTTATGACAATTATAACTCTGCACTACAGATTGAAAATTCTGCTGAAGTAAAATTTTACCACAAATCTAAGCTCGTTCCCGGTGCAGAAAAGCTACCATTTCCTAAAGTTTTCTCTTTCATTGCTCCAGTATTTGATAAGCTTGGGGGTAGTGTTTCTGGATGGGGTTGGCAAGAAAATCCTGATGTTTTCTATTCACAAAGTGGAGTTGGAGTTGCTCCAGTAATTTGTTATGAATCTATTTGGGGAAGTTGGGTAGCAGAATCTGTTAAAAATGGCGCCCAATTTATAGCCATTATCACCAATGATGGTTGGTGGGGCAATACATCTGGTAAAGATCAACATTTATTATATGCTAAGCTAAGAGCAATTGAAACTCGTAGATGGGTGGTCCGTTCTGCTAATACCGGAATTTCTGGGTTTATCAACCAGAGAGGAGACATTACTCAAAAATCTACATGGTGGACACGAGCTGCTTTGAAACAAGATATTAATTTAAATGATACGATTACAACTTACGTAAACAATGGTGATTATTTAGCTAAAATAGCCTCCATATTAGGTTTTATTTTAGCGCTCATTATACCTTATAGAAAATGGATTAGAAAATAATATGAAAGAATTGCTTAAACAACAATATGAATTAGTTCTCTCTTCAAGAAATACACTTATTGAGTACCTTAAAACAATACGCAAGTCTGATTTATTAACTGAAAACAGCAGCTTTGGAAGAGGATCTATTCGTAATTTACTTGTTCATATTTGTGATACTTATGCAAGTTGGATTGGTCAAAGAGCTCTAGGAAAAGAAATTCTAATTTTTGAATTTAATAACTTTAAAAACATTGAAGAATGTTTAGCCTACTTTAGAAGTATAGATATTTATATAGCAGACTTTATCGTTAAGTTTGAGAATGATTATAACAGACCAATCGAAATTATAAAAAATGGAGAAGTATCTCTAATTAGCCCATTAACATTATTTACTCATGTTATCACGCATGAGTTTCATCATAAGGGCCAAATCATGTCGTTAAGTAGACATTTAAATTATATCCCTGTAGATGCAGACATCATTCGTTAAAATGAAAAATAGAAAAAACTTGCGCTTCATATTATTGCTAATTATGGTCGCCCTAAATATTGGTTGCGATCAGGTTTCTAAAATAATAGTGAGAGACAAAATTGGATATGATGAGCAAATTAACATCATTAAAAATCATTTTATTTTAACAAAAGTAGAAAATACAGGCGCGTTCTTAAGTGCGGGCAACGACTTACCAGAAGCAGTTAGATTTATCCTTTTAAGCATTTTACCTGTTTTTGTATTAGGTTATGGGCTATTCTATTTACTTTTTAAAAATGATTTGCCAAAAATTATGCAGATTGGTTTATGCTTTCTAATAGGCGGAGGCATAGGAAATGTAATAGACCGACTTTTATATGGTTCTGTTACAGACTTCTTACATATGGATTTTGGTCTATTTAGAACTGGCATTTTTAATTTAGCAGATGTTTCAATTATGATAGGAATTAGCATACTTATCATCCATTCGGTAAAGCAAAAAAACATGTTTAAACATCTATAAATCAATTAGTTAAATTATAATTTATTTTTTATATTTACATTTCACCTATAAAAATTAATATAATGTCAACTGAAAATCAAAAACCAGCAGAAGAAAAAGGTTTCTTCGATAACTTATCAGAAAAATTTGAAGAAATAAAAGACAAAGCGGAAGATCAATTTGAAGTATTAAAAGATCAGGCTGAAGACAAGTGGGACGAACTAAGCGAAGAGGCAAAACAATTAGCCTTAGAAGCTAAGATTAAGCTTTCAGCACTAAAAGACAAAGCAGAAGACAAGTGGGATGAGTTAAATGGTAATGATCCTGCAAAAGAAAGCTAATTAACAATAAAGCCAGACTTAGTCTGGCTTTATTGTTTAATGGTAATTTCTAAAAAATATTCTCTACAAATATGTTAAAGTAACGCTAAGATTAATCCATATATTTTCCAACAATGGGCATTCTTCTGCCCATACCAAAAGCCTTCGGCGAAACCCTCAAAATTGGTGGGGTTTGATAACGTTTAAATTCTGCCTGATTAACCATTTTCAAAACTCTTGATACAAGGGCTTCATCAAAACCTTGGGCAATAATAGCTTTAGAACCTTTTTGTAATTCTATATGCTGAAATAAAATTTGATCTAAAATATCGTATTCTGGCAACGAATCAGAATCTTTTTGATCTGGTCTCAATTCTGCAGATGGAGGTTTAACAATTGTATTTTCCGGAATAATTTCTCCATCCTTATTGATATATCTTGCCAATTGAAAGGCTTGAGTTTTATAAACATCTCCTATTACACCAATTGCTCCGCACATATCTCCATAAAGTGTTCCATACCCTACTGCACACTCGCTTTTATTAGAAGTGTTCAATAAAATATAGCCAAACTTATTAGACATTGCCATTAAGATAATTCCACGGCAACGAGCCTGAATATTTTCTTCGGTTAAATTTGGGGCTAAGCCAGTAAAAGGTTTAGCTAACATGTTATCAAATGCACTTGCCGCCTCTTTTATTTCAACAATTTCATGTTTACATCCAATGTTATTTACAAGGTCTAAGGCATCTTTAATAGAATGATCTGACGAGTACTTCGAAGGCATTAAAACAGCCATTACATTCTCTGCACCTAAAGCTTTACAAGCTAAGGCACAAACAATTGCAGAATCAATTCCTCCAGAGAGACCTAATACAGCTTTTGTAAAACCAGATTTTTTAAAGTAATCTCGGATACCGAGAATTAAAGCATCATGAATTTGAGAAATATCATCAGCCCTTTCTGCTGCTGGATATTTATTCTTTACATTTTGTACTTCATCTAAATCAAATACCTGCAGATCTTCTTCAAAATATTTCATTTCGGCCTTTACTGCTCCCGTTTCATCGAAAACTAAAGACCCACCATCAAATATAATTTCAGTTTGTGCACCAACCTGATTTACATAAAACAAAGGCAATTTGTACTTTTTGGCATTATCAGAAAGAATTTGAATTCGATCTTCATCATGGCGATAATTGAAGGGTGAAGCAGCAATATTAATCATCAAATCAGGTGATTGTTTAATTAATTCATCCATCGGGCAGGAAACATACAAAGGATTATCATTGATATTCCAAAGGTCTTCACAAATGGTTAAAGCTATTCTTTTACCCTTAAAATCTATGCAAGTAAACTCATTGTGTGGTTCAAAATACCTGTATTCGTCAAATACATCGTAAGTTGGCAACAATGCCTTTTTAGTAATTTCTTTTATCTTGCCATCAGCAATAAAATAAGCAGCATTGTATAAATCTTTACCGGCTAAAATTTCATTTTTAATAGGTAAGCCAACAATACAAGCAATGTCTATACAATGTTTTGCAATTTCATGTGCAGCTTCATCACAAAGGGATATAAAATCTGCAAACTCTAAAAAATCACGAGGTGGATAACCGCAAATTGCCAATTCTGCAAATACCACAATATCCGCTCCTTTAGCTTTTGCTAAAGCAATATTTTCAATAATGTGTTTAGTGTTTTTTTCAAAATTACCAATATGGTAATTCAATTGGGCAAGTGCTATTTTCATTTTTATCTCGTCTTTATCTTCTGCTTTAGTCTCTTTGCTTCCTTAAAAGAAAACACCCAAATTTAAGGCTACATAATGATTTTTAACAGTATAACTATTTGTTGTAATATTTGTAAAGCCATTGTTTAATGTAACTCCTGCCATGATACTAGTTTTACCACCTACATTAAATTCACCACCACCACCAATAATTAAGCCTGCTCTATAAAATCTTGTCCAGTCTGATGAATTTACATCTTCTGAAACCACAGTATTTCCAGTTTTTGCATCTTCTCTTGAGCTTATTCTAATATCATTAGATAACCCAAACTGACCAAACCAACGCACGCCATTTATTTCAGAAGTTTTAAGCTTAATCGTCAGTGGTATTTCAACATATTGCATCATATATTTTATATCATAGGCTGAAGTTGGAGCGCTACCTAGTAGTAAATATTGTGAAGGATTAATTTCTGTGCTTTTACCGTTAATAGTTGTAATGGTTAATCCTGTTGAAAAGCTATAGTTCTCTGCAAAGTTAAAATCTCCTATTAAACCATAAGAAAACCCCAAATTAACGCCATTACCTTTACCTCCTTCAGCTTTGATAAATCCAAATGTTGGATGGGCAGTTAAGCCAAGTCTAAAGCCATAATTAGGGCCAGCATTTTGTTGAGCATATAAGTTAAGTGTAAAAAGTATGAATAGTATTGCGGTTACTGTTTTTTTCATGTTAATGTATTTATATTTGATATCAATGAACTATAACGTTAAACATCTTCAAATCTATCTATTTTTTATTTGTATAATAACAATTTTTTCTTGCAAGCAAGATAAAAGGCCAGACATTAGTAACATCAAACTAGCTATAAAAGTTCAACGTTTTGACCAAGATTTATATAATGGCAAAAATAAAAATCTGCTTCAAACTGATTTTTTATTGAATAATAAATATGGTAATTTTTACAACGATTTTATCCATAAAATGGTTGGCACACCCGAATTAAAAGGAACAGAAGTATTATCCATCCTATACAAAGACCAAGCTTATACAGATTTAAATAAAGAGGTTGATAGTGTTTATCCAAATCTTACAAAAGTAGAAAAAGACTTAAGTGAGAGTTTTAAATACATTAAACATTATTATCCCAATACAAAAGTTCCAAAATTTATTTCTTACTTATCAGGATTTGCTTATCAAGTAATTTTAGCCGATGATTATATGGGTATTGGCTTGGATATGTTTCTAGGAGCGAACAGTAAGTTCTATCCAGCCATTGTTCAAAATGTACCCATGTATGCTTCCAGACGTTTTACTCCAGACTATATCGTTCCCCGAATAAATGAAGTATTTGCCAGAGAAGAGCTTTTTTTAGAACGAGATGAAGATCAAAACCTATTGTCTAAAATGATTTATAATGGCAAAATTCTATATTTCCTAGATCAGGTTTTGCCAGAGAACACCGCTGATTCTGTTAAAATTGGTTATACCAGCAAGCAGCTAGAATGGTGTAAAAATTATGAAGGAAACATTTGGGGTTTATTCTTGCAAAATGACTTATTGTACCAGAGTGATTTGCAGAAAATTCAGGTTTTTATAACTGATGGACCTTTTACACTTGGCATCGGGAACAAAAAGGAATCTGCACCAAAACTTGGTTTTTATGTGGGTTGGCAAATTGTAAAGAAATACATGTCAGAAAATCCTGAAATAACTTTACAGCAATTAATGGCAGAAACCGATGCACAAAAAATATTGACTAAATCAAAATACAAACCTAAAGAGAGCCAATAAACAGTTTGCAGTTGACAATTCGCAAATAACAATGTTGCAATTTAAATCTACCAATGAAACCATTAAAAGAAAAAAAGAAAATCGGTATCGTACTCTCAGGGGGTGGTATTAGAGGCATTGCCCATTTAGGGATATTAAAAGCTTTTACAAATTTAGGTATCGAATTTAGCCATGTTAGTGGTACAAGTGCAGGTTCTATTGCAGGCTCTTTTTATGCAGCTGGTATAGATCCAGAAGAAGGTTTAAACATATTTATCAAAACCAAATTATTGCGCTTTATCCGACCTGCATTAGGCTCTTTAGGATTGATTAACATTGAAAATGTAAGAGAGATTTTAAAAGATTACTTCCCTCATGATAAAATCGAAGACCTTAAAGTTCCATTAACTATTTGTGCAACAAATTTTAGTGAGGGCAATTTGGTTTATTTCACTAAAGGACCATTAATCAGAGCTATATTGGCATCAAGTTGCATTCCAGGAATTTTTAAACCTATCATGATAGAAAATCACATGTACGTAGATGGTGGGATTTTAAACAACTTTCCTGTAGAACCTTTACTTAACAATTGCGATTACATTATTGGCTCATCTTGTAACCATTTAAAACCTGTTGATAAGATTACCAAAATATCAAGCTTAATGCAAAGAGCAGGTATCATGTCTATCAACCATGATATGGAACGCAAAGCTAAATTTTGTGATTTAATGATTGAACCCCAAGGAATGGGAGAAATTAGCACTTTTGACATGAAAAAGGCAGAGACTATTTATTGGTTAGCTCATGAAGAAGCTTTAAGAGCAATTAAAAATAGTGAGACTTTTCAAGAATTGTTAAAAGGTTAAACCCCAAACTCCTAAAGGGGCTTTTCCTTTCCGGCGTTCATACATTATAGCAAGCTGAGTTGATAAACTTAAAACTATAGTAATATAATATATCTTGAGGAGTTGATTTTAATTATATGGCTTTTACATCATACATTCCCGCCTTACTAATTCCCCCTTTAGGGGGTTAGGGGGCTGGCCACTAACCTAGTCCCTTCCAAAACAGGTATAGCTGTACACAAATCCAACCTCAAGCAAAACTGTACATCTTCCTCAATATTCAATGCTGCCAACCTGTGGCTATGAGACGATTTATGTAGATAACTTCTAAGATCATCCTTAGCCATTAAATACATGTCTTCGGCAACTACACAAGCGTCATCACTATGTGTAAAATCATTTCGTAAAACATTAACAACAGCACCTGCAAATAAGGTATCCTCTAAGTTAAAATTATCCTTCCAGCCAGAACAAAGCAATAACACGTTTTTATCTTGAGCCTTTAACCAGTTGCATAAAGACGTTAAGTTTAAAAAAGAACCAATCAACACTTTATGCGCTCTTTCTTGTGCCATATGCAAAGCCTTAGTGCCATTTGTAGTAGTTAAAACTACTGTTTTGCCTCCAACTTTTTCCTTCGTGTAAGAAAATGGAGAATTCCCAAAATCGTAACCAGCAACCACTTCCCCATTTCGCTCTGCAGCCAGTAAAAAACCTTTATCAGCATAAGCCAAGCAATCTTCTACGTGTGCAACGGGAATAATTGCTTCTGCCCCATTATCAATACCGTAAGTAATAGATGATGTTGCCCTTAAAATGTCAATTACCACTACAATACTATTTTCAATATTGTAAAGGTGCAACAAGGCAGGTGTAAGGCAAACTTCAATTGTTCTAGACATAATTGGGTTGTGAGTTATGAGTTGCGAGTTGCAAGGCTAGGCACTTAGACCCATAACCTGTAACCCACAACCCTTAACATTACTTATAAAATGGAAACTTAACTATTTTTGCCTTAACCTTGTTATTTCTAATATCAATAAAGATTTCCGTGCCTTCTTTCGCCAGTTCTTTGGTTACATATCCCATACCAATCGCTTTTTGTAAAGATGGAGACTGTGTGCCCGAAGTAACTTTACCAATCACATTTCCTTCTGCATCTACAATTGGGTAATCATGACGAGGAATACCTCTATCAATCATTTCGAAACCAATTAACTTACGGCTAACGCCTGCTTCTTTTTGCGCTTGTAAAGCTTCTGCATTGGTAAAAGGTTTGGTAAATTTAGTAATCCATCCTAAACCCGCTTCAATTGGCGAAGTTGTATCGTCAATATCATTGCCATATAAACAGAAACCCATTTCTAAACGTAAAGTATCACGAGCAGCCAAACCAATTGGTTTAATGCCATATTCTGCTCCAGCTTTAAAAATTGCATCCCACATTTGGTCAGCATGTTCATTCTCGAAATAAATCTCAAATCCACCAGCACCAGTATAACCAGTTGCCGAAACAACTACGTTATCTACACCCGCAAAAGTGCCTTTTTTGAAAGTATAATATTCCATCGATGCTAAATCGATAGCTGTTAAACTTTGTAAAGCATCTGCAGCCTTAGGACCTTGAATTGCCAATAATGAAGTTTTATCTGAAATGTTATGCATTTCTACATTGGCAGTATTAAACTGTTGTATCCAGTTCCAATCCTTTTCTATATTACTTGCATTAACTACTAACATGTAGCTTTTTTCGTCTATGCGATAAACCAGTAAATCATCAACAATACCACCATCTTTATTAGGCAAACAAGAATACTGAACCTTCCCATCATGCAATTTAGAGGCATCATTACTGGTTACTCTTTGTATCAAATCTAAGGCATTCTCGCCTTTCAAAATAAACTCGCCCATATGGCTCACATCAAAAACACCCACTGCGTTTCTAACCGTAGCATGTTCTACATTAATGCCTTCATATTGTACGGGCATATTATAACCAGCAAAAGGCACCATTTTAGCGCCCAATGAAATGTGTTTATTTGTTAATGCGGTATTCTTCATTTAAAATTGATTTTGTTTAAATTCTGTTAATGTCCTTCCACTATGTTTAGGTGATATATTATTAACAGAACAGGGTGGGCAAAAATACTAAGAATAGCTCAATGTTTTTAGACTATTATGTGATTTGTCTTGCTGAGCTTGTTGAAGTATCTAAAGAAGTGTCTTCTGTATTTAAAATTTGAAAAGAAAAACTGTAGGGTCTAATTAAGACAACCACCAGTTTAAGTAGACTGTTCGATTGCTTTTAAACAATTCGAACAGCCATACTTTATTTAGTTATGCACTATAGTAATAATTATTATCTATTTAACTCTATTATGGGGTAACAATTGACCATTTTTGTTTACTACTACCAGAAGTTAGAGACCAAAATTTAACTAAAGAGCCATTAGTAGTACCATTTACAGAATCTAAATATTTACCGTTTGTACGGTTGATAATATGGTAATAACCATCACCAGTTGACACTAATGACCACTGCTGATTTGTACCTGAGTTATCACTATATTGAACTACAGCAGAGCCATCAGCTGTATTATTACTACTATCTAAAGACTTGCCAGCTGCACTTAAACAGCTTATTCTGTAATAACCATTAACAAATGTAATTACCCATTTTTGATTGTTGCTAACTTTAGTTGTATATAACCTCACTCCGGATCCGTTTGTTGTTACACCATTATTGTCTAATGATTTTCCGGTAGCAAGATTTACAAGCTTATAAGTTCCATTGGCAATGGGAGTTGGATTTGTGGTAAATGCACCAACAACAGCAGTAGAAACTTGATTGAAAATATCGGTTATAGTAACTCTTGCGGTGTAATTACCATTTGCTAATGCAAGAGGAATGATTGCACTTCTTTTCTCAGGCAAATTATAATTAACTGTATTAACTACAGCTCCTGCAGCATTTAGGATTTCTACTTTAGATGAAAATTGTGGACTTTTTGTCTGATCTACAACCCAATTTACAGTGACAGAGCCACTATTGTAGCTAGCCGAGACCGAAGAAATAGTACCAGTTGTAATAATTGGTGCACTCCCTTGATTTGTTTGCACAGGTAGATCAAGAGTACGGCCACTTCCAAATGCTGCACTTGGCGTAACGTTTCCACCGTGTTCCATAAAGTAAGCATCTTCATTTGCATCATAACCAGCATTAAAGGCTCTATCATAAATTCCGTTTCTATATAAATCATTAGCGTTTGCACTAAACGCTCTAGAGCTATGTTTTTCCCATTGGTTACCCTCTGTTAAATTCCAAGCATCTTTAAAGAACGCCTTCCTTACATATCTACCATCATATTGAAATCCTTCCCAATTTTCTAAAAAAGCATCAATATTCTTACCCAAAAAATTGCTTCGTTCGGGGATTGTTAGTGTAGCGGTATGAAACCATTTGTTATCTGATAGGTTTTGAATAAAAGTTGCTATATATAACTTGTTGTTTTCCTTCCATGACCTTAATACCATATTGTACCAAACATTAACAGTCCAACGATACGGATTAATTGTTTTTACACCATCACCTTCACCGCCAAATCTGCTACTAATGGTATTGGGGGCAATATAAGATGCGGTAGCTAATACATTACCGGCAGTACTTGGGTCCCACATAGATGAAATAAGAACATTTGGTGTACCGTATGCTATATCTGAAGTTTGTTGAATGCCAGCATATGCACCATCATAAATAAGGACAGAAAAATAAGAAGAATTAGCAGATTGAGTAACCTTAACTTTATGCATTTTAAGTATTGCATCGTTAGCAAAAGTAAACGTAAGGTACTGAGAGGGCGCCGCATTTTCAGATCCAGCACTTGCTACACTAGTTTTACCAAAGTTTTTTAATTTGTTTGAGGCAGAGTCCGTTAATGAAGTCTCCAATCCTTCGCTTTTTTTGCAGCCCATACAGAGAAAGGCAAGAAGAAAAACGAAAATGTAATTTAGTTGTTTTAATTTCATGGTAGGTTTAAATTAATTAGTGATTAAGTTTATAATAACTTAAGTTAGCTATGTAATTGGAACCTATTTGTTTTAACACCACACAAACGTTTGCATTATAAATGTTTATTAACAGCCAAAATGTGATTTATTAGGCTTCCTTAATTTATTATTATTCATTAATTGATAATTTTTAAATCTATCGCATTTAAACTGTACACAAACGTTTGATTACTTTCTGTGTCGTACTAGAAGATTTTGAAATTAGTCTTCGACAGGCTCAGACTGACAGATTAAAAACATGGCTGTTCTAGATTAGTGGTCTTCAACAGGCCCAGACTTGACAAATTAAAAAACATAGCTGTTTGAGAAGTGGTGGCCCTCGACATGTTCAGCTGATAGATTAAAATCTTTAACAGTTTTAGATTTAATCGTACCTGCGCTAACTCAAAATCAAAATCTCATAAATAGCTAGCATCCGCTTTGCGTTACTATTAATTTCATGGTCTCTCTCTACCGTTTTGCGAGCATTTTTACCAATATCTTGCCACTTATTCGGCTGTGTAATGCATTGGAGAATTGAGCGATAAAATTCATCTGGGGTATCCGCAATCATAATATTTTTACCGTTTTCACAGTTGATTCCTTCAGCAGCCATTGTTGTAGCAATGATACATTTTTGCATGGCCATACCTTCAATAATCTTCACCCTCATTCCGCTACCAGAAAGCAAAGGCACAATCATAATTGCTTTAGAGTTCATAAATTCAACCGCATCAAAAACTTCACCTTCAACAATTAAATTTTCAGAATCGTAATCGAAAAACTGCTTTTGCATGTTCTTTCCCGCAATGTAAAATCGAAGTTCACCGCTTAATTTTTCTATATCTGGCCAAATCTCATCCAAAAACCATTCTAAACCTTCTTTATTTGGTCGCCAATCCATTGCCCCTAAATGAAACAGCGTAGGGAAACTAGTTTTCGTAACATCTACATTGTATTTCTCAAAATCTATCGCAACAGGAAAAACATCTAATCGGGTCTGACATCCCAATCTTAAAATATTCTGTCGATCTGGTTCACTAATAGCAAATACTTGATGAAATCGATTGATTTGTTCGGTCTCGTAAACTTTTAATCTGCGAGATAAAAATTCTAGGTATTTTCTTCGTGGCCTAAATTGTTCTCTTGCTGCTAACTTTTCCCAAACATCAAACTCTATATTATGTGCCCTATAAATCAGCTTTGCTTTACTGTGTTCTTTAATTGTATCTAAATAAGGAACAACAAACAAGCCTTCAAACTGAACAATATCAAACTCTTGTTCTCTTAAAACATTTTCTAAAAGCTTCTCTGCATCTTCATCATAAAAACGAGAAACATTGTAAGATTGGTTAGAAAATATGTTGAAAAATGCACCCCAAATATTTACTTCAGTATCAATATTAAAAGAATGAAAATTGATTTTCTCAAACACTGGATCGTAAATATCATCTACATCTACATTGTGTTTAGAGGCATTTATGCTAAATAAAGTAACGTCGACCCCTAATTTAAGCAAACCTTTTATGGTATTATAAACCACAATGGGATAACCACTATTTGGTGGAAAGGGGACTCTATTGGTTAGCATTAAGACTTTCACAAGGTGAAAGTACGAATTAAACTTCTGCTTCGAAAGAAAGAGTTAATTGAGGATCGCTAACATTAAAAGTTTTACGATGGAATGGTGATAAACCAAGTTCTATTACAGCATTTCTATGTGCTATTGTAGGATATCCCTTGTTCTGTTTCCAATTGTAATGCGGAAAATCTAGATGAAGATTTGCCATATATTCATCTCTATGTGTTTTGGCCAAAATGGAAGCTGCAGCAATATTTAAATACTTGCCATCGCCTTTAACAATACAGCAATGTGGAATTTCTGGATAGGCTTTGAAACGATTACCATCAATAACAAGATGTTGTGGAATAATCATTAATTTTTCTATGGCCCTGTGCATTGCTAAAAAAGATGCATTTAAAATATTAATTTCATCAATTTCTTCGTGATCTACAAACGCTACAGCCCAAGACAAAGCCTCTCTTTCTATAATTGGTCTTAATTCTTCACGTTGTAAATGTGTTAGTTTTTTAGAATCATCCAAACCTTCCAAATAAAAATCTTTAGGTAAAATTACGGCAGCAGCCGAAACAGGACCAGCTAAGCAGCCTCTACCAGCTTCATCGCAACCAGCTTCAATTAATTCTATATGATAACAGTTTAATAACACAATGCAAATTTAAATAATAACGATCAATTTTTGCGAAAAGGATATTAAAGTTTAAATTAGTTTTAAACAAGTGATATGCTTTATAATGAAGAATTGGCTAACAGAGTTCGAACTCAACTGGCACATTTACGTCGAGTAGAAGAAAAGCAGATGTTTAGCGGCTTAGTTTTTATGGTAGATGGCAAAATGTGTATTGGCGTTTCGGCTAGTGAGTTAATGGTGAGAATGAACCCTGATTCGGTTGATGAAATTGCAGATTTAGATGGTTGGCGACAAATGATTCATGGCAAAAAACCAATGAAAGGTTATGTTTTTGTATCTGAAGATGTTCTTGTGAAAAATGAAGACTTAAAATTTTGGATCGATTTAGCCTTAACGTTTAATCCATTAGCAAAGTCATCTAAAAATAAAACAAGCTGACAATTCAGTTATTTAAACCGTAACATTTTGGCCTTTTACATCAAAAGCATCGCGTAAGCCAATTGCTATTAAGTTAAATGCATAAACAGTTAACATAATGGCTAATCCTGGTAAAATGGCTAAGTAAGCTGCATCCATAATGATATAACCATAATGTTCTTTAATCATTGTTCCCCAACTTGGCATGGGTGGTTGTGCTCCAAAACCTAAAAAGCTTAATCCCGTTTCTAATAATATAGCCGATGCAAAATTTGCAGAAGCTACTACTAGAATTGGGCCTGCAACATTTGGCAATATGTGTTTAATAATTGTTCTGGCTGTAGAAAAACCCAAGGCCTTTGAGGCTTCAACAAACTCAACCTCTTTTAAAGACATTACCTGTCCACGAACTAAACGAGCCACATCAACCCAAGTAGACAAACCTACGGCGATAAATATTTGCCAGAAACCCTTACCTAGAGCAAATGAAATTGCAATAACTAAAAGTAGCGATGGTAATGACCAAACTACATTCATAAACCAACTAATAGCAGCGTCTGTTTTGCCACCAAAGTAGCCTGCAATTGCTCCTAAACTTACCCCTATAAACAAAGAGATAAGTACAGCCATTAAACCTACGGAAAGTGAAACACGAATACCAAGTATCATTCTGCTTAACATATCTCTGCCATATACATCTGTCCCTAACCAAAAGGTTTGTTTATAAACATAATTATCATTCAGGTACTGGGCTGCTGTTTGTCCGGCAGGGAGAGTAGTATTAGAAGAGAAAAAATTAGTAATAGGAAATCTCTTTTCTATGGGCTTTTCATCGTCACCAACATATTCATAAGCAATAACTTCCTGATCTGTTACCCTCACAGAAGTTATTGGGATGCTTTTAAAATTTGCTTCTTGACCAAAAAACATTTTTTCTAAAACATTTACTTGTTTCAAATTCTTATCCTTACTAGTTATTAAGAATTGAAATGTTCTACCAGGTTTAATCTTATTTAATTGCAAGCGTTGGGTATTGGCATAAGGAGTTTGGTCTGGAATAATAAGATAACCCAAAATTCCCATCAGCATTAACAATGAGATGAAAATTAATCCACCAAACGCAAGTTTATTGCGTTTAAATCTTTTCCATACTTTTTTCGAAGGACTATTATTCATGACTTATTTAACCATTCTGCCTTTCCAACTGTACCTGCCAGAATTACCAGCAATGCCAATGTAAACAATGTACAAAATATGTAATAGACTTAATATTGGCAGTAAAACTAATAATTGTTTTCTTTTAAAGAAACTTGTAATGCTACTTAAAAAAGCGGATTCCATTCCCATTTTAAAAATAAGCTGAAATACTAAAAAACGAATACTATCTCCGTTAGGAAAAACAATTGCCAGTATTGCATTTAAAATAATACTAAGATTAAATAACCAAATACTAATTCCTAGTATAATCACAGATTTCTCTTTATACCTTGTACTTTTTGATGCCCATCTTTTACGTTGTTGTATCAGTTCAACAAGTGTGGGCTTAGCATGGGTATAAACAATAGCATCGGTGTTTTTTAAAAACCCAATCTTTCCTTCATAAATAGCTGCCATTTTGTGAAGTAATAATTCATCGTCTCCAGAGGCTAAATCATCAATACCTTTAAAGCCTCCAACTTCGAAAAAAGCTTCTCTTTCATAAGCTAGATTTGCTCCATTGCATGTACTTGGGTTTTTATTGCCAATAGTTGAGGCACCCAAACCAATTAAATAAGAAAACTCTAAGGTCTGTAATCTTTCAAAAAAGCTTTTTTCTTCAAAATAGGCCACAGGGGAAGAAATCATTTTATAAGCATTGATTTCGTAACAGTTAACGATAGTTTTTAACCAATTTTCTCCCATCCTACAATCTGCATCTGTGGTAATTATTAATTTCCCTGTAGATTGCCCTATTGCAGTTTGTATTGCTTTTTTCTTGTAAGAATTTAAGGCATTGGCTTCATTTAATTGGATTAATTTTACCCCTTGGTTTGCATAAGCTGATATAATTGCTGACGTTCTATCTGTTGAATGATCATCTATGACGATAATTTCCATTAAAGCCTTATCATAGTTTTGTGCCAAAATATCATCAATGGTCTTTCCAATTAGCTTTTCTTCATTTCTGGCTGCAATTAATATAGAAACTTTGGTTTGGGCAGGACTTTCATCATGCTTAAACAAGTCTAATTTTGCCCAGCCTCTAATAAATGTAGCCACTACAAATACATAGATAATGGTAAGAAAAACAGAAAAATAACTAAGTGCGCTGATTACCTCCAAAGAAATTGAGTTTAAAAACGAAATAAGTTCCTAATATAGCAGGAATAATGATATTTATAAGCCAAATACTTGCAATACATGCAACTACAGCAGCATTTTCTTGGGTAACATACTTAAAGAAAAACAATGCAGTTATACTTCTAATGCCAATATCTAATAAATCTAGAGACGGTAGTGATGATTGAACAAAGAACAATATACTAACCAACATTACAATATCTAAAAAGTTAATAGTTGGAACAAGCCATAAAAACATAATGAAATATTGAGTACTAAACACAGCGTATCTTGCCAAACAAAAAAGCAATATTTTAAACAATTCAACTTTTTTATACCGAGCCAAGATGGAATAGAACTTTTTATACTTACGTGTAAATCGCATAGCTAATAAAATACCGTTTAACCATTTGATATTGAAGTAAAAAACAATAAAAAACATACAAAAAGCAGTGGCTAAAGCAAATACCGCTAACAATAACCTATGATCAATTGCTGTAAATCTGTATACAAAAATACATACTGCAATTGCACCAAAAACATTAGTTAAAACCAATTGCCCAATATTGCCAACTGCCATTGCTACAACCCCAATAATTCTTCTTTTTGGGGAAAGAAAAAACACCCTTCCACCGTATTCTCCAAGCCTATTAGGTGTAAAAACTGCCCAGGTCAACCCACAAAAAACAGATTCAATAGCTAGCCATAAGTTAATAGGCTCAATAGGCTTAATTAATCTTTTCCATTTAAATGCCTCTAAACCCCAATTAATCAACATTAAGCCCATAACTGTAGAAAGTACGACCCAGATTTGAACCGTTGGCATTTCGTTAATAAGCACTAAAAATTCTTTTAAGTCTTTATGCCCAATCAATTTTGCATAAATAAACCAGAAGGCAAAAACTACAATAGCAATTTTAATTAGAATAGAGAATATCTTTTTATATCGAGTTGTCAAATTTTTACTTTTTGTCTGTGCAAATATGCTTAATATTGTTGTAATGTTGATTGAAAAAAAGGAACGTGTGATAATGGGTATAGACCCAGGTACAGCAATAATGGGCTATGGCATTGTATTAGAGAAAGGTAGCAAAATTGAGTTGGTTAGCATGGGCATTGTTAGAATGGATCATTTAGACGATCATTTCTTAAAACTACAACGCATTTTCGAAAAAACCATTGGCCTGATAGATGAATATAAACCAGATGTTTTAGCCATTGAGGCTCCATTCTATGGAAAGAATATTCAGGTGATGCTAAAACTGGGCAGGGCACAAGGAATAGCAATGGCTGCTGCATTATCAAGGAATATTTCGGTAACAGAATATGCACCACGAAAAATCAAACAATCCATAACAGGAAAAGGAACTGCAAGTAAGGAACAAGTTGCTGCAATGTTGCAAAGGTTATTAAATTTTAAAGAAACTCCAGAGTTTCTAGATGCAACTGATGGCTTAGCAGTCGCTGTTTGCCATTCGTTTCAAAGAATTAGCACAAGTAATACTGGCAAATCTTATTCAGGTTGGGATGCTTTTGCAAAGGATAATAAAAAGCGGATTAAGTAAATCTTTAACCGTCATTTCGAGCGAGTGCAACGACAAGAACCACGAAGTGCTCAGCAAAGCTAAATCTATTTTTATAAGCACTATAAAACTTTTTGTTATAGTTATTGAAAGATTTCTCCGCGTGAAAAACTCATTCGAAATGACGGGTATCTATTTAGATTGTTTTAAACTTTTTTACTTCTCAAGTAATACCTAATTCCAAAAAATACTGCCAATCCTAATACAATAAACATCCACAAAGTAGAAAGAGCAAGAATGATCTCTTTAAAGAATTTCCATCCCTCGAGCATATTTAGTCCTAAACGTTTAAAAAATCCTGGCTTGTAATCAGAAAGATTATCATTGCCAACGATTAAAGTTTTTACTGTATTATCTTGATAAAAGTTTAAAGTAATTGTGCTGAACTTTACCCGATCATCAATATCCATGTTTTCTATCTTTTTATCTACATAATCGTCTTTGATATACAATGATGTTTCTACATTATTACCCTTTCTCTTTGCTGTCTGATTAATTGTATTTAAAGCTTCAGCTCTATTTTGGGCTTTTAGTTTATTAGCCAAATAAGCAATACTTTGGTCATCCATTTTCATTGCCTGATTATCTACAAAAACTGCCATTCTAGCAATAGTATTGATGAAATCATCAAGTTTTTCTGAAGGGATTTTCGCAATCACTAATCCTTCTTTTCTGTAAGAGGTAATTTCCTTTAACGAATCAGTAGAGTATTTTACTTTATCGCTTTCTTGAATTGAGCTATTAATTGAAAACTCAGCAACAGTTCCACCTTGGGCTTTAATAGTTGAGCTTAATTTTTCTTTAGTGTCTTGCACATCCTTAACGCGAAAGCGCATGTCTGCAGTTTTGATAATTTTAGGAGCTGCAGAGGTGTCGGCAGCATCGGCAATTACTACTTCTTTACTAACTGATTCATCAGCTGCATAATCTTTTTTATCTGAGTTACAGCCAAAAATCAAACTGAAAATGGCGATACAAAATAAATACTTTTTCATAATCTATAGTTTTTGGTTATGAAATTACTGTATGCAACTATGCAAAAGACATAGCATACCCATAGTAGTTTCAGGAATAAATTTGATATTGTTATTTGTACCGGCCGGTATTGCTTAATGCCAACATGATGCAGAAGTAACCTTAAATCTTCTATTGTAACAGAAATACTACAAAACAAAAAATCCTCTTTAGCCAAAACTAAAGAGGATTTATAAGTATAAAATGGTATGTTTTACTTTGCGTTCAGAATTTTAAAAACAGCCTTGCAGCATATTACAGTGCCAATTAATAAGATAGCCCATGACACAATTGAAAGGATAGTAGAATCAAAAGCGAAACGTAAATAAACTCCAAGTATGCTTACTAAAACTCCAACTAAAATTAATTTATAAATAGAAGTTTCATTAGCAGTTTTCATGCTTTGTTCTCTTTCTTCTGATTGATTCATCTTATTGTTTTTTAAAATTGTATGCTACAAAAATAATATTAATTAGCTAAATAAAGCAACAAATTAGTAACTTTTAAGTTTATCTAATCTTTGTTTTCCTTTATCAGTTTCATTAAGCTTATCTCCTTTATAAAGAAGCTTCTCCCAATCGCCATACATTGGATTTGGCAATACGATAAAACGAGTACCAAATTGGTTTTGCATTAGATTAACTTGTTCTTTTGTATCCTTTCCTTCACGATAAAAAACATTAGAGAAATCACTCAAATTATCTCCACATAGCAGCAATACATTATACTTTTCTAGTATTTTTTGACGGCGAGGTTCTTTATCTGAAGTTGTAGTTTTTAATAATAAGTGTGCTTCATCCGCATTGGGGAAACCAAATTTCTGTAGATTTTTTAAAGTTCCATCATGATCTGCAACTTCCCTATTGGTTACATAAAATACTTCTACATTTTTAGCAGTTGCAAACTTTAAAAATGATAGGGCTCCAGGTACAGTATCGGCTTGAGCTAAAGCCGTCCATTCTGTCCAATCTTTTTGTACATAACTAACTCCTTTTTTAATCTCATGACCCTGAAAAGCTGAGTTATCTAAAATAGTTTCATCAGCATCTACAATTACACAGTTAGTTTTGCCATTGGCCTGTGCCCACAAAGCTTCTTTTAAAGATAAACGAGCAAAGTTATAGGCCTGAAAAGAAAGTGCTCTATATTCTCCACTATGTTGTTGCCATAGGACTGCATTTGTATAATCTCTTTCTGGATTTTTTTGCGCAATAGCAAAAATTGGCAAGATGCCCAGCATCCATAATATGATATATTTTTTCATCAAGATATATTTTAATCAAAGATAAAGTTTAAAATGTTTTAGAAACAAAAAACCCTTACCAATTAAGGTAAGGGTTTTAATATTTTAAGTCCCCATAAGGGGATTTAGGGGTTTATCCATTAAGTGCAGCAGCACCACTTACAATTTCCGTTAACTCTGTAGTAATTGCAGCCTGACGAGCTTGGTTATAAGCTAATTTTAATGCTTTAATTAAGTCTCCAGCATTTTCTGTTGCTTTATCCATAGATGTCATACGAGCCCCATGTTCTGAAGCATGAGAATCTAAAACTGCTTTGTACAACTGGGTTTTAATCGACTTAGGAATCAATTGTGTTACAATTTCTTCTTGATTCGGTTCTAAAATATAGTCAACATTTGTTGTTGTTTTAGTCTCTGTTGTAGTTTCTGCTTTAGGTAAAGGCAGTAATTGCTCAGAAGTTAAAATTTGTACAGCAGCGTTTTTAAAACGGTTGTAAACCAACTCCACTTTATCAAATTCGCCTTTAGCAAACCCTTCCATGATAGCATCAGTAATTTTACTTACGTTATCAAAATTTAAAGCCGTATAAACTTCGTTATTGTTTCCAATAACATTATAATTACGCTTCTCATAAAAATCTTGAGCCTTTTTACCAACAGCAACGATACTTACATTACCATTTTTAAGCTGCTCACTATATTTCTCGGCAATTAAATTATTCGCAGTTTTAATTACGTTCATGTTAAAAGCACCTGCCAAACCACGGTTTGACGATACAATAACAACTAATACTTTGTTAGGCTCACGTTCCTGAATATATGGAGAAGATGATCCTTCTAAACTTGCAGAAAGATTTCCTAAAATCTCTTTCAATTTAGTAGCATACGGACGTAACTGAACAATAGCATTGGTAGCACGCTTTAACTTCGCAGCCGAAACCATTTTCATAGCTTTGGTTATCTGCTGGGTAGATTGTACCGATGATATACGAATTCTTACTTCTTTTAAATTAGCCATTTTCTAAGTATCGAGTATTAAGTATCGAGTATCAAGATTGGATTTGTACCCATTTCTTGATACTTGATACTCGCTACTTGTATCTAATTAATATTTACTTGAAATCTCTTTTGCTACTCTTTCTAACACTTCAACTGCATCATCTAACTTACCTGCTTTTAAAGAAGCTAAAGTTTCTGGATGACGCAATTCTAATGCTTGTAAAAACTCAGCTTCAAATTCTTTTACTTTGTTTACAGGAACAGAACGCATTAGGTTCTTAGTACCTAAGTAAACGATCGCAACTTGTTTCTCAACTGTAAATGGAGAGAACTGAGCTTGTTTTAACATCTCTACGTTACGAGCACCTTTATCTAAAACAGATTTTGTAGCAGCATCTAAATCAGACCCGAATTTAGAGAAAGCCTCTAACTCACGATATTGAGCCTGATCTAATTTTAAAGTACCAGCTACTTTTTTCATTGATTTAATTTGAGCATTACCACCCACACGTGATACCGAAATACCTACGTTAATAGCCGGACGAATACCTGAGTTAAACAAGTTTGACTCTAAGAAAATCTGACCATCAGTAATCGAAATTACGTTAGTTGGAATATATGCAGAAACGTCACCAGCTTGAGTTTCGATAATTGGCAATGCAGTTAATGAACCACCACCTTTAACGATACCTTTTAATGATTCTGGTAAATCGTTCATCGCTTGTGCGATATCATCATTTGAGTTGATTTTCGCAGCACGCTCTAATAAACGACTGTGAAGATAGAATACATCACCTGGATAAGCTTCACGACCTGGAGGACGACGTAGTAACAATGACACCTCACGGTAAGCCACAGCTTGCTTAGACAAATCATCATAAACAATTAAAGCTGGGCGACCAGTATCACGGAAAAACTCACCAATTGCAGCACCAGCAAATGGAGCGTAAAACTGCAATGGAGCAGGTTCAGCAGCAGATGCAGCAACAACAACTGTATAAGCCATTGCGCCGTTTTCTTCTAAAGTACGAACAACGTTTGCAACTGTACTTGCTTTTTGACCACAAGCTACGTATATACAGAACACAGGATTACCTGCTTCGTAAAATTCTTTTTGATTGATAATAGTATCGATACAAACAGCAGTTTTACCAATCTGACGGTCACCGATAACCAACTCACGTTGACCACGACCAATTGGAATCATTGCATCAATTGCTTTAATACCAGTTTGTAAAGGCTCAGTAACTGGCTGACGATAAATTACACCTGGTGCTTTACGCTCCAAAGGCATTTCGTAAGTCTGTCCTAAGATTGGTCCTTTACCGTCGATAGGCTCGCCAAGTGTGTTTACAACACGACCCAACATACCTTCACCAACTTTAATAGAGGCAATTTTTTTAGTACGTTTAATAGTATCACCTTCTTTGATTTCGTCAGATGGGCCTAACAAAACCACACCCACGTTATCTTCTTCAAGGTTCAATACAATACCTTGCAACCCGTTAGCAAACTCAACTAACTCGCCACTTTGAACTTTAGTTAAGCCGTAAACACGAGCAATACCATCACCCACTTGTAATACGGTACCAACTTCTTCAAGTTCAGCTTCTGATTTAAAGCCTGACAATTGTTGTCTGATAATTGCCGAAACTTCGTCTGGTCTTACCTCTACCATAATTTTTATTTTGATTTCTTTTTGAAAATGTAAATCTTGTACCCTTTTGTTATTTCAGTCCCGCTTTCTGCTTTAGTCTTTTCGCTTTCAGCTCAAGAGCTATCGCTATCAATCGGGTTTATATTTTTACGTTCAGTGATTCTTAGCTTGCTTTTAATAGCAACTAGAAAATACCTTGTGCAAATTCTTTTTTCAATTTATTTAAGCCGCTAGAAATACTAGCATCAAATTGTTTATCGCCAACTTTTAAAATAAAGCCACCAATTAGTTTTTCGTCAACTTTTTCTTTAACAATAACTTCATTAGCACCCATTTCTTTTTTAACCAAGGCAACAATCTCAGTTTTAGTAGCATCATTTAGTGCAATAGCCGATGTTACTTCTGCAGTTACAATACCTTTAATAAAATTGTATTGACTAATGAACTGTTTAGAAGTTTCAAATAAAATGCCTGCTCTTCCTTTATTCACTACTAGTTTCAAAAAGCTTTGAGTTATTTTATGGACTTTGGCGCCAAAAACATCATTTAAAATACCTGCTTTTTTATCTAAAGGCACAATAGGGTTTTTTAAAATCGCTTCTAGTTCGCTGTTGTGATCTACAACTTGCTCAAATAACACCATATCATTCATCATATCCTGCAAAGCATTTTGCTCTGTAGAAAGGTCGATTAATGATTTTGCGTATCTGCTTGCTGCTTTACTTGACATATATTTTAGTTGTAAGTTGTAAGTTGTAAGTTGTAAGTTACTGTTAAGTACAGAACTAAAACTTAAAACTTAAAACGTAATACTTATAACTTAGTTTAATTCCACATCTTTTAACAGGTTGTTAACCAAATCCTGTTGTTTTGCTTTATCATCTAATTGGCTACGTAAAACACGTTCTGCAATATCTAATGACAAAGTAGAAACTTGTCCTTTTAATTCAGCCAATGCTGCTTTCTTTTGATTTTCAATCTCAATACGAGCTTTTTCAATCAATTTAGCACCTTCAGTTTGAGCCGAAGTTTTAGCTTCATTAACAATGCTATCCTTAAGAATTTTAGCTTCTTTTAAAATCTCATCACGATCTGCACGAGCCTGTTTCATTAACTCTTCGTTTTGAGAAGTTAAACGAGCCATTTCTTGTTTAGCTAATTCAGCTTTGTTTAACGCATCATCAATAGATTGCTCACGTTCTTTAATAGCTGCCAATACTGGTTTCCAAGCGAACTTGGCCAATAAAAACATTAGCAATAAAAACGCTATGGTTTGAAGGATAACTAAGCCAAATTCTGGTACTAATAAT
This sequence comes from Pedobacter polaris, assembly GCF_005116505.1. Lineage (GTDB taxonomy): Bacteria > Bacteroidota > Bacteroidia > Sphingobacteriales > Sphingobacteriaceae > Pedobacter > Pedobacter polaris. The sequence goes on from NZ_SWBR01000001.1 coordinate 179,499, forward strand.
TCCATCTAATTATATATTAATCTGTTTTTCTTTTAACAAAAAGTATTGGGCTCTTAGGCCCAATACAATTTAATACTATCCGTTACCCATTAAGGCAACTACTACCGCGAATAATGCAACAGCTTCAACGAAAGCTGCAGCGATTAACATCGCAGTTTGAATTTTTGAGGCAGCTTCTGGCTGACGAGCAATACCGTCCATCGCAGAACCACCAATACGTCCGATACCTAGACCAGCGCCAATCGCAGCTAATCCTGCACCAATTGCAGCAATACTTCCTGTAATCATGATTTTATATATTAATTGTTGTTAAAAAAATATTCTTATTAATGGTGTTCTTCTACAGCCATACCAATAAACAAAGCTGATAAAATGGTAAAAATGAATGCTTGAATAAACGCTACAAGCAACTCAATTGCTCCAATAAATACTGCAAATGCAATAGAAACTGGCGCGATATATAAACTGTTAAATACAAATACTAAACAGATTAATGACAATACTAAGATGTGACCTGCGGTAATGTTTGCGAACAAACGTATCATCAATGCAATTGGCTTAGTAAAGATACCAAAAAGCTCAACCGGCACCATTACGATATACATCCACCAAGGCACATCAGGCATGAAAATATGTTTCCAATAGTATTTATTCCCATTAAATACTGTAATAAAGAATGTGGCAAGCGCCAATACCATAGTTACAGCAATATTACCTGTTAAGTTAGCACCACCCGGTAAGAAAGGAACTAATCCTAACATATTGTTAAACCAAATGAAAAAGAAAACAGTTAATAGATATGGCATGAAACGCTCATATTTATGCCCTAAATTTGGCTTAGCAATATCATCACGAACAAAAAGAATAATTGGTTCCATCCATGATTGTAAACCTTTAGGAGATTTACCTTTATTTTTACGATAACCTTTAGCCACATTTAAAAACACTGCCAATAAAACAATTACCGATAATAATAAGGTGCAAGCGTTTTTAGTTAATGACAAATCTAATGGGCGAGCATTTTTAGCATGATGCTTTTCATCTAGCTCTACATATTGACCATGCTCGTTTGCAGAAGCTGATGCTAAATAGATTTTCTCATGCATTTTAACAAAACGTTGACCGTTTTTTTCAACTACAACTTTTGCATCATCATCATGATTGAAATCTGCACTATTAAATGTTACCAATTTGCCATTGGCATATAACATTACTGGCAAACCGATATAGGTGTCACCAATTACATGCCAACTATGAGAATCCGAAATATGATGTAAAGCAAATTTACCAATATCAAACTTCTTCTCTTTTGCTGTTTCTTCATGCGTATTTTCTGCATGATGTGCGGTATCCACTTGTGCATTTGCACCCAGAGAAACCAACAAAAACGCCGAAAAAAGCGTAAAAACAACAATTAACCTCTTAAACTTAAACTCAAAAACGTGGCTACAATCCATTTACTCGCAGATTTTTACTATTTATTTTGGTGGCGCAAGTTACGTAACAAACCGTATATTTCAAAGCCAGTAAACAATAAATATAAAGAAAAAAAATTGAAGACGAATATTAGGTCTTTCCCTTTGTTATTTATGCTGTAAATCAGCACAAAAGCCATAGAAAAAAGCATTTTCAATGCAATTGACCCCATTATTGCCATTATTCCAGTTTCTGGATTGCGTTTAATACCAATAAAAGCCAAAATATAAGCGATAAAGGTCAGCACACCCAAAAACCCAAAAACCAACCAAAATTTATTTGCTAAAAGTTTTACATCAGGAAAAATATACGGAAGTGAAATCGCTATACTTGCTAAAAAAACAGTATATATGACATAATATAAAATGAAACGTTGTATACCCAAAACCTTTACTAATTTATTTGCAAAGGTAAATAAAGCTAGCAAACAAATTCATTTTTTAATTAGGTTCAGTACTACGGGAATACTGTAGCATAATTTTCGCAAATTGTCCAATTTCTAGGGCCTTATTTATTTTTGTTTAAAGATCTTACAACCTGTACCAAAGAAATAATGACGCCTAATAAACCTAAAATAGCTGTAAATATAGGTTTAGCACTTTTTTGGTGTTCATCAATTTTATATCCAATAAACACTAGCAAACCTATAGTAGCTAACATCTGAAATGCTATTCCTGTATATTTTGCAAAATTGGTTGCCTGCTTTTTAGGCTGGTTGTCATCAGAATTTGTCATAAAAAAATATTCAATTAAAAATATACCTTTAAATATTGAGAATTTATGGGCGAATAAAATATTTTTGCATACATTTTGTTATATTGTAGCAATACACAACCATAAATTCTTGAACAACTACACAAAACTCAGCATAAAGATTCTAATATCTTGCTTAAGCATAGCCATCTTTTCTGGTTGTTCTACGCAAAAGAACAACGCCAAGAACAGGGGTTTACAAAATCTTTCTGCTCGTTATAACTACATTTATAACTCAAATGTTTTATTAAATACCTATCAGGAAAATCTTTCTCAGACGCACAAAGACAACTATGACAACTTTTTAGCTGTTTATATAGCTCCTGAGCAAATTGATTATTCAAGTACAGCACCACCCCAAAATAGCGATAAAGCTTTAGATGAAATTACCCAAAAAGCACAAACTATTGTTGCCGAGAAAGCACTTAGTAATTATATAGATGAGGCTTATATCCTTTTAGGTAAAACCAATTTTTATAAAGGAAACTACTTTACAGCTACAGAATATTTTGACTATACAGCAAGAACCTATAAAAATAACAATAAGGTCTATTTAAATGCATTGACATGGAAGGCCCGTAGTTTAATGCGGTTAAATAATTATGATTTAGCTATTAAAGTACTAGATACAGTTTACACCACATTAGACTCTGTAAAAAGTGAAAAAGCAGAGCCTCTGGCCACTTTGGCTCAAATGAGCATTGATCAACTAGATTATAAAAAAGCCATTACTTACCTAGAAGCTGCAATAAAAGAAAGCAATCAAATACAAAGTAGAACAAGGTGGCCTTATATATTAGCCCAGCTTTATGAACATGAAAAGGAATATGATGCTAGCTTAAAAAGCTACACTAAAGTAGAAAATAGCAATGCCCCCTTCGAAATGTATTTTAACGCAAAGCTTAGTAAAATTAGAATTAACGATTTGTTAAATGATCAATCTTCTAATCGTAAACAGGCATTATTAAAACTTTTAAAAGATGATAAGAATTTTGATTATACAGATCAAATTTATTATGAAGTAGCTGAAGATTATTACGGAGATGCCGATTATGCAAAGGCAGAAGAATATTACAAGCTTTCTACTAGCAAAAGTACCATTAATCAATATCAAAAAGGCCTCACTTACTTAAAACTTGCGGATCTAAATTTCAAAAACCTAGGCAATTATGTAAACGCTAAGCTATATTATGATAGTGCAGCAAATACTTTACCTAAAACCTACCTAGGTTATGATGCAATTCTCAAAAAGAGTCAAAACCTAGAATATTTAACTCAGCGTTATCAAACTATCGCAAAACAAGACTCCCTTCAAATGATTGCCAAATTACCAGAACAGGCAAGAGAGAAGATGCTGGATGAAATATTTGAACCTAAAAAAAATTCAATAACAAATGTAAAAACCGTAGGAAATGAAAAGTCTAGTAAAATTAATGACCCTTTTAAATCAAGAAACAACGGAGCTTTTTATTTCAGCAATACATCAGCAATTAGCACAGGTTTTACAGATTTCAAAAAGAAATGGGGAAATAGACCTTTAGAAGATAATTGGCGGCAAAGTTTAAAATCTTCTGCTCAAGTTAACCAGCAAAATCAAGCATCGGTAATTGGAACAGAATCATCAAACGACATAAAAAGCACGACTGTTCTTGATAAAACTGAGAAAATTAAAGCCTATAGTTTGCTCCTACCTTTAACAGCAGAGCAAAGGAGCAAATCTGATCAACAGATCATTGAGGCTTATTTTGAAATTGCAAGTTTCTATCAGCAAGTATTAGAAGATCAGGAAGAAGCAACTAAAGTTTATGAAATCTTATTAGCTCGTTATCCTCAAAACAATCATTTAGATGCTATCTATTATAGTTTATATTTAGGTAATACAAAAAGAGATTTATCTAAATCAGAAAGTTATAAAAATATGGTATTGGCGAAATTTCCAAATTCTGTTTATGCCAAAACTATTTTAGATCCGAATTTTTCAGCTAAGCAAAATGCATTAGATGTAGAAGTTAATAATGCTTACAATGCTGTTTTTGATAAATATGAGAAAAAAGACTTTTCATCGGTTATTATTGGAGCAAATGAAATTAATCAGCGTTTTCCTGGAAACAGCCTACAAGCGCAATATGATTATTTAAAAGCCATTGCCATTGGTAGAACTCAAAATGTAGACAGCCTACTTACTGTCTTTAACAAAATAATTACACAACACCCTAATGATCAATTAATTAATCCATTAGTAAAAGATCACTTGGCTTACATAAATGCAAATTTAGCAAGTTTTAAAGCCAGAAAGATTGCGCTAATAGATTTTGATGCTACAGAGCCTCGTTTTATAGCACAACAAGAAAACTCAATAACCGTTATTAAACAAGAACCATTAAAAATTATTGACCCTGTAATCCCTGGGCCTAAAAAAGTTATTCCTGATGCGAACGTTCCTATTGTTAACCCACCAACACCTACTCAAATTACGGCACCAAATCAGCCCATAGTTAGTCCGGCTGTAGAAATTTTATTTAGCAAAGCTGAATCTAATACTTACTATTATGTAATTGCAGTTGGAGACGTAACAGTAAGTGTAAGTTCTTCACGTTTTGGTGTAGGGCAGTTTAATAGGGGCAATTTTCCAGGAACTGGATTAAAACATCAACTTGAAGAATTAGACGATGACCAATTAATTTATGTAGGTAATTTTGAGAATTTAACTGATGTTAGAAACTACTTTGAAGGTATTACTCCACAATTACCTAGAATTATGAAAGTACCTGCAACAAAATACACTGGTTTTTTCATCACAAAAGATAACTTTGCTAAAATAAAAAATAGAGAAACATTAAATAGATATATTGAGTTTTTCAAAAGCAATTATTAATAGAAATGAATAAATCTACAGGCATAACACAAGAAGATATCAAAAAATACAACCGCAGGCTTTGGAAATTGCTTATTGGTGGAATGGTATTTTTTGCAATTTTTATCGTTTTGATTGGTTTTGGTGTATTTGGTGATATTCCTTCATTTAGAGCCATTGAGCATCCGAAAAGCAATGAGGCCACAGAAGTTATTTCAGAAGATGGAAAAGTACTAGGAACTTATTTTGTGAAAAATCGTTCCAATGTAAATTACAGTCAAATTTCTCCAAACGTAATCAATGCATTAATTGCAACCGAAGATGTAAGGTATCGTTCTCACTCTGGTATAGATTTTAAAAGAACATTTACCATTTTTGCCTATGCATTAATGGGAAAAAAACAAGGTGGAAGTACAATTACACAGCAGCTAGCACTTAATTTATTCTCTGAAGAAGGTCGCCAGAAGAACTACCTTAAAAGAATCATCCAAAAATTTCAAGAATGGGTAATTGCAGTAAAGCTGGAGCGTAACTACACCAAAGAAGAAATTATCACTATGTATTTAAACACGGTTGATTTCGGAAACCAAGCTTACGGAATCAAGTCTGCAGCAAGGGTTTATTACAATACCACGCCAGACAAACTAACAGTACCACAAGCGGCAGTTTTGGTAGGTATTCAGAGAGGTATAACCAGATATTCGCCAACTAGAAATCCAGAAAGAGCATTAACCAGACGTAATACAGTGATGGCTTTAATGGTAAAAGCTGATTTATTGACCGCTCAAGAATTTGAAGCGGTAAAAGATAAACCGCTAGATTTACACTTTAACGCAGCTACAACAAATGATGGTATAGCACCTTATTTTAGATCTGTACTAAAATCAGAGGTAAAGAAAATTTTAGAAGAACGTTCTATTACAAAAAATGGGGTTCCATACGATTTAGATAGAGATGGCTTAAAAATTACCACGACTATTAATTATGACATGCAGGTTTATGCAGAAGAAGCTCAAAAAGAATACATGAAAATTCTTCAAAAGCAATTTACCAATAGTTGGAAGGGACGCAATCCTTTTAAAGGAATGGAATTGCAAATTGAACAAGGCGTTAAACGTTCTGATAGATATAAATCTTTAAAGCTGGAAGGAAAATCTGACGAAGAGATTAAACAAGATTTTAATACGCCAAGTAGGCTTACCATTTTCACTTGGAAAGGAAATATTGACACTTTAATGAAACCCATTGACTCTGTTAAATATTATAAATTGCTATTACGCAATGCTATGATGGCAATGGATCCTAAAACAGGTTATATTAAAGCATGGGTTGGCGGAATAAATTTTGAGCATTTCAAATATGATCAAGTGAAGATGGGTACCCGTCAAGTGGGTTCTACAGCTAAACCATTTACCTATACTGTAGCAATAGAAAATGGAATGTCTCCTTGTTTAACAGTACCAAATGTTCCTGTAACTATATCAAATCCAGGCAGCCCAGATTGGACGCCACGCTCATCCGGAACCTTACCTGGCTCAATAACCTTACAAAAAGCTTTAGCATACTCACAAAATTACATTGCAGCTTATTTGATGCAGCAAGTTGGACCAACAGCTGTAGCTAATGAGATCAAAAAAATGGGCATTACCTCTGATGTACCAATTGTCCCCTCTATTTCTTTAGGTTCTTTTGATGCATCTATTTATGATATGGTTGGTGCTTATGGTGTATTTGCAAATAAAGGAGCCTGGACACAACCAACATATATTCTTAAAATAGAAGACAAAAATGGTGTTATTTTATATGACAGCAAACCGGTTATTAAAGTAATACTTAATGAAGAAGTGGCTTACGTTATGACAAGAATGCTTCGTGGAGTAATTACTGGTGGCACTGGATACAGATTGATTGGGAAATATGGCATAAATGCTCCAACTGGTGGTAAAACAGGAACAACACAAAACAATTCTGATGGATGGTTTATGTCTATAACACCAGATTTAGTTGCAGGGGTTTGGACAGGGTGTGAAGATAGGGCTTTCCACTTTACAAGCACTAGAGATGGAGAAGGTGCTAATTCGGCGCTACCAATTTATGCAGGTTTTATGAAACGGGTGTATGCAAATCCTAGTCTCAAGATAAGTAAAGCAGATTTTGAGGCTCCTAAAAGTGGTGTATCAATTGTTTATGATTGCAATCAATATTTGCCGCCAGAACAAACTACTCCAGAGCTCGATAAGAAATTAGGTTTCTAGTTTTTAATAATCATCCCAAAAATTAATGAGTGCTTTCGATTATAAAAAGGCATTGGCCGATATTCCACATAAGCCTGGCGTTTACCAGTATTTTGATGTGGATGATACGCTTATTTATATTGGAAAGGCTAAGGATCTACGTAATCGAGTAGGTTCTTATTTCAATCAAGAGAATAATCAATTTAATGGCAAAACCAGGGTTTTAGTTTCTAAAATAAGAAGAATTAGTTTTACTATAGTTGATACCGAAATTGATGCTTGGCTATTAGAAAATAGCTTGATTAAAAAGCATCAGCCTCGCTATAACATTATGTTAAAAGATGATAAAACCTATCCATGGATTATCATCAAAAAAGAACAATTTCCGCGAATTTATTGGACAAGAAAGTATGTTAAAGATGGCTCTACTTACTTTGGCCCATACGCTTCTGTAGGGATGATGCACACCATTTTAGATTTAATTAAAGAAACCTATACCTTAAGAACGTGCAATCTGCCACTAACGCCTCAAAACATTGATGCTGGGAAGTTTAAAGTTTGTTTAGAATATCAAATTGGCAATTGTAAGGGGCCTTGTCAGAATTACCAAAGTAAAGCAGATTACGACCAGAATATTGAAGAGATTAAAGATATTTTGAATGGTAAAATTGGCAATGTAATCAGAAATGTAAAACAAGTAGTTAAAACTGCTTCTGAAGACCTGAATTTTGAACTTGCACACTCCTATCAAAAAAAGTTAGTCGTTTTAGAAAAATACCAAAGTAAATCTACTGTGGTTAATAGCGCCATTACAAACATTGACGTGGTTAGCATTGCTTCTGATGAACGTTATGCTTTTGTAAATTATTTAAAGGTAATGAATGGAAGCATTATTCAAACTCAAACAATAGAGATTAAAAAGCGGTTGGATGAAAGTGATGAAGAACTATTAACTATAGCTATTACCGAGTTTAGAACAAAATTCAAAAGCACTTCAAAAGAAATAGTGGTTCCGTTTCCTGTGTCATTAGTTGATGAAAATTTAAAGCTAATTGTACCAAAGCTTGGAGAAAAGAAGAATTTACTAGAGCTTTCTCAAAAAAATGTATTGTTCTTTAAGCGTGAAAAGCTAAATCAATATGAGAAATTAAATCCAGATTTGAGAACTGATCGGATCTTAACTCAAATGCAAAAGGATTTAAGACTCACTCAATTACCTCAACATATTGAATGTTTTGACAATTCTAACTTTCAGGGGAAGTACCCAGTTTCTGCTATTGTGGTTTTTAAAGATGCCAAACCAAGTAAAAAAGATTACCGTCATTTTAATGTGAAAACTGTAGAAGGACCTAATGACTTTGCGACGATGGAAGAGGCTGTTTACAGGCGATATAAGCGCATGCTAGATGAAGAAGGGACATTGCCGCAGCTAATTATAATTGATGGCGGTAAAGGTCAATTATCATCTGCAGTAGCTAGTTTAAAAAAATTGGGTATTGATAAAAAAGTAACCGTTATTGGCATTGCAAAACGCTTGGAAGAATTGTATTATCCTGGAGATAGTTTTCCTTTGTATTTAGACAAGAAATCCGAAACATTAAAAATAATTCAGCAGTTGCGTGATGAGGCACACCGTTTCGGTATTACTTTCCACCGCAAGAAAAGAGATCAAGGTACTTTAAAAACAGAGTTAGAATTAATTCCAGGAATTGGCAAGTCTACCGCAGACAAGCTACTAGTAAAATTTAAATCTGTAAAAAGGATAAAGGAAGCAAAAGAGGAAGAACTAACTCAGTTATTAAATAAGAAACAAATGATCGCACTTAACAACTATTTTAGTGCATAAAAAAAAGCTCCGATTTACTCGAAGCTTTTAAGTTATTTATTGAATTTGCTAATTAAGGATTAGGCGTTAATATTCCCAAAGTCCCTGCTCAAAATCAGCCATTGCTCTTTTAATTCTTTCAGATTCTAATAACCTATCTTTCGGATTAAATAAAATATCTTCTATTCTATTATCAGCAGCGTTTGAAGATTTTGTAATGTTGCTAAAGAATAATCTTCTTACAAATACATCATCAAAAGTAATCCCTGAGTTGTCATTCTGATCATTAGCAATTTTATGCTTCACTAAAATTTCTCTTAAATCGTCAAAATATAACCAGCCTGCTACGGTTTTTAAAGTATCTGCTCTTGGTTTGCCTGTTGTTGGATCAGCAACTGGATTTCCGTTATTGTCAACCTGAGTTTTAACATCAATTCTAACCGGAGCAATACCTATTATTCTTGGTTCAAAAATACCTCGTCTAATATCTAATATCCAATCTTCCTTAATTCTTAATGTGGTAAAACTAGCTGCAAAAAATTCATTATTTGCTCTGTTAACTTCATTCGTACCAGGATTTACCCCTAAGAAAGCGGTATCCGCGGCAGAACTATTGGTAACCTTTGGATCATTGCCTTTTTTCTGTCCTATTGGCTCGCCTTTAAAATCCTCATCTTCACTAGAATAAAGATCTAGCTCCCCATTGCTAACGGCATCATAAATGACACTTAATAAATTAACTTTTGGTGAGGCAAGTATTTGATTACCACGGTCTCTTAAATCAATTTCACGCCAAATTCTTTTCGTATAGGCAACATCTTCCTTTCTAACTTCAGAATAAGGGATAACAGTGTCAGCTTCACTTACTTCTTTATAAATAAACCCATCTTGTTTTGGACCCTTCTTCTTTACTTTGGTTTTTTTGTCTTGTGCAGGAGGTGTTACTTGATTTTGTGCAAAAGCAAAAACCGTTGTCAAAAGAAATATGGACAGAAAAAATACTTTTTTCATAATTTTTTAGTTTACGGTAAATACCATTGAATTTAAAGTTGGCGTACGTCCATCTGGCATTTGAGCAACAATATTATCAATATAAACAACCGATTTAAATGGCAAATTCGACAATGCAGCTTTAGCTTGTGCATTAAAATTGTCGCCTTGGCAATAATAAACTTGGGCATCTTGACGTGGTCTAACAACAGTTACATTAAATTTAGTAACTCTTGCTTTGATATCAAATTCAAAATTTTCCAAAACTGCTAAAACTTGATTTTCTCTAGCTAATAAATTTCCAGAAATAATGCCGCCCATTTTACCTGCAAATTTAGCGGTCGGATTAGGCACTGCTTTTACCCTAAACTTATTTGTACCAAGGTTAAGCGACTTTCCGGCAGCACTAGCAGATACACTAATTGACACTTCCTGACCAATCATTCCACCACCTACATTTACCATAAATCTACCTGCAGAACCGGAGATTGAACCTCCAGACATACTTGCTTTAATGCTTTCTAAAGAAAAGCCTGGAGCCGATATAGAGAATGGATTTGGAATACCCGCATAAATTACATTTAAATTGGTTGAAGAAACAGTAGCTGATGGTTTTGCAACTTGGTAAGTGATCGGCTGAGTTTCATATGTTTTCACTTCCCCATCCGCTTGTTTAACTCTAATAGTTCCTTTCCAAGTAAATGAACCAACGCTTCCAGTTCCACCAGTATAAGTACCAACCCCATCTTTTACATTTAATGAGCTACCCCCAACGGTAATTTCTGGGTTTGATTTAGAATCACTTGCAGTTAAAAATACTTCAGCTTTATAAGGTTGACCTTGAATTACATAACTTCCAGAAGGTACTGCAACGGCTTTAAACCTATCTAAAGTCATTTGTGTAGGATTTAATTCTCCAAAAATTTTCTTAACAATCTCTGCTTCAGCATTTTGAACGTCAGACTGAATTTTTGTTAATATGGTATTTGCCGCAGTTAATGGAATTCCTTCACCAAAATTCACATCCTCCCATTTTCTTCCACCATTAGATTTTTTAGGATCTTTGGCTTCTAATGAAAATGAAACATTTCTACGATCTTTTGGGTCAAGTAAAGCAATTAATTTTGCGCGTGTATCATTAATTTTAGCTTTTAATTTTTCGCCTTCTTTTTTATTAATCATGATATTACTAGAAATATCTTGATTATCTCTTAAAACGAAGTCCCCAGTTTCTGGATCAATACCCTCACCTGCAGTTTTAAATTCATCTTTTAATCTTAAAATGTCTTTATTCAACTCATCTGCGTAAGCTTTAGCCTTTTGGGCTTTATCCCAAAGTGGTTGGGCACGTTCTGGTTTGTTCTTTAATTCTGTATTTTGGAATGTGCTAAATACCTGATCTAAGCTATTGCTTACACTAGTTTTAGAATCATCCAAACTATCGTTAATATTCTTAAACGCATTTAAGATTGTATCTGAAACGTTTAAGGCAAGCATTGCTAGCAACACCAGATACATCATGTTGATCATCTTCTGCCTTGTCGTTTCTTTTCCTCCAGCCATGTTTAATTAGATTTTAATGCCGATTAATAAATTACTAATTAGTACGTGGTTGGTTCATCGCTGTTAACATATTGCCGTATATAGCATTTAATGACGACAGGTTTTTCGCTAATTTGCCCACTTCTTCTTTAAACTGTTTCGAATCTTCCATAGATTCATTGAAATTATTCATTGTTAATGATAAGTTCTGATAGAATTTATTCATTGATTTTAAATGAGCACTAGAGTCTTGTAGCTCTAATTCATAAACAGCATTTAAAGCCGATAAATTTTTAGCCAAGTTATTTACTTGATCATGGTAAGCTTTAGAATCTACATTGCTTTCTCCCATCTCTACCAATTGAGCTGTTGCTTTACCAAAAGCATTGCTTAAGTTATCAAAGCTAGATGAAGCAGTTTTTACTTTACCAGTAAATTCGTTCGTTGCAACCGCAGCATCAGTAACGTTTGAAATTGTTGCTACTTTATCGCCAAAAGTACGTAAACCAGAACCAAGGCTTTCAATTAATTCAGGGCCAATTTTAGCATCTTCTAACATTTTATCTAAAGCTGCCGAAGAAGAAAAACCAGATCCACTAGTTGGTCTTGCAGAAGATTTAGGTAACTCTCCTGTAAATCCATTCGCTAATTCTGGATACACCCTTTCCCAAGGTAATTCGGGTTCAGGTGGGAAGAAGGCTGTAACGGCAAATAAAATTGCTTCGGTTACTAGACCAACGCCAATTATATAATTTGCATACACTCCACCTAAGTGTAAAATTTTCCCTAATGCTCCTAAAATAACTACACTCGCTCCCAATGAAATTGCGACGTGTAACCACCCTGGTTGTCCTTTTGCTGCCATAATCTTTAAAAATTTGTTTTTGGTTGTTTTAGTTGTTGTTTAATTTAATGCATTACCAGGGAAATCTGATACGCAACGGAAACCAATGTAAGATCTTGCCTTATCTTGATATTCATAAGTTCCTACTGAGTTTTGAAGGAAGAAACCCATATCTTTCCATGATCCACCCCTAACTACCTTTGCGCCTTTAGATGTATTGGTATAATTAGGACTGAAATCTAATAATAAGCTTGTTGCCGATTTATTGTAGGCACTGATCGTCCATTCTGCAACATTACCAGCCATATTATACAAACCATAGTCGTTTGGTAAATATGCTCGAGCATCTACCGTGTATAAACCACCATCATCTGTATAATTACCCCTACCTATTTTAAAGTTAGCTTGTAAACAACCTTTTGTATTTTTAATATATGGGCCACCCCATGGATATTTTGTTTGCGTTCTTCCGCCCCTTGCTGCATATTCAAACTCTTGTTCAGTCGGAAGTCTATACCTCAATCTACCATTTTCAGGCATTTTTCTAGCTGCAGCTATATTTCTGTATAATGCAGTTCTCCAATGACAAAAGGCATTAGCTTGCTCCCATGTTACACCAACAACTGGGTAAGTATCATAAGATGGGTGATTGAAATAAGCATCAACCATTGGATCATTTTGTGAATAAGAAAAGTCTAACTTCCAAACTAAAGTATCAGGGTAAACACTCACTGAAGGATGCTCATTTGCCTTACCTGGAGTTGGGTTATCTGTGTAAGATTGAATATAGTCTTGTCTAGTAGAATTTGGATTCTGTCTACCAGCAGCCTCTAAATTATGATCTAGATAACTATAAGCATATCTAAATTTTCTAATGTCAAATTCGTTTCTACCCGGTAAAGCATCATTTCCAGCATAATACATATTTTGTAATCTTGCTTTAAACGCACTATTTCTACCCCATAGCACTCCACCATTTCCTATTGCTTTCCAGTTAATATTATCCTGGCCTGTTACGGCAGTTGCTCCAGCAGCTGTTGGTTGCGGTTTATAAAGCGTTGGTGCACCAGATCTTCCTAATGAAGTAACGGCTATTGAATCTCTTACCCAGTTTACAAATTGTCTATATTCTGCGTTAGTAATTTCGGTTTGATCCATATAGAAAGCTGGAAAGGAAGTCATTCTGCTACGATTTCCCTCGTAAAAAGTTTGATCTTCATCCGTCATTCCTATCAAAGTTCTACCCGGCGGAATAAAAACCATGCCTAATGGAATAGTTTTATTCTTAAATTTTCTGTTGTAGGCCCCTACTAGCTCTCCAGATTGGCTTCCATTCTTGGAACAGCTTGCTAAAAAGCCACAAACAATGAAAAAACTAAAAAGGTATATGTTTCTCATAAAGTCATTTAAGCAGTATCGTAATAAATATAATAACAATTTTATCGAATATCCCTGACATATACAATTATTTGCTTAAATAAATGCACAGCGGCAAATTTAAACACTTTCTCGTTAATAATCCACTTTAAATTAATGAAAAAAAATTGCTTATTAATTAATATAAACAGAAAGAAAAATTATATCATCGAAAGCCTAAAAACTAATAGGGATGTGAGCAAGATTCGGGTTATAAAAAAATTACTTGTTAGACTTTTTGATATAATTTTCTATAGCCATAATCATAGACGGAGCCTCTGGGCTTGGCGCTGCAATATCAACAATCTGACCTGCATCAGTTGCTGCTTTATGGGTATTTAAACCGAAAGCTGCAATACGGGTGTTGTTTTGCTTAAAGTTTGGGAAATTAATATAAAGGGATTGAATACTCGATGGACTAAAAAATGCAATAACATCATAAAAAACTTCTGCTAAATCAGAAAGATCGCTCACTACAGTTTTAAATAAAACTGCTTTCACAAAATCGTATCCATTTTTTTGCAAAAAATTCATTGTATCCTCTGTAGCAACATCAGAGCAAGGGTAAAGAAATTTTTCAGAAGCATGTTTTTTCAAAACCTCTGCTAAGTCAGAAGCTGTTTGCTTGCCAAAAAAGATCTTTCGTTTTCTATATTGAATGTATTTTTGAAGATATAAGGCTGTTGATTCCGAGATACAAAAATACTTGAGATCTGCAGGCACTTCATATCTCATTTCTTCACAAATTCTAAAGAAATGATCAACTGCATTACGGCTAGTAAATACAACAGCCGTAAATTCTGCCAAATTAATTTTGTCTTTTCTAAAATCTCTAGCAGGAACACCCTCCACATGAATAAAAGACCTAAAGTCTATTTTCAAATTGAACTTTTTAGCCAAATCAAAATAAGGCGACTTCTCTGTTTCGGGTTTTGGTAAAGTGATCAGTATACTTTTTACTTTACGTAACCTATCTTCGTTCATTTCCTGCATTTTAACTAATTACCTCTTAAAATCCTATTGCCTTGATTAATATTAATATAGGGCAAATTTCGAGGGTGCAAAAGTACAAAATTAAATAGACTTTTGAAAACCTATAATGAGATAAAATATTTATTCCTGCCCTTATAAACTGAAAAATAAAAATTATTGCTAACAAAACTATGGCAATAACGATATAATAGTTGCCATATTTAAGCGGAGACAATGCAAATGCAATTACCAGCGGGATAAACAACAACGAGGTATTAAAATAACTTAAATATAATATAGAAACATATTCATTTACTGGTTTCTGGACATTAAATACAAAACCAAGTAATCTTAGTAATAAGATTTTTAATACATATAGCATAATTATACCAATTGAAATGGAGACGAAAGATTGAAATCCATTAGCAATTTCGTTTAAGTTTTGATACTGCGCCACTAAATAAAAGAACATTCCAATAACAAATCCGAATTGGATAAATAACAATAAGAATGGCCATGAGGTAAACAAATTGTCCTCCTTATTTAAGTTGCTTAAGGCTCTATTGCTAAAAAACGATTGTATTATTGAAAGCAACTGCTTCGAAAATATACTTTTTAGCACCGCAAAAACAACCATTAAAAACCCTATAAATGCTAAAATCCAAACTTCTCCTTTTGGCAGTTTAATACCTTTTTGAAAAGTAGCACCACTAACAGATTTCAATAAGAAATTCTTTGTTAGTAATTCAAAATCAAGCTTTGGGTAACCAAATCCTTTACTTAAACTATCTGCAATAAGAGTTTTGGCTAAAGAATCTAAAGGCCTTAAATTCTTTGGTGTAATTGTATCAATTACTTTTATAGGTACAATTAGTGCAGAATCTAAACTATCTATATTCAAACTATCCTGCAAGCTATCTATATTCAGAGGGATTTGTTGTGCCTTAATTGGCAAAAGAAAAGTGCATGTGCACAACACTACAAGTAGTAAAACCCTTTTATACATCCTTAAATAAGTAGCAACTATAAATTATAATCAACACAAATTTACTGCTTTATTATTTTGTTTTCCTAAGGTGTAGCCTCAATTAAATTATCTTTGCGCAATGGCCGGCATATACATCCATATTCCTTTCTGTAAAAAAGCATGTACTTATTGTGATTTTCATTTTACCACATCATTAAAATACGCTGATGAAATGGTAGATGCAATCTGCAAAGAAATTAGGCTAAAAAAAGATCGAATAACAGAACAAATTGGTAGTATTTATTTCGGTGGCGGAACACCTTCAGTGCTTTCTTCAGCTGCTCTTGAAAAAATCTTTAATACGCTCATTAGCTGTTTTTCTGTATCGGCAGATGCGGAAATAACAATAGAAACAAACCCAGATGATCTTGATGCAAAGAAAATAAGCGAACTAAGAAAGTTGCCGATTAACAGATTCAGCATTGGTATTCAATCTTTTTTTGAGGAGGATTTGGTTTGGATGAATAGAGCACACAATGCCTCAGAAGCAGAAAGTTGCATCAAAAGAAGTCAGGACGCAGGGTTTGAGAACCTTAGTATCGATTTGATTTATGGTTATCCGTTATTGACCGATGAGAAATGGTTAATAAATATTCAAAAAGCTATTGATTTGCAAACCCCTCATATTTCGGCCTATTCGCTAACCGTTGAAGCAAGAACAGCCTTAGCAAATGCAATAGAAAATGGAAGACAAAATGGATTAAGTGACGATCAAAGTGCCTCCCAGTTTATTATATTGACTGAAAAATTAGCTAAAGGTGGATTTGAACATTACGAAATTTCAAATTATGCGTTACATGGCAAATATGCTGTTCATAATACAAACTACTGGAAAGGCATCTCGTATTTAGGTATAGGGCCTTCTGCACATGGATTTGATGGATATAATCGATACATCAATATCGCTAATAATGCAAAATATTTAGGTGTTCTAGCAGATCATAAGTTGGCAGAAACTGTTGAAGAGCTTAGCAAAGCTGATCGATTTAATGAGTATATTATGACTTCTCTCAGAACAATGTGGGGAACAGATATTGAAAAAATTGGGAGAGATTTCGGCGAAAATTATGTAGTTGAAATCCGTAATCAAATAGAGCCATTTATTGAAAAAGGCCAGCTTGCAGTAGAAAACAATATTGTAAAGCTCACTGGTCAAGGCAAGCTATTTGCAGATGGTATTGCGGCAGGGCTTTTTACAGAAATTGAGTAAAATTTTCTAAAGCATTTTACGTATTTTTGTATTTCTCTATTCTCAAAATCATGACTTGGCAAAATTTTCTAAAATACATTTTTGACGTTGGTACTCGATACTTTTTAATTGCCGGAATTGCCTTTCTCGTCTTCTACGTTTTATTTCATAAAAGGTTTAGCGGCATTCGTGTTCAGTCTAAAATGCCCAAAATGTCTGATCATAAAAGAGATGTTTTCTATTCTATTATAACCATTGTTATTTTTGGCGCTTTACCAGTAATTTTTTTAGAAAATGATAGAATAAGACCATATACACAGCTTTATCAAAACGTTGATGATTTTGGCTGGTTTTATTTCATAATCGCTTTCCCCTTAATGGTACTTATTCATGATGCATATTTTTATTGGACACATAGAATGATGCACCACCCAAAATTATTTAAGCTTTTTCATTTAATTCACCACAAATCTACTAGTCCGACACCTTGGACAGCTTATTCTTTTCATCCTTTGGAAGCGGTTGTAGAAACAGGGATATTTGTTGTAATTATATTCATCATGCCATTCCATCAAATTCATTTGGCAGTATTTTTTACCATTGTTTTCGTATACAATGTATATGGGCATTTAGGATATGAGCTCTTCTCTCCAAAATTCCATAAAAGTCGTATTGGGAAATGGGTAAGTACCGGAACCGCACACAATATGCACCATCAATTTTTTAAAGGCAACTATGGTTTGTATTTTCTATTTTGGGACAGATGGATGGATACCTTGAGGCCAGAATATGATAAAAAATTCGGCATTGCAAGTTCAAAATCAGAAATGGCACCTGAAGGAAAATCTGAAGAAGAACAAATATTAGAAGCCGATGCACTTAAACACTCTCCAGTAGCAAATGAAAGATAAAATTGTTTGGATAACTGGTGCTTCATCTGGTATTGGAGAAGCTTTGGTTTATGCTTACAATAATCTGGGCGCAAAACTGATTATATCTTCACGTAATACCGATGAACTTTTTAGAGTTAAATCGAACTGTAAAAGCCAATCTAATGTTAAGATCTTATCATTAGACTTAGAGGATAGTGCTTCCTTAACTACCATAGCAAATGAAGCAATCAAGATCTTCGGAAAAATAGATTTACTGATCAATAGTGGTGGCATTAGTCAGCGAAGCTTAGCCATGGATACTGATTTAGCTACTGAACAACGTTTCATGAACATCAACTTTTGGGGAACAGTTCTGTTAAGCAAGGCAGTTTTACCTCAAATGTTAGCTCGAAATAGCGGTAGTATTGTTTGCATAAGTAGCCTAGTTGGTAAATTTGGCACACGTTATCGCTCTTCCTATTCGGCTTCAAAACATGCCCTGCATGGCTATTTCGATTCGCTTCGCATAGAGATCGACAATCCAAATATTCACATCATGTTGGCTTGCCCAGGCTTCATCAAAACAAATGTTACCATAAATGCTTTAACCGCAAATGGATCAGCCCAAGGCACTATGGATGATGCTCAAAACAATGGAATGCCCGCCGAGGTCTTTGCTCAAAAATTAATAAAGGCCATTAAAGCTAAAAAAGAAGAAGTTTACATCGGTGGCAAAGAAGTTAATGCTGTTTTGCTCAAAAGATTTTTCCCTAATCTATTTTCTAAAATCATTCGGAAAGCAAAAGTAACCTAACTACTCTAATAATTAATTGATAATCAGTTAAGTTAAAAAAAATTTAACTTTTTTCAATCCGATAGTTTTTAATCTGCGTATCTCTCTTCATAAAACTTAAAAAATTATGAAAAGAATATTATTATCTGCAATTGTCGTAGTAGCTATGGCATTTACAACTCAAGTTCATGCGCAAAAAAACCCTATGGTTGGGGGCGCTGCAATGTATCCAACAAAAGACATCGTTGACAACGCTGTTAATTCAAAAGACCACACCACTTTAGTAGCCGCTGTTAAAGCTGCTGGCTTGGTTGAAACTTTAAAAACTACTGGACCATTTACGGTTTTTGCTCCAACAAATGCTGCATTTGATAAACTCCCTGCAGGAACTGTAGACATGTTGGTTAAACCAGAAAATAAAGCAACTTTAACTAAAGTATTAACTTATCATGTGGTTGCCGGTAAAATGGGAAGTAAAGAAATTGCTGCTGCAATTAAAGCGGGTGGCGGTAAAGCAGAATTAACAACTGTTCAAGGTGGTAAACTTTGGGCATGGATGGAAGGTAAAAACTTAATGTTGAAAGACGAAAAAGGTGGAACATCTACAGTAACTATTGCTGATGTTTTTCAAAGCAATGGCGTAATTCATGTTGTTGATACTGTTTTAATGCCAAAATAATAGTTAATTATCCCTATTAACTTATAGCAAAAGCGTTCTAAAATTTAGAGCGCTTTTTTTATGTCTTATTTACATCAAATTATCATAGACTTAACATTTCTGAGATTAATCATATTTTTTTTAAATATTAATTTACACTTTTGTGTAGGTAATTGATTAAACAGTATTATTGCCTAAAATTTACTTTATCGCACATTATGAGCTTTATTTTAAAACCTGTTGATACCGTAGAAACGATTAGCCCAGAAGATTTTAAGAAGAATTATCTTGATGCTAGAAAACCACTAATTATTAAAGGATTAACAAAAGATTGGCCAGCTCGTGAGAAATGGACAACTGATTACTTAAAAGAAATTGGTGGAGATATCGAAGTTAACTTGGTTGATAATTCAAAGGCAGACCCTACAAAACCAATCAATGCATCCATTGCGAGCATGAAGTTTGGAGATTATTTAGATCTTATTAAAAGAGAGCCTACAGAATTACGTATTTTCTTCTTCAATTTATTTAAGCATGTTCCAAGCCTAATCAATGACATTAAAATTCCAAAAGATTTAATGGGTGGTTTTATAGAAAGCATGCCGGCAATGTTCTTTGGTGGTTCTAACTCTGTTACCTTTTTACATTATGATATAGATTTGCCTCATCTTTTTCATACACATTTTGGTGGAAGAAAGCATATTATTTTATTTGACAACAAATGGAAGAAACGCCTTTATTGTATTCCGAACGCTACTTATGCTTTAGAGGATTATGATGTTGCAAATCCAGATTTCGAAAAATTTCCAGCTTTAAAAGGAGTTGAAGGTTATGAAGTTTTTTTAGAACACGGCGATACTTTATTTATGCCAACTGGAATGTGGCATTGGATGAAATATGTTGATGGTTCATTCTCTTTAAGTTTAAGAGCCTGGGATGCTTCGTTAACTAGAAAAGCTGCAAGTGTATTTAATTTAGCAGTTAAAGGCGGCGTTGATAGTTTATTAAAAATGGCTTTTAAGGCGCCTTATGCGCAATGGCGTGAAAAATTAGCGGTTAAACGTGCAGAAAGAGCATTAAGAAACGGAGATCCAAAATAAAACTAAGTTTAATTTAAAAAACGCATAAATTAAGCGGGATATCTATACTGATAATCCCGCTTTTTAATTTAATAATTATAAATGGAGTCAAAAGTTATAACAGAAAAAGAAAAAATGCTTGCAGGCAAAGCTTATCAAGCTAGTGACGCTGAACTGTCTAAAGAAAGATTGAAAGCTAGGGAGATTGTTTTCGAGTTTAACAACTTAGCTCCAAAATTCATCAAACAAAGAAAAGAATTACTTAAACGGTTATTTGGTAAAACTGAAAAGATGTTTTATGTAGAACCTCCTTTTAGATGTGATTATGGTTATAATATCGAGATTGGTCATAATTTTTATGCAAACTTTAACTTGGTGATACTAGATTGTGCTAAAGTAAGTATAGGCAACAATGTTTTTATTGCGCCTAATGTTGCCATTTACACAGCAGGTCACCCTATTCATCCACATTTAAGAAACCAAGAATATGAATGGGCGCAACCAATTACTATAGGGGATAATGTTTGGATTGGTGGAAATGTTGTAATTAATGCAGGTATAAAGATTGGTAATAATGTGGTGATTGGTTCTGGAAGTGTAGTTACTAAAGATATACCTGATAATACTTTAGCAGTTGGCAACCCCTGTAAAGTTATTCGGGAAATTACCGAAGAAGACAAAGACTTCTATTATAAAAACATTAGACTTGGGGTATAAAAACTGCCATTTATTTTTTATCAAATTTTACGACTATATTTCAGTTCTAAACCCAAAAAATTTGATGTCTACAAACTTTAGAATCAATCAACAGGTTAAAACTGGCTTGTATGCTGCAGTAGTAGTTTTTTTAGCCTACACTATGATTTTTGGTTTTCGAAAATCTTTTACCGTTGCCACTTTTGATGGATTAACCATAGCGGGTTACAGCTATAAAACAGTATTGGTAATTTGCCAAATGTTGGGTTATTTATTGGCGAAATTTTATGGCATTAAGTATATTTCTGAATTAAAAAGAACGGGAAGGGGCAAAATCATTATAGTCTTAACAGCCATAGCTTGGCTAAGCTGGTTATTTTTTGCAATAGTTCCGCTTCCCTACAATATAGTTTTTCTATTTATTAATGGATTTCCTTTAGGCATGCTTTGGGGTGTTGTATTTTCTTATGTAGAAGGAAGAAGAAGTACAGATTTTATTGGTGCTACTTTAGCGGTAAGCTTCATTTTCGCCTCTGGATTTGTTAAATCTGTTGGTGCCTGGCTAATGGTGAATTTTGGCATATCTGAGTTTTGGGTACCATTTTATACAGGATTAGTTTTTTCCTTGCCTTTGATTCTCTTTGTGTATTTAATGGAAAAAATACCTGCGCCAAGTTTGGAAGATGTAAGTTATAGAGCAGAACGAATTCCAATGACAACTTTAGACCGAAAGAAGTTTATGAAAGAATTCTTGGGTGGATTAATTGCCTGTGTAATTATTTATTGCTTCGCTACCATATTTAGAGATATCAGAGATAATTTTGGAGCAGAAATGTGGAAGGAAATGGGTTTTTATAATCAGCCTGCTATTTTTTCGAAGACAGAAACACCAATTACATTAATCGTATTAGTGTTGGTTGGCAGCATGGTATTAATCAAAAACAATTTTCTTGCTTTAAAAACTGCTCATTATTTCATACTCATAGGATTTATTTTAGCCGGTGCTTCTACGCTACTTTTTATAACAAATGCTTTAGCCCCTATTTGGTGGATGACATTTGTTGGACTAGGTTTATACATGGTTTACATTCCTTTTAATGCCGTATTTTTTGATAGGTTAATATCCACTTTTAAATATGCTAGTAATGTTGGTTTTCTAATTTACATTGCAGATTCCTTTGGGTATGTTGGCAGTATAGGTGTTTTATTAAGTAAAGAAATTTTTAAAGTTCAGTTAAATTGGGTTACATTCTTTTCTAACAGCGTAGTTATTTTATCTGTTATAGGGGGTTTACTCACTTTATTTTCTTTATACTATTTCACTAAAAAACATAAGAAGATGAGCATAGAAAATTAACTGCTATGGTCTACTACAACTTTCCAAATACCATCTATTTTTCTAAGTATTAAAGTAAAATAACCTTTCAATTCACCCTTCTCTTGTTTAACATTCCAACTACCTAAAACAAAAGCTTTATCTTTTGTTAGAAAATCTACTTTCTTAATGCCAAAAGTAAGCACACCCATGGTTGCCTTATCAGGATATCCTTTTTTATAGTTCTCTAGGGTTTTTTGCCAACCATAAGTTGGTCCGCTTTTACCTACAAAAAGTAAACTATCATTTTTCCAGTAACCCTGCATATATGCTTCTATATCACCTCTATTCCAATCACTCCGTTGCTTTTCTAGTACATTTAAAATGTCTTGTTTATCTGTTGGCTTTTGAGCGTTTGCATTTAACGCAGCAATAAGAATAATAAAAAGTATAATTTTTTTCATGTTCAGAATTTATTCAAGTAAAAATAATGAATAAATTGTTCCTTTACTTTACATTTATTTTTTATGAACAAAATCGTAACTTCAATTGGTGAAATTTTATGGGATATTTTTCCTGAAGGCAAAAAAGCTGGTGGTTCATCTATGAATGTTGCTTTAAATTTGCATAAGCAAGGAATAAACAGTCAGTTCATTAGTGCTGTTGGCGACGATGAAAATGGTAAAGAACTAATTGATTTTCTTGCTTCAAATCATTTTCAAAGTAACTTATTACAAGTAAACTCATTGCCAACAAGTACCGTTGAAGTAACATTAGATGAGCAAAAGCAAGCAACTTATACAATTCTAGAACCTGTTGCCTGGGATGCTATATCACTTAATGATGATGTAATTAAAACAGTGAGTAATGCAGACGCTTTTGTGTACTGTTCATTAACTTGTAGACACGAAAAAAGCAAAAAAACCATTATCAATTTATTAAAATATGCAAAGCTTAAAGTATTTGATATTAACCTTCGTGAACCATTTTATACAATTGAAACGTTGGAGGTTTTATTAACAGCGGCTGATATTTTGAAAGTGAATGAACATGAATTGGTCTACTTAAAGAGAGCGTTTAACTTATCTGGAAACACAGACGAACAACTGCTAAAACAATTGAGTAATCAATTTAATATTCAAATCATTTGCTTAACAGTTGGCGAAAAAGGAGCTTATGTTTTACAAGAAAACAAACTTTACCACCACAAAGGTTATAAAGTTAAGGTTGCTGATACTGTTGGCGCAGGCGATTCTTTCTTGGCTACTTTTGTTGCCAGTTATTTAAATGGTTATCCTATTGATACTATTTTAGACAGAGCTTGTAAGGTTGGCGCTTTTGTAGCTTCACAAAAAGGTGCAAATCCAGCTTATAACGAAGAAGTTTTTAATTGATATGAGATTGAACATTGAGTTTAATAAAAAATATTTCACCATTGCTGTTTTGTTATTTCTTGTTGAAGTAATTATTGGTCTTTACGTTCATGACACCATTATTCGCCCATATGTTGGTGACGTTTTAGTAGTTATTTTATTATACTGCTTTGTTAAGAGTTTCTTTAATACTCCAGTTTTTATCACTGCAATTGCTGTCTTAATTTTTTCTTATGTGATTGAAACCTTACAATATTTCCAATACGTGAAGTTATTAGGGTTAGGGGATTCTAATTTTGCAAACATTGTGATGGGCAATTATTTTGCGTGGAACGATATCATTGCATATACAATTGGCATTCTGATGGTTTTGCTCTTAGAAAACAATTGGAGGGGTAAGAAAATTTACTAGGTTTTTGCGTTAGGGATTGTAGGGGTTCAGTACCAATTCTTATTGGTACCGTAGCGAAGCGAAGCCCTGAAAAGCCCGACCCTTGCGCAGCTTGGGAAACGCCCAATTCGGTTTTCGGCTGGTAGTTTCACTTAGTCTTTTATGCTTTAGTCTTTTCAGGTCAAATATGACACACGGCTTAAAATACTAAGGCACTAAACTTTTAACTTCGATAATTCGTTTATATAACACATGAGAGGTTTCGAGTTTTCTAAATTTTTGCCCAAGGATTTACCTAAAGGGGGTTTCGATGAATTGCTAAAGCTTTTTACGGAATTATTAAATTATACTGCCGGGGACGCTGGAGAGACTTTAGCTTGGATGAATGAATTAGACAAGCAATATAAATTTACCAATAACGAATATGGTATGGGTA
The DNA here is from genome assembly GCF_005116505.1 of Pedobacter polaris. Taxonomy (GTDB): domain Bacteria; phylum Bacteroidota; class Bacteroidia; order Sphingobacteriales; family Sphingobacteriaceae; genus Pedobacter; species Pedobacter polaris. The sequence goes on from NZ_SWBR01000001.1 coordinate 204,234, forward strand.
ATTTTATAGATGATTTGAAAGAAAAAGGCTATTTAAAGGACGAAAACGGTGAGGTTAAAATTACCGCTAAAACTGAGCAAACTATTCGCAAATCTGCATTAGAAGAAATTTTTGGCAAGCTAAAAAAAGCTGGCAAAGGGAATCATAATAGCAATATTTCTGGCATTGGAGAAGAGAAAAATGCCGACCGAAGAGAGTATTCTTTTGGCGATAGTTTGGATCAGATTGATATGACTGCCTCTATTCAGAATGCACAAATTAACCATGGCATTAACGATTTTACATTAACAGATCGCGATTTAGAAGTTGTGGAAAAAGATTACAAAACACTAACCTCAACTGTTTTGATGATTGACATTTCTCACTCTATGATTTTATATGGAGAAGATAGGATAACGCCTGCCAAAAAAACTGCGATGGCCTTGGCCGAATTAATCAAAACCAAATACCCAAAAGATACTTTAGATATTGTTGTATTTGGCAATGATGCTTGGCCGATAACCATTAAAGATTTACCTTATTTACAAGTTGGCCCTTACCATACTAACACCTTAGCTGGATTAGAATTGGCTACAGATTTATTGCGCAGGAGAAAAACTCACAATAAACAAATTTTTATGATTACTGATGGTAAACCAACTTGCTTAAAAGAAAACGGAAGGTATTATAAAAATAGCATGGGTTTAGATAGAAAAGTGATTGGAAAGACATTAAACATGGCTGCACAATGCAAGCGCCTAAATATCCCTATTACCACTTTCATGATTGCCCAAGACCCCTATTTACAACAATTTGTTCGTCAGTTTACTCAAGTAAATGGCGGTAGAGCATTTTACAGCTCATTAACTGGCTTGGGCGAATACATTTTTGAAGATTACATTAAGAACAGAAGAAAAACTTTTAGAGGAAAGGGTTAAAGGTTTTGGGTTAAAAGTTATGGGGCTCGGTACTTATGACTTCCCAACTTTAAATAAAAGACTTTGACCTATAACACACAACTCGCAACACGTAACATAATATGCAAGCAAAAACATTAGGCGAATTAAAAGCCAGTAATTATAAATCATTAAGTGTTAAAGATGAACTAAGAAAAAACTTAATCATTCAGCTTAAAGCAAAAGAAGAAGGATTTGAAGGTATTTTAGGTTACGAAGAAACAGTGATTCCAGAATTACAAACCGCAATTTTATCACGTCACAATATATTACTATTGGGTTTAAGAGGGCAAGCTAAAACAAAAATTGCCCGTTTATTGGTTAATCTATTAGATGAATATATTCCTTACGTTGCTGGAAGTGAAATTTTTGATGACCCATTGAATCCAATCTCATGGTTTGCGAGGAATGAAATTAATACAAAGGGTGATGATACAGCCATTTTATGGCAACACCGCAGCGAACGTTATACCGAAAAACTAGCTACCCCAGATGTTACTGTTGCAGATTTAATTGGAGATGTTGACCCAATAAAGGCTGCTACTTTAAAATTAACCTACAATGATGAACGTGTTATTCATTTTGGTTTAATACCAAGGGCACACCGCAGTATTTTTGTAATTAATGAATTACCAGATTTACAGGCTCGTATTCAGGTAGCATTGTTTAACATGCTACAAGAAAAAGACATCCAAATACGTGGCTTTAAGTTACGTTTACCATTAGATATTCAATTTGTTTTTACAGCAAACCCAGAAGATTATACCAATCGGGGTAGTATCGTAACTCCATTAAAAGACAGAATTGAAAGTCAGATTTTAACGCATTATCCTAAAACAATTGAGATTTCTAGAAAGATAACTTTTCAAGAAGCAAAACTTACTAAAGATCAGCGTTCATTAATTGAGGTGGATGGCTTGGTTAAAGATTTAGTGGAGCAAATTGCTTTTGAAGCACGTAAGAGTGAGTTTATTGATCAAAAGTCTGGTGTTTCTGCCCGTTTAACTATTTCTGCTTATGAGAATTTAGTTAGCAATGCAGAGCGAAGAATGCTGATCAATAATGAAGAGTTAACCTTTGTACGCTTAGCAGATTTGAGCGGAATTATTCCGGCTGTTACCGGTAAAATAGAATTGGTATATGAAGGCGAATTAGAGGGACCAGCAAAAGTTGCACATACTTTAATAGGCAAAGCAATTAAAAGTTTATTTGCTCGCTATTTTCCAGACCCAGAAAGAGCTAAAAAGAGCAAGACTGCCAATCCATATACAAAAATCACCGAATGGTTTACAGAAGGCAATACAATCGCAATAGCAGATGATCAAAATATAGCAAAGTATACAAAAGAATTAATGGCTGTTGATGGTTTACACGAGTTGGTTAAGAAGTTCCATTCAAAATTGAGCGAAAATCAAACTTTATTGTTGATGGAATTCGTTTTACATGGTTTGGCAGAACATTCTCAAGTAAGTAAAAATTACATTAACGGAGGTTTTGGTTTTGCAGATATGTTCGAAAGCCTTTTCAATGTAGATTTGGAAGACGAGGATGATGAAGATTTTAGATAGACTTGTAACTAAAATCTCATTTCTAATCTAACAATTAATAAATTCTTTTTTAATGCGTCAGTTAATTACTTTATCTATAATTTCCATTTTATTGTTAGCCTTCGATTTGTATTGTTACAAAGCGATTCTTTCTGTTTTTAAAAACTGGAAACCAACTACAAAAAAGTGGTTTAAAATTTCTTACTGGGCTTACACACTGCTTTTAATCATTGGTGTGTTTTGTTCAATTTATTTTAAAACGGTTTTATTTTTATCGTTAAAATCTATCATTCTAGTTGCGTTTTTCTTAACCGTGATTTGCAAATTCGTTTTATTGCCTTTTCTGATAATTGATGATTTGAGAAGATTAGTAATTAAGCTAACGAGGATAAGAAAAAAGAATGTAGTAGATTCTACTAAGGAAACAATTGCTGGAAATCCGATTAGTCGTTCTGATTTTTTAGTTAAAGCTGGCCTAATAACTGCTGCTGTACCATTAAGTTCTTTAAGTTGGGGGATTATTTCTGGGGCATATGATTATCAAATTAAAAGGGTGAAATTAGTTCTCCCTAACCTGCCTAAAGCTTTTGATGGAATTACAATGGCTCAAATTTCTGACATTCACTCAGGAAGTTTTTATAACAAAACTGCAGTCAAGGGTGGTGTTGAAATGCTGTTGGCTGAAAAACCAGATTTTGTATTCTTTACAGGTGACTTAGTTAATAACCTAACGAATGAGGTAAGAGAATACCAAGATATTTTTTCTAAAGTTAAAGCACCGCTTGGCGTATATTCTACCTTAGGTAACCACGATTATGGCGATTATCATTTTGGAAGAGAGAGTTCTCCTGCAAAAGTGAAAAACCTACAAGACATGATAACTACCCATAAAACCATGGGGTGGAATTTATTGATGAATGAAAACAGAAGGTTAAAAGTTAATGGAGAAGAAATTGGAATTTTAGGTATTGAAAATTGGGGAATGGGTCGTTTCCCTAAATACGGAAAGATGGAATTAGCTCATCAAAACACTCACGATTTGCCAGTTAAGCTTTTGCTTTCTCACGACCCTTCTCATTGGCGTGGTGAAGTTCTAGAAAAATATCAAGATATCGATGCGATGTTTAGCGGCCATACACATGGGATGCAATTTGGCGTTAAACTTAAAGATTTTCAATGGAGCCCTGTACAATATCTTTACAAAGAATGGGCAGGATTATATCGCGAAAAACAACAACAGTTATACGTTAATGTGGGTTATGGATTTTTAGGCTACCCTGGTCGTGTAGGAATTTTACCAGAAATTACGATATTTGAATTGAAACGGGCATAATTAAACCTGTTATACATGATTAAAAAGGCATTTTTTTCTATATTAGATTTTCTGCTTTTCAGCAATCTCTTTATTGCTTTCTGTGCCGTTGCGCAAGGCTTAGTCACTTATTATTTACTTAAGCTACAGCCAGATAAATATATACTGATGTTTGTGTTCTGTTCTACTTTGTTGGTATATAACCTAAGTATGTTATTATCAGAACCAAAAGAACCACAAAAATCTCCATTTAAACGGGTAAGATGGATTTTTTCGCATCATCGATTGATTATTTCCATTACCTTAATAGCAGCGCTCTGTATTATTCCGTTAGGTTTGTGGTATTTGAGTTTTCAATCTCAACTGCTAATGGGTTTTGTAGGCGTTATTGCACTGGCTTATAATTTTCCTTTTTTAAAACTTAATGATAAAAAGATAGGCTTAAGGAATTTACCAGGCATTAAATTGTTCTTAATTGCCTTTGTTTGGTCTATGAGCTGTGTACTCTTACCTATTGTACAGATAGAAAGTAATTTTGGTTTGTCGGTATCACTAGGTGCTACTTTACTATTGGTAGCCAAGCGTTTTCTATTTATTTGCGCAATAACAATTCCATTCGATATCCGAGATTTATTTCAAGATAAACTCTACGAATTAAAAACTATCCCAGTAATGTTAGGTGAAAAAAAAGCCTGGATTTTTTGCCAAGCTCTATTAATCTTATGTTTTATTTTATTAATCCTTTTTACAAAAGAATTTAACTTAAATGTTATTGGATTGGCACTAACTTTATTCCTTACGGGATGGCTAATCTTTAAATCAAATATTAAAAGAAATGAATATTTTTATTTCTTCTTTTTAGATGGAACAATGATTTTACAATGTCTAATTCTATGGGCATTTAGCTTTTTTCAACACATAGCTCACTAAGAAAAGCACAGAGTACTTAAAATTTAAACTTTATTGGTTATTAAATGAAGTAACTAAAATTTGTTAATTTTTCGGACCCACGCCATTCTACTAATTCTCTAATTAGCCAGCATTAAACCGATAGCCTATGCCACGTACAGTTTGCAATAATTGTGGGTTATCTGGATTAAGCTCAATTTTTTTACGCAGACGAACAATGTGCATGTCTAATGTACGAGTGTTTACATCAGAATTATAGCCCCAAACCACTAACATTAATTCATCACGATTAATTACTTTATTAGGGTTACGCAAAAAGTACAACAATATCCTGTTTTCTAAAATTGTCAACTCAATCTTTTTACCATCACGAAATAAAGTATGGATGTTTGGATGGTGCTCCATATTACCAAAACGATGAATTTCTGAACGATCGTTGTTAAGTAAGAATTTTACTTTGCTATCTAACATCGCTACCAAAACGTCCATATTAAAAGGCTTAGTAACATAATCTGACGCACCAAAATTATAAGCATCAATTTTATCTACATCTTGTGCTTTTGCAGTCATCATGATAATTAAACCTTCATAGCCTTGTTTACGCACTTCTTCACAAACTTCAGCTCCTTCTTTGCCGGGCAACATCCAGTCAAGCAAAACGATATCTGGTTTTTCCGTCATTATTGTTTCTACAGCAGTTAAACCATCGCTATTTTCTAGCACTTGATAAGCTTCCGCTTGTAAACGATGAACTACTAAAAAACGTAAGTTCTCATCATCCTCAACTATCAATATTTTAATTCCTTTAGACATATTTATTTGTTTTAAGATTGAAGGTTAAAAGTTGGAAAGTTGACAAGCAACATTACAACGTTAAAACATTACAACATTTCAATTATTATAGGGTAGTACAATTTTAAATTCCGTTCCTTTATCTACTACACTTTTCACAGAAATTTCACCGTTCATAAAGTTAACGAGTTCCTTACAAAATGCCAAACCTAAGCCAACGCTCCCATTTTGATTATATCGGTTTTGTATGCGGTAAAACTTTTTAAAGATATTATTTATTTCTGATGATGGAATACCAATTCCAGCATCTTTAAACCTAAACACAATACGATCTTTAATTAAACGGGCTGAAATATGTAGTTTTTTATGATCTGGAGAAGAGTATTTATACGCGTTCTCTGCTAAATTATCGAACAAACTACCCAATAGAACTGGGTCAGTTATAAATGTTCTAAAACCAGAAATCTCATACGTAAAATTAAAATCTGGATGCTTTAATGTATGTGCTTCTACAGTACTTTCTATAAAATCTTCGATGTTTATTTCATCTTGATTTAAAGTTATTGCCTTATTTTCTATTTGTGTAAAAGCTAATAATTTATTCATCAAACCATTTAACTTATCAGCTTCTTCATCTAAAATTCTACCATACATTTGCTGCTCTTTTTCAGACAGACTTGATGCACTTTTAATGTTATTACCAGCAATCTTGATCACACTTACGGGCGTTTTAAATTCATGTGTTAAGTTGGTTACAAAATCATATTGAAGCTTAAACATTTTATGGTTGATGTTTAAGTTACGGTAAATTAAAAATGCAACTAGAACCAAAACTCCATAAAACAATAACAATAAGGCTGCAATGGGTAAGAAATAACTAAATATTTCTTTTTTAACAAAGGATTTAGAAGAAATAAAGAATAGCTTATAATCAGAAAAAGGGCCGCCTAGTGTGATTTCGCCTGTTACATATTCAGATGAGGTATCTAGAGGGTCGTAAGTTATAGGAACAACCTTAACCTTTTGATAAAGTAAGGGCCTGGTATTGTTTATTTTAATTCTATTAGGATCCAATTGGAAAGAAAGCATGTCTTGTTGGTAAACAGGTTCTGCATCCAGTTTAGTTGTCACCATTTTTTTATAGCTTTTTAAGATCTCAAAGCTTGGGATATTAAAATAATCAATTCTATTAGATTGGATATTTGTGAAATTACTAAAAAGCTCTTCCTGACTTGGGACTTTATTTGTATCCAATTTTTGAACAAAATTGATCAACTTAAAAGAAACCGAGTTAAAGTTTTCTAAAGTAACATTGTTTTTTACTTGAGCCTCGCCAATAAGTTTTCCAGAATTTTTAGTGCCTAATTTTTTAAATTGATATACACTTTTCATACCTACAGAAAAGTTGCCTAAGTTAATTCCATCATCGAAATATTTCTCATTTTTCACTTCTGTATCATAAAAAACAACCTTTGTAACAAATGGGTACTGAATTAAAATGGTATCTACAAACTTAGAGGCTGTTGCAGAATCTAAGTAACCATTGTAGAAAGAAATTTCCGGCAATTTATTTAAGAAAAAATCATTGTAGGGTTTAATGCTTTCTTCAAGAACATTTGCTTTGGCCGATACAAACGCATTTTCGATATTCTTTTTACTGAACTTATAAGCTAAAAAAAGCGAAAGAATAAAAATGATAGAAATTAAGCCAATAAAAGTTACTATCAGCAAAAAATTCTTACGGTAGCCACTATCCTTTTCTGAAATCATATTAGATTAACAGGTTATTTCTTTTTCAAATTGCTGTCTAGAAATTGCTCTAAAGCTGCGTAAACTTTTTGCCTACTCTCCTCGCGATTCATTGCAAATGAAAACTCTTCTTTTTCAAAATAAGTAACTGGTACATTACGCTTTTTAAGTTCTTTTACCAGTCTTATTCCATCATTAGCATTAATACGTGGATCTTTAATATTTTGTGTAATAAAAATAGGAATATTAATTTTATCGGCATGAAATAATGGCGATGCCTGACTCATATACTCTACGTCTGTTATTGGGTTGCCAACAATTTCGTAGTACATCTGCAAATTAGATTTTAGAAATGGTGGAATAGAATTTAAATAGCTAAATAAGTTTAACACTCCAGCATTTGAAGCTGCACATTTATATAGCTTAGGATTTTTGATTGCAGCAGTTAATGCAATATATCCACCAAATCCACTTCCATAAATTGCAATCCTTTTAGGATCAGCCACTTTCTCATTAATTAACCACTTTACACCATCATCAATATCATCCTGTATTTTACCCCCCCACTGCTTAAAACCAGCAGCATAGAAATTTTTCCCATATCCTGTAGAACCTCTATAGTTGATTTGCAAAACGGCATATCCTCTATTTGCTAAAAATTGTACTTCTGCATTGTAAGTCCAAGTATTACGCTGTCCAGGTCCATTATGTGGCAACACCACTACTGGAAGCTTTTTAGCTTCTGTATTTAATGGTAGGGTTAAATAGCCACTAATTTTTAATCCATCTCTCGATGTATAACTTATTGGCTTCATTTCACACATCTGCTCCTCGTTAATTGCAGAGTTGATGTCACTTAGTTTTTTAATCTTACCAGTATTGGCTATATACAAATAATATGAGCCAGGATTACGGTCTGTAAATGTTCTAATTACAAATACATTTTCGTTTTTATCTCTATCTATTATTCTGTACTCAGTTTTCGGTAATAATTTATCCAGTTTTTGGTAAAATACTTTTGCCTCTTTATCTAGGTAATATTTTTCCTTTTTCCAAGTTTCACACACCACAAATTCCATTCTGCTTTTTCTTCTAGAATATTGTGCATCTACAACATTTAAAGAATCATTTGCAAATAGTACGCTTTTCTCCTTTCCAGTTAAACAATCCAATTCAATTAGTGCACTTTTATCTCTATTTACATCAGAAACGGCATAAACGATATTTGGTTTATTTTCAGAGAATGCAACTGGATATAGCGTAGTTTTAAAATTATTAGTAATAATGGGCTTAAAAGGTTGAACTTCATTTTCACGATATAGGATTGTTTCATTTACCCCGTCGCTAGAAGTTGCCATTCTAAGTTTGCCCTTTGTATCAGTCATCCAACTGGTAATATTTCCTGGATTTTTAGCAGCCATAAACATTTTACCATCTCTAACATTCAATCGATATACATCATAGACAGTAGAATCTCTCTGATTAGACAGTACCAATAGAAACTTGTTATCAATTAATTGGTCTTCTAATACCCGAACTCTATACTTATCATTACTACTTAATTGTCTTTCATCTTTTCCTTCTTTATTAATGATAAACAAGTCTGATTGAAATCTTACACCTGCTTTTTCTTTGTAATAAATCAATTCATTATTACTTACCCAAGAGTAAAAACTAATATTTTTTTCATGCAATTTGGTGAGTTGAACTACATTCCCTGTAGCAATATCTTCTACAAAAAGATTTTGTTTTTTGTCTTGCAATTTCAAGTAAGAAAGACTTCTACCATCAGGAGAAATACGATATGTTGCCTTGTCTTGGGATTTAAAAAAATCATTAACAGGAATAATAGCAACCTTATTGCTCTCATTACAAGCAAAAAGGAATACTACAAGAATCAACCAAACATATTTCTTAGCAACTGTCATATATATTTACAAAAATACGCAACCCTTATTTGGCAAAGGCACTAAACATTAATATTGTTACTTAAAACCAAATAGCACCTGAGTTCTCAATGTAGCAACATTGTGATTATTTCAAATAATAATATCAGTAACAATTAGAATACGCGCTAACAATTTTCGTTATTTTAGCGAAGATGTTTAAGGTAAGCAACAATTATTTAAATTTAGACTGTAAGCTGATTTCCCCCCAAATGAAGAGATTATTTTTGATTTTGCTTTTGTGTTCTTCATTTTTTGCCGGTTATGCGCAAGATAATATAGATGAAGCGCTGGCATATCAATATTATCAACAAGCTGATTATGAGAAAGCGGTTGTATTATTAGAGAAGTTATTTAATAATACAAAAAACGATGCTTACTTCGATTTGTATTTCACGGCACTTATTAAAATTAAAAAATATGCCGAAGCAGAAAACATGCTCAAGAAGCTCATTAAGCAGTTCCCTCAAAAAACCACTTATGTTGTAGCACTTGGTAGAGTGTATCAAGAAAATGGCCGAACTGCAGAAGCAAATAAGATTTTTCAAGAAGCCATAAATAATACACCAAAAGACGAAACTAAATTTAGAGATTTAGCAAACAGCTTTTATAGGTTCGAAGCTTATGATAAAGCAATAACTGTTTTTCTACAGGCTAGGAAATTATTTGGCGATGAACAGCTATTTAATTTTGAATTGTTAAGTATCTATCGATTTAAAAAAGACAAGCAGATGCTAATACAAGAATATGTGAATGTATTAGCAAGTACACCACAACTTTTGCCACAAGCCCAAAGCGTTTTAGCTGCTGTTTTTGAAGACAATAATGACTATCAATTATTGCAAACTGCTTTGTTAAAAAAAATCCAAAAGGAACCTCAAACAGAAATTTACACAGAACTTTTAATTTGGCAATATATCCAACAACAAGATTATGAAATGGCTTTAAGGCAATTAATTGCCCAAGATAAGCGTACTAAAGGCGATGGTAGTTTTATATATAACACTGCAAATACTTTTGCTGCAAATAAAGCTTATACAACAGCCATTAAAGCTTTTGAATATTTGTTAACTAAAGGGCCAACAAGTGAATTATACTTGCCTGCTAAGGCAGAACTTGTGAATGTTAAATATGAACTGGTAATAGCTGGCAAATTTGAAAAGCAAGCTATACAAGCATTGGCAGATGAATATCAAGATATTTTAACAAAATATGGGAAAACCAGACAAACGCTATTTGCATTAAGAAAATTAGCCTACTTACAAGCCTATTATTTAAATGATCTTAAAAAAGCAGAGGCAACTTTAGAGCAAGGATTACTCGTTCCTCAGGTCTCTCAAGTAGAAATAGGTCAGATAAAAATGGATTTAGGCGACATTTACATTTTAACAAAACAGCCTTGGGAAGCGATTTTAGTTTATGAGCAAGTTTCCAAACAGTTCGAAAATCAAGCTATTGGCAATGAAGCAAAATTTCGCTCAGCTAGATTGTCTTTTTACCAAGGAAATTTTGATTACGCTAAATCTCAGGCTGACGTTTTAAAAACAGCAACAACACAATTAATTGCGAATGATGCCATTAATTTAAGTCTGTTAATTTCTGATAATTTACAAACCTCTAATGATAGTCTTGCATTAAAAATGTATGCAGATGCAGAAATGTTGCAATTTATGAATTTGTCTTCCCAGGCTTTAGTTAAATTAGATAGCATTGATATTGCTTATCCAAAAAATAGTTTAGCTGATGATATTTTAATAGCAAAGTCTAAAATTTACATCAAGACTAGCGAATTAAGTAAAGCAGTAGAAGTACTTAAGAACTTAATTGCCAACCATAACGATAGTATTTGGACAGATGATGCATTATTTACATTAGCAGATATCTTAGAAAAGAAATTGAATAACCCAGAAGAGGCCAAAAAACTATATCAGCAATTGATGAATGATTATCCAGGAAGTATGTTTAATGCTGAGGCTCGTAAACGCTTTAGAAACATACGGGGCGATAATTTAGGTACATAATCTTATCTTTGCCCTATGTTATTATACAATGTTACCGTAATTATAGAAGAAACAGCAGCTGATGAATGGTTGCAGTGGATGAAAGACATTCATATTCCGGAAGTAATGGCAACTGGAAAATTTGTTTCTAATCGTTTGCTAAAAGTATTAGATTCACCTAATGAGGGCGTTACCTATTGCACCCAATATGTAGCAGAAAACCTGACAGACTATAATGATTACCAACAAAATCATGCTCCTGCATTGCAGTCAGAATTACAAAGTAAATTCGAAAACAAACTAGTTGCCTTTCGCACGTTAATGGAATTTGTTGCATAATGAATATTATAGAAACGCCCCTAGAAGGCCTTTTAGTAATCGAACCAAAAATTTGGGAAGATAGTAGAGGTTATTTTTATGAAAGCTTTAGTGCCCGAGAATTTGCAGCAGCAGACATAAACGCTGTATTTGTTCAGGACAATCAATCCTTTTCTCAAAAAGGAACACTCCGTGGCTTACATGCACAGGCTCCGCCATTTGCTCAAGGTAAACTGGTTCGTGTAATTCAAGGAAGTGCATTAGATGTAGCTGTAGATATTAGAAAGCATTCTGTTACCTACGGACAATACTTTTCACTAGAGTTAACTGGAGAAAACCACAAACAAATGTGGATACCTCCTGGATTCTTACATGGCTTTATAACATTACAAGACGATACCATTTTCACTTATAAAGTAACCAATTACTATGATAAAAACTCTGAAATTGGTGTAATGTGGAATGACCCAACTATAAATATCAATTGGACGGCACATATTGCTGAAAGCGACCTTTTACTTTCAGATAAAGATTTAGTGCTTGAAGCCTTCAGCTCTTTTCAAAGTCCATTTTAATAAAGTTTGTCATTCCGGCTTTGGAAGAATCTATTAGTTGATTAAATAGATTCTTCGCTTTGCTCAGAATGACAAATCAGTAAAACTATTGCTTAATCAAGTCGTACAATTCATCTAATTTTGGTGAAAGTACAATTTCAATTCTACGGTTCTTGCTACGGTTTTCTGCATTTGTATTTGGGCCTAAAGGTTGAAACTCTCCCTTACCGGTAGCCGTCATTCTTACACTTTCTACTTTTTGCTCTTGCGTTAAAAAACGAACAACAGATGTAGAACGAAGCACACTTAAATCCCAATTATCTTTAATCTGTCCAAGATTATTAATCTTTTGAGAGTCTGTATGCCCTTCAACGGCAATATTAATTTCAGGTTGTTGTTTCAATACTGTAGCAAGCTGAGTTAAAGCTTGCTTACCCTTTTCATCAATAATTATACTTCCGGATGGGAAAAGTAATTTATCAGTTAAAGAAACATATACTTTACCATTTTTAATTTCAACCGTTAATCCATTTTTTGTAAAGCCTAATAATGCTTCTTGTAATTTAGCTTTAAGCTGATTTGTAGCTGCATCCCTTTTCTTTAAAATCTCTTCAACTTCTTTTAAACGTTGCTCACGCTTCTTTAAATCTTCAGAAAGTTTGTTAATTTCTGTAGAACTATTGCTACGTAACTTAGTGTAATTAGCATCCATAGCTTCGTACTTCTCTTTAAGATCAGCTATTTGACCATTTAAATTAGCAGTATCAGTTTTTAGGCGGGTTAATCTAGCATCCAGGCTTTCATTATTTAACTGAGCTTCTGTCCAACCAGTATTTAAGGAATCTTGTTTTGCAAGTAATGCCTTATATTTTTTAGGAGATAAAATCACACATGAACTTAGTGCAGAAATAAACAGGGCAACAAAAAATAAAAAATAAATTCTCTTCATAATTATACAGTAGTGGCTTTTCTCAAAAATAGAACAAATGGTTGGATAGTAGCAAAAGCAGTTATTAACTTATTAACGATTGTAGGTTTAAAAAATTCTGAAACGGCTATAGGATAGATAGCAATAAAGCTTTTTAGTTTTAAAAGATCAATTTGTGGGTGTTCCACATCATAACCTTTAGGTGCTTTTTTTAATTTATCTTCTTCGCTAAGCTTATATAGCTGTTTAAATTCTTTGGCATCAATAATATCTAAAAATTCCGAAGTACTGTAATCAATCTCCTCCCTAATCTTTTTCAACACGGCTGCTTCTGGTTGCCAAAAGCCCACACCAAAAAAGCAATTTTCAGGTTGCAAATGAAGGTAATAACTTGGTGTATTAGGTCCATAACCTTTTACATCAAATGCAATACCGTAGTTCTTTTTATAAGGATCTTTATTCTTACTAAAGCGAACGTCTCTATAAATACGCATTAGCGCTTTTTTAGGCTCGATATCAGCTGAATATTGGGGATCTATGGCCGAAAGTTCTTTAATCAGCTTTGCTATAAATGGAAATAAATCAGCTTTTGCTTCTTCGTATAATTGTTTGTTTTCGGCAAACCATTCACGATTATTATTTGCTGCTACTAGATTTAAAAAATTGAAAGTCTCTTTTTTTAACATATTTAAAGAATTTGAATTTGGTCAATGGTCTATGGACTATAGTCCAATGGCTATCGACTAATATCATAATCTGCATTATATTTTATTTTAGGAGATAATAAATGCAATAAAATGATACGTGAATATCGATAATTTAAAGGCGATAACAAAAGTGAGGTTAAAAAAATGACTCCCACATATAACCAAAGCGAATCAAAATCTAACCTGCCACCTGATAGATAATAAGTAGCGAAACCCATGGAAATCATTTCTATCATGTTCATGGCGTAACTTACATACATTGCCGCATAAAAATAACCTGGTTCAATTTCAAACCTTTGGTTGCAATGGGCACATTTATAATTGGTACGTTGAATGTTAAAACCGTAAGTGTTTCCTGTAAAAATGTCGCCCCTTCTGCATTGTGGGCATTTACCTTTTACAATGGCATACAATTTAGATGTTTTCTTCATGGTATGACAAGGCAGCTGTTAAACTAGTTGCTTGTATTAAGCGAAGTTGATGTTACCTTTTTACGGTAGTTTCTGTACCATAAAACACCTATCCCTGCAATTAGCAAGTAAGGAATGGCTAACAGATATAAAATACCAGAGTTTAATCCTTTGCCTTGTGTATTTCCATTCTTTGTACCTTGCTCTGCACTAATGGTACACATAGAACATTGTGCTTTAACTTGAGGCGCAACAGCAAAAGTAGAAACAAGGATAAATAAAATCAGTACTAGCTTCTTGAACATGGTACAAAGATAGGGATAATTTTAAGTTGAGTTTTAAAATTTGTGTCATAAAAAAACCTCTGTTAATACCAGAGGTTTTAATTTTAATGTAACCCATTAGGATTAACATTATATTTCGGGTAATATGATAGTACTTTTAAATATTAAAACAGTTCCATTTGGAGAATTCATAATAATACGTGATACTAAGTTTTTAAACGAGTGTGAATAATGCTTATTAAACATTACTAAATACCCAATACTGTCTTTATCTTTCCATTTTCTATTTCAATTAAGTAATTGTTTTTTTGAAAATCGTTAGGATGATTAATTGGCAAATAATAATAACCATTTGGAACATGGCTAGCCATACTTGAATTGGTGAAAAATTCTTCTGTACTAGAATGATAATAAACTGAAGTTTGATTTGGTTCAAGACTAGGGACAGGAGCTGTTGGGCCACCAACACCAGGCGTTGCTGGCATTAAAGTAGATAAGTCCGTTACATAATACATAAGGTTAGTATTAGCATCGATTTGTATAGTTACAGTAACTGGATTAAAAGGGCCTGTTGTAATTGATTGATTTGGGTAATTATCAGCCCCCATCAAAGTGAAACCCTTCGAATATTTCACTATAGGATAGGTTACATATTCATTGGTGTTTTTTGCTATAAAACTGTTGTAAAAATCAGAAGTCATCGCGTATTTACCGGATAAGATTTCTATTGCATGATAAATATAAGATTCTGTTGGATCATAATTTCCATGATAACCTTGAGTTAAATACATATTACTATAGCCTAAATCATTAATCGCCTTCGATATAGCTAACATTTTCTCGATATAATTACTATAAGTTGCATTTGTTGTATTAACATAATCTAAAGCTTCAATTAGTATATCAAAATAATTTGTGCTTGTGCCAAAATAATATGTTCCCTTTAAGAAATTCAGCACATCAGCAGGATCCGTATAAATAGCGATTGGAAGGGGTCCATTTGGTGGGGCTGGAACCTCTTGTAAATTTCGTATATTACGACTGTCGGCAAATATAACTGTTCCACAATTATCTAATGCGTTATAACCTGCATTCATTGAAGCAACGAAGTACTGATTTGTTAAATTGTTAGGAACTGCAGCAGACTGTCTCATATAATTAAAATTTTCAACTATGAAATTATCATAACAACTATTACCTGAACTGTTGAGTGACGTTTTCTTAAAATCTAAATCTTCAGTTTTTAAATTTCCACTACCATCTACACTATTAAAAGTATTCTCTTTTTTACAAGAAAACAATAGCAATAAAGCGAATGAGATTACATAAATTTTTTTCATAATTTTTTGATTAAACTATTAATTATTAGTCTATTATAATATTAGAAAGATTTCGAAGATTTGTAAATAAAAATTAGTTCAATAAACTGTGGTTACATTATTCATAAAAATAACCACCTAAAACGACACCACCAAGAAAGTAAAAATTTATAACATTTTACGACAATAAGTACACATAATGAGAAACTTGATAATCAGCAACTATATTTATTAGAATATATGTCATAAAAACCCTTACTTTTTAAGGTAAGGGTTTAAAATTAAAGTTTCATTTACAAGCTTAAGCTGCCATAATAATATGCTGTTGGATCGGCGACTTGATATAATCCGCCTATACTTATTGTATTTGCAGGATCTGTCGATGATACCCAATCAATTTTAAAAGGACCACTTAAAAAGAAATTCTTAACACCATCATATTCAGTTCCTCTTGCCGTCCAATTACCATCGTATACCGGATTACTCAAAGTTATCACATCATTATTAATTGAATAATTGAAGGTTGCATTTGCAACAAATGTCGATGTTCCATTATTGGGACTAACAGATAATGTAGCTGTCGTGGAATTTGTAAGTGTAAACGAGATTGAAACAATTGTTCTTTTTGGAGATAGTGCACCTAATCTCGTCACTAATGCCTGAAACACATCATTAAATTTCGAATTAACTCCTGTTGGCAATGAAGATCCAATTGAAATCTTTTTAAAGGTTCCATTATATTTAAACAATAAGTAAAGCGGGGTTAGTGGAATTGGATTACTTTTTACAATATATTCCTTCCCTGCTTTATCGTAAAAAGCTAAAGTGCTTGCATCTTTCCATAAAATTTTCACAAAAGTTATACCATTAAACACCAAACCTCCACCTAGTATATCTGCTCCATCTAATTTAAATGCAAACTTTGCCACTCCTGCTGCAGTACTAACTCCATCCGCTAAGATACCAGAGAAATTAATTCTTTTGCCAGTAACTAAAGTATTATTGAAGTCAAGCGACATGCCTACTTTTAAAGTTGAATTGCCAAATGTATATTCGATATAGGGATTTTTAGTATTTGTAAAAAAAGCTTTAAACTTATCAATAGCAGTTTTATAACCACCACCTTCATAAAGTGTTTTTTGTGAGGCTGTAGCTTTAACCAAAACTAATGGTTGTCCATACTTTTTGCCTGTGAAAAATATACTATCTGTCGTTGATCTATTATGACGAAATTCTACATCGCTCTTATAGCCAGTTGCAGCTGCTCCTCCAAATACAGATGGAGTAGGGTCAACTAAAAGTGAAATATAATTAAATGTATCAAAAATAAGTTCCGTCCCTAATACGGTTTTTAACCTATAGGTAGAAGTAGCAGGTGTACCAATAGAAGTAATATTAAGGTCACCCATCATCTTAACATTTTCATTTTCATCAAAAGACATATAGAACCCATAACCACCACCTGCAAAAGTTGGCAAGGTAGCTATCCAACCACTGGGAGAACTTAGCAAAGCTGATCTTACCTCGGCAATAGATTGGCCAAGACGTTCTTCAGGTTTTTTATCAAAAACTTCAATGTCAGATTTCTTACAGCTAGCTAAAGCAATAAGCACTGTAAATAATATAAATAATTTTTTCATATTCTTATTTCAAAGTTAATGGTCCGTAAAAATAATTTGTTGGTGTACCACTTACATAGAAACCACCATAGGTTCTGTACAATGGACTAGTGGTAGGGATTGTGGTAGGCAGAAATTCAGCAATGAAAATCTTATTTGTTAAAAATGGCAATAAGTAAGTTTCAAAACCTTGTATCATTCCTCCGGTTCTTCCGTTAGCATAGGCACCGTCTACAGGCTCAGGAAATTTCCTTGAAAATGTAACCTGGTTGGTCAAGGTTGACACGTTTACATTAAAGTCATAAGACGCTGTAAAAACTGTTGTACCAGTACCCTGCGTAAATGGTACATTTACTGTCATTGTGGTAGCAGTCGGGAAAGTGAACGTGATTGAACGAACTTTATTAAGATTTGTAAAGCTTCCTGCGAGAGTTACATAGTTGGTCCACATGGTTTTGAATGTTGCAGATTCGCCGTAAGTAACGTAAGCTGTATTAGCAGGATCATAAGTAAAACTAGCTACTCTGTTTTTGGCCAACCAAATGTTAAATGTTTGGGTAGCATCAACAGGGTCCGTAGCACCGTAATTTGTTTTCAAAACTCTTTGTACTTCATTTTGTAAAGCTTTAAAATCAACATTATAGTAATCTTTATAATAACCATAAACCAGTTTTTCCTTTTCTCTTAATTTCGCTGCAGCTGCTACATTGGTAGTTGCTAAATAGTTCTCAAAGTAAACTTGGCCTTCAACTAATAAATGCGCAACCATTTCAGCAAAATCTTCACCAAATGAACTTCTAGAATACTGAGAAATAAAACCTAATTCTTTCGCTACCGGTGCAGTATTAGCCGCTCCAGTCCAATCTGCGGTATAATCTGCTTTAGACACTTGTTCAAAAGAAGGAGGAATAACGATATTTTGATTTAAGATGTGCGTAAACTCATGGTGAATTGTTCTGATCTTTCTTTTTACATCAGAAGCACTTGCAAAATTTAAACTGTTTAATTCATAAAGCACTACAGTCCTACCTGCATCAGCGGTACCTAAGGTAATTGAACCGTTAGTGTTGTAAGAAGGAGATCCATACAATACAAATTGTTTAGGGGTGTATGTTTTGATGAAAGTTTTACCAGCTATCGATTCATAAGGCTGCAAAAACGTAGTCAATACTGCCGTCATCATTGGCTGCACTTTATCTAAAGAAACGGGAGACAAATCTCTGTTTACATCAGCTAAGTTACGTTCAAAACGATAAACTGTTGAAATGTTATAAGGGTTCTCAAGATTGGTGGTTAACCAAGCATCAACAGGACCAGGTACATGGCTATCCGTGTTAAATTTGGTTAAATCTACCTGCAAGGTTTCGCTCTTTCTACAAGAGCTTATTGCGATTACTACAAGGAGTAAGGTCAATTTATATACTATCTTTTTCATAATCAAAATTATCTAGGGTTTAAGGCTACTCCAGCAATTTGTGCCTCTTTAGGGATCTGGAACATCCTTCTATTATCTGTAGGAGACAAGGTTTCAAAAGTTTCTGTCCCATCTGTCGCCAAAAAGTTATGTCTAACAGGCAAATGATGTCTTACAATATCTAACCAACGCATTCCTTCGCACATCCAACCAATTTGTTTAAACTGCAGTAGGGTTTTCAATAAGGCATCTTTATCATCGACTACATTAAAAAAGGCTTTTGCTTTATCTAAGGTAACTGCATGATTGGTTGAATTATAACCTGCAATACGGGCTGAAGCAAAAGTATTTAAATCATCCATTCCTGCTGCAAAATTACCTTTTTGGATATACGCTTCAGCACGGTTCATTAAACCTTCCTCAGCTAAAAATAATGGTTGCATGATATAAGGAAATCCGATACCTGCTGCGGCGTTGGTATAATAAAAATACTCATTTAAAGTATAACTTGTGTAATTGTTATCAGACCATCTTAATCCTTTATTTAAAAATCTAGCTCCCGTTACAGTAACTCCGTTATAAATAGTTGAAAAAATAGTCGTTCCAAATCCGTAGCGAGTAGTACCACCTACATTGCTTCTTTGATAAGTAGAATAAGTTTCTTGCAATAAAATATTATAGTTCTTATCTGCCTTTGTAACTTCTGCTATAAACTCTGCTGTCGTATAATTTGCAAGTGTAGTGTTCCATGGTCTTTGGTTATTCACATAGCTTCCATTAGGCACAACTAAATTGGCATGAGCAATAACTTTATCCCAGTCTCCTTTAAATAAATAGAAACGAGAAGCAAAAGCATTTGCAGCTGCCGGAGTAAAGTGATATTTCGGCACTTTCCATGTACCACTTGATAATAAAGGGAGACCTTCTTCTAAGTCTTTCTGGATCAGCTCATAAACAGAAGCTACAGTCCCTCTGGTATATTGAGGCAATGTAGTAGTTTCTGGGGCAGTAATGTAAGGAATACCTGGAGCATCATTTGCCGCACCAACACTATATTCTTTAGCAAAGAATGTTACCAACATAAAATGAGCATAAGCTCTAGCTACTAAAGCTTCGCCCTTATAAGGATTAATCTCTGAGCCAAAATTGTTTTTTGCAATGGCCTCTAATGCTTGGTTAGCATTGTTAATTGCAGCGTAGCATGCATTCCAATACTCTGTTGGTGTGTTATTACCTGTTTCTGGAACATCGCCCCACTTGTATAAGGTTGGAAATGGCTCACTAACATGCCCAACACCAAAACCTTTATCAACCACGTTATCCGAATAAGTTTCGGCCATGGCAAGATAATTATTTTTAGGGTAAGCAGACACTAGTAATTGGGCTACTTTATCAACTGTGTTGATTTCCGCCCGCATATCTGGACTCTGATCCAAATATTTCTTGCAAGAGCCGAATAAAAGAGCTGCCCCGAGTAATGCGAATATATATTTATTATTAAATTTCATATTTCAATTTTTTAAAATCCAACTTTTAACGAAAGTGTATATTGTCTAGGAACTGGCATGGCTACACCACCATTATTAAAGAATTCTGGATCGGCTCCATTTAATTTATCGTCTGAATACAGTAGAGCTACATTATTTCCTACTAAGGAGATTTGTGCATTTCCTACACCCACTTTAGAAGTCCATTTTGCAGGTAAAGCATAAGCAAGGCTTACATTTTTTAAACGAACAAAATCACCTTTAGCTACTCTTTCAGTAGAGTAGTTATAGGCATTGTAAGGATATCTTGCATCAGTTACTGTACCATTTGGTCTCAATACCGCTGCAGCGGCAGTATATCTATCCAAAATAGATGGTATAGTAGTGAATTGCTCATCACCAGGCTTAATCCATCTGTTTAGCACATCTCTCGACATAGAAGTCATATCATCGTATGTTGCACTAACTGTGGGTTGTAACCTAACATAGTTTCCTGCAGAAAAAGTGAACAATGTAGATAGCGTAAAGTTTTTGTAACTAAACTGGTTCCAGAAACCTCCTGTAAATGTTGGGTCTACTGGGCCATGATAGACTAAACTTCCTACGTTAGTGTCTTGTAAACTGATGTTTGTTTCATTTCTAACTCCGTTGATGCCTACAAATGTTGGATAACCATATTGAGGATTTAAGCCATCAAATTTAATAGAGAATAACCCCCTTTGTGCATAGCCTTGTTTAGCTGCCCCTTCAGCTCTTACTAAAGTCCAGATATTTTGATCTACGTCTAAACGTGTCACTTTATTTTTGTTTACACCAAAGTTAAATTGTGTTCTCCATTTGAAACCACTAGCAGTTTTAATCGGATTACCAGCAATAGTCAGCTCATATCCATGGGCCTTCATCTCTCCATAATTGGCAGATTTAATAAACTGACCGCCTATACCTGATGTTCTAATTGAACCAATCAAATCAAAAATATTTCTTTTATAATAATCGAATGTTACATTTACTTTATTATCGAAAAAGGTTAAATCTGTACCAATGTTCACCTCATATAGTTTTTCCCAGGTTAATTCTGAGTTTTCCAAACTGTTAGTATAGATCTGGGATTCTTTTTCATTTTCGTAAGGCCTATAGGTAACACGGTTATAGAAAACTGCTGATGAATTTGTAGCTGAACCTAAGCTAGCTACCAAACCATAAGTACCTCTAATTCTAGCGCCTGAAAGGATAGGTTTAACACTTTCAAAGAATTTCTCTTGATCAATATCCCAAGCACCTGAAACATTCCAAGTTGGCAACCAACGAGCAACTTTTGATTTACCCATTAGGTTAGAACCATCATTACGAACAGTTGCATTAATGCTATATCTATCCTTATAAGAATAAGCAGCTCTCGCCATCATTGCTAAAAACCTGTCGTAGCCTAAGCCCATACCAAAGTATGGATCGCCCCCCTCAATGGTTTTCTTAAAATATCTATAATTTGGATTTACCAAGCCACCATTATTATATTGGTACCCAACGCCTTCAAAATCTGAATTTTGACGATCTGTGTAACGCATTTCATATGATGCGAAAACATTTAATCTGTGATCAGTACCGAATGTAGAATCAAATTCTAAGTTGTTTCTCAAGTAATAGTTTAAGATGTTGTTATTTGTTGTATTGAAGAAACCACCTTCTGGTAATACCACAACCGATGGGTCATTCGGAAATGCTGGATCAGGATATAGAAGGATATTGTTATCATTTACTGCTGGATTTTGATTGGCTCTGAAAGCATTTGCCATGTTAGAGTTATCTAAAATATAATGCTGCCTTTCTGAACGTGCATATCTGTAAGCGCCATCAAATGAATAAGTTAATTTAGGAAGAATCTTGTATTTGATTCCGCCCTGCACTTTGATATCTAGCATTTTTAATGTCAGATAATTATTATCCAATTCACTCAAAATATTGAATGGAGCATAACTGCGAGTAAAGAACTCCAAGCTTCCATCTTCGTTATAAGGTGTTAATACACGACTTGTATTTAATGCATAAGAATATGGATTAATATCAAAATCTCTAGAATATCTACCATACACTGGATCTGACTGACGGGTTAATGTACCAGGAGATTTTTGATCACGGATTGAGGCATTTGCTAATAACTCAGCGCTTAATTTCTCACTAAGTTTAAAATTAGTTCTCAAATTAGCAGTAAAACGCTTAACGTTATCACCTATGGTTTGTCCACTGTCGTGAGTGTAACTTGTAGAGAAATAATTTTGAACTTTTGCTGTACCGCTGCTCACACTAAGTGAGTGCTCTTGTAATAACGAATTCTTGAACAATGTATCAAACCAGTCAGTATTGGCTTGTGCATATCTTGTTAAGAAATTAAGTTGGCTACTCGAGTTATTCTTTAAAGCATAACTGTCTGTAGCTTGGTCATAGTTATACATTTGGTTATACATCTTATTAAATACACCACCATTAGATGAATTTGCTAATGAGCTGTGTGAATAATAACCTTTGTTTTGCATCTCCAATAATACAGACATCTGCTCAGAAGAATTCATGATATCAAAATTATCATATGTGGGTTTCAAGTATGTGGTGAAAGTACCTGAATAATTGATAGTAGCTTTTCCCTCTGTATTTCTACCTTTTTTTGTGGTTACTACTACTACACCATTCATCGCACGAGCTCCATACATCGCTGTTGCTGCTGCGTCTTTCAAAATAGTAAAAGACTCCACGTCATCTGGGTTAATACCTGCTACAGATGAACCAATTAATGTATTGGCATCACCAGTAGAGAGCGCTTCATTAGAAATGTTTACCACATCCTCTAAGATAATTCCATCTACAACCCATAAAGGTTTATTATCCCCAGATAACGAAGTGGCACCGCGAACACGTATTTTCGGAGCTGCTCCAAACGTACCTGAAACATTTTGAACAGAAACACCTGCCGCCTGCCCTTCTAACATACGAGAAATATCAGGCACCCCACTTCTTTCAGAATCTTTAGCGCTAATTTTTGTAGTTGAACCTGTAAATAACTTCCTATCTAGATTTTGATAGCCTGTAGATACGATATTGACTTCTTTTAATTGATTGGCATCTTCTTCTAGATCAATATTAATAGTGGTTCTACTCCCAACTGTTGCTTCAATAGTCTTGTAGCCCATATATCTAAACACCAAGACGCTTGTTGCATCAGGAGCAGAAATCTGATACTCACCTTTATCATTTGTAGAAGCAATTATTGAAGTGCCTTTAACAAATACACTCACACCAGGAACTGGTTTCCCATCTGATTTGTCTTTTACAACTCCCTTAACCACCACATCTCTTTTAATTTCCGGAGTGCCTAATGCCGCCTGAACTTTTAAGATTACTTGGCTACCAACTTGTCTGTAACCAATATTTTTTTGCTTAAGTTGGTCTAAAGATTCTTTGACTGTCCCCATTTTTTCAGGAACATCTAGAATTAGTGTCTTGCTAATTTCAGAAGCATCATACACAAAACTTATTTTGTAAGTCTGCTCCATTTTCTTTAAATAATTGTCTAACCTTTCGGGCTTCGCTTTTCCTTGCTGAACATCAGCATTTGCTAAAGAAGCCCAAAAGATGGCACAGATAAGCAATGCTACTCGGCACAAGCTTATTCCTGATTTTCTCTTGTAGAAGTTTTTCTCCATAGTTTGGTTTTTTAAATAATTGTTGTGTTTAGGGGGTTATTAAATTGATTTGGTTGTTTTCTTTATTGATTTTTATATTATAGGTTTCATTCAATATTTCGAGGACTTGATCTAAATTTTGATCTTTAAATATTGCGTTTAGCTTTTTATTGTTTTTATTATTGCTTTCTAGTTTGATTTCGGTACCGTAGTATTCCGTAAGTTGCTTACAAACATCTTCTAAAGGGGTATCAACAAATATCAATTCTTTCGTTAGCCAAGAGTCTGAATTTTGAGCAGTTTCAGTCAAAAATTCTTTCTTCATCACATCATAAGATAATGCTTGACCAGCGGTAAGAATAGCAGTTGTACCGTTACTATAGGGTGTAAAAAACACCTTCCCAGTAATTACTCCTAAGTCTATTTTGGTTTCAGTCATCTTAATATTAAATGAGGTACCTAATACAATAACATTAGATTTATTCATCAAAACTTTAAATGGGTGTTTAGGGTCTTTGGCTATTTTAAAAAATGCTTGGCCCTTAACCAGTGATATTTCTCTTGATGAGCCAAATTTATCTGGATATATTAATTCACTATTTTCTGCAAGAATAATTACAGATCCATCTGCTAATTTTACAGAATCTACTTGAAATTGGGCTGTTGTTTTGGTTAAGAAATTAACTTTGGTAGTTTGATTGTATATCCAATAGCCCAAAGCAAGCACCAATAGCGATGCGGCAATGCCTTTCCACCAAGAATTATTCTTTGTTGAATGTTGACCTAAAGCCAATTTGATTTTATGAACAGATTGCTTTTCATCAATACCTTCGAGTATGCCGGCAGATGAGGAAAGTTGCCAAATTCTTTCTATCTCTAAAAAATATTTTTCATTGTCAGAAGATTCAGATCTGAATTTGTCAACTAATAGTTTACAATCCAAATCATTAGTATTATTCAAATGCCTGGTAATTAATATCAGGGATTCAGAATTTTGGAGCATATAATTTGTTTAGGTTACATGCTATGACAATCGGAAACAAGAAAACCCCTAGTTTGTTTTAAAAAAAATTAAAAAAGATATAGAGAAATTATCAATTTATATCCAGAAGAAGATTTTTTAACAGATTTATTATCTAACAATGCCTTTTTAAGAATTTTCAGTGCATTGGCGATGTGATTTTCTACTGTTCTCTCCGAAATTTCTAAAGCAATGGCTATCTCTTTATATTTTAGATGCTCAAATCTATTTAATTTAAATATCTTCTTACATTGGGGTGGTAATTTCTCAATTTCTTGGTGCAATAGAACTATTAATTCATTTTCTTCATCCAACTCAATCAAATATTCGTCTGTAAAATTTAAAGCTATTTTTTGATGGTGTTCATCAATGTTTTTTTGTCTATTGACATGATTTATACCTGCATTGATCACCGAACGGTAGAGGTAAGATTTAATAGAAATTATTTTCTCCAAGTTTTCGGGATTCTCCCAAATCTTTAAAAAAACGTCTTGAACAATTTCTTCTGCTACATGAATGTCTTTCACATATTTATCCGTAGCTAGTAGTAGTTTCTTAAAAAATTGATTGTAGAATTGCGTAAAAGCCCTAACATGGCTATCACTAATTAGCTCAAATAAATCTCTACCTGTTTTAATATCCACCACTTTCGTCAAATTTATTTGACCCTAAGATAGCTATTTAAACAATATCGCGTAAAGCAAATGTCACAAAAAAATGGTATTAAATTAACCTATACGTAATAAGGAGAAATCATTAGATAAACAATTACACCTGTAACTGCAACGTATAACCACATTGGAAAAGTAATTTTGGCGATTTTTTTATGCTTATCAAAGCGTTCCGCTAGTGCCCTCACATAAGTAACCAAAACAAAGGGAATAATAATAACGGATAAGGAAATGTGTGTTATTAAAATAAAATAGTAGATATATCTAATTGCTCCTTCTCCACCAAATTTAGTAGAATTAGATGTCATGTGGTAAGCTACATACATTCCCAAAAACAATACAGAAAGCAAAATAGCTAATTTCATTAAATTTTCATGCAGTTTTCTTTTGCCATTTTTAATTGCCATTACCGCAATAACCAACACCACTGCCGTTATACCGTTAATAGTGGCATAAATTGGGGGCAAAAAAGATAAGGGCTGTACATCATACCCCAACTTTCTCAAATTAACACCAAAAAGTAAGGCCACAACTAAAGGTATAGCGATAGACAGGGTGATAATCCACTTATTATATTTTTGTTCAACTGATGTATTCATTGTATTTATTAAACTTAACTTCCTTATCAATTATTCATTGGCGATTGACTATCGCCCATCTCTCATATTCCTAAGCTCTTCTGCAATTAGCACTTTTATTTCATCATCTAATTTAGATAGTGCCTCTTGATTTGTTGCTTCATAATAACCCCTTATTCTATGATGTGTATCTATCAGCACAAACATATTACTATAGGTAAAGCTAATTTCCTCTTTATGTACAGTCTTCAAGGCATCAAGCAATAACCCGTTTTTAATAAGGGTAGCTACTTGAAAACTATCTCCTGTTAACAAATCCCACTTTGAAGGATTCGCATCTAATTTTTTAGCATAACCAGCTAATATTGCAGTGTTATCATTACTTGGGTCTATACTTAGGCTGATAAAATGCATCATTTTATTTTTCTCATATAGCTTGCTAAAACCACCCATCGCTTTATTTGCAAAGTCGACCCCGTAGTTTTTACCACTCGTGTAAAATAGATTAAGTAAAACAACCCTATCCTTATAACTTTTCCAAGTAACAGTATCAGCTTTCTGATTAAGCAACTTAAAATCTGCTATTTCATGATAAATGGTATCTGGAATTTGTTTCCCTCTAACGCTATGAAAAGTATTAGCCACCTTTTTCTCACCATAAATTGCCAAAGGTTTGTATCTATTTTTGCCCTTTTCCTGAAGTAAATAATATAAAAATCCCGGTACCGCTAAAATGGTTACCAGGATTAATATCTTTTTTATAGGATTATATTTCATCCGTTTGTTAGAGTTGTGGCATATGGTCATGGATATAACCGCCCTCTATTAACATTAAAACAATGAAATATATAATAAATATAAAGGAAACTGAAAGTGCTAACTGCAAACCCAATTTCTCAAATTTCAAGTGCATAAAATAAGCTACAATATAAAAAGCTTTTAATAAAGTTAAAGCAATATAAAGTGTATTACCTATTAAAATTGCATGATCACCAAAGTAACCAGCTGGTTTAATCCACAATGCAATGATAAATTCTATTACAGTGATGAACAATAGGATAAAAAATACTTTCCAAATTTTACCTTTTGACATTCCTGCATGATCATCATGCGTATGTTCTTCGTGTGTATCTATATGTTGTGACATAATATTTTATTTAAGGATTAAAATTAAACTAAATAGAAGAATGTAAATACGAACACCCAAACTAAATCTACAAAGTGCCAATAAAGACCAACTTTTTCTACCATTAAATAATGACCACGTTTCTCGAAAGTTCCGTTAATTGTCATACATAAAATGATGATATTGATAACCACACCACTAAATACGTGGAAACCGTGGAAACCAGTAATTGTGAAGAAAAGGTTTGCAAATTGTTGTGCTGCAACTGTAGACACAGGCCCATTAAAGAAATGTTTTAATTCTTCGGCAGTAGGAATAGTACCCCACCAGAAGCCTTCATGGTGTAAGTGTGTCCACTCAATAGCTTGACAGCCTAAGAACATTAAACCTCCAATAATCGTAGCAACCATCCACCAGATTACTTCTTTCTTAGCTCTTCTATGTCCTGCTTCTACGGCTAAAACCATAGTTACAGAACTCATAATTAAAATAAAAGTCATGATACCCACAAATACAAGTGGAGCACCTGTATCGGTTATACCTGGTATAGATTGGAAAACCAAATCTGGCGAAGGCCAAGTAAACTTAGTAAAACGTTGCGCACCATAATAAACCAATAATGACGAGAATGTAAAGGCATCCGATAGTAAGAAAAACCACATCATTATTTTACCGTATTCTACCGACCATGGTGAACGGCCACCGGCCCATGGAGTAGTTTTAACTTGGTCTAATTTCGATAATGAATCCATTTAGTAATAGTATAATAGTTTGTTAAAAAATCTAACTGTTCAAAAGTAAAAAAACATACAGATATATCCATAATATATCTATAAAATGCCAAAAAATTGAGGTAATATCTTGGCGGTAAGTAGCTTTCTCTAATGGAATCTCTTTATAAGAGCCTACTAGTGCATTTAAGATAAAGCAAATCCCTACAAAAATGTGTATCAAGTGAAATCCAGATACAATGTAAATCATTGATATTGCCGCATTATTATTGATTAAAACCGCTCCGCTATTGTACAGGCTAGTCCATCCCTGAAATTGTAGATAGCCAAAAACTAATCCCAATCCCATAGTTAACCATAAGAATAACTGTTGTAGCTTTTTATCGTTATTCCTTAAAGCTCTTGATGAAAGATAAAGGAAAACGCTACTTAGTAAAAGAACCGCTGTGCTGTAAGTAAAAACATCCGGCAAAACTAAGCCATGTCCTTTCCCTTTAGAAGCAGCAAAAACGATATAATAACTTGTCCATCCACCAAACATAATGGTTGAAGAGACAATAAATAGCCAAACTACAAACTTTTTAGGTTTGGCATTAAAATTTAAATCTTGTTGTGGCAATGTATGCACCATTTTAATACTGTTAAACAATTAAATCAAATAATAAAACCAGCTGTACCAAAGGGATGTAAAAGAAAGAACAGAACATCACTTTTCTTGCACTTTGTAAATCCATTTTTACCATTAATTGGTAAGCATAATAACTAAACAATAATCCAGCAATAACAGATACCCCGGCAATATAAAAACCACCAAATCCTAAAATTGTCGGCAATAAGCTTACTGGTATCAAAATTAAAGTACTTACGAAAGTAAATATGGCACTTGTTTTATCTCTTTTTTTAGTTGGCAATAACCTAAAACCTGCTTTTTTATAATCATCATCTAGTACCCAAGCAATTGCCCAAAAATGAGGGAATTGCCAAACAAACTGAACTAAGAATAAGATGATGGCTATTAAATAATCTACTGGTACATATCCTATTTCAGACTGGCCACCGATAGCAGCTATATAACCTATAAGAGGAGGCAAAGCACCAGGTATAGCACCTACAAATACAGCAATTGGAGATTTTTGTTTTAAAGGTGTATAGGCAAAAGCATAAAGCAAAATAGAGAATACAGAAATCAATCCTGTTTCTAAATTCAATTTCCCTAAAAGCCAAGTCCCTGCAATTCCCATAATTAACCCCAGAACCAAACCTTGACCAGTAGTCATCCTTCCAGCAGGCATTGGACGATCTTTTGTCCTATCCATTAATTTGTCTAAGTCTTTTTCGATAATTTCATTGAAACAGTTTGCAGCAGCAGTAACCAAAAACCCACCAACAATTAAAATTAACCAATTGGTCCAATTGATACCAGGTGCTATGCCTCTGTCAATTTGAATTTTAGAGCCAATTAAAAAAGTAACCGACGCAGAAAACACCACCAAAAAGGTAAGTCTGAATTTGATTAATTTCGAGAAGTCTGAAAAAAACTGTTTCAATTTAAATCGGTTAATTAGGTTTATAAGTTGCGGTACGGTAAACTAACAAGAACAAATAATATTGTAAGCTAAATAGTATGGTTGCAAATAAAATATGTAATGCTTGCGCATAAGGAGGTAACGAAAGATAAGAAAGTAAAAGTCCAGTCGCAATTTGCACTATTAAGGCTATCATAATGTAATTAGCTGTCTGCAATGGCCAAGCTTTTCCGCTAAAACGATCAATTACCATTTTATAAACTATAAAATTACAAACAGCTACTAAAATCGCTAAATCTCTATGGTAGGAAAAAATTGACCCAACTTTACTTACCCAAGTATTTCTATCGGCGAAATTTAGAGACTTTGAGATTGTGTCTATACTTTCTCTAACCTCGGTTCCCAAAATAACTTGAATTATAGAAATGATGATCGTGAAAGCCAAAAAACCTTTTAACCATAAAATACGGTACATAATTACGCTTCTTTCCTTATGCAACATTCTTGCATAGTTGTAAGTATATATTAAAACTCCTAATATAACCAAAGCCAATAACATGTGTACAGTAACTACCCATTGTGTTAAATTAGTTGATACAACGATTGAACCTAACCAACCTTGATAACCAACAACAAGAATATTCAAAACACTTAGTACCACAATTCTTTTAGCTGTTTTACGGTAGGTAAAAGAGTATATTGCCGTTATGATTAAAAATATACCTAAAGCAACACCTGTTAACCGGTTGATATATTCGGTCCAAGTTTTTGCAGGATTGAATTCTTCAGGTACAGTAATTGATTGATCATGTCTAATACTATCGGCCAATTCTTTCTTGCCCATACTCTCTAAGTATTTCGCAAATTTCTCGTTTTTCTTTAATCTGCTAGCTACATACTTATCCTTATAGTCTGCTGGTAATTGAGATACGTGTGTTGGCGGAATATATTGATCAAAACACTTAGGCCAATCCGGACAACCCATACCAGAACCAGTGCTGCGAACAATACCTCCAGCCAAAATGACCAAAAGTGTTACAACAATGGTAATGAAATTTAATCTTATAAATCTATTTTCAGATTTAGCAATCATGGGTGTGTAGTAGATTAAAAAAATAAGGTACCTGTTGCAAGTTTATTCACTTCCGCAGATACCTTATTTCATATTTTTAAACTAGCGAACTAGTCTATTCTGCTTCTTCAGTTGCTGGTTTGTTTTTAGCATCCCAGTCTTTTTGAATTTCTTCAGCTTCAGTATTTCCTTCAAAATCATGAGGCAGGTTAGAACTCATCGTTTGAGAGAACGGAACAGTTTGTGGAATAAAGTCTTCTTCTGCACCTGGCTTACTGTAATCATAAGGCCAACGGTAAACAGTTGGAATTTCTCCTGGCCAGTTACCATGTAAATGCTCAACTGGAGTAGTCCACTCTAGCGTATTAGCTTCCCAAGGGTTTTGAGGTGCTTTTTTACCTCTAAATATAGAATAGAAGAAATTGAATAAGAAAGCTACTTGCGCTAATGCAGCAATAATTGCAGCCCATGTTACAAATACGTTAACGGTTAGCCATTTGTTCATGAATTCAAACTCCGTAAATGCATAATAACGACGAGGTACACCATCTAAACCTAAAAAGTGTAAAGGGAAGAATACCAAGTAAGCACAAATAAATGTTAACCAGAAATGTAGGTATCCTAATTTAGCATTCATCATTCTACCGAACATTTTAGGGAACCAGTGGTAAACACCTGCCAACATACCGAATATAGCCGCCGATCCCATTACCAAGTGGAAGTGGGCAACAACAAAATAAGTATCGTGTAAGTTTATATCTAAAGCAGCATTACCTAAGAAAATACCGGTTAAACCACCAGAGATAAAGAATGAAACTAAACCAATTGCAAATAACATTGCTGGAGTAAATCTGATATTACCTCTCCATAATGTGGCTAAGTAGTTAAAAGTTTTTACTGCCGACGGCACCGCAATAATTAAGGTGGTGATCATAAACACCCCACCTAATAATGGATTCATACCCGTTACAAACATATGGTGACCCCATACGATAAATGATAACGTAGTAATACCAATTAATGAATAAATCATTGCATGGTAACCGAAAATTGGTTTTCTCGAGTTAACAGAGATAATCTCTGATGAGATACCCAATGCAGGCATAATTACAATATATACCTCTGGGTGACCTAGGAACCAGAATAAATGTTGCCATAAAATTGGTGATCCACCTTCATTAGGTAATACTTGGGTTCCCATTACTATATCTGATAAATAGAAACTAGTTCCAAAACTACGGTCGAAGATTAACAATACAACACCGGCAACTAATACAGGGAAAGATAAAATACCTAAGATAGCGGTTAAGAAGAAAGCCCAGATAGTTAAAGGCATTTTCCAAAGATCCATTCCTTTGGTACGCATGTTTAATACAGTAGTTACATAGTTGATACCACCCATTAATGAGGATGCCACAAATAATACCATACTGATTAACCACATTGTCATACCCATTGCAGAACCATCTATTGCTTTCGGAATAGCTGATAATGGAGGATAGATTGTCCAACCGGCACTAGCAGGGCCTGTTTGTATAAAAAATGAACCCATCATAATTACACAAGCAGAGAAGAAGAACCAATAAGACAGCATATTTAAGAATGGCGATGCCATATCTCTAGCTCCAACTTGTAATGGGATTAATAAATTACTAAAAGTACCACTTAAGCCTGCTGTTAGTACAAAGAACACCATTATCGTACCGTGAATGGTAACTAATGCTAAATAAAAATCTGGTTTAATTCTACCACCTTCAGCCCATTTACCTAAAAATGATTCTAAAAGCGGAAAACTTTTATCTGGCCAAGCCAATTGTAACCTAAATAAAATAGATAATCCCATCGCAATAACTGCCATAATAATACCAGTTATTAAAAACTGCTTGGCAATCATTTTGTGATCTTGGCTAAATACGTATTTAGTTAAGAACGTTTCATGGTGATGTCCATGACCGTGATCATCATGGTTATCGTGGTGGTGTGTATCTTGTAGTGATATAGTTGACATAATAAGGGCTCTCCAGTATTATTATTTTTTTAAAGCTATTTGATTTGTTTTTGCTGTGGTATCTTTTGCTGTAGTATCTGCTTTAACAGGCACAGCTGGTGCTACAGGTACAGGTAAGTTAAATACCTTTCTCAAATCGTCAGTTAAATAAGTTGCGTTTTTAACAACCCATTCATCATATTCTGCTTGAGTAACTACCCTAACAGGTTTTTGCATATTGTAGTGATTGGTACCACAAATTTTAGCACAAAGCAATAAATATTTAAAAGAAGGATCATTTGTTTTTACCTTCATTTCTTCTGTTGTAATTGTTGGTGTAAATTCGAAATACGAAGTCATGCCTGGTACAGTATTCAATTGCACTCTAAAATGAGGCATGTAAAAACTGTGCAGTACATCTTTACTAGTTAGAATAAAACGAACTGGTTTATTTACTGGTAAAACAATTTCTTCACCAACTTGATCATCTAAGCTGTTTTTATCATTGAAATCGATTCCTAATGCATTTAAAGCAGTAATTTTTTTATAGTTCTTAACACCTACAACACCATCTTTTCCAGGATAACGAACATCCCATTGAAACTGTGAGGAAGTAACTTCAATGCTTAATGGTTTATTTTTTGGATCTTCAATTTTATAGAAGATAGATCTCCAAGTAAGGAAACCCATTAGTACCAATACAGTTAAAACTAATGCAGGTATGATTGTCCAAACACGCTCTAATGCATTGTTGTGAGGATAATAATAAGCTTTTCTTTTACCCGTGCTTTTGTAAAAATAAGCGAAAGCAAATAGTACAATATGGGTTAGTACAAATACAATAGTGGTAATGACCAATGTTAAATTAAACATTTCATCAATTTTCTTACCGTGTTCTGAAGCAGCTTCTGGCAATAACATTTCTCCATGAACTGTATACTCCCAATAAACACCATATAAACCAACTACTAAAAATACTGCAAATAGTACTCCATTTACGGTATCCCAATTAATGCCTTCTGATTTTCCTTGCGTTTCACGAGTTAGTTCGTAAACTCTTAATGCTTTACCAACTATTGCGATAAATAAACACAATAACAAGAACAACAATACATAGAATAAAGTCGATTTATAAATCGGCCCCATGTCTATCGGTTTAGCTGTTGCGGCAGCGGCTGCTGCTTGAGCAAACGCAGTTGTACTTGCAAATGCAGTAAGAATTACTGCTAAAGCTGCCATTGTTTTATTACTTATTAATTTTTTTAAACTCATTTTCTTAAAAGTAGTACGATGTACTTTTATATTAATTTATATACTCTTAAACCCTACCTATTCTATTACAAATGGTGATTTAAACTTTCTTGTAAAAACGGATGGTTTTTAGCGATTAAAGGTTTTTTACTCAATGAGCTCAATACTGTAAATGTAAATAAGCCTACAAACCCTAATGCTGTACCAATTTCTAAAATTCCAAAGCCACTTCCGCTTTTAGTACCAAATTCAAATACTCCTGGCATAATCATTTGGTAATAATCTACCCAATGGCCACATAATACTACAATAGATACTGTTAATAAAATATTTTCACTTCTCTTGCTATCACGATCCATTAATAGTAATACAGGAGCTAAGAAGTTAAGTATTAAGTTAATGTAAAACCAAGCTTCGTAGTTATTGAAACGTTTATAGAAATACACAGTCTCTTCAGACATGTTTGCATAGTAGATCAATAAGAATTGAGCAAACCATACGTAGGTCCAGAAAATTGAGAAACCAAATATAAACTGCCCTAAGTTATGAAGGTGACTATTGTTAACCCAGCTCATGTAACCTGCTTTTCTTAATAAGATAATAATTATAGCAATGGTTGCTAAACTACTTACCCACATTGCAGCAAAGTTATACCAACCAAACATAGTTGAGAACCAGTGAGCTTCTAAAGACATGATAGTATCAAAAGCAAATATTGGTGTAGTAAAACCATAAATAACTAAAAATATACAAGCATTTTTAAAGCTCTTGCGGTAATAGTTTAAACCACCTACTAAATCTTCTTGAGCAGACCATTGAGATAATTTTACTGCAAAGAAACTGTAAATAGCTAAGAAGATAACCTGTCTAGACATAAAGAAGGGTACATTCAAAAATGCTGATTTTCCGTCAATCAATTTATCATAGTTTGGAGAATTAGGATCGGTTAATCCTTCTGCATGCCAATGGTGATATAAATTGTGTGTATAAAGACCCAAACCTATTACTGCTAATAAAATAATTACAGCGATTGGTAAAGTTTTAGCCATTGCTTGTGGTACACGTAATATAGATGCAGACCAACCAGCCTGAGCTACGTATTGAACGGCTAGAAAGAAAGCCCCCGACATACATACACATGCAAAGTAATATGCCATAAGTAACAGGTTCGCGAATGTGCGCTCGTGTGCAT
Source organism: Pedobacter polaris (assembly GCF_005116505.1). Taxonomy (GTDB): domain Bacteria; phylum Bacteroidota; class Bacteroidia; order Sphingobacteriales; family Sphingobacteriaceae; genus Pedobacter; species Pedobacter polaris. The sequence goes on from NZ_SWBR01000001.1 coordinate 239,293, forward strand.
CAGTCAAAAAACCATAAGCTATAGCCAATACACCAATAACGATGCCTACTATACTTAGGATTTTAGCTTTTCCTGTAAACTCAAATTGTTCACTTAAATTATAATGATGAGTTGCCATTTATATCTGCTTTTCTTATTTTATTTTTTGTAATTCTTGAACAAACATCACTACTTTCCATCTTTCGGTTGGTGTAAGTTGTGAAGCATGAGATCCCATTGCATTTAAACCATACACAATTGTATGATAAATTTTCCCAGCGGGCATAGTTGACATTGCACCACCACGTGATGATACGGCATCTGCACCGTGATAAGCTGGTACTCCAGAAATACCTTTATCTAATTTTACGATATGACCTTGGCCATCTCCTTTCTCACCGTGACAAGGAGCGCAAAACACTTTAAATAAGTGTTTTCCTTCTAATAAATTTTGTTCGGTTAAAGCCAAAGGGTTAACTAATGCAGCCGAAGCTTCATATCCTTCTTTTGTATTGGCATATTCAAACTTTACAAAACCAACTGGGTCTGTATTTGCTGGTGGAGTTTGTGCTGTTGCACCGTTTGCAAAATTCTTGTTTGGCTGATCCTGATTGTAAGCAATTGGATCATACATATTTCTTGCATACTCTAAACCTGTACTTCTTTTATCGTTACAAGCCGAAAGCATTACCACAGTAACTAGCAGCGTAAATGCAGCGTATACTATATTCTTATTCATAGCTAATGTACTTCCTTTCATTATACTTTACTTCTAAAGCACCTGCACCTTTTAATAATTCGTCAATTTTGGTGTGTTCAGTATTTTCTTTTGCATCTACCGCGATGATGAAACGATCGTTAGTTGCTCTTAAATCCATTACTCTTGGTGCTCTACCCGGAAACAGGTGGGTTGATGCATAATATGATCCTACTAGGCCAAAAGCACAAAATAGAATGGTTAACTCAAAAGTAATTGGAATAAAATCTGGTAGGGCAAAGTGTGTTTTACCACCAATGTTTATAGGCCAATCTACAACTGTAGCTAAATAAACTCCAGTAAGCATTGTCATTGTTCCGGTAATACCGAAAAAGAACGCAGCTATATCTAACCTAGACCTTTTAACTCCTAATTTTGCTTCGATGCCGTGAATAGGCATTGGCGTATATACATCATGTATTTTGATGTTATTTTCCTGCAACTTTTCGATGCCATGCATCATTTCGTCCGGATCGCCGAAACTGCCTAAAATATATTTGATATTACTCATTGTTATATTTTTGCGTATTCTTCTTGTTTAACACTATCAAACTTATCTAAAGACTCTACATATTCTGCAACTTGTTCTTTATCTAAGTGACCATCTTTGATCAATTCTAATTTTGCTTGCTCACTCGCACTCTTCAATAATAATTTAACCTCTGCTATTGCGATAGATGGCAATACTCTTAAGAATAATAAGAACAAGGTAAAGAATAATCCAATTGAACCTACAAATACACTTACATCAACCCATGTTGGATAGAACATTGCCCAACTTGATGGTAAGTAATCACGGTGTAATGAAGTAACGATAATTACAAAACGTTCAAACCACATACCGATGTTTACCACGATAGATAAAATCCAAGTAGCTGCAATATTGGTACGAATTTTCTTGAACCATAACAACTGTGGTGAGATAACGTTACAAGTCATCATCATCCAATATGCCCACCAGTAAGGTCCAGTAGAACGGTTAATGAATGCATATTGCTCATATTCTGAACCAGAATACCAAGCGATAAAAAACTCAGTCAAATAAGCCACACCTACAATCGAACCAGTTAAGATGATAATCTTATTCATCGATTCAATGTGGAACATGGTGATGTAATTTTCAAGACCCAATACCTTACGTGCTACCAGCAATAAAGTTAATACCATTGCAAAGCCTGAGAAAATCGCCCCAGCCACAAAATATGGAGGGAAAATGGTAGTATGCCATCCAGGAATTACCGAAGTTGCAAAGTCCATTGATACAATTGTGTGTACCGAAAGTACCAGTGGTGTTGAAATACCCGCTAAGATTAAGGATACAGCCTCAAAACGTTGCCAAGTTTTTACGTTACCAGTCCATCCAAAAGAAAGAACGGTATAAACTTTTTTACGCATACCTTCTGCTCTATCTCTAATTGTAGCAATATCAGGAAGTAAACCTGTATACCAGAACAATAATGATACTGAGAAGTAAGTTGAGATTGCAAACATATCCCATACTAGTGGTGAGTTAAAGTTAACCCAAAGCGACCCGAATTGGTTTGGCAATGGCAATACCCAATAAGCCAACCATGGTCTACCCATGTGAGATACTACATAAGTTGCTGCACAAATAACGGCGAAAATTGTCATCGCCTCTGCAGAACGGTTAATGGAATTACGCCAGTTCTGACGGAAGAGTAATAATACTGCAGAAATTAATGTTCCTGCGTGACCAATACCTACCCACCATACGAAACCGGTGATATCCCAAGCCCAACCTACTGTTTTATTTAAGCCCCATGCTCCGATACCGAACCAGAAGGTATAACTTACGGCAACTACCCAAAGTGTAGCACCACAAAGTGAGATGATAAAGCCAATCCACCAAGCCCTATTTGGCTTGTTTTCTACCGGTAGTAAAATATCATCCGTAATTTGTGCATACGTAATATTTTTACCGGTAATTAATGGTTCTCTTAAAATTGATTCGTTATGTCCTGACATAATTTATATTGCTAAGTACGAGCTTAAGCGTGTACTTCTTTAGTTTCTGAATCTATATTTCTAATTTTTGTCATGTAACCAATACCTGGTTGTACGTTGATCTCCTCTAAAACATAGTAGATACGTTCGCTCTTTAATGCTTTAGCAACTTCTGAGTTTGGATCATTTTTATCACCAAAGATAATTGCGTTAGCTGAACAAGCTTGTTGGCAAGCCATTTTGATATCTCCATCTTTTAAAGCACGTTTCTCCATTTTAGCTGTTAATTTACCAGCTTGGATACGTTGAATACACATTGAGCATTTTTCCATTACCCCACGAGAACGTGTAGTAACATCTGGATTTAATACCAATTGTGTAAATTCATTATTCAAATAGTTATCGAAACGTGAATCATTCCAGTAGTTAAACCAGTTGAAACGACGAACTTTGTATGGACAGTTGTTTGCACAATAACGTGTACCTACACAACGGTTATAAGCCATGTGGTTTAAACCATCTGATGAGTGTACTGTTGCCAATACCGGACAAACTGTTTCACATGGTGCGTGGTCACAGTGCTGACATAACATTGGTTGGTGAACAACTGAAACATTGTCAAGATTTTCCATGTGGGCAATCTCTTTCTCTTCAGTTACATCATGGCCAGTTTTCTCATCGTTAAAGCTATAGTAACGATCGATACGCAACCAGTGCATTTCTCTACGTCTACGAACTTCATCTTTACCTACAACTGGAATATTATTTTCTACATTACAAGCAACAACACAAGAACCGCAACCAGTACAAGCATTTAAGTCGATTGCCATTACCCAGTCGTTACCCAACTTCTCATGTTTATCGGTAGTCCATAAATCGTATACTTTATGTTTATGGTGGTTACCCGAACCAGCAGCAGGGTCTTTTAAATAATCTTTTAAAGTAGCCTCACGAATGATGTTTCTACCTTCAAATGAATAATGTGTTTGTGTCTGCGCCAATTCATCTCTCATTCCTGTTCCAGAAATCTTAACAGTAGTACCATATTTTAAAGTACCATTGCTAAAACTTGTAAAAGGAAAAGCATTTTTACCGACATTGTTACCGGCTTTACCAACTTTACTACGGCCATAACCTAAAGCTACAGAAGCAGTACCCATTGCTTGACCTGGTTGAATTAATACTGGAAGATCAATTGAATATCCGTTTTCACCTTTTACAGTTACTACATCAAATTCTTTATATCCTGATTTTTCAGCTTGTTTTGGCGAAAGGGCTAAGTAGTTATCCCAAGTTACTTTAGAAACTGGGTCTGGTAATTCTTGTAAGAATGCATTATTGGCATATTTGCCATCACGCATTGGAATGCTTTCATAGATATGTAATTCTAAAGCATCTGTACCATTTCCTTTGGCTAAAGCTTTGCTGCTATTAGCGATTGAAGTAGCTACAGCATCTAATGACATACTAAAGCCATAAGCACCTGCAGTTTTTGCTGTTGCATTAACTACACCACTTTGTAATAAATCATTCCAAGTTTTACCTACGGTTGGTAAGATTGTTGCTTCCCAATTGTTACGTACATATTGATAGTAATCCTGAACAGCAGCATCAGACCAGATCAATAAACTTTGTTCTGCTTGACGAGAGTTAAAAACTGGATTAATTGTTGGTTGTACAATAGAATAGAAACCTTCGTAAGTATTTGCATCACCCCATGCTTCTAAATAATTTGGAGTAATGGCAACAACATCACATAAATCTGAAGTTTCATCAACTCTGTCTGAGAAAGAAACTTTCAAAGCAACTTTACTTAAAGCTGATTTAAAGTCTTCAATCTTTGTAGAGTCATAAGCTGGATTTGAATTTAAGAAGAAAACAGCAGCAACTTCACCTCTGTTCATTTCATTAAGTAACTCAGCAAATTCTGCATCATTACCTTCATAACGTTTACAAGGATTATCTAAATCGATTGTAGCACCATAACTACCGATAGCAGCGTTAATGGCATTTACTAAAATCTGAGTAGAAACATCATTAGATCCAGAAACGACTAAAGATTTTCCTTTATTTTGTGTTAATTCTTTGGCAACTAATTTTAATGCTTTGTCTGCAGTTACATTATTTGGCAATGCACCACCAGCTAAATTGTTTCCAGTAATTGCATTATATAAGGTAATTAGCGCTGGTCCTTCTTCAGATAATTTAATCGGAACACGAGTATCAGCATTTGTACCTGTTAAGCTCATTCCAGTTTCGAATTGAAAATGGCGAGACATTTTTCCTTTTTCTAGGGATTTATGATTTCTGTTAGAAACATATTGGGCAGTAAATTCTTCACCGCTAATCCATGTACCTAAGAAATCTGCAGCAAAACTTACAATAAGGTCTGCTTTATCAAAATTGTATTTAGGCAATACTGCTTTACCAAAGCTATTTTCATTTGCTTTGATGATACCTGTATAAGATACTGCATCATATTGCACATGTTTTGTAGTAGGATATTTAACCGCAAAATCTGTTACAACAGCTTTAGCAGACGGACTGTTTAAGCTAGATGAAACAATGCGAATCTTTTTACCTGAAGCTTGCGCCTTGTTTAATTCGCCTTTTACAAAGGCATCAACATCAGACCATAATGTTTTTTCTTCCTTTTTAAGTAAAGGATTTTTCAATTTAGAAACATCGTACAGATCTAAAACTGAAGCTTGCGCTTGAGCATCTGTACCTGTACTAAATATACCTGCATTAGGATTAACTTCAATTTTAATTGGGCGACCAACTACTGTTTTTACCAATACAGGATTACCCTTGAAGGTAGAAACATAATAATTTGGGATACCTGGTACAACCTCTTCCGGACGAATTAAATAAGGAATTGATTTGTGTACAGGTGTTTTTTGACAAGCAGCCAAAGTAACGGCACCCAAACCAAAGCCTAAGGCTTTTAAAAAGTCGCGGCGTGGGGTAACTGTACTTAATCCTGCTTCACTTAAAACATCTTCTATTGGAAGTGGCTCTGCAAATTCGTTTTTGTTGTTTTCAACAAAATCGGGAGTGTTTTTATACTCCTCTAAGCCTTTCCAGTATTTTTTATTGCTTTCCATTTAAGCTATATTACTGTTTATCGAACGTTCTTACTAAACTCTTATTAATTAATAATGGCATTTACCACACTCTAAACCACCTAACATGGCTGGAGTAATTTTCTCGCCTTTTTTAATTTTCTCATGCGCCTTGATTATGTTCGCATAGAAAGCATCATTTTTCTTACCTGAAATATCAGCGTCTTTGTGACAATTGATACACCATTTCATGGTAAGTGGAGAGTACTGATAAATTTCTTCCATTGTATCAACTGGACCGTGACAAGCAAAACAAACTGGATCAGTTGGTTTTAAACCTTTTTCTTTACGGATAGCTTCTTCACCAACTACTACGTGTTGAGAGTGGTTGAAGTAAGCAAAATCTGGCAAGTTGTGTACACGAACCCATTCAACTGGTTTCTCTTTAGTTTTATCGTATGTCTGTTTATCAGCATCGTAACCTAAAGCATTGTATATTTTTTGAATTTCTGGAGAAATCAAACCATCCTCTGTTCTTGCCTGCACATTTTTATGGCAGTTCATACAAACATTTAAAGAAGGAATTGTTGAATTTTTTGATTTGAAAGCACCAGTATGGCAATATTGACATTCAATCTGGTTGATACCAGCGTGTAGCTCGTGAGAGAATTTAATTGGCTGTACTGGTTGGTAACCTGTGTGAACACCTGTTTCCCACATGCCCATCCAACCGAATGAACCTAGTACCATTACCAAACATAACACGAAGAAAAACACAAACTTTTTGTTTTTAAACATTCCACGTACACCAGCAACTAGTGATACGTTTTCTTCTTCTACTACTTCAATGCCTTGTTTCTCTAAAATTAAGCGCTCTAACATTTTTACTGCACGGCCCAAAACAACCAATACAATAATTGAAAGAATGATAATTGCAATTACACCAGCAATTGAAAGACCAGAGGCACCTTCGTCTACCGTACCCGGGTTTTTTGGATCGCCTGCAACCTTAGGCTCACCAACCTTAGTATAAGCAATGATGTTTTTAATTTGATCATCCGTTAGATTAGGAAAAGCAGTCATTTCTGATGCTTTAAGCTTTGAAGCTTCGATAGCTTGCGCGTTTCCAGAAGCAATTAAAGCTTGGTTATTTCTAATCCATGGAATTAAAAACGACTCCTCAAGGGTAGTCATAAGCGGAGTTAACGCTGGACCCGTGCCGTCATGATCAAGAGCGTGACAAGAAGCACATTTACTTTTAAATAAAGTTTTACCCTCTACTAAATCTTGCGCTTGAGCTCCAGTTACAATTAAAAAAGAGAAAGCTGCAAAAACGAATGCCGACTTCCAAGCTCTTTTAAAAATTAATGAGATATTCCTCATAATGAGTATTTTATGCTGTTTTTTGAAATAAATTTTAAACCTAGATGATAATATGGCCTAGACCCCTCAGAAAGATTTGAACAAAAGTAAAATTTATTAAGTTACCAATGACATATTAATGACAGTGAAATACAATTTATAATCATTCTAAATTATTCAATTTTCTGCTTTAACGCTAAAAAAATCAACAATTTTCAAAAACTGTTGATTTTCTTATGCTTATCTTTTTTAAAAAAATTTGGAAGTTATTTGGTCAATGCTTTATAGACCATTGGCCATTGACTATTAACCCTTAACTAACGAATTACATCTTCAATATCCATGCAAAAATCAACGGACAAACAATAGTTGCATCAGATTCTACAATGAATTTTGGCGTATGAATATCTAACTTACCCCAAGTTATCTTCTCATTTGGTACTGCACCAGAGTAAGAACCGTAAGAAGTTGTAGAGTCAGAAATTTGGCAGAAATAACTCCAAAAAGGAATATTTTCCATTTCCATATCTTGATATAACATTGGCACTACGCAAATTGGGAAATCGCCTGCAATACCCCCACCTATTTGGAAAAAGCCTATACCTTTACCAGTTGAGTTTGCAATATACCAATCTGCCAACCAACCCATATATTCAATACCACTTTTCATGGTAGTTGCTTTTAATTCACTTTTCATTACATAAGACGCAAAGATATTTCCCATTGTAGAATCTTCCCACCCAGGAACAACAATTGGCAAATTCTTTTCAGCCGCAGCCAACATCCATGAATTTTTAGGATCAATTTCATAGTATTGCTCCAAATCGCCACTTAGCAACATTTTATACATAAACTCGTGTGGAAAGTATCTTTCGCCAGCAGTATCTGCATCTTTCCAAATTTTATGAATGTGTTTTTGCAAACGACGGAAAGCCTCTTCTTCTGGAATACACGTATCAGTTACACGGTTGTAGTGGTTTTCTAACAAATCCCATTCGTCTTGCGGACTTAAATCACGGTAGTTTGGAACACGTTTATAATGTGAATGTGCAACAAGGTTCATAATGTCTTCCTCTAAGTTTGCACCTGTACATGAAATAATTGACACTTTATCTTGTCTAATCATCTCTGCTAAAGAAATTCCCAATTCTGCAGTACTCATTGCGCCTGCAAGAGTAATCATCATTTTTCCACCTTCATCTAAATGGGTTTCATAACCTTTAGCTGCATCCATCATTGCCGCAGCGTTGAAATGAAGATAGTTAGTCTCCATAAATTTCGATATCGGTCCTCTTGTCGTACTCATCTTTATATTTTTATTGTTCGGTTGCAAAAGTACGTATTTAGGATGCAATCCGAAAGTTCAATAGTTCATTTGTCAACTGCTAATTGAAAACTGAAAATGAGTTGGGCGTTCGAGCGGGCTTTGCGTTACAATCTTTTTGCAAGAAGAATGCAAAAAGGATTTTCATTGCAATCCCTAACGCAATTTGCAATTGCAAAAAAAACAGTCTATAAAAATTACCTTACATTTGCACCGATGAAAAAAATCCTAATCTTCTTATCGCTTATTCTATTGGTTAATCCGCTTTGGGCACAAAAAAAACTGATTCAAAAGTTACTATCTAATGAGAAAGACACTACTCGGAAAGCTAGTTTTATGCCGATTCCTGTATTAGGTTATGCACAAGAAACAGGGTTTGAATTTGGCCTAGGTGCACTTTATTCATTTTATATGGACAGGAAAGATACCACTAACCGTAGCTCTAATTTTTCTGGAACGGCATCTTATTCTACTAAAAAAACATACAATATATCTTTAAAGGGTGATGCTTGGACACCAGGTAATAAATACCACTTCATAGGTGAAGTAAGATTTAAAAAAATGCCTTTCAATTTTTATGGGCTTGGAAACAATACTTCTAAAGCCGATGAAGATCAGCTTGTACAACAACAATTCAAAATTCAGCTAGATGCGGAAAAAACATTTATTAAAAATGCTTATACAGGTGTTTCTGTAGGATTTGAGAATTACAGTTTTACCGATAAGGTTACTGGAGGCATTTACAGTTCATCACCAATAGTATATGATAGAGCTGGGGGCTCGGTATTATATATTGGAGTATCTCAAAGTTATGACACTAGAAATTCTAACAATTACCCAACTAAAGGCTTTTTTGGGAGAATAACCTATCAATATGCTCCAGATATTTATGGCGGCAGCAATTTTACTGGTAGTCAGATAAAAGTAAATGTTCGAAATTTCTGGTCATTGGCACCAAAAGTAGTATTAGGTGTTCAAGGTTTGTACCATACAGTACAAGGCACACAAACTCCTTTTTATTTACTACCTCAATTGGGTAATGATGAAATGATGCGTGGTTATTATACTGGTCGTTACCGCGATGAGAATTTAATCGCTGCCCAAGCTGAGCTTCGTTATCGTTTTATGAATAGATTTGGTATTGTAGCTTTTGCTGGTGGAGGAAAGGTTTTCGCTAATGGTAATTTATCTTTAGACGATTTAAAACCTAATTATGGTCTTGGCGGAAGGTATTTCTTTGATACCGCCAAAGGTTTAAGCGTACGCTTAGATTATGGTGTTGGTGAGAAAAAAGCAAACGAGAAACGCCAAAGTGGTTTTTACATTAGTTTAGCTGAAGCTTTTTAGAGTAGCCACAGATGCGCTGATTACCTTAGTATTTGTCATTCCGACTTTGGAGGAATCTATGGGATGGAATTCTAATTATTAGATTCCTCACTGCGCGCTGAATGACAAAAACAAGAATGCTTTTGCGCAACAAATAGGATATTTATTCTCAACTTCTAAAAATATTTCACAATTTAGCCTTTACTGCAGCTAGTTAAAATCAGCTATGCTAAATCCATCCTTTTATGAAGAAATTATTCCTTTTGCTTTTATTGCCATTACAACTTTTCGCTCAAAAATTTACACCAGCAGAAATTGCAGCTTACGAAGCGCAAGCTAAAAAGGTAAATATTATAAGAGATAATTGGGGTATTCCACATGTGTATGGTAAAACTGATGCAGATGCTGTATTTGGCTTGTTATATGCACAATGTGAAGACGACTTTAAACGTGTTGAATTAAATTACATTGAAAAATTAGGTCGGCTTTCAGAAATTAATGGAGAAAAAGATTTATTTAATGATTTACAAATTAGATTATTAATTGATACCGCAGAAGCAAAAACTGATTACGCCAAAGCTCAACCTTGGATGAAGAAATTATTAGATGCGTATGCTGCCGGAATTAATTATTATCTCTATAAAAACCCAAAAGTAAAGCCTGCTTTGCTAACAAGGTTTAAGCCTTGGTATGCACTATTATGGACAGATGGAAGTATTGGTGCGATCAACACTGCAGATTTAACGATTGGAGAATTAAAGAAATTCTATACAGGCGACCACTCTCCTACGGCATATGTTCCAGTAATTAAAGACCAGCAAAGTGGCTCTAACGGTTTTGCATTTGCCCCAAGCATTACAGAATCTGGCAATGCTATTTTATATATCAATCCGCATACTACATTTTACTTTAGACCAGAGGTACAAATGCAAAGTGAAGAAGGCCTAAATGCTTATGGGGCGGTAACTTGGGGGCAATTTTTTGTTTACCAAGGCTTTAATGAATATTGTGGTTGGATGCATACTTCAAACAATGTTGACATTGCAGATATGTATGCCGAAAAAATTACCAAAACCGATAAAGGTTTATTTTACGAATACGACAAAAAGAAATTTCTTGTCGTTCAGAAAAAAATGACCATCCATTATCTTGAGGGCAGTAGTTTAAAATCTAAGATTTTTACAACTTATTTCACCAATAATGGCCCTGTTATGGCAATAAGAGAGGGTAAATGGATCAGCTTAAAATCTAAAAACAGAAACACACAAAGTTTAGTGCAAAGCTGGGTACGTACCAAGGCCAAAAGTTTTGAAGATTATCAAAAAGCAATGGATTTAAAAGCAAATGCATCTAACAATACGGTTTATGCAGATGCAAAAGGAAACATTGCATATTGGCATGGAAATTTTATTCCTATAAGAGATAAAAATTACAATTGGAGTGAAGTTGTAGATGGCTCTACCTCGGCAACTGCTTGGAAAGGTTTGCACAATGTAAAAGACATGGTTCACATTTACAATCCGGTTAATGGTTGGCTACAAAATTGTAATTCTACCCCATTTAGTGTAGCAGGCAAAAACAGTCCAATTAAGGCAAATTACCCAACTTACATGGCGCCAGATGGAGAAAACTTTAGAGGAGTTGCCGCTACCAAACTTTTAAGTATTCCAACTAAATACAATTTAGACAAAGTAATAGCTACGGGTTACAATACTTATCTACCCGCTTTTGAAATACTAGTTCCGGCATTATTGAAAGCCTATACAGAATTACCACAAAGTGACCCTTTAATAGCTGAATTAAAAGAACCAATTGCAATTTTAAAGGCTTGGAATTATCAATCAAGTGAAAGCTCTGAAGCCACAACTTTAGCTTTTGAATGGGCACAAAAATTAAATCCAATTATTCAAAGAGTATATATCAATCCTGGAGAGAAAGATCAGGTAGAAAACACCATAGCATTTGCAGCTAGTGCAAGACCAAATGAATTGCTAGATCCATTAAAAGCCACTTTAGCAGATTTGACCAAACGTTTTGGCAAATGGCAAATTGCTTGGGGTGAGATTAATCGTTATCAACGTTTAACAGGTGCTGTGAATGAAAAATATGATGATGCTTTACCTAGCATTCCTGTTGGCTTTGGTTCTGCATTATGGGGACAGCTTTCTTCTTACCGCAGCAATCCGTTTAAAACTAACAAACGATATGGTTTTAGTGGCAATAGTTTTGTTTGTGCAGTTGAATTTGGCAAAAAAATAAAAGCCAAATCTATCTTAGCTGGTGGAAATATTGGGGATCCAAGTTCTAAACACTTTACAGACCAAGCATTAATGTATAGTAAAGGGCAGTTTAAAGATGTGCTATTTTACAAAGAAGATGTGGTTAAAAACGCCGAAAGAAGTTATCAGCCAGGTCAGTAATTTTTCTATTTTACCACATAGGACATAGTTTACATAGATTTTAGCTTATAAAAAAAGCGGTCTGTGTTTCACAGACCACCGAGCAATTAATTAACTAAAACCTTTATTTAGATGTTGATGTTGTAACTCCAAAAAGAACTCCCTTTAATGTGTTGATATTCATGTACATTGAATCTGCTTTAACCATTGTTTTCAATTTTTTATCATATATACTTGCTCCATTAACTTTAATTGTATTTGTTTTTTTGTTAAAAGCTATACTAGAGCCTTGAAAAGAATTGTCCTTTGTAGAAACCTCTGCTTTACCATATAAATAGACGATTTGATTAAGTCTATCAAATTTTGTGGAATCTTTAGCACTATAAGAAATTTCATTTTTTACCTTAACTATATCCCCTTTTGCTTGAATTGCTTTATAGGTTCCTTTTTTCAAGTCATATATAATTGATTCCGAAGAAATAATTCCTGCTTTTGACGTTATACTAGCATTTTTTGAGGTAATGGTTTCATTTATTTTATCCCAAATAATTTCATCTGCTTGCAATTGATTACCACCTATTTGCATTATTACATTTCTGGCATAAACGATATCAGATTTTGTATCAACGGTTAAGCTTGTAGATTTAAGTAGCTTTGGTTTAACACTGCTTCCAATTTCTTTTGAAGATGATTTATTATTCTCTGCAATTTTTTGCGTTCCATCTATTTCGTAAAAACGATTATATAATGTATTATTTCTAAGTTCATATTTCTTTGGCCAAGAGTAAAGCACAATCATTTTATCTGTAGTATAGGTATTTTTAGCAACCAGTTTTTCTCCAAAAAACTTAACAATAACAGAATTACCTACTTTAAAATCTTTTGATTTAAACTTTTGAGCTGCAACATTAAGATTAATGGTAAAACCATTATCATTCAGCACAATTTTTTTAATCGTTCCATCACTATTTTTATCGATTGCTTTGATTACGGACCAAGCATAGCGAGCTTTATTTGCTTCATATAAAAATGCATATTGTTTTGGAGTTGGTCTTGCTGGTGCAGTATATAGCAACTTCCCATCTTTGGTTATGGTTTTTGGAGCAACCATAAGATATGGTATATCTTTATTAAATGAACTATAATCCACCTTTACTTCAATCTTATCATTTTTGGCAATTGATTTAAAAATATCTTGCTTTGCAAAACCTTTCTCCAAAATGTAAACGGTATTTCCAACAGTAAAAAGCTTTCCTTTTCCGAATATACCCCTCCCATTATCATAATCATCACCCACTACGCCTGTGAATGTTTTGCCATTCACATCTTTCATCTCTTGCACTTTTTTAGCATACTCAGGCGATTTTCTAAAAGCTTCGAATTCCCTTTTTCGTTCTAGGTTTTTTTGCTTTTGAGTTTTGATGGTATCTTGGGCATTTAAATTTGAAGCCTCTGTATGCAAAGAATCTGCTTTTATTGCTGGAGTTTTAATTTGATACAAAATTGTTCCATCTAACCTAGATAACTCCGACATTAAATAGCATGGTTTTTCAAGTTTCCTGATGAAATTCCCCTTTTTATCAGTTACTGTTATGTCATTTACTGTTCCGCTTATTGTAACTAACAATTCATCTCCTACTTTGACTTTACCAAGGGCATGATTATATATCTCAACAGTAGTTTCGCCATATTTAAAGTTCAATATTTCACCAACTTCAGTTTTCAAAATACTTTTTACTTTTCCCTTTAGAGACTTGCCCCACAAGTGCTTACTTAATGGTACTTTATTTATAGCAACCAATTTTTCCTTAGTAACCTTTGGAGGATTACTAACATTAACCACTTTTACAGTGAAACCCCAAAGCAATCCCAATCCTATTGGTAGTGCCAACAAGTACATCATTTTTTTCATATTCTTTGACTTAGAATTAAACAACATTTTTATTCTTTCCTTAATTGGACTTTTAACGAAATTGTGCACCAATGGCATCTCACTTTTCGCAATGGCAAGCCTCAACAATAAATTGGCATATTGTTCTGTGCCAAAGCTTTGTGAGGTTGCCTCATCGGCTTCGTATTCATGTGCTTGCTCCAGTGCTTTATCATATAGGTAAACAACAGGATTGAACCAAAGAAATGCTTTTATGATGATGAGTAAAACCTTGTCTATTGAATGTAACTGCTTTGCATGAACCTGCTCATGTTTCAGTAAAACCTGAAGCTCTGCCGATGTTAGGCTTTCGTTATCTATAAACACATAGTTAAAGAAGGAGCAATTGGTAAAGCCTGCTGTTTTTGGGACGATTTTAAGTCCATTTATTCGTTCTGCACCATTTTTTGTATATTTTACTAGCTGCAATATCCTCCAGATAGCGATAGATAAAAGACAGCCAACAATACCAAAATAGAGATAGGTTAAAGGTGAATACCAGTCAAAATCTTCTTCAACTGCCGGTGCAAAATCTAGCTGCTTTGAGAGTGGTTGTTGTGCAACTTCAATTTCATTACTTAAAGCCTCAATTGGGGTATAAACGGTTGGGATCTCTGCTACCTCTCTTTCAATCGTAAATTTTAGCGTTGGAATTGCAAAACTCAACAATAAAGTAAATAGCAAGTAAAAACGATTGATTTTAAAGAAGGTTAATCTTCTTAATACCAGTAAGTAGAATGCAAAGAACAATACCGTGCAGGCACTTACTTTTAAAAGGTAGGTTATCAATTCCATATTTATAGATTTTTATTGATTAGTGCTTTCAACTCTTCTATATCCTTTTCACTTAATTTTTCTTCTTTTACCATAAACGATAGTAGACTTGTAGGCGAATTATCAAAATACCCTGAAAACATTTTGGAGAATGTTGTTTTGGTATAGTCTTCTTTACTAATGGCTGGGAAATACTGATAGGTTTTACCATAAGCTTTATAACTTACGTAACCTTTCTTTTCTAAAAGTCTTACAATAGATGAGATGGTGTTATAAGGAGGTTTAGGTTCTTCATCTAGTTCATCAATGATATCTTTAACAAATGCATTTTGCAGTTTCCACAAAACCTGCATGATGCGCTCTTCTGTTTTAGTTAACTCTTCCATAAACTAAAGATATAACTAAGTTTTCAGTTTTACAACTGTTTTTTAAGTTATATAATTGAAAAAGCAGTTTAAAATACACAATCAATTGATTTACAGATTAATAAAATTATTTCTAAAGAAAATTTACTTATCAGATTCCTCCGAAGTCGGAATGACAAAAAATAGGATAGATTTCTCGTCGCTATGCTCACTCGAAATGACGTAATGTAAAATTTAAAACTTGATCTTGAAATGTTCTTTTGCCTGTCCTTTTTTAAAATAAACTAGTCCAATCCAAAATAGATCTATGGTAAGGGCAACTTGAGGATGATTTTTAATTTCAGACCAAGCCTCTTTCATCCCTGCGCTCCAATAAATATCATCAAATATTAACAATGAATTTTCGTGAATTTTCGGCAAGCACCAGTTAAAATAGTTTAGTGTAGCCTCTTTAGTATGGTTACCATCAATATAGACGAAATCTAATTTTTCTGCATCACTGATTGCTTTTGGTAAAAGATCATTAAAATTACCTACTTGTAATTCTACATTTTCTAAATCAAGTGCTGTAAAATTTTGATGTGCTACAGCTGCAGTTGCTGGGCAACCTTCTATGGTTAACACATCTGCTGCCGGTTGTGCTTTTGAGAGGTAAGCCGTTGTAATACCTAAGCAAGTTCCAAGTTCTATGATGTTGTTTAGTTCTTGATTAGCGGCTAATCTATAGATCAACTGGGCTAAACGTGGCGTTTTTAATGCATTTTTTGCAATCTGACTAATCTTTTTTGTTCGATTTTTATTGAGATGAGAGCCTGCACCTAAGTCGGTAACGGTAATTAATTTATCGTCATGCAAAAGTTTTTTTCGCTGCGCTTCAATATCATCATATACTTTTTTAGTAGAAAAGTCGTAAATTACCTCATCAGTAAGCTTATAAACGAAAGGCGAATGAGTGCCATGTCTACTTTTTGCAGTAATACGATGCTTAAGATAATCGGCAATAAATTGAAAAACCATAGCCACAAAAATAGGTAAACAGAAAATTGTAATTTGCATTTTAATGGAAAATCTTGCAGAAATTAATGCCTTAGTGAAATTATTAGATGATCCAGATGAAGGAATCTACCAACATGTACAGCAACGACTGCTAGAATACGGCAATGAAGCAGTTACCTATTTAGAAAGCGCATGGGAACAATCTTTAGATACATTACTGCAAGAGCGTATTGAGAATATAGTTCATACCATCCAATTCAATAACGTTAAAGAAGATTTGAATTTATGGTATCAAAGTGGTGCATTTGATTTATTACAAGGTGCTTTGGTAATTAATCGCTATCAGTATCCAGATTTGGATGAGCAGGCTGTTATTAATCAGATAGAAGAAATTAAAAGAGAAATTTGGGTTGGTTTACAATATGAAATGAGTTCTATTGAGAAAATTAAACTTATTAACCATGTTTTTTACGGACAATACGGTTTTGGTGGAAATACAAAAAACCATCACGACCCACAAAATTCTTATTTAAATCAGGTTTTAGAAAGCAAAAAAGGCAATCAAATTTCTTTAGCCATTATTTATGCTACGCTTGCCCAAAAACTAGATATTCCAGTTTACGGGGTTAATCTTCCACAACATTTTATTTTAGGTTATATAGATGAAAGCAATGCAGAAAAAGAATATGGCGTATTATTTTACATTAATGCCTTTAATAAAGGTGCTATTTTTGGCAAGCATGACGTTGATCAATTTTTACGTCAGCTAAACTTAGAGCCTCAACCTGGGTTTTATTCTCCTTGTAGCAATACAGAGATCATCCGTAGAATTATTCGAAATTTAATCTCTGCATATGAAAATCTAGGTGCAGCAGATAAGGTTGAGGAATTGAAGCAATTGCAGGAAATTTTATCAGAATAGTTATTTGAGAAGCAGGATAATGTTAGTCCTGTTTTACATTACAGGTTTGTCAATGGGTCTTCGACAAGCTCAGACTGACGATCAACAAAAATTTTTCACTTCAATCGGGTTTAAATAATAAATCTAAAGACACTACAACCAATTGTTTGCTGTCATCCAATTCTTTAAAGTATCAAACCACACTTCTTTTGTTGTTTTGTTATTTAAACCAAACCCATGTCCACCTGCCTGATAGATATGCATCTCTGCAGGGACTTTGAATTTAGCTAAGTTCTCATTATACATTAAGCTGTTCTTAACCGGTACGGTAACATCATTATTTGCATGAACTAAAAATGCTGGTGGTGTTTGTGCATTAATGTGGTTTTGGTTAGAGAAATAATTTCTTTGTGCTTGTGTAGGTTCATCGCCCAATAACCTCTTTACAGAACCAGCATGAGTTACTGTCCCGAAACTTATTACCGGATAAACTAGTACAGAAAAATCTGGACGTAGGCTTACGTTTTCTTGGTTATCAATTTTCATATCACCATAATGAACGCTTAAGCTTGAAGCTAAATGCCCACCTGCAGAGAAGCCCATAATGCCAATTTTATTAGTTTGAATGCCCCAAACACTCGCATTTTTACGTACCAAATAAATAGCCTGTAAGGCATCTTGTAAGGGAGCCATGGTTTTATCAACCATAATAGTATCATTTGGTAAACGATATTTTAATACAAAAGCAGTTACACCAACTTCAGCAAACTTTTTGGCTACATCATATCCTTCTTTTCCAATAGCTAAAATGCTATAGCCCCCGCCTGGACAAATAATTATTGCTGTACCATTTGGTTTAGCTGGAGCAAAAACAGTTAGTGTAGGATCTGTAACACGACTAACCCTTGAAACACCATCTTTACCTGTAACTATATTTTCTTTAAAATTAGCAGGAGGTGTTTTTGAACCCGGTATTGTACCTTTATAAAGTGGAATTACTTCTTGCGCATTAGCATTTAACACCACAAAAAGCAAAGTTGTCAAAATCAATAATCTTTTCATTTAATAATTTATTACAATTTAAAAGTATTAAAAATATTGTTGAATTCTATGAATTACCGTCACCCTGATTCACTCAGGGTCTTTCCTGTATTACATGCTGAAAATTCAGCATGATGATTATTTCACGATCTAACTAAACTCCATCAAATATGCTTTCAAGAAATCATTAATATCTCCATCTAACACTGCTTGGGGATTAGAAGTTTGAAAATTTGTTCTATGATCTTTTACTCTCCTATCATCCAAAACATAGCTTCTAATTTGCGAGCCCCATTCAATCTTCTTTTTAGAACCTTCAATTAATGCCGTCTCTTCATCACGTTTACGTTGCTCTATTTCATACAATTGAGATTTTAATAGGCGCAAAGCGTTCTCCTTATTTTGTAATTGAGAACGTGATTCTTGATTTTTAATGATAATGCCAGATGGTTTGTGGTATAAACGAACAGCAGTTTCTACTTTATTTACATTTTGTCCGCCAGCACCACCAGCTCTAAAAGTTTCAAACTCTACATCAGCAGGGTTAATGTCTATATGAATCGTGTCATCAACCAATGGATAAACATAAACTGAAGCAAAAGAAGTATGTCTACGAGCATTTGAATCAAATGGAGATATCCTTACCAAACGATGAACACCATTTTCTCCTTTTAGATAACCATAGGCAAACTCGCCTGCAATTTCTATCGTTACAGATTTAATTCCTGCAACCTCACCTTCGTTATAATCTTGCTCTGTTACTTTGTAGCCATTTTTTTCTGCCCACATCAAGTACATTCGCATTAACATGTAAGCCCAATCGCAACTTTCTGTTCCGCCTGCGCCAGCTGTAATTTGAACCACAGCATTTAAAGAATCTTGTTTGGTTTTGAGCATATTCATCAGCTCTAAACCCTCTACTTCTTTTAAACTTAAATTAAATTGTTCTTGTAGTTCCTGCTCAGTGGCATCGCCATTTTGGAAAAATTCATAAAGCACTTCAGCATCTTCTACAGCTGCATTAGCCTTTTGCCATCCATCTGTCCATATTTTTTTTGAATTGATTGCTGCAATATGTTTTTCGGCTTTTTTCGGGTCGTCCCAAAAATTTGGTTGCAAGGTTAGTTCTTGCTCTATACGAATATCTTCTAGTTTATCTTCAACGTCAAAGATACCTCCTCAGCGACGTAACTCTGTCCCTTAAATCCTGTACTTGTTCTTTAGTCATAATGGCAAATATATGTAAATAGAAGGTTAAAGACTAAAGCTTAAAGTAGAAAGTGATAGAATTTGAAGCGCAAGGTAATTGCAAATATTAGAGTACAGTCCCGCCATACACTTTATTTCGCCCTTCGTAAACTTCGGGCTACATGCTCGTTTCTGTCGGGGCTAAAATTAATGGTTTCTTCAGTGATAAAAGAAAAATTAACTGAGTTCAACTTCAGTTGTTTCAGTTTCTAAAATTCTACCATCTGATAAAGTAATTCTAACTTTAAATTTATGCTTTTTACTACTGGTTGGTTTAACTTGTAAAAAAATGCCTTCGTAAAAAGCACTTACCGAACTACCGTTAAAATCTTTTAAAGATTTAATGTAATCAGCTATTGAAACCATTTCAGTATATCTTTTTGCCTTGAAATATAAACTGAGATCGGTATTTTTTGGATGACTAGCATCAAAATCATTATTTGAAAATATTTCTATAGATAGGATGTCCTCCTTGGCTATAAAATTATCCTCTGAGCAACTGCAAGCATGAGCGGTTTGCATCAATCCCCAGTTTATTCGTTGTTTCCTTAAGGCAATTTGCTCAGTAAGCAACTGAATCTGAATACCATAATTAGCACTAGAAATTATTCCAGCATTTGTAACCATGGGCTGTGGCAAAGAAGCATCCATATTTTTAAGAGACAATCCCTTTTTGGTAAAATAAATTGTTTTAATTGGTCCACAATTACAATCTACACATCCAGAAATAAGCTGTAAAATTAGAGCTAATGCGAAAACAAAAAATATCTTTTTTATCATTATGAATATTAATTAATTTAAAATGTCTCGTTTACTCCCATGGTCTGTGGCTAACAGAACAAAATTCAAAACCCTATAAGTGTTCTGTTAGCCACAGACCACGGTTAAAGATAAGTGAAATGATGGTTATGGTCTATTACATTGGCCACTTTACCTCTTCATCCCCATATAATCCAATGTTAAATTACACAAAGCTTTTACGCCTAAAGTAAATCCACTCTCGTCTAAAAAGAAATCTGGTGTATGGTGTGATGGCGCTTTCAAAGGGTCTTGGTCTTTTGGCATTCCTCCTAAAAAGAAGAACAAGCCAGGAACTTTTTCTTGATAAAAAGAGAAATCTTCGGCACCTGTAACTGGAGCTTTTAATTTCACATTGGCAGCACCAGCCGTAGATTGTAGACTTGGCAGCATCTTTTCGGTTAAAGCAATATCGTTAAACGTTACTGGATAATGTGCGCTATAAGGAATAACCACTTCAACTTTTGCCCCAGCAGCTTCTCCTGTTTTTACAGCAATTGTTTTAATGCGTTCGATGAACATCTTTTCATCCTCAGGTGTAAAATTCCTTACTGTACCTAACATTTCTACTTTCTCAGGAATGATGTTAGAACGAACTCCACCTTGTATCATCCCTATGGTAACTACACCAGGATTTTCTGTAATATTTAAGTTTCTACTCACAATTGTTTGTAAACTATTAATGATTTGTGCAGAAACTACAATTGGATCTACACTACTCCAAGGATAAGCACCATGCGCCTGTTTTCCAGTAACAGTAATTTTCATATCGTTAACAGCAGCCATTGTACCCCCTGGACGATAAGTAATTTGACCAACTGGCGTTTGAGAATTGATATGTAATCCAAAAATCACGTCTACTTTTGGATTTTGTAGAACACCTTCCTTCACCATTAATTCAGCCCCACCCTCTTCACCTACTGGCGCTCCCTCTTCTGCAGGCTGAAAGATGAATTTTACCGTTCCAGCTAAATCCTTTTTCATGCTTGATAAGACTTCGGCAACACCCATTAAAATTGCCATATGACTATCATGTCCACATGCATGCATTACCCCAACTTCTTGACCATTATAGGTTGTTTTAGCTTTTGAGGTAAAGGGCAATTGAATCCTTTCTGTAACAGGAAGCGCGTCCATATCTGCCCTTAAAGCTACAACCGGACCCGGTTTACCCCCCACTAAAATACCAACCACACCAGTTTGGGCAACTCCAGTTTTTACTTCTATACCTAAAGATTGTAAGTGTTTAGCAATTATTGCTGCGGTTCTATTTTCTAAATTCCCTAATTCTGGATGTTCATGAAAATCCCTTCGCCAGCCGATCACTTTTTGAGAGAGTGCATCAGCTCTATTTGACACATCGATTTTTTGCTTTGTGTTTTGCGCTTGTAAAAATATTGGAAATATTAAAAGACTTATCAAGCAGAGTTTTTTCATTATCAATTGGTTTTTCAACTAATATAATGAAAATCAATTAAGCTGCATTTATTCTAAACAAACACAGCTTAATTATTAGTTAAACAAACCTTTTAATTTATCTAGCATGCCGCCACCAGCTACCTCACCACTTTGAGCCTGATTCTGATTCCCGCCATTAAACATTTCCATTACATCAGTTAAGTCAAATTTACCATCACTCCCGCCTGCTAATTTCCCTAGTACATCTTGTATGTTAAAAGAACTGTCATTAGGATCGTTAGTCTTACCAGCAAGTTTACTAAGGATTACAGGAATAATTGAAGCACCAATACTTTTAGCTGTTTCAGCGTTGATCCCGAAGCCTGCTAATTTCTCAGTTAAACTAGAAGTTGCTTGTTGTACTACCGGGCTACTTTCGGTTGCCTCTCCCTTGTTAAAAATATTGGCAACTTCAGCAGCATTTCCTGAAGTTAGCTGTTCTTTTAACGTATCAAAGATTGAGCTTGATGCTGCTTGTATTGCATTATCGTTTTGTTCATTTGGCACTGCTGCATTGTTTACAATTGCATCTTTTGCGTTATCTCTTACTAACTGTTCTAAATTTTCTAACATGATTTTTGGTTCTGGTTAATTTTGTACTTTTACATATTAAACAATCAATTATGCTACCAAAAATAAATTTCACAGAAACTACTGCATATAAATATCTTACTGACCATTTTATAGATATTAGCCAAACCGACATTAAGCATTTATTTACTCAAGATGGGGAACGTTTCAAAAAATTTTCCATCCTTTTTGAAGATATTTTAGTCGATTTCTCTAAAAACCGTATCAATGACACAACCTTTGCTTTGTTAATTCAATTGGCTAAAGAATGTAAGTTGGCTGATGCTATTAAGGCAATGTATAGTGGCGATCAAATTAATCAGACCGAAGGTAGGCCTGTGTTACATATCGCTCTGCGTAACCAAAGTAATAAAGCAATTTTAGTTGATGGAAAAGATGTAATGCCTGATGTAAATGCGGTATTAGCTAAGATGGAGAAATTTAGCAATGCGATTATTTCAGAAGAATGGAAAGGATATACTGGTAAGGCAATTACAGATATTGTAAATATTGGTATTGGTGGTTCAGATTTAGGCCCTGTAATGGTTACAGAAGCTTTGAAAGCTTATAAAACTAGGTTAAACCTACATTTCGTTTCTAATATTGATGGGACTCACTTAGCTGAAACATTAAAAGGGGTTAATCCTGAAACTACTTTATTTTTAGTGGCTTCTAAAACTTTTACTACACAAGAAACCATGACTAATGCCCATAGCGCAAGAGAATGGTTTTTAAAAAGTGGAGCTAAGAAAGAAGATATAGCTAAACATTTTGCAGCACTTTCTACCAATGCAAAAGATGTTGCTGAGTTTGGGATTGATACGGAGAATATGTTCGAGTTTTGGGATTGGGTAGGTGGTAGATATTCTTTATGGAGTGCTATTGGATTATCGATCTCATTAGGTATTGGTTTTGCTAATTTTAAGCAACTTTTAGCTGGTGCACATGCTACAGACCAACATTTTGAAAATACTCCTTTTGAAGAAAACATTCCTGTAATATTAGGTCTATTGGGTATTTGGTACATTAATTTTCATGGTGCAGAAACACAAGCCATTTTACCATACGATCAGTATATGCATCGTTTTGCAGCCTATTTCCAGCAAGGAGATATGGAAAGTAATGGTAAACATGTAGACCGAAATGGCAATAATGTTGATTATGAAACTGGCCCTGTTATTTGGGGAGAACCAGGTACAAACGGACAGCATGCTTTTTACCAATTGATACATCAAGGCACTAAATTAATTCCTTGTGACTTTATTGCTCCTGCACAAAGTTTAAATCCATTAGGAGAACATCATCCAATTTTATTGTCAAACTATTTTGCACAAACTGAGGCCTTAATGAATGGAAAAAGTGAAGACGAAGTAGAGAAAGAGTTAAAAGAGGCAGGGAAATCCGAAAGTCAGGTAAAGGAACTTGCTCCATTTAAAGTGTTTGATGGTAATCGTCCAACGAATTCAATTTTACTTAAAAAAGTAACTCCTTATACTTTGGGTAGTTTAATTGCGGTGTATGAACATAAAATATTTGTACAAGGTATAATTTGGAACATTTTCAGTTTTGACCAATGGGGAGTTGAACTAGGAAAACAATTGGCCCAAAAAATACAACCAGAATTAAAAGATGATGCTGAAATCACTACACATGATTCATCTACAAATGGATTAATTAATCAGTACAAGAGCTGGAGATAAGAATTGTTCATTAGTCATTGGTTCATTTGTTGAGTCATTTAACTAATAACTTAACACATATTATAAATCGCCATATAGTTGAAACTCTCAATTAAATGGCGATTTTTCTTTATAAGAAATTTTTATTCATAAATTTCTTTACCCAAGCAACCTTTCTTAAAAAGTATCCGTAACTGCAAATATCAAACAACTCCTAATTGAGAATATTTTGCTAACACCCGAACTCATCAATGGCTGTATAGATAAAGATAGAAAGAGTCAAAAAGAACTCTATCGGCAGTACTATGGCTATTCAATGCGAATTTGCTTGCGTTATGCAAAAAGTAAAGATGAAGCAGTTGAAATGGTAAATGACGGATTTATGAAAATGTTTATGAATATGCACAAATATGACAGGCTGCGCTCATTTAATGCATGGATTAGTACCATAATGATTAACACATCGATAGATTATTATAGAAACCGAATAAGAAAAATAGAAATGGAAGAACTAAATGCTAATCACGAAGTGGAAGATAGTGAAAACATTCTTTCTCATTTAAATTATGAGGACCTTATTAAACTGGTTCAAAAACTCTCTACTGCTTACAGAACGGTATTTAACCTATTTGCAATTGACGGTTTTACACATGAAGAAATTTCAGAGATGCTATCTATTTCTATTGGCACCTCTAAATCTAATCTTTTTAAGGCTAGAGAAAATTTAAAAAAAATGTTGGCTGATGCACCTATTTCAGATCAACGAAAAATTAATTATTGAGATGAAAGAGTTGAATGATAATGATTTTGATCAGGCTTTTAAAACTAGGATAACTGAAGAGTTTCCTGAGTTTGAGGAAGAGTCATGGTTAAAGATGGAGAAGAAGTTACGTAAAAGAGAAAGGGTTACATTTTTAAGATATGCAAGTATCTTATTACTGTTGTTATCATTTGGCGCTACATTTTATATTTTAAATAGAAAGAATGAAGCTAAAACAGATACAGTTGTAGTAGAAAACATCAAAAATAGAACTAAAGTTAGCCCGCAATTAACTAAACCATCACAAGAAGAAGTGGCATTAGATGATAAATCAATAGCTAAAAACATTAAACAAACTCCTAATGTGGTTAATCAAGGTTTTGAAGTTATTCAATCTAATATTGCTCCTGCTAAAAATCCAATACCAATAGCAAATACTCCTGTTCAAAATTCATCAAATGCTAATATCAAGAACAATCAAGAAGCAGTAGTTGTATCACAAGGGCAACCTGCAGATCAAGCTCAACAAGATGTAATTGCTAGTTCAGATCCTGTAATAAAAGGAATAGATTTAGTAAAACCAAAAACTGAAATACAAACAAAAGTTAAAAGAAAAATCCCAATTAGTGTAGCCATATTAGCAGGGCCTGATTTTAGCTCTACAAGTTCACTTATTGGTGGTAAAAGTGGAGTAACTATTGGATTTACAGTTGGAATTGGTTTAACCAAGAAACTAAGTTTACAAACCGGAATGAGTTACGGAAGTAAAAATTATTCTGCCAGTGCTTATGATTATACATTTAATAATCCTACTGCCAATAAAGCAAATTTCTCTGGAATTAATGCAGCCTGTAAGGTTATTGAAATTCCACTAAGGGCTTCTTATAATATAAGTGAAAACCAAAAAAGAAGCATTGAGCTTAATGCCGGCCTCTCTACTTATTTGATGACAAAGGAAAATTATGTTTTTAAATATAATCAGACATTAAATAGAGCAGATAGAATTACAAATGTCTCAAATGCTAATCAACATTATTTAGGCGTAATAGACTTGTCAGCAACCTATAATATTAAATTAAAGAATAAAAAATTCGCTTTTGGTATGGAACCCTACATCAAAATTCCTTTAACTGGCATAGGAGAAGGTAGCGTTCCATTAAAATCAAGTGGTATATCATTAAAACTTCGTTATGATTTCAATAAATAAGAACAAATTCATATTGCTGGTGCTAGTCTGTTTGACATGTATATACAATGTAAATGCACAAACATTTATTAGTCGAAACGTTAAGATTAACATATTTTCATCAACCCCTGTTGAAGATATTAAAGCAGCTAGTAATGGTGGAAATGCTGTTTTAATAACATCAACACAAGAAATAGCCGTACAACTGGCCATTAAAAGCTTATCATTTGATAAAAAGTTAATGCAAGAGCATTTTAATGAAAACTACATGGAAAGTGATAAGTATCCATTAGCAAAGTTTAAAGGAAATTTTGAGCCAAAGATTGATTGGAGCAAAGATGGTGAATATACTGTTGCTGCAAAAGGAATCTTATCTGTTCATGGTATAGATCAACCGAGAACAATAACAGGAAAAATAGCCATCAAAAATGGAATGATAACTCTCAATTCTAATTTCGATGTTGCCTGCGCTGCTCATAAAATTAAAATCCCAAGTTTAGTGTTTACCAAAATAGCTGAAGTGATAAAAATAAATATACAAGCAACATTAACCTCCCTAAAATAAATTATTATGACAAAGAATAAACTACTTATTTATCTCTTTTTAATAATGACCCTATTGGCATTAAGAGCGAGTGCTCAAACAACAGATTCATTATTAAATTCTTTAGATAGCAGTAAAAAATATAACAAAGTTGAATCTACTTTTAAGGCGACTCATATTGTTTTATCACACTCTACAGAGACCCAGAAAAAGCATGATTTAGATTTAAGAATTCGTCATCATTTTGGAGATATAGGTGGGGAGTTTGGGAGTGCACATACACTTTATGGGCTTGATGTTGCCACAGACCTATTTATAGGATTAGATTATGGGGTAAGTGATAAATTAACT
The DNA here is from genome assembly GCF_005116505.1 of Pedobacter polaris. Taxonomy (GTDB): domain Bacteria; phylum Bacteroidota; class Bacteroidia; order Sphingobacteriales; family Sphingobacteriaceae; genus Pedobacter; species Pedobacter polaris. The sequence goes on from NZ_SWBR01000001.1 coordinate 266,071, forward strand.
ATTGGTATTGGGAGAAGCAAACACGATGAACTGTTCGATTTATACATCAAACAAAAATTAATACAACAGAAAAAAGATAGCGGAATGCCATTTAATTTAACCTTTTTGGCTCAAATAGGATTAGTTGCTAGAGCACCTTTCGCTACCACAGAATTTGCCAATTATAGTGATAGAATAACTTATTTAATACAACCTATCCTATCTAGAAAATTCTCATCTAGAATTTCATTGCAAGTTATGCCATCTTATTTATTGCGTTCGGTAAGTGCAGATCAAAATGATCCTGAAAATATATTTTCTATCGGTTTCGCTGGCAGAGTTAAGCTTACCAAACGACTTTCTTTTGTTGCGGATTATACCATGGTTAGTGGCTTATCCAGACCAAATAATTTAACAGTTCCCTTATATAATCCATTGGGTGTAGGGTTAGAAATTGAAACTGGTGGGCATATTTTTTCGCTCAACTTTATGAACTCAGAATATATAACAGAAAATAATTTCATCGCCAATACAAAAAAATCATGGACAGAAGGTGGGGTTCGTTTTGGGTTTACGATCTCTAGAAATTTTAGTCTTTTTAAATCCAAGAACAAGGATCCTAATACAAAATCAACTATTTACTAAAAATTAAATTTTATGGAACGTAACGAATTTATCAAATCATTAGGGCTTGGTATAGCCCTCGTATGCACTGGAAGTTGCATGACAGGATGTGGCAGCAAAGGTGATGACCCTACCCCTGCGCCTGGTGGTGGAGGTGGAGGTGGCGGCTCAGCTGGCACAAAAGTTAATGTAGATTTAGGTTCACAGCTATTAACTGTTGGTGCATTTCTAGCATCAGGTGGTGTTTTATTTATCAGAACTGCAACTGGCAATGCAGCAAGTTCTTTTGTTGCTACGCAAGCTTCTTGCCCACATCAGGGAGGTGCGCTTAATTGGGTACAGGCAAGTAATGTTATTCAGTGTAGTTTGCACAGCTCTAAATATACTACTACCGGTAGCATTGTAGCACAACCTAATGATGGCGGAACTACATCGGCATTAAAAGTATATGCATTAGCTGTATCTGGAACAACATTAACAGCAACAATATCTTAGTTTAGCCTTGGTCAGGTACATTTATGTATTTGACCAAAGCTAATTTCGCAAACGTTATACATCAGCCATTTAAACACTTTAAATTTGTATCTTATAATAAATACATTAACATTTATGGATTCTGGCATAAAATTTAATCATATTCTTGAAAAGCAGGAACGTGACTTATAATAAGCTTAAGTTCGGCTTAGTGATTATATTATTTTAAATAAGGATAAGATGAAAGTGTTTAAAAAATTAGTGCTATTAGTTTTGGTCTTCGTAACTTTTAAAGCAAATGCACAAACAGATAAAGCAACTACGACTAAAATTGTAGAAGAAAAGAATTATGTTTTTGTAGCTACATCAGCTACTCCATTAAATAGTGCAGATATTAATAAAATAATGAGTAGAATGCCCGGAAATATGAATGGTGGTAATATTAACTTATCTGGAAGTTCTTACGATGTTCGTGTGGTTAAAGATAGCGTTATAGCTTACCTTCCTTATTACGGACGGTCTTATTCTGCATCAATGAATCCAGATGAACAAGGTTATAAGTTTACGTCTACTGACTTTATTTATGATTCTAAAAAGAATAAAAGGGGCTGGAACATCAACATTAAAACTAAAGATGTTAGAGATAATGTACAAATGAATTTGAGCATCTCGCAAGGCGGATACGCCACATTGAGTGTAGTGAGTAACAATAAACAGTCAATAACTTATAATGGTTATTTGAGCGAGGTTAAAAAGTAGTTAGGATTAGAATACATCCTAAAATTTAAAAATGGTTCATTATTAACTTAATGAACTATTTTTATTTCATACAATTTAGGCCACTTTTTACCTCCAACAAAAAGACGTTTTCCATTTGCATCCCAAGCAATCCCGTTAAGCACATTATTTTGGATCTCATCTGAAGTTTTAAAGAAGTCTTTAGGCACTAAGGCAGTTAGATCTAATTGAGACTCCACAGCTCCTGTCAAAGGATTAATAATTACAATTTTATTACTTAGGTAAACATTTGCATAAATTTTACCATTAATAAATTCGAGTTCATTTAAACTATCAACTGGACCATTGTTGTCGTAAATCTCAATATAGCTTTCTTCTTTCAAAGTGTTCGCATTCATTAACCAAATACGATTTGATCCATCAGAGCGAAGTATATTTTTACCGTCAAAAGTTAAGCCCCAACCTTCCCTGCTATTTTGATAAGGGAAACTACCCAACTGTTTAAAAGTCTTTGCATCGAATATGAAACCCATATTTTCTTTCCAGGTTAACATGATAATCTTGTCACCAATTTTTAAGGATCCTTCGCCAAAATATTGTGGATCTAATTTGGTTCTCTGCAAGGTTTTGCCAGATTTTAAATCAATATATTTTAGTTCTGAACGACCATTCTCTCCTGTACTCTCTAACAATTTGCCATCTACATAACTTAAACCTTCTGTGTAAGCACTTGTATCATGAGGAAATGTGTTTACGATTTTATAAGTTAATTGTTTTGGAACCTGGTTCGTTTTTAGAACGACATTCGTATTGATTGTATCTTTTTTATCAGCTATAGTAACGATGGCGGTAATCATTCTATAACCTAATAGCAAGTTTTTAGTCGGCAATAAAATAGAATCAGCATTTATGTGTTTACTTATTAATTTTCCATCTAACATATAAACAACAGAGTCGATCTTTATATTTTTTGGTACATCAAGTTTAATTTTCACTTCATCACCAACATTAAAATTATCTCCCTGATTAGGTGTACTAAAAGTGATTAAGACATTTTCATCATCTCTACAACCAAAAGCTAAGACTACTAAAAAAGCTATGGTGATTAATTTAATTGATTTGTTAAGAAGGCCAAAATGCATCTTCAATATGGTTTATGGTGTAATTATTTTGTTTATCAAATAATACTGAAACAATGTCAAATCGGATTTCTCCTTTATGATTCATTAATTCAATATATTCATTTGCAGCCAAATCCATTTGCTTTTGCTTAGTTTCGCTCACAAAGTCTTCGGGCATTCCATACGCAACGGAAGTTCTTGTTTTAACTTCTACAAAGATGATTTGTCTATTTAAGTAAGCAATTAAATCTACTTCTGCTTTACCGTGAACCCAATTTTCATCTAATATTTCGTAGCCTTGTTTTTCTAAAAATGCTTTTGCAATAGCTTCACCTTTAAAGCCCAAATCGTTATGACTTGCCATGTATCAGTATCGGGTAAATCGAATTGCAAATTGAGATTTATTCATGCTTATTTTACTATTACAGAACCTAAGAATTTTGAAATCTCTTTTTCTACATTTTTAATAAATGCGTATCGCTGCATTAAAATCTCTTGGTTAGTTGCATCGTTTTCTGTTTTAATTTCTTTTAGTAAATCCAACAAAATGCGATCCACTTTTCGTTTTTTAAGATGGTACAATCCACCTAAAATAGTGGCTTTAAGATTTACAGTTTCATCTCTAACATAGATGTTGTGTTTATTGTACCAATTTTCGCTTAAGGTATATGGCGAGCTTGAAAGTGTAATGGCCAAATCTGCAATATCCCTATCTTCACTCTTGATAAATTGGTTTGCAGTAGGTAACTGGCCATTTTCTATCTCAATCCTATAATGGTCTATTATTTTCTTGCAAAGTTTATTCTCGAAAGTAACATCAGTTAAATTCTGCATAATAAATGAACCGATATACATGTTATCAATCTTATCCCAACTTACCAATTCATGCCCAAATGCCAATAATAAGCGTACAATTTCTTGTTCTTGTAATTCATCATTTGCTATAGTCTCGGCTTGCACAACTGCAGTTGGTGCATCATCTGCAAAAAGGTTGTCTGGTGGTAAATCTTGGTGTTGCGGCTGTCTACTCTGTGTAGTGTTAGATTTTTTGAGCTTTGCAGCTCGCATTGTATTTAGTTCACTCAGTAAAATTCGCTCCTCAATCTGTAATAAACTACTACATTCGCGAATAAATACAGAGGCTTTGATATTATCAGGAATTTTAGCAATACTTTCTACAATATCACGAATAATACCTGCTCTTTTAATTGGATCGTTACCAGCCTCTGCCAAAAGGATGTTAGCTTTATATAAAATAAAATCCTTGCGGTTTTCTTCTATATAGGTTTTAAAGGCTCCAGCACCAACTTTATGCATGTAAGAATCAGGGTCGTCTCCTGCCGGAAAAGAAACTACTTTTACATTTAGTCCTTCCTCCAAAATCATATCTAATCCACGTAAAGAGGCTTTGATACCAGCCGCATCTCCATCATAAAGAATAGTTACATTTTGCGTAAAACGACCAATTAATCGAATTTGCTCAATGGTTAAAGATGTACCTGATGAAGCAACAACATTTTCGATATTGGCTTGGTGAACAGAAAGTACATCGGCATAACCTTCAACTAAATAACAATTGTCTAAATCTCTAATTGCTTTTTTGGCATGAAACAAACCATATAAAACATTCGATTTATGATAGATCTCGCTCTCTGGTGAGTTTACGTATTTCGGAACATTTTTATCAGTTTTAAGAGTTCTCCCCCCAAAACCAATTACTCTACCTGTAAAGTTGTGGATAGGAAACATTACACGACCACGGAACCTGTCGTAAAGTTTACCCTTATCATTTCTGATGGCTAAACCAGTTTTTTCTAGATACTCTTCAGCGTGTTTATTTTTAACAGCATCTTGCGTTAATGCATCCCAAACATCAGGTGAATAACCTAGGTTAAATTTTTTAATGATGTCTTCACGAAATCCTCGTTCTTTAAAGTAGCTTAGTCCAATTGCCTTGCCCTCATCACCATTCCACAATTGATCTTCGAAATAAGTTGCTGCAAACTGAGAAACGATGTATAAACTTTCCCTAGCATTTTGAGCTTCTACATCTTGAACAGTTTCTACAGTTTCTTCTACTTCAATGTTATATTTATTGGCTAAAAACTTAAGTGCTTCTGGATATGAATACTTTTCATGCTCCATAATAAAGCGAACTGCATCTCCACCTTTACCACAACCAAAACATTTATAGATGCCTTTACTTACAGAAACGTGAAATGAGGGTGTTTTTTCACCATGAAATGGGCAATTACCTATTAAACTTGTTCCGCGTTTTTTTAAGTGCACAAAATCACCAACCACCTCTTCAATGCGGGCGGTTTCAACAATCTTGTCTATGGTTTCGCGGTTTATCATATCGGTTGTGGGTTGCGAGTTATGGGTTGCAGGTTATGAATCCAGACCTGTAACTTATAACCTGTAACTCGTAACATTATTTTATAAAAGGCAACATGGTATCGGCAACTAATTTGTTGCCAGCATCATTTAAATGTACCCTATCAGTAGTTAAAACTCCTTTTTCTTTATCTTCTGTATTGTTAGCATTTTCATAATCAACAAAAGCTTTTCTTAAATCACACAGTGGAAGATTATTTTTTACAGCTAAGCCCCTTACGCCTTCAGCATATTTATTTAGATCTGCATCTACTTCATTAGCATTGTTTTTCTTTTCGCCAATTACAGTTGGTGTGCATAAAACCACTTTGCTGCCGTTAGCTTGTATTTTATTGATTAACGCTTGATAGAACTTTAAATATTTATCGTAATCCGTTCCTGTTTTAGCACCTAATTTATGCCAAACATCATTAATACCAACGTAAATAAATACCAAATCAGGTTTTTTATTTAAAACGTCATCTTCCATTCTCAAGTAAAGATCGTATACTTTATTACCTCCTATACCAGCTCCAATTAACTGAAATTTTGATGAGTCTAAAGTTTTCTTTAGTAAATTGATGTAGCCATTACCTTTTACCCCAGCTTGAGTAATAGAATCACCAAAGAAAATTACTTTTTTAGGTTTTGGTTTCATCGCCATACTTAAGATAATAATTGCGGTTGCAGCAACTAGGCTGATTGATTTAATGTAAGTTTTCATGTTCAATTATTTATTATTGGCTAGTTTAAAATCTAAATCTTGGAAATCAAAGCTAAAATCTGTTAACGGTGATATTGCTGCCATTTTAAATCCATCGGCTTTGCCATTATTATCTAAGCTAAAGTTTACAAAAGCATCTGCATCTAAGCTTCTATCGTACCATTTTACAATAAAAGTATTGCCTTTATAAAAAGTCATATCCCCTTTTAATTTTGGTGCATTTTTAGCCTGAAAATGCATTTTACCATTCAATTCACTAACTGTCACTTCACCAAACCATGCATCTTTGAAAGTTCCATAAAAGTTCTTTACTTCAGGTTTAACTGTATTTGCTTTTTGAGCAGTGCTAATATCTGCCCAAGTTTTGTCTACAATTTCTTGAGCTTGTTTTTCGTTTCTTAGCCTGTTATCATTATGGATCTTAATTCGATCCATCCCTTTGATATTCAAATAACCATCTTTAATGGAGTTGGTAATCGAATTAAAAGCTGCGCCAGATTGTTGGTTGGTCAATACAATAATTCCTAGTTTCAAATCTGGCAGAATAGTTACTTGGGTAACGATGCCTGATAACCCACCTGTATGTGTTGCTTGGAAATTTCCATTTACATTGCTTAAAAACCAGCCTAATCCGTAGCTACTAAAATTAGCTGGATTACCGCCTGCAATGATAGTTTGAGGTGTCCAAAGCTCTCTATGTATGGCTGGGCTAAATAGTTTCTTTTCTAAATTATCACCATACTTACCTGTGTTCATCATGGCGATTACCCATTTACTCATATCTATAATATTAGAATAAATTCCACCTGCTGCATTTGCGATTTCACCAAAACTTAAACCTACAGGAAGTAATTTTCCTTCATATGGAGCATGACCATCAATCACATTCGTTTTATCTTTTAAACGATACCATGAAGCTACAGTTTTAGTCATTCCCAAAGGTTTGATAATCCTTCCCTCAATGAAATTTTCATATGTCATTCCCGAAACTCTTTCTACAACTTCTCCAGCCACAATGTACATTAGGTTGTCATAATCATATTTAGTACGAAATGAAGAAACTGGCTTTAAAAAGCGTAAATTATGAATGAGTTGTTTTTTATTAACTGTTGATGAATCTGGCCAAATCATTAAATCGCCAGCTCCTAAACCTAAGCCACTTCGGTGTGTTAACAAATCTTTAACTGTAAATTCGCTAGTTACATAAGCATCGTACATTTTAAACTCTGGAATTACATCTGTTACTTTGGTATCCCAAGTGATTTTTTTCTCATCAACCAACATTCCTAATGCAGCTGCTGTGAATGCTTTAGTGTTAGATGCCACTCCAAAAAGCGTATTTTCATCTACTTTTAAATTGGTTTTGATAGAACGAACACCATAACCCTTTGCGTGGATAACCTTACCATCTTTAATAACTGCGACAGCAACACCAGGCACATTAAAAGTGCTTAATGTTTTTTCTGCTACACTATCAATTTGTTTTGAGGTTAATATTTGTGCATTTAAACTCGTTACCGAGAACAATAATGCAACCAAGCAAAGCTTAAATAAGCGAAAATAGATTTGCATAAAATGAATTTAATTGAAAGTTAAAGATAATAATCTTTTGGCGTTTGGAGTATAACGATCTTGATTTCTCCCATTGCCATTGCTAGTTTCGCAGGTAAAAAGGATTTAAAGCAAAAAGATTACTTGCCTTTCCCGAGCTTATAATCTTTATGAACAATCAAGAAACTGGCTCTTTCTTCTTTTTTGAATGGATAATCCCAATTACCTTGGTAGGTAATTTTTGTAGGTAATTTTACTTCATTAAAATAGCTCATCTCTATGTTCATTTGCACATCAAAATCGAAGAGCATATTACTGTATTTCATATCCACGTAACGCCCTAAAATTTCAAAAGTTCTTTTATCAAATATGGTAACCAATTCTTTAATCATTAGCCCATCTTTTGTCCAACTGCTTAACCCTGGTTTTACTGAAACTTTAAATCTATAAACGGGGATTGAATCTAAATAGGTAGCACTGTAAAATGAATAATCGTAATATTGGCGCATGTTAGCAGTAAAAATTTCGGTTTTGCTCCCAATAAAGGGTAAACCTTTTATTGGTTTACCCGGATTAAATATTAAAGTCTTTAATTTATCCTTGTAGCTTTCATTCGTCCCTCCCTTTCCATCACCAGCTGGGGCATTTGGAACAAAATCAGTGTTATAGGCATTCATAAAAATGTAATCGAACATTTCTATAGTATATAATTGATATTTACCATTTTTCTTGAAAATATTTCCGCTATTTTCTTTTACTAAATATTCCATTTTGTAAGGTCCATCGTTGTTATGCTTTATTTTACGATAAACCTTACCATCAACTTTGTTATTTTTATCATAAGAAAAAATGCGATTTTCGGCTATGAAAGTATACTTCTTCATATTTCTAAACGCCTGATAAAAACTGGTGTCGTTAATAATGGCATTTATAAATGTTTCAATTCCGAATTTTTGAGCTGTAATCTTTACTACAGAATCCAGTTGAATTGTTTTAATGGTATCAGGATTAAAACGTGGAATTTCTTGACTATTGGCTTTTAAAAACAGTATGGTCGAAACTATAAGTAGGATTATTCTTTTCATTTTTGGTAGAAAGTTCGTTGCTTAAATTGTTATATTGCTTTATTGTTGCATATTACACTATCAATTGCAAATACCCTGCCTAAAGGTTAAAAATTCACAACTTAATTACCAAGCTGTTTCAATGCAATGTAAGCCATTAAGCCGGTTGAAGTTTTTAATGCATCTTCATCTATATCAAAGTTTGGAGTATGCACGGAATACATTGTTCCTTTTTCTGCATTACCAGTTCCTAAACGATAAAAGCATGCATCAGTTACTTGAGAATAATAAGCAAAATCTTCTGCGGCCATCCAAATGTCTAAATCTATAACGTTTTCCTTGCCTAAATAGTCTTCTGCGAACTCACGAGCGTTCGCTGTTAGTTTTTCTTCATTAATTAAAAATGGATAACCTCTATGAATATCGAAGTCGCAGCTTCCGCCCATGCTTTCGGCAATTCCTTCAGCCATTTTTTTCATCAGTCTATGGGCCTCATTTCTCCAATCCTCATTTAAGGTTCTAAAAGTTCCCTCTAGCTTTACTTCATTAGGGATGATATTTGTAGCACCATTTGCATTAACTTTTCCAAAAGAAAGTACAGATGGTAAACGTGGGTCAGCATTTCTACTTACAATTTGTTGTAAAGCCACAATGATATGGGCAGTAATTAAAACAGGATCGATATTTTGATGAGGTTGAGCACCGTGTCCACCCTTTCCGGTAACAGTTACATATAGCTCATCAGTTGAGGCCATATAAATACCTGAGCGGAAACCAACTTTACCAGTTTCAATCATTGGCATAACATGCTGTCCAACAATAGCTTGAGGCTTAGGGTTTTCTAGCACGCCTTCTTTAATCATGATACTCGCCCCACCGGGCAAAAGTTCTTCAGCAGGTTGAAAAACTAATTTAATGGTACCAGCAAACTCATTTTTAAGCTGACTTAAAATATAAGCAGTTCCTAAAAGCGATGAACTGTGCACATCATGTCCGCAGGCATGCATTACCCCATGGTTTTTAGAACGGTAAGGTTTGTCATTAGCCTCATGAATAGGCAAAGCGTCCATATCTGCACGCAAGGCGATAATTTTATCTGATGGAATAGCTCCTTTAATTAAACCCACAACACCAGTATTTGCCATAGCGATGTATTCGATACCCCATTCTTCTAATTTCTCCTTTATAAATAAAGAAGTTTGGAATTCTTTAAAAGAAAGCTCTGGATTGGAATGGATATGATGGCGATAACCAACTACATCATTATATATTTTACCTGCTAGTTCTTGTATTTTATTTTTCATAACCGTTTGTGCTCAACTAATTTGGCCTATTTATTTACATCTAGATCTGGTGCATTTATTTTTTCTCTAAAAATAAATAAGGTTGGAAAAGTTCCTTTTAGTTCGTTTAACATTGCTTGTGCCTCCATCCTTGTTCTAAAATCGCCAATTCGCAAATAATAGTTGGGCTCTTTATATGTGATGTAAGTTCTAATTGTTGGATAAGCTGTTTTAAACCTATTTTGTTCATTAAACGCTTCTTTTCTATCTGATCCGTAAAAAACCTGAACTCGATAACCCATATCAGATACGATTGCCTTGCTTACTGGGTTTGTTACTGTTGGTTTCTGCTTATATAATTCAATCCGCTTTGCGATTAAACTATCTATTAGCGGGTCTTTTATTTCAGTAACTTCTCCTCTAGTTTGAGCAAAGGTTTGCTGTAGGCAGAGCAAAAAAACAAACACAAGGTATATTTTCATAATTATCAAGATAGATTGCCAGTTGTATTCTCGGCAATGACATCGGCTTTAAATAATAATGCCGAACTTTTTACAAAATTCGGCATTATTGATGGGCTATGCAAACTATAATTTTGTCATTCCGAGTAACGAGGAATCTGTTTAAAGAGATTCTTCACTGCCTTCAGAATGACAAGTTCTATATTTATACATTTGCACCATGGCAGTTTTTAAACTTTTTACCACTTCCACAAGGGCAAGGTTCGTTTCTACCAACAGTTGCTTCTTTGCGAATTGGTTGTGGTGGAGCCATTTCCCTGGTGTCTTCCATTGGCATTGCACTACTGCTTGATTGTGCAAATTCTGGTTTAGACATTTGTAATTTGCTTTGGGTACGTTTTGGAGCTTGAACTTCTCTAACATCTTCAGCCTCTTGCTGCACTGGAATACCACCTTTATATAAGAAACTTACAACTTCTTTATTTACAACATTTAACATGCTTTTAAACAAGTTAAAGGCTTCCATTTTATAAATAATTAACGGATCTTTTTGCTCGTAAACCGCATTTTGTACTGATTGTTTCAATTCATCCATTTCACGTAAATGCTCTTTCCAACTATCATCAATTAAAGCGAGAATAATCGTTTTTTCGAAGGCTTTAGTAACCTCACGACCATTATTGGCAATTGCTTTTTTCAAATCAACCGGAACTTGGATGTGACGCATACCATCAGTAAATGGAACAACAACCTGCTCAATGTGCTCACCTCGCTCTGCAAAAACCTGTTTTAAAACAGACATTGATTGATTGATGATTGCATCTGATTTACGGGCATAAAATGATGTTACTTCTTCAAATAAGATATCAGTTAATGTATGGATGTTCTTAGTATTGAAATCTTGCTCTGAAATTGCAGTATCAGAAGAGAAATTTTTGATTACTTCTAGTTTGAAACCTTCATAATTACCCTCTTCTTTGTATTCTGTTACAATATCTTCTGCAACATCAAATACCATATTGTTCATGTCAACATCTAAACGCTCACCAAATAAAGCATTCTTACGTTTAGCATAAATTACAGTACGTTGCGAGTTCATTACATCATCATACTCTAATAAACGTTTACGAACACCAAAGTTATTTTCTTCTACTTTTTTCTGAGCACGCTCGATAGAATTAGTAATCATAGAATGCTGAATTACTTCACCTTCTTCGATACCCATTTTAACCATAATATTAGAGATACGCTCTGAACCGAATAAACGCATTAGGTTATCTTCTAATGATACAAAGAATTGCGATGTACCTGGATCACCTTGACGACCAGCACGACCACGTAACTGCCTATCTACGCGACGAGACTCATGGCGCTCTGTACCTACAATAGCTAAACCTCCAGCTTCTTTAACGCCAATGCCTAATTTAATATCTGTACCACGACCAGCCATGTTGGTTGCAATTGTAACCTGACCAGCCTGCCCAGCTTCTGCAACGATATCTGCCTCTTTTTGGTGCATCTTCGCATTTAAAACATTGTGTTTAATACCACGAAGTTTTAACATACGACTTAACAGTTCAGAAATCTCAACTGAAGTTGTACCAACCAATACCGGACGCCCGGCCTCTGTTAATCTTACAATTTCTTCTGCAACTGCATTGTATTTTTCACGAATGGTACGGTAAACATAATCTTGTTCATCTTTACGTGCCATTACCCTATTAGTAGGGATCTCTACCACATCTAATTTATAGATAGACCAAAACTCACCTGCTTCGGTAGTTGCAGTACCCGTCATACCGCAAAGCTTGTGGTACATACGGAAGAAGTTTTGTAAAGTAACCGTAGCGTAAGTTTGAGACGCATCTTCTACTTTAACATTTTCTTTAGCTTCAATTGCTTGATGCAAGCCATCAGAGTAACGACGGCCATCCATGATACGGCCGGTTTGTTCATCAACAATCTTAATTTTCCCTTCATCGATGATATATTCTACATCAATTTCAAATAAAGTATAAGCTTTTAACAATTGATTTACAGAATGAATACGTTCTGCTTTTACAGAATAATCACGCATTAACGCATCTTTTTGAGCGATTTTTTCTTCGCTGCTCAAACTAGACTTTTCAATTTCGGCAATTGCTGAACCCACATCTGGTAAAACAAAGAAACTCGCATCTTCACCCTGTTGGGTAATTAATTCAATACCTTTTTCTGTTAATTCAACTTGATTATTTTTCTCATCTATGTAAAAGAACAATTCAGAATCTACCTTAGGCATATTCTTAGACTGCTCTGCCATATAATGATTTTCGGTTTTTAATAAAGTTTGTCTAACACTACCTTCACTTAAAAACTTAATTAATGCTTTACTTTTTGGCAAACCACGATGGGCACGTAATAATGCTAAACCACCATCGCCTTCTTCTGTACCTGTATTACCGCTATTAATTAATTTCTTAGCCTCATTTAAAGCTGAAGAAACAAATGTTTTTTGCGCATTAACCAAACGTTCAATGCGTGGTTTTAATTCATGAAATTCGTGTTGATCGCCAAAGGGCACAGGTCCAGAAATAATTAATGGTGTACGAGCATCATCAATTAAAACTGAATCGACCTCATCTACCATAGCAAAATGCAATTTGCGTTGCACCAATTGATCTGGTGTTTGAGACATGTTATCACGAAGATAATCGAAACCGAATTCGTTGTTTGTTCCGTAAGTAATGTCTGCTAAATAAGCGTTTCTACGTTCTTGTGAGTTTGGTTCATGTTTATCAATACAATCTACACGTAACCCATGAAACTCAAATAATGGTCCATTCCACTCACTATCACGACGAGCTAAATAATCATTCACTGTTACAATATGTACACCTTGACCGGCTAAAGCATTTAAATAAGCTGGCAATGTACTTACTAAGGTTTTACCCTCTCCAGTAGCCATCTCGGCAATTTTACCGCTATTTAAAACCATACCACCAATTAACTGCACATCGTAGTGAATCATGTTCCATACTACCTCAGTTCCTGATGCATCCCATTTATTGGCCCAATACGCTTTGTCGCCAACAATTTTTACATTGCTTTTACGAGCAGCGTAATCTCTATCAAATTGTGTAGCTGTAACCTCTAAACTTTCATTTTCACTTAAACGGCGAGAAGTTTCTTTAACAACTGCGAATGCAGATGGCATAATTTGAAGTAAAACTTTTTCTAATTCTACATCACGCTCTTTACCTAAAGCATCAACTTCATCATATAAAGCAGTTTTTTCTGTTAATGATAACTCTTGATTTTCTGCTTTTAACTTGATATCTGCAACTTTTGTATCAATATCTGCCAAAGCCGTAGCAATGGTTTCTTTAAATTCTACAGTTTTATTACGTAATTCATCGTTACTTAGTGATGAAAGTTTTGCGTACTCTTCATTAATTTGGGTTACTAAAGGCTGTAATACTTTAATATCTCTTTCTGATTTGCTTCCAAAAATTTTGGCTAAAAATCCTAACATGTTTATTTTGTGTTTATATAAATTCTAAAAATATTCAATTTGCAACAACCAAGCCACAGCATAATGCTGAGCCAACTTGGCAGTTAAGGAATAAAATTCCTTCCCATATCTGATTAGACAAGGATTTAAATTATAAATTGGGAATTACTAAGGGCTATTATTTTTTGGCTTTTTCCTAATCGTTAAATCTGCAACGATATGATTATGCGCCATGTGTTTTGAAACTTTAACCTCAGGCAATATGCCAATTAAAGTCAATTCACTATAGGTTAAGAAGAAAGGATTTCTCTGGTCATTTAGCTGATCTGTATCAGAACTGATAACTTGAGAATCGATTTGAGTTTTGTTGCAATAACGTTCTGTTAATAGTTTTAACCTACCAACATCTTCCGCTTTTGCGAGATGGGTAAGGCTAAAAAAGACTAGCGATATGGCTACAACGTGTTTCATTCTTGCGGCAAATCTAATTTTAATCTTTTACATACCGAAATATGAAGTGATTTAATAGCTTTTAACTCAAAAATCTATCCAAATATTTATGAATAGTCACTTTTTTTTGAAAAGCAATTGCAACCCTACTTTGAAAGCTAGTCGGGCTTTTCGTTTCAATCTTTTTTGCCCTTCGACTACGCTCTATGACAAAAAAGGATTTCCCCTCCAATTCCGTTTAAAAAACTAAAGTTTGTACTCGTATTAAGGCGTTTAGAAAATGAATGCCACTCTTTGGGATGATGCCAATGAACTATTGAGCCAATGAACTATAGACTATTGACTATTTTAATATCTTTGCTTCCATGAATATTCTATTGTTAGGTTCTGGCGGAAGAGAATGTGCTTTTGCTTGGAAGATGAGCCAATCTGCTCAATGCTCAAAACTATTTATTGCCCCTGGTAATGCGGGTACAAGTGCTTATGGTAAAAATGTAAACATTAACCCAAATGATTTTGAAGCCGTAAAAGCTTTTGCTTTAAAAGAAAGTATTGAACTTTTAGTAGTTGGCCCAGAAGAACCTTTAGTAAATGGAATTCACGATTTTTTCGCAAATGATGAAGCTTTAGTAGGCATTCCAGTTATTGGCCCGAAAAAAGAAGGTGCTATTTTAGAAGGGAGTAAAGATTTTTCTAAACAGTTCATGGAGCGTCACGGCATTCCAACGGCAGCTTCTAAATCTTTTACCAATGAAAACTTGGCAGAAGGATTAGCTTATTTGCAAAACCATGCAACTCCTATTGTGTTAAAAGCTGATGGATTAGCTGCTGGCAAAGGAGTTTTAATTTTAGATAATGTTGCCGAAGCACAAAAAGAATTAAAATTAATGCTTGGTGGCAAATTTGGCAATGCCGGAAGTACGGTAGTTGTTGAAGAATTCTTAACCGGAATAGAACTTTCTGTTTTTGTATTAAGCGATGGAAAAAACTATGTGATTTTGCCGGAGGCGAAGGATTATAAAAGAATTGGCCAAGGTGATACTGGTTTAAATACAGGTGGAATGGGTTCTGTTTCTCCTGTTCCTTTTGCAAATGAGACTTTTTTAGCAGAGATCAAAAGAGACATTATTCAACCAACCATTGATGGTTTGTTAAAAGATAACATTGATTATACAGGTTTCATTTTCTTTGGCTTAATTAAAGTTGGAGATAAACCTTATGTGATAGAATACAATTGCCGTATGGGCGATCCAGAAACTGAAAGTGTTATCCCACGTATAGAAAGTGATTTAGTTGAATTATTTAAAGCTTGTGCAGATAAGAAGTTAGACAGCTATCGGTTAGCAATTAGCCCTAAAAATGCCGCTACGGTGATGATTGTTGCTGGTGGTTATCCTGGAGATTATGAAAAAGGAAAAGCAATTTCTGGTATTGATAACTTACGCAACTCATTTGCTTTCCATGCCGGAACAACTTTAGAGGGGGGACAGGTTAAAACTAATGGCGGAAGGGTTATAGCTATTACTAGTTTACAGGATGATCAGTTTACAGCTTTACAATGCGCAACAGCAGATGCTGGCCGTATTTATTTTGATGGTAAATACTTTAGAGAAGATATCGGATTTGATTTGATGTAATTAAACCATTATAACTCGTCACACTCAGCTTCCTGAAGTAAATTTAGAACAGGTGAATGGGCATCTAATGAGATAGGGGTTTTGGTACTCAAAAGGATGCTTTTATCGCTTTACGATTCCCGTTTGCACGGGAATGACGACTTACCTTTAACATCAAAGGCTTCGAGAAACTCGAAGCCTTTGATGTTTATTTAAGATTAAAACTACTTAATTTTAGCATCTAATAATTCTGCTAATTTAGTTTGCAATGCTTCTCCACGAAGATTTTTAGCAACGATTTTTCCAGTTGGATCTACCAAAAAATTAAATGGAATACCCTGTACACCGTAACTTTTAGAAACCTCGTTATCCCACCCTTTCAAATCCGAAACATTTGTCCAAACTAAACCATCATCAGCAATTGCTTTTAACCAAGCATCTTTTTTACCAGGTTGATCTAAAGAAACACCTAAGACTGTAAAGTTTTTATCTTTCCATTTATTAAAAGCAACTATCACGTTAGGATTTTCTGCCCTACAAGGACCACACCAAGAAGCCCAGAAGTCTACCAATACATATTTGCCTTTAAAATCAGATAACTTAACCGGTTTGCCATCTGGATCATTTTGTGTAAAATCAGTAATCATACCAATTTGAGTTTTCTTAACACCAGCAATCATAGTTGCAATCTCTTTACCTAAAGCAGATGCTCTATATTCAGCCGCATATTTTAAGAATTGAGGCTCCACAACTTTTGGATCAATGTCATATGGCAATGAAAACCTATAAGCAAACAAACCCATGTAAGAATTCAGGTTTTCTTCAGCAAATTTCTTGTTTAAAGAATCAGCTTTATTAGCGGCGGCATATTTAGCCTTAAAAGGCTTCATGAATGTAGTATCCTTTTTTTGCTCTTGAGTATAGCCATTATATTCCTTCATCAAGATGTTTATTTGATCATAAATTGGCTTGAATAACGCACTGTATTTTGCATTATCATCATTCACTTTAGAGCCAGTAATTTTTGCATATTTTATGGAATCAGCAGCATCTACATTAATGGTTGCTTTTTCAAGGTACATCTGAAGTAAGTCTGAAGGAACACGCTTTTTAGGGTCAATTGGTGTCGCATCGTGTTTAACTCTAATCGAGGCTGAAGTTACTCCGTCAACCGAACCCTTAAATTCAAACACTCCATTTTTTAAGGTTGCAGAATCTGTAATGCTATTTGTGCCTACTTTATAAACTAAAAAAGCTTTTGCAGGTGCGTTTAGTGTGCCTACTTTACCTCTAATAGTAAAGTTTTGTTGTGCCATTAGGCCTATTGGTAATAGGCAAAAAGCAGATAAAATTAATTTTTTCATGATAGGTGTTTTAAATACTATTTATCAAATATATAGTAAATCCCGAATTTTTAGTGAAATTCTATTGCAAATGCTTATGGTAAAATGTAAACATTAACCAAATGATTTTGAAGCTGTAAAAGCTTTTGCTTTAAAAGAAAGGTATTTAACTTTTAGTAGTTGGTCCAAAAGAATCTCTAGTAAATGGAATTCAAGATTTTTCTGCAAATGATGAAGCTCTAGTAGGCATTCCAGTTATTGGTCTGAAAAAAAAAGGTGCTATTTTAGACGGCAGTAAAGATTTTTCTAAGCAGTTTATGGAGCGTCACGGCATTCCAACGGCAGCTTCTAAATCTTTCACCAATGAAAACTTGGCGGAAGGATTTACAGCTTTACAATGCGCAACAGCAGATGCTGGCCGCATTTATTTTGATGGCAAATATTTTAGAGAAGATATTGGTTTTGATTTGATGTAGTAATTAATTCCTTATAACAGAAAAGGCTTCGAGAAACTCGAAGCCTTTTCTGTTTATTTAAAGATATGGACTATTTAGATTTAGCACCTAAAAGTTCTTCTAGTTTTTTGTGCAATCCTTCACCTCTTAAACTCTTTCCTACAATTTTGCCTGTAGGGTCAATTAAAAAGTTTGCTGGGATACCTTGGATACCATATAGGTATCTAGCTTCATTTTCCCATCCTTTTAATTCAGAAACATGAGTCCAAGTTAATTTGTCTTTTTCGATTGCTTCTAACCACTTTTCTTTGGTGGTTCCTGTAGTACCTCCATCAAAAGATACACCAAAAACGGTAAAGTTTTTATCTTTGAATTTATTAAAAGCTGCAACTACATTTGGATTTTCCTCTCTACAAGGACCGCACCAAGCTGCCCAAAAATCAACCAGCACATATTTGCCTTTAAAATCTGACAGCTTCACCACTTTCCCTTCAGGGTCATGTTGCGCAAAATCTGGCGCTATTACACCTATTTGAGTCTTTTTAGCACCTTCAATTGTACTGGCAATATTCTTTCCTAAAGCAGATGCTCTATATTCAGCAGCATATTTTAAAAATTGTGGTTCTACAACCTTCGGATCAATATCATATCCCATTGATGCTCTGAATGCAACTAAACCCATGTAAGAGTTCAAGTTTTCTTCAGCAAATTTCTTAGTTAAAGGTCCTCTATCCTTATTAGCAGCAGTGTATTTAGCCATAAAAGGTTTCATAAAAGTTGTATCTTTTTTCTGCTCTGTTGTATAAGCATTGTATTCTTTCATGTAAATGGCAACCTGATCGTTCATTGGTTTAAACAATGCGATATATTTTGCATTATCGTCATTCACTTTAGAGCCAGTAATTTTTGCATATTTGATAGAATCAGCTGCTTCAACTTTTATAGTTGCTTTTTCAAGAAATACCGTAATTAAATCTGATGGAACACGTTTTTTGGGGTCAACTGGTGTTGCGTCATGTTTAACTCTAATAGATGCGGAAGTTACACCATCAACAGAACCTTTGAATTCAAATGTTCCATTTTTTAATGTTGCAGAATCTGTAATGCTATTTGTGCCTACTTTATAAACTAAAAATGCTTTTGCAGGTTCATTTAAAGTACCAACCTTACCTTGAATGGTAAAAGCTTGCTGCGCCATTAAACCTAGTGGTAAAAGGCAAAAAGCAGATAAAATTAATTTTTTCATTATGTATTTAATTAGGGTTTAGGGGCTTAGATTATAAGCAAATATAAAAAATCTGCACTTTAAAAAGATGCATCAAATGTAAAATTATGATAGCTTTTGATAAGTTCGCCACCATAAATCGGGCATTTCTCCATTAACAGCAGTATTATAATCATCATATCTGCAAGGAACTAGGTGATATCTTTCATTTTTTGAGATACCAGTTGGATAAGGAACTTGCATCCACCAACGGTCTGAACGTTTGCTTTTCACAAAATTCATTTCGCCAGAACCATCCTTTAAACTTGCCCTGTAAATGATATATTGAGATTTTGGCGTAAGCGGAAAATCTTGCTTGCGGTTATAATATCCATCTATAAAATACCAAACCATTTGTGCTAAAAGCATTGCTGTTTGCCCATTTCTATCAAAAGCTGGGTTAAATTCGTAAAACCCTATAGAAGTCAGTTTATCATTCATTCCGGCATAACGTGTAATTCTGCAAGCGTCTTCACCATAAAAACCATTTGGACCAGCATTTACATTTGCACCAGCATCTGCAGAACGAATAGCGCCCAGATCAAAACTTATCATATTTGCATTGCGAAGTACTGGTTCTGTTAAAGAAATATCAGGCATAAACTCACCTAATCGATGTACATCAAAATATAGCTTATCCATTACTTTTAAGCTATCTTGATTTACAAAATAAGTTTGGTAACCAACATTACTAAAATTAAATAAATAGTTCGGTTGATGTAAAAAAATCTTGCTTAGGTATGAGCTAGAAGTTGTTGCAACTCCTTCTTCAGTATCTTCATCTAAATCAAATTTAGAATCGATTACCACCAAATCCACTTTTTGCTCCAAGTTTTCATACGCCATATATTGGGCATAAGTAATGTCTTGTCCACCACCAATTATAATTGGCAAAATGTTCAATTTTATTAATTCAGCAACTGCAGTTTTAACAGCAAAATAAGTATCAGAAACTTCTTTGCCTGCTTTTATATTTCCAAGGTCGATTATTTTGCTTGTAAAAGAACCTTCATTTAAAGTATAAAACTGTTCTCTAAAATGTTCAGAGCCTAATGCACAGCCATTATTATTTACCGCTCCCCTATCATCTTTCACTCCAAAAATGGCAATATCGTATGTTTTTTCTTCCAATTCTGGAAAGCGATCTGTAAAAAAATTAGCCTTTAATCCTAGATGACTGGTTAAAAATCCTTGCTTAGGACTAAACTTATCTGGGTTAATAGGCGAAAAAAAATCGGATAAAGACATAAAAACGATATAAATGTTGGCATCAAATATCTATTTTTGGGCGGACATATTAATGAAACTGTTTGAACTTTATGTTGTAAAATTGTTTTTAGCTCATTTTTGAGTTGAACGAGGCTTATTTTTGAAGAGATAGCGGAGTAACTACCTCAAAAAAACGTAACGAATTTAAAGCCAAAAAGAAGCACAAACAGTTATTAGATAAATTTCAAATAGTTTCTGAACCTAAAAAAAATACGATGATACTGGTAACCGGCGCTACAGGATTTTTAGGTGCAGAATTAATTCATCAGCTAACTGCTCAAAATTTAAAAGTTAAGGCGTTAAAAAGAGAGACTTCTAAAATTCCAGTTTTATTAAAAGATAACCAGCTTATTGAATGGTTTCTTGCCGATATTAATGAACCCGAAAGCTTGGCAGATGCCTTCGAAAATATAACCCAAGTTTATCATTGTGCAGCATTCATTTCTTTTGATCCAAAAGACAAGACAAAATTATTAAAAGTAAACATCGAAGGAACTTCAAATATTGTAAACCTTTGTGCCGAGCATCAAGCTAGATTAGTTCACGTAAGTTCCATTGCAGCCTTAGGTAATGCCAAAAAAGGAGCGCAAATTACTGAGAAAGATTTTTGGGAATATGATTCAAAAGTTCACGCTTATGCCATTTCAAAATATGAAGGCGAAATGGAAGTTTGGCGTAGCATTGCCGAGGGTTTAGATGCGGTAATTGTAAATCCGGCTGTAATTATTGGCAGAAACGCTGGCTTTGAAGGTAGTGGTGCTATTTTTAAATTGGTAAAAGAAGGTTTGAAATTTTATACCAATGGCGCAACTGGAATTGTAGATGTAGAAGATGTTGCCAAGAGTATGATTGCCCTAATGAACAGCGAAATTACTGCAGAGCGCTATACTTTATCAGCCGACAACCTGAATTATAAAGATTTTTTTGCCGAAATTGCCAGTGGTTTTGGAATTAAGAAACCAGCTACTGAAGCTAAACCTTGGATGCTGGGCATTGCTTGGAGAGCTGCAAAAGTAGCCTCTATCTTTACCAGAAAAGCTCCTGCCTTAACAAGAGATGCTGCTCGAAGTAGTTTTAATTTGAGTTATTACAGCAATGAAAAAATTAGAAATGCTATAAATATTGACTTTAAACCATTAAAACAGAGTATTCGTGAAGTTTGCGAGGCTTTGAAATAACGCTAATGAACCCAACAGGATTAAGATTCCTCATTGAATGCGGAGTAATGATAATTTTATCCTCAAAGGCTCCAGCTACAATTAAAAACAAAAACACAACCAGGTGAAACCACAAAACTATTATATTATCGATTTCGACAGCACTTTTACACAAGTAGAAGCATTAGATGAACTGGCCCGTATCTCCTTAAATAAACATCCCGATAAGGAAGCTATCTTTAAAAAAATTGAAGATTATACCAATTTAGCAATGGAGGGCAAACTTTCCTTTTCTGAAAGTTTAGCCAAACGCGTACAATTATTAGAAGCAAACGAAGATCATTTAAAGCAGCTAATTACCCGTTTAAAGAAAAAAGTTTCTGCTTCATTTTCTCGTAATGCTGCTTTCTTTAAAAAACACGCTGATGAAGTTTTAATAGTTTCTGGCGGATTTAAAGAATTCATCACGCCTGTTGTAAGTCAATACCACATTAAAAAAGAAAATATTTATGCCAACACTTTTGTAACCACAGGTGATGGAAAAATTATAGACTATGACCATGCCAATCCATTAAGTGAAGAAGGTGGGAAAGTTAAACTAATTGGTCAGATGGGCCTGCAGGGCGAATTGTATGGCATTGGTGACGGTTATTCTGATTATCAACTTCGCGAAAGTGGATTGATTAAAAAATTCTATGCTTTTACAGAAAATATTGCCAGAGAAAGCATCGTTTCAAAAGCCGACCATGTTACCCCAAGTTTTGATGAGTTTTTGTATGTTAATAATTTGCCAAGGGCAATATCTTACCCTAAAAACAGAATTCTTTGTTTAGTGGTTGGAGACATCCCAAAAGAAAGCATCGAGCTTTTGAAAAAAGATGGGTTTTCGATTAGACACAAAACTTCTTTCGAGGAAAAATATGTAGCAGACGTTGGAATGATTTTATTAGCTGACGGCGAGAAAATTGAGCAGGAAAAGCTAGAGCGTGCTGTTAAGCTAAAAACCATTGGTTATTTAGGAAGTGCCAAAAACAAACTTTCTTTCCAAATTTGTACTGATATGGGAATTGTGGTTTTCGACGATCCAAAAAGTAATCCAAGAAGTGCTTCTTTTATTCCAAAACGAGTAATTGATTTCATGAATAAAGGAACGACTTACATGAGTAGTAACTTCCCTAATTTGCAATTGCCAGCTATCGATAAATCGCATCGCTTAATTCACATCCACAAAAATGTTCCTGGTATTATGGCGCAGATTAATACTATTTTCGCCAAACACAATATCAACATTGTTGGGCAATTTTTAATGACAAACCCTACATTGGGTTACGCTATTACAGATATCAATGCAGAATACGACAAACAATTGTTTAAATCGTTAAAGAAGATTGAGAATACAATTAAATTTAGAGTGTTGTATTAAATATAAAGATGGAAGTAAACATGGATTTTAAAACCTGGAAATGGGCATCCTTCATTAGCGTAATTATCGCTAGACCAAGTTAATTGATTAGTAAATAATTATTGTCGCAATTTATTAGCGAATACTATTTTCATTATTACTAATTTTAAATATGCCATGGATTTTACACCACAAATAAAAGACAAACTAGACAAGCTTCAAGAAAAATATGAAGCGATGGGTCAAGACATGGCCTCCTACCTTGACGGTCTCTTATACGCAGATTTTTTAACCTATTGGGATTACATCCACTTAGACACATTATTAAGCTTACAAAGCCCAAAAACACCATTTCCCGATGAAGAAATTTTTATCATGTATCATCAGATTACGGAATTGTATTTTAAACTGGCATTACATGAATGTAGGCAAATTGCAGAGCACCAAGAATTAACTGCAGAATTTTTTACAGTGCGTATAAAACGGATTAACTCTTACTTTAATGCACTAACAACTTCCTTCGAGGTAATGGTTAACGGAATGGAAAAAGAGCAATTTCTAAAGTTCCGTATGTCTTTATTACCAGCAAGCGGTTTCCAATCTGGCCAATACAGAATGATAGAAATCACTGCTACAGATTTTACCCAACTGGTTGATAAAAGTCAGAGAGTGGCACTGGTAAACAATACCATTGAAGAAAAATTTGAACACATTTACTGGAAGTTTGGCGCTACGGAATTATCGAGTGGCAAGCAGACCTTAACCTTAAAACAGTTCATTAAAAAGTACGCAGCGCAGTTTCTAGCTCTGGCTAAAGAACGTGAGCATACCAATTTTTCAGCATTATACCACAAACTAGTATCCAAGGGAGAAGATGTGAGCCAGTTAGCTGAAGAATTACGCAAGTTAGACCTTTACGTAAATGTAGAATGGCCTTTATCGCATTATAAATCAGCGGTGCGCTATTTAGAGAAAGACCCAACAGATATTGCTGCAACAGGTGGCACTAACTGGCAAAAATATTTGCCTCCGCGTTTCCAAAAGCGGATTTTCTATCCTTTCCTTTGGACACCAGAACAAATGGAAGAATGGGGAAAGGGATGGGTGCTTAGTGTACTCCAAACACTTCGAAACGAAAAATAAATTGGGTTTAAATGTGTTTTTTCGTACTTTTGCATTAAATTAATACTTAAGGCAGTGATAGATACTTTACAAATTAAGGTTACAGAAAATAGCAATCCAAGATTAGCTGAGACAGAATTTAAGGACATCCCATTCGGAAAGATTTTTACAGACCATATGTTTATGGCTGATTTTGAAGATGGAGAATGGAAGAATTTACAAATTTTACCTTATGGCCCAATTGAAATGAGTCCTGCAATTTCTGCTTTACATTACGGACAAGCAATTTTTGAAGGAATGAAAGCTTATCGTTTGCCAAATGGCGATGTAAGTGTTTTTAGAGCGAACAAGAACTTTGAGCGTTTTAACATTTCAGCAGATCGTATGGCAATGCCTACAATTCCAGAAGAGATTTTTATGCAAGCTATTTCTGCGCTAATTAATATTGATAAAGGTTGGGTGCCAACGCAAGAAAATTACTCGTTGTATTTAAGACCAGTAATGTTTGCTACCGATTCTTCTTTAGGTGTAAAAGCGAGTGATACTTATAAATTCGTTTTGTTGGCAACACCAACTGGACCATATTACACTAAGGCTTTAAAAGTTAAAATAGAAACTAAATTTACCCGTGCAAATGAAGGTGGTGTTGGTTATGCCAAAACTGCCGGAAACTATGCTCGTTCTTTATATCCTTTTGCAGAAGCGCAAAAAGAAGGCTTTGATCAGTTAATTTGGACAGATTCTGCTACACATACATTGGTTGAAGAATCTGGTGCAGCAAACGTAATGTTTGTTTTAGATGGCAAATTAATTACTGCTGCTGTAAGTGAAACAATTTTAAATGGCGTAACTCGTGATACCATTATCGCTTTAGCAAAAGATAAGGGAATTGCAGTAGAAGAAAGAAAAGTTACCGTTGCCGAAATTATTGAAGGTGCTAAAACCGGAAAATTAACTGAAGCTTTTGCCGTTGGTACAGCTGCAACAGTTACCCAAATAGGAGAAATTGGTTATCAAGGTGAGCTTTATAAATTAACTGATGCTAGTACTCGTACAATTTCTACTAGTATTGCAAAAGAATTAAATGACATTAGAAACGGTTTAGTAGCTGATAGATTTGGCTGGAATTGGATAGTTTAAAGAACTCATCCTGAACTTACCAAAGGATAAATAACTAAAGCCTTATATGCTAAAACATATAAGGCTTTTTAATTACTCCCGCTCTCTTTCCTTTTTCTCTATTCTTATTTGCCTACGTCTTCTACGTTCGTCCCTGTCATCTTTCATCTTTTCAAACTTGGCAACTTGGGCCTTAATTTCGGCTTCTTTTTGGGGTGTTACCCCAACACTATATTTCACACCTTGAAAGAGAGTTTTCCAAATGAAACTAAAAAATGAAGCCGTTGGTTCTCGTTTAAAGTTAATTGTTGCTGAAGTATATTTTCCATCAGCAGTGGGATTATCTGAATATAAAACCAAGGCATTTGCCAAGATAGAAAGCAAGCCTTTTTTCACTAGTCTTTGCTTACCCTCTTCTTTTTTTAATAAGGCCACAGAAAGATCATTAAACATAAAATCTACCTTTCCCTTGGCAACATTATTATCGGTTTTAATATCAAAAGCCAGCTTTTTTATTATCCCCCTATTTACTTGTACCATTCCTAATGGTTTTGTGATTTTATTTAGTTGTCTACCATCCAAATCTGTAATCGAACCTTTGTAATCAAAAGCCCCAGTTGGCGAGTTTAAATCGAACTTAAAATTGATAGCTAACTTACCCTGCCCCATTACATAGCTTATTAAATCGGCCTGCATAATTGGGTTTACATCTTTTACTTTTTTGGCGTTTGTAGCATTGTTTATAATTCCAGATGTCTTTGCAAAAGTAATTTTTCCGATCTGTTTGCTTGTTTTATCAAATTCAGCATAACTTACATCTATATTACTGAGCTTTATAGTTTTAATGGTTAATTGAGTGTTCAATTTTTGCAAAAGCTGATGTGGAAATCTACCTGTTTTAACTTTTTCTAACTTGGGATAAGTATTGTTATTGAATACTGCCACACCTCCATCAGCAATGTGCATCTGATTAGCAATTAGCTCTCTTTTTTGCAAATAAGCCGGCAAATCTATGCCATCAAGGCTGATATTATTAAGCTGGATGGCAAATCGATCTCTTGCATAACCATTAACTTTTGCAAAATTTACTTCGCTATACCTAGGCACCAAGGCAAACTGTTTAATATTCACTTTTCCGCTCGATGCGTTAAAATCTAATTGGTTAACATTGATGTGATACATACTATCTGGCGTAGCAAAACTGTAGTTATTTAAATTTATATGCACATCTTTTAAAAGATACAGCCTAGAAGTATCTTGCGCCGATAATGAATCTATTAGCCAATCCGTAAGTTTCACACTTAAATTATTCACAGAATCTACATCTGGAAAAGCGCCATTATTATTTATGTATTTGAATTTAGCATTCCTAAAATCTACTGTTTCAACCCTTATAGATTTAAATAAATTCTTAATATAATCATAAGGAGATTTGCGTGGACGTGGAGGCCTATTGTCATTAAAATCGAAATGTTTGTTCACCATTTTAATTTCTGGCTTATCAAACAAAAGCAAATTCACTTCTACCTTTTTGTTAAAATAGATATTAAATGGGTGGAATCTTTTAATTGAAAGCTTCTTAAGTTTAATGTAATACAGATTGTTTGGTGCTTTTTTTTCAGCAATAAGCAATTTGTAAATATTTGTGTCTGGCACAATATTTACATCACTAATTGTGGCAGAGCCTGTAAGGAAATTGGTATGTAGCTCTGAAAATTCTATTTGATATAAACCATGGGTAGATTTAAGTACTAAGGCTTTTAGTTCTTTTTTTATCAACGGCTTAAGCTTGGCACTGATATACCAAGAGACAGAAACTAATACAAAAGAAACAAACAGTAGAACACCAACAATCCATTTTATAATTTTAAATTTGCGGGTCTTCTTTTCAGTCATATTGGATAATCATTTGTGTCATCCAATATAGTAAAAATCTTGTTATGCTGAATTTTTCAGTAACACATAGTATTCTTTGTCTCCAAGATATTATGATCTTTAGTTTAGCATCTTTTGGAAAGTCTGAACAAGTTTAGCTTCACAAAGCTTATCAATTCTTCTCTCTCTCGGCCTTACGTTCTGCTCGTTTTTTCTGACGTTCAGCTTTTTTACTAGATACAGGTTCTTTCATTGGTTTTACAGGTACCATTCCAAGTCCAACTGTTTCTCTTATCCCTGTGAAAACACTCTTCCACATTAAACTAAAGAAAGATGCCTGGGGTACTCTTGTAAAAGCTACTCTAGAAACTCTCATGTCTTCATTTTTAGTCGGATTATCATTTTTAATTAAAACAGTATTCGCAAGAAAAGACAATAAGCCTTTTTTCTCTTTTACACCATTCTCATCCTCTTTAAGTAAGTTAACTTTTAAATCGTTATAAGCAAATGTAACCGTTCCAGAGCTACCTCTTTCATTAGCCGAAATGTTAAAATCTACGCTTTTCACACGACCACTTTCAATGGTAACTAGTCCTAAAGATTTAGAAACTGGATTTAATACTTTCAAGTTAAATGGGCTTACATGTCCAACATAATTAAACAGTGCATTTTTATCAGTTAAATTAAAATCTATTTTAACATTTAATTTTGCGGCACCCATTATGTATGTTGTAAGATTTGCATAAGCATGATTTCTCTTAATTAACCTTAAAGAATCGTTGGTAATATTTAATATCTCCCCACTTAAATTTTCAAGCCTCAAAGTACCTCGCTCTTTTGTTTTTTTATCAAACTCTGTATATGCAATATCAATTTTGTTAATGCTTAAAGTATCTATTAAAGTTTCTATGGGCAATCTCTTTAACGCATTATGTGGATAGTTTTTTCCTTTATCAATATTAGGTGGTGGTAATTCTCTATTTAAGAATATAGCGACTTTAGCTGGCCCAATATTTAATTTTTTAGCGTGTAAATTTCCATCATTATATAAAGTAATGAAATCAACTCCACTAAAACTTAAATTATCAAATTTTATATCGTAACGGTCTTTTTGCGAATTGTATTTTCTGCTGAAAGTTAAATCAGGGTACATTGGAATCAATTGAATACCAACAACTCTTAAAGTTTTATAACTGATAGAGCCTTTAACTGTATCTACCTTTACGGTATACATTTTATCTGCAGATAAAGACTTATATCCACTCATCATAAAAGCAATATCTTTAGTATGAAAAACTCTTGTGGTATCATACTGAGCAAGCGAATCAATTAAAACATCTTTTACATTAACTGATAGGTGCTTAATAGCATTTAACTTTTTTAAGCCGTTATAATAATCAAAATCAGCATCAACTATTTTAATGTCTTTTACATGAATGGACTTTAATGATTTAGAAATTTGCTGATAAAGTGTACGTTCATCTTTTAAAGTATCTGTTCTTTTAGGTACTTTATTGTAAACCATATCAATAGAAGGATTGTCTAAAATAATAGCATTGATATCTATTTTCTTTTTAAAATAAGCGGTCAGGATACTCACTCTACTTATTTTTAAGTGAGCTAATCGCACACGAAATAAATGGGTAGGTGCTCTTTTAATTTCTTTTAGCTTAGCAAAAACTGCACTATCCGGATAAAGTGAAATGCTATCCAACACTACTGTTCCTGTTACTAAGTTTAAATGAATATTTTGAAAATCAATTTTATATAAGTGATTCGAGCCTTCATAAACACCCTCTTTAATTTTCTCTGTTAATAAAGGTTTCCATTTTGCGCTTAAATAAATTGCAGCCGAGCCGATGATCACAATCAATCCTAACAAAATTCCGCCAACCCATTTAATTACTTTTCTTGATTTTTGATTCTTGAGCATCTCTAGTTTAAATAATAACTACAATTTTAAATACTATTTGTTTGATTATTGTAAGGAGAGATAATTTTGACGCTGACAATTTGTCATTTATACATTTTATTTTGTATTTTTGAAACCCGATAAATGAGTTAAAAGTTAGGAGTTGCAGGTTAAAGATCTGGGGCCATAACTTATAATTCATAACCCATAGCCCAATTATGATTGATTTACAGCTTACCGATAAGAAACACGATGAAGAGCGCCAAGGAGAAGCACTAATTTTAGAGGCTCCAAAAGGCGATGGCAGGAAACTGTATATTGAAAGTTATGGTTGCCAAATGAATTTTGCAGATAGCGAAATCGTTGCATCTATTTTAGCAGAAACTGGATTTGAAACTACGGGAGACTATCATCAAGCTGATGTAATTTTCATTAATACTTGTTCTATCCGTGAAAATGCTGAAACTCGTGTGCGCAACAGGCTTTCGCAATTCGGGGTAGAAAAACGGAGAAATCCTAAATTAATTGTTGGTGTTTTGGGCTGCATGGCCGAACGTTTGAAAGCAAAATTTTTAGAAGAAGAAAAATTGGTTGACGTGGTTGTTGGGCCGGATGCTTACCGTGATTTACCAGGTTTAATTAGTCAAGTAGAAGAAGGTCATAAAGCCGTAAACGTAATCTTGTCTCGTGAAGAGACCTATGCCGATATAAGTCCAGTTCGTTTAAATAGTAACGGAATTACAGCTTTTGTAACCATTATGCGTGGTTGCGATAACATGTGTTCTTTTTGTGTAGTTCCATTTACAAGAGGAAGAGAAAGAAGCAGAGATCCTTTTTCTATTGTTAAAGAAGCTAAAGAGTTATTTGAAAATGGCTATCGCGAAGTTACTTTATTAGGTCAGAACGTTGATTCGTATCAGTGGAATCAGCCTAAAGCGGAAAAAGTTATTATTGATGATTTGACTGATGAAATGAACACTTTAACTGGTGATGCTTTATTGGAAGCATTGAGCAACAAAAGCGAACTTCCAGAAAAGTTAGTGAAAAAAGAAGATGAAGATGGCTCTGTTAACTTTGCTCAATTGTTAGAAATGGTTGCTGCAATTAGTCCAGAATTACGTATTCGTTTTTCAACCTCACATCCAAAAGATATAACAGACGAGGTTTTATATACCATTGCCAAACACGATAATATTTGTAATTACATTCACTTACCTGTTCAATCAGGCAATACAAGAATTTTAGCATTAATGAACCGTACTTACACACGTGAGTGGTATATGAATAGAATTGATGCTATTCGTCGCATTATTCCAGGTTGTGCAATTTCTGCAGATATTATTGCAGGATTTTGTACAGAAACTGAAGAAGAGCACCAAGATACATTGAGTATTATGGATTATGCGAAATACAATTTTGCTTATACTTTCTCTTATTCAGAACGACCAGGAACCTTAGCCGCTCGTAAATACGCTGATGATGTTCCTGAAGATGTAAAAGCTCGCCGTTTAGCAGAGATCTTTAAAAAGCAACAAGAAGATTCTTTAGCTTGCCTAGAAGAATTTATAGGCAAAACCGTGAGAATTTTAATTGAGGGTTTCTCTAAAAAATCTGATAAGGAATTTAGGGGTCGCAATGACCAAAATGCAATGGCTGTTTTTCCAGTAGTGGAAAATGTAAAGCCAGGCGAATATGTAAACGTTTATATAGAACGTTGTACATCAGCTACGCTTTTAGGAAGAATAGTGAAATAAGTTACCTGTTACGAGTTGTAGGTTACAAGTCTGGACACATAACACGCAACTCACAACCCATAACACTAAAAAATGGATATACAAGATATTAAAAATAGGTTCGGCATAATTGGTGGTTCGCCATTGTTAAACCGTGCTATAGATACTGCCAGACAAGTTGCTCCTACAGACATGTCGGTTTTAATTACCGGAGAAAGTGGTAGTGGAAAGGAAGTTTTTTCTCACATTATACACCAAATGAGCACCCGTAAACATGGTGCTTTTATTGCGGTAAACTGTGGTGCAATTCCAGAAGGCACAATAGATTCAGAGTTATTTGGTCACGAAAAGGGTTCATTTACCGGTGCACACGAGGCTCGTAAGGGTTATTTTGAAGTTGCCAATGGTGGAACGATCTTTTTAGATGAAGTTGCTGAATTACCATTGGGTACGCAAGCTCGTTTATTACGTATTTTAGAAAGCGGCGAGTATTTACGTGTAGGTTCATCTAAAGTTCAAAAAACAGATGTGCGTATCATTGCAGCTACTAATGTAGATGTTTATAACCGCGTTAAATCTGGCAAATTCCGTGAAGATTTATATTATAGGTTAAATACTGTTCCTTTGCGCATTCCAGCATTACATGAACGCAAGGAAGATATTTATTTGCTGTTCCGTAAGTTTTCTGCAGATTTTAGTGATAAATACCGCAGCCCTGGTATTCAACTAGAGCCAGAAGCTATTCAGATTTTAAGTAATTATAGTTGGCCAGGAAATGTTAGGCAGTTGAAAAATATTGCTGAGCAAATTTGCGTTTTAGAGAAGGATAGAAATGTCAATGCGCAAGCTTTGCTAAACTATATTCCGAATGAACAATCAACTAATTTGCCTATGGCGTTAAACGGAAATAGCAAAGAAGATTTTTCTGAAAGAGATATCCTTTATAAAGTGCTGTTTGACATGAAAAAGGACATGATGGAATTAAAGAAGTTGGTAGCAGAGATTATCCAAAATGGCGGTAATACAGCGCATATCATTGCTGACAATCCCCAATATATCAACCAATTGTATCAAGATGTTGATTCATCAGGCCATAATAATGAACCTACTTTAACCATCAAACATCCAGCGCAAAACATTCCAAATGAGTATAATTATGCACATGATGTAGAAGAAGTAGAAGAATCATTGTCTTTAATAGATAAAGAATCTGACCTTATTAAAAAGGCTTTGAAAAAACATAAAGGTAAACGTAAATTCGCTGCACAAGAATTGGGTATTTCTGAGCGTACACTTTACCGTAAAATTAAAGAACTTAACTTATAAATTATGAAGAAAATCATTTTCATTTTAGCAGTTTTCGCTCTCAGCGGATGTGGTTATAAGTTTAATGGGGCATCAACTGATGGGTTAAAAACTGTTAGAGTTGAACTTTTTGAAAATAATGCACCTTTAGTGGTACCTAATTTAAGTAATTTATTTACTGAAGATTTAAAAGAACGTATTCGTACTCAAAGTAGATTAAGTATTACGCAAAATGAAGCTGATGTAGTTTTTACAGGGAATATAACTGGCTATGATATTAAACCTATTGCCATACAAGACAATAAGGCTCCAATTGCAGGCGCCAATCGTTTAACCATCACAGTTACCGTTAAGTACACTAATAATACAGAATTTAAGCAAAGTAAAAGCTTCGAAGAAAATTTTACCGCTTTTGAAGATTTTTCTTTGGCGGGTCAAAGTTTAGAATCACAACAACAAAAGTTAATCAAAGCAGTAAATGTTAAACTTACCGAGAATATTTTTAACCGTGCTTTTGCACAATGGTAAGAAATGAGCTTTCAATTATTAACTTAGCGGCATGGAGCTGGATTTAGAAACGAAACAACAACTGGCATATTTACTTGCAAAACCATCATTGGTTACACAAGCGCATGCTGGTATGTTGCAAAATCTGGTAAAAACGTACCCATACTACCAACCTTTACATTTGTTATTAGCAAAGGCTAGCTTAAACAGCGAAAACCAAAATACCAACTTAGCAACAGCTGCACTATACAACAATGGCAGTTTATTGCACCAGGTCATTCATCAACCAGAAACATTGACGCAAAAGCACTTAAATGTGGTATCTTTTGGCGCCATCAAGGCAGATGAGAAGCAAACTGAGCAGATTGAACCTGTAGAAAACGTCGAGTTTATTGAACAAAATCCTTCAGAAGATTTAGTTACTGATGAGCAGGAAACTTTCGAAGAAATTGCAGAAATAGCTACAAGTCCTGTTGAGGCAAATAATGATGATGAGTTATTAGAGGAGATTAATGAAGTAAATACTGCACCTGCTGAAGTTCATCAAGAAGATGAACAAGAAACATTCGATGAAATTATCGAGTTAAATGCAACAGAATTTATTCCAACTGAAGAATTAAAATCGGCCCCAGCTTTTGAAGAAGCAAGCAATCCAGAAGAGGCGTTACCAGATGAGTTAGCTATTGAAAGTATTGTAGCTTCAGATTTTTTTGCATTTGAAAAAAGTTTTAGCACAGAGGTAATTGCAAAAGAAGAAGCAAAATCCATTCCTGTAGTTGAGGAATACGACCAAGAAGCAGAAGCACAAACGGTTAGTAAATATGACGATGATAAATTGCCATATACCTTTTTATGGTGGTTGGCAAAAACACGTAAAGAACATGAGCAGATTTTTCAGCCTTATGTTAGCCCTAAAAAGAGCAATAATCAAAACCCTAGCGAGCTACAACAACAATATGTAGAGCATATTTTTCATTTGCAAACTCCATTTAATGTGGCAAATGAAGCAAGTAAAGGGCCAATAAATAAACACGTTGCACATAAAGGAACAGACATTATAGATTCATTTATTAAAAATGAACCACAAATTAGACCTCCAAAGGCAGAACAGATCAATACAGAGAATAAGGCAAAGAAAAGTGCAGAAGATCATAACGACCTTGTTTCTGAAACTTTGGCTGCAATTTATATCGAGCAAATGCTTTATCACAAGGCGATAGACACTTATGAAAAATTAAGTTTGAAGTTTCCAGAAAAAAGCCGTTACTTTGCCGACCTTATTCAATCTTTAGAAAAGAAAATTTAACAACATATTATACATGGTAACCTTATTAGTCATTTTATTAATTATTTTTTGCGTTGCATTGGCTTTATTCGTTTTAATACAAAACCCAAAAGGCGGTGGTTTAGCAACCGGTGGATCAGGAAGTAACATGTTTGGCGTACAACGTACAGGCGATGTTTTAGAAAAAGGAACTTGGGTATTGTTAACTTTAATTGTAATTGCATCATTAGCAATTACTACTGTTGGCAAATCTGGTGCTGGCGTTACTAGTACTGGTGCAGCAGGTAAAGCTGATGAATTAATTAACAAAGCTGCAACTCCATCTGTAATAGGTGGTGGTGCTCCAGCAAATTCTACTACTCCTGCAGCAACTCCTAAGACTGGAGATACTACAAAAAAATAATTTCTTCAAACGAAATAGTGAAAAAACTCTTAAGCGAAAGCTTAGGAGTTTTTTTGTTTAAATACTTTTAGAAAAATAATTTTTATCCCGAAAACATACCTTCGTCCTGTTTTAATAGGGGTCTATATAAAATAATTTGCTTATGTTATTATTATTCTTACTTTGAAAGAAGTTAAAGCCATCTTATGAAAAAAATTTTACTCTCAAGAAACTACCTTGCACTAGGCGCAATCATTCTTCTAATTACAAGTATTTATATCTCTTGTAAAAAATCAGCCAATAACGATTTACCTGCAACACAACTAGAACTCGTAGCAGAAGCTCGAAGTTATTTCGAGGATGAAGTTGTAAACCTACCTCAGCTAAACGACCACAACTTAAGGCATTCGCTTGACAAGACTCCCTTATGGGACAAGGCAAGTACAAAAAAAATATCAATTGGCGATGCCGTTATTGTACCCATTAAATATGAGCACAAAATAAAGATTGGTTATGAAGATGGTAAAGACCAGAAGGAACTTGAAAAAACGAGCTACCTAATGGTTTACAAGGACAAGAAACAAAACCTGCAGGCTGAATGGGTTGTTCTCTTGCCAACGGCCACATCAAATAGCAAAAAATTCGTTGGCAGCTTGGTAATTGAACATTGGAATGGTAAATTTAAACGTGGATATGCAATTGGTGATGAAGAGGAGATTTTTTCTATTGAACCAGCAAGTGAACAAATTTTTAAGAAGATTACATATAAGCGAAGGGAATATTGCTTTACAATTAACCATTATGGATACATTAGTGTTGGTGGTTACAATGGACCTCAACAATTATTGGGCTCAGAAAGCTTTTGCTCTGGAACAGCTAATAATGGCGAAACACAGAAGACTTATGGAAGTAGTGAAGGTGGTGGTGGTGGTCCTGAAGATTATACCTATATAATAGATTGTAATAATATAATTAATGGGACTGCTGTATGGAGTGATGACTGTAAAACTTGTATTGGAGGTACTACGGGATTGGCGACTTGTCCACAAGATGTAAAGAAAACGGACTCTTTAAAAACTAACTATCCTTGTTTAGATAAACTAATATTTAATAAACTTGCATCTGATTCTGCATTTAGAAAATTATTATGGCCATTTATGGGAAAATTTACAGCATTACCAGATATAACTTATACTTATTCATCTCAGTCATGGGGTCCATCAAAATATAGTTTAGGGGAAACAAGAGGAAATAACTTAATGAGTTCAACTGTTTATTTAAATAAATCTGCTTTGACAAATGCCTCTAAATTATTTATAGCGGTTACTTTGATACATGAAACAGCACATGCTTATTCAAAGTTTACCATTGTAAATGGAGTTTATGGAAATCCAATTCAGGTTACAAATTCAGCATGGTCAATAAGTATCTTAGATTATGTTAAAGCACGAGAAACTTATTTGGGAGGTGTTTCTAACTATACGGACCATTCTACTTTCTTGGAAAGTTATTTTGACAATATGGTAAATATGTTACAAAAATGGGGAGGAAATGATTATACCCTTAAAGAATACAGAATGGCGGCACTATATGGCTTGGATAATGCAGGTGA
Source organism: Pedobacter polaris (assembly GCF_005116505.1). Taxonomy (GTDB): domain Bacteria; phylum Bacteroidota; class Bacteroidia; order Sphingobacteriales; family Sphingobacteriaceae; genus Pedobacter; species Pedobacter polaris. Next base: position 301,767 of record NZ_SWBR01000001.1, read on the forward strand.
AGCTCCTCCAGCAACACAGCCTGCTCAGTTATATGCATATAACGTTCTTAAATTAGATTTGTTAAATATATATGAAAATATAAAGTCTAAATATTCTATTACCTCGGCAGAGTTAAACACATTTAATTTAAATAATACTATTAACATTCCAACGGCTAATAAATTACCATCAATTTGTCCCTAAAGTCATTTATTATTCCTATAATTAAAATTTATAACTATGAATTGTATAAAGATATTTATTTTCGTATGCTGCTTTAACTTTCTTGCAAATACAGGTTATAGTCAAGAAACAAAGAAAAAAGTATACTTCTTAGTTGACACAATCAACATTTCAAAAAACAATAGAATTGCAGAAATAAAAGATGGATATTATGAAATCATGTACATCTTCTATTGTAGGTGTCTTCCTCCAACATATAAGGACTTGATTTTTTCATTTATAGTTTCCAAGGAAAAAAGAGTTGTTGTTGACAAGACACCACCATTTAACTACATGTCATGGAAAGAACTTTTGGAAATTACTTCAAACCCTTATCTTTTTAAAAAAAATTATGAATTATACATTACGGAAGTATTGCCCAAGAACAAGTATAGAACTAACAAAGTAGATCTTGGTGGCTATTCAATAACTCAATGAGTTTGAAAGTAACACCAAACACTCTAATTATCAAACATTCAAAGATATTAATGTTAGTCTTCAGTTTACTTTGCAGCTCTATTTATAGCTATGCCCAAAAGGATAAGAAAAATGTTTATTTTCTTGTAGACACATTAAATATCCCAAAAAACCTACGTTCTATTGAGATTAAAGATGGTTATGAAGTTGGTTATACTTTTTTCTGTATGTGCCTTCCTGCTATTGATCAAAGCCGACCTTATGATAATCTAATTTATACCTTCTTAAATTCAAAATCAGCAAAACTTAATCTAACTGATAAAAAGCCAAATGTGAGTTACATCTCATGGAAAGAATTTCTAAATTTAGCCACAAGGCCAAAATTTTTTGAAGATAATTACAACTTATATATAACCGAAGCTTTGCCTGATAACAAGTATAGAACTAATAAAGTAGAATTACGACGTATTTCAATAACTAATACGACACAAAAGATAGAAAATTAGTTTACCGTAATCTTTGCTGATTTTAAATACTAGTTTTAGTATTCAAAAATGCTCAAGCCTTTTGACTTGAGCATTTTTTATTTTCTGCCAGTCTGACACTTGAAATTATTATCCCAAAACCAGAAACTGACAGCAAATGTAAATTTGACAAGCAAAACAGTCTTGGCACAAAAACTGTTTAATCCTATTCATCGTTTACATTACGAATTAATTCAATTACAAAAACTAAAAATAAAAGTATTTATGGCTTTAAACTTTAAACCTAATGCAGACAGAGTAGTTGTTGAAACTGCTGCTGCAGAAGAAAAAACAGCTTCAGGTATCTATATTCCTGATACCGCTAAAGAAAAACCACAACAAGGTGTTGTAGTTGCAGTTGGACCGGGTAGACATGCTGATCAAACAGGAACACTAATTCCTTTAAGTGTACAAGTTGGTGATCAGGTTTTATACAGCAAATATGGTGGTACTGAAGTTACCATCGAAGGTAAAGAATATCTTATCATGAGAGATACTGATATTTTAGGAACTCTTTAAAAAATAAATCATTTAAAATTAGGTATATCTTGAGTTAGAGACGATTGTCTCAAATCTCAATTCTCATATCTCAAATCTATAAATAATGGCAAAACAAGTAAAATATAACGTTGAAGCACGTGACGCTCTGAAAAGAGGCGTTGACATTTTAGCGAATGCAGTAAAAGTAACATTAGGTCCAAAAGGTCGTAACGTAATTATCGACAAAAAATTTGGTTCACCAGCAATCACTAAAGATGGTGTAACTGTTGCTAAAGAAATAGAATTAAAAGACCCAATTGAAAATATGGGTGCTCAAATGGTTAAAGAAGTGGCTTCTAAAACTGCAGATATTGCAGGTGATGGAACTACAACAGCTACTGTTTTAGCGCAAGCAATTATCACTACTGGTATTAAAAACGTTGCTGCTGGTGCAAATCCAATGGATTTAAAACGTGGTATCGATAAAGCAGTTACTGCGGTTGTTGCTGATTTAAAAAGACAGTCTCAAGCTGTTGGCGATGACAACAACAAAATTAAACAAGTTGCTTCAATTTCTGCTAATAACGATGACGTTATTGGTTCATTAATTGCAGAAGCAATGAGTAAAGTTGGTAAAGATGGTGTTATCACTGTTGAAGAAGCAAAAGGTACAGAAACTGAAGTTAAAACAGTTGAAGGTATGCAATTTGATAGAGGTTATTTATCTCCATACTTTGTAACTAATGCTGATAAAATGGAAGCAGAATTAGAAAGCCCATACATTTTAATCTACGACAAAAAAATCAGCAACATGAAAGAATTGTTGCCAGTTTTAGAAAAAACTGTTCAAACTGGTAAGCCATTGGTTATCATTTCTGAAGATTTAGATGGAGAAGCTTTAGCTACATTAGTTGTTAACAAAATTCGTGGTTCTCTGAAAGTTGTTGCTGTTAAAGCTCCAGGTTTTGGTGATAGAAGAAAAGCAATGTTAGAAGATATCGCTATCTTAACTGGCGGTATTGTTATCTCAGAAGAAAGAGGTTATAAATTAGAAAATGCTGATTTAACTTATTTAGGTTCTGCAGAAAAAGTTGTTGTTGATAAAGACAATACAACTATTATCAATGGTGCAGGTCAATCTGAAGATATTAAATCTCGTGTTGGTCAAATCAGAGCTCAAATTGAAACTACTACTTCAGATTACGATAAAGAAAAATTACAAGAGCGTTTAGCTAAACTTTCTGGTGGTGTTGCTGTACTTTATGTAGGTGCTGCAAGTGAGGTTGAAATGAAAGAGAAAAAAGACCGTGTTGATGATGCTTTACATGCAACTCGTGCAGCTGTAGAAGAAGGTATTGTTGCTGGTGGTGGTGTTGCATTTATTCGTGCAGTTGCTGCTTTAGCAGATTTAAAAGGTGTTAACGAAGACGAAAATACTGGTATCCAAATTATTCGTCGTGCTATCGAAGAACCATTACGTCAAATCTGTGAAAACGCAGGTATTGAAGGTTCTATCGTGGTACAAAAAGTAAAAGAAGGTTCAGCAGATTTCGGTTACAATGCTCGTACTGATGTTTACGAAAACTTAATTGGTGCTGGTGTTATCGATCCAACTAAAGTAAGTCGTGTAGCATTAGAAAACGCAGCCTCTATTGCAGCGATGTTATTAACAACAGAAGTTGTTTTAGCAGATGAGCAAGAAGAAGCTGGTGCTAGCGCACATCCTCCAATGGGTGGCGGTGGCATGGGTGGCATGATGTAAGCTTTACGCTAAAAATACCCATATTAAACCCTCAGGACTATAAGTTCTGAGGGTTTTCTTATATAATCACTATTTAATAAACTCTAGATTGTACTTCATAGATATTTATTATATTTACGTACACTATTATTTTATTGTGAAATTAGCGCGACTATTGTTAGTAAGCATTTTGTGTGTTTTTGCATCTGTTGCATCTGCTCAACTAACTATGTCGACGGTCGACCCAGGACCTTATACTCCAGAATCAACTATTTCTGCGCTTTTTACACTTGATCCTTCAACCTGCGTTAGACCAGGAAACGTTTTTGAGCTTTGGCTTTCTGATGCTAATGGCAACTTTACTTCTGAAGTACGAATTGGAACATATAACGGTTTCTACAGTGCTTTTGTTAATGGCGTTATCCCTGCTGGAACATTGCCTGGAACGGGATATCAAGTAAGGATCAAGTCGACGCTTCCACCATTGCTAGTCTCTGCGGTATCGAATACCTTTGAAATTAAAAATGGGACCCTAGTTACCGCAGCGGCGACAGCGCAAACGGCCGCACGACTTACTCCAGAAGCATTTGGGTTTTGCTCTGCTAGGACAGGTCCCGGTGCAAACATCAACCTTACCAATCAATCGACCCCTACAAGTACGGTAACCGCAACGATAACCAATCGCCTAAACCCTGCACCACCGACCGTTTTAGATATCACCAATACTATCCAAACTTTCAATCCCCAACCTGCACATTATACTGCATTTGTGAAAGCCGTAATGCCAGACGGAACTGTGGCAACACGAACCTACTTTATCATCAACAATAATGCGAATACATCGTTTACCACAAGTAATTCTTCAGTAGTTTGCTTACCTGGTGGTTCGTTACAATACTTTATTGATGTAAGCTCGTCCACTGGTATCCAAAATAATTTTCCGGGCAATACCTACACTATTAACTGGGGAGATAACACGTCAAACGTATATACATTTTGTGACCTCCAAGGCGGAACAGTAAATCACAGCTATACACAATCTTCCTGTGGACAGCCTAATAACGCTTTTAATGTAAATATACAAACTGCTACCATTTGCGGAAATATTGGCAATGGCGTTACAGCCACTGCCACTGTGGTAGAAATTACAGAGAACAGAATAGGGGGTCCCTTGAATGGTTGTGTAAATGGCAATAATGTTTTTACAAATAATTCAATTTTAGGGCAGAGTCCTTCTAGCACGGCTCCGAACTGCCAAGATAATAATGTAAGATTTAACTGGTATGTAAACGGCGTGATGGTTTTAAATGACGTTCCATTTTCGACAAACCTTTTACGCACATTTTCGACTCCAGGAACGTATCGCATCACACTCGAATCAACAAGTCTCACCAACTGTCAGGGGCCTCCAGTGGATCATTTTATTTGTATCCAAAATCGACCAACGCCGTCTTTTACCATCCCCCCTGCTACCTGCACAACAACACCGGTTACACCAATAAATACCTCGGTAGTAGATATATCCTGCAATAACAATGTCACTTATGTTTGGTCTGTAACACCTTCAGCTGGAGTTACTCCTACCTCTCCCATTACTACAACTTCTGCTACACCTCCAACTTTTACCTTTTCACAACCTGGAATATATAACATCAGTTTACGAATTACCACACCAACATGTGGTACAACAACTGCTTTTACCCAACAGATTACTGTAAATGCAGCTAGAACGGTAACATTGTCGCCAGATATTTCCTTGTGCAACACAGGTACGTTTAATTTTTCTACCACACCTGGACCAACCGCAACTCAATATAGCGGAACTGAAACAGCATTAGACGATGTTTACGCTTGGACAGTAATGAGTGCGAATGGTGGTACTTATAACTTTGTTACTCCCCTCAATTCAAAATATCCAACGATTAGGTTCAATGACTTTGATACCTATACTGTTACGTCAACCGTAACGAATGTTTGCGGCACACAATCAGACTCTCAAGTTATTACCTTCATCCAATCTCCAGTACCGACTGTTACTGCCGCATCAAATCCGATTTGTTATGATGCAATTGCAAATTTAACAGGATCCATTTCTGGAACATATTCTTCCTTTCAATGGATCAATAGCGTTGGAACAACTGTTGGATTTTCAGATCCAAGCAATTTAACAACAACCTATACCCCAACTACAGCCGAACGAAATGCTAGTGTTGCTAATGTGAGGTTAAGGGTTAATACCGGTCTTAGTGGCACATGTGCTATTGTTGACGAGCTTTTTAGCATCAATATTTACCCAGCGAATACAGGTACGAATACCACGCAAAGCATTTGTACTGGAGATTTTGCGACTTATACACCAACTTCTACAGTAGCAGGAAGTACTTACACCTGGACTGCAGTAAATGCCGATGGAAATGCCGTCGATTTTAGCCCAAGTGGGTCTGGTGCTATTAATGATGATATCAACAATACCAGCCCAAATGCAGCTGCGATAGTTGTTTATACAATTACGCCGACTAGTAATGGCTGTACTGGTACTCCCTTTACTTTTACAGTTACTGTAAATCCAAGACCCATTGCAACCGCTACAGCCGCCAATCCAATTATTTGTAGCGGCCAGGGGGCAGGCATAACTTTAGCCTCGAATCTAAATGGAACAACTTATACTTGGACAAGCGTAGCTACAGGATTGAGTGGGAATACAAATAATACAAACCCTAGTTCAAGCCTATCAATTAATGAAATTTTAACAAATACGGGAACAACACCCGGCACAGTAACTTACACCATTACTCCAATCACCAATGGATGTAACGGTCAGTCTGTAACAGTAACGCTAACCGTTAACCCTCAACCAACAATTGCCAATGCAGGACAAGACAGAAACATATGTGCACAATCAAGTTATACACTTGAAGGCAATACGGTCTTTGTAGGAACAGGGTTATGGACTCAGGTAACTACATTTTCTGGGGTAACCATTACGAATGATACCAGCCCTACAGCAACGGCCAATGGTTTACAGGCTGGTAACGTTTATATATTTAGGTGGACAATTACTGGTGGCCAAAATTGTGGAAGTAGTTTTGACGATGTAGCAATTACCGTGAGTCCGACTTCAGTAGGTGGAACAACTTCTGGAGACCAAGCTGTATGTGCGGGAGGCAATGCTGGACAAATTACTTTGAGTGGCCATACCGGAAATGTAATCAGATGGGAAAGCTCAACCGACGGGATCAGCTGGACTCCCATTTCCAATACGACAATAACTTTAAACTATTCAAATTTAACAGTAACTACCCAATATCGGGCAGTAGTTCAGAGTGGAAGTTGCGCTATTGCCAATTCTACGATTTCCACTATTATTGTAAATCAACAAGTCACCACCGCTGATGCTGGCCCTGCGCAAGTACTTTGTAATGTAACTAGCACTACCTTAAATGGAAATACCCCTGGATCTAATACCGGCATGTGGTCTGTTATACCTGCAAACCCAGCGATAACCTTTAACGATGCCTCTCTTCCTAATGCAATAGCAAATGGATTAACACCTGGACAAACGTATACCTTCCGTTGGACGATTTCAGGATCGCCATCATGTCCGCCAAGCACAGATGATGTTACGGTTCAGATTGATCTCCCTTCTAACGGGGGTACAACAGCAGGAAACAACGCTGTATGCGCAGGTTCTAATGGAGGTACGATTACATTGAGTGGTCATATTGGAAATGTGATAAGGTGGGAAAGTTCAACAGATGGCATTGCTTGGACATCAATAGCAAATACTACAACAACATTAACCTATATCAATTTGAACGCTACTACTCAATATAGAGCAGTGGTTCAAAGTGGCACATGCGCAAGTGCAAATTCTACCATTTCTACTATAACTGTAAATCAAGGTGCAGTAGGTGCTAATGCAGGCATTGACCAAAATCTATGTAATGCAACTTCAACTACTCTCGCTGGAAACAACCCCGCTCCAAATAATGGTGAGTGGACATTAATTTCTGGACAAACAGGTGTAGTATTTACATCAAGTCAATATAACACAACAGTTACCAATTTAGTTGGGGGACAAACATATACCTTCCGCTGGACTATCTCTGGTACTGCTCCTTGTCCAGCAAGTTTTGACGATGTTGTCATCAACAATTTAGCTGCTTTACAAAACAATACGATCACTACATCAACACCTACAGCTTGTAATAGTCAAATTATTACCTTGTCTGGTAGTGTGCCAATTGGCGGAAGCGGAACTTATGCTTATAGTTGGGAAAGTAGCCCAACAGGTAATGCACCCTGGACTGTAATAAATGGACAAACAGGTCGCGATTTAAATGTAACTGTAATAGGAAGTATGTCTTATCGTAGAGTAGTTTCAAGTGGGGTTTGTTTAACCACAAGCAATACCTTAAACATTATTGCCTTACCTGCCATTGCTAACAATACAATAGCAAGCGATCAAAACATTTGCCTATCTACTACACCGAACGCTATTATAGGTTCACAGCCAACCGGCGGAGATGGCAACAACTACACCTATGGTTGGGAACAAAGTACAGATGGTGTGGTGTGGGTTTTTGTACCTAGTGCAACAAACAAAGATTATGCTCCGCCTGCCATTATACAAACTACCTATTACCGTAGACTAGTAAGTAGTGGCCCATGCACAAATTCCTTACAAAACATAAGTAACGTAGTTAGGATAACTGTTAACCTGAATGCAAGAGCAAATTATACTTACACACAAGATGTTGGCTGTAGCCCATTTACCATTAATTCAAGTAATATTCAAGCAACACCTGCTGCACAAAATGGCACTTATGAATGGTTTGCCAATGGGGTTTCAATCGGCACTGGAATTACCTTCCCTGGATATACCATTGTTGGCTACAATCAAACGGTAAGCATCTTGTTAAGGGTAACTAGTAATAATGGCTGCACGCCTCAAGATTTTTCACATAATTTTAGAACTAGGGAAAATATTGTATCACAATTTACACAAGATTTAAATTCGGGTTGTGGGCCTTTATCGGTTACTTTTACCAATGCTACCATTCATGATCCCGCCAATATTTATTCATGGAGCATTGATGGCATTGTGAGATCAAATGCAAGAGATTTCGGAACTATAACATTCGCTCCTGGTAACCAAGGTATTGATCGCCGATACGACATTACACTTCGGGTAATTTCTGGGTGCGGAGACAATAGTGTAACCCACTCGGTGATTGTAAACTCTATGCCTATTCCGGCAATTTCACCTGTGGTAGACCATGGATGCTCCACATTCTTAGCCGAGTTTACCAATAACACCCCAGGCAAAGAAACCAATACCTACGTCGTGAATTTTGGCGATGGTTCAGCTCCTCAGGCATACAATTGGGGTGATAGAATTACTCATCCTTACACCACAGCAATAGCTACAGACTTTCCTGTTACGATTACAGCAACCAATGCTTGTGGATCGGTAACAAGTAATCCAATTTTTGTACGCGTAACGCCAAATACCATTACACCAATATTTTTTGCCCCTCCTGCCCAACAAACCATTTGTGCAGGTACAGAAGTTACTTTCACTAATAACTCAGAGGGAGCAACTAGGTTTACATACGATTTCAAAGATGGAACGCCAATAATTCCAAGTCCGACAGGAATACCAGAAACCATTAGGCACGTTTTCACCCAACCAGGAACCTATGATGTATTAATGACCGCTTACAATGATTGTTCATCGCCAAGAACTGCCATTCAAACAATTGTTGTACTAGCACAACCTACAGCAACATTTAATGCCAATGTAACAACCGGATGTCAAGGCCTAACTGTTGCCTTTACGCAAACCAGTGTTGGAGCTATTCGCTATGATTGGGATTTTGGCGATGGTATAGGAACCTCAACTGATCCAAACCCTACCTATACTTATAACGGCCCTCCTGGTCAATATACAGTAACATTAAGGGTTACAAATCAAGTTCGCTGTACACAACTCGTAACTAGGCCAAATTACATCACCATTGTTGGTCCACCAAGAGCGGCCTTTGCCATATCACCTGCGGCAGTAATCAGCATACCAGATTACACCTTTAGATTTACTGATGAAAGCACAAACAATCCGCAAACCTATAAGTGGAGCTTTGGCGACGGAGATATTTCATCATTAAGAGATCCAACACATAAATATGCCGATACAGGGAGGTATTTGGTAACCATGAGAACGTATAACGAGTATGGCTGCGTAGATAGTTTGCAGAAATACGTTCAAATTGTTGGCGTGCCAGGTTATGTGTATTTGCCAAACTCATTCATCCCGGGAGGTACGAGTTCTCCATTACAAAAGTTTATGGCAGTAGGTTCTGGCATTAAATCTTGGCGTATGTCTGTATTTAATAAATGGGGCCAAGTTATATGGGAAACTACTAAGCTAGAAGATGGCAAACCCATTGAGGGATGGGATGGAACATACAATGGCACGCCACAACCACAGGGAATTTATTTCTGGAAAGTTGATGTAGAGTTAATTAACGGTACAGAATGGAAAGGAATGACTTATGATAAAAAACCGCCTAGGCGAACAGGGGAAATATATTTAATTAGATGATGAAAAAGATTATTGCCGTGTTTTTAGGATTAGTTTTTAGTTTTGGCTTTTTTAATGCCAAAGCTCAGGATCATCTATTTTCTCAATTTTTTAATGCCCCAATTTATTTAAACCCATCTTTAACTGGTCAATTTGATGGCGATTTACGTGTAGGGATGATTTATAGGAACCAATGGAGTGCTTTAGGTGGTGATCTTTCTTATATTAATGCCGCAGCCGATGTGTATGTACCTAAACTATCTGGCGGTATTGGTCTATCTGCCACTAGAAGCAGTGAAGGTGTAGCTTATTTAATTAAAAATAACATTGCAGTTACCTATTCTTATACCGTAGGGGGCGACGACTTTACTGCAAATTTTGGCTTACAAGCAGGTTTTACCAATAGAACCATAGATTGGACTAAACTCGTTTTTGGCGATCAATTAGACCGAAGGACTGGGTACATTCCTGGTAGTGTTTCTTCTGCGCAATTACCAGAGGTATCCAATCGGTTTTTCTTTGACCCAGCAGCCGGGGTAAATTTTATTTACCGCAATGCGATGGTTGGGGCTTCAATATACCACATCAATAAACCTGATGAATCTTTTAGTGGCACACAAGCTCGCTTACCTATGCGCTTGGCTGTTAATGCCAGTATGAAAATACCCCTAAGTTATAACTATAATTACATGGAAGATGAAGGCGCTTTTGTTATTCCATCTGTAGTATACTACAAACAAGGTAATGTAAGTTCTATCAGTGCCGGAGCTCAATTTAAATACAGAGGTTTTAATACGGGTGTTTGGTATCGCACCAACCAAAATGGAGGTTCTGACGCTATTGTGGTTTCATTAATTCTAGATGTATTTTTAAGGAGAAGAGATACCGAAAAAATTAGGGTGGGTTTAAGTCATGATGCTACCACTTCTAAACTTAATTATACCAATACAAGTGGCACCACCGAAGTTAGTGTAGGTTATGAAAAGTATTGGGCAAACAGTACGCGATCTAAAAAATACAATGGTTTAAGGTGCTCTAGTTTTTATTAGAAATCATCTATTTTCCTCAATTATATTTTGCAAAACACAAGCAACATTTTCATCGCAATGTAGTCCGCCAGTAGCTACAATCTTTTCATGCAACAGCCATACTCATCCTCGTGAAGCTTTTGCAACAAAAAGTATTTCGCTTTTGTCAGACTTAAATAACAAAATCAGTTTTTCATAGAGATAGGTTTAAAAAACTCAATACTCGAAAATTAAACAAGTATATTGGGGTGTAAATAGGCTTTCACAAATACAAGCTGGAAGTAATTGTGAGGCCCAACTATGTTCTAAATTATATTTTAACATGAAAGCATTAACATTATCATCATTCGGAAGTTCTGATGTATTAACATACCAAGAAGTAAACGACCCGATTTTGCAGCGTAATGAAATATTGGTAGAAATGAAAACCATTGGTTTAAATTTTGCCGATTTGATGAGAAGAAGCGGAACATATCCAATGAGAGGAAATGCACCCTATATTAATGGTTTTGAAGGAGCAGGCATCATTAAAGACAATAATGGCCACACTGAATTTAAAATAGGCGATAGAGTTGCATTTGCTGATGTGCCTTTTGCAAATGCAGACTTAGTTGCTGTCCCTTTTGAGAATCTAATTCCATTACCTAATGAAATCAGTTTTGAAATTGCAGCATCTATCATGTTGCAAGGTTTAACCGCTCATTTTTTAACATCCGATAGCCATCAAATAAAAGAAGGAGAAACTGTACTTATTCATGCAGCAGCTGGAGGTGTTGGTCAATTGTTAATTCAAGTATGCAAAATATTGGGCGCAAAAGTAATCGGCTTAGCTTCTTCTGAGAGCAAAAAGCAAATTGCTCTTTCTTTAGGTGCTGATAATGTGTTTTTATATAGCCAAGATTGGTCGGCTAAAGTTGTAGAAGTTTGTCCAGATGGTGTTGATGTAGTATATGAAAGTATCGGAACTACAATGGAGTTAAGCCTCTCCGTAACAAAAATATTGGGAAAGGTAGTTCTATTTGGGCTCGCTGGTGGAAAACTAGAACTTGGAAATCCATTATGGATTATTGCTCATTCTAAAACAATTACTGGAGGTGATTTATGGAACTATCTTACCTCGAGAGAAGAGCGACTAAAAAGATCAAAGGTATTTTTCGACTGGATTATTGAAGGGAAAATTAAAGTTGCTGCACCCACAATTTTCAAATTATCTGAAGGTAAAAAAGCCCATGATTTTATGGAAGGAAGACACAGTACTGGAAAAGTATTAATGATACCTGATTAAAGGTTTACAAATTTTCAACAGACCTATAAAATGAAACCAACCTTTTTTGCAACACCAGAAGACTTTAGAAAATGGTTAATAAAAAACCATAACAAGGAGATTGAATTATTAGTTGGTTTCTATAAAGTAACTAGCAAAAAACCTTCTATCAGTTGGTCACAATCCGTTGATCAAGCACTTTGTTTTGGCTGGATAGATGGTGTAAGAAAATCTATTGACAATGAAAGTTATACCATCCGCTTTACCCCAAGAAAAAACACAAGTATTTGGAGTGCCATTAACATTAAAAAGGTTGAAGAACTTACAAAAGCAAGGCTAATGACTACAGCTGGACAAAAAGCTTTTGATTTGAGAAAAGAAGAAAAATCAAGGATTTATTCACATGAAAAGGAAACTGTAAATCTGGATCCTGCTTATGAAGACTTATTTAAAAAGAATAAGCTTGCCTGGAAGTTTTTTGACACACAAGCGCCCTCTTATAAAAAAGTAATGAAACATTGGATCATGAGTGCAAAGCAAGAAAACACGAGAATATCTCGACTTAAAAAGACCATAGAAATAAGTGAACAACAAAAAAGGATGGAATAAATTAAGCTCCTATAACAAACTTTCTTTCACCCCTAAATCCCCTAAAGGGGACTTGGAAAGTACTACAAGATTAGTAAGACACCATATAGAATATCCGCACGTTTTTTAATTAGTAATCCTAAATATTTAAGGCTCTATTCAAAATTAAATTCATTTCTTATCATACATCAAATCTTTTAGTAATACTTACAACTTATTTTTGTTTACACAAACTGGGAGCATCTCGGTTGTCTGTTAAATAAAATAATTATCAATCATAAAACCTAAAACGATGAGTACATTAAAATTAAAAGACGGCACAGAAATTTATTACAAAGATTGGGGAACAGGACAACCAATAGTTTTTCATCATGGTTGGCCGTTATCTAGCGATGATTGGGATGCACAAATGATGTTTTTCTTAAAAGAAGGATATAGAGTAATTGCACATGATCGCAGAGGGCATGGAAGATCTACCCAAACAGCAGAAGGAAACGACATGGATACCTATGCAGCAGATGTTGCTGAACTTGCACAGGCACTAGATTTAAAAGATGCCATTCATATTGGTCACTCAACCGGTGGTGGCGAAGTAATTCGTTATGTCGCAAAACATGGTGAAGGCAGAGTTGCTAAAGCAGTATTGATAAGTGCAGTTACACCCATAATGGTACAGAACGAAAATAATCCTGATGGTGTTCCTTTAGCTGTATTTGATGGAATACGTGAAGGGGTTGCTACAAAACGTCCACAATTTTTTCATGACTTTACTGATGCATTTTATGGTTATAACCGCGAAGGTGTTGAAGCACAACAAGGGGTTAAAAATAATTGGTGGCGCCAAGGCATGATGGGTGGAATTAAAGCACATTATGATTGTATCAAAGCATTTTCAGAAACTGATTTTACAGAGGACCTTAAAAGTGTAGACGTTCCAGTATTGGTTTTACATGGAGAGGATGATCAAATCGTTCCTTTCGAAACTACAGGTGTTAGAGCCGCAAAATTGTTAAAAAATGGCAAGTTAATTTCATATCCTGGCTTTCCGCATGGCATGCCAACAACAGAAGCTGCAACTATTAATAAAGACTTGTTAGCTTTTATTAAAGCTTAAAAATATCCTATTGTCAGCTAGAACTTGTCGAAGAACTTAAAAAACCTTCGACAAGCTCGGCATGACATTCAAGGCGAAATCTCAAAATTTCTTGCCCAAATCACCCTATAAATAGTCCGTTTTGCGCCCTACTCTATTATTGGTTAAACGCTACATTTACTAGTAATAACAAGAAAAAAGCATACGTCTATTTAGCTTAGCGGTACTGATTGCAATCTAAACTCCTGTACAGGTGATCAAAAAACAGCCAAAACCAAAGTAGACGTTAATGATACTAACCAAAAAATACGGCTATGCAAAATCAAGATTTTACAACAACATTAATAGTAGACCAATCTCCGGCAAAAGTATTTGCTGCCATCAATAATGTTTGTGGATGGTGGTCTGAAGAAATAGAAGGTAGCACAGATAAATTAAATAGTGAATTTGATTATCATTATGAAGATGTACATCGAAGTAAAATGAAAATTGTAGAGTTTATTCCAGACAAAAAAGTAGTTTGGCTAGTAAAGGAAAATTATTTCCAATTTACCAAGGATAAAACCGAATGGACAGGTACAAAAATCATTTTCGAAATTTCTAAAGTAGGGGATAAAACTCAAGTCCAAATGACACATCATGGCTTAGTACCGGAATATGAGTGCTATGAAATTTGCGAAGATTCGTGGACAAATTATATCCAAAATAGTTTGAGAAAATTGATCACCACTGGGAAAGGCACACCAAATGCTGCCGGAAAACCGCAAACCGAAAACGAAAAGAAACTTAGTTCTGCAAATTAATAAGGTTGTATAATTTTACTATCACCAACCATACTCAATATAGTTTACAGCCTAAAAACTTTACTCTAATCTTAACGTTATTTAAATATTAATTTCGAACTTGTTAGCAATTCGGATCAAATATGATGAGTAACATTTTAGACAGCAATCATTTTCTTACGCAAAGCGAAGTCAACAAATTTTTAATAGCAACATTGCTTTGCGGATTAATTGGCTTAGAACGAGAATTTAGAAGTAAACAAGCAGGATTAAAAACCATGATCATGATTGGCTTAGGATCTACTTTATTTACCATTTTATCTTTAAAGATTGGCTTAAATAGCCAGGATAGAATTGCCTCTAATATTGTAACAGGTATTGGCTTTTTGGGGGCTGGTGTAATTTTTAAGGAAGACAATCAGGTTAAAGGTTTAACAACCGCTTGCGTAATATGGATTGTTGCTGCTATTGGCATGGCTATTGGCAGTGATTATTACGAACAAGCCATTGGTGTCACAGTTGTAGTATTATTGGCTTTATTGATATTTCCTTATGTTGAGAATTTCGTAGAGCGCCGTTTCACAAAAAGAACCTACCGCATTGTAAAAAGATACGAAAATGAAAGTTTAGATGATTATGAAGATTACATCAGAAATTCTAAACTACAATTAAGCCGAGGTAAACAAGAGTTGGCAAACGGCATTATTAGTGGAACCTGGATAGCAGTTGGCAGCCCGAAAAACCATAAAAAATTTGTAGATAGAATGCTTCAAGACAAAAAGATTATTGCCTTTGATTTTTAAGATTTTCAAAAAACTCAGTTTTTCTTTCCTGAAGGTTTAATACTTTTTCATCAACAACTATTGTATCAGACCAGCTATCATGCCATGGCTTGCAAGGGGCACCTAATGCGCTAAGTGCGTTAAAAGGAACTGCTCTGATGAAATTTCTAAGAATCGCTTTTTGCAAAGTTAAATTACTTCCATCTATGTTAATTGCTTTAGTTCCTGTAATTAATTTACCTAATGATTTTCCTCGAAAAACTGTTTCAATTAAAAACATAATAAAACCATATAAAACAAATCCTAATAACCTTTCTTCAATTAATCCCCTCTTCAATTCAGTTAAACTTCCAGGGTTCGATATTTCAACCAGAAAACCAATAAACATTATTACAATGTAAACGGCAGTTGCATCTATAAAATAGTTTACAAATCGTTTCATAGAACTTGCCCTACAATATTCAAGATTAATATTACTACTTTGAAGTTCCATTGAATGCGCTGCTAAATTATTGTGCCTTCTAATTATCTTGTCTTAAAAGAAATCGGGATATTATATTTAACCCTTACTGGAAGACCTCGCTGCATCCCTGGAATCCATTTTGGGGATGCCATCATTACACGAATGGCCTCTTCATCAATTGATGGGAAAAACGGTTTATCGATTTTGGCATCTACAACTTGTCCATCTTTTTCTATGGTAAAACTAACTATTACTCTTCCAGCAATTCCATTGGTATAAGCTTCTTTAGGATATTTAATTGCTCTTGATAAATATTTATAAAATTCATTGATCCCACCTTTAAATTGAGGAGCTGATTCGAATGTAGTATATTCGATAGTTTTGTCTCCAACTGTATTTACACCAGAAACAAATTTGCCAGTAACATAAGTTTCAGTATAGCTAGATTTGCCTGAAAGATATCTACCTTTCCAAACCCCTTCTTTAAAACCATCTTTGTAATCGCCTTCTTCAACCAGTTTGTCACTTTCAAATTTAGTGGTGTCTATTAAATGTCCATTACCATCTTGAACATAAACTTTCCCCAATGAATCTACCTGATAGATCAGTTTAGAGTTTTGCTCCAATTTTTTTGCAGCTTTTTTTTCGGCGGGATCCTGTTCAAGATATTCTAATTGTTTTTTCACTTTACCATTCTCAAAGAAATAATAGGCTAGTCCAACACAAGCGTCTTTTTTATAATTTATAGAACTTTTTTTCATTCCATTTTTATAAAAGCTAACAATAAGCCCTTCGTAAATTATTCTAGGCTCAAATGAAGATACTTTGCCTATTAACTTTTTAGTGCCATTTTGATAGAATTCTTTAATGTTAAATTGTTTTTCTCCAGAATCTGGCTCTTCAATTACACGAATGTAATCTGCACTATCTCGAAGCTTTACTTCTTTACCATTATTTTTAAGGAAGTAAATATTTTGTTTTTTTTGTGCACTTGCATTGAGCACTACAAAGAGGATTACACTGAGGATGAGGGCTTTTTTCATGACTGGGATTATTCGCTAATATGATAAAAACTATTGTAAATTTGCGCATGCCAAATGAACAGATTTCAGTTTTTGATATTTTTAAGATAGGGATTGGTCCTTCAAGTTCTCACACTCTAGGCCCATGGAGAGCTGCTGAACAATTTACTACATCTCTAGCAAAACAAGGTTTGTTAAGCGAGGTTGAGCAGGTAAAAATATTACTTTATGGTTCTTTGGCTAAAACCGGAAAAGGGCATGGCACAGATATCGCTATTCTATTAGGCCTGGCAGGAGGAGATCCGGTGACATTTGATGTAAACGCAATCGACAGCACCATAGCAGGGATTAAAGAGAGTCAAAAATTAACCTTAGGCGGCAACAAAGAAATCAACTTTTCATATAACGATGATTTGATTTTTCTCTTTATGGAGAGTCTTCCCTTCCATCCAAACGCAGTAACTTTTCAAGCTTTCTTAACAACTGGAAAAGCTTTTTCTGAAACTTATTACTCTATTGGTGGTGGTTTTGTAGTTAAAGATGGAGAGAATGGTAGCGAGAAAGAACAAGTAGATCTTCCGTTCCCTGTAGAAAAAGCAAGTGAACTTTTACATTGGTGTTTATCAACTGGTTTAAAAGTAAGCGAAGTAGTTATGGAAAATGAAGCTGCTTGGCGTACGGAAGCCGAAACTAAGAAAGGCATTTTACAGCATTTTCAGGTAATTAAAGAATGTATTTATAGAGGTTCACATACTGGTGGTTTTTTACCTGGCGGATTAGATGTTGCCCGCAGAGCGCAGAAATTAAATCAACGTTTAATTGGCGGGCAAACTTATACTGATTATGATAGTTGGTTACTTGCAATTAGAAATGGGGGTAATGGTTTCAACTATATTCTAGATTGGGTAAGTTGTTTTGCACTTGCAGTAAATGAAGAAAATGCAGCTTTCGGGCGTGTAGTTACTGCACCAACCAATGGTGCTGCAGGTGTAATTCCTGCTGTACTGCAATATTACATTGCTTTTTGCGATGGTTATGAAGAAGATAAAATTATTCAGTTTATTGCCTGTGCATCTGAGATTGGAAGCATTTTTAAAAAAGGAGCTACAATTTCTGCAGCTATGGGTGGTTGCCAAGCGGAGATCGGGGTCTCTTCTGCAATGGCAGCCGCAGCCTTAACAGAAGTTTTGGGCGGCTCACAGCGTCAAGTTTTAATGGCGGCAGAAATTGCCATGGAACACCATTTAGGCTTAACCTGCGACCCTATTGGCGGCCTGGTGCAAATTCCTTGCATCGAACGTAATACCATGGGTGCCATTAAGGCGATTACCGCTAGTCAATTGGCATTACAAAGTAATCCTGATAAGGCAAAGGTGAGCCTAGATGCAGTGGTGAATACAATGTGGGAGACTGCTTTAGATATGAATTCTAAATACAAAGAAACATCTGATGGTGGTTTGGCAACCAATATACCGTTAAGCTTACCTGAATGTTAAATTAGTCATTTGCTCGTTGGTTCATTAGGTTAAGCAATCTACTTTTGTCATTCTGAATGAGGTGAAGAACCTATTTCTTAGAATTCAAACCTACGGGTTCCTCCTAAGTCGGAATGACAATTGATATTAAAATAATCCTAAATAAGTTAAAATCACATACCAAATTCCTGTTGAGATAAACGACAAGGCTATCCCTACCCCAACTACGAGATTAGAAAGTTTTGGATTAAGATTATATTGATCTGCAACAATCCCTGCTGTAACTAAAGTTGGCATTGCAGCTTCAAAAATGGCAATTTTAGGCACCATACCTTTAAGTCCAAATAGTAATGCAACAATGCCAATTAACAACGGAGCCAACATTAATTTGTACAATAGAGCAGTACTGATATGTTTAATTTCACTTGCCCAACCTCCAAACTTTAATTGTAGACCAACAGAAAATAAAGCTAATGGACCAACAGTTGCGGCTATTTTATCGAAAAACTGATCTAATGGGGAAAGGTCAATAAAGCGGGGTAAAATCAATGCCAGTACAAATCCCCAGATTGGTGGAAAAGTAATCACTTTTTTGATTAAGATCTTCGCTTCTAATTTTTGATCTTGCGATGATCTAATGGCTACAAAAATACCAATGGTTGATAAAATAGCAAAAGTTATCTGATCGCAAATAATGGCAATGCCAATTTCCTTTTCGCTAAAATAAGCGGTGATTAATGCAAAACCCACAAAAGAAGTATTACTTAACAAGGCAGTTAATTTTAAGCCCCCAAGTGTTGCTTTACTAATTTTTTTATTGCTGGCGCCATAAATTGTAATGTATAGCCAACCGAAAGCCCATACTAAAATTGGCGATAATGCTAAAAAAAGCAACTCGGGTTTAAAATCTAAATGGGGTAAATATTTAAAGGAAATGGCAGGTAAACCCAAGTTGATAATCCAGGTATTGATACCTTTGTGTGCATCTTTTGGCAATGAACCAGATTTTCTGAAAAATATACCTGCTATAATACAGATAAAGATGAGCAAAAAGTTAGACATCGCTTTTTTTGTCAAATATAACAATCAGAATTAAATCTGTTGCCTAGCTTTAATTGCCAAATACCTATTTACTACATTAACAGTTAAGTTTTGTGGCTGCGTTAATAAACTTAAAATGCCATGTTTGGTTAGTTCTTTAATCATCAGTTTCTTTTCAAAAGCAAACTTCTCTGCTATAGTTTTAATGTAAATTCCTTCTACATTTTGAGCAGGTTCTTCACTTAAAGATTTTAAAGTGGTATTTTCAAAAAACACCACCAATAACAAGTGAAATTTTGCAATGCGTTTTAAAAAGGGCAATTGTCTTTCTAAGGCAGACATGCTTTCGAAATTGGTAAAGAAAACAACCAAGCTTCGTTGCTTTAAAGCTGCCCTTACACTAATGTACAAAGCTTCCATATCTGTTTCTAGGTAGCGGGTTTTCTCTTTGTACAATACTTCCATTATTTTGTTGAGCTGCGTTGGTCTTCTATCAGCCGGCACCAAACTTCCTGTTTTTTCAGCAATGGTAATCAGCCCTGCTTTATCTTGTTTTACCAATGCCACACTACTTAAAATTAGGCTTGCATTAATGGCATAATCTAATAAGCTCAATCCCTCAAAAGGCATTTTCATTGCTCTAGATTTATCTATAATACAATAAATATGCTGGGCTTTTTCATCAGTATAAGAGTTAACCATTAAATCGCCTTTTCGAGCAGTTGCTTTCCAGTTAACAGTCCTATAATCATCACCAGACACATAATTTTTTACTTGATCAAATTCCATGCTGTGCCCAATTCTTCTCATTTTTTTAATCCCAATATCTGTTAATCGATTAGATACTGCTAAAAGCTCATATTGCCTCAACTTTAAAAAAGAGGGATAAACAGGTACAGTTTTTTCGGTGCCAATATTAAACCTTCTACTTAACAATGCCAAAGGCGATTGCACGTACAGTCTAGAAATTCCAAAATGATATTCACCACGTTTTGTAGGACGTAAATTATAAGTAATTATTTTTTGCTCACGAGATGACAAGCTAGTAGAGAACCAGATGTCTCTTTTTTGAAACTGAAATGGAATTTCATCTATAATACCAACAGTTACTGCAAAAGAATAAAAATTTTCTAGGTAAATTTTGAGTTCATTTTCATCGCCATTACTTAAACGATCAGGAATTTCTCTTCTTAAAAAAACTCCTTTATCATTTCTGTAAAGGATAAATAAATCAACAGCAACTAAAACTATTAAGGCACCAAAAAAGAAGTAAGGCAGATCACCTAAAAAAGATAAAAAGAAAGAAAACAAAAACAAGGCTACACTTATACCCAGCGCAATAAATAACCTTTTACCTAAAAATAGGTCTGTGTAATATTTTCTAAAAAAACTTTTCATTTTAATTGCTATTCGCTTTACGAAATACTATCTAGGCACTTCTATCTTTTTAATAATTTGGGCAACAATATCTGCAGCAGTTAAGCCTTCCATTTCTTTTTCCGGACTTAACATAATTCTATGGGCTAAAACTGGCGCAGCAACTTTTACAATATCATCTGGTGTTACGAAATCTCTACCAGCCATTGCTGCAATTGCTTTTGCCCCATTCACCATAGCTAAAGATGCCCTTGGTGAAGCACCTAAATAAAGTGATTTGTTATTTCTGGTTTCATGTGTTATCTGCGCTGCATAAGCCAGCAATTTAGCCTCAACAAATAAAGCTTTAATTGTAGCTCTTAAGGATATGATTTGTGCTACAGATAAAATAGGTTTAATCTCTAATAACTGATCTTCTGTCTTTTGTTGATGCTGATTAGTTAAAATTTCTATTTCTTCTTCCAACGTAGGATATTTGACCTCTATTTTAAATAAAAAGCGATCTAGTTGTGCCTCTGGCAAACGGTAAGTTCCTTCTTGTTCTATAGGGTTTTGAGTAGCCAAAACCATAAAAGGTTCTTCCAGTTTATAAGTATGTCCATCCACTGTAATTTGGCGTTCTTCCATTGCTTCGAATAGTGCAGATTGCGTTTTTGCAGGTGCACGATTGATTTCATCTACCAAAATAATATTACCAAATATCGGCCCTTGTCTAAACTGAAACTCTGCTGTTTTTGGACTAAACACTGCTGTTCCTAAAACATCCGAAGGCATTAAATCTGGTGTAAATTGAATCCTAGAGAATGTTGCCGAAATAGATCTGGCCATCAGTTTTGCGCTTAAAGTTTTGGCAACACCAGGCACACCTTCAATTAACAAATGTCCATCTGCCAATAAACCAGCAATTAATAAGTCTATCGTATCTTTCTGACCAACTATTATACTGCCTAATGATTGTCGAATTTGCTCTACTGCTATATTTAACTGGGTTAAATCAGTTCTTTGATTAAACATCTCGTCTTGTTCCATATTTATTGGTCTAGTTTATAAAATTGCTCTATTAATTTATTTAAGCGTATCAATTGTTGATCGCTCACAGTATGTCCTGCTTTTAAATAATTAATCTCTGTTAAAAGTTCATCAATTATATCCGCAGTTGCACTAGAAATTTTCACTAAAGATTCTCTGAACTCTTGATTTATATCTGTTGTTTTTAAACGATACTTATTACGGATATATGCTAACAAATACATCACTTTCTTCTCCGCGATATCTCTATTATTTCGTTGCTGATAATAAACTCTACCCACCACATTTACAAACTCTACTGATGTATTTTTAAGTCTATCGATTACTGGGATTATCCTTTGTCTTCGTTTAACCTCATACAGCACAAAAGCAATTAAACTAAATAGAGCAATATAATAGGCCCATCTTAATTGATCGTATTTAAAAAGCACCCTAAGTGTTGAGCTATCTTGAGAATTTTTCCTTGTGAAATGCTCATCCCATAAAAAAGTTTCGGCATTTGGTAAATAAGAAAATGCTTTAGCTGCGTAATCCATTCCATCTTCCCTAAGCAAACTGTAATTTGTTAGCAACTGTGGATTTGGAAGAATAAATAGCGACCCCTTACCAAATTTATACTGAACAAAATTTGCAGTTGAATTTTGTTTTTGCCCTAAAACAATTGCTTTAGCAGTATCAATTTTCGAAAAGTATTGTTCACTAATTCCTTTATCAAAATAGTAATCATATTCTCTCTTTAGGGCTGGGTTAACAAAGTTGATCGGATACTTTCTCTTATTCTGAAAATTAAAATCAGATACAATATTTAGCTTTAAAGTATCTAACAAAATTCCTTTTATTTGATAAGCAGCGATAAAAATATTGTTGCCCGACTGCATATATTTTACCATTTGTTGATAATCTAACTTATCTACGCTAAGGGTAGATGCTATGATAAAATAATTAGATTTCCCAGAAGCCCGTTCTTTAATGTTGTTGTAAACTGCAGATTGTACTGGCTTTACTTTTGTATTAGGAAATATATCATTGATACGCTGGCGTAAAATATAAGTGCCAAAAGGAATTTTATCTTCTGATAGATAGGTAGGCGACCAATTTGTAGGCTTAGGTTTAAAATATTGTGCAACTAAATAAGCCACAATTAAAATACTTCCAATAATTAGATATTTCTTTAATCCATTCATGCTGTTTTCTGATTAAACTGTTGAAAAGATTGATGAATTGTCTCGAAAGTATCTTTATCAATATGGAATTCTCCATACCAAATGTATTCGAATTGATTAGTTAGAATAGTAAAGTCTTGCTGATAAGTTTGGTTGGCTAGTTCTAAAACATAGGTTTGATTTGTTTTCTCAGGTTGCCAATCTATTAATTGTTTATCTGTTAATTGTTTTAAAGTTTTTAGGTATAAAAGACGAACTACTAAACGATAATTCCCACTCTGCAGGGCGGCAGTTAACTGTTCGTCAAAATCAATTTCATGGATATTCTCTAAGCTCTCTTCAAATGGTACTTCGAGCGTTTTAGATTTACCTGAGAGCAACTTATAATCTAATCCTATAAGTTTAAATACTGCAAATACAATTAATGCAATTACTATAGCTATTAGCAAGTATTTAATAATACTGCCAGATGTTTTACCCCTTAAAAGTTCACCAATTATTCGCCAAATCCAATGCCAAAACCTATCCCACCATGATAAGGACTTAGGAGCAACATCATCATACATAAACTCTTTTTGCTTGCTATAATCTGTTATAGATTGCTCATCAAATTTACGTAGTGAAACTTTACTGCTATCTATTTTTAAAATCAATGGCTTTTTTACCACAGCAACTTTTGTGGCAACCCTTTTTTTTTGCAAAACCGTTGCTTCAACACCTAATGTGCATGTAAAAAGAAGTAAAGCAAGTAACAGTAAACGCATTTTAATATTCCTCTTGAATAGAATTGTCTTGTTCTGACTCTTGCCCTAGTTCTCCCATTCTTTGGAATAAGCCAAAATTCTCTTTACGCTCAACCAAATTGCAATAAATTAATGTTGAGCAGATAATCGGGATGATCATAAATAGGTAAGAGATATGTTGTGAAACTGCTGAAATAACAGCGTAGGCATTAGTTATTGTTTTTTCACCCTGTGTAAATGCTCCAATCATCATAATAATAATTGCTGGCAATTGTACTATTGTACTAAATGCATAAAATATTACATAGATAACTAATAAAACCGCAGCAGTAATCCACCACTCATTTTTCAATAATTTAAAAGAACGATCAAACGAATGAGAAAAACTTCCATTTTCTAAGATCATTATTGGTGCAAATAATGAAACAGCAGGAAAAACATATATCCCTGGCAATAAACACAATACAAAACAAATTGTGATAAAAATTGAAATAAGAATACCACTACCCATCATTCTAAAAAAGTAATATTTAAAGTAGGCCCAAACTTCAGAAACAGTTGGTGCAACCTTTCCCTTTTCTATATATAAAGCAACGTAACTTAAAATAGAAACATACATGGAAGTGTAGCTTAAAATCATAAAAATAATAACCAAGAAGTAATTGAAACCAACATTGTACAACATTGATCTGGGGCTATCATCATAAGTTGAACCTGCAGCTTGGCTAATATTTACCATCTGCACTTGGGCAAGTATAGAACTTAACATTCCACCCACTATAAAAATACCAGTTAAACTGAAAAAAGACTTCATTAATGGTTTAAAGTTTTGCTTGATAAATAGGAAGGTGTCTCCTATTAAATCTCCAAATTCTCGTAATTTTCTAAATTCTACTTTCTCTTTCATTCTAGGTATTTTGAGTGCGTTTATATAAAATAATGGGGTAAATAACCACGTACCAAATCATAAAAATTAATGACCCAGCTAAAATACTAATGCTTAACCAAATTGGCATTTCGGTATGGCGTGTAATGTAACTTTCGAAAAATGCTGCTAATAAAATAATAGGTACAAGACCCAAGGCTATTTTAGTAGCGTCTTTAGCACTGTTTTTAAAGGCAACTAAACGTGTATAGGTTTTTGGGAAGAGCAAGCCATGGCCCAAAACTAATCCGGCACCACCAGCAATAATAATTGACAAGATTTCTAGAGTTCCATGAATCCAAATCACTAAAATAGATTGGGCACCTAAGCCTTTGCTAAAAAAATAATATTCAAAAGCACCAAGCATGATTCCATTTCTAAGGAGAAAAAAAACTGGGCCTATCGAAAAAATCACCCCACTAGCAAACATCACTAATGATACCCAAACATTGTTGGTAGCAATTTGAAAGAACATTTCAAATTCTCCTGTTTTTTTATAAACACCAAAAGGATCTCCTTTTGCAATGTTCTCATTGGTCATATTTACATAACCATCACCCATAATTAGGCGAACAAAACGATCATCATATTTAGCTGATAACGCCCCTATGCTACAAGAGATAAAGAAAAAAATAAATGAATACAGGATTTGCTTACGGTATTTATAAAACAATAAAGGTAATTCGTATTTCCAGTAGCGGATAAATCGACCACTTTCTTCCTTTTTATTTTTATATATGGCTTGGTGGAGAACAGAGGCTATACCATTTAAGTAAGCTGTAGTTCGAGATTTAGGATAGAAAGTTTTTGCGTAGGCTAGATCATTTGTAATATCTATGAAACGATGTGCCAATTCATCTGGATTATTTGTTTGCAAGTGCTCATACATTTTCCATTTTTCGGAATTCTGCTTTACAAACAGTGCCTCTCTCATAAATAGCTAAATTTTCCAGTTAAATTTCCGTTAAAATAAAACAAAATTTTAATTAGTCAATAAAAAATAAAAATCATATAATTGAAACCATGGAAACAGTTAAAGTAAATACCAGTCAACATATAGATATTGATTATCCAGTAGCAGGTTTAGGTGAACGTGTTGGTGCAAGGTTAATAGATTTTGGACTGTTTGTAGCTGTATTTCTTGTTTTTTTAATTCTATTTTCTGTAATGGGGATTATAGCTAGTGGTGGCATTGTAATTACCATAATGCTTATCATTTATGGCGTTGGTTTTGTCTTTTATGATTTGCTTTGTGAAATTTTCATGAATGGACAAAGCATTGGAAAACGTTTATTAAAAATAAAAGTCATCAGCCTTGATGGCTCACAACCCACTATTGGTCAATATTTTATACGTTGGATTTTTAGAATAGTAGATTTTACCCTAACCCAATGGCTAGGTGCATTAATTTGTGTTGCAGTTACTGACAATAAACAACGAATAGGAGATATTGTTGCGGGTACAACATTAATTAAAACAGTACCCCGTACTCAATTTCAGCATATTGCATTTCATCCAGTAATAGAAGAATATATTCCTGTTTTTAGTAGTGTAAGCCAAATGAAAGATAGAGATATTGAGCTGATACATGAAGTTTTAACAACTTATCAGAAAACCTTTAACCATGATTTAATTTATCAGATGGCAGCAAAAGTTTCTAATTATTTAAGCATTGAGATTCCTTCAAATATGAACGAGCTTGAGTTTTTAAAAACGATAATCATGGACTACAATCAGGTAACTTCTAAAGCTGTCTGATTATCTAAAAGCCTCAGCAACTGCATGCGCTACTTTTGCAGCCCATTCAGCATACATTTTATCAGATGGATGTAAACCATCAGTAGCTATCAGCGATGCATCTGTTGCTGCGTTTCTAGAAGCTGTAGTAATATCAGTATAACTAAGCCCTGCTGCTAAAGTTTCTTCTTTATTAATGGCATTAAAAGCATCAATTTCTGAAGATATGGCTTGAATATTTCTGCCGCTCCCCTTACCAAAAGGAGTTACGCCCCAATCTGGTATAGATACAACAAAAACATGTTTCTTATTTTTACCAGCAAAGTTAATTGCAGTTTGTAAAAGTGCTTTGAATTCTGTACGATATGTTGTTACTGAATATCCTCTATATTGATTATTTACCCCAATTAATAAGGTTACGATATCATAATTTTGAGTGATATTTTCTGTTTTAATTGCAGTCTGAAGTTCATCTGTAGTCCATCCTGTTTTTGCAATAATTTTGGGATTTACTGCAACGTTTATTTTTTGAGCTTTCAGCTTCGAAACAAGCTGGTAAGGAAAGGATTCTTTTTGGGCTACCGATTCCCCAATTGTATAAGAATCTCCTAAAGCGAGATAGGTTAATGCATCGCCATTTTTAGCCGCAGAAGTATTGATCATTGCTTGTTCAGTATTTTTATTGCAGGCCAATAATAAACAAAAAGACAATAAAATAGCATAAAATCTCATCTTACAATTTACGAAAAAACATAAGTAAAAGATTTTTTTAATGCAATTGGTGAGTAGCAATTTTATAAACATAGTTGATCACTACAATTGCTCCAGTTGTAAAATACATGATTTTAAGAAGCTTAGATTCTGTATTCTTTTTTAAAATGGAGACTGAAATACCCGCAATTGCACTCAATAGAAAAGGAATTGCTGGTGGATATAATTGGAAACTCTCTAAAAAATTTCCTTGAAATAAAGCTAGAACAGAACGTTGAAATCCACAGCCAGGACAATCTAAATGTGTGAGGTATTTAAATGGACAAGGGATTAAAAAAATATCCGCTTTGCCTAAAATATAAGACAAAGCGGATAAAATATAAATAGTTATTACTTGCAAATTAATTAAACATTACCACCACTTTGATCTGTTGGTGGTTGGTTGAAAGGGTTATTTGGATTGTTAAAATTATTATTGCCAAACGAATTCTGAGCTTCTGCAGCAGATGGACCTAAATACTTTGCACTTCCAAAACCTAAAATTGGCCAAAAGATAAAGCCTAAAAGCACTAGACCAACGGTAAAACCTTCTTCTTTACCAAAGCTTTTTGAAATTAGATTGTAAAGCCAAATCACAAATACAAAGTTAACGCAAGGTATTAAGCACCATAATAGCCAAATCGTTGGTTTGCCAACAATTTCTATCATAATATAAATATTGTAGATAGGAATAATTGCAGCCCAACCTGGTTTGCCAGCTTTTTCGAATGTTTTCCACATTCCTGCAAGTGCAATTACAATAACTGCAAGATAAATAATGATAAACGTAGCGCCAATACCCGCAAGGATACCCGCCCCTTCTGAAGAGTAATCTGATGAATAATCCATAAAAAAAATTTGTTTTAGTTTTAAGTTAAGTAAAGATAATAGTTAAGCCAAAGAATCAAAATTTTTAAGAGACTATTTTGAGTGCTTTAACACATGCTTTAGTTATAAATTATCAACTTTTATTGACAAACCTGAATCGTTGCTTTTATGAGGAGGTCAACATTTACTTGTCGTTTATTTTCTCTTATGCCGACACCACCAAAGTCTTTGAACCAATTTTTATTAGCTAAATATTTGGTATAGGTTAGGCCATAAGCTGTGTCAAATCTTTGAATGATTTCTGGACCATAATAAGTAAATGATTTGCCCTTCGTTTTGGTGCCATCTGCATTTTTAACATCGTAAGTTATACTTTGTGCAGCGTATTTATCATTTTTGATCCATTCTACAGCAACCCAAAATCCATTTTCCGGAACGATTAAGTTAAACGATGAAATATCGAAAGCATTCCAGGAATTTTTCTTACTTGCAGCAAATTCAATCCCTTTGCTCATTATATCCTTGCCAGGCATTCCTTTTTCATTTTCATAAACTCTAATTCTAAATGGGGCGTCGAACATATCATTGCCGAGATAAAAATAAAGCGTTTTAATATATGCTATTTCATTACCTACATTTTTCATAAAAACCGCTCTTTGTAAACCTGGCCTCTGTATCATTTGATTAAAAAAGGTAATATCTCTACCTTTCTTCTTCACAATCCCTATTTCTTTATCTACCCATTTACCTTTACCAATTTTCACTTCATTTAATTGAAAAATAACTGGCATAAGTTCATAAACAATTTCTGAAGAAGATTGTAAGTTGGTGATGAATTTTTCCAGATAACCAACACAGGATATTTTAATTGTGTCTGTTTGTTTTCCTTTTATCAGATTTAATTCAAAAACTCCATCTTGATTGGTTTGGGAGCCGGTTTTCGAACTGAAATTTTCTAAATTAACATATGGAATGGGTAGTCTTGTACTTGCGTCTAAAACCTTACCCATTAGTTTAATTTGCGCAAATGAAATTATGGGAAATACTAAAAACAGTAAGGTAATTTTTTTCATGAAATAGAATTGATAAAAGCAAATTATCAATAGAGAAATGCAATTAACTAAATTAATTCCATTTTAAAAAGAAACGCTATATGGTTTTTCAATTTACCTTTCACTTCTTCAATATCTAATTCTTTTCCGAGCTCTCTTTGCATAGAAGTAACATCTTTATCATCTATCCCACAGGGAACAATATGTTTAAAATAGTTGAGATTGGTATTAACGTTAAATGCAAAACCATGCATGGTTACCCAACGGCTACAACGAACACCCATTGCACAAATTTTTCGAGCTTTTTCATTATCAGCATCTAACCAAACACCAGTAAAGCCAGGAAAACGTCCCGCCTCAATACCGTAATCGGCCAAAGTTAAAATTACTGCTTCCTCTAGAGTTCTTAAGTACAAATGTATGTCGGTAAAGAAATTATCTAAATCTAATATCGGATAACCCACAATTTGTCCAGGACCATGGTAGGTTATATCCCCTCCTCTATTAATTTTATAATAAGTGGCTTTTTTGTATATCAGGCCTTCTTCATCAAGCAATAAATTCTCTGGTTTACCACTTTTGCCCAAAGTATACACATGAGGATGCTCATTAAAAACAAGATAGTTTGGAGTTTCAACAGTAGTATTTTCAGTTCTATTTTTGGTTTTTAAAGCAACCGTTTCATTAAATATTGCTTCTTGCCTATCCCAAGCCTCCTGATAATCAGTTAAACCCCAGTCAATAAATTTTACCTGTTTATTCATTCTCTCAAATTAAGCTACAACATATCCCAACATGTAACCATCTTTAGTTTTAAAATAGTTAACTGTTAATTCTTTTGTGCCGCTAGGCAATTCAACAAGTGCCTGCAAAGCCCCTTCATCTTTTAATTTAAATGGCTTAATATGAATGTGCTGCTTAAACTCTAAACCTTTCTTACCATGCCATTTGTAAATTGCTTCCTTAGCACACCAAGCAACGTATAAGCCGTTGGTATTATCTCCTATTTGCTTTTGTGCGAGCTCAACATCTGAAAGAAATTTGTGCTTAATGCTCTTGATTTTCATTTTGATCAATTCTATATCAACCCCTACCTGTTTGCCTTTGCTAATAATTACAGCAGCATAATCATAAGAGTGGCTTAAGGAAATATTGCTATCAGAATTTACCAAGTATGGCTTTCCGTGTTCATCCATTTGGCAATCGATATAATCTTCC
Organism: Pedobacter polaris; assembly: GCF_005116505.1. Taxonomy (GTDB): domain Bacteria; phylum Bacteroidota; class Bacteroidia; order Sphingobacteriales; family Sphingobacteriaceae; genus Pedobacter; species Pedobacter polaris. Next base: position 332,074 of record NZ_SWBR01000001.1, read on the forward strand.
GTATTAAGCATTGTTCTAAGCAACAAACGCGTACTTAACCAATGCAAGGCTCGCTTCCCATTACTTAAAGATGCTATTACATCAAGTTCGTGCTGTTTAAGCTGTAAACCAGAAAGAAGTTCTTCTTCAGTCTCTTCAATTTTCCATACTGAAAGTACAGAATCGTCATCGATTTTTTTATTAAAAACTACTGGCATCTCTTATTTAGAAAATCAATACAAAAGTATCTTAAATTAATCATAATTTAGCCCTAAATACTTCATAAAATGATACTCTCAGACAAACATATACTAGCAGAAATTGAAAAAGGCACTATCATTATCGAACCTTTTAATCAAGACTGTCTAGGCACCAACTCTTACGACGTTCACTTGGGTAAATATCTAGCGACCTATAAAGACAGGGTTTTAGATGCCAAAGCCCATAATAAAATAGATCATTTTGAAATTCCAAAAGACGGTTTTGTATTACAACCTGGCACATTATATCTTGGTGTTACCTTAGAATATACGGAAACACATGCGCATGTTCCTTTTTTAGAAGGAAAAAGCAGTACTGGTCGTTTAGGCATAGATATACATGCTACCGCGGGCAAGGGTGATGTTGGTTTTTGTAATACCTGGACATTAGAAATCTCTTGTGCACAACCTGTTCGTATTTATGCAGGAATGCCTATAGGGCAGCTTATTTATTTTGTTGTTGATGGAAATATTGGAAATATGTACAATACAAAGAATGATGCCAAATACAATAATAAAACTACTAAACCAGTTGAAAGTATGATGTGGAAAAACAACTTTTAGAAAATCAACTAACTTTTTAATTCATTTATTTCAATAAAGCCTTATGTTTTTGTAACTTAAGGCTTTATTATTTTACCTATTTTATGAAAAGGAATCTACTTATTATAACCATTGCGCTACTTAGCTTATTTAGTTTTTCTGCATTTATTAGTGAGGACGATCCTTTTGCGGCTTTGCTCAAAAAACTAGAAGAATTTACAAAGAAATATCCTCAGGAGAAGATTTACCTACATTTAGATAAACCTTATTATGCAATTGGCGATGATATTTGGTTTAAAGCCTATGTTGTTGATAGTAGAACCTCAATGCCTTCAACCATTAGCAATATTCTTTATGTTGAACTCATAAATGAAAGAGATTCTGTTAAAAGACAAATTAAACTACCAATGGAAAGTGGTATATCTTGGGGAGATTTTAAGCTACCTGATTCGCTTAGTGAGGGAAATTATAGAATTAGAGCGTACACACAGTGGATGCGCAATGCTGGCCAAGAGTTCTTTTTTGACAAAACTGTTAAAATTGGTAATTCTTGGGCAAATAAGGTCTTTACTAAAACCACAAATCAATTGAGTATTGAAGGCAATGCCGAAAAAGTGGTTAGTACAGTACAATTTTTAGATAAAAATGGTAAGCCATATCAAAATAGCGAAGTTAATTACGAAGTGCAATTGAGTTCGAGAAGTATTAGTAAGGGAAAAGGAATAACTAATGCGAATGGCGAAGTACTCATCAATTTCACCAACAATCAACCAAACATTTATAAATCGGGCAAAATCACAGTTGCGCTTACCATGGCCGACAAGCAAAAAATTATTAAGATTATTCCTATAAAAAGCACTTCCACATCAACTGACGTTCAGTTTTTTCCAGAAGGTGGTGGTTTAGTAGAAGGCTTACCAAGTAAAATTACCGTTAAATCGATAAATAGCAATGGATTAGGGGAAAACATTTCTGGTAGAGTGGTAGACAATGAAAATATGGAAATATTGAAATTCGAGACAAAATACCTAGGCATGGGTGCCATGATCTTAAACCCCTTAGCTGGCAAAACCTACAAGGCTATAGTTAAATTGCCAAATGGAACAGAAAAAACTATCCCCCTACCAAAAGCAGAACCTAGTGGCTATGTATTAACCGTTAATAATACAGATAGTGTTAAAATGGCTATAAAAATTATGCTTACCACTGATTTGCTTGACAAGGGAGATCTAAATTTGGTTGCACAGCATAATGGAAATGTTTATTTCTCTACCAAAATACCTTCAGCAAAACAACTTATTTCAGTAAATGTTCCAAAGACTGAATTTCCATCTGGCATAGTTCAACTGACTTTATTTTCTCCAACTAATTTACCTGTTTGCGAACGTTTAGCATTTGTAAATAATACTTTAGATAAAATTGATTTATCAGCAGAAAACTTAAAATCATCTTATGCTAAACGAGGAAATGTAGATTTTAACTTTAGGGCTTTAAACGATAAAAAACCTGTACAGGGAAGTTTCTCTGTAGCCGTTACCAACGAGTCGATTGTTACTCCAGACCCAGAAAATGAAAGCAATATTCTAACTAGCCTTCTGCTTACATCAGATTTAATAGGTTATATAGAAAAGCCAAATAGTTACTTTTTAAATGACGATTTAAATACCCGAAAAAAATTAGATAATCTGTTACTAACTCAGGGTTGGAGAAAAATCAATTGGAAGAACATCATTAACAACCAAAACCCGGCAATCAATTTTCAACCAGAAAAAAGCATGAAGATTAGTGGAAAAATAACTAAAGGTGGTAAACCTGTAGTTAAAGGGAAAGTATCCCTATTTTCTTCATCAGGTGGTTTTTTTGCTACAGATACGTTAAGTGATGAAAATGGTCGATTTAATTTTGATCAGATTGCTTTTGGAGATAGCACAAGATTTATTGTACAAGCTCGTACCGGTAAAGAAAATAAAAATGTACAAATAGATTTAGATATAGTGCCCAACCAGCTAGTAACAACTAATAAAAACACTGGGGACGTTGAAGTAAATGTAAACTCAACTTTAATGCCCTATTTAAGTGAAAGTAATAAATATTTTGATGAGCAAATGAAGAGGGGCTTCTTGAATAGAACAATAATGTTAAAAACAGTAAATATTGTAGAGAAGAAGAACCCAGCTCCAAACTCTCAAAACCTTAATGGTGCCGGTCGGGCCGATCAAGTAATTACAGCTAAAGAATTAGAAAATGTTTCTTTCCTTTCTCAATATTTACAAGGAAGAGTTGCAGGAATAATGATTACAAATGGCAAACCTTATTCTATGAGGAGTATGGGCGCAAACGGTAGAAGCCCAATGGCGATAGTTTTAGATGGGATGAACATGGGATCTGATTTTACTTTAGATGATATTAATGTAGTTGATGTTGAAAGTGTTGAAATTTTAAAAAGCATAGGCAATACCGCAATTTATGGCTCTGGGGGATCTAATGGCGTAATTGTAATTACTACAAAAAGAGGCGCAGGTACAGAGAGTAATTACAGCAGATATACTCCTGGCATTGTAACTTATTCACCAAAGGGATATTACGGGGTTAGACAATTTTATTCTCCAAAATATACAGTAACACCTGATGTTAAACCAGATTTAAGAACCACAGTTTATTGGAACCCACATTTAGTTTCAGATCCAACGGGTAAAGCAAATCTTAATTATTTTAACACAGACCAACCAGGCAATTATAGAGTAGTTATAGAGGGAATTGATGCTTCAGGGAATTTAGCTAGAAAGATTTTCAATTACCAAGTGAAATAACATGACTAAAAAAAATCTATTTGTTACGGTCTCAACTATTTTGCTCTTTGTATTGGGTTTTACAATTGATGACAGCCCCTTACAGCAAATAATTGAAAAGCTAAAAAAATACAGTTTAGATTATCCTCAAGAAAAAGTTCACTTACAGACCGATAAACCATATTACATTGCTGGTGAAGAAATTTGGCTCAAAGCTTATGTTGTAGTAGCCACAGCTAATCAACATTCTGAGCTTAGTAAAATACTTTATGTAGACCTTATCAATGAAACCAATCAAATTTCAAAAAAGATAACACTAGCGGTAGATAGCGGCAGAGCTTTTGGGCAACTAACTTTACCTGATTCCCTTAGCACTGGGAATTACCGAATAAGGGCTTACACAAACTACATGCGCAATTTTGATCACGAATTTTTCTTTGAAAAATTTGTAAGTATCACCAACATTGCAGAAGTTGCTAAAACTAAACCATCTAGCAAAACTAAGGAAGAGTTAGATGTACAGTTTTTTCCAGAAGGAGGAAATCTCATTTATGGCTTAAGAAGCAAGGTTGGCATTAAAATAATTAATCAAAATGGGCTTGGTGTAAACTTAGCTGGATACATAATTGATGAAAATCAAGAAAAAGTTGCTGTATTCTCTGCTGAGCACGCAGGCATTGGGAGCTTTGCATTAAATCCAATTAAAGGAAAAAATTATAAAGCTATTTTAGAAAAGGAAGATGGGTCCAAACTAACTTATAATTTACCAAAGATCCAAGAAAGCGGATATAATTTATCGGTAAATAGCATTGCTGATCAGAATAATGTTAGTGTAAAGATAGCCGCTAGTCCAACCCTCATTAACAATCAAGAGCTAAGTTTGATAGCACAAAGTGGAGGAAAAATTTATTATACCACAACAGCAAAAGTGGACAATGCGATATTAACTGCAAATATTCCAAAATCTGGTTTCCCTACCGGCATTGTTCAATTCACTTTGTTTGATGACAAATTGCCTATTGCAGAACGGATAATTTTCATCAATCACAATGATCAGATAAAGATAAATGTAAATGCCAGTAAAATTTTGGGTGGAGAAAGTAAAACCAATATCAACCTTTTAATCACAGATGAAAATGAAAATCCGTTAGATGGAAATTTTTCTATTGCCGTTGTTGATGCTGAAAAAGTTACCAACAATGAGGATAACGAAACTACAATTCTATCTAACTTATTGCTTACTTCTGATTTGAAAGGATACATTGAGCAACCCAATTACTATTTTAATAACATAAATCCTGATAAGGAAAGGCAATTAGACCATCTATTATTAACTCAAGGCTGGAGAAGGTTTGTTTGGAAAGATATATTAGCGGGAAAAGAAATTGCAATTATTAATAAATTGCAGCAAAGTACTACTATTAGCGGTATGGTAACCAACCTTAACAACAAACCCATACCAAAAGCAAAAGTGATTTTAATGTCTGTAAGCTCGGGTTTTGATATGCTTTTAGATACGTTAGCAGATGAAAATGGAAGATTTACATTTGACCGTTTAGACATTACCGATACCTTAAGCTTCATTCTCCAAGCAAAAATTGGGAGCAATAAAGACATTAAAATAGTGGTAGATGATGCTCCTAGAGTAATTGCAAAAAAGCCACTAATCATAACCGATGATATGATTAGTTATGTAATTAGTGCAAAGAAATTGCAGGAAGATATTTTACGTATCAACCCGACAGGTATAAAATTAAATCAAGTAACCATTACCGGTAAAAAGGAGTTAAAACCAATAGAAAATGTTGCCCATTCTAAAAGTAGAAACGGCTTTGCAGACTATACTATTGGGAAAGAAAAATTATTATATCAAACAGGGGATATCTTCAATGCATTTTATTCTATTCCAGGAGTAAGAATTCAGAATGGACAGATTATTAGAGCTAAAGCAAATACGGTTTCCATGGCACCGAACTTTCAGGGCAAACCCCAACCTATGCAAATTATATTAGACGGAGCCGTTCTACCCGATCAAGATTTACTTAAAAATATTCCTGCCTCAACTGTAGAAGGAATAGAAGTACTTACATCAAATTATAACACTGTAATCTATGATGATGGTTATTGGGGAGTAATTTTAATAACAACTAAAATGGGTAAAGTTGATAAACCAAAAAATTTGCTGTCTACTAACTTAGCAAAAGTTACAAACTTTGGTCTATCGCTTCAAAAGCAATTCTATAAACCTTTTAAAACCGCTTCATTAACTAATGCAGAACTGAATAAAATTGTCAATAATAGCACAACAGTATATTGGAATCCAAATGTAAATGCTAATGTGAATGGCAAGGCAACCATTCAATTTTCAAACACCGAGTCAACAAATTACCGCATCACCATCGAAGGGATGGATGTCTACGGGAAATTTGGCAGAAAAGTAATTACCTATCTAAATAAATAACTATGAAAAACACGCTCAAACTATCAATTTTAAGCTTGATAGCGCTCGTCATTTTAGGCTTTAGAGCCGATGATACACCGCTTGAAAAACTATTAAAACAGATAGCCAAAATTACGGCTACCTACCCTCAAGAAAAAGTGCATTTACATTTCGACAAACCTTATTATACCGTTGGTGAAGACATTTGGCTAAAAGCCTATTTAGTTACTGCAGAAAAAAATGAACCTTCATTATTAAGTGCCGTTCTTTACGTTGATTTAATTGATAGTCAGAACACAATTAGAAAAAAATTAACCTTATCTGTTGACAAAGGTTTTGCATCTGGGAACATTAGCTTGTTAGATTCATTAGGTTCTGGAATGTATCGTGCAAGGGCCTATACCAATTACATGAGAAATTATAGTAATGATTTATTTTTCGAAAAATTTATTACTATCGGAAATATTTTAGATACCAAATCTTCCAAAAAAGTTGATGAGAAAAAACTAGATCTAAATATTCAATTTTTTCCAGAAGGTGGAAACTTAATAAATGGCATTAGAAGTAAAGTTGGTTTTAAGGCAGTAACCTCTGACGGTATGGGTGCCAATGTTAGTGGTTACATCATCAATAAAGACAAAGAAAAAGTTGCTGAGTTTTTTGCAGAACATGCTGGCATGGGAATTTTTGCATTGACACCACAACCTAATGAGCAATACAAGGCAATTGTAACACTTGCCGATAACACAACAGAATCATTTAAACTGCCTAACGTTTTAGAAAGTGGCCAGGCATTAGCTGTAAATTCGGTAGCAGAAAATCTGTCGATCAGAATTTCCAGTACCGCTGATCTGATCAATGGCAAGGATGTATTTGTTGTTACACAAGTTAATGGAACTGTTTATGCCTCTTTTAACAGTAAGGTTGACAAGGCCGTTTTAAGTGCAAATATCCCGAAGAGCAGCTTCCCTACCGGAATTGTACAAGTAACTTTATTTAATGCAGATAGCAAGCCAATTGCAGAACGATTGATATTTGTAAACCATAATGACCAACTAAAAATCGAAATTTTAAATGCAAAGGCTGCAGCTACCAAAAAGAAAATGAACTTAGCACTTAATGTTAAGGATTTGGCCGGAAATCCCATTGATGGAAATTTCTCGGTTTCTGTTACCGACCTTGGCAAAACCCCGTTTGATGAGGATGAGGAAAAAACAATCCTGTCGAATCTATTACTTACATCCGACTTGAAAGGATTTATCGAAAAGCCAAATTATTACTTCAATACTGCTAATTCGGATAGAGAAAAACATTTGGACAACCTTTTGCTTACCCAAGGATGGAGCAGGTTTATATGGAGTGATATTGTTGCCAACAAAGAACCTGACATCACTTTTAGACCAGAACAAAGTTTAGAAATTGCAGGTAAAATTAATACATGGGGAGATAAACCTTTACCAAATGCTAAAATTATCATGTTTTCTAACACGCCAGGATACACGCTCATATTAGATACACTTTCTGATGCGAGAGGAAATTTTGTTTTCGACAGATTAGAAATCCCTGATTCTGCATCTTTCATTATCCAAAGTAAAAGCAACAAGGATAATAAAAACATCAACCTTGTTTTAAATAAAACACCTCAAGTTGCCGAAAAAAAATACATTGGTAATACAGTAGATATTGCAACTTATATTGAGAGCACAAAGACCATGTTTAATGAATTGAATAAGTTTAACATGCTAGACAAAAGCATTCAATTGCAAGCTGTAAATATTACTGGTAAAAGAGTATTGAAACCACTAATAAATATACCCAATTCTGCAAATTCTAGTGGTGCGGCCGACCAAGTTATAAAAAGTGAAAAGTTGATGCATGAAACGAGTATTTTAACAGCTTTCAGTAAGATACCAGGTGTTTTAATAAAAAATGGAATGATAATGAGGGCTTCTACAAGAACAGTATCTTTAACACAAGCTCAACAACCTATGCTGGTAATTTTAGATGGTGTTTATATTAGGCAAGCAGAACAATCTGGCTTTATCTCATCTCTTAACCCTTCAGATGTTGAAGGAATAGAAGTACTAACCAGTAATTATAATACTTCTATTTATGGTGAAGATGGTTATTGGGGGATTGTTTTTATTACTACAAAAAATGGAAGTACGGGAAAAAACCCTCCTTCAACTAATACAAGTAGTGTTAGAAATCGTGGTTTTACTGCAACTAAACAATTCTATTCGCCAAATTACGATGATCCTAAAACCAATCAACAAATTCAAGATCTTCGCACTACAATTTATTGGAATCCGACAGTGATCACTAATGAAAAAGGGCAAGCAGATTTCAATTTTTTTAATGCGAGTATGCCGGGAACTTACAGAGTTTCGGTTGAAGGAATGGATGTTTTTGGAAATATTGGCAGAAAAATATATACTTACGAAGTAAAATAACAGAAATGAAAACAATAGAAGTAACCATAAAAGATCGCTTAGCAATAGTAACACTTAACAGAGGAAAATCTAACTCTTTAAATAGAGAGATGGTTACTGAATTGAAAGATATGCTTCACAATATCGAAGCTGATGCAAACATTGGTGGAGTAATAATAACTGGAAAAGAGCATTTCTTTTCTGCTGGTTTAGATCTTATAGAACTTTACAACTATAATGAGGAAGAAGCCAAAAGTTTCTGGCATTTGTTTTTAAACTTTGTAGCTAAAATTACCTCATTTAAGAAACCGCTAATTGCAGCTATAAATGGCCATAGCCCTGCAGGTGGCTGTGTAATTGCCTTAGCTTGCGATGCTCGTGTGATGGCAGAAGGGAAATATATTATTGGATTAAATGAAGTACCTGTAGGAATTATTGTTCCTAATAGCATTTTTAGTTTATACTCATTTTGGCTTGGTAAAGCTCACGCTACAAGAAGTTTGCTAGAAGGAAAATTATTTAATCCAGAAGAAGCATTGTCTATTGGCTTAATTGATGAATTGGTAAAACCAGAAAGTATTTTAACAGCTGCAGAGCGCAAGGCTAGAAAATATATGTCTTATGAAAGAAATACCTGGTCACAAAGCAAAACTAATATTCGTAGAGAATTAATTGAAAGTACCAGTGCAGACCAAAGTGCCGATTTAGAAATCATGCTTAAACAATGGTGGTCGCCGAGTACTAGAGCAATCTTAAAAACAATTATAGACAGCTTACAAAAGAAATCGTAAAAGTTGACTATATAATAAACAATTTAAATATTAAATACTATTTCATTATGTATAATCAACCAATGTTAAGAGACGATGCTTTGAAGGGCAAAACGATAGTTGTAACAGGTGGCGGCACTGGGCTTGGCAAGGCAATGGGTACTTATTTTCTGAAACTTGGAGCCAATCTGGTCATTACAAGTCGTAAGTTGGAAGTATTGCAAAAAACAGCAGTTGAAATGGCTGCAGAAACAGGGGGACAGGTTTTAGCTGTACAATGTGATGTTAGAGATTATGAACAGGTAGAGGAAGTTCTAGCAAAGACAATTGAAAAATTCGGTAAAGTAGATGGATTATTAAACAATGCTGCTGGTAATTTTATATCCCCAACGGAAAGATTGTCAGCAAATGCATTTTCTAGCATCATAGATATTGTTTTAAAAGGCACTGTAAATTGCACTTTAGCTTTTGGTAAACATTGGATTAAAGTTAAGCAACCAGCCACAGTTTTAAATATTGTAACAACTTATGCTTTTACAGGTTCTGCATATGTTGTTCCATCGGCATGCGCAAAGGGTGGTGTATTAGCAATGACAAGATCTTTAGCTGTAGAATGGGGTAAATATGGCATTCGTACCAATGCAATTGCACCCGGCCCTTTCCCCACCAAAGGCGCTTGGGATAGGCTTTTACCGGGAGATTTGGCAGAAAAATTTGATTTTAAAAACCGAGTTCCATTAAAGAGAGTTGGTGATAATCAAGAGCTTGCAAATTTAGCCGCATTTTTAATTAGCGATTTTTCTAGTTATATTAATGGTGAAATTATCACTATTGATGGTGGTGAATGGTTACAGGGTGCCGGACAGATGAATGGATTAGAAGCCATACCAACTGAAATGTGGGATATGCTTGAACAAATGACAAGATCTGCCAAAGGAAGTTAAGAACTTAATACCTCTTTTATGAAAACGCTTTACCTAGTGCAATTTATTTTTCTTGTTTTAGCATTTAATAGTGCGAGTGCGCAAACAAATAAGCCTGCAAATAAAGTCGAAGCTTATTACAAGATTTTACCAACAGAAAAGCTCTATCTATCTTTTGACAAACCTTATTACAGCGTTGGAGATACACTTTGGTTTAAGAGTTTTTTATTAAATGGAGACAACACAGCAAGCACCAGAACAGACAAAATTTATGTAGAACTTTTTAATGACAGTTTAAAGTTTATCGAAAACAGAGTTATTGCCCTTAATAATGGGCTTGGTTATGGAGACTTTGCGCTTACCAATAAACTAAAAGAAGGAACTTATGTAATTAGGGCTTATAGCAACTGGCAACAGAATTTTGGGAATGATTATTTTTTTCAAAAGAGCTTCAACATCGGCAATGCAGGAGACAAAACTTGGCTTTTAAATTCTTACCAGCAACTTAATACAACAACAGCAAATAGAACCCTAGATCTTAAGGTTCGCATTACCAGTTTAAAAAATGAAGCTATTGGTTTAAAAGATGTTGAGGTGTCATTAATGAACGGCAACAAGCGTTTGGCAAAAGCAGAGCTACAAACAAAACTTGATGGTACGTTCGACACTCAAATCCCACTATCAAACAACATAATCACTGGGAATACCAGCATTATTATAGTTGATAAAAAAGATAAATCCAGAAAAACTGTTTTACCAGTACTGCTACAAAAACAAGATCAGCTAGATTTGCAATTTATGCCAGAAGGTGGATACATGGTAAACGATATTTTCGGCAAGGTTGCATTTAAGGCAATTGGAAATGATGGATTAGGAAAAGACATTTCGGGCAAAATTATAAATAGTAAAAACGAAACGATTGCAGAACTCACTTCAGTTCATAAAGGAATGGGAAGTTTTTATTTGCTACCAACAAAAGGAGAAAGTTATACCGCTATTTATAACTTAAATGGAAAAGAGCAAAAACAAATCCTTCCTATAGCAAAAGAAGAAGGAACTACACTACGTATTGACCAGCTTTCGAAAAAGGATTCATTGTACCTATATGTTAAGGCAAGCGAAGGTAAAAGATTGGAAGGCTACCAATTAATGGCTCAATCTGCTGGAGAAATTTTAATAAATATTAACCTAAACTTAAAAAATGGATTTAGCACATTAAAACTACCTAAGCAAGACTTTCCTGATGGTATCATTCATTTCACATTATTCTCACCAGAAGCATTGCCTGTAAATGAAAGGCAGGTTTTCATCAACCAAAACCAAATAATTAATGTTAAAATTTCTACCAGCAAAAGTAATTATAAACCAAGAGATAGCGTTGATTTAGAAATTACTGCTACTAAGGAAGATGGCTCTCCTCTTAGCGGAAGTTTTTCTGTTGCAATTACTGATAATGGTCAGATTAAACAGGTAGAAAATGATGACAACATAATAAGCCACTTTTTATTACAAAGTGATGTTAAAGGAAATATCGAAAGTCCAGCTTGGTATTTCCAAAATCAAGCACCTTCAACCCTGTTGGCTTTAGACCATTTGTTACTAGCACAAGGTTGGATAGGACATAACTGGGATATAATGTTGCAAAAAGCACCTGAAATAAAATTTAAGGCAGAAAAAGACAATACAATTGAAGGAAAACTTACCGGACTTTTTAATAAACCTACTGCAAATGTAAATCTAACCCTACTTTCTTTAGGCAAAAACATATTTGTAACAGATACAATAAGCAATGCTGACGGAAAATTTACATTCAAAAACCTACCATTACTTGATAGTGCAGCATACACCATTAAAATTAAAAATGCGAAAGGCAAAACATCTAATGCAACCATAAATGTTGATGAATTTATACACGCTCCAGATTTAACTAGTGCAGATTTAATTAAGCCTTGGTATGTAAATTCAGATAGCACACAATTAAATTATTATAAAACATCCCAAGAAAAGATAAATGAAGCGCAAAAGAAAGAGATGATAAGAACTGGTACCTTACTTGATGCAGTTGAAATTAAAGGGCAGGCTAGGTTAAAAAATTTCATTGTAAAAACTGCATGGGATGCCAGAACTTTTAAGGAAATTAAAAAGGAAGACCTTGAAATCAATCCACAAAAAAAACTTTTAGATCTACTTAGAGAAAAAATTGATGGCTTTGGCACAAGTTCGTTCTGGACAAACAATTGTTCTGGCAGAATATCTAGACATGATTTTATTAATTATGTAGTTGGTGGTAGTCTTATTTCTCATGTGATGATTGATAAGATAAATACTCATATTGCGGCCTCCGGCATTGATGACCAATACAATGCTAGTATTAATGGCATTAGCAATACTGCGCTAAGCCCAGATGTTTACCAAACAAATAATTATATATTCAATACATTAAAAGCCTCGGATATTGTTGACATTACAGTGTTTAAAGGTTGTGCCTACTTCTTTTTGGATATCACAACACGTGCTGGAAGAGGTCCCTTTACTTTACCCAATAGAGGTGTTTATGTATATCGACCACTGCCATTATACATGGCAAAAGATTTTTACAGTCCGAAATATGCTACAAACAAAGGCAATTCTACGCCCGATTTAAGGTCTACTATTTTTTGGGACGCAAATGTGGCTACAGATTCGAATGGAAAAGCAAAAATTTCATTTTATACAGCGGATAAGCCAAGCACGTATACCATAAAAATACAAGGAACAGATTTATTTGGCAGGCTTGGATACAAACAAAGTACAATCGTAAATACAAATCAAACGGAATCTAAATAATATGTAAATTAACTCTGATGAAAAAGCCGCTTATTGTATTGAGTATTTTTCTTGCCTTGGCCCTTAATATAATGGCGCAAAAAGCGAATAATATTGCCAATAAGATAGATGCTTATAACAAGCTCTTTCCAGCTGAAAAACTATATCTATCTTTTGACAAGCCTTATTATAGCATTGGCGATACACTTTGGTTTAAGAGTTTTTTATTAAATGGGGATCACACAGCAAGCATTAGAACAGACAAAATTTATGTAGAACTTTTTAATGATAGTCTTAAATTTATCGAGAACAGGGTAATTGCTCTAAACAATGGCCTAGGCTATGGAGATTTTGCCCTTACCAACAAGTTAGCAGAAGGCACCTACGTAATCAGGGCCTATAGCAACTGGCAACAGAATTTCGGTAGCGATTACTTCTTCCAGAAGAGTTTTTATATCGGCAATGCCGGAGATAAGACATGGTTGTTAGATGCGCACCAGAAACTGAATACTGCAGGAAAAAAAATACTCGATCTAAAGGTTAGGATTACCAATCTTAAAAATGAGGCAGCAGGGCTGAAGGATGTGGAAATTGTGCTGATGAACGATAAAAAGCGACTGATGAAGGCCGATCTGCAGACCTCTCTGCAGGGTGTAATAGAAACGCAAATCCCTTTGGGAGATAACAAGATCAATGGGAACTACAGTTTTATCATCACCGATAAAAAAGATCGATCGCGACAATCAGTGCTACCTATCAGTTTACAGGAAGTAGACCAGATAGATCTCCAGTTCATGCCCGAAGGTGGCCATATGGTTAACGGCATTTTCGGTAAGGTTGCATTTAAGGCAATCGGAGCCGATGGATTGGGAAAAGATATTTTTTGTAAAATTATAAACAATAAAAACGAAACCCAGGCTGAATTGCAGGTTATCAATAAGGGCATGGGCAGTTTTTATCTGCTGCCAACAAAGGGCGAAATTTATACTGCCGTTTATAGCCTTAATGGGAAAGAACAGAAGCAGCTTCTTCCAACAGCGAAAGAAGAGGGTACTACCCTACGCATAGACCAGCTTTCTAAAAACGATTCGCTGTACGTGTATATTAAGTCCAGCGATAGCAAAAGGTTAGATGGTTACCAGTTGTTGGCCCAAGTTTCTGGAGAAACTATAATGAAAGTTGACCTTAATTTGAAAAATGGTTTCAGTACATTAAAGCTAGCTAAACAAGATTTCCCTGATGGCATTATCCATTTCACATTATTCTCTCCAGAGGGAACACCTGTAAATGAACGCCAAGTCTTCATCAACCGAAAACTTAAGATCAATCTAAAATTTGCAACAAACAGCGGCATTTACAAACCAAGGGATAGTGTGAACTTGGAGCTTACGGTAACAAAAGAGGACGGTTCGCCATTAAGCGGAAGTTTTGCTATTACCGTAACCGATGACGCACAAGTGAAACATACGAATGACGAAGAAAACATTACCAGTTATTTTTTATTGCAGAGTGATTTAAAAGGAAATATCGAAAATCCATCATGGTATTTCAAGGATGAGAATCCTTCTACTTTGTTGGCTTTAGATCATCTGTTGCTTACCCAGGGCTGGGTAGGTTATAATTGGGATGAGGTTTTGAAAAAAACTCCACAAGTGCAATTTAAGGCAGAAAAGGGTAACGAAATCAATGGTCGACTTACTAACCTGCTTAAAAATCCTGTGCCAAATATCAAGTTGACACTAATGTCACTCGGTAAAACCATTTTTTTAACAGATACGGTTAGCAATGCCGATGGCTCTTTTAAATTTAAAGAACTCCCATTTCTAGATAGTGCCGCTTATACTATAAAAATCAAAAATGCCAAAGGAAAAACTGCTTTGGCAACAATTACTGTTGATGAGTTTACACCTGCAAAGGATATCAATTTTGCACAAAAAATAAGCCCTTGGTACGTAAACGCAGATACCACTATTTTAAGCTATTATAAAAATGTAGACCAGAGAAAAACTCCAACGCAAAGACAACAATTAGCATTAGAAGGCAACGCCTTAAAAGAAGTAGAAATAAAAGGCCAAGCCAAACTTAAAGAGTTTAGGTTGAAGACCGCTTGGGATGCAAAGTTCATGAAAGAAATAACAGAAGAGGAATTGAAAAAAGTACCTCGCAAGACACTAATGGATTTAATGAATGAAAAAATCCCTGCATTTACCATAGGCAATTTTTATGCAGATGGAGCATTTGGAATTCAAAAGGATACTTTTGATGTTGAAGGAGTGAGCTATGGCGCTCCTTCTAGACCAAGAAGGCATAATTTTTATAATTTTTTAATTGGTGGTTATCTCGTATCTCATGTAATGATAGATGGAATTAATACACATTTTATTGCTTCTGGAACGGATGATCAAATAAACAATGTGCCTTATCAATCACATCCATTTCAGGTTAGTAGAACTGCTGTTCTTCCAGATGTTTTCTTAGTAAATAAACAAATTTTTAATATCCTAAGCGCAGAAGACATCATTAATATTAAAGTCTTTAGAGGAATAAGTCATTATTATTTAGATATTAAAACTCGTAGTGGTAAAGGGCCATGGGTAGTTACCACACCTGGTATTTATGTTTACAGACCATTACCTATCTACATGGCAAAAGAATTTTACAGTCCAAAATACGCTGTTAACAAAGATGTTAAAACACCAGATCTAAGAGCTACCATATTTTGGGATGCGAATGTAGTAACCGATGAAAATGGAAAAGCAAACATATCATTTTATGCTGCTGATAAACCAAGTACTTATACCTTAAAAATTGAAGGGACTGATTTATTTGGCAGGTTTGGTTATCAAAAAAGTACAATTAAAATTGTCAATAAAACAGAATCTAAATAAATGAAATCTTTATTCAACGCCAAAGAACGTCAAGAGATAATTGATCGCATTGCCTCTTTAAATGAGGGTAGCGAAAGGGAATGGGGCAAAATGTCCGTTTCACAAATGTTATTGCATGCACAAGCCCCAATAAAAGTTGGCATTGGCGAATTGAAGCTACACCGTAATTTGATTTTTATGATTTTAGGCCCAATCATTAAAAAGAAATTAATGAAGGAAGAGCCATTTGAGAAAAATCTACCAACCCATAAAAGTTTTATAGTCAGCTTTGATCCAAACTTAGAAGCCGAAAAACAAAATCTTATCAACTTGATTAATAAATTTGATGCCCAAAAAGATAGCCTAGCCATAAAACATCCCATCTTTGGCAAAATGAGCACACAACAGTGGGATGTTTTATTATGGAAACATACTGATCATCACCTGCGCCAATTTGGAGTTTAAATCTTAAAAAAAACTTCTGTAGCACCAAAACCAAATTTTTCCTTTCGGGCATCCATAAAAGTTCGTACCTGCGGATGTTTACTTATGGCTTTATGAATATGATGCCTTAATGTTCCATTACCCACGCCATGTATAAACACAATTGATGTCATTTGGTGCACGATAGCCGCATCCAGCATTTGCTGAAAATAAGCTAATTGTATATCCACAATTTCAGACTGACCTAAGAATTGATAATCGTCTCTAATTTTTTCGATATGTAAATCTATTTCAGGTGATGGTTGGGCAACTTTTGGTTTTTCTGAAGGCACCTTAAAAAAACTTTCTTTTAATTTTTGGGCATCAATTAAAGGGACAGGTTCGTCTAATTGAATTAGCCATGCGTATTTATTAATTTCTGGGACTTGCTTTTTTGCGCCACTGAAATCCTTCGCTTTAAACTTTCTAATTAAATTTATTGGGTCTTTTGGCTTAACATTCGCTGTGCTGAAGTAGAGAATTTGAAATATAAACTCTGGCCAAACTTCTAAATCACCTAAGTTAGCACTATATAATTGCGTGGCTGTTTTAGCCTGTACCACACTCGCGAATTCACCTTTGTAAATGCCTTTTTTATCAGTTTTTAAGCTTAGCAAAAGTTGATACGAAGTATTATTGATCAATGTAAAATGAGCAACAGCACTAGCTTTAGAGTCTTCGGCAACTGCCAGATAAATCCCTACTTCTTTAAATTCATCATCAACTGTAACTTGCTTTTGATTATCGCCCTGCGTAATTGGATTTGAAGTATGTCCATGAACATGCGTTAAATTACTTATTGCTACCGGAATTTCAAATCCATCTGTATCAGTTACCCCCAAAGTTTGTGCATCGATTAAACGCGTCACATATCCTTCTCTCTTTTCGTCTACAAAACGAACAAAATCACCTAGTTTAAACATATTTTATTTTTTAGTCCGAAAGTCAGATGTCCGAAGTCAGAAAGATATAGTTAATTATAAAAACCAAAGATAAAAAAGCTTAGATAAGCTTTACGCAACTTATTCTGTAATAGGCAATCGTAATTTGTCAATCTAAAATCGTACATCAGTTTACCATCTAATTAAAGCACTTGCCCAAGTAAAACCTGAGCCAAAGGCAGCCAAACAAACCAAATCGCCTTCTTTAATTTTTCCTGCCTCCCAAGCCTCACATAAAGCAATTGGCACAGAGGCAGCAGTTGTATTACCGTATTTTTGAATGTTGTTAAAAACCTTGTCGTCACTTAAACCTAGTAAGTTTTGCACATACTGACTAATACGCAAATTTGCCTGATGAGGGATCAGCATATCAATATCTTTTTCAGCCAGATTATTAGCTTTCAATGCTTCTTTAATTACCTCTGGAAACTTCACAATAGCCTTTTTAAACACTGCCGGCCCATCCATGTACGGCAATGCGGCTCCACTTTCCAATTGTTCTGTTGTCATAAACAAACCGCCCAATTCTTGCTCAGGATAACCTGGTTTGTCTGGAAGCCACTTATTTGCTGCCGCTCCTGGGTAAAACATAGCCAGTATTTCGGCATCTGCACCATCGCTATGCAAATGTGTACTTAAAATTCCCTGTCCTTCCTTTTTAGCTGGCTGTAAAACCACAGCCCCTGCTCCATCTCCAAAAATTACAGAAACGTTGCGACTACGGGTTTCGAAATCCATTGCGAATGAATGTTTTTCTGAGCCAACCACCAAAATATTTTTATACATTCCAGTTTTAATAAATTGGTCTGCTACAGATAAAGCATACAAAAATCCAGAACATTGATTACGCACGTCTAATGCACCAACATCTTTCATTTTCATTTCACGTTGTAGCAAAACGCCACAACCAGGAAAATAATAATCTGGGCTTAAGGTGGCGAAGATGATAAAATCAACATCCTGTGCCGTAATGCCAGCTCTTTCAATTGCAATCTTAGCTGCCTCTACGCCCATAGTAGTGGTAGTTTCTTCCAATCTATCAGCGAAACGACGTTCTTTTATCCCAGTCCTTTCCTGGATCCATTCGTCGTTGGTATCCATAAAACGAGAAAGATCATTATTGGTATAAACATTTTTCGGAACGTAATAGCCGATACCAGCGATTCTTGAACTATGCATTTTGGTTTGATTTGAATAACAAATGTAACGAATTTCAAAAGATGTATGCGACGAGATTTTTGAATTGCATTAATCTTCCTACTTGATACCAACTACTTGTTACTTTTGTTTATTTTTGCACTATGTCTACAGAAACCAAGGAAGAAACATTTACACTTGAAGAGATATTAACCTCTTTAAAAACTGTTCATCGTTTAATATTATGGAATGATGATGTAAATACTTTCGAACATGTAATTTGGTGTATGATGAAATACTTGGATTACAGTGAGGCACAAGGCGAAAAAATTGCTTGGGAAGTACACAACAAAGGCAAATGTGCTGTTTTAGAAGGATCTTTTACAGAGATGGAAGTTTACCGTAAAATTTTACAACAAGAAGGATTAACTGTTTCGGTTGATTAGTATTCAAATGAGATTTTCGCTGTGAGCGATACATTATTCATTAAACTATTTTAACTTTCTTAATACCGCTACTAATTCGGCTTGTGTAGCTTGAGTTTTATCCTTAGCATACCATCCATGCAATCTTTCTGCAATTAGCCCCATGTCTTCAGTCTCTCGTTTCCAATCAGCCAATAAAGCTTGCAGAACAGCAGGTCTTGGTCCCCACTTTGGTAAAACTAGATTTTTATTTTCGTCTAAAATTAACAACACAGGAATTGCCCTTCCACCATTTGTTAAGTGTGCATCTATTAAGGGCAAATTTTTATCCCTCAAAACTAGCTTCAAATCAAATTTATTTGGCGCAGATGAAACTATTTTGTCAATTACTGGTACAATTTGAGCAGCATCTCCACACCATCCTTCACTAATCACCAAAAAATGATATTTAACTTTTATCTTAGCAACGGTTTCCAAAATTTCATCTGATAAGGAAGTTGTTTTTTCAACCCTATTCATTCGCTGATTGTTCATTTTGGTGTAATGCAACATCGCTTCAGAGTGATCTGGACCAGTGGTTTTTCCTTCTAGTAAAAGTTGTGTTACCAGTGCTCTAAATGTTGTATAACTTATCCCTTCGTTATCAAAAATATTACCGTAATTAAGCATAAAATAGCTGTAATAAAATAGTTACGCCTCTTTTTTTAAACCTTCATGCTCGACCTTTGTCTTTTTAAAAGGAAAACACAACGATAAAGATTTTAGATGAGACACATTACTAGCAAAGTTCTATTATTCGTACTAACTTTTTGTATGATAACGGTAAAACTTTCTGCACAGACTACAGGAGAAGGTAAAATAAGCGGAAAAATTGTTGATGCACAAACCAACGAAACTATTCCATTTGCTTCGGCAATTCTATTGGATAGAAAAACAAAAGTAACCGTTAAAATTGTTCAAACAGATGTTGATGGTGCTTTTACCATGACTAACCTTCCAAAAGGTGTTTTTACTTTTAAAGCAAGTTATGTAGGCTTTCAAACCATGGTTAGAGACTCCGTTTCTATATCAGATGTTATTAAAGTAGTTGATTTTGGAAATATAAAAATGAAAACTGCTAAAGGAAACATTTTAAATGAGGTTACCGTAACTGCTCCAAAAACTACCATGCAATTGGGGATTGATAAAAAAGTATTCTCAGTTGATCAAAGTTTGGTAAGTGAAGGTGGTTCTGCATCAGATTTATTGCAAAATGTTCCATCTGTGCAAACTGATATAGATGGAAATGTAAGCTTACGCGGTTCGGCCGGTGTTAGGGTTTTAATTGATGGAAAACCATCGCTAATTGCTGGTGGTAATATCGCTCAAATTTTGCAATCTATTCCGGCAAGCTCAATTGAAAGTGTTGAGTTAATTACCAACCCTTCTGCAAAATATGATGCCGAAGGTCAATCAGGCATCATCAACATTGTTTTAAAGAAAAACAAAAAACTAGGTTTTAATGGTTCATTGGCATTATCAGCCGGTAATCGTGATAATTACAATGCAAACACAAGCTTAAGTTTTCAAAACAAAAAAATAAACCTATACGGGAATTATGGCTATCGATATGGCAATCGTTTAGGTGGTGGTTACAATAATATAGATTATATAGATCCTGCCAATCCAACTGTTCCTACTAGTTTTGCAGACCAACTTTCTAACTCTAATGATCTAAATAAGAGTCATAATTTAAAAGCAGGGATTGATTATTACCTAGCCGAAAAAAGTGTAATCAGCTTTTCAACTGGCTTTAATCTTAGAAATGAAGATGAAAATGAGCTTTTAAGCATCGATAGATTAGGTGCCGCAAGAAATCCTATAGAATTAAGTAGAAGAAGAAATGTAGAAAACGGTGATGGAAAAAGTCTTGACTTAAACTTAGATTTCTCACAAAAATTTAAAAACCCAAAAGAAGAACTTACATTCAATTTTGGTTTTTCACAAGGAGATAACAATAGCTTCCAAGTTTATAATACAAACATCTACAATAGCAACGGCACAACAGTTAACGATTTAGATGTGCAACAAACCGATAGGTTTAGCTTTAATAGAAACTATAATGCACAATTAGATTATACCCTGCCTTTTGGTAAATTAGGCAAAATTGAAGCTGGTTTACGTAGCCAAATTCGTATTGCTGAGAGCTCTACTTACGCCGAAGAATTAAGTCCAGTTAATAGTCAGTTCAACTTTAATTATGCATTGAGTAATGAGTTTAATAATAAGGATCAGGTACATGCTGCTTATGTTAACTATCAGAACCAGGTTAATAATTTTGGTTATCAAATTGGTTTAAGAGCAGAAGATGCAGCTTTAGATACACGTTTAGGAGCTTATGACATTAACTCTAACCTCAACTATATTCCAGGCAGGGTAGCTTACACCCGTCTTTACCCAAGCGTTTTCTTAACTCAAAAACTTAAAGGTGATCAGCAAGTTCAACTAAGTTATAGTCGTCGGGTAAATAGACCTAGAGGCTGGGATACCAATCCATTTTTAGATGTGTCTAATCCATTAAATTACAGACAAGGGAATGTGAATCTATTACCAGAAGATGTACATGCTTTTGAGTTAAGCCATAGCAAATTCTGGACAAAGTTTTCGTTAATATCATCGGTTTATATGCGCCAAACTAATGATGTAATACAACGTATTAGAACAGAACCAGATGCAAATGGAATTACCATTACTACACCTCAAAACTTAACAAGAAGTATCAATAGTGGTTTAGAGTTAATTGGAAAATTCGATCTATTTAAATCGTGGAACTTTACAGCAAACGTTAATCTTTACCAAAGTAAAATACAGGGTGTACCAGCGTTTGGTATTGTAGAAAACTCTGGTTTTAGCTATAACACCAATTTAACCAATAATTTTGTATTACCCTACGGAGTAACACTTCAGGTTAGGGGAGAATATCGTTCTAGAGAAGTAATGGCACAAGGCATTAGGAAAGCGATGTATGGAGTTGATGCTGGTGCCAAATATGATTTAAATAAAAAGGCAAGTTTAAGTTTAAATGTTAGAGATGTATTTTCAACCAGAAAGTGGCAAATGCAAACTACTGGCACTACGTCTGTAGTAGATTTTAGTAGATATATGCAAGGTACTATGGCAAATTTAACTTTCTCTTACCGTTTCGGCAAAACCGATTTCGGCTTTAAGAAAACTAAAAAAGCAGATGATCAGGGTTCACGCCCTGATGAAGAATCATTTTAAATTTTTATCTTAACTGCACATTGAAAAAGCTATTTCCCTATTTTTTTACTATTGCATTTATAAATATATTTTCTTTTAGCGCTTATGCCGCTGAAAAAGGTACTATTAAAGGAAAAGTTGTAGAAGAAGTTGGAGGCTTAGCTGTTCCATTTGCCGTTGTTTCTGTTTCTGAAGAGGTGGCAGAACAACCAATATTAACCATTCAAACAGATGAAAGTGGTTATTTTAAGTTCATTAACCTAAAGCCCGGAACATACAAGGTAAAAGTTAGCTACGTTGGCTTTACCAATCTTTTTATAAATGAAATTATTATCACAGAAAAAGATTTCGACAAGAACCTCGGTAACTTAAAGCTAGCAAGTGAGCAAAGTAACTTAAATGAAGTTGTAATTACTGCTCAAAAGCCTTTGGTAGAATTTGGTGCAGATGTAATTACTTATAACGTTGGTTCATCTGTTTTAGCAGAGGGAAGTACAGCAACAGATGTACTTAAAAATGTACCAATGGTTACAGTAGACATTGATGGAAAAGCTACCATTGCTGGCAAAAGAAGTACTAGGGTTTTTATAGATGGCAAACCATCTGAGTACATGACTTCCAACATTTCAGACTTACTAAACGTACTTCCATCAGATGCAATTGATAAGATTGAGGTAATGACAAATCCTCCATCAAAATATTCTGGAGATGGTGAAGGCATCCTTAATATCGTAATGAAAAAAGGCTTTAAGGTTGGTTTTAATGGCAACTTAGGTATTAATGTTGGTTTACAGGGCAATACTAATACTTATGGAAATGCAGCTTATAAAGGTAAAAACTATAACCTAAGCGGAAGTGCTGCTTATAGGCAAAATATTGGAAAAGGCAACGGAGAAAGTTATAGAACTAACTTTTTCCCAGATACTACTTTTTATTATAACCAGTTTAATAATTACGATAACAAAAATAACGGCGGCAACTTTAGAATAGGATTTGATTGGGATATCACCCCGAAGCAAAACCTTCGCTTATCAACCAATTACAATGCAAATAGTAGTGATCGGGTGTCTGGTAATCAATTTCATTATCTAAATGAAGATTATATAGAAAGCCGCCTTCGTAATCAAGCTAATTTGGGTGACGGCGATAATAAAAATTTTGTTTTTAATGCAGATTATAACCTACAAACAGATACAACAGGTGGTAAATTGGCAATTGGTGTAACCTTAAATACCAACTCCAATAGTGATTTTACATCTTATAACCGAACTTATGCTTTCCCAAGTAATTTAAATCCAAGTTTACAGCAAAATAACAATGAAACTGGCAACGATGGTATAACTTTTAACCTTGATTACGATAAACCCGTATTTAAAAAGCGTGATCAATTTGAGTTTGGGTTAGCCTACAATTATCGTAAAAATAACAATGATCTTTTGGTAGAAAATTTCAATTACACAACTCAAGAATTCATTACCAACCAAAAACTTACCAATAAGTTTTTCTTTAAAGAAAACATCCTGTCGGCTTATACCGCATATAACTACCGCAAAAATGGATGGAGCCTAAAAACAGGTTTACGAGCAGAATACACCAACGTTAATTTTGATCTGTCTACAGGTGAAAAGTATAATGTTAATCCTTATTTAAGCTTATTTCCCAATATCTCTATCAATCACTTTTTTAAGAAACGTTATAACTTTGGTGCTACTTATAGCGTTCGCATCAATAGACCTCGAGAAAATGCATTAAACCCCCAGGTAAACAATGCAGACACCTTGAATATTTCTTATGGAAATCCTAATCTAGAGCCGAATTATACCCATCAAATGGATTTTAGTTTTGGTGCTTTTGGTCAGAAGTGGTCGTTTACTCCAAGAATTTCTTATTCAATTAGTAAAGGTGTAATTGAAAGATATCGCATCGTAAATCCGAATGGCATTTCAGAAAGTACTTTTTCCAATGTTGGTTCAAATACTAGAATCGCTTTTTGGTTAAATGGGAATTTCCGTCCAACTAATAAAATTACTGCCAATGCTAGTTTCAATATTGTACAGGGGAGTTATTCATCTAATCTAAATTCTTCATTAAATAGAGACGGCTTAAGCCATGGTGCAACAATAGGTTTTTCTATGCAATTACCTTACAAAACTGCTTTCGAATCTAACCTAAATTACAATAATAACATCACAGCCCAAGGTAGAAATAAAGGTTCTATCAGTAGTAGTTTTGGCGCTCGCAAAAGCTTCTTCAAAAATATGTGGTCGGTTCGCATAAGTACTAGTGATCCATTTGGGCGAAGAAATAACAATTCGGTAAGTCAAGGTTTAAACTTTATCTCGCAGAATTATTCTACCAACAACTCAAGCAATGTAAATTTGAGTTTAAATTATCGTTTCACTAAAATTAAGTCTACAAAACCTACAATTCCACCACCTCCAGGCAAGCAATAAACAATTGTAAGCCATCATAAACCTCCTACTCAGAGCCAATACAAGTATTATTCAAACGAAAGATGGACGTAAGATGGACGAAAGACAAGTACTCAACCATATCATTAATGAGCTTGCTTTCCTAACTAGCAGTGTAGGTGACTTTGAATGATTATTATTAACTTAATGAGGACAATAGTTTTTTTACTGTTTATCAATATATAATCGATAAACATCTGAATAACCAATGCAAAAATTGCTCACTGATTTTCGCAAACATGTTGATTCAAAAGATAACTATGCTTATTTTCTTTCTACAGCAAGTATGCTATGGACAACATTTTTCCTCTTGTTTCTTTTGTAGTCAACTATATTATTTCATCAAAGCTCCGTATCTTGCAAACATGAGCGAGAGCAATCCATGGAAAGTTTTAAGCAGTGAAGAAATTTATGACAATAACTGGATTACGGTAACTGAACATCAAGTTTTAAACCCTGCTGGTGGCAAAGGAATTTATGGCGAAGTTCACTTTAAAAACATTGCTATTGGCATTTTACCATTAGATAATGAATACAACACTTGGTTAGTTGGACAATATCGCTTTCCAACAAAAAATTACAGTTGGGAAATTGTGGAGGGTGGCGGACCATTAGGAATTGATCCTATAGAAAGTGCGAAAAGAGAACTTGTAGAAGAAACTGGAATAATTGCCAATCGCTTTACAGAAATACAGCAAATGCATTTATCAAATTCTGTTAGCGATGAATTGGCAATTATTTTCATAGCTCAAGAATTACAAATGGGACAATCTTCTCCTGAGGAAACCGAAGAATTGACAATTCGAAAAGTACCTTTTACAGCAGCTTACCAAATGGTTATTGACGGAGAAATAATAGATAGCATAAGTGTAGCTGCCATTTTAAAAACCAAAATATTAATACAAGAAGGAAAAATTTAAATTACATGAGCAAATTTTTAGGCTATATATTCACTCCCATATTTTATATTTTATTTTTTGGATTTCTTTGTATTTTTCACCCTATACAATGGGTTTGTTATAAATTTTTTGGCTATAATGCACATAAAGTTTCTGTAGATTTTTTAAACTTTTTTTTAACTTATAGCAATTGGGCCTTATTTAACTCAGTCACTTTTATCAATCATCAAAATCTGTCATCAGATAAACCAATTATCTTTGTAGCAAATCACCAAAGCATGTATGATATTCCTGGAATGATTTGGAACTTGAAAAAGCACCACCCTAAGTTCATATCTAAAATAGAATTGACTAAAAACATTCCTTCCATTTCTTATAATTTAAGAGTTGGCGGCGGTGCTAATATCAACAGAAAAGACAGTAAACAAGCCGTTTCAGAATTGATAAAGTTAGGTAGAAGAATGAAAGAAAATACTTGGAGCGCTGTGATATTTGCAGAGGGCACAAGGGCAAAAGATGGTAAGCTCAAGCCATTTCAGGTAGGCGGAATTGCAACTCTTTTAAAAGGGGCACCTGATGCTTTGGTTGTTCCAGTAGCTATAGAAAATTCATGGAAAATTGTGCGTTATGGAATGTTTCCTTTAACCGTTGGAAATCCAATCCGATGGTCAGTTTTAACTCCTATAGACAAAACAGATAAAAATGCTGAGGAAATAGTATTAGCAGCAGAAAATGCGATTAGAGCAAAACTAAATCAACTATTACCATTATGAGACTAATCCAATACATTTTAATCTGCTTTTTAGGTCTCGGCTTATGTGCTAATGCGCAAACCAAAAACCCAGACAACACTTTACTTTGGGAAATTTCTGGCAACTCTTTAACCAAACCATCTTACATTTTTGGCACATATCATTTTGCAGATAAAGGTTTTGTAGACACCATGAAAGTGGTTAATGAGAAGTTAGCGGCAGCAGACATGGTAGTTGGAGAATTGATTATCAATAAAGAGATGGCTGTGAAACTAATGCCATATATGATTTTGAAAAACAATTCATTAGACAAAATTTTATCGCCAACCGAATATAAAATGGTTGATGACTATTTAAGCACATTAGGGCAGTACAAGCTTAAAATGTTCAATATGTTTAGCCCAATGGCTTTGCAAGCATTCATCATTCAAATGACTGCTCCAAAAACTTTTACCGATACTAATCCAGCAATTGACCAATATTTTCAGGATTATGGCAACGCGAATAATAAGGAGGTAATAGGCTTAGAAACTATAGAAGAACAAGGTCAAATTTTGTTTGGAAGCAGCATAGAAAGACAAAAGCAAATGCTAGTTAACTACGTTAAAGAAGAAAAAAAGAATAAAATTGCAAGTGAGAAACTCTACAAGGATTACATTTCACAGAACTTGAAAGCTACCGAAAAAACATTCACCAAACTCGATGGCTTTACACCAGAAGAAGCTGATAGATTATTGAAAAACCGCAATATCAAATGGATTGAAAAGCTACCTACATTAATGCAGAATAAAAGTTTATTTATTGCAGTTGGCGCAGGGCATTTGGTTGGTAAAGATGGCTTAATTAAAAGATTAAGAGCACAAGGTTATACGGTTAAACCTGTGTCAACGAATTAAAAACGTTTTGTCATTCCGGCTTTGGAGCAATCTATAAAGATGAGTTAAACCAATAGATTCTTCGCTTCGCTCTGAATGACAATGTAATTTAAATATTCTTTCCGTCTATCAGTTTAAAGAACTCATCCCTGTAAGTATCTCCAATAGGAATAATCTTCGAAGCAATTGAAATTCTACTACGTTCTATACTTTCAATTTTATCTAATGCTATAATATAAGATTTGTGCACCCTAATAAAATCACCTTTAGGTAGAGTTTCTTCCATCTTTTTCATGTTCTGTAGCGTAATAATCCGTTCAGTTTTAGTAAAAATAGAAATGTAATCTTTTAGTCCTTCGATATAGAGAATGTCGTCTAATTGAATTTTTTGAATTTTATGTTCTGTTTTTACGAAAATAAAATCTTGCACCTGTTGTTGTACTGGCGCAGACATTATCCCCTGAATTTGTGGTGGTTCTGGAGCAGGAGCTACAGGTTCGGCTTTTAGCATTTGATTGTGAACTTTCTCTACTGCTTTATAAAAACGATCAAATGCGATAGGTTTCAATAAATAATCAGAAACATTTAAATCATAACTTTCTAGCGCGTATTGCGAGTAAGCTGTAGTTAAAATATAATTGGCTTTTCCGCTAGCAATCTTCAAGAACTGAATTCCAGTTAAATCTGGCATTTGGATATCTAGAAACACTAAATCTACTCCTCCTGCTTGCACCAGCTGTAAAGCTTCAATTGCATTTTCGGTACGTTTCACCAGTTGCAAAAACGGAACCTTAGAAACATAATCCTCAATAATATCAAGCGCTAAAGGCTCGTCGTCAACAGCAATACATTTTAATATCATAAGTCTAGCATCAATTCTGTGGTATAATGAGTAGCCGAATTTACAATATTTAATTTATACCTATCGGGATAAAGTAACTGCAACCTTCGTTCTACATTGTTTAATCCAACACCACCCATGGCATCTTTATTGGTTTTATTTTTCTTATTGCTTACACTAAAATGAAGTATTTTTTGATTGGCAATAATGTTGATTTTAATCGGGTCTTCAGGATCGTTTGCAACCCCATGCTTAAAAGCATTCTCAACAAATGAGATGAGAATTAAAGGAACAATTTTCTGTCCATCAATTTCTCCATTAATGGTGATATTTACCGCAGCGCCATCTTTAAATCTCAATTTCTGTAATTCTACAAAACTTGTTACATATTCTACTTCCTTACTTAAATCTACCCAACTGTCATTACTTTCATAAATCATATAACGCATAATCTCCGAAAGTTTTAAAATGGCATCAGCAGTTTTTTCAGATTTCTGATAGGCTAAAGAATAGATATTATTTAAAGAGTTAAATAAAAAATGTGGATTGAGTTGAGACTTTAAGAATTGTAATTCCATATCCTTTTTCTCGCTTTCTAAACTGCGTTGAATTTTTTCATTAGAAAACCAATCGACAGAAAATTTAATAATACAACTACTTACCAATACAAAGCCAGAAAAAAAAGTAGAAACAATTACATATTCATTAACTGATATATGGTGTATTTCTCCTTTTCTGCCAATAGATTGAAGCAAATCTTCAGGATTTAATACGGCAATTGTAGTTTTAATTAATACACTCGCAGCTAAAATAAAAACAAAGCTAAATACATATAACCAATACTTTTTCCGTTTTTGAATAAATTCTGGAATTAAGAATATATAGTTAATGTAAAATGCCGATAGATTTAAAACACTAAATAAGCCATAAGAATATACCAAATCTAATGTGGTATGTTTTTGGCCAAAGAAAATAGTTGCCAATGCAATCATTAACATGGTTAGCCAGAACAAGGAATGCATTATTATTGCACCTTTACTTTTCATAAGTTTATATTTTAATTGTGCCTCTAATCACATCCAAAGTAAATATACTATTTATTTTATGCTACCACTTTCGACGAACTGGCATTTTTATTCTACCAAAAGGCTAATTCAGGCAACCACCTACAAAACTAGCCTTTTTGACCGTTTATCTATAATAAATTGCACTTCGTCTAAAACATTTTAGTAGGTTTTTTTTAATTATTCTATTTGTTCAACAAAACAAAACGAATACATAAAACCTAAATAAAAAGACCATGAAAAAGTTATCGAACGTATCGCCTTTCTTACTTTTATTATTTCCAGTGTTTATCATGATGGTGTTAGCTTTTGCTATTAGCACAACTAATAACCAAGATGAAGAAGTTGCTTTAAAAACAACAACTACTGCTACAAACAATATTGTTAAAGCTACAACTGCAATTTTAAAATAACATGAGCAATTTCGCTATAGAAACTGTTGGCCTAAACTATAATTTCGGTTCGCAAACTGTTGTTAAAGATTTGTCTTTGCAAGTACCGAAAGGAAGCATTTATGGTTTCTTAGGACCAAATGGTGCAGGAAAGACTACTACTATAAAAATTCTTTTAAATCTTTTGCAATCTCCATCAGACCAAGTTTTTATTTTTGGTAAGGAGATAAATTCAAATCGCATTGCGAGCTTAAAACGAATGGGAGCTTTGGTAGAGCAACCTGCAATATATGCACACTTAACAGGAAAAGAAAACTTAGTTAACCGTTGCATCCTTTTAGGGATTAAAAAAAGCAAGTGTGCAGAAATGTTAAGCTTAGTTGGTTTAACAGATGCTGCAAATAAAAAAGCTGGTAAATATTCGTTAGGCATGAAACAGCGTTTAGGAATTGCCTTGGCTTTAATATCAGACCCTGAGTTATTGCTATTAGACGAACCCACTAATGGTTTAGATCCTAACGGAATTATCGAGATAAGAAATTTAATGATTGATTTGACAACTAAACATGGCAAAACCATTTTAGTATCAAGCCATTTATTAGCAGAAATTGAAAGAACTGCCACACATGTTGGTATCATCAATAAAGGCGAGCTGTTGTTTCAGGGAACAATTGGTGACCTACATGATCTAAGCAAGCCTTCTGTAAAAATTGAAACAGATAATCAAGAAAAAGCAATTGAAATTTTAACAAAAGCAGGTGCAGAAATTGTTCAAGAAGATGAGCAAACGGTATCAGTAATTTTTAAAACCAAAGAAGACATGGGCAATATGAATGCTCTATTAATACAAAATGGCATCTCAGTTTATAGTATAGGTAAAGAAAGGAAAGATCTAGAAAATTTATTCTTAGACATTACTTCAAAAAATTAACCGAGCTTGTAAGCTCATGGATACCAAAATAAATATAAATCAATAATATGCGTTCATTATACATATCATTAGTCTCAGAATTTTATAAATCTCGCAAAACCCTAGCTTTTTGGGCTGCAATCATTTTACCAGTTCTTATTTGTGGTCTTATAGCTTTTGGTTTTTATACCAGTGCAGATAAAGTTTTAAAAAACAATTACCCAGGGTTAGCACTTTGGGCACAATATAGTGGTGCAGCTTTAAATGTTATGGGGATGTTAATCTTACCGTTCTATGTAATGTTTATGGCTTTTTCTGTCAATAACATAGAACATAAAAATGATACTTGGAAAACACTTTTTACCCAGCCATTAAACAAGTTTTCTATATATGCTGCGAAATATTTATATGCGGTAATGTTATTGTTTATCTGTTTACTCTTATTTGTTGTTTTAACATTTGCAACAGGGTATTTACTTCAGGTATTGGTGCCAAAATATACTTTTAACGATTATAACCCAATGCTAATTTTAACCAAATTCTATAGTAAGTTATTCTTGGCATCATTAGGCATCCTATCCCTGCAATTTGTATTGAGTTTAATATGGTCTGATTTTCTAAAACCAATGGGCATAGGATTTATTGGAACAATTATGGGAATAATTACCGCTAACGTAGGCTGGAAATATGCGTACCTAATTCCTTACAGCGACCCTACTTTAGCATTAAGAGTTACAAGAGCAAAAGGAGCTAAAGTTGAAGACTTTCCAATATTTACACAAGAAATTTGGGTAAGCGTAATATTTGCAGCTGCAATGTTCATCATAGGTTATTTCATTTTATTAAAAAGAAATATCAAATAAGATTTTAGTTTAGTTTTAGTTAAGTAGGCGGTTAGTTACCGCCTTTTTTGTTCTTTAAGCTAACGCCCAGCCTTAGGAGTTACTACTAAGCTTTCGTGCCCATCTTCATCAACAGATTGAACACCGAAATAATAGTTGTCTTTAGAATAGCTTAACGTTGTTGAGTTTTCCTTTACAAAAATTTTCTTCTCCCAAAACGGACTAGTTGTTTCACGCATTAAAACATAATAGCCTTTTGGTTTTTTCCCTTTTGGCTCTTCCCATTTTAAAGTAGTTTTATTAGTTAGGCCCCCAGTAAGGATTGTTACATTTTCCGGCTCTTGGGTAGATAAACCTAAATTTGCCATTACAGACAGGTTCATTCTAGTTACTTTTTGCAAATAGTTATAGTCTATATATTCTGGCAAATCACCATACTTAAAACCATTTTCTGTTCTTACATCTTGGTGTTGCCTATTAAAATCTTCGTTCATCTCGGTAATTCGTACAGCTGCAAAACCTTGTTGAGAAAACGGTGTATGATCACCTCCACGTAAATAACGATCCCTTCTGTAAATCAACTTAACTTCTAACTGATCTACATATCGCTCCGCAACTTCTTTAATATATCTTGCCGCCTGGCGTGCTTTTCCATCATTTTCAGTTCCGGCAGATTGCCTAGCAGCAGCTTGAGCAGGAGTTTCTAAAGCAGAAACACCTTCGCTAAAAACACGCACACTTTTATTGTCTTTAATATCAGTTTCCATTTCATAAGAATTTCCTATAATATCATTGTTCAACAATAAATGAACATTCCATCCTTCTTCCTTTGCCCTTTTAGCCAAGTTTGTGGCACCATATAATCCCTGTTCTTCGCCAACCATAGCTACAAAAATTAGCGTGCAATTAAATTTTTGCTTACTCATTATCCTACACATTTCCATAACAGCCGCTACACCAGAAGCATCATCATTTGCCCCTGGAGCAAAATCCTTACTATTCATTACATCGGTAATCCTCGAATCATAATGACCAGAAACCATGAGCATCCTTTTATCAGAAGGATCTGTACCAGGCAAAATAGCTACTACATTTTTTAGCACAACTGGTGTTGTTATTCTTCTTCCATCGGCAGGTTGTATAAAAGTATCGAATGAAACCTGAAGTCTATTTCCTCCAGCAGCAGCGTATTTTTCAAACTCGCTCTTAATCCAATTTCTGGCAGCACCAATGCCTGTTGTTTTACTCAAAGTATCGCTTAAAGTATGTCGCGTTTGAAAAGAAACCAATTTTTTAATCAATGCCTCTTGGTTATTAGCAGATACTTCGTTAACTAAACTTGTAATGTTCATATCTCTAACAATTGTTTGCTGCGCAATTAGCTTGTTTGAAAAGCAAAGTAAAAAGAACATTGATAGGGCTAAGTATTTCATTCTGATAAGCATAAGGAGTGTAAAAATATGAATAGAAAGGTACAATTATTTATCATTAACTGTAAATTGACCATCAATAATGATACTTAACTTATTATATGATGAAACATTACATGCAGCAGAAATCATTATATCTGCTTGTGAATACTTCATCTAAAACTAAACTATTAAAACTATGATGAAAAAATTTACTTTTAGCGCATTAGCCTTAGGGTTATGCTTAACTACCTTTGCACAAGAGCCCGTTAATTCTGCTGCAGTGCAAAAAATCAGAGCAGAAGGATTAGATAAATCAAAAGCTTATGACATTGCTTACCAAATTACCGATGTAGCAGGTCCACGTTTGTCTAATTCTCCGGGTCTAAAAAGAGCACAAGACTGGGCAGTTAAATATTTTAACGAAATGGGCTTAAAAAATGTTCATTTAGAAGCTTGGGGTGATTTTGGTAAAGGATGGCAAGTTGATAAATATTATGCTGCTACGACCAAACCTTTTTACCGTCCAATTATTGCTTCTCCAAAAGCTTGGACACCTGGAACAAATGGCCCAATTAAATCTGAAGTAATTTTAATTAAAGCTGATACCATAACCGATTTAGCTAAATACAAAGGCAAGCTAAAAGGCAAAATCGTAATGATTGAGTCTGCTTTAGTACAGCCTTTAAAAAACTCTTACAAAGCCGATGCGGTTCGTTATACAGATGAAGAATTGGCTAAGATGGCTGAAGCAACCCCTCCTGTTGCAGGTGGTGCACCAGGTAATCGTCAAGGTGGTGGACAAGGTGGAAACCAAAGGGCAATGATGATGAGAATGATGGGAATGAGAGCTGCTATTGACAGTGTTTTATTAGCTGAAGGGATTGGCTTAAAATTAACTTATGCTCGTGGAAGTCATGGTACTTTTTTTACAAGCAATGGCGCATCTTATAAACTAGATGCCAAACCAGTTAATCCAGAATTAGAAGTGAGCAGCGAAGATTATTTGCACATTTTACGCTTATTACGTGGTGGTGAAAAAGTAGAAATTGAAGCTGATGTAAAAACTTCATTTTATGATAAAGATCCTAAGGGTTACAACGTAATTGGAGAAATTCCTGGAACTGACCCTAAATTAAAAGAAGAAATTGTAATGCTTGGTGGTCACTATGATTCATGGCACTCTGGAACTGGTGCAACTGATAATGCTGCTGGTTCTGCTGTAATGATTGAAGCGATGCGTATTTTAAAAGCTATTGATTTTAAACCAAAACGTACCATTCGCATTGCATTATGGAGTTCTGAAGAACAAGGTCTTTTCGGATCTAGAGGTTATGTAAAATCTCACTTCGCAGACCCTGCAGATATGAAACCTAAACCAGAGCACGAAAAATTATCTGCTTATTATAATTTAGATAACGGTACAGGAACAATTCGTGGTGTTTATTTGCAAGGAAATGCTGCTGTTAAAGACATATTTCAAAGTTGGTTAACTCCATTTGCAGATTTGGGTGCTAAAACAATTACCATAAGCAATACTGGTGGTACAGATCACCAAGCTTATGATGGTGTTGGCTTACCTGGTTTCCAATTTATTCAAGATCCAATGGATTATAACACACGTACTCACCACTCTAACATGGATACGTTTGATCGCTTAGATATAGAAGACTTGAAAAAATCTGCAACTATTATAGCTTCTTTTGTTTACCACACTTCAGAAAGAGCGGAGAAATTACCTCGTAAAGAGATGCCTAAACCACAGGCTCCAAGAATGTAATAAAAGATTTAAAAAAAGCCACGTTTCATAAACGTGGCTTTTTTGTTATACAGAGAGCATTCTTTCTTTAAATGCCCAAACTATCAATTGGTGCGAGTTTCTTAGTCCCAATTTCTTTACCATATTGCGGCGATGCGTTTGTACAGTAAATTCGCTAATAAAAAGCTGATCGCCAATTTGCCTACTATTATAGCCCATACAAACTAGGTATAATATTTCTAGTTCTCGTTGGCTAATCTGTTTAGCCTTATAGGATATATCTAAAGTCATAAATCTATTTTTTTAACCTTTTTAGTGCGATTATTAATGTGTCTCTTATGATTAGTTAAGATACATAAATCAACATCTGCTGGATCAGTAACAATTTAAAATTGAATGACTCATTGATTTTAACAAGACTTTATTTTAACCATAATTCTACAATACCTTGTTTTGTATTCTTATTTAGCACAGGTAAATACTTTGTATTTGTTATAACATTATCACTTTCTAAAATCGTTTTTAGTTGATCAGTTATTAGAACATCTTCATTTCTGAAATATCTTATTTGATTACTACTCATAATGTACTTTGTCCTATCCATATACTCAATTGAAGGGACTTTAAAACCACTACTAATTAACAAGGATCTAATCTTTTCAGCATATTCTTTTGAAGTTGATACCGCTTGAATATATACAGTTGCTTGAGTAATAATAGAGTTTTCTGGTATTACTATTGATGCGTTGATGATTTCGGCATCTTGTTTAGCTTTTTTTTCCCGAAGATCTTTTTCAATCTTTTCAGATTGTGACAATTTATTAGAATCAATTCTATTTATTTTAACCAACCTTGCCCTATTTAAAGAGTCTGATTTAATGAATGCTACATATTCGTTATTAACTTCTCGGTAATAATCTGTCCAACCATCCTTTAATTTTTCAGAAGGAGTAACATTGGCAAAAAATTGAGCTAACATTCTCCTTTTAATTGGATTATCATTTAGCACAATTAATTCTGTTGCGTATTTATCATACTGTGATATTTCTAACATACCGCTTTCACGATCTTTAAAACCCCAGTTGATAAAATAAGTAATTAATGTTAATCCGACAGTTCCAATTAGCCATTTTGCAACCTCGACTTTATATTTAAATTTTTCAAAACCAGCACCATTTACTTCTTCTGTTTTGTCTTCGATTATTGGTACTTGAAACTCTTGCCCAGTGTTCGGAAACACTGGATTTGGTAATTGTTCATTTTCCATTTTCAAATTCTAAATAGGTAAAAATTAATTTCTTGTATAATTTCAACTGCCACATTATCACCCCAAATGGTAAGAATTATTTATCGAGATTTGCAGTTAACGTAAATAGACCTAACAAATTCCCATTTTTAACATCGTACTTTAAAGTAAGGGGTAGCCAAAACGATTTATAAACATTTACCCTTAATGTAGTATTGAATGTAAAAATATCTTCTCTTTGAAGACTTGGTGTAGACCCAAACTGATGGTTGTACTGAGTAAAGACCTTAAGCTCCATTGCAGATTCCTTCTCCTTGTTTTTTAGCAATACTTTATTCAAACCAACACTTAAGGATAGTGGCTTATCATTATAATTGGATTGAGTTAGCGTAGAATCATTAGCGATTTTAAATTGGGTCTTAATTTCAAATTCCCAAGGTTTTTGAGCAGTTTTTTTCCAAAGACCAAATGTTAGATTAGAACCCAAAATATATTCACCCTGCTTATTAACACGATCGTAATTAACGGATGGAGCAAGTGTCCAAAGCAGTTTTTGAGCGTAAATTTTTGCAATTCTTTGATATTCTTCATACAAAATATCCTTCCCACTCAATACTTCCCTTATTGCCCCTTGTAATTCTAGTGTTGTTATGTTAGCATCTGATCTTAGAGATTTTATAAAATCTGCATTCTTTAATGCTAATTCTATTTGAGGACTCAGATTTGAGAAATCATGTTTATTACTTGCATCACTCCAGCTTTTATTTAGTGACTGTATTTTGAACACATCACTTTTTAGTGTTGTATCAATTCTCTGTAAATAGCTCAGGACTTGTCTGTAAAGTGTTATATAAATATCTACATCATGATCTAATTTACTAAACTCTTCTCCCATTTTTTTCTCAGATTTTATATCAGTATCATTTATAACTGAAAATGTAAAACCTGTAGAGATCTTTGTAATATTATTTTGATCACCACCCGTTAATCCTAAATTGAAAGAATTTTGCTTTAAGACACGTAATCTTTCATAAGGTAATTCCTGTTTTTTATGAAAAATTTCATAGAAGCCAAGGAATGAAGAATTAAGACTGTATGTTCGATCTTTACCTAATAAATTATCAATACTCGCTCTAAACAAATTAGTTAAAATATCTTTACTATTAGCCGTTTTCTCTCCATCAATTAAAGCAACTGCTAAATCATTTCTACTATTTTGAGCTAAAGTTACAGTAGCGAATGAGAGTAAGACTAAAAGCATTAAAATTTCCCTTTTCATAATTACAATGTTTTAATGGTGAATGCTCTTACAAAACCCGTTTCAACGATTTCCACTATGGGATTCGGATTGTCAAAATCTCCAGTAATTGATATCTTTATTTCTCCAGTAGTTCTACCTCCAAGACCAATATGATATATTGATTTATCACCCATGCCTGTAATTTTTTCTTCAAAACTTTTCTTATATAGTTTTGTAAAATCATCAGATTTTGCTGGAAAATCATTGCTGTACACTAGGAGTCTTAATGAATTGTTTCCGCTGTTAGGAAATTCTCCTCTAATAGTTATTGTTTTCATCGTTATTGCTCGCCTACTCTATGTCCCCTTTTCGGCTTACCGGGAGGTTAATTTGATTTATATATTCAAATTTAAACTGGTAAGCAATTAAAGTTTTAGCAAGAATTACCCAATTTAACAAGGTATTTTTACGGTAACACGATAGGCGATTATACCGTTGTTAGTCCACTGATAATTAGTGAATTTTATAAAAAATCATTATTTTAACCTTATAAATTAAACGCTATGTTATTTAAATTAAACGACTCCACTAAAGTTGCTCCCGCAGCTAAACTTACTGCCAAAGACGTAAAAGCGATGGTAGATGCCTATCGTAAGCACGCAGACACGAAACTTACTTCGCTTAAGTTTGCACACTTCGAGGTTGATGAAATTCTTCAGCTATTTATCGATAATAAAATTATCGATTCTTATGTACGTAATCCTAATCCAATAACCGGGCCTTATGGTCTTAGGATTTATATCGGTAATCATCATAATATAAATACTTGTCCAGTTGGTTCAAGTGCATATTTAGGTTATAACACCACTATATTATGTAATACAG
The DNA here is from genome assembly GCF_005116505.1 of Pedobacter polaris. GTDB lineage: Bacteria > Bacteroidota > Bacteroidia > Sphingobacteriales > Sphingobacteriaceae > Pedobacter > Pedobacter polaris. Next base: position 369,693 of record NZ_SWBR01000001.1, read on the forward strand.
TAATGATAGACCCAAAAAAGGGAGAGTTTCATGACCTGTTAAAAGACGATGATACAATTGCTCTCCCAATGCAAGAAAAAGTAAGAAATCCCTATGGTTATGCGCTAGATCAAACTTATATCTGTCCCACAACTTGCCCATCAGAATGTATAATGATTCCATCAGACCCATCAGATCCTAGTTATACTGGTTATTGCGTTAATGACATTGGTTTGTAAATGAACTTATTTACTATTCCATATGGGCTAATTACTGAATGGGTGTGTTTAATCACATCCATTCTTTTGCTTTGGAAGGCTTCTCCAAAGTTCTGGCAAATTTTTATCCCTTATTTGATCATTACCGTGGGCATAGAAACATATGCATATGTATCAATAACTCAATTTGGTAATAAAAGCACTCATAACCTTTATAATATCTTTCTTTTCATCTATCTCAATTTCCATATTTACTTATTTTCGAAAATAATTAATTTACAATACGCAAATAAAATAGCCTTACTTTGTTTGACTTTGCTGCTTGGAATTTATTTCTTTGAATGGCAATTTACTTTGCACTCTTTTTTTTCCATCACAAATACCGTTTTTGGTGGTATGATTATCTTATTATCGATTATATATTACTTTGGTCTATTTAAACAAGATGAAATGAAACAATCTGAATTTTGGCTTGTTACAGGTTGTTTGATTTTCTATTCAGCTACCACTAGTGTCAATGCCTTTTTTGATCAGTTACCATGGCTTAATCAAAAGATGGGTATTCTTCCAATTAGGTATATTATCGTTAGCATTGCAAATATTATAATGTATGGATGTTGGATTAAATCATTTTTATGCCTGAAGGACAAGAAAATCTATTTTCAGCAATAATTATCATATCATTGATATTTCTGATGATTTGCATAGGATTAATTACTCTTGTAATCCTCCTTCAACAACGTCGAAAAAAATATGCTACTGAAAAAAAAATAATGAGACACCAGTTTGATTCCGAACTCTTAAAAACACAAATCGAAGTACAAGAGCAAACTATGCAAACCATCGCATCCGACCTGCATGACAATATTGGTCAATTGTTAAGTCTAACAGCCCTTACTTTAAACTCAATCAATTTAAAAGAACCCCAGCGCCTTGAAAAAAAAGTATCAGAATCATTAAGTTTAGTTAATAGCTCTATAAAAGAATTAAGAGGATTGGCAAAGCTGATGCATGGCGAACTTATTGTACAAACCGGTTTAGGCAATGCAATTAAACAAGAATTAGATCGTTTAAAAAAGTTTGGAAATTACAAGTTAAAGGTCAAAAATGAACTGATTAACATAGACATTTCTTCTCCAAATAAGGATCTTATTATTTTACGTTTGCTTCAAGAAATCATAAACAACATTATAAAACATTCAAAAGCTACACACATAGAATTTAATGTATATACAGCTGATGAAAAAGTATTTTTAAGCATACAAGATAATGGGATTGGTTTTGATATTGACAATGTGCAAATGAAAAAATCTGGTATGGGATTAAATTCTATGTTTAAGAGAGTGGCTTTAATCAATGGCGAAATTTCAATAAACTCCACACCTTTAACCGGAACATCAATCTCTATAGAAATACCTTATCCTTAAACTATGGAAAATGAAAAAATAGATATTGCAATTGTAGACGACCATACACTGTTTCGTTCTGGCTTAGCTAGCCTTTTATCAGAATTTAAAGAGATTAGTGTCATTTTTGAAGCTAAAAACGGTGTAGATCTTCAAGAAAAAATCAAAAATGAGGCTAATGTTCAAGTAATTCTAATGGACATCAATATGCCAATAATGGATGGCTATGACACCACAAAGTGGATCAAGGCAAATTACCCTAGAGTTCATATTCTTGCACTAAGCATGTTTGAAGATGAAAAAGCAATTATAGGAATGTTGAAAGCTGGAGCAGGAGGTTACATGTTAAAAGAATCAAAACCATCAGAATTGCTAACTGCAGTTAAAACCATTGTAGAAAAAGGATTTTACATCAACGATCTAGTATCGGGCAGGTTATTGATTTCTTTAAAAAACGAAAATCCAAAAGCTACTTTTTCTGAAAAAGAACTTATATTTCTTCAGTTCTGCAGTACCGAATTAACATACAAGGAAATTGCATCAGAAATGAATATCAGTCCACGAACAGTAGATAATTATCGCGAATCACTCTTTGCAAAATTAAATATCAAATCAAGAACTGGCTTAGTGGTTTATGGCATAAAACATAATTTAATTACAATTTGATAATCGACCCCTCTATAACTCGAATTCTTGATGCCTATCTGGAATTTCTATATGTTGAAATCCCTTAGCAATTAACTTGGCTGCAAATATTTGTTGTACATCATACTCACCATGCACTAAAAATACTTTTTTAACCTTAGCCGGATCCTGGCAAGACATAAATTGAATTAAATCTTCATAATCGCCATGTGCACTCATCGATTGAATGCTTTGTACCTCGGCTATTACTTGAAATTGCTCACCATAGATATACACTTGTTGTGCACCATTTTTCAATTGCCCACCCAATGAGCGTGGTTCACAGTAGCCCACAATTAAAACAGTGTTTTTGCTATCGCCAATGTTATTTTTAATGTGGTGTTTTACCCTGCCAGCTTCTGCCATACCAGAAGCAGAGATGATAATACATGGCTCTGTTTTGGCATTTAAAGCCTTTGATTCCTCTCCATCAGCTACGTAATGTAATCCTTTAAAATCAAAAGGATTATCATCAATTTTTAAAATATCTAAAACCTCATCATTATAACCCTCGGCATGTTCTTCAATTATTTTTGTGGCTTTGGCCGATAGAGGACTATCTACATATACTTTAATGTCTGGCAGTTTCCCCTCAAGTTCTAAATTATTTAAAATATATAGTAATTCTTGGGTTCTACCCACACTAAATGCTGGGATAATTACTTTGCCTTTCTTCTGCACACAAGTATCTAAAATCACCTTTAAAAATGCCTCCTTGGTTGGTTGTGCATCTTTATGTAATTTATCTCCATAAGTAGATTCTAATAAAATATAATCAGCTTGTGGAAACTCCTGTGGTGATCTCAATAGTAAATCTCCATATTGCCCAACATCTCCACTAAAACTCAATTGAGTTGTCTTGCCATCTTCATTAATGGTTAAATGAACTGAAGCACTTCCAATAATGTGTCCAGCGTCAATAAATACTAAGCTAACATCATCAGTTAATCTCGTTACATTTTGATATTCTACTGCAACAAAGTATTCCATTGCCTTTAAAGCATCATCCTCATCATATAAAGCTTTTTCTAATGGCAAACCACGCTGTTGTCTTTTTTTATTTTTGTATTTGATATCACCTGCTTGTATTTTGGCAGAATCTAACAATAAAATTTTGGTGAGTTCTTTTGTTGCCTCTGTGCCAAAAATTACTCCTTTAAAACCTTGGGCTATTAATCTAGGAATTAATCCACTATGATCTATATGTGCATGAGAAAGTACTAAAAAATCAACTGTTGATGCATCAAACCCAAACTCAGTATTCAGTTCATCTGTTTCCTGACCCATTCCTTGGAACATTCCACAGTCTAACAATATTTTTATTCCATTATTTAAAGTGATTAAATGCTTGCTGCCTGTTACGTTTCTTGCAGCGCCATGAAAGGCTATCTTCATAAGTATTTGATTTATTTTTATAATTATAAGAAAATAATTGTCAAAAAGTTTTGTAAACTAAAATATTAGTTTTAAGTTTATATTAAGTTCTTTAGCTAAGGTTGTTAATTTATACTTTAGTTTTTTATAAAGACACCAAAATATATTATAAAACAACAATTATCATGGATATTAAAGATTTAACGAAAGCAGAGGAGCAGATCATGCAAATTGTATGGCAACTAGAAAATTCATTTGTAAAAGAAGTAATGGATTATTTGCCAGAACCTAAGCCAGCTTATAATACCGTTTCTACTATCATTAGAATTTTAGAAGTAAAGGGGTTTATTGGCCACGAAGCTTTTGGGAAAGCGCACAAGTATCATCCTTTAATTAGTAAAGAAGAATATAAACGCCATGCCACAGAAAAGTTATTAGGAAACTATTTCGAAAACTCGGTAGAGAGTATGTTTTCATTCTTTGTTAAAGAAGAAAAATTGGATGTTAGTGATGTAGATGAAATTTTAAAAATGATCAATAAGTTCAAAAATAAACCAAAATGACCTGGGCGCATTATCTCTTACAGGTAAACATTTACTTGGTTATATTTTATTGCTTCTATAAGCTACTTTTAGATAAGGAGACCTATTTTGTTTTAAATAGATTATATCTTGTTTCATCAGGATTATTTTCCTTGGCTATACCTTTTTTAAGGTTCGAGATGTTTAGCGAAAAAGTAGTAAGTGATAAACTATATATCAGTGTAAGCGAGTTAAATACCATGGTAAATAATTATGCCGTTTTGCCACAAACGCAAGAACAATATGATTGGGGGCGGTTAATAGTTATCATTTACTTGATAGGTGCACTTTGTTATTTGTTAAATTTTGCCTATCAGTTATTTGCAATCAATCGGTTATTTAATAAAGCTGATGCAAATGATGCATTTTCATTTTTTAACAAAAAATCGGTTGCCGAAAATTTACCTGAAAGAGCTACTGTAGATTTGCACGAAGACATACATGTTAAGCAATTACACACTATTGATGTTATCTTTTTTGAGATTTTAGGAATAATTACTTGGTTTAACCCGGTTATTTATTTGTACAAAAAGTCGATTAAAAACATTCATGAATATTTAGCAGACGAAGCAGCCGCCAAGTTTCAGGGCGATAAAGAGATGTATGCCTTGTTATTATTGAGTCATGCTTTTGGTGTTAAGCCTAATAATTTAACCAATGGTTTTTTAACAAAATCAATGATTAAAAAAAGAATCTATATGTTGCACAAGCAACGTTCTACTAAAGTCGCCATTTTAAAGTATGGTCTATTTGTGCCTTTATTTGCGCTTACTTTAGTATTATCATCAGCAACGATTCGCAAAAATCATCAAATTTTAGCTGTAGCACAAAGTATACCACTAGATGATGTAAACTTAGTTGTAAATCAAGTTATTGAAGCACCATTAAGTGTAGTCAATATAAAATCTCCCCCTCCTCCACTCAAAGATAAGGTAACCGTTCAAACTCAAAATCCAACTACTGGTAATGTTTTGGTTAGTGATATAGAAACCCAAGACAAATCTAACTCATGGAATAGTTTTTACAAATATATTGGTGGCGATATCAAATACCCTACAGCAGCAATTAAAAAGAAACTCCAAGGCAATACCATCGTTAATTTTACGGTTAAATCTGGTAAAATAATGAATGTTTTCACTCAAAATGAATTAGGCGAAGGCTGTGATGATGAAGTAATTAATAGCATCTCTAATTTTGATGAGTTTTTTGGGAAAGATGGAAATTATAGCTTGAAAGTTACCTTTAAACTGGAAGGTGTTGATACTGAAATGAAAAATCAGAATGTTTCTAATTCTGATGATTATAATGCTTTGCAAAATGTTGTAATAACTTCTTATGCATTAAAAGAAGAGGTATCAGATCAAACTGTTTATAGTTTCGTTTCCATGTCTACTCCACCAACTTTCCCAGGCGGAGTTGGAAAATTTTATGATTATTTGGGAAAAAACATAAAATATCCTGCTATTGCTGCAGACAATGATATTCAGGGAAATGTATTTGTATCTTTTGTAGTTGAGAAGGATGGATCATTGTCTGATTTAAGAGTAGACCGCAGGTTAGGTTTTGGTACTGATGAAGAAGCCTTAAGGGTACTAAAATTAAGTAAAAGATGGAATCCTGGAATGCAAAATGGCAGACTTGTAAGAGTGAGATATAATATCCCTATTAAGTTCTCTTTAGAAGCTGATAAAAGAGAAAGTAAGGATAATATCATTGGAAGTGTCAGACTTAAGAATTATGGTGAAAGTAGTAAGGATGCTCCTTTAGTAGTTTTAGATAGTGAAGTAAAAGACCCGAGTATTTTAAAAGATCTTAATACTAGAAATATAGAGTCAATAACAGTACTAAAGTCAGCAAATGCTACTTCATTATATGGAAAAAATGCTGAAAATGGAGCAATTGTTATTACCTCAAAAAAAGCTATTAAACCATCTGCTACATTGATTAACAAAAATTAAAATTTATGAAAAAGCTAATCTTCTCTTCTCTAATTGCAATACTATTGCTTTCTTCTTTTCAAAAAGAAAATTTAACTGCTAGTATAAGTGTTAAAACCGATCTTGGCTTAGATAAATTTTATAAACACCTTGGAAATAACATTATGTATCCTTCTGCTGCAAGGTCTAATGATATTCAAGGTAATAGCCTCATTCTATTTACAGTTAATGAGGGAAAATTAAAGGATTTAAAAATACAGAGTGAACTTGGATCTGGATGTGATATTGAGGCATTAAACAAAATACTATCATTTTCTGATTATAAGGTGATAAAAAACGGCAATTATGCATTAAAACTTGCCTTTAAGTTACAGGGTAGTACTGCTGAGTTTAAGAACAACGACCTAAAAATACCTGAAGGCTACAAAGAATTAAACATCACAATTTTAGCTAACGCCATAGTTGCTCAAGCAACAGGAAATTCATTTAAGGTTAAGTGGAATTCAAACGATGATACAAAATTTAATGCTTTTTTCAGCTCTAAAAATAGCAAAGCAGGGCTAGAAAAATTACAAATCATATTAGATGGAAATGTAATTGACAATGCTACATTACAAAGACTAAAGCCAGATAACATCGAAAGTATTAGCGTTTTAAAAGATTCTATCCCTTTAGCTCTTTATGGTAAAGAAGGAAAACAAGGTACAATTCTAATCACCACCAAAAAAACTGCGCTACCCAATATAAAGTAGCAACAACCTCAACTAAAAACAATCAACATGAAAAAGTTAATTTATTCATCGCTATTTGCGATGTTACTGCTAGGCTTTTGCCTTAACAAAGCCAACGCACAACAAGAAGATAACACAGTTTATAATTTTGTAGCTATGGAAACCCCGCCCACGTACCCTGGTGGAATAGCTGATTTTTATAAATTTTTAGGAGAAACTATCAAATACCCTCAACAGGCAAAGGATGAAAATGTTCAGGGTAATGTATTTGTCTCATTTACAGTAGAAAAAGATGGTTCGTTAAACGACATGAAAGTTGACAGGAAATTAGGTGCAGGAACAGACGAAGAAGCCATTAGGGCACTTAAACTAAGTAAGAGATGGAACCCAGGATTGTTAAATGGAAAGCCAGTTAGGGTTAAATATAACATTCCCGTTAAATTTAAAATCCCAGGAAAAGCAATGACACCTAGGCCAGTTAATCCTGGCAGTGCACCAGCAACACCAACCTTAACAGATACTACAATTTATACTTTTGTTTCTATGGAAAGTCCTCCTAAATATCCTGGTGGCCTTATGGAATTCTACAAATTTCTTGGAGATAACATAAAATATCCTGCGGAAGCAAAAAACAATAAAGTGCAGGGAAATGTATTTGTTTCGTTTATTGTAGAAAAAGATGGTTCTCTATCTACTTTCAAAGTAGACCGTAAGTTAGGTTCTGGTACTGATGAAGAAGCAATAAGAGTTTTACAATCAAGTCAAAAATGGATACCAGCAAGCGTAAATGGCATACCTGTTAGAGTTAAATACAATATCCCAGTTAGATTCTCTCTTACTAAACCTGAATTTAAAAATTAAAATTATGAAAAATATAGCTTTCTTAGCCCTGATTTCCACATTTATACTCAGCTCTTGCCAGAACGAAGTTAAAAAAGATGAACAGGTTAAAACAGACACTACAAAATTTCCAACTCCAGTAGCAGCAGATGATAGTACAGCAAAAGATTCAGTTGCGCCTCCTCCACCTGTAGCTAATGAAGCTACAGCAGCAGATGACAACACTGTTTATAGTTTCGTAAGTATGAAGAACCCTCCAAAATATCCTGGAGGAATAGCTGCATTCTATAAATTTCTTGGTCAGAATATTAAATACCCTGCTGATGCTACAGCAAAAAATGTACAAGGGCCTGTTTTTACTTCATTTATAGTAGAAAAAGATGGAAGTATAACCGATATAAAAGTAGACCGCAAGTTAGGGAACGGGCTAGATGAAGAGGCAATTAGAGTCTTAAAATTAGCTAAAAAATGGATTCCAGGTATGCAAGATGGAAAGCCAGTTCGCGTAAAATACAGTCTTCCTATTAAATTTACGTTAGCAAAATAACCAAACAAATTAATACTCCAACAAAAAACCCCAGCCAAATGGTCGGGGTTTTTTGTTGTTTGATAAATCTCCTTTGTCTCGATATTTAAATCTAGTAAATTAATAGAATAAAAACAAATCAATTTACTATTTAACTGTTAATTATAAACTTAGCATGAATTATCCTTCTTCTTCGCTTATAAATTTAGCAGCATAAAAATCCCTATTCATACGAGCAATGTTCTCTAAAGAAATCCCTTTAGGGCATTCTGCCTCACAAGCACCTGTATTTGTACAATTACCAAAACCTTCAGCATCCATTTGCGCAACCATGTTTTGTACTCGTTTATAACGCTCAGGTTGTCCTTGCGGTAACAAAGCCAATTGAGAAATTTTTGCAGAAACAAATAACATAGCCGATGCATTTTTACATGTAGCCACACAAGCACCGCAACCAATGCAAGCTGCTGCTTCAAATGCCGCATCTGCTTGAGCTTTAGGAATAGGGAGTGCGTTTGCATCTTGAGCATTACCTGTATTCACTGAAATAAATCCACCTGCAGCAATAACGCGGTCAAATGCAGATCTATCTACAGTTAAATCCTTAATTACAGGGAAGGCCTTTGCTCTCCATGGTTCAACTACAATTGTATCCCCATCTTTAAAAGAACGCATATGTAATTGGCAAGTAGTTACAGCATCTTTTGGCCCATGCGGGCGACCGTTGATGAACATTGAACACATACCGCAAATACCTTCACGGCAATCATGATCAAAAACTATAGGATCATCACCTTTAGTGATAAGATCTTCGTTTAAAACATCGAACATTTCTAAAAAAGACATATCTGGAGAAATTTCAGAGACTTTATAGTCTACCATTTGTCCTTTGTCTTTTGTGCTTTTCTGACGCCAAACTTTTAGCGTTAAGTTCATATTTCCTGTACTCATTGTATAGAGATTTATGTATCGAGTAGCAAGTATCGAGTATCAAGAAAATTATTCAAGTCTTGATACTTGATACTCACATCTTGCTACTATTTATAACTTCTTTGTGCTATTTTAATATTTTCGAATTTCAATTCTTCTTTATGAAGCTCAAAATTTCCATCACCTTTATTCTCCCAAGCAGCTACGTAAGCATAATTCTCGTCATCACGCAATGCTTCACCTTCCTCTGTTTGGTATTCTTCACGGAAGTGACCACCGCAGCTTTCATTGCGATTTAATGCGTCGATACACATCAACTCACCTAGTTCAATGAAATCTGCAACACGACCCGCTTTTTCTAACTCAGGGTTATATTCATCTGCAGTTCCAGGAACACGTACATCACTCCAGAAATCCCTTTTCAACTGTTGTATCTCAGCAATTGCTGATTTTAAACCTTCGGCATTACGAGCCATTCCGCATTTATCCCACATAATTAGACCTAATTTTTTGTGGAAATGGTCAACAGATTTAGTTCCTTTAATGTTAATTAAAGTATCTAAAATGCCTTTTGCTTTAGCTTCTGCCTCAACAAATGCAGGATGATCTGTTGGAATTGCTTTTACAGAAATTTCTTTAGATAAATATGCTCCAATGGTATAAGGAAGTACAAAATAACCATCTGCTAACCCTTGCATTAATGCTGATGCACCTAAACGGTTAGCACCGTGGTCTGAAAAATTAGCTTCTCCAGTACAGTATAAACCAGGTACAGTTGTCATCAAGTTATAATCTACCCATAAACCACCCATGGTATAGTGAACTGCTGGATAAATACGCATTGGCGTTTCATAAGGATTTTCTCCAGTAATCTGCGCATACATATCGAATAGGTTACCGTATTTCTCTTTGATTACAGCTAAACCTAAACGCATGCAGGTTTCCTTATCAGGATTATGGTTACCAGCTTTAGAAGCTTCTATTTTACCATAACGTTCTGTATTCGCTTTAAAATCTAGGTATACTGCTAATTTAGAAGTACCTACCCCATAACCTGCATCACATCTTTCCTTTGCAGCACGAGAAGCCACATCACGTGGTACCAAATTACCAAAAGCAGGGTAACGACGCTCTAAATAATAATCTCTTTCATCTTCAGGAATTTCTGAAGCTTTACGATTATCATCTTTATTTTTAGGAACCCAAATACGTCCGTCGTTACGCAACGACTCAGACATTAAGGTTAATTTAGATTGATGGTCTCCAGAAACTGGAATACAGGTTGGGTGAATTTGAGTATAACAAGGGTTTGCAAAAAATGCACCTTGTTTATTTGCTTTCCAAGCAGCAGTAACGTTACTTCCCATTGCATTGGTAGAAAGATAAAATACGTTTCCGTAACCACCTGTTCCTAAAACTACAGCATGACCAAAGTGACGTTCTAACTCTCCTGTAATTAAATTACGGGCAATAATACCACGAGCTTTGCCATCAATTTTAACAACTTCAAGCATTTCATGGCGAGTAAACATTTCTACTTTACCCATCCCAATTTGGCGTTCTAATGCAGAATATGCGCCTAATAACAACTGTTGACCAGTTTGCCCAGCTGCATAAAAAGTTCTTTGAACTTGTGTACCACCAAATGAACGATTGTCTAACAAACCACCATATTCACGTGCCAAAGGAACACCTTGAGCCACGCATTGATCAATAATATTAGCGCTAACTTCAGCTAAACGATGAACGTTTGCTTCACGAGCACGATAATCTCCACCTTTAATAGTATCATAAAATAAACGATATGTGCTATCGCCGTCATTTTGGTAATTTTTTGCGGCATTGATACCCCCTTGAGCGGCAATAGAGTGCGCTCTACGAGGTGAATCTTGAAAACAAAAGCATTTTACTTTATAGCCCATTTCTGCTAACGTTGCCGCTGCAGATGCACCAGCTAATCCAGAACCTACTACAATTACTTCTAAGCTTCTTTTGTTTGAAGGGTTAACCAAAGGAACAGACGATTTGTATTTCGTCCACTTAGTGGTTAACTCACCTTCTGGTATATTTGAATTTATTGCTGACATTATATTTTAGCTTTATTCGTTCAAAATTATTTATAGACCCAAACCGAAATAAATCGCTATCGGCATTAGAGCAAAAATCAAGGGAATTAGAATTGAAAACAAAACCCCCATTGTTTTAATGATTGGTGTATATTTTTTATGGTTCCAACCCATAGTCTGAAAGGTTGAAGCAAATCCATGCAATAAGTGGTAAGCTAAAGAAATCATTGCTAGCACATATAAGATTACACGCCAAGGATGACTAAATTTAGCAAGCATTACTGCATATAAATCTTCGTGGCCACTTGCATCAACAGGAGTTCCGCCATTAAAATGTTCTATCCCTGTAAAACGAGAAACAATCCAGAAATCTGACAAATGAACTACTAAAAACATTAACAATAATGTACCTAATAAACCCATAGAGCGAGAATACCATTTGCTGTTCGCGTTACCATCATTATATGCATATTTAACTGGTCTTGCTGCTTGATTCTCAAGTGTTAACCTAATACCTTGTACGATATGCAATAACAACCCCAACATTAATACTACTTCCATAGCCCTAATGATCCAGTTAGTTGCCATAAAATGAGCACCTTCATTAAACAATACTCCAGTTTTATCAAAAAACACAAAACAGTTTAAGAAACAGTGCACTAGTAAAAAAGAGATTAGAAAAAGGCCTGTAAGCCCCATTATTAATTTTTTTCCTATGGATGAGGAAAAAGCATTTGCGATACTACCCATTAGCTTTTATTTTTTTATTCAGTTAGTGCAAAAGTATTTAAAATATGATTTAAATTAGAAATGCTTGACATAAAAACACAATAAAGGAGCTATTTAGAAACGTTCTAAAAAACTTGTTATTTTTGCTGATCAAGCTTTATGTTAAAAACGGTAAATAACTCACCCTTAAGGCACAAAAAAAGGGAAACAGTATACTGCTTCCCCTTCTCATTTAAAAGAAAATTTATTAGTTGCCGTTAATAGAAATTGTAAAAAATCCATTTTCACCAACACCTGCAATGGTAATCTTACCATCTTTAGAAGTAGGTAATGCTTTTTCTACATCTATAGCACTATTAACTGGCTTACCATTAATTTTTGTAATTACAGAGCCTTTAGCAACATCCATGTTATACAATAGCTTATCTGGCACAACACTAGTTACAACAACACCGCTTGGAATTCTATATTTCGATTTTACAGCTTCTGATGCAGGAATAAAACTTGCACCCAATTTAGATACGTTAGCTCCAGTTGCTTTTGCAGTAGGAGCAGAAGCTAGCGTTACTTTACTTTCTGGGGCTAATGTTACCGTTACATTTTTAGTTGAACCATCAGTTTTTAATACTGTTAAAGCAACTTTATCACCAGGACGCATACGTCCAATTTTTTCTTGTAAATCTGGTGCTTCATAAATTTCAACACCACTAATTTTTTTGATGATATCACCTTGTTTTATTCCGGCAGCAGCTGCACCACCATTTGGAACAACACTGTTTACATATAAACCATTGATATCCTTAACGTTTAAACGCTCTGCAGCATCAGCATCTAAAGCTTGAAATGTTACACCGATGTAACCACGCTTAACAACTCCGAATTCTTTGAAATCTTCTAAAATCTTTTTGGCCAAATTTACAGGAATAGCAAAACCATAACCTTCATTTCTTCCAGTTTCTGAAGCTATTGCTGCATTAATACCAACCAATTCTCCGTTTGCATTTACCAATGCACCACCGCTATTACCTGGATTAATAGCAGCATCTGTTTGAATATAAGATTCAATTGAAGTACCTGCAGGACGTTCGGGCATTATACCAGTTCTTTGATATTCTTCAATCTCTTCCCTAGTTGGCTGCTGTTGTGCTCTATCTAAAATGCCAATTTTACGAGCTTTTGCACTTACAATACCTGCAGTAACTGTAGTTTGTAAATCTAGAGGGAAACCTACAGCTAAAACCCACTCACCCACCTGTACATTATCAGAATTACCCATTTTCACAAAAGGTAAACCATCCACATCAACTTTAATTAACGCTAAATCCGTATTGGCATCTTTACCAATAACCTTAGCCGTTACTTTACGTCTGTTAGATAAAATAACTTCAATTTTATCTGCATTATCAACAACGTGATTATTTGTCACGATGTAACCATCAGATGTTAAAATTACACCAGAACCTGAAGCTGCTCTCGGCACAGCGGATCTTCTACCTCCACCACCTCTAAAAAACTGTTCAAACATGTCTTCCATGTTACCGCTACTGGCATTATCATCCGATGATTTATTTCCATAGGTTGTTTTAATGTGAACAACCGCCGGAGAAACTGCAGCAGCTGCTTGCACAAAATCTACTGAGCCTGACGAACCTATTTTGATTGGGTTATTGGCGAACATCATATTTTGCTTTTCTGCCAATGTGTAACTATCACTATTGCGCTCTAATAGTTTATAAGCGCCAATTGCAACTGCACCTCCCAAAAATGCAGCCAACACTATTAATCCTATTTTTTTCATTTTTGATATTTGTTAATTAATATGGTTATTATTTTTCTATTTTAATTATGAATTCGAAAGCTCGATTTTTATTCAGTAGCTTTTTCTTCAAAATATATTTTTTTACAATGACTTACTCAAATTTAGTACCATATAAACGATATTTGTATGCACAACACATATGATTTTGTGTTAAAAAATGTTAAAATCAATTTAGCGCTAGATTTATCATTTAAGTAACAGCAAATATTTTATTCTAAAATGAAGAAATAATGAACATTAAATTCTCAAAATATCAAGGTGCCGGCAATGATTTTGTATTAATAGACCATAGGGTTGGCGAGTTAAAAAACATTGATAGTAAGCTTGTAGCGCAACTTTGCGATCGCCGTTTTGGAATTGGTGGAGACGGCTTGATGTTTTTAACTAAGCATAAAGACTATGATTTTGAGATGGTATATTATAACTCAGATGGCAATGTTGGTAGCATGTGTGGTAACGGAGGCAGATGCATTGTTGCCTTTGCCAAACACTTAGGAGTAATAGAAAATGAAACTAATTTTTTGGCAGTTGATGGCCCACATTATGCCAAAATTACAGCCGAAGGAAACTGGGTTGAGTTACAAATGATTGATGTTGATACGATTACAGCTGATGAAAACGCTTTTGTTTTAAATACTGGCTCTCCTCATTATGTAAAACAGGTTACAGATTTAGCTTCGCTTGATGTATTTAACAAAGGCAAAGAAATTCGCAATAACGATACTTATAAAACTAATGGCATTAATGTAAATTTTGTAGAAGATAAAGGCGACCATTTATTTGTGCGCACTTTTGAGCGTGGTGTTGAGGATGAAACTTATGCTTGTGGCACTGGCGTTACCGCTGTTGCAATGGCAATGGCGCAACAAAAGCAACCTGGACACATCGAAACTCCAATTGAGGTTTTGGGCGGCAAACTGCAAATCAACTTTGATTACGATGGATCGAAGTTTACCAATGTATTTTTATGCGGGCCAGCAGAAAAAGTTTTTGAGGGAGAAGTTAACTTTTAGTAAGAAGCGTCATTCCCATGAAAATGGGAATCGTAATGTATTGTAACCTACTTTCGGATTAAGGTGCCCAGTCAAGCTGAGCATGACGATAATCTCTAATAAATAATTAACCGCAAAGAAGCGAAGAACGCAAAGTTTTATAATTCAGAAAGCAGTTAAGAATCTTATTTTTAGAAAAGCAAAAGCAGTAATCAGATTATTGGTAGTCCCGCTTTCGCTTCAAGTCCTCAACCAATGAAGATTGGTCTCCGGGCTTTTCGCTCAATCAGGTTTATTTTGCAAATTCTTGTGCTACTATGTATGGTTTACTTGCACAACTTGTCAGAAAAAAAAAATGCCGTCATTTCCATGAATGAGAATCCTAATGCGCTCTAGCCTACTTTTGGTTTAAGATGCCCAGTCAAGCTGAACATGACGTTCTATGATAGCTTCTCCTAAGAACGTGATCACCATGGCAAAATATTAATTCCCTTCAGCTAAATAAGCAGCAATACCGATTTTAATTTCGCCAAACGCATAGCTTTTTCCAAGTGCATCACGGACTTCATTTAACTTGATAGATTTTAGTTTAGCTATTACACCTGTAATTTCTTCCAATCGTTTTGCAGGAACAAGGTCTGTCGCTTTAACTTCTTGTTTAGCTACAAAATGGGCTAAATGCCCTTCAATTGTACCTATTGACATCTTACGCTTTGCAGCAATTTGAGTTATATTTTTCCCTTCTTTAAATAAAGCTAATGTTATTTCTTTGGTATCTTCTTTAGGTTCTTTTGTTGATTTCGGCTTCCTGAGTGCTTTCGGCTTACTATAAAAATCTTCGGTACTCCCCTTAAACTCTTCCTTATTTGGTAATGTATAAGCTTTCTTTATTTGTTCTTCTCTTTTTGTACTGGCATACAAGGCCAATACATCCTCTTTTGTTAATTCTGCTTGCGCATTTGCCGCAACTAACATTGCTTTTGCTTTTTTAATTTTTTTAAATTGTTCGTAGAACATGGCTTCCATGTCTAATAATTCTACCAAGTATTCTTTGGTTTGTTTTTGTGTTTTTACCGTTTCTATTAGCTCAAAAATCAAGTCACTCATTTGCTGTAACTGCGGATTAAAATAATTCTCGGCAGCTTCTGTCCTCTCCAAAAGCAAGTTTAAACTTTCTGCATTATCCGGAATGAACAGCCGCTCAATCTGCTTTAAAAATTTATCAGCATTAACTTTTAATGCAATTAAATCTTGCTGCAACTTAACGGCCCAAGCTAAATGTGTTTGCTTTGTAGATCTTTTTTCGTCTTTGGTATAACTAAATACGTGTTCAAAAACATAATTATCTAATGTGGTAAAACTGAAACTCTGTAATAATGAGTGTTTCAAAAACGCATCACTTTCTTTTCTAATCTGAACGATTAGATCTTCTTGAAGTTCTTTTGTACGTGCAAAATAGGTAACATTCTGATCTTGCCTAATTCCTCTATTAGAAATTAAAGATGTTAGCACCAAACCATCTAGTGAACGCAAACGAGACAAGGCTACATAAATCTGTCCCGGCGCAAAAGCATCACCAATATCTATAATGGCTTTATCAAACGTTAAGCCTTGGCTTTTATGAACTGTAATTGCCCAAGCTAATTTTAAAGGGAATTGTGTAAATGTACCTGCTATTTCCTCTTCAATTTCATTCGTGGTTTTATTTGCACTGTACTTAATGTTTTTCCAGGTATACTTTTCTAGCACCAAATTATACCGAGCACCATCTGGCAAAACCTCAATACTATCCTCACTTAATTTTTTAACTACAGCAATTTTCCCATTAAAAAATCTTTGTTCTCCAGTAGGATCATTTTTAATGAACATTACTTGCGCCCCAACCTTTAATTCTAATGATTTTTCTGCTGGAAAAGCGCTTTCAACAAATTCCTTTTCTATAGTTGCCTTATAAAAATAAGATTTGCCTGCCAATTCATTCAAACTGTTTTTATTAAGCGTATCTGCCTTATTATTGTGCGTTGTTAAAGTGATATAATTGTCTGTTAATACCGGTTTATAATTTTCTTTATAATAGGTTTTAAGCAGAGCGATGTCTTGTTCAGTAGCTTGGTTATTCCTTAAATTATTTAAGAGATGTATAAATGTTTCATCAGCCTGACGATAGATTTTCTCCAATTCAATATACACAGGCTGATTTTTTTCCAGTGCTAATGCATCGAAGAAAAATGCGCTTTTATATATAGAACCAAGTAAATTCCATTCTTCGTTTTTAACAACTGGCGGCAATTGATGTAAATCTCCAATAAATAGTAACTGTACACCACCAAAATTTGCATTGTTTTTACGGATATAGCGTAAAACCATATCAATTGCATCTAATAAATCTGCCCTTAGCATACTCACCTCATCAATAATCAAGAGTTCTAGATCAAGCAAAATGCGTCTTTTAATTGCATTCATATTTAAATGCTTGATAATAGACTTTGGGGTATGGTAATGTTGGTATTCTTTTACATCTACAGTTGGCAACACTTTTGGTAAAAAAGTACCAAATGGCAATTGAAAAAGAGAATGAATAGTTACACCTGCGGCATTAATTGCCGCAATACCTGTAGGAGCAACTATAACCGCCTTTTTATGGGTAAGCGCAATTAAACTTCTTAAAAAAGTAGTTTTACCAGTGCCTGCCTTTCCGGTTAAGAAAATATGACGAGAGGTTAAATTTATAAATTTTGCTGCAAGTTGTGCAGGCTGAAGTTCTTCTATTGGTTGTAACATTTTATTGTTTATTCACAGGTTGTCCAATATACATCTTTCAAATTTCTAATGTTAAAATTTAAATAATAATTCTTCGTTTAAACGACTTTCTTTTAATACAAATGTCGGCTTTATGCTAGTTAATAAAAACTATATGCCCTAAGCAGTTACAGAAAAATAGCTTATTCTTTCCAAATTCACAGTTAAATAGGCCACTTACTAGTTTTAGATTTTATCGGGCCTTAATTGTAGCTAAGTTTGGGCAAGCAAAAAAAAATATATGTATCAAAATTATTCTTGACCTACCATCAAAACCAATTGTTAAATAATGTTATTTAATGTTAAAATAAACAAACTAAATTTTTAGTATTAAACATTTAGTTATATCTTGTGCTAACCATACAAAACACCTAACGAATGAAATTTATAAGCCTGGCAACATTGCTATCCTTATGCTTTTTTAGTTCTCTCTTTGCGCAAAATCCTTACTCAATTAAAGGGATTGTTGCAGACACAGCTAACAACAGCAAACTACATAATGCAACTATTAGCATTTTAAATTCAAAAGACTCTACGCTGTACAAGTTCACTAGAGCCACACCTACTGGTACATTTGCAATCAATTCGATGAGAAAAGGCAACTTTATTCTTTTACTCACTTATCCAGATTATGCAGATTTCGTGTCTACTTTTACGCTAGATTCTACAAAAAGCGTTGTAGATTTTAAGCAGATTAACATGAAGCTTAAAGCCACTCTTTTAAATGAGGTAATTATTAAAGGGCAAGCAGCTGCAATAAAAATTAAAGGAGATACCACAGAGTTTAATGCGGGGAGTTATACCATACAACCCAATGATAAAGTGGAAGATTTATTAAAAAAATTCCCAGGAATGCAGGTGGATAAAGACGGTAAAATTACCGCCCAAGGAAAAACTGTTTCTAAAGTTTTGGTAGACGGTGAAGAATTTTTTGGTGATGACCCAACGTTGGTTACTAAAAATTTACGTGCTGATATGGTAGATAAAGTTCAGCTGTTTGAAAAAAGTAGTGACCAAGCTACTTTTACCGGAGTAGATGATGGACAGAAAACAACCACATTAAACATTAAGTTGAAGGAAGATAAGAAGAGCGGCTACTTTGGTAAGGTTGATGGCGGAATTGGAACAGATGGCTTTTATGAAGGTCAGTTAATGTTTAACAAGTTTAAAGCCAAACAGAAATTTTCTATATACGGCATCTCTAGTAATACAGGTAAAATTGGCTTAGGTTGGGAAGATAGAAACAAATATGGCTCGAGTGGAGGTGATAATGTTGAGTTTATTGATGGCGGAATGTACATTAGTGGTGGGGGCGGTGATGATTTAGATTCTTATGGCGGAAGCTATTATGGAGAAGGTATACCAAGAGCAAATACAGGTGGAGCGCATTATGACACCAAATGGAATGACGATAAAGAATCTATCAATACCAATTATAAAATAGGCTCATTAGGTGTTAAAGGGACTAAGAATACGTTAAACCAAAACAACCAACCAGATAGAATTATTAACTCTGTTAGTGATCAAACAACCGACAACTTTATTTTTAGACAAAAGCTAGATGTTACCTACCAAATTAAACTAGATACAACCTCTAACTTAAAAATAATGGTTGATGGTGGTTTAAAAAACAACGAAACTTTTTTGGATGTTAAATCTATCGGCAGAAGAGGTGACAGTACCATCCTAAACTCAAGCATTCGAACAATCGATAATGAAGGCGATGAATCTTCTTTTAATGCCTCTGCTTTCTACACTAAAAAATTGAAGAAATTAGGTAGAAATTATTCAATCAGCGTTAGCCAGAAAATAAACGAAAAAAATGATGAAGGATTCTTAAAGTCTGACAACAGAACTTTTAATGAAGATGAAACATCTGAAACGCAAAATTTAATAGACCAGTTTAAAACGAACCGCACCAAAAGTTCTATTTTTAGCTCAAACATTACTTATAACGAGCCTTTAACAAAATCATTGGCATTGGTATTAAATTATGGCTTAAGTTTCAACAATAGCAGTTCTGATCGGAAATCTTTGAACCAATCGGCACCGGGAAGATATGATGCACTAGACTTAGAATTTAGTAATGATTTTGATGCGAACCAATTGATTAATCAAGGTGGAGCTGTATTTAACTACAAAAAAAATAAAACCATTTTAACTTGGGGAACAAAGGTAAGTGCGGTAAAATTTGATCAATATGAGGCTTATACAAAATCTAGTTACGATCGTAGTTTTATAAACTGGATCCCTCAAGCTTCTTATCAATACAAATTCTCTAACCAAAAATCATTAAGGTTCAATTACAATGGCAATACCAATCAGCCTACTGTAGATCAGTTGCAACCTATACGGGTAAACACTGATGATTTTAACATTCCAGAGGGAAACCCAAATTTAAAACCATCATATAATAACAGTTTTAGCATCAATTATAACTCTTATAAAGTAATTAGTAACCAAGGTATTTATTTGAGTGGAAGGTTTGGTTTTACAAATAATCAAATCACTAATAGTACAACTACAAGTGCCGGTGGAAAATCTGTTTATAAAGCAGTAAATTTAGTAGATGAAACACCTATTAATTATAGTGCTTATTTAGATTTTAATAGGAAAATAAAAGGATTAGATATTAATGCAGGTTTAAGCTTTAACGTGTATGGAAGAACTAATTATAACTATGTAACTGGTTTATCTAACATAACTCAAATTAATAAAACAACAACCTCTTCTTATTCGGTAAGTCTTAGCCTTTATAAATCGAAAGAAAAGAAATATGATTTTCAATTGTATGGAGGTCCAAGTTATAATAAATCACAAACTTCATTACAGCCAGATCAAAATAATGATGGTTATAGCGCATATGGTAGTGGATCATTTACCTTGTTCTTACCAGGAAAAGTGCAATTAAAATCTGATGCGAATGTAGAATATACAGGCAAAACAAAATCTTTTAATGAAGATGTAACAGTATTTATTTTAAATTCTTCTATTGTTAAATCTTTCTTTAAAAGTGAAAACCTAAAACTTTCGATTAAAGGGAACGATTTACTAAATCAAAATAGAGGTTTTAGCAGAAGAGCAAACAATAACAACATTACGCAAGAAAGCTATATTACCATTAAGAGATTTTTTATGTTTTCATTAACATGGGATTTTAGTAAAATGGGTGCAGGTGTTAAAAAATAAGGTCATGAAAATAAAAATTAATCAAATTATAATTGCTTGTTTATTGTTGTTTACAATACAGCTTGCTAATGCACAAAATGCTCGTTTTGCTACTCAAGGTACTATTGAATTTGAGAAGCGCGTAAACATGTATGCACTAATCAAACAAGAAATCAAAAAATATCCGAACAGTTCTTATTACCCTAGGATGTTTGAGGAATATCAGAAAACTCAACCTCAGTTTAAGACCTTAAAAAGTGTGCTGACTTTTAGTAAAGATCAAACATTATTTAAACCAGAGGAAGTAAATTTAGCGCAAAGCAACAATTACTGGGGTGATTATCCAGCTGCACAACAAAATAATACTATACTAACAAATACTGCAGCAGGAACAAGCACTAGCCAGAAAAAAGTTTATGAGGAAACCTATTTGGTAAAAGATAGTACCCGTAAAATAAACTGGAAAATTACCAACGAAATGAGAAATATTGCTGGTTACGACTGTCGCAGGGCAAATGCTGTGATTATGGATTCGATTTATGTTGTGGCATTTTATACTGAGGAAATCCCTGTTTCTGGCGGACCAGAATCATTTACCGGATTACCAGGGATGATCTTAGGCGTGGCTTTACCTTATGAGCATACTACATGGTTTGCAACTGCAGTAACCGATCAGCCTGTAACAGATGATAAAATGAAGGTGCCAACAAAGGGGAAGCCTTTAAATGCAACCCAACTCATGACAACATTAAAAGCCGCATTAAAAGATTGGGGAGATTATGCTAAGGAATATCTAAAAGCTTTTGCATTATAATTTAATTCCCAAATAAAACTCAATAAAAAACTCGTAGCACACACTACGAGTTTTTTGTTTAATTGTAAGTTCTAACTTATTTAGTTTACTAATAACTTATAACCTTTTCCGTGTACATTTAAAATTTCAACTTTAGGATCTTCTTTTAGGTACTTTCTCAATTTACTCAAGAAAACATCCATGCTGCGGCCGTTAAAGTAATTATCGTCATGCCAAATACTTAATAAGGCTTCCTCTCTCGTTAGAACAGTATTTTTCTTTAGACACAACAGTTGCAAAAGTTCAGCTTCTTTAGTAGAAAGCTTTTGCTGTTTTCCTTCGAAATGAATAAGTTGGGTAGTATAATCAAAAGTATATTTTCCTATCTCAAATTGCGTTTGTACTGGTTCATTATTTGCTGAATCCTTACTAGAAACGCGTTTTAATAATGCGTTAATTCTAAGCAATAATTCTTCTATACGAAAGGGTTTGGTAATGTAATCATCGCCACCAAGATCATAAGCAGAAGCTTTATCCTCCATCATTGCTTTTGCTGTCGCAAAAATAATTGGCACCTCTTGATTAACCTTTCTAATGTCTTTACCCAATGTAAAGCCATCTTTTTTCGGCATCATTACATCAAGTATACATAAATCAAAATTTTGCTTGCTAAAAGCTTTTAAACCTTCGTCTCCATCTGTGCACAACATAACATCGAACTTGCCTTTTAATTGCAGGTAATCCTGTAATAATAGCCCTAAATTTGGATCATCTTCTACCAATAGAATTTTTTTCATCTGTGTATATTTATTTTTAATGATGATGGTTTCAGTTTAATCAATTGTTGTATTTAAATGGAAGGCATACCTCAAACGTGGTACCCTTGTCTTTTTCACTACTTACTTTAATAGTGCCACCCATTTCAGTTACTAAATCTTGCACATAGTTTAATCCCAAACCAAAACCCTTTACATCATGTAAATTTCCTGTCGGAACTCTATAAAACTGATCAAAAATGCGTTTTGTTTGGTCTTTTGTCATCCCAATGCCCTCATCAATTACTTCAATGTAAAGATTTTTTGCAGTGTTCTTTGTATTAATGCTAATATTTGGGGCATTCATACTGTACTTATTAGCATTATCTATTAAATTATAAATCACATTCGAGAGATGTAATTCATCTCCCATTATTTCATCTTCCTTAGCATTTAAGTTTAATGCTATTGTTGCATTTCTCTTCTGAAGCTGTAGCCCCATGCTATCTACAACTGCGGTAATTAAATCATTCACATTTACTGGATTAAACTCTAGGGCAATTTCTTTCCTTTCTAATCGGGCTACACTTAAAACTCGTTCAATATGATTACCAAGCCGTACGTTTTCATCATAGATTATATTGGCCAGCCTACTGATTCTATTTTTATCCTCTACAATTTCTGGGTCTTTTAAAGCCTCACTTGCAATCATAATTGTTGCAACCGGAGTTTTAAACTCATGGGTCATGTTATTGATAAAATCCGTTTTCATTTCAGAAAGTTTTTTCTGACGGATGATGGCATAAATTGTATACGTAAATATAAATATAAGCACCAATAGCAAGCCAACAGATGATGCTAAAGTTGCGAACATATTGCTAAAAATTGCTGCATTTTTACTTGGCAATCTCAAGTAAATCATCCCTGGATCTTTTGTTGCAACATCATTACTAAACAACACATGAGAATATGTATTATCGGCAATTGGCTCAACTGAAGAATTCGAAACTTTTCTATAAATTATATTTCTGTTGTTATTAACTGGTGTTATCCAAAAGTCATAGTCCAAAGTAATACCCTTGCTTAATAATTCGCTTTTTATTAAGGTATCTAAGCTTTCTCTTTCGGGTACTCGTTGAGCCAATGGAACGTCACTATTGTTTATTTCTTTAGCAACATCGCGAACTAAATCTACACTTTCATTGCTTAAAACATTTACAGTATCTGCATACAAACGATTCAATTCCATCTCATATTTAAGTTGGGCTTTTGCATCTTCAACTTTAAATTTAGAAATTAAATCTGGCTCCATACTTGGTAATGAAACCAATAGCGGCAAACCGTCAATTTTACTATATACGAGATATCTAATTGTATCAGGAAGCTTGCCAACCTGCATCTGTGGCATAGTCTTCGTTTTTCGCGGATTTACAGATCTTCCCAAAAGTTCACCTGTAAACGGATCTCTAACATCAACAATATCTAGGGTTGGTTTGTTAATTTTGTCTGCATTAGGATTTTTATAAAGCCTAAAGGTTTCTTCAGAAATAATTTGCGGCTGGACATAATTACTTCTGATGATACTATCTTGAGAATTTAAATAATTGATAATCTGTTGTTGCTGATTAATCTTCCTAAGATTTTCATTTTCTTTAAACTTAACTCTAAAAGCAACAATGGTATCGGTTTGGCTTCTTATTCCTTTTTCTCTCTGCGCCTTAAGTTCAACATCTTTTCTGTTAATATGACCAGCAACATTGCGCTTTTGCACTTTATTAACTACTGCATTTAATGCCTGATTTACATCCTGTTCAAACAATTGAGACTTTAGTTTATACGATTCCTTAATGTAATACAATTGCATTACAAAAACCCCAAGCAATGCTAGGGTCATTAAGGCCGTTATTACCCAAAGGCTTCTCTTTTTCAACCGTATTAATTATTTAATGTGTTTATTATTATCAATGAGAATGCAAGCTCAGTTTATTATTTTGGATGAAGTTATCATGTTTGTGCTAACATTGAATAATAGGTTAATCATAATGAATTCATTTAAAGTAATTCAAAAATAAACCATTCATAAGCAAAAAAGCTTGTTTTAACACTTTTTAACAGAGTAGCATCCAATTAGTTAAAATACAAAAAGCCGTTCAGTATGTCTGAACGGCTTAGCTTACTAATTTGTAATCTTAAAAAAGATCTTTAAAAAGGAAGATCATCTTCCTCACCAGCTGGTGTGTTCAAATCTACTGGAGCAGCATAAGCTGGAGCAGCAGCAGCACCTGCCGTATTAGTTAATTGAGTTAATCTCCAAACTATTAAACTATTAAAATAGGTAGTTACACCTTCTTTGTTTGTCCAAGGGCGACCGCGTAAATTGAAAGAAACTTCAACTTCGTCACCAGGCTTTAAAACATCGAATAATGCTGTTTTATCTTGTATAGCCTCAAACCTGATATATTCAGGGTATGTAGGGTTTTCTGCGTATTCTATAATTAAATCACGTTTTTTGAACGTTTCACTTACTTGTTGTAATGCACCTATTTCGTGTACTTTGCCTTTAATTTCCATTTCAATACTTATAATTATACCTAAATCAAATTTCCTAAATTTTATTGATAATTAAGCATGCAATAACATCAAGTTTTCCACACAATTAATAGTTAATTATTTAATTAATAACGAAATTCATAGTGCTTTAATATCCAATATATTCTTAAAAATTAATTCTCTTTTTTTATTGGTAACTTTGCAATTAATATGATGCAAGTTTTCCAAACCAAAAGCAAGGTAATTATTACCTGCAATAAAAGGCTTTCGCCTTATTTACAAGAAGAAGTTACAGCTTTAGGCTATGAGATTGTAAGAGATTTTCCAACAGGTGTTGAGTTAAATATCACTTTAACTGAATGTATTAAGCTAAACCTAAATTTAAGATGTG
The DNA here is from genome assembly GCF_005116505.1 of Pedobacter polaris. Taxonomy (GTDB): domain Bacteria; phylum Bacteroidota; class Bacteroidia; order Sphingobacteriales; family Sphingobacteriaceae; genus Pedobacter; species Pedobacter polaris. Next base: position 394,961 of record NZ_SWBR01000001.1, read on the forward strand.
CCAGTCAGATCTTATATTGCATAAATAGCTTTAAAGCTAACACACCTGACGAATTGTATACAAATCTTGTAGCAATGGAATGGGAAGAATTAATTGATTTTGCAGGCTATTTCTCAGTTACCTCCAACGTAGACAATCCTACAATTACAACCCCACTTTTTGCAAACTTAAAGGTTAAAGATGCTATTGTAGATCGGTTTAGAGAAAAGAAAAATATTCGCCCTAACTCAGGTTCAGATGCCAACAAAACTGTTGTACACTTGTATTGGAAAGACGATGAAGCAGATGTTTTCTTAGATACCAGCGGTGAAACCCTTGCTAAACATGGCTATCGTAAAATACCAGGGAAAGCCCCTATGTTAGAAGCTTTAGCAACTAGTACTATCATGGCAACGCAATGGGATCAAAAATCACCATTCGTTAATCCGATGTGTGGTTCTGGAACTTTGGCAATTGAAGCTGCACTATTGGCAACAAACCGTAGACCAGGTTTATATAGAATGAATTATGGTTTTATGCATATTTTAGGCTATGATGAAGAAGTTTTTTTTGCAGAACGAAGAATATTAAAAGATCAAGTAATTAAAAATGTCGACTTACAAATAATTGCATCAGATATTTCTGAAGATGCTGTTGATGTAACACGTAGAAATGCAAAAACAGCAGGCGTTGATACCTTAATTACATTTGAAGTTTGTGATTTCGAAGAAACTCCAGTTCCTGAAGGTGGCAAAGGTGTTGTTGTCTTTAACCCAGAATACGGTGAGCGCTTAGGAGTTCATAGCAAGTTAGAATTAACTTATAAACGCATTGGCGATTTTATGAAGAAAAATTGCAAAGGATATCATGGGTACATTTTTACTGGAAATCCTGATTTAGCAAAAAAAATCGGCTTAAAAGCTGATAAAAAAATAGAATTCTACAATGGCAAGCTAGATTGCAGGATGCTTGAATACGAACTATATGATGGCACTAGAAGGCCTGAAGAAGAACGTCCTAAAGCTAAAAATTAAGCTTATAAAGTTCTCTTATTAAGCTCACCAAAAATGCTTTAAAACCTTTCTACACTAAATTTCGTTTATAGAGTCACAAGTCAACCTATGATTCAATGAAAGAAAAATTAAGATTGGAAATGAAGGAGGTAGCCTCCAATATTAGAAAAGTGAGGGAGTTTAGAAATTATACGCAAGATTATTTGGCTGCAAAACTTGAAATCTCTCAAAACGCTTATAGTAAAATAGAGCTTGGATATAGCAAAATAACACTAGATAGGTTATTTCACATTGCTCTAATTTTAGAAGTACAAGTAATGCAGTTGCTTTATTTTGATAAAGATAGCTTCAATAAACTGGGCCCCTTTGCGTAACTACTTTTCAACATAAGAGATTTTCTAATTTTTTTCGAGATAAATTGCACACTCAAATTTCTATCATGCAAGCTATCATCGACCAAACCATCAATTTTGTTAAAATTACATTAGCCAACGCAGAAACTGGGCACGATTGGTTTCATATTGAGCGAGTGTATAAAACTGCTCAAACAATTAATATCCTAGAAAAAGGGAATAAATTAGTAGTTGAGTTGGCAGCTTTATTACATGATATTGCTGATAGTAAGTTTAATAATGGCGATGAGGAGATTGGTCCAAAAATAGCTGGTGATTTTTTAAAAAGCATTGGTGTATCAGCTGATATCACTTTGCATGTACAAGAAATAATCAGAAATTTATCTTACAAAGCAAGCCTAGGTGTAATTAATTTTAAATCTAAGGAACTAGACATTGTACAAGATGCTGATCGATTAGATGCAATTGGAGCTATTGGTATAGCTAGGGCTTTCACTTATGGCGGTTACAAGAACAGGGTTTTATATGATCCAGCAATTGAAGTAAATTTAAATATGAGCAAGGAAGAATATAAAAATACAACCGCACCCACGCTCAACCATTTCTATGAAAAATTGCTGCTCCTTAAGGATTTGATGAAAACAGATGCCGGAAAAGCAATGGCCACTCAGCGCCATCAGTTTATGCTTGATTATCTTGACCAGTTCTATGCGGAATGGAATGGTAAAAAGTAATCTTTATTCTTAAAAGCTTTACGTTATACACTTTTAAAAGCTAATATTTTTAGTTTAATTACTATTTTTGTTAGTATATAAAATTGGTATGTCTGAGCGATTGAGAGAGAAGTTAAACATCTTAGCAGATGCAGCAAAATATGACGTTTCGTGTTCTTCTAGCGGTAGTGATAGAAAAAACACGAACAAAGGTGTTGGCAACGGACATACATCAGGTATTTGCCATACTTATACAGAAGATGGTCGTTGTGTGTCTCTTCTTAAAATTTTATTAACCAACCATTGTATCTTCGACTGCGCATACTGCGTATCTAGAAAGAGCAATGACATTGAAAGAGCAGCTTTTACAGTGGATGAGGTGGTAGAATTGACAATGAATTTCTATCGACGAAACTACATTGAAGGTCTTTTTTTAAGCTCTGGAATTTTTAAGAATGCCGATTTTACCATGGAGCGGCTTTTAAGAGTAGTTAAAAAACTGCGCTTGGAACAAAATTATAACGGGTATATACATCTTAAAACCATACCCGGAGCTAGTGATGAATTAATTAAAGAGGCTGGATTATATGCAGACAGAATGAGCATTAATTTAGAAATGCCTACTGAAAGCGGATTAAAATTACTAGCGCCAGAAAAAAGCCATCAAGATGTAATTAAACCTTTAGCCTTTGTACAAAACCAAATTGTTCAGTTTAAAGATGAGAAAAAGCTAATTAAGAGTGTTCCGAAATTTGTGCCTGCCGGACAAAGCACACAAATGGTTATTGGCGCGACGCCAGAAACTGATAAAGACATTATGTATACCGCTGATAGATTTTACAAAAACTTCTCCTTAAAAAGGGTTTATTATTCTGGTTATATTCCAATTAGTAACGATACGAGAATGCCGATACTGGGAACTCAGCCCCCTTTATTAAGAGAAAACAGACTTTATCAAACCGATTGGTTAATGCGTTTTTATGGCTTTAATGTTAGAGAGATTTTAAATGATGCAAATCCTCATTTAGATATTGACATTGATCCAAAACTAAGTTGGGCCTTAAGAAATCTACACCATTTTCCAGTTGATATTAATACAGCAGATTACCGAATGATTTTACGAATTCCAGGTATTGGTGTTGGTTCGGCAAATAAAATAGTACAGGCAAGAAAATTTGGAAAGCTTCACATTTATCAGTTGAAAAATATAGGGGTATCTTATAACAGGGCAAAACATTTTATTAAATGTGCGGACACACCTTTTCAAATGAAAGATTTCCAATCTACACAAATTAAAGCCTTTATACTGGCAGAAAGTCAAAGCAAATATTTGAAAACCGATATACAACAACTAATTCTTTTTTAATGATTTATGTGTTTGATGGAAGTTTAGAAGGCTTACTCACCGCGATTTTTGAATATTTTGAAAGAAAACCAAAGTCTATTGCATTAAAAACTGGGAAACTTTTTCAGCCAGATGCTTTTACAGAAACATTGCACATTGTAAACGATAGAAAGAAAGCAGATAGAGTTTGGCAAGGCTTGCAGAAAAGATTGGATGGACAATGGAGTAGGAAATTCTATTGTGCCTATCTATCAGAATTACCAGAAATTCACAATTCCCTTTTCCATTTTGCATGTTACATTTTCTCAAATGAAGCTGGTGCTGAAAAAAACTATGGCAATCCATATGTTTTAGTGACTTCACAAATTGCAACCAAAGTAGAAAGAGAAAAACATAGAATGGAAGCATTTATCCGTTTTCAGCATACTGCTGATGGAATTTTCTATTGTGGTATAGATCCAGATTTTAATGTTTTGCCTTTAATTGTTAAGCATTTTAAAGACCGTTATGCAGATCAGCAATGGATAATATATGATTTGAAAAGACACTACGGGTTGTTTTATAATTTGTTATCAGTTGAGGAAATTAGCATAGAACTGAGCAATCAAAATCTTAAGCAACCTTCTAGTAATCAATTAAGTGAAAAAGAAGAGTTGTATGCCAATTTATGGAAAGATTATTTTAAAAGCACCAATATCGAATCGAGAAAGAACACTAAACTTCATGTAAAACATGTACCAAAAAGGTATTGGAAATATTTAACAGAAAAACAGTTGGAGTAAAGATTAATTACAAATGCTTTTTCGTTATTTCTTTATCCACTTTATTCCGATATAGAGCCATTAATCCTAATTAAAGTTCTGTATTCATAGCTTATGTTAAAACAATTAGCTTTACCATTATAATCAATTAATGTTGGAATACCTTTACTGTCTATTGGAAATTTTTCTACAAAACTGAATTTATTTTGATCTAATTTATTCTCCAGAATTGTAACATTATCCATAATCACAATCCATTTTAGCTTATCCCGGCTCCAACATCCAACAATTTCATCTGCAACATGTCGATCTATCTTGCTCAAATCTATTTTAACAAAGTCAGATTTTGGTACTGAATTATGGCGACCATCCATTATATATCTAATATTTCCCTCTGTTATTATACTAATGCATTGTTTTTTGTCAGGAGAATAGAAATGGTCAACTCTTTTATTACAGCTTACCAAAACGAAACAACCAATAAAAAGCAGCATGCTTATAAAAAATGACCTCATAAAAATCAATAATATTTGAAATCCTAGTGATAAATCTAGCATTTATTTGTCATTAACGTTTACTTAACTTATAAAGCGTAAATTAGCTTCATGAAGCTAAGCATACTTGTTTTAATCACCGCATTTGCTGTTGGCCTTTCTATTGGCATTGTAAATTTCTATTTTCAGCATAGTTGGTATTATCTTTTAGTCTCATTTGCCATTTCTTTTATAACCAGTTTTTTGGTTTTCTATTATCTTTTCGAAAAATACATCTACACCAAAATCAAATTGATTTACAAACTGATTCACAATTTAAAATTGGGAAAAGATTTAAAAGAGGCTTTAGGCGAATACGTGAGTTCTGACCCTATTAATGATGTTGAGCAAGAAGTAAAAGAATGGGCTGGTGCAAAGAAAAAAGAGATTGACCTACTTAAAAAGCAAGAACAATTTAGACGTGAATTTTTATCTAATGTTTCTCATGAGTTTAAAACTCCTTTATTTGCAATTCAAGGATATATAGAGACTTTGCAAGATTGCATAGTTGATGATCCGGAGATGGCTGTAAAATTTCTTAAAAAAGCAGAAAATAACGTAGAGAGATTAAGTTATTTAATTAATGATTTGGATGCCATTTCTAAATTAGAGACTGGTGAGATGCCCATTAATTTTGAAAAATTTGATTTCGTTATTTTAGCAAAAGAAGTAATGGAAAATTTAGAGGATCGTGCTTTAACACATAAAATTAAGCTTTCATTTAAAGACAAATATACTGCACCAACCATGGTTTACGCAGATAGAGAGAAGATTAGGCAGATTATGATTAACCTGCTTCAGAACTCTATTAAATATGGTAATGAAAATGGATCTACGGCTATAAAAGTTTTCGAACTGCATGATCAGTTTCTTATTGAAGTAACCGATGATGGGATTGGAATTGAAGAAAAACATTTAACCAGATTATTTGAACGTTTCTATAGAATTGATTCGCACAGAAGCAGACAACAAGGAGGAACAGGACTAGGGCTAGCAATTGTGAAACATATTTTAGAAGCCCATCAACAAACCATCTCTGTTCGCAGTACACCAAATATTGGAACAACCTTCGCTTTTACCTTGCAGAAGAGCAATTAATTGTATCTCCACATCAAAACATAGAAAATATTTAAACTAAGATCCTTTAAGTTTTAGCAAACATTAACTCTTGCTATTATATTTATGAATTAACATTAACTTAACATTGGGGTTGTAGCTTTGCACCATATATAAATTAAGATGAATAGTATTTTTACCTTCTTCACACCTAAAGACAAAAAATTCCAACCGCTGTTTGAACAGGCTGGAAGCAACGTTTTAAAAATTGCCGAAGCTTTATTGGTTGTTGTGACTACAAATGATCTAGAGCGCAGAAAAGAAGCGATCAAGGAAGTAGAACGCCTTGAGCATGTTGGAGACGACATTACTCACACAATTTTTATAGAATTAAGTAAAAACTTTATCACTCCTTTTGATAGAGAAGATATTCACACTTTAGCGAGTGCTATTGATGATATTGCTGATTATATTCACGCATCTGCAGGAAACATTGAACTTTATCAAGTAACCAATATTGGCGATGCTATGGTTAAATTAGCTGAGCTTTTAGTAGAAATGTGCAGCGATTTAGAGAAAGCCATTAAAGAATTAAGAAACTTTAAAAATATCCGCGTAATCGCTGATGCTTGTGTAAGAATTAACAGTGCAGAAAACCAAGCAGATTACGTTTGCAACTTAGCTATAGCTCGTTTATTCGAATTTGAAACAAACGCAATAGAATTAATTAAACAAAAAGAGGTTTTACAAACGCTAGAAATTGCAACAGACAAATGTGAAGATGCAGCGAACGTACTAGAATCTATTTTGGTTAAAAACGCTTAAGCTTAAAATATGACTTTACTTATTGTTATCATAGCATTAGCTTTAGTTTTTGATTACATCAATGGTTTTCATGATGCAGCTAACGCAATTGCTACCATTGTTGCCACGAAGGTTTTAACTCCTTTTCAAGCGGTTGTTTGGGCAGCATTTTTTAACTTTTTAGCCTATTGGGTTTTCGGTTTTGGTGTTGCAGATACGGTTGCAAAAACAGCACATACTATGGAGATTAACTTAACAGTTATATTAGCCGGTGTTATTGCTGCTATTTTTTGGAATTTATTGACCTGGTGGTTTGGGATTCCTTCTAGTTCTTCTCATACTTTGATTGGTGGTTTTGCTGGAGCTGCCATTGCACATGCTGGTTTTAATGTAGTAAACTGGTATAAAGAAGGTAAAGCAGGTGAAATGCCAACTGGTGTATTGGTTATTGTTGGATTTATTGTTTTAGCCCCATTTATTGGAGCTATCGTCTCCTATTTTATTTCAATTTGGTTATTACACTCATCCAAAAAAAGCATTTGGCCTAAAGTATTTACTACAGCCCTTATCATTGGAACAATTTGGTTTGTTACAAAACAGATGTTGTTTTATAGTGAAATAGCAAAACCTCGTTTCGAATCTCATTTTTTAAGCGTGATTTTAGAATCCCACAATATTAAATGGCTTTTAGTTGCCTTTATTATACTTTCAATTAGTTTTTTCTGTTTAATTTTTAGCAGTTTAAATTTATCTCAGTCTACACAGTGGCTTAGAAAAATGCAATTGCTATCTTCAGCTTCATTTAGCTTAGGGCATGGTGGTAACGATTCTCAAAAAGTAATGGGTATTATTGCCGCAGCTGTTGTAGTTTATATACATACCAGTGGCGTAGCAATGGATTCTCTTCCTACTTGGCTACATGTTTCTTTACCTTCTAAAGGACCTAATGGCGAAGAAATTGCTGGCCATATGCCATCTTGGATTCCACTAGCCTGCTATAGTGCTATAGCTGCAGGAACATTAAGTGGTGGATGGAAAATTGTAAAAACAATGGGTTCAAAAATCACTAAAGTAACTCCATTTGAAGGGGTAACTGCAGAAACAGCAGGTGCTTTGACTTTATACTTTACAGAACACTTAAAAATCCCTGTAAGTACAACACATACCATTACTGGCTCAATTATCGGTTCTGGCTTAACAAAAGGTGTATCGGCTGTTAAATGGGGTGTAACGGTAAAATTAATCTGGGCATGGGTATTAACAATCCCTGTATCAGCATTGTTAGCTGCCATTATATATTACCTCCTTAATCCTATTTTGGGCTAAGCTGTTATAAAATATTTGAGAAATGTCCCGATGTTAGTCGGGACATTTTTTTTATATCCCTTTTGACTTCATAAAAGTTTTTTCTTTCTCAGCAATGTATTTATCATCAATTGCATAAGACTGAATATTAGCAATGTTCATTTCATCAATCGCATCTACAAAATTTTTATAGTTTGATGTATTGGTGGGCTTGATAACCACTAGCATCTCCTTATCTTTTGGGGTAGCATGTGTCCTTTCAACCATCCGTTTGTTAGCTAGTATTTCTGTTTTCAAACTTTTCATGTCAACGGTTTTCATTATAGCTTTAGCTGTCTCGCCCATATAGTAAACTGCTTGATTATTCTTACCTAAAAGAATGGTCATCGTTCTTGAGGCTGGATAATCGGCAAAAATAGGTGGATTAACCGCAACAGGCTTAGCTATATCTAAAGCTTTCATTTTAGATAAGGACGTAGTGAGCATGAAAAATGTGATTAGTAAAAATGCCAGATCAACCATTGCAGTTAAATCTACTCTTGGAAGTGGTTTTTGAGTTCTTCCCTTTACAGCCTTGCTGCTTTCAGGAACGTTGAGTGTTGCCATCTTGTTTAGGTTTTAAAGCATGATGTTTTTTAATACTCAATTGCATAAAAAAAGCGATTTATTTCTAAATCGCTTTTAATTAATTTAAATGAAGATTTATTTTATTACTTCAATAACCCCGCAGCCTATTCTAGGGCCAGAATTTCCCGTTGGTTGTGTGGTGTAATCATCTGTACCTCCATGTACAATTATTCCACGTCCTATAATATTTTTAATATTTCCGGTATTGGTATTCCATCTATCTGTACTTACACTAAGTGTAGCATGCCCTTTATTATCTAGTTTTATATTACCAATATCACCTGAATGATAATTAGCAGACTCCCATTTACCATGTGGCTCATTTGTTGGGTTCCAATGTCCATGGGTATTTTCTCCCATGTTGCCACAATCTCCATGTTCATGAAAATGTACTGCAACAGTGCTGTCAGCTCTCTCCGGCATGTTAATTTCTAAGTCCATTTTAATTTTGCCATCAGCTAAACTGTAAAATTTAGCTTTACCAATTGTTTGGCTAGTAGCAGTTGAATTAAGAGTTGCACTTGCTATTTCTTTAGCTTCTTTTGTGCAAGATCCTAGGGCTAATGCAAGTCCAATTCCGGCAATGGTTAGGTATTTTTTCATGTCTATTATTTTAAGTTTAATAAATAACAAAAACTTTAAAGGTTTGGTTTATAATAGTTTTCTGATTATTCTAATGAAATTAAAAACCAATTCTAGTCGTCTTTGTTTTAAGATATATAAACATTAAAATCATGGAACAGCCAGTAGAAATGAATACGTTAAGTCAAATTCTAGAGAAACTTAGACTTAAAGGAAAAGATAACGAAATTAGAATGTCTGACCACGGAAAAATGCAATCGGCTAGTCTTAATAAAATATACAAACCAGAAGACCTAACCATTGTAAAGACTTACCGTTTTGAAGGCATGTCTGATCCGGCAGATAGTTCTGTACTTTATTTAGTGGAAGATAAAGATGGAGATATTGGATATATGTTAGATGCTTACGGAACCTACTCGGATAATGATGGCCCAGCATTTGATGATTTTCTGAAAAAACTTCCGGTCGCCGACCGAGACGAACAAGAACTTTTCTCTTAAAAATAGGCGCTTATATTAAGCGCTTATTTTTTATTGCGCAAACGTTTGCTTAAAATATTTTTTTATATCTTTAAATCAAAAAGATATAATTGATAACTAAACCAGCAACAATTACGCAAATCGCAAAGCAACTTGGGATTTCACCATCTACAGTTTCAAGAGCTTTACATGACCATCCAAGCATCAGCTTACCTACCCGAGAAAGGGTTAAACAAACTGCTGCCGAACTGGATTATGAACCAAATGAAAGAGCTATTCTCTTTCAAAAGGGCAAAACATTTACAATTGGTGTTATTTTACCAGAATTAGCTGAATCATTTTTTTCATCTGCACTAAGCAAAATAGAAGATTGCGCTTATAAAAAGAACTACACTATTTTATTATCTCAATCTCATGATGATGAGGAAAGGGAAAAACAATTAGTAGAAAAAATGAAAAGCCATAAGGTTGATGGTTTATTAATTTCGGTAGCTAAAACTACATCTAATTTCGATCACTTTAAATTGTTAGATCGTTACAATATTCCTGTTGTTTTTTTCGATAGAATTCCTCCATTACAAGATATCCACTTTGTGGCCTGTAATATTGAAACCGGCAGTATTGCTGCGGTAGATTATTTACTAAAGAGAGGACATAGAAGCATAGGGCTAATTAATGGCCCAATAACACTTTTGGCTAGCGGGCAAAGGAAGGAAGGTTACATTAGAGCCTTACAAAAAAACAGATTAAAATTCGATCCATCATTAATTGTTAACTGTGATTTAACAGCTGAAGGCACTAGAGCTGCTTTAGAAAACTTAGTTTCGAATAAACGTAGACCAACTGCAATCGTAACTTTTAATGATTACGTTTCAGCTTTTGCCATTAAACACACAAAGAATTTAGAAAGTGATTCGGTAAAAAACTTAGAGTTTGTAAGCTATGCAAATACACCGATGATTAATTTCATGGAAAATGGGCCTGTAGCTTCAGTTGAGCAGTTTCCAGAAATCCAGGCTCAAAGGGCTATTGATGTTTTGTTTGATTTAATGAGCAATGAACAACGAGATAAACAAGCCTTTTATAAAGTGACTGTAGAATCTGAATTGGTGGAGAACAAGAGGTCATAAAATAAAAATGGCCGGATTTACCGGCTCATTTCCCAAACAAAACAAAATCTTAAAATCCACTATCATCTAGTGCAAAAGTATTTTTTCTATCTTTCCATCTACCTTTTGTAAAATCTGGAAACTCTTGTGGTTTATTTCCTTCTTTTAATGATTTTGTAGAAAGTGGCGTGATTACACTCATGGTTACTGAATCGTAAACATCTATTGGCGTTTGCTTCTTACCTTTTACTGCTTGTATAAATGCATTAAATACAAACCAATCCATACCACCATGCCCTGCTCCTACAGCTTCTTTCTCGTATTTTTTCCAAAGTGGATGATCATATTTTTCGAACCATTCTTTAACCGGATCCCAAGCATGTGGTTTAGTTTTACCTTCAATATGAATAGATTTATTTACGTCCATCCAAAGTCCGTTTGTACCCTGCACTCTAAAACCTAAAGAATAAGGACGAGGCAAGTGAACATCATGAGACAACATTACAGTTTCTCCATTTGCGCAGTTAATTAATGTTGTAGTTACATCTCCGTTTTTAAAATTTAGCTTTGCATTTGGATGACCAGGAGATTTAGATTCAACATAGTTAGCTAAACCTTTAGCTTTAGAACTGAAAGAAACTAAATTAGTAAAGCGATTACCTCTATTGATATCTGCGTATTGCATTATTGGACCAGCACCATGGGTTGGGTACAAATCTCCATCTTGATCTATATTAAATTGTGTTCTCCATTGTGCTTCACTTAAAGCTTTCGGACCATATTCTACACCACCACCATAATAACTCTTTCCATCATTAAAAAGCACTTCTCTTAAATCATGCTGATAGCCACCTTCTAAATGAATAAGCTCTCCAAACAAACCAGTTCTCACCATATTTAATGCAGCCATTACATCACGTCTGTAACAAACGTTTTCTAGTGTCATGTAAGGCATACCTGTTTTTTCAGAAGTATTTACAATATCCCAATGCTCTTTTACAGTTAATCCAGCTATAACTTCGCAACCTACATATTTGCCTGCATTCATAGAATCAATGGCTTGCGCATGGTGAAATTGCCAAGGGGTAGAAATAATGATTGCATCGAGATCTTTTCTTGCTATCATTTCTTTATAGGCGTCAATGCTGCCAGTATATTCTTTTGCAGCAGGTTTGCCCCTTTTAGCAATAAAATCTCTACAAATTTTAAGTGAACTTTCTTGTGTATCGCAAATGGCTACAATTTCTACATCATCTCTTAAAACACCTTCACTAATGTGGCTCATACCTCTAGCGCCTACGCCAATATAGCCTAGCCTTACCTTGTTAATGTCTTTTGCAAACAATGTTCCAGTGGGCAAAATAGTAAACCCTGCAGCTGTTAAAGTACCTGTCTTAATAAAATCTCTTCTTTCCATTTGTAATTTAGGTTGTTATTACTTTTAGTTATTAGGATGTAAGATAGAAATTTTGGTTTTTTAAATTCCATTATAATTGTGCGCAAACGTTTGATTATTATTAAATTTGAATAGTGGTTAAAAGGAATATCAATGTGGACTTGCACTTTATGTAGCCGTTCTTTCAAAAACAACAACCAAATTCACTATTGTGGAGATAAAGCTGTCAGTGATTTTCTGGTTGGAAAAACAGCAATTGCAATTCATTTATTTGACCATCTAATTTCAAAATTTGAGGAAATAGGGCCAGTAAAACTGCAGGCTACAAAATCAATGATTGTAATTTCTGCAGATGTAAAATTTGCCTACATTATTACTTTGGGCAAAACTTTTGTCGATGTAGTTTTCCCTTTTAAAGAACTTTTTGATGATAATTTATGTTTCCGTAAGATGGCTTTAGTTCCAGGAAGCAATGATTACAATCATCATTTAAGGATTATGATACCTGATGATATTAACGAAGAAGTATTTAATTACATGAAAAAAGTTTATGCCAACGGAAAAAATTTATGAGCTAAGTGGGCATAAGCTTTTAGTAGTATTTGATGAGCAATTAGTTAGGCTTAAAAAGCCGAAGGCATTACAAAAATTTTTATCAACCGATATTGATATCAGATCTGAGGTGCTTGCAAATTACATTAAACAAGACTACTTTCTTTTTATAGGTAAAGAATTTGAGATAACAAACGACTCTTTAATCGTTGAGATCTGGGGACATGTTTATGCAAGTTATTTTGCAAAAGCGATGAAAAATCTGGTTAAACTTAAACTCGTTGAAAACGTAGCTGACTTTATCATTAACCGAAGCGACACCATAGATTGCGGCGAATATGAAGTAGATAGCAACCGTAAATTTTGGGATATCCTAGCAAAATTTAAAGGTATTATCTTAACTTTTTTACCCAAGAAAATTAAGTAAGCTATTTCCCTTCTACCACATTGATATAATACATTTTCTGTATACCATCTACTGTAAACAGGTCATGTTGGCCGGCTTTTAAAGTAGTACTTTGCCAAGTTGTTGTAGGTATTATCTTCATACTTAACTTATCTTTATTTAAGGATAATGGAAGATTAAATCCTGCAACACAATTGGTATAGCGATAATATACCTTTCCGTTTGTTAAGTAATAATTTAAAGTAGGTATTTGTGTAGTTCTTAAGTATTGGTCAAAAACTTTACTGTAGTTATATTTAGCCATTGCTGAAATATAAGCCTCTACTTGGGCAGAAGTTACTGTTTGATGATAAAATTTAGCATTTAAACCTCTTAAAATATTTCTAAAAAGCACATCATTATTTAAACCATGTCTAATGGAATGCAATAAATTTCCTCCTTTTGGATACATATCTCCGCTACCCTGTGCATTGACATTATAAGGTGGAATAATTGTTTTATCGTTTTTAATCCCTTTTCTTATTCCATAATTGTATTCATTTCCGGCAGTTTCTCCAAAATGATAATCTACAAAAAGTGTTTCGCTATAATTGGTAAAACCTTCATGAACCCACATATCCGCTAAATCTTTAGTGGTAATGTTATTCCCAAACCATTCATGTCCGCTTTCATGAATGATGATAAAATCCCATTTTAAGCCCCACCCATACCCAGATGCATCTCTTCCACGATAACCAAATTTGTACGCATTACCATAAGAAACAGCCGATTGATGTTCCATACCTGTGTGCGAAGCGTCTATCAATTGGTAACCATCTTCGTAAAATGGATACGGGCCGAACCAATGCTCAAAGGCTTTAAACATTTTATGCACTTGGTCTGGCATGTAGTTTTTAGCTTTTTTTAAATTATAATCTAATACCCAATAATTAACAGTTAAAGGTCCTTTTTCTCCCTTGTATACCTCATTAAAATTTACATACTTCCCAATATAAGGGATGATGCAATAATTACTGATAGGATTTACAACATTATACTTATAAGTTGTTGTGCCATTTTTATTCTCTTTTTTATAAACCATTCTTCCATTTCCAATAGCTACCAATGTATCTGGAACTGTCATGGTTAATGAAGCTCCTTTATTTGGTTCATCACTTTGATGGTCTTTATTTGGGTACCAAATAGATGCGCCCAAACCTTGGCAGGCTACGGTCATGTAGGGTCTCGACAATGAATCAACTCCAAAAATAAAACCACCATCCCACGGAGCTCTTATGGCTTGATGAACTTTACCATGATAAAAGAGCTTTACTTTATTTAACGCCTCCATTTTTTGAGCAGGAACTTTCACGTACCAAACACTTTCCTTTTTACTAAAGCTTAATTTTTGCTTTCCATTATATAAAACACTGTCTATAATTAAAGGCTCTTGCAAATCAATTTGCATTTTAATACTTCCATTGTTTGCTTTAACTACTTTATAAGCAATTTCATTAGATCCAGCGATTGATTTATCTACGAAATCTGGTTTAAAATCTAACTCATAACGCTGTACATCCCACCAAGTTCTTTCTGGAGTTAATGTACCTCTAAGCGTATCTGCTAAAGTAAATTTTTTAGCATTTATAAGGTTTGTTTGCGCACTCACGTTAAGGGTAAGGCAGCAAATGATAGCAAAAAGTAGTGATTTCAAAATGGAAATATTCATCTTAATAAATTTTAAATCAAACAAATATGTCTAATTTTTTGCATCAATTTATGAAGAGTTAAAATTTGAGAAGTTTTAGTGAAATACTGTTTATCTCTCTATTGAAATAAAAAATGGCTGTAGATGCAAATTGTTTGAAAGCACTATAGACAACTAGTTTTTATTAACTTCGCATCAAAAAAATTGATAACATGATGCTTAAACCCAAAGCTTTTCTTTTCGACCTTAACGGAACCATGATTGATGATATGGAGTACCATGCAAGAGCCTGGTATTCTATATTAAATGAAGATCTGAATGCTGGCTTAAGTTATGCTGATGTTAAAAAAGAAATGTATGGTAAAAACAGGGAGTTATTGCACCGCATTTTTGGAAGTGAGCATTTTACATCGGAGCGTGAAGATGAATTGTCTTTAGAAAAAGAACGTCGTTACCAAAAAGAATATGCGGCTAGTTTAGCATTAATAAATGGCTTGCCTGATTTTTTAAAAAAGGCTAAGGCCAATCATATCAAAATGGCAATTGGATCTGCAGCTATTCCATTTAACATCAATTTTGTATTGGATGGGTTACAGATTAGGGATTATTTTGAGACCATTGTAAGTGCAGATGATGTGAAAATTAGTAAGCCAGATCCTGAAACATTCGTTAAAGCCGCAGGAATTTTAGGTATTGCGCCATCAGAATGTATAGTTTTTGAAGATGCTCCAAAAGGTGTTGAAGCAGCAGAAAATGCAAATATGCCTTGTGTAGTGCTAACTACAATGCATGAAAAAGAAGAGTTTATCAACTATAAAAACATCATTGCATTTGTAAAAGATTACAATGACACTATTCTAGAGACTTTATTTTAATTTCTAGAATCAATTAAGCCTCAACTTAAAAGTTAAGGCTTTTTAGTATTTAATATATTGACAGTTTTTATTGAGTGAATATCGCCATTAAAGCAAATTACAGAACACCTACCATGTTGTAGCCGAATCGTTCACGATAAGAAATATCTAACAATTCCTGATGATCAGGATGTGCAATAGAAATTAATGCTTTAGCCCTTTGTTTCAAGCTTTTGCCAAACAGATTTACTATCCCATATTCGGTAACAACCCAATGCACATGGCCCCTAGTGGTTACAACACCTGCACCTTCCTTTAAAAAAGGTACAATCCTGCTTATCCCCTTATTTGTTTGAGACGGGATTGCAATAATAGGCTTGCCGCCTTCAGATAGGGAGGCTCCATGTATAAAATCCATCTGCCCTCCAATGCCAGAATATTGATAAGTCCCAATAGAATCTGAACACACTTGACCGGTTAGATCAATTTCTACTGCACTATTAATAGCGGTAACTTTTGGATTTTGCCTGATGATGCTCGTATCGTTTACATAGCTGATGTCCATCACCCGAATGGCTGGATTATCATTAACAAAATCATATAACCTTCGCGTACCTGTAATAAAAGAAGTAACCGAGCGACCTACATTTAGCTTCTTTTTACTGTTGTTTATCACCCCGTTTTCAATAAGTGGAATTATGCCATCTGAAAACATTTCTGTATGAATGCCAAGGTCTTTGTGCGTACCCAAATTTTTAAGAACCTGGTCAGGAATACCGCCAATGCCCATTTGTAGTGTAGCCCCATCTTCAACCAAAGAGGCTACATTATAGCCAATTTTTTCGATAACCTCATTTAATTGGTTTTCGTAGTTTACTTCTGGTAGTGCTGCATTATACCATACCATTGAATCAATCTTACTGATATGGACGAAACCATCACCATGTGTTCTTGGCATTAAAGGATTTACCTGAGCTATTACATGTTTCGCCATATCTACAGCAGCCCGTGCAATGTCTACCGATGTTCCCAATGAACAATAACCATGTACGTCTGGAGGAGAAACTTGAATCAGGGCTATATCTATAGGCAAGATATTTCTACGAAAAAGCAAAGGAATCTGGCTTAAAAATATCGGAACGTAATCACCATTTTCGCTATTAACCACATTTCTGGTTGCCGCAGATACAAATAGCGAATTGAAAAAGAAAGCTTTACGATATTCAGGTTTATCGAAATTAACATTTCCTAATGTTGTAATGCTAACGAGCTCAACGTTATTGAGCTGATGATGTCTGCGTTGCAATGCCTCTACCAAACAAACTGGAGTTGCGGCACCACCATGGATAAAAACCCTGTTCCCAGACTTCACTTTCATTAATGCCTGATCTTCATTGAGGTAAATTGGTGTGAACATATTATTTTGTAGCTACAAGTTCAAAAAGTGCTTTCTTTATGTTTTTATCACTATCCAATAGCGTAGCTATTGTTTGAGCGATGATACTGTTTTCTTCGATAAGCTCGAATCCAATAGTCTGCTTTTCATTTTTTAATATAGTTTCGAGCAAATGCTGATGTTTGGAAATCAAGTTTTTTAACTTCCCCATCTGACTTTTTAGCTCGTCTAAACTGGCACCAACAAACATCAACTCTTCTTCGCTATGTTTTTCTCCTATTGCAGTATATCGGGTTTCAAATAGTTGAAGAAAGAAACGATACTCATCTTCCAAAAAAAGAAGCTGAGACATATACTCTTTATTCTCAAGATACAGCTCTTGCAGTTCTTGTGATAATTGTAAATCTGGTGTAATAATCATGATAGCTATTTTTAACAAATTTCGGTGTTAGGCCGGGTTTAATAGTGGACTTGTGTCAGACAAAAAAATGATATGGATTACAGTGGCTTTACCAACTGCAAGTGAAGCTCAAAAATCACACTCAATTTATCTTTCGCCTGTATAAGCTTTCCCATTTTTTTTGGAGGGGTCAAATTAAAATCAGAAAAATTAATGGTTTGGCAACCGAGCAGGGTAATTTGATCTTTATTATTTTTTAGCTGATAACTGATTTCGAATTTCTTTTTTACGCCTGCTATTTCAATTTCAACTATACCTTTAACGATATTATCAGTCTGATTGGTTAAAGGAATTTCTTTTAAGGATAAAAAAGCAACATGTAAATAAGGAAACTTATCTTCTTTTAAGGTTTTACGGAGCTCTCTTGTCATCATCATGTTATTGCAGTCAAAGTTCTTCACATCTAATCTAACTCTACCACTTAGCACCATCGGACTTCCCCTTTCTGTACTTATGGTTACTGTATCTGTTTTTGGATAACTTGATATTGCACACGAAAATTGGTTGACATTGGTACTGCCCTTAACTCTTAGGCTACTATTTTCTCGAATGACCCATTTGGTTGCTGTCTTATATGACATTGGAGCCATTACTAATTGTAGATTAGGCATTACCAAAGAAATAACAAGTAGAAGTATCTTCGTCATCATGATATTTTGGAATAAAAAAGAGGGAAGACGCCCTTAAGCTCCCTCCCTCTTTAAGATCAATTAAAATCCTACTACAGCTTGGATTACATAGCCTTTAAATTTTCCGGCACTGCGGTAATCTGCTGTTGGAAAATCTTTATATTTTTGGGTAACGTATTCGCCTTTCAACAAAATGTTTTTGGTCATGAACCAACCCGCAGCAAATGCAATTCGATCTATTTTTACATCACTAGTATACGTAATTGCAGGGGTAGTACCTACGGCTGCTACATTAGCCATTTCTGCAGTAACCACATTATACTTTGCACCGATAAAAAAGTCTTCTGATGCTCCAAATCTGTATACACCATCAATAGCAATTTGCTCTGCCCCTCTTACACTGGTTTCGGTTTTAGATCTGCCTTTGGCATTTTCATAGGTTGCAAACAACTCCAAACCTTGTAATTTCACAAAGGCATTTAATTGAAGTGCATTTACTTTTTTGGTAAAACCCGGATTAAATCGTCCAGAAAATGCATTAGCTGCTGTAGTGGCACCCAATTTTTCTAGCACCATAAAATAGTTTGATCCAGTACGATCGCCACCATATAAGGTTTGGCCGCCAGAACTGCTATTGGTATAATAAGAACCAGCTAAACGAACTCTTAAATCTGTGTTTACTTGTTTGTCGAAACCACCTTTCAGGTAAATAGCTGGTGATTTATGGGTATTTGCATCTTGCGCAGTAGCAACTAAACTATCTATATTTCCTTTAATCATACCGTTAGAAACACCGATCATTCCAAACAATGCATTTTTCCTCACTAAAACTTCTCCACCAATTTCAGTAGTAAAACCATCCATAATATAGTTTTCGATAAATGGATTATACAGCGTTTGTCCGCCATCTGATCTACGGAAATGTTGATCACCATAGTTGATTTCCATATGGCCAATTTTAATAGTGGCAACCTTCATGATCTCTTCCCAAACTGTACCTTTAAAGGGAAGTTTATCAAACTGGATATAACCTCCTTTCACCCAAGTTTCATTGTGGTGACGAGAAGAAAGATAACTAGTTAAGTTTAATCTAATTCCATCTGCCAGCTGCACATCCATAAACAAGTTGGCGTTTGCAGTATTAAACCCCGGGCTTATTTTATATAATCCACCCGATGTATTTTCGTGTTTTAAACCTTGGAAAGATTGGGTAAAACCTGCACCGAACTGAACTTTTAATTTTTCGAATACTGCGCTGCTATCTTTCGGAGCCTCAAATACATTGATTCCTGATTTATCGTACGGCCTAAGGTTGGTTACTTGGGCCATGGTATGAGCACTGACTATGCTAAGTGCAAATAGTGCAATAACGGTTAGTTTCTGGGTAGTAAATTTATTTTTCATGACTTTTATAATAATGGGTAAGAAGTTATTTAGCTGTAGCGGCATTAGTGTAATCGATATTGAATGAGATTGTAAGGTTGTTTCCAACTTTCATGGCTCCTAACATAAAACTGGGAGGCTGTATGCCATAATCTGTTAACATTAGCTTTTCTGTTCCATGGCAACTGATAGAGCGGTCGGCATTAACCAAGGCCATTACTTTCATGCTAATAGTTTGTGTTTTCCCAGCAATGGTAAGTATACCGGTTGTTTGGATAGCATATTTGTTAGCTTGTATCATGGTAACTGTAGCATAAGTGAGCTGATAGCTGATCTTAGGAAACTCATCTGCCTTTATGCTTTTATAGGTTCTGGTATCCATTGATGATTTGTCACTTTTCAAACTCTTTGCAACCACAGTAAACTTAAGTGAAGTAACATCGATAAGCTCATCACGACTGTTGAACTTAAATGCTCCTGTACTTTCGATGTCTTTAGCTGTCATTGTCCAATCATGTACATTTGATGTACCAGCCACTTTGATATTATTGTTTTTTCCAGGCGCTAGTTTATAAACCGATTGTGCCATTATCCCCATAGGCGATAACATAATGAACAAGACTGCGATTTTTATGCTGGTCAATATTCCTAGGTGTTGTTGTACTTTTTTCATGATGATTTTCCTTTATTTGATACCTCAAAAGTACCTTAGCCACACTGTTCGCTAGCTGATAGGCAACAGGTTTAAAACTGATGCTCATCAGGTTTAACTTTATCTTCATTTCATGAAAAAGTTATTTGCATTCTATAGCAGAACCGTGCTGTAGGTGTTGAGCTGGCGATAGAAAAGGAATTCCTAGTTCAGTGGCACGTAAAATAAAAAGTGTACCCATAAAAAGCATAAACCATGGGATAAGCCGATTTGGATTGAATCGGATATAGCGCTTTAGGTAAATTCCACTCAAAGAAATTAGTAACATGAGTGGTGTGGTTCCCAAACCAAACAGCAACATGAAGCTGGCAGATTCTTTAATCGAGCCCGAATTTAGAGCAGTTGCCAAAGCCAAATAAACCATTCCACATGGGATAAGTCCATTTAACATTCCTGCAAAAAAGCCCCAAAATGGCAAACCGTATACCTTGCCCATCAATTTGCTAATGGGTGAGATTAATTTAGATTGAAAACGATTGAACAATTTGAAATATCGACCCGAAAAATGGAGTAAAGTAAAAAGAATTAACAATGAGCCCACCAATATGCTTAACGTTTGTTGATTGGTGATTATAACCATACTATTACCAATTAGACCTACCAATAGCCCTAATAACGTGTACACTAAAACTCTACCTAATTGATAAAGTAGCAGCTGCAAAGCCGATTTAAGATAATTCTTTTGCGATATTGGTAAGCTAAGCATTAGCGGGCCGCACATTACAGCGCAATGCAAGCTGCCCAATAGGCCAAGTAAAAATGCTAGAGGTAAATAAGTCACAATGTGATGTCTTTTTTGAAAAAGTAATTTTTACCATTGCACGTCCATTTGAGCTCTAAAAACCAAAGACCAGAGTGCATATTTTTGGTACCTATTAAAATGAGATTCGAATCGCCCACTGTATTACCCTTATCTTTTATATCATTTTTTGTGGTAGAAGGTCGCATTAGTTTCAGCTCATAGTTAGCACTATCTTTTAATTGGATAATGATTTGGCTATTGCTCACTGTTATTTTAGGCTGTGCACCATCAGTTATTACGTTTTGCTTGGCATTATATTCTTGGTTATAATTGATACCTTTTTCGTAATAATCTTCATCTACAAGCGCATCATTTCCATGCACACTAAACATATAAACTACCATGCATATGATGAAAAGCATAAAAGTGATCATGCCTAAAACTATTTTTGTTCCCCAGTTCATTTTTTCAGTGTTTAATTGTAAGCAGTTCCGATATTAAATTTTTACATTGCTAAACGAAGACTTTGCAGCTTTTGATAAACTGCCTAAGGCTGCGAAAAAAACGTGGTCGATGCAGTGCTGATTACTTTTCCATCAGCAATTACTTCAAATACTATCTTAGATTTAAATTCTGTTATATCCTTTTGTTTTTTAATAAGAAAGAATGTTAAACGTGTTGAGCCATCTTTCGGCAAAATTTCTGGTTTCTGAATAAACTTAATTACATCAGCATCATCCAGCGATCTAAACCTGAACTCAATTGCCTTATTGGTTTTATTAATTAGCTCAGCGTTGTACAAATTGCTTACCGTACCATCTTTATTGAGCTGATATAGTGTTCCACTAGCTCTTAACACAGTTGTCTGTACATCTTGCCTTTTATAAATTAGGCTCGAAAAAACAAAAAGTAACACAAGCAGTACCCCCGCATATCCATAAGCCTTTAAGCCAAGTTTAAAAGGTGTTTGTTGTTTGATAAAATCTTGGTTGTAAAAACCAATTAGGTTTAATGGTCTATTTATTTTGGTCATCACCTCATTACAACTATCAATGCAGGCGGTACAGTTTACACATTCTAGCTGTGTGCCCTGGCGGATATCAATTCCAGTTGGACAAACCTGCACACACAACCCACAATCAATGCAATCTCCTTTGCTTAGGTCTAAAGCATTTTTTTGGAGATGCGCCCGAGGCTCTCCTCTTTTTTCATTATAGGCTACAATTAGGCTCTGATTATCTAACAACACCCCCTGTAGACGCCCATACGGACAAATAACCGTACAAACTATTTCACGCACATAAGCAAAAACCCCATAAAAAACGAAGGTGAAAAGCCAAATGGAGAAAAAACCAGAAACATGCTGACTGATGGGTTCGGTAACAATTTTATAAAGTACATCAGATCCAATCAAATAGGCCAAAAATGTATTGGCAATACCAAAAGAAATGAGCAGAAAGAGGAAATGTTTACTGCCTTTTTTAAAAATCTTTTTACCAGTCCAAGGTTGCGCATCTAATTTCTTTTGCTGGTTGGCATCACCCTCTATCCAATATTCAATCCTCCTAAAAATTAGTTCCATAAAAATGGTCTGCGGGCAGGCCCAGCCACACCATAACCTACCAAGTACTATTGTAAAACATACAATAAAGATGATAAAAATGAGCATTGCGAGTGCGAAGAGATAAAAATCTTGAGGGGTAAATATCAATCCAAAAAACACAAATTTTCGCTCCAAAAAATTAAGCAGCACCAATTGTTCGCCATCCAATTTCACAAAAGGAAAAGAAAACAAGCAAATAAGCAGCACATAACTTACCCATTTACGGTAAGCATACAATTTGCCCGAAGGTTTTTTAGGATAGATAAATTCCCTACCCTTGCTTTTAGAACTATTAGTTTTTGGTGATGATTTCATTATTCACGGTATCCTTCTCACTTTTAACTTCATATTTTTCACCCTGTGGGGCTTTTGCATTGGCAGGAGTAGTGCCTTGCAATGACATAATGAAATTGACTACTTCAGCAAGGTTTTTTGAACTTAGATTCTTCTCCCAGCTGGCCATTCCTTTTGCGGGAACCCCGTACTTAACGGTTTTAAACACATCGCTGATGCTACCACCATGCAACCAAAATTCGTCTACTAGGTTTGGACCTACTAGGCCTTCTCCATGCTCGCCATGGCAAGCAACGCAATTGGCCATAAATATGGCTTTTCCATTGGCAACTAGTGTTTGATCTGGCTTAACAGAGTTTTCATCAAATTTTTCACCTGCTTTAGCCAAAAAGACTCTTTTATCTTGGTCAGCTTTTACTATTTCAGCGGCGTATTCTTGGTCTTGTCTTAAACCATCGCCAACGTGATAATAATAAAAATAGCAGATTGCGAACACCAAAGTTCCATAAAACAATACATTGAACCACCTCGGAATTGGATTATTGAGTTCGTGAATCCCATCGTAAGCATGTGGAATAATCAAGGTTTCCTCTTCTTCAATTGGCTTAAGGCTTAAAAGTTTAGTCCAGATATTGGGTTTACTTTTTTTCAACTCTATCCATTCTATATATTCCAATGATGCGGGTGCTTTGTATTTCACAAACGGTGTAGGATGCATTCGTTCTTTAACCATTACCTTAAGGCTTTTCAACAATACCACTGTGGCAAGCAAAGCAACAACGGCAAATAAAAGCAATGCAATAACCAGTAAATCGGCAAAATTCAATTCTATACTACGGCTACTTGCTGGCAGAGCTGTTTCTTTTGCAATGGCAAATAATTGTAGATTGATTAATAAAATGGCGAATGTTAGGCTAATTTTCTTCATGGTCTTGAACTTTTTGGTCTTCGATTGGCAAATTGCTCATCATGGCTATATGGTTTTTATTTAGTTTAAGGAGATAAACACCAACCAGAATAAAAAACACCATAAAAATGAGCAGGGAAGTAATGAGGTAAAATTCGCCTCCAGCTAAGTCTTTAATTTGTTTGAACATGATTATTGGTTTGAAGGAATTGTAGATTTATTTGCTTTGATATCGGTACCCATGCGTTGTAGATAAGCGATAATGGCTATAATCTCTTTGTCGCTGGTTACTTTAATGTTATCTTGTTTGAGATTTTTTACCACCGAATCGGCCTGTATTTTTAAATCTGCATTGGCAATTTTATCATAGTCCTCTTTATAAGGTACACCCAAACTTTGCATAGCTCTTATCTTGCTAGCTGTGGTTGTTGTATCTAATTTTTGGCTAATCAACCATTGATACGCAGGCATAATACTTCCTGGCGACATTGAGGTTGGATCTAACATATGGTTAAAATGCCATGCATTTGAATATTTCCCACCAATGCGGTGTAAATCTGGCCCGGTACGCTTACTTCCCCATAAAAATGGATGATCGTACACAAACTCTCCAGCTTTACTGTATTCGCCATAGCGTTCGGTTTCTGAACGAAATGGACGTACTGTTTGGGTATGACAATTCACACAGCCTTCTCTGATATAGATATCCCTACCTTGCAGTTCTAATGCTGAGTAAGGTTTTACGCTGTCGATAGTTGGTATGTTAGATTGAATGGTAAATGTTGGCATCATTTCTACCATCCCACCAATCAAGATAACAATAAGAGCAAGCACCATAAATTTAATGGGTTTACGCTCCAGTTTTCGGTGCCATTTTTTATCGGCTGCATCTTCCACTATTACCTCTTCCAGAGGCATGGCTTCTGCAGGTTCATTAGCTATTAATTTAGCACGCAACATTGTTTTAGCCAAGTTAATTGTCATTACAATTACACCAGCTAAATAAAGCGCTCCTCCTATAGCACGCAAAACATGCATAGGGATAATTTGTAAAGTGATGGTTAAAAAGTTAGGATATTTCAATAGACCTTCTGGCGTAAACTCTTTCCACATCAATCCTTGTGTAAAACCAGCCCAATACATCGGTACTGCATAAAATAAGATTCCCAGAGTGCCGATCCAAAAATGGAAAGCAGCCATTTTTTTAGAATATAATTCTGTTTTGTAAATACGAGGGATAAGCCAATATAAAACTCCAAAAGTTAGAAAGCCATTCCAACCCAAAGCACCTACATGCACATGGGCTACAATCCAATCGGTAAAATGGGCAACACCATTAATTTGTTTTAAAGATAGCAGTGGCCCCTCAAAAGTGGCCATACCATAAGCGGTTAAGGCTACGACCATAAATTTTAAGGTCACATCTTCACGCACTTTATCCCATGCACCACGTAAGGTTAACAGTCCGTTAATCATCCCACCCCAACTTGGAGCAATTAGCATAATAGAAAAGGCAACGCCTAAAGACTGCGCCCATCCTGGTAAAGAGGTATATAACAAATGGTGTGGACCCGCCCAGATATAGATAAATATAAGCGACCAGAAGTGAAGGATACTCAATTTGTAAGAATAAACTGGCCTGTTAGCCATTTTAGGCAAGAAGTAATACATCATGCCCAAATAAGGCGTGGTGAGGAAAAATGCCACCGCATTGTGCCCATACCACCATTGCACTAGTGCATCTTGTACACCAGCGTATACATAATAGCTTTTTAGAAAGGAAATAGGCAGTTCAAATGAATTTACAATGTGCAGTACCGCAATGGTTACGAAGGTGGCAATGTAAAACCAGATGGCTACATACAGATGTCGCTCTCGGCGTTTAATAATTGTACCAAACATATTGATACCAAATACCACCCAAATTAAAGTAATGGCAATATCAATAGGCCATTCTAATTCCGCATATTCGTGGGAGGTAGTAAAGCCAAGTGGCAAGGTTATTACGGCCGATACAATAATCAGTTGCCATCCCCAAAAATGGATTTTGCTAAGCAGGTCGCTAAACATCCTTGCTTTTAACAATCGTTGCAAAGAATAATAAACACCCATAAAAATAGCATTGCCCACAAAGGCGAAAATTACCGCATTGGTGTGTAATGGTCTAATACGACCAAAAGTGGTGTATTGGTTGCCCAAGTTCATGGCTGGCTTAAAAAGCTGCATGGCAACAAGAAGTCCAACGGTCATCCCGATAATGCCCCAAATAATAGTGGCAAGCCCGAAATTGCGGACAATCTTGTTATCGTAAGTAAATTTTTCTAACTGCATAAGAAATAGAAATTGCTTGTTTGTAATGGAACAAAAGTATTTAGTGAAGCCCCAATGGCTGGTGATAAAGCTTAGAGGAAAAAGTGATTGATATCATAATTTAATTCACTAAACTATCCGCTCACAGCATGCCAAACCGAGGCAAGACATAACGCTAGACAATCAGAATATTAAGTTAAACAAGCACTCAGAATGGAGTTTTGATAGTTATTAGAAGAGAACTCCTATTCCACTTCGTCATCATCAAACAATACCCTCATCCCGGGCGTTACCACATCATCGTGTTGTCCGTTTTTAAGCGACCAGATAAAAGCCCCTAAAAAAACCAATGCCATCAGCACACTACAGCCGACTAAAAAATACAGGATATTCATAATAAATGGTTTTTACGTGCAAAAAATCTAGTGGCGATGGTTGTAAAACTGATGATTGTAATGGTACTAATTGGCATGAGCACTGCGGCAACCAAAGGATAAAGCGTTCCCTGCACGGCAAAGTATAGTCCTATGCAATTGTAAGCTATTGCAATGGCAAAACTGATTTTGATGATTTTCAGTCCATCTTTGCTAAGCTGATGAAAATTGGGCAAATCATTTAGCGAGCTTCCTTTTAGAATGCCATCGCAACCCGGTGTAAAATTATTAATGTTATCGGTGATGGCAATCCCAAAATTACTCTGTTTTAAAGCACCCGCATCATTAAGCCCATCTCCCAACATCATTACTTTTTCTCCTGTTTTTTGTTGTATTAAAATCGCTTCGAGCTTATCATGCGGACTCTGTTTAAATTTAACTACTGCATTGGGTAGGAATAATTTTTTTAATGCTTCATGGTCTTTATTGGTATCGCCAGATAAAACAGTTAATCTAAAACTGTCTTCTAGTTTTGAAATCAGTTTATCTAGGCCTTCACGCCATTGCTGCTCAATTACAAAAGTACCTTTGTAGGCACTGTTAATTACAATATGAACCCCACTTTGTTGAATAGGTTTAATATCAAAGGGCAAGATAGCTTGATTACCGGCATACACCATTTGGTTATTCACTAAACCCTTAATCCCTTTACCAGGGATTTCTTTGTATTTAGAAATGGCATAAAATCCGTTAAACGAAAGGCTTTTTAAAATCTGTCTGCTCAAAGGATGTGAAGAATGGTTCAATAAAGACACCACTAATTTCTTTTCTTCTTGATCAAGTGTGCCAGTAAAATGAATTTTGGCATTTTCGGTAGTGGTTAAAGTTCCCGTTTTGTCAAAAACAATAGCACTACACTTTGCTAATTCCTCTACTGCATCGGTATTTTTTACATAAAAGCCTCTTCTATCAAATACTGATAAAATTGCCGATAAAGTAAAAGGTGTACTCAGCGCTAACACACATGGACAAGCTACAATAATTACTGCAGTAAATGCAGCCCAAGCTTTTGTGGTATTACTGTTAAAAAACCAGTATCCCATAGCTGCAAATGCGATAATGAATACAGCTATACTGAAGTACTTAGCTACACTATCATTAAAATTATGTTTAAAATTATCGGTATAGTGCGCTTTGTTCCACAAACTGGTCAGGTAACTTTGCGATGGATTTTTCACTACTTCAATTTCTATTCCCTCACCCATTTGCTTGCCCCCAGCGTAAATAATTTCCCCCAGAACCTTTTGTTGGGGTTCGGTCTCGCCAGTTACAAAGCTCATATCAAGCCAAGCATCGCCTTTCATTAAAATAGAATCAGCAGGTACCAATTCGCCATTCCTAATCCATAACCTATCACCAATTGTCAATTCGTTAATTGCCTTCGGCTTTTCTTTTCCATCTTGTAAAGTGGTAATGGCAATGGGGAAATAAGAACGATAATCGCGATCAAATGAAATGTGATGATAAGTACGCTGTTTAACCCACTTGCCCATCAAGAGCAAAAAAACAAGGCCAGTAAGCGTATCGGCAAAACCTGGTCCTATATTAAAAACCACAGCATATGTAGTGCGCAAAAACAGTACTGCAATAATCAAAGCGAGTGGCGTATCCAGATTTACATGTTTGTGTTTGAGGCTATTCCAAGCGGATACGAAATAATCACGACCGCAATAAAACGTTACTGGAATAGAGAAAGCCAAATTAAGCCAGCCGAATAAGGACTGAAACTGTCGCTCCAGACCAGAAAGACCAAAATATTCTGGAAAACTAAATAACATCACATTGCCCATGCAAAAGCCGGCAATCGCAATTTTAAGGATCAGGCTTTTGTTTACTGAATTACTATTTTCTTTAACTACATCTTGTAGGTTGATAGCAGGTTCGTAGCCAATCTCTACCAAGGTTTCTACAACATTCCTTAAACTTAACCCTTGATTTTTGAAACTAATGGTTACTTGTTTCTTCAAAAAATCTATTCTTGAGCTGAAAATAGCAGGGTTTATCTTATATAAATGCTCTAACAACCAAATGCAAGAACTGCAATGGATAGCTGGAA
Source organism: Pedobacter polaris (assembly GCF_005116505.1). Lineage (GTDB taxonomy): Bacteria > Bacteroidota > Bacteroidia > Sphingobacteriales > Sphingobacteriaceae > Pedobacter > Pedobacter polaris. The sequence goes on from NZ_SWBR01000001.1 coordinate 423,441, forward strand.
TATAGAAGGTTACTATTGTACTTTTTTCGTCCTGATAATCGATCAGTTGTTTAATGACGCTAGGTTCATCCAAATATTCAAAATGGCTAGTATGGCTTAAACGTTTGCCTGGAGCATCATTGTAGGAGTAATAAGCACACATGTTATTTGCTGCTAAAATCTGATAAACCCCTTGGCATCCGGCACAGCAGAAATGTTTGTCGTCAATTACTCGATCAATTCCTGTAATTTCTTCCCCACAGTGATAGCATATACTTGCACTTAAAATTTTGTGGTGTTCTATCATTTTAATCTTATTAATCCTAATTAAACCGCACTACTAAATAAACTCGTCTGCGGCTGTCGTTCCCACAAGCGCTCGTCAAAAGCCATACATACATTCCTCAAAAAAGACTTTCCAGCAGCAAGAATTCGAATTTCTTGGTTGTTTATTTCCACCAAATGATCTTCTAATAATGGCATTAGCCTTTGTTTAATTTCCAATGGGATTTCTCTCCTGAAACTAGTTATGCCATTGCACATCAGGTTTAAGATATGCTGACGGATGGAAAGATCGTTTTCATTTAACAGGTGACCTTTCTCAACTGCAAACTGACCACTATTAATTTTCGATAGGTAATCCTCTACGGTTTTGCTGTTCTGTGCAAATGCCATTTCGCAATCGCTAATAGACGAAACACCCAGTCCAATCAAAATTTTCGTATACTGTTCTGTATAACCCATGAAATTTCTATGCAATTGGTATTTTTCACTTGCTTTATACAGGCTATCTTTTTTCAGTGCAAAATGATCCATTCCTATTTCTTGATAACCACTGCTAATTAACAGATCCCTACCAATTTGATATAGTGCAAATTTTTCATTACCCTGTGGAATATCTTTTTCAGCATAATGTCTTTGCCCGGGTTTCATCCAAGGCACATGCGCATAACTGTAAAAAGCTATTCTTTCTGGCCACATGTTTATTATCTCCATAATGGTTTGGGCTATTCCTTTAGTTGTTTGCCCAGGTAGACCATAAATCAGATCGAAATTAATCGAATCATATCCCAGCTTTCTTGCTTCTTTGGTAATATGATGTACCTGGGCTGGGGTCTGAAAGCGATTGATCATGAATTGCACTTTAGGATCAAAATCTTGAATACCAAGACTAAGACGTTTAAAACCTAATTGATGCAGTGTTTGTAAATGATTCTGAGTTGTATTATCTGGATGCCCCTCAAAAGAGCAGGCTATGTTGTTGTTAGTTTCGCCTAGTATGGTTGTAACTAAGCGTTGTAAATTCTGCGGATTAAAAAAAGTAGGTGTTCCACCACCCAAGTGCAGCTCTTTAATTTTTGGCTTTTCGCCAAGAACTTGGCAGTACATTTCCCACTCTTTAATTACCGCATCAATGTAAGGAATTTCTACTCCATGGTTTTTGGTAATCCGGGTATTACAGCCACAGTAAGTACATAAACTTTCACAAAAAGGTAGGTGAATGTACAAACTTATGCCTTCATCCTTTTGCGCTGCATAGCTTTTAATTAGTGAACCCAGCCATTTATCCTGGCTAAATGATTCGTTTTCCCAATAGGGCACCGTTGGGTAACTGGTATAGCGAGGTGCAGCAATATTGTATTTTTTAAGCAATGCTGAAGTATCCATCTTTTTAACTTTTTATTTTGATGGCACAATCTCTTTGGCACAGGCAGGCCTTGCCAACACAATTTCCTGCCGCCCAGTTATCCAGATTAGCAATTACCTGGTGCATGTTGGCAAGGGCTTCCCCATCTTTAAAAGGGATGTTGGCAATTTTTAATCCAGCTGATTTTGCCGCATTCAGATCTATGTGATCATAACCATATGTAGAGGATGCAATATATTTAACTCCAAGGTTCTTCAGTCCTTCAATAATAGGTGCATCAATCAGATCGCGATTAAAAACAATAAGCGCCTCCTTACCAGCAGCAAAATTTACTGTATCCAGCGTTAAACTATTGGCGATAATGGTAATGTCATGTTTTTTATAGTTGGCCAAAACAAGCCATTCCTTCTCTTTAGGGTCGATGTTATAAGCGATAGCCTTCATATGCATATTTTTCTACCTACAAAACTAGGCTGATTTTACTCCAGGCCTAGTGAGATGGGTTACGAGAAAAAATGATATTCGTCAGAAAACCCCAAGGGTAAGGAATGAATGTTTAAATCTGACTGAAATCCCAAATTGCAGTGCTTTTTTCGTCATCGCTTCCTGCTTTAAATCAACCCAAAAAGTAATCAAAGTCATATTTGGGAGGGCAGATAATTAGAACTTTGCAAGATCAATCACGGACGATTATCATCATAACTAATAAAGGCAAATCACCGATGACCTTAGACTTTTCAGAAAAAATACATAATGAAAAACGATATTAAAAACCTACAGCATATCCAACAATTGGTTAATACGTTTTATGAACAAGTGCAGAAAGATTCACTTTTAGGAGGCATTTTTATGGGGGCAATCAACGATTGGCCAGCTCATTTGGCAAAGATGTACCGTTTCTGGCAAACAGTTTTGCTAGAGGAGCATACCTACAGTGGTAGCCCCTTTCCGCCACATGCAAAAATGCCATTAACTGCCGATCACTTTAACCGTTGGCTCTCCATCTGGAAGGCAACCATAGATTTATATTTTGAAGGAGAAAAAGCTGAGGAAGCGAAATGGCGAGGCGATGTAATGGCAGAAATGTTTCTTTCTAAAATTGAATTTTATAAGGAAAGTAACAGAAAGCCGCTACTATGAGCAAAAATATCGGAATAGCAGCTGTCTATACCTGGATAGGCTTTGTAGGGGCCATTAGTTTTATGGAGGCTTGGCTCAAATTTAGAGCTCCTGGTGTTACCCTACCCATAGGTCTTGGCATTGGTCGTTTGGTATTTGCCGCATTGAATAAAATGGAATGGGTATTACTATTAAGTATGCTGGTATCGCTGTTTCCATTTAAAACAACAAGCACTACCAGCAAAATATCATTATCTATAGCTGCCTTAATTGTTTTGGCACAAACCCTATGGTTATTGCCTATGCTAGATGCCCGTGCAGAATTGTATATCAAAGGTGTTCAAGTACCTCCAAGCAATGTACATTTCTATTATGTAGCTACTGAAGCTATAAAAATAACTGCATTGCTTATACTCGGAGCATCACTATTCGAACGCCAAAAAAATTAGTCAATGGGCATTAAATAATGGTAGTAAAAAAATAAACTTATCATATAACTTATGGAAATCGCATCAATTTTAAAAGACATTGAATACCAAGATAAACAACCTGCTATAAAAGTGCTATTAAATACGCCTGCAGTTAAAGAAATAAGGATTAGCTTTAAAAAGGGACAGGAAATGAAGGCACATCAGGCTGGTTATCCCATTGTTGTGGCTGTTATAGAGGGATGTATTGATTTTGGAGTAGATCAGCAAAGATATATCTTAGATAAGGGGATGCTTATTGCACTAGATGCCAATGTATCTCATGATCTTAAAGCAGAAGAAGATAGCATTGTACGGTTATCGTTAAATAAGTTAGACAGCATAGAACGAGTGCAGCAAGTTGTTAAATAGCACAACTGTGGTACACTCAAGATTCCAAATAATAGGAGACATTAAAACTATATCTTAATACCTATTGCTTCACATTTCTCAACTTCTCAATGGACAAAACCTGTATGGCATTTCCACTTTTTTCAATCAATTTTTCATCCTTAAAATCAGCCAACATGCGGCTAACGGTTTCACTTGCAGTACCTACCAAAGCAGCCAAATCATCTCGAGAGATTTTTAAGGTACAAGTATCAGCGTTCGGTTCTCCAAATTTACTGGCTACCTGAACTAGAGCGTCAGCTACACGTTTACGTACCGAAAAATAGGCCAATCGCAGCATTTGTTCTTCTTTTTCTTGTACACTACCTGAGAGCATTCCTATAAAAGCATTAGCAATTTCTTGGTGATTAAGTAGGTACTCTAAAAAATCGGCCTTAGCAATTAAAATGAGCTCGGTATCGTTTAATGTTGCTGCATTTTCTGCATACAATGATGACCTACATAAACTTTCATAGCCAAAAAAATCGCCCTCACTGTACAAAGTAGAAGAAAGTTCCCTTCCATCTTTGGCGCGTTTATAGGTTTTAACCTGTCCTTTTTTTACAAAGTAGAGATGAGAAGGATCATCATTTTCCACATAAATAACTTGTTTACTGGCAAAAGATCTCGTTTTCCCTTTTGCCTTTAGTGATTCGAAGAGAGAATCTCTATCACCGCCAGCAGATTTAAAACCAACTGGTTTGTTCCTCTTTTTAAGTCGACTTTCTATCGAATTAAAAAGCTCTACATCATCAAAAGGTTTAGTCAGATAGTCATCAGCACCCATTTCCATGCCTTTACGCATATCAGCCCGTTCGGCCTTCGCGGTCATGAAAATGAAGGGAATACTTGCCGTTTGTGGATTTTTTTGTAACAGGTACAATACCCCATAACCATCGAGTTCTGGCATCATGATATCACACAAAATAATATCTGGAATATGCTTAATAGCTAGGTCTACACCTATTTTACCGTTTTTTGCAGTAAAAGTTTCATATCCAGCCAAATCCAACATCTCAGCAGTGCTTTCTCTGATATCGTCGCTATCTTCAATAATCAATGCTTTTTTCATCTGTATAATGTGTTTTAAAGGTGAGGAAGCTATCAATTTATTCATTTTGCAATGAAATTATTTTGATAGCTTATCCTTATTAAAATTTAAATTGAAGCCTAAAGGTAGTCCCAATATTTTGTTCACTTTCGCAGGTGCAGGTTCCATTCATCAAACCTACGTAACGTTTTACAATATTTAGCCCTAATCCAGTTCCTGGGATATCTCCAGTATTATGTGCTCTAAAAAATGGTTCGAATAAATTATTCATTTCTGTTGACGGTATCCCAATTCCATTGTCTTTTACATCTATAATGAGCTCATGCTCATTCACAATGCTGTTAAACTGAATCATCGTATCTTCTCCAGAATATTTAATGGCATTCGAAATTAAGTTAATGATGCAGTTTTTAAGCAGGTTCTGATCCAAAAACACTTGGCCAGTAGTACCTTTGTGCTCATAAACGATCAACTGCTTTTGTTTGGTCATCAACTGCATTTCTTCGGCAATTTCTTCTGCAAAAGGAAAGATATCAAACCATTGTGCAGTCGGCTCTACCTTTCCTGCCTCTAATTTCTCCAAAGAAAGGAAATCGTTGAGGATGGTAGTGAGGTTATTGATAGCATTTTTAATTTTTGCTGTATGTTTCTCTACACTATCTACATCATTTTTCTCCACATATTTGTTGATTAACGAAGCTGACAGTTGTATGGAGCTTAATGGTGTTCTAAACTCATGAGAAGCCATAGAAACAAACCTAGTTTTTAATTGGTTTAGCTCTCTTTCTTTCTGAAATAGTGCATTTACATGTTCTTTTGCAGTTTCGAGTTCATTAATTGATCGAATTAGCTCTTGCGTACGTTCTTTAATCTTCGACTCTAGTTCTTCGGTATAACTCTTGATTTTGATTTCATCTTCTTTCTGTCTACTCAGGTCGTGGATAAATCCAGTATAGATCCTTCGATCAGTGAATTTAATTTCGCTTACGCCTAGCCTAAAAGGGAAAATACTCCCATCTTTGCGCTGGCCAGTAACCTCGCGGCCAATGCCTATGATCTTTTTCTTTCCGGTTTGCTCATAATTAGCCAAATAGCTATCGTGCCTGCGTTTATCTGGTTCAGGCATGAGTACCGAAACATTTTTGCCCAACAATTCTTCTCTACTTGGATAGCCGAACAGTTCGAGCGCTGCTGGATTAATATTCTCTATCAATCCCCGATCATCAATCGTAATTATACCATCTATCGCATTCTCGATAATCGCGATCAATAACTTTTCTCTTTCCATTGCTAAAGTTTCCATTCAAATATAGCTCAAATTTTGCTTTAGATGGTTAGCCCATTTAACTTGGTTTCTGCCGAAAGCAATGGGGTATAAAACTTGTTTTCAAAAAGTTGTCCATCAATAGAAAATTGGCTAAAAAGCTGCTTGTAATAGTCTATTCCTTCTAATAACTGCGTTTTGAACTTAATGAGTTGAGTTTCCTTCTTGCCGGTAAAATCCTCCAGCATGATCTTAATTTCAGTTTGGAGGTAATTCACATAGAGTTCTAATTCTTTGATCAGCATATTTGGGCGTTTCACTGTTTCTAATAAATTATATTTGCCATAAATGTGACCTACCATTTCATCTAACGAGTAAGTTTTTGAGAAATAAGCTAAATTTGGCCCAGGACAAATGGCTACTGCCATGCTTTCTTTTGGTTTAAGAATTCCAACTTTTTGGTAGGTAGAACTGCAGAGACCTTCGCAAAGGCACACCTTTTCAGTTATTCTATCCAATTGCTTTTCAAATTCTATAACAGAGAGTTCTTTATCCTTAAGTTCCTTAATTTTCAAATGCTGATATTCCCTTGAGGCAGTACAAATAGGCTCAGTTGTAAATTCGGTATTGGTACAAAGATATTTTTTGGTACAGGGGCTTCCCGGTCGTCCTTTTTTAATCCGCTCCAACCGTTCCTTGTCTATACCACTGCCCTTAAAGTTATTAAAAAGCACACCTAAGGGTGATGAATTGCTAAGGTAATAAGAATCTTCGGTGGCATTAACCAGTTGATCTAGAGTTGATTCATCAACATTTGTTACTTCGGGCACTAACAAAAACGGACTTCCCCAACCGGTGGAATCCAATTGATAATGCACAAGTAAAAATTCGTTTTCTGCTGCTGTACCAATTCCTCCTTGAACACTTACGCGCTGACTGGGTAAAGTAACCGAGTCGATTCCTTTTGTTAACAAACCTGCACAATACAATGAAAAAAGTTCTTCAATCATCTGCTTTTTCATTTGCTTAAATTCTTCCAGTATGGGCCCAAGTAGGTAGCCTGCTGTAGCAAAGGCATGCCCTCCACAGTTCAATCCACTTTCTATCCTAAATTCCGAAACCCATAGTCCTTTTTTTGCTAAAAACTTGGCCTGTATAAATGCCGATCTAAAATCGCTAACTTTTAAAATGATCCTCTTTTTCAACACCTTATTTTCATTTGGGAAGAAATCATCAAATTGCTCGAGGTAACTATATAAACGTGGATTCATCCCTGCTGATAACACTACAGATGAATTTAACCTGCTGTTTGCAAATCCACGAAGTGCAGATAAGGCATCACTATTCTCATCTCCAGTAATTTCAGCACCATTTTCGTGATTGACACGATCTACCTTAGCCATGATATTAACGTCTATGGCTCCTTTTTCCATCCGATTGCGCAAGATATTTTGAAAAATGATTTTTCGTTCGCCTGCTGGATAGTCCATCATTAGCTCATATCCTTGCTTCAGTTGCGAATCGTCTGGGAGCATTTCAAAATAGCGACAAAGCTCGTTTCCTTCTTCAAATGGAAGTTGTTTTAAGGCTTCAAAATCTTTGTTTACAATTTGATCTAGTAGATTAAGGTAACAGGTAATTCTTCTTGCCCTACTATCAGGGCTTCCTTTAACAATTGGCACATATATATCTCCTCGTTTTTGGTTATGATAGCTTCTCATGCGTTCGATGAGTTCATCGTCTACAATTGATACTACTGAGGAAATGCCATATTTAGCCACTTGAAGTGGCGTATCGATTGAAAAACCAAGGCCTAGCACTGGGATATGAAATTTGTGTACCATTTGATGTTGTTGCTGTTTATGTCCCAAAAGTATTGGCTCTCCTCAAATCCGGCTGGAGGTTACATCACCAAAAAAAATGATCTTGGTCACTCTTTCTGAACTGAACGTAAAATGGTGTGCATAAAGCGAGATTCTGCAATTGGCAATAATCATTTTAAGAAGTGATCATCATCAGTATTTCGAAGAACAGGTTTGCAGAACTTTACATTATCAAACCAAATCACATGAAAACATATTACACGGCGTCGTCCACTAAAAAGAAAGATGATACCAATACCATACTAATTATTGGAATTATCATATTGTTATTGCAGCTTACCTTTCATCTTTCGGTGGGTGTGAGCTATTAAATATATCATTGTTATGAAAAAGATCCTTGTTCCAATAGATTATTCTACCTATTCGGATAATGCTGTTCATTATGCCATTGAAATTGCAAAAAAAATTAATGCCGAGATTCATCTTTGCCACGGACTCGAAGTTTCAGAACTCATTCCTATGGCTGGAATAATGATGTGGCCAACGGAAAACTTTAGCGAAATCAAAGAAGATTCTGATAAAGATTTGCAAAAATATATCGACAAATTAAAAAACAATACCCTACTTAGTACCCCCTATTTCCCGAACATTACATTTAGTAGTGAAACAGGGTCGGTCAAACAGATTGTAGACAAACTAAAAGGTGAGCAACATTTCGATCTTGTTATAATGGGCCTAGCAGGAGCAGGTAAACTCCAACGATTTTTCTTGGGTAGCAACAGTCGTGATGTAATTGAGAAAACAAATATTCCGATACTATTGGTTCCCAAAGCAACCGTTTATAGGCCACTCAAAAAAATTGCTTTTGCTACAGATTTGAATGAAAGTGATCTGAATTCTATCCATGCTATTGCTAGGTTATTTTGCCTTTACGATCCAGAAATTCTATTGGCGCATGTGGCTAATGAGTTTTCTGATTTTCATGAGCCTAGAAGCAAATCAAACCTTTTCCTAAATAGGGTAACGTGTAACATCAATTATTCAAAGATTTATTATAGACACATTAATGCTACCAATGTTGAGGAAGGTCTAAAATGGCTTGCCGAAAATGGGCAAGTTGATATGTTGGGCATGATCCATCGTCATCCTAGCATGTTCGCCAGAATTTTAGAAGGTAGCCATACCCAAAAACTGGCACAAACTGTTCATCTTCCACTATTGGTAATGCCTGAAGACAAAACACTTATCGGGTGGTAATAGAAGGATAGAAATAAGAGAGCTGCAAGCCTACTTTGGCTAGAGCTCAGAAAGGCAATGGTACTGGTTAAACAGTTATACTTGCAAACATAAGTTAGAGAACTCCAAATGTACTACATCAAACTATCGATATCATAACCGAATCTGTGCTGGGAAATATGAATCCCTAGAAAATTGGTTGGATATTAATATAGGATTGGACGCTCCTGCGGTTTCATATAAATCCCCGCTTTTAAATAATTTACCAAAGATTCTAAACATAAGTATTTACCTTACGGCGATTTCGTAGGACAATTAATTTTCTTTATATTGCTAAATAATCACCGAATTATGCAAAGAAATTGCTGCCTCTTTTTTTTCATTCTAATTTTTAATATTGAAAATTTGAAAGCACAAATACCTCAAGTTTTGAATAATAGTTATGCCAATTTGAAAGCACTCAAGAGCCTTAGTTATTGTACTAATTTTACCGAGGAAAATCCTTTTAATCCCGGAGATTTCTTTAGGGGCACAACCAAAAGCCAAATTTCATACAATGATAATAGTTCTGTTAATTTCAAAAAAGAGGAAAGAAACATAAATTTGGGACAGATATTTACAAGAGAAATATACAACAATAGCAAGCTCCATACTTTTGATTTAGTTGATAGTACCTATACTAAAGATGATATTAAAGGTGGAGTTAAAAGTGAACTGCATGAAATCATTTCAGGCACCCTAATACTTTTGCGGAAAAACCCTTCTAAAATTCTTCAATATAATGACACATTGTTTAATGGAAAGAAGTGCTACCAATTTTTGATCAAAGCCTATGACACCCTAGCAAATGGCAATCATGATTATACTTTTAAAACTGTTTTAATTGAGAAACACTCATTGATGCCTGTTTATTACAAAGAAATTGGTGCTGGAACTGCTTTTAAAGATGGTTTTCCCATAGGCAGGTTAAAATTTTTTATTGAAAAGAGCTTTATAGATATTAAGGTAAATGAATTAATAGTTGATACTGAAATTAAAACTGATGGTTTTCATGAGCTCAACACCAGTATGTTGAATGTCGGTGAAATTGCCCCACCAATTGATGTAATTCCAATAGCTAATGATGAGCTAAATGATATTAGCGTGTTGAAAGCTCCAGTTAAGTTAGTTGTTTTCGGTTCCACTACTTGTTCGGCAAATCCATTATCAAACCCAATGTTAAATCGGTTACATTCTAAATATTCCACGAAGCCATTTTCCATAGTGAATATTTACACAGGGGACAAAGTGGAGCAGATTACAAAATATGTACAAAATAATAGCTTAAAATTTCCGGTTTTTTTTGGAACTAGATTACTAAGAGCCAAATTTAAAACTGTGGGTACACCCAATTTTTACCTTATTGATCCGAATGGCAGAATCGTAGCAAGCATAAGCGGCTATAGTAACTCCTTGGAAGAAGAATTGACAACAAAAATAGATACGCTGCTCAAAAAAATTTATTGAGTTATGAACTACCTTCATAAGCTTGTCCATTGAGTTTTTTATCCTTAATATAGCTGTTGATCTATAATAAACCTTTCCATTTTCCAAGAGAACAACACTATCTATTAAATCAAAACCTTTTATATCAACTTTAACCTTAAACTCTCCGCAAACTCACTTTGTAAAGATGCAAAACAGAAATAGGCATCCGGATCACTATCAAGTATAAATTGTATAAATCCATTCATAGGTAACAAACGCAATCAAATACTATGATAGATTTTTTTGTTTTACTTTCTCAGAGCAATAGTTGTCCAACATTTTAATTATTTTCTGATTTGTAAGTGAATTTTTAATATGGTTTAATGGTAAAATAATAGAGAATTTTAAACGTAAATCTTAAGATGTTTGAACTAGCAACTATAAATCAATACAATTCTTGAATACCATTCAGCTGTTTAATTATAACTAATAAATATAGTGGGTTAGATACTTGTGTAATGAATACCTAGTTTCATGTAGGAAAAGCACCTTTATATAAAGTTTTTTGATTATTACAAAATCGTTACATAAATTGCAATTTCAGATTGGCCTTCCAAATCAAGATAGATATTAATTCTAAGTAAAGAAAACACTATCGTATTGAAAAAATGGCAATCGTTACTTTTTTAGAGCTCTTGAGATCAGTGAGTAATAAAAACTAATTAGGTAGATGAGTTATGATGGTCATTTAGAATTTTTAAACCCCTTTGTAATAATATTCACAGATATTCAGCATTAATTCTTTTACCAATATATTCACATCATAATATCCAAAAACAATTTACACATGTATACCTGCTTAATAATAGATGATGAACAGCGTGTAATTTCTTCACTCTCGGATTATATTTCTGGAATGCCACAGTTGCATTTGATTAAAAGTTATACTGATCCAGAATTGGCTGTACGAGATATTGAGAATGGGGACATTATAGACTTTTTATTTCTCGATGTAGATATGCCTAAGCTGAGTGGACTCGAAATAGCGGCGATGATTAGGCACAAAGTTCGTTGTCTCGTTTTTGCAACCGCACATACCAAATATGGATATCAGGCTTTTGAACTTGAAGGAGATGCATTTTTATTAAAGCCATACAGCTTCTCAAAATTTGAACTCACTATAAGCAAATTAATTGCAAACAAGCTCCTTACCAAGCCGACGCAGTTGTCCAGAGAGTTTTTTATGGTAAAGAACAAAGACAACAACTACGTTATGCAAAAAGTTATATTTGCTGATATTATTGCTGTAGAGAGCAAAAAGAATTACATTAAAATACACACTGTTTCATGCGATGTAACTGCTTACCTGACTTTAGCTGAAATGATTGTGATACTTCAAAACCAATCTGGATTTGCTCAGTTCCATCGCAGTTTTGTGATTGGTATTAATCATATTAATTCAATAGATGGAAGTTCGATTAGCATGTCTCAGGGATTACGTTTCAACGTAGGGGATTCATATCGCCATTCATTTCTGGAATTTTTAGCCAACTATTCTATAAGAACAGAAAGAGGACGATAATACAAACTATACCTATTCAATAAAATAATTCTGAATATTCATTTACCTGGAAAGCTAAAACAGTAGTTGATATTAGATAATTGCCATCCAATATTTGCATTATCACTCTTAGTATCTAAAAGGTTAAGTAATAATTTGACTACTCCATCCCCCGTGTTCATCAAGGAAAAACGCTGACTTAACAAGGAATATTTGTCTTACGTGTAGAAATGAGTTTTAAAATACAATTCTATTTAAATTAGAAATGAAATGTTAGTCTATAACGGTTGCTAAATTAGCTATCTCATGAAAAAAACTAGTTTTATAAAATTAAGTTTATTTTATTTCGCTTGTTTCCATCTTTCCTTAATCCTATTGGTTGTTCTTGGAGATTCCATTACTGGAATGCAGTATTTACTTGCTAGTAAAACGTCAATTAAAATAGATTCAAAAGATATGGTCAGCCGAGCAAAAAAATGTCTTCGTGAGACTTTAACACTACCAGGAATATATCATTACTCTTTATTTAGCGGTTGCGACGCTGGTTATAATTACTTTGCTCCAAAAGTAGCTAGAAGCGTCTCTTTAGAATGTGTGCAGTATGATAGTGAAAGAATGGAAATTAGTAGATTATATTATCCTCTTTCACTAAAAACACATGAAGGCATACAGAGATATTCCGTTTCATTAAGCAATTTCAACAATGCTGCTAAAAAAATGAACACGGCAAAAAAAGACAATTTGTATCATATGTTTACCCAAGCGGTGGGGCTAAAAATCCTTCAATCCAGTAAGACACATAAAACTGCATTTGTAGAGTTAAATTTTTCCACTTACGTATACCCTAGTCTTTCCAATTTCGAAAAGGGGATAAAACCTACTATGATTAATATAAAAAAAATTAATTTAAAAACAACCCTTGAAAAATAAAAAGTCAAAATCACTAATAAGATTCTTTTTCAGGAATCGGGTGGAAGATGTTTCTTTCCTCCCGTTTTTCCGTATAGCAATTGGGTTCTTTAGCTTGATACATTTTTTATTAATAATTCCAGATTTCGGTACACTTTATGGAAAAGATAGCATAATTAATGGAGCGATCATGAGCTCATTTAAACCCGCAACTATCCCCAATCTTACCCAAACAACTGACTTTTTATTAGGGTGGGCAAATCTCTCAGATAAAGCCACCATGTCAATAGTTGTTATCATCTACTCAATTTTGTGCGTATTTTTAATTTTAGGTTTTCTAACGCGTTATGCTGCTTTCTTCCTAATCATCTTGCATATAATAATTTTTAAAGGATCAATATTATATAGTTATGGGGCGGACAGTATAACATCTATTGCATTGTTTTACTGTTTTGTATTTCCTTTAGGTACAATGTATTCCCTTGATCATATATTATTTGATAAAAAAATCGTATCACCTAGTCCGTACAGAAAAATACTTCAACTACACCTTTGTTTAATTTATGTTTCTTCAGGTTTTGTAAAACTTACGGGAATGGACTGGCGAAGTGGGGAGGCGATTTGGCAAGCCATACATCAAATACGGCATAACATTTTATTAGATGTAAACTATGATGTTATCGGCAATTATCCAGTTTTAGCAATCTTGTTTTCTTGGAGTGTTTTGCTCATTGAATTATTTTACCCCCTATTAGTTTTTAAATCGAATATACGCAATTATGGACTCATCCTAATCTGCCTGCTGCATATTGGGATAGCCGTCTCTTTAGGACTGTATTATTTCTCATTATTAATGATAATAATTAATGTGACAGCGTTTTTAAATCTCAATAGTAAATATTTATCAAAGAATTTTGAATGACATAAGGTCAGCATTAAATAAGCTGGAGCAATACAATATCTGGTCAAAACACGAAACACCTATGAAATTTTATATAATATTTTTTGGACTTTTTTGTAACTCTTGCATAGTCTTGGCTCAATCTGTTAAAATTATTGGTTCTGTTCAAGATACTAGTAAGAACTTAAAATTCAACCAGGCATCGGTAGTTCTTGTCAAATCAAAAGACTCAATAATTTATGCTGACACAAGAACCGTAAATGGAATATTTACCTTCCAAAATGTCGTTAAAGGCCAATATCATTTAATTATTTCATATCCAAAATACGTCGATTTTTTTCTCTCTTTGAATTTAGAGAAAGACAGTTTGATGGATTTGGGGACAATAAACTTAATGGATGAGGCCATTTTATTAAACTCAGTAGTAGTTAAGGGCAAAAAATTGGGTATTAAAATAAGGGGGGACACAACAGAATATGATCCAGCTGCATACAATTTAAGACCAAATGCGACAGTTGAAGATCTTTTAAAGCAACTTCAAGGTATGCAAGTGGATAGAAACGGCAATATCACAGCACAAGGTAAGCAAGTACGTCGTGTATTAGTAGATGGTGAAGAATTCTTTGGTAACGATCCGACTTTGGTTACAAAAAACTTACGGGCTGATATGATCGATAAGGTCCAAGTATTTGACAAAAAAAGCGATCAATCTGCTTTTACAGGAATTAATGATGGAAAGGAGAGTAAAACAATCAATTTGAAGCTTAAAAAGGAAAATAAAATTGGAAATTTTGGGCGAGTGGAATTAGCAGCAGGAAATTTTGGATTTTATCAAGGACAGGGTTTCTATAATCACTTTCATAATGACAAAAAAATTGCAGCATATTTATTTTCAAACAACACAGGAATTGTAGGCCTAAGCCGAAGAGATCGCCAGCAATATTCAGATGGTGGAGTTGAAGCAACTTACAATACCTTCGATATAGATTCATGGAATGGCAGTTATGGTGGTAAAGGTATCCCAAACTCTACTGGTTTAGGTGGTCAGTTCAGTAATAAATTTAACGAAGGAAAATTAAGTATGAACATCAATTATAGCTATAATCATCTAAATGTGTCAGGAAATGACTTTATTGAACGCCAAGAGAATCTACCAGCTTTATACTTATTAAGCAATTCTGTTAGAAAATTTGACAACAATCAGCAAAGGAACAATTTAAACAGTGACCTTAAAATAATCCTAGATACAAGTTCCTCATTAGCAATTAAAATAAATGCTGGACAAATCAGTCGAAAAACATTTAATGATTTTAGATCAGAGGCTCGGGATTCAAGCGAGAATATTGTTAATTCAAATTCTAGACTTTTTAAAACTTCCGCCGATAAATATGCTGGTGCAACAGATCTTTTGTATCTAAAAAAATTAGATAGGGAAAGAAGAACAATATCTATTGGACTTAATATTTTCCATACAACATCGACGTCTTCAGGAACTTTAATTTCGAACATCGAGACGGAAACACCCACCGATTTAAACCAGCTAAAGTATAATAAAGATTATACCTCAATAATAAACTTAAAATCTGTTTATACAGAGCCTTTATCAAAGTCTGCTACAATCTCTGCAACCCTGATTTGGATACATAATTCCGGTGCACTCAATCGTGAGACGTTTGATCAAGAACAAAATTCTGGGAACAAATTATTAAATAACTCATTAAGCAATAATTATCATCTTGAACAAGTTTTCGAGAGAGGAGGTTTAAATTATTATTTTTCAACTAAAAAAATAAGATTACAAGCTGGTACAGATTTCGCTCATATAAATTTTAATCAGAAAAATGTATCAATGAATTCTTTCTTAAAAAGAGAATTTTACAATTTCTATCCTTCAGCTGAATTTGCCTATAATTTTTCGGCTATGGAGACCCTTTCGATGAAATATAACGGCTACCCTACATTACCATCAATTGAGCAGCTACAGCCAATTATAAACAATAATGACCCATTAAATCTGATTATTGGCAATATTAATTTAGATCCATCATTTTCAAATAATGTATCACTAAATTATATAGCTTTTAAACAAGCAAACAATATCTTTATTAGCGGAAATGTTAACCTATCACAAATCAAAAACCCAATATCAGCAGTCGTTACTACAGATTTGGAGGGCTTAAGTATCTATGAGTATAATAACTTAAGTACTGTTTCGAACCTAAGGTATTCTGCTTCATTTTCATTTGGAGCACCTTTAAAAATTAGTGATATTTCTTTCACTGTTGATGGAAGTATGGAGGGTAATCGTTTAAATAATATCGTAAACTCAAGGTTGTCAAAAAACCAACTAAACATGTATAAGCTAACACTAGGGTTCGGAAAAGCTAAGAAAAACTTTTACAATTGCGGGGTAAGCTTTGGGGTAATTTACAACTCGAATAAAAACAGTTTACAACCTCTGTTACGAAACGAATCGTGGGGTTATCAAACAAGACCAAATCTTGATTTTTATTTGCCATTTAAAATGAGTCTACACACTGAGGTCGACTATTTATTCCAAGGAAAAACGACAAGTTTTACAAGTGATTTTAGCAGGGTTTTATGGAATACTTATTTACAAAAAGACTTTTTTAAAAATAATGAGCTCTCTATTAAGGTATCGCTTAATGATGCTTTAAATCAAAATAGGGGGTTTGAAAGGTATATTACTCAAAACTTAGTTATTCAAAACACATATGATACAATAAAGCGCTATTTCATGTTATCTTGCATTTGGAATTTCAAAAAATTTAATTCAGCTAAATAATTTATGACAAACTTCTTAAAAAAGCATCTGCAAACTGTTTACTTACTGCTTTTCGTACTGGTTCATCCTTTCAATTCTAAATGTCAAAACCGAGGGATTATAGAAAGCGGGACTATTGAATTTGAGAGATCTGAGAATGTTTATTTCTATTTAGACAATTATTACGGAACATTGGAGGGTGACATGAAAAAATATGCAGATGAATATAAAAATAACAATCCAAAATTTAAGCTCACTTCTTTTGTCTTAGAGTTTGACATTAATCAATCTGTATTTATTCCTAAATCTAATTCAGAATTAAAAATTGACTTTTTGTCGCAATATTCTTCAGAAAACAACGTCAGAATGGATTTTAGAAAACAAACTTACAATGCTCAAAAGAATATTTTAGGTGTTAATTATTTATTAAATGATCCCATTAAAAAAATAAATTGGAAGCTTACAGGAGAAACTAGAGAAATTGCTGGTTTTCTTTGTCGAAGGGCAAATGGACTTGTTTCCGACTCGATATATGTTGTAGCTTTTTATACTGATCAAATTATACCAAAGGGTGGCCCAGAATCTTTCGCAGGATTACCAGGAATGATTTTAGGAATAGCTCTTCCAAATGAGCATATAACTTGGTTTGCAAAAAATTATTCCCCCGATCGTAATATGCAATTACTATCTACTAGTAAACTGGCAGGCAAAAAAGTCACCAATTATGAGTTGGAAGAAATTTTTAAAAAGGAGGTGGCTATAAAGCCTTCTAGCCTTTTAAATTTTATTAGAAGGCGATCCTTGTTTTAGAAATTATTAGCAAGTTTAAACATATATTTCCCTGTTACATTTGATATTGGGATAGGTCCATAATGCCTTGAGTCCTTTGAATTATTTCTATTATCCCCTAATACAAAAATATAGTCTTTTTTGAATGTATAAGTTGTAATCTTTTTCCCATTTAACCGAAATTCATCATTATAAAGTTTAATTATAAAGCCTTCATATTTCTTAATTAAAACATTGTATACCCTATAGTTCTTAGCATTTAACTTTATAGTCATACCCTTATAAGGGATTTTTATTAGTTGTAAATTGTTAACATCGAATTTTCTTTTCGAAGCTGTTGATTTCGCTGTTTTAGTAGTTGGAACATCTATCTGAATAGAGTCTACTTCCATTGATTCAATAAGAAGTTTGTATTCACCTAAATTCAAATTTAAACTTAAATAATTTGAGTTTCTTACCAGATCAGCATTAAAATAATCTATGCCAGCTTTGCTGAAAAATCGTTCTAATCTATGGTATGACTTATAAAATATCTTAAATCTAAATAAGACATGCGAATCTTCGTTAAATTTGCTTCCATTAACTTTTACATCTTCATTTAAAATTTCGATGTTTTGGCCCGGTAAAGCTATACAACGCTTTATGTAGAATGATTTTTCGTTAGAGTCTAATTTAAATACGAGTATATCCCTAGGCTGAAGATCATCCTTGGCATTTAACCATTTTAAGATTCCAGATAATAATCCAGAATAATGAGTTTTATTGATTATCACCTTATCACTGACAAACAACTTGTCATTCATTGAGTTGCTTGGTATATTGAAAACATCGAGAAAGCAAGATCTAATAACCAAAAGGGTTGAAAAAAAAAGAAAAAAAGTGACAACTATATTCTTTAGATTTTTTTTTATTCTAATTTTCATCTAACTAATCAAGAGTGAACTTACGTATGCCTACATTTTTAAATGCAGTTAAAGCGTAAAGGATATTTGCGTTTTGAGGATCTATTGCTATCTGATAGCAATCTTTATCCAATATTATTTTCCTTACCGGATTGCCATTCCAATCGTAAACCAAAATTATATTGGAGGATAAAGAATTTGCCTCAGATGTTTCTGTTAATTTGCCATTGAATAGAGCGAAGATAAAATCATTTGTAACAGTAATATTGTTGAATCCATACCTATTGGTTGGAGTGAATTTTGATTTCATGGTACCATGTCCTAGATCCAAAATTTTAAATCTAGGTAAGTAATATAATTTTTCTTTTATCAATTTCGGATTATTTTCCTTGATGTTAAAAATCTGATACATTGCACCTCTCGCTGAGAAATTAGCTATCTCACGTCCTTTCGGATGAGCTGCTAGCTTTCCTCCTAGTACACTTTTAGTCCATCCAATATTATCTATATCGTAGTATTCTTTAAATATATCATTCTGCGACTTGGCTAAATCAATTCCAGTAATCAACTTCTTATTTATCACATTATATCGACCAATTACTTTACTGTCAAGCTGTGAGAAACTAATATTACCAGTAATTATCGAATCAGATTGCAAAATTGGGTCTATAAAAGTAAACTCCGTTGGAAGAACGGAAATTAGCCTTGGAGCATAATGACTGTCTTTGATTAAGCTATCTAAATCAAATTTAAAAAACCGGTGTGGTGTTGATGCTTCATAAACTGTAAAGTGCTGTTGATCCTTAATTATCCGATTCAATCCCAGACTATTTATATTATATTGATTTTCACCACTACCAGTCTGAGCAAATCTTCTTACAAGGCTACCATTATTTAAATTAACTATGGAGAAGGCTGTATAACCATTGTTATCATAACAAATAGCTAACGAATCAAATACATGTATAGTTCTAGGATCATATAAAACGCTATCACTTTTTAATATTATATCGGTTCCGACCAAAGATTTTTTAGGCAAAGTAATGAAATCATTTAAGGGATCTTCTTCATCTCTGCTAGGGTCGCAGCCGTTGCCAATTATAACAAGTGATACTAACAGTAAAGTTTTAACAAAAGTAATTCTCATAGTTGAATTTGATTGTGTAAAATACATGATCAAAATATTAATACATTAGGCATGACCTAAAGCTAAAGTGTTGTAGCCTACAAAATAGAAATCAGATAATGATTTCTATTATTATCAATTAAGGAATAATTTAATTAGGCCAGTATATCATTTTAGCATGATATAGTCTCTTAAATCAAATTCTTAGTTTCACTCATTATAGAATCACTAACAATAATCAAAATTACAACTCATCACATCTTTTCTAAACCTAGTTTTCTTTTTTAACAACAATTTCAGGCCAGCAGTTACCTTATCCAAGGTAGTTAGAAAACTCATTGGCTGTTCCAATCCTACACATAAAGCCTAAATTTCTTTTTGAACAGTCAATTTTACATGACTAATAGATGTAAACACATTGTTAATTCATATTTTATAAATATATATGCAAAAAAACCCAGATGAAAAATCTGGGTTTTTGTAGTTACTTCATTAAAGTATTTAGCCTTCAACTTTGAAGCTCTTGAGATTACTGTTTCTTACCTTTAATTGTGGCAGATCCCCCGTTATAGGTAACTGTACATTCACTTCCATTCTCACTGCAATTTACAGTTTCACCAACGCCAATTTCATCTTCCTTTTCAGTTGCCTTCGCATCTAAAATCGCAAACTGACTGTTAGATGCAACGGCAGAAACATCTCTTAGTTTAATTTGCGTTTGACTGTTCGCTTCGTTTCCATTAAGGTTACTTAACCCCCAAATAGACATAGCTAAAGCCAACACTGGCATTCCAGCTTTTAACATCAGTTTTTTCTTAGAAAATTTTTCCATGATTTTTAAATTTAGTTTATGATTAGATTGATTGTATTCTATAAAACATCGTTATTAAATATTATATAAGATTTGTTTCTTAAGGTTTCTAAGAATCTACATTCACTGGGGATCATTTAATTTTACGTTACAAAAAGACCTTGGCATTATAAGTCAGCAGTCGATCAATATTATCTTTATTTCAATACAAACATAGCACGTAATAAGATTAGGTACATTTATTAATCTTTTCTACCTTTAATTGTGAAAGGTTGTCCATTAAAAGTAACTGTACATTCACTTCCGGTCGCTCCGCATGGACAGCTACTCCCAACTTCACAAGTCGAAACTTCTCCTTCAGTTTCTGCAGCTTTCGCATTCTCTATATCCACAATATTGGATATTTCGATTTTTTGAATATCCCTTAATTTAATTATCGCTTGCTTGTTGATATTCATCACATCAAGGGTTGCAAGGCAAACAATAATTACACATATTACATTTACAAAACAAAACATCAAAACTTTCCTAATCATAACTAAATCCTCATAAATAATGTGTTATTAACATAATCTAAATTAAGAAGAATGAAAACACAAAAATCAATCCTACACATAAAAGTCTCATTCCGTGCCCAATATTCTATATGACATGACGAATGGATAAAACACCTAATTATACAACCATAAGACTATAGCCATCTATCTAACAATGAAATATTTATGAAATAAAAGTCAATAAAGCCAAACCATGTAATACAAGTTAGTCACAGGTTTCTATGGAAATTGAATTGATAATGTTAAAGAGTAAGACTGTAATAACGAGTGGCTTTTTAATATAGAGCCTCCTTGAGTGTTTGCTAGAAATAGTCTACCTAGAAAGATAATTCCTGAAAAATTTAGAATACTATATTGAAGTTTTGCAATTATTACGACAAAATTTTATACTACTTCACTACATTACCAATAAGGGTCAATGATTTAGGTGAATCATTAGTATTAGTTGACAAGCTTATTACTTTATTTTGCATACCTGTTTCAGCACTTGAAAAAACCGCTGTTATCGAATCTGTTTGATTATAAAGTATAGGCTTTCGTGGAACTGATGCCACCGTGCATCCGCAGCTTGTCGCTGCATTGTATATAATTAGTGGAACTTTGCTTCTGTTAACAACATAAAAGACATGTTTCACTTTTGACCCCACTTTAATTTTACCAAAATCGTACGTAGGATTAGGCACGTATATCTTCGATAAAGTATCAACTTCAATGTCCTTAGATGACCTTTTGCTTAAATCATACGAGCTCAAATTGTTGTTATCAGCCGAATAACATCCTATTAATACAATACAAATAACAAAAATAAATTTCATGATACTGGAAAGATTAAATGAAGTTAAATGAATTAGGAGATATACACCACTTTTTTGGACATAAAGCTATTTTTTCGTGTCCAACAAACTTATTGACATGACATAATTGGTAACTACAATCCGTCAACGCTAAAATTAATCCTTTGATATGATCAGAGTTATGTGTTAAAACTAGCAGATTTAGCAGTTCTAACTTGATCTTTTGCTTAGAAGTCATAAGCTTTTTAATCTCCCTAATGATATGAGAAGTTTAAAGCGCAATTTCCTCAACAGCATCGAGCATATAAAGAATTCATGGCTCCCAATTGTCAGATCCCTAGTTTTTTGTAAAAGACGATAAGTTGCTTATTTTGGTTAATCTACCAACTTAAATAAAGTATAGGCAGTCTTAACAAATCCTCTTTTAACGAGATAAAGAATATTAATGATACGACCTGTAAGTCCATTCCCATCAAAGAATGGATGAATGCTTTCGAACTGATTGTGAAATGATAGCCATCTTAACAACTGGTTCCACATTATATGTAAGAATGCATATTTCACTTAGAAATTTATTACGAATTTTCTCTGAGCAACGGCATATCATTACTTACAGCTCATTTCTCGGCTAGTACTAACCAAACGATCGGAAATACTGAACCTTTTTGAAGAATCTTCAGAATCAAAAAAGCCTCAACTTTCGTTAAGGCTTTCAGCGGACCGGACGGGACTCGAACCCGCGACCTCCGCCGTGACAGGGCGGCATTCTAACCAGCTGAACTACCGGTCCGTTTTCCTCAAAACGAAATCACTTTCGGATTGGGATTGCAAATATAGTGTCTTTAATTTATTTTACAACAAATATTTTAAAATAATTGTAAGCGCTTAAATTACAGCACCTTCTTTCATCTTTTCTGCATTCTCTGCAAATTGTAAGGCATCAATTAGCTCCTGCACGTTTCCATCCATCACATTATTTAGGTTATAAAGCGTCAATCCTATACGGTGATCTGTTACTCTTCCCTGTGGATAATTGTATGTTCTGATCTTTGCAGACCTATCTCCAGTTGATACCATAGTTTTACGTCGAGCAGCAACGTCACCATTTTTTTTCTGTAATTCTATATCATACAACTTGCTACGTAGCATCTCCATTGCAATGATACGATTACCCAACTGAGATCTATCTTGCTGACAAACTACAACAATACCCGATGGTTTATGCGTTAATTGCACTTTAGTTTCAACTTTGTTTACATTTTGTCCACCAGCACCACCAGAACGAGAAGTGTGTAACTCAATGTCACCAGGGTTAATGTATAGATCAATCTCCTCAGCCTCTGGCAAAACCGCTACAGAAGCAGCTGAGGTATGCACACGACCCTGTGTTTCTGTATCTGGCACACGTTGTACACGATGAACTCCAGATTCATATTTCAATTGGCCATACACATCTTCGCCACTTACCTTTAAAATCACCTCTTTGTAACCACCTGCTGTACCTTCAGTAACGTCTACAGTTTCTACTTTCCAGCCCTTGGTATCAAAATAGCGGCTATACATTCTATACAAATCGCCAGCAAATAAAGCTGCTTCATCTCCACCGGTACCACCTCTAATTTCAAAAACTGCATTTTTAGCATCTTCCGGATCTTTTGGTATCAACATCAAACGGATATTTTCTTCCATCTTTTCTTGTTGTTCCAATAACATATCCAGTTCTTCTTTTGCCATTTCACGCATTTCTTGGTCCTTTTCAGTACTCAAAATCTCCTTGTTGGCATCAATATTACTCATTACATTTTTGTAGATCTTGTATTCATCCACAATCTTGCCTAAGTCTTTATACTCCTTATTTAAAGCTGCAAAACGCTTCATATCCTGCATAGTATCCGGATTGCTCAATTGCTCTTCCACATCTTCCCAACGCAGTTTTATCGCTTCTAATTTTTCTAACATAGTATTAAATTCTTTTGAAAATCTGCTTCGCTACAATAAACAAAGCAAGTCCCGCTTTACGTTTAAAATTTTCAGAAAAAGAAAATTCCACTTCAATCGGGTTTATTAAACACAAACCTGTGCAAATAAAGATACAAAAATAAGGAAAAATCCTCAGTTTGCAGTTTTCCGTTAACAGTTTTGTAACCTTGACATCTTGATACTCGATACTTTATACTAATTACCCTTAAAGTATTCCAACCTCAACTCCTGTCCATCAAAAACTCCGTAAGAGTTATAATTAATCCACTCGCCAAGGTTTACATATCTAGAATTACTGTTCAATTTAATATCTAAGGGCAAATGTCTGTGCCCAAAAATAAAATAGTCAAAATGTTCTTTTTGTAGTTGTTCTTTCGCATAAATCGCAAGCCATTCTTGCTCTTCACCTAAAAACACTTCTTTCTTGTCGTTAGCTAATCTACTATTTCCAGACCAGCCGTTGGCAACAAACATTCCAATTCGAGGGGGTAATACAGAAAAAAGCCACTGGCAAAAAGGATTTCTAAAAATCTTACGCAAAAACTTATACTTCGCATCGCCAGGTCCTAATCCATCTCCATGGTGCAAGTAAAACTTCTTTCCATTTCTCTCTATAATCAATTCATCACTAATAATTTCTATTCCAATTTCTTTGATGAAATAATCATTTACCCACATGTCATGGTTTCCTTTAAAGAAATAAATTTTTATACCAGCATCCGCCATTTGGGCAAGCTTCCCTTGCAACCGAATAAATCCCTTTGGAATAACTTTGTAATATTCAAACCAAAAATCAAAAATATCACCCATTAAAAACAACTCCTCACAGGTAGATTCAATAGAATTTAACCAATTTACAATGTGCATTTCCCTTTTACGACTCTCATCATAATTTGGTGCACCTAAGTGAAAATCTGAAGCGAAATAAATGTTCTTTGTCATGTACAATCTCAAAGGTAATTCAAAAAGCTGAAAGCCGAAAGCATAAAGACCAAAGCTTAATGCCCACAACATCAATAACTTTTAGTTTTTTTTGTTCCTTTTGTAGTTTAAATTTTAAGCTTCGAAAAACATATATTAGTAAATAAATTTATTTTGACATGAAAAAGCCACTCATTTTAAGCTTATTTGCAATTGTACTTTTTGCCTGTAACCAAGGTAAAAAGCCAGCAGAAAAAATCAATTTAATGACATATCCAGAAGCAAAAAAAGACTCAACTACAGATAATTATTTTGGTACAACTATAGCAGATCCTTACCGTTGGCTAGAAAATGACACTTCAGCGGAAACAAAAAAATGGGTGGATGCAGAAAATAAAATCACATCAAATTACCTATCACAAATTCCATACAGGGACGATATTAAAAAGCGATTAACAGAAGTATGGAATTATCCAAAAGAAACAGCCCCTTTTAAAGTTGGTGAATATTATTTTTTAACTAAAAACAATGGTCTACAAAACCAAAGTGTTTGGTTTATTAAAAAGGGCTTAAATGGCACAGAGGAGTTATTTCTTGATCCAAATACACTCTCTAAAGATGGAACAGCTTCTATCTCTTTATTAGGTTTTTCTCCTAACAAAAAATATGTGGCTTACGCTATTGCACAATCTGGTTCTGATTGGAGCAATATCTATGTAATGGAAATTGCAAGTAAAAAGAAATTAGCTGACGAATTGAAGTGGACTAAGTTTTCTGGAGCAAGATGGAAAGGCGATGGTTTTTATTACAGCCGCTATGATGAACCTAAAAAAGGCATGGAACTATCTGGAGCCAATAAATTTCAAAAAGTATATTACCATAAACTGGGCGACTTACAGAAAGATGACCAGTTGATATTTGAAGACAAAACCAATCCGAATTTATATTTTGGTGCAGATGTAACTGAGGATGAACATTTTTTAACTTTATATGCAAGTGCCGGTACATCAGGCAATGCATTGTATTACCAAGACCTAACAGACCCTAATGGTAAAATAAACTTATTGGTTAAAGGATTTGAAAATAACCATAGTGTTATTAATAATATTGGCGACAAGTTATTGATAAATACAGATTTAGACGCTCCGAACAAGCAGGTTGTTTTAATTGATCCAAAAAATTCAGACCCCAAAAACTGGCAAAAAATTATCCTGGAATCAAAATTAGCTTTAGAAGGTGCAAGTACTGGCGGAGGCTTTTTATGGGCTTCATATTTAAAAGATGCAAGCACAAACATTGTTCAATTCGATCTATCTGGCAAAAAAATTAAAGAGGTAAAATTGCCTGATATTGGAACCGTTGGAGGTTTTGGCGGCTATAAAGACGATACAGAATTCTTTTATTCATTCACCAACTTTACTACACCAGGCACTATTTATCGTTATGATATTAAGAAGGGGGAGTCAAGTTTATTTAAGAAATCAGAGTTGAAGTTCGATACAGAGAATTACGAAACTAAGCAGGTCTTCTATCCATCAAAAGACGGAACTAAAATACCCATGTTTATCGTTCATAAAAAAGGAATTAAACTCGATGGAAACAACCCGGTTTACTTGTATTCTTATGGTGGTTTTCAAGTTTCACTAACCCCTGGATTTAGCTTATCTAGAATGTTATTCTTAGAAAAAGGTGGTATTTACGTTCAACCTAGTTTACGAGGAGGTAGTGAGTATGGTGAGGCTTGGCATAAGGCAGGTATGTTAGAAAAGAAACAAAATGTTTTTGATGATTTTATTGGTGCTGCAGAATATCTAATTAAGGAAAAATATACCAACCCTAGCAAAATTGCAATATCTGGTGGCTCGAACGGTGGTTTATTAGTTGGCGCCTGCATGACACAGCGACCAGAGCTTTTTAAAGTTGCTTTGCCTGCAGTTGGGGTTTTAGATATGTTGCGCTATCATAAATTTACAGTAGGCTGGGGCTGGGCTGTAGAATATGGAAGTAGTGATAACCAAACAGACTTTGATTATTTAATTAAGTACTCTCCGTTGCATAACATTAAAGCAGGTGTAAATTATCCGGCAACATTAATTACAACAGCTGATCATGATGACCGTGTTGTGCCTGCACACTCTTTTAAATTTGCGGCGACTTTACAAGAAAAATATAAAGGTAAAAACCCAATGTTAATTAGAATTGAGACTAAGGCCGGCCATGGAGCAGGTAAACCTACTACAAAAATGATTGAAGAAGCTGCAGATGTTTGGAGTTTTGTATTTCAGAATTTGGGAATTACCTATTAACACAGAATTAAAAAGGCTGATTATTTAGCTGAGAAACCATAAACTACCAAATTAATAGATTTTATCAAAATAATCTGGAATATGTCTAAATAGTGTGTCTGATTTTGTAACTTTGCATCAAATTTTTTTGCATGATCTCTACTGATATAGCCATAATTGGCGCTGGACCGGTTGGCTTGTTTGCCATCTTCGAAGCAGGTTTATTAAAAATGCGTTGTCATTTAATTGATTATCTACCTCAAGTTGGTGGTCAACTTTCAGAAATATACCCTAAAAAACCAATTTATGATATTCCAGGTTATCCTACTGTTTTAGCCCAAGAATTAATAGATAATTTGGTTGAACAAGCTAAACCATTTCATCCTGGCTATACTTTAGGAGAAAGAATTGAAGGTTTAGAAAAACGCGGTGAAGCAGATTTTGTGCTCACTACAAACATGGGAACCATTATTGAGGCTAAAGTTGTGGTAATTGCTGGGGGTTTAGGGTGTTTTGAACCTCGTAAACCTGCAGTAGCTGGCTTAGAGCAATTTGAAAATGGCCGTGGTGTAAATTACATGATTTTAGACCCAGAGAAATACCGTGGTCAAAAAATGGTAATTGCTGGGGGTGGAGATTCTGCCTTAGACTGGACTATTTTCTTAGCAGATGTTGTTTCAGAATTAACTTTGGTTCACCGTAGCGAAAGTTTCCGTGGTGCTCCAGATTCAGTAAATAAAGTAATGGAATTGGCAGAAAGTGGTAAAATCAACCTTGTTTTAAATAGCAACTTAAATTCTGTTACGGGAGAGGGTAAATTAGAGAAAGTAGAAGTAATTCATAACCGTACCATGGAAACTACTACCTATGAAGCAGACCATCTAATTCCCCTATTTGGTTTAAGCCCAAAATTAGGCCCTATAGAGCAGTGGAATTTAAATATAAGCAAGAGTGCTATCGAAGTTAATACAGATGATTACAGCACAAATATCCCAGGTATTTACGCAATTGGAGATATTAATACTTATACCAATAAATTAAAGTTAATATTGTGTGGTTTTCATGAGGCAGCATTAATGAGCCATAGCGCTTATCAATACATGAACCCTGGTATTAAGTATACCATGAAATATACTACAGTTAATGGTGTAACAGAATTTTAATAATGGAAGCAATAGACATTACAATAGAAGTTGAAGACCGCCAAGGAAATGTGAGCACATTAACTGCTCCAACTGACATGGGCTTAAGCTTAATGGAGTTTTTAAAAGCGAGCGAATATGATATTTTAGCTACGTGTGGTGGTATGGCCTTATGTGCTACTTGTTGTGTAGATGTAATGGAAGGCGAAGAAAAGCTAAATGAAATGACAGACGATGAGTATGCCATGCTTGACACTTTACCAGATCTATTGCCAAATTCTAGATTAGCTTGCCAATTGCAATTAAGCCCAGTTATGGACGGCCTTAAGGTTCGTTTACATGCGATGGATTAATCTCCTTTCAATTGGTGTTATGATAAATGGGCTACCTACAAGTAGCCCATTTTTTATTTGCCAACTCTTTCATCGACTTAATCGAGTGAGAGGCTGGAAAATGAAATGCAATTCAAATGCCCAACAAAATATAATATAAACTACAGTAACAATTACCTGTTTAAAACTTCAATAAAAAAGGGATGTCTAATGAAAGACATCCCTTTTTTAAATTAGATAGCTTAATCTATTATGGTCTTGAAGCTTTGTACTTAAGTACCAGACCTACCACTTCCCTTTTTGCTCCGGCTGGATTCCAATCGAAATTGATGGTAAATGTTTTGGTAGCAGGATCATAAGTATTTGTTCTACCCGTCGTTTCCTTAAGCAAGGTAGTAGTTACTCCTGACGAGAACGAAAGTGTATTATTAGCGTTGATCGTCATTGTAATTGGATCAACACCACCGACACCACCACCTTTATTAGCCCAATTCAAACCAACAACTGTTACGCTATTAGCGGTTTTGGTCTGCAAAGTTACATCAGGGTTACCAGCCATACTTCCGCTCAATGCGTCGTTAGCTGGAGTAGTAGGATTGGTGTATCTGGTAATCGTACCTGCCTCAACAGAATAAATACCATCCCAAAGATTTTTTGGAATTACATTTAAGATGATGTTGCTGAAGTTCCCGCTGATTATACCATGAGATGCAGATTTGATCTGCAATGGCAATGCATATAAATCACCTACAACAAAAGTACTCGTTTTGAAAGAAATGGTGAAAGAGGCAGTCCTTTTGCCTTTAGGGATCACTACTTTAGTTGCATTGATGACATACTTATCAGAAGGCATCATGATCATTGAACCATTTTGTTCGGTGTTATACTGAGTAATTACACTTTGAGGACCTAGACCAATTTCAACTTCTATATCTTTAGGAGCCACAGCTTCTGGTCCCGAATAGCTCACGGAAATGGTTTGATTTGTTGGTGTAGGCACGTTATCGTAGCTGAAAATGTAAGCTGCTGTAGTACTACCATGCACAGATATATCTTTAGGGTTAGCGAATTCAATCACATTTCCTACTGATTTATCTGGATCTAATACCGTTGAATCGTCTTTTAGGCAAGATGTTAATGCTGTAACAGCAACTAACATTGCCAAAGTTCTATTAAATATCTTTTTCATCTTCTATAATTAATTTAGGTCCCAAAAAATAAGACTTGAAAATTTGTTGATACCTGCAGGTGCATTCACAGGATTCAAGTTGTACTCTTCCTGAGGATATAAAACTCTAGTAGGTAATTTATCTGAGTGCGTAGAGACTGATTGTCTGGAAGCAAAAGTAGACAATGGATCGTTTGCAGCATTATTTACAACTGCAGGGTATCCTGTACGTCTAAATTCATTGTAGTTTTCGTCATTAGCAATACTGTTTAAAGCAATGTATTTCTGAGTAATGATACGCTCAATTCTTTGCTCTGTTGTAGGTACTGCTGTAGTAATTACAGAGGTAGTAGGATTTTGTGTCCTTTGTTCGTTCCAGTTAGTCAAGTTGTTTCCTATTATATTTCCTGCTACAGAGTTAGCAGTTAAATAAGTAGCAGCATCAGTAGTTGGATTCTTAGTAGAAGGTACAGCACCAGTACCGTCTTTATACAAATAGTTAAATGATGCTGTTATTCCTTGTGAATAAAGTGCTTCTGCGCTAGAACCACCTGTTAAAGCTGTAGTAATGTAACCACGTAAAACAGCTTCAGCCTGCAAAAACTTACTTTCTGTTAACAACAACATTGGTGTAGCTTGTGTTGGGCTTTTAGCAATACCTATAGTATTAGTGTTAGCCGTAGAAGTATTCCAAGTTGAGCCTGCCGCAAGAACTTGAGGAACACCTGCAGACTCATCACCTAATTGGTTAATTGGTGTAGGAGCTGTGGTAGAGCTAAAGTTTCTATAGATAACCGAACCTCTTCCTGGATCAATAATCTTCGCTCCACTATAGAAAGAAAATATCCATTTAGAAGGAATTCTGCTAGTTAAAACGTTAGTACCGGTAGCGCTGAAACCTAAAGCACTGTAAACAGGGCTAGGTCTATCTCTTTGTACATAACCTGGTTGCACTACAGCATCAGCGGTAAGGAAGCCAATTGACGCACTAAGTTTAGCAAACTCAGCAGTTGCATAAGCACTATGTGCAGGTACACCAGCCATTTTAATTAGCATGCGCAATTTAATAGTTTGTGCAAATTGTTTCCATCTGTCCATACCATTTACACCTGCTGTTACAGTTGTACCCCCAAATAATGGATCAGCAGTGGCCGGAATTGCAGTAATTTTAGAAGTACCTGCGGCTTGGCCAGCAATGATATCTGCAATTGCTTTATCTAAATCAGCAATAGAAGCTTTATAGATATCAGGTCCTTTATCATATTTTGGTTGTAAACTAGCTACACCTTTCAATGCATCGCTATAAGGAACGTCGTTAAATTGATTAACCAAACGCTCAAACACCAATGCTTTCATAATTCTTGCAATTGAAGTAGAAAATACTGCAGTTGGATCAGCCGAGGTTTCATTAATTACGTATTGAAAATCGTTTGCATTATCGTAACTCTGTGTCCATAGTCCAGCGAAAGTACTAGTATTAAAGTCATATGTTACTACATCACCGAATCCACCGAATCCACCAGCATTTGCTCTAGCTCCAGAAATATCCGCCAATGTTTGGCTAAATGAAACATTACTAGCCGCTGCTGCTACAATTGCCTGAGGCAAAACGAGAGCAGGAGTTGATGAAGTAAAGTTATTTGGATTGGTATTGATATCTAAGTACTTTTTACAAGAACTTACTCCAATAACAACCGCACCCATCAATATATATTTAAATATTTTTTTCATATCTGTTATTTTTATAAAGTTACTGATAAACTTAATCCGTAAAATCTTCCAGGAGGAGTTTGACTCAATGAAGTGAATCCTATCGCATTACTTTGTGAATCAAAAGCACTATATTCAGGATCTGTATAAATGTTAGTCTTAGGTGCCCACAAGAACAAATTACGTCCTTGTACACTTACAGTAGCACCCTTTACAAATTTAATATTACTGAATACTGATTTTGGTAAATCATAAGACAACGATAATTCACGCATTTTCCAGAAAGCTGCAGAATAAGTATAGTTTGCATTAACTGCAGTATTTGAAGGACCATTTGTCCAGAAATCTACACCACCAGTTCTAGTAGTAATATTTGTGTTAGCTACGTACGTATTAGTAACTGGATCTAAATAAGAAGAGTTAGGCACAACAAAACGTTCTCTATTGAAATAAGTAGTTCTGATACCTGCACCAGAGAAATCGAAACCTGTGCTAGCACCCGTAAAAATTACGTTACCTGTGCGGTATTCAAATACTGTTGCTAAACGGAAACCTTTATAGTCTACTGACATATCTAAACCTAAACGATGTTTTGGTTCTGTAGTTCCTAAACCAGAAGTTAACGTAGTTGCACTTGGCATACCAGTAACACGATCAACAATGATTCTACCTTGAGAATCTTTATTATAAGTTGTACCTTTCAACAACGGGAATGAACTTCCTACTTCCGCAACCAAGTTAGCAGTGCCGAAAGTTCCTAAGCTGATAAATGTTTGATCAGTAGAAATCGAAAGTACTTTATTCTGATTATAAGTATAGTTACCGCCAACTGAAACTTCTAAACCATACGAAGTACGAACAGGCACCAAACGTAATGAAGTTTCGAAACCTTCGTTTTCAACCTCACCAGTATTTGTTAAATACCCTGTATAACCTGTAGAAGAAGGAATACCTACTGATACTGTTTGGTCTACTGTATTTGATTTATAAGCTGTAACAGTAAGGTTAACTCTTGATTGGAACATTTCTAAATCAAAACCACCTTCATAAGAAGTTGTAACCTCTGGTTTAATACTAGGAGATACAAGAGCGTTACTAAATCCAAATCCTGGAACACCAGCATATGGATAACCAGCTTGTTGGCCAAATGTTGGTTGTAATCTATAAGCTCCTAAGTTTACCAAACCTACTTTAGATACACCACCTCTTAATTTTAAACTATTAATAGTTTTAGATTCTTTTAAGAAAGGAATTGCATCAGAAGCGATGAATGAAATATCAGCAGCAGGATAGAATAAAGAACGGAATTCTTGTGCCAATACTGATCTCCAATCATTTCTTGCTGTTAAGTGTAAGTACAAATAGCTTTTATAGCCCAAACGAGCATCAGCATACACACCAATTTGGCGAACTCTTGTATTTGATTCGCTACCCGCTGTGTTACCAGTAGTGTTGCTAACATTATATAAGCCAGGGATTACCATCGCTGAAGATGATGCATTTACTGATTTAGTATAGTTATCACGTACACTAGATCCTAAGATTGCATTTAAAGAGAAATCTGAGCTTATTTGTTTAATATATTGTGCTTGGAACTCAGGGTTAATTTGAGTCTCAGTAGTTGCCCCGTCAGAAACACTACCAACTCTAGGAGCAGCGATTGCAGCACCACTTAATCCAAATCTATAAGCTGAGAAAGTGAATTTATCAGACCAAGCTTTAGTTCTAACATTTCTATTAGACATAGATACTCTGAACAATAATGATAGTTCAGGAAATGGATTGTATTTAATCTGAGCATTACCAGTTAAATAATCGTTACTTGTTAAAGTCCTGTTATTATCTAAGGTAAAATAAGGATTATCAAAATATTCATTATAATAACCATTTGGATTAGAAAATGCATCATTTCTCCAATCAGAATAACGGGTCAAAGGAATTTGACCTGGAGACATTAATACGTTGTTAAATGCATTATTAGAGTCTCCTAAATTAAATCTGTTTTGAACATAGTTAGCATTAAATGCAAAACTTACGCCTTTCATTAAATCTTTAGCACCATTTAAACGAATAGTGAAACGGTTATATTTATCACCAGGAACTGTACCAGTTTGGTCAAAATACTGAGATGATAAATAATAAGAACCTTTCTCATCACCTGATGACAAGCTAAAGTCTGTCTGATTGTTTACACCAGTTTCCCAGAATTGTTGTTTTCCTTCAGTTGTATTCCACTCATAAGGAACAGTTTGTATAGAACCATCTACAAGTGGTTTACCAATTACTCTCATTGAACCATCAAAAGCAGGGCCATATTGCTGATTTTCATATGCAGTATAGGTCGGGACATCATCCGGGCCAGTACCAGAACCATATGTTTGTTGCAATTTAGGCAAATAAGAAATTTGCTCTAAACTTGTCGTATGGCCAACTTTAATTTGAGTTACACCTCTTTTACCAGTTTTAGTAGTGATAATTAGTGCTCCATTCGATGCATCAGAACCATAAAGAGCAGCAGCACCAGCACCATTTAGAACTTGGATATTTTCAACATCCTCAGGGTTTAAGTTACCCAAGATACTAGATGGAACAATTACGTTATCAACAACAACTAAAGCAGTGTTGTTTCCTAATAACGAACGGTTACCACGTAATACCAAACGAACACTTGGATTAACACCTGAACTAACAGCATTTACCTGTAAACCAGCTACTTTACCAGAAAGTGCACTAGCTACGTTGAATGCTTTTGCTTGAGTTAATTGCTGTGCACCAACTGTAGTAGACTGGTTACCTTGCTCACGACGTTTAATCGTAACACCACCCGCCGTAATTACAACTTGGTCTAGCACTTTAGAGTCTAGCACTAAAGACACATTTAAAACATTGTTTGAAGGAATAGATACTACTTGAGTAGAATACCCTAAGTAAGAAATCTCTAAAGTTTTAGCCGTAGCTGGAACTTTTAATGAAAACTTACCATCTACACCTGTTGTTCCGCCAACATTTGTAGCCTCTCTTACTTTTACAGATACACCTGGGATTGGCAATCCGTCTTCACTTGCTTTTACTGTACCTGTTATTGTGCGTTCTTGAGCGAATGCAGCCACAGTTAGTGTACACAAGATGAATAAACTTAGTACAAGTTTTTTCATAAATTAATAAAATTTAGGTTAGTTAATAGTTAATTAATCTTTAAATATGGCAATAACTATATAAGAATCAAAATTTTAGACCGTTAAAAAAAATCCATAAAAACTTAACTATCTGAAAACTAAGTAGTTAAATTTTAACATATTTTAACAATTGCTTGATATGTTTTGTTTTAGTTAATTTAATTGAGAAATATAAATATAACTTAATTTTTAGTTAAAGAAATATTAACACTAAGGCAACTTTTTTATAGCTGAAGAATAATTTAAGGCTTAATTATTTGAAGATTTGATAGGGCTACCTATAATTTTGTAATTCCCAGTGCCATTTAAAATAGCCATCATTTGGTTTTGATTATTAAAGATAAGTTTAGCTTGCGCGATTTCCTTATCGTACTGGAAGGCTTGCTCAATCTTTCCTTTTTCGAAGTAGTATCTGCTAATAATTTGAGTTTCTAGTATTTTTTTAATCTCATCCTTGTGTGTAACTAGATCTGTTTTCTTAGCGCTTAACATTTTTGCTTTCAATTCTTCTAAATCTACTTTTACTGCTGATGCTTTATTTTCTTTTTCTGCTTCAATTTTTAGTTCAGCTAATAATCGCTCAGTACGTGATACGTAACTGTAGTCTTTATTTGCCATTGAATTTACAAATTTGGTGTAATCTGCATCGCTTAATTGAAAAGTTTTAACATTTGGAATTGCTGCATTTACTTTCTTATAGGTGTTTGCATAATCAAAGAAAAGGTTTTTGCCCGCTAAAGAGATTGTAATGGGGCTATACTTAATAGGCTCAACAAAAACATCTGGAAAAACTCCGTTACCATTATAAACTGTACGCCCTGCTTTGGTATTATAAGGCGTCATTACAGAATCAGCGAATTTCTCAGCCTCTCCGTTTTTATCCTTATGTGCATAGTCTAATGCCTGTATGCATCTTCCAGAAGGTGTATAATATTTAGCTACAGTAACTTTAACCAAGCTATTATAAGGAAGATTGAATGTTTGCTGCACAAGTCCTTTACCGTAACTACGTTGGCCTATTACAACTGCCCTATCTAAATCTTGTAATGCACCCGCTACAATTTCTGATGCAGAAGCAGAAGATCCATTGATCAATACGGTTAAAGGTATTTGAGGAGAGATGGGCTGATTTAAAGTTTCATAAGAAATGGTCTTCTCAGGATTTCTCCCTTTTTGAACCACAACCAAAATCCCCTTTTGAACAAATAAATTAACAATTTTTACTGCTTCTTGTAAAATACCTCCCCCATTATTACGTAGATCAAGGATAATTCCCTTTGGTTTTTCTTTGTTGATCAACTCTAAGGCATCCTTAACTTCTTTGCCAGAATTCTCGAGGAATTTATCTAATTTAATATATCCTATCTGACCATCAATCATTCCTGAATAAGATACATTTGGCTGCTTAATTTCTTCTCTAACTAATGTTTTATTAATTACTGCTGCATCTCTTAATAATGCGAGCGTTAATGATGATCCTTTTGGTCCACGCAACAACTGACTAATTTGGTTACGGTCTTTTCCATTAACATCAATACCATTAATTTTTAAGATTTGATCTCCAGGCTTAACATCTTGTTTATTAGCCGGATTGCCTTCACTTACTTCGTTTACAAATAATTTACCATCAATAAATAAGGTGCCAGCTCCAATACCGCCGTATTGTGTACTTACATATTTTAATTTATAGTCTTCAATTTCAGATTCTGGAATGTACTCGGTGTAAGGATCCAGCCCCTCTAGCATTGCATCAATGCTGGTTCGCATTAAATCGCCAGGGCTAGTTTCTTCTACATAGTTGATATTAATCTCCTTATATAAGGATGCGAAAATATCTAGGTTTTTAGAGACAAGGAATAAGTCTTCTCTAAAAGCAAGAGTGATTGACCCTAAACCAATTGCCGCTATTAAAATACCAAATCTAGCTTTCTTCATTTACCTTATATTATATAAGGGTAAACTTACAAAAAAGCAATATGATTTAAAAGCTGTATTATAATCGGTTGCCTTCTGGGTCTGCTAAGGCCTTAAGGATAGTAAATTCGATATATTTTTGGTCTCTTTTAACTAAAGTCATTAGTTGTTGCACCAACTGATCTTCTTGTCCGGGAGAAAAAGAAAGATTAGCTTGAGTTAAATCGCGGTATTTTCTTAAAAATTTAATTTTAACCCTTTCCCAGGTTTCAGGAGTAAGTGTAAAGCTTGCCATTGTTTAATTCTTTGCTACAAAAGTATAAAATTTAAAGCTGATTTTGGTTAGGAATAACAGAAAACAAAAAAACCCGTTTAGAAAATCTAAACGGGCTTTTTCTCATTTGCAGCAATAAATAAGCATTATAGTCGCATAATAGTTACCTATTTGGCGTATTATCTATGAAAGGTCTATTTACAACAGTTGCAGCTGCAGTATAGGGTATTGTAATATCCCCCCTTAAACTAAAGGAGTAAGTATTTGCCTTAACTAAACCAACTGCCGTTCTAATTACGATAGGCGTTGTAGTATTTGGATATCTCAAAATCAAATCATAAACTCCAGAAGGCACCTTTGCGTAAGCTGATCCTGTTTTAAAGGCAACGTTGGTTGCTACTGTGGTTTCAACAAGTGTTGTTGTATTTTTCATAATAAAATCAAAAGGATTGGCATTATAAGAAACATGTACAAAACGAACATAAGCTGTTGAAGTATCAATAGGAGGCAAAGCATCATCTAAAATAAAAGCATCCGAAGTTTTCGCAGTTGTATTATACAAACCACAAGTATACAACGAGTAAAACTTACCATCTTCTATATTTTTACTCAAACTAGAGATGATGGTATTAGGATTAACAGCTGCTGTGGTTGGCGTTACCGATTTTAAATTATAAGTACCAGGAGCAATCACTGCATAGTTATTTGTTGCAGGAAATACAAGTGAATAATTTGTGCCTGAGGCAAATTCTACTCCTGTTGCGGATGTTACTGCAGAAATTTTTAAATTATTTGCGTAAAAATTTACAGAAGGTCCATTTAATGCAAAATTAAAGAACTTAACTTGCGCACCGGATACAGGACCAGAGATCTCTTGTACTGCATTCTTTTTACAAGAGTAAATTATGGTTGAAAGCAGAATTACTGCTAAAATAATATGTTTTCTTTTCATCTGTTGAACTATTAAGGTTTAGTAATCCACATTTCATCTGTTTGATAGTCAATATCCAAACCACCTATTACGTTTAATGCATCTCTGTTCCATACGTATTCTGAATTATAACGAGGTCTGATGCGATACACGTATTTGTTCAAATTATCTGGAAATAGGTTTGTTGGTGGTGCAAATCCTAAAAACACTTGTTTAGCTGTAACAGGATCTACATCAATATAATGGTACCTTCTCATGTCCATCCATTGCTCTAAATGACCCCATCCCCATTGTGCAATAAACTTTTGACACATGATTTGAGATAATGTAAGCGCATTCGCCGTAGCTGGAACTATTGAAGTTGATGCTAAAAACGTTGCTTTTTCTGTAGCTGTAATCTGGGTTGGAACTTGCCCGTCATCAGTATTCCTTGCATTTACAAAATCGATACTTGCAGAAATACCATTTTTATAGGCATTTAAAGCTGTCGTTTTATCCCCCTTCTTATAAGCAGCTTCTGCTTTTACAAACTGTAATTGCGCATAGGTGATTATTGGCATTTTACTTTTTGTAGAGAAAATATATCTAGCTGGTGTTCTAACCGCAGCTACTTGTGTTGTATATCCCCAAAGATTATTTGGTTGTTGTGCAGCTGTTAATCCAGTTACCCCTGTTACTGGATCTATACCTCTATAAACTCCATCAGGCGAAGGTGCTAGCATCCTTGTTAACCTAGGGTCAACCGCTCCAGGAAACTGTGTACCATCCATTAGCCCCAAAGCGAACCTTGTTTGTCTAACAGAAGCAATGTTATTTCTAGCTCCTGCTAAATAATTGATATCATCATTCGCGGTTCCAGTATATGCTAGCAATGGGTCATCAGCATTACTTGAAAAAGATAAGTCAACAGCAGCAATTACATCATCTGGTTTATAAACCCCTGTTTTATTGCTAAAATGATTCAAAGCCATTGCTTTTAAGCCATAAGCAAATTTTGTCCAAGCCGCTCTATTTCCTTTATATAGTATATCTGTTTTTCCTAAATAACCTGCATTAACTGCACCATCGGTTCTTGCTAAATTGGTAATTGCTGAATTCAAAAGCCTAAAAACTTCTTGATAAGCAAATTCTTGAGTATCATAACTAAATTTAGTTTTGCTTGCATCTATAGCTTCTTTGATGATAATTTCACCATTAACTGTAGTTAACTGTAACCAGCCCCAAGCCTTTAGAACTTCTGCAACACCCAATAAATCCCAACGTTGCTCTGCTTCTGCCTTTTTAGTCATATCAACCAAATTCTGACCAAAATCAAAATAAACAGTCCTCCATAATTGTCCTCCATTATCTGGTGCGGTTGTATTTTGAGCGTGGCCCATCCTATCCCAATTATCAAGATTAGCATTAATTGCCCAATTTTGGTTATATCTTGCTATTACTATCCCATCAACTTGAGGACCAGTGGCCATCCAGTGTAGCATTGGGGATAAATATAAGTTGGCTTCCACTACTTGTGGTGCATTTGGATTGGTATTTACATCCAAAAACTTCTTACATCCACTTAAGGAAATAAGACCAAATGCCAAAAATGTTATAAATAATTTTTTCATGTTCAATCTCTCCTGTTATAATCCAATTTTAATTCCAAAGTTAATTCCAATAGGCATTGGGAAATTACCATAGTCAATACCAGCGCCACCAGATCCACCTACAGCGGCAGTATTTCCATTTACTACTGGATCCAATCCAGAATAATTTGTAATGATAAATAAATCTGTAGCGGTTACGAATACACTCGCACTTTTTAAGAACTTCTGTTTAGATAGTAATGTTTGAGATAACTTATATTGTAGAGTCACGTCTTTCATTCTAATCCAATTGATATCTTTTTCGATGTATAACTCTTCACTTTGGCTAGTGTAATAGGCATTTTGATAGAATGGTGTTACCGATATGTTATTAGCTGTAGGATTAGCTGTATTTTCTAAACCATCTTGGAATACACCTTTTACAATTCGAGGTTCTAACCTATCTAAAGTTCTAGGGCTCAATCCTCTTTGAACTAAGAAGTTTTCAGTACCATTTAATACATCACCACCTTTTCTCATATCTAGTAAGAACGATAATGAGAAGTTTTTATACGTAAATGTATTTGTTAAACCGACTGTAAAATCTGGCTGTCTATCATAGCCTTCTCCATAACCTTGAATAAAGATATTTGATCTTACAGGTAAACCTGTTGCTGGATTAATTAAAATTTCACCAGCATTATTTCTTAAATAAAAATAACCTGTTAATGATCTTGTAGAATAACCGATACTATTTCCGTTTCTTACATTACCATATAACCAAGTATCTGAAACATAAGTTTCTGGTAATGAATTAGGAAGTTCTAATACAGTACCTCTTGCAGACTCGAAGTTAGCCAAAACATTCCAAGAAAAGTTTTTACTCTTAATTGGGTTACCTCTAACTGTTAACTCAATACCTTGGTTACGTGTTTTACCACCATTTAGATTAAACAAAACATAACCAGTTGCATAACTACCTCTAATGTCGTTTATAATCTGCTCTGAAGTGATTTTGCGATACAATGCAACATCTACTCCTAACCTATCATTTAAGAAAGCTAAGTCTGCACCTACTTCATAAGAACTAGCAAATTCTGGCACCAATGCTAAGTTAGGCCCAGTAAAACCATATCCGAATCCACCTCCAGTAGTTGCTTTACTTTCCAAAGCTGGAATGTAAGCATAAGGCCTTGCGTCTCTACCAACCTGTGCAAAAGCTGCTCTTAATCTACCAGACGTGAATATATTCTGCAAGCCTTTAAATGCTGGAACATCCGTAAAAACAAAGCTTGTTGAAACCGAGGGATAGAAGAAAGAATTCGCACCATCAGGAATAGTTGAAGTCCAGTCATTTCTACCTGTCGCTGTTAAATAAAGATAATTTTTATACGCTAATGTTGCACGTCCGAAGAAACTAAAAACTCTTTTTTGGAATACTGTTGATTTTGCATTCCTTAATGTTGTAGTTGTGTTGTTAATTGACTCGAAATTTGGATCTAAAAATCCCTCGCCATATTGTGAATCAATCGCAGACTTTGCAGAAGAAATAGCGTTACCCAAGGTTGCATCAAAAGTTAAATCTTTTGTAATGTTCTGCTTGGTAAAGCTCAATAAATTCTGAACATTAATGTTTCTAGTATTGTCATTCGCAATATCTAGTATTCCGTTACGATTTAAACCTCTTGAACTTTCTGGGTGGCTTAACAATAGATTCCTATTATTGTAAGCATCAATACCAATATTTGATTTAAAATTAACCCATTTGGCTGGGGTAATTGTAAAGCCAAAGTTTGAAGTAATTCTGTTATTAATGGAGTTTAGT
Source organism: Pedobacter polaris (assembly GCF_005116505.1). GTDB lineage: Bacteria > Bacteroidota > Bacteroidia > Sphingobacteriales > Sphingobacteriaceae > Pedobacter > Pedobacter polaris. Next base: position 464,246 of record NZ_SWBR01000001.1, read on the forward strand.
CTATTCTTATTTACACTAAAATATGGGTTTTCTAATTCTGATGTTAAATCTGTTGCAGTAGTAAATCTTCTTCTAGTACCCGCTGGGGTCAAATAATTTTTAGCATCATCTTCTCGAGGCCAAAGTAATAAGCCTAATAGAGGGCCGCCAGCACCATTGCGTGGTTGATTGTTTAATGCATAAGCATAAGTTAAGGATAAATCTATTTTAAACCAGTCGTTCAATTTACCGTTTATTGAGCCATTTAAAGTTAGTTTCTCCAAGTTTGAGTTTGGTACTACACCATTCTGATTGGTATAAGAAGTAGAAACACGATAGGATACATCTTGGCTACCACCATCCATAGAAAGATTATGCTTTTGCGTAAAAGCAGTTCTAAAAAACCCATCAATATTATCATAGAGTTGTATATTAGGGGCATATTGGGGACCAAAATAACTCAGTGATCCTGTAGCTGCGACACCACCAGAACCAATTCCATAGACTCCTTGAACCTCTGGAAGCCTTCCTGTTTTTTCTACCCTAAAGCTATTTCCATAATTGATAGATCCTTTACCCGCTTTTCCTCTTTTTGTAGTTATTACAATTGCACCATTTGCAGCCTCGATACCATACAAAGCTGCAGCTTCTGGACCTTTTAGCACCACTAAGCTTTCAATATCTTCTGGATTAATATCGGCAGCACGATTTGTAAAATCTACACCTCTATTAGATAATGCTGTGGTTGCACTATTATCAGAAACGAAAGCAGAAGTGTTCAGCGTTTTGTTATCAATTGGCAAACCATCTACTATAAACAAAGGTTGGTTACTTCCACTTATAGAACTTACGCCTCTAATTGTAATTGATGTTGATGCACCAGGAACACCAGTAGTATTGGTTACCTCTACACCTGCAACTCTACCCTGTAAAGCATTGATAAAATTCTCTCTTTGCGTACCAGCAATGTCTGCACCTTTAACCTCTTGTTGAGAATTTCCTAAAGATCTTTTTTGGACTTTCTCACCTAAAGCAGTTACCACTACTTCATTTAATGATTTAGAATCTGTACTAAGAACAATGTTCAATACTGTGGTAGTGCCTACAGTTTGTTCTTTTGTAGCCATTCCCAAATAGATAAACTGAAGCACGTCTCCTTGCTTAGTTTTGATTGAATAAAAACCAGCAGGGCTCGTTTGCACAGCGATGTCGGTTCCTTTAATTTTTACAGAAGCACCTGGAATGGGCAATCCATCTTCTGCGGAAGTAATTTTACCAGTTACCGTAACTTGCTGAGCTATCGCTTGGATAGCCAACAGAAACGTGCCCAAAAACAGCATGAGTAATTTTTTTTTCATAAACGTGAATTTGGTTAATAATTTAAGTTTTGTTTTGTTTATATCTTGGCTGTTATTAAACACGCATAATCACGCATAATAATAACTAACAAGTAAATATCATAAATATTTTTTAGTTTAAAGAAATTTATTTAACTAATTTGATAAGCAATGGCAAATTATTGTTGCATAAACCCGCAAAAACCCGCATTATATTTTATTTTTTATATATTAGTACTCCCAACAGCTATAAAATATGTTAAAAAAAGAAAGACATGATATAGTTATGCGTCAGATAAACCTGCATAACAGAGTGTTGACTTCAGATTTAGTCCAGCTATTAAATGTTTCTGAAGATACCATTAGAAGAGATCTTCAAGAGATGTCTGACGCCAACCTTTTATACAAGGTTCATGGCGGCGCCCTTTCGAAGTCTTACCATTCTACCTTTGATGATAGTACGGTTTATGCTAAGGATGCAAAAATAATTATTGCAAAAAAAACTATTCCTTTAATAAAAGACGGAATGGTTGTTTTAACTGGTGGCGGAACAACAATTATAGAACTTGTAAAACAATTACCTGAAAATTTACAAGCTACATTCTTTACCATAAGTCCACTTGTTGCTGTAGAACTTGCAAAATATAGGAAGGTTGAAGTAATTTTGATTGGTGGCTTATTTTCTAAAAATTCACAAATAACTTATGGTGGTCATGTGATCAGTCAGCTTTCTGAGATAAACGCTGACTTATGTTTATTGGGCACAAGCGCACTTCACCCCGTTGATGGTTTGACAGATACAGATTGGGAAATTAACCAGCTAAAAAAGACCATGATGAATTCCTCTAGAAAATCAGCTGTATTATGTATTTCTGAAAAGCTGAATATTTCATTACGATTGAAGGTTGCGTCACTTGAAAATATTAATTATCTAATTACCGAATTAGATCCAACAGATCAAAAATTAGATGATTACCAAGTTAAAGGTTTGAAGCTTTTTTAAACTGCTTACAATTTTTGCTGCTTATTATTAAAGAAAGGGAGAACTCACGTTCTCCCTTTCTTTAATTAAAATGTTGGATTTGCTGGTGTATTGGTATTATTATCTCTCTCTTGAAAAGGATAAGGCATAAAGCTTCGTTTCATTTCTGAAACCGGCCGCCCAAATCTTCGCATATCTTCTAATTTTAACCCTGATGCATATAACTCAATACTTCTGTGCTTATAGATTAAATCTAACAGTTGAGCTTGAGTATAAGGCCCTACTAGTGCAGGTAAACTTGCTGTAACACCAAAGATATCAGTTGTTTTTGTTACAACTTTGTTCAATTCAATTAACGAATTATTTAAATCTGGCGTAGTTTGCCTAGCATAAGCTTCCGCTTTAATTAAAATCATTTCTCCTGGCAAGAAAATAGGAATAGGCGTTGTAGTTGTTGCGGCAAAACCATTCATTCTAATTGTAGCTGGAGAACCTTCCATCTTAGTGTAAAATACAAGGCGTTTATCCGTTACATCAGGAGCAAAAGCGCCTCCTAAACCCAAATTAGCATCTATTGGTTGAAAAACGTTGTTTGAAGCAATAACCGAGTTTAGAATATTAATATTCGCATTGTCAAATGTGAAGGATGAACCGCTACTTAGCGAAACTAATCCTGCCTCGGTAAGCGCTAAAGCATATTGCCCACTGAAAAGTGCATATCTAGCTTTTAAAGCATGCAAGGTATTCTCTATATTCAGGTTTGGGACTGTACCAGAAAATTGAGTTGAAATTGGATTAGCTGCAATCTTAGCCAAGGCATTGTCTATCGCTGCAATTGCAGTTTTATACCCATCAGTTCTATTCACAAATGGCACATTTTTTCCTATCGTTACTGGTACTTGTTGCCAAAATGTAGATATGGTACCCAAGGAAAGTGCCTTAAAGATAGTTACATAACCTATCAATCCAGAAGCATAAGCTTTATCGCCAAGTGCTTCAGCACCAGCAATTACTTTATTACTCTCGTCTATCACCTTAAAAGATGAAGCCCACATATTGAACAATATAGTATTCGTTCCATCAACAGCATTGCCGCCAGTACTCAACTGTAACTCAGGAATATTACCAGAATTTAACAGCTTTAATTCATTGCCAGAAAAACCAGATGCTGTAATTGAATTAAAAAGAACACCCGTTCTATTTAATGTATATGTACGCTGAATACCTACTGCTACAGCAGATAAAGCTTGACTAGAGCCTAGCGCAACATCTACACTTGCCCTAGAAGGATCTTCAAAATCTTTCTTGCAAGATGAAATACTGCTTGCGAACGTTAACAAACCGCAAGCTATATATATTGATTTTATTTTAAAATTTTTCATCATCTATTTTATTAAACTGTTAGAATTTAACTTGTAGGCCTAAACTAAATGTTCTTGGAATTGGCACCGAACCAAAATCTATATTTCTTAGAATGGTAGATTGACCTGCAGAATTTAACTCTGGGTCATAACCTTTATAATTATCCCAAGAAATCAAGTTTCTTCCACTTAATACAACTGTTAAATTACTGATAGATTTAACCTTTCCAATGTTGTAACTTAATGAAACTTCTCTCAACTTCACAAAAGAACCATCGTCAATTCTCCATTCTTCTATGGCATAAACACCAGCAACATATCCTCTAGGTAATAATCCCATTTGCTCCTGCTCAGCCACCTTACCACCTCCTACACCTTGCCTAGTTCTCCAATCTGCATTCCATACATCACCACCCTGTACTCCATCAAGCTGAATGCGTAAACCAAATTTTTTATAGTTAAAATCATTTACAAGAGACCAATTATAATCTGGATTAGGATCTCCAAGTACTTTTCTTAACGGATTTCCAGCACCATCTCTTGCTTGTTGGGGTATACCTGAGGCATTAGTCACTAAACTACCATCAGTATTTCTTGCGAAATAAGTACCATAAAAAACACCTAATGGCTCGCCATCAATAATTGCTACAGGTGCACCTGGGTTTGTACTTAACAGTCTCATAGCGCCAATATTGTATGCCTCGTTTCTATTTCTGTTAAAAATTGCTGATGCGGTCCATGCAAAATTATCGGTTTTAATTGGCGTACCTCCCAACACAACCTCAATACCTGTATTTTTTAAAGAGCCGATGTTGTTTAAGAAACTAGTATAACCTTCTGTAGGCGCAATAACTTGAGCCAATAATAAGTCTTTTACTTTTTTGTTGTAATAGTTTACACTTAAGGTTAATCTATTCTTCATAAAACCTAAATCAGTACCTACTTCAAGCTCATCCTGACGCTCAGGTTTCACATTTTCATTAGCTAACTGGAAACTGCTAAACAAAGATGTATAGCCTAAAAATGCCTGTCCATTGTAACCATTAATACGATCGTATGGACCAATACCGGTTAAGTTACCTGATTGTCCATAAGCGCCTCTTAGCTTAAATGTATCCCACCACGATGATAAGTTTGTCTTTTTCCAATAATCTACTGAAGACAAAACATAACTTAAACTTGCTTTAACATACACTTGATTTCTATTATCCTTACCAAATACGGATGATTCATCCATACGCAAGGCTCCCGTTACAAACAAATGATCTTTATATTTAAAATTTTGTTGAATATAAGCCCCACTAATAGAAAGTTCAGTTCTTATATCAACACTCGGCAAAGGTGTAGATGCACCATTTACTGTAGTGATTTTTGGCGCAAGTCCTCTGCCCTGTAATAACCCATACTGACCTTTTTCATATTGATAAGAATATCCAACCTGTGTAACAGAGGTTAATAAATCAGAAATTTTTGCCTGATATGTAGCATTGATTTCATTATTAAACATAAACACTTTGTTACTTCCTGCACTAGCGTAACCATTTTGAGTTGCATTTATGGTAGTTCCGCCACCAAAAAAATCCGGATTTACATTATAAGTATATGGAGGGATATAAGTTGTCCCGTTTTGCGACGAATTATCCACACCTAAAGTTAAATCTACTGTTAGATTTTTAATCGGACTTAATTTCAAAGTTGAATTGGCAATAATTCTATCTACCTCTTGTCTTTGCTTAATATCCTCAATTACAGAAACTGGATTTACACGACCTCTTTCTCCTACAGCCATTAGATTCCCACTTGCATCTCTCCTAAAAATATCATGAAAGTTACCAAGAATTGTTACTGAGTTCATAGGCGAGAAAAACGAGTTTCCATCCGGTTTTTCGTTAGCTGCACTCTTAATGTAATTTAAGCCAGCTGATAAACTAGCCCAGTTGTTTATTTTTTGATCTAAGTTGGTTCTAAAATTGTATTTCCTGAAATTGGTATTTTTGATAATACCTTGATTGCTAAAATAACCAAAAGAAGAATAAACTTTTGTGTTTTCACTACCCCCAGAAATAGACAAGTTGTTATCTGTACCATATCCCGTTCTAAAGATATAATCCTGATAATCGTAACGAGTTACAGGAGTTGTGTTTGTTAAAAGCGCTGGCGGAGTGCCGGTTGTTTGAATCACATCTTGTGTAAATGCATCTACACTACCTCCAAATTTAACTGGCGATTGATTAACTTCTATCTTTTTTCTCAACTCACTTATCATAAAATTAGTATTAAAACTAACTTGTGTTCTGCCAGCTACACCTTTTTTAGTAAAAATCTGAATAACTCCAGCATTAGCCCTTGAACCATAAATTGCTGCCGCAGATGCGCCATTAAGCACTTCTACCCTTTCTATATCGGCAGGGTTAATATCAACCATTCTGTTTTGCCCAATTGCACCAACAAAATTACCACCATCATAATTAGTGGAAGTATTTGTTACTCTAGAAGTTGAATTATTAACAATAACCCCATCGATTATATATAAAGGTTCTGTTGATGAATTTGCAGAGCTAATCCCACGTAACTTTACTGACATTCCGCCAGCTGGGTCGCCAGAGTTTTGACTAATCTGAGCTCCTGCAACTTTACCTTGCATTGACGAAAGTACGTTTCCACTAGGTGCTTTATTTAGATCATCTCCTTTAACTGATGTAATGTAGTTACCAAGTTGTTTTCTGGTAGTTCCTTGTGAAGTACCTGTTACAATAACTTCATCTAAACCCATTGCATCTTGTGATAAAGAAAAATCGACAGTTACATTATTGTTACTACCCAAGGTAATTTGTTTGGTGATAGTTTTATAACCGATATATGTAACTGAAAGTTGATAGTTTCCCGGAGCAAGGTTTGCTATAAGGGAATAGGTACCATCATTATTAGCAGCCACAGCAAAGTTAGTTCCTTGCACTTTAATGCCAGCACCTGGAATTGGAGACATAGTTGTTTCCTCTATTACTTTACCATTAATTATATAACGGTTTGTTTGTGCGCTTGCTGATGAAAACAGGAGCAACAAAAAGATTGGTGTTAAAAACAATAAAAGCAGTTTTGAACACCGTAATGTGTAAAATCTCATCATACTTAAAAATTTAAATTGGTTAGAAATACAGCAAAGCTGATTAATTATTTTTCAAAACATTAACTGAATCGAAAAACCTATTAAAGATGACGAAATGTTTTGTCTAAACTTTAATAAAACTTATAAACAAACTAACATTTAGTTAGGCAAACTGATTTTGCCCATACATACGGATGGCACACCTTCTCGGTCTCCAAAATTGATGGGATTTCCAGCTAAAGCTTCATTAGCTAAGAGTGCAAAAAGCACGGCTTCTTTTGCGTCTGGGTTAATTTCTAATTCATTGGTTGTGCTAAAAGTAGCATTAGGTAATGCCGCTTTTAAAAGCGTAACTAATAAAGGATTATGCATACCACCGCCGCTCATAAATATTTTTGGCATTGATGAAGATTTGACTGTTCTTTTTATGGCTTCAATAATTCCATGTGCAGAAAAGTGACATAGGGTTGCCAGCACATCTTCATTCGCTAAATCTATTGTTTTGCTTTGCTCTTGGGCTTTTTGCAAATAGGTAAGATTAAATAATTCAGGACCAGTTGTTTTTGGGAAATCGATCTTAAAGAACTCATTATTCAATAAGGCTTTCAATAAGTTATCACTGAGGTTCCCTGACTTTGCCTTTAGGGCATCTTTATCATAATATATACCCGGATAATGCAGCTGTATAAACTGATCCATTAAGGTGTTGCCTGGGCCAACATCTGTTGAAAAAACTTTTGAAGCATCTTTACTTCCTGGCAGAAATGTAAAGTTAGCTATACCTCCAATATTCAACATTATCCTATCCTCGTCCTTTTTAGAAAAAACTAAATAGTCTCCATAAACAGCAAGTGGAGCTCCTTCACCCCCTGCAGCCAAGTGTTTTTGCCTAAAATCGGCAATAGTTATAATTCCTGTTTTTACTGCAATATGATCTCCATCTCCAATCTGTAATGTTGCATTTGGGTAGCCTTTTTTCCCGTGTAAGGATTTTGGCGCATGAAAAATTGTTTGTCCGTGGCTTGCAATGATATCAATTTCGTTTGAGTTAATGCCCCATGTTGTTAATGCTTCTAAAATTAATTCTGCATGTTTTATCCCTATTAACTCATTCAATAAACACACTTTTTCTAGATCTGCATCTCTGCGAGAAAATATGCTTTTTACATCTGCTCTAAAATCATCCTGATAAGGAATGGTAATAAAGTTTAGCAATTTTATTTCTGTTTCACTTCCACTGTTTGTACAAAGACACAGCGCGATATCTAATCCATCCATTGAAGTACCAGACATTAATCCAATAATTAATCTCTCCCTTTTACTTGCAATAGCATAAAGGTTTTGTACAGAATTGTTCATAAAAATTTAATATTGTAAAACAAACGTTTGATTTAATGCTGTAACGCAATCTCTAAAAATACTTTCAATAAAAGTAAATAACAATTGGTAAAAACTAAGCATTACTCTCTATATTTACCGCTCCGTTCACTAAATAATAACAGAATTAATGGCAAGATTAAATCTATTAGAAGAAACGAGGTTCGAAAAACTCCCAGTTACTGTTTTTAAAAATCCAAAAGAAGCTTCTATTAACGTAGCGCATCGAATTGCGAAAATTATTAAAACCAAACAAGAAAATAACCTAAAAGCAGTTTTAGGTTTAGCTACAGGTGCAACGCCTATAGCAGTTTATTCAGAATTAGTTAGACTACACAAAGAAGAAGGTCTAAGCTTTAAAAACGTGGTTACATTTAACTTAGATGAATATTATCCGATGCTGCCAACCGCTGCTCAGAGTTATGTTTCATTTATGAATGAAAATTTGTTCGACCACATTGACATCGACAAAGCAAATGTCCATATCCCAGATGGGACACTTAAACTTGAAGACATTCCTGCATTCTGCTTAGCTTATGAGCGCAAAATAGAAGAATATGGTGGTTTAGACATGCAGATTTTAGGTATTGGTAGAACTGGTCACATTGGTTTTAATGAACCTGGTTCTGCGCCAAACTCGGGAACACGTTTAGTAACTCTAGATGACCTTACACGTAGGGATGCTGCTCGTGATTTTGGAGGAAAGTCTTTTGTGCCTACTAAGGCAATTACAATGGGAATTGGCACCATCTTTAAAGCCAGAGAAATTGTTTTAATGGCTTGGAATACAAAGAAGGCATCCATCATTAAAAAAGCTGTTGAAGGTGAAATGTCTAGTGATGTACCAGCTACTTATTTGCAATTATCTGAAAATGTTGAATTTATTTTAGACGAGGATGCTGCTTCATTATTAACAAGATACGATACTCCTTGGCTAGTAAAAGATTGCATTTGGACAGATAAATTAATTAGGAAAGCGGTAATATGGTTAGCTACAACTTTAAATAAACCAATTTTAAAATTAACCGAAGACGATTTCAACAATAATGGTATGGCTCAGCTGGCACTTGAAAAAGGTCCGGTTTACAATATTAACATTCATATATTTAATAAACTTCAACACACCATTACAGGTTGGCCTGGAGGCAAGCCGAATGCAGATGATACCCAAAGACCAGAAAGAGCAACTCCAGACAAAAAACGTGTCTTAATTTTCTCTCCTCACCCTGATGATGATGTAATTTCTATGGGTGGTACATTTATCCGATTAGTAGACCAAAAGCACGATGTACATGTTGCTTATCAAACTTCTGGTAACACAGCAGTTTGGGACGATGATGTTTTGCGTTTTGTTGAGTTTAACATGGATTTTGCAGAAAAGATGGGAGTGGCAAATCCAGAAATGTCTGAGACCTACAATAAAATGCGCCAATTTATTGAGCATAAAAAACCTAACCAAGTTGATACCCCAGAAATACAAACCGTTAAAGGATTGATAAGAAAAGGAGAAGCAATTGCTGGTGCTCGTTATTGTGGTTTAGAAGACGATCATATCCATTTTATGGCTTTACCTTTTTATGAAAGCGGTAAAAATCAAAAAAATCCAGTAACAGAAGCTGATGTATTATTAACCATGGAGCTGCTTCAAAAAATAAAACCACAACAGGTTTTTGCAGCAGGAGATTTTGAGGACCCTCATGGCACACACATTGTTTGTTTTAATATTATTTTAGAATCTTTAAAAAGATTAGCAAAAACAGAAACTTGGGTAAAAGATTGTTGGTTATGGATGTATCGTGGTGCATGGCTTGAATTTGAAACTCATGAAATAGAGATGGCAGTACCACTTAGTCCACAAGAAGTTGAACGTAAAAAGTTTGCTATCTTCAAGCATCAATCTCAAAAAGATAGAGCTGTTTTTCCAGGCGATGATGCTAGAGAATTTTGGCAAAGAGCTGAAGATCGGAATAGAGAAACAGCAAAAGCTTACGATAGTTTGGGTTTAGCAAACTACGAAGCAATGGAAGCTTTTGTTCGTTATAAATTCTAAAAAATTGCCAATGAAGTTTGCATTAGAACACCTAAGCAAACTTCATTGGTTTTCTATAAAGCTTTTTAGATTTTCTTCTATATATTAGTTCTTAAATCTCCTTATTAAATTGGAGATAAAGTTTATAGCAGATAATTTTTTAGCTTAAAATGGAATCTAAACCTCAACGCTTATTATCCCTAGATTTTTTTCGCGGACTAACAGTAGCCGCGATGATTTTGGTAAACAATCCAGGAAGCTGGGGCCATATCTATACCCCATTAGAACACGCTGAATGGAACGGCTGTACCCCAACCGACCTTGTTTTCCCCTTTTTCTTATTCATAGTTGGTGTTTCCATTGCTTATGCAATGAGTAATAAAAAACTAGATTCTGCGAGCCATAATAAAACGATTCTTAAAGCATTTAAAAGAGCACTTATCTTATTTGGATTAGGTCTTCTCCTAGCAATTTTCCCTAGAAATTTTAGCACTTTTGACTTTGTAGAATCTCTTAAAAATATCCGTATACCAGGCGTTTTACAACGAATTGGAGTAGTATTTTTTATTTCTTCTGTTATTTTTTTAAAGTCATCTGAAAAAACAATTTTCAGGATTATCATTATTATCCTGTTTACTTATTGGGCATTAATGATGTTTGTCCCTGTTCCAGAAGTTGGCTACGCAAACCTAGAAAAAGAGACAAACCTAGGAGCATGGTTAGATAGAACGATTTTAACGGAAGCACATTTATGGAAATCTGCCAAAACTTGGGATCCAGAAGGTATTTTAAGCACCTTACCAGCTGTTGCAACAGGATTATTTGGAGTTTTGGTAGGAGTTTATTTGAAGCGAAAAGATGTTGAACCCGCAACAAAAATTGCTTGGCTATTTTCTGTAGGCGTTTTTACAACATTGGCCGGTTTATTATGGGATTTGGAATTCCCTATTAATAAAGCTTTATGGACAAGTTCTTATGTACTTTATACCGGTGGCTTGGCTACAATTGTTTTAGCGCTTTCGTATTGGATAATTGATGTAAATAAATACAATCGTTTTACAAAACCCTTTGTAATTTATGGCGTAAATGCTATAACAGTTTTTTTTGTATCTGGCTTGATGCCTCGATTGTTAAATATGATAAAAATTAAACAACCAGATGGCAGTGAAACTGGAGCATTGAGTTGGTTTTATCAGACATTTTTTGTTCCTTATTTTTCTCCAATAAATGCTTCGTTAGCTTACGCAATTGTCTTTATTTTGTTTTTCTTTGTCATACTTTGGTTAATGTATAAGAAGAACATCATTATTAAGGTTTAATAAATCAATACTAACATCATTACATCTATGAAAAAACACTTTCTAATTGTTGTACTTTCAACAGGTTTGTTTATTCAACCTGTTTTAGCACAAAAAAAAGCCACCACAACTAAAGCTTCAACCAAAGCTGTTGTCGCTAAATTAATCCCCAATGATCCAGACGTTATTATTGGTAAACTACCTAACGGACTAACCTATTATATTCGTAAAAATACAGAGCCAAAAAATAGGGCAGAATTATACCTAGGCAACAAAATTGGCTCCTTAATGGAAACTGAAGAGCAGTTAGGCTTGGCTCACTTTACAGAGCACATGGCATTTAATGGCAGCACAGACTTTCCAAAAAACGAAATGATCAATTACCTGCAAAAAGCGGGGGTTCGTTTTGGTGCAGATTTAAACGCTTATACAGGCTTTAACCAAACTGTTTATCAGCTACCCATACCTACAGATAGCGTAGAGGTATTTAAAACTGGATTTAAAATTTTAGCTAACTGGGCCGGAAAAGTTACCATGGAAGGTAAGGAAATTGACAATGAGCGTGGAGTTATTGTTGAAGAAGATCGTCAACGAGGAAAAAATGCACAGCAACGAATGAGCAATCAGCTCTTACCTTTCTTGTTGAGTAATTCGCAATATGCAAAACGTATCCCGATAGGTAAAATAGAAGTATTAACAAGCTTCACACACGACAAAATTCGTAACTTTTATAAAGATTGGTATCGACCTAATTTACAAACTGTTATTGCAGTAGGAGATTTTGATGTTAAAGAAGTTGAACAATTGATTAAGCAAAATTTCTCAGGTCTAAAAAACCCTGCCAACCCTAAGCCTCGTCTTAACTATACCTTGCCAGATAATATAACCCCTAATGTTAAAATTGTAACTGATAAGGAACAGCCATACAATGTTGCACAGGTTATTTATAGACAAAAATCTAGCCCTGTAAAAACAGATGCAGATTTTAGAAGAAATGCAATCGAATCTATGATCAATAGCATGTTAGCTTCTCGCATACAAGAACTTACTCAAAAAGGAACTGCTCCATTTTTATTCGCACAAAGTTCATACTCACCATATCAAGGAGGTTTAGTTTGGGGTGAAAGTGCTTTACAGACTGTTGCTGTGGCTAAATCAGCAAAAGATTTGGAGAAAGCTCTTATTGCTGCACTTGCAGAAAATGAGCGTATGGTAAAATTTGGTTTTACAACAGGTGAGTTCGAAACTATTAAAAAGAAACTTGAAGCAGGTGTAGAAAAACAATACAAAGAGAAAGACAAAACAAAATCTGCCGTTTATGTGCAAGATTATTTAGATCATTTTTTAGTGGGTTCGAGTATTCAGTCTGCAGATTATAATTACGCCGAGTTTAAAAAATTGCTCCAAACTGTTACTTTAAATGAGGTAAATGCAGTAGCTAAAACCTTAATTACCAAAAACAACATCACCATAATTGTACAAGCACCAGAAAAGGAAGCTGCAGATTTACCAAAAGAGGCACAATTGCTTAGCGCATTAAAAACCGCAGGTAATGGCATTACTCCATACATAGACAATACCGTTAACAAACCATTAATTGCTACAATGCCAATAGCAGGTAAAATTATTAACGAAAGTAAGAATGAGAAATTAGATATCACAACTTTAACTTTAAGTAATGGTATAAAAGTAGTGCTCAAACCAACAAATTTTAAAAACGACCAAGTTATCTTCACTTCTTTTGGTAAAGGCGGTACATCAATAGCTAGTAATGATGATTATCTATCAGCAGAAAATTCAAGTTTAATTGCACAATTTGGAGTAGGTGATTTTAACCCTACTCAGTTAAGTAAATATTTAGCTGGCAAAACTGCTACTGCTCGTTCTTACATAGATTCAGAATACCAAGGTTTCTCTGGCAGTGCATCTCCAAAAGATTTGGAAACTGCATTTCAATTAATTTATGCCTACGCAACAAACCCACGCAAGGATGTAGAAATTTTTAACAAAAACATAAGCGATTATAAGGTAATTACCGCTAACAAAAATAGCAATCCAAATAGTGTTTATGCAGATACTTTACAAGCCGTATTAGCAAATTATCACAAACGAGGCATGCCGATAAATTTATCAGACATTGATAAAATATCTCTAGATAAAGCTTACAGTTTTTATAAGGATCGTTTTGCCGATGCTAGTGGACAAACTTTTGTTTTTGTAGGTAATTTTGAAGTTGAAAAAATAAAACCTTTTTTAACTACATATTTAGCTAGCCTACCAGCTTTAAATAAAAATGAAACTTTTGTAGACAATGGCGTTCGTCCACCCAAAGGCAAAGTAAGCAAGACTGTTTATAAAGGTTTGGAAGACAAAGCTACGGTGCAATTATTTTTCCATGATGACTACGAATATAATGCAGCCAACAATGTACAATTAGATGCTTTAAAAAGTGCCTTGGAAATAAAAATACTAGAGCGTTTACGTGAAAAAGAAAGTGGGGTTTATAGCCCAGGAGTTAGTTTAAGTGTAGAGAAATATCCATCTGCACACTACTACTTTACTATCTCTTTTAACTGCTCAAAAGCTAACGTAGAAAAACTAATTGCAGCTGCCCTAGAAGAAGTTAATTCTTTTAAACAAAACGGCGCAACCGAAGATGACCTAAAGAAATTTAAATCTGAAGAAATTCGTCAGGAAGAATTAAGCCTCAGAGAAAATGGATATTGGGTAAATTATTTAGCCAATCGCTTAAAGTATGGTGATGATGTTGAACAATTATTAGGAAATAAAGATAGAATTAACGGTGTAACCGTTGCAACCAGTAAGGCTGCCGCACAAAAATATTTAAACGGAGAAAACTATATTCGTGTAGTATTAGTGCCAGAGAAGTAATTAAAAGTATTACTTTAGAAACCCATCTAATTATTTTTAGATGGGTTTTTTAATTAATTTAACATGCATGAATTCTAAAACACTACATGTTTTAAATGGTGATGCCACTATGAATGTTTTTAAAGAAACAGAAATAAGTGGTGATATTCTTATTTGGAGAGAAATACTATCCGAAGGACCAGTCACTAAGAATAGCCTATTTCAATTGCGTTCCAAGTGGATTTATGAGACTTTTGGAGAAAATTATGATAGTTATAAAGAAAAAGTAATTAATGAAGTAAATAAACTCAATTCTTTAACTGAATATGATCAAATCATTTTATGGTTTGAATATGATTTAGTTTGCCAGATTAATTTGATTTTCGTTCTTGCTACATTAAAAAATATCAATTATGAAATTCCTATTTATTTAATTTGCCCAGATAAATTTGATGGATTACCAAATTTTAGGGGATTAGGTGAGCTATCACCAACACAATTAAAGAAACTATTGCCAACAAAGATAAAGTTAAGCTTAGTAGATTTAGATTTAGCAGCAAAAGCTTGGGATTTATATATAGAAAATGATTCAACAAGAATCACAACCTTTTTAAAAGGAGATTTTGGTAAGCTAGCATTGCTAAAAAAAGCCTTAGCAGCACATTTGATGAGGTCTGAAAAATCAAATGGTTTAAATCATATTCATGAGGTATTACTAGGATTCATTAACGCCGGAATGACAAACAAATCTGAAATATACGAGAAATTCTGGGCGCAAGAAAGCATCTTTGGCCTTGGAGATTTGCAGTTAGATCTTGCCTTAAACGAAATTCAAAAAAAAGGGTTTATCAGTAAAGATTTTGCTTTTACTTAGCCTGTACACCAATTGGCCCACTAGGTTCACTTTCATTCTTCAACCTATCTAACGCTGTAACTAAGTAATTATATCTTTTACCTTTTTCAACATCTGTATCTAAATAGAATGTAAAGTCTTCAAAGCTGATATGAAGTATGTTCTTTGCATCAAGAATCCCAATCTTTTCACCTTCTTTAAAGCGATAGACAACATAGCCAGAGGCGGTTTCACCATCCACAGCTTTTAAAGGTTTAACCCACTTTATATTTATCCCATCGTTTAGTGCGTCTGCAGTTAAATTTTGAGGAGTGTTTGGCATTACATCATCTAACCAAGGCATTTGGGGAGGCAGGGCAGGATATTTATACAAGTCATTTCTTAGCGTATCTGTTAATGATTTTGCATTTGTAGAAAGTGATTTTGAACTAAAAAAAATACTTCCCTGCACACGATTATTTGCCCTTAAATACCTGATCTGATTAGGAATTTCATTTATTTTCATCCACGTTGGATCTACTTTTGTTGGTGTATTTACTAAATAAGCAGCCTGACCTATGTAAAGATGTCTTCCAAAAGTATTATTACCCCACCAATCTAGTAAGGTACCAAAAGGTGCTGCTGCTCTTTTGAAAGTAAAATAAATTTGGGGATTAATGTAATCTACCCATCCTTCTTTAATCCACTTTCTCGAATCTGCATAAAGCTCTTCATAATTAGATAAACCATTTGTTCTGGATCCTAAAGTATCTTCTCTAAAGTTTCTCCAAATACCAAAAGGACTAACTCCAAATTTTACGTGTTTTTTATAATGGTGAACACTGTCATTTACCATTTTAACAAGCATATCAACATTATTTCTACGCCAATCGTTAATATTGGTAAAACCATTAGCATACTTGGTAAAAGTGGTGTTATCTTTTATAGTTTGCCCAGCAATACGATAAGGATAGAAATAATCATCAAAGTGAACACCATCAATATCATATTCTTTAACCACATCTAAAATAACTTGAGTTATATATTCCCTAACCTCAGGCAAACCTGGATCGAAAAGAATCTGACCTCCATATCTATAGAATAATTCAGGTCTTTTTTTTGTGATATGTTCAGAACTTGTAAGTTGACCAGCAGACATTGTTGCTCTGTAAGGATTAAACCATGCATGTAGTTCCATTCCTCTAAAATGAGCTTCCTTAATTGCAAATTCCAAAGGGTCATATCCTGCAGCAGGTGCTAGCCCTTGTTTACCCATTAACCAATGGCTCCAAGGCTCTCTAGATTTAGCATATAAAGCATCTGCGGTTGGTCTTATTTGAAGCATAATAGCGTTAATACCACTTTTTTTATGCTGTTCTAAAATACCAATCAATTCTTGCTTTTGTTTATCTACAGAAAGCCCGGGTCTTGACGGCCAATCTATATTGGTTACTGAGGCAATCCAAACACCTCTAAACTCACGTTTTGGAGCAATTTTTGTGGTGTTTTGGGCAATTGAGAAAAGTGGAACAGCTAGTGAGAGTAAAAGTGCGTAGATGTAGCTTTTATTCATTATATGATTTTAGTATAAGGGATTTTGTTCTTTTTGATTTGTAGTTTTTAATGCACAAGTAATTCTAATCAATTACGTTAAACGTAAATTTTAAGAATTTTGATACAAAAGTGCTACAAATTTAACACTTTTCGTTTTTTTATATTATGTTAGCTGTCCTGTAAGATCTAATTCTTTGACCTTAAAATATGGTAAAAGGAAAATTTTAATACATATGCAAGAACAAGACCCTGTCAATAAGGTTGATAGAAATAAAGTTTATTTTTTAATTGTAGTTATAGCAGCACTTTTAGGCATAAATGCCTATTTGTATGTTAAGGACAAGCAACAAAGCAGTAGATTTGTAACTGTAAGTACTGAAAAAGAACGATTAAATTTAGAAGTTGAAAAAATAGAGGCAGAACTTGATAAAGTAACCTTACTTAATGTTAATTTAAGTGATAAATTAGCTCAAGAGGAAAAACTTGCAAGAGAGAAAATTGCCGAATTAAAACTTGATTTACAGAAAGGGAAACTTACACAGGGTGATTTAGATGAAGCGCAAGATCAGATTAAAGAGCTAAGAGAATTTGTTAAAAACTATAACGATCAGATTATACGTTTAGAGAAGGAAAATTCTTACTTAAAAACAGAACGTGATAGCTTAAAAACAACTGTAAATTCTTATAGTGAAAAAACTGAAACTCTAGAAAAAGAAAATCAAAACCTTAATGCCAAAGTTAAAGTTGGCGCAGCACTAAAGGCATCAAACATTGATATTCAAGCATATAAGGTTAAAAGCAGCGGTAAGAACATTTTAGTTACCAGAGCAAGTACTACAAATAAATTAACAGTAAAGTTTGCGATCGTATCCAATCCATTAGCAAATAAAAATTACCACAAAGTATTTTTAAGAGTTTTTGACCCTGCTGGAAATTTAATAGCAGATGAGAGTAACTTATTTGAAATTGATGGTCAACAAATGCAATATAGCAGTGCTATAGAATTCTATTATAACGATGATGAGACTGAATATAAGATAGATTGGACTAACCCAAAAGAATTTATGAAAGGCGTCTACTCAATTATTTTATATGCTGACGGCTATGTAATGGGGAAAAGCCAAATCTCTCTCAGGTAGAAGAAATTATATAAGAGGAAAAGTAAAATAAAATGTAGTTCCCTGACCAATTTTTGATGTAAATTCTATCGTTCCACCTGCATTTTCTACTGCCTGTTTAACAAAGGCTAAACCTAATCCAGTACCAGAAGATTTTGTAGTAAAATTCGGAACAAAAATCTTGTCTTTTAGTGCTTCATCAATACCCTTTCCATTATCCTCCACCTCAACATAAACTTGCCTCTCATCATTTATAATTCCTATCCTAATTGCACACTTATCTTTGTATTCACTTGCTTCTATTGCATTTTTAAGCAAGTTGTTAAATGTACGTAGTAACTGATCTTTATCTCCTAATACCATAACTTTTGTATTGGTTCGATTAAGTACTATAATCTCCACATTTTCTGAAGAATTAAATACTGCGATAGCTTGTTCAATAACAGGCAATAGTTCTAATTTTTCAAGCTTGGTATCAGGCATTTTTGCAAAATTCGAAAACTCCGATGCTATGGTAGCTAAACTATCAATTTGCTCGATAAAAGACTTATTAAAACTTGCAAATTTCTTCTCAAAATTTGGATCATTTTCCTTCCAAGATTTCTCTAGCAATTGCACTCCGAGTTTTAATGGTGTAAGCGGATTCTTAATCTCGTGCGCAACCTGTTTTGCCATTTCCCTCCATGCACTTTCCCTTTCAGATCGAGCTAGTTTTGCGGCACTTATTTCGAGCGCAGCAATCATTTTATTATACTCTTTAATTAACAAACCAATCTCATCTTGCCTATGCCAAATAATTGGTTGGTTTTTTTGCCCTAATTT
Organism: Pedobacter polaris; assembly: GCF_005116505.1. Classification (GTDB taxonomy): domain Bacteria; phylum Bacteroidota; class Bacteroidia; order Sphingobacteriales; family Sphingobacteriaceae; genus Pedobacter; species Pedobacter polaris. Next base: position 482,912 of record NZ_SWBR01000001.1, read on the forward strand.
GGTGCGCCTGATGCTTTCTTGTATGAAAGTTAAGGGATTAGTTATCTGATTAGCTAAAAACACAGCTAGCACACCTATAAGCACAAATACGAGGGCATATATGTTAATCAGTGTATTTATGAACAACCCTATCTTTTCTTGATAATCAATTTCATTCGCATAATAAGGCAACCCTATATACGCAACTGTTTGATTTTGTCCATTACGTATTGGCGCATAAGCAGCGGCATAGGTAAATTCTCCAACTTTTTCTGTAGGATTTAAGAACTCTGACCGTTGCATTAGACTTAAATTAATAAATGCATCTGAACTCATTTGTTTCCCTACAATTCCGTAATCATACATTTTACGTAAGGATGTTAGCACCAAATTTCCTTTGATGTCGTAAAGATTTAAATAAGCCGCATTTATATCTGCAAATTTATTGAATTCAAATTCAGCCTCATCATCTGTTTTTATAGCTCCGGTATTCAAAATTTGTTTTTCATAAGAGAGCTGTACCTTCCTAACCTTCTCTCGAATCGAATCTTTTTGTTGCTTTAAGTACTCCTCCTTAATGTAAGAAAAAGTTGTCCAGCCCACAATTAATAAAGTTGCCACAACAGATAGCACTACAGAAACTTGAATACGTGTTTTGTATAGAATTTTGTTGGCATTAATCATGAGGTACCGATTAATCCTAAACCATCCGGCATTAGTATCTTCTATATTTTTGGCCAGCCAAAGCATAATGTAAACAGCTATCCCAAATAAAATGAACACCAAAAAGAAAAATGATAAAGTAGCTAACCTAACTACATAAGGCATTTTTTCTTTGCTAATTACAATTAACTTCGAATTATTAGCTTTATAAATGGCATGGTTATAACTGTAATCATTTGTCTCTTCATTTTTAAATTCAACTTTATCTACCACTCCTTTAAACTCAGTATTCATCATCGGATAAGTAAATTTACCCGATTGAATTGATAGCTTATTGTCTTTATAAAACGCGAAAGAATATTCGCTAAAATCTTCATCACTTTTTAATTTCCCTTCAATTAATAGTTCAGGAAAGTGACTATTGTAATCATAAGATTGAGATTTTAAATCAATAACTAATGTCCCTAATAAATCTTTATCATCAAAAATCGGGATGATGCCAAAATAATCTTGGTAACCGAAAGTGTCATTAATTCGATAGGAATAAATCGTTTCAGGCGTTTTAAATGCACCCGATTTAACCAAATCTTTATACTTAGAAATCGGAACACTTTCCTCTTGCTTTAAAACAGAATCTTGGCTATTGTAAGCAAAAATTTTATACTCAAAGCGGGATAAATAACCGTCTAAATATTTTTTTGTGACATAATTATTAAAGTTAAAAGTTTTAATAAGTTTAGGGTCTTTGAAATATTTTACGATCATCGAATCAGATGGAATGCGTAATTCAAAACTGCTAATTGAATTGATCACCTTTGGATCATCTGAATTTTCTAGCTTTCGGGCTATCCCCCCTCTATTGTTCCGTTCTTTTAAGTCAATAAACTTTATATATTTAAGAGAGGTTAGAAATGCAATACACAAGAAAAGTATAGCAAATACACCAATAGAAAACTGACGTTTCTGAACATAATTATTCCATCCAATTACAAATAATAAAAGTGCATAAACCAAAAAGAACACGTTAAAATCGTCTATTAGCTTATATATGAAATATCCTGTTAACAGTAGAATAAAGAGTATTAATCTATCCTTATTACTAAAGTTTAACTGTTTAGTAATTTCAATAAAGATGTTTGTAATTAGGTAAACATTAAACCATGCCAAGCAAAGTATCAAAATGCTGATCCAACTAATCCACCCTAAATTTATAATGTTGGTGATATCAAAATTTATTTTCGAATTGTTAATCAATCCATGAAATACATCATCAATTATAAATGCAAAACTTGATATAATTAACAATAAAATTATATGTAATAAAATTCCAGCAAGTCTATTATTTACTATCCACTTTGGTAAAACATACTTACCTCGATGTACATAAATGAAAAGCGTAATCCATGTAAGGCAAATTACATGTAATAATAAATCTCCTAATGAGGGTAAAAATTCACTCTGCGCATATATAGAGGGGCTGAAAATCTCGAGGTTAAACTGGTGATTAAACCAAAAGAACTGCAAATCAGACAATCTGAATGCAAAGAAAAAGACAGTTAGCACTAACGTAGCAGAATATATAAAGCCCCTATTGGCTAGCCACTTGCAATAGGAGTTTACAAATAAACAAATACTAAATAGTCCAACAATCCATAGCCATAATTGCACTGTTGCGTAGATATTCTTCGAATATTCTTCACTTAACTTAACAGGAAAAAGATATTCTTTATTGATGTTGAAAATCTCTTTAGTATCCTTATCGGTAAATGAGGCTAAATCTAAACTATTGTTTGGAAAAAGCTCTGGCACAATTCTATTCTTAAGGTACTGATTTTCAATGCCAAACTGTGTCTTTACACCTATTAAAAAAATAACAACATAATCATCTGAAGTCTTCTTTATTACTTCATAATAACCATTTGGTAATTGTTGAAATGAAGGACCTTCTTTTAAGCGGCTAATATTTTGAGGGAAAGCAATAGCAGAGCTCCAAAAATGAAGTTTTTGATCTTTATAAACTAATACGTTAATTCCATTATCCCTATAGGTATTAATGAAATTTAAAGATTGTTGCTCATTCTTATCAAATCCCTTTAACTCCTTTAACTTATCAGGATTAGAAAGAAAACTTTGAACAATACGTTCCTTTATCGCTAAATTTTGTTGGAGGGTTTTGGCTTCGTGTACTAGGAGATCTTTTTGGGTAATTGAATTATTTAAAGACAAAGCTGTAGCAATACAACAAATGCCTAAAAGCAATAAAAGAAACCTTATTTTACCTCCTATACCCACATTGAACCTATTTTATAAACTTAATAATATTAAATAGTCGCACTACTTGTTTGCACTTCTCTGCTCACCTTTTTTACTAAACCTTGAAGAACGTTTCCAGGTCCAACTTCTACAAATTCATTTGCGCCATCTGCGATCATATTTGTAGCAGTTTGTGTCCACCTTACTGCCCCTGTTAATTGTGCAATTAAATTCTCTTTAATTGTTGATGGGTCTGTTGTTGGCTTTGCATTTATATTTTGATAAATTGGACAAACTGGTGAAGAAATAGCAGTTGATTCAATAGCTGCCTGCAACTCCCTTCTTGCTGGCTCCATTAATGGTGAGTGAAAAGCACCACCAACATTTAACTTTAATGCTCTTTTCGCTCCGGCAGCAGTTAATTTTTCACATGCTTCATCAATGCCTTCAATGCTACCTGAAATAACAAGTTGTCCAGGGCAATTATAATTGGCTGGAACCACAATTGCATCAATACCAGCACAAACTTCTTCAACTACTTCATCTGCCAAGCCTAAAATAGCGGCCATTGTAGAAGGTTGCAACTCACAAGCTTTTTGCATTGCATTAGCACGGGTGATTACTAATTTTAAACCGTCTTCAAAAGATAAAGCATTAGCAGCTACTAAAGCAGAAAACTCTCCTAAAGAGTGTCCAGCAACCATTTCTGGTTTAAAATCATCACCTAAAACTTTAGCTAAAATTACTGAATGTAAGAATATAGCTGGTTGTGTTACATTAGTTTGTTTTAGCTCTTCATCAGTTCCACTAAACATGATATCACTTATGCGAAACCCAATAATGTCATTTGCTTTTTCAAATAATTCTTTTGCTAATGGATTTTCATAAAGATCTTTACCCATTCCTACAAATTGGGCTCCTTGCCCTGGAAAAATATATGCTTTCATACCCCTTAATCCCCTAAAGGGGAAATTTATATTTGTTAAAAATTTGTCCAATTATCCAAAGCCCCTTTAGGGGTTTGGGGTTAATGTAGGTTTGCAGTTATTAACCTTAAAAACTCTGCTCTTGTTTTGTCGTTACTTAAAAATCCACCTGTAAATGCCGACGTTGTAGTAACAGAGTTTTGTTTTTGCACTCCACGCATAGCCATGCACAAGTGTTTGCATTCCATAACAACTGCTACACCAGCTGGTTGTAATGTATCTTGAATACAATCTCTAATTTCATTTGTTAAACGCTCTTGAACCTGTAATCTGCGAGCGAATGCATCTACAACTCTTGGTATTTTACTTAACCCTACAATATGTCCGTTTGGAATATAAGCGATGTGTGCCTTACCAAAAAAAGGCAGCATGTGGTGCTCGCACATTGAAAAAATCTCAATGTCTTTTACCACTACCATTTGGCTATAATCTTCCTTAAACATTGCCGAACGAAGGATTTCTGAAGGATCTACATCATACCCATGCGTAAGGTATTGCAATGCCTTAGCCACACGCTCTGGTGTTTTCAATAAACCCTCGCGTTCTGGATTTTCACCTAATTGAGTTAAAATATCTTTATAGTGTATAGCTACAGAACTAATTTTTTCATCATCATATCTGTCGATTTTCTGGTAGCCCAAAACTTCGTCGTCATGATTGTATTTATCGTTTTCCATTTATAATTGATTAGCCGAAATATTCTACAAAATTGTTTTCAGTTTCATAAATTTTTATGCAATGTAATTGTGCTCCATCTACTTGAACGAGAGGGTATAAAATGTCCCAAATTGCTATAGCCAAGTTCTCTGTAGAAGCCAGTTTATCTTTCATAAAATCTACATCTAAATTAAGGTTTCTATGGTCTATTTTATCAACAATATTTGTATTGATAATCTCTTTCAGCCATTTCAGGTCAACCAAAAATCCAGTTTCTGGGTTAACTTCTCCCTTAACAGTTACATACAATTGATAGTTGTGTCCGTGCCAATTTGGATTTGCACATTTACCGTAAACCTCAATATTTTTTTCTAAGCTCCAATCTGTTCTCGATAATTTATGAGCAGCATTAAAACTTTCCCTTCTTGTAATATAAATCATTATTCATCAAATAAAAAGCAAATATACGGATAAGGTTCATGCTAAAAGACTAAAGAAAAAAGCTAAAAGCTAAAAACGTAAATTCTCAATCATAATTTTTAATTTAGAAGAATGAAATTACTAGTTGTTGCTGCAACCCAAAAAGAGTTAACAAAGGTTTACGAGCATTTTGACTTAGCAGAGCAGGATTTTATTAAAACTCCAAACTTTGACATTTTGATTACTGGAGTTGGCATGACTACTACTGCATTTTCATTAGGACAGCGACTTGATAAAAGCTATGATTTAGTTTTAAATGTTGGCATAGCTGGAAGTTTTGATAAAAATATCCCATTAGGTGGTTTAGTAAATATTTACAAGGATACCTTTGCTGAACTTGGCGCAGAAGATAATAATAATTTCTTAACTATAGATGAACTTGGTTTTGGAAAAAATACTTTCCAATCTAATTATGAAATTAACAATTTACCAAAGGTTAAAGGCATTACAGTTAATAAGGTTCATGGCAATTCTAAAAGCATTGAAACGATAACAAAAAGGTTTCAGCCACAAGTAGAAAGTATGGAAGGGGCTGCTGTATTTTACGCTTGCGAGCAGCTCAGTATTCCTTGCTTACAAATAAGGAGTATTTCTAATTATGTTACACCAAGGGCGAAGGAAACCTGGGAAATTGGCTTGGCTATAAAAAACTTGAATGATTGGGTTATTGATTTCATTACTCAGAAAATCAAATGAGGTAAAAATGACGATTGGAATAACTTTTAGCCTTAATTTTACACCATGAAACTTACACTTGGCTTTTCCCCTTGTCCAAACGATACTTTTATTTTCGACGCCCTAATTCATGGTAAAATTGATACTGAAGGTTTATCGTTCGCTGTTTCTTTTGACGATGTAGAAACACTGAATCAAAAGGCAATGCGTGGGGAATTAGACATTACCAAATTGAGTTTCCATGCTTTTGCTTATGTAGTTGAAAAATATGCACTCTTAAATGCTGGTAGTGCTTTAGGCTTTGGCGTTGGGCCACTATTAATCTGCAAAAAGGAAAACATCGATAAAATTAGCGCTCAACTCTTAAATCCAAACCCTCAACTTAAAGTAGGTATTCCAGGCAAATACACAACTGCTAACTTTTTGCTAGGTGTTGCTTATCCTCAATTAACCAGTAAAAAAGAGATGGTGTTTTCTGAAATTGAAAATGCCTTGTTAAATGAAGAAATCGATTTAGGTTTAATCATCCATGAGAATCGTTTTACTTACCAGGATAAGGGCTTACATAAAGTTGTTGACCTAGGAAGTTATTGGGAAGAACTAACAGGCTGTGCTATTCCTTTGGGTGGTATAGTTATCAATAGAAAGTTACCAGTGGAGGTTCAACAGAAAGTAAATCGATTGGTACGAAAGTCTGTTGAATTTGCTTTTGCAAACCCAAAATCTGGTTTAGATTTTATTAAGGAACATGCTCAAGAAATGGATGAAGCTGTAATGTACAAACACATAGAGTTGTACGTTAACAAATATTCTATTGATTTAGGAGAAGAAGGTAAAAAAGCAATTGATACCTTATTTGATATGGCAACTAAAAATAAAGTCATTCCTAATTTCAAAGAAGATTTATACGTTCGTTATAGTTAATTTTTCTACTTCAGTTTTAACATTGCCGATATATGCAAAGGCTGCGGCCTTCTCTGCCTAATATGCTTGTTGCAAAAGTTTATTAAAGCAGGATGATTAATTTTCAACACGTCTCAATTAAATGGCATCTTTTATTGTGAGCAAGGTCCGTCGGGAATTTGTTTGCTAATTTTTAGCAACTTTGTTACCACCATTGTAGAGTCGTAATCGCCATTAACAGCAGTTGTATCTGATTTCACAAAATGACTTTCCACTTCAATATAAACTGGGGTATATGGCTTCTCGAAACCTAGGTCACTATAAGCAAGCTCTAATGTTTTAGCGCTGTCTATAACCCAATATTCTCTACTATCTTCACAATTAGTGAAAGATTTCACCTCAGGCCCAAAGCTATAAAGACCTTTTACTACAACAGGCTTATTGTTGTCGTCAGTTTTTTTATCGTCATTGCAAGCCGATAACATAAGCATAGCTGCAAATAAGGTAAAGATTGATTTTTTATAGCTATTCATAATTAAAGATCTTTATTTAGATGGTCTATTTTCTTTACACTTAAATTTGATGCCAAAGCTGAAGCGATGAGAGAAAAAATACTAACTGTTACGAAAACGAGTATAAAATCTTGCCATTTTAAAGCTATGGGATAGGCATTGGAGATTAATAAATTAGATTCGCCCATCTTAAACCAGCCATAACGTTGTTGCAATAAACAGAAAACAAATCCTATTATTAATCCAAATATACAACCTGCTAGCGTTATCATCATGCCTTCTACCAAAAATATTCTTTTGATTAATTTTTTCCCTGCTCCTAGACTATGTAGAATTGAGATATCTTTTAATTTATCTATTACAAGCATAGTTAGGGAACCGATGATATTAAATATAGCAATAATTAAAATGAAGGTTAGAATGATGTAAACCATCCATTTCTCTGATCCTAAAACATTATACAATGCTTGATTTTGCTGAATTCTGTTCTTAACCACAAAATTAGTTCCTAATGTCTTACCAATTTCATCCTTAAGCTTTTCTGCGTCTATCCCATCGTTTACATTTATCTCAATAGCAGACACATTTTTCTCTTCACCTAAAAGTTGTCGAGCAAATTCAATTGGCACAATTACAATATTATCAAACTCTTGCTGCACTTCAAATACTCCAGAAGGAGGAATATTTAGGACAGTAAAGTCGTCCATCGGATTTATTGAACTTGCTTGAACTCCCTTTTTTGGAGAATAAATTTGCAACTGCTCAAAAGGATCTGCAGAATTTACACCTAAGTAAGCTTGCAGTGCAGAGCCAATAACCGCAGCCGGGCCATTCTTATTCTGTAAAATAAAATGACCTTCAATAATAATGGTATCTAAAGATTGGTTTTTAACGAAATCTTTACTTACGCCTTTAACCATTGCAGGCATTTGTTTATTGTTATACCAAATTAAGGCATTTTCTGAGAGTACTTCTGTAAATGAATAAACAGACTTGTTTGTTCTCAGTTCATTAAAATATACCGTATTAGGGTTAAATGTTTTGCCTTGTAAAGGCTGAATAATGATTTGAGGAGTAATGGTATTAAACATTTTGAGTACCACCTCTTCAAAGCCATTAAATACTGATAAGATGATGATTAAAGCCGTACTCCCAACAAAAACACCTAGCATAGAAATTGCCGAAATGATATTGATAGCATTAGTTGATTTCTTTGCAAAAAGATATCTTTTGGCGATGTAAAGTGCAGTATTCACGCTATAAAGATAGGGAAAATGTAAGAGCTAAACTGAAGATGGTGTTAAAACATCAATCTAAACGTTCTTCATCTACGTTAAAAAAGGATTATTTATTTTCTCAAAACCGATGGTTGTAGAAGACCCATGACCTGGAAGGACTTCGCAGTCATCTGGCAAATTAAATACCTTCTCTTTGATACTGTTGATCAATTGTTGATGATTTCCGCCAGGTAGATCTGTTCTACCTATGCTACGGTAAAATAAAACATCTCCTCCAATTAAAAAATTCTCATCTTTTGCATAAAAGCATAAATGAGCTGGTGAATGTCCAGGTGCAAAAACCAATTCTAATTTACTATTGCCAAAAGTAATAACCCCTGTTTCTTCTAAAAAAATTTCAGGTTCTGGAGAAAGTTCATAATGCATGCCCATTTGTGGCGCATAACCTGCTACTGCTTGCAAAATGTACAATTCTCCTTTATGAAATTGAGGCTTTAAAGACCAATTGTCAAAAACAAATTTATTACCTAAAACATGATCAATATGGCAATGTGTATTTAGTAAAAGTTCTGGCTTAAGCTGATTTTCTTTAATGAAGTTTACCAACTGATTTTGCTCAGCTCCATCATACATGCCTGGATCTATAATTACACATGCCCCAGTTTCATCATATAAAACGTAAGTATTTTCTTGGTAGGGATTGAAGGTAAATTTCTTGAGACTGATCATAGACTATGGTTATAAATAACGGTTTAAACGACTGTAATATTAAAAGTAAAACAATTTCGGAATTTAACAATTGGCGAGCTCATTAATTCTTCCACCTAAAAGTTTCAATTAATCTGTCTATGTCTTTTTTAATAAATTTAACAACAGGCTGAATAGAATCGTACTGTGGGCGTTCATTAAAATACAAAGCGCCACGGAAATAATGTTTAGCACTATCTGTTAAAAAAAACTGAACTGATGATGCTGTATTTCCCTCAATAGCATAATAAATTCCATATACTTTCTTATCAGGATAATTAATTACTTTTTGATCGATTGAACTTGCCTTAATGGTATGTTTCATAGCCAACTCTCTTGCCAATTCTGTCATTTTATTATATCCCTTAGCCGAAAAAACGCCATGATACGTAAGATGGAGCTGGCCGTTAAATTGCGGAAAATTTAAATTATTCCAACATGGCTGTGCATTTTTATCACTATCGATAACCATTTGAGCATAAACTGGGTATTCAAATGTAAAAGGACAAGCTGAATTGTAAGTTTGATATGCTTTTTTAGGGAATTTTATTCTAAAATATCCTTTTGGCTTTGGAGCAAATGTGTTTTCACTTGTACAGGAAGCAATAGCAATTATAATAAAAGCAGCCAAAAGAATAATAAATCTTCTCATCTGTATGATTGATATCTTAAAATAAAATACTTCTTTAATATTCTCTATAAACCTTCCCGTCATGCTGAATTCATTTCAGCATTTTTCCTGCTACAAAGACCCTGAAATAAATTCAGAGTGACGTATCTGATGCATTACGAATTCCAAATATACCAAGAACGTTCTGCCTGTAAGTATAACATCTCTAATCCGTTTTTAATTTTAGCTCCCTGCTCTTTTGCTTTAGCTAAAAATACCGTTTCTTCTGGATTATATACTAAATCATACACCAAATGTTGAGGCGTTAAGTACTGGTATGGAAATACTGGATATGAGTTTAAATTTGGCAACATTCCAAGTGGTGTAGTATTGATCAATAATTTATATTCATCTAACAACTCTTCATTAATTGCAGAATATAAAATTGCATTTTCTACTGGATTTCTAACCACTACTAAATAAGGAATTTGCAATTGCTTTAATACATACTTTACTGCTTTGGCGGCTCCTCCGTCTCCAAATATCAATGCTTTTTGATGTTGTTTTTCTAATAATGGTTTTAGCGATTCAGCAAAACCATAAGCATCAGTATTGTATCCTTTAAGAAAAGGCACTTTACCTTTTTGCTGAATTGAAATACAATTTACAGCACCAATTTCTTTAGCAGCAACATCAATCTCATTTAAAAAAGGGATTACATTTAATTTGTGTGGTATAGTAACATTTAACCCACAGAGTGATGGTCTTTTTGCAATTAACTCCACCATTTCATCAGCTCTTTCTATCGGTAATAATTCATATTTACAATCAGTAATTTGTTCTTTCGTAAACTTTTCTGAAAAGAATTTTTTTGAAAATGAATGTGATAATGGAAAGCCAATTAATCCGAATGTTCTCATAGTAAATTATTGCATCATTGTGAGGAGTAAACGACGAAGCAATCCTTCTTGTTAAAAAGATTGCTTCGCTACGCTCGCAATGACGAGTGTTATATATTTATTTTCCTTTGTTTAAGAAATAATCAAAAGTATCTCCTCTTAACCCTAAACGAATGGTTTCTAAAGGAATAACTTCTGCAGGTGCAATGTTACCTAAATTTACATTTGTACCTATTAACTTAATAAACCAAACCTGTTGTTCTTTTTGTGGTGCTTCCCAAATAATGGTTTCTTCTGGTATTTGAGTTAAAATCTCATCTACTAACCCTTCTCTCACCTCACCTGTACCACGATAAATACCAACATTTCCACCTTCACGGGCTTCTGCAATTACCTTCCAAGAACCCGCTTCTATTTCTGCTTTCATTAAAGCAATCCATTTATACGGTGCAAATATTTTAGCGGCATCTTTAGAGCCTACTTCAGAAATCACAGTTACTTGGGTTGATAATTTTCGGATAAATTCACATTTTTGATCATGTTCAATATCCATAGAGCCATCAGAAACTTCAGCATATTCCATCCCAAATTCTTCTAAAACTCTACGGTAATCATCAAACTGATTACGAATGGCAAAAGCCTCAAATAATGTTCCGCCAAAATATGTTGGTATGCCTGCACTGCGATAAAGTGCTAATTTTTCTTTCAAATTAGGCGTTACATATGATGTAGCCCAACCTAATTTAACAATATCTGTATGTACGCCTGCTACCTCGATAAAATCTTCAACTTGTCTAAGGCTCAGGCCTTTATCCATCACCATCGTTAAACCACTTTGACGAGGTTTTGCAGGACGCTCTGGAATATCATTTAATTTGTAATTCATATAGGATGCAAAGGTTAAAAAAACTCTGCTATTTTTTAAATTTTAGTTATAAATGCGTGATATCACTTATTTAATGTACCTGTTAATTACATCAATAATTAGTCCGTTATCTTGTAATTGAGGTAAATATTCGAAAAGGATGTAATGCTTTTCTGGATCGGTAACTAAAGCTGTTTCTAAATAGGCAAGTGCATCATTTGTTTGCCCTAATGCAAATAAATAAGCTACCATTCTATAATACAATTCTGCGGCATCTGGATTGTTTTTAATCGCATCGGCCATTGTTTCAGAAGCCTCTATCAATTTTCCTTGTTCATATAATACGGTAGAAAAATCTAACCATGCCTCTATATCCAAAGGATTATACTCTAAAACTTTATAATAAGCTTCAACAGATTCTTCGATTTGACCAAGCTTGTAATAAGCATCAGCCATTGCAAACCAGAAGTCTGGATTTTCTTCGTCTAATTCTAAAGCTTTTTTATAAAAATGTAAAGATTCAAAAAATCGTTCTTCAAAATTCAAAGTAACACCAATTCCAAACCAGGCATCAGCCATTTTAGAATCCATTTTTACTGATTTTTTATAGTAAGAACGTGCTTCATCCATTTTTTCAAGCTTCTCATAGCATTCACCTATGGCACAATAAGTATCAGCATTAGGTGGTTCGTACTCAAAAGTTTGTTTGTAAACGTCAATTGCTTCTTGGTATTTATCTAATTGTACCAAAGCATTGCCTTTGTTATAATAAGCAGAAGCAAAGTTTTCTTTAATTAAAATAGCGTAGTCATAAGCATCGATAGCTTTTTCGAACAAATCTAACTTATGATAAGAATTTGCCAAATTATACCATGCAGCGTAAGAATATGGATCATTGTCTATATATTCTTGGTAAAACTGAATACTTTCTTCTTGTTTATCTAAAATATCATAACAAAAAGCTAATTCATACAAACCATCCTTATTTTCCATGTTTTGTTCTAAGCTTCGCTTGATGTAAACAATTGCTGTTTCATAATCATGCATATTTTGATATACATAAGCCATCTGCAATAAAATCTCATCAGTAGTTTCTGCTAATCCTAAAGCTTTTTCAAAATTCTCTAAAGCTTCCGCATGACGATCCAAATTTTGATAGATATTACCACGCAAGACATAAATATCAGCTTCTGAGGCCTCTAACATTTCTGCTTTTTCTAAAGCAGCAAAAGCTTTATCTACTTGATTAGTAAATAGCAGTAATTGTGCCTGTTTAATTAAAAATACCGCAGCATAAGGGTGTTGATTTAAAGCATATTCTACAACTTGTAATGCCTTAACTGGATCGTTCTTTTCTATGTAATTATCTATGATGTATTCAAATGCTTGCGCATCGAAAAAATATTGATCCTGGTTTCGGATCATTTCTTCGTAACGTTCTACAGAGTGTTGCGCATCACTATTAAAACCAAATTCAAATTCTTCTTCCATGTATTAAATATTTAAAGAACAACCCTATTATTTTAAAATCCTTATAAGTTTAAATATTTATAAAGCGAGTAACGAAAATAATTTTCAACATACACACACTTAAATGAGGTAATTAACTAGTAATAAAAGATTTAGAGGTGTTAGCTGAAGATGGCCGCTAGGCTTGTTAGTCTATAGAGATGTTGTTCTTTTTATTGTTTACAAAAATAGCATATATTTAAGTTAAAATCAGTAAAATTCACGTCATGAAACAGATTTCCCTTTTATTACTACTTATTGTTTTAAGTTTTAACCAAAGCTTTGCACAAGCAAAAAGCGAAGAAGAAGCCGTAAAAGCAACAATTAATTTATTATTTGATGGCATGAGAAATGCTGATACAACAATGTTAAGAAAGGCTTTTGCAGGAAAAAATACCATGGAAACCATCGCAAAAACAAAAGATGGAAAATTTGTTGTGCGTACGGAAAACCTAAACAATTTTATTAAAAGTGTTGGAACACCTCATACCGAGAAATACGATGAAAGGATAGTTTTTACAAAAATTTTAATAGATGCCAACCTAGCTAGCGTTTGGACTGATTACAAGTTCTATGTTGGTGATAAGTTTAGTCATTGTGGAGTGAATTCATTTCAGCTTTTTAAAGGGGAAGATGGTTGGAAAATTATCTACCTTATCGATACCAGAAGGAAAGATAATTGTAATTAAACTAGCTTCCTTATAAAATAAAGAAAGCCACAGATTCGTAGATTTCCTTCGACTACACTCAGGATGACACTCTTCGAATCTGTGGCTTAATTAATAACTCTGCTAGCAAAGCTGACACTCCTAAGGAGGAGAATTGGTTTTACTTTTTAGCTAAATCATCAGCTGCTGCTTTAAAATAAGCGGCTTGTTTTATTAAGTCATCTTTTACTGTTCCTGTTGCTGCACTTTCTGCTGCCTTTAACTTTGCCTGCTCTGAACCTGTAAATACTGTAGCGAATTGCTTGCCATAATATTGGGTCAATTTAGTTCTATCCATATTGGAAATGATAGCTTGCAAACCAGCTTGGGTAATTTTAGGATTTGTATTTTTAGCTAAATAAGTAGCATAACCACCAACTACTTGAGCAAGTTTATTAATGTCTGCATGGTTAATAATGTTTAAATAAAAATCGTTGTACTCATCATTGCCTAAAGCCGCGTAAACTTGTGCCAATTGAGATGGGATATGCGCTTTTGTATCTTCATCCAATCTAGCAACTACACCAGGTAGTGATGTTGGCTCAAGCATATTTATACTTTGAACCGCAGCGCCAATTACTTTATAAGAGCGATCTTTTAATGCCTCTTGTGCAATAGGAAGGTATGTTTTATCACCAGACATTGCTAATCTTGCCAATGCAACTGCTCTAACATTAGAAACTTTATCTTGCTTAGCCATATTTGCTAAAGTAGAACCAACCATCGCTTTTACTGCATCATCTTTTAAGTTAAATCCTTTTGCAGCAGCAGCTCTAATTGCATCATCTTGATCTTTTAAAGCGGTTAATAAAAACTGTTGACCACTTGCTTCTTTATTTTTTGAAACTGCAAATTCTACCGCTTTAATTCTGTTCGCAAAAGATGGGGCATTGTTATATTGATAAATAAAATTCTCTAAGGTTTTATTGTCCTTAACCTCTCCAACTAAAATTTTATCTGTATCAAAATCAATTAAATCTGGTTTTGCCGAAACTGGAAAACTAAAACTCTGCTCTCTATTATTGATTAAAATATCTTTCGCTATTTTTTGCCCACCTGCATGAATTGTTACTTTTAAAGGCAATGTAAAGGTCTGTACAGATGCATCTTGAATTTGTTTAACATCAATTGTTGCATTGCCATCTTTATAATCATATTTAACATCTAAAATTGGGTGACCGCCGGCATAATACCACTGGTTAAAATATTGCGACCAATCTTTACCAGTAACTTCTTCAAAAGCTAAGCGTAATTGTTGAGCTTCACCATTTTTAAAAGCATTGGCTGTTAAGTAACGATTTAGAGATTTAAAAAAGGCATCATCACCCATTTGGTTCTTAAGTGCATATAAAATTACCGCACCTTTTGGATAACTAATATTATCAAAAACATCTTCCTTATCATTGTAATTGAAGCGCACTAAAATTGGGCTTTGGCCTTTTTGAGTTGAGTTTAAATATGTATTCAACTTTTCATATCTAGTTCTATCACCTGCATCTTTATTTACATCATGTTGTTTCCATATAATTTCTGAGAAAGCTGCAAATGACTCGTTAACTGTAATGTTTGACCATGATTCTGCTGTTACGTAATCTCCAAACCATTGGTGAAATAATTCGTGTGCAATTGTGCTTTCGCCACTACCATCTAATAATTCTCTATCTGTTGCTTGTACGCTTTCGCCATGTAAAGTGGCAGTGGTATTTTCCATAGCTCCAGACACATAATCACGAACAACAATTTGTGAATATTTATTCCATGGATATTGCACCCCAGTAACTTGAGAGAAAAAATCTAGCATTTTTGGAGTTTTACCAAAGATAGCTTTCGCATAGGCTGCGTATTTTGGTTCCAAATAATAGCTTACTTCTTTCCCTTTCCATAATTCTTTTGTGATTTTAAAATCTCCAACAGCCATCATAAATAAATATGGTGAATGTGGTAGTTCCATTATCCAGGTATCAGTTCTAGTTCCATTTGCATTAGCCTTTTGAGAAGTTAGCTTACCATTAGATAATGTAGTGTACTTTGACAGTACAGTCATCGAAATTTCTGATGTTGTTTTTTGATTTGGTTTATCAATTGTTGGGAACCATGCAGAGGATGCTTCCGTTTCCCCTTGCGTCCAGATTTGTGTTGGTTTATTTTTTTCAGTTCCATCAGGATTTACAAAGTACAAGCCTTTTGCGTCTGTGATTGCTGCACTTCCTTTAATTACTAGTTCATTTGGTTTTGCTGTGTAAGCAATGTAAACAGTATATTTTTCATCCTTCACATACTTTTTATTCAGTTGTATGAACAATTTTTCATTGTCGTAGGTAAACTTTAAAGGTATATTTGCTTTTGCGCCAACCATTGCAACAGTTTTTATATCCATGCCTTTAGCATCAAGAGTTAAAGTATCTGTTGCATAGAAATGAGGTTTTAGTGTTACCCACTCTTTCCCATACAAATATCGCTTAGCGTAATCGAAACTTACATCGAGTTTAGTATGTACTAAATCATTTACTTTTTGAGCTGTGACCCTATAAGTAGGATTTACTTTTGCTTCTTGAGCATTAACTGTAGAAATACCTGCTAAGATTGTTAAGCTAAACAACCCAATTATTAATTTTTTCTTCATAGTTATATTTTTGTATTTGATACTATCTGGTAAAAAAAAGTTACACAGTGTTGTATAAAGCTACAAACTTATCTTGAATATATAAGTTTGGCTTTACTGCTTAATTTTTTGTTGTTTTGTAAAAATCGAATTGCACAATCTTATGAAAACAAATATCAATGCTGTATTAAAACAATTAGGAATTGAGGAGATTAACCCAGCTTATAGTACAGGAAGTAATTGGGGTAAAACTAATAGTGAAAAAGCCATAGAAAGTCAATCTCCAGTTGATGGAAAAAAGATTGCATCGGTTCAAGTTGCAGCAGAGAAAGACTATAATTTTGTGGTTGAAACTGCACAAAAAGCATTTTTAGAATGGCGCAAAGTTCCGGCCCCAAAACGTGGGGAAATGGTACGCCAATTTGGTGAAGCTCTGAGAATAAACAAGGAAGCCTTAGGCACCTTAGTTTCTTATGAAATGGGCAAAAGTTTGCAAGAAGGTTTCGGAGAAGTGCAGGAAATGATTGATATCTGCGATTTTGCAGTGGGTTTATCACGTCAGTTGTATGGACTAACTATGCATAGCGAAAGACCCAATCATAGAATGTATGAACAATGGCATCCGCTAGGAATTGTTGGTATTATCTCTGCATTTAATTTTCCAGTTGCTGTTTGGGCATGGAATACTGCTCTAGCATGGGTTTGTGGTAATGTTTGCATTTGGAAACCATCAGAAAAAACACCATTAACGGCAATCGCTTGCCAACATATTATAGAAAAAGTATTAATCGCTAATGAAGTTCCAGAAGGTGTATGTAATTTAATTATTGGCGATCGAATTGTTGGCGAATTAATGAGCAATGATGGTCGTGTTCCTTTAGTTTCGGCAACTGGTTCTACTAGGATGGGAAAAGCAGTTGGTGCAGCAGTTGGTGCTCGTTTAGGCAAAAGCCTATTGGAATTGGGAGGTAACAATGCTATTATCATTTCAAAAGATGCAGATCTAGACATGTCTATTATTGGTGCTGTATTTGGTGCTGTTGGTACTGCCGGACAACGTTGTACTACAACAAGAAGGTTAATTATCCATGAAAGTGTATACGATAATTTTGTGGCTAAGCTAGTTAAAGCTTATGGGCAATTGAGAATTGGTGATCCTTTAGATCAGCATAATCATGTTGGTCCATTAATTGACAAAGATGCTGTTGCAAGCTATTTAGATTCAATAGAAAAATGCAAAGCTGAAGGTGGAAAATTTATAGTTGAAGGTGGCGTTTTAAGTGGTGCAGATTATACGTCTGGCTGTTATGTAAAACCTTGTATTGCCGAAGTTAAAAACGATTACAAAATAGTTCAACATGAAACTTTTGCACCAATTTTATATTTAATCAAGTATACAGCATTAGATGAAGCAATTGCTTTACAAAATGGAGTTCCACAAGGATTATCTTCTGCAATTATGACTTTGAACTTAAGAGAAGCAGAACAGTTTTTATCTGCTCAAGGTTCTGATTGTGGTATTGCAAACGTTAATATTGGCACTTCTGGCGCTGAAATTGGTGGTGCTTTTGGTGGTGAAAAAGAAACAGGTGGGGGTAGAGAAAGTGGATCTGATGCTTGGAAAGCTTACATGCGTAGGCAAACAAATACAATCAATTATGCAAACACTTTGCCTTTAGCACAAGGTATTAAGTTTGATTTATAACCCCTAAATTTTTTGTCATTCTGAAACTTGTTAGGAATTTGTTTGAAGAGTTGACAAGTAGACGCTGCGCTCTGAATGACAAGTTTAAAAAAAAGAGTGCCGATTAAAATCGGCACTCTTTTTTAGATATATGATAGAGTTATAATTTTTGTTCTTTAAACTTACTTAGCTAACTCATCTGTTAATACTATACTTTCTAAAGTTGGTTTTTTAACTGTTGTTGCTTTTGCATAAACTGGTGAGATAGAATTTAAGCTTAAGCAATCTGCAGTAAACTGATCCATGTTTATTTTTGCTTGAGTGCCTAATGTTGCATAAAAATCTGTAGTAGAACCACCTAATTTTAAGCTTGCGCTGTCTTTTACTGAAGTTGTTAGGTTAACAGTGTTTGCATTAATGTCGGCTTTTGAATTACCATTTAAAATTACATCTAAGCTTAAGAAGTTCATTTTTCCTGATGTTTTTACACTTGAATTATCTCCTGCTTCAATTGTAGAAAGGTTACGCACATAAACTACAACAGTTAAAGTTTCTTTTTGGAAAGAGCTGATGCGTAAAACACCTTCTTGTTGTTGTACTAAAGCATTTTTTGAATAATAGCTGTCATACACTTTTACACTTTCTACCGGTGCTTGTACTAAGATAACTTCAACGTTGCCATTAACTACAACTTTGTTGGTGTTTTTTACTTGATTTAGAACAGTTACATTGTTTTGTTTTACATCTGTTGATGCGAATGCAGAACTTGTTAATACTACTAGTGTTAATGTTGCTGCGAATAAGTTTTTAATAGAAGTTTTCATAACTTTAATATTTTATGTGATTGTTAATCTGTTATTTATAATTGTTTTTTGTTTTGTTTTCCTGCTAGCTCCTTGCTGGTAGGTTTCGTTAATAAGACTACATTAAGGGCAAAAGGTTGCAGCGAATTCCCTCCTTTTAGACCATGAGTAGGTAACTCACGACGAACGGCTGTAATTTTTCGACGAACGGGGATGGGAAATTTGTTCATTGGTCATTAGTCCTGTGGATTAGTTAATCAAACCTTGCTATTCCGTACCCTATCTAATGAAGAAATGAGCCAATAAACAAATAAAATTTCAAATAATATGTTCTTTCAGTTTGATTAGAAATTGAAATAATGTAAGTTTAGAAATTTTTAGATGCTTATCTTTTCTTTCTTTTAGCCCTTAACCAATGTTACGCGTAGATAGTTCCAAACCATGTAAAATTGTATACTCCTTATGTAAGCATGAGTTTCTAGGCTATTTAATTGAACCGCATATTGTCCAACTTAATCCACAGGGCGATTTTTCTTTAACTTATCAACGTTTATTTACACATACTGCCAAAGAATTTACCAAACATTTAACCGATGTTGATTTTAAGCTCATCAAAATTTTAGATGAAACTGAACAAGATTACATCATCAAAAAGTACCATAAAAAAGCAATAAGACCGTTTGAATTCTTCAGCAAGTTTTATGATGAGAAATTTTATGACAATGTTCGCCCTAAAATTGAAAAGAAATTAGCCGAAGTTTTAGAAATACTTAAGGTAAAAGATGGTTTATATTTAATGGACAAAGATGGCTGGCCAGCAGAGCGAAAAATTGAACTAGCAACTGAGCCGGCAACTGTGCTTTTCCATTTTAGAAGAAGCGAAACTGAAACCAGGTATTTCCCAACTATAAAGTATCAAGGCTTACGCATCGATTTTATGTTTAAGGATGCCCAAGTAGTTTGCAATCAACCAGCTTGGATGTTATTAAACGATGTGCTTTATTTCTTTGAAGGTGATATTGAGGGTAAGAAATTTGTTCCGTTTTTAAATAAGCGATACATCGCAATCTCCAAAGCAACAGAAGAAACTTATTTCGAGAAATTTGTAGCACCGCTGATAGAAAAGCATCATGTTTACGCCGAAGGTTTCGAAATCAAAACAGAAAAACACGAAGCCACTCCTGTAATCAAAGTTATCTTTGTTGATGGTGGTGTTTCTCAAATTCAACTCTATTTTAAATATGGCAATTATGCTTTTGCAATGGGTAATGAGAATAAAGTTACTGTGCGCTTAAGTAAAGATGAGGACAATTACACATTTACTCGTATCAAAAGAAATAGTGACTGGGAAAAAGAGAAATTCGCCTTCTTACAAAGCCTAGGCTTGAAAAAAATCAGTGCACTTTTTCATCACTTAGAATTGCCAAACTTAGGTGAAAATGATAATCCATCTTATGCAATTATTACTTGGGTAAATGAGCACATTGAAACTTTGCAAGCACAGAGTTTTGAAATTGAACAAGCCAGCAGTAGCAAACGTTTTGTATTCGGTGCAAATAAAATCGATTTCGAAATTACAGCAGATAATGATTGGTTTGACATCAATGCAATTGTTTATTTTGGTATTCATCCAATTCCATTTATCGCCTTAAAACAGCATATCCTTCATAAAAAAAGAGAATTTATTTTACCTGATGGCGATATTGCTATTATTCCAGAAAAGTGGTTTACACAATACAGTAGCATATTCAGTTTAGCAGATGGAACTAAAAACCTAAAACTGAAAAAACACCACATCGGCTTAATAAATGATTTAGCCGACGATAGTTTAGCTAATGTAACCTTAGATAGGAAGTTACAAAGACTAAATGATTTTGAAGATATAGCTGATACAGCAATGCCTGTTAACTTTAAAGGAGATTTACGTCATTACCAGAAAGCAGGTTACAATTGGTTTAGTTTTTTACGTGAATATAATTTTGGTGGCTGCCTTGCAGATGATATGGGTTTGGGTAAAACCATCCAGACTTTGGCTATGTTGCAGAAGCTTAAAGAAGAAGATGAATTAAACGGAACGCACAGTACTTCGCTTATTATTATGCCAACTTCATTAATTTATAACTGGTTAAATGAAGCTAAAAAGTTTACACCCAAACTAAAAATTCACGCACATACCGGAACTTTCCGTAATAAAGACATCAGTCTTTTTGATAAATACGATTTGGTAATTACGACCTATGGGATAACCCGTGTAGATTCAGAAATTATTAGTAAATTCTACTTCAACTATATCATATTAGATGAAAGTCAGAATATAAAAAATCCATCTTCTAAATCTTTTAAGGCCGTTAGAATGCTCAAATCTAGGCACAAATTGGTATTGAGCGGTACGCCAGTAGAGAACTCTGTTGGCGATTTATGGACCCAACTAACTTTCTTAAATCCAGGTTTATTGGGCACACAATCCTTCTTTAATGAAGAATATGTACAAGCTATAGAGAAACGTAAAGACGAAGAAAAAGCTAAGAAATTACAGGCAATTATAAAACCTTTTGTACTGCGTAGAACGAAAGAGCAGGTTGCTGCAGAGTTACCACCTAAAACAGAGCAGATCTATTATTGCGATATGAGCGAAGATCAGGCTGCAGAATATGAAAAGACTAAATCAGCTTATAGAAATGATTTGTTAACTAGTATGGATAATGGTACTTATGCTAAAAAGCAAGTACAGTTATTACAGGGTTTAACAGCACTAAGGCAATTGGCCAATCACCCTGTGATGATTGACGAAAATTACACTTCAGATTCTGGAAAATTTAAAAACGTAATGCACACTTTGGATAACGTATTAAAAGGCGGTCATAAAGTTTTGATTTTCTCTCAATTTGTAAAACACCTTAGCATATTTAAAGCTTGTTTCGAAAAACAAGCCATTCCATTTGCTTATCTAGATGGTGGAACAAAAAATCGCGGGGAAATTGTAGCTGAATTTCAAGAAAATAAGGATTTAAAAGTATTTCTAATTTCAATTAAAGCCGGTGGAGTTGGTTTAAATTTAACGCAGGCAGACTACGTGTTTATTTTAGATCCTTGGTGGAACCCAGCAGTAGAACAACAAGCGATAGATAGAACGCACAGAATTGGACAAGATAAAAAGGTTTTTATTTACAAATTCATTTCAAAAGATACAGTTGAAGAGAAGATATTGGCTTTACAAAGACGTAAAAAATCTTTAGCAAATTCTTTGATTACAACTGAAGAAAGTTTCTTTAAATCGTTGAGCAAGGACGATATTAGAGAATTGTTAAACTAACCTCTAAATCCCCTAAAGGGGACTTTTAGTTATTATAAAACTATTAGATACGTTAAAACTAAAGCTCATTTTATTTTTGTTTGTTGCAATAAGCATTGATGCTTATGCGCAAAAATTAACAGAAAATGAAAAAACAGTTTTCGATGAAATTGTTTACAAAAGAAAAAAGGTTGGGGAATATGAGACATTGTCTAAGTGGGCAATACCTATTAGGTATAAAATCTATGGAGATACTTCTTCTTATCTTGTAAAAGAAGTTGATTCATTCTTTAATTTGATAAAGAAAATCACATCCTATGACATTAAAAAAACAGATAATGCGGATGAAGAGAATTTTACTATTGTTTTCGGAACAAAACCAGGCGATTTTAAAGAATATACCCTATCTAAAGCACCATTAGAAGCGGCAGCGTCCTATAGAAAAAGAGTTACTTCCAACTCAGAAATAAAACGGGCACATAGTTTAATTAATACTAAAAAATTTAGAGATAGAATAAATATTAAAAATGCTGTTAAGAAAAACATCATTAAAGGTTTGGGCTTTGAAAATGATTCGAAACTTGCACCAAATAGCATATTCAATACTAAAAGCGATAACTATAAAATTGAAGATTTTGATATCCATATTATCTCTGCTTTGTACTTGCAAGCTATTAAACCTGGGATGACTAGAGATGAAGTTGATAAAATTTTGAATCCTTAACCTAGAATAAATCCAAAGCACTATGGATAGCCCTTTAGGCATTAAAGTTTAAGCAATTACACGGCAAGTCCCCTTTAGGGGATTTAGGGGTTTAGGATCTCCAAATATCTCTCCCTACTTATCATCTCCGCACCCAAACTCATTAAATGATCATTTGGTAATTGGCAATCAACCATATCAAATCCCATATTCTTACTCAAATGAATTAAGGCAATTTTAGAAGCATTACTTACTAGGCTAAACATACTTTCACCACAAAAGACATTGTTAATTTTAATGCCGTATAAACCGCCAACCAATTGTTTATCCAGCCATACCTCCACACTATGAGCTAAGCCTTTTTGGTGCATTTTTACGTAAGCTTCCTGCATTTCATTAGTAATCCAAGTTCCGTCTTGTCCAACTCTTGGTGTTTTTGCGCAATGCTCAATAACTTTTTCAAATACCTGATTTTCTGTTACTTCAAAAACATTTTTCTGTAATATTTTCTGCATGCTTTTGCTGATTTTAATACCATCAGGAAAAATTACACATCTTTCGTGTGGGGAATACCAAAGAAGAGGATCACCCTCACTAAACCATGGAAAAATGCCGTTCTCGTAAGCTAAAAGTAATCTTTCTACACTTAAATCGCCACCAATAGCCAATAAGCCATCTGGCTCTGCCAAAGCAGTATTTGGAAAAATGAGTTCCTTTTCTAATAGCCTAAAAACCATGTACAATTATAGCAAACAAAACAATAGTTAAACCCATACGTTTTATAATTATCTAATTCACAAATCTTATTGCCATGGAAAAAAAAGACATTTTTAATTCCGTAAAGCATTTATACAGCCGTGCCGCGTTTGGAATTTCTTATCCAAATCTTAAAAATTTAAGCAAGAAAAACATCAGTAAAGTGGTAGATGGACTTTTTAAAAGTTCATTAAAAATCGATGATTTAAAAAGTGTTGATGAAAATGAGATCCGGCAACAAATGGCTTTGCAAGCTACTCTTGGTGCTAAAAAAGAACTAACACAAGAAGAAAAAGATCAAAGGCAAGAGATTACAAGGCTTCAAAATGAGCGAAGTAGAACTTTAAATATAGATTGGCTAATGCGTATGATTAATACATCAGCGCCACTAAGAGAAAAGGTTACCCTATTTTGGCATGGGCATTTTGCTTGCAGATCTAATAATCCAATGTTTGCCCAACAGCTTAACAATATTCAAAGACAACACTCGCTCGGCAGTTTTAGAACGCTATTGGTTGAGGTTTCTAAATCTCCGGCAATGCTACAATATTTAAACAACCAGCAAAATAGAAAAGGTAGGCCGAATGAGAATTTTGCTCGAGAACTAATGGAGCTTTTTACCTTAGGAATTGGTAATTATACGGAACAAGATATTAAAGAATCTGCTAGATCATTTACAGGTTGGACGTATGATAAAAATGGACAATTCCAATTAAGACCCGCCTTTCATGATGAAGGAAATAAAACCTTTTTTGGTAAAACAGGTAATTTTGATGGGGAATCTATTATCGATATGATTTTAGAAAACCCTAAAACTGCAACTTTTATTTCGAGAAAACTTTATACCTTTTTTGTACATGAAATACCAAATGAAGTTCATGTAAAAGAATTAGCAGATTATTTTTATGCTCAAAAATATGATATATCCGCTGTGCTGCGAAAGATGTTTACCTCAGATTGGTTTTATGCAGCAACAAATGTGGGTACAAAAATTAAATCCCCTGCCGAGTTTTTGGTAAATTTAAGCAGGGAATTTTTTGTTACTTACAACAAACCACAAGTGCTAATTCAATTGCAAAGTAGCTTAGGCCAATATCTATTTAACCCTCCAAATGTAGCTGGCTGGCCAGGGGGGAAAAGTTGGATTGACAGTTCTTCGTTAATGTTGCGAATGAAAATACCATCGATGGTTTTAAATGATGGACAGATTGATTTTAGTGGAAAGGCCGATCCGGAAGATGAAGCTGTAATTGCATTAAATAAGCCGGCAAACGCTAAACCTAAACCAAAATCTTATGTTGATGCGCAAAGCAATTGGACTAAATTTTTAACTGGCTTACCAAAAGACATTAAACCGTTAGAGCTAGCAAAATTTTTGTTACAGCCTACATTAAATCAAAAGATTATAGACATGGTAGCTAACAATCAAGGTTTAAAGAGCACTGCTATAGAAGTAACAAGTTTGCCAGAGTATCAACTTTGCTAGCTAGATAATAGTTTTCACCAAAATGAAATAAGATGAAAAGAAGAGATTTTTTAAGAAATTCTGCCCTTGGTGCTGCTGGAACTATTTTTGTTCCTGCATTTATGAAACCTTTCGAGGCTTTGGCATTAGATGAATTGAGTTTATATAAAAACCTAGTTGTAATACAGCTTTCTGGTGGTAATGATGGTTTAAACACAGTTGTGCCATTTGGAAACGACATTTATTATCAAAAAAGAAAAAACATAGCCATTAAACCTGAAGATGTGATGAAATTAAACGACATGCAGGGGTTAAATCCTAATTTATCTGCTTTACGCGAGATTTACGACCAAGGTTGGATGACCATTATTAATGATGTTGGTTACCCTAATCCAGATCGTTCTCATTTTCGTTCAATGGATATCTGGCAAACCGGAAGTGACAGCAATCAATTTCTTTCTACTGGATGGATAGGCCGATACTTAGATTCGAATTGTGAAACATGTAATTTTCCATATACTGCAATTGAGGTTGATGACAGTTTATCTTTAGCATTAAAAGGAGGTACAAAAAAAGGAATTGCACTAAAAGATCCTGCTACTTTATTCAGAAATACAAATGAGGCATTTTTTAAACAAATGGTTAACCAAAGCAAAGATCATTTAGATGAGAACAATTTAGGTTATTTGTACAAGACAATGATTGAAACTTCATCATCTGCAAACTACATTCAGCAAACTTCTAAAGTTTACGAAAGTAAAGCTACTTATCCAAATACAGGTTTTTCAAATCAACTGAAAACAGTTTCAAAATTTATTTCATCTGGTTTAAAAACTAAAGTCTATTATGTTTCATTAAGTGGTTTTGACACACATGTAAATCAAATCCAGCAACAAGGAAATTTATTAAAGCAGTATGCAGAAGGCATTTCAGCGTTTTTAAAAGACCTTAAGGCGCATAACAAACTTGAAGACACTCTAGTAATCACTTTCTCTGAATTTGGCCGTAGGGTTGAGCAAAATGCGAGTAATGGAACAGATCATGGAACTGCAAATAATATGTTTTTATTTGGTGGAAAACTAAATAAACAAGGCATTTATAATGAAGCACCAAATTTAGTCAATTTAGATAATGGCGATTTAAAATATCAAGTTGATTTTAGGGAGGTTTATGGAACTATATTAGATAAATGGTTAGATGTAAATAACCAAAAAATTTTAAATAAGCGTTTTCAAACTATGGACTTTATTTAAGGCTGAAGGTAGCGCATTAAGGAAAATTACATGATAGCTTTTACCACATAGGCACATAGAAAACCATAAGCTTTATTAGTGTTACTTTGTATACTATGTACCTATGTGGTTTAACTATACGTTTTGTTAAGCATTAAAAAACTCAATTTTATTTCTTCTTAAGGATGTAAATCTTTATTGCGTTATTTTCTTCAAACTTTTGGGTATAGGCCTGAAAAAGCTCGTAGCCATAACTTTTCAGTTTGTTAACGCAATCTATTAAAGAATTAAACTCTAAGTCTTTCCCATCATCATCTTTAATAACAGCATCTTTTCTAAAGTCTTCAACTTTCTGCCCATACTCTAGCTTAATAAATATTTTGTCACTTAGGTAACGCCTGAATTCGGAAACTTCAATGTATTCCGAACGAATTTCACTTAATCTAACTCCATTTACAGTTTGGGCCTTAACTTTAGACAAAGTAAGGCATACGGCAATAGCCGAAAAAACAATTAACTTTTTCATTCTTTTAGGTTTTTTGTGTGTAAAGCAAATTACAATTTTTACCTAATTCATTAAAATTTTAAAGCTAATTTTTCATGTAACAATTGAGCAAACAAAAACTCTTAAAATAAAAAGGATATGAGTTTTATAGGTAACGTAATCTGGGTTATTTTTGGTGGGATATTTATTTTCTTCCAATATATTTTTGGTGGATTGGTTTTGTGCTTAACCATTGTAGGCATTCCCTTTGGTATTCAATGCTTTAAATTTGCTATAGTAGGTTTAGCTCCCTTCGGTGTTAAAATAACTGATACTTCTTCAAATGTTGGGTGCCTATCAACCATTATGAATATCATTTGGTTGATTTTCGGAGGAATTTGGATTGTATTAACTCATCTTGTTTTTGGTTTATTATTTTGCCTAACCATTGTAGGTATCCCTTTTGGCTTACAACATTTTAAACTGATGAATTTGGCTTTTTCTCCTTTTGGTAAGTCAATTAGTTAACCATCCAAATTTAGAATTACTCAGCTTTAGTAAAGATCATTAAAACTTGATCATCTTTTAACAATTGTAGCTTTTCACCAACAAGTTTTGCTCCATTTACGGCTTCTAAATCCGTGGTGTATTTATTTTCTGCATCTCCAACTTGTTCACAGTACATTTTAGTTCCAAAAATTTGGCTAAATTTAATACCCCCATTTTCAAAAGTTGTATTTCCACCATAGCCGTTGCAAAATGAATTACCACCAATTTTCCCTTCAGCATCAAAGTTTAAAGTTGCTTTTACTGTTGTTGGCAAAGCTTTTCCGGGCCACTCTGTTAAAATCCATTTCGTATTTGCAACTGTAGCCACACCTATTTTTTGTGAGCATGCCTGTATAACTACAATAAGGAAAACTCCTAAAACTAATTTTTTCATAATATTAAATTTAAATAATCAATCCGATTTTTTTTGAATGAGCAATTGCTTCGCTGCTATGCGTAAATAAACAGGTTGCAATTTGCTTTTGTTCTATTTTGTTTAATAATTCTTCCGTATGTTCTTTTCTTGATAGCCTTACATTTCTAATGTAAACCGCAACAATATTAGCTGGATGCTTTTCTGCTATGGCGTGATAAATAGAAGGATCTTGTTGTGAGTTATCGCCAAAAAAGATAAATTTTTGATTTGGAAATGCATCGATAATTCTCATTACCCTTAATAATTTTCCTTCATGCCCAGTTTTACCTGTTTTAAATAAACTTTTCCACCGTTTAAGCTGGTTTAATAAAAAAGTTCCCTCTGGTAATTCTTTAAATCTGAAAGTTTCTACTAAATAATCGTATAAATTCCACTCACTACTAGAAACATAGAAAAATGGATTTGGCTGATCACTTTTGGTATGTGCATTTGCCAGTAATTGATAGTGGTTTTTTACAGAAGGAAAGGTTTTTCTAGTTCTAGGATTTTTAATGAAAAGCTGCCGGAACCTTTTGTAAACTTTGGCTGAATGAGAAATCATTACAGTATCATCAATATCAGAAATAAAAGCGAACTGGGTTTTATGAGGCACATAAATTTTCCCCTCTCCAGTTACAATGGCTTCATTTTGTTCATTTAATGCTTCTACCTTCACATCGTGCCATCCTGCACTTACCTCACTTTCTGCTTTCCATTCAAACTTAAAGAAACCATCATATTCAGTTTGCTGATAAATAGTCTGATTGTAAAACAATAACCTAACCTTTGCGAACGGGGCTGGTTTAACCACAAAAAGCTTAAAAAGGTGAACTATGTTTACGAATAGATTAGTGCTAAAATTTTGGGTAGTTTTTGCCTTAAATCTAAAAACATGCCCATAAACAACCAAATTGTGCGTATGCCCATAGCCATGATATACTTTTACACTTGTTGCATTACTCATGATATATTTAAAACAGAGTTACCCCTCAGTTGTTTGTAAGATAGAACAAATAACTGTCTGTGAAATTAAAAATACAAAAACTGCTCTTCATTGTAAATCCAAATTCGGGAAGTAAGGATGTTGATTATAAGAAAGAAATCGAATCATTTTTTAAATCAAAAGATGAACAACTAGAGATTTACCAATTGTCTGAAAACTGTTCCCTTACTAAAATTAAATCAATAATAGAAAAATCTGGAGCGGATAGAGTAATTGCTGTTGGTGGAGATGGAACGTTAAAATTAGTTGCAGAATGCTTACTAGAAACTAACATACCTATAGGAATTATCCCAGCTGGTTCTGCAAACGGGATGGCTAAAGAATTAGGTATTCCACAAGAATTAAATAAGGCTTTAGAATTGACAATTACTGGTAAACTAAAGCAAATCCATACGGTATTAATTAATGATGAATTATGTATTCATTTGGCTGATATCGGCTTTAATGCTTATCTCGTTAAAAAGTTTGACGAACTATCTACAAGAGGAATGGTAACTTATGCCAAAGCAGCTTGGCATGCATTCTGGTACCATCGAAAAATGGATGTGGAGTTTAAAATCGGTAATAAGACAATTAAAGAAAAGGCTGCGATGGTTGCGATTGCGAATGCCAAACAATATGGAACAGGTTTTGAAATAAATCCCGATGGGAAACTAGATGATGAATTGTTTGAAGTGATTATTGTCAAAGAATATGCAGTGATGGAAATCATTAAAATATGGATTAGCAAATTACCTTGGAACCCAAAAAAGATTGAAAGATTTCAGTCTTCGAACTTAAAAATAACAACTAAACATAAAGCACATTTTCAAGTTGATGGAGAATATCAAGGAAAAGTGAGTACTGTTGAAGCTAAAATTATGCCGCAGGCAATAACCGTAATCGTATAATAGTCATGCTAAATTTAATTCAGCATCTTTCTAGTTATTCCTTATAAAAATCTTTAATAAATTCAGGCTGACGTTTTTTTGAGATAGTTAGATTAACTCTAATTGTTAGGTATAACCTTATAAATTCTGCTACTATACACACTTTTAGTAAAATATCAAACCAATTATCTTCATAATGATTAAAGGCTTCTGGCAGCAAAGTGATAAACCCTAAGGTAAAAACCCACAAATAAAGTCTAAATGGGAATTGGATGTAATAAAGAATAAATCCAATTTTTTTCGAAAGCCATAAACCAATTGCCCCAATTAGTAGCAATAAAAACATAGGGAACATTAACACTGCTTCTAGCTTTTCAGATTGTTTAACTATTTCGCTAAAATGGTGAGAAATTTGCCATAATTGCATGCCCATAAAAACTAAAGAAATTAAATCTAAAATGGCAAAAGAGCGTAGCATTAAGCGCATATTATTTACAGTATTTGGTAAGCCAATCATTGGCTTTATCAGAGCCCATATATTTTACAAATATAAAATCTTCGCAGGCACCTTGTCTATCACCCTGTTTTATTTTTTTTAAGCCATTATTTACCATTTCATCTAAATATTCATCATCAATTCCGAGTTGGCTTTTAATCTGGGCTATTTTAGCTTCATCTTCAGGTTTAAAGTTTCCTTTTTCTTTATTCTGGTAAAAATTAGTAATTACTTTAGTTAATTCCTCATTATCTTTATATGCTTTAATAGCCAAAGCAATATCGCCTTTGCTTTTCCTATCACAATCATAACCACTTAAAGAAAAATTTATAGGAACAACCAATAGGGTTGTAGTATCATGGTCATTTGGAACGGTCCATTTTTTACTGCTCATTCTAATTAGACGTAAAGCCTCATCATCTAAATCAGTTCCTACACCAGAAGTAATGGTAGAGTAATAGATTTCTCCTCTATCATTTAATTTAAAGCCAATATTTACAATACCTTGTATGCAATTATGTAAGGAATAGGCTGGATAAATGGTATTATTTTTTACAAACGTCATTAGCCCTCCTTTCAGTTCTGGCTGTTGTGCCCTAGCCGATAAAGAAATTAAGATTAGAAGTGCCGTTGCTAATTTGTACATTATTAAATTTACGCATTTTATGACAAAGCCGATGTAAAGGTGTGTTTTAAAATTAATGCTGGATCAGGGCAGTTCTCTAAATAACGATTTCTTTTGGAAAATTGACATACACCTGGATAATCGCCTTTCATTCCTTCTACATCAAACATCAATTGAAAATGGAGATGCGGAGGCCAATAACCATTTTCTTCTTTAACGCCAAAGCTTGCAAATTGTTTTCCAGCGGGGATGATTTGTCCTTCTGCTAACCCTGCTAAAGAAGCTAAACTTAAATGTCCGTAAAGTGCGTATAGAGTTAAATCATCAAATTGATATTGCAAAATAATTGTTGCACCATAATCTCCAAAATTATCATTGAATTTAAAGCTGTGCACTGTAGCTTCATAAAAATTATAAATAAGCGTTTCCGCAGGACCCCAAATATCTATTCCTAAATGTAATCTTCTAGGTTCTTCTACCGTATCAAAATGTTCACTTCTGCTGTAAATTGTTCGGTGTTCATTATAGCCCCCAATGCCATATTTAGAGCTGTTAACTGTCAATTTTTTATTTACCCAATGGGAGAAAATTTCAGTGTCTGCTAAAACTTCAGTAGTTAATTCTGTATTATTTGAAGTAAAGTCTAAAGGTAATAACTTGTCAGTTGAAGGATTGAAGTCAACAACTTTACTTATGACGTTATTTACTAAGAAATTTTGAAGTTTTTGGAGTGAGTTCATCTCGAAATATTTTAAGTCCTACAATTGTCATTCCGACTTTGGAGGAATCTGCTGTGTTAGATCCTTAGCTTTGCTCTTGATGACATCAGGCATTAAAAATGTAAACATAATTATAGATGAAATGCGATAACGCACCAAAGTTCACAAACACATGCCATAACTCGTGACTGTGAAAAAACCTATTCATCTGTTTATCTTTTGCGTAATAGTAGGTTCCACCAACATAAAATAAACCACCCAAAATTAACCAAGCTATGGCTGCTATTGGTAATGTTTGCAACATCTTTTGCAAAAATGGAATAACCAAACAGCCCATTGCAATGTATAATCCAGTAGAAACAGCTTGGTTTTTTAATCGGTTAAAGATTTTTAACAAGCAACCTATTAATGCGATTAACCAAACTGCACCAAATAGCACCCAACGTAACGATCCATCAAAAACCAATAAAGCTGTTGGTGTAAATGAGCCAGCAATCATTAAATAAATACAGCAATGATCAAATTTTTGCCAAAACCTAATGCCATAATCCGTTTTAGGCACACTGTGATAAATTGCACTTACACCAAAGAGAACTATGATTCCAATTCCGTATATATAAGCTGCATTATATTCAATTATAGAGGTTGCTTTTTGCAACAGCAGGTATAACGCTGGGATTGCTAAAAGCGCAGGAACAAGGTGAGTAATAAAGTTTCCAGGTTCTCTGATATACCTATTGTTGCTCATCGGTTTCTTCGTCTGTGTCTTTGCGTTCTCTAGCTATTTTATCGAAGATTTTATCCATGTGCTCAACATATTCATTCGTATCATCTACAAAAAATGAAAGTGTTGGTATAACTCTTGCCTGATGGCGAATACGCGAACCTAATTTATATCTAATTTCACTAGAGTGTGAGTTTACAGTAGCTAATGATAAACTTGTATTATTCGTGTTAAAAAAACTTAAGTATACTTTAGCAACTGCTAAATCAGGCGAAACGCGAACCTTGGTAATGGTAACTAAGGTATTTGGCAAATATGCCGATCCTTCCCGTTGAAAAATAGCAGCAAGCTCTTCCTGTAATAATCCTGCAAACTTCTGTTGTCTTTTACTTTCCATAATTTATTGTATTGTATTGTCATCCTGAACGTAGTCGAAGGACACTTCAAGGTGTTATTTTATTTTTTTACCTCGTTTAAAACGAATTGCCAAGTGGGATATTTTGATTTAGTTTCAGCTTGTTGCTGATAAATTGTCAACATTCCTTTATCCCAATAATTTGCCAATGCAATGCTTGTTCTAGCTTCTTGTGGTTTAAATAGTGTTCCTGCAATATAACCTTTTTCACCATTGGCTGCTCTCTTTTTGTCAAAAGCTGACTTAGAGTTTACCCATTCTGCATGTGTTTTTTCGCCCGTAAAAAACGGAACCAACCAATCTACAGAACCTTTTAACGAACTTCCTTCAGCAGATTTATAGCTATAAGGGTTATCGCCAAACTTACCATCTCTTTTCAAAATAGTTGCTGCTACCATTAATGGGTCTACATCATAAATATGATAATGCAAAGCATCTCTTTCATGAAAATCGAAGCTGCTTCCATCAGGCTTTAAATTTTTTGCGATTTGTTTTTTATAGGCATCAATGCTCCAATTTTTTAAACTATCGTTATTAATTGCCCAAGCAACCGCAGCCACTTCTTTAATTCTGTGCGAGTTCCAATTATTCATATAGGTTAAACTTCCACCTTTTTCTGCTTTGTTAAAAGATTTTATTTCTTGTAAACCCACTTTCAATAACCAGGCACTTGTGGTTAAACTTAAATCAGTAGTTAAATCATTTTTCACTAAATCATAAGCAAAAATGATGCGGTCTAAATTGGTATCATTAATTGGGTTGCCTTGTGGTTGATTTCTCTTTGCCCAAGCCAATAAAAACTCACTAAGTTTAACCAAGTATTTTTGGTTTCCGGTAATTTTGTATGCAAAAGCCAGTGCATACACCTTTTGCATATCCTCTAAAGATTTCCAGGTTTTAATTTTACGCGGATCGCCCTGTAAAATACCTTCAGTTAAAATCGTATCAGCTGGATTTGGAGCTGAATTTAACGCTTCATTAGCATCTTTCAGCAGGCTTTCCCAGTGCATTTTAGCATCATCAGTTTTAACTAAACTTTTTAATTTAGTTAATTCAGCTTTATTTAAACTTACAATTTGAGCATTAGCAGTAAAAAATAAAGTACAAAAAACACTTAGCAAAAGGAGGTGCTTCATCACTACAGGGATTTGTTTAGCTAATATAATAACTTATCGTATGGAAAACGGTTAACATGAATTGCTTTTACTTTTTCATACAACAATTCCTTAAACTCTTCTACGTTTTCTTTTTGTGTTGCCGAAATAAAAATTGCGGGAGCATTATTATGAGCCATCCAACTTTTCTTAAAATCTGCTAAAGTTAAAGGAGCAACCTCTTCTTCTAAATTAAACTCATCTTTTTCTGGTGTAACATACGCATCAATCTTGTTAAAAATCATGATTGTATCTTTATCTCTAGCGCCCAAATCATTTAAAGTTTCATTTACTGTGTGTATCTGATCTTCAAAATTTGGATGAGATACGTCCACTACGTGAACTAAAATATCGGCTTCTCTAACTTCATCCAAAGTAGATTTAAAACATTCTACTAAATGATGGGGCAGTTTTCTAATGAATCCAACTGTATCTGAAAGTAAAAAAGGCAAATTCTCTATTACCACTTTTCTAACTGTGGTATCTAGTGTAGCGAATAGTTTATTTTCTGCAAACACATCAGATTTTGCCAACATATTCATGATGGTAGATTTACCAACGTTGGTATAGCCCACTAAAGCCACACGAATTAACGCGCTTCTATTTTTACGTTGCGTTTCGTTCTGACGATCAATTAATTTCAAGCGTTCTTTTAACAAGGAGATTTTTTCTAATATCATCCTTCTATCACTTTCAATTTGTGTCTCACCTGGACCACGCATCCCGATACCACCTTTTTGACGCTCCAAGTGAGTCCATAAACGTGTTAAACGAGGCAGCAAATATTGTAATTGTGCTAATTCTACTTGTGTTTTTGCTTGTGCAGTTTGTGCTCTACCAGCAAAAATATCGAGAATTAAGTTACTTCTATCTAAGATTTTAACTTGTAATTCTCGTTCAATATTACGCAGTTGCGATGGCGATAATTCGTCATCAAAAACTACCATATCAATTTCTTCTGCCTTAACGTAAGCCTGTATTTCTTCTAATTTACCAGTCCCAACAAATGTTGCTCTATCAGGCTTTAACATTTTTTGAGTAAAGTTTTTTTCTACTTTACCACCAGCCGTATCGACTAAAAAAGCCAATTCGTCTAAGTATTCTTTAGTTTGTTCTGGCTTTTCACCAGGTGTAATCACCCCAACAAGTACAGCACGTTCTTGCTTAAGGGCAGTATCATAAGTTTTCTGTTTTCCCATGTATAAGTACAAAGATACAAATTCTAATCTCGTTTCTTTTTTACCTATAAAACCTTACATAGAGATTAAAGTTTGATTTTAAACAAAAAAGTCGCTGATAAGAGCGACTTTTAAAATTAGTAGATAAATGTTAGAACTGATAGCTACTTTGTGACGACATAACTGAACCTATCGTAGTATTTTCCTTTTTCAATACTCCATCTACAATAATTTGCACCGTCATTGCTGCTGCCGCACTAGATGAATTTCCATCAGCAGCTATATTAACCACCTGTACAGATGATGGGATTGTAATCTGCCCACTTGACCATGTTGTATTACCTACACCTGTTATTGTCGTCGAATTACCTTGGCTGTTCGTATGAACTACTGTGCTTAAAGTTCCAGAAGAAACGGAAACTTTGTATTCTACAACGTGAGATGATGTTTTATCTTTTTTACAAGAAAAAAGAAGAGTTGCGCTTAAAACAGCAAACGATAAGGAAAGTACTTTTACTAAATTTTTCATAAGTTTTGTAATTAAGTTATTTAAATGACAACAACTTAAAAACAAAAATTATGCCAACACTAACACGTAAAACACTTTTAATCAGGTAGTTAACAAACTTAACTTAAACTATAATTTATTAACGAAATCGATAATTGCCTGCCCTGGATTATCAGTTTTCATAAAATTTTCTCCTATTAAAAATCCATCATACCCTACAGCTCTGAGCTCCTTGATTACAGCCGGATTATCAATTGCACTTTCAGATATTTTCAAAAACTCACTTGGAATTTTGTCCACTAAATCGAACGATGTTTGAATATTTACAGTAAAATCGCCTAGGTTTCGATTGTTAACTCCAATGGCATCTAAATGCGGGCAAATAGACCTTTCTAATTCTTCCAAATTGTGAACTTCCAATAAAACATTTAAACCTAAGCTTTGAGCCAATTTACCAAAATCTATAATTTGTTGTGGTGTTAAAATAGAAGCAATTAATAAAATGATATCTGCTCCCCAAGATTTAGCCTCCAAGATTTGATATTCATCAATCATAAAGTCTTTCCGTAAAATTGGGATTTGATTAACTGCCCTTGCTCGAAACAAATCTTCAGCCTTACCACCAAAAAAATCTGTATCCGTTAAAACAGAAAGTGCAGAAGCGCCAGCTAAATTGTAAGCTTGTGTTACTTCTGCTACATCTGCTGTACCATTGATCAAACCTTTAGATGGCGAACGTCTTTTAAATTCCGAAATAATTCCCGTGCGTTTTTCATCCAATAAAAAATTCTTAAAAATCAATGGTTTTCTATTAAAATTCGGATTCGCTTCTAAGTCAGCAACTGAAACTTTTTGTTTGGACTCAGCAACTTCTTCTAATTTACGAGTAACAATTTTATCTAGGATTGACCCATCTGGTGATGTCGAATTCATTCTATAAATATTTTAAAATATTTTTGTCATTCAGAGCGAAGCGAAGAATCTGAACTAATAGATTCCTCGTACCTCAGAATGACAAATTACTAGTTTTCTACCCAATTTTTCATCATTTGTTTACCTTCTGGTGTAAGCACACTTTCTGGATGAAATTGAACGCCACAAACATCAAATTCCTTATGCCTTAATGCCATAATTTGTCCATCATTATCAATTGCTGTTACCATTAAACTTGCCGGTAAATCTGCTGGATTCACTACCCATGAATGGTAACGGCCAACTTCAATTGGTTCTACACACCCTTTAAAAGTTAAATCATTTTTATCTAAAATTGTTATTGGAGTGGCAATGCCGTGCATTGGTCTGCCTAAGTTTAATAAACTTCCACCAAAAACTTCAGCAATTGCCTGCTGTCCTAAACAAACACCCATTATGCTTTTAGTTGGTGCATAAGTTTTGATTACTTCTAACAACAAACCTGCTTCTTCTGGTATTCCTGGCCCAGGTGAAAGCAAAATTTTATCATATGCAGCTACATCTTCCAATGCAAATTTATCATTTCTCCAAACCACAGCTTCATAACCTAATTCATTAATTAAATGCACTAAGTTGTAGGTAAAGCTATCGTAGTTATCGATTACTAAAATTGATTTTTTCATTTTATATTTCTTCAGCCATTGCAATTGCTTTACGCAATGCCGCTATCTTGTTATTCACTTCGTTTAATTCATTTTCTGCTATAGAATCGGCAACAATCCCGGCCCCTGCTCTATAATGCAAATGGTTATTTTTGCTCATGAAAGTTCTAATCATTATTGCGTGATTAAAATCATCATTGAAACCCATGTAACCAATAGCACCTGCATAAAAATTACGTCCAAGTTTTTCATATTGGTCTATCAGTTGCATCGCCTTGTATTTCGGTGCACCACTTAATGTTCCAGCCGGATAAGTATCAGCAACCACTTTAAAAGAACTTACATCAGCCTGTAAATTTCCACTCACCTTAGAAACCAAGTGAATTAAATGCGAATAGTATTGAACTTCTTTAAATGATTTTACCTCTACGCCGCTGCAATGTCTACTCAAATCATTTCTAGCTAAATCTACCAACATCACATGCTCAGCACTTTCTTTTGGATCTTCTTCCAGTTTTTTGGCCAAAGCCACATCTTCTTCATCATTTCCGGTACGTTTAAATGTTCCTGCTATTGGAAAGATATTAGCTACATTATTATTGATGGTAATTTGTGCTTCTGGCGATGAACCAAACAGTTTGAAATTGCCATAGTCGAAATAGAATAGATATGGAGATGGGTTAATAGAGCGTAAACAACGGTAAACATTAAATTCATCCCCTAAAAAGGCTTGATTAAATGCTCTTGATGGAACAATTTGGAAAACATCTCCACGATAAATATGCTTTTTCATTTGCTCAACCATATCCATAAAACCTTCATTGGTTAAATTAGATTGTTCTTCTCCATTAGTTTTAAAGCTATATTCTGGAAAATTTTTGTTTTGAATAATGTATTCGATTTTCGCTAAATCCTCATTCTCATCTTCATTAAATGAGTTTTTAACTAAGGTAACTTCATTTTTAAAATGGTCTATTGCAATGATATATCTATACACATGATATTGCATAGTTGGAATTTGCTCATCATTTGGTGTAACAGAAGTAAATTTAATGTCTTCAAAATGTTGAACAGCATTCCAAGTAAAATAGCCAAATAAGCCCGTAGAAATATGTTTCTCTTTAGTTTGGTTAACCGGATTAAATCGGTTTTTAAAAGCAGTTATTTCTTCTGTTAACACAAAATCTGTTTGATTTGCTTTAGTACCATCTGGAAAATAAGTACTCAAAACACCATCTTGCAAAATTATACCAGCAACAGGCTCTGCACAAACATAACTGGTTGCATTTTCACGACTATGGTAATCAGAACTTTCCAGTAAAATGGTGTTTGGAAATACATCGCGTAAGCGCAGATAAATACTTACTGGTGTTGTGGTATCTGCTAGTCGCTTTTTAGCGTGTGATTGTATATCGTATGTTTTCATTTTCTCTTCTATTTATCGTGCTTGCAATGACGAATTTATTATAACAAAAAACCCGGCGTGTGGTTACGTCGGGTTTTGAAATGTGGTTTAGGTTTAGGTTTAGGTTGATAAACTATAAGGTGCACAAAGCTACGACGAAACTCTTTTCAGAATTACTACGCCATTGCCAAGTATGTATGTTATTGTTAATCATTGAGCAGCAAAAATATACAAAAAGTTAAGAAATCAAAATATTTTGAATTTTTTATTAATTTCTTAAATGTTTATTGGGGCTGCCAAAGTTTCAAAGAGTAAGTGAATGCAATGAAATGCTAACTGCTATTTCACTATTCATAACTCAATTAAGATACCCCAAAGAATGTTCTAGATGCATCGGCTCTTGTCATCATAAAAATGGCTGCAACAACAATTATTAAAGCAATTCCGAAAAAGATAGCAATCATTTTATGCTTAGTAATCGCATCAGTTACTTTTTTAGATTTTGCATTACCAACAGTGATCAAGATAATTGCTAGGATCATCATACTAATGTGTTCCATTTTCCAATAACGGCCAACTGCTTCTGATGATGCCATTTTGGTTAAAGGGCTTAAAAAATATAAGATTAATCCGAATACCAATTGTATATGTGCACTTACTAGAGTAAACACATTTAGCTTTCTATTACCCTCTGTATAAGGATTTTTTCCAAACCATCCAGCCAATGCTTGTATTACAGCTATAACTAATAACACAAAAACAATATACCTCCAACCAGAGTGTGCACTTTTTAAAATTTGATAAAAATTCATGTCTTTTTTTATTCAAAAATAATAAATAATTGAATTAAACAACCATATCTCCAACACCTAACATAATTTATATTCTTTCTTAACATCAAATTCATCTTAAGATTAAAAAGCTCGTTCTGCTTTACAATTTGATAACCATAAGTAATGGCCTAATTAATTTTCAAAAAGGACTTTTGCGGCAAACAAATATCCATATCATGATTAAACGATTACTCTATTTCTCCTTTTTCATTTTGTTGTGTGCTGGCAATGCAGAATTGTTTGCCCAAACAACCCAAGCATCTATTTCGGGTGTTGTAACCGATGAACAAAACAAGCCAATACCTGGTGTGGCTATTACCGTAAGAAACGAATCTACAGGTTTTACAACAAAAACCGGCACAAATACGCAAGGTGCATTTACTTTTAAAGAACTTCCTCTTGGTGGCCCTTACACCATTAAGGCGGCCTTTATTGGTTTTGGTGAGCAAACTCGTTCTGGTTATAACCTTAACTTGGGTGATGTGGCCAAAGTTAATATCAAGATGACTGAAGGCTCGCAAACTTTATTAGCTGTTGAAATTAATGGCAATGGATTAAAAAATAAATCGCAACAGTTTGGTGCTTCTACAGAGGTTTCATCAAAAACGATGAATCAATTACCAATTAACGGTCGTAACTTCTCTAGCTTAACAGATTTATCACCACTAAGCAATGGCGGAGGAATTTCTGGCCAGTTAGGGTCATCAACCAACTTTACTATTGATGGTATGACAGCTAAAAACCCAACTTCAGCAGGTTCAACTACCAGCAGAAGCGGTGCACCTTATTCAATTTCTATTGAAACAGTTCGTGAATTTAAAGTTGTTACCAACCAATATGATGTAACTTTAGGTCGTGCAGGTGGTGGTACAATTAGTGCTGTAACTAAAGCTGGTACAAATCAAATTACAGGTAGTGCTTTTGGTTACACTCGTGCAGATTGGTTGGCTAGTCCTAATGATATTAGAGGAAATAAACGCCAAAACGATTTCTCTACCAGCCAATATGGGTTTACATTAGGCGGTCCGATCATTAAAGACAAACTTCACTATTTTGTAGGTTGGGATCACCAAAGAGATGCTCGTCCTTTAATTATTGCAGATATCCAGTCGCCAGAAGACGAAGTAAGATTTAATACTACAAACGCCACATTAGCAGAATTTTTGGGCTATGCTCGCACAAAATATGGGGTAGCAGATACAAAACAGTATGGCTCATTTGAAAAAAAGAGAGGTTCTGATGCAGCATTTGCTCGGTTAGATTGGCAAATTAATGACAAAAACTTATTAACCGTTCGTAATAACTATACTAACGATAGAAACCCGCTTGGTTTAGCAGATAACACGTCAATTAATTTTTTCGAGAGTTATGGTAACGATAAAAACGTAGATAACAGTTTGCTGGCAACCTTAAGATCTACTATTAGCAGTAAAGTTACCAACGAATTAAAATTACAACATTTATATACTTACCAAGCGAGTACGCAAAACAGCGAACTACCTGCAGCTTTACCTAGAGCTGTTGTACGCAACGTAATATCGAACTTTACAAATGGTGGTACAGGTAGTACTGCGATGCAAATTGGAGGACACCGTTTCGGACAAGAAACCTTTACCAACAATGTATTGCAATTGGTAAATAACTTTTACTACAATACAGATAAAATCAAATATACTTTTGGTTTTGATGCCATGTATACCAACGCTTCATCATTATATGGGAGCGAAGTAAATGGAAGATTTGAATTTACAAATAGTGGAACTGGTGCAACAGCCCAAACTTCTTTGCAAAACTTTAATAATTTAATTCCTAATTTATATTACAGAGAAGTTCCATTGGTGACAGACCCAAGTGTAGAAGCTAATATTTGGAATACAGCTATTTATGGTCAAATGCAAACCAAGTTAGCTAAAGGTTTAGATTTTACTGGAGGTTTACGTTTAGATTACAGCAGCTATCCAACATCTCCTCTTAATCAAGATTTGTTTAATGCCATTGACGTGAGAACAGATCATGAGTTAAAACAATTGGTATTGCAACCTCGTATTCAATTTGATTGGAACATCAACGAGAAAAATACTGATTATTTACGTTTTGGAGCTGGTATTTTTGGATCTGATGTAAATAATTATGTTACCATCAACAACTTAACTTTTGATGGTAAACATTTTGCAACAGTTGATGTAACTGGCACAAACGTACCAACTCCAGATTTCAAAGGTTATAGAGATGGAAGTGTTGGCACTCCTAATTTAACTGCTTTCCAAATCCCAACTATCAATACTTATGCAAAGGATGCTAAAATCCCAGTAGTTTATAAAGCCAATTTATCTTACAGCAAGTTAATTAATGAGAAATTACGTGTAGGCATTACTGGTTATGCAACTTTAGCCCGCAACAACTACATGTATGTTGATAGAAATATGGTTACCGGTGATGAACCGTTCTTTAGACTAACTAATGAAGGAGATAGAGGTGTATATGTACCATCTATTGGTTCTAATGGAACTGCAGATTGGAAAACAGGTCGATTAACAAATGCATTCGGTCGTGTTTTAGAATTAAATAGTGAAGGTAAAGTAAACCAATTTGCAGTAGTTATTGATGGAACTTGGCAATACTTTAAAGATGGCGAAATTTCGGCAAGTTATACTTGGAATGATTCTAAAGACAATACTTCATTTAATGGTAATGTTGCTAACTCTGCTACACTTTCTTTACCAGTGGTGGATGATCCTCGTGACTTAAGCAACATCAGTTATTCTAATGGTCAATTCCGTCATAAAGTGGTTATTTACGGAACTTTACCAACATTTTATGGCGTAAAAGTTGGCTTTAAATATTCTGGAATAGGCGGCACAAGATATAGTTTACTGTCTGGAGCAAATAACAATGGTGACTTTGTAACCACCAACGATTTAGCTTACGTATTCGACAGAAACAATACAAATGTACCAGAGCGTGTACGCACAGGTTTACAAACTTTGTTAGACAATCCTAACGTTAGCCAAAGCGTTAAAGATTATATCTTAAAATACGAAGGAACTTTTGCAGAACGTAATGGTGGTATCAACAAATTCTTTGGCCAAGTAGATTTAAGAATTAGCAAAAAAATCAATTTA
The DNA here is from genome assembly GCF_005116505.1 of Pedobacter polaris. Taxonomy (GTDB): domain Bacteria; phylum Bacteroidota; class Bacteroidia; order Sphingobacteriales; family Sphingobacteriaceae; genus Pedobacter; species Pedobacter polaris. The sequence continues at coordinate 525,205 of NZ_SWBR01000001.1, forward strand.
ACAAAAAGACAAAACATTGAAATTTCTGCTGATGTTTTCAACTTTGCAAACTTGCTAAGCAAAAAATGGGGTGTAACAGAAACTTTAGGCACACAAGCACTTTATGGTTTGGGTGTTCCAAATACAAATCCTGCGTTGGCATTACCGAACTACGATACAACTAATAAGCAATTTAACTACCGTGTAAATAACGCTGGTGTTGTAAATCCATCAGGAAATCCATGGCAAATTCAGCTTGGATTACGTTACGGATTTTAAGGATAACTAAAGCTAGATTTTAATCTAGTTAACCATATAAGTAATAGAAGATAATATAAGGGTCAAACTTATATGTTTCTTATTACTTATATGGTTTTTCTTTTTAAAGCGATTATTAGTAGTAAAACATACACAAAACCCAATATTTTTCTTAAAAAGCACACCAAAACCTGCGTATTCATTTAGAAAAAACTCACTTAAGTTAAATTTTACTGTAAAATATAGGATAGAATTTATTTAAATCTTTATTTATCAATAGATTTAAGGACTTAACAAACTTAACATTATGAAGAAAATTTTACTAGCGCTAGCGTTGGTGTTTTCTACTGCATTTTTGTTTGCTCAGCAAACTTATCCCATCAATGGTTCTTATGACATTAGACCTGGATTGTATGCTTTTACCAATGCAAACATTGTAGTTAACGCTAATCAAACCATTAGTAACGGCGTGTTACTAATTAAAGACAAAATCATCCAATCTGTAGGAACAGGAACTGCAATACCAAAGGGTTATGTAGTGGTTGATTTAAAAGGAAAATACATTTATCCTTCTCTAATTGATGCTTTTACAGCTTACGGGATTCCTGAAGCACAGCGTACAGCTGCTGGAGGCTTTGGTGGTACCCGTCAATCTATTTTCACCTCTACCAAAAAAGGTGCTTATAATTGGAACGAAGCAATTAGACCAGAAACTGAAGTGAGAAGTGTTTTCGCTATTGATACTAAAAAAGCTGATGACATGCGCAAAGCAGGTTTTGGCAGTGTGAATGTAATTAACCGCGATGGTATAGCTCGTGGTACCTCTGCAGCAGTAACCTTAAATGATGCAAGTGAGAATTTGGTTATCATTAAAGATCAAACTGCAGCAAACTATTCATTTAATAAAGGTACTTCCGCTAATGATTATCCATCATCATTAATGGGTTCAATTGCGCTTTTACGCCAAACCTATTTGGATGCAACTTGGTACAAAAACCAAAAAGAAGAATATAACATCTCATTAGAAGAATTTAACAAGCAACAAACTTTACCACAACTTTTTGAAGCTGATGGATGGGCAAACATTCTTCGTGCAGTTAAAATTGGTAAAGAATTTGGCAAAGATTACATTGTTAAATCTACTGGCGATGAATATCAACGTATTGATGCAGTAAAAGCCACTGGTGCAAGTTTAATTATCCCTATTAATTTTGCAAAAGCATTTGATGTAGAAGATCCAGCAGAAGCTAGAAATGTTAGTTTAGGGCAAATGAAAGCTTGGGAATTGGCTCCAACCAATCCATCGGTATTAGAAAAAGCTGGAATAAATTTTGCCTTAACTACTTTTAGTTTAGACAATCCTAGAGATTTTTGGACAAACATCCGCACTGCGCTGGATAATGGATTAACAGAAAAACAAGCATTACTTTCTGTTACAGAAGTACCTGCTAAAATGTTAGGCATTAGTGATAAAGTTGGCTCTATTGAAAAAGGTAAGTTGGCTAACTTCTTAATTACTTCAGATAATCTTTTTAAAACTGGAAATATCATTTACGAAAACTGGGTACAAGGCAAACGTTTTGTAGTGAGCAAAATGGATGTAACAGATCTTCGTGGTGTTTACAATTTAAATGCTGATGGAATTGGTGCATTAACCTTAAAGATTACTGGTACGGGTGGTGGCACAGTTGCTGCAATTGAGAGAACTGGTGTAGATAGCGTTAAAACTACTGCAACTTTTGTGCGTAGTGGAGATTGGGTTAGCATCAATTTCAACTTAAAGAAAAATCCTAAAGGTGATATTCGTTTAAGTGGTTATTTAACTTCAGTAAGTCCAATTGCTTTTAAAGGTGAGTTTGCACTTTCGGAAGGTACAATTGGTAAATGGACCGCTACATTTAAAGAAGCAAACAAAGAAACACCTAAACGTGAAGAACCTAAACCTGTTATTGCCGCAAATGGCCCATTAATTTATCCGTTTGTAGCATTTGGTAATACACTACAGCCTACTGCAGAAACTGTACTTTTAAAAAATGCTACTGTTTGGACTAATGAGAAAGAAGGCATTTTGCAAAACACAGATGTGCTTTTAGAAAACGGCAAAATTAAGGCCGTGGGTAAGGGTTTATCAGCTGGTACTGCAAAAGTTATTGATGCAACTGGCAAGCACATAACGGCTGGTTTAATAGATGAGCACTCACATATTGCTGGTAGCGGCGGGATCAATGAAGGTGCACAATCTTCATCAGCAGAGGTTCGCATTGCAGATATTATCAATTCTGAAGATGTAAACATTTATCGCCAGTTGGCAGGTGGTGTTACTACTTCTCATATTTTACATGGGTCTGCCAACCCAATCGGAGGCCAGTCTCAGCTTATAAAGTTACGATGGGGTAAATTGCCAGAAGAATTAAAATTTGCTGGTGCAGATGGCTTTATCAAATTCGCCCTAGGCGAAAATGTAAAACAAAGCAATTTTGGTACTGGCGCCCGTTTCCCAGTTACACGTATGGGTGTTGAACAAACATTTGTTGATGATTTTACACGTGCAAAAGAATACCAAAAAGCACTAGCAGTAAAAGGCAATAATGTGCGTAGAGATCTAGAGCTAGATGCAATTGTTGAGATTTTAAATAACAAACGCTTTATCACTTGTCACTCTTATGTTCAGTCTGAAATAAATATGCTAATTCACGTGGCAGATAGTTTAGGCTTTAAAATTAACACATTTACACATATTTTAGAAGGTTATAAAGTAGCTGACAAAATGAAAGCGCATGGCATCGCAGCCTCAACTTTCTCAGATTGGTGGGCTTATAAAATGGAGGTTCAGGAAGCTATCCCTTATAATGGGAAAATTATGCACAACGTAGGCATTACTACTGCATTTAACTCTGATGATGCTGAAATGGCTCGCCGCTTAAATCAAGAAGCTGGTAAATCTGTTTTGTATGGTGGTGTACCTGAAGAAGATGCCTTGAAATTTGTAACGCTTAATCCAGCTAAAATGCTCCACATTGATAATAAGGTGGGCAGTATTAAGGTTGGTAAAGATGCAGATGTTGTGGTTTGGTCTGATAACCCATTATCTATCTACGCAAAAGCAGAAAAAACTTTTGTTGATGGTATTGCCTATTGGGACTTGGAAAAGGATGCACAGGTTCAAAAAGCACAGCAAGTAGAACGTGCACGATTGATCCAAAAAATGCTAGACAGTAAAAATAAAGGTGGAAGAACACAACGTCCTACGGGCATTCCCCAAACTTTATACAACTGCGAAACTTTAAGTGATTACTCAGCAGATTTAAACGAAGCAATGGAAGGAGCACATTCTCATGAATAAATATATTTTAACGCTGTTTTTTGTTTTAGCAACAACAGTGGCTAGTTTTGCTCAGGCAAACATTTCTCCTGCTAAAGCACAGACAAAAAAGATTGTAATTTTTGGTGCAACCGTGCATGTTGGTAATGGACAGGTTATAGATAATGGCTATATCATATTTGAAAAAGGTAAAATTACAGGTGTTGGCGATGCTACAGTTGTAAAGCTAAATATGACCGATGCTGAAATGATCACTGCGAATGGAAAACATGTTTATCCAGGCTTTATCTCTCCTATTACCAATTTAGGTTTAGCTGAATTCGAGTCTGTAAAAGCTACGCTCGATTTTCAGGAGATTGGAAACATGAACCCTCATATTAGGTCTATTGTTGCTTACAATACAGATTCGAAAGTGCCACCCACTTTGCGTAGTAATGGCATTTTAATGGCTCAAATTACACCACAAGGTGGAACAATTGCCGGAAGCTCTTCTGTAGTTCAATTAGATGCTTGGAATTGGGAAGATGCCGCACTCAAAATTGATGATGCTCAACATGTAAATTGGCCAGTAACACCACGTTTTAGAGGTGGTTTTGGTGGTGCTAGACCAGGTTTCTCTGCTGATGCTTTAGCGGAAAGAACACAAAAAGCTGTTTCAGATTTAGATGAAATTTTTGCTCAGGCAAAAGCCTATGCAGAAGGAGAAAAACCTACTACAAGCAATGCACGTTTAGCAGCCATGGAAAATTTATTTAATGGCAAAGAGAAGTTGTTCATTACTGCAGATTCGCAAAAGGATATTGTAGCCGCTGTTAATTTTGCAAAAAAATATGGCATCACTCCTGTTATTGTTGGTGGTGATGAAGCTTATTTAATTATTGATTTTTTAAAGGAGAATAATATCTCTGTTGTAGTAAAACAGCCACATGCTTTACCAAACAATGTTGATGATGACGTAAATATGCCATATAAAAATGCTGCTGCTTTGGCAAATGCAGGTATTACTGTTGTGGTAAGTATTGATGGCTATTGGCAACAAAGAAACCTACCATTTATGGCAGGTACCGTAGCAACTTGGGGCTTAGGTAAAGAAAAGGCATTACAAACAATTACACTAAATACAGCAAAAGTATTAGGCATTGATAAAACTGCAGGTAGTATTGAAATTGGAAAAGACGCTACTTTATTTATATCTGCCGGTGATGCTTTAGACATGAAAACAAATAAAGTTGAACAAGCGTTTATTCAAGGTCGATCTATTAATTTAGATAACCTTCACAAACAATTAGATAAAAAGTTTAGCGATAAATACAGAATAAAATAACCGTTCAGTTGATAATATAAGCCGCTGATTCGTAGATTATAAACTAAATCAGCGAATCAGCGGCTTTTTTATACATTAGCCTTTTCAATAAAGAGCGCAGTGACAATATAACAATTAAAGGCAGTCCCGTTTTCCGCTGTATTCCCGATGAAGAATCGGGATATGCCGCTACAACCGTGGCTATTGAACATAAGACTGTGCAGGTAAACCGTTCATAGTAGCAAAAACCTGCGTAAAATAGACCCGATAAAAGTGAAAATCCTTTTGTCATCCTGAGCCTGTCGAAGGACAAAACATTGAAACGAAAAGCGGGACCGAACCTGAGCTATAAGATGCTTCAATTGCTTTTCAAAAAGCTATAAAAATCTCTGAAATCTTTTCAATCTGTGAAATCAGTGAACAAAAAAAAGAGTAACTCGATCCCAAGTCACTCTCCTTAACTAACTTATTATTATTTATAAAACTGGCTGTTGGGGAAGGAGTCGAACCTTCAAGGGGTAGTTAGCTGCAATTCAAAATTAATTTGTGGTCAACCCATAAATTGCGTTTGTCCCATGATCCCCACCACCGAGACAAGGAGGTGTGTCTGCCAATTTCACCACCCAACATTCTTTAGTTCTCAGTTTACAGTTTCAATTGGCAGTTGTGAACTGCTAACCGTTAACTGCTAATTGAGTTGCTGTAGGGGAAGGAGTCGAACCTTCATAGAGTGGTTGTACCGTTACCGGATTTCCCATCTTCTCTACCACCGAGACAAGGAGGTGTGTCTGCCAATTTCACCACCCTACAGAGTATAAGTTATCAGTTTGCAAGTTTCAATTGGCAGTTGTGAACTGCTAACCGGCAACTGCTAACCGAATTGCTTGATACAAACATAAGACAATTATCAAATATGTTGCAAATATTTTAATCATTTTATTTTATTTTTACGAAAATTGTAATTAAATTTGATAATCATTAATAATTTCAAAATATATGCTTAAAAAAGAAACTCAAAATTTAGAAATTGATAACCTCGATATTCAGATTTTAACACAGTTGATGCAAGATGCTACTAAACCATATACAGAAATTGCTAAAGAACTGATTATTTCTGGTGGAACAGTACACGTTAGGATGAAAAAACTAGCAGATATGGGTATAATTAGGGGCTCTCATTTAATCATCGATCCAAAAAAAGCCGGGTTCGACATTACTGCCTTTTTAGGAATATACCTAGAAAAAGGATCTCAGTACAAAGATGCGGTTGAACAGCTTAGCAATATTAAAGAGGTTGTAGAATTGCACTATACCACTGGATCTTACAGTATGTTTGCCAAAATTACCTGTAGAGATACGAATCACTTGCGACATGTACTAAATGAAGAAATACAAGCTGTAAAAGGAATACAACGTACCGAAACATTAATTTCTTTGGAAGAAAGTATTAAGAGACAGATAGAGTTATAAAAGAACAAGGATAAAAGAGCAAAGACTAGGTATTCAATCACAAGTTTAATCATTTCTCCTTGCTCTTTTATCCTTACTCCTATTTAAACAGCCCCTTCAATTTTGCTAATTTCTCTTGCAAATCGCCATCAGCTTCCTTTTTAGGCTGCTGCTGAGGTTTTGAAACAAAATTCTTTGCTCCTTGTTCCTTATTCTTTACTCCATTATCTTTCTGCTCGTATTGCTTTGGTCTTTCAGCTTTAGGTTTTGGGCTTTCTTCAGTCTTCATTGACAACGAAATCCTCTTTCTAGCTATATCAATATCAACCACGGTAACTTCAACAACTTGACTTACTTTAACCACATCATTCGGGTTTGCCACAAAACGATTAGCCAACTGACTGGTATGCACTAAACCATCTTGATGAACACCGATATCTACAAAAGCACCAAAATTGGTAATGTTGGTTACGATACCCGATAACTTCATTCCACTTTTTAAATCTTCTATTGAATTTACACCATCAGCAAAACTGAAAGCTTCAAATTGCTCACGAGGATCTCGACCTGGTTTAGCCAATTCTTTTACAATATCTGTTAAGGTTGGCAATCCTACAGCAGTGCTTACATATCTTTGTAAATTGATTTGTTTTTGCAGGTTAATATCTTTAATTAGGTCATCAACTGTACAACCTAAATCCTTTGCCATCTGATTAACCAAATCATAACGCTCTGGATGCACCCCACTACTATCTAATACTTGTTTAGCATCGCGAATGCGTAAAAATCCCGCAGCTTGCTCAAAAGCTTTATCGCCTAAGCGAGGAACCTTCTTTAAACTCTCTCTATTTTTAAAAGCACCATTTGTATTGCGATAATTTACAATGTTTTGCGCTAGCGTATCACCTAAACCAGAAACATAGGCTAACACTTGTTTAGATGCTGTATTTAATTCAACCCCAACTGCATTTACACAGCTCATTACCGTATCATCTAAACTTTTTTGCAACTTATTTTGATCAACATCATGCTGATATTGACCAACACCAATAGATTTTGGATCAATTTTAACCAATTCTGCTAATGGATCCATTAACCTGCGACCAATTGAAACAGCACCACGAACTGTAATATCTTGGGTTGGGAATTCTTCTCTAGCCAATGGTGATGCTGAATATATTGATGCGCCACTTTCGTTTACCATCACAACTACAACATCAGGAATTTTCAATCCACGAACAAAAGTTTCTGTTTCTCTACCTGCTGTTCCGTTGCCAATAGCGATGGCTTCTACTTCGTGTTTTTCACAAAGCTGAGTTAACTGCCAAGCCGCGTCTTTCAAATTTCCTTGCCCAGTGTGGGGATAGATAGTGGTGTTAACCAATAACTGTCCTTGTTTATCTAAGCATACCACTTTACAACCTGTTCTAAAGCCTGGATCAATTGCCAATACATTTTTTTGCCCCATTGGAGCAGCTAGTAACAATTGACGGGCATTTTCTGCAAAAACCTTGATTGCTTCTTCGTCGGCCTTTTGCTTAATTGTAGCTCTCAATTCTGTTTCCATCGCAGGACGAAGCAATCTTTTATAACCATCAGTTAATGCCAATTGAACTTGATCTGCAGCTGCATTTCTTCCAGTTATAAATTGATTCTCTAATAATTCTATGGCTGGCTCATCTGTTGGAAGGACATTTAATTTCAGAAACCCTTCTTGCTCGCCCCTTAACATTGCCAAAACACGATGAGAAGGTGCAGATTTAGCGCTTTCTTCCCACTCAAAGTAATCTTTATATTTAATACCTACTTCTTCTTTTCCTTTTACTAAAACCGTTTTGTAGGTTGCTTTTTGTATAAAATGATTCCGCATTTTAGTTCTGGCTTCTGCATTTTCACTAACCATTTCAGCAATGATATCTCTTGCGCCAGCTAATGCTTCTTCTTGGTTGGCTACTCCTTTCTTATCGTTGATATAAGCTGCCGCTTCTTGCGCTGGGTCAATTCTACTTTGAGATAAAATACGCAATGCCAAAGGCTCTAATCCTTTTTCTTTGGCTACCGAAGCCCTAGTTTTACGTTTAGGTTTATAGGGTAAATAAATATCTTCTAAAGCGGTTATAGTTTTGGCTTCATTTATCTGCTTTTCTAAAGCTGGTGTTAATTTTTCAAGCTCTGTAAGTGATTTTAAAATCGCTTCACGGCGTTTGTCTAGCTCACGTAGTTGTTGTGCTAAATCTCTTATGGCCGCAACTTGTACTTCATCTAAACTACCAGTTACTTCTTTACGGTAACGGGAAATGAATGGAACTGTCGCACCTTCATCTAATAAAGATAGTGTTGCACTAACTTGTTTAATTGAAATATTTAATGTGCTTGCTATGCTTTGAAAATGTATATTCATATTTAGTTTTAGAGGGGGCTAATTTAGGGAGATGATTACACAGATTAAAATGATTTCATAGATTAAATTTAACCACATAGAAACATAGTTAAAATAGATAAATCCTATACTTTTCGTTTAAATACTGTTATTTCTCCATCAAACTCTAATAATAATATATTATCACCTTTAAATTTATATTTAGTCTTCTGTACCTGAGGATTTGAGGGTTGATCTGAAAATATAACATCATCAATTAACTGATATACCATATTTATAATTTGCACATTCTCATTCTCAAATATCTTATAGATAAGCTTTCCACCCTCTGTAAATTCCATCAAAACATTCCCTATATTAATTCTAGTAGGCTCATCCACTAAATCACTTTTCCAAACACCGATTATTCTTTTATCCATTTTTGTCATATATGATGATTGAAATTAATTATTAAAACTGATATTTTAATAGTTGTTAAAGTCTTGGTTCTCTAAACCCGATTGAAACGGAAAGCCCACAGCGTAGCGAAGACTTGAAGTAAAAAGCAGGACTACCCAGACCGATAGAATACTAGTTTTGCTTTCTTAAATCTCTTCTCAAAAATTATAATCTGTTGTCATCCTGAACTTGTCGAAGGATTTAAACCATAGTCTTCGACAAGCTCAGACTGACATATTTATTAAGTAGTTTCTGAAAATTACTTTGCCTTAAATCACCCTTTTTAAAACATTTTCTATTAATTTCGACTTATTATAAAAACTAAAAAATCATGTTCGATAAATTAATGGCTGCCCAACAACAGGCAGAAGAAATTAAAAAACGATTAGATACAGTTTCTGTATTTGGGGAAGTAGAAGGCGGGGCAATTAAAGTAACCGCTACTGCGAATAAGGCAATTACCGCAGTAGAAATTAAGGAAGATTTTTTTGCTGGTGCAGATAGAGAAGAATTAGAAGAGTTGCTATTAACAGCCGTAAATAAGGCTTTAGCACAAGCAGACGAAGTTAGTGCTGTAGAAATGCAAGCGGCTACAAAAAATATGCTTGGCGGCCTAGGCGGCATGTTCGGTGGTTAAATTAGTTCTGTCTAAATACTTTATACTCTTATGAAATATACCTACTACGGTCAATCTTGCTTCTTGTTAGAAACTGAGGATAAAAAATTTCTATTCGATCCTTTCATTTCTCAAAATCCTTTGGCTGCGGCTATTGATACCACTAAAATTGAAGCCGATTACATTTTGGTAAGCCATGCACACGGCGATCATGTTGGAGACTTAATTGCTTTGGCTAAACAAACAAATGCTACTGTGATTGCCATACCCGAAATTATCGGTTGGGTAATGAAACAAGGGATTGAGAATGTACATCCAATGAATTTTGGGAAACATACGTTTGATTTTGGAGTGGTGCGTATGGTTTGGGCTACACATTCTGCCGGTTTACCCGATGGGAGTTATGGTGGAAATCCTGCTGGATTTGTATTGGAACTAGATGGAAAACAAATTTATTTTGCGGGGGATACAGGCTTAACTGTTGAAATGAAGTTATTGCCAGAGCTTTATAAATTAGATTATGCCATTTTACCTATAGGAGGGAATTACACAATGGATGTAGATGATGCAGTAATTGCAGCAAAATATATCAATTGCGATAAAATTATAGGCGTTCATTACAATACATTTCCAGTGATAGAAATAGATGAACATGTAGCTGTAGAAAGTTTTAAGAGAGCTCAAAAAACCTTGTTTTTACCAGCTATTGGAGAAACAATGGACTTATAAAAAAATCCCTCTCAATTGCTCGAGAGGGATTTTTACTTTAAACTTAATTTAACTAAACTAGTTATGACTTAGTTTTTCTTTGTTGGTGCAGCTTTATTTGCTTTGTAACGCATATCTGCAGTGCCGTCTTTTTTTTTAGGTCCAGCTACTACAATTTTAGCTTCTTTGTTTACTTTATAACGCATATCAGCAGTACCATCTTTTTTCGTTGGTGTAGCTACTGTTACTACCTTTTTAGTTTCTTTCTTCAGTGCTACAGGAGCAGTTGTTTTTACAACAGCTACTTTAGTTTCAGTTTTCTTAACTGCAACTGGGGCTGTAGCCTTTACAGTAGCAACTTTGGTTTCTACTTTTTTAACTGATGGTGGTGGTGTTACTTTTACAGTTACCGATTTTTGTGGAGCTGCTGTTTGAGCGAAAGTGCTGCTCATTCCTAATACAGCAATGGCGATTAGACTTACTAATTTTTTCATGGTTTTTTGTTTTTCTTTATAGATGTAAAATTATTTCTTCGATATGAAGATTAAATGAAGTTAATAAATTATCTATTTCAATGCAAATCTTACTGGCACCGTATATTTCATATTCACTGGTTCTCCCAATTCTTTTGCCGGCAACCAGTTTGAACTATATTGTAAAACCCTAACAGCTTCTCTGCTTAAATCATTATCCGGACTTTCAATTACACTTATATCTTGTATTTTCCCAGTTTTTGTAACAACAAAAGATAACCTAACTGTGCCCTGTACCGAATTTTTTTGTGCATTAACTGGATACCGAATTTCCTTTGCTAGAAATTGATAAAAAGCTTTCATCCCACCTGGGTAACTTGGGGGCTGTATTACATATAAGTTATTTACACTTTTACCTTGCTCATCAAAATATACACCATCTATAAGCTTTCCATTTTCATCATATTCCTCAGTAAGAGCAGGTTTTTTATCTCTATAGAACATTTTCCAATTGCCTGTTTTTTTTCCTTGGTTATAGGTGCCTTCCTTTTTTAAATTACCATCATCCCAATAAGATTTATAATCGCTGTTTAACTTTCCCCATAAATAATTAACCTTTTCATACAGTTGTTTATTTGGGTAATAATAATTCCACTCTCCTGATTTGTAACCTCTATTATAGTGCCCTTCTTCTTTTATATTGCCATTTTCATAAAAAGCATAAGCACCCTTTCTAATCTCTAACTTCTTATCTTCAAAGCTGATTTTTTCAATTAAAACATCTTTTCTATCGTATAATGTAATAACCCATAAACCTTCTTTTTCTTCGATTTTTTGTTTTAACCTAGAACGCAGTGGGTCTTTATTATAACCAGGATTTGAATAGATTAAGGTTGTATCTTGCTGTGCAAAAACATAAGCAGATTGAAGAATCAATAATAACAATATAAACTTTTTCATACGATTGTATTAATGTGCTGCCAACCAATTAACCCCTTCTCCAATTTCAATTTCAATTGGCACTTCTGTTTGAATAGCTGTTTTCATTCTATGGGTTATAATGGTTTTCATTTGTTCAACCTCCGTTTTTAACACATCAAACACCAACTCATCATGCACCTGCATGGTCATTTTAGAGCCCAGATTTTGATCTTTCATGTCCTTATGGATGTTGATCATGGCTATTTTAATTAAATCTGCTGCAGAGCCTTGTATTGGGGCATTAATTGCATTTCGTTCTGCATACCCTCTAACGGTTTGATTAGCTGAATTGATATCTCTTAAATATCTTCTTCTTCCCATAATCGTTTCTACAAAACCATTTTCACGGGCAAAATTCATAGTATCGCTCATGTATCTTTTAATCCCTGGATATTGAGTAAAATATTGTTCGATAATTTCTGCCGCTTCTTTTCGAGGAATATTTAAGTTTTGAGATAAACCAAATGCAGATTGGCCATAAATAATTCCGAAATTTACTGCTTTAGCGTTTCTACGCTGAGTAGAATCCACCTCTTCAATTGCAATTCCATATACTTTTGCTGCAGTTGCCGTATGAATGTCGATGCCTTTGTTAAAAGCATCTAACATGTTTTCTTCCTTACTAATTTCTGCAATAATGCGAAGTTCTATTTGAGAATAATCCGCAGATAACAACACATGGTCTTCATCTCTAGCAATAAAGGCCTTTCTTACTTCTCTTCCTCTTTCTGTACGAATTGGAATGTTTTGCAAGTTGGGATTATTAGAGCTTAATCTACCCGTTGCGGCAACTGCCTGATTAAAACTAGTATGTACCCTACCTGTTTTAGGGTTTACTAGTAGCGGCAAAGCATCAACATAGGTTGATTTTAATTTTTGCAATTGGCGGAAATCTAAAATATCTTTTACAATATCGCTTTTATGAGCTAATAAAGTTAGTACATCTTCTCCCGTTTGATACTGCCCAGTTTTTGTCTTTTTAGCTTTAGGGTCTAGTTTTAAATGGTCAAACAATACCTCACCCAATTGTTTTGGTGATGCTAGATTAAACTTTAACCCTGCTTTTTCATAAACACTTTGTTCGGCTTTGGTAATTTCTACTTGCAATTCTATTGAGTACGCATTTAACGTTTCAATATCGATCTTAACACCTTCTTTTTCAATATCAGCTAAAACGTAAATCAAAGGATTTTCAATTTCCTCTGCCAATTTAGTAGCATTTCTTTCTTTTAGCATTGGCTCGAAAACATTGGCCAATTGCAAAGTAACATCTGCATCTTCTGCGGCATAATCTACCACGTTTTCTACGGGTACATCTCTCATTGTACCCTGACCTTTTCCTTTTGCACCAATTAAAGTAGTAATGGAAATAGGTGTATAGCCCAAATAATTTTCAGACAATACGTCCATGTTATGACGGGTATCTGGATCTATTAAATAATGAGCCAGCATCGTATCGAATAACTTTCCTTTAACCTGTACATCATACCATTTAAGCACCAACATATCGTACTTAATATTTTGTCCTATTTTATCGATTTTATCATTTTCTAAAACAACTCTAAATTCATCTACAATGCCTTGAGCTATTGTTCTATTTTCTGGAAGTGGAATATAATATCCCTCGCCAACTTTAATAGAGAAAGATAATCCTACCAAATCGGCTAAGTTAGCATCTGTTCCAGTTGTTTCAGTATCAAAAGAAACACTAGGTTGCTGCAAAAGCAAATCAATCAGTTCTTTTCTTTTTTCTAGTGTATCAATTAAAAAGTATTCGTGCGGAGTATTGCTAATATTCTTTGCATCAATTGGGGTATCGAAAAGTGAAGGTTGTTCTGAGAAATCTTTCCGTTTTACTACAACATTGTTTCCAAAAAGATCTTGCTGAGTTGAGCTTTTTGCATCATTCACACTAAATTCTTCTCCAAAAACCCTTTTCCCAATGGTTCTAAATTCTAATTCTGCAAATAAAGGTTCTAGCAATTCTCTACTAGGTTCTTCTAAAATTAATTTTGTCTCATCAAATTCAACTGGTACATTTAATATAATAGTTGCCAGTTTTTTAGACACCAATCCTTGTTGTGCAAAATTTTCTACGTTTTCTCTTTGTTTTCCTTTTAGTTCATGGCTATTGGCTATGATATTTTCCATGCTGCCATATTGTTTAATTAAGAGTTTTGCCGTTTTTTCTCCAATACCCGGTATACCTGGAATATTGTCTACCGCATCGCCCCATAGGCCTAAAATATCTATAACCTGTAATACATTTTCAATCTCCCATTTAGCTAAAACTTCTTTTACACCTAAAATCTCCATTTCATTACCCATACGAGCAGGTTTGTAAATAAAAATATTTTCAGATACTAGCTGGGCAAAATCTTTATCTGGTGTCATGCAGAAAACTTGGAAACCTTTTCTTTCTGCTTCCTTAGCCATTGTTCCGATAATGTCATCCGCTTCAAAGCCATCTACTGTAATTACCGGGATGTTAAAACCTTCTATCAATTTAAAAACATAGGGTAAAGCTTTAGATAAATCTTCGGGCATTGCCTCACGGTGCGCTTTGTAGGCTTCGAAATCTGTATGTCTTTCTGTGGGTGCTTCGGTATCAAAAACCACAGCAATATGGCTAGGTTTTTCCTTTTTTAATACTTCCATCAATGTGTTAGCGAAACCCATTACAGCTGAAGTATTTACACCTGTGGAGGTAAAACGAGGGTTTTTACTCAATGCAAAATGCGCTCTATAAATTAACGCCATCCCATCTAAAAGGAAAAGTTTTTTATTATCCATGATATTGTAAAGTTAAGAATAGCCAACAAATTTGATAATGGTATTTCTATTTATTTTTCTCCTATCTTTAAAACCTATCTTCGTTATTATTAGTATATTATAGGCAACATGACCAGAAAATTTACGTTATTTGTAGTAATGAAAGCATTTAACATCTTCTTGTTCTTTATTCTTTTTACAGCTAAGCTTTTTGCACAAGATGCAATTTTAATTAGCGAAGGAAACTTTGTAAGAGGTTTAATTAAAGGCACTAATTTTAGTTCTGTAGCCATAATGGATGAGGAACAAGGAATAAAGGAATATCAAGCAAAAGACATCCAATCTTTTGTATGGAATGGCGAAACCTACGCAAGTAAGCCAATTGTAGTAAAAAAGAAAATGGAGTTTAGATTCTTTAAAGTAATAGAAACAGGTATTGTAAACTTGTATTCTTATGGAGATAAAGGCATAATCGAACAAGCTCCGCAGCCTAGGGTAAAAGTTAGGCCATCTGTAGGAATTGGAATGGGAACAGGGGGTTTTGGCGGTGGCTTAGGAGGTGGGGTTTCAATTGGACTTGGCGGTGGCAGAAGAAGAGAAGAAGCAGTTTCTACTCCAGGGAAAATTAGTTATTTTATTGAAAGACCAGGAACAGGTCCCATTCAAGAAGTAAGGTTAAATGGTGCAAAGGTTTCAGATATAAGGGCAATATTACTTCAAAAGCTAACCAACGATGAGGATTTGGCAGAAAGCATTAAAGCCACTGAAAGTTTTGATGCAAAAAATTTAGCGGCTTATGTAAAAGCCTATAATTCTTCTGGAAAGAAGTAATTAAGCCTGAGTCATCAGTCTTGAGTACAGGGCGTATTAAGTTCTCTGAATTTACCCATAAACTAACATATAGGGTTATCCCTAAAGACTCAATACTTTTGGCTTAAGACTTACAACTACCTAACTCATCCCAAAACTCAACTGCTCTTCTGTAATGCGGAATAACAATGGATCCGCCAACTAAATTGGCAATCATAAATACTTCATTTATTTCTGCATTGTTAACACCTTCATCATGGCATTTTTCAAGATGATATTTGATGCAATCATCACAACGCAAAACCATAGATGCTACCAAACCTAGCATCTCTTTAGTTTTTACATTTAATGCACCATCTGCATAAGTAGTTGTATCAAGTGCAAAAAACCTTTTGATGTTTGTGTTCGCTGTCTCCATTATCCTACCGTTCATTTTTGTACGATAGTCATTAAATTCTTCTATAAGTTTTCCCATAATTTTAATTTACAATTTTAGATTTACGAATTACAATTAGCCTTCTAATCAGCGGAATTTCGGCTTTAAAGCTCCTCCAACGGATTCCAGAAAACTGTTTTGAAATTCTTTATTTTATCGTTTTCTACAACTATACCTTCTTGCTCTAAAAGCTGCTGCATTAATTCTGGAGGTGAAAAATGAAACTTACCTGTTAATAAGCCGCTACTATTAACCACTCTGTGTGCAGGAACTTTTGGATGAGCAATACCCGCATTACTCATTGCATAACCAACCATACGGGCAGAACCACCAGCACCTAAAGCTTTTGCAATTGCACCATAAGAAGTCACCCTTCCTTTTGGAACCAGTCGAGCAATTTCAAATACTTGATCGTAAAATGAATCTTTCATTAGCTAAATGAAAATTGAATATAATTGATGTTTTTATCGTGCTTTAAATATATTCTCTCGTAATGTGTTTTAATTGATAAAACTTCATCTGCAAATTCAGATTGATATAAATGAGCCGTTTTTTTGTGGGTAATTAATTGTAACTCTTCTACCTTTTCACAAGTATAATTATACAAACCATCGTTGTCGGTTTTCAGATTTACTTTTCCGCCAGCTTTTAGCAATATTTTATACTTAGCTAAAAAACCTGGAAAAGTTAATCTTTTCTTTTCTCTACTTTCTTGTGGCTGAGGATCTGCGAAGGTAATCCAGATTTCATCAATTTCTCCAGGTTCAAAATATTCTAGAATATCCTCAATTTGAATCCGCAAAAAAGCAAGATTGTGTATACCTTCATCAACCCCTGTTCTGGCGCCACGCCAAATTCTATTGCCTTTTAAATCTATGCCAATAAAGTTTTTTTCTGGAAATAGCTTTGCTAAATTAACCGCATACTCTCCTTTGCCACAAGCTAATTCTAATACAACAGGATTATCATTTTTGAAATGTGCTGCTGCCCATTTTCCTTTCATTACCTTACCCAAGTGTAGCTGATACACATTTGGAAAAGTGTCTATTTCAGCAAACTTTCTTAATTTATCTTTACCCACTTTTAAATATTAAGGTGCAAAAATAAAATAAATTGGGCACTTGTGGCTTAAAAGCACAAATAATGATTGATGTATACAAATTGCAAATAGAGATTAGAACAGGAAGAATTCTTGCATCATCACTTGATTTTTTTTGTTCGTTCAGTTACACTAGTTGATCTAGATACGGCATAAACTGTATTTCCAGCTGAAATTTGATACCCAACCGAGATACTATAGAGCAATTTTTCTGTAATTAAGCCTGTCTTATTGTCAATTACATATGTGCCATTGGTATTACTACTAATCAATTTGCCAACAATTGAATTGGTAAATTTAACAATGGTATTATTTTCGGTTATCTCTTCAATTGTAAAATTAGTTTTCAATTTCTGTTTATCAATTACTACAGAATCGGCCCATGAAAATCCCTTTATGAGTGATTTATCATAAGTTATATCCGCTAACATGCTAAATAAAGTTTGTTTTTCGAAAACTTCAGGTTGTAATCCAGCAAATGATACTAAGGTATCTGTTGCTAGTTCTGCTTTGTAATCTGTTGAAGATTGTATAATTCCATACTTATTAATGACTAAATTAATTGGCTTTTTAATCATAAAATTCAATGCTTTTAAAATGGTAGATGTAGAATCGAAACCAGTTTCAGAATTATATATCAACTTCTGACCAAGCGCATCCAAAACTAGATCCATCTTTTTAATTTCTACATTAAAAGAATACTCTTTATCATTAGTTGAAGTAACTTTATATGTTTTTGTAGCGGTAGTAACAGAGTTAATATTAAGTAATTGATTTCCTCTTTTAAGCACTGCGCTTGAATTAGTCAACATTTCTGTTTGGTATTCTTCACCTTGCTTAAACTGAAAAGCCCTATGACCCTCTTGTGCCTGCAAAGAAATAGCCATTAAAAAAAGCCATACCCATAAGCCCCCACGTACTATATATTTCGTCTTATTACTCATTGGTGTTTGCGTTATAAATTGCGCCAGATAATAAATTAATTTCTGCCTATTGCTAATCTCAAACTAGGACTAGGAGGTATAGCTGGAATTGGGGGCAATACTGTTAATGCAGGTAAGGTTACTGAAGTAGTAACTGTTTGAGGTGCAGCCGTTGTACCAGCAGCTGGTGGCGCTGGGGTTGCAGGTGTTGGCGGTATAGCTGGTGCAACATTTGTTGTAGTTGTTGTTGCAAAAGTTGCCGCAGTTTGAACAGGTATCCCAGGAATTGGTGGTGGAGCCGGAACGGTTACTGTGGTAATAGTGGTTGTAGGTGTAATTTGAGGAGTAATTACAGGTACTGGCACCTTGAAATCTGAATTACTTCCTGTACCATTCTGGGCCATTACTTTAATTCCCATTAAAGAGAAAATTGTCAAAAAAACTAATATTAACTTTTTCATCGTTTTGTTATTTAATAATTTACTTTCTTATCTAGAATAAAAGGATAGGCCAGAGTACCGATAAAAGAAACTCGGTCTCCAGAATTTCTTGTTAAATTATAAACTCCGTACCCAAGTGTTAGAGGCGATTTACTGAATGGTCTTAACCCACTAGAAAAACCTAAGTTTAAGCCAGACCACTCTGCATTTATATTCATATTTTTAAATAATTCATAAGATACATTCGCAAAAACCCCTGTTCCATATTTTCCTTTACCAGATGCAATGTCTTTTGGACTTTTATACAAAAAACGGCCATTACCTACGCCAATAGTATAGCCTAAAGCAGAACGTCCCGTTGATTTAGAGGAAACAGTTTGCACCGAATGACTAAATGCAACATAAAAAGTAGCATCTGGAGCATCAGAAATAGATGAACTTGCAAATAGTTGAATTCCTCCTACAGAGATACTGCTTGCTTTAAATATTTGCTTACTGAGTATAATATTTGCTGAAAGATCTTGTAATTCAGATACGCGTCCAACATTTACACTTAAAGAAGTATTCACGTATTTTTTTGGATCACCAAAGCTTAAACCTGCAGCCGTAATCAAATCTGCCTTTTTGGGGGTTGCATATTCAGCAGGATAAATACCTCCAACTACAACATACAAGTAAGTAGTATTACCACCACCCCAACCAGAAGGAGTCATTACACTTTGAACTGAGCCATTTGGCAGTAAAATTCCATTGCCAAAAAAACCTACCTCTTTCTCTCTTCGTAAAGAGTCAAGTTTTAGCCTTAGCCCACTTTCAAAGACGTTCTGTGCAAATAAAAAACTTGTAAAGAATAGCATGGCTGCTAAAGTACTTATAAAGATTTTGAGCGTTTTCATTAGTCAACTTTGAATGAAGGTAGTTATTATTTAATAAATTAAATATTTTTCAAAGATAAAACATTAATTATTAATTACTAACGGCAAGATTAATAAAATAGCCAGAACCCCATCAACACATCAAAATAAGGTTAATAAAACTAGAGCATCCTATTGTCAAAATCAATATATTTACAAATAATTATAAATTATAGCTATATGACCTTAGTTCAGCTTGAATATATTGTAGCCGTAGACACCTACCGTAGCTTTGTAAGTGCTGCAGATAAATGCTTTGTAACGCAACCTACTTTAAGCATGCAGGTACAAAAACTAGAAGAATTTTTAAATGTTAAAATCTTCGATAGGAGTAAACAACCTATTATTCCTACAGAAATTGGCGCTCAAATTATTGCTCAGGCCCGCATTGTGCTACAAGAGAATAAAAAAATAAAAGAAATTATCAGCAGCCAACAACAAGATGTACTTGGAGAGTTGAAAATTGGCATTATCCCCACAATTGCGCCCTACTTATTACCACAGGTGATTTCATCTATGTTAGAAAAATATCCCGATCTGAAATTATTAATTTGGGAATACACTACAGAAGACATTATACATCATTTAAAAACAGGCGTAATAGATTGCGGTATTTTAGCGACCCCGTTAGTTGACCAGAATATAAGTGAAATGCCTTTATATTATGAAAATTTTGTAAGCTATATCAGTAAAAACAGCAAGCTTTTTAAAAAGAAAGCAATAGATGCCGACGATCTAGAAGACGAGAACATTTGGCTCTTAAACGAAGGTCACTGTATGAGATCGCAGGTATTGAACATCTGTCGTTCTACCAAGAACAATCGTTTACAGTCTTTAACCTATAATACTGGCAGTGTAGAGACCTTAATAAGAATGGTTGATGTAAATAATGGAGCAACATTATTGCCAGAGTTAGCATTAGCAGAATTAAGTGTAAAACAGCTCAACAAAGTCCGTTACTTTAAATCACCAGAACCTGTTAGGGAAATTAGCTTAGTTACGCATAAAAATTTCATTAAAAAAAGGATGCTAAATGCTTTGCGTGAAGAAATTTTAGCTGTAATACCTAAAGCAATGAAGCAACGAAAAAAGAAAGATGTTATAGGGATTTAATTTTATTAAAGAAATTAACCTTAATAGAGCAGGCGATTGCAACCAAAAAGAATATTAATGTTAATACATCAATTAAATCCGCATTGATATTTGATCCAGTGAGTTTATCAGCAAAATATTTAATAAAAGAACCAGGTAAATTTTGTTCGCCTAGCTGTGTTTTAATATTCCATTGCCAGTCTGTAATTGGGCAATAACCAAAACCAAACCAAACTCCTAAAATGGTCCAACATCCAAGTGTAACCATAGCAAACCAAAAATGGAGTTTTTTAGTCGCCTTAAATAACCAACCAAAAAGATTAAAACCAATAATGATTAGGTGTAAAATGGTAAGCAGAATATCTAATACCATCAAACTCATCACTATTTAATTATTTCCAGTGCTCTTTAATCCTTCAATACCGACCACCTTTTCTTCTTCTTCCCCTTTTTTCTTCTTTTTCTTTTTCTTACCAGGATCAATGCCACTTAAACGTTCTTCGTTAAGTTTATTGAATTCATCTATCTGATCTGGCTTTAAAACAAGTTTGATGTTTTTATTCATCTCATTTTGTAGCCTGTAAATTCTAGTTTCATCTTCTTCCTTCGCAGTACCTGCTACTTGCTTTTTATAGAGTAACAGCTGCTCTTTAGCCATATCGAAAGCATAATTATAAATCACACTTCTTTGAGTTGGGGTTAGCTTTAAGCGCTTATCCATTTCTTCGATATTCTTTTTTGCAATTTCTTCTGAAGTAGGTACTTTTTGAGCATTACCTGAAAAAAACACACCCATCACCAATACTAGAACTAAAATCAATTTTTTCATCAGTCTCTTATTTAAGTCTACCATCAATTGTAATTCAGTTTAGATGGTTAGTCATCAAATTTATAAAATTATAATCAAAAAATAAGGCTTGTAAATTTTACATCTACAAGCCTTACCAAATATCTATATTATATTTACAATGCTTTTTTGTAACGTTCTGCTACTGCATCCCAGTTTACAACATTCCAAATTGCAGCTAAATAATCTGGGCGTTTATTTTGATATTTTAAATAGTAAGCATGCTCCCATACATCGATACCGAAAATTGGTGTGCCTTTTACTTCAGCGATATCCATTAAAGGATTATCTTGGTTTGGAGTAGAAGAAACAACTAATTTTTTATCAGCACCTACAGAAAGCCAAGCCCATCCAGAACCAAATCTAGTTGCGCCAGCATCTTGAATTTTAGTCTTAAATTCAGCAAAAGATCCAAAAGCTTCGTTTATTGCTTTCGCTAAATCGCCTGTTGGCTCACCACCTTTATTAGGCCCAAGAACTGTCCAGAATAATGAGTGATTAAAATGACCACCACCATTATTACGAACTGCAGCTGGATATTTTGAGATATTTTTTACGATTTCTTCAATGCTTGAATTCGCTTCTGGCTTGCCTTCTAAAGCTTTATTTAAATTAGTTACATAAGCTTGGTGGTGTTTACCATGATGAATTTCCATGGTTAATTTATCAATATTCGGTTCTAATGCGTCTGTTGCGTATGCTAACGCAGGTAATTCAAAAGCCATAATTATATATTTAAGTTTTTTATAATGTTAATGTACAAATATAACAGAGAAACATTAAGTTTTATTCAATTCTTTGTCAAGTTTATTTACGTTTATTTTGAAAAAATGCAGTCATTAAAGCCCCACATTCTGCGCTCAAAACTCCACCTTTTAATAACGTTTTGGGGTGTAAAAGGTTTTGATTTATCCTTGTAAACCCACGCTTATCTTCGTTAGCACCAAAAACAATTCTACTAATTTGTGTCCAATAACTAGCCCCTGCGCACATCACACATGGCTCTATGGTAACATATAATGTGCAATCTTTTAAATATTTTCCACCAAGTGTTTGCGCAGCAGCAGTAAAAGCTTGCATTTCTGCATGCGCAGTTACATCATTTAACTGTTCGGTTAAATTATAACCACGCCCAATAATTTTACCTTGTGCAACTATGATAGCACCAATCGGAATTTCTTGAGCATCATACGCTTTTTTTGCTTCATTTAAAGCAAGGCGCATAAAGTGTTCATCCTCCTGTGTTTTGTTTTGATCTGCTTCGAAATTGTAAAAGCTCATTTAAATTAATTTACTACCATTTGGCACTTTCTTGTCTACCGATGTTAATACAATATCACCATTTTCATCTGCAAAACCTGTAACTAAAAATTCGCTCATAAATTTTCCGATCTGCTTTTTTGGAAAATTAATTACACCAACAATTTGTTTGCCTACTAATTCTTCTTTTGTATAGTGTTTAGTGATTTGTGCACTACTCATTTTAACCCCTAATTCTCCAAAATCTACACTTACTTTGTAAGCAGGTTTACGTGCTTCAGGAAATTCAAAAACCTCGAGTATTGTTCCTATTCTAAGTTCAACTTTTTCAAAATCGTTCCAAGTAATTTCTTGCATTTTGTAAAAATACAAAAGTATTGAGTATTGCTATAGGAGATTTGAGATTAAATGCAGACCACCTTACAGCCATCAGCCTTACTTTTTATTACCTTTGCAACATGGTAGAGATCAAGTTAAAAAAAGGAAAAGAGAAAGCGGTTTTACAACGTCATCCTTGGGTATTTTCTGGCGCACTAGATAAAATTAAAGGAGCTCCTGAAAATGGAGATGTAGTTAGGGTTCACAGTGCGAACAACGATTTTTTAGCTTATGGTTACTTCAACGATCAGTCTCGTGTTGCTGTTCGTTTATTAGAATGGAATGAAGATTATGTTATTGATGAGGCTTGGTATGAGCAAAAAATCAATAATGCAATCCAATCAAGAGCACATCTTTTAAAAAGTAAATACACAAATACCTGTCGATTAATTTTTAGTGAAGCCGATTTTTTACCGGGACTAATTGTAGATAAATATGATGATTTTCTATCCATTCAAATCTTAAGTACTGGAATTGAAAAAGCAAAAACAATCATTATTGATATTTTGGTTAAAGCCTTACAGCCTAAAGGGATTTTCGATCGTAGTGATGCAACAGCCCGTACCCACGAAGGCATTACTGCCGAAAATGGTTTACTTTGGGGAGAAGCACCAGCAGCGTTTATTGAAGTAAGAGAAAATGACATCACTTATCATATCAATATAGCAGAGGGCCAAAAATCTGGATTTTATTGCGACCAGCGTGATAACCGTAAACTTTTAGCAGCGTATGCTGATGGAAAAAGCGTGTTAGACTGCTTTAGTTACAGTGGCGGGTTTAGTCTAAATGCTTTCAAGAACGGAGCCACAACAGTAACAAGTGTTGATAGTTCGGCATTGGCGATCGAGACCTTAAAACAAAATATTGAACTCAATAAATTCGATTCCAAAAATCATACTGCAATTCAATCTGATGTAAATAAACAGCTAAGGATATTTAAAGAGGAAGGCAAAAAATTTGACATCGTTGTTTTGGATCCGCCAAAGTATGCGCCATCTCGCTCGGCTTTAGATAGAGCAGCTCGTGCATACAAAGATTTAAACCGTTTAGGTCTATTGCTGTTAGAAAGTGGCGGCTTATTAGCTACATTTTCCTGCTCTGGTGCGGTTGACATTGAAACCTTTAAACAAATAATTGCTTGGGCTGCATTAGATGCAGGAAAAGAAGTTCAGGTGATCAGGCAGTTCTCTCAACCAGAAGATCATCCAGTTCGTTTATCTTTCCCAGAGGGAGAATATTTGAAGGGCTTACTTGTTAGGGTATTATAAATAACCAAATTATATTAATAAACGATGCTCATAGCTCAAAATATTAAATTAAGTAGGGTACTATTAGATACCTGGAAAGTGGATGTGATCATGATCATTTCATGTACAGCAGCTTATTTTGTTAGGGAGTATTTAATTTCGTATCATTTTCAAATTTCCACAATAATTCCAACAGTACTTGGTACTGCGATAGCATTCTTTATAGGTTTTAATAATAACCAAGCTTATGATAGATGGTGGGAAGCTCGAAAAATTTGGGGAGCAATAGTTAATGATTCAAGGAGTTTAGCTAGAAATTTAATCAACTTTGTTGAGGATGAAGAAACTGCTAAAAGAATGGTCTGCAGGCATATTTCTTTTATTTATGCTTTAAAAGCTAACCTCCGCAATACAGTAGATGAAATTTACACCAAATACTTAACTGAATTCGATAAGCTAGAAGTAGGAAAACACAGCAATAAGCATAATGCTATTTTAAACATTCAGGCAATGGAATTGCAAAAGCTATACAAAGAGAATAAAATTGATGGATTTAAGTTTATGGAAATCAACGAAATGTTGGTGAAATTAACTGATAGCATGGGCGGTTGCGAACGAATTAAAAACACCATATTTCCAACCACATATAGTTACCTAACTAAAGTTTTCATTTGGTTATTTGTAGTAACTTTTACATTGGTTATTAGTCAAGATATGGGTTACTGGAGCATTTTTATGGGTTGGTTAATCGGTTTTGTGTTTGTATCTACTCAGATTAATGGAATGCGTTTGGTTAATCCATTCAACATTAATGCTAGCGGATTGCCCCTGAACAATATTGCCAGAACCATAGAGATTAATCTATTACAAATGCTTAATGAAGAAGATATTCCTGAACCAGTTAGACCAATAAATGATGAGTATATTTTATAAACTCGTCTTTAAATCTTAAATTTCCTCAGAGCTTTCAGGCAGTTTTTCATATTCTCCTGCCCAGGCATATTTTCCAAAAATCACCAAACCAATTGCTATCGGAATAAAAATCAACAAGATAATTCCCCATTGCAAAGCAGTATTTGTTTGCGCAATACCAGGCTCTGCTTGCCCTATTTTATCCCAAGCTTGCCAAGCCATAAAAGCCATCGCTGCAGGACCAAGAATAATCCATACTAACCCTAATATTTTTTTGATCGATTTCATATGCTAGTCGTTAACGTTTTCGTCTTTTTTATTTGATAAATATACAGCGCCAATAATGAAACTTAATGCTGCAATCCCAATAGGATACCATAAACCGGAAAGCGGTGTTGAGCCCGCAAAACTGGCAATCAGTGTTGCAACAAAAGGAACTAAACCACCAAACACACCATTACCCACATGGTATGGAAGTGACATAGACGTATATCTAATTTTGGTAGGGAAAAGTTCTACCAAGAAAGCCGCGATTGGACCATAAACCATAGTAACTAATAAGATTTGAAAGAATACTAAACCCACGAATAGCCAAAAGGTAGAGGTTGGCAATACTTTGTCCTTAACTACTTGTGCATGCCCAATCATTTTGTTTGCATCTGCGTAAACTGTATCAATTGAAACTACATTAAATGATGCCCCGTTTATGAGATTAACTCTTGAACTTGAAGTAATTATACTATCCCCTTCTGAATGCAATGCATGCCTTGTTACAATTGGCGCATTTTCTTTTAATATTGCAGATGTATTCCAAGTGGTTACATCACTCTTATCTAAAAACAATTGATAAATAGGCCTATAGAAAATAATGCCCAAAAGCATTCCTATTAACATAATCCACTTTCGCCCAACCTTATCACTCCATGAACCAAACACCACAAAAAATGGAGTAGCAAACGCAATGCCCCAGAGTAAGATATATCGAGAATCATTAAAATCTATTTTACAGGTGTTTTCTATAAACGATTGGGCATAAAACTGACCAGTGTACCAAATTACACCTTGCCCCATTGTTGCACCAAATAAGGCTAACAATACCATTTTAAAATTGCCTTTGTTATTAAAGCTTTCTTTTAAAGGATTTTTAGAAATATTGCCTTCTGTTTTTAGCTTAGTAAACATTGGTGATTCATGCATCTTTAAACGGATGTAAATAGAAACACCCACTAATAAAATAGAAAGCAAGAAAGGAATTCTCCAACCCCAATCTGCAAATGCCTCTGCTCCAATAATGTTTTTAGAAAGAACAATTATCCCCAAAGAAAGGAACAAACCTAATGTTGCTGTAGTTTGAATCCAGCTGGTAAAAAAACCTCTTTTGCCTTTTGGTGCATGCTCTGCTACATAAGTTGCAGCACCACCATATTCGCCACCCAAAGCTAAACCCTGTACCAAACGTAATATTAAAACGAGTATTGGTGCGGCATAACCGATGGTTTCATATGAGGGGATAAGGCCAATTAAAAATGTAGAACCTCCCATTAACACCAATGTTAACAAGAAAGTGTATTTTCTACCTATTAGATCTCCCAACCTACCAAAAACCAATGCTCCAAATGGGCGAACAATAAAGCCCGCTGCAAAAATTGCCAAAGTATTAATTAATGCCGAAGCACCTGCATCGGCAGGAAAAAGCTTTGCACCAATAATAGTGGCTAAACTGCCAAAAATATAAAAATCATACCATTCAATCAGCGTCCCGAGAGAAGATGCACCGATTACTTTAAAAATACTATTTTGTTTATTTGGTTCGTTCATAATTCTAAAACTAATGGTTTAAAAATTAAAATACAACTCCATCATTAAAAAGCCGTTAACAATACCGTTAAATTGACGTTTATAATTTCAAATAAAGCGCTTAAACATTAAGGAATTAAGAAATACAAGCCTTAATTCTTCAATATTTATTTTTAGGTGAGTTTAATTCTACCTTGACAATGATTAAGCTTGAATATGTAGTCCCGTTGGGAGTTTTATTGTTCGTCTCTAAAATAAACTTTGTAAAAATTCATTGAACGATCGTCATCAAAGCCTTTCTCAATGAGTTCTTTATTTCCATGAATATAAATATGGAAGTTCTTATCAAGCTTTAGGATACTCTTATAAGTTTTAGCCTGCTTTTTAACCGCAGCATCAGAAATATCAAAATTATCTGCTATCGGACTATCAAACTCTTCTTCGTAGTTTTTCTTATAGCTTTTAAACGACTCTATTCCCTCTTTGTTGGCGATTACTTCATTTGCAAACTCATCCATATCAAAGGTTTCCTTTTCCTTGAAATATTTCATCGATTTATTTAACAAATCAATTTTATCAGTTCTAGAAATTTCAAAATCATCATCCAATTTTTCGGTAACGAAGCTTTTGTAAACACCTAAAACATTTTGTGTTTGATTGTAATTATCATTTCTAATTTTAAGTTTTAAAAACTCATCTTTCCAATATACTGCTTCGGTACTGCGATTGGTTTGATCTATCACTGCTACTTTGTACCCTTCTTCCTTTTCAGTGTTAAAGATGAGACAGCCTTTATCTAGCTTGTTGATATTGATGGCTTCTTGCTCATATTTTAACCCAAATCCGCCTTGCTCTGGATAAACTGTTAAATAACTTTCTTTCGTCTCTGATTTAAAAATACCTATCGCATCATGTAAATCGCCCTCAATTTGAACATTCTCAAAGTAAGCAACATACAGTTCTCCAGATTTAATTTTTGGATGATTTGAGATTTCGAATAGATAGGTTGCCAGCTTCTTGCTATTATCATGAAAAACCGCCCCATCAGCAAAAATATCTGCTGCAAAATGATAAACCTCATTTAAATTGAGATCGTTATTAGGGTGCATGAAACGATAAATCTCATTTACTTTTTCATAGGGCGATAAAAAATATTGCAGCAACAGTTGCTTTAACATTTCATCTTCCAAATGCATAGATTGGTCTGAAAGCACATAAAATTCATCTTGAAGTTTATTTCCAATTCTATGTATGGAAAGTTCTGCTAGTGTTGCTTGAGAAAAAGTAATCATATTAAAATCTGATCGGCAAAGAAACG
The DNA here is from genome assembly GCF_005116505.1 of Pedobacter polaris. GTDB lineage: Bacteria > Bacteroidota > Bacteroidia > Sphingobacteriales > Sphingobacteriaceae > Pedobacter > Pedobacter polaris. The sequence goes on from NZ_SWBR01000001.1 coordinate 553,357, forward strand.
AAGATTTTATTGAATCGGGATAAAAAAGTAGACTCGCAGCAAAGCGAACTAAACGAAAGAAGGGCTATCGTTTCTGATAGCCCTTCTTGTATGTTTTTCAAATAAATTTATTTTACTTCTTCTTCATGTGGTGTGTTTCTTAACGATACTGGCTTTTTACTATTCTTTTTCATTTTTAAATTAAGCATTTCTACCAATACAGAAAAAGCCATTGCAAAATAGATGTAACCTTTAGGTATATGCTGATCAAACCCTTCGGCCAGTAAAGAAACCCCAATTAACAACAAGAAAGATAGCGCCAACATTTTTACTGTTGGGTGTTTGTTTACAAAACTGCTGATTGCACTTGCAGAAAACATCATTACTATAACAGCAATAACTACCGCTGCTATCATAATTTCGATATGATCTGCCATACCTACGGCAGTAATTACAGAATCTAACGAGAATACGATATCTAAAATTAAAATCTGTACAATTGTTCCGCTAAAAGAATGTACTTTAGCCTTACCTCCAGATTCTTCATCCCCTTCTAACTTATTGTGTATTTCGTGGGTACTTTTGTAAATTAAAAACAAACCACCTATCAACAAGATTAAATCTCTCCCTGAGATTGCCAATTTGTCTAACCATTCTGGACTTGTTATCCCAATCCAATCTCCCATATTAAATAAAGGAGCAGTAAGACCCATTACCCAACTTAATGATAATAATAGCAAAACACGCGTAATCATTGCTAATGCTAAACCCAATTGACGGGCTTTTTTCTGCTGATTTTCTGGTAATTTACCAGATAGAATTGAAATAAAGACAATATTGTCTATTCCTAAAACAATTTCTAAAACTGTTAAGGTTAAAAGAGAAATCCAGGCTTCTGGTGTGGCTAAAAAATCCATAGTTAAATTTTATAGGGCGAATATAAAAAAAGCCCATTGATTTTACATCAACAGGCTTAGCTATTATTTGTTTGGTTTTATTTTACTTAAAAGTAACTGATCCATATTGTGTGTTAACACTGATTCTCGCCGTTCCGCCCTTACCTACTTGTCCAGTATATTTTTTATTCTGGCTATATCTACGTTCATCATCACCACCTTCTCGTTTCACACTTACATTAGATCCGTATTTGAAATTACCATAGCTTGTCTCTACATCAAGATCGCCATTATACCCTCCTAAACCTAAATCAACATCTGTATATTGTGCATCCACCTCTATGTTCTTACTTCCTTCAACTTCATCTACAATTAATTTGCCGTATTGCTGTTTGCTAGTTAGGTTACCTCTCAATGTGCCAACTTTTACTGTTGAATACTGAGCATTTGCAGATAGATTTCCTACAGAGCCAATAGTAATGCCACGGCCATATTGATGTTTTACTACTGCGCTACCTTTAATAGTAGTTACATTAACCGCTGCATATTGCACGTCGATATCTAAAGTGCCCACGGTGCCAATAGTTACCCCAGAGCCATATTGGTGTTTTACTTTAAGTGTATTGGCTTCTTTTATATTAGCAGCTCCATATTGAACATTTACATAATTATTTACATTATTTAATTCTCCTGCTGTGAAATTACCATATTGAACTTTTATTGATGTTGGCCCAGAAAAATCTCCAATTAGGATATTTCCATATTGCTGAGATGCAGTTAACGAATTACCTGCTGGCATGTAAACCGTATAATGAACTTTTACTTCTCTACGCCAAATGGTTTTTCCATTTTTCATGCTACTGCCCCAATTCCCATTTCGCTCACCCATTTCTGTTTTATAGCTAACTAAATCTCCGCTTTTAGTTGCATTTATAGAAACATCATCTAATAACTTTTGAGCCTCATCTTCAGTTTTTGCATAGGCTTTAATATCTGCATCTACTTTAATTTCATTTTTGTCCCAAGTTTTAATGGTAATAGAACCAAACTGGTTTGATAAATTAATTTTGTCGCTCTTATCTATACTAAATGCTTTCGTAAAAGACTTAGTCTTCATTGGTGTGTCATCTTGTACATCTTGACTGTTTGCGTTGTCATTGTACCTCACATTCACACTATTTTTAACATCATTTACTGTATAAGAATAGGATGATGTAACGGTTGAAGAAGTTTTAGGGTTTACATTAACCGTAACACTTGGCTGTTGTTGTGCATTGACTTGCATGGCGAGCAACAGCACACTCGACACACTTAAAATTAAACTTTTCATACTGAACTCTCCTTTTTATATTGATTGACTTGGTTTATAATCATCAATTGCTGTTTTAAAATTTGCAATTGCATTTCGCGATTTTTTACCATCGCTTTTACTACAGATAATTGATTTGGACTCTCTGGTAATTGAGCTTTTAATCTATCATATTCTGAATCTAGATTTTTTAAATCTTCGGTAAACCTTTTGTATAAATCTGGGTTTGCTGAGGCATAGAATGCCAAGCTGTCTTTCTTCTCTTCAATTTGGCTTACAAATCTTACCTCTTTTTGTCCAAATTCTGGGTTGATGTCGGCAACATCAATGTTGTTTGCCTGTTTATAATTGTAGGTAAAGTATACCCCTAAGCTAATTACCAACATTGCCGCAATGCTCATCCACTGGTAAAGCTTAATTGACTTTTTTGGCTGTTGTTTTTTATCTAGTTCTGCTTCAATTTTTGCCCACAATTGATCTGATGGACCTTTTACTTCAAACTCCTTCTTGTTGTCTTTTACAAACCCCTCTAATTTATTGCTCATCTTGCTACTCCTTTCATTTCTAATAAACTATTCAACTTTCTTTTTGCTCGCATATATTGCGAACGTGATGTATTTTCTGTTATTTTTAATATATGTGCTATCTCTTCATGGTCATAACCTTCAAATAAGTAAAGTGTTAAAACCACTCGGTAACCATCTGGCAACTCATTCATTGCTACTTTTATGGCTTCTACTTTTAAAGTAGTTTCTTCGTAATCAGTTGCAGGTTCATCTGCTACTTCTACTTCATCTAAGCTCACTAATTCTAGTTTTCTTTTCCTTAAATAATTAATACTCCTATTAATTACAATTTGTTTTAACCACAATCCAAAGGTGGTTTCCTGTCTAAAATCAGCTATGCGATTAAAAGCATCTAAAAAAGCTTCCTGCAAAACATCTTCCGCTTCAGCATCGTCATTAACAATACGCAACGCTACATTATACATAGCATTAGCATACAATTTGTATAACTCAAATTGTGCTTTGCGATTGCCATTTCGGCATTCGTTTACTAGCTCTACGTGTTTATCTATGTATGCAGTTTCCAAATTCTAAGCGTTCTGATTAAAAGACATTGTAAATTTTAAAACGTTGCATCAAGGTAGAAAAAAAGTTTATAACCCCTAAATCCCTTAAAGGAGACTTCCAATCTAATCGGTTAATCTAAATGCCAAATTCAAGTCTCCTTTAAGGGATTTAGGGGTAAAGCAGGGCCGAAGCGATTTTTAATGTTAGTCCCGCTGTTCCTACAAGCCCGAGAAAACCGGGGCTTTTCGTGCCATCGGGTTTAGAGAACAAGGTTTGTGCTCAAATGAAAAAAGAACAAGGAGCAAAGAATAAGATTCAAATTCCTGTCTTTATACTTAATACTAACTACTATATACTTATTAAAACAAAATCGGTATTTTTGCGGCTCAAAATTTAATTTAAAAATGTTAAGAACAACTACTTGCGGAGCTTTAACACTGCAAAATTTAGGCGAAAATGTAACACTCTGCGGTTGGATGCAGAATTCTAGAGATTTAGGCGGGATGACTTTTATAGATATCCGCGACCGTTACGGTATTACCCAATTGGTTTTTAACATGAATGATAATGCAGATTTATGCGCCGGCGCACGTAGCCTTGGTCGCGAATTTGTTATTAAAGTAACCGGAGCTGTTGTAGAACGTTCAAATAAAAACTTAGAAATCCCAACAGGCGAAATTGAAATTAAAGTAACTGCTTTAGAAATTCTAAATGCAGCAAAATTACCTCCATTTTTAATAGAAGATAAAACAGATGGTGGTGATGATTTACGTATGAAATATCGTTACCTAGATTTGCGTCGTAATCCGATTAGAAATAATATGATTTTACGTCATAGAATGGCGCAATCTGTTCGTCGTTATCTAGATGCTTTAGATTTTATCGAAGTAGAAACTCCTGTTTTAATTAAATCTACACCAGAAGGTGCAAGAGATTTTGTGGTTCCAAGCCGTATGAATGGTGGCGAATTTTATGCCTTACCACAATCTCCACAAACATTTAAACAGTTGTTAATGGTTTCTGGTTTTGATCGTTATTTTCAGATTGTAAAATGTTTTAGAGATGAAGATTTACGTGCTGATAGACAACCTGAATTTACCCAGATTGATTGTGAAATGTCTTTCATTGAGCAAGAAGACATCTTAAACACTTTCGAAGGTTTAATTCGTACTTTATTTAAAGAAGTTCGTAATTACGATTTACCCGAAGTGCCTCGTATGCAATATGCAGATGCGATGAAATTTTATGGCTCAGATAAACCAGATACTCGTTTTGATATGAAATTTATCGAAATGAATGATATTGTTAAAGGAAAGGATTTCCCTGTTTTTGACAATGCAGAATTGGTAATTGCTATTAATGCTAAAGGTTGTGCACATTATACACGTAAACAATTAGATGAATTAACAGACTTTATTAAACGTCCACAAATTGGTGCAACAGGTTTAATTTACCTTCGCCATAATGAAGATGGTTCTTTAAAATCATCTGTAGACAAGTTTTACAATGAAGAAGAATTAGCAAGATGGTCGGCAGCTTGCCAAACTGAACCAGGAGATTTAGTTTTAGTAATGGCTGGTGGAACTGATAAAGTACGTAAACAATTAAGCGAACTTCGTTTAGAAATGGGTTCTCGTTTAGGTTTACGTGATAAAGATAAATTCTCAGCACTTTGGGTTTTAGATTTTCCATTGCTAGAATGGGATGAAGAAACAGAACGTTACCACGCCATGCACCATCCATTTACATCACCAAAACCAGAAGATATTGCGATGTTAGATACCGACCCTAAAAACGTACGCGCTAACGCTTATGATATGGTTGTTAACGGAACCGAAATTGGTGGTGGTTCTATTCGTATTCATGATAGAACTTTGCAAGCATTAATGTTTAAACACTTAGGATTTAGCACAGAAGAAGCTCAAAAACAATTTGGTTTCTTAATGGATGCGTTTGAATTTGGCGCACCTCCACATGGCGGTATCGCATTCGGATTTGATAGATTGTGTTCTATTTTTGCTGGTTTAGATTCAATTAGAGATGTGATCGCATTCCCTAAAAATAACTCAGGTAGAGACGTGATGATTGATAGCCCTAGTACTATTGATGAGAAACAGCTGAAAGAATTGAAGATTAAGACGGACTTATAGTTCAATAGCTCAATGGTTCACTAGTGTCATTGGGCTTAAAAGTATAAAAGAAAAGGTCTTGGCAAATTGCCAAGACCTTTTTGTTTTTTATTAAGATTTATTTGTTCGCTACTACTAATGAACAACTGAACTAATAAACCAATAACTAATATGTCTCACTATCTGGCGGGATGCCGTAATCAACAAACCCTACATCTTTCTTTTTATCTTTTTTAGTAAAAAGAGATTTAACCATGTTAAACATGCCTGATAAATTTTCAGCGTCTAAAGACTTTCCTACTTTACCAGAAACCAAAGCGCCTAAAGCTTTTGTAATTACACCAGACCCTTTAAAAATAGTACTGTTTAATAACAGAGGCAATGCGATAGACATTATTTTGCTGCTAACGTTTGTCTTTTCATCAAACTTTAAAAAACTGCTTGGTGTTGCATATTTCTTAATCAAATTTCCAATAGAAAATTGACTAATATATGCTTTAGAATCCTCTTTCAGCATAACACCACGGTGCTTGTAATCAGCTTTTAAGCGATATACTTCACCGTGTAAATCGTCTAAAGTTCTGATACTATTATAATTTTTCTTCATCGTCGTCGTCTTTATCGGCTACCTTATCAAAGTATTTTCTAATAAATAAATTCACCAAAACTCTTTCAATGTATTTATCCTTTGTTAAATAAACAATAATAGATAATAATAGATAGATGCCAGCTACACAGCCAAAACCTCTTGCATAACTACCTAACACGTCAGAAAGATAAAGCGCTAACGTAAATGAGGCAAATAAAAATGCCAATATAAAGGAAATAATTACTGCACCACTTGTTATTAAATCAGCAAAAATCTTAGACCCTTTTTCTACAGCAGATAGCTTGGTATATTCAATCCGAGTATCTATGTATTCCTTGGCGTCTAAAAAAATATCTTCAAGATCTTTTTCTTTCTTTTCTTCCATTATCTGTTAAGATTGATTAAATAGCTTAAACGTTTTCTACTTCAGAAGAATACTCATCTTCTGCATCGCGTAATTTACTTTTGATAGAGTCTACAACTTTATCTTTTAAGCTAGTTAAATTGTTAATTTCATCTGCAGCTCTGTCTTTAATCGAATCTCCGAAATCCTTTAAAGATTGTCCTAGCTTATCTCTCGTTTCAGTTCCCTTTTCTGGCGCAAATAATAAACCTAATGCTGCTCCAGCAGCCAAACCAGCTAATAATGCTACTAATACTTTTGAATTATCATTCATGATACTTAATTTTTAATGTTTAACAATTGTTATTTCAAATATAGCAAGGCCGATATTATGCTATCGTTAAATTATAACTCTTCATGTTCTTGAATTGTTTTAATTCTTTCTAATCTTTCTGTTGCCATCGAACTTGTTTCGTAAATTTTAATGAGTAAGAAAAAATAAGATAACAATAGCGGACCAAATACCAGCCCTAATATACCAAATAAAGGTATACCAATAACTACGCCAATTACAGTTATTATAGGATGTATATTTCCAACTTTTTTGGCAATCATAAATCTTAACACATTATCTATATTGATAATGACTACAAATCCGAATATTAACATTGCCCAAGCAGCAAAATTATTTCCTTCTGCGAATTGTAATAAAGCTGCAGGCACAAATACAACGGGCGGGCCCAAAAGTGGCACAAGTGAAATAAATGATGTTACTACCCCCCAAAATAGCGGATCTTTATAGCCTAAAACATAAAAAGCTAAACTTAACAAAGAACCCTGTACTAGTGCAATAAACCCTTGTCCAACCACATTTGCATAAGTAGTGTTTCGCATTTCTTCTGCAAAACGGTGCGCATTTTGCTCTCTAAAAGGAGCATACTTAACTAAAGCATTTTCAAAAGTTTCCCGTTCTACCAACATAAAGTAAAGCAAAAAGTACATCAATAATAAGCCTAATACAATATTAAAAACACCTGATATTAGCGATGGAAAAAGACTTGTTGCCCATGTTCCTGCATTTTTCAATCCATCCTCTATAATTTTTTGGGCATTTCCTCCAACAGGCAATAGATGTTGTAGTTTGTATAAAATATTTTTAAAATAAATCTGATCGTTTTTAAGTTCTGTAATTTTTTCAATTACCATACTACTTAATGCATAAAATGGAAGTATGATTACGATAATGGATATGAGCAGTAACAGAATTGCTGTGAGTCTACGATTCCAATTTTTAACCTCTGTTAAATAAATATAGCCAGGTCTAAGAATGGTATATAAAACTAAGGTACTTAACAAAGAGCCAAATATTCCCATTAAGGAATATGCAATTAAACAACCCAAAGCTATGATAATAACAAGGTTGATATTGTTGCGCTGTTTATAAGTAAAAATAGACATATAGAGCTTTAGATATATTCTATAAATAACAAAAGCCTCTAAAATGTTTTAAGAAGCTTTTGTTTTATTCAAATTTTTCTTTGGTTTTAATTATCCAAATCGATGGCTTTCATTTTATTATAAAGCGTTTTGCGATCTATATTTAAAATTTTAGCGGCTTTCGTTTTATTAAAATTTACTTCTCTTAGCACATTTAAAATGGCATCATATTCTGCCTCAAGTGCTGCATTTTTTAAATCTCTCGGCTTGTTTGAAGCAGCTGAACGTACAATTGAGTTTTCAACTGCATTTTCTATTGCAGTAGCTTTTGCATAAGTAGATATTTCTAGTGGCAAGGCTTTCAGCTGAATTTCTTCAGATTCGGTTAAAAGTGTTGCTCTTCTAACTACATTTTTTAATTCCCTTACGTTTCCAGGCCAATTATAGGTTAAGAAACATTCTTCAACTTCTTCAGAAAACCCCTGAATATTTCTATTTAACTCTTCATTTGCTACACTCAAAAAAGTATCCGCAAAAACCATAATATCTCTGCCTCTTTTGCTTATAGGTGGTAAATGAATAGAAAACTCATTAAATCTATGATACAAATCTTCTCTAAATCTTCCTTTCTGAATGGAATCTGCTAAATTTTCATTAGTTGCCACTATAATGCGGACATCTAAATCTATTTCTTTAGTACTTCCAATTCGCTTAATTTTTCTTTCCTGCACAGTTCTTAATAAGGCAGCCTGAATTTCATACGATAGGTTACCAACCTCATCTAGGAATAACGTACCTCCATTAGCCATTTCAAAGTGACCAATTTTGGTATATAATGCTCCAGTAAAAGAGCCTTTTTCATGACCAAAAAATTCGCTCCCTGCTAACTCCTTTGTTAATGAACCGCAATCCATAGCCACAAATGGCTTATCTTTTCTTGGGCTGTTTAAATGTATAGTTTTAGCTACCGATTCTTTTCCTGTTCCACTTTCTCCAGTTAGAATCACACTATAAGTAGTTGGTGCAACCAACATAATCTGTTTCATTAAATCTTTTGATGCAGCACTTTGTCCAACAACAAACTCTCCAGTTTCTAGCTGTACCTGCTTGTTTGATTTGTCTTTTTTACTTTTCAGTTCATTTTCTAAAATAGTAGATCTTAAAGCAATTTGCATCTCAATTGCTTTATTAATTGTATTTAATATTTCATCAGGATAAAGTGGCTTTGTGATATAATCATAAGCTCCTAATTTGATAAGTTCAACTGCTAACTTAATATCAGAATAACCTGTAATAATGATAACGCCTGTTTGTGGGTAGCTTTCTTTAATTTTAATCAGCATTTCCTTACCATCCGTATCTTCTAACCGATAATCACATAATACCAAGTCAAAATCTTGCTTAGAGAGGTAATCCATTGCAGAATTTCCGTTTGTGGTTGTTTCCACACTAAAAGAATTTTTAGTCAAAAACTTTGACAACAATAAGCCTATATTAATCTCATCATCTACTATTAAAATTTTTTTCATAAAGGTATTTCCACATCAAATAATGTTTAAATATAAAGAAATATTTATTTTGGGAAATATTTTCCACACTTTATTTGTTCTTTTTTATGCTTTTTTTGGCAAATAAAAAAAGCGCTAAATTCACTTAGCACTTAAATTAAATTAATTTCTTTTAGGTTAAAAATCGTAACCTATCCTTAACCCATAAATCCAATGCTATTTAAACCTTCATATCTTACACCAATATCAAAACCACCAAAACGTGCTCCAATACTTGGTGCACAAGTTAAGTGAGCGCTAGAAACAAAACCATAAGTTGGTGTTGTACCAGAGAAGCCTGTTACAGCATAGGTTTTAGCAATAGTGAGCCCAGCCCAACAACACGTATAAAAACAAAACTCGTTGACAATCAATACCAACGAGTTTAAACCAGAGCTATTTATTTTACTTGCCTTTAAAAACTGCTTTTCTCTTTTCTAAAAATGCAGCAACCCCTTCTTTAAAATCTTCCGTTTGGAAACAATTACCAAATTCTTCAATTTCTACATCGAAACCATTTACGTCTTTTCTTAAAGATGAATTAACAGCCTTAATTGCACTTGCAATTGCTAAAGGTGCTCTAGATTTTATCTTATTTAATATTTCTTCAGCTTTGCTAATCAATTCCGTTAGCGGAACGACTTCATTCACCAAACCTATTTTGGCGGCATTTTCTGCTGTAATCATATCTGCAGTTGCAATCATTTCTATTGCTCTACCTTTACCAACAAGCTGTGCCAAGCGCTGTGTACCACCGTAGCCAGGTATTAGGCCCAAACTTACTTCGGGTAAGCCTAACTTTGCGTTTTCACTAGCAATGCGAATATGACAGGCCATTGCTAATTCTAATCCACCTCCCAGTGCAAAACCATTAATAGCAGCTACAACTGGCTTTGGGCAATTTTCAATTGCATTAAAAACATTAGCATGTCCAGATTTTGCTAATTCTTTTCCCTCAGCTAAAGTATAATTTTGAAATTCTGATATATCGGCACCTGCTACAAAAGCTTTTTCACCTGCGCCTGTAATTAAAACACCTCTTACATCAGCACTTTTTATTGCGAAAGAAATTGCATCTGCTAATTCTGTTAATACTTCTCTATTTAGTGCATTGAGTTTTTCTGCTCTATTGATCGTAATGTAAAGAATATTCTCCCTTACTTCTGATAAGATTTGTTGATACTTCATTTTAAAAATTTCTATTTTCAGTAACCCAATTTGTAATATATGTTACAATACTTGCCATAGGTGTTCCTGGCGGAAACAATCCACCCACACCAATTTCTTGAAGTTTCTTGATATCGGCATCTGGAATAATTCCACCACCTGTTAATAAAACATCCGTTAATTGTTTTTCTTTCATGATGGCAATAATTTTTGGAAAAACCGTCATGTGTGCACCCGAAAGAATAGATACACCAATTGCATCAACGTCTTCTTGTAGGGCTGTATTTACCACCATTTCTGGAGTTTGGCGTAAACCCGTATAAATTACCTCCATACCTGCATCACGCAATGAGGTTGCAATTACTTTTGCCCCACGATCATGCCCATCTAAACCCACTTTTGCCACTAAAACCCGAATGGGTCTGCCCAATGTTTTGTTCATATTTTGATACTAAAGTAGGGTATAAATGTAATTTAAATTACCGATTTATCAATGAAACCTAGTCAAATGCCAAAGTAAACTTCAATACTGATACTTATACAGGGCCACTATAAGGCCAGCATTAGGCCTATTAAAACGAAAGATAGACGAAGGATGAACGTAAGATGAACGAAGGATAGTTGAATTAACACTAATCTTTAACTATCTTTATACAAAGCAAAACCAATGGCAATCTCAAAAGACAACATCATTACCGAAACTTTAAGTGGTAAAGTAGGTAATATCATTTTTAAAAATTATGGTAATAAGACGGTCATTAGCAAGTATCCAGACATGTCTAATGTGGTTAAGACCGAAAAGCAAAAGGAAAATCAGCTACAGTTCAAGGCCGCACAAGCATACGCAAAAAGCATTCTATCAGACCCAGAGAAAAAATTGGCTTTTATTAAAACGATACCCAAAGACAGGACAGCTTATCATGCTGCTATTTCAAAATACCTAAAAGAGAACAAAACACCTCAATAACCTATGCATATAGACCAAAACCTCGGGTTAATTTATTAACTTTGAGGCTCAAAATCTACAATTAATATGAGTGAAGAAAAATCATTAAACTTTATTGAAGAGCTAATAGAGAATGATTTAAGTAGTGGAAAGACGAAAACCTTGGTTACACGTTTCCCACCTGAGCCGAATGGATACTTACATATTGGACATGCAAAAGCCATTTGCCTTAATTTTGGTTTAACTCAAAAATATGGCGGTTATACAAACTTACGTTTCGATGATACCAATCCGGTAACTGAGAAAACTGAATATGTAAACAGTCAACAAGAAGACATTCACTGGTTGGGTTTCGAATGGAAAAATGAATTATATGCCTCTGATTATTTTGATCAGTTGCACGCTTTTGCTGTGAAGTTGATTGAAGATGGCTTGGCTTATGTAGACCATAGCACAGCTGAAGAAATTGCAGCACAGAAAGGCACGCCAACAGAGCCGGGAAAACCAAGTGCTTATAGAGATCGAAGCATCGCCGAAAACTTGGCTTTGTTTGCAAGTATGAAAAATGGAGAATTTGCTGATGGTGTTTGTACTTTACGTGCAAAAATTGATTTAGCAAGTTCTAATATGTTAATGCGTGATCCAATTGTGTATCGTATTAAACATGCACACCACCACCGTACCGGCAATGCTTGGTGTATTTATCCAATGTATGATTTTGCACATGGACAAAGTGATAGTATTGAAAACATCACACATTCTATTTGTACATTAGAATATGTTTCCCATCGCGAATTGTATGATTGGTTTATTGAGAAACTAGGTATTTTTCCTTCAAAACAATACGAATTTGCACGCTTAAACCTTACTTACACAGTAATGAGTAAACGTAAGTTGATGCAATTGGTAAATGATAATTTAGTAAGTGGATGGGATGATCCTCGCATGCCAACCATTAGTGGTTTGCGCAGAAGAGGTTATACACCAGAAAGTATTAAAGAGTTCTGCGAACGTATCGGCATTGCAAAAAGAGAGAACTTAATTGAATTGGGCTTATTAGAGTTCTGCATAAGAGAAGATCTGAATAAAAGGGCAACTCGTGTAATGGCCGTTCTTGATCCAATTAAATTGATAATCACCAACTACATACAAGGAGAAGAAATTTTAATCGGCGAGAATAATCCAGAAGCAGAGGATAAAGGGGGTAATCGTGAAATTCCATTTAGCAATGAACTTTGGATTGAGCGTGAAGATTTTATGGAAGAACCAGCAAAAAAATGGTTCAGGCTTGCTCCTGGGGCAACGGTAAGATTAAAACATGCTTATATTGTTCAGTGTAATGATTATAAAAAGGATGAAAATGGAAATGTAACTGAAGTTTATTGTACTTACATCCCAGAATCAAAAAGTGGTGAAGATACAAGCGGTATAAATGTAAAAGGAACTATTCACTGGGTTAGTGCACAGCATGCACAAACAGCAGAAGTTCGTTTGTATGATCGTTTGTTTACGGTAGAATCTCCAGATAGCGAAGAGGGTGACTTTAAAGAATACCTGAATCCAAATAGTATGGAAGTTATTAAACAAGTTTACATTGAGCCTTATTTAGCAAATGCAGAGCAAGGCATTGGTTACCAGTTTATTCGTAAAGGTTATTTCAGTGTGGATAAAGATTCTAAGCCTGGAAACATTATTTTTAACAGAACAGTTTCTTTAAAAGAAGCTTGGAAGCCTAAGGTAAGCTGAAAGGTAAAAGACTAAAGCTTTAAAAGCCTCAAATTTTTAGTTTGTCATCCCAAGCGTAGCTAAGGATCTCTAAAATTTGAGGCTTTTGTTATAAGTGTTTTCTGAGCTTCTACATGTATTTTTTATACAAATTATATAAAATCAATTTATCTGGCTCAGTTAAAGTTTTTGTAATATCAGTTTGCACAAAGTGAATTTTAAAAGCCTCAATTGCGTAAGGTAAATTCTTAACGTTATAACCAATTATTCTTAAGGCTGCAGTAGTATCAAAATCTGCTGGCGGCATTTGTAAAATATCATCATACCATAAACCAAATCCTTTTTTGGCTAAGGTTTTCCAAGGGAAATTTTTAGGGTCGTTCTTCCTTCCTGGAGCATAATCTGAATGACCTATAAAATTAGCTGTTGGAATATTATATTTCTTTTTTAAAGTAGCTAACAAAGCACAAAGGCTATTAATTTGCGCATCTGTCCATTTATCGGTTGTACCATTATTGTCCATCTCAATACCAATAGAAGCAGAATTCATGTCCGATTCATTGCCCCACTTACCTGCACCGGCATGTTGTGCCCTTAAATAATCATTTACCATTTGCACTACTTTTCCATCTCTACTAACTACATAATGAGAACTTACCCCTGTTCTTGCTATAGTAAATGTTTTTATGGTTTGTGCTAAAGAATCTTGCGCTGTATGATGAATAAGTACAAAATTTGGTTTTCGGATCCCCATATTTACTGTCCCAACAAAATATTGCTCGTTGTTAAGTGAATCTATAGTCTGTCCTTGGGGTGGAGTTGCGCGAATGACTTCAGAAAAATCCTTGGCCATATTTTTATAAATCTTATCTGTAGCTGCATACTTATTAGTACTACAATTACTTAGCAATATTCCACAAACTACAAATAAAGAATTTTTTAGGATTGATTTTTTCACTTTTAAATATTAATGTTAGTAACGAAGAAGCGAATATATTTAAAATTACGCTTGCTTATATTTTTTGCTAATTTAGTGCATTGTAATTATTTGAAATAACAATTTCGTAACCTAATGAAGAAATTTAACAAAACAAGTCTATTATTACTAAAATTCTCTATTGCAGCATGTCTATTTGCATGTAACAATGCTGAAAAAAAAGCTGAAAGCAAAAGTGAAACGAAAGCAACAGATAGCTTACAAGAATATGTAGATAAACGCTTAACTATTTATGAAAAAGTAAAGCTCACTACCAATTTAAATGCATTAACGGTTAGTGAACGCAAAGTATTGCCTTTGTTAATTGAAGCCGCAAAGATTATGGATGAATTGTTTTGGAAACAAGCTTATCCACAACGTGATAGTTTACTAAACACACTCAAGGACGAAAAAACAAAACAATTTATATGGATTAATTATGGCCCTTGGGATAGGTTAAATGGAGACAAACCTTTTGTAAATGGTATTGGCCCCAAAACCGAGACAGGTACATTTTATCCTGCAGGGATGACAAAGGAAAAATTAGAAAAATCTGATGTTAAAGATAAACTTGGTTTATATTCTGTAATTAGAACTGAAAAAGACAAGTTAATTTCTGTTCCTTACCATGTAATTTATGCTACAGAATTACAAAGGGCAAGTAGTTTATTAAAACAAGCTGCTTTATTAACAGATGACCCTGGTTTTAAGAAATATCTAAATTTAAGGGCAGATGCTTTGGTTACAGATAATTATAAAGCTAGTGATTATGCTTGGTTAGACATGAAAAACAATGGGTTAGATATTATTATTGGTCCTATTGAAAATTATGAAGACAAATTATTTAACGCTCGTGCGGCTTTCGAAGCTTATGTTTTGGTTAAAGATAAAGTATGGAGTAAGCGATTAGCCAAGTATGTTTCGATGTTACCAGAGCTGCAAAAGGGGCTTCCTGTTGACCCTAAATACAAGAAGGAAGTGCCTGGTACAGATTCTGAGTTGAATGCATACGATGTTGTTTATTATGCTGGAGATTGCAATGCAGGTTCTAAAACTATTGCCGTAAACCTGCCAAATGACGAAGAGATTCAACAGAAAAAAGGGACTCGTCGTTCGCAATTAAAAAATGCAATGCAGGCGAAATTTGATAAGATTTTAGTCCCTATAGCCAAAGAATTAATTGATAAAGACCAACAACAGTACATTAAATTCGATGCCTTTTTTGCTAATGTAATGTTTCATGAAGTTGCTCACGGATTAGGAATTAAAAATACAATTACAGGAAAAGGTACGGTTCGCTCTGCTTTACAAGAACAGTACTCTTGGCTAGAAGAAGGCAAAGCAGATATATTGGGATTATACATGGTTACTGGACTACTTAAAAAAGGAGAACTAACCGGGGACATCAAAGAATACTATACAACTTTTATGGCTGGCTTGTTACGTTCTGTACGCTTTGGTGCTTCAAGTGCCCATGGAAAAGCCAACATGCAATGTTTTAATTATTTTAAAGAACAAGGTGCTTTTGAGCGTACAGCGGGTGGGACTTATAAGGTAAACTTTGAAAAATTTGCAACTGCAATGAATGGTTTAGGTAATTTGATCATTACCCTTCAAGGAAATGGCAATAAATTAGCTGTAGAAAATGCTCAAAAATCAAAAGGAATTATTGGGGCAGAATTGCAGGGAGACTTAGATCGATTAAGTAAAAAAGGTATTCCAGTTGATATCGTTTTTGAACAAGGGGTTGATGTTTTGGGAATGAAATAGAAAAAATTAAAATTAGATAAAAGCCTGTATAATTGATTTATACGGGCTTTTTTATTCCTAAAAATTGTTAAATATTTAAAAATTGCATTTTCTCTGTAACCTTTTCTATCGTCTTATCGTCTATAAGATACAAACTAAATGAAAAGACTTCCGGTCTTTAAAAACTAAATAAAATTTATTGCTGTGAAAAAATTCGCGTGAAAAACGTGATGGAATTTTTATGCTTTAATTTTTAAACCAATAAACTAACAATATGAAAACTATTTACATTTTAATACTTACGTTACTAATCGGAAATATCTCGATAGCTGCTGAAAAAGCTAAGCAGGGAACTATCAGTGGTATCATTCTAGATGATCAAAGCAAACCCATCGACTACGTTACTGTTGGTCTTTTCAAAGCCTCAGATTCATCATTAGTTAAAACTGCTTTAACTGCTCCAGACGGGAAATTTGAATTTATAAATATCAATACCGGGAACTATTATGTTAAGGCAAATATGATGGGTTATGGCATTTACAAAGGCAAAGCCTTCACTTTAGCAGAAAATAATTTGACTTTAGCATTAGGAGAAATTCGTCTCAAATCTGAAGGAAAGACTTTAAATACAGTGAGCATTAATGCTACCAAACCATTAATTGAGCGAAAAACAGATAAAATGGTAATGAATGTTGAAAACAGCAGTATTGCAATTGGTTCATCGGCATTAGAAGTGCTACAGAAAGCACCGGGCGTTACTGTAGACCAAAACGACAATATTTCTATGCAAGGGAAGCAAGGTGTAATGATTATGATTGATGGGAAACAAACCTACATGAGTAATGCTGATGTTGCCAATTTATTAAGAAACATGCAAAGCTCACAATTAGAGACAATCGAATTAATTACCAACCCATCATCTAAATACCCTGCCTCGGGCAATTCAGGTATTATAAATATTAAAACAAAAAAGAATAAAAATGGAGGTACAAATGGAAGTATCAATGCTACTGCTGGATATGGCAAAAATTTTAGAGGTAATGCAGGGCTCAACCTCAACCACAGAACAAACAAAGTAAACATTTTTGGAAACTATAATTATGGCCAAAATGGCAGGGATAATTATATAGGCATTAATCGTATTGCTAATGGAACACAAGATACCTACTTTACGCAAACTGGTGATATGTATCGTAAAATGAAGAACAATAATTATAAGGTTGGGGTAGATTTCTTTATTGATAAGAAAAACACAGTAGGATTATTGATTAATGGTTATTCTAATAATGGCCACGAAAACACAATAAACAATACCAAAATTGGTCCAAATTTTACTCAAGTAGACTCACTAGTTTTGGCTAATAGTTATCAAACCAATAAATATGATAATATGGCCTATAATTTTAACTATAAAACTATTTTAGATACTGCTGGTTCAGAGTTATCGGTAGATTTAGATTACTCAAACTATAAAGGAAATGACGGGGCAGATTATGAGAACCGATATTTATATGCAAATGGAAATTTAATTCGTCCAGTAGAGTTTATTAGAAACGCAACACCTTCTAAAATTGACATCAAAGCATTTAAGGTTGATTACAATGTTTCGTTAAGCAAAAGTATAAAATTAGAAGCAGGCTTGAAAAGTAGTTGGGTAAAAACTGATAATGATTTAAGAGCTGAAGAATTTAAAGCTAATGTTTGGCAAAATGATGTAAGAAGAAGTAATCAATTTGTTTATGATGAAAACGTAAATGCAGCTTATACAAACATTAATAAACAATTTAAAAACACTAGCTTACAATTTGGTCTAAGAGTTGAACAGACAAACTCTAAAGGCAATTTAATAACAAGCAATAACGTTGTTGAAAGAAGTTATTGGGACTTTTTCCCAACGTTCTTTATACAACAAACTTTATCAAAAAACAATCAAGTTGGCTTTTCTTACAGCCGTAGAATTGATAGGCCAAGTTATGATGCCCTAAACCCATTTGTGTATTACTTAGATCAGTACACCTATAGTAAAGGTAATCCTTTCTTAAACCCACAGTACACTAATAGTTTTGAGGTTACTTACACTTTGTTACAGAAATATAATCTATCTATAAATTATAGCAGAACAAATGATGCAATTACAGATGTTCTATTACCTGATCCGGCACAAAAGGCACTATATCAAACTAACGCCAATCTTGCAAAAAATGTAAGCTATAGTGCAAATTTGAACGTTCCTACCAAAATTGCTAAATGGTGGGATATGAACAATAATTTAAATGTATTTCATTTGAGTTTTGAGTCTCCAAATTTAGCAGGACAGGCCTTAAAAACAGGTAGAACATCATTCCAGTTTAAAAGTCAACAAAGCTTTGTAATTATGGATGGGTTAACGGCAGAGTTGAGTGGAAACTACGAATCTCCATTAGAATATGGGACATTAAAAATTGGATCAAGACACTTCATTGATATGGGCATTAGCAAATCATTGCTAAACAAAAAAGCAAGTTTAAAATTAGCTTTATCAGATGTATTCAACACCAATGATAGCAATATAGAAAGTGCTTATCCAGGATTAAAATATGATTTATACCAGAAAAATGAAACTCAAGTTGGGAGAATAAGTTTCACTTATCGCTTCGGAAAAAATGAAATTAAACCTGCTCGTCGTCGTTCTACAGGAACAGAAAGTGAGCAAGGAAGAATGAAAAACTAATTATATTTAATCCTGTTGGAATATTCACCAGCAGGATTAAATTATTTTCCGATGTAAGCATTCACCACATCTTCTAAAGCATGTATGTCAAAAGGTTTCGGTAAATAACTATCAGCACCGGCTTTTTCAGCCAATGCTTTTACATCATTATTAGCTGAAAAATAAATTACTGGAATATGTTTTAAATCAGGATGTTTTTTTAACTCTTGTGTAGCTTCAATACCCCCAACATCTGGCAACCAATTGTCCATAAATATCAAATCTGGCATATAAGCAGAAACTTGATCTACAATTTCATTTGAGGTTGCAGAAGTTTTAATTTCATAACCTGCGTCTTCTAGAATTAATGTACATAATTCTAAAATATCTGTATTATCATCAAAAATAAATACCTTTTTATTCATTGTCTTTGGGCCTTTTTCCTATTGTATTTATATAATTTGCCATCTCTCCAATTGCCAAAACCCTATCTATTTTGGCTCTTAATATTGCTTGAGCCGGCATGTAATCAATCTGAGCAGAAATTGGATCTTGTACTACCGTTTCTCCGCCATAATTTTTTACTGTAATTAATCCATTTACACCATCTGAATTAGAACCAGAGAGTAATAAACAAACTAATTTATCTTCATAAACTTCTGCCGCCGATTGAAAAGTAACATCGATTGACGGCCTTGAATAATTTACCTTTTCTGAGTAATCTAATGAGAAAGTTAAGTCTTTTTCTATTAATAAATGATAATCTGCTGGTACAATATATATTGTGCCCGCCAATATTGCTTCTTTTTCTTCAACTTCCTTTACCGTTAGACTAGTTTTAGTTGATAAAAGATCAGACAATAAAGAGTCTGTTCCTTGTTTACGATGCACGACAATAATAATAGGAAAAGTTATATTTAAGTTGATAGCTGGAAATACTTTCAAAAGTACATCCAAACTCCCAGCCGAGCCTCCAATTACCAATGCTTCGCAATCTTTCATTCGCTAATCTTCCTCCAAATCTTCTCAGTTTCTAATCTTTTGTAACGTTTGCTTATTGGAGAAAAGTCAGTTGTTTCCTTTGTCCCCAATGCCAAATATCCTAAATTATCTAAGCTATTGTCAAATAATTGGAGCACTTTAAATTGCAAGTCTCTATCAAAATAAATTAAAACGTTACGGCATAATATGAGTTGAAATTCATTAAATGAATGGTCTGAAACTAAATTATGTGTAGAAAATATCATCTTTTCTTTTAATTCATCGTCAAACTTTGCCAAAGAATAATTAGCGCTGTAATAAGATGAAAATTCATTTGTTCCACCAGATGCAATGTAATTTTCTGAATATTGCTTCATTTGACTGAGGGGAAACATGCCTTGAGCTGCTTTTTCTAATACAGTTGGGTTAATATCTGTTGCATAAATTAATGCCTTGTGTAATAACCCTAATTCTTTAAGAACTATGGCCATTGAATAAGCTTCTTCTCCTGTTGAGCAACCTGCCAACCAAATTCTTATAAATGGGTAAGTTCCTAAATTTGGCAACACCTTACTTCTTAATGTTTTATAGAAGTTTGGATCGCGAAACATTTCTGTAACATTAACTGTAATTTGTTCAACAAATCGTTTAAAATAAGTAATATCATTTCCAATTTTATACCTAAATTCAGCAAAACTAACTTGTCTGTCTAAGCCATAAAGCCTGAGCAAACGTCTTTTTAAAGATGCTCTTGAGTATCCGGTAAAGTCATAACCGTATTGTTCTAAAACATCACCAATCAAGATTTCAACTTGTTCATCACTTATAGCAGTTAGATTTGACACTAGATATAATGATTTAATTGATAAACTAGATCATCTACATTTACTGGTTTTGAAATATAACCTGCAGCTCCAGCATTTAGGCAACGCTCTTTGTCGCCTACCATTGCTTGGGCAGTAACTGCAATTACTGGAATTGCCTTCATTTCTGGATGATTCTGCATTTTATTCATTGCTTGATATCCATCCATGTCAGGCATCATCATATCCATTAGCACCACACCAATTTCTTGGTCATTTGCTATGATATCAAAGCCTTGCTGAGCGCTATTTGCTGACAAACAGGTATATTTTTTAGCTTTTAAAACTGCTGTTAATGCAAATATATTCCTACTATCGTCATCTATTATTAATATTTTCTTTGCCTTAACTTCCATAAGTTTTTAAAACAATTATTTTAAACTTTATCATACAACCAAACCCTTAACAAAGAAACCAACTGATCCACATCCACAGGTTTTGAAATGTAGTCTGAAGCCCCGGCTGCTATACATTTTTCTCTATCACCCATCATTGCTTTTGCTGTAACAGCTAAAATTGGCAATTGTTTATAGGCTGGTATTTTCCTAATCTCTTTTGTAGCCTCGTAACCATCTAATTCTGGCATCATCATATCCATTAATACTACATCTACCTTTGGGTTTTCTGCTAAAACTTTCAAGGCATCCTTACCGTCTACCGCAGCTAAAACCTTCATTTGGTGCTGCTCTAAAGCTTTTGTAAGTGAAAAAATATTTCTTACATCATCATCTGCAATAATTACAACCTTGTCTTTTAAAACATCATTTAGTCCACCTAAGTTATTTCTAACTGCTACTTTTTCTGACTTATCCTTTTCTTCAACAAGGTGTAAAAACAAACCAGCTTCATCTAAAATACGTTGATAAGAATGCGCCGTTTTTAAAACTATAGAATCTGCATACTGCTTAATGCGGCTTTCTTCTCCCTTGGACAAGCTTTTACCGGTGAAAATAATGATTGGTAAGTTTTCTAATCCGTCGTTTTTCTTAATTGTTTCTAAAGTTTCATAAGCGTTTTTATCAGGAACACCCATGTCTAAAATTACGCAATCAACCTCTTTTTTATTTAATGCTTCAATACTTTCACTTACATTGCTTACTACTAATGTTTGAATGTTAGCGCTCGCCAAAAAGTAACTTAATGCTTTAGCATGTTGCTCATTTTCTTCAACTATTAGCACTTTTTTTGGCGATCTACTTAATGCATCCTCAAGCTTTTCGAAAATTTGTTTCATGTGCTCTAAAGCCACTGGCTTATCAATAAAATCTACAGCTCCTTTTAATAAACTTTCTCGTTTTACCGAAAGCGATGACATGATGTGAACTGGAATAGGACGAGTTGCTGCATTATTTTTCAACTCTTCCATTACTTGCCACCCATCTTTAACAGGTAGCTGAATATCTAATAAAATAGCTATTGGATTATATTGATTGGCCATTTCTATTCCAACATCTCCACGCACAGCAACTAAGCCTTTGTAATTTCTTTTACGCGTAAAATCTAATAACATTTTTGCGAATGCCGTATCATCTTCAATAATCAAGATTACCTTGTCGTTTTCAGTTATACTGGCCCTATCATCTTCAACCTCTCCCGGAATACGATCTACAGTGTATCGCTCTACGTATGTTGGTATAAATTCTTCGTAAGGATGATTTTCTTCGGTTTGTTTCTTAATCTGTTGTTCTTCCAAAAACGACTCTTTGTCTGCAAAGTTTAGTGGAATAGTTAAAATAAATTCACTACCAACATTTTCTTGACTTTTTAGTTCAATGTCTCCACCTAATAACCTAGCTAGCTCCCTACTAATCGATAAGCCCAGGCCCGTACCCCCAAACTTACGTCTAGTAGAGCCATCGGCTTGTTGAAAGGCTTCAAAAACCATATTCAATTTAGATTTGGCAATACCAATTCCAGTATCTTTAACATTAAACGTAATGGTCTTATTTTTTTTGTTTGAACTGAGGACTAAACTCACTTTTCCTTCAGTTGTAAATTTAAAAGCATTAGATAAAAGGTTTTTCAAGATTTGCTCTAACCTCATTTTATCTGTACTGATCATAGTGGGAAGATCCTCATCAACCAAAACTTCCATTTCCAATTGCTTATCTTTTGCTATCGGATTAAATAAAGATTGCATGTCTGTTAGCACCTCATCAACGGTAACATTATGAATTTCCAAATCCATTTTGCCAGCTTCGATTTTAGAAAGATCCAAAATTTCATCTATTAGACTTAATAAGCCCTGTCCAGAACTTTGAATTACAGAAGCATATTCTGTATACTCTGCATCTAATTCTTCATTATCTGCCATTAATCTAGACAGCAATAAAATTGAATTTAAAGGAGTTCTTAATTCATGAGACATGTTTGCCAAAAACTCAGATTTGTATTTGGTACTTTGTTCTAATTGCTCTGCTTTTTGTTGAATATCGATATTACGTTCTTGAATTAATTGGTTCTTCTCTTCAAGTAAACTCGTTCTTTCTTCTAATTCTTGGTTGCTTTGTAACAGTTCTTCTTGCTGCACTCGAAGTTCTTCTTCAGAAGCCTGTATTTTTTGGGTTTGCGCTTCTAATTCTGCATTAAGCGCCTCAAGTTCTGAGTGCTGTGCCTGTAGCTCTTCTGCTTGGGCTTGCGTCTCTTCTAAAAATTCTTGTATTTTTTTACGGTTTTGTGAAGCATGGATAGCCAGACCAATATTACCAGAAATGTTATTTAAGAAATCTAATTTTCTTGGTGTGTAAGCATTTAAAGAAGCCAGTTCTATTACACCAACCATAATTCCATCTCTGTGTAATGGAAATGCGACTACATTTTTAGGTTTTGTTTGTCCTGTTGCGTAGCTAATTGTTATTTCTCCGTCGATTTGATCTAACAGCATCAATTTATTTGATTGCAAACATTGCCCAATTAATCCCTCTCCATTTGAAATTTTATGGTTTTTCTCATTTGCCGTTAAAGCATAACTACCTGTTAAATAAAGGTTCTTATCTTCCCCCAAGATATACAATGCCGCAACATGACTTTTTGTATGTTCTACAATATGAATAAGCATATCATTTGCCAATGTTTTAATATCTTTCTCACCTACCATCTGGTCATTGAGCTTGGCAATACCACTTTGCAACCATTCCTTATCTTCTAATAATCCAAAAGAATACTCAAGTGATTCGGCCATTGCGTTTAAAGAACCAGCTAAATTTCCTAAACCATCTTTAGCTACATCATCTAACCTAATTCTATAGTTGCCGCTAGAGATTTCGCGGGCAATACCTTGTATTACTTGAATTCTATTTGCGGTTTCTTCATTGATTAGCTGTAGTTTTTCTTGAAGCTTTACTCTTTCATTGTAATCTGACGATACTTTTCTATAAAAGAAGATTGTAATTAGAAATGATAAAACGGCAGCTAAAATAATTAACATAGGTGTGTAACCTGAGAAATTATTTAACTCGCTGGTGCGAATGGCTAATAATCTTTTTTCTTCAGATTGCATATCCTTAATGATCTGCCTTACATTATCCATATAAGATTTTCCCTCCAATAAGCTTAGCACCGGAACTGTACCGCCGTTACTTTTTATATTGATGGTTTTTTCAATGATATTTAATCTTAAATCGAGTATGTTTTTTAGCTCATCAAGTTTTCTCTGTTGGTACGCATTATCAATAGTATTATCCTTTAACATATTATAAAGAACACTAACCTTTTCTTGTGCACCAATATATGGCTCTAAAAAAACTTTATTCCCGGTTAATAAATATCCTCTTTGTCCTGTTTCGGCATCTTTTAATGTAGAAATTGTATTATCTAATCCATTGATTATGGTATTACTATGTTCTACTAAATCAGAGCTTTTTATTAAATTTCTAATGCTTACGTATGAGGCGAGCGAACTCAAGATTAGAATAACCAATGATAAACCAAGTCCAAGGCGTAGGTTACTTTTTAGCGATAACTTCATTAATATATTAATTTTAAAATCATTAAACCTCTGTACTTAAATTAGTAGGCATTATAAAATAAAACTCAGAGCCTTCTCCATAACTGCTATTTACACCTATTTGCCCGCCATGTCTTTTAATAATTTCTGATGCGATGTAAAGACCTATTCCTAGGCCCTGAAACCGCTGAGAAGTTTCTTCAACACGGTAAAATTTCTCAAAAACGTTTTTTTGTTGTTCTGGAGACATGCCAATTCCAGAATCTTTAACAGCTAGATACAGCTCATTATCTTTCACATTAACAGTTAAATTAATTTCATCAGTGCCTGGAGAATACTTCATGGCGTTGGTTAAAAAATTTATTATAACCTGTTCTATGCGCATCTCATCACCATAAATATCGCACTTGGCATAACCCTTTTTATTTATCTTAAATTCGGGGTTAGATTGGTGCATAACCTCAATTACGTTATCCAATAATTGATCTAGAGAAAAATCTTGTTTATTAAATTTTAGCTTTCCACTTTCTATTTTAGAGATGTCTAGCAAATCAGCAATTAGGCTATTCAATTTTTCCAATTGAACCTGTGCCTTACCTAAATGCTTTCTAATAGTGTCTGTATCGCCTTTATTAATACTTCTTTCTAATAACTGAACGTAGCCTTTTACACTAGTTAAAGGTGTTTTTAATTCATGGCTAGCAATGCTGATAAATTCATCTTTTTTCCGTTCTGCTTCTTTACGAAATTCTATTTCTTCGAGTAAAGTTTTTTGCATTTCATTGAGCTTTCTACTTTGCTCATAAATGCGATAGAACGTTTGCACTTTTAGCAGCAAAATATTCATGTCAACTGGTTTAGTAATATAATCTAAACCCCCTGAAGAATATCCTTTTGCAATAAATTTAAATTCGGTATTGGCTGCAGATAAGAATATGATTGCAGTCTCTTTTGCCTTGCTATAACCAGAAATTGCCTCAGCAACCTCAAAGCCATCCATGCCAGGCATTTGTACATCGAGGATAATTAAAACATAAGAGTTCTTTAAAACTTTTTTTAGTGCTTCTTCTCCAGACGACGCTGTATCTACTTCAAAATCATATTTTTCGAGAACCTTTTTTAACGAAATTAGGTTTTCTGGCGTATCATCTACAATAAGGATCATTCACAAAAATAGTTACAATTGTTGTTTGTTTGGCTAAGCTAATTTTAAACTTTAAAATTGCTATAAGATTTGACAACAATTATTCCACAGAATTGTTTTAAAATAAATCAAATATTGCGTAAAATTTATGAAAATGAGCTTTTTAAAAGCTCGAAGTATTAAAAGTATCCCCTTGTTTAATTTCGCCTGTATCAAACCCTTTTTTAAACCAATGCATTCTTTGGGCAGATGTACCATGAGTAAATGCATCAGGAACTACTTCTCCCTGACCCTGTTTCTGCAGTTTATCATCTCCAATGGCATTTGCAGCATTTAAGGCCTCGTCTATATCACCAGCATCTAATCTAAAGTCTTTTAAATTTTGCGCATGATGTGCCCACAAGCCTGCATAAAAATCTGCTTGCAACTCTAGTTTAACAGAAAGTTTATTGTATTCTACTTCACTTAAACTACCACGAGCTTCTTGCATTTTTGCCGAAACGCCCAGTAAATTTTGAACATGGTGTCCAACTTCGTGTGCAATTACATAGGCTTGTGCAAAATCTCCGGTAGCGCCGAAGCGGTTTTTTAATTCATCATAAAATGATAAGTCTATATAAACTTGATTATCGCCAGGACAGTAAAAAGGGCCAACTGCAGAACTTGCATTACCACAGGCAGATTGTACGGCATCATCAAAAAGAACTAATGTTGGCCGCTCGTAGTTTATGCCCATTTCATTAAATTGAGCAACCCAAACAGAGTCTGTAGATTCTAAAATCCCGGCAATCCACTTACCATTTGCATCAGTAGGAACACCTTTTTTTCCCTCTGTTTGAGTTCCTTGTGGTAATTGACCAACCAGTCCGGTTAAATCTTTACCAAATAATAAACCAATAATAACGATAATTACTCCAACGCCGCCACCTACTGCAACACCGCCACCTTTCATTCCTCGTCTATCGTCTACATTTTCACTTCCTCTACCGAACCACTGCATAATTTTGAGATTAATTTTTTAAACAATAGACAATTTTAATACCAAATTGTTTAAGTATTAAATATCGCTATTGCTTTCTCTATTCTATTTTGAATTTCTTCTTTACCTAACAATAAAGCAATATCAAAAACTCCTGGCCCAAATTTGCCGCCAACTAACATAATTCTAAAAGGTAACATTAATTCACCTGGTTTAAATCCTTTTACATCTGCTAATGCTTTAAAATCTTCTTCTAATTGTAAAGCAGTAGAATCAGTTTTAAAATTCTGACTAAATTCTTGAAAGAACGTTGCTTTTTCAGGACTCCATTTTGGTTTTACCGCAGCCTCATCATATGCATTTGGTGTAACAAAAAAATATGTACTTTGAGCAACAAAATCACCTAATAGATTACAGCGATCTTTAACCATATCAATCACTTTAAGTAAAAAATCTTCACTTTTAACCTCAATGTTTTGTTCAGCAAGCAAATTGCGAACTGCAAATTGCAAACTATGAGCTGAAGATTGTTTAATCCATTCGTGGTTATACCATTTAGCTTTCTCAAAATCGAACTTAGCACCCGCTTTGCTAATTCGTTCAATTGAAAATGATTCTATCAGCTCTGCTAAAGTGAATATTTCTTTTTCAGTACCATCATTCCAGCCTAACATTGCCAAAAGATTTACGAATGCCTCTGGAAGGAAGCCTAATTCTTTAAATCCTTGAGTAATATCTCCTGACTTTGGATCTGTCCAGTTCATTGCATATACCGGGAAACCCAAACGATCTCCATCTCGTTTACTTAATTTTCCGTTACCATCTGGTTTTAGAATTAGAGGTAAATGTGCCCATTGTGGCATCGAATCTTCCCATCCTAAATATTTCCATAATAAAATATGAATCGGGGCAGATGGCAACCACTCTTCTCCTCTAAAAATATGACTAATTTCCATTGCTTTGTCATCTGCAACAACAGCTAAATGGTAAGTTGGCATACCATCTGCCTTAAGTAAAACTTTATCATCAACCAAGTTTGTATCAAAACTTACTAAACCTCTAATTGTATCTACAAAAGAAACGTGCTCGTTTTCTGGCATTTTAATTCTAACAACATACGGTGTATTTTGAGCAAGTAGATCATCAACCTCGCTTTGTGTTAAGGTTAATGAATTACGCATTTCCATTCTACTTTTTTGTCCGTATAAAAAGTTAGGAAAGATTATTCTTTTCGCATTCAAATCCTCTGGAGTATCAAATGCATAATAGGCATATCCATCAGCAATTAACTGCTCAGCATATTGCTTGTAAGTTGATTTACGTTCACTTTGGCGGTATGGACCAAAAGCACCTGGTGTTTGTGGGCTTTCATCTGGCAAAATACCACACCAATTTAAACAATCTACAATATATTGTTCTGCACCTTCTACAAAGCGAGTTTGGTCTGTATCCTCTACCCGCAAAATAAATGTACCATTATGTTTTTTAGCAAATAAATAATTGAACAAAGCGGTACGAACACCTCCTAAGTGTAAGCCTCCAGTTGGGCTTGGCGCAAATCTTACTCTAATTTTCTTTTCCATTACATCGCAAAGATATATTTTCATCTCTAAATTATCTGTTTTTTAATTGTGATGAGCTACTATGATTTTACCCTTTTTATAGTTGTTTTTGAAAAAATAATGATGGTTTTACCTCGTTTACGTTTTCTGTTGGTATATTTTTGATTGCTATTTTGTAATTTGCCTTCATCTGTTATGAACCCATATCAAAAGAAGCGCCGCTGGAAAGTTTTTTTACTTGTATTTGCTATCGTAATTGGTACAGCATCTGTCTTTTATTCTGATTTCTTTGTGAAAAAGATGGAACGTGAAGAAGCCGCCCAATTTCATCTCTTTATAAAAGTTTTAGAGCAACAAATGAAAATGTATGAAAACGAGCAACTAACGGACGTTTTTGACACCATTAAAGAAAACAACAAAATGGATGTGATTCTTACTAACCCCGATGGTAGTATTTACACTTGGATTGGATTGGATTCTACAAAAACGCTATATTCTAGCGATAATTCTAAAACTTACGATTCCTTATATTTTGTTAGGCAACTCGCTAAAATGAAAAAACAACATCCTGCAGCAAAAATGGCAGGAAGTGAAGATCAACCATTGGTTGCTTATTATAAGGATTCTTTTATTTTAACACAATTGAGGTTTTTCCCTTACATACAATTGGGTGTGATCGGCCTATTTATTTTAGCTGCTTACGTGGCATTTAGCTCTGCCCGTAGAGCAGAACAAGATCAAGTTTGGGTTGGGATGGCTAAAGAAACCGCACATCAACTTGGCACGCCTATTTCTTCATTAATGGCATGGGTTGAACTGATGAAATCTAAATTCGATGCAGAAGATGATCCCTTGATAGCAGAAATGCAAAACGACATCCATCGATTAGAGATTATTACAGACCGGTTTTCTAAAATTGGCTCCAAGCCAATACTTGAAGATCATGTAGTTTATTTAGTAGTTAAAAACTTTATTGCTTATTTTAAAATCCGTACTTCAGACAAGATCAACTTTGTAATTACTGGCGATAACCAAGTAAGAGCAATGTTAAGTATTCCATTATTTGATTGGGTAATTGAAAATTTATTAAAAAATGCAGCCAACGCTATAGAAAATGAAGGAACGATTAGTGTAAACATTGTAGAAAATTTAGCTAAGGAAGAAGTATTTATTGACGTAAGTGATACCGGAAAGGGTATTCCACGTTCCAAATTCGATACCGTTTTTCAACCAGGTTATACTACCCGTAAACGTGGTTGGGGTTTAGGCTTGTCTTTAACCAAAAGGATGGTAGAAAATTACCATAGCGGACAAATTTTTGTGAAGGAATCTGAATTAGGAAAAGGTACAACATTTAGAATTATATTAAAAAGCAGTATAACTTATGAACCAACCTCAAACACAGGAGTACCCAGAGTGGTATGAGAGATACATTAGCCTTGTTGAAGGAGATGTAATTGAAATTTTAGAAAAGCAAATTTCTGACTTTTCTAATTTCATTAATAACCTAATAGAAAAAGGTGATTATGCTTATGCCCCGGGTAAGTGGACTATTAAAGAGCTTGTTGGCCATATTATAGATACTGAGCGCATTATGGCTTTTAGGTTAACTTGTTTTGCAAGAAATGAAAAGGGTCAAATACCAGGTTTTGAAGAAGATGAATATGTTGCAAATGCAAATTTTAAGGCCCGAAGTTTATTTAGTCTATCAGAAGAGTTTGCCCAGTTGAGAAAAGCAAATATGTTTTTAATAAAATCTTTAAATGATGAAGAATTAGCTAGAAGTGGTAATGCAAATGGAAATCTAATTTCTGTAAAAGCCTTGGTTTATGTTCTTGCTGGGCATATTATTCATCACACTAATGTGATTAAAGAACGCTATTTATGATTTGGTTTAAAGATTTTACACCAGCATTATTAAATGATAGACCTAAAAACCATATTGGCGCATTATTGGGTATTGAATTTACCGAAATTGGTGAAGATTACATTTGCGCAACGATGCCAGTTGATGAACGTACACACCAACCAGCAGGAATTTTACATGGCGGTGCATCTGTAGTCCTAGCAGAAACCTTAGGTAGCATTGCATCGTATATGTGTATTGATCCGGCTAAATATATTGCTGTTGGCTTAGAAGTAAATGCAAATCACATTAGGCCGGTAAGTTCTGGCTTAGTAAAAGGAATTTGCAAACCTTTACACATTGGCGGAAAAACCCAAATTTGGGAGATTAAGATGTATAACGATAAAGGAAAAATGAACTGTGTGAGCCGATTAACAGTGGCTATTTTACCGAAACCTTTATAAGGTCCGAAAGTTTAGTCGGAAAGTCTGAGGGTTGGAATCAAAAAGTCCAAAAGTTACCCACTTTTGGACTTTCGGACTTTACTAGCTTTCGGACTAAGCTTGCTTATCTAACCACTTTTTCTCAATTGCATAAGATGCGATTAAACCTAATCCTCCGAAGATACCTAGGCAACCAAAATAAATTGCAACTGATTGGCCTTCTTCCATATCTGTCATTTCTGACCCGAATACTCCTCTTACTGTAAATAGCGCTACTAATAATCCTATACCCAAACCTACTAGCAACAAGCCAAACTTTAGGCTTAAAAAAGGTTTAGGCGTTGCTTTGTGAACGCCTGGATCTATTCCACGTTCTATCATTGCCATTTTCTCTTTGTTTGATAAATATCTGATACCGAACACCATTGCGAACGTACAGATGAAAAATGTGATTGGTACTAATATTCCTTCCATGATTTTATTTTTTAATTGTTAAATATTTCTTTCGTTGTAGAACCGATGTTCTGAATACTATGACAACAGCAAAAAAAATTAGGTTACACCCTAAACGAAAAAAAATAAGAATTAAACTAAAGATCTGCCAAACATCTATTTCCTAATCTCGATAACAGTTCCTGAAGCAATATATTTAAACAAAGTATCAATGTCTTTATTTTGCAAGGCGATGCAACCTGCAGTCCAATCTTTAGCATTAACTTTAGCAGGTGTTGTACCATGAATAGAAACACCATAACCAGCTTTTACACCTCGCTGTTTGGCAATTGATTTATCATTGGCATCTGGGTATGAAATCAGGAAACTCTTATAAAACTTATCTCTCCGGATATATTTATGATCCACATTGTAAATTCCCTCAGGTGTTTTTCCGTCTCCTTCTTTTACCTTGTTACCTATAGGATTAAAACCCATGTCGATATTAAAGGTTTTCACCACCTTTCCTTTACGAGTGATAATCATTTTATGTTTCGCCTTTAATACTAAGATGTGGTCTGCTTGAGCAAGTGTATTTGCAATATCCTCTAGTTTAACCTTCCAGCTGGTAATTGTATCAGGATATCGCCATGCATCCCATCTTTCTCTACTTGCTACTGCGTAATCATCCTTTTGCAAGGAATCTTGTGAATCTTCTGTTAAACGATGTAATCTCCAAACTTTTTTATCTCTAAAAATTATGGCTTTGTGATTAAAAACTAGTTTAACATATTGAGCAAATTTGAAGGGATTTTCTTTACTGTCATTTACTACAATACTGGTATCTATACCTTTTGGAAGATGTTTGTATAGCGAATCATGCCATTTTATGCCAGGATCTTCTTTAGCATTTTGTAAAAGAATTTTTGATTTGACCTTTTCAATAGGTTCCATTTGCTTCCATACGCAATAAGCTATAACAGAACCAAATAAAAAAAATAGCGCAAAATATTTCATACTCAAAATTCTATAACTAAATATACAGTTATAGAATAAGATTTCAAAATTTTAACAGTTATTTATTAAAAACAAAAAAGACCATCTTTTTGCAAAGACGGTCTCCCTTATTAACTTGAGCTATTGCCCAATATCAATTTAGAATTTGATTCCTAAACCAAGTTGAAATACTTGATTTTTAAATTCTGGTGTTGTATTAGAACCATTTTCGTTATTTTTTTGAAAGTCTAATGCATAACGACCGTTGATGCCTACTTGGCTATTGATATCATATCTGAAACCAATTACACCACCAACTAAACTCTTTTTAAAACGATCAGATTCGTCTTCAACAATTGTTTGTTGAGCAGTACCAAAACCATTTTCAAATTTATTATTTGTAGATAACAAGAATGATACCTGTGGACCAGCTACAACATTAAATCCTTCGGCTAATTTAATACTAGCTAAAATTGGCACATCAATAAAATGAGTTCTTTGTGTAAACTCGCCAAAAGTTGAAGTTAATTTATAACCTTTTGTTGAGTATAAAAGCTCTGGAGTAAAGGCTAAATTTGGCAATAATTTAATGTCTAATGTTAAACCAGCATGGTAACCAACTAAATAATCGGTTTCGAAATTGTTATTACCATCATCTTTGATAATGTTAGAGTAGTTAAGACCTGCTTTTGCACCAAGTCTAATGGCTTTATCTGTACTTTGAGCGTTGGCAACTCCCGTAATGAACAGGCCAATTGCTAGGATAATTATTTTTTTCATGTTAATTTTTTTATTAAACAATATTGATTTTAATTACCCTTAAGGAATAAATGTGCCAAATAAATTTATAATTGTGCTATTCCTATATCAAATATTAGCTCTAACTATTGATAACTAATGATTTAATAATAATTGCACATTTATTTTTTTATAAAAAACCAAATGAATAAATACCCTCAAAGTGTATCAAATTTAATACAATAATGGTTTAGGGACGTTTAAAACGGTTAATTAAACAGCAAGGTTTTATGTTGAATTGTAAATCTAAACTTTTACCTAAATTCACCGTTTTAAATATCTAGTAAAAAAATAATTCATGAAAAAACAACTCTTTTATAGTTTAAGTATATTCATTTGCTTTTTGGCTACCGCATCTAAAGCACAACAAACATCTTATATAGATTTATTAAAACAAGAGCCAAAATGGGTTGATTCTGTTTTTAATAAGCTTAATAAAAGACAAAAAATTGCTCAGATGTTCTTTGTAAGAGCGCATACTAACTTTAGTAAGGCCTATATGGATTCTGTAGGAAAAGTAATCAAAAAAGAAAAAATTGGTGGTTTAGTTTTCTTTCAAGGAGGGCCAGGTAGGCAAGCTGCATTAACTAATGAATATCAAAAATTAGCAAGAGTTCCTTTGTTAATTGCCAGTGATGGCGAATGGGGTTTAGGTATGCGCTTAGACAGTACTATTTCTTATCCCTACCAAATGTCTCTAGGTGCAATTCAAAATAAAGAACTGATTTACAAAATGGGTTTAGAAGTGGCAAAAGACTTTAAACGTATTGGTATGCACATGAACTTAGCACCAGATGTGGATGTAAATAATAATGCAAAAAATCCCGTAATTAATTATCGCTCATTTGGTGAGAACAAATATAATGTAGCAGATAAAGGCGCAGCTTACTTAAAAGGAATGCAAGATGGTGGATTACTAGTAAGTATAAAACACTTTCCTGGGCATGGAGATACTGACGTAGATTCTCATTATGATTTGCCACAACTAAAATTTACAAAAGAAAGATTAGATAGTTTAGAAATGTATCCGTTTAAAGAATTGATTAAACAGGGTGCGGCTGGAGTAATGATTGCACATATGAATATTCCTGCTTTAGATGCAACACCAAATATGCCATCTACTTTATCTAAACCAATTGTTACTGGTATTTTGAAAGAACAATTAGGCTTTAAAGGAATTGTTATTTCTGATGCAATGGGTATGAAAGGTGTAGTGAAGTTTTTTAAAGATGGAGAAGCTGATGTAATGGGGATAATTGCCGGAAACGATATTTTAGAACTTTCTGAAGATAGTAAAAGAGCTGTAAAAATGGTTCGCCAAGCCATAAGAGATGAACGCTTAACTATGGAAAGAATTGATGAAAGTGTAAAGAAAATTTTAACTGCTAAATATTGGGCTGGCTTAAATGTAAAACAAACTATTAAAGAAGACAATGTGGTTGCAGAAGTTAACAGGCCAGAAAGTTTGGTGCTACTACAACAGCTTGCAGATGCGAGTATGACTCTGTTAAAAGGTAGAGAATATATTAAAACACTAGACCCAAATAAAAGAACTGTAATTATAAACTTAGGCACTCCAGATGTTACCACTTTTCAAAAAGAGTTAGCTATGGTTTACAAAAACTCAGTTTACTTTAGTTTAGATAAAACAGCTAATGCCAATGCAATTGCAAAGGTTTTAGCAGAGATTAAACCTGAAGACCAAGTAATTATTGCAATTGTAGATAGCCGTTTACGCCCTGGCAATAACATTCCATTGGGTGCAGATGTGAAAATGTTAATTAGTGATATGGCTAAGAAAGATGCCGTTTTTGCTTTATTTGCTAATCCGTATAATTTAGCCGGTTTACCAGGATTAGAAAACGCTAAAGCTTTATTAGTTGCTTATCAGAAAGAAGATTATATGCAAAAAGCCGCAGCATCTGTTTTTAAAAATCAATTGATACCCACAGGTAAACTACCTGTAACTGCAAATGGATTTTTTAAATCTGGTGACGGATTGTAACTCTTCATCCAAACGAAAGAAGGATCTCTATTGAGATCCTTCTTTCGTTTGGAATTATAAATTCTAATACTTATTATTCTCAGGCAGTAACGCTGCGTAGTTCCAATTCTTCAAGAACTCTGTAATTTTTTTCACACTGTGTCCGCTTCCTTCTTCTAAGTATGCTGAGTTTTGAGTATGTATTAATTTGCCATCACCATCTAGAATTAAAAATACAGGAAAACCAAAACGGCCTGGGTAATTTAATTTTTTAAGAACGGCTTCATTTTTATTTTCTGGACTCCAATTTAACAAAACAGTTTCGTAGTTTTTATCCAAAAGCTCTTTTAGTGCTGGGGTAGCATTCACTAAGTCGTGAAAACGGATACACCAAATGCACCAATTGCCTCCTACTTGAATAAAAACGTGCTTATTTGCTGCCTTGGCTTTTGCAACAGCTACATCAATATCTGCTTGTGCATTTGCTTTTGGATTATAAATAGTTACAGCGGGTTTTGTTGTGGTTTGCGCAAAACTCACACTAGCAATAAATAAAGTGAAAATTATAGGGATTAATCGTTTCATATTTAAAGTTATAAATTATGTAGCAAAATTAATTATAAAATTAAAGTCTACTGTTTAGTAGTGTAAATCTATTGTTGAAAAACTACCCTTTCTAACTCAGCCGATTTATTGTACTTTGGGTTAAGATTTATATATGGCCAACAAACCACTCAAAATTCTTCAAGCCTCTGCAGGTTCTGGTAAAACGTTCAGTTTAACAGCGCATTACCTTACCCTACTCTTTAGTGGCGAAAATAAATACCGTGAAATATTAGCGGTAACATTTACCAATAAGGCTACAGAAGAAATGAAATCTCGAATTTTAGAGGTTTTGGTTGGTTTGGCAAAAGGAGATCCCGCCAGGAAGATCGAAGATTACAGAAAGTTGGTTCTTATCGCTCATCCTGAGCTGAACGCAGAAAGTTTAAAGCAAAAAGCAGAAAAAATCTATCGTAAAATCTTACATGACTATAGTAGATTTTCAGTAAGTACCATTGATGGTTTTGTGCAAAAGGTAATTCGTGGTTTTGCTTTCGAGTTAGGCTTAAATGCCGATTATAATTTAGAGATGAATTATGATAAAGTGAAAGATGATTTGGTGAACAAATTAGATGAAGCTTTAGATCATAATAAGCAACTTTTGCAGTGGATTATAGATTTAGCCATTGAACGCATTGGCGACAATAAAAGCTGGAATTACAAAATAGAATTATATAACTTAATTGGTGAAATCTTCTCAGAACGCTTCCAAATTTTCGAAACAGCGGTTGAAGAATTAGGCTTAGATAACATAGATGAATTATTTAAAAAATATATCAGTGTTACTAAAGCTGAAATTAAAAATTTTGAAGAAGAGATTATTGCCCTAGCTACCGAAGCCAATGAAGCAATGGATGTTTTGGGTGTTGAAACAGATGACCTAAAAGGAAAATCTAGAAACGGATTAAAGAAAATAATCTTAGTTGCCAGAGGCGATTTTTCTCATCTCGAAACACTGTTTAAATATATTGATGAACCTGAAGAATGGTTCCAAAAAAATGTAAGTCTGCCGGAAGTTTATGACACAATTAATCCGATTCTACAAAAGATAAAAGTACATTATTCAGCACATTTACCAAATTACAGTTTAGCCATAGCTTTCAATAAAAACCTTTATTATTTAAGGTTGATGCAGGAAATTGCTGTGCTGTTAAAACAATATCGAGCAGAAAACGATAATTTATTAATCAGCGATGCACAAAAACTAATTTCTGGAATTACAGAAGATGCCGGAGATAATCCTTCATTTATTTGGGAGAAAGTTGGCAACAGGTATCGTAACTTTTTATTCGATGAATTTCAAGACACATCAACTAGTCAATGGGGAAGTTTCAAATCGCTCTTAACCAATGCCATTGCCACACCTAATCCAGATGTAATTGACCATTTAATTGTTGGTGATACCAAACAATCTATTTATCGTTGGCGAAATGGAGATTGGAATATCTTACATAAACATGCCAAAATTGATGTTGGAGCCGAAAATGTTTTAGAAGAAAGCTTAGCAGAAAATTACCGCAGTGCGGAAAATATTATAACGTTCAATAACTTCCTGTATCGTTCTATTCCATTGACTTTACAAAATGAACTAAATGAAAATATATTAGGTAAGCCAGAAAGTATATCAACCTGGTGGCAAGCTCAAAATTATCAGCAAATTATTACAGATATCTATGGCGCATCAACTCAAAATTTTGCATCAAATACTTTAAAAGGTGGAACGATAAAAATTAAAAAATTCGGCAAAGACGATGCGCCGAACGAAGCCAGATTTACAGAAACTGTTTTTAGAGATCTTGCTTTAGACGATGTGATCAACGAAATCAACTATTTAAAAAATGAACAGAATTATGCGCTAAAAGACATCGCTATTTTAGTTCGTTCTAATAGCGAAGCGCTATTAACTGTTCAACAATTAATGGAGCAGAATTTACCTGTCTTATCTGGAGATGCTTTATTGATTTCTAATAATTCGGCGATACAGTTAATCATTAATACTTTAAAAGTGTTGATTGGTATTGATGCCCAGACTGCATTGTATAAAGCAAATTGTATTGCGCTGTATCTTTCATTGCAAGGAAAAGAGCCAAATGCAAACCATTATTTAAATTTAAATGGAGTTTCGTTAAGTAGTTTGTTTAATGTTCTTCCAGCCACTTTATGCGACAATTGGCAAAGCTGGTTACAATTGCCTTTACCAGAATTGGTAGAGATTTTAATTGAAAGTTATGGCCTAAAAAATTTAAACGAACATCTTCCATATTTATTGGCATTTAGAGATTTAACAGCTAACGCCAGCAGGATTGGAGAAAAAGGAATTATTGCCTTTTTAACCTGGTGGGATGAAGATGGCGTTAAAAAATCCTTGCCATCACCAGAAGGAGTTGATGCGATACAAATTATTACTATTCATAAATCTAAGGGCTTAGCATTTAGAGCTGTTTTTGTGCCATTTTGTAATTGGGAAATTAAAGGGAAAGCGAATTCCACATTTTGGGTTTCATCAGAAGATACGGTTTACAAAGAGTTGCGTGGCATTCCTTTAAAATACACCGAAGACTTATCAAATTCATCTATTTCAAAGGCATATTATGAAGAGTTGCTGTACAATAATATGGATGCTTTGAATATGCTTTATGTTGCTACCACAAGGTCGAAAGATTATTTATACATAGCCACAATGGCTAAAAAAGACCCCAAACTTTCTACCATGGGTGATGTGATTAACCTCACTTTTGATTCTCAGTTTAATGAAAGTAACTTATATGCGATAGAAGATTATGTTAAGGTAGAAAACAAGGTTGAGGAATCTAATTTCATCAGTTTAACTACTTACCCAACTACAACAAGATTATCTGAATTATATGTTCCATCTGAGGAAAAACATTTAAAGCATTTAGTGAACATAGAAAAATCTGGTAGAAAAGGTTCTTTGTTGCACGATATTTTGGCAAATGCCAGTACAGAAAAAGAAGTTGGGGATTATATTACTGGGTTGGTTTTGCAAGGAATTGTGCAAGATGAAGAGCAATCTGATTTAAAATCAGCAGTGCTGGAAGTTTTAAATAATACCGATTTGAAAGCCATTTTAAGTAAGGCAACAGAAAGCATCACAGAGAAAAACATTATCGATGCTAAGGGTAAACTACACCGGCCAGATAGGGTTTTAATTACCAAGGATGAAGTAATTATTTTAGACTATAAATTCACATTGGAAGAAAGCGATAAACACATTGAGCAGATTGATAATTATAAAAATCTATTGTTGGCTATGGGTTATGACAATGTGAAAACTTATTTGTTTTATGCGGTTAGTGGAAAGTTAAAATTGGTTTAATATGGAAATGAGAATGAACCCATTTTTACAAGAAGTTGCTGAAGATTTGATGGCGAGGTTTGGTTCGGATTTGCAAAATTGTGCCATCATTTTTAATAATAAAAGACCATCTGCCTATTTGCAAAAACATTTAGCAGATATCATTCAAAAACCGTTTTTTAGTCCATCTTTTTTTACCATCCAAGAGTTTTTTGCAGCTGCAACTAATTATAAAATCGCTGATTTTTACATGCAATTCTTCACATTGCATCAGATCTATAATCAACTCTTAGTAGAAGAAAAATTGGAAACTATTTCTAGTCACAAATTTTTTCCTTTAGCAA
The DNA here is from genome assembly GCF_005116505.1 of Pedobacter polaris. Classification (GTDB taxonomy): domain Bacteria; phylum Bacteroidota; class Bacteroidia; order Sphingobacteriales; family Sphingobacteriaceae; genus Pedobacter; species Pedobacter polaris. The sequence goes on from NZ_SWBR01000001.1 coordinate 592,148, forward strand.
AGATTATTCTCAGTGATTTTAACCAAATAGATAGCGATTTGGTTGATGCAGAAAAACTTTATCGAGACTTGGAAGATATTTCGATTATCAATAAAGATTTCGATTATTTAAGTCCTGAGCAATATGAATTTCTAGCTCAATTCTGGACATCTTATTCTGAAGGAAAACATAAAAAACAGCAAGAGTTATTTATAAAGATGTGGCGTAGAATGCCTAAGCTTTATCACAAGCTTCATGAAACATTAAAGGCACAAGATTATATCACTAATGGTTATGCTTACCGCCTTTTAGCAAAAGAAGATATTAACCAACAAGAGTTCTTAAAAGGTTTCGAAAAAGGTAAAATTGTTTTTGTGGGCTTTAATGCATTAAGCAATGCTGAAGCAAAAATATTTACGCAATTACAACAAGCCGAAAAAGCGTTATTTTATTTCGATGTAGATGAATATTACCTGAATGATCCTTTACAAGAGGCAGGCTTGTTTTTAAGAAAGAACATTAATCAATTAGGTTTAAAAAATATATTTGAGAACCAGCCAAGTCTGATAAAAACAGAAAACCACTCGGTTAATGTTTTTAAAGTTCAAGGTCAATCAGCTCAGGCAAAAATCCTTAATACTATCTTAGCTGATGATTATGAAAACTCAGCGGAAATTGGTTCTACAGTCGTTGTTTTAGCTGATGAAAGTCTTCTCATTCCTACTTTACAAACCATCCCTACTACAAATAATGGGCATAATATTGATTTGAATGTAACCATGGGTTTTGCATTGGCTACTTCAAGCATATTTGGCTTGGCAGATTTATGGCTAACTAGTCAATTAGAGATTTTACAAAGCAGTAGAGTTTCTTATAAAAATGTAGAGGCTTTTATCACACATCCATTATCGGGTTTAAGTCAAAGAATGCGTGATAAAATCCAAACTGCTTTGCTGAATGAAAATGTAGTAGAAATTGACCATCAACGATTGTTAAGGCAAAGTGGGCTATTTGAAGTTTTCTATAAAAAAATAGAAAGGCCAGAAAATGTAGTACCTTTTTTAATAGGAGTTTTAGATTATGTATTAACTAGACTTTCAAATGCTAAAACGCTAAAAAAAATAGATGCAGAATTGTTTGTAAAAAGCATCCAAGAGCTTAATAGGTTACATGACACTTTTGGTAAACATATTGATAATGAAGAAATACCCTTTATCATTTATTTGGTTCAAAAATCATTGCAGGCAATTGCTGTTCCTTTAGCTGGAGATCCGTTATCAGGTATTCAAGTAATGGGGTTATTGGAGACTAGAAATTTGAACTTTGATAAGGTTATAATTTTAGGGTTTAATGAAGGTATTATTCCAAAGTCATCTATTGGAAACAGCTTTATTCCAGATAGCATTAGAAGGGTTTATGGTTTGCCTGTTTTAGAAAATTTAGATGCAATTTCATCTTACATGGTCTATCGTCTATTACAGAGATCTAACAATATCAATTTTGTCTATAATAGCTTAACAGACGAATCAACATCTGGTGAAGCCAGTAGAATTTTAAAACAACTAGAGTTTGAAAGTGGATTTGACTTTAAATATCATGAACTCAATTTAAATATACAGACAGAACCATTTAAAGAAGTTAAAATAGAGAAAACTGGCAATAAATTTATTCAAGAGACACTGCAAAAATATCTCAATAAAACTAAAATCTTATCCCCATCTGCTATAACGCAATATATTTCTAATCCAATAGATTTTTTCTTCAATTATATTTCAGGAATTAAAGAGCCAAAAGAAGTAAGTGCTGTTGTAGAGGCCAATGAAATTGGATCCATTTTACACAAGGTGATGGAATACTTTTATCAAGATCTAAAAAATGGTGAAATCACAGCAGAACGAATTAACGAACGCAAAAAGCTAATTCCTGGGCTTATTCAAAAGGCATTTAACGCAGTAATGTTCAACCATCCTGATAAGGTAATTGAATATAAAGGCATGCAAAAGGTTATTTTAGCTATTGTTGATGCTTACGTAACAATTATTTTAGACCAGGATACCAAACAAACACCTTTTAATATCGTAAGCTTAGAACAAAAAGTAGAAGCTGAAATTACTTTTCCACTTAACGGCCAAGAGGCAAGTGTAAAAATATTTGGCTATATAGATAGGGTTGACGTGAAAGATGGGATAACTAAAATTATCGATTACAAGACTGGTAGTGATAAGCTGACTTTTAAAGATATTCCTGAGCTCTTTAACTCAGATGGAAAAAATATCAACAAGGCACTAATACAAACGTTGCTTTACACTTATGCTTATGAACAATTTTCGGGCAAAACTTGTGTAGAGCCTAATTTGTATATCGTTAAAACAATGAGCCAAGATGGGATTTGGTTTAAAACAGGTCGACAAAATTTGTCTGGAGATTTTCTCGAAGAAATTAAACCAGAATTTTTAGCAGAACTTAGAAAAAAATTGACAGAACTATTCGAAGCCCCATATTTTACGGCAAGTGCTATTCCTGATAATTATAAGTACTCTATTTATAAAACTTTGTTTGGGAAATAAGCAGAAAGACCATAGTGAAAAGCTGAAAGCAAAAAATAAGTTTTTCTCTTTATTCTTTCTGCTTTCAGCTTATATTTAAAAATGCTTCAATTAAACTTCTCTTCTTTCCCAATACTGGAAACCGAAAGATTAATTCTTCGTTCTCATACAAATGAAGATGCTGAAGCCTTATTCGCATTGCGGAACAATGAAGATGTAATGAGGTTTATACACAGGGAAAGGCAAAAAACGGTTGCTGAAATAGAAAATTTCATTTCAAACTTCAATGATGGCTGTAACCAAGGGCAACATTTAGCATGGGTAATTGCATTAAAACAAAACCCAAGTCAAATGATTGGCTCTATAGGTTATTGGCGAACAAATTTGGTAAATTATAGGGCTGAAATAGGTTATATGCTTCATCCAAATTATTGGAGAAAAGGAATAATTTCTGAGGCTTTAAATAAAACTATTGATTTTGGATTTGCGGAAATGAATTTACACTCAATTCAAGCAAATATTGACCCTGAAAATGACGCCTCTAGACAAATTTTACTTAAACACGGTTTTGTAAAAGAAGCCTATTTTAAAGAAGATTTTTATTTTCAGGGTAAATTTCTAGATAGTGAGATATACTCCTTATTAGAAAGCAATGTAAAATGGAAAAGGTAAAACGGAAAGTAAGCTTAAATCTAAATACTATACTAATTACTCAAGAATGTTAAAAGCAGCAACACCAATATTGGCTTCTCTAAACACAGCAGAAACGGTTAAATTTTACACCGAAAAATTAGGCTTTACCTTTCATTCGGATTGGGCTGGCTATTTAATTTTCAGCAGGGATGAGATTAACATCCATTTCTGGACAACCGATAATCCAGAATTCCCCAAAAACACAGGCTGTTATGTGAATGTAACCGAGGTAGACAAGCTCTATGCGGAGTATGAACCTTTGGGCATAATTCATCCCAATGGGAAGATAAAAGACATGGAATGGGAGATGCGCCAATTTTCTATACTAGATAATAACGGCAATATCATCCATTTTGGTGAGGGTATTTCGATAGATAAGGAATAAAATAGCATCAATTAAGGTTAACAAAGAACATAATTCGGTAGCTAAAATAATTATGTAAGTGTAATCAAAACACTACTTTAAAATTACGATACAATAGTTATATTTGCGATTGGTAATTTTTGAATAAACAAATGAGAGAGATTCAATTTAGAGAAGCACTACGCGAAGCATTAAACGAAGAAATGCGTAAAAACGAGAACATTTTTTTAATGGGCGAAGAAGTTGCGCAATACAATGGTGCATATAAAGTTAGTCAGGGTATGTTAGATGAGTTTGGCGACAAACGCATTATCGACACTCCAATTGCTGAATTAGGCTTTGCAGGTATCGGTATTGGTGCCGCTATGAATGGCTTAATTCCAATTATAGAATTCATGACTTTTAACTTCTCATTGGTAGCAATTGATCAGATCATTAATGCTGCTGCTAAAATCTTATCAATGAGTGGTGGTCAATTTTCAGTGCCCATCGTTTTTCGTGGCCCAACAGGTAATGCTGGTCAATTAGGTGCACAACACTCTCAAAATTTCGAGAATTGGTTTGCAAATTGCCCAGGTTTAAAAGTAGTTATTCCATCCACTCCTTATAATGCTAAAGGTTTATTAAAGGCATCAATTAATGATCCAGACCCAGTTATCTTCATGGAATCTGAAGTAATGTACGGTGATAAAGGTGAAGTTCCTGAAGGAGAGTATACTATAGAAATTGGTAAAGCTCAAGTAGTAAAAGAAGGTACAGATGTGACTATCGTTACTTTCGGTAAAATGTTAACTCGTGTTGTAAATCCAGCTGTAGAAGAATTAACTAAAGAGGGTATCAATGTAGAGGTTATCGACTTATTAACTGTTCGCCCTATTGATTATGCAACTATCATTACTTCCGTTAAAAAGACCAATCGTTTAGTAATTGTTGAAGAAGCCTGGCCACTAGCATCAATTTCTTCAGAAATTACTTTTAACGTTCAAAAAAATGCATTTGATCATTTAGATGCGCCAATTTTACGTATTACTTGTGCAGACGTTCCACTTCCATACGCTCCAACATTAATTGCTGCTAGCTTACCAAATGCAGAAAAAGTTGTTAAAGCTGTAAAAGAAGTGATGTACGTTAACAAATAATCGATATTACGCTGAGCTTATCAAAGTGAATAAAATATAAATCCCCTAAGAAAACTTAGGGGATTTTTTATTGATCCTTTTATAAAAGATATGTGCTTAAAACCTTAAGCCTAAAGTAAAGGCAGTTATTATATTCGTAATATCGCCTTGCGCAGAAGCTGATCCTGTTCCTAAATCTATTCTATACAATCCATTTTTTCCAGCAACTGTAAAGATTCCGTATGCAGTATTACTTGTAGTTGTGCTAATAATATCGAAACCATTTGTGTTTTCGATACTAACTTTCAAATCACCAATAGCAGTTAAAACACCAGAATTTGGTTCTTGTGTATATAATTTATCAACGGTATGATCTATTACAAAAAGTTTTGTTGCGGTTGCCCCCTTAAAATTATTGCTGTATGCAGCTGCACTTAAGGCTGCAGTAACCGTTGTAATATTCACATCTACTGTTACAGAGGCATTAGCGGGGTTTATTCTTAAGTTTTGACCTGTATTGCTAACTACTCTAATTAAATCGGCTATTGGGTCAAAATCAAAGCCAAAACTTGTTCCAGAAAGAGCTGTAGTTAAAATACCCACTTCTGTAAAAGCTCCTGTACCAATGTTAACAGTATACAAACGGTTAGTGCTACCTAAAGCATATAATTGGCCATTCTCAGGACGCATATCTAAACCTAAGATAGTTTCTCCATTCTGTAGACCTGTAATATTTTTGGTTGCTGATCCGGTAGAAAGTGGATTAAAAATTAATAGGGTGTTTGTATTGTCTACCGCATAAGCTACTGGATTTGATAATATCGCTATTCCTTGGATGGCTAAATCAGCTGGAAATCTTCCTCTCAATTCCGTTAAACCAGTAGATAAATTAATAGTATATAAATTTGCTCCAGTGGAACTTCTCCCAATAGCAATTGCATTTTTGTTATCTGGTGAAATGTCAAAACTAACGTTGGTTCCTAAATCCAATTCTAAGTTACCAACTTTAACTAAAGTACCGTTACTTGGCGGATCTTGTTTATACAATACTTTTGCCGCAGCATCAATATCATACAATGTTGTACTAGTGGCGCCAGCAATACTGTTACTATAAGCAATACCATTAATAGCTGTACTGCCTACATTTGTATCTGTTGAAGTTACCACACCTGTTTCGGGGTTTAGCACTAAGTTTTGCCCTGTATTTGTTACTATTCTAATTCTATCAACAGTTGGGTTAAAATCCAAACTAGCTATTGTACCAGCTAATAATGGCGTAAAAGCTGTAGTTGAAATAGTTCTTGTTTTACCTGTAATTACATCGATAATATATAGTTTGCTCGCATCGCTTACTCCATACAACTCTCCGGTAGCAGGTCTAAAATCTATGCTTAACAATTTTTCTGTAACAGCAGATAAACCTGTAATGGTGACTTTAGAAATTGGGGTCTTAATATTATTTGCATTAAACCTAAGCAAGCTGTTATCAGCTAAAGCATAGAAACCTTGATCGGGGCCAGATAAAGGCAAAGTAATAACTGGATCACCTTTCTTACAGGAAGAAACTATGCAGGCCACTAATAATAGCTTCAGCGCGAACTGGAGATGTAATCTTTTTGAAAAAATTCTTAACATTTAATTTTAATAAATCTACTTAATAACGAAATAAAAGCCGTTAAAGTTTAGTACAAGATAAACCTTTAAATTTAATTTATGACTGCTTTCTCGGTTTAGCTCTTTCATACTGTGATGGCCATTTCACATCTTCTCCCAAGTCAACTGCAGCATGTAATGGGAAATAAGGATCTCTTAATAATTCTCTAGCAAAGAAAATCAAATCAGCCTCTTCTCTTTGCAAAATTTCTTCTGCTTGTTGTGCTTTCGTTATTAGACCAACTGTACCGGTTATAATGCCAGTTTCTTTTTTAATAGCAGCAGCAAATTGAACCTGATAACCTGCCGAAAGTGGGATTTGTTGTGCCAAAGTTAAACCACCAGAAGATGTATCTATTACATCAACCCCTTTTTCTTTTAATAATGCTGATAAACGAACAGACTCCTCTTCATTCCAACCCCCATCCGCCCAATCTGTCGCCGAAATTCTTACAAAAAGTGGATTTTCTTTAGTCCAAACCTCTTGGACAGCTTCTACAGTTTCTATTAATAAACGAATTCTGTTTTCAAAGCTTCCACCATAATTATCTATTCTTTTATTGCTAATTGGCGATAAAAATTGATGTAGTAAATATCCATGTGCTGCATGGATTTCAATTACCTTAAACCCTGCTTTCATTGCCCTTACTGTAGCTGATTTAAAATCTTCTTTTACTTTTTTAATTCCTGCAATATCTAAAGCGATTGGTGTTTTATCTATTGGATTAAAAATTTCATTACTTGCAGAAACTGTATCCCAGCCGCCGTTTTGTTCATCTAACTGTATTGGAGATTCCCATGGGGTATCAAAACTAGCCTTTCGTCCTGCATGAGCAAGTTGGATTCCCGCTACCGAATCATTTTGATGAATAAAGTCAACGATCTCTTTAAATTTTTCAATTTGCTCATCTTTCCAAAGACCAAGATCAGCAATTGAAATTCTTCCTTCTGGTGAAACAGCGGTTGCCTCGGTTATAATTAAGCCAGCACCTCCAACAGCACGGCTTCCTAAATGGACCAAGTGCCAGTTGTTTGGAAAACCATCTGTTGCAGAGTATTCGCACATTGGCGAAACCACAATTCTATTTTTTAACTCAATGTTTTTGATTTTAAGCGGAGAGAAAAGTAATGACATAGTGTAAAGATTTTAGGCAAATTAACAACAAGGAAATGGATTTGTTTCTATCGTTTAAATATCCAAACAATGTAATGACATCGAGTTATTCTTAAAGAGAAAATTCATCCAAAACTTTCCATTTTCCGCCACTTTTTTGTTCTATCAAACTGATTTTGTTAAAGAATAATGTTGCTGGCAATTTGAAAGATTTAATTTCTTCAAAAATAGAATCAGTACAAGTAGAATTTCTAGGATGCATCAAGGTAATATGTGGCAGATGTTTTCTAGGAGAAATAAGAATGGCATCCCTTAAATTATGAAAGTGGTCATTCGCATGGTTTACCAACGGCGTGCCTTCTTTACATGCAGGAATTAAGGCGCCTTTTCCATTTTCAAATCTTTCAACATCGTTAAATATGATACGAATTGGTTTATTAATCTTAAGCGATTTGATATTTGCTATTATCGTATCTAAATCTTCTAGTTCATCTTCCCTACATAGTGTAACATGGGCAGAAATTAAAGCATGTTGGGCTGGATTAAATTTAACTCTAACTTTTTCTATAGTTTCATTTTCAATAAATAAAGTGAGTTGCCTTCTAATTTCTTCCATCTTAATTCATCAAATATTTATTAAACCCAACAAATAACTTAAACAAGTTTTCATACATGGTAAAAGGCAAGGTTGCTGCTTTATCAAAAACATCATGATAAGCAGAAATTCCACCTTGTGTATATAGGAAAAATGCAGGCACTCCTTTTTCAGTAAAAAAGTAATGATCGCTATTTGCCGCTTTACCACGAGGATTGATTTTAACTAAAAATTTTCCATTATCATTGACCTGATTTAACAAAGCAAACTCTTTTGGATATTGAGTTGCATTGACAACAGTTGCCCCTGTTTCACCAGTACCAACCATATCCACATTAATTAAAAACCTAATTTTTTGCAGTGTGATAAGTGGATTCTCTGTAAAATATTTGGATCCCAAAATACCTGCCTCTTCTCCAGCAAAGCAGATAAAAGCAATTGTATATTTCTGAGGGTTTTTAGCATAATATTTAGCTAAGCTCAATAGAAATGAAACTCCACTACCATTATCATTTGCTCCTGGAAAAAAGGTGTCCTTACCCATACCCCCTAAATGATCATAATGAGCAGTGATTAGTATTATAGAATCTGGTTTTTCAGTCCCTTTAACAACTCCACATATATTTGAAGCTCTAAAATCTGGGATAAAAGTATTTTTAATATCAACTTCTATATTTTTTGGCACTTCACTAAGTGATGATTTATTAACTAAAATTTGAGTGTAATCATTTACTTTTTGTGAGACAGACCAAGTTAGTTTATCTGTTAGGGTTACGAGTAGCTTGCTAGATGCCGTAAGAAAATTTAAACTATCTTTTTCCGCTAAACTTGTATTGGCTTTAACTCCTATACTTCCCTGCTGGATAATAAAATCATTACCCGGAATTAGTCTTTTGCCATTTATACTTAAATCCATTTTACCCGGAAAAGTATTCACAGAAAATATAAACGATTGTTTAAAATCTTTACCATCCATGGGCTTCAACCCAAAGGATTTAAACTCAGATTGGATGAAGTTAGCAGCCTTTTCCATCCCATTTTTAGTATATCCTCGCCCCCAAAATTCAGAAGATGTTAAGGTATTTAAAGTTTTGCGGACATATTTTAAATCTTGTGCATAGCTGTTAAAACTTAAAAATAACAATGATATAAATAAAGTTTTTTTCATAAATGCTCGAAAAGTAAATGGTTTTCTTTAGCAATATAATAAACGCTTGCTACTGATTAAAATTACGGCATAAGAAAGCCGCAGATTCAATGATTTAATTTATAAAAATCTGCGAATCTGCGGCTGATGTTTTTTTATATGGCTTAACTAGCTTTTTTAGCTAAATAAGCATCGATCACTTTTTTGATGTTTTCTTTATTCTTTTCTGAGGACCATTTTTCTTTAGCTGATTGGTCTCCTAACGCAAAAAACTGTTCGTATAATAATTTGTTGTCAATTTTAAGATTCAATTTAATATAATTGTTTTCTGCAAATACAACATCCCAAGTTGCACGAGCATCTTTCCAGAAACCTTCTTGTTGTTTCCACCATGTTTGGGCGTAACCGAAAGATTTTGGATCTGTTTTTATAAATTCTTCTAAGCCCTTTTCCATAGCCACAAGTTTATCTCCACTTTCAGAACGAATTATTTTTTTATTGTCTTGCTCAAACATCCAACCGTTAGCTGTTAGATAAAGATTATTGCCACGGTTTAACACATTGTAATCATTACGCTCAGTACTCTCTCTACGTGGCAATGGGGAGTCGGTATTGCTTTGCCATTGGTGTCTTCCATCTACGTGTACCCAACTTCCAATAGCTTGGTAACGTGGACTATCATCTACTTGAAAAACTTTTTGTGTCCATTTCCCTTTTACATCATTAGCAGAAAGTGTAACTTTTTTCCAAGCATTTTCCTTATCATAAGCTAAAATTTGCGTGTCTTCGTATGTCCAGTCTTCTCTCCAATGTTTAATGATCATGCTATCTCCTCTCATTACCAACAAATGTTGGATTACAATTTTCTTTGGGGTTTCCTCTAAAATAATTGCAATTTCTTTTGCAGAAGAACGATGTCTTTCATGGAATTTATAATCATCATTTGGCGAGAAGGTCTCAGCATAGTTGAATGTAACTTTGTAAAATCCTGCTAAAGATTTTATCGCTTCGCGATCTTGATCTAATTTATTTTGTGCAGTAACGCTCAATACTGAAAATATTAGAGCAAATAGTAATTGTAGTTTTTTCATGATTATATTGATTTAAGAGATTTTGTTTTTTTATTCTTTCTACCTAACCAAATTATGATACCAGTTACTGGCATACTTGCTGCTATTAAACTTGCAATAAACGCCATTATTTTTCCTGGTATACCAGCTATAGAACCAATATGGACATCATAATTCATACGCGAAATTTTATCAGCTATGCTTGCATTTGAAAATTTACCGTACATGTGTTTTACTTCAATTTCTTTTAAAGTATGCTGATCAAAATAGCGATAATCTGCTTTCCAGTAGGTAGTTGGATCTGGATTCTTAGCAATTTCTACAGCTAATTTTTCATTCTCTGGAATGTGAACATCATAACTACCAGTAAATGTTGGATCTTCCTTTACAAACTTTGCCCAAAGCTTGTCAGCTGCTGCTGCATTTAAACTAAGTTTAGCTGTTGAAGTAGTATCAGAAAATGTTTCTTCAAATACCTTCATTGATTTTCCACCAGAACTTACCCAATAAACTGATTTTGCGAACCATTGAAATCCCATTACCATTCCAGACAAAGCAATAAATATGACGATAAAAGTCATGTAAAAGCCTAGCACATTATGTAAGTCATAATTCAGTCTACGCCATTTTGATTTAAGCCTTACGCTAAAGCGCTGTTTTCTTGCTGCTTTACTTTTAGGCCACCACAGTATTAGTCCGGATATTAACAAAAAAACAAAGATCATGGTAGCGGTAGTGAGTATCGGTTGACCGATTTCTGGAGGCAACCATAAATAATAATGTCCCATAATTACAATTCTGAAGAAATCCTCATCCATGTTCTTCACCTTTAAAACCTTACCCGTATATTGATTTACAAAAACAATATAATAGTACGCTGGCGCATCATGGTAATAAACTACTTGGGTTGTTCTACCTGGCTGATAATTTATACTATGTGCTTTCTTATTAGGTAATGCCTGATCAGCTATTGCTTTTAGTTGTGTTGGCGGTAATAAAGGTTTGTTTTGTTCTGATGTAAAACGATAAGATTGTACAGCATCTTCTATTTCTCTTTCAAAAGCTAAAATACAACCTGTTATTCCCAAGAAGAACACAAATAATCCAGAAATTAATCCAAGCCATAGATGCAATCTTCCTATCCAATATTTAAACCTGTTGGTCTTTTTCTGTATTGGTTTTTTTAAACCCATCATCAATTGCCTTTTTATGAGTTAACCAATTGACCTTTAAAGCCAATTGGTTAAACATTATTTTGTATTTTTTATTTAATTTCTGTGAAATAGGTTACTACATGCCAAACCTTTTCATAATTTTTTCCATCAAATTTTCCAGGGGTTTTGTCTTCGGCAAATGCCTCTAAAAAATAACCCCCTTTTTGAATAGGATTGAAGTTAAACCGACCATCTTTATCTGTTTCTACTTCTAATTTTTTCTGATCAGGAGAAATAATGGTGATTCTCTCTTTAGCTAATGGAGCTTTATTAAAAACTAATTGATGTGATGCTGATTCATTTGTATGCAAAACCAATTTTGATGGCCTGATAGTTAAACTGGCCTCAGCGGGGAATGCATTGTTTAAATTTTTGTTAGTACCAATTGTTACACTCGCAAATGCATAATATTGAAGCTTAGCATTCTGATATAAATCCTTAACTACATGTACAACTGATAGCAAATAAGTACCATCTTGATTAGGTGTAAAACTCGCTTTATAAAACAACGAATCTGCTGTTGTTTTTAATGTTGTTTTAGTCCCATCTGGAGCAGTTAGCACCAAATTAAAATCTTTTAGATTACTAAACCATTTCTTTGTTGCACTGATATCGCTAGTAGTGTACTCACCAAAAAAGGCTTTAACTTCTTGTGCCTGCCCCTTAGCTCCAGTAGAAGCAGTTTCCAACCATAAAGCATGAGCCGATGCACTTGAGATACTAACAGTAAATAATGCAACAAGTAGGATCATTTTAGTTTTCATAATTAAAATTTGTAGGCAATGCTTAAACGATAATTTCTTGGAGCTTCTGCCTGCCATGAGTAAGCAGGTTGATCATAAGTTGGGGCATTCCAATAATTTGTATAATAAGCTCCTGCAAATAGGTATTTATCTAAAATGTTGAATGCATTTGCAGTAACTTTTAAAGCTTTGTTTTCCCAAAATAAACCACCATCTAATTTGAAATAGTTAGGTAAATTCTTGTTAGCGTTAGAGCCATCATAGGTTCCCGTTGCCCTACCAGCTAAATGTGTAAATCCTGCAGAAATACCAGCTCCCTTTAATGCACCATCTTGCAAAGTATAAGTTAACCAAACGTTGGTAGTATGTTTTGCGAAACCAGGAACAACTTCACCCACAACGATGCTTGTAACTCCAGGAGCAACTTCTGTTACTTTCCCATCGGTATATGCATAGTTGGCAATTAATTTTAAGCCAGCAGTAATCTCACCTCTTAAATCAAATTCGATACCTTGAGCTCTTTTTTCTCCAACAACAATACTGAAAGTCTCTCCTGCTTTATTTGAAGGATCTCCGGTAAGTTCGTTTTGCTTAAGAATTCTATACGCGGCCAAAGTTGTATTCCATTTGCCATCAAACCAATCTTTTTTAACACCAATTTCATAGTTAGTACCTGTAATCGGATCAATTTTTTCACCACTGCGTAAGAAACCTGTTTGAGGTGTGAATGCTTCATCATAAACAGCGTAAACAGCTGTGTTTTTATCAACTGAATAACTTAGACCAATACGTGGTGTGAATTTTTTCGCTTTATCTGGATCACCTCCCCATGCAGATTGACTTACATAAGTATATCTTCCTGCTAATGTTAAGCGAAATTTATTGTTGAAAAAGCCTAATTCATCTTGGATATAGCCACTTAAGTATTTTTGACCCATTAAACCACCTGCAGCAATTGCTCTTTGCATTAAAGGAGTTTCACGATCAAAATTAGGATAGCCATTAGATGGGAAGCCATAATTAGGATTGTTTAAATCGAATGGAGAGGAAGGTAAATCCAAATCATGAGACTGGCCCCAATCAGCCATATAATTTTTCTTGCCACCATCGAAACCAGCTAATATTCTGTGCACAATACCGCCAGTTTTAGCTTGTCCATTGATAAAGAATTGAGCAAGTTTTAGACTGCTTTCTGCATCCCAAATACCAACATTTCTTATTAATGTATTGTTAGCAAATACCGATGATGGCCAAGAGCTTGAACCTGTTTGTAGGTATTTTGAATAGGCAACTTGTGCTGTTGCTTTCCAAGTATCACTAAAGTTGTGTTGTAAATTTATAAATGCACTATGATCATTAATTCTCGCTGGCTCAACACCTGGTTGTGTTAACGTAAAATCTCTTGGTAATGAAGCATATCCACCATTTGGGGCAAAAATATAGTAAGATCCAACTTCAGTCATTTTTGCATTTTGCAATGCATACTCTGCTGTTAGTTTAGTTCTATTAGTAATTTGATAACTCAATGACGGTGCGAAAGTATAACGATTATTAGTTTCATAAGGTCTAAATGAACCTTTGGTTTGAGCTGCTGCATTTAACCTAAATAATAATTTTCCATCATTGGTTAGTTTATGATCAAAATCTATAGCTGTTCTATATAGGTCATAACTCCCAACTGTTACAGAAACCTCTCCCCTGTTAATCCCAGTAGGTTTTTTTGTAACCACATTATACATTCCACTAGGATCTCCATTTCCTAACATAAAACCTGCTGGACCTTTAACAAATTCGATATGGTCTACAAAACTCATATCTTCTGTAAGAGGGCCCCAATAAGATGATACAAAATTAAAACCGTTACGCATTGCTTGGATTTGAGAACCACGCATGGTAATGTTGGTATACATATCCCCCCAATGCTCTAACCTTACAGCACCACTAACGTTTCTAATTAAACCATCGCTCATACTAATAATCTGTTGGTCTTTGATGACCTGATCGCTTACAATTTGGATATTTTGAGGTGCTTCTAAAAGTGGCTCATTTAATCTTAATGATGCTGAAGGCAAACTAACTTTATATTTATTCTTTTTACCTGCAATTGTTACTTCTTGTAATGCTTGGTTATTCTCTGTTAAAACAAAATCAACTTTAACTGTTTCACCAGCCACTACAGTTACTGATTTCTCCTGAGCATTGATACCTATAGCACTAGCTCTTAAAATATAAGTGCCCGGTTTTACTCTATTCAAGGTGTACCCTCCCATGTCATCGGAAGTAGTATTTTGATTTTTATCTTTTAGATTGATATTTACATATACTGCTGGTAGACCATCTGATGTTGTAATTTTTCCTTTAATTGTTCCAGTCTGTTGCGCCAGAGCCGAAAAACTGATGATGATTAATAATAGGGTTGTGATTTGTAAACGTAGCTGCATGTTATTCTTATTTGGATTAATTCTAAAGAACTGCAAATTAACAACACAAAACTTTATTATCCAAATTATTTTGAATAATTCTAAATAAGATATTTTTTAATTGAAAATCTATTAAATAACGCTCTATTGCAGATAATTCAAAAAAAATGGGCAACCATAATTTGGCTGCCCATTAGTCTTGGAACGGTAAGGTCTATCTTACAAAAACTGTTATCGTGTAATTATAACTTGACCGCTAAGTGGAACTTCCGTTCCAGAAGCTGGAGTTATTAAACCTTTAGCAATAATTGTATAGTACCCATTAGCAACTAGGCTTATGCCTGCAAGTGTTGTTTTTACAGCAGAGGTTACATTATCTTTAATATCAAAAGAATAGCTGCCAGCTGCAAGTGGTACAAAAGCACTTATACCCTTGTAAGTTTGGTTGGTAGCAACAGAAGCTCCACCGGTGATTGATAAATATAATGCGGGCGCATCTGGAGATAAATTAATAAACCTAACAAATGCATTTGTAGTTGAGGTTGCGCTTAAATCATCACTTACAAAAATACTTTCAAACGCATCTGGTCTTCCAACCAAATAAAATGACTGGTAAGTATTTTGAGCCAGACTCACATTCTTAGTCAATAAACTTTCAGCTCTACCAGCAGTTGTAAACTTCAAATCGTATGTTCCCACAACCTGTTGAGTATAAGCAACGGAACCACCTAGTGGTAAGGCTGCACTATTTAATTTTTTATCTCCTAAATAAACATCATAGGTAGCGGCAGTTGGGGAAGCATTAATAACTGTGATGGCTGAATAAGGGGTTGTATCAGTTTCTGACTTTTTACATGAGCTTAAAACAACTAAGCCAATTCCCAATATTAGAAAGCCTAATTTTGTTTGTAAGCTTTTTAAAGATGTAGTAAATGATCTTATCATAATCAAAGAATATATTAAATTTAGACAAATATTGCTTTTTATCTTAATAGAGTCGTGTTAAACTTTGTTAAATGATATTTTTATTAAAAAATGAACCTAGTTACGTCAGATTAGTTTAATAAAGTTTAAAAAAATCAGATTATTATTGCACAAGCCAATTTTTATTTAAACCTTTGCACCTCAACTAATTTAATACGGATTAGCAAACAAAATAATGAGCAAGAATATTATCCATAAACTTTCAATTTTAGAAGCAAAGAATATTGCGGCTAAAAGCTTGTTTATTGAGCGTTTACACCCCGTATTTTATATCACCACCAATCGGCAAAATTATACGCCACGTATTTAGTACTTCTTACTAATACCAACGAGGAATTGATCCTCTCTAAAAACCCAATTAACAAGAATACCTTAATTTTTCGTTAGAGAAACGAATGAATATTAATGAATTTATAGTACAAGTCGCTATCGCTGAACATTATGTTTTTGCAGAAGAGATTGTAACAGAAATGGCTGAATCAGCGAAAGCTAGAGGTACAGGCATTGCTAAACGTTCACCAGAATATATTGCCAGCAAAATGAAAGAAGGCAAGTCTGTGATTGCTTTCCATAAAGATGGCTCTTGGGCAGGCTTTTGCTATATTGAAACCTGGAGCCACGGTCAATTTGTAGCGAACTCTGGTTTAATAGTTAGCCCAAAATATAGAAAAGGAGGCTTGGCTCATGCTATAAAGCAAGAGATCTTTAACTTGTCTAGAGCACTATATCCCAAAGCAAAAATATTTGGTTTAACTACCGGATTAGCCGTGATGAAAATCAACTCTGATTTAGGGTATGAGCCCGTTACTTATTCTGAGTTAACACAAGATGAAGATTTTTGGAAAGGCTGTCAAAGTTGCGTGAATTTCGAAATCTTAAAAATGAAGGATCGTAAAAACTGCATGTGTACGGCAATGCTTTATGATCCTGCAGAGAAAAAACACGAAGCAGCCAAGATTTTTGCTGAAGAACTACAGAAAAAACCTGGGCTATATGAACGTTTTATGCGTATTAAATCGAGATTGGTTATTAAACCAAAATCTGGATTAAAATCAGTTTTACTATTGTTTACTCTATTATTTAAATAAATGAAGAAGAAAGTTGTTTTAGCGTTTAGCGGAGGATTAGATACCTCATTTTGTTGCATTCACTTAGCTGAAGATCGTGGTTTAGAGGTTCACTCTGTAATTGTTAATACTGGTGGTTTTTCTGGTGAAGAATTGCAAGAAATTGAGAAACGTGCCTATGCTTTAGGGGTTGCATCTCACGCTGTAGTAGATGAAACTGAGAGTTATTACGATGGTTGCATCAAATACTTAGTATTTGGTAATGTATTAAAGAATGCAACTTACCCTCTTTCAGTAAGTGCTGAGCGTGTAAGCCAGGCTACCGCGATTGCCAATTATGTGAAGAAAATTGGTGCAGATTACGTTGCTCATGGAAGTACAGGAGCGGGTAATGACCAAGTTCGTTTCGATATGATTTTCAACATCCTTATTCCTGAAGTAGAAATCATAACGCCAATTAGAGATTTAAAATTATCCCGCGAAGCGGAAATAGAATATTTAGCCAAACATGGTGTTGAGTATAGTGCAGAAAAAGCAAGATATTCAATTAATAAAGGCTTATGGGGAACATCTGTTGGAGGAAAAGAAACTTTAACTTCTAACGAAACTTTACCAGAAAGTGCTTGGCCTACTCAAGTTTCAGAAACCGAAGCTAAAAGAATTGAATTGACATTTGAAAAAGGAGAATTGGTTGGTATAGACGGAGAAAAGTTAAATCCAGTTGTAGCAATCCAAAAATTACAAGCAATTGCTCAACCTTTCGGTATTGGTAGAGATATTCATGTAGGTGACACTATTATAGGGATTAAAGGTCGTGTTGGTTTTGAAGCAGCAGCTCCAATTATCATTATTAAGGCCCACCATACTTTAGAAAAACATACCTTAACTAAATGGCAATTGAGTTGGAAAGAGCAGTTGTCATCATTTTACGGAAACTGGCTACATGAAGGTCAATTTCACGACCCAATAATGCGGAATATAGAAGCTTTTTTAGCCGATACACAAAAAGTTGTAAGCGGTAAAGTATTTGTAGAGTTATTGCCATATCGTTTCCAGATTATCGGAATTGAATCTAACCATGATTTAATGAGCAATAAATTTGGCAGTTATGGCGAAATGAATAATGCTTGGAGCGGAGAAGATGTTAAAGGTTTCTCTAAAATTTTTGGTAACCAAGTAATGATTTGGCATAAAGTAAACGGAGAAGAAACAGAAAGCTAAAAGACTAAAGCAGAAAGCCAACCACCTTTCGTCATTGCGAGGAGGAGCGACGAAGCAATCTCCTAATGTTGTCATCCTGAGCTTGCCGAAGGGCAATAGATAAAATATGATAGAAATCCTTTCAAAAGAAAATTGTTTAAGCCATTACAAATGGGGCGATAATTGTGACGGGTGGAATTTTTTAAGCAAAGCAGATGCAGCTATTAAGCAAGAATTGATGCCGGCTAAAACTGCTGAGAAATTGCATTTTCACACTTATGCCGAGCAGTTTTTCTACATTTTAAAAGGACAGGCAACATTTTTTATAGAAAATGAAACCGTTTTAGTCGATGCAAATACTGGTTTGCAAATAAAAGCAGGCGACAAACATAAAATCTCGAATGAAACAAATCAAGATTTAGAATTTATACTTTTCTCCTATCCATCAACTCAAAATGACAGAACAGATTGTGAATAGTAAAAAAATAAAAGCAGGAATTATTGGTGGTGCAGGTTATACCGGCGGTGAAATGTTACGTATCTTGGTTAACCACCCTAACGTAGAAATCGCTTTCGTAAATAGTACAAGCAACGCTGGAAATTTAATTTCTGATGTACATACGGATTTAATTGGTGATACTGATTTAAAATTTACAAGTGATATTCCTCAAGATATTGATGTGCTTTTTTTATGCGTTGGACACGGTGATGCAAAGAAATTTTTGGATGTAAATCCAATTAACGAAAATATTAAAATCATCGATTTATCACAAGATTTTAGACTTACCGATAACTCGCAACTCGCAACCCGTAACTTTATTTACGGTTTGCCTGAGTTAAATCGTGATGCGATAAAAAACGCAAAAAACATTGCTAACCCCGGTTGTTTTGCAACTTGTATACAGTTAGGCTTATTACCACTGGCTGCAAAAGGATTAATTAAAAACGAAGTTCATATCAATGCTACTACTGGATCAACTGGAGCCGGACAAAGCTTAGCTACAACTTCACATTTTAGCTGGAGAAATAACAATCTTTCTATTTACAAAGCTTTTGAACATCAACATTTAAATGAAATTGGAGAAAGTTTAGTACAGCTTCAGCCATCAATTTCTGAAGCTTTAAATTTCATCCCACAACGTGGCGCTTTTACTAGGGGCATTTTAGCTTCAATGTATTTAGAAAGTGATTTGACTTTAGAAAAAGCTCAGACTATTTACGAAGATTATTATAGTACTCATCCATTTACACACGTAAGCCGGAAAAACATAGATTTAAAACAGGTTGTAAACACCAATAAGGCATTGGTTCATATCGAAAAACACGGAAATAAATTATTTATCATCAGTGCAATCGACAACCTATTAAAAGGCGCAAGCGGACAAGCGGTTCAGAATATGAATTTGATGTTTGGCTTGGAAGAAACAGCTGGCTTGAAGTTAAAAGCAGCTTATTTTTAGTGGTACGTTATAAGTTTTAAGTAATAAGTGTATGCAAAATTTCAAAGAGTTAAAAGTGTGGGAGAAAGCGCACCAAATTACACTTAGTATTTATAAGGTAAGTGCCAATTTTCCTAAAGAAGAGATTTATAGTTTAACAAATCAACTGCGGCGTGCTGTTTCATCAATACCAGCTAATATTGCAGAAGGATGTGGTAAAAATACCCAAGCAGATTTAGCTAATTTTTTAAATATATCTTTAGGTTCAGCTAATGAAGCAGAATATTTCTTGATTTTATCTAAAGATTTAGATTATTTAACCGAAGAACAGTTTTCAATTTTATCAAACAGTATTAATGAAGTTAAGGCAATGCTTATCAGCTTGATTGGAAGAGTGAGAAGTAAATATGCTCCCAAACCTATAACTTAAAACGTACTACTTATAACTTAAATTACAATGCAATTATTCGACGTTTACCCACTTAACGATATAGAAATTACAAAGGCATCTGGCAGTAATGTTTGGGATGCTAACGAACAAAAATATTTAGATTTATATGGCGGTCATGCTGTAATATCTATCGGTCATACAAACCCACATTATGTAACTCGCTTAACCGACCAATTAAACAAGGTAGGATTTTATTCTAATTCGGTTAAAATTCCTTTACAGGTTCAATTGGCAGAAAAATTAGGTAAAGTTTCTGGCAAAAAAGATTTTCAATTATTCTTGTGTAATTCTGGTGCCGAGGCAAACGAAAATGCTTTAAAATTGGCTTCGTTTTACAATGGAAAGAAAAAAGTTATTGCTTTTTCAGGTGCATTTCACGGACGTACTTCTTTAGCGGTTGCTGTTACAGATAATCCGAAAATTGTTGCTCCTGTTAACCAGACTGAAAATGTCATCTTTTTGCCTCATAATAACGAGATTGCATTAGAGGAAACTTTTAAAGCACAGGGCGATGAAATTTGCGCTGTAATTATCGAAGGTATTCAAGGTGTTGGTGGAATCAAAGAAGCTTCAAAAAGTTTCTTGCAAAAAATCCGTTCGCTTTGCGATGAATATAATGCAGTATATATTGCAGACAGTGTTCAGTGCGGTTATGGCAGAACAGGCTTATTTTATTCACACGATTATGCGGGCGTAGAAGCTGACGTTTATACAATGGCTAAGGGAATGGGTAACGGATTTCCTGTAGCAGGAATTTCAATTGCACCAAAGTTTAAACCTTGGCACGGAGAATTAGGAACAACCTTCGGTGGAAATCACTTGGCTTGTGCTGCAGCATTGGCCGTTTTAGAAGTGATGGAAAAAGATAACTTGATGAAAAATGCTGAAGAAATAGGCAACTATTTAATTGAAGAATTGAATAAATTTGAGCAAGTAAAAGAAGTTAGAGGTCGTGGTTTAATGATTGGCATTGAATTACCAGAAGAATTAGCTCACGTTAAAAAAGATTTGTTGTTTAAACATTTCATTTTTACTGGTGAAGCTAAACCAAACGTAATTCGTTTGTTGCCAGCTTTAAATCTTACAAGGGAGAATGCAGACGAGTTTTTGGCAGCATTCAGCAAACTAGTTAAATAATAATTTGTCATCCTGCGAAGGAAGGATCTAAACAAAAGATGCTTCGACAAGCTCAGCATGACAGCATAAAAAATATACAGATATGAAGTTATTCACTTCCGTACACGATGTTCCGAGCATCAAACAATTTGTAAAGGATGCACTGGCATTAAAGGCAAATCCTTATGCACACCAAGATTTGGGTAAAAACAAAACATTAGGGTTGGTTTTTATGAATCCAAGTTTGCGTACTCGTTTAAGCACTCAAAAAGCTGCGCTAAATTTGGGAATGAACGTAATGGTAATGAACTTGGATAAAGAAGGCTGGGCATTAGAAACTCAAGATGGTGTAGTAATGAATGGTTCAACTGTTGAGCATATTCGTGAAGCTGCTGCTGTTATGGGTCAATATTGTGATATTTTAGGTTTGCGTTCTTTTCCAAAATTGCAAAACAGGGAAGAAGATTACAGCGAAGACTTCTTCAATAAATTTGTGAAATATTGCGCTGTTCCTGTGGTAAGCTTAGAAAGTGCAACTCGCCACCCATTGCAAAGTTTTGCAGATATCATTACCATTCACGAAACTTGGAACCCACTAAGAGTTGGTGCTAACGATAAACCTAAAGTTGTTTTGGCTTGGGCGCCACACGTAAAAGCATTACCTCAAGCTGTTCCGAATTCATTCGCAGAATGGATGTGTAAAGCACAAGCAGAAGGAATGATAGATTTTACGATTGCGCAACCAGAAGGATATGAACTTGCTGAAGATTTTACGCTGGGAGCTAAAATTGAATATAATTTAGAAGAAGCTTTAACTGGTGCGGATTATATTTACGTGAAGAATTGGAGCAGCTATAAAGAATATGGTAAAGTTTTAACTTATCCAGATGGCTGGATGATGAACAACGATAAGTTGAAATTCACAAATGATGCTAAGGTAATGCATTGTTTACCTGTTCGTCGTGATTTAGAATTGTCTTCTGAGATTTTGGACGGCCCGAATTCATTGGTTATCCATGAAGCCGGAAACAGACTTTGGTCGGCACAAGCAGTTTTAAAAGCGATGTTAGAAGAACTATAAAAAAGAGCTCGTCATTGCGAGGCACGAAGCAATCTTAAAGTGGTAGAAAAGCAAAATGGAAAGAGGTGGATACGTTTATATTATGACGAATGTATTTAATAACATTTATTATACAGGGGTAACTTCTGATTTAAGAAACCGTGTTTGGGAACATAAAAACTGTGTATATCCTAAAAGTTTCACCTCAAAATATAAATGCTGCAAATTGGTATACTTTGAATTTTTTCTGCATATCGAAGAAGCGATTGATGAAGAAAAAAGAATTAAGGGGGGCAATAGACAGCAAAAGATAAATCTAATAAAGGCATTAAATCCTAATTGGTTAGATTTGTTTGAAACATTAGATTAACTAAGATTGAGCATTAGGATTGCTTCGTGCCTCGCAATGACGATACATATATGAAACAACTAACCATTATAAAAATTGGCGGAAACGTAATTGATAATTCTCAGAATTTACATCAATTTCTATTAGATTTTACTGCTTTACCTGGAGATAAAATCTTAATTCATGGTGGTGGAAAAATTGCGACCGAACTTGGAGAAAGTTTGGGTATTGAAGCCAAAATGGTTGATGGAAGACGGATTACTGATATTGAGACTTTACGTATTGTAACAATGGTTTACGCTGGCCTTATTAATAAAAATATGGTGGCTCAGTTACAAGCAAAAGGTAATAATGCAATTGGTTTAACTGGCGCTGATGGAAATATCATTAAAGCTAAAAAACGACCTGTAAAAGATATCGACTATGGCTTTGTTGGAGATTTAGATGAAAATTCTATTTCATCAACTACGCTGGATAGCTTGTTAAAAGCGGGTTTAACACCAGTTTTATGTGCCATTACTCATGATGGAGATATGCAATTGTTAAACACAAATGCTGATACGATTGCTTCGGCTGTTGCTGTTGCAATGTCATCATTATATGAAACACGATTGGTATATTGCTTCGAGAAAAAAGGTGTGCTGAAAGATGTAAATGATGATGCTACGGTTGTTCACGAGATCAAAGCAAGTGAATTTGAAGCTTTAAAAGCAGATGGTACTGTACAAGGCGGAATGATACCTAAATTGCACAATGCTTTTGAAGCAATTAACAAAGGAGTTGCGGCTGTTTACATTGGCAAAGCTGATGAGCTAGTAGAATTGGAAGGTGGAAACTTTGGGACAAAACTGAACCCCTAATCCCCTAAAGGGGACTTGGCGTTGTGTATTAAAATAAAACCGCAAAGGCACAAAGTACGCAAAGAAATACAATTTTACCTGGTGGTCTTTGTGCTTTAGTGGTAAATCAGTTTGCGATGGCAAGGAAAAGGGACAAATTAACCACTGCCCTTGCAAGCTAAACCTGATAGTAGCGAAAAGCTCCCGATATTTCTTCGGGACTTGTAGCGAATAGCAGGGCTGACATTAATAGAGGCAAAAGCCTTACTTTTCTAATAAATATTAAATCGGTGAAGTCACTCTAATCGGTGAAATCACTTTAATCGGTGAAATCATTAAAAATGACAAAAAAAATAGCAATTATAGGTTCTGGAAATATCGGTATTTCTTTAGCGAAAGGACTAGTGAAGGCTGACTACACATCGGCTGCTCAAATTACTTTAACACGCAGAAGTTTAGACCATCTAAAACCCTTTGCAGTTGCAGGATTTAATATCAGCAATGATAATAAAACAGCTGTAGCAAATGCTGATGTTGTGATTTTAGCAGTTTTGCCGCAGCAATTAAATTTAGTTTTAGATGAAATTTCATCAGCTATAAATCCTATTAAACACTTGGTGATTTCCGTGATTTCTGGTGTAAGTTGCGCAGCGGTAAAAGAAAAGTTAGGCAATGATGTAGAAGTAATCAGAGCGATGCCAAACACAGCTATTGCCATCGGTCAATCTATGACTTGTATTGCAAGTGATAATGCTTCTGCGGAGAATTTATCTGATGTTACCAAAATGTTCGAGACCGTTGGTTCTGTAGTTAAAATCAATGAAGATTTAATGACCTCGGCAACTGCACTTTGTGCTTGTGGTATTGCATTCTTTTTAAGAGCAATTAGGGCAGCATCACAAGGTGGAGTAGAGATTGGGTTTCACGCAGATGAAGCGCTGAAAATGGCTGTTCAGACGGCAAAAGGAGCTGCCGATTTACTTTTACTACATGGAACACATCCAGAGTCAGAAATAGATAAAGTAACTTCGCCCAAAGGCTGTACCATTGCAGGCTTAAACGAAATGGAGCATAATGGCTTTAGTTCATCGTTAATTAAAGGCATTAAGCTTTCAGCTTTAAAAGCTGGAAATTTATATACAAAGGAAAGCTAAAAAAATAAAGACCAAAGCGAAAAGTTAGAAGGCTTGATGGCGGCGGGAAGGTTCAAGAAGCTAATCTAAATACGCATTACTCAATACTATGATTGAAAACATACAAAAAGAAAGTCTGGATTTATTGCGACAATTAATTCGCATCCAATCTTTTAGTAAGGAAGAAGATAGAACGGCGAATTTAATCGCACAATTTTTAGAAGAACGTGGGGTGAAAACCTATCGCAAAATGAATAATGTTTGGGCTTATAACCAGCATTTTGATCCTGCAAAACCAACATTACTTTTAAACTCTCATCATGATACCGTTAAGCCAAATTCTGGTTACACTCGTGATCCTTATGATGCTGCCATTGAAGGAGATAAATTATTTGGTTTAGGAAGTAATGATGCTGGTGGTTGTTTAGTTTCTTTGATTGGAACTTTTCTGTACTTCTATCCTCAAGAAGGCTTAAAATATAATATTTGTTTAGCCGCAACTGCGGAAGAAGAGATTTCTGGTAACAACGGATTGGAATTAGTTCTCCCAGATTTAGGCGAATTAGAGTTCGGAATTGTAGGCGAACCAACCGAAATGAATTTAGCCATTGCAGAACGTGGTTTGCTGGTTTTAGATTGTACTTCACATGGAAAAGCTGGTCACGCGGCTAGAGAAGAAGGAGAAAATGCGATCTACAAAGCACTAAAAGACATTGAGTGGTTTAGGAATTACCAGTTCCCAAAAGTTTCTGAGGTTTTCGGCCCTTTAAAAATGACGGTTACGATTATCAATGCTGGCTCACAACATAACGTAGTTCCTGCTAATTGTACTTTTACGGTTGATGTTCGTGTAACAGATTCTTACACCAATGAAGAGGTTTTGGAAATCATCAGGGCAAATGTAGATTGTGATGTGACGCCTCGCTCTATTCGCTTAAAACCATCATCTATTGATAAAAATCATCCTGTGGTTTTAGCCGGTGTAAATTTAGGTAAAACAACTTATGGCTCTCCTACAACATCAGACCAAGCATTATTAGATATCCCATCTGTAAAATGTGGTCCAGGTTTCTCTGGCCGCTCGCATATGGCAGATGAGTTTTTATACGTTCGTGAGGTTGCTGAAGGCGTAGCAGGTTATGTAAATATGTTGAAGCCAGTTATTAACGGAAAATAGAATAAATAAAAAAGCCTCATTTAGACCGGATTGCAAATCTTGACTAATTACAAAATAGAATAAATAAAAAACCGCTGATTGGTAGATTTTCCTTCGACTATGCTCAGGATGACAAAATCTGCAAATCAGCGGCTAACAATAGTTTTATCTAGTTTTCTTCTCCTCCATCAAAAGCCCTAGTCTCTAAATGTTTCTCCATATCTAAACGGTTAACACCTTTGCTCCACCATTCTGGTGCTGGTTTTCCTTTTAACATATAATCGAAGTATTCCATCATTCGCACAGCGTAATCTTTACGATTTGGCAATTTAGCAATACCATGATTTTCTCCACGATAAGTAATCATCACCACTGGTTTATTCAGTCTTCTTAAACCGTTGTAGTATTCAATTCCTTGCGTAAAATCTACCGCACCATCTTTATCGTTGTGTAAAAGCAACAAAGGAGTTTGTACTTTTTTAATGTGGTAAACTGGAGAGTTGCGAGCAAAGGCATCCCAATTATCCCAGTAACCTGGCGTTAAACGACCTTGACTAGCTTCAAAAATTGCCTGATTTGTACCACCGCTATTCCAATAGATTAAGCTATACATGCTAATCATATTGGTCAATGGCGCACCAGCTGCAGCAGCTTTAAAAATATTGGTTTGTGTAATTAAGAATGATGTTTGGTAGCCACCCCAAGAGTGACCGTGAATGGCAACATTTTTTTCATCAACAATGCCTGTTGCAATGGCGGCCTTAACTGCAGGTACCACACAAGCAACCGCCGACATACCTGGGTCATTTAATTTGTATTTAATATCCGGTTCTAAAACTGCGTAACCATTACTTAAATACATTGCTTTGTTAAATCCACCACCTGGGAAACTTGGCATCGAATAGTTATTCAATCCGTCTGTTAAACGTTCATAAATATAGGTGATGGTTGGATAAGCCTTACCAGGAGCATAATTAGCTGGCAGATATAATGCCGCCTGTAAACTGTCACCATTTGTACTTACATAATCTATTAATTTAACGCCAGCTGTCCAGGCATATTTGGCTTGGTCTGGTGTATTTGAATTTACTTTTTTAGGAGCTGTTAAATCGCTACTTGCACTTGCATAATAGACAGGAGATTCTTTAAAGTTGCTTTTAGTGTAGGCAAAAACTTTTCCTTTCTCTGCTTTCATAAAAGTTCCGTATGCATTGTCATCCATAAACAGAACATTTATTTTATTTTTTCCTGTTGGAAGAATTCCAATACCTGCCTTTTTATCCTTAACATTAAAAACACCGAAATACTGGTCTTTACTTAAATCTGTTCCTTTTTCATCTTCATAAATACGGTATCTCCCGGCTACTTCTGTTTTTTTGCTTTTCCAGTTATCAGAAAGTGAAGCTACACTTTTACCATCAGCAGAGATTTTCCATAAATCATAGTTGTCCATAATTAATGCGTACTTAGAATCGCTAGACCAACCTAAATTTTGAGTGGAGGGTTTTAAAACATTATGGTCGTCTAGCTCATTAATGAAGGATGATTTAATGCTCCCTGTTAAGTTAGCCGTTGCACCTGTTTCTAAATTGATGCTATAAAATGCTCCATCCACATAATAACTTGCTATTTTACCATTTGGAGCAATTGATAATCTGCCGCCATTTGTGGCATACATTTTTTCGAACAAACGTTTTTTAACACCCGTTTTAAGATCGATTAAATAAATGTCAGTATAACTTTGTCCATCTAAATTCCCAGCTAATTCATAATTAGAATTATCATAACCAATTGCATACAATTGCTTTGGCGCAACTACAACATTACGCATATTGCTATCTGCTAACTGGGTAAATTTTTTATCTGCTATGCGATAAGAACTTGTATAACTAAAGCTTTTATCCCTCATTTCTTGGGTTTGCTGTGCAGATTGGAGGCGTTTATCTTGCCAGTTCCAAATGATCATATCAGGTTTTTCGATATCATCTTTTTTAGGTTCAGGTTTAACTACTTTAGCTAAACTATCAGCTTTTGCATCTGGTTTTTTAGATTTAGACACACTATCCGTTTTCTTATCATCCTTTTTTTCTAAAGTATTGATACCGAAAAACAAAGTTGATTGATCATCTGACCAATATGGCGTTGCATTGTTATTTACACCTTTTCCTTTCGGGAAAGTAACATCGTCTAAGCTATTGTAAATTACTTTATTGGTTAAATCACCATTAATTTTGTTAATACCGATTACACTAAAAACATCCTCTTTATATTTTTCGTTTTTGTTAGATTTCAATAAGGCAAACGCATTTCCATCCTCATTCCAGTTTACGCTTTTATAAACGGCTTTGTCATTATCCAACGCAGTTGTTAAACCTGTTTTCATATCTCTTAAAAACACACCGTTCCCATTTTGTCCATTTGCATCTACTGTATAAGCTAACTGGTCGCCAGCTTTATTAAAAGCAAATTCTGATACATTACCAATGTTGAAACTCTTCTTAGTAGCCAAATTATATAACAGCACATCAGTTCCTTTTGCTGCATCTTTATCTTTAGGTGCAGTTTCTAATGGCGCAAATTGTATGGCAATCCAAGATGAATTTTCACCCGAAAAACTAAAACTTCTTACCCTTTCAAATGAAGTTTGTTTATTGTCGGCTAAATAAACTACAGTCAATTTATCGTACAAAGGTTTCATTGTTTTTTTTGCTGCCTTAACTTCGGCATCTTTTGCAGAAACCTTAAAAGCAGCATATCTAGAGTCTTTTGAAAAGAGTAAAGGGTTTGCGGTTGCGCCAATTGGATGCGAATAACTCAAAGTATCGAATGTTTTTCGAATAGTCATTTTTAAGTCGCCTTCAGTTGGTCCGCTTGCCCAAGCCATCCATTGGCCATCTGGCGATAAAGCATTTCCTCTGTTATAGTTCCACTTTGAAACATCTTTCCAAGTTAATGCCGCTTGCTCTTGAGCCAATGCATTTGTTGCAAGCGATATTGCAAAAACGAATAGAATAAGTTTTAAATTCTTCATAATTAATGGTTTGTTAATGCTAAAATACTGTTTTAAAATAAAATTATTGCATAGCCAGATAAATTTGCAGTCTTGATACTTGATACGAAATACTTGCTACTTATTCGTACTTTTGCAATGCATTTTTAAGCTCCTAATAATAACAATGAAGATTTGGCAAAAAAATATTGAAGTAAATAAAGGCATCGAAGCATTTACAGTTGGTAAAGACAGAGAATTGGATTTACAAATGGCAGCTTTTGATGTTTTGGGTTCTTTGGCTCATGTAGAGATGTTGGCCAGTATTAATTTGCTAACAGCTTATGAGTTGGCCGAAGTTCAAACTGCCTTAAAAGTGATTTATAAAGAAATTGAAGAAGGCAAATTTACCATTGATGATAGCGTAGAAGATGTACACTCACAAGTAGAATGGCTATTAACACAGCGCATCGGCGAAGCAGGTAAAAAAATCCATAGCGGTCGCTCTCGTAACGACCAAGTTTTGGTTGATTTGAAATTATATTTCAGGGCTTGTATTCAAGAAATGGTAGAAAATACCTCAACCTTGTTTAACCAATTAATTTTATTGAGCAATACGCATAAAGACAAACTTTTGCCTGGTTATACGCACTTACAAATCGCTATGCCATCTTCTTTCGGATTATGGTTTGGCGCTTATGCAGAGAGTTTGGCAGATGATATGGAATTGATGCTTGCGGCTTACAAAGTTTGCAACAAAAATCCTTTAGGTTCTGCTGCCGGATATGGTTCTTCTTTTCCATTAAATAGAACAATGACAACCGAATTGTTAGGTTTCGAAAAGCTAAATTACAATGTGGTTTATGCACAAATGGGTAGAGGCAAAACAGAAAGAATTTTAGGTCAGGCGATGTCTTCTGTTGCTGCAACACTAGCAAAAATGGCGATGGATGTTTGTTTGTTCATCAATCAGAATTTTGGGTTTATCACTTTTCCAGATGAATTAACAACTGGTTCGAGTATCATGCCGCATAAAAAAAATCCAGATGTTTTTGAGTTAATTCGTTCTCGTTGTAATAAAATTCAGGCTTTGCCAAATGAAATTGCAATGATGACCACCAATTTACCATCAGGTTACCATAGAGATTTACAATTGCTAAAGGAAAACCTTTTCCCTGCAATCACATCTTTAAATGAGTGTTTGGAAATGTGCACTTTTATGTTGCAAAACATTACAGTTAAAGACCATATTTTAGATGATAAAAAATACGATTACCTATTTAGTGTTGATGTGGTAAATGAATTAGCGCTAAGCGGAACTCCGTTTAGAGAAGCCTATAAAATTGTTGGCGAAACCATCGATAATGGAACTTTTGCACCAAACAAAACTGTTAAACATACACACGAAGGAAGCATTGGCAACTTATGTAATCCAGAAATTGAGACAATGATGAATGAAGTTTTAGCTCAATTTAAGTTTGAAAAGGTAAACAAAGCGATAGCTGATCTGGTTAAATAAAGGAAGCAAAAACAGGATTTGAAATACTGAAAAAAGTTAATTAAACCTGATAGCAGTGGATCCCGATTTTTCATCGGAGAAACGAATAGCAGGACTGCAGCAGATAAAAGCTAATGACTTTCATTTCAAAAAGATAAAAAATACAGCAAGGAAATTGTTTTCCCGAAGTATCAGGACAGGCCGTACTTCGCAATAACGTAAATCATAAAATAGTAATAAAATAAATCTACATAAAATGAATGTATCAGTATTAGCAAACACACTTATCGGTTCAGAAATTATTAAAATTGGAAACGAAGTTAATGACATGAAGCGTAAGGGTGCGCAAATTGCTAACCTAACTATTGGCGATTTTGACTCATCCATTTTCCCTATACCAAAACCGTTAGAAGAAGCGATTGTAAAAGCCTATCGTGAAGGACATACTAATTATCCGCCAGCAGATGGTATTTTACCATTACGTGAAACAGTTGTTGAAATCTTAAAAGACCGTTATGAGCTAGACTATGGTTTAAATGAAATTTTAATTGCTGGTGGTTCTCGCCCATTAATTTATGCTACCTATTTAGCATTGATTGACCCAGGTGATACTGTGATTTATCCGGCACCATCATGGAACAATAATCACTACTGCCATCTTTCTGCAGCCAAGGGAATTGCGATTGAAACTACAGTTGAAAATAATTTTATGCCAACTGCAGCACAACTAAAACCGCATTTAAAAGGAGCGACTTTACTAGCTTTATGTTCGCCTTTAAATCCAACAGGCACCATGTTTACACAACAACAGTTGGAAGAAATTTGCGATATCGTTATAGAAGAAAATAAATCACGCAAGGCGGATGAAAAGCCCTTGTACATTATGTATGATCAGATTTATTCATTGCTAACTTTTGATAAAGAACATGTTAATCCAGTTAGTTTACGTCCAGAATTGAAAGATTATATAATTTATATCGATGGAATTTCTAAATGTTTAGCCGCTACGGGAGTTCGAGTAGGCTGGGCTTTTGGACCAGAAAATGTGATTGGCAAAATGAAATCACTGTTAGGCCACATTGGTGCTTGGGCACCTAAAGCAGAGCAAGTTGCTGTGGCAGATTATTTCAAAAACAAAACATTGGTTGATGAATTTCTTAGCAGCTTTAAAGCACAAGTTCAAGCAAGTTTAGATGAATTATACACTGGTTTTCAGCAATTAAAAAGTGAAGGTTTCGCTGTTGATGCAGTTATCCCTATGGGTGCAATTTATCTAACTTTAAAAATAGATTATATCGGTAAAACTACTCCAAGTGGCGATTTACTAAAAAACAGTGCAGATGTAAATTTCTATCTAATTAAAGAAGCACAAGCAGCAATTGTTCCATTCTCTGCTTTTGGTAATGAAGAAAATATGCCTTGGTTTAGGGCTTCAATTGGCGGATGTTCCTTACAAGACATCAAAGACATGTTGCCTAGAATTGCTACCGTGTTAAGCAAGTTGAAATAGTTAAACGTCTTTTCAAGATAAAAACTAATAAAGGAATCCTCTTCAAGTTAGAAGAGGATTCCTTTATTAACAACCCTGACTTCGGACCTCTGACTTTCGGACTTTTTAATCTTCTCTACTTCCATCATCTGCCATTCTCACCATTTTTGGTTCAAATTTCGCAATTACATCAACTAACTCAGTTTGTGCTGCCATTACTTGGTTAATGTCTTTATAAGCCATTGGCGCTTCATCTAAACCAGCACCAATTAAGGTTACATTGTGGTCTTTCAAAATAGCCTTCATATCAGATTTAGTGATGGATTGTATGGCTTTTGTACGGCTCATTAATCGCCCTGCTCCGTGAGATGCAGAATTAATTGAACTGGTTTCGCCCTTTCCTCTAACCAAAAACCCTGGCGCTGTCATACTTCCCGGAATAATTCCCATCACACCTTTTCCTGCTGGGGTAGCTCCTTTTCTATGAACGATAAGTTCCTCCCCATTTAAAGTTTCTTTCCATGCAAAATTATGGTGGTTTTCTACCTTCACTAAAACTTTAGCACCAATTGCTTTCGTTAATTTTTTATGTATAACCTCATGACAAGCTGAAGCATAATCTCCAGCCAAATTCATTGCAATCCAATATTCTTGACCTTCTGCCGAATTCATATCCAAATAAGCTAGGTTAATGGCTTCTTTAGGTAATTTACAAATCTCCTTGGCAATTTTGGTGTACTGACCAGCAACTGTTGCTCCAAATCCTCGAGAACCAGAGTGAGTTAATAAAGCTACATAACGCCCTTTATCAATATTCAAAATCTCATCTCGCTCTGCAAAATCAATAATTCCCCATTCTACAAAGTGATTTCCACCACCAGATGTGCCTAATTGAGCCCAGGCTTTTCCATGTAAATTTTTTAAGAAGGGAGTTGCATTGAAATCATCGCTATCTAAAATATCATGGTCGGCTCGTTCGTTTCCACTATAGTTCTGACCAGCGCCAAATTTGGTATGTGCTATCAGTTCTCGTTTGTACATTGCATCTTTACCGAAGTAATATTTCTCAGGAATATCGAAAATACTCAACGCCATTCTACAACCTATATCAACACCAACACCATAAGGGATTATTGCATTACGGGTAGCCAAAACACCTCCTATAGGCAAACCATATCCTTGATGGGCGTCAGGCATTAAAGCCCCGGCTTCGGTAACCGGCAATTTCATGGCGATGTTCATTTGGTTTTTAGCACCATCCTCAATATAACCTTCACCAAATACAGTATAAGTTTTGGCATTTGCGATTAATTCAATTATGCCATCACTTCTCGGATTTGCTTCTTCTATAATAGCTGTTGCTAGAACACTTAATATTTCATCATCCAAAAAATTCTCTGGATAGTTCTTTACTTTCTTTAATAGTTTTTGTACTTCATTCGCTTCAATATCTTGAAAATTGTTCTTCAAGATTTCTAAAGCCAAGCCCAGTATTTTTCCTTCAGCAAAACCTAATGCTTTAAGGGTTTTGCCTGTTATTTCTGTTTTCATTTACTAATAAATATAAAAAATCCCCTATGGTTTTTAAAACTATAGAGGATTAACTTTGCTAATATGTCCTTTGGCTACTTAAATTCACTAGTCTTATGGAACTCAATATCCGGATAATCTCTCATCGTCATGTTAATCATAAACTCATTATCAGCTAAATAAACTGGGTTTCCATCTTTATCCTCACCAATATGTTGTTGTTTACGTTTTAAAAACTCCTCTAATTTCTTAGGATCTTTTGAAGTTACCCAGTTAGAACGAGTATAGCTTAACATTCTGAAATGTGCTTTTGCCCCGTATTCATGTTCTAATCTAAAAGCAATTACTTCAAACTGTAAATCTCCAACAGCACCAATTACTTTTCTATTTCCAGGTTGCATCACAAACAATTGGGCTACTCCTTCCTCAGTTAATTGTTGTAAGCCCTTTTCTAGTTGTTTCGTTTTTAAAGGATCTCTATTCTCAACTTCTTTAAAAATTTCAGGGGAGAAGCTCGGAATGCCTTTAAATTGTAATTTCTCACCTTCAGTTAAGGTATCACCGATTTTGAAAGTACCACTATCGTATAAACCAACAACATCTCCAGGCCAAGCTTCTTCTACAATACTTTTTTCGTTCGCCATAAAATCCATCGGGTTGGAGAATTTTATTTTTTTGTTATTTCTAGTGTGATAGAAGAATTTATTACGCTCAAATTTACCAGAGCAAATTCTTAAAAAAGCTATTCTATCTCTATGGTTAGGATCTAAATTAGCATGGATTTTAAATACAAATCCACTAAAATTTTTCTCCGTTGCCAAAACAACGCGTTCTTCAGCTTCCCTACTTTTCGGACTTGGGGCAATGTTCACAAATGTGTCCAATAGTTCTTTAATCCCGAAGTTGTTAATTGCACTACCAAAAAATACAGGGGCTAGTAAACCTTCTAAATACATTTCCTTGTCAACAGCGCCGTAAACACCTTCAACTAATTCTAGTTCTTCCTTTAAATTTGTTAATGATTTTTCTGGTAAAAATTGAGCTAAATTCTCGTCATCCAAACTGTTAACTTCAATAACAGGTGTGCTTATTTTCTTTTTATCTGGCTCGAATAAGTTAAGGTGCTTGTTGTAAATACTATAAACACCTTTAAAGGTATGACCTTGACCAATTGGCCAGCTCAAAGGACACAAACTGATGTTTAATTTACTTTCTATTTCATCTAATAAATCGAAGGCATCTTTACCCTCACGATCCATTTTGTTTACGAAAATAATTACCGGTGTATTTCTCATCCTACAAACCGACATTAATTTTTCAGTTTGCTCTTCCACACCTTTCACACAGTCTACAACTAAAATAACACTATCCACTGCAGATAAAGTACGGTAAGTATCTTCAGCAAAATCCTTGTGACCAGGTGTATCTAAAATATTAATGCGTTTACCGTTATATTCAAAACCCATTACAGAAGTAGCAACAGATATACCACGCTGCTTTTCAATCTCCATAAAATCGGAAGTACTACTTTGATTAGCTTTATTTCTTTTTACGGCACCAGCAGTATTAATTGCACCGCCAAAAAGCAAAAACTTTTCGGTTAATGTAGTTTTACCAGCATCGGGGTGACTAATAATTGCAAATGTTTTTCTCTTTTCTATTTCAGGATTAACCATGGATTTTTATTGATAAAGTGGGCAGAAACTTAATTAAATAGCAGATACAGCAAGGCTTTATAAAAAGCGAAGGGGAAATAATATGGCTGTACTTTGTTTCATGCAGGTGCAAAGGTAAGAATATTTAAAAGAGTATAAAGTATTTAGTAGCAAGTATAAAGACGTTGGAATTTTTTGAAGCGCAAGGTTAAAGGCATTGATTAAAGTCAGTCCAGCTTTGCGCTAAATCTTTTTGGCAGCAATCTGGGCTATTTAACTAAGGCTTGTGTAAGGAAAATAGACATAGCTGCAGAGACCTAATTTCTCTAAACCCGATAGGATTGAACACGTAGTAATGTTAGCTCTTACGGCTAACTACGAAGTAAAACGGATAGCGGGACGAACATTCAAAAAAGCGAAACTGCATCTTTTCAAATAAAACTTTTGTTCCATTGATCGCAAAGACCATTTTTTGAAAATAAAAAAAGCCGATTAAAAAACCGGCTCTTTCTTGTTCATACTTAATTATTTTTATCCTCTTCCAGGACGACCACCGCCGCCTCTACTACTTTCTGAACCACCACTGCTTCTTTGTGGTGGAGCTGATTGTGAACGTTCTACACGTTGTTGTTGTGGTTGCGCCTGTTGTACAGGTTGTGGCCTTTCAACTCGCTGTTGAGGTGCTTGTTGTACGGGTTGCGGACGCTCCATTCTCTGTTGTGGCATCTCACGTTGACGCTCAACACGTTGTTGTGGTTGTGCTTGTTGTTGTTGAGGCATTTCTCTATTACGCTCCACTCTTTGAGGCTGCGATTCTGAGCTTGGACTTCTTTCTACTCTTTGAGGCTGATTGTTAGTTTCACCCCTCCTGTCGAAAACACTTGGTCTTTGGCTTACACCGTCTCTATTTGCATTGGGTGTAGCGCTCCTATTATTGTTATCTCTTTCTACACCTGTAGCTTCACCTCTTGATGGACGAGTGGACACATTTCCATTACTTCCTCTATCTATGCCATTTCTATCACCTTGGTTTACGTTTCCATTGTTTCTGTTATCAAAGCCATTGCGACTTCCTTGATTAACATTTCCGTTGGTATTACCCCTATCCGTACGGTTGGCTGATACACTACCATCCCTACCTGCAACTGGACCACGGTTGATACTTCCTTGCACGGCACTTCTAGGCGCAGCATTGTTGTTATTTACCGAGCCTCTACTTGGGCGAGGGTTATAGATGTTAACGGTATTGTTATCTATCCTTGATGCACCTGGTCTGCTACTTCTATTTACATTATAAACAGTTACATTTTGATTTGTTGCACGTCTTACGTCCTCAGCTCTTGGGCCAGTATAATAAGTTCTGTTATTACGAACGTAAGTATTGTTAATGATTACTGTGTTTTGGATATAAACCCTATTTCTACCGTAGTTATAACGAGGATAACTGTTATAGTAAATATTGTTGTATGGAATAAAATTCCAGCACATATCTGGCACGCGATATCCGCCTCTTCCAATGTTAATACCAATAGTAATACTCGGCCCTAATGGAGCCCAACCGTAATGTCCACCACCACTTCTCCAACTTACCCAAGCCGGTCCCCAAACTGTGTCTGGTAACCAAACCCAATTGTTATAACGGTTATAGATCCAGCGACCATAATGAAATGGCGCCCAACCCCAATCGTAGTTACTTACCCAAGTATTTCCATACTCAGTCATTGCCCAACGACCATTGGTATAATAAGGTCTAAATTCTTCTTGGTCTACATCCGGACGCCAAACATACCCATATTGAGGATCTTGAATCCAAGTTCCATAAGGAGAAAGTTCATCATAAAACGATTGTAGAGATACGTCTTCTTGCTGCGCTTTTGCTGTTTGTGCGGTACCTGCGAAAAGGAGCATGAGACCTACCAGCATTGCTGGTAATTTGATCATGTTTTTCATTTTTGTGTGTGTTTAAAATTTATAATTAACCTAACGCTTTGTGTATATCAATTTGAACACCATTTTTAACAAAGGATTAATCCAAAATTAATAATCTGTTTAAATACTCCATTTTAACGTATTTCTTTACATTTAAGTGTATTATACCACAATAAAAGCAACACCTCAGCTGTGTAAAAAATAAGTCGGGCAGAACTAAATTTGCTACATTTTAAAAAACACAGTAGGATTATTGTTAGATGAACAATTCTACCGAACCATTATGAATGAGTAAATTCTTAACATATTGGCTTAAAACAGTACTTTTGTAAAACACTAAGAATTATGCAAAGAGGTACCTTGTTTTTAATCCCTGTTCCATTGGCAGAAAATGCCCAGAACAAATCTTATACTCCATTTTTGATAGACACCATTAATGTGATTAAAACTTACATTGTTGAAAATGAAAAAACAGCTCGTAAATTTTTAAAAGAGGCTGGCTTAAAAACACCTCAAAGTGAATTACTTGTTCATGATTTTGGGAAACACAAACGTGGTAATTCTTTAGTCCCTTATTTTACCCAATTAATGTCTGGCATTGATGTGGGTTTAATGAGCGAAGCTGGTTGTCCGGGTGTTGCAGACCCCGGAGCAGAGATTGTTTCCGAAGCGCACAAACGCGGTATAAAAGTTGTGCCTTTAGTTGGGCCAAATTCTATGATTCAAGGCTTAATGGCATCGGGACTTAGTGGCCAAAGCTTCACTTTTCATGGTTACTTACCAATCGATAAGGTAGATAGAGCAAAGAGAATAAAAGAATTAGAAAGCCTTTCTGAAAAAAATAAGCAAACCCAGTTATTTATGGAAACTCCATTTAGAAACAATCATTTGTTTGAAGATGTATTGAAAAACTGTGGTGGCAGTACACAACTTTGTGTAGCTTGTAATATTAATGGTGAAGATGAATTCATTAAAACAATGACTGTTGGTGCCTGGAAGAGCGAAAGAATAGATTTACATAAAAAACCAACTGTATTTTTGCTTTATAAGGGATAGCCTATTGATTCATCAGTTAGCCAAAGCTGATTGCAATGAATTAATTAGGGTTAGCAGATATTCAACTCATTGACATTGGCTTCAGCTGATGGGCCAAGATTAGCGATACATATTTTTCTGTTCGATAAATTCTAACACACTGTCTGGTGTAAAAAATTGAATATTCTTTTTGTCTTTAATTGCTTTGCGGATAAAGGTTGAAGAAATTTCCATTTCTGGTGTATCGGTAAAAGTAATGGAGGGGTGATTTTCCCATTCACTCACATTTGCCCCTGGACGAGGGTAGACATAGATATGATAATCTTTAAGCAAAATCTCGTAATTCTTCCACTTCTTTAAGGAGATCAGATTATCAGCGCCCATTATCAATACAAATTCTTTTTCTGGATATCTCTCTTTTAAATGGGTAAGTGTATCTATGGTATAAGATGGTTGAGGTAATTTAAACTCAATATCGCTTACTTTTAACTGGGGTGCATTTTCAGTTGCTAGTTTAGCCATTTCTAAACGATCATAAACGTTGGCTAAGCCATTTTTCTGTTTTAATGGATTATGAGGAGATATAACAAGCCAAACTTCTTTTAAGCCGCTAAATGTTGCCATATAATTGGCAATAATTAAGTGTCCAATATGAATTGGATTAAACGAACCGAAAAAAAGACCAGTTTTCATTATTCACCTTATTTTGCCAAGAAATCTCCAATAATTTGTTCAGCTTCTTTGCAAGCAATTTCTAAATCGTAGTTTTTTAGGATGATATCAAATTTATCTGCATATAGAAGTTCCTTTTCTGCTTTGATAAAGCGTTCCTGTAACTTTTCTTGGCTATCAGTTCCTCTACCGGTTAAACGTTCTTTTAAAACCTCTAATGATGGTGGCTGCACAAAAATTGCCAGAGCATCATCTTCATATTTTCTTTTTAAACGTAAACCTCCTTCAACATCAATATCAAAAATTACATGTTTACCTTCATCCCAAATCCTTTGTATTTCAGAGCGTAAAGTACCATAAAACGTGCCACTGTAAACCTCTTCAAATTCTACAAATTCTTGACGAGCAACTTTATGCAAAAAATCTTCTTTACTTATAAAATAATAGTCATTTTCATGCTTCTCTGTTCCACGAGAATCTCTTGTTGTAGCCGATATAGAAAAACTTAATTGTGGAAATTTCTTCAGTAAATGTCTTACTATAGTTGTTTTACCAGCTCCAGATGGTGCAGAAAATATAATGAGTTTGCCTTGTTTCATTTTTATGAGCATAAAGCTTAGCGCTGAAAGTCCAAAGCTTTATGCTTTAGTCCTTAAGCTTCAAGCTTCTTTATAATACGTTTAATAGTTGTTCTTTAATTTTTTCTAATTCTTCTTTCATACCAACTACTAACTGTTGTATATGTGCGTCGTTAGCTTTGGCTCCCATTGTATTAATTTCTCTTCCAATTTCTTGAGAGATAAAACCTAGTTTTTTACCATTGGCATCCTTACTTTTTAAAGTTGCCATAAAATAATCGCAGTGGCTTCTTAAACGAGTTTTCTCTTCTGTAATATCTAACTTATCAATGTAATAGATCAATTCTTGTTCTAAACGATTTTGATCTACATTAATTTTCCCTACTGTTTCTTCTAAAAATTGAGTAAGTCTAGCTTTAACTTGAGGCACTCTTAATGGAGCTAGTTTGTCTATCTCTTCAAAAAAGTTTAATATATTTTGAATGCGTAATTCTAAATCAATCCTTAAAACATTGCCCTCATCAGCTCTAAATTGATTAAAGTTAGTTAATGCTGTTAAAAATGTCTGATGTAAGATCTCCCAATCATTCTCACCTACCTCTTCTTCGGTATAAGTAATTACCTCTGGAAAGTTTAAAGCGGTTTGCAATAGATTTACTGAATTAGCACCCAACGAAGCATTAATTTCTTCTAATTGCTTATAGTAACGAGTTAATAGTGTTGTATTTATTGTAGCTCCTTTTTGGTTATCATCACTACGTTCTATATTTACCGAAACATTTACTTTGCCACGTTCTATTTCTTTGCTACATGTATTGCGCAGTAAAAGTTCTTTATCTGAATATGCTCTAGGTAACTTTAAATTTAACTCTAAAAATTTAGAGTTTAAAGATTTTATCTCTACTGCAAACTTAACGTTTTGATGATCTGTAGAGGCCAAGCCAAAGCCTGTCATTGATTTTATCATGTGCAAAGATATAAAAAGTACTTAGTAGTTGGTATAAAGTATTGAGATCGGGTGTGGAAAAGGCATTGATAATAGCGCTAAAGTGAAATAGAAAATTCACTAAGCTTGTAATTAAATCTATTATTATGTTGTTCTAGATTTCAATACTAATACTTTAGGCATATCTCAAGATTGTTTCTTCCATTAAAGCATACACTTTTTGCTTAAGCATAGGTAAGTCATCTAACGTTAAGCCCTTCACATCCACTGGTGTAATAAATATTGTTGTAATTGTCCCCGGATGGGCATGCAATGGATTTACTCTAGGTAATAATTCTCTATTATTTATCATTACAAATGGCATTAATGTAGTTTGTGTCTCAATGGCTATCCTAAAGGCTCCGTCGTAAAACTCACTCAATAACAGCTCGGTTTTATTCATCGTGCCTTCAGGAAAAATAAGAATAGATTCACCTTTGGCAATATCTCTCTTTAAAGTATCAACTGATTTTTCTCTACTTTCTTTACTGCTTCTGTCTATCAAAACCACAATCCGCTTATAAATCAATCCGAATATTGGAATTTTAGTCATCTCAACCTTTCCTAGGGGGCTAAAGTATTGCGGTAAACTGATACAAACTGCAATTGCATCTAAATAAGATCCATGATTGCCAACATATATGTGTGATAAATTTCTGTTAACTAAATGCTTGTTGACCGTTTTTACCAAAAAAAAGCTCAAGATGCTAAAACCCCATGCCCAACAACGCAGAAAGAATAAAATAATTTTTTTTCCAGTATTAATATTAAATACAGCTGAGGCTATTAAAACTAAGGGCAACACCACAAACATTAACCCTATAAAAATTAACGCTGCATATAAAAGATACAATGCCGTTAAAACTTTCCTCATCAATTAACGTTTTTTAACTTAATTCATCCGTAAACAATCCTTAAGTTTACAAAATAAAAAATTAACTCTGTAATGAGATTAGCTCGTTTAGCATTTTTCTGCACTCTATTTCTATTCACTTTTTCTTCTGCAACCATTTTTGCTCAAGAATTTATGTTAAATGGGGTGGTGTTTGAAAACGGCTCTAAAATTAGAATTGCACTTGCAGAAGTTAGTAATCTAAGAAATCGTTATAGCGTAGGTAGTAATGATATGGGTCTATTTCAAATTAGAGCTGTTATTGGCGATACAATTGTGGTTGCTAAAAGAGGCTTTAATGATAAAATGATTGTATTAACCTCTACCAAAGATATTATTTTACAATTAAATAGAAGCGAAACCACATTAAATGAAGTTGTTATTAATGGGCAAAGTAAAAAGCAAACTTTAGATGCTATTAGGCAAGATTTCAAAAACAAAGGTTCTTTTTATGGAGGGAAGCCTCCTGTCCTTTCTTATTTCTTCTCTCCATTAACTGCTATTTATGAGTTGTTTGGTCGCACGCCAAATAATGCCAGAAGATTTAATAAAATGTATGTAACTGAGTTACAAAACAACCAAGTGGATCAGTTATTCAATAAATCTACAATTAATAAAAATACTGGTCTAGAAGGTAAAGAATTGGAAGATTTTATGGTCAATTATCGCCCTGATTATGAAAAGGCCAAGAACTGGACAGTTTATGATGCCACAAAGTGGATTAAAGATTCTTATAAGAATTATACTGATACCTTGAAGAAGGCTAATTAAATAGCCAACGATTCACAAGCCTTCTCTGCAGCTAATTTCTCTGCATTTTTCTTATTGTAATCTCTTCCAATACCATGATTTTCATTGTCTATAATGGCATGGACAGTAAACAGTTTGGCACTTTCACCCTCTCCATTTTCTACCATATCAAAAGAAATATCCTTGCCGTGACGTTGGCACCATTCTATCAATTTACTTTTGAAATTTGTTTCTGTCATTTCTAAAGTATGGATATCGATATAGGGCTTTACTATTCTTTTAAGTAAGAAGCTTTTGGTGAAATTATAGCCTTTGTCTAAATAAATAGCCCCGATTAATGCCTCAAAGGCATCGCCTAACATGGAATGATGTTTGGTTTGTACGTTAACTGTTTTTTGATCGAAAATAATCAATTGATCGAAGCCCATTTTACGGGCAAGTTGATTTAGATTAACTCTATTTACTATTTTAGAGCGCATTTCAGTTAAAAAGCCTTCCTCTTTATAAGGATAACTTTTAAAAAGCAATTCGGCTATTACGGAACCTAAAATAGCATCACCTAAAAATTCTAAACGCTCATTACTACTTCTGCTGCCATTTTTTAAAACTTTAGCAACAGATCGATGTCTAAAAGCCATCCTATATAGCACAACATTTCCAGGAATAAAACCTAGAATGTTTTTAAGTTTTTTTACAAACTCTTTATGTGGCGATAAGTAAAGCTTATATAAATCGAATAATGGCATTAAAATTTTTTACAAAAACACAAGGACTAATAAAGTATAATTAAATATACAATCAAATATCAACAAAGATAGTTTTTTAGGTTACTCCTCGTATTTTTTGAAAATAACAGATGCATTGTGACCACCAAAGCCAAACGTGTTACTTTGAGCAGCACGAATTGTACGTTTCTGAGCTTTATTAAACGTAAAGTTTAATTTTGGATCAAACTCAGGATCATCTGTAAAGTGGTTAATTGTTGGAGGAACAATGTCATTCTTTACAGCTAAAATAGTTGCAATAGCTTCAATAGCTCCAGCAGCGCCCAATAAATGACCTGTCATAGATTTGGTAGAACTAATGTTTAATTTATAGGCATCTTCTCCAAATAAATCAACAATCGCTCTGCTTTCACTAACATCACCAAGTGGTGTAGAGGTACCATGCACATTGATATAATCAATATCAGCTGTAGTCATTTTAGCATCTCTTAATGCATTTGCCATCACTAGTTTTGCACCTAATCCTTGAGGATGTGGAGCTGTTATGTGATTTGCATCAGCGCTCATACCACCACCTACGATTTCTGCGTAGATTTTAGCACCGCGTGCTTTTGCATGCTCTAATTCTTCTAAAATAATGGTTCCTGCACCTTCACCGGCTACAAAACCTTCACGATCTTTATCAAAAGGACGTGATGCAGTTTTAGGATCATCATTTCTTGTAGAAAGTGCGTGCATGGCGTTAAATCCGCCAATACCTGCTTCGTTAATGATTGCCTCTGAACCACCGCTAATGATAATGTCAGCAATATCCAAACGGATATAGTTGAATGCATCAATCATTGCATTAGTAGCAGATGCACATGCAGAAACAGTTGAAAAATTTGGTCCACGTAATCCGTATTTCATAGAAATATGGCCTGGAGCAATATCAATAATTACCTTAGGAATAAAAAATGGGTTAATACGGGGGGTACCATCTCCCAAAAAGAAGTTTTTCATTTCTTCTTGGAAAGTTTTAAATCCGCCAATGCCCGAGCCCCAGATTACACCAACACGGTTGGTATCAATTTTTTCCCAATCATAACCCCCGTCTTTTACAGCTTCTGCTGTAGAGACTAAAGCATATTGTACAAAAGGGTCTAACTTACGTGCTTCTTTTTTATCCAAATGATCTTCCGGATTAAAATTTTTAAGCTCGCATGCAAATTTTGTCTTGAACTTTTCAGTATCAAAACCTGTAA
The DNA here is from genome assembly GCF_005116505.1 of Pedobacter polaris. Taxonomy (GTDB): domain Bacteria; phylum Bacteroidota; class Bacteroidia; order Sphingobacteriales; family Sphingobacteriaceae; genus Pedobacter; species Pedobacter polaris. The sequence goes on from NZ_SWBR01000001.1 coordinate 635,569, forward strand.
TTGGCCCAGCACCGCTCACACCATTAATCAAACCATCCCAAAATTCTGGGGCGGTATTGCCTATTGGAGTGAGCGCACCTAAACCTGTAACTACTACTCTTTTTAGTTCCATTTATAAGTATTGTACGGAAAGCGTATTATTACTTAACGTTTTTTTCTAAATAAGCAACTGCTTGACCTACAGTACCGATCGTTTCAGCCTGATCATCAGGGATTGCTACATTGAATTCTTTTTCGAATTCCATAATCAATTCTACAGTATCCAAAGAATCTGCACCTAAGTCATTTGTGAAAGACGCTTCTGGCGTAACTTCGCTTTCATCAACACCTAGTTTTTCTACGATAATAGCCTTAACTCTTGAAGCAATATCAGACATAATTTTATAATTTAATGGTTAAATAATTCTGTGCAAAGAAAAATAAATTCTAACACTTTTCAAATGTTTTTATTTCTCAATCAATTTTAATGTTTTTATTTCAAACTTAATGTAAAATTAGTTTTATAATTTCGTAATTCTAAAAAAATATTTTCGTTTTGAACAAAACCTATTTAAAACTCTCTCTAGACCTTGATTTTGTTTTAATAGCCATAACGGCAGCTGCAAAGGATTATATCCTTTGTCATAAAATAAATAAAGCACTAGAGTTCGACTTCGAAAAGACTGATGATCACGAGGTTTACTATAATATTGATGAAGATCCTCTGTCTTTTTCTAGGTTTTATTATTTTGTTGAACAAGGTGAAATTGAGTATTATTTAGTTAACAATCGAAATCCAGAAGGGTTTTTAATTCCTGAAATGAATAAGGTAGATTTTTTTATCATCATCCATCAGTATATTGATAAAGAAGACCTCAATTTTATTTTAACTAGATTAAACAAACTGCCTGATATACAGGTAGCTGCGCAAATAAATCCACTCAAATTGAAGTCGAAAGAAAATTTGGTAATGTAAATTTTATATTGTTAGTGTAGTAAATACACTATATTTGAATCTTATTCAAACTGAAAATATTTTAAACAAAAAGATAAAACGACGTTGTTTTATATAAATTCACGCTTTTTGATTTTATCTTCAATAAACAAAATAATAAATGAAACCTTTTCATTCTAGAACTAAAATTGTTGCCACTTTAGGCCCAGCATCGGCAAAACCAGACGTTTTATATAGCATGTTCAATGCCGGATTAGATGTTTGCCGTCTTAATTTCTCTCATGGCTCTCAGGCTGATCATCAAGAAGTATTAGATACCATCCGTAGTATCAACAAAAAATACAATTATAACGTTGGTATTTTAGCCGATTTACAAGGACCAAAAATTAGAATTGGTACGGTTAAGGATGGTGGTATCCATTTAGTTAATGGTTCAAGAACCGTTATTACTACAAAAGAATGTGTAGGTAGCGAAGAGCGTATTTACATTACTTATGAGAACTTCCCACAAGATGTGAAAGCAGGAGAAATTATCCTTTTAGATGATGGAAAATTACAAATGCGTGTAATTGAAACGAATTATAAAGATGAGGTAGTTTGTGAAATTGTTCATGGTGGTATTTTAACATCAAGAAAAGGTGTTAATCTTCCAAACACAAAGGTTTCTATCCCATCATTAACTCCTGAAGATCGTAAAAACTTAGAATTCGTATTAGATAACAATGTTGAATGGATTGGTTTATCTTTTGTTCGTAATGCAGAAGATATCATCGAATTAAAAGATATTATCAAAGCAAGAGGCAAAACCGCCAGAGTAGTTGCTAAAATTGAAAAACCAGAAGCAATTGCGAATATTGATGCAATTATTGCTGTTTCTGATGCAATTATGGTTGCCCGTGGTGATCTTGGAGTAGAGATGCCAATGGAAGAAGTTCCTTTGTTGCAAAAAATGATTGTTCAAAAATCTAGAGCTGCCTCTAAACCTGTAATTATTGCTACTCAGATGTTAGAGAGTATGATTACAACTCCTCGTCCAACTCGTGCAGAGGTGAATGACGTAGCAAACTCTGTACTAGATGGAGCAGATGCGGTAATGTTAAGTGGCGAAACTTCAGTTGGAGAATTTCCATTAATTGTTATCGAAACCATGCAGAAAATCATCAATAACATTGAAGAAAACAATTATCCTTTCCATCCAGAAAAATTCTTGAACAAAAAATCTCCGAGTTTTTTAAGTGATGCTGTTTGCGATTCTGCTTGTTTTCTTGCTAAACAAACTAATGCTATCGGTATTGTTTCAATGACATCAAGTGGTTATACTGCTTTTGAAATTGCTAGTCACAGACCACAAGCACCAATATTTATCTTTACAAGTAATGAAACCTTATTAAATACGCTGAGCTTAATTTGGGGTGTAAGAGGTTTCTTTTATGATAAATTTGATAGCACTGACACTACTATTACTGATGTTAATGAATTCTTGAAAAAGAGAAAATTAATTAAAAAAGGTGATATTTTGATCAATACCGGAGCTATTCCGATTGAGGCAAAAGGTAAAACCAATATGTTAAAGATTACTGTTATAGACTAAGTCTAAACAAATAAAATAAGGAGATGCCCTTGCGAAAGCTTGGGCATTTTTTTTTTTGAAATCAATGTTTGAATGTTAACGTTTCTTAATACGTTTTTTTTCTCCACTATACCCGCTTAGTTTAGTTGAAAAATAAATTAACGGATATGAAAAAATTAATAACATTTATAATTGCATTTTTAGCAATTCATCAGGTATCGGCCCAGGTAAATCCTTTTAATACAAAAGATAGTACCCAAGTTAGTGGGAAAATTATTGGCTATGATCCTCAGCATACGGATCATTTTATTACCTTTTCTACTTACGACATTTTTGGAAGAGCAACAAATCAATCAATTCAAATTGAAGACAATGGCAGTTTTTGGATCAAGCTATATCAACCTTTTGAGGGCAATATGCAGCTAAACTATAAAGAAGCCTATATTAATATTTACACTAAGCCAAATGAAAATTTACAATTAGATATTTACGATTCGAAGATACAAAGAGAAACAAACTTTGAAGCTGCCTTTGTTGCAAAAGGTAAACTAGCGAATATCAATAACCTTATTTTTAAATTTAGTTCAGCCTTTAATAAACATTCATTTCAAGCTAAATCGGATATGGGCAATAAAACGCAAACCGATAGTGCTTTTGCAGAAAGTGTGATCATAAAACTCAATGAGCAATTAACATTTTTGAATGCATTTATTAAAGATAATCAAGTTACAGATCAAAAATTTATCAATTGGCAACGCAGTTTATTACAATATGAAGCAGGTAAGGAAATTTTATTTTTTCCATTTGCAGGTAAAATGAATAAGGAGATTACACAAAATCAGCTATTGCAATTTATAAAGACAATCCCTATTAATAATTCTAATGCGTTTAATAACTCTATGTATTATGAGTTTTTAAATATTTTAGTGGGCGATTTCCAAATCATGATTAACATTAATCCAAATTACAACATTGTTAAAGCACAAACTGGAAAAAATAAAGTTGACATTTGTCTTGATGACATTGACAAGTTTGCTAATGGTTTAGCCAAACAATTAATGTATTACAATATTTTTCTGCATAAAGCGGGCTCAGGATTAGAATCAACGCCATATCTTTCTCGTTTTAACGCGGTAATTACCAATCCATTTTTAAATGAGCCACTATTGAAAGGGGGCATTCGTAATGATGTAACTTTCAAGAAATTTGATGTGGTGGCACGTTTAAATGCTTTAAAGGTTAATCCGGCATTAAAACAAAGGTTAATTACTTTATTTACACAGTATAAAGGCATGAGTTTATATATCGATTTTTGGGGAGATTGGTGTGGTCCATGCATGAGCGAGTTGCCGAGTTATCCGAGATTAATTTCAGCTTTAGAAGGCAAACCGATTAAATTTTTATTTCTTTCCGCATTTACCACTGAAGAAAGTATGCTCGCAATTAAGAAAAAATTTAAGATTGATGGCGATTTTATTAACTTATCGAAAGATGAGGTGGCTATGGTAAATAATGTATTCGAATTTCACAGTTATCCATCTCATTTCATGGTAAGTGATGAGGGTGAGGTGATCAGCAAAATGTCAAAAACCTCATTAGGCAACGTGCAACAAAAAGCAGAAGAAATTACACGGTTATTAAAGAAATAGTAATGAAAACCAAATTAAAATATTTGATTTTATTGATGGTGTTGGCCACACTTGGTATTGCTATTTTTCAAGTAAGTTGGTTAAAAAAGAGCTACCAGATTAGTAAAGAAAAAATAATTTTAGATGTTGATCAAAAATTAAATGCAGCCATTATTACGCATAAAAAATTAGTTGCTGATACAGTGCGGGAAATACTTAAAAAAGTAATTAAATCAGAAGAAAATATTGACTATCGATTTGAATCTCATACAGATTCTACAGGTAAAGTATATAGCAGTATTTGGTATAGAAATAATAAATTGCCTAAGGATAATTCTTATTCTGCTCACTTCTCATTGCATTCAGATTTAAATTCAGTAAAGCAAAACCCTTACCGGTTCTTTTTTAACAAACTAAACACAATGGATGATCTTGATCGATTAATGGGTCTATGCTCGGGGTTTTTATTAGATTATCGAATTAACTATCCTAAAAATAGTGAGGGGGATAAAATGCAAAAAAAGATAATGAGGTATCAAGATGGTTTACAGTCTGACACTGCCACATTAAATCAGCTACTTAAAAAAGAGTTTAAAGAAAGTGGTCTAATTGTCTCTAGCAATATTCGCTATTATAAGACTATAGATGAAATTTATAAAAAGAAATTCACTGTAAATAAGAAACAAAATAATCTCAATAAATCTGCAGATGTAATTGAAGTCCCTATAAGAAATGAAAAAGCAACTCCCGATTCTAAAATCGACTCTCTATATGCATATGTTAAACAATTAAATACAACTAAAGATTCTGTATTTGTAGCCAAACCTACTTTAAGTTGGAATTTGGATACTTTTAATAATCTACCCACAATTTTATTGGCTGTTAAAATACCTACATCATTTGTATTAAGCCAAATGCTGTACAGTATCATAAGTTCAGCAATATTATTTTTACTTATTGGTTTCTGTTTAACCTATATGTTTTACCTTATCTTAAAACAGAAAAAACTTGCAGAAATGAAGGATGATTTCATTAGCAATGTTTCTCACGAACTAAAAACACCAGTGGCTACAACTTTGTCGGCAATTCAGGGAATGCAAAATTTTGGAGTATTAGAAGACAAGAAGAAAACAAATCAATATTTGGAAACAGCGGCTAACGAGATGAAACGACTCTCGATTATGATTGATACCATTTTGAATAGCGTAATTTATGAGCAAAACGACTTTGAGTTAAATGTTATTAAATTCAATTTAAAAGAAATGTTAACAGAGATGATAGCAGTTCAACAAATGCACTCGAAAAAGGAGGTAATTATAGGATTAAATTATGTTGCTCCTGACGAAATCTTTGCAGATCAAACACTTTTATATCAAGTAGTTTTAAATTTGGTTGATAATGCAATTAAGTATAGTAAAGCAAAAGCTGAAATTATAATCTCTTGTAAACAAACGACTATTGGAATTAGCATTCAAATTAGTGATAATGGAATTGGAATTCCTGAGACATATCAACAACATATTTTTGATAAATTTTTTAGGGTTCCAACACCAAATGACCACCGTATTAAAGGATATGGTTTAGGCTTAAATTATGTAAAAAACATACTAGAGCTGCACAATGGAACAGTGAGTTTAATCAGGTCCGATGAAACAGGCAGTACATTCGAAATTAGTTTACCGCAATGAAATTGAGCCCAAAAGTGTTATTAGTTGAAGATGAAGAGGCTTTAGGTCAAATCATTAAAGATAGTTTGGAAAATAGAGGATTTGAAGTTGTCCATATGATAGATGGCAGTTTAGCATACGATGAATATGTTAAATATAAGCCCTCCATTATGATATTAGATGTAATGTTACCATCAGAAAGTGGACTAACCATTGCAAAGAAAATAAGGCTGGAAGATAAACAAACACCCATACTCTTTCTAACTGCACGAACAATGTCAACTGATGTATTAAATGGATATGAAGCTGGGGGTAACGATTACCTTAAAAAGCCATTTGATATGGAAGAATTGATTATTCGAGTTAAAGTTCTATTGAATCAAAATCGGCTTCTGGAAGGAAGTCAGAGTGAGTTAAACCACGGAATTGTTGATATAGGTAACTATACTTATGATATAAAGCATTGCATATTATCATATCAAGGGATACCAAAAAAATTAACTGCTAGAGAAGCCGAAGTTTTAAAAGTATTATATCAAAATAGAAATCGATTATTAGATCGGAAAACCTTTCTAATCCAGATTTGGGGAGATGATGACTTCTTTAGTTCCCGTAGTCTTGATGTTTTCATTACCAAGTTAAGAAAGTCTCTTAAAAAAGATCCAATGATCCAGATAATAAACCATAGAGGTTTTGGTTATAAGCTAGTTTTCTAAGTACTGCTGGCATTTACTTAAACTAAGAAAACAAGCAAGTTATATCCTGTCGTTCTGTATCATTACTAATACTTTAAAAACCGATTAGCCGAAAGACATTATTTTTATGCTTTAAGAAATTTACAATACATATGAATAAATATTTATTTACACTAGTTGGTTTTGCTTTAGCAATATCAGCAAATGCCCAGCAAGGCAGCATAACTGCAAAAGATTACGAGAGAGCTGAGGGTTTTATGAGCTACAATACCGAAAAATTTATTGATGGCGTACCCGGAAGATTAAATTGGCTAGAGAATGATAAATTTTGGTACACCGTAAAAAATCAAAGTGGCACCCAAACTTTTTTGGTAGATCCTGTTAAAAAAACCAAAACTTTAACCACAGATTATACAACTTCAACTCAACCACAAGGCAGAAGACCTACTGGAAGAGAAGTACTATCTCCTGATAGTAAAAAGGCTGTTTTTATAAAAGATTGGAATTTTTGGGTGAGAGATATTGCAACCAAAAAGGAAACCCAATTAACTACAGATGGAGTTAAAGATTATGGATATGCAACTGACAATGCCGGTTGGACAATGAGCGATGGCCCAATCGTTCGCTGGTCGCCAGATTCTAAAAAACTAGCTACTTTTCAGCAAGATCAACGCAATGTAAGTGACATGTATTTGGTAACCACAAATGTAGGTGCACCAGTTTTAAAAGCATGGAAATACCCTTTACCAGGTGATAAAGTAATTGCTACTATTAGAAGAGTGATTATTGATGTAGAAAATGCAAAGGTGATTAGTTTAAATATTGCACCAGATCCACATAGGGCTACTTTAAGTGATGACATTGCAAGTAGCGGTACTTTCGATGATATTGATTGGAAAGCTGACGGGTCTGAAATGGCCTTTTTATCTACTTCTCGTGACCATAAAAATGAGAAATTCCGCATTGCGGATGCGACAACTGGAGCTGTTAGAGAAGTATTTGAAGAAACTGTAAAAACTCAATTTGAATCTGGAAGGGGCACTATTAATTGGCGTTATTTACCAAACTCGAAAGAAATTCTGTGGTATTCGCAGCGTGACAATTGGGGGCATATGTATTTATACGATGCAACAACTGGCAAACTTAAAAATCAAATTACTAAAGGAGAATGGTTGGTAACTAAATTACTAAAAGTTGATGAAAAAAACCGTTTGCTTTATTTTATGGGCGGTGGTCGTGAAGCAGGAAATCCATATTTCCAATACTTTTATAAAATCGGTTTTGATGGTAAAGGCTTAACTTTATTAACCCCAGAGTTAGGAAATCATGCTGTTACGTTTTCTCCTTCGGGGAATAATTTTATCGACACTTATTCTCAACCAAATGTTCCTATGGTAATGAATTTAAGAAGCTTAGCTGGTAAATTGATTCTAAATTTAGAGAAGACTGACGTTTCGAGATTGCAAGCCCAAGGTTGGAAAGCACCAATTCCAGTTAATGTAAAAGCCCATGATGGAACAACAGATATTTATGGATTGGTTTTTACGCCAACACAAATGGATCCTAATAAAAAGTATCCGGTAATCGACTACATTTACCCTGGCCCCCAAGGAGGAAGTGTTGGCAGTTGGTCTTTTACTGCTTCAAGAGGAGATCATCAGGCACTTGCCGAACTAGGCTTTATCGTAGTAGTAATTGAGGGAACTAGCAATCCGTTTCGCTCAAAAAGCTTTCATGATATGAGTTATGGCAACATGGCCGAAAATACTTTGCCAGATCAAATTACAGCTATTAAACAGTTGGCTAAATTATACCCAATTGACACTACTAAAGTTGGTATTTGGGGCCATTCTGGTGGCGGTTTTGCTACCGCAGCAGCAATGTTCCGCTACCCAGACTTCTTTAAAGTTGGTATTGCAGAATCTGGAAACCATGACAATAGAAATTATGAGGATGATTGGGGCGAACGCTATAATGGCTTGGTAGAAAATTCTGATTATGAAAAACAAGCCAATCAAAATTATGCTAAAAACCTAAAAGGAAAATTAATGCTAGCACACGGTATGATGGACAATAATGTTCCTCCTTCTAATACCATGTTAGTTGTTGATGCTTTAATTAAAGCAAATAAATCTTTTGACTTATTATTGTTTCCAAATAGTGCACATGGTTTCGGGCAATTCTCGCCGTATATGATGCGCAGACGTTGGGACTATTTTGTACAACACTTGTTGAATACTACTCCACCAACAGATTATCAATTAGGCAAGGCAATGGCTCCTAGAAATTAAGGGTCTACTATTTAAAAAAAGCCATCAGTAATGCTGATGGCTTTTTTATTTAGACAATTTATCTTTTTCTTTATTTACATGATCTGCAAGTTGATAGCTTTGCCTTTTTCCCTCCTTATCTTTATCTAAAAATAAGAGTACAATTAAAGAAACAATTGGAATTAAAAAGGAGATAAAAAACCAGAACCAAAAACTTTTATCCATACTTTTTGCATACACACCAGCAACAAGCTGAGGGATTAACATCACACATAACAAGAGTAATTCTGGCATAAAATAGATTAACGTACAAAGTTAAGTATTGCAAATTTAACGACTATTTTTCAATTCATTAAATATTGCAGCTGTTATCCTGTATAAACCTCCGCCAGCATTTTCATCAGTCTGATTGGATAAGATAATGAAGCTAATTTTGTAATCAGGATAGATTATACAGAAACTCCTGAAACCATTGGTTCCACCATCCGTGGTTAAATAATAATCCCAATTCCATAGTTTCCCTATTGCCCATTGAATTGCATGAGCTTCTTTGTCAATGTCTCCAGAGGTTATCCTATGCGTAAGTTTTACTAGCTCATCTTTCGATTCAAGTTGATACTTTAAATATTTTAGCATATCTGTAATATTAGACCTCAAACCGCCTGCTGATGGAAATGCAGCTAGTGTAGCAGAAGCTTCGTCTTTATTCTTATCATATCCCCTTAAAATTTGGCTATTATCTTCGTAGGAAACCTTAGTATTAGTCATTTTTAAGGGATTTGCAATATATTTTTGAACCAAATCTTGATAAGGCATTTGATAAATTTTTTCCAACACATACCCTAATAGTTGATAACCAATATTTGAATATGAGTATTTAAATTCTTTTAAGGTATCTAATTTAATTGCTCGAAAGTTTTCTAAAAAAATTCTTTCTGTAATTTGCCCATTGTTTTCATTAAAGTTTTTGGGGAGTTTAGCGACATGCGCAAGGAGATAAATTACCTTTACAGTTTCTCCATTAGGATATTTAAAATTTATAAATTCACTAGGTAAATACTTCCTGATATCATCAGTCAATTTAAGTTTGCCCTCGAGAACCGCATTAGCAACTAAAAGGCCTGTAAAGGTCTTAGTAATCGATCCTATTTCATAAATAGATTTAGCTGATGGCATTTTACCAGAACCAGGTGCCGTTTCTCCGTAATTATAAATATAAGATTTATCACTAGCTGTAAATCCTAAAGTGAAACCAACTCTTTTAGAATTTTTAAAATAATTGATGCATGCATTATTTACGATTGAATCTAACCTTGTTTTTAAAGGGTTATCATTAGGCACTTGTGAACATACCGTAATATACATAACCCATAAAGCTAATGTAAATGTAAATTTCTTAATCATAACTAAAAGACACACTTAAAATCAATATGTTGCACTAAATTAGTATAGTTATAAATCAAACTATGGATACACCAATAAGAGTAATTATTACTGGGGCAACTGGGATTCTAAATTTAGAGAAGACTAATGTTTCGAGATTGCAAGCTCAGGGTTGGAAAGCACCTATTCCAGTTAATGTAAAAGCATATGACGGGACAACAGCTATTTATGGATTGGTTTTTACACCAACACAAATGGATCCTAATAAAAAGTATCCGGTAATCGACTACATTTACCCTGAGCCCCAAGGAGGAAGTGTTGGTAGTTGGTCTTTTACTGCTTCAAGGGGTAATCATCAAGCTCTTGCCGAATTAGGAAGCAACCAACTGAGGAATCAACATCACACATAATAATAAGAGTAATTCTAGCATAGGCTACAAAGATTTCATCATTTTTTAAAAATGTTAAGTACTGTTAAAAGTTTAATAATCATATCATTATGATTTAGCTTTGATTAGAATGATGAAACACCTTTTAATATTATTTCTGATTTTACTTAGCTCAAATTTATACGCACAAAATATAAATGGCTTTGTATTAGATTTCGCTACCAACTTACCTATCGAAAATGCTCAAGTCATCACAAAAAAAACCACTTCATTAACAGATGAAAATGGCAAATTCAGTATTATTAATATTGTGATTGGAGAAAAAGTTAGTTTCAGAATTATAGGTTATGAAACTCATGAATTGATTGTTAAAAGAGAAATGACTAATGCCAACGTCTATATAAAATTAAACACTAAAAGCATCAACTTAAAGGAAGTCAACATAAGGGCAAATCGAAATTATATGAAGGATTCTTTGGCATTAAGAAAAGAATACGCCACAATATTTGCTTATAAAGCACCAAATTTTACAGATATCTTCGTTAAAGTAGATCCAAGTTACCGTTCTCCTTTTGCAAATATCAATCCCAATTCTACGGCTTCCATATTTAGATTTAATGCCTTATCAGCCTTTAGTTTTTTTGGAAAAAAGAAGAATCCTACCTCCAAACTCAAGCAAACCTTATTAAAAGCCGAAGAATTTAACTTTATTGATTCTCGCTTTTCGAAAGCAAAAATAGAATCGTTAACCTATTTAAAAGGAGATTCACTGCAGAAATTTATAGAGGCTTATCGTCCAACTTATCAGGAATCTAAACGAATGAGCGAATATGAAATCATCCTATATATTAAAAAGAGTTATGGTGATTTTATAAAACCCAAGAATTAAAAGTAATCTTGTTGTTCAACATTAATACTTAGATTAGACCTAGATTAGTAATTATGGAAGCAAAAATAAGAGTAATTATTACTGGAGCAACGGGCATGGTGGGCGAAGGAGTACTTTACGAATGTTTACAAAACCCAAAAGTTGAAGTTATTTTAACTATCAGCCGTAAACCTACTGGCTATACTCATCCAAAACTCAAAGAGATTATTCATCAAGATTTTTTAGATTTTGCAGCTATAGAAAATCAATTAACAGGCTATAATGCTTGTTATTTTTGTTTGGGCATTACTTCTGTCGGTACCGCTAAAGAGGTCTACTATAAAATGACTTATACTTTAACCATGCATGTAGCACAAACATTAAGTAAGTTAAACCAAGATATGACTTTCTGTTATGTTTCTGGAGCTGGAACAAATAGTAGTGAAAAAGGTGGGATAAATTGGGCAATAGTAAAAGGAAAAACAGAAAACGATTTGATGAAACTGCCTTTTAAGCAGGTTTTTAATTTCCGCCCGGGAATCATTAAACCTACCAAGGGATTAAAATATACTCAGGGTTTATATAAGGCTTTTATGTGGCTGTTTCCCATTTTAAAAGCCATAAACAAAAATAGCTTTGTTACACTTAAAGAAATGGGTTTAGCAATGATTAATACTGCCAACTCTACAGCAGAAAGAAAAGTAGTAGAGGTTAAGGATATTATTGAGCTCTCAAAGGAAAGTTAAAACTTCTTATTAATAAAAAAGCCGATGAATATTCATCGGCTTTCTTTTATTCCCCTCTTTTTCTTTCGTTGTCTTTATTAGAGGTTTGATCCGATCGCTGTCCTCCAGAATTACTGATGCCAACTTCCTTTTTATCCAATTTGATATTGTGATTTGCTCTATCTGCTTTCGAACCACCTTGTACTGTTGGGTTGTTTTTTGGTGTGCTTACATTTTTCATACCTGTAAATTTTAGTTTAAATAATATGCCGAGCGCTTCTATAATAACCTCAAAACATTAGGATTGTTTTATATAAAAGCTAAATCAATTCTTTAATCGTAATTTGGTGTAACCTTATTTAAAAACGCGTAGTCTTAGTTGTATAACATGCAAGAAAAGGAAACAGATTTAGCTTTAATAAATGCAGTGCTAGCTGGCAATACCGCACAATATGCTGTGCTGGTAAAACGCCATCAGCGATTTGTATTTACGTTGGCTATGCGTTTCGCAAAGAATAGAGAGGATGCAGAAGAAGTTGCACAAGATTGTTTTGTAAAAGCCTACAGGGCTCTAGGAACGTTTAAACAGACTTCAAAATTTACAACTTGGTTGTATACTATCACTTATACAACGGCAATGACTTTTCTTCGCAAAAAAAGACTTGATACACAATCAATTAATGATGATGAAAATGTATTGCAAATTGCCAACAGTGGAACTGATTTTGATGCAAATACGGTAGAGAAAAAATCATCGTATGTATATCTAAATCAAGCAATTGATATGCTTTTACCTGATGATGCTGTAATTATTACGCTGTTTTACAAAGGAGAGCAAAGTTTAGAGGAAATTGGTGAAGCGCTAAATATGGAAGCCAATACGGTAAAAGTAAAATTGCATAGGGCAAGATTGCGTTTAAAAGAAAAATTACAATATTTGTTAAAGGATGAAGTTAAGGAATTGATATGAACACAATAGAAGAACAACTTTGGAACTACATAGACGGTAATTGCACTACCGAAGAAAAAGCTGAGATTGAAGCTAGATTAGCTGTAAATTTGCAATATCATACGGTTTATCAAGAATTGTTAGCAGTACATAACGAGTTAAATAAGCTTGATTTCGAGGAGCCTTCGATGTCTTTTACCCGTAATGTAATGGATAAGGTTAGCGTAGAGCTTAAACCTGTTGCCTTAAAAACAAAAGTTGACAACAGAATAATTTATAGTATCACTGCATTTTTCGTGCTTTCTATTGCAGGCATATTTGGTTATGTAATTGCCAATAGCGATACGACTTTCAACTTGCCTTTACCTAAAATGAACCTTCAATTTGATGAAAGTAAAATTATAAACCCAACTTCTATAAAAATATTTTTAATGATAGATGTTGTTTTAATTTTACTCTACCTAGATAGTTTTTTAAGAAAACGAAAAGATTTAACACAAAAAAAGGGAGTTTAAACTCCCTTTTTTATCATAAATTAATAATTCTTATTTCTTAAATAGAATAGGCAACATTACCTGAGTTGTGTCCCAAGCCATAAACAAGTTAGCACCTTCTAATGAATCTGTAAACGTCATGGAAAATGACTCTATTACCTTATCTGTTTTTGTAATTGGCACTGTTACTCTTACCACATCCTTTGTTTCATCATAAGTAAAAGCACCCCATCTATCGGTTTGTTTATTTACAATAATGGTCCACTTTTCTTTACTCGGAATAGCAAATAAGCTATAAGTGCCTGCTTTAATTTTTTTATCTCCTATGGTAACTGTTTTTGCAAAATAGATCTCGGTATTTTCATTTGCTCCTAAACGCCAAACTTTATCAAACTGCTCCAAAATCCCAAAAATCTCTCTTCCTTTTTTTGATGGACGAGAATACAATACCCTAATAATTGGAAGGGATTTATCTTCTTTTTTAACTTTTACTGCATTAACCGGGTAATATAATGCATCCATTGGACTTGGATCTATTATAGGGTATTTTACAGGTGTTGCTGTTGTTTGCGCATTCGCAACATATCCAAACAAAGCAAACATTAAGCATAAACTTAATTTTTTCATAAGAAATAGTATTTTGTAGAGGCTTAGTAGTGTCTGCCCTTTACAATTTTATTTAAAAATACAGCAGCGAAGATCAGTCCGAAAATCCCACCTAAAAGAATCCATCCAAAACTAGTGGTTACTGAAAATACAGATAACATACCTGTTAAAATGCCTATTACGTACCAAACCCACTCAAAACTGTTTTTATTTTCTGTGTTCATTTTTTTATATGATTTGTGTCAAAGGTAAATATTTATTTAAAAATATTAGCTGATTTAAGGTTCGGATTTTAACAATTCATTGATTTTGACCAGTTCATACCCTGAAGTTTTAAGATATTTGATTAATTCTGGAAGTTTATGATAGAATTTATCTTTCCTTCTCGGATCGGTACCAACATGTAATAAAAGGATAAATCCATTTAAGCCGTTTGTTTTACTTTGATCATAGTCTATTATCGATTTATATATTTCTTCACTATTACGATAAGATTTTCCCATTTCTGGGTAAGTGTAATCAGCATTTGAACGAGTTCCAGAAGTAAAATTGATCAATTGTTTATCCATTTGGCTTGTCCAATCGGCTATTTGTTGGTTATACCATTCGTATGGCGGTAAAAAATATGGGGCATCTTTCATTTTGATTCCAAACTTTTCCATTGCCCCATAATTCCAAATCAAATCTGATTTAAACTGAAGTTCTGAGACCAACAAACTATCTCTTTTAGTCCAATCATTATATAACAAGTGGCCATTGGAATGTGGGCCTAAATAATTCCCATTTGCCTTTAAGGTTTTTATCAGCGCTTTAAATTTAGGTTTGTTATAAAATCTTCCCGTTAAAAAGAAAGAGGCTTTTACCTGCTCATCAACCAATGTTTTATTAATGCTTTCACCTCCATCTGCAAATTCATCTCCAGTAAAAACTAGGGCTATCTTTTTCTCTGTTTTTTTTCCTCTAGTGATTGCACCTAATTCTGTTTGAAACTCCTTAGGCAAGGTTTTTACTCTACTATCATATGCGGCTAATAGGTATATCAAAGAGGCCGTTCCGTCCATTGTTGGTTCATTGGTGCTGTAATCTCCATAATCATCATGGTAAACAGCCAAATCACTTTGAAATTCAGCATACTCATCAGGCTTGGTTAATTGAATACCGATTAGGTTTTT
Organism: Pedobacter polaris; assembly: GCF_005116505.1. Taxonomy (GTDB): domain Bacteria; phylum Bacteroidota; class Bacteroidia; order Sphingobacteriales; family Sphingobacteriaceae; genus Pedobacter; species Pedobacter polaris. The sequence goes on from NZ_SWBR01000001.1 coordinate 650,919, forward strand.
GTAAATACTCGTGTAAACCGGACCATCAACCAAACCACCATCAATTGGGTATTGCTTTAAATGTGTAAAGGCAGAATGTGGGTCAGTAGGTGTATCGCCCCATGTTGGCAAACCATAAACCATACTCGTTCCCCAAGGATTACAACCAAAAAGCCAATCGAAATTTGCCTGTTCTAGTTCTGTAAAACTTTCATCGCCACTTAGCTTTTTATACCAAAAACATTGTTGTGCAAAAGCAACTGTTAAATTATTGCTACACCATATAAATGGGACACCCCGATAAAAAGCATTCTTTTGCGCTCTTTCCCAAACCTGCTCAATTCCTTGTTTATAATACCTCATTAATTCTTTTCGCATCGGCTGATTGAGCTTTGCCAATTCATAATGCCCGATATTTACAAAAGGATAATATTGATAATGGTTAGCTGTATCTTTGGTTAGCCAGGGTGTAACCGGTTCTAATTTAGCATAGTTCAAAGCCTCCTTCGAACTCTTATTCCAAGATTTTTCATCAACCAAAGGAATAGAAGCATAAGCAAGTTCCATATCATCAACCCAATTGTCTTCAGCATAGATATAAGGAGATTTTACAGAGGCCGTTTGAGTTACTCCTTTTTTAATATTTGCATAAGCCAAAGCACTTATTGCTTTATTTTTTAATTGTTGCGCATATTTCTCGTCCGTTGATAGGAAAGTTTTAGAACCCAAAGCGAATGCACTTGCAAACTTGGCAGCTGTAGAACTTGTTCCTTTGGTATTATTCATAAACTTTCCACGCTGTTGTGGTTCTCCATTAATATAATACAATGGGCGTTCGAAACCTTTACCATATTGACTATCTTCTTTCGGAATTCTCATTGAAATATGGTCTCTATCATCTGCAAGTTGATTAAACATGATATTGTCTTTTGGATGCATTTTTAGCAACCAATCCAATCCCCATTTAGCCTCATCTAAAACATCCGCCATGCCATTTTTTCCATCCAATCCGTTGGCTTGTTTGGTGTCGGCAAATGCCTGAGGAAAATCTCGATAGGCCATTAATAAATGATAGGCAGCGTTGGCAGATGTGGTTGAATACTGCAAATAATCACTGGCATCGTGCCATCCGCCAGATGCGTCGAAATGTGTGCTGTCTTTTATTCCTGCTTTATCTCCATATAATGCAAAGCCATCATGGGTATGGCAACTGTCTCTTAAATATGGATTAAACCCGCTTCTTTGTTGGCGCATGTAACGTAGGGCGAAATCTGCCGTGTGTCGATAAACTTCATCGTCAATTATAATTTCTGGAGATTTGACCTCTGCAATGCGGATGAAATATTTTCCTGGGGTTTTAAAATCAGAGAAATTCAATCTGGCAGTTGCTGTAAAAGGACCATAAGCACCGAAAGATTTAATATTGGTTGAGGTATAGGCAACCTTTCCGCTTTGCTGATTAATTAGCTCAAATTTCTCTGGAACTTCATTGGTTTTACTAGCCCAAATGGCAACTTTGCTTGATTTAGGTTGATAACCCAATAAGTTAATCCTTACCCAGCTGTTGGTAGAATCTGTTACGGGTTTTGGGCTGAAGGATATTAGTGATATAATAAATAAAAGAGCAAAAGGGATGACAAGTTTTTTCATCTATATTAACTTAGTTTTCAATTTTTTTTATTGCTTTAAGTGCTTCCTGGTTTACATCTCGGTTAGTTGAACCTGTTAAACTAAGTAATTTATCCTTTGCCTTTTTAGACTTAATTTTACCCAGTGATTGTATAGCTGGTAAAATTGCCTTATTATCATCAAGAAGTTTGATAAGAATGTTTTCTGCCTCTTCGGTTTTTACAGTCGCAACGGCTCTTATCAATTGACCTCTACTCCGACCGCTGCTGGAGTCTTGAACAGCAACAAATAACCAAGGAATGTCAGTATTTGTCATTGTAGTTGCAATAGCATTTCCAATAGCCCATCTTAAATCTTCTTTTTCTTTGGGTATGCTTTCATATATTGATATTAATGCTATGCTAGCTTTACCCTTTGCTTCTTTTACTGTTAAAGCCCTTGCGAATCCTTCAAGATTTCTATCATGTTTAACTTTTAGCAAATACTTTATTAAAGTATCAATTGCTGCTGGATAAAGCTTTTTAGTATTTACTAAATCCCAAATAGAATTAATATTAATTCCAATTTTTTCCAATTCAGGCTTCATCTCTTCGTATTCGATGGCTCTTTCTAATTCTATTTCCTTGTCAAGCTCTAATGATTCTTCTATTTCCTCCTTACTTCTTGGCCTGCTTAGTAATTCAAGTCGTCTTTTTTCTAACTGTTCAAGTTTGTTCATTTAATTTTTCAAAACTATGTGTCATAACCTTAATTAAATCTACTCATTTTATCATCCAATTGTAAGCGACTCTCGAATGAATGATTTGCGGATTTGAAATCCGCTTTATTGAATAAGTTCGAAATGCGCTGTGCTAACATTTCGAGCAGTTTAGGGGATTTAGTTCGTCTTCTCAAAATAGTATCCAAGATCTTTATTAACCACTAATCTTGGTTTGCCCCAGAAAAATCGCCTTGAAATTGTGAAAACGTAAATACCATCGCCAAATTCATCTGCATAATTTAATTCTATCCTAGAGCCAGTTAGTTTATAGATTCCTTTTCCCCAAGTATCACTTTCAAATAAACCATTCATCTTAAGTACCAAATGGTCTCCCTTATCAGGTCCTTCTAATTGATCTCCTGAGAAATTATAAATATATTTTCCAGCAATCATGCCTTTTACATACAGATTGTCGTAAGCTATTGAGATGGCAATTATAGCTATGAAAGAGATAATTATTACTTTTCTTTTTTTCATAATATTAAGTCAGACGGCTTGATAAATCTACTCATTTATCATCCAATTGTAAAAGCGACTAAAATAATTTGATAATTAATCAATCGATTGATTAATTTTGTTCTTTCAAAAATAGATATGGAAAAAACTGATAAAAGAACCGATATCCTGAATGCTGCGCTGAAACTCTTTGCAGAACTCGGTTTTGAGGGTACTTCTACCCGTCAAATCGCAAAGGAATCTGGTGCCAATATGGCAATGATTAACTACTACTTCGGCAGTAAAGAAGGCGTTTTTTTAGAAATTATGGAAGATCGCATTTGTGGTTTTAAATCTCAATTAAACCAAATTAATGACGAGCAAATTCCTGCAAAAGAGAAACTGTTAAAAGTAGTAGAGCAATATGTTAATAGAATTTTCTCAAACATCACTTTTCATAAAATGATGCACAGAGAGCTTTCTCTAACGCAACGTCCGAGTATGTTTAGCCAAATTAAAGATGCAATGGCTAACAACAGGGTGATAATTGAAAATATTATTGAAAAGGGTATAGCCGATGGGAGTTTCAGAAAAGTTGATGTAAGAATGAGCATCGCTACTATTATGGGTACCATCAGCTTAATCGCAATATCACCAAGCAAGGTTGAAGATGATACAAACTTTGATATTGATGATGAGAAACAAAGAGAGGTTTTAAGAAAGAGACTAGTTGCTCACCTACAAGACTTCGTTATTACACATTTAACACAACCACAAAATGATAACTCACAAAATTAAACTCTTGCTTGCCACGTTTCTGTTGCCTGCAGTTCTGCATGCACAATCTGTTAAAAAATTAACTTTACAAGAAGCAATAGATTTAGGTATTGCCAATAGCAAAAACTTAAAACTCTCTCAAAATAAAATTGATGAATCTATTGCAAGATTGGCCGTTGTTAAAGACAATGCTTTACCTAGTGCTTCTGCAAGCTTTTTATATAACCATGCCGAAATTCCAACCAATACTTTAACAATTGGCGGTGGCAATCCTATTCACCTGCCAAACAGAGCTGATGCTTTTGTGGGCACTGCAGCTATACAAGAAGTTATTTATGGCGGTGGCAAATATAAATATGCACAAGAAAGCACCAAATTATTAACCGATGTTGCTCGATTAGATGCTGATAAAAACAAAGAGGAAGTGAGCTATGCAATAATCAACACCTACTTTTCTTTATTTAAATTAATGCAAAGCAAAAAGGTTGTTACCCAAAATTTAGAGGCAATTGCTAGTCAACTCAAACAAGCACAACGCTTCTTTGAGCAAGGCATTGTTACAAAAAATGATGTATTGAGGTTTCAACTACAACAAGCCAATGTTTCATTAACTGATTTAGAGATTGAGAACAATCGCAAAATAATCAACTACAATCTAGACATCCTTTTAGGTTTACCTGAAGATACTGAAGTTGCCATTTCAGAAAGTGAATTGCCTTTACAAACTGTACAGCCATTAAGTAATTACATTAACACTGCTTTTGCTAACCGCCAAGAATTACAACAATTAGATTTGCAAAATAAGGTTGCCGATTTCAATATCAAAAGCATTAAAGCAAATACAAGGCCTACAGTTGGCGTTGGTGCAAATTTATACTACATCAATCCGAGTGGTAGTTTTATTCCTCCATCAGAACAGTTTATTATGCCAATCACCATTGGCGCTACAGTTTCTTGGAATGTGGCTTCTTTATGGAACAACAAGAACAAGATAGCTGAAGCAAAAATTCAACAAAAGGAAATTGGTTTGCAAAAAGATGTTTTATCAGATAATGTAAAAACAGAGTTGAACAGAAATTATCAGAACTATCAATTAGCAGTTAAAAGAATTAATGTTTTAGAAACTTCTATCGCTCAAGCAACTGAAAACGACAGGTTATTAGAATCGAAATACAAAAACAACATTGCTTCTGCTACAGATAGAATTGATGCAGAAACACTTTTATATCAAGCTAAAATCAATTTGGAATTGGCAAAGGCCGATGCAAAATTAGCTTACTACACTTTATTAAAATCAACAGGAAAAATTACTCAATAATATAACCATAACAACATAAAGACAATGACAACAGAAGCAAAAAAGAAAAATAAAGTTTTACCCATCATACTAGCAATTTTGGTAGTTGCTGGTGCAGCATTCGGTATTAGTGAATATATGTATGCTAGCAAACATGTTGATACAGATGATGCACAAATAGATGGCGATATTAGTCCGGTTGTGGCTCGTGTTGGTGGTTATGTAAAAGACATCAACTTTGAAGAAAACACAAAAGTAAGTCAAGACCAAGTTCTAGTAACTTTAGATGACCGCGATTACAAAATTAAACTAGAACAAGCTCAAGCTGGTCAAGTTGGTGCAAATGCAGGTGTTGGTGTTTCCCAAGCACAAATCGCTGCAACTTCTGCAAATACAAGTACGGCCAAAGCAAACATTGAAGCAGCTAAATCAAATGTTCAAGCGGCAAATGTTAAATTAAATTTAGCACAGAAAGATTTTAATCGTTATGCAAACTTGATAAAAGATGGTGCAATCACACAACAAGCTTTTGATCAGGCAAAGGCCAATAAGGAATCTGCAGAAGCTGCAAAAGCTTCAGCTCAAGCAGCATATGAAGCAGCACAAGATCAATATAATGCAGCAGTTAAACAAGTAGGCACAACTCAATCCCAACTTGGTGTAAGTAACTCTGGTGTAACTCAACGTCAATCTGATGTAGATTTTGCTAAACTACAATTATCATATACCGAGATTAAAGCTCCTGCAACAGGCATTGTTTCTAAAAAGAATGTACAAAAAGGGCAATTGATTCAGCCGGGCCAATCTCTATTTGCTATTGTAAATGAGAACAGTTTATTTGTTACTGCAAACTTTAAAGAAACACAGTTAGAAAAAATCAAACCTGGCTTAAAGGTTAAAATTACTGTTGATGCTTACGAAGATGAGCCAATTGAAGGTGTAGTTTACAATTTTTCTCCAATTACTGGTGCAAAGGGTTCTCTTTTACCTCCAGATAACGCTACTGGTAACTTTGTAAAAGTAGTACAACGCGTACCAGTAAAAATCAAAATAGAATCTAAAGACAAAGAAATGCTAGAAAAATTACGCCCAGGAATGAGTGTTAAAGTTTCAGTTTCTGTAAATAATTAACAATGGCCGAAGTAGGTTTTAAAAAATGGATTATTACGTTTACTGTAATCACAGCTTCGCTTTTAGAGCTGATTGATACTACAATTGTAAACGTAGCAATTCCTCAAATACAGGGTAACTTAGGTGCAACTTTAGAAGACATTGCCTGGTTATCTACTGGATACGCAGTAGCGAATGTAATCATCCTACCAATGTCTGGTTGGTTGGGTAGCCGTTTCGGGCGTAAGAATTATTTCTTAACCTCTATCATCGTTTTTACCCTTGTTTCATTTTTGTGCGGTAATGCAACTTCGCTCAATGAGCTAATTTTATTTAGAATTTTGCAAGGACTTGCGGGTGGTGGACTAATCTCCACAGCTCAAGCTATCTTAATAGAAACTTGGCCTCGTGAAGATGTGGGTATTGCAACTGCTTTGTTCGGTTTAGGTGCGGTTGTAGGCCCAACGGTTGGACCAACAATTGGTGGTTATATTTTGGAAATAGCGGATTGGCCGTGGATTTTCTATGTAAATATTCCCGTCGGAATTCTCGCAGCTTACTGTACCATAACTTTTATTCGAGAAACGCCAAAAGACGGAAAAGGAAAACCTGTAGACTGGTATGGAATAGGCTTATTAGCGATTGCAGTTGGTAGTTTGCAAACCTTATTAGAAAAAGGGGAAAGTGAAGATTGGTTTGCTACACCATATATTGTGGCTTTAGCAGCGGCTTCTGTTTTTGGCTTGCTATTGTTTATTTGGCGAGAACTGAGTACCGACCACCCAATTGTCAATCTTAAAATCATGAAAAAAAGAAGTTTTTCCATCGGTATGGTTACTTCCTTTATCTTGGGATTTGGCTTATATGGATCTGTATTTGTTTTTCCTGTTTTTGCCCAAAACCTCTTAGGTTTTACTCCGTTACAAACTGGGAAGCTATTTATTGCAGGCGGAATTTGTACCATTTCTATGATGCCATTTATTGGGATTATGTTAAAGAAAGGTGTTCCTGCACAGTTTATGGCAACAGGAGGAATGTTTCTCTTCTTCGTTTTCTGTTATATGTTGAGCAAATCAACTTTGGCTTCAGGAACAGGCGATTTTTTCTGGCCATTGGTAATTAGAGGTTTTGGAATGGCTTTACTTTTTGTACCACTAACCACTTTGGCCATGCAAGATTTATCTGGAGCTGAGATTGGACAAGGATCTGGATTAAATAACATGAGCAGACAGTTGGGCGGATCTTTTGGAATTGCCGCATTAACAACACTTATACATGTTCGTGCTGGTGGTCACAGGGCCAATTTGCTTACTAATATAAATGATTACAATCCTGCTTTTACCCAAAAGTTAAACGGCCTAATTAGTAATTTTATGGCAAAAGGGGCTTCTTTTATGGATGCGAAACTAATGGCAATGAAGGCTATTGAAGGATCTGTGATTAAACAAACAATGTTACTCACTTACAATGATGCCTATTGGGTTGCAGGTTTGGTTATGTTATTTTCTATTCCTTTGCTGTACCTGCAAAAGTTTAAAAAGAACGCGAATATAGTAACTGATGCGCATTAACCCCTGCATAAGCTTATTATTTCTCGTCATACCCACCTGATTGGGTATTGTAATGCGATAGAAAGGAAAATAGCTTTAAGATTCCCCCTTTTGTGGGAATGACGCAAAGCTGAATAGACTTGCGGACTAACTCCTTCAGGATCTGTCCCAATCATTCAGGAGGGTTGGGGGTTAAATAAAACAGTCCCGACGAAAACGCCGGGACTGTTTTTCCCAAAAAATTAACAATTAGTTACAAAGTTATTCTTACACTTAACTTTGTGGATACTTTTAAAAGATTTGTTTAACCTTTAATATTATACAAGGTATGAATAATTTATAAAAGTTCAAAATTAATACATTTGATTTTTTAACCTATACTTAAAAAATCAAATCATCAAAATTAGGAATTCAAAATATTTTATAATTAGATCGATTTTTTAATTGATTTTGTAATATTTTTGTTGTTTAGGTACAATTTTCTTACCTTTTGGGCATGCAATCACTTCAACCTACTAGTCAACGAGAATCAGTTTTTAATAACGAGGTAATTTCTCGTTTCGAATTATACAATAGTTTGTTCCTTACTTTGCCGTTTTATAAGGTAAAAGATACGGGAACTTTACTACCCTTGTTTATTAAAAGTTGCGAAGAAGGAGTTAAAAACCATGAAACTCCAGCAAAGCTGATTGAAGATTTTTTTGAAAAATATACGCCAAATACCGATTCGCAAGAAATTATCGATTTACTTTTTAGGTTTATCCAATACATAGAAAGACAAGTTGTACTTTTTGATGCAGTTGAAGACGCCTCGTTCACGAAATTGAACATTACAGATGAGCAGAGTTCTTTAAGAGCATTATTCTTAAAAGCTAATGATAATAAAACTTTACATGAGAAGGTAGATCAATTGATTGAAGATTTTTCTTTGCGATTGGTTTTAACAGCTCATCCTACACAGTTTTACCCTGGCAGTGTTTTGGCCATTATTAATGATTTAACAACTGCTATTAAAATAAATGATATTACGACCATTAACCAATTGTTACAACAATTAGGTAAAACACCTTTCTTTAATAAAAAATCTCCAACACCTGTTGATGAAGCATTAAGCTTGGCATGGTATTTAGAAAATGTGTTTTACTTTGCTGCCGCAAATATTCAATCGGGTTTAAATCAGTTATTAAGTGAATATCATATTGATCCTAAAAAAATTATAGAGCTTGGTTTTTGGCCAGGTGGCGATAGGGATGGCAATCCGAATGTACATGCAGAAACTACTTTGCAGGTTTCTAAAATGCTTCGTCAAATCTTATTTAGGTGTTATTACCGTGATTTTAGAAACATTAAACGCCGAATTACTTTTAGGGGTGTTGAGGATGCAATGGGTCTTTTACAAGATGTATTATATAAAAATGCATTTGATAGCAATTTAGAACCTGAAGATATTTCTGACTTCATTATTGAAAATCTAAATAAAATACAAAACACTTTAGTTAAAGAACATGATGGCTTATTTGTTGATTTGGTAAGTAATTTAACCAGAAAAGTTGAATTATACCGCAGCCATTTTGCCTCATTAGATATTAGACAGGATAGTAGAATTTTACGTGATGTACATACCTATTGTCGTCAACAAAAACCTATTAATGCACTGTTTCCAGAAAACTATGCTGAATTAGATGAAAACGAAAAAATAAAGGCCTTATCATTTAGAAATGCAAAAATAATTTTTGCCGATGAGCAGAATAGCTTAACTGAAGATACCTTACAAACCATTACGCAAATTAAAGAAATGCAACAAAGTAATGGAGAAATGGCATGTCATCGCTTTATTATTAGCAATTGCCAGCAAGCAAGTGATATTTTACAGTTGATAGAATTGTTTCTATGGAATGGCTGGGAAGCTGAAGAATTGACTATCGATTTTGTACCTCTTTTTGAAACCGTACATGATTTGTCTGGTGCAGCTGAAATTATGGAAACATTATATACACATCCATTCTATAAAAAACACTTAGCTAGCCGAGGTGGAAAACAAGATATCATGTTAGGTTTTTCTGATAGTACAAAAGATGGTGGTTATTTAATGGCCAACTGGTCTATCTTTAAAGCTAAAGTTGGCTTAACAGAAGTGGCAGAAAAGCACAACATCAAACTGGCATTTTTTGATGGCCGTGGTGGACCTCCCTCTCGTGGTGGAGGTAAAACCCATCGTTTTTATGCTTCAATGGGTAAAGAAATTGCCAACAAAAACATTCAATTGACCATTCAAGGACAAACCATCAGCTCTCAATATGGTTCAATTGATAGCGCCGCCTTTAATATAGAACAATTGATAAATGCAGGGATCTCTGCTGGTGTTAAAGAAAAACACAATGTTTTATTAGATAAAGCAAATTACGATACTTTAGAAATTATGGCCAATGATAGTTACGAATCCTTTTTGGCATTAAGGAAACATTCATTGTTCTTATCGTATCTAGAAACATTGTCTCCTTTAAGCTTGTTGTCTAAAATCACTATAAGTAGTCGCCCAGTAAAAAGAAACTCTGGAGAGGCCTTAAAACTTGAAGATTTAAGGGCAATTAGTTTCGTTACATCATGGAGCCAATTGAAACAAAATATTCCTGGATTTTATGGTATCGGAACAGCTCTAAAAAATCAAGAAAAAGCTGGAAACTGGGAACAGGTTAAAAAGACTTATCAGCAATCTGGTTATTTTAAAACAATTATAGACAACTGTATGATGTCTATGAGCAAATCTGATTTTTCTATCACTGAATACTTAGCAAATGACAAAAAATTCGGCGCGTTTTGGAAAATGTTACATGAAGAATTTGAGCTTTCTAAAACCATGTTATTGAAATTAGCAGGACATCAAAGCTTAATGGAAAATTATCCAGTAGAAAAAAGGTCTATTGCTGTTCGCGAAAAAATCATTTTACCTTTGGTTTTAGTACAGCATTATGCTTTAGAGAAACTGCAACATGAGTTAACAGATGAAAAACGCCAAGCTTATGAAAAATTGGCCATTCGTACAGTTTATGGTATCGTAAATGCCGGAAGGAATTTGGCTTAGCTTCATTCTTTCACTTTACGTCATTCCCAACTTGATTGGGTATGACGAACTAGGGTACGGTATTATAAACTGTAACAAGCTTCTAATAGCAAAGTCATAGCTTTAATAAAAACTGAATTATGAAAAATTTGAAATTTATAATAGCTACCTTATTATTGGCAACTGGCATATCAAGCTTTATTTATTGGTTTACAATTACAGCCAAAGACATTAGTTTTGATGCTATGAAAGCTGAATACGCTACTGCCTTCCCTTCATTTTTACAAAATACGGTATTACATACTTTTGTGATAATTTTGATTTTGGTAACTGCTGGTGTTTTATATTTACAATCTAGAATGCAAAACAAATTTAAAATTGCGGCAACTGGCGGGATGATTTTAAGTTTTTTGCTTGCCTTTTGGCAATTATTCTCTTTGATGTAATCTTTAATGGAACTGACCTGGGTATATAAAGCTTTTGGTGAACTAACAACTAATGAGCTTTACTCTATTTTGCAATTAAGGAGTGAGGTTTTTGTGGTTGAACAAAATTGTGTTTATCTTGATGTGGATGGGAAAGACAAAAAATCAACTCACTTAATGGCCTGGCACAATGAAGATCTGGTTGCTTATACAAGGTTAGTTCCGCAAGGTATTTCATTTAAAGAGGCGAGTATTGGAAGAGTAATAACCTCTCCCTTTTATAGAGGATTGGGCATCGGAATTACTTTATTGGAAAAAAGCATTACCCATACTTTAGAAACTTACACCACCAATAAGATTAGAATTGGTGCACAACTTTACCTCAAAAAATTTTACGAAAGCTTTGGTTTTACCGCCGAAGGTGAAGAGTTTTTGGAAGATGGAATAGCCCATGTAGAGATGGTGTTGGAAAGATAATAATCGTCATGCTGAACTTGTTTCAGCATCTCTATGCTATTTTTAATCGTCAATGATGAAAGTATTCTCACTATAGTCACAATGCGAATGTCATAAAACATTTTCGTCATTGCGAACCTCCTACTTTAGGGGGTGTAGTGCTTCGCAATGACGAGTTTCCATTAACTAAAAAAGCCCCGATAAATCGGGGCCTTCAATAAATATAGGGATGATAATTACCTATCAATCGAACCCATCACTTTTTGTCCGAATGCATTTAATGCATCTTTTTCTGCAGCTCCATCTTTTACCATTTGGTGAACTTCTAAGGCTCCACAAATATTGGTAATCAATTCTCCCGCTACATCAATTTCACCTTCATGCACTCCTCTAAACTCACAAAAAGCTTCTAATACTTCTAAGGTTGCTTCTAATTGCTCAGGTGTATTTGTTTGAAAAAACTGTCTGATTACTGGAATTTTCATGATTATCTAATTTTTGTAAATAACGCTGTTAATCCTTCAACCTTGTTCGTTTGAACTTGGTCTACCAAAGCACCACCTTCGAAAGCTGCGAAAGTTGGTAAATTATCAACATTTGCAAATTTTCTTGAGTTGGGATATTTTTCAGCATCAACAATCAAAAAAGCCACATCTTCATTTTCTGATGCTAATTTTTTGAACTTAGGCTTCATTATTCTACAGTTACCACACCATGAAGCAGCATATTGCACCATCACTTTACTGTTGTCAGTAAGATGTTGTTGCAAGTTATCTTCGGTTAATTCTAAAAACATAATGTAATTTAAATTAGTTAGCGCTTAAATATTCAGCAACACCTGTTCTATTAGCGTTCATTGCTTCTTTTCCTTCTTCCCAATTTGCAGGGCAAACTTCACCATGTTTTTGAACGTGAGCATAAGCATCAATTAAACGTAAATATTCTTTAACGTTTCTACCTACTGGCATATCGTTTACACTTTCATGGAAAACTTTACCTGTTTCGTCAATTAAATAAGTAGCACGATAAGAAACGTTAGAACCTGAGAATGATTCATTTCCTTCTTCATCATATTGTACTTCTTGATCTAAAATATCTAAAATGCTAGATAAATGTCTGTGTGTATCTGCTAATAAAGGATAAGTTACGCCTTCAATGCCGCCATTATCTTTTGCTGTGTTTAACCATGCAAAGTGAACTTCATTAGTATCACATGAAGCACCAACTACAATTGTGTTTCTTTTTTCAAAATCTGGCAAAGCAGCCTGAAATGCATGTAATTCTGTTGGACAAACAAAAGTGAAATCTTTTGGATACCAGAATAACAATACTTTTTTGTTCTTGCTTGTTGCTTCTTCAAATATATTGATCTTTAAATCATCGCCCATTTCGGACATTGCATCAATACTAACGCTTGGGAATTTTTTACCTACAAATGCCATAATTATTTTAAATTTTATGGCGCAAAGATACGGCAAACTAAGCTCGAAAACAACGGAGTTAAACTTATAGTAGATACTTAATGTTGATAGTGATATAGATAAAAACTATATAATAGTTGTGAGAATTAGTTTTTGTCTATTTTAAAACTTTGTAAACGATTGGTACTGCTTTTGATTTATTTCAGCTTCTGTTTAATATGGGTTCTAATACAAAACATCCATAAAAGTGGTCTGTGGCTCACAGACCACGGGATAAGACAAATTGCCTATTAAATGTTGTTTAGCATGGTTAGGGTACAGAAGTATTATTCGTCATTGCGAGCTTTGCGAAGCAATCTCCTTGCTGGTTTTGCTAATGCCGGGAGATTGCTTCGTTCCTCGCAATGACGTGTTGGTGTTTCGCGTGAAGGATAGTAGCGAAAATCCTTTTTGTTTAAGCTTATGAAGTCTTCTAGCCAGCTTTTACGGACTTCGCAAGTTTCGCTAACAAAAAGATTGCAGCAAATAGCCTGACCCTGGCGCAACTTGGGACACACCCAAATAAAAAGCCATAAGAAAATTAGTCTTATGGCTTCTGTAATTATTTTCCTCCCCCAACCCCTCCAGAAGGGGACATAGAAAGTTTCTTAGAATTGACCTAAATTTATTTTTTCAACGTTGTTTCGAATAGTTTGAAAATACGTTTGTACTCATCAGTCCAACTGCTTGGCTCTACAAACCCATGGTCTTCTACTGGATAAACGGCCAGCTCCCAATTGTCTTTACCCAACTCAATAAAACGTTGGGTTAATCTCACAACATCTTGAAAATGAACATTCACATCAACCATACCGTGTAACATCACCAAGTTTCCTTTTAGTTTATCTGCATAATAAATTGGCGAACTGCGTTTGTAAGCAATTGGATCATTAAATGGCTCGTTTAAAATATTTGAAGTATAACCATGGTTATAATGAGCCCAGTCTGTAACCGATCTTAAAGCTCCTCCAGCAGCAAAAACCTCTGGCTCTTTAAGCAAGCCCATCAAGGTAATGAAACCGCCGTACGAGCCTCCATACAGGCCTACGTTTTTAGGATTAACGCCATATTTCTCTACCAACATTTTAACGCCATCTACTTGATCCGTTAAATCTTTACCGCCCATGTTTCTATAAATTCCTGTACGGTGATTTCTGCCATAACCAGAACTCGCGGTGTAATCTATATCGATAACTGTATAACCATTGTCCGCCAACATATTATTGAACATATACTCCCTAAAATATTGACTCCACCAGTAATGTACATTTTGCAAATAACCCGCTCCATGAACAAATACTACTGCAGGTTTATTGGGGTGTGGATTTGCTGATGGATAAACTCTTGCATACACATCATCACCATAACGATTTTTAAAGGATACTAAATCTGGTTGACGCCATTTATAACTATCGAATTCTGCGCTGGTAGACTTTGTAATTTGAATGGCCTTTGCGCCAGGTTTATTTGCCTGAACATATAATTCCCATGGCTTATCCATGTAAGAATAATTAATAGCCAACCACTTTTCATCTGGAGACATTGTAACTTCATTGCCGCCTTTCATAGCAGTTATTTGAACCAGTTCTCCTCCATTTACACCCAATTTATAAAAATGCGTAATACCCGGATGTTCTTTATTTCCACTGATGTAAAAAGTAGTTTTGTCTTTAGAAAGCTGTACGCGTTGTACCTCCCATTTGCCAGAAGTTAGTTGCTTTTTCTCTGCACTAGCTACATTGTAGGTATAAAGATGAGAATAACCCGTAGCCTCACTTTGATAATAAAAACGATTATTGTCTATCCAATTTATGCCTCTCCCAACACCTGGACCACCTATCCATGCTTCATCACGTTGACGATCTAAAATACTAACATTCCCTGTCGCGGCATCTAATTTTAAAATCCACAAATCTTTATTGTCTTGTGCATCTGCAGTGATGATAGCAACTGTACCGTTTTCATTCCAAACTGGAGTACCTAAATTAACTTTACGATCTTCGTTCTTCTTAGTTCGTTCTTCTAATTGTTTAGGATAATCTTTTAAGTAATCTGGTAAATCTTTGATCCCTGGAATTTGCGCCGTTTTAACTGTATAGACGCTGTCTTTTTCTGAATCTAGAATGAAGCTTTCTGATACATTTAAGAATTCTCCAACTTTTGCACGGCCTGGAATATCTTCTGTATATCCAGATGCTGTTACATAATTAGGAACAATTGTATTGTGATTTGTAGTTACAGGATTTGTTAAGCGATAGCTGATGAATTTTCCATCCGGACTAACTACTAAACCTGATAAAACCTTGTCTTCTAAATAAATTGGTTTAATTGTTTTCTGATTTGCATCTGCAGTACCAGAACGACGACCGCCTGCAAAAGCCTGAGGCCTACCTCCCGTTTTATTACGTTTTTTAATGATATCAAAAAGCTCTGTTTGATCAGTTTTTAACCAAGTGTCTTGAAGAGTTGGTGCAACTCTATCTGGAAAAGCTGGTCTTTTTCCTTTAATAAAATTGGTAAGTTGTTTCGTTTCACTGGTTAACAAACTCACTTGAAACAAGTTGTCACCACGTTGATAAACAATCTCATTATTGTACAAAAAATAAGCTCCATTTTCTCTATCAACTGTGTTAGTTAAGCGAGTTTCTTTTTTCGTTTTAAAATTGTACAAATAAACATCTCCACCTTTTTCATACATGCCTAAAGATTTATCCTTGTTATAAGTGTAATTAACTGCCAATGCTTTCTCTGCTGCATTGTCTTCTGTAATTTCTGGCTTATTGCTTAAAACACTTACTTTATAAGCTTGGTCTTTCTCCTTATTTTCAGGATTCCAGCTAAAGAATACTGTTTTGCTGTCACCAGACCAACGGTAGTTTGTTGGCGCTACACCCATCCATTTTGGATCTCGCATAATTTTTTGAACCGTTAAGAGAGCAAGCTGTTGCGCTTGTGCTATTGACGATAGAAAGAGAAATAAAACTAGATATTTTTTCATTTATTATGTCTTTATTAATAGATCCTTCGCTATGCTCAGGATGACAAAACTTGTTAATTTGACTTACTTGCTAAGCCACCTTTTTTGCTGTTTACATTAACGGTAAACTTACTTCCGCCTTTTACTAACCAACGAACTGTTACAAAAGAATTACCTGGAATATTTTGAACCTTTATATTTGTTGGATCTAGCTTTTGTTCAACTGTGAAATTCATATCGCGATTGGTCACGATCATTCCTGCAACTACTGTCCCTCCACTCAAAGAAATAATATCAGGTATTTCGATATTGTTTTTCACATCTTGACTAGAATGTGTCGGGATCATTCTTTCATTGTTTACAATTGTTGTAACTTGTGTTAATCCACCGCCAATATCTTTCACTTCAATCTCGCCAACAGATAATTTTGGCGTATTGTAAGCATGGTAAACACTAAAAGCCATGTTACGGTGGGCATCACTTTCTAACAAAAAACCTGGATGCAAACGGGTGTATGTTTTCTTAAAACCACCAATTTCGATATCGCCATAAAGTGGGTGTTTGTAGGCGTGCCAATCAACAAAAGCATCTTTCATTAACAAATCCTTATCGAAAGTATACAATTGATTTTGACTGTCTTCACCATCTGTTTTGTTGTACATTGAATATCCGGTCCACAACTCATTTGAGAAAGTATAAATTCCTCTACCCCCGTAAAACCAATCCAATTCCCCACCAAAAACAGAATATAAATCTTTATAAACTACCAGATATTTATAACCTGGCAACATCTCTTCGCCCTTTTTACCTAGTGCATCATACACTCGTATATCTAAAGCATTGTAAGTGTCAACATCTTCAATCGCACCTGGCCCTCTTAAAATCATACCGCCATTATTATGATAAGATTGTGCTGCCGCGATGTTGGGATGTTTCATTACAAAGTCTACAATTGCCCTGTTTTCTGGCAATGAAAACGGATACTTATAGGCGCCACCTTGAATATAATTTGGCTGCCAATTCCATCCCCAATCTCTATTGGGATCATAAGCACCTTCACCATCTTCGTTTACAAAACCATCGCCATCATTGTCATTTCCTTCAGAGCCTAAAAGCTCATATTCTCCTTTTTCTTCCGCGCCAACTAAAATCATTCTTCTATTATCGGTAGGATCAACTTTAAAACGGCCAGTTGCGCTTTTACGACGCATCATTACAATATGTCCATCACCATCTAAATCATCAAAGCCATCTTCGTTGGTTGTACCGTCTCGATCATTATCAATAGGAATCAAGCCTGTGCGTGGTGAGTGAGCTGTATTTGCCTGGTGAATAAAATTATCCCTTGCATCAGGATTAATTGTTGGAGCGATATAAAAAGTTTTATCCGCCAGTAAAGACATGATCGATTTATTGCCAGATGCATACATTTCTGCCAAATACCAAGCTGTATATAGTGCAAATTCACTTCCCTGAATTTCATTCGAATGGATATTTCCATCGATATACATTGCAGGTTTTTTATCGGCGTTGCCAACTTTTGTATCTGTAATGGTCACGACCCAAAGGTCTTTTCCTTGAAAAGATTTACCCATCGATTCTATCTTAACCAAGTTGGGATGCGCTGCAGCAAGTCTTTTACAGATGTCTGTAATTGCCGCATAGTCATTGTACCTATTCCAACTTACTTGAACTTTTGGGTTTGGCGGCGTACCAACCGCAGCTAATATGTTTTCGGGTTTTTGAGCCTTTAAAATCCCAGCACACAAAATCATTGCAGCCAGAAGAATTATATTTTTTCTCATTGTGTTTCTGATTTATAGTGATACTTCGATTGATTTACTTCCTGTAGTTGGGCTACCGGCTTCGATGGTAACCTTTCCTGTGCCTTTAATTAACCATGTTAATTCTTTAAACTCTTTTCCTTGGATACTTTCTAAAGTTTGAGTTTTACGCCCACTTACAAAAGTTTGATTTGCATTTGATTTAACATTCACTACAATCTTTTTCAAAAAATAACTGCGATCACCAATTTTAGTATACGTCGGTAAATCGCCTGTATTCATCACCTTCAATGTAACACGTGTTAATCCATCAGCAACTTTTTCTGTTTTAACATTTATTAAATCTAACTGCGGAGCCATACCAGCTAAGCCAATAATAAAATCTGTGTGTTTGGCTACAATACCATCAACCATTTTATAGGGAGGATTAATTAAAACAAATGGATCTAAACCACCAACCTCAACTGTTTGACCAGGAAAATCTGGATGAGCAACTGCTTTCCATGGCGTGAAAGTATTGGTTATGCCTTGACCAGTTGCCCAGCGTAAATAACTTGCAACAGCATCTTCATTATTAAATTTCTTTTCTTTGCGAGCTGAGTCTGGCGCTACTTTTGGCACCCACCAACCTGGTGTACTAAAACTTAAACGACCATAATGGAAATATCCCCATTGAGAAAAATCTCCACTTTCTGATTGTGTTTTAGGAGCATCTTTAGTTTTGGTAATCTTATTATATCTTTCCGAAACCAATGCATTTGCTTTTGCATCTGCCTCGAACCAGCTTGTAATTATTCTTTTAGCAACACCTGGAGCATTAAAAGTAACTGGTGTAGATAAGTTATTTGTTGGACCAAAAGTTACGACTGCATAAACATTAAAAGCATCAAAAAGCCAATCGAACAACGCTCTATTTTCTTTTTCAGAAACTGCATATTCTCCAGCGCCAGCAACGAATGGCTTAAAGTTGTAGCTTGAATTTTTATTAAATGCTACACCGCCATCTCCATCTTCGTTAAACTCTCCATCCTTATCATTGTCAATTCCTTCAGGTAATAAAATATATTTTCCTATTTCACCTTTAGTGGCATCAGCCATCAACAATGAACGAGGATCATCAGTATTCAACTTGTATTTTCCTGTTGGGTCAGCAATGCGCATCCAGGTAATTTTTCCATTTCCGTCTAAATCATCTGAATCATCTTCATTTATATTACCATCACGATCATCATCTGTTTTAGTCGCATTTCCACTTCGTTCATTTTTTGCCTTTGCAAAATATTGTTCAGTAGCGTCTGGGCTCATGTTAGGAAAAACATAAAAAGTTTGCTTGTCTAACAATGTTTTTATGCTGTCTACCGTAGAAGATGCCATTAATTTTTCTGCAAAACCAATCGCCATTTCTACTCCTAAAAGATGTTTGCCTTCAACACCACCAACCACTACAACAGCTGGCTTTTGTTCTGTTTTACCGGTGCCAATTGTTAACATCAAAATGTCTCTTCCACCAATAGTTTGTGTTAATGATTTACTTTTAACTAGTTGGGGGTATTTAGCTGCGAGAGCTTTAACACGTTGAGCTAAAGTTGAATTATTACTGTAATCTTGTTGATTCTGAGCAAGAACATTGCCCAGCAGAAACAAGAAGAAAAAGTTAAAAAGGTATAGTTTCTTCATATTGTTTAGGTTATGAGTGCAATTTATAGAAAAAAAGCAGTTACATAATCCAAAGCCTATCAAGATTTTACAAATGTTACAGAGCGGTATTAAAACCACATAGGAACAAGCACACATACAAAAATTCAAAAATAGAAAGCCTATGTTCCTATTGAGCAGAATTTTTTTTAAGGCTACCTAATAACCTTACCTTTTTCGTCAACATTTACATTAAATGGTGGCATGTAGTCTTGTAATATAACGGCAAATTCTTTGCGGTTAATTTGTCTTTCTAAATCGAATTCTGAGTTAAACTGATAATTCGTTTTCCATTTTTTAGCCAGTTCCTTTTTAGTGTTTTCTAATGCCTTATTTCCAACATAACAAACCATATCAATAGTTGATCCAATGGTCATTTTATCACTTTTATAATCATCAAACCAAATTTGGGCCTTGTAAAAGAAATCTTTTATCGGTTGTTTAACTTCTGTAGTGGTTATTAGTTTTTGCGGAACAAAGAATGCTTTATTTCCAATCATTTCTGCTTTTAAAACGCCTGTTAGCCCCACAAACTGAATAGCTTTCCAATTTGAGTCTGCTTGTTTGATATCTACAAATGGGATCATATTTAACTTATAGTTGATCAGCTCGCCTTGGATTTTCTTAAGATTTGATTCTGATGTCTTTTTGTTATAAAAGGCAGCATAAGCAGCCGTTGCGCCTGCTGCTTGTCCAATTAGCATGTTTTGTGGGTTTGCTATCCAAATGAAATTATCATGCTCAGGAACAAAAAGTTGGTACAGTGAAAAAGTATTTGCTGTGATTTCATTGTTGCTCATACCCGCAGCAACACTTGTTCTATAAATCGTATTCGAATAATCTAATTTAG
The DNA here is from genome assembly GCF_005116505.1 of Pedobacter polaris. Taxonomy (GTDB): domain Bacteria; phylum Bacteroidota; class Bacteroidia; order Sphingobacteriales; family Sphingobacteriaceae; genus Pedobacter; species Pedobacter polaris. Next base: position 671,164 of record NZ_SWBR01000001.1, read on the forward strand.
TAGGCTGATTATTTGTTGCCGTGGTTACTTTTAATGCTTCGTTTAATTTCGCATCTGCTGGATTGACTAAAACTTTTGCTCTAATTGTTCTTCCGTCACTCAATTTAAAAACCCAACTGTTCACATACCCATCGGCCTTAACCCACATTATATTTTTAATAACAGTTAGTTTTTTTATACTGTATGTCCAAGCTGTTAATATATCATTCGCCAATGGTTTGTCGAAAGTTACTGCTTGCGTACTATCTTTAATTTGTTTCGCCTCGCGGATCTTCTTTAAAAACGTAGCTTGTATACCAGAATTTAAATCATCATTAATTGGAGAAATATCAAAACCCCCAGCCTGTAACAATATGATAGTTTCTACACCCGAAATAGCCGATTGCAATGCCGCCGAAACAGCTGCATTTCCATTACCTACTACCAACACACCTGGCCTTAATGTTTGCGCTTTTACTGAACCAAAAAAGGTTAGGAGCGCCAATACAAAAAACAAATTCTTTTTCATTCTATAGGGTTATTCGATTATATACGCAATATGCTTACTTTAGATGTATTTTTAATTGATTATATTGCCATTTAACTATATTTAACAATTCTCAAACACATTAGTTCTCAATACTATGGAACAAAAAATTAATCTAATATTTAACGCTCAACAAGCTTACAAATATACGCTTAGAAAAAGTAATGCGGCAGAGAGAATTGCCAAATTAAAAGACTTAAAGTCGGCAATCGAAAAGCATGAAGATCATATCTATAAAGCTTTACAAAGTGATTTGCGCAAAAGCCATTTTGAAAGTGCAGTTACCGAACTGATCTTTATTTATGGTGAATTAGATTATGCCATTCAAAATTTAAGTGGGTGGATGACTTCAAAAAGAGTTGGAAAAACACTTAACAACCCCTTTGCAAAAAATAGGATCTATTATGAACCTAAAGGAGTATGCTTAATTATTGCTCCTTGGAACTATCCTTTTCAATTAACAATGAGCCCATTAATTTCTGCAATTGCGGCAGGAAATTGTGCTATAATTAAACCCTCTGAATTAAGCCCCGCTACGAGTAAAGTGGTTCACAAAATCATTAATGATGTTTTTGAAGAACAAGAAGTAGCCTGTTTTCAAGGCAATGCTGTTATTTCTACAGCATTATTAAAGCTTCCTTTTGACCATATCTTTTTTACAGGCAGTACAGCTATTGGGAAAGTTGTAATGGAAGCCGCAGCTAAAACTCTTACTTCAGTTACTTTGGAATTAGGTGGGAAATCACCAACAATAATTGATAAAGATGTTAATTTACAAAAGGCAGCAGAAAAAATTGCTTGGGGCAAATTAGTGAATAGTGGACAAACCTGTATTGCCCCAGATTATGTTTTTGTGCATGAGCAACAATTGGATGAATTTGTTAGTCTGTACAAGGCCGCAGCCACTAAAATGTATTTTAAATCTGACAACAAAATAGACCCAAGGGCTTACGGCAAAATTGTCAATCAAAAACATTACCAGAGGTTAAAAGAATTAGTAGACGAAGCAATTGATAAAGGTGCCCGAATTGACTTTGGCGGAAGTTTTGATGAGCAAAGTCAAACCATTAATCCAATTATTTTAAGTAAAGTCCCTTGCGGCACAAAGGTGATGGAGGAAGAGATTTTTGGTCCGATATTACCAATTATTACTTATACAAATTTAGAAGAGGTAATTGAGCAAATCAATGCAAAAAGTAAACCTTTAGCTCTTTATATTTTTAGCAAAAGCAATAAGAATATCAAATATCTTATCAAAAATACAAGCGCAGGTGGCACTTGTGTAAACGATGTTTTAATTCATATCAGTAATCCAAAATTACCTTTTGGTGGTGTAAATGGCAGCGGAATGGGGAGTAGTCATGGTCTTTTTGGGTTTAAAAACTTCTCGCATGAAAGGGCAATTATGTTTCAGCGAAGTTTAGATTTTAATAAGATGATTTATCCACCCTACCAAGGTAAAGATTGGGTTTTAAAAATGTTAAAGAAGATTATGTAAATATGCAAGACTTAGAAAAATTAAGATACCCAATTGGAGAATATAATCCGCCAAAAATAATAGCTGAAACTCAACTAAGGGAATGGATTGACGAATTATCAGTTTTTCCTCAGGAAATAGCTAATATTTCTGCTGATTTAAGTGAAGAACAGCTTGAGGTAAACTATCGCCCAGGTGGCTGGACAGTTAGACAAGTGATACATCATTTGGCAGACAGTCACATTAATGCTTATACACGTGTTCATTTAACTTTAACAGAAGATAGGCCTGAAGTTAGACCTTATGATGAAGTAAAATGGGCAGAATTACCAGATGCAAAAACTGGAGATATTAAACTTTCTATAGCCGTTCTAAAAGCCATTCATGAGCGCTTGGTTTCTCTTTTAAAAACTGTGAAATTTATTGATTTCGAAAGAAAATATTATCATCCAGCAGCCAAGCAGGAATTTACTTTAGGATATTTAGTTGGGAATTACGCTTGGCATGGCAAACATCATCTAGCACACATAAAATCTACATTAACATGAAAAAATATTTAATCTTATTAATCTTTGCATTAACTCAATTATCCGCCAATGCGCAAAAAGTTAATTTAAACCAATTCTCATTCTTAACAGGGAGCTGGGAAATGAAAACAGCAAAAGGGAAAATTTCTGAAAGCTGGATTAAAAGCAAAGATAGCTTAAATGGAAAAAGCTATCGCCATGCTTTAAGCGGCGATAGTGTTTTAACAGAAGTTGTTGTCATTAAAAAGATTGGCAATGTTTTCCATTACTGTGTAACCGGGCTTGAAAAAAACAATACTGGCACAACTAATTTCAAACTCATCTCTACTGAAAACAATATCTTCATTTTTGAAAACAAAGCTCATGATTTTCCGCAAAGAGTTATTTACCAAAACAAGGGCAAAGATCAGCTATTAGCTTGGATTGAAGGAGAAATGAATGGCAAAAAGATGAAATCTGAATTCCCTTACCTAAGAAAAAAGTAATGCTATTGTGTTTGTAGCCACTTAATCTCCTTTTCTTGCGCTTTTAGAATTTGTTCTGCTATTAATTGTATGTTGGCATTATTTGAGTAAGGTAAGTATGCTTTAGCCATATCTACTGCACTTTGATGATGCGGAATCATTAAAGCGACAAAATCTTTATCAATATCTCCAGTTATTTTTACTTTTCCCATTCCATCCATCATTGGCACCATAGATGCATCTAATGCTTTTTTAAATGCCGCTGCACCTTTGGTTGGTTCCTGATTAGCCGTTTTAAGAAAGTCATTCAATATTTGTATTTCTTTTCTCTGTGCAAGCACTACTTCTTTTGCAAAACTAATTAATGCCGAAGATTTTCCATTTTTGATAACCGCTTCAGCCATTACAACTGCCCCTTCATGGTGTGGTATCATCATTGATGCAAAATCATAATCTGCATTTCCCGTTTGTTTCGCTTTATGCATCGCAATCATACTTTCATCCATCGCTTTCATCATTACATTTTCATTGCTTTTCTTTTGATGTTGCATAGCAGAGTGATCTTTTTCATCATGTTTTTGTTCGGCTTGGTTGCAAGCAGTAAACAATACCGCAATAGCGGCTATTGTAGTTATTGTATTTTTCATCTTACATTAAAATTAGCATGGTTGCACTCATGGCAATCATTAATAAATCTTCAATTATAGTTAAAGTACTCATTGGTAAATTAAAAACCGCACCTAAACAAGCACATTGTATTTTCTTTTTATTTAATACACTTTGTAAAACCCCTATAATGCTAATCGTCATTACAATTAAGGTTATCCAATTGGTAATCATTGGGTTAAAATTAAGCACAAAAGCAATTCCTAGACCCAATTCTATAAATGCATATATATAGCCCCATGGTTTAAATTTCTTTGCTACAATATCATACATCGAATAGCTTTCTGCAAAACCGTTTAGGTTAATTAGTTTAAAAAATGAAAAAGAGAGGAAAAATCCAGCCATAAAAAACCGCATAAATAACATCCAATTGATTGTGCTATTTTGCCAACTGGCTAGAGCGGAAACTATACCAACATAAGCAAAAAGTAAAAGCACGGGCTTATAGGTTTCAAAAAATGATTTGGTTTCCTCAAACGCTTCATTATGTGTAGTTGCCAGAATTTGGTATTTAGATGCTGGCCCTCCTAAAGCATCTTGCAAAGCATTTAAACTAACATGCTTATCAATGTTTATAGTGGCCGAATTGGTATCTTTTGATACTTCAACTGAAGTAATGTCTGGAAGCATGAGCAAACTGCTTTTAACTTTATTTTCGCATCCAGAACAGGTCATACCTGTTACTTGATAGGTGTGTGTCATTGTTATAAAATTGATAGGCAAAATTATAACAAGCGAGCTGTGCTAATGTTATATAATAACCAGAAAGGTTTATATAATTTTAAGGGCGTATCGTCATTACCAGCTTGACTAGTAATCGTAATGCAAGTAGAAAGACAATGAGGAATAGAACGCTTTATGATTCCCGTTTTCACGGAAATGACGAGACAACGCTAACCAACCTGTACGGATGTCATGGTTAATGAACCAGCCACTGCTTTATCATTAAACAAAGTGGCGCTCTCATTTTCATTTTGTAACCCAATTGTATACATCAATGGCAAATAATGCTCAGGTGTTGGTATGCCCATCATTATTTCGCTGCCCATGGTTTGGTAGTTGATTAAAGGTTGGTGGTCCTTGTTTAGTATAGCTGTTTTGAATTTTTCGTTGGCCTCAATTGCCCAGTCGTAGCCACCACCATTAATCATTTCCCAACTCATCATTCTTAAATTGTGCACCATGTTACCACTACTCAAGATTAATACCCCTTTTTTGCGCAAAAGAGCTAATTCTTTGGCTAAATCATAATGATATCGGGCATCTTTTGTGTAATCAATACTCAGTTGTAAGACTGGAATATTCGCTTCTGGGTACATGTGTTTAATTACAGACCAAGCGCCATGGTCTAAACCCCAATCGTGATCTAAAATGATAGCTGTGGACTTTACTAAATCTGCTGTTTCCTGTGCTAAAATAGGATTGCCAGATGCAGGATATTGCACATCGAAAAGTGCTTGTGGAAATCCTCCAAAATCATGAATTGTTGGAGGGAGATCCATCGCCGTAATTTTAGTTCCCTTTGTAAACCAATGTGCTGAAATTACCAATACAGCTTGTGGAGTTGGCATTTTCCGAGCTATATCTGCCCATTTTGAACTAAATTCATTAACTTCAATTCCATTCATAGGCGAGCCATGTCCCATAAATAGAACTGGCATTAACGCTGTTTGAGCTAAACCTGATGTGAAATTTTTGAATTGATTTAGTGTTGCCATGGATTCTAATTATACCACATAGAGCTTGTCGAGATGGTTTAAATACCCTTCAACAAGCTCGATGTGACAAATAAATTTTACTTCGCTTGAGCGAACTCCAGATTTAAGGTGATGTTAATGTTTTTAGCAATACCTGCACCAGTTGGATCATATTTGATATTATAATCTAACCGGTTAATTGTTGTAGTTGCCATAAATCCTGCTTTTGTATTTCCTTGTTGATCCTTTGCAGTACCACCATAAGTAACTAAAAATGAAACATCTTTAGTTACATCTCTAATGGTTAACTTTCCTTTTAGCACATATATATTAGTTTCCTGCTTAGCAGATTTCATTACTCTTTTATTAAATGATGTGCTTACAAAAGTCATGGTTGGATATTTTTCTGCATTAAAAAAATCATCTGTTTTTAAATGATTATCTCGCATTTCTACACCTGTATTAATACTTACCACATCTACAGTAAAATTAATTTTAGCACCTGTTAAATCTGTTTTGGTTGTCGTAATTGTTCCATCAAATTTTTTAAAGGAACCATCTACAAAGGAAATTCCCATGTGTTTAACAGAGAAATTCACAAATGAATGCATTGGATCAACTGTCCACTTAGTTTGGGCAAAAGAAGCAATGCTGATGCTACTTACCAGAATAAATAAAAATAACTTTTTCATAATCATATCTTTTAGGGTAATACAAAGCTACAACAAGTAGTGCCTTCACTTTGTTGATGTATGATAAGAAATGAAATAGCGATTAGATCTCGTCTAAGGTTTTTCGTGCAGCGTTTTGGGTTTTATATTCAGATGGCGTTTGCCCACTTATTTTTTTAAACTGAGTAGATAAATGTGCTACACTGCTATAGTTCAAAAGATAAGCGATCTCACTTAGTGATTTTTCGCCGTAAGCCATTAGCTCTTTTACCTTTTCTATCTTTTGGTGAATGAAGTATTTTTCAATAGTACTTTGCTCTGTTTCAGAAAAAATAGCGCTTAAATTTGCATATTCTAGGTTTAATTTCTGACTTAAATAAGCTGAGAGATTAATTTTTAAAACCGATGTTGAATAATGCACCAATTCAATAATCGCTGTTTTTATTTGTTCAACTAGCTGTTTCTTTTTATCTGTTAAAAGCTCAAAACCAAAGTGGCTTAGCACATTTTGCATTTCTTGGGCTTTTGCTGTACTGATTTCTTCTTGCAGCAATTCAACCTCGCCTAATTGTACAGAAATAGGGTTAAAGCCAAGCTTTTCGAGCTCGGTTTTAACCACCATTTTGCAACGGTTGCACACCATATTTTTGATATACAATTTCATTATTTTTTTGTGATAGTCTCCGTCACTTCGCCACAATCATACATCATGCTACCATAAAATGGATTTTGTACATTTTCCACCTCATTTAGCCAGCTTTTTTTAACCATCGGGCAATACTGCACATAAACGTCTTTATTGTTTAATTTAAGTTCTCTAGCCAACTTTAATATGGCTGATGAAAGTGGCCAAAAGCTTTTACGCTGTTCTTTCAAATCTTTTTGTAGCACAATTGCATCTGCCGCTTTTTTTATTTCTGTTGCTTGAGTTTTCCAAGTTATTTGTTGTGCAGCTGATAAAGATTTAACTGGAAAGCCTGTCAAAGCAGTTGCTAAGTCTTTAGCGCCAATGGCCGCTAAGTTTACGTTATCCTTTGCCAAAGCATTTTTGGTGTCAAAATAAGCCATTAAGGTTTTGTTAAACTCTTTTTTAACTGCCTCACTTTGTGCTTTTGTAATTGTGGTAACTGCAGTAAAAATAACTGCAAGTATTAATAGTGTCTTTTTCATGTTTTTTATTTTAACGCGTTAAAAAAATTAAACTCTACCCTTGCCAAGTACATGTTCTTTAAATACCTATTTTGAATGTTTCCAGTTGCCTGAAAACGATAACCCAGATCAATTCTTGTTTTACTGTTTAAAATTAATTGAACTGCTGGAGCTATATCTAAGTATGAATTTCCATTTGCCGGATTTGTTTTACCTAACAACTCAACGTACAGATTGAAGTTAGGCTGATTATAATTCTTATACACAAATGGCAACAATAAATATCCTGATGATAGGCTGTAATTAAGCATTTCATTTGGTTCTACCATCGCATTATTTAGCATACCAGTAACACCGTAAAATAAAACAGGCCTATCTTTATCAAATGCATTGCTATAACCTACCGTAGCCGATAGGGCAAGCTTATGAATTAGCTGTGTAACGACTATTCCTCCCTGCCAGCCAGCATTATCCCCTTCTAAATTAATATCTTCTGAATATAAATCTCTTTTACTCGTACTAATTCGACCATAGGCGGCAGCCCGCAAATGGCTTTGCGCTTCGTCTAGGGATAAAAATCTATATTTTGCATAAATGCTTCCTCCTTCTACGCGATATTTTCCGTCCATATCAGACATGAAACCTTGCAAATGGAACATAAAGTTTTTGTTCACCCCAACCATTACTTCGGCCAAGGTTCTGTTAGTAAAATTAGGTTTAAACATTCCCTCGTTTGTAAGCCTAGCCCCAATAGATTTGGCGGGCATATTACTTGCAGGTTCGGTAAAAACATAGAGTTCTTGAGCAGAAACAAGTTGATTTGCACCAATTAAGATTAGTGCAAATACTATTATTTTCTTTATCATTTTTAAATGCTTAAATGATAAATCCTGGTTTTTTTCCCATTCACTACTCCTGTTCCAGATGCGTAAGAATCAAATTTAACTGTTGCTGCTTTTTGCTTAAAAGCACTATTAGAAATAAAATTCTTATCAATCACATTTACTTTAACAGGGCCGTTTAAAACTCTGCTTTTGGCATTTGCAAAACGATATACATTCGTACCAACAATTGCCTGCCCGTTATCATCTATTTTTGCCTGGTTAAAGTTGATTGTTGCCTCTAATTTACCAACTGAAAAACCTGCATCTTTTACTTTTTTATTCAATTGATCAAAATTTACTGCTTTGTCTTTTTTGAAAGTAATAATAAAAAGGTTTTTGTTTAAATCTGGTGTTACATTACTTACATAATCTAAAGTGCGTAATGATTTTTCAGTAGCTTGAGAACACATAGAACAAGTTAGGCCTGTCACTTGCATTTCTATAGTTGATATTTGTTGGGCAGATGCTTTGTTAATTACAAAAAGCATCAAAAAACTTAAAATTATTTTAGTCGTTTTCATCTTTGAAATTTTTAAATGAATAATAAAATCTTCCCAAATGGGAATTATGAATTAAGCTAAAGGCATTACCTAACAACTTAAAAAAATGAATTATCCTAATTTCTGAAAACGCAGTGCAGTATTTGTAATGATATCCCCGTTGTTCGTGGAGGAGCTTTGTTTTCTAACCTACTTAGGTATTTTACAAAGAATGGTTTTAAAAAGTCTACTACTTTATAAGGCAGGTAACTCTCTAAACTAGAAAATTTTGGAAGTTTAACTGGAGCCTCAACTTGATGGCTATCTTTTACTTTTACATCAACCTTTGTATTTTTACAACAGCCGTCATCTTTCTTATCAACGGGTTCTGTTTTGCAGTATTTACAAGAAGTTTTATTAGCATAAAGTGAAACTGAAGCTAATTTACCGCTACAAAAATGCATGCTCAGAGCAATACCAATTACGCTTACCACGTAAAGGGCGCAAAGACTTATTGCTAATTTTTGCTTTAACTTCATTATTCACAAAGCTATATATAAATTTTCACATACCTATTTTATGAACTGTTAAAAATTGGTAAAATGATTTACCGTCTAGAAGTAATTTCATTCTAAGCATAGTTTGAGGGTGAATTTAACTCATTTTAACCCAAAAAAGATTCCTTCGACTACGCTCAGGATGACATCTTTTTTGGGTTAAATCGTATTCATGTGTTGCTTTTTTTGAATACCTTAGCTTAAATCATATTTTAAACATGAAAAAAGTTTTAACTCTCTTTTTTAGCCTTTGTTTTATTGCAACATTTGCTGCAAAGCCTAAACATCAATACGTAAAAATTGCTACTCCAAAAGGCGAGGTGATCATTAAATTATATAATGAAACACCTTTACATCGTGATAATTTTTTAAAACTAGCAAAAGAAGGTTTTTACAACGGCACCTTATTTCATAGGGTGATCAAAGCATTTATGATTCAAGGTGGAGACCCCACGTCAAAAAATGCAACCCCAGAGTCTACCCTTGGAGATGGTGGACCAGAATACATTGTTCCTGCAGAATTTAGAGATAGTTTATTTCACAAAAAAGGAGTTCTAGCGGCCGCAAGAGAGGGTGATGATATTAATCCAACAAAAGGATCTAGCAGTTGTCAATTTTATATTGTACAAGGAAAAGTTTGGACAGATTCTACTCTAAATGCCCTTGAAACTAAAAGGATGAAATTTAAAATCCCAGAATGGCAAAGACAAGTGTATAAAACTATTGGAGGCACTCCGCATTTGGACAGAAATTATACTGTCTATGGAGAAGTTGTTAAAGGTTTAGAAATGATTGACAGTATTGCAGCCGAGCCAACGGGAAAAGGTGACAGACCAAAAGAAGATATCAAAATGACGGTAACTATCTTGAAAAAACGCGAAGCAAAAAAATTAGAAAAAGAACTAGCCAAAAACGTCGTTAAACCAAACGCATAAATTAAATGAAGATTATTTCTTATAACGTAAATGGCATTCGTGCCGCTGCAACAAAAGGACTTTTTAACTGGTTACAGGGTACAGATGCAGATATGGTTTGTTTGCAAGAAGTAAAAGCCTTAAAAGAACAAATTCCAGAAATCGTTGCTTTAATTGAGCAGTTAGGCTACCACCATTATTGGTTTCCAGCAGAGAAAAAAGGATACAGTGGAGTTGCGATATTAACCAAAATTAAACCTAACAATGTTTCATATGGTTGCGGCGAACCATGGATTGATGCAGAAGGAAGGGTTTTAAGAGCAGACTTTGATAACTTTTCTTTAATGAGTTTGTACATGCCTTCAGGGTCTAGTGGTGACGAAAGACAAATCAAAAAGTATGAATTTATGCGCTTTTTTGATGTTTATATTGATGAAATTAGAAAAGAACACCCTAACTTAATTATCTCTGGCGATTATAATATTTGTCACCAACCAATTGATATTCACAACCCTAAATCCAATGCAAATTCATCCGGATTTTTACCGGAAGAACGTGAATGGATGGAATTATTTATGAATAATGGATTTATTGATAGCTTTAGGCACTTCAATAAAGACCCACATCATTACACCTGGTGGAGTTATAGAGCTGGTTCTAGAGGTAAAAATTTAGGATGGCGTATTGACTATCACTTGGTAAGCAGACCAATGGAAAATAGATTAACAAATGTTAGAATTTTACCCGATGCATTACATTCAGACCATTGTCCGGTTTTACTTGAGATAAATTGAGTTACGGGCTAAAGGTTACGGGTTACGAGCCCAAACCTGCAACTCGCAACTTGCAACCCACAATTCAATGTTAATTACAAACATAAAAGGCCTTGTAGGTGTACACCCAAAAGAAAAATTATTCCTTCGCGGTAGCGAAATGGCTAATTTACCTGTATTAGAAAATGCTTGGTTGTTGTTAGAAAATGGATTGATTAAAGATTTTGGATTAATGTCCAATCTCAATACACAATTCTCACACCTCAATACGATTGACGTTTCAGGAAAATTCGTTTTCCCTTCTTGGTGCGACAGCCATACACATATTGTTTTTGCTGCCCCACGTGAAGAAGAGTTTGTAATGAAAATAGCAGGTAAATCTTACGAGGATATTGCCGCAGCTGGCGGTGGAATTTTAAACTCGGCTCGTAAATTAGAACAAGCAACTGAAGAGGAACTTTTTGAAAGTGCAAGTTTGAGATTAAAAGACATGATTAAGCAGGGAACGGGAGCAGTTGAAATTAAAAGTGGCTACGGTTTAACTGTTGAAAGTGAATTGAAAATGCTAGGGGTCATCAAAAGGTTAAAAACAACTTTTCCTATTCCAATTAAGGCAACTTTATTAGCTGCTCACGCATATCCACAAATATATAAAGATGACCATCAAGGTTATATTAACCTTATTATCAATCAAATCCTTCCGACTGTTGCTAAAGAAAAATTAGCTGATTATATTGATGTTTTTTGTGAAAAAGGTTTTTTCTCGGTTTCAGAAACTGATGAAATTTTATCTGCTGCTGCAAAATATGGATTGAAACCAAAAATACACGCTAATCAGCTCTCTGTTTCAGGAGGCGTACAAGTAGGGATAAAAAACAAAGCCATATCGGTAGATCATTTAGAAGAAACTGATGATGATGTTTTAAAAAGTTTGACAGGCAGCAAGACCATCGCAACACTTTTACCTTCTTGTTCTTTTTATCTGAATATCCCTTTTGCAAATGCCCGTGGACTAATGAACGCAAATGCAATAGTAGCTTTAGCCACAGATTATAACCCAGGCTCTACACCATCTGGAAATATGAATTTTGTAGTTTCTTTAGGTTGTATAAAATTAAAAATGATGCCCGAAGAAGCCATTAATGCAGCAACATTAAACGGTGCCGCAGCAATAGAATTAAGTCAAGAAATTGGAAGTATCACAATCGGAAAAAAAGCAAATTTATTCATTACCAAACCAATGCCTTCTTTGGCTTTTTTACCTTACAGTTTTGGTCAATCGCAAATAGAAACAGTAATTTTAAACGGAGAAATCTACAATGGATAGTTTTAAAATTTATTCGCAAAGCGACATTGACTCCCTAATAAACACAAGAAATGGGGAAGAAAAATTAGGTCAACATATTCAAATCTATAGTCATTGCGAGGAAGATAGCACCCAAACAATCTCATTGGCATGTTTACAGCAATCTACAGCCCAATATGTTTTATTAGGCATTCCGGAAGATATTGGTGTAAGAGCAAACTTAGGAAATGCTGGTGCCAAAACTGCCTGGAAATCAGCTTTAAAGGCTTTCTTAAATACCCAAAGCAATTCTTTTTTAAAAGGAGATGAAGTTTTAGTTTTAGGTCATTTTGAAATCGAAGAGCCTGCAGATATTAGTATTCAAGGTTTGAGAAATAAGACAAATGAAATTGATGCACTGGTTTATCCAGTAATTCAGAAAATTGCTCAAGTAGGAAAAATTCCAATCGTAATTGGAGGTGGGCACAACAATGCCGCTCCGATAATTTCTGGTGTGTCAATTGCGTTAAATAAGCCATTAAATGTGGTTAATATTGATGCCCATGCCGATTTACGAGATACTAAAGAGGGTAGACACAGTGGAAACGGATTTAGCTATGCTATGCAACATGGTCATTTAAACCAATATCGAGTTTTTGGCTTACAAGAAAACTATGTACATCAGTCTTTACCTGCTTACATTGCTGCAAGTAAAAATATAGCTGTTATTTATTTTGAAGATCTTTTGACAAGTAAAAAAGCTATTGAAGAAACCTGGGAAGATTTTGTAAAGGATTTACCAGAACCATCCGGTTTAGAAATAGACTTAGATAGCATTGAAAATGTGCTTTCTAGTGCTATTACTTCATCAGGATTTGCATTAAATGATATTCGCAAAATCCTTTTATCAAATCATAAAAAATATAGCTATCTGCATATCTGTGAGGGTGCTACTGAATTGGCAGATGGAAGAAAAGATTTGACAACAGGTAAAACAATCGCGTATTTAGTAAGCGATTTCATTAAAGCTCTTCGGCCTCATATTTCTCAGAAGCTTTAATCATTAACTCCATTTCTACTTTTTGGGCAGGTGTTAATGGATCTTCCTGCTCCTGCATTTCGAAAATATTAATCATTGTTTCTTCGTAATGTTTAGCTGAAGTTATTTTAAATTCCTTTTCCATGATAGTAGTATTTAGTAGTTAGTATAAAGTATTTAGACTTAACCAAAATCTATAATCCCTGTTGGCGTAATACATTTATCCAAACGAATATCATTCAAATGTACATCAATAATTTCTGGAGTAGCATCAAAAAAAGATAATCCTATTTTTTGTGTGTTTATATTCTCTAAAAACCGATCGTAAAATCCCTTTCCATAACCAACTCTGAAGCCTTTTACATCAAAAGCTAATAACGGTACAATTACCAGGTCTGGTATACCAGTAAACGGTTTTGCTTTTTGCGGTTCTGGAATATGATAATGATTATTAACCAGGTCTTGCTTATCTTTAAAAGAATAGTGGCTCATTAAACTCGAACCAAAATCTGCTTTTGGAACTACGATCTCAATTCCTGGATGATTTTCTTGCAACCAATCTATAATTAAAAAAGTATCTGGTTCTTTTTGATGAACAATTGGAAGAAAGATGTGTATGCTTTTAATATTTGATAAATCAAGCGTTTTAAACTGTTTTAAAAGACTTTCATTTAACATGGCTAGTTCTTGCGCTGTTAAAGCACTTCTTTTCGCTAAAGCTTGTTTTCTTAAGTCTGGTTTAAGCATATTTCGTTTCATCATCATTCCCATGAAAACGGGAATCTTAAAGCAAGATACAAAGCTAAAAATCTTTTATCGCATTAGGATACCCAATCGAGTTGGGTATGACCATTATCAAAAAGAAGCCGCAGATTTACTGATTGATTTAATCAGCGAATCTGCGGCTATTATTTCTTTTGTCATTCTGAACGAAGTGAATCTATTCGAAAAATGGATTCCTCACGGCCTCGGAATGACAATCTATACTATTTTACACGTTCTACATATTCACCTGTACGTGTATCAATTTTAACTCTATCGCCTTGATTAACGAACATTGGCACTTTAATTTCTACTTCATTTTCTACTGTAGCTGCTTTCAAAGCATTTGTAGAAGTATCTCCTTTAACCGCTGGCTCAGAATAAACAACTTCCATTTCTACAAAATTAGGAATGCTTGCTTGAATTGGTTCTTCGCTTTCTAGCGCAACAATAATACTCATTCCTTCTTTTAAGAACTTAATTGAAGCACCAAAAAGTGTTTTAGGCACGTTAAATTGTTCAAAAGAAGTATTATCCATTACTACCAAATAATCTCCATCTTCATATAGATATTGATAATCATTTGTTTCTACACGACAAATTTCTACTACTTCATCTGTGTTCATTCTAGCTTCTACAAGTCTAGAAGTTTTGATATTACGAAATTTACCTGTGTAAAATGCGCCACCTTTACCTGGTGTACGGTGATTCCATTCTTCAACAGTAACCAACTCTCCATTGAAACGAAGGATGTTACCTACTTTTATTTCTGATGCTTTTGCCATGATATTTTAAAAAATCACTAATTATTTGGTTCTTTTTGAAGGCGCAAGGTAAAAACTATTTTTCAAAAAGCTGTAAAAAAAGATAGCTTCGGGAACCACTCCGAAGCTACAATCAACCTAAACCTAAACCTAAACTAAACTATGAAATTCTTATTTTATTCTATTTAATAACGTTACTCTCTTTATCAATCTACTATTAATGATTTCTTAATAAATTTTGGCGTTTTCTTCACAAATCTCAGACTAGTTTTTAGCCTTTATTTGATGGCGCAAAGGTGCAAACTATTCTTCAATAAAACAATAGCAAAATAAAAATATTTTTTAGTGCGGGTTTTAAACAGAAATAGGCTAGTTTTCTAATGGTTTTTAGCAGAAATATGACAAAATCTTTATCTGTTATTTATAATCAGATATACTCAATCTATTTTCACAGAATGAATATTCATGCTCTTGGTTAGATCCTACAATTATCATTTTATTTAATGCGTATTGTTTAATCAATTCCAAATACCAATCTATACCTTGAGCATCTAAATTAGAGGTTGGTTCATCTAATATTAAAATTGGTGTATTTGCGCAGCAAGCCAATGCAAGCTTGGTACGTTGTTTCATTCCAGATGAGAAGTGTTTTAAAGCTTTATCCTGAGATTTCTCTAGCCCAAGCAAGCTCAGAACCTTTGAAGCGTCTAACCCTTCTTCGTACGCTTTAAATTGAAAATGAAAGTCTATTGTTTCTTGTAGGGTAAATTCTTCTATTAAATCTAAATAAGGTGCAGCAAAGCTGATATTTTGGTAAATCTGTTCAACCTTAATTTCCTCTTGGTGGTGATAGCTGATTTCTCCTTCAGATGGAGATAAATTACCCAAAACTATACTCAACAAAGTTGATTTGCCTGAGCCATTTGGTCCTAGAACAGCATATTTTCCTTTCCCAGTAAAACTGAAGTCGATATTTTTAAATATCCACTCCTTATTAAACCTACGGCCTACATTACTTAGGATGATGTTCATTTAGTATTGGGTATTGAGATGTGTGTTGAGACAAAGCCCTCAGCCTGAAATCTTCTACTTTATTTATCTTTCTTTGCTTCCGGTACCAAAACCTCTCATCACACCGCGATTAGAATTGCGAATAAAATCAACAATTTCATCACGTATTTCTGTAGGTTGGAATTCTGCTTCGATGATATCTAATGCCTTAGTTACATTATTGTTTTTAACAAAAAGAACGCGGTAAATTTCTTGAATTTCATTAATTTTTTCTGGAGAAAATCCTCTTCTACGCAAACCAACAGAGTTGATGCCAACGTAAGAAAGTGGCTCTCTAGCCGCCTTAACATACGGAGGAACATCTTTACGAACCAATGAACCACCTGTTACAAATGCGTGTGAGCCTACTTTTACAAACTGGTGAATAGCCACTAAACCCGCTAAAACCACATAATCGCCAATGGTAATGTGGCCTGCTAGTGTAGTGCTATTAGAAAATATACAAAAATCCCCTACTTCACAATCATGCGCTACGTGAGAGTACGCTTGGATTAAGCAGTTTTTACCAATCACTGTTTTCCATTTATCCTTTGTACCGCGGTTAATGGTTACGCATTCGCGAATAGTTGTATTGTCGCCAATTTCTGCTGTTGTAACTTCACCTGCAAATTTTAAGTCTTGTGGAACACCAGAAATTACTGAACCTGGAAAAATTCGACAATTTTTACCAATTCTGGCTCCGTCCATAATTACAACATTAGAACCAATCCAAGTTCCTTCGCCAATCTCTACGTCTTTGTGAATTACAGCAAATGGCTCAACTACAACATTATCTGCAATTTTCGCTTGTGGGTGTATGTATGCTAAGGGTTGTATCATTATGCTGGTTCGCTATCTTTTACTCTTGAAATTTGGGCCATCATTTCGGCCTCAACTACTATTTTTTCTCCTACCATACCAATACCTTTCATTTGAGCAATTCCTCTACGAATCGGTTCCATCAAATCGCATCTAAAAATTAAGGTATCTCCTGGTAAAACTTGCGCCCTAAAACGCACATTATCTATTTTTAAAAAATAGGTTAAATAATTCCTTGGGTCTGGAACAGTACTTAAAACTAAAATTCCGCCAACTTGAGCCATAGCCTCAATTTGTATTACCCCTGGTAAAACTGGTGCTCCAGGAAAGTGGCCCCTAAAAAAGTCCTCATTCATGGTTACATTCTTAACACCAACAACGTGGGTTTTAGAAAGTTCTAATACTTTATCTACAAACAAAAATGGTTGTCTGTGAGGCAAAATATCCATAATCTGTACTACATCATACAATGGCTTCACATTGGCATCGTATACTTTTTGGATCTTTTTTCCTTTTTCTTTTTTAATTGCTGCTTTAATTTTCTTTGCAAAAGAAACATTTGCAGCATGACCAGGTCTTGCAGCCATAATATGGCCTTTTAAATGTACGCCCACCAAAGCTAAATCACCAATCATATCTAGCAATTTATGACGAGCTGGTTCATTTTGGTAGCGTAACTCCATGTTATTTAAAATGCCTTGTGGAGCTACCTCTATCGCAGACCTATTGAATATTTTAGCTAAATGCTCTAATTCAGGTTTTGTTACTTCCTTATCTACAATTACAATTGCATTATTTAAGTCTCCTCCTTTAATAAGGTTGTTTTGCAATTGATACTCCAATTCATGTAAAAAACAGAACGTTCTACAGGAAGCAATTTCTTTCTTAAATTCAGCAATACTAGAAATGCCTGCGTGTTGACTACCTAAAACTGGAGAATTATAATCTATCATGCAAGTAAAGCGATAATCATCTAATGGCATAGCCACTATTTCTACTTTTCTATCTGCTTCTGCATAAGTAATATTATGAGGAATGGTGAAATATTCTCTATCTGTATCTTGAGAAACCAATCCGGCTTCTTCTAATGCTTCGATAAATAAAATAGAGCTGCCATCCATAATTGGTGTCTCAGGACCATCAAGTTTTAACAAAACATTGTCTAAATCCATCCCTACTAACGATGCCATTACATGCTCTACTGTACTTACGCTTGCACCATTTTGAGTAATGGTTGTTCCACGAGCTGTATCAGTAACATTATCGCAATCTGCATCAATAATTGGTTGTCCGGGAAGGTCTATTCTTTGAAATTTAAAACCATGATTATCTGGAGCGGGGCAAAATGTTAATGTAACATTAGCGCCTGTGTGCAAACCTACACCCTTAACAGAAACCTCACTTTTAATAGTCTTTTGCTTAACGTTCATTCTTTTCTTGTAATGTACTAATCTGATCTATGATGGCAGTTAATTCAGCAATTTTAGCTTCTAGCGCTCTTATTCTTTTATCTACTTCTGGTAATTTTTTAAATATTACAGTAGAGCGCATCCACTCTTTTAGCGGTTGTGCCGGGCTACCATGCCATTGTTTGTTTTCTTCGGTATTAAAATTAATACCCGCTTGTGCCCCAATCTGTGTGCCTTTGCCTAAGTTTAGGTGACCTGCTATACCAACTTGTCCGCCGATAACAGAATTTTCTCCAAGCTTTGTGCTTCCAGAAATACCCGTTTGTGCAGCAACAACAGCATGTGCACCTACATCTACATTGTGAGCAATTTGTATAAGGTTATCTAGTTTTGCCCCCTTACGGATAAAAGTAGAGCCCATAGTGGCCCTATCTATTGTGGTATTTGCACCAATTTCAACATCGTCTTCTATAACAACGTTTCCAATTTGTGCTATCTTATTATAAGTCCCGTCTGCCTGTGGTGCAAATCCAAATCCATCACTACCAATTACAGCATTAGAATGTATTGTTATTCTATCACCCAGCTGTGTGCGGTTATAAATTTTTACACCTGGGTAAATGGTACAATCCTGACCAACTTTAGTGCCTGAGCCAATATATATTTGAGTAAAAATTCTGCAATTATCACCAATTTCTACATTTTCTTCAATACAACAAAACGCACCAATAAACACATTCTTACCAATTTTTGCTGTCGGATGAATAAAACAAGGTTGATCTATCCCCGCTTGCGTTTTATTTTGGTTTAAGGCTTCGTTATATTTTTCTAAAAGAATTGAAAAAGCACTATATGGATCTTTAACCTTAACTAAGGTACAGCTTACTTGCTGTGATGGCACAAAATCATTCGCCACAATTACTACCGAAGCTTGTGTTGTGTACAAATAGCTTTCGTATTTTGGATTAGATAGAAAACATAATGAACCAGTACTTCCATCCTCTATCTTAGAAAGCTCGCCAACCTTAACGGTTTCATCACCTTCTACAGTTCCATCCAAAAATTCGCTTATCTGCTTGGCAGTAAATTGCATCTTACAAAGTTAAATGTTAAATTGATATGAACAAATAAACACAATTGTTAATATTCGTTACAAGAATAAGACTGTAAACGTAGTTATATGTTAAAAATTTTGTTAAAAAATGCTAAATGTCTCTGGTATAACAAAGAATGTGCTTTTTTACCGTCTTATCTAATGATTCTAAGTTAGACAAATCTGATGCTTTTGCAATATCTACAAGCTCATTATTCTTCATTAAAATATTAATGTTGCTATTCCCTGCATTATAAGCTCTATTTCTTATGGTATCAGTAAAGACAAAATAAGCCACATCATCTTCCTCTAAGTTTAAAGCTAGCGCTGTTTGTGTAGCCAAGCGCTCAATCCTATCTGCTGAAGGCTCTGTATTGCTAATTTCTACTTTATACAAAGTTCTAGAATTTAACATTTTGCAAAGCCTTGATAAAATTAGATCGTCATGACTTTCCCAAACTTTAACAGAAGCATAAATATCCTGATCATCTAATTTAGAGAATTGTAATAAATGGAAATCATCCTCAAAAAAGTTTAGTTCAGTAATGTCATTTTGCAAAAAATGTTGCAAAGACGGAGTTGCAAAAAGTTTTTCTCCACTAGAAGCAAGCTCTTTTGCCCGCTCTAAAATTTTAACTAATAATTGTTCTCCTGCTATAACGGTTTTATGCAAATAAACTTGCCAATACATTAACCTTCTAGCAATTAGAAACTTTTCTATTGAATAAATTCCCTTTTCTTCAATTACCAATTGATCATCAACAACGTTAAACATTTTGATAATTCTATCGAAACTAATTACGCCCTCACTAACTCCAGTAAAAAAGCTATCCCGATTTAAATAATCCATCCGATCTAAATCTAATTGACCAGAAATTAATTGGCAAAAGAAATTGCGATGATATTTTCCTCTAAAAATAGTGATTGCAGGGGTTAAACGACCATCAAATTCTTCATTTAATCTATCCATCATCAACATAGAAATGTCTTCGTGTTTAATTCCGTTGACTAGTGTATGCTCCAATGCATGAGAAAATGGGCCATGGCCAATATCGTGTAGTAAAATTGCTATAGTGGCAGCCTCTTCTTCTTGTGGTGTAATTTGATGTCCTTTATTTCTCAATACTTCTAGTGCCAAACTCATCAAGTGCATTGCCCCGATAGCATGGTGAAACCTAGTGTGTAATGCCCCAGGATAAACTAAATGGGTCATTCCTAATTGTTTAATATACCGCAGCCGCTGAAAATATGGATGCGAAATCAAATCATAAACTAACGCTGATGGTATAGTAATGAACCCATAGACAGGGTCGTTTATTATTTTCTTTTTGTTCAATTCTTAAAATTATATTATACGGTACAAAAATTGCTATTTTTATCCATAGTAAAAAAGCCTAGCGCTTTTTAAACCTTTAAATTACATAAAAAGTATATATAATGCAGGAAACCAAAATTTTATGGGCCGATGATGAGATTAACTTATTAAAACCACATATTTTATTACTGAACGAAAAGGGATACCATGTAACCACTTTTACAAATGGTAACGACGCTTTAGAGGCTTTTGGGAAAGAACATTTCGACTTGGTTTTTTTAGATGAAAACATGCCTGGATTGAGTGGTTTAGAAACTTTATCTGCTATTAAAAATATTCGCTCTGATGTGCCTGTTGTGCTAATTACCAAAAGCGAAGAAGAAAATCTAATGGAAGATGCTATCGGATCTAAAATAGATGATTATTTAATTAAGCCAGTAAACCCAAAACAAGTTTTATTAACGATAAAGAAAATTATAGACAATAAACGTTTAGTAAGTGAGCGAACTTCCTCTGCTTATCAACAAGATTTCAGGAATATAGGCATGACTTTAAATGACAAGTTAAGTTATGAGGAATGGGTTGATGTTTATAAAAAATTAGTTTTTTGGGAATTAGAATTAGAGAAATTAGACGACCCTCAAATGCATGAAATTTTAACCATGCAAAAGTCTGAAGCTAATATGCAATTCTCTAAATTTATTGAAGACAATTATTTGGGATGGGTTAACGGAAAAGAAAAGGCTCCTCTTTTATCAAATGAACTATTGAAGAAAAAGGCATTCCCGTTAATTAATGAGAATACGCCTGTATTTTTTATTCTGATTGACAATTTACGCTATGATCAATGGAAAATTATTAACCCTTTAATTAGTGAATATTTCCGCTTAGATGAAGAAGATACCTATTCTAGTATTTTGCCTACCGCAACTCAATATGCCCGTAACTCTATTTTCTCTGGACTAATGCCTTTAGAAATGGAGAGAAAATTCCCTTCTTTATGGCAAAATGATGATGATGAAGGGGGAAAAAATTTACATGAAGAAACCTTTTTAGGAGAACAAATTAAGCGAAGTTTAAGAAAGGATTGCAAGTTTAGCTACCACAAGATTTTAACTTTTGACCAAGGGAAAGATTTGACGGAAAAGGTTGGTAATTTGATGGATAATGAGTTTAATGCGATTGTTTATAACTTCGTTGATATGCTTTCTCATGCTCGTACAGATATGCAAATGATTCGCGAATTGGCAAATGATGATGCAGCTTATCGTTCCTTAACTCTATCTTGGTTTGAGCACTCACCTTTATTAGATTTATTGAAGAAAATCTCTCAAAAAAGGGTTAAAGTAATCATTACTACTGATCATGGTACGATTAGAGTAAAACATCCAAGTAAGGTTATTGGTGATAGAAGTACAAATACAAATTTGCGTTACAAACAAGGTAGAAATTTGAACTTTAATCCGAAAGAAGTCTTTCTTATTAAAAACCCTCATGAGGCACAGTTACCAAAAATAAATATCAGCTCTAATTATATTTTTGCAAAAGAAGACCAGTATTTTGTTTACCAAAACAATTACAATCAATTTGTAAATTACTACAATGAGACTTTCCAACATGGCGGGATTTCTTTAGAAGAAATGATTATTCCGGTAGTGACTTATAGTTCGAGATAATTATTTAACCACATAGGCACATAGAAAATTATAGACTTGTATAACGCATACTTTTCTTTGTGAACTATGTATCTATGTGGGTAAGATTCTATCTTTACAATATGAAATCTATTTCAATAAATAGCACAGCTGAATTACCTAATGTTGCACAAGAATTGTTTGCTTTTGCCAATGGCAATAAATTCTTCATTTTCGAAGGAGAAATGGCAGCAGGCAAAACTACTTTTATTAAGGCTTTTTGTAAGGTTTTAGGAGTTGAAGATGTAGTGAGCAGCCCTACTTTCTCTATTGTAAATGAGTATGAAAGTAAAACAGGATTAGTTTATCATTTCGATTTTTACCGTTTAAAAAACCTACAAGAAGCTTACGATATTGGCTATGAGGAATATTTTTATAGTAGCGAATATTGTTTGGTTGAATGGCCAACAAAAGTTGAAGAACTTTTACCAGAAAAATACATAAAGGTAGAAATTGAAATTACCAGTGATGAACAGAGAAGGTTTAGCTTTATTAGGGTTGATAGTTAAATAGTCGATAGCATTGCTTAATTGTCCATTAACTATTGCCAATCAACCAATCTTTAAAAAAATTTCCGTATCTTCAACCATCTAAAAACTACCAGATTATATCATGGCGACAGGATTAAGAGAAGGCATGGCAGCAATTGCTCAAAGAGGTTTATTGCAAACTCAAGAAGAGACGCTAGAAACTAATAAAAAAAGTAATAGTTTATATATCGGTATCCCAAAAGAGACTTCTTTTCAAGAATGTCGAATTGCTTTAACCCCGCTTTCTGTTGCTCTTTTAGTTAACAATGGCCATAGGGTTATGATTGAATCTGGCGCTGGTGTTGGTGCAAACTTTAGCGATAAAGATTATAGTGAGCAAGGTGCGCAAATATCCTTCAGCAAAAAAGATGTTTATGATGCTGATATCATTGTAAAAATTGCCCCACCAACGTTAGAAGAAATTGGCTTGATGCACAAAGGGCAAACATTAATTTCTGCATTGCAAATTGGAACATTAAAGGAAGCAAATTTAAAGGCTATCCTCCACAAAAAAATTAATGCGCTATGTTTTGAAAACCTTCGTGATGAAGGAAATGTATTGAGTGTTGTACGTGCCATGGGCGAAATTGTAGGCTCAGCATCAATATTTATTGCCGCAGAATATTTAAGTAGTGCATTTGGTGGGAAAGGATTAATGCTTGGTGGATTTACGGGCGTTCCGCCTACAGAGATTGTAATTTTGGGTGCAGGAACTGTTGGTGAATATGCAGCAAGAACGGCACTTTCTCTTGGTGCTGAGGTTAAAGTTTTTGACAGTTCTATTTTTAGGTTAAGGCGATTACAAAATAATTTAGGAAGTAGGGTTTTCACATCCGTTATGCAGCCAATCGTTTTGGCCAAAGCAATTACAACTTGTGATGTAGTAATAGGCGCAATCAGATCTGAACACGGACGTAGCCCTTGCTTGGTTATGGAAGAAACTGTTGCCAGAATGAAAGCTCATTCTGTTGTAGTAGATGTAAGCATTGACCAAGGCGGTTGCTTTGAAACATCTGAAGTTACCAATCATAAGGACCCCGTTTTTAGGAAACACGATGTAATCCATTATTGCGTTCCAAACATTGCTTCTAGAGTTCCGCGTACCGCATCGTATGCCTTAACAAATATATTCGCCCCAATTTTGGTTGACATAGGGGATATGGGCGGTCTAATGAACATGGTTTGGAATAGACCTGGCATTCGTGAGGCGCTGTATTCTTACCAAGGTCATTTAACCAATAAAGACTTGGCAAACATGTATAACTTACCTTTTAAAGATTTAGAATTACTGGTCGTTTCTAATCAATAATATTTCGTTATTTGAGAATCAAAGCATCTAACAGTAGAACTTAATTTTATAATGAAAAACCTAAATCTCCTTCTTTTAATTGTATCGCTTTCCTTGTCGGCTTGTGCTCAAAAAAAAGCACAAAACCCTTACGGCTTAACAATTATAAATGATTATAAGGCCTACAAAGCGGATTATACAGTTCATCCAAACAATGAATTAATTGAAATAAAAAAAGCAATTCCATCTGTAGTTCTAGATATTCGCTATGCAACCAAAAATAACTTTATGCAACAAGTTATGTATAAACAAGCTAGAGCTTTTGCACGTAAGCCAGTTGTAGAAAAATTAAAGAGAATACAAGCTATTCTTAATAAAAAGGGTTATGGTTTAAAGATTTTTGATGCTTATCGCCCTTATGAAATTACACTTGCCTTTTGGGAGAAAGCAAGTGACAAAAATTTTGTTGCCAATCCTGCAAAAGGCAGCAAACATAATCGCGGTTGTGCGGTTGATTTAACTATTATAGATATAAAAACAGGCAAGGATGTTCCCATGCCTACCCCTTACGACAGTTTTGCACCAGAAGCGGCACCACATTTTGCAAATCTTCCAGCAGCAATTATCAAAAACAGAGATTATTTAATTACTACTATGCAAGCAAACGGCTTTAAAGTGATTTATAACGAATGGTGGCACTTCGATTTTAATGGTTGGCAAAATTATGATTTAATGGATATCCCTTTTGAAAATTTGTAGCTTAAACTTCGGCACCTGAAAGGGCTTTGGGCTTATAAAAGATCTGTAAATAAAGCAATGCTATTAAAGTAATGCCAGCACAGATGTAGAAAATATGTGGGATGGTAGATATATCTTCAATAAACATACTCCCAGCTAACAAAGCGCCCAAACCAATCCCCACTTCTAAAAAAATATACATAGTTGCAACTGCTTTTCCTCTATGCCCGGGCTTACTTAAATCTATAGTCCATGCTGTTACTGTTGGAGATAACATTCCTGTAGCTACACCATAAATAGCTGAAGCTACCATGAGTAAAAATGATGTGCTTGCAAAAGCAATCCCAAGTAAAGAAATCATCAAAATTCCTAAAGAGATTTTTAGAATAAGCATTCTTCCATAGCGATCAGAAACTTTGCCTGCAACAAACCGAATGAGTAAGGAGGATAAGGTAAAAACCATAAAGAATAGTCCCTTATTACTCGTTCCCAAATGTTTGCTCCAGTCTGATATTACGGTTAATATAACACCATAACTAATATAGCTCCATAAAACAATCAGTGCCGCAGGTAATACTTGCCACTCTATAATATCTTCTTTTTTGATTTTAAGGTGTGCTGCTTTGAATTTTTGCTTATCTGGAAGGGTTTCTTTCATATTCGCTAAAATAACAATAGAGAGTAATGCAAAAAGCGATGAACAGTAAAACAATATATTGATAGAGAAATGAGCTGTTATTGCACTGCCGATTGCAGGTCCAATGGCTAAGCCTGTACTAAAACAAACTCCATGAACTCCCATTGCTTCACCCCACCTTTCTGCAGGAACTAAATCTGCAACATAAGCTGAAGTTGCAGTTGGTTTAAATCCAGTAGAGAAGCCATGTATCAATCTTAAAAATAAAAACCCTGCAACTGAAGTTAATATTGGATAAAGAAAACCACATAAAAAACATACCAGGGAGCCTACCGCCATTACTGGCACTCTACCAATTGTATCTGTAAGCTTACCACTAAACGGACGAGAAATACCAGCTGTGAGGGTAAAAAGAGCAATAATTAACCCTTTGTATTCTGCGCCACCCAAGCCTGTTAAGTAGGCTGGCAACTCCGGAATTAGCATATTAAAACTTGCAGAGAACAGAAAAGAGCTTAAACAAACTAATCCGAACTGAAGTGTGTATATACTGGAGGAGGGTTGCACTTAGGATATGAATTTAATAGATTAAAGGCATTAGTTTAGCAAATTAATTAGCGCTTTTCATTTCCTTTTTAGTTCCTTCTTCGCTATGATGAGATTTTCCATAGCGATTGAATTTAACATCGGCTTTTGTTCCTTTTACTGTGATTTCAAAAATATAATCGTAATCATCATCTGTTAATTCCTTTACCGGTCTTGCAGTGCCAAAGGCCTCAATAATTTCCAGAACAGTATTAGAATGTCCAACAATTAATATTTTTTTCCCTGTGGCATGAGTTATTAATTGTTTTGCTAATGCTTTCTGTTCAGAAGGGTCATAAGTTTTAATGGCTATTCCTATTTTATCTGCCAATGGAAAAGCGGTTAATTTTGTTCTTTTATAGTTTGTAGTATAAATAGAATCAACCTTTTCTCCCTTTAAATATTTCATCAAATCCACAGCTCTTTCTGCGCCTCCCGGAGATAATTCTGGGTCTTTTGCTTTTGGATCATCTACTACTTTCTCAGCATGTCTTACTACAAAAACTTTAACAGCTTTTTGAGCATTTACAGCTTGCTGTCCTAGCAAAACCACCAATAATATAAGTATAAATTTTTTCATCATAACGCTTTAATTAGTTCTTCAATGTCGGTATTTGTATGCCAACTACTTAAAACAATTCTATTTATAATTGGTCCATCCTTATCTGGATAGGGAAAAGAAGAGGCCAATATATTTTTTGCAAGTAATTTTGTGCTAAGGTCAGCATTTTTAGAGAAAAAAACAGGGAAATTAGGAATAAAATGCCAATCCTTATTTCCGTTTAGCACATTACTTAATGTAGCTATGTTCTGATTTAATTTAGAAAGTTCGACTTCATAAATCTTTTCAGCATTCATAAAAGCAAAAAGCCCTGCTGCGGCAGGAGGTGAGGCGCCTAAAAAAGCATTTGTCTCTTTTAATTCTGCTATCAGATCTGTATCTCCAAAAATTATTCCTGCATCAACACCCAATGCTTTAGCCATAGAAGCAATGATGATTGTTTTTACATTTTCACATTTAGGAACTGCAGATAGTGCGCTTAAACCATTATTAATGATACCGATTCCGTGCGAATCATCTACTAGCAAAATAATATGCTTTGATTGGTTGATTTGTTTTAGAAAAGAAAAATCATAAATTTCAGGATAAAGATTGTTCATCGAATTACTAATGATTACCCAATTTTCTTTATCACTTGAGTTTATCTCATCAACTATGTTCACTGCCCAATTTGCAAAAGCTCCATCTGTTTGTGGATTATCATTTTGCCATAAAGCAGGGTGAGTATCTGGAGCGTATCTAATTTCTCCAAAATTTACAAAATGTTTAATGGTAAGCTGGGCCGCCAAATATCCGCTTGAGGTAATTAGCGCACTCCCAGAACCATACTTTTCCGCAGCATAATGTTCAACTTCGTCATAAATGCCAAGCTGAACATTGTTTCCTCTGCTTGTTCCATTGTTTAATCCAAATTTTTTTAAACCCTCCAGGTACAATGCTAAATAAGCTTCATTTTGAGGAATGCCTAAATAGGCTGTGCCTCCAAAATAAAGGCGACTTTCAATTCTTGGGCCTAAGTGAGTATTTAATTGCTTAAAGTTTGTGTGATATTGCATTAATTATAGGGCCTTCCCAGTTGGTCATTTGCAGCCTTAATTAATGAATTTGAAGTGTTTGAATCGTGAGAGAATTCCCAAAACATAATTCCATTAGCCCTATCCTTGGCCAACTGCGCTTTTTGCCAGATCAATTGAATTCCATTATATCCGTAATCTACACCACCAACCGTTGCAAGATTCAAATACACATTAGCTCCGCTTGCTTCGATATCCCTATATCCCTTTGAAGTGCCACCTGAAGATTTTCCATACAATGGAATACCAACAATCGCCTTTTCTCTTGGCATCTTTTTGGTATCTATCCATGTATTGAGGCTATTAACACTCATTTTATAGGTTGCGTGATTTAAAGGGTCTGCTGCATCATAACCTACACCCCCATCATACTGCATAATATTAAAGAAATCTACATATTGATAAGCATCTTGCGCTATAGCATCTTTATTTGTTGAAGTATAAACGGCTGGTGTTATAGCAGCGCTTAAAAACTTGTTTTCATTATGCAAAGCGACCGATAGTTGTGCCATCAGGGTAGTAAAATCAGTGTTAGGATTTCCAGCAACTGTTCTTGGATATTCCCAATCAATATCAACACCATCTAAACCATTTGTTTTTGCAAAATTCACCACGTTGTTAACAAAATTGTTTCTTGCTGTTGAAGAAGCAGCAATAGTAGCAAATATGGTTTCTGCGCCCATTACCGAAATTCCAAATTTAACATTATTGGCTTGGGCTTTTGCTTTCACCGTATTAAACCTTGTATTTTCTGTAGTTGTTAAAGCAATAACAGATCCATCGCCTGTTGGATTGACATTTAAAAAAGCAAAGAATAAGTGGGTAATCATTTTATACTTGCTATCATCTACCGTTGCAGGGTCTCTGTAACCTGGCATATAAGCCACTATCTTAAAAGTGCCAGCTACCCAAGGTGTTCTTGTGGGTGGTGTTGGAATGCTAGGTGGATTGGGCGTTGGGGGCGTCGGAGTTGGTGTAGGGTCGCTTTTCTTGCTACATGAAGCGATAGTTAACACAACGGTTAAGGCAAATAGTATATTTTTTAATTTCATATGAATAGAGATTTGGTTAGGGATTTACTTGATTTTTAAAAAAGGTAAACTGTTGTTTTATAGATTTAGCCCAATATGCTTTATTATGTGCACCGGGTTGAGAAGTATATGTTGCATTAAGTTTTAACAAGTCACATTTTTCTTTCAGTTGATTGTTTGACACATAGAAAAAATCTGATGAACCACAGTCGAAGATTATAGGTTTTGGATTTCCTTTAAGCTTATCTATATTCTCAAAAACAGAAAATTTCTTCCAGAGTTCACTATCGGCAGGTGGATTGCCCAATAAATCTCCTAATCCGAACTTACCAAATCCATCAGACAACTTTATACCGCCACTTGTACTGCCTGCACTTGTAAAAAGTTCTGGTCTCTTAATAAACAAGTTAAAAGCGCCATGGCCACCCATACTAAGACCTGTAATAAAGATATGCTGCTCATCAACCTTATATCTCTTCTTCATATCTGGGTATAACTCATCGAAAAAGAAATTTTCAAATTGCCAATCTGACTTTACCGGACTATTTAAATACCAACTGCTGAATAATCCATCTGGACAAACAATTATAAATCCATATTCATCTGCATACTTTTGTGCGTCCATGATATTATTCCATTGCTTATAGTTTCCACTATAACCATGTAAAAGAAAAATGATTGGCAGTTTTTCTAACTTCTTATAGTTTTTTGGTTTAAAAACCCAAGTTGTGTCTGTTCTAGGCAAGTTTTTGCTTTGATAAGTCAATTGATCCTGTGCTAAAACCGACCCACTAAGCAATAATAATAAAGTAACTAAATATAATTTCATAACTATTCAAAAACCTGCAATTTATTAGAATACTGATTTCGCATTATCTAAATTGCGCAAAAAAAAACTAAAAAGATGCATTTTTTTGCAGTTATATTTTGATATCCCGCAAAAACCCGCAGCCTTTAACAGCAAAAGGGGTTCTATCGGATTTAACTTCCGTGGGCTTATTGTGGCATTAGCTAGATGGCGTGAAATAATTTCTAAAAGAGGATTTCGTTCTTGATGAATTCAGCTAACTCAATACCTTTTCAATCTTAAAAATTATCATGTATATAAGTCATTATCCTAACCATTTCTTTCCTAACATCAGCCGTAGGTAAAACAAAACTATTGTTCATGAAAGAAAATATTAAAGTTCGTCCTTTTTTAGTAGTTACATATCCACTTTGATTATGGTTGTTAGACAAACTTCCTGTTTTACCATAAACAAAAGGTATATCTGTTTTAGGATAGGCGTTTTTTAATGTGCCAGTTTTTCCACCAGCCGGTAGCATTGTAAATAATCTTTCCCTATCATTTACTTCTGCATAGATCAGTTCTAAAAGCTTAACCATATCTCTTGGTGTAAACAGGTTTCCTCTTGACAGCCCTGATCCATCTACCCACTTAGGTTTATCTGGTAATGCCGATAAATACGTAGTATTAATGTAATCTATAGTTTTAGCAGTGTTTAATTCGATGCCTAATTTGTTAGCATAAACTAATAACAATTGCTCGGCGATAAAATTATCGCTAGGAAGCATCATGTGCTTGAATACGGTATCGCTTTTTAAGTTATAAATTGTTTTCGCATCAATAGGCATTTTCATGTTTATCATGTCTACATATTTGTTCAATGTATCAACCAAAAGATTAACAGTTGTTGATGTGCTAACTTTATATGGAACTTGTTGAGCATATTTTGATGGGATAATGGCTGTGGTAAAATTGAATTTATTGGAATTAAAGTCTCTGGTAACTTTAAACGTTTTTGTATTTGTAATGGAGTCTTTTACAAAACAACTTGCAAAAGTGATTGGCAAAACATCCATATTCCCAGCGGTTTTTGCGGTAATTAAGACCATGTTATCAAATAATGGCAAATCATTAATTTCTGCTTGGTAATATTCATTGTAATCATCCCATTGCCAACCATTGCCATAAAAAGACCCGGTATACCTACCCGGAGCATAAAAGAGTTTTTTAGTGCTTGATTTAAGAAAATCGAATGCTTTTGTCCCCCTTAATTGGGTGTGTAAAAATGATGGATCTCCTGTTCCCCAAAAAATTAAAGAATCGCCTCTTTCTATATACCTTAAAGATGGTATGGAATCGGGCATCATTTTTAAGCCGGCATAAAAAGTATAAAGTTTAGTATTAGATGCAGGAGTGAAATATTTATCGGCATCTTTTTGGTAAATCATTTCTTTTTTCTCCATATCATATAAGGCAAAACCCACATGATATTTATCGATAATTAGAGAATTTTTAAATTCTTTATTAACTTTTTTAGCAATAATTCGGTTAGGGGCACATGCTGAGAAACAAATCACCAGAACTAGAGTCAAATAAATTAGTAGCTTTTTTTTATCTAGGGAGTATTTTTTCATTTATAAATCTTTTCTGATGAAAATGTGCGCCCTAATTTATTAATTTAGTTTCATGAAATATTGGCAAAGGAAAATAAAAATCCATTCGCTTACTATAATTTTAGTATTGCTTATAGCGCAGATCTGCGTTGCGAATATTGCCTGTGCACAAACATTTTCTTTTGAAGGAAATCGCAAAAAGAGCTTTGTAAACTTTCAATTGATAAAAAACCTAATTATAATCCCTCTGTATATAAACGGGAAAGGTCCTTATAATTTTATTTTAGATACAGGAGTTGGTCCTTTGATTATTACAGAGCCTGCTCTTATGGATACCCTTGAGCTTAAAAATTTAAGAACTACAAAAATTTATGGGGTAGGCGAAGGCGGAGAAATACCTGCGTTTTTAACTTCTGAGCTTAGCGTAACGATTAAAGAGGCAACCATTCAACACATTCCTACAGCAATTTTAAAAGAAGATGTTTTTAATCTTTCCAGCTATGTAGGAAAAAAAATTCATGGAATTATAGGATATTATTTCTTTAATAGTTTTGTTGTAAAGATTAGTTATTCAACTCAGCGTATTGTGTTTTCTTCACCCCTTGAAAAAGCACGAAAAAGGGGTGTGAAATTTCCTCTTGAAATTCAAAACAAAAAACCATACATAATTGTGGATATGGTAACTCCACAGCAAAAAAATATTAAAGCAAAGCTGATTATAGATTGTGGCGCAAGTCATGCCTTATCTATGGAGGCCCTTGATGGAGCCGCTTTTCCTCTTCCAGATTCTATAATTACAGCAAATTTAGGAATAGGATTAAGTGGTCCTATAAGTGGTCATGTAGGGAGAATTCCGCTTTTAAAGCTTGGGAAATTTTCATTTAAAAATATTATATCGGGTTTTCCTTCATTTGAATCTGTTGCCGCAAAAATAGGCTATGGAATCCAAGACGGAAACTTAGGTGCAGAATTTTTAAGGAGATTTGATGCAACCTATGACTACCAAAATGCTGCAATATATTTAAAACCTAATCAAGGCTATAGAGCAGATTTTGATCATGATATGTCTGGAATTGAAGTCTATATAGATCCCAATAACAGCAAGAGGTATTTTATTGGTAGAATTGAAAAGGGTTCTCCAGCTGATAAAGCTGGGTTTTTAGAACAAGATGAAATTATATCATTAGATTTTAAATGGGTTTTACTTTACTCCTTAGAAGAAATCACTAACTTATTTAAGTCTGATGATGGAAAAACTGTTGTGGTTGAAATCATAAGGGGCGATAAGAATATTGTTAAATTACTAAAACTAAAGCGTAGGGTTTAACTATTAGATAATATTAACCGATTACTTTCATTCTTTTTTGAAGCATTTCCCACATTATCGTAACATTTCTTTTACTCGGCTATTATATCCATAACACAGTTTTACTTTTAACCTTTTAATACCAAACTAACTTACAATATTATGAGTAAAAATCAAAACCTATTGGCTGTAGCTGGGTTGGCATTTTTATGTGCAATTGGGGGTACCACTTTTGCGCAAAGAAGACCAACAACTACTCCGCCAGCATCAGCCGCAACAACACCTCCTGCAGGCGCAGCTCCTAAAAAAGAAGGGATTAAACCTTTTTCAGAAATAATTACAAATAAAGCCAAAAGCAAAACAGGATTATTTAAAACCCACAAAGTGGATGATAAATGGTATTTTGAAATTCCTGATTCTATTTTAAACCGTGAAATGCTTGTGGTAACTCGTTTGGCTAAAGTGCCATCTGGAGTGAAAGTTGGCAACCAACAATATGGAGGTGAGCAACTTAATGAACAAGTATGGCAATGGGAGCGTCGCGGAAAGCAGATTTTTATCCGCGTACCTAGCTATTCTGTAAAGGCTGATAAAGGTACGGACATGTACGAATCTGTTAAAAACTCTAATCTTTCGAGTATTCTAGCCTCTTTTGATATTAAGGCTTATAATAAAGATACAACAGGTGTTGTTATTGATGTTACTGATTTTTACAATGGTGATATTATGGCAATTGGCGCTACAGATGCTATAAGAAAAGCCTATAAAACGACTGCTTTTGATGCCACAAGATCTTATGTAGATACGATCAAAACATTTCCAATAAACATTGAAGTAGTTACTGCAAAAACCTATCGTTCAGCAGAATCTCCAATAGACAATAGCATTGGTGCAATTACATTTGAGTTTAATACTTCGATGTTATTATTACCAAAAACGCCTGCTAAAGCACGTTTAATGGATGCGAGAGTCGGCTTCTTTGGTCAAGGACAAACGGATTATGGTACTGATGCTCAAAAAGCAGAACGTACAGCTTATATCCATAGATGGAATTTAGTTCCAAAAGATACTGCCGCTTACAAACGTGGTGAATTGGTAGAACCAGTTAAACCAATTGTTATTTACATTGATCCGGCAACGCCTAAAAAATGGGTGCCATATTTAATTGCCGGCATTAACGATTGGCAAGTTGCTTTTGAAGCTGCTGGCTTTAAAAATGCAATCATTGGTAAAGAAGCGCCTACACCTCAACAAGACCCAGAGTTTAGCGTAGATGATTCTCGTTATTCTATGGTGCGTTATTTTGCTTCAGATATTGCTAATGCATATGGCCCTCATGTTTCTGATCCTCGTACGGGTCAGATTTTAGAAACCCATATCGGTTGGTATCATAACGTGATGAGCTTACTTAGAAATTGGTTCTTTGTTCAAACGGCAGCAATTAATCCAGAAGCTCGTAAATCTAAATTCAGTGATAACCAAATGGGAGAATTAATCCGTTTTGTATCTTCACATGAAATTGGCCACACCTTAGGTTTACCACACAACTTTGGTTCTAGCTATGCCTATCCTGTAGATTCGTTACGTTCAAAAGCCTTTACAGATAAATATGCTACCGCTCCTTCAATTATGGACTATGCTCGTTTCAACTATGTTGCACAACCTGGAGATGGTGTTGTAAGAATGTTCCCTGGAATTGGCGAATATGATAAGTGGGCCGTAAAATGGGGTTATTCTTGGTTTCCTGGCAATTTAACCGTTCAACAAGAAAAGGAAAAATTAGATGTTTGGACTAAAGCAAAAGCTGGAAACCCATTATATTTCTATGGTCGTCAAGGTAACCAATACGATCCTCGTGATCAAAGTGAAGATTTAGGTGACAATGCAATGAAAGCTAGTACATATGGTATTGCCAACTTAAAACGGATATTGCCAAACATAGAAAAATGGACTTATGAAGCGGGTAAAGATTACAGCAATCTAAGTGAGCTTTACGGAGAGGTGATTGGTCAGTTCAGCAGATACATGGGCCATGTTACTTTTAACATTGGTGGATTAAGTGAAAATTACAAAACTTATGAGCAAGCAGGAGCCGTTTATAATTATGTTTCTGAAGCAAAACAAAAAGAAGCTGTTACATTTTTAAATCAGCAATTATTCACTACTCCACTTTGGTTAATTAATAGCGATCAATTGAACAAATTTGATAATGGCGCTATGTTAACTAGAATTAAAGCAGCACAAACCAGCACCATTAATAATATTTTTACAGTTTCACGATTGCTTAGAATGTTAGATAATGAAACCAAAAATGGCGCTAGTGCATATACAGTTCCTGAATTATTTACAGATGTTCGTGGAACAATTTTCGCGGCCAGTAGACCGGATGCATTCAAGCGTAATTTACAAAGAGGGTATATTGATAGACTAGGAAGTTTAATGGTTGATGCACCCGCTCCAATAGGTTTACCTCCAGGTTTCAACTTTACGCCAATTAACGTTGGTGTTACAGATATCAGACCTTTAGTTAGGGTAGAGTTAAAAACTTTAGCAGCAGCTGCTAAAGCTCGAGCAGCAGCTGGAGAT
Organism: Pedobacter polaris; assembly: GCF_005116505.1. GTDB lineage: Bacteria > Bacteroidota > Bacteroidia > Sphingobacteriales > Sphingobacteriaceae > Pedobacter > Pedobacter polaris. The sequence continues at coordinate 705,914 of NZ_SWBR01000001.1, forward strand.
GCAATGACTAAAGCTCATTATGAAGATTTAGTTACTAGAATAAATGATATCCTTGATCCTAAAAAATAATATTATTTAATATAGCCCGCTCTAAAATTAGAGCGGGTTTTTTTATGTTTGCACCATGCTGAAAAGAACTATACTATTTTTAATATTTTCTGTAGGAAGCTTTGCCTTCGCACAAAATGTCGATTCTATAGCTGTTGTTAAAACCAAATGGCAAAAACAAAAAATAGCACCAAAAACTAAATTGGTTAGCCATCATTTTAATGGGAAAAATCTGTTTATGGCGAACCAAAATATCTCCTACGTTGAGGTTAAGCCTAGAGGAAATGCTCCGTTATTTGCAATTGGTGCAGATGTGAAAGTATTAAAAGTCACACAAATATTCGGCAAGGAAAACAATGCCATCGCTGCTATAAATGGAACCTTTTTCGATATTAAAAATGGTGGGTCTGTAGATTTTGTTAAAGTAGGTGGAGCGGTAATTAATCAAAATCGTCTCGAAAAAAACAATACAAGAGCAAGACACCAAAGAGCTGCTATTTTAATTAATAATGGCAAATTAAGCATCAAAAAATGGGATGGAAGCACTAATTGGGAAGATAGTTTAACCGAAAAAGATGTAATGAATAGTGGCCCTTTATTAATTTATAATCAAAAAATTGAAGAATTAGACACCACGGCTTTCAATAGGCTTCGTCATCCACGGAGTGCAATTGGAATTAAAGCAGATGGAACAGTGATTTTGTTAACTGTTGACGGAAGACAGGAAAATTCTGCAGGGATGAGTCTTTTCGAGCTAACCAAAGTAATGAGGTGGCTGGGTTGTACAAGTGCCATTAATTTAGATGGTGGGGGCTCTACAACTTTGTGGGTTAGTAGTGCTCCAGAAAACGGAGTAGTAAATTATCCTTCCGATAATAAAAAATGGGATCATGAAGGCACAAGAAAAGTTGCTAATGTTATCCTATTAAAAAAGAAACAATAATATCTTTACCACGTTATTTATTGAATAATAGCATAAAATGAAGTCTAAGAACTCCTGTTTTTTTATATTTATCACATCAATCTTATTTTTTGCAGGATGCAATTCTGACTCAAAGGTTGAAGCTCGTAAAACTCCTAAATCCCAAACAGAGATTGAAGACCTACCAGAAAACAACCTTAAATTCAAAGATGTTAATGGCATTCGTTTTTTTGAGGTTAAACGCCGTTTTAAAAATGGCGTTTCGTTTAATAATGATGGCTTCCAACAAATCCCTACATGGATCATTCAATTTAAAGCACCAGACACGATGCTTGCTTATAGTCCTGAGAAGAAAAAAATGGAGTCATTCTATCTACACCATGATCATGGAAGGATTTATAACTTCGCCAGAGAGTATTTTAGGGTACGGATCATTTCAAAAGATAGCTTGGTTTTACAAAGAGTACAAGTTGATGCCATGAAAATAGCTGGTGACGATGATCCACGCTCTGATGTATATTCTACCTATTACTCAAAAAAAATTATTGATAAATTAAACACAACAATTGGCGAACTTCAAAAACCAACAAGCAGAGATACGCTATTTATAAAAGATCTCAGTCTTAAAACATATAAAGACCCATCAAATCCTACTGTTGCATTCCCGGCTACATCCCCAGTTGTTTTTGTTCCAAATAGTAAAAATGTTAGTGTAGAAAAGATAAGTACGGCTGATGAACTAAACAATAGAAAATCTGCCGTTGATTATTTTTATCCCTACTATAAGATTGTCATCAACAAATCTTACAAAGATTTTGTCTATAATTTTTCTGTTGTGGTTGACGCAAATGGAAAAATGTACGTAACAAAAGGTTATGAGTTTGTACTACCAGAATATAGAGAACAAAGGAAAAAATTACTGCAAGGCATTGCCGATATGTATCTTAGCAATCTTTTTTACATTACACCTGGCAAAACTCTAGGTATCCCTCATTCAAGCGAAATTTCTCTAAAAGTAATTGGCAGAACAGGAAATTAAACTCTCTTTAAACTTATATTTATCAAAAAATGAGGTATTTGCAATTATTAAATATTAATTATGTACATTGCACACTTAATTATTAAATACAATACAATGCAAGAAGGAACAGTAAAATTTTTTAATGTAACTAAAGGTTTCGGATTTATTATCCCTGCAAACGGCGATAGCGAAATTTTTGTACATTCAACAGGCCTTATCGATGAAATTCGTGAAAACGACAAAGTTGAATACGATGTTGAAAGCGGTAAAAAAGGCTTGAATGCCGTTAATGTGAAAGTAATCTAATTATTATCATATTTACCAAAGCCTCGACTCAAATCGAGGCTTTTTTTTGCATAATTTTTTATTTCTGATACACCCTAACATAATCTACTTTCATTGTAGCAGGAAAGATTTGGTCATCTATTCCTTGTTTCCCTCCCCAGTTACCACCTACAGCAATGTTTAGTAGTAAATGAAAATCTTGATCAAAAGGCCATTCTTCCATTCCTTTTCTACTGTTTTTAAAGCTGAAGTATTTATTACCATCCATAAAAATATCTATGTGATCTTCAAACCATTCCATAGCATAAACATGGTATTCAGTGTAATGTGTATCAGATTTAATCGCCTTTCCTACCTGTGTATTAATAGTGTGGTTAAATGATTTTGTATGTACTGTCCCATGGATAGAATCTGGTGCAAAACCAACATGCTCCATCACATCAATTTCGCCACTTGCAGGCCAAGAACCATATTTCCAATTAGTAGGCAACATCCAAATTGCAGGCCACAGACCTCTTCCTTTAGGCAGCATTGCCCTAACTTCCAACCGCCCGTATTTCCAATCGAATTTTTTTCGAGTAGCCAAACGTGCCGAGGTGTATGCCATGTTTTCTTTATCCGTTTTGCGAACAGTAATATTTAGGCTTCCTTTTTCAACCTTAGTGTTTAAAGTATCTGCCTTTGTATAAAATTGTTTTTCATTGTTCCCCCATCCATTTCCTCCAACATCATAAGTCCAATTTTTTGGATCAGGTAATCCCTTGCCGCCAAACTCATCAGCCCATTTCAATTTCCAACCACTTACTAATGGAGCGTTTTTAATCATTTCAAATGTTAGCTCAGGCTCATTCGTGGTAATATATTCAACCTCATTAGCAATTAAGTAGGATATTTCCGCAGGAAGATTTGCAGTCCAACCATTAACTGTCATTCCGAGCTTCTTAAATCTTGTTATGTAATCTGCATTTTGCTGATAAACCGAGAAATGATAGTCTACTCCACTAAAACCGTCTGCTTTCATTTTTTCTGGTTCAACATTTCCTGTTAAGTAAGCTACTTTAGCGTTTGGTTCATTCTTAATAATGTAAGTGCAGATATCATATCCAAAACTGATATATTCTACCCAGGCCTGTGCTTTTAATTTCCGGACCATTTGAAGTGCCTTTTCTGTTAAAAGCATATCTCTTTCTTTACCTAAGTTTTGAGGTTTAATCTCTAAAATTAACTTGGTTTTTTTCTGTTTCATCCCTGTTTTCAAATAGTTTTCTAAAGTAGGGATCGTTTCTCCGTTTGAAAGTTTCTTCTCTAACAATTGCTTGTAAGTAGATTTGGCTATACTAGTGCCTAAAAAAGTAGCATCATGGTTAACCACAATTATACTATCTAAAGTTAAGTGAACATCGAATTCTGAGCCATGGCAGTTTAATTTAAATGCTTGCTGTAAAGCTGCGATAGAGTTTTCTGGTATATTATTTTTCTTCCATGCTCCTCGATGCGCAATTACTTGGTTTTTATTCCAAGATGTTATTTTCTTTTGTGCATTTGCAATTGTCGTAATTATGGTTATCATTAAAATTGCAATGGTTAACTGTTTCATATATATGGTTTAAAGCGTTAAAAATAGGGTTTTGAAATAATAGTTACATTTATTTTATGTTAACTTCTTTTAATTAAATCGAAAACGCTTTATCAATAGGTTTATTGGCTATTTAACTACACAATTTTTTCCTTTATATTCGTTAACTTAACTATGGGTAATAGCTACGACCTTTTAATTGCCAAGATTAATGAATTTACACAAAAGTTTTACCTTAATAAACTTTTGCGTGGAAGCATTTATGCTGCCGCATGTGTTTTAGGGCTGTATCTATGCTTATTTGTGTTGGTCTATTATACACATCCAGGAACAGGAACAAAAACCTTTCTTTTCTTTTCATTTCTTATCATCTCTTTGGCTGCCATTGGTTATTGGATTATTAAACCTGCACTTGCTTATTTTAAGTTAAGCAAAACAATTAGTTTAGAACAGGCATCTCATTTAATAGGTGATCATTTCTTTAATGTAAAAGACAGGTTGTTAAATACCTTGCAGTTAAAAGCCTTAGCAGATGATTCTCCTCAGAACAGCCAATTAATTCTGGCTGGGATCGATCAGAAAATAAGCGATTTAAGACCAATTCCTTTTGCTAGTGCAATTAATTTAAACGATAATAGAAAGCGCATTAAATACATTTTATTACCATTAGCCATTATCATTTTCATTGGTGTTATTGCTCCTGCAATTTTAAAGGAGGGAACGAATAGTTTTATTAGATATAATGAGGCGATTTTACCTACAGCTCCCTTCGAATTTGAGATTTTAAACAAGGCCTTAACTGTTACACAGGGCGATGACTTAACCATTAAGCTCCAGCTAAAAGGAAATGAATTTCCTCAAGATATTTATATCGAGGATGGCGCAAACACCTACAAGTTAGAGAAAGAAAACATCAGCAATTTCAATTATACTTTTAAGAATATCCAAAAAAATAAATCCCTTCGCTTTTTTGGCGGTGGATTTAATTCAGCCTCATTTGCAATAGAGGTCAAACCTCGTCCCTCTTTGCTAAATATAAGTGCAAAATTAGTTTATCCAGCTTATCTCAATAGGAAAAATGAGACCCTTAGCAACGTTGGTGACTTGTTAATTCCAGAAGGAACAAGAGTAACTTGGGAATTGCAAACAGAAAATAGCCAAACTTTAGCTTTTATTTTACTAAATCAAATTTATAATTTAAAAGTAGAAGACAATTCTGCCAACTTCAGTACAACCATTAAAAAAAGCGGCACCTATCGGATTGTACCTAAAAACAATTATGTTAGTAATGCTGATTCTTTAAACCACCAAATTGCTGTTATTGCCGATCAATTTCCAAATATTTCTGTTATAGAATCTTCTGATTCTGTAAGCACAAAAGCTTTATATTTTTCAGGTAATATTGCTGACGATTATGGTTTCACCTCATTGAAATTTAAATACAACATTAAAGAAAATGGTAAAACAATAGCTCAACAAACCAAGCTTATTCCTATCAAAAACAACCAAATAGAAAATGCGTTTTTCTATTTATGGAATTTGAATGAAATTGCCGTTAAACCTGGTCAGTTTTTAGAATACTATTTCGAGGTAGCCGACAATGATGGCGTAAATGGTGCAAAAATTTTTCGTTCTGAAATTAAAATCTACCAAGCACCTACGCAACAACAAATTGCAGAAAAATTAGCTGAAGGTAGTGAAGCCTTAAAGAAAAAAATGGAATCGACCATTAAATTGGCACAGAAGATTGAAAAGGATAGTAAAAAATTAACTCAAGATTTATTGGATAAAAAGCAATTGACTTTTGAGGATAAAAAACAAATTGATCAGCTTTTAGAAAAACAGAAACAATTGGAAGAAGCTGTAAAAGAAATTAGGGCACAAAACGAAAAAAACAATCTAGAAAAACAAGAAAATAATGCTTTAACCGATGAACTAAAAGAAAAGCAAAAACAAATTGATGATTTGTTTAACAATGTTCTAGATGATAAAACAAAAGATTTATTGAAAAAATTGCAACAATTAATGGAGCAGAACAATAAAGATTTAACAAAAGAGGAATTGTCTAAAATGCAAATGGACAATAAAATGCTAAAAAATGAACTAGATCGAATTTTAGAACTCTATAAACAATTAGAGTTTGAACAAAACTTACAAAATAAAATTGACCGCTTGGAAGAAATGGCTAAACAGCAAAAAGAATTGAGCCAACAAAGTCAAGAAAAAAATGCAGATGTAAGTGACATTAAAAAGAAGCAAGATCAGCTAAATAAAGACTTTAAAGATTTACAGAAAGAGTTGGCAAAACTTGAGGAAAAAAATCAAGAATTAGAAAGGCCAAATGATTTCGAAAACCCTAAAGAAGAAACGGAACAGATTGAGAAAAACCAACAGGAAAGTAAGGAAGAACTAAACAAAAACGATAAACAGAAGGCATCTCAAAAGCAACAAAAAGCTGGTGAGCAAATGGATCAATTGGCTCAAAAAATGAAGCAAAGTCAACAACAGGGAGAAGAAGAAGAATCAAAAACCAATGCAGAAGAGCTGCGCCGTTTATTAGAAAATTTACTAAGTACTTCTTTTGCCCAAGAAAAAGTTATGCTTGCCTTAAGAAGAATGGCTAGCAATGATCCTTCTTACATTCCGAATGTACAGCAACAAAACACCATAAAAGATAACATGAAGACCATTGCTGACAGTTTGTTTTCATTGAGTAAAAGAGTGCCACAAATAGAAAGCACAGTAAATGCAGAAGTTGGTAAAATCAATTTAAACATTGAAAAAGCAATAGATTATTTAGGCGATAGAAGAACTGCAGAGGCTAATCGTGCCCAACAATTTGCTATGACATCGTTAAACAATTTAGCATTGATGATGAATGAAGCTTTAGAGCAAATGCAAAATGCACAAAAGAATGCTAAATCTGGCAAGGGTAAAAAAGGCAAACAAAGCATGAAGGATTTGCAAAAAATGCAAGATCAACTCAATCAAAAAATGCAGAATGCCAGAGATAAAATGCAAAAAGAGGGCAATATGGGAACTGTGCCAAAAGGACAAATGAGCCAAGAATTTGCAAAAATGGCTCAGCAACAACAGATGATTAGGGAAGCTTTGCAAAAAATAAACAAAGAAGAAAATAAAGATGGAAAAGGCGGTTTGGGTAATTTGAACCAGATGACCGAAGACATGAAGAAAACAGAAAATGATTTGGTGAATAAAAGGATTAACGAAGAGACAATGAACCGCCAAAAGGATTTAACCACAAAGTTATTAGATGCTGATAAAGCCCAACGTGAGCAAGACCAAGATTCAAAGAGAGAAAGTAACGCAGCGAAAGAGTTTCCACCGTCTTATAAACAAATGTTAGACCGGTTTAAAAAACAGCAACAAAGCGAGAGTGAAATGCTTCAAAAATTGCCGCCAAATCTAAACTATTATTACAAAAACAAAATTGCAGAATATTTTAAATTGCTAAATTCGCCTAATAAATAACCCACTTGTCATTACGAACTTGTGAGTAATCTCTTTTAGATTCTTCGCTGTGCTCTGAATGACAAAAATTCCTTCCCATGGCACGCATCAATTTTTTTACCGAAGACCTTACTTATACACTAAAGCACAAAACCATAATTAAAAATTGGATTGGTTCAACAATCATTTCTGAAGGTTATAAATTAGAAGAGCTTAACTTCATTTTATGTTCAGACGAATATTTGCTGCGTATAAACCAAGATTACCTCCAGCATGACGATTATACCGACGTGATTACTTTCGACAACTCAGAAGAGCTTAAAACGATTGTAGGTGATATTTTTATTAGTGTAGAGAGGATTAAAGAAAATGCAACTAAATTTAAATCAGCTACATTAGATGAATTGTGCCGAGTGATGATTCATGGAGCCCTGCACCTGTTAGGTTACAAAGACAAAACCAAAGCTGCTAAAGCCTTAATGACGGAAAAGGAAGATTTATATTTGGCAAAGCTTGAGATAGTATCCTAATTAATCTTTCGCTGCTTAATTGTGATAGCAATGAGAAATAAAAAAAAGGAAAAACTAGCCGAACAAGAATTTTGGGGAACATTTTATTATATGAATGTTCCTAAACATATAGATGGAATTCCTTTACATGTAGAACAAGTTCGTTTCAGATTATATAATCATGTTGATGATGACCACTTAGTGAGAATGGTACAAGGAATTAAATCTGTTGGGCAATTAGACCTTGATGAAACCTACATTACCAATGCCGGAATTGCAGAATTAGTAAAACTAGATAGCATTACCGAATTAAGGCTTAAAGGTTGTGACAGCATCACAAATGAAGCAATGCCATTTATTTGTTCAATTAATGGGCTAGAGCTTTTACATTTGATCGGAACTTCAATAACAACAGCCGGTTTTGAACAAATCGGAAAATTAACCTCATTAAAAAAGCTTTTGATACGCGCAGACAGAGATGATCCGTTATTAGAAGAAATATATGTTCAGCTTCCAAAAGGATGTGAATTGATCGTAGATTACAAAGGTTATCCTTTTGATGACAATTCGTCTTTAAAGTCCTTTCTTGTATAAGATCTAGCGCAGAGGCCGCTGTGAGTTAGTATAACAACATTCTAAAGTATCCCAGCAATGGTCAGCATTTTTAGGATTAAAGGCATCTCACTCATTCCTTATTTGCGATGACGGTAAGACTAAGGAACAAAAATTGCGTAGATCAAATAGCAAATCACCAAGCCAATAACACCCGTTATAAAGCCTGCTACTCTTCTTTTTTTAATGAAACATAGCAATATTAATCCACTAAGAGAAACTAGAATTAAAAACACAGCTGAGATATCTATAATCCAAGACCAGCCAGAACCAGAATCTCTCCCTTTATGCAGGTCATTCATTACTGCAACAAGACCCATTTTAATTTCAGAAACTTCATATGTTCCTTTTTCTCTATCAATAAAAGCATCACATGAATATGCAGGGCCTTTTAAAGAAACGCTCACTTCAGAATCATCAATTCTAATTTCGCTCACATAGCCTTTAACATTGTAAGTTTTACGCAAAAATTCTACAATTTCTAGCTTAGCAATTTTAGTCGTGTCTGGATTATTCACCCATTTTACATTCAATGTTCCTTTATGCTTAGTTTCAACTTGCTTATCGCCGCCAAACCATGTTGGGTGATTTAATGTTAACCCAGTTACCGAAAAGAAAAGAACAATCGCAAAGCTCACCATAGAAAGGTAAATATGTAGCCAGCGTGATAGTTTGGCTACTTCTTTCTTCGGATTATTTGCTTTTGTAGCTACTTTCTTCTTAGAAGCAAGCGGTGCGGGATTATTTTTTACGGAAGTCAAAAGTTACGTTTGAGATTTCAACATTACCTGCGTTAGTTGCCTTTTTTGCAGCTTTCTTAAATTCCATTGGTTGGCGTATAATTTCATCAGTACCATGCTCTTTTGAGGTTTCAATAATGATGGTATATTTTCCTTGTGGAACATATTCTCCTTTGTCATTTTTACCATCCCATTTAATAGTATATTTCCCTGGAGAACGAGTTGCGCCGGTTACAGAAGCATAATTATTTTTATCGGCTTTAAAGCTATCTCCATTAATTCTGTACCAGTTTTTCAAATCAGGAATCCATTTCGTTTTATTATACCATAACGCTAAATTTCTAACGGCAACTTTATTTTCATCTTCTACCCAAATCGCAGCGAATGGGCGATGGCCATTGCCTGCAATTGCATTGAATTCGAAATTTATAGCCAATTCAAATTTAGGATCCCATGGCTTTCCTGCCCCAGATACTACAGGTTGAGTGGTTGATTTATTTTCAGTAACTGATTTATCTACCAAAGAACCCCAATTACTGCTCTCTATTCTTTTACCATCTTTAGTAATAATCAAATATGCTGCGCCTTCAATAGTGACCGCTAATGCTTTACTTTCTGCCAAAGACAATACGTTAAAAGCTGTTGCCAACGCCCCTGCATCAGTTGCATTTTTTGCAACAACGGTTGCGCTAATTACACCTTCAACGGGCTTTCCGGTACGTGGATCTACAATATGAGAATACCAATTTTTGCCAATTTGTTCACCTCTTCTGTAATTACCACTTGTTGCTACCGCTTTATTGCTCACTAATAAATGAGCTAAAGGTGCATCATTTTCAGCGTTAGCCAAAGGGTTGGTAACATTAACAGCATCTGTAACATCGCCCTTAATTACTAAATCTCCACCAATGTTAACTACCACTGCATTTACCTTTGATGAAGCCAAAGCCGCATCACACGCTAAATTAATGATATAGCTTTTTGCAAAGGTATTCATCACTAAAGGTGCATTTGTTAAACGAGTAGCTGTAGAATTAGCTACATTTAGCTGATAGTGTATTTGTTGCATGGTAGCAACTGCGGCATTAATTTCTACCGTAGTTGGTAATTGTTGTTTTGCTGCTGCATCTTTCCATAACTTACCGGCAACCGCTGCGGATGCATCTAAAGCTCCATTAGTACGGCTTTTCCATTGTGCAAAAAGATTTAGCATATCGTATAACTCTTTAGAGACTTTAACCGGTTTGTTCAAGTCTTGCTTCATCCATTTGTTAAACTCACTATTGTGATCATAAGCACTAAATATTGATGAAAGCCTATCTATTTCTGCCAATGCCGCAACTTCTGCCTTTTCTGCCTCAGCTTCTGATGTACTTGTAAATTTAAATTCTAATGATGTTCCTAATATATTTTCGTAATGAGATACATACAAACGTTGATTGGCATTTTTTGGAGTTTCTGTTTTTGGAGTAACCCCAATTAACAAAAAAGCCGCAACTACGGAGGCTATTACTTTCATATTATTATTAAGTTTAATTCTAAATAGAGTGCAAATGTAAAACTTGAAATTGAATTTCTGTCTTTTGTGACTATTTTTTTTATCAAAAGGTTTAAAGATGCTGTTGTCTATTTATAATCCCACCTATATTTTGCGAATGCAATTACCTCATCAAAAGAGTCATAAATCAATTTATTAAGGCTGTACAGGTTTAACAAAACTGGTTTTCTTTTCTGAAATCAAATGGGGTGCTATTTTAATTACTTTGAGGGTTGTGGTATTCATAATCTTTACTCCTTAAGAGGGAACTAAATAGTTACAATCCCTTAGAACTTGCTTTCCCCTAATTTTTTGAGGTCTGTTGGTCGAAATATTACAGGCGTTCGTCGAGAGTTACACGATGTAGGTATAATACGGCCATTTGCGCTGCAACCTTTTTCCCTTAGTGTCGTCTTATATACGAAACCAGCCTGAAAGAGGGCGGTGGCAAAAAAGAAAATAATTTATAAAACAAAGATTTTAAAAAAATAAAAATATGAAAACTTCTATCAAATCATTAATCGCATTAGCAGTAACAGGCTTAGTATTAACAACAGCAACAATAAATGTAAAAGCAGAAGATAACACACAAGTAACTGTATTATCTGAAGTTAAGAAAGTAAATAAAATCAATGTATGTGGAAACGTTGAATTGATTTTGGTTCAAAGTGCAGATGAGAGCGTTAAAGTATATGACAACTACTTCTCTAAAAATGCATTGGTACAACAAAAAAATGGAGAATTGCGTATCAGTTCTTTCAATAAAGAAACTCTAACTGTTGTTGTATATGTAACCAGTTTAACTGAGATCACAGCATCTAACAATGCAAGCGTTAGAACTTCTGGAAAATTTAACACTTTAGACTTAGCTGTTAATTTGAATGATAACGCAACTGCAAAATTAAATACAAATACCATCAGTTTATCTACCAATGTTGGTGGCCAAGCAAACTTAACTCTATCTGGTTCTACTACCGCTTATGATGCGGTTTTAGGAAGTGTTGCCAAAGTTAATATGGAACAATTTGTTGCAGAAACCACAAATATTAAATCGCAGAATGCTGCAATTGCAACTGTAATTGCGCCGGTAACTTTGCCAACTTCTGATGATTTAGTTAACCTTTAAAATTCATAATCCATCATAAATTTAGTTTAGTTTTTAGTTTAGTTAAAAAAATGCAGATGGATGTCTGCATTTTTTTTTGCGTTTATATTTTAGATAGCCTTCCCAACCACAGATTCGCACAGATAACAGAATTTTGCTCCATTTCTAAATTTATTCTCGTTATAAACAAGTCAAGTTATGCAGCTGTATTAGTTTAAATTGTAATCTTTAATTATTTTGCAATAAACTAATCCTAGCTTATGAAGTTTGCACATTCAATTAAACAGAAAACAAAGGTTGCTGTATTGCTTTTCTGCATTATGGCTTGTACCATTTTGATCAGGGTTTTAGAGGACCAAAGCATTAAAAACATGGGTAAAGCGTTTACCTCTTTGTATAACGATAGGCTAATTCCAGCAACAGATTTATTCTACATTTCAGAAGGAATATATGCGAAAAGGTTTCTAATCGACAATCATCTTAATACCAATAGCACTGATAATAGTTTAAATCAAAGGCTTGCTGGTCATGATGCGAACATTGATTTGTTATTGAAAAAATATGAACAAACTTTTTTGGTAAAGCCTGAAAAAAACCATTTGAATGTGCTGAAAAATAAGTTATTAGAAAACAGGACGATTGAAAAAACAATCTTAAATATCCCACCAGATGCAACTGCAGAAACCAAGCTTGCTTTTAACAAGATGGCTAGCAAATCTTATCAGGAAATTTTTGAAAACCTGACAGCCCTAACTAAAATTCAGACTAAAGTTGGAGAAGAGCTGATCAAAGAATCAAAAAGTATTATTGCTGGCAGTAATTTATACTCTAATATTCAACTTGTTTTAGCAGTAGTGATTGGTATTTTAATCGTATCAATCATGTTTACTTCTAATGTGATTAAAATAAAACAAGAGAATTTTAACTTGAATTAGATTTAGGAAACAACAATAAGCAATCTTTAGGTAAATCTTTAGCTCCTAATTTTTCCCTCCTTCCCATACCAAAATTTTAATCCTTACTTTTGCAGTAATTTCTTATTAGATAAATCGTTAAAAAATACTTTGAGTACACTAATTGCAGCCGAAGGCTTAGGCCATGGATACCATGATGAATGGCTTTTCAAAAATTTAACACTGGGCATTAATCCTGGTCAACGTGTAGCGTTGGTAGGTATAAATGGAGCCGGTAAAAGCACCCTTTTAAAATTACTTGCCGAGCGCTTTTCTCCTCTAGAGGGAAAAATTGTTAAAAATAAAGCCGTTAAAATTGGCTTTTTAGATCAAGAACCATCTTTTCCTGATGGCTATTCTATTAGTGATTTCATTTTTTCACTAGAGAATAAACAGCAACAGTTGATCAAGGAATATGAAGAATTGATTGAAGACCCTAATCCAGATGAAAAAACATTGAACCGCTTGTATGAAGAATTAAGCGAACACAATGCATGGGAATATGAGCATGAAATCAAAACGATTTTGAGCCGTATGGGTATTAATCATCTACAACAAAAAATAGATACACTTTCTGGCGGACAGAAAAAACGTTTGGCTTTGGCCAAGTTATTAATTGAAGATCCAGAGATTTATGTGCTAGATGAGCCTACCAACCATTTGGATATTGATACCATTGAATGGTTAGAAAAATTATTGACTTCTGGTAATAAGACCATTCTTTTAGTTACTCACGATAGGTATTTTTTAGACAATGTTTGTAATACCATAGTAGAGTTAGATAGAGGAAAAATTTATAACTACAATGGAAATTATGCATTCTTTCTAGAAAAGAAAAGTGAAAGAGAGGCTTCTGATGAGAGCACTTTTCAGAAGAATAAAAACCTATTGAAGAAAGAATTAGAGTGGATGAGGCGTATGCCAGCTGCCCGTACAGTAAAATCTCAGTCTAGGGTAAATGCATTTTATAATTTAGAAGATAAAACTAAGCAACGTTCTGACAATCAAAAAGTTACATTGAATGTGAAGATGGCTCGCCAAGGAAATAAAATTCTTGAGTTAAATCATATTGGACAGACTTTTGATGATAAAAAAATCATTAATGACTTTACATACGTGTTTAAAAGAGGAGATAGAATTGGTTTAGCGGGTAAAAACGGAACCGGTAAATCAACTTTGTTAAATATCATAACTGGTTTTTTAAAACCAGAGAAAGGAAATGTAGATGTTGGAGATACTACTGTGTATGGATATTACAAACAAGGCGGCTTGGCTTTTGACCCAAAAGAAAGGGTAATTGATATTGTTAAATCTGATGCAGAATATATTAAGATGGCAGATGGGCAAACAATTTCTGCATCTGCACTATTAACTTTATTTCTCTTCCCTCCTAAGAAGCAACACGGAATGGTAGAGAAATTAAGTGGTGGAGAGAAAAAACGCTTACACTTAATGAAGGTGTTAATGCAAAACCCAAACTTCTTAATACTGGATGAGCCGACCAATGATTTAGATATTGACACTCTAAATGTGTTGGAAGAATTTTTAGAGAATTTCCCCGGCGTATTAATCCTTGTTTCTCACGACAGGTATTTACTTGATAAGATGAGTGAGCAATTATTTATTATGGAAGGCAATGGTGGCGTAAGCATTTACAATGGAAACTATTCTGAATATCGCATTAGTTTAGACAATGGCAAAGATAATCCCGCTCCTAAAAAAACAGTAATTGAAGAGGATAAAAATAATACTGTTCCTAAAAAATTATCCTTTAAAGAGCAAAAAGAATTAGACGAAATAGAAGAAACTGTTGCAGAAAAGGAAAACGAGATAGAAGATTTAACTAAGTTGTTAAATGCAATAGACGCTACTGATTATGTTAGAATACAAGAAGCTTCAGAGGGAATAGCAAAATTAAATAAAGAATTAGAAAGCATAATGGAGCGCTGGGTTGAACTTTCTGACAAAACAAACTAGCGCATTAGTTATTAGTTCGTGGCACAATAGCCAAATCAAATTGTATAAAAAGTAAAAGTTTCACGTGAAACAAGATTTGATCTCGGTGAGATTTCATTAACTTTATCTTGTTCCACGTGAAACAAAAATATAAACATGTTTAAAGAATACGATGTTATTGTTGTAGGCGCAGGACACGCCGGCTGCGAAGCCGCAGCTGCAGCCGCAAACCTTGGTTCTTCTGTGTTATTAGTTACCATGAACATGGAGACTATTGCGCAGATGAGTTGTAACCCTGCTATGGGTGGTGTTGCCAAGGGACAAATTGTGAGAGAGATTGATGCTATGGGCGGCTATTCTGGAGTTATCGCTGATAAAACGACACTCCAATTTAGAATGTTAAATAAGTCTAAAGGCCCTGCCATGTGGAGCCCAAGAGCTCAAAATGACAGAAAACGTTTTGCTGAAGAGTGGAGATTAGCATTAGAAAGAACGCCGAATGTTGATTTTTGGCAAGAGATGGTTGGTAGTTTGATCATTAAAAACAACACGGTTATAGGTGTAAAAACAGCACTTGGTGTAGAGATCATGGGTAAGGCCGTTGTACTTACAAATGGCACTTTCTTAAATGGAATTATCCATATTGGAGAAAAGAAATTTGGTGGCGGCAGAACTGGAGAAAAATCAGCAACTGGTTTAACAGAACAATTAACCGAATTAGGTTTTGAAGCAGGCAGAATGAAAACTGGAACTCCTCCCCGAGTTGATGGTCGATCATTAAATTATAGTTTAATGGAAGAGCAATGGGGAGATGAAAATCCTGGCCGCTTTTCTTATACAAACGTAGAAAGACCAACAGGCCAAAGGTGCTGTTGGATTACTTATACCAATTCTAATGTTCATGAAACTTTAAAAGAAGGCTTCGAGAAATCCCCTATGTTCACGGGTCGGATTAAGGGGTTAGGTCCTCGGTACTGTCCATCTATTGAAGATAAAATTAATCGTTTTGCAGAAAGAGAAAGACACCAAATATTTGTAGAACCTGAAGGCTGGAATACCTGTGAAATTTATGTTAATGGTTTCTCCACTTCCTTACCAGAAGATGTCCAATACAAAGCCCTAACACAAATTCCTGGATTTGAAAATGCGAAGATGTTTAGGCCTGGTTATGCGATTGAATATGATTACTTTCCACCTACACAATTAGGATTAACGCTAGAAACTAAATTAATCAGTAATTTGTTCTTTGCGGGGCAAATTAATGGCACTACAGGCTATGAAGAAGCTGCTAGTCAGGGATTTATAGCAGGAATAAACGCACATCAGAAAGTAAAAGATCAACATGAACTGATCATGAAGCGCTCAGAATCATATATAGGCGTTTTAATAGATGATCTAGTAACTAAAGGTACTGAAGAGCCTTATAGAATGTTTACCTCTAGGGCAGAGCACCGTTTATTGCTTAGACAAGATAATGCAGATATTAGACTCTCTCCTATTGCTCATAAATTAGGTTTAATTAATGACGAGCGTTTAGCCATTGTAAATAAGAAAATAGAAAATTCTGATGCAATCGTTGCTTTCACCAGAAAACAAGGAATTGAGATGGGCGAAGCTAATGAGTTATTAGAAAGCTTAGGAACAGCTGCTCTTACACAAAATGTAAAATTATTTAATATTCTAAGCCGTCCACAAGTTGGTATTGACGATATTAGAAAAGTTAGCAAAACATTTGACGACCTTTTAAATACCTTTGATACTGAAACTGTAGAGCAGGCAGAAATTAAAATTAAATACGAAAGCTATTTCGAGAAAGAAAATGAGATTGTAAACAAAATGCAGAAAATGGAGGACAAGTCTATCAATCCAGAATTCGATTATAACAAACTCCTTTCGCTTTCAAAAGAGGCTCGCGAAAAACTATTGAAAATTAAACCAAGAACTTTAGGCCAAGCTTCAAGAATATCTGGAGTTTCACCTTCCGATATCTCTGTTTTAATGGTTCATATTACTAAATAACACGTAAACTGTTGATTATCAATTGATTAATATTAACAAATTGACGGCTTAATTTTAGACGATTTAAGGCGTTTTTTCGTTTTCTTAATGTTATTCATTAAAAACAATATAAAACTAAATATAGCTCATCTAAATGTCGAAAAACAACAGGCTAGTTAACAAGCAGTATTTTTATTATCTAATTTTAATCGTTGGGTTAATTTACGGGTGTGCGAGCATCCAAATGCCTCAAGGTGGACCAAAAGATAGCCTCCCCCCCAAGGTTTTAAAAATGGAACCAAAAAATTTGTCGACAAATTTTTCAGCTAAAAAAATTGTTATCGATTTTGATGAGTACATCAAATTAGACAATGAGTTTAAAGAATTCTCTATTTCTCCAGAAATGGAAAAGCCACCTATACTAAAAGGTAGCAACACCAAAAAATTAGAAATTACACTACAAGATACGCTAGAAAAAAATACAACCTATACTTTAAACTTTGGAAAAGCGATAGCCGACATCAACGAAAGTAATGCCATTAAAAATTTTACTTACGTTTTCTCTACAGGCCCTACTTTAGATTCCTTAAGCATTAGTGGTACTATTAAAAATGCATTAACAGGAGCACCTGAAATTGAAACCGTTGTTTTTATTTTACCGCTTGCTAGAGATACTATTTTGGGAAAAAAGAAACCTTCCATTTATACAACTACCGATAGTAGCGGAAATTACAAATTGAACAATCTTAAAAAAGAGACCTACAAAATTTATGCACTAAAAGAAAAAGGTGGTGATAAAATTTATCAGCAAAATTTCGATGAGATCGGTTTTATCAAAGAACCTTTAGTGTTGACAAAAAATATGGATAGTGTGAACCTAAAAGTATTTAAAGAGTTAGCCAAGGATTTTAGAATTGTAGATAGAAAACTAAACAGTGATGGAAGTATTACGATGGACTTTAACCAAAAATTACGTCGCCCAGAGCTTACCATTATAGATCCAGTAGCAGTTGATGTAGGTAAAATTGTTCGCTTTAATAAAAACAATGACTCGGTTAAATTTTGGCTAAAAGATTTATCTTTTGATTCAGTAAAAGTAGCTGTTAAAGATGAAGGCAAAGCTCTGGATACCGTTAAATTTACAAGAGGCAAAAAAGATGTTTATACAAGAAATGTGCAAGCTGGAGATAATTTAGAAGGCTCGGCATTAAACCCTTTTAAAGATTTAAAATTATACTTCAACTTCCCTATTGAAAATATAGATTTAACTAAAATAACTTTGCTTGAAGATTCTATTCCACGAAAAGGATTTATATTAACCAAAGACAGTACAGATTTACTAGTTTATACTTTTAAGTATCCTTGGAAAAAGAAAGAACAATATATCCTTAAAATTGGCGATGGTGCTGTAACCGGTCTTTTCAATTCAAAAAACAAAGAGATTACAAAAAACTTTTTACTTGCCGAAGCAGATATTTATAGCACCCTTTATATTAACGTAACTGTGCCTGATACCAGCAAAAATTATATTTTAGAATTGGTAAACGAAAAGAAGGAAGTAGTGATGGGAAGTGAAAGAATTTTAAAAAGTGGACCTGTTATTTTCCCTAACTATAGGTCAGGTATATATTATGCACGTATTGTTTATGATGAAAACAAAAATGGCATTTGGGATACCGGAAATGTAGCCAAGGGAATTCAACCAGAAAAGATTTGGTACGAACCAAAAGAGTTTTCTATTAGAGCAAATTTTGAAAGAAGAGAGAAAATAGATATTCCTAACCCTTAAAGGGGAGTTTGGCCATCTTTGTGCTTATTTAACACTCTATTATGAAGTCCCCTTTAGGGCATTTAGGGGTTAAACCACCCGCTATACATGATATAATTATCTGGCAATTTATTCAATAAAGCCCGTTGCTCATCAGTAATGGGCTTTATTTTTTTTGCCGGAGTACCAGCATATAAATGCCCTGTTTCACAAATGGTATTTTCTAAAACAACAGCTCCGGCAGCGATAATGCAATACTCTTCTACAATAGCATTATCCATTACGATGGCACCCATTCCTATTAGCACGTGGTCTTTTACCTCACATCCATGTACAATTGCATTATGGCCTATAGAAACTCTATTACCTATAAATGTAGCCGCTTTTAAATACGTAGCATGAATTACAGCGCCATCTTGAATATTGCTATCATTGCCAATGGTAATGCTATTCACATCTCCTCTAATTACCGCATTAAACCAAACAGAACAATTATCGCCCATTACCACATCGCCTACAATTGTAGCATTCGGTGCAATGAAACATTTTTCTCCCCATTTAGGGTGTACTTCTTTAACTGGTAGTATTATTGGCATATTGTGAGTATATAGTAGTTAGTATTTAGATGTTAGATAAAATGTCAGTCTGAGCTTGTCGAAGACTCTTACATAATCCTTCGACAACGCTCAGGATGATATTTATATTATAGTATCAACTAATTCTTTAGCGTGCTCCGGATAATCTGTTGTATAGTGTAAACCCCTACTTTCTTTTCTAGCAACTGCAGATTTAATGATCATGTAAGCTACTTGAATTACATTTCTTAGTTCACAAAGTTTAACAGAAACCTTGTTCTTTTTATAAAATTCTTCTGTTTCTTCAAACAATAAAAATAATCGTCGCATCGCCCTATCCAATCTAAAATCAGAACGAACAATACCCACATAATCGCTCATTATTTTTTGGGTTTCGCGTAGGTTATGGGTAACTAAAATTTCTTCATTAGATTGTGTTACACCTTGTTCATTCCATTCTGGAATTTCATCTGGTATAATATTGTTTTTAAAATTCTCTAGAGCCGATAAATAAATACGATGTGCAAAAACTGTTGCTTCTAATAATGAATTTGATGCCAATCTATTTGCCCCATGTAATCCTGTTGAGGAAACCTCACCACATGCATATAAATTCTTGATCGAAGATTTTCCATATTCATCAACCAAAATACCCCCGCACATGTAATGCGATGCTGGTGTAACAGGAATAAAATCTTTCGTCATATCTATACCTATTGATAAACATTTTGCATAAATGTTTGGAAAATGTTTTAAGATATCAGCTTTCTTTCTCATCGTAATATCAAGATAAACAAAATCATCTCCAGACTTCTTCATCTCATTATCAACTGCACGAGCTACAATATCACGAGGAGCTAGTGATCCTCTTTTATCATATTCGTACATAAATTCGTCGCCGTTCTTTCTTCTTAAAACGCCACCAAAACCACGAACTGCTTCAGATATTAAAAAAGAAGGGTACTCTCCTGGATTATACAAAGCAGTTGGATGAAATTGGATAAACTCCATATTTCTAATTTTTCCTTTTGCTCTATACACCATTGCCATTCCGTCGCCTGTGGCAATAACTGGATTTGTAGTGTTAGAATATACATGTCCAGCACCACCACTTGCCATTACAGTAACACTTGCCAATATTTTCTCCACATCGTTAAGCTCTGTATTAAAGGCATATATACCATAACAGTTGATATCTTCACTGCTCTTATCAACATGTTTACCAAGGTGATGTTGGGTGATAAGCTCTAAGCAAAAGTAATGTGTTAATATCTCTATGTTTTCATTTTCATGAATTTGCTTCAATAAAACACTCTCTATTTCGTACCCTGTAATATCTTTATAGTGTAAAACTCGGTGCTCAGAATGGCCTCCCTCTTTAGCTAAATCGAAAACACCAGCAGTATTTTTATCGAAGTTAATACCGTAATCTATAATCTCTTGTATGCGTTGTGGCCCCTCTTTAACCACAATTTCCACAATATTTTCATCACATAATCCATCTCCAGCAATCAAAGTATCTTCAATATGCTTTTCAAAAGAATCAGATTCATCAACCACAACAGCTACTCCACCTTGTGCATATTTTGTATTAGATTCATCCTCATTAGATTTGGTAACAATTAACACTTTTCCGTGTTGTGCAGCCTTTAAAGCAAAACTTAAACCAGCAATACCTGAACCTATGACTAAAAAATCGACTTTTCTCATTAAAATTAACGTAAATCAAAAACTTGTTAAGAACATCGTAAATAGTGTTAACATAATGTATAAATAAAACCAACAACTATTTTTGAATGTTTAAAGCTAAGGTAAAAAGGTAATTTGACACAATCTTTTACATTATTTTTAAGCAACTTTGTATAGTTTATCAACCTTTTGATACTAAACTAACAATACACATTTTGGTATTGATAAGTTTATAGGTTAAATAGTATAAGGTTGTAAATCAGTATAAATTTAAAATAAAAATGAATGTTAATTGTTGGTAAGTATATGATAACTCATATTACACTATTAAAAATGAGAACTTACTCACAATACCAACACCTTAATAAGTAATAAGATTCTTCTTTATATAAAATAATTAGAATCTATTGTACTGTTGAAACACGGTATCTTTACAAAAGTTAGAAGGACCAAAAAATAATTGATGATGACTATCGAGGTATTAGAAGAATTAAATAAAAAAGGTTTTGTTGACGAAGCAATTGACCCTACACTTGATTTATTTGATGAAATTGAAAAATTAAAGAAGGAAAAAAATGCAGTAATATTGGCTCATTATTACCAAGAGCCTGATATACAAGATATTGCTGATTATATTGGAGATAGTTTAGGTTTATCTCAAGAAGCGGCAAAAACAGATGCTGATATCATTGTTTTCGCTGGAGTGCATTTTATGGCCGAAACGGCTAAGATTTTATCACCAGAAAAGACGGTTTTATTACCAGATTTAAAAGCTGGATGCTCTTTGGCTGATAGTTGTCCACCCCATTTGTTTAAAAAATTTAAGGAAAAATATCCAGACCATTTGGTGATTACTTATGTGAATTGCACAGCAGAATTAAAAGCATTAAGCGATATTGTTTGTACATCAA
Source organism: Pedobacter polaris (assembly GCF_005116505.1). Classification (GTDB taxonomy): domain Bacteria; phylum Bacteroidota; class Bacteroidia; order Sphingobacteriales; family Sphingobacteriaceae; genus Pedobacter; species Pedobacter polaris. The sequence goes on from NZ_SWBR01000001.1 coordinate 727,590, forward strand.
CAAATGCTGTTCAGATTGTGGAGAGCTTACCTAAAGAGCAAAAGATAATTTTTGGTCCAGATAAAAATTTAGGTGCTTGGGTTGCTAAAAAAACAGGAAGAGATTTAGTGTTGTGGAATGGCGCCTGTATGGTACATGAGATTTTTTCTAGAGAGAAAATTACCAAATTAAAAGAACGTCATCCAAATGCTCAATTTATAGCACACCCAGAGTGTGAAGAAGCAGTTTTGGCAATGGCCGATTATATTGGATCTACTACTGGATTGTTAAAATATGCAATAAATAATCCTGCTGAAGAATTTATTGTAGCAACAGAAAGCGGCATTATCCACCAAATGGAAAAAGCTTGCCCTACAAAAACATTTATTCCTGCACCACCAAATAACAGTTGTGCTTGTAATGATTGTCCTTATATGAAAAGAAACACATTAGAGAAATTGTATTTGTGTTTAAAAAATGGTTTACCAGAAGTTACTGTACCTGCAAATATTATTGTAGAAGCACGTAAACCAATAGAAAGAATGCTAGAAATATCTGCAAGTTTAGGGTTGTAGTCTTCGACTACGCTCAGACTGACAATTAAAAAAAATAAAATTAAAAGCCCCTTAAGGGGTATGGGGTTATGTTTGAAAATAAAGAACGCACAGCGATATCAGATTTAGGTGAATTTGGTTTAATAAAACACTTAACAACAAATTTTAAAATACAGCACGAAACAAGTTTAAAAGGAGTTGGTGATGATGCTGCAGTATTAGATTTTAAAGATCAAGTGTTAATATCTACTGATTTATTGTTAGAAGGAATTCATTTTGATTTAGCTTATGTGCCTTTAATGCATTTAGGTTATAAAGCAGTTCAAGTAAACTTGAGTGATATTTATGCGATGAATGGGATTGCTACTCAGATTACAGTTTCTATAGGTATTTCTAGCAAGTTTCCGTTAGAAGCTGTGGAAGAAATTTATAAAGGAATAGAACTGGCGTGTAATAAATTTAACATCGATTTAATAGGTGGCGATACTTCTTCTAGTAAACAAGGTTTAGTAATTTCTGTAACTAGCATTGGTCACGCAGCTGCTGAAGATATTTGTTATAGAAATGGTGCAGAAGAAGGCGATTTAATTTGTGTTTCTGGAGATTTAGGTGGAGCTTATGTTGGCTTACAAATTTTGGAAAGAGAGAAACAAATCTTTTTAGAAAATCCACAATTACAACCTGATTTAGAGGGTAAAGATTACATCATCGAACGTCAGTTAAAACCAGAAGGAAGAAGGGATATTGTTGATTTATTAGCTCAAATGAAAATTAAACCTACAGCTATGATTGATGTTTCTGATGGTTTGGCCTCTGAAATTTTGCATATATGTACACAATCTGAAAAAGGTTGTACTTTATACGAAGAAAAAATTCCTATAGATCCAATGACTTATGAAACCGCTCGTGAATTAGGTTTGGATCCAACAGTTTGTGCATTAAATGGTGGAGAAGATTATGAGTTGTTATTTACCATTAAGCAAAGCGATTACGCAAAGCTGAAGAACGATGTTGATATCAGTATTATTGGGCACATTACAGATAAAAATGCTGGATGCAATATGATTTCAAAATCTAATATATCTCATGAGATAAAAGCGCAAGGTTGGAATGCCTTTAAAGGGTAATTTTTTTATCATTCTGAGTATTGTGAAGAATCTGATTAATAGATTCCTCCAAAGTAGGAATGACAAATTTAATTTGGGTAAGTGAAATTTTAACTTTGTAATGATGTAGCGTTTTGATTAATAGCTTCGTATAGACTAAAAACTTACAGAGATGAAAAAACTTTACTTTATTCTATTCATTTTATTAACAGGGTTTTCAGCCTGTAAAGATGACACTCCAAATTTTGATACAGACCCAAATTGTGAAGATTGTGTTGAAGTTGCTAAGCTTTCTAAGGCAGATGGCCAAGCTTATCTAGCTATTAAATATAATGAAATTACAAGCATAGCTAATGGAGTGGTTTGTACAAATGCTGCTAATTGGAAGATTATAGCTATCGGTTCTAAAGCTTGTGGCGGTCCGACTGGTTTTATAGCATACGAAAAAAGCATTAATGAAGCAGCTTTTCTAAAAAAAGTAAAAGATTATACAGCAGCTCAAGTAGTTTTCAATAAAAAGTGGGGAATATTTTCAACTTGTGAAATTCCCATAGAACCATCCGGTGTAGAATGTGTTGATGGTAAGGTTAAATTTATTAAATAAAAAAGAAATAGCTTTAAGAAGCGAAACCATAGTCGTGTTCGTCATTGCGAAGACGACTGTTCATCCAAACCCTCCTCTAGAAATTTAGAATCAATCTGTTTATTAGATTTGGTCTTTGCCCCTAACTTTTTGATCTTTTCTACTTTGCCAATTAAATTACCATTACCATACTGCAATTTTTTAAATGCATCATCGTGCGCTTTCTGAGTAAGGTCTATATGCTTACCAATCTTCTCCATATCTTCTAAAAAGCCAACAAATTTATCATACAAAGCACCTGCCTCTTCAGCAATTTCAAATACGTTTTTGTTTTGTCTATCAACTTTCCAAATACTTGCAATGGTGCGTAAAGTTGCCAATAAAGTAGTAGGACTAACAATAACCACTTTTCTATCCCAAGCATAATTAAATAATTCATTATCGGCTTGAACAGTTATGCTAAAAGACGATTCAATGGGCATAAATAATAATACAAAATCAGGAGAATTGATTTGATATAAATTTTGATAGTTTTTGCCCGCCAATCCATCAATATGGGATTTTACAGAAATTAAATGCTGTTTAAGGTTAATTAATTTTTCCTCATCAGTTTCAGCACTCATCATTCTTTCATAAGCAACCAAGCTAATCTTAGCGTCTACAATCAAATGTTTTTCATCAGGAAGGTCAATGATTACATCTGGCTGAAATCGTGCTCCTTCTGTGCTGTTAAAGCTTGCTTGGATACGATATTCCCTATCCTTTATTAATCCAGAACGTTCTAATACTCTTTCTAGAATAACCTCTCCCCAGTTTCCTTGTTTTTTGCTATCTCCTTTTAGTGCCTTAGTTAAGTTGTTAGCATCTGTTTGAATTTGCTTACTTTGATCCATCAACTGAAAAATAACACCTTTTAAATGGTTTCTTTCAGCTGCTTCGGTTTGGTAAACTTTATCTACTTTTTCTTCAAAAGATTTGATATTAGCTTTAAGCGGATTTAATATAGAATCTAAATTGGTTTGATTTTGTGCAGTGAACTTAGCTGTCTTTTCATCTAAAATTTTATTTGCTATAAGCGAAAATTCTAAAGTAAATTTCTGCTGTAAATCTGCCAGGTTTTTTTGTTGCTCTGTCAATTTATCCTGATAAGAACTCACTAATGCTTCTGCTTTAACAAGATTGCTTCGTTCTGCGCTAAAACGTTCACGCAAATCGTTTAATTCATCTTCTAATTTTAGTTTTTCGTCCTTTAAATAATTAATGGTTTCGTTATTGGAAATAGGTTTTCTCAATAAAACGGCAATAATTAACAATACAACAATAACTAAAAGTACAACTACAACGATTTCCATTTTGCTAATATTTTTATCAAAAATAATAAATTATTGGCTAACCAATTTCCTATAGATGGCTTAAACCTTATATTTACCACATGAATAATCTTTTAGTCTTAATCCAATGTAAAGACCGTGTTGGATTAGTAACCAATATTACCAGAGTTTTGGCTCAACATCAATTGAATATCATCGCCATGCGTGAATTTGTTGATGAAGTAGAACAGAAATTTTTCACCAGAATTGAATGTAGTGGAACTGTTGAAGATTATAAAATTTTAAAGGAAGAATTATTAAGCAGCCTACCTATAGCGGCAGATGTTCATCTCATTCCAAAAGCAGAGAAAAGTATTGCATTGTTAGTAACTAAAGAATTCCATTGCCTCGCAGATATTTTAGTGAGGGCTCATTTTAAAACACTTGGAGCAGAGGTTAAATGCGTAATTGGAAACCATGAAACATTAAAAGAGTTTGCTGAGAAATTTGATGTTCCTTTTTTCTATGTTTCACATGAAGACAAAAGCAAAGCTGATTTTGAAAATGAAATTACCAATCTACTATCCAATTATCAGTTAGATTATATTGTATTGGCAAAGTTTATGAGAATACTTTCTCCTGCGTTTAATGCCCAATACACACATAAAATAATTAATATCCATCACTCCTTTTTGCCTGCTTTTATTGGTGCAAGCCCATATAAACAAGCATTTGAAAGAGGTGTTAAAATTATTGGGGCTACCGCTCATTTTGTAACTAATAATTTAGATGAAGGGCCAATTATTTCACAGCAGACAATTCACGTAAACCATACTTATGATGCCAAACAAATGGCGGTTGCGGGTAGAGAAATAGAAAAAGCTGTATTGAGTAAAGCGTTAGAGCAAGTTCTGGAAGACCGTGTTTTTGTAAGTGGAAATAAAACGATAGTTTTTGAATAAGGGTTTGTGAACCACATAGGCACATAGAAGGAATAGAATAGTTAAAAAAAGATTAACTGCTATATGACCTATGTTTCTATGTGGTAAAACCTAAAGACTCCTCATAACCATTTCTCCTGCCTCTTCCCCTGTCTGGCTACCAATTGCGATACCCATTCCATTGCAACGAACAGCACAAAAAACATTGGGTTTAACTTCATCAACAATTGGTGTGAGTTGTGGACCAAAAGCCATAATCCCGCTCCATTTATGTTCAATTTCGAAGTTAATTTTTGGAACAATTAGTTCTGTTAATAACTGCTGTAAAGCATTTTGGATTAATGCAGTTTCTCCAAATTCAGTAGTCTCCTCTGCAGAAAAATTTAAATTTCTACCACCACCCAAAAGGATTCTACCATCAATATTTCTAAAATAGTAATAGCCTTTATCATAATGGAAAGTCCCTTTAATTTTTAAGTTTTGAATAGGTTTGGTAACTATTACTTGCCCTCGGCCAGGTACAACAGCTAAATCTGGCAATAATTCATTTACAAAAGCATTGTTTGTGAGCAGAACTCTTTTACAAGTAAAACGCCCTTGTTGGGTTAATAAATTCACTCCATTATCCTCATGTATTATATCCTCTACTTTACAGTTATTGTAAATTTGAATACCCACTGACATTGCTTTTGACACGAGCGCCTTCATCATCAATCCAGGATCAATTTGTGCTTCTAATTTATTTTCTATAAGAGTAATAACACCGTTAAATCCAAACAAGTTAATTTTGGCATTGGCTTCGTTATAAACATCTTTTTGTAGCACAATATCTTCAATTAATGCATTAAAATGGCTTAATTTTGATACACAATCATTTGCTAAAACCTGCTGATCAGATTTAAATAATTCATATCCGCCATGATTTTTAAAGGATATATTGTCATCACCAAGCAAATTTCTAAGCTTTAATAGGCCTTTCCACCGTTTTGAAATCAGGCTGTGTAAACCGTCTGTACCGCTTAATTTTTCTTGTTCAATTAGTTCTGAAATGCTTCCAAAGCAAGCGAACCCAGCATTTTTGGTACTCGCTCCTGAAGGCAAAAAACCTCTTTCTAGTATTAATACGCTTATTTTTGGATTTTCATGTTTGATGGTAATTGCTGCATTCAATCCTACAATTCCGCTTCCAATAATAATAATGTCGGCATGAAAGAAATTTTTCTTTTCCCAGTAGGATAAATTAGTTGGCATAGCTCTAGGTTTTAACAATTTTAAATCTTTATTAAATATGGGAACACTTTTTGATTTATGCACAATGAAAAACATACATTATCGATATGGGAACCTATTTAATTTTAATCATCCCGATATTATTGTTGAGCATGTTTGTGCAGTGGCGATTTAGAAATAAATTTTCTAAATATGCAGAAATGCAGCTCAACTCTGCGCTATCGGGTAAGGAAGTAGCTGAAAAAATGCTACATGACAATGGAATTTACGATGTAAATGTGCTGAGTTTAGAAGGGCAATTAACAGATCACTATAATCCGGCAACAAGAACAGTAAATTTAAGTACAGATGTATATTATGGACGAAGCGTTGCTGCTGCCGCTGTAGCTGCACACGAATGCGGACATGCGGTTCAACACGCTAAATCTTATCATTGGCTACAGTTTCGCTCTAGCATGGTGCCATTAGTGAGCATCTCTTCAAATTTGTTGCAATGGGTGCTTTTAATAGGTATTATGCTTATTATTTTTAAAGGCACACCAGTTGTGTTGGCTATTGGAGTAGGTGGCTTAGCGCTTGTTACTATATTTAGTATTATTACACTACCTGTAGAGTTTGATGCAAGTAAAAGAGCTTTAATCTGGTTAAAAAATAACAGAAGTGTAATGTACACTGATGAAGAAAATGTACAAGCAAAAGATGCGCTTTGGTGGGCGGCTATGACTTATGTAGTTGCAGCTTTGGGTGCATTGGCTAACTTACTGTATTACGCTTCAATGCTGTTTGGCAGAGGGCGAGACTAAAAATATTAAATGAGAGCTAAGAGGATGGTATTAATTTATCATCCTTTTTTTGTGAAAATTTGGTGCTGCTTTTCAGAAAATTCCGCGCTACCTTTCATCAATATTTTTGTCCTTCGACAAGCTCAGGATGACAAAAAGTATATCAGGGCCATCGTTTTTATGAACCAAGTAGGCGCTAATGGGACAAAGTAGCGCCTGTATTTTGTAAAATAAACCTGATGGAAGTGAGCACGAAACGAAGTGAAGTAAAACGGACAGCAGGGCGACATTCGCAAAGAACTACTGACATTGTTTTACAAATAAAACTTTAATTTTTAAAGATGCTTCGACAGGCTCAGCATGACAGTCTTAAATATTAATTTAACCTATAGGGAACAATCAATTGAAATTCTGGAATTTCTACTTTAAAGCTGGTTTCTAGTACAAGATTATGCATAGTATAATTACCACGCATACTGCCCATGTCTGTTTTTAAATTGCAGCCAGAAACATAGGCATAATTTTCACCTGATTCTATAACAGGCTGTATACCAACAACACCTTCCCCCTCAACTTCCCTTACTGTGCCGTTGCTATCGAAGATAAACCATTTTCTACGCATTAATTGTATTGCATGATCAGACATGTTCTCTACCTCAATGCGGTAAGCAAACATAAAATGTTCGTTAGCGGGTTTGGAATGTTCGTCTTGGTAAATGGTTTCTACCGAAATTTTTACACCGTCTGTTATTGCTGTAACCATTTGATAAATTTATAAAATGCTTTTCAATAATCAAGCCATTTCTGAAAAGGGTAAAATATGCTCATATTTCTCTGCCACTTCGTCTAATATTTGATGAATGGTTTCGATGTTTTCTTCTTTAACCAATAGCATTCTGTAAGGTTTAAAGTCTGGCAATCCTTTAAAATAGTTAGCATAATGGCGCCTCATTTCAAATACACCAACTTTTGGGCCTTTCCATTCTATTGATTTATCAAGATGTGTTCTGCAGGCAATTATCCTTTCTTCTAGCGTTGGCCCAGGTAAAATTTCACCTGTTTTAAAGAAATGTTTTACTTCTCTAAAAATCCAAGGATAACCAATTGCGGCTCTTCCAATCATGATTCCATCTACCTCGTATTCCATTCTCCAGTTGGCGGCTTTTTCCACACTATCTACATCCCCATTGCCAAAAATTGGAATTTTAATACGTGGATTACGTTTAATCTCTCTAATTAAAGTCCAATCGGCTTCACCTTTGTATAGTTGAGCTCTGGTGCGCCCATGAACTGTTAAAGCTTGGATACCAATATCTTGTAGGCGTTCTGCAACTTCTTCAATGTTTTTAGTATTGTCATCCCAACCTAAACGTGTTTTTACGGTAACTGGCAGGTGTGTCGCTTTAACAACAGCTGCTGTCATTTTTACCATTTTATCGATGTCTTGCAATAATGCAGACCCAGCGCCACGACAAGCCACATTTTTAACCGGACAACCATAGTTAATGTCCATTAAATCTGGCCCTGCAAGTGTTGCAATCTCTGTGGCTTCACGCATACTTTCGATGTCGCTACCAAAAATTTGAATGCCAATTGGTCTTTCGTATTCGAAAATATCAAGTTTTTTACGGCTTTTTGCAGCATCACGAATTAATCCTTCAGAAGAAATAAACTCTGTGTACATCAAATCTGCCCCACCTTGTTTGCATACATAACGGAAAGGTGGATCGCTCACATCTTCCATCGGTGCTAACAATAAAGGGAATTCTCCCAAATCTATATTTCCTATCTTTACAGACATTTTTCTATCTTCAAACCAAATTAATGATGCAAAGGTACGAAAATTCAAAATAATGCAATTCAATCAACCAATTAGAGAAGAAAATCATCCGCTATTACAGCTTTTAATACTAGGAATTAGTGCTTTTGTTGGGTTAATTGTTTTCATACTAATTGGCTTTGTAATTTGTATTGCTATTTATGGATTAGACTTAATTCATAATATGGATTGGATGACAGGCAAAGATGTAAGATATGTTGGCGCCTTAAAAATCCTTATAACAGCACAGCAGATAGGTTTATTTTTGGTTCCTGCAATTATGCTCGCCATATTTGAGGGTAAAAAACCACAGTATTTTTATGGGTTTAAAGCGCCTAAAATTAAGCTCTTAGCAATTGTATTTTTGATTATGCTTGGTTCAATTCCATTAATGGGTTGGATAAACGAACGAAATATGGCCATGCATTTACCAGATTTTTTAAGTGGATTGGAAAAGTGGATGAGAAGATTAGAAGATGAAGGTGCAATTACTACCAAAGCCATTTTAAAAGGAACATCTTTTGGTGCGCTCATTATCAATATGTTGGTAATAGCGGTAACTCCCGCTATTTGTGAAGAGCTTATATTTAGAGGCGGTTTACAAAGAACAATTTTAAGATGGTTAAAAAATCCACACGTTGCCATTTGGATATCTGCAATTATATTTAGTACCATACATTTTCAATTTTTTGGCTTTTTTCCAAGAATGTTTTTAGGGGCCGCTTTTGGTTATATCTACTTCTGGACAGGCAGTTTATGGTATACTGCATTTGCACATTTTATAAACAATGGATATGCAGTTGCAATTGCTTGGTATTTGCAGAGAAATAATATGCCATTAGAGAAAGCAGACGAAACAAATATTCCCTTTTATGGAGTTATAATTAGTGCAATATTTACCCTAGCTTTGTTCTGGATTTTAAAAGACAATACCACCAAAAAAGAAGTAGAAGAATAGAACCCAGTCTCAAATCACAATACTCACATCTCAAATCTAACAATGAAGACCAGAGCAATAACCGCTTTCTTTTTTACCATAGTAATGCTTGCCTCACTACTAAATGGTTACGCTTTTACGGGTTTCTACTTGGTATTAAGCATTGTTGCGTTATTAGAATTCTATAAAATGGTGAAAATTGGTGGCATTCGGCCACATAGAAATATTGGCATTTTTGCGGCATCAGTTATGTTCTCTTTAACCGCAGCATATCATTTTTTTCAGTTCGAATTAAAGTATTTACTGCTAATTGTACCCTTAATATTCTCCGTTTTTATCTTCGAACTTTATAAAAAGAATAAAATCCCCTTTGCTAATATTTCTTACACATTTGTAGGTTTTATTTATGTAACGATCCCTTTTTGTTTTTTCTTTTCACTTGGCTTTTTGGTCGATTTTCATGTTTATAATTTCCATTTACCATTGGCATTTTTATTATTGCTTTGGGCAAGTGATACAGGAGCTTATTTATTTGGCGTAAGATTCGGTAAAAATCGATTGTTTGAACGCCATTCCCCAAAAAAATCTTGGGAAGGTTTTTTTGGGGGGATGCTCACAAGTTTAGTAGTTTCTTATTTAATCTCCTTACAATTTACCGAGATGAGCGCTGCGGTTTGGGGCGGGATGTCTGTACTAATTGTTTGCTTCGGTACGCTTGGAGATCTAGTAGAATCGATGTTAAAAAGAAGCTTGGATACGAAAGATTCAGGAAGCTTTTTACCAGGGCATGGTGGCTTCTTAGACAGATTCGATGGGCTTTTAATTGCTGCACCAGTTGTTTATGTTTATCTGTATTTGATATTAAATCCATAAACCCTCACGAATAATCTTATCGTGTGAACTCTACCATTATCTCCGTCATTCGTGTGAAAATGGGAATTGTAAGCCAAATCAAAACGCATTACGATACCCAATCGAGTTGGGTATGACGCAATACAAAGTCAATTGATAAGAATAATCTGAAAAACCCTGAAAGGAACTTTTTCTTAGTTTGAATTAGACAATCAACATGCTGAATTACGTTATTTAATAACCTGTGTAGGCTTTTTGTCCTCATCTATAGCTACAAATGTAAAATCGCCATGTACGGCTAGCTCTCTACCTTCAGCATACATTTGCTCGATATAAATTTCTACATTAACTTTTATGCTGGTATTGCCTACATGAGTTACTTTACCAATTAACTCTACAATTGTGCCTGCAGGAATAGCTTTTTTAAAATCTATTCTATCACTACTTACCGTAACCATGATTTGCCTGCTAAACCTTGTTGCTGTGATAAATGCTACCTCATCCATCATGTGCATAGCTGCGCCACCAAAAAGGGTGTCATAATGATTAGTGGTATTGGGAAAAACAGCTTTAAAAATACTGGTCTGTGAGGAGATAATTTTTTCTTCTAATGTCATTTTGTTTTTTTTAATAAGCCCGCTGAAACTTTCAACGGGCTATGTTTGTATTAATCTTTACGCATTTCTTTAGCGGCTTCTACCATTTCTATCAATGCTTTTTTGGTTTCGTCCCAACCACGAGTTTTTAGTCCGCAATCTGGATTTACCCATAACTGTTCTTGAGGAATTACTGCCTTTGCTTTTTTCAGTAGATGTATCATCTCTTCCCTTTTTGGCACCCTTGGAGAATGGATATCATATACACCAGGGCCAATTTCATTCGGATAATTGAAGTCTGCAAAAACATCCAAAAGCTCCATTTGAGATCTTGATGTTTCAATTGTAATTACATCAGCGTCCATGTCTGCAATATTTTTAATAATATCATTAAATTCAGAATAGCACATATGCGTATGGATTTGGGTTTCATCTTGTACACCACTTGCAGAAATTCTAAAAGCTTTAATCGCCCAGTTTAGGTAGTTTTGCCAAGCCTCTTTTCTCAGCGGAAGCCCTTCTCTAATTGCAGGCTCATCAATTTGAATAATTTTTATACCTGCTTTTTCTAGATCGCAAACTTCGTCTCTTATTGCTAATGCTATTTGAGTACAAGTTTCTGCTCTTGGCTGATCGTTTCTAACAAAAGACCATTGTAAAATAGTTACAGGACCTGTTAACATGCCCTTCATGTATTTTGATGTTAATGATTGTGCGTAAACTGTCCAGTTTAATGTCATTGGCTCAGGTCTTTTTACATCTCCATAAATAATAGGCGGCTTTACACAGCGTGAGCCATAACTTTGCACCCAACCGTTTTTAGAGAAAGTAAAACCCTCTAATTGCTCACCAAAATATTCAACCATATCATTTCTTTCGAACTCCCCATGTACCAATACATCTAATCCAATTTCTTCTTGCCATTTTACAGCTTTAGCTGTTTCGTCTGCAATTAAATCATCATATTGTTTTTGGGATAAATCACCTTTTTTATACTTAGCTCTCCAACTTCTTACCTCTGTAGTTTGTGGAAAAGAACCAATTGTTGTAGTAGTATAAGCTGGAAGATTTAAGGCTGCTCGTTGTTTCATTTTACGAGTAGAAAAAACGTTTAAACGCTCAGCATCCTTAGTAACAATTGCTTTTACACGGGTTTTTACCTCTGGATTATGAATAAGATCAGAAGTTTTTCTGTTTTGTTGGGCTAGTTTATTTTCGGCAAATTTCGTTTCAGCAGCCGTTCCTTGTTCTTTAGTTGCCAACTGTTTAAGAACTACTACTTCTGCAATTTTCTGTTTTGCAAAAGCCATCCATTGTTTAATTTCAGGAGTTAATGTTTTCTCATTTGTTTCATTATCTAAATCGCAAGGTGAATGGATTAATGAGCATGATGGAGCAATCCAAACCCTTTCTTCTCCAATCTTTTTAACAGCATGGTCAATTATTGATAATGAATTTTCAAAATCATTCTTCCAAATATTCCTTCCATCTACTAAACCAAGCGATAGAATTGTTCTATCACCTAATACCTCAAGAACTTTATCCAGTTGTTGAGGCGCTCTAACTAAATCTATGTGTAAAACTGTTATAGGTAAGCTTGCTGCAAGTTCAGTGTTGTTATCAAGGGCATCAAAATAAGTAGCCAGAACTATTTTTAATCTTGGAAAAGCATTGCTGATTTGTCTATAAGTTTCTTGAAAGGCCTTTTGTTCTTTTTCATTTAAATCTAAAGCTAAAAAAGGTTCGTCAAATTGTACATATTCTACATTTAGTGCATCAAGCCGTGTTAAAATGTCTATGTAGACAGGTAAAAGATTTTTAATTAGGTCTATTTTTTCAAACCCATTCTCTTTCTCTTTTCCTAATAATAGGTAAGAAATTGGGCCAATTAGAACAGGTTTAGTAGTAATTCCTAATTGTTTTGCTTCATAAAACTCATCAATTATCTTAGTAGAGAATAATTTAAACTGCTGGTTTTTATAAAACTCTGGAACCAGGTAATGATAATTGGTATCAAACCATTTTGTCATTTCCATTGCTATGATATCCAAACCATCTTGTTGATAACCCCTGGCCATGGCAAAATATAAATCTAACTCTGTATTTCCCTTTTTAAGAATTACTTCATTATACCTCTTTGGTATGGCACCAAACATTAAAGAATGATCAAGTACCTGATCATAAAATGAAAAATCATTGGATGGGATAATAGCTATCCCCGTTTGTTTCTGCATTTGCCAATTTTCTTGACGAATGTTTTTTCCAACTTGTAGTACTGTTTTGTGTCCAGTCTTTGCTGCCCAGTAATTTTCGCAGACTTTTTTTAACTCTCTGTGGCTACCAATTCGCGGGTATCCTAAATTTTGCGTTAGCATTTCTTTTAAAGATTAAATTAATAAATCGTTTAAAAGCCCTTAAGCATTATTGCGCTCTAAAAACAAACAAAAGGAAAAGGCACACAAATTCCATGTATATCTTATAAGGTACACAAATGGTAATAAAAGTTAATTTATTGGAATAAATATCGACCTGACCAATTGCTTTATTTCGCGAAAGCATCGTCAATTCAATAATGGCAGGTCTCCTGGCTTACCTCCAAATTATCGCCTTCCCATAATTATACAGTGGCATATTTGATAATTTGTTTTTATCCTTACAAAAAAGGAAGAGGTTTACAGTTGCGCGACAGCTCGTGATTTGAACACGATTCCCTATTAATCTACAGCTAAGTAAAACCGTTATCGGTTGATGAAAAAATAAAGTTAAGAACTTACATCAAAACAAATGTATGCATTAAGAATGAATATATGAAGGTATTTGGTGATGTAACAAAAACACAACAGCGGTAAATTACTTTGTTTTCTACTTTATATTTGATTTACAAACTAAACTTATTTATATGGCAAAACTTTACAAAACCAGTCTTTGGCTTGTTGCAATGCTCTTTTGCGTTCAAACAAGCTTTGCGCAAACTATTCCTACCCCCAAAGAACATTTTGGCTTTAACATTGGCGATGATTACCAGCTCGCTAACTATACTCAAACAGAAGCTTATTTTAAAAAGTTAGCAGAAGCCTCTAAAAGAGTTAAGCTAGTAGATATTGGTAAAACCGAAGAAGGACGATCGCAATACATGTTGATCATCTCTTCGCCAGAAAACCAAAAAAACTTAGCCAAATACAAAGAGATTTCTCAGAGACTGGCACATGCTGAAGGTTTAACGCCAGAACAGGCTAAAACATTGGCTGCTGAAGGCAAGGCTGTGGTGTGGATTGATGGAGGTTTACATGCAAATGAAGTTGTGGGCGCTCATCAATTGATACAAATGGCTTATAACCTTTCTAGTAAAACTGATGCAGAAACCACTAAGATTTTAGATAATGTAATTGTTTTAATGACTCATGCAAATCCAGATGGGCAAGAGTTGCAAAGCGATTGGTACATGAGAGAGAAAGACCCTAAGAAAAGATCGTTAAGCGGGCTACCTCGTTTATATGAGAAATATGCAGGGCATGATAATAACCGTGATTTCTTTATGTTAAACCTTAAGGAAACGCAAAACATGGGACGCCAATTGTTCGTAGAATGGATCCCTCAAATTATGTATAACCACCATCAAACAGGTCCTGCTGGAACTGTAGTTGCTGGGCCGCCGTATCGTGACCCCTATAATTATGTTTTCGACCCAATTATTTTAACAAGTATAGATGCTGTTGGTGCCGCAATGCACAATAGGATGAATGTAGAAGCTAAGCCTGGTTATACACAACGTGGCGGCTCTGTGTTTTCTACTTGGTATAACGGCGGATTAAGAACCACAACATATTTCCACAATATGATAGGTTTGTTAACTGAAATAACAGGAAGTCCAACACCCTCAGAAATTCCCTTAGTGCCTTCTCGTTTATTGCCAAATGGCGATTCCCCAAATCCGGTTTTACCGCAAAAATGGTATTTCAAGAACTCTATAGATTACTCGGTTTCCTTAAACTATGCTGTATTAAACTATGCGCAGCGTTATTATGATGAGTTGTTGTTTAATATTTATACGATGGGCAAAAACTCTATTGATAGAGGAAGTAAAGACACTTGGTCATTCTCTCCTAAAAAGATTGATGCGATAAACGCTGCAGCACAAGCTGATAAAACGGCTCTTCTTTCGAGCAGCGGAAGAGGGGGAATGTCTCTAAAGTATCTTGATACGGTGATGAAAAACCCGGCTAATCGCGATGCCAGAGGGTATATTCTTTCTGCAGACCAACCAGATTTTACAACAGCCATTCGCTTCTTAAATGCTTTGATAAGAACTGGAGTTGGTGTTCAAAGGGCAACAGCACCTTTTGCGGTTGCTGGTAAAAACTATCCTGCTGGAAGTTACGTTGTAAAAACAGATCAAGCTTTTCGCCCACATGTTTTAGATATGTTCGAGCCGCAGGATCACCCTAATGATTTTAAATACGAAGGTGGCCCTCCTGTTGCGCCTTACGATGCTGCCGGCTGGACATTGGCTTATTTAATGAATGTTAAGTTTGATAGAATTCTAGATAAATTTGATGGTCCCTTTGAAAAATTACCTTATGGAGAATTATTAAAGGTAACACCAAAACCACTTCCTTCTGGAGGCGGCTATGTATTGAGTGCAGCTGCGAACGAAAGTTTTATTGCGGTAAATGAGTTATTAAAAGGCGGTGTGGAGGTTTATCGTAATACTACTGATGGTTCTTTTTATGTGCCTGCCTCTGCCAAATCAAAAAGCATTTTAAACAAAGCAGAACATGCATTCGGAATGAGAATAGTTGCTGGATCGAAGCCTGCTAAAGCAATAAAAATTACACCTTCTAGAATTGCCATTTGGGATACTTATGGAGGTTCAATGGATTCAGGGTGGATTCGCTTTATTATGGAACAATATCATTTTGATGCAACAGTTATTTATCCGCCAGATATTGATAAGGGTAACTTGAAAGACAAATACGATGTGATTGTTTTTGTTGATGGATCAATACCTGCTTACAGCACAAATGCATCTACAGGAGCAGGAAATAGAGGTGGATTTGGCACTCCAGCTTTAGAAACCATTCCAGAAGAATATAGGGCAAGGGTTGGAAGAATGAGCCAAGACAAATCAATACCTCAATTAAAAGCATTTTTAGAAGCTGGCGGTGAAATTGTAGCCATTGGTACAGCCACAAATTTAACGGCTCATTTGAATTTGCCAGTTCGCAATGCATTGGTAGAATTAGTTGCTGGTACTGAAAAAAGATTACCTGCAGAAAAATATTATGTTCCAGGAAGTGTTTTAAATGTTGCTTTAGATAAATCCCAACCTGCAAATTGGGGCATGGATAATACAGCAGATGTTTATTTTGACAATAGCCCTGTGTTTAAATTAAGTGCAGATGCGGTTTCTAGTGGAAAAATTAAACCATTAGCTTGGTTTGCAAATGCAACGCCGTTACGTAGCGGCTGGGCTTGGGGACAAAGTTATTTACAAGATGGCATTGCCGCTTTTGAAGCAAATTATGGCAAAGGAAAATTATATGCCTTTGGTCCAGAAATCACATTCAGATCACAAACCCATGGAACATTTAAATGGATGTTTAACCAGTTATATAAATAACTAGTTGTTACATTAAGCTTGTCAAAATGAATGTAAGGTCTTCGACAGGCTCAGACTGACAAGCTTTTAAAAACCAGCTAACCTTTTTGTTAGCTGGTTTTTTACTTTAAACTTACTATTCGATAAATCATCACCCTTAACTTTGTTTTATGAAAATAGAAATCTGGTCAGACGTGATGTGTCCATTTTGCTATATTGGCAAAAGACATTTTGAAAAAGCGATAGAAAAATTGCCATTTAAGAGTGAAATTGAAGTAGAATGGAAAAGTTTTCAGCTTAATCCAGAGTATCATAATACGACTAATGAGGATTTATATACTTATTTAGCTAGAGCGAAAGGAATGTCTATAGATCAAGCCAAACAAATGACTGGACAAGTGGTTGAGATGGCAGAAAACATTGGATTGAATTTGAACTTCGCTACAAACGTTCCTGCTAATTCTTTTGATGCACATCGATTTATTCATTTCGCAAAAAGTAAGGGGTTGCAAGACGAAGCAGAAGAAGCCTTATTTAAGGCACATTTTATGGGCGCCAAAGATATCGCTAAACAAGAAACTTTAATCAGCATTGCTGAAGACTTGGGCTTGGATAAAACAGAGACAGAACAAGTTTTGCAGGGTGATGATTTTGCAGAAGCCGTTCGTTATGACGTTTATGAAAGTCAGCAATTAGGCGTTAGAGGTGTTCCTTACTTTGTGTTTGATAGGAAATATGCTTTATCTGGCGCACAACCAGTCCCTGCTTTTGAACAGGCAATCGTGCAGGGTTTTACTGAATGGCAAGCTACACAGCCTAAAACAACACTAAAATCATTAAATAAAAACGATGATGCTGTTTGCGATGAAAATGGGTGTGAGATATAATCGTTTTGTCATTCCCGTGAAAACTGGAATCATAATGCACAAAGCAATCCAAATTTAGATTTTCTATAGCATTACGATGCCCAGTAGAGCTGAGCATAACGAATGTCAAGTAATAAGTCGCGTCAATCTATCATGCAGGAAAGATTGCTTTGTCATTCCGACTTTGGAGGAATCTATTTAGTTGATTTAATGGTTAGATTCTTAACTGCTCTACTGATGTAAGATTGGCACATGTCCTGAATAACAAATTTGCTCCTGCGGAAACATTAACCATGGGACAAAGAGGGATAGAGATTTGTCCTCGTGCCTCGTTCGAAATGACGGGAAAGGGAAGGTATTACTTCTTCAAACCTTGCAACAAGTATTCTAAACCATTAAGTTTAATCTCATACATAGTTCCTAGTAAATGCCCTAGTCTCCCAGGAGGAAAGCCTTGGCTATGAAACCATACTAGATAAGTTTCTGGCAAACGCGAAATCACCCAACCTTTGTATTTACCAAAGGGCATTTTCATTGTAACCAGTTCATTTAACATTTGTGGATCCATCTGGGGTACGAGTTATGTGTTTTAGGAGGCTACAGGTCAGGGTGCTTAAGCTATAGTGTCTATCTTTAAAATTTGCTGATTTTGGTGCTTAAAACTCATAACCTGTAACTCGCAACCCGCAACATCCTTAAAGAATCAACTCTAACATTTCTATTGCTTCATCTACGTTTGCAATGTTATCGAAAGAAATCCGTAAACTATCTTTTACTTCCTTTAAATTACACAAACGCTGATGGATTTGTGCAAAAGCTAATATTTTATTGAATACTTCTGAATCGAAAAACTTTGATTGTTTGTCGCTAATAAAATAACCACGAAGGATATTCTTTTTAAAGCTCAGTTTTTCAAACCCTAAACGTTTACCAACCCATTGAAGTCTTAAAACCTTAAGCATTGCTTTTACGGGCTGTGGAACTGGTCCAAATCTATCTTTTAATTCTATCTCGAATGCGGATAATTCTGCCTCATTTTCTAATTTAGAAAGTTCAGTATATAAATTGTATCGTTCGGTTATACTGGTTACATAATCATCAGGAATGTGTAATTCTACATCTGTATCAACCTGTGTAAAGTTCACAAAAGCTCGCTGCGGCTCATCCTTAAATAAATCTTTAAACTCTGCATCCTTTAACTCCTGAATAGCTTCATCCAAGATTTTATTATACATTTCAAACCCTATTTCTGCAATGAAACCACTTTGTTCGCCACCTAGTAAATTTCCACTTCCTCTAATGTCTAAATCACGCATAGCGATATTAAAACCACTTCCTAAATCAGAAAACTCTTCAATAGCACTTAATCTCTTTCTAGCCTCGTTGGTTAATGTGGATAAAGGTAAACTCAACAAATAACAGAAAGCTTTTTTATTGGAGCGGCCAACACGACCACGCATCTGGTGCAAATCGCTTAGCCCAAACATGTGCGCATGGTTAATGATAATTGTATTTGCATTCGGAATATCAAGACCTGCTTCAATGATTGTGGTAGCCACCAAAACATCTTTTTCGCCATTGATAAAATCAAGCATTACATCTTCTAACTGGTCCCCATCTAATTGACCATGTGCTATACCAATTCTAGCTTTTGGAACTAATTTTTGTATCAGTCCGCCTAGCTGTGGTAAATCATTCACACGGTTGTGGATAAAGAAAACCTGCCCACCTCGGTCTAATTCAAATTGTACAGCCTCTTGAATTAATTTGTCATTAAAAACGTGCAATTCTGTATTAACCGCTTGCCTATTAGGTGGTGGCGTACTCATGATCGATAAATCTCGAGCACCCATTAAAGAGAAATGTAAAGTTCTTGGAATTGGTGTTGCGGTTAAGGTAAGGGTATCTACGTTTACGCGTAAAGCCCTCAGTTTTTCTTTCGCAGCTACACCAAATTTTTGTTCTTCATCAATAATCATGATGCCCAAATCTTTGAACTTTACATCTTTACTCAGTAAACGATGAGTGCCGATTACAATATCAACTTTTCCATTTGCCACACGCTCTAAAGTGTCTTTAATTTGTTTAGAAGTTTTAAAACGATTGATATAATCTACCGTACAAGGAAACTCTTTTAAACGAGACGAAAAGGTTTTAAAATGCTGTAGTGCCAAAATAGTAGTAGGCACCAAAATAGCGGCTTGTTTGCCATTTGCAACGGCTTTAAAAGCAGCACGAATGGCAATTTCTGTTTTTCCAAAGCCTACATCTCCACAAACCAACCTATCCATTGGGTGTGGTGCTTCCATGTCTTTTTTAACATCGGCAGTTGCCTTAACTTGGTCTGGTGTATCTTCGTAAATAAATGAAGCTTCTAGCTCAGTTTCTAAATATCCATCGGGGGCAAAAGCAGTACCCACTTGAGCTTTTCTCAACGCATAAAGCTTGATCAAATCTCGGGCAATGTCTTTAACTTTTTTTTTTGTTGTCTTCTTAAGTTTATCCCACGCTTCTGTACCCAATTTATTCATTTTGGGTTGTGTACCATCTTTTCCGCTAAACTTTGCAATGCGATTTAAGGAATTGATATTTACATAAAGTAAATCGTTATCGGCATACACCAAACGAATCATCTCTTGTGTTTTGCCATTTACCTCAACTTTTTCCAGCCCCGCATACTTACCAATACCATGATCTATATGTGTTACAAAATCTCCCGGTTTAAGTTCTCGTAAATCTTTAAGCGTAATTGCTTGACTACGTTGATAGCCTTTTTTTAATTGGTATTTATAAAAACGATCGAATATCTGATGATCTGTGTAAAAAGCAACTTTCTGGGCGGCATCTAAAAAGCCTTCCCTTAACGGAATATTTACAGGGGTAAACTTAGCCGTTTTATCAATATCATCTAATATCGCATACAAACGTTCGGTTTGTTTGGTAGAATTGGTGAAAATGAAATTGTGAATATGCTGGTTTTCATTCTCTTTTAGATTTTTGATGAGTAAATCGAAATCTTTATTAAAAGATGGTTGTGGTTTGGTTTCAAAATGAACTACATCAGCTGTTTGGTAGAAAAACTGTTTTCCAAATTCTACTAGCGCAAAATCTTGAAAAAGATCAGATAGCATTTTTTCATCTGTGAATGAGAATTTTGGATCTAACCAATTAGGGTTTTGTTGCTTTTCAGCAACGCCCAATGCTTTCCAAAGCTCAACAGCTTTTTTATAACCACCTTTAACAATGTCTATGGTATATTCTACATCTTTAAACCAAAGTTGCGTGTCTTTTTCAATATAATCTAACAGGCTGATGTTATTTTCGGTTAAGAATTTTGCCTGTACATTTGGCACAATGGTTAAGCTTTTTACATCATCAACAGAAAGTTGGCTTTCAATTTCAAAAGTTCTAATACTTTCAACAGTATCACCAAAAAACTCAATTCGATAAGGAAGTTCGTGCGAAAAAGAAAAAATATCTACAATACCTCCACGAATGGAGAATTGCCCAGGCTCATACACAAAATCAGCTCTTTCGAAATCGTATTCAAATAAAAACTCATTGATAAAATCGATACCTAATGTAGCTCCAATGCTAATTTCTAAGGTGTTTTTTTCTAAAACTGAACGGTCAATTACCTTTTCGGCCAATGCCTCAGGATAAGTAACCACAATTTTTCCATATTCAGATTGATGATTTAATTCGTTTAATACCTCGGCCCTTGCCAAAACATTAGCAGTATCTATCTGGGTAAATTCAAAAGCTTTTCTAAATGATGAAGGAAAAAACAATACTTCCTTATCTAAAATCCCTTCCAAATCTGAAAGAAAATAAGAAGCTTCTTCTCTGTTTGGTAGAATGAAAAGTTGTGGTTTGTGTAGTAAAAAGTAGGTTGAAATGGCAATTACAGCATCGGCAGAACCCACCAATCCCTTTAATTGGGTTTTACTGCCCTTTCCTTTATTTAACGATTTTGCTGTCGAAACAACACGCTCGTCTGTTTTGTATCTGTTAATCAGGTCGCGAATGTTCACTATGTAAAGGTATAGAATTAGTATCAAGTAGTAAGTATCAAGTATCAAGATTTGAATACTTACTTTATATAAAACGATTTTTCTAAGTATTTAGATTTATAATTTGAAGCGCAATTTGGTGCAAAACAATAAGTTTGTTTGCGCTTTTACGCTTCGCTGCGTCGTTTCTCCTTGCTGCAGGGTAATGCTGCAATCGGGGCTATAGGGCAAAACCAGCATTTCATTTTGGGGTTTGCATGGCGCAACTGCTTTGTTCATAAACCCAATTTCGCATAAAACTTCGGACAATTGTCAGTCTGAGCTTGTCGAAGATTAATTGGCAAAACTTGCTACAAAAGCGGGGCTGCTGTATCCCAAAATGCACTGCAATCTTTTCCAACTTATCTCAATACATAGTACATTCTACTCCATACTCAAATGTTTCTTCGAAGCCAAAGCCGAGTTTGTCGAGATTTTTTTTAGTTTCGTCGAGTACAATTTAATAGCCGTAACAAAAAACTTATCATTGTTTCTAAATAATATAAAACGCGAAACATGAAGTACATTAAAAGCTTTCCGATAGAATTAGTATTCTGGGTTTTGGCTTTAGTGTTGTTGGCAACAGCAAGCCCTCATGAGCACCACTTTACCCTTTGCCCATTGGCAAATTTAGGTTTCGATTGGTGCCCGGGATGTGGATTAGGAAGGTCGATTACCGCACTGTTTCACGGAGATGTAAATGCAAGCTTTTCTCATCATTGGTTCGGTATACCATCATTGATTTTAATAAGCTACCGCATCTATCAGCTCACCAAAAAATTATTTAACAAACAAATTAATTTAAAATTAAAGGAGGACTAGCAATGTTTGATTCACAATTTATGGCATTACCGGGTATCACCCCACAAGAATATAGTTATTTACAAACCGCAACAAGTGGCTTAAGTGAGCAACAAGTTCGCACATTTTTAATGATTTACTCAGGCAAAAGGAAAAATCCTAGCGACATGTTACTGTTCTGTGTAATTGGCCTCTTTTTGGTTCCGGGTTTACAAAGGTTTATAATTGGACAGATAGGAATGGGTATTTTATATTTATTTACCGCTGGATTATGTTTAATTGGTTCAATTGTAGATATTATAAACCACAAAGAACTAGCATTTGAGCATAACCAAAAAATGGTTTTTGAAAGCTTACAAATGGTTAGAATGGGAAATTTCCAATAAACATACACGTAAACTATATAAATAATCCTTATCTGTTTAAAAGCGGATAAGGATTTGTTATTTTTATAGCATGAAGTTATCTGAGATTACCAATTTTCTGGAAAAAATTGCCCCGCTAAACTATCAAGAAGACTATGATAACTCGGGTTTAATTGTAGGGAGTGGAAATGATGAAGTTAACGCGGCCTTAGTTGCATTAGACTGTACAGAACAAATTGTAGATGAGGCCATAGCTAAAAACTGCAATTTAATTATCACGCACCATCCTATTGTTTTTAAAGGATTAAAAAAGTTCAATGGCAAAACTTATGTAGAGCGAGTTGTGCTAAAAGCGATAAAAAATAACATCGCATTATATGCCATCCACACTAATTTAGATCATGTTGCTCATGGTGTAAGCGGAGAAATATGTAAAAGATTAGGCATACAAAATGCTAAAATTCTATCTCCTAAAAGTAATTTGTTAAAAAAACTGGTTACTTTTTGTCCTACCACAAATGCAGAAGAAGTAAGAAATGCTTTATTTGCAGCTGGTGCAGGAGATATTAGTGATTATAGTGAATGTAGTTTTAACACAGAGGGTATGGGAACATTTAAGGGTGGTGATGGCACAAACCCTTTTGTTGGCGAAGTAGGAATTCAACACCATGAAGCCGAAACTAGAATTGAAACTATATTTAAGGTTCAAGATGAGCGCAAGGTGCTGTTGGCTTTGTTAGAAAATCATCCTTATGAAGAGGTGGCTTATGATATTTATGCTTTAACCAACAAGCTAGAAAATGTTGGTGCAGGTATGATAGGATGGCTGCCACAAGAAATGGAAAATGTAGATTTTTTAAATTTAGTTAAGGAGAAAATGCAGGCTAAGGTAATTAGACACACCGCTCTTTTACCTAAAAGGATTAAAAAAGTTGCAGTTTGTGGCGGTTCTGGTAGTTTCTTGTTGAAAGATGCTATTGCTGCTGGTGCTGATGCCTTTATCACGGCGGACTTTAAATACCACGAATTTTTTGATGCAGAAAATAAGCTGATTATAGCAGATATTGGACATTATGAAAGTGAACAATTTACATCTAATTTGTTGATAGATAATATTCAAGAAAAATTTCCTAACTTTGCAATCCGTTTAACGGAGCATAATACAAACCCCATAAATTATTTCATTTAATGGAACAAACAGTAGAGCAAAAGCTAAAAGCTTTATACGAATTACAAAACATACACACTAAGATTGATAAAATTCGCCAAGTTAGAGGTGAATTACCAATGGAAGTAGCTGATTTAGAGGATGAAGTAGCTGGATTAGAAACACGTATACAAAAAATCAAAGCTGAATTAGACGATACTGAAGACGCTATAGTTAACCGTAAAAACATGATTAAAGAAGCGCAAGCTTTAATCAAAAAATACGAAAAACAATTAGAAGACGTAAAAAATAACCGCGAATACGATGCTTTAACTAAAGAAGTTGAGATTCAAAATTTAGATATTCAGGTTTCTGAGAAAAAAATTAAAGAACATGGTTTCGAAATTGCTTCTAAAACAGAAATCTACGATCAAGCATTAGCTAACATCGAAGCTAGAAAAGGTGATTTAGAAGTTAAAAAAGGGGAGTTGGCAACAATTACTTCAGAAACTGAAAAAGAAGAACAAGGCCTGGTTAAAAAAGCAGATAAAGCAGAAACTCAAATTGAAGAGCGTTTATTAACGGCTTACCACAGATTAAGAGGTAACGCAGTAAATGGATTAGCTGTTGTAACGATTGATAGAGATTCGTGCTCAGGTTGTTTCAACCAAATTCCACCACAACGTCAATTAGATATCCGTCAACGTAAAAAAGTAATAGTTTGCGAGCATTGCGGAAGAATTTTAGTTGATGAAGCGTTAACTCAAGAGTTAGCTGAAGCATAGAACCAAAACCAAATATAATACTAGGCCGGATGAAAATCTGGCCTTTTTTGTTTTAAGGGCAAAACATCAATGGTTTTTTAACGTTATATAAAATTGCTAACTTCCATTTTCAAACCGACGTATATATACATGCCTCAGATTAAATTATCCGCTATCAATAGAATTTTCTGTTTTGCGCTCTTTGCTCTTTTACTTTCATCTTCTATAGCTAAAGCTAATTTCGATTTTAATGCAAACTGCTTAAAAGCATATCAAAGCATTTTCGAGTTAAAACTAAATACTGCACGTCAACTAATTGCTGCTGAAAAAAAAGCGCATCCAAATAATTCTATCGTTCCATTTTTAGAAAATTATGTAGATTATTATTATTTGTTAACTACAGAAAGTAAATCAGAATTTGAGCGTTTAGAGTCAAATAAGGATGACAGATTAGATCAAATCAATGAAGATGATAAAAACTCACCATACCGTCTTTATGCTCAAGCGCAGATCAATTTGCAATGGGCTTTAATTAGAGGGCGCTATGGCTCTTATTTTAGTGCTGCAAGAGAAATTAATAAAGCAAACACGTTGCTGCAAGAAAACGCTAAAAAATTTCCTGGTTTTCATTTGAACAGTATGGGATTGGGATTAATTAATGCGGTTATAGGCGCTTTACCAGATGGATTTTTAAAATCTTCGCTTTCGACATTTGGATTGAAAGGAAACTTACAAACTGGCTTAAATATGCTAGATAAATTAGCCGAAAACTTGCCCAAGTCTACATACGAACCTTTTTATGAAGAAACAGTTTTTAATTATGCCTATGTATTATCTGATGTAGCCCACAGCCCTTCAGCATATGCAAAAACCATGAAATATACAGCTCGCATAGCGGATAGTAGCTTACTTAAATGTTATCTACAGGCGTATGTATGTTCTAGAAACGGTCATACAGATGAAGCAATCAGTATCCTAGCAAATAAGCCAAGTGGATCAGCTTATCAGGCTTTTCCATACCTAGATTATTTAATGGGAATTGCTAAGTTGAACAAATTAGATTTAACAGCATCAACCTATTTTGATAGGTACTTGCAAACAAACAAAGGTGTTAATTATGTTAAAGATACTTACTTGCATTTGGGCTGGATCGCCCTATTTAAAGGGGATGATTCTAGCTATTCGGCCTTTATGGTTAAAGCAAAAAATAATGGATATACTTACCATGGAAGAGATAAGCAGGCCCTTAATGAGGCAAACTCTCCAATGCCTAATAAAGATTTGTTAAAAGCAAGACTCCTGTTTGATGGAGGATATTTAACAAAAGCATTAGACCATTTAAATGACAGCAAGGTTGAAGATTTTAGTTCTCTGAAAGATAAAGCAGAATACTTTTATCGCTTAGGGAGGGTAAACGACGATTTAGGCAAAGATGACACCGCCCTTTCCAATTATCAGAATGCCATTAATAATGGGAAGACTTTCAAATATTATTATGCTGCAAAGGCTGCGGTTCAAATGGGTAAGATTTATGAGAAGAAGAAAAATCCAGCCAAAGCTAAATCAAGCTTTAACCTTGCCATAGGCATGAGAGATCACGAGCAAGAGAATAGCATCGAAAACGAGGCTAAACAGGGGTTAAGAAGGATTGGTGGATAATTACGAATGTCATCCTGAGCTTGCGAAGAATCTCTAGATTTATTCCTCCAAAGTCGGAATGACAAACTTATCTAAAAGGTTTAAAACTTATAAACTATTGCATTAATGTGCATTCCGGCGCCAACCGAAGCAAAAACAGCATACTGTCCTTTTTCAATTTTATAACCTTCAACTTCACCGTTCAACACCAAGTCAATCAAAGTTGGAATAGTGGCTACAGAACTATTCCCTAACCATGAAATGGTCATGGGCACTAAGTTTTCTGGAACCGAATCTAAGTCATAAAGCTTAAATAAACGCTTCATAATTGCATTATCCATTTTACCATTTGCTTGGTGAATAAATACAGTTTTGATTTTATCTATGGAAATGCCAGATTTATCTATGGCCCTCTTAACAACTTGTGGTACGTTAATTACAGCAAATTCATATAACTTACGGCCATTCATTTTGAGGTAAGTATTGCCGTTTTTTTCAGCAGGATTATTGCTGCTTCCCATAGTTAATAATGCAGCATGGCTTGCAAATGTTTGGCTTTTATGGGCAATAATTCCAGTTGGCTCTTCAGATTCTTTTGCTTCAAAAATTGTAGCGCCTGCTCCATCAGAAAAGATCATACTATCTCTATCATGAGGATCAATAATTCGAGAAAGTGTTTCTGAACCAATTACCATTACTTTTTTAGCGTCTCCACTACGAATTAAATAATCTGCTTGGATTACACCCTGAACCCATCCTGGGCAGCCAAAAATAATATCATAAGCTACGCAGTCTGGATTTTCAATAGCCAAAGCCGCTTTAACTTTTGCAGCTAAAGCAGGCAACATATCCATTCGATTTGAACCTGTTTTTACGTCACCAAAATTATGACAGAAAATAATATGATCAAGTGTTTCTTTGTCAATATTAGCCGCTTCAATGGCCTTTTTAGCCGCAAGAGTAGCAATATTGCTATTTACCAGATCAGAACATGCATATCTTCGTTCTACAATCTCTGTAATTTCACTAAACTTATTAATGATCTCGATATTTTCCTTGTCCAGCTTTACGCCGTTATCGAAAAACGAAGCTTCCATAAAGTGGTCGCCGGATATAATGTTTTCAGGTATATAACTTCCTGTGCCAGTAATAACTGAGTAAATTTTGTTCATGTTGTTCATTTCGTACCGTATACTAATTTGGTATTTAGTATAAAAATATTAAATTTTATTTAAAAAGAGAAATGAAGCTATTTTAATTAGCGTTTATTTTCAATAGCAAACTTGATTAAACCAGTCTTTCCGTTCACATTTAGTTTCTGTATCATATTTTTACGATGCGTATCAACGGTATAAATACTAATACATAATTTATCTGCTATTTGGCTAGAGGAATAAGTCTCACTAATTAACTGCAAAATTTCCAATTCTCGGTAGGTCAAGTTATGCTTTTTTTGAAAATTATCATCATCATCAAAAGAATTTACTTCTTGAATTTCTGGTTTTAATTTTTGAAAATAGGTATTTCCTTGTGCAACATCCTTAATTATCTTGAAAAGCGACTGAGCGTCAGTGTCTTTCTTAATAAATGCCTTTACGCCCATTTCTTTTAACCTAATGGCTAAATTAGTGGTATAATACATAGACAACACAATTATTTTAACACTTGGGAATAATCGACTAATCTTCTCAGAGGCAATTTCCCCATCTAAAACAGGCATATTCAAATCGATAATTAATATATCCGATAGAGAATGGTTTAACAAATGAAGAATCTCCTTTCCATTGGCAGCCTTGCCAATCACTTTGAAATCTCCTTGTTCTGAGAGAATCGAATGCAATCCGTCAGCGAAAAGTTGATGATCATCAGCGATCATTAAGGTTATGGGATTTATTGTAGCGTCATTCATTTTAAAGGAATTTCTATTGTTGTTGTTGTGCCTGTACGATTACTGTCTACAAGAATTTTTCCATCGAGGTAATTAACTCTGGAGGTAATATTTTGAATGCCTAGCCCTTTGCTATTTTTTTCAGGATTAAAGCCAATGCCATTGTCTTCTGCCATAATTGTTATGGTATTACTAAAATATAACAGCTGAATAGTTGCTTTTGAAGCGCAAGAATGATTGATGATATTATTTACCAGTTCATTTATGATACGATAAATTGTAATTTCTACAGGTGTTTCAATTTCATGATCTAACTGATGTACAAAATCAAAACTTATCTTTCCGGAAGTATTTAAAACTCTAAAATGCTCTTTAAGCGTTTCTATTAGACCATAAGTCTCGAAATTTTTTGGCATTAAGTTATGAGAAATCTCCCTTAAGTCTGTACAAGCTTTTTCGATCATATTAATGGTTTGATCGAGAAACTCCGTTTCCTTTGTAGTTAACTGATGGGCCTTGAATTGAAATGCAGTTACATTTAACTTAATTAAAGAAAGTGTTCCGCCCAAATCATCATGTAAATCCCTAGCTAAACGCGTTCTTTCATCTTCTTGTGCATTAAAAATGCCGTCTGCTAAATCGATCTGATGACGGCCTTTTTCTTCTAACAATATCTCCTTTTCTTTTTTGAGAAAATTATATCTTTGAGTTAAGGCAAACGAAAGAAAGACAATTTCTGCAGTTAAACCTACTACCAGCCCATTTGGCTTTAATAGATTGAAATTAGTGAGGCCTAGGGTATTAAAAACATAGTTGAAAACACCCAATAGAAGCATTACCGTCGCAATGAAATAGTACCAACCTAATTTATACCCTCCTTTTATTCTTTCAACCACACAGATAATAAGCACAATTACAGTAAGTAAAGCAAGAAAATTATTAATATAAAATACAATCTTCTCTAAAGTAATATCTGACTTAATCAACATTAAGGCTGGAATGAGGGCCATAACCCAACAAAATCGCTTGTAGTATTGTGTAAAATCATACATTCTGCTATTTGATTTATTCTGATCAACAAAAAGCTGCATAACCTGAACTAATAACCCACAGCTTAAAGAAGCCATGATTAGCCTCATATAATCTTGTAGGTGGGGTAAATTGGGATAAAACCATTGAAACGCCAATCCTTCTTCTTCTAGAATAAAAATAAGCGTACAAAAAATGTATGCTGCATAATAAAGATGTATCTTATCTCTCAGAGAAGTAAACAACAGTATATTGAAAATAATTGCGAAAACAAATATACCTGTGTAAAAACCAAATAAGGTGTGCTTTGGAATCTCAGCCTGAATAATATCTACATCTTTTCCGAGCGAAATGGGCATGTACATATTTTGTCCACGCTTGTCCGCCCACAAAAAAAAGGAAGCTTTTTCATTTGCAGATAATACAATGGGATAAATAAAACTCCGGTTTGGATAGGGTCGGTGTTTATACTTAAAGTGATCGCCCGTAAGCCCCATCGATGTAATTTTTCCGGTACTATCTACCTTAAAAAGTTCCAGCCTGTTGACGCTTGAACTTTGTTCTTTAAACATTAAATGGACAGCCTGATTTAAGGTGTTTTTTAAATCAAATACAATCCAGTAATATGATTGTGTATAACCTTTACTAAATACTTTGTCTGGGCTAAGTTTAGTTAACCTTTGATCATTTTTATACCTGATAAGCGAATCTATCGTTGCTGTTAGATTTCTGTCTTCATAGAAGTAACCGTGTTTACTAATACTATATTTTCTAGCGGTATCAATTAGAACCGGATTATTGCTTTGACCAAAGCTGCTGCTAGATGGTAGCATGAAAAAAGAAACCGCAATTATAAAAAAGTTACTTTTCATTCATTAGAGTATTTAATCGCATTCTGCTGAATTGACTTCATAAAAGTACTATATAAATCAAGCATTAAATATACCGAGTATTCGGTATATACCTATAAAAATCAATCACTTAGCTTTAATTTAATTTCAAATACGGTATTAAATGTTAATCATTAATAGTTTCCAAACGTAAAAAAAGTAAACATGAAAAATCTAATTTCTCTTATTTGTTTGAGCATAACAACAATTTGTTATGCTCAAAGCCCCAGCGAAATAAAAGAAGCGATCAAGCACGCAGAAGCCGAGAAACAAAAACAGCAGGCCAAGCTAGACTCACTTTTGGTAATTGATCAAAAAAACAAGCTCACACTACTGAGAGATCTTAATAAACAAAAAAGCGAATTGGACCAAAAAATAAATCAACTTGGATCGACTGAACCAAAGAACAATCGGATCTCTTTTGTTTTGGGCATTGGGGCAAGTTATGTGGCAAACACCCTTCATCAAAACCCATCGGTAAACTTAAATAATAATAATGTGATTATCGAAAAGGCCCAAAAGGTTAAAACAAATGTAACCTTTGGAGTTGTTTATACCCCCTAGATTAAGAAATTTTCCAATAAGGACGGAGAATCTGAAATCGTTACCCATGGGATTTCATTGTCTACCTTTATTAATCCTGTTACTTTGTCAAAGGCTTCTGAGAATCGGTCTTTTTTTAGCATGGCTGATTTTGGCGTAGGTTTGGGCTATAAGTTTGCTGGGAATGTCTTAGTAATGGCTACTTCTGAGTTTTTTGGTGTGAGGCAACCAAAGGAGTGGTTTATCGCACAATACCAAACTAATGATCGACAATATAATGTAAATGGATTAACACAATTGTCTTTCGATCCTAATGATAATGATGTCTTTCGTACAAAAATGATGACTACTTTTGGATTCAAGATTTGCTATACCTTCGATATCGTTAAAAACTTTAAGTCTTCAGAAGTAAAATAGAAACCTTAATTTCATCCCTAAATTTTTACCAAATGAACAAGGCAATTAAATTACTTATCCTAGTAATGGTACTTGCACTTAATAACAAGGCACAAGTATCAACAAGCGATATTCATCGCGTAGGACTGGTTGTAGACCAAGACTATTTCATGAAGTTTGTTAAACCATCCTTAAATAGGGATCTAAACTATACCATGGGCGCCGCTTTACCTGCTTTTCAATATTCAAAAATGGCTGAAAAAGGATGGGTTTATGCACCGCACAGATTTTTATCCAAGATTTTCTTGGGCAAATCATATAAGAATCATGAACTTGTTGATGCTGGTATTTTCTTGGCTAATACTACTTTTACACCAGATTACTTAGGCAATTTAACAGATCCAGGTAGTCTTTATAAGCGTAATAATGATAGGCCATTTGCCAGCTTAAATTTTATCGGTACAAGCGTTGGTTTAGCCAATGCCACAGGCGATGGACTATTTACACTTTCATTAAATGTTGGTGCAATAGGCTTAAATGTTTCTAATTGGGTTCAAACTACCATCCATGAAGGCCGTAAAGGTTCACCCATACCCTATGGATGGGAAGATCAGATTTCTATTGGAGGAGAGCCAACAGTCTTACTGGCAGGCAAAAAGGATTGGTTGCTGCTAGGGAAAGCGGATGGCCGAGGGTATTTTCAGTTAAGTTCAAATGCAGAGCTTAGAGCAGGTTATTATACCAGTACAGGTATAGGGCTTAATACACGCATTGGCCTTTTAGATACAAGAAACTGGATGGTAAATACTTTGCCTTTGGGCAATGCAACAAAAAGATTGGCTACTCAAAAAAACTTAAGTGAACTTTATTTAATGGGTGGCGTTAAAGCTAATGCTTGGATATATAATGCACT
Source organism: Pedobacter polaris (assembly GCF_005116505.1). Taxonomy (GTDB): domain Bacteria; phylum Bacteroidota; class Bacteroidia; order Sphingobacteriales; family Sphingobacteriaceae; genus Pedobacter; species Pedobacter polaris. The sequence goes on from NZ_SWBR01000001.1 coordinate 759,170, forward strand.
CTTAATGGGGCAATTTAAAGCAAATAAATATGAGATGAGTTTTAGTGAGCTAAGAAAAGGCACACTCGACTGGAACATTGGGGTAGGTGGGAAAATACCATTTTCAACAAAGAAAGCCTTAAGACTTTCGGCAATGGCCGTAGGAAGATCGCCTGAATTTAAAACGGTTAGCGAATTTGAACGCTGGCATTCATGGGTTAACCTTCAAGCTTATTATGAATGGTAGTTAACTAAAATCGTCAATTAAAAATACAAATAATTCTTTTGGTCCATGTGCACCAAGTACCAAGGTCTTTTCAATATCTGCAGTTCTGCTTGGTCCTGTGATTGTACTAACCATTGAGGGAATCTGGTTCCCGTATTTATTTTTCAGCATTTGAAAAGCATCTTTCAAATCTAAAACCAATTGACCCGTTCTTGCTATTACAATATGATGATGGGGATATATGCTTAACCTACGTCCGGCGGCATGCTGATTACTAACCATAACAGAACCATTTCTAGCAATTAGTGATTCGCATAAGGTAATCCCAACCTCTGCTTGCTCAAAATCTTTATCAGTTTGGTAAAAAGGAAATTCGTAATGAGCTAATAAGGCTTGTAGTTCTGGCTCCCAGCAGTAAATCTTTCTCCATTTAAACTTATCAGCCAACTCTAGAATATTTTCTATAAAATCTACGCCGTTTTCACAAAAAATAAAGTTACCAGAAACTGCCGTTAATTGTTCAGCAAATAAAATTTCTAATTCTTCTGTATTGGATTTATACAGCTGACTTTCTTCTAAATTAGGATAGGGATTGTCTCGTTTTTCGAGCAATGCCTTTCTAATCTTTTTAAGCATAAGTTCTTTCGAAGAAATATTTTCTTTCATAGTGGATGATGGTCAAAAATACTCAACCTGTCTCATATAAACAAAACAGCAACCTTGTTAACCAAGGTTGCTGTCTAGATATTTAATTTAAAAATTAATTTGCTTCTTCTTTCGCATTTGCGGCAGGAGCACTTGGATCTGTAGTTGGTCCAACACCGTCGTGAATTAAACCTTGTGCAGCTGGTGTTTGATCACCAGTTCCATTTACAAACTCATCATAAGTAGTTCTGTTATCAAATGGACGTTTACCTAAGATTTCTTCTAAATCTGCTTGGAAAAGGATTTCTTTTTCTATCAGTTTCTGCGCTAATTTTTCTAAACCTTCACGATTAACGGTTAACAATTCTTTTGTTCTTTCGTAAACTTCAGAGATCAATATTCTAACCTCGTTATCAATCATTTCTGATGTTTTCTCAGAATATGGTTTGTTAAAGTTGTATTCATTTTGAGGATCATGGAAAGAAACATTGCCAATGGTTTTATTCATACCATAAATGGTAACCATAGCGTATGATAGTTTAGTAATGCGTTCCAAATCGTTCTGAGCTCCAGTAGAAATTTTACCAAAAACTAAATCTTCAGCAACACGACCACCCATTGTCATACACATACCATCGGTTAACTGTTCCGTAGTATATAAGAACTGTTCTTTAGGTAAATACTGCGCATAACCTAATGCGGCAACGCCACGAGGCACGATTGAAACTTTAACTAATGGATCGGCATGTTCTAAGAACCATCCAGCTATCGCATGACCAGCTTCATGATAAGCAACGATCTTTTTCTCTTCTGGAGAGATGATTTTATTTTTCTTTTCTAAACCACCAATTACACGATCAATCGCATCTTGGAAGTCTTGCATATCTACATATTCTTTGTTGCGACGAGCGGCAATTAATGCTGCTTCATTACAAACATTGGCAATTTCTGCACCTGCAAAACCTGGAGTTTGTGCTGATAATTTTTTAGCATCAACAACTTCAGCTGTTTTAATTGGTTTCAAGTGAACTTTGAAAATCTGTTCACGGCCAATTAAATCTGGTTTATCAATAGAAATTTGTCTATCGAATCTTCCTGGGCGCATTAATGCAGAGTCTAAAACATCGGGCCTGTTGGTAGCTGCTAAAATAATGATGCCGGAGTCTGTTCCGAAACCATCCATTTCAACTAATAACTGGTTCAATGTGTTTTCACGCTCATCGTTACCACCCATCATGCTGTTTTTTCCACGAGCACGGCCAATAGCATCAACCTCATCAATAAATATGATACAAGGCGCCTTATCCTTTGCTTGTTTAAACAAGTCACGTACTCTAGAAGCACCAACCCCAACAAACATCTCTACAAAGTCAGAACCAGATAAAGAGAAGAAAGGGACTTGAGCTTCTCCAGCAACAGCTTTTGCCAGTAATGTTTTACCTGTACCAGGAGAACCAACAAGTAATGCTCCTTTAGGAATTTTACCTCCTAAGTTTGTATATTTTTTTGGGTTTTTAAGGAAATCTACAATTTCCATAACCTCTTGTTTAGCCTCTTCTAAGCCTGCAACGTCATTAAATGTAATGCTTACTTGGCTCTCTTTATCAAATAAAGTAGCTTTAGATTTACCAATATTGAAGATCTGGCCACCGCCACCACCTCCACCACCGCCCATACGGCGCATCATAAAAATCCAAAGACCTACGATAAGCACAAGCGGTAAAATGAAATTAATTAAAATTGCAGACCATGCATTAGACTTTGATACAGGAACTGCAGAAATTTGTTGTTCTACTGGGATTTTAGCCTGCGTTTGTGATTTCTCAAGTTTCTTGCTAATATCGTCTAATGAGTTTCCGTTAAAAAATACTAGTGGACCTTTTGTAGATGTATTAAGTGAGTTTTTAGGAAGGTATTTTTTGTATTTTGCTAATCCCCGTCTATCTTTTTTAATATAAACATCAGCTCTAGCTATTTCATCACTTTTATAACTCTGAATCTTTTCTACATCACCCGCAAGCAACATATCTTTTTCAAAAGCAGAATAGCTTACTTCTTGACTATTTTCGGCACTAAATAAATATTGTACAACTAAAAGTCCAATAATAATGGCGGCATAAACCCAAAAAATATTAAATTTTGATCCTTTTTGAGGCTTCTTTGGTATGTTAGGAATGCGTTTTATTAGTTTTGGTTTTGTATTCTTGTTATCTTCCATGTTAGTTTAAATGTGTGTTTAAATAATTGGGTTAGGCACTTTTGTAGGTAGTGGTCTCTGCGTCACCCCATAAATCTTCTATTCCAAAAAACTCACGTTTTTCGGTTTTGAAAATGTGAACTACAATATCAAAGTAGTCTAAAATAATCCACTCTGCATTTTCTTGACCCTCTTTATGCCAAGGGTTTGTTTTGGTTTGTTTATAAATCTCATCCTCAACGCTATCGGCAATTGCTTTAACTTGAGTAGAAGAATCGGCATTGCATACAATAAAATAATCAGAAACAGAGCTGTTTAGCTCTCTCAAATCTAAACGAACAATGTCATGTCCTTTTTTTTCTTGTATGCCATGGATGGCTATTTCTGAGAGGTATGTAGAAAGGTTTACTGTTTTCTTTTTTACCATTAAAAATTTTTAATTTTGATAATCAACAAATATAAAATCAACACTTGCAAAATAACACTTTTTCAACATTATTTGTTGGTCAAAATCTTATCAAATTATTAGCTGTCGATTCTACTAATAACTTCTTGAAGACTTTGGTGTCAAAATCCGAGCCATTACCAGAAGGAACTGTAATTATGGCAGACGATCAATTTGCCGGGAGAGGACAACAAGAAAACACTTGGCACGCCGAACCTGGCAAAAATTTAACCATCAGTATTTTACTTAAGCCGTCATTCCTGCCTTTAAATAAGCAGTTTATGTTAAATATGGCTGTTAGTATTTCTATAAACAACGCGCTAACTGTCTTTTTACCAACGGATGTACACATCAAATGGCCAAATGATATTTACTTTAGAGATAAGAAACTCGGAGGTGTATTAATTGAAAATGCGATAGTTGGAAATACCATAAAAACAGCCATTGTTGGCATAGGATTAAATGTTAATCAGCAATTTTTTACAGAAGAATTGAGTAGTAAAGCAACATCGTTACATCAAATTTTACAACAAGATGTTAATTTAGAATTGCTTTTGGCAGAAATTTGCAGTCAGATAGAAAGTTTATATTTACAACTCAAAGCAGAGCGATATACATTTTTAAGAGCTGCTTACGTTGATAGGTTGTATAAAATTAACAAACCATCATTATACCGACAAAATGGCGAGGTTTTTGAAGGTACTATAAAGGGAATAACAGATTTTGGGCTACTTAATGTAGAACGAAACGGGGAAATAACCCAATTTAATTTTAAAGAGATAGAATTTTTAAACACATAAATCCATGAAAAAAATAACCTTAATTTTAACTTTAGTTTTTTTTAGTGCAGTTGGTGCTTTTGCACAGTTAGAAAGCCCAGTAACTTGGTCTTACGTGGCAAAAAAAACAAGTAAAACGGAAGCTACAATTTATATAAAAGCTACTATTGAAGATAACTGGCATTTGTACTCTCAAAATATAAAACCAGGGGGGCCAAGTAAAACCACATTCACTTTTACAAAATCAAAAGATTATACAGCTGTAGGTTCTACAGTAGAGCCAAAACCAATTATTAAATATGAAAAAGTATTTAAAATGGATGTTGGATATTTTCAAGATGAAGTAGTGTTTACGCAGAAAGTAAAATTGAACAAAGCGACAACAGTTGTAAAAGCTGTGGTTAATTTTCAGCTTTGTGATGATAAGCAATGCTTACCGCCAAGCGATGTTACCTTTAGTATACCTGTTAAGTAAAAGACTAAATTAATACTGAAAGCCTTTTAGCATAAGCTGGAAGGCTTTTTATTTACTAAAACATAAACCTCTCATGAAAAAAACAGCACTCGTTTTTGTATTTATGTTTTTTAATTACATTGCTTTTGCACAATTAGAAAAACCCATAACATGGTCTTACCAGGCTACTCGTGTAAATAAAACAGAGGCTATTTTATATTTAAAAGCAAAACTGGATAGAAATTGGCACGTTTACGCTCAAAACATTAAGTCTGATGCAATGAGGATGAGGTTTACTTTTTCTCCATCAAAAGATTTTATTTTAGTTGGAAAAACGGAAGAACCACAGCCGATCAAAAAATATGATAAAACGGTTAAACTAGATCTAGCATATTTTGAAAAAGAAGTAGTTTTTAAACAGAGGATTAAGCTTAACAAGGCATCAACAATTGTTAAGACCAAAGTAGAGTTTATGGTTTGCAACGACAAGCAGTGCTTACCATCAGACGAGATTATGCTTAGCATTCTCGTTAAGTAATATACACTAAAAGTAAAATAAGCCTTATAGATAACAACCTCCATGTCTTAAATTAAAAATAATGACTAATTTCACGGCTTTTAAAAAACACTAATGAAAAAGATAAGCTTCCTATTATTTTTTGTCGGCATTTTTTTACTGATAAACCCTAATCAAAGCCTTGCATTAAAACTTCAGACAGATACTGCTGCAAGTACTGCTCCAGATGATTTAGATTTTACCACGGTTGGCTCTGCAGAAGATAGTGTGGCGAATAGCGCTGTAAAACCAACACCAACGGATACTGTTAAAAAAGAAATTACAACTGCTGCAAAAAAAACTGAAAAGCCAGTTTCACTTTGGGTTACTTTTGGCTTAGGATTATTAGCAGGTATTGCTGCCTTTTTTCTTCCTTGTATATTCCCAATGGTGCCACTAACAGTTGGTTTTTTTACCAAAAGGGCAGAAACAAAAGGAAAAGGGATTCGAAGTGCAATCATATATGGGTTATCTATAATTGTAATTTATGTTGGTCTAGGTGTTCTAATCACCATAATTTGGGGAGCAACAGCATTAAATCAAATTTCAACAAATGGATTTTTTAACATCTTAATATTTTTAATCCTTATAATATTCGGAATATCTTTCTTAGGCGCTTTTGAAATTACTTTGCCAAGTTCTTTTGTAAATAAATTAGATGCAAAGTCAGATTCTAAGGGGTTAAGTGGGATCTTTTTTATGGCTGCAACACTTGCGGTAGTTTCCTTCTCTTGTACTGGGCCTCTTATTGGTACATCTTTGGTGGCAATAAATACAGATTTGCTTACACCTACTGTTGTGATGTTTGGCTTTTCCCTTTCCCTAGCTATTATATTTACCATGTTTGCCATTTTTCCAAGTCTAATGACGGGTTTGCCTAAGTCTGGTGGATGGTTAAATTCAATAAAAGTTTTTTTGGGGTTTTTAGAATTGGGATTAGCGCTAAAATTCTTGTCTACAGCAGATTTGGCTTATCATTGGGGGATTTTAGATAGAGAGATTTTCTTAGCCATTTGGATTGTGCTATCAATTCTTTTGGGGGTTTACATATTGGGTAAAATAAAATTTTCTCATGATAGTGATCTGCCTTATGTTTCGGTAACAAGGTTATTTATTGCAACTGGATGTTTTGTCTTTGCGGTTTATCTAATCCCGGGTTTATGGGGTGCTCCGCTAAAAGCCGTAAGCTCATTGGTGCCACCACTATCTACACAAGATTTTGTTATTGGTCAGGGAAATGGTACAGAAGTAAAAACTAATGATTCAACTAAATCTAAAAGAAAATATAGTGATTTCTTGCATATTCCACTTAATATAGATGGTTTTTTTGATTATGAGGAGGCATTAGCGTATTCAAAAACGGTTAAAAAACCTTTGTTTTTAGATTTTACAGGTCATGGTTGTGTGAATTGCCGTGAAATGGAAGCTAAAGTTTGGTCTGATCCTAGGGTACTTAAAAAGTTAAAAGAAGATTATATCGTAGTATCTCTATATACTGATGATAAAACAGATTTACCAGCTGAAGAGCAATTTGAATCGAAACTTTTAAAAACAACGGTTAATACGGTTGGGAAAAAGTTTCAACAATTACAGGCTGAAAAATTCAATACGGTATCTCAACCATATTACGTGTTATTAGATACTGAGGGAGTAGAATTAGTTTCACCTCCAATTGGAGTAGAATATAACATAGAAAATTATCTCGCTTACTTAGATAAGGGATTAGCGGAGTTTGCAAAAAGAAATAAATAAATGAGTACAATAAAGAACATAGGCATTTTAACCTCTGGTGGAGATTCACCAGGCATGAATGCTGCAATTAGAGCTGTAGTTAGAGCAAGTTTATATCACAACTTAAAGGTTACGGGGGTTTTAAGGGGCTATGAAGGATTAATTCAAGCTGATTTTATTCCGATGGATGGTAAATCTGTTGCCAACATTATCCAACGTGGTGGTACCATATTAAAGACCGCTAGGTGTGATACTTTTAGAACAAAAGAAGGTAGAGAATTAGCACATAAAAATTTGCTGGAAAGTGAAATAGATGCCTTAGTTGTAATTGGAGGAGATGGAACTTTTACCGGAGCGGATGTTTTTTCAAGAGAATTCAACTTCCCGGTAATTGGGTTGCCGGGTACAATTGATAATGATTTGGTAGGGACTGATTTTGCAATTGGTTATGATACCGCAATCAATACTGTTGTAAATGCAGTAGATAAAATTAGAGATACCGCAGAATCTCATGACAGACTTTTTATTGTTGAAGTTATGGGACGAGATTCTGGACTAATTGCGTTAAGAAGTGGAATTGGTGTAGGTGCAGAAGCCATTTTAATTCCAGAAGCAAAAGTTGGGGTTCCAGAATTGATTCATCGTTTAGAAACAGGCCGTAAAGACAAAGCATCTAAAATCATCATCGTTGCAGAAGGAGACGAAGCTGGTGGCGCTTATGTTGTTGGCGAAGCTTTAAAAGAGAAATTCCCTAAATACGATATTCGTATTTCTGTTCTAGGACACATTCAGCGAGGTGGAAAGCCAAGTTGCATGGATAGGGTATTAGCTAGTCGCCTTGGTGTTGCTGCGGTAGAAGGTTTATTAGAAGGAAAAACAGATGTTATGGTGGGTCAAATCAACAAGGAAATCGTTTTTACCCCATTTTCTCAAACCATTAAACATATTGATGCAGAAAAAATTACGCCAGCTTGGCTAAGGTTGGTAGAGATACTTTCAATGTAAAAAAGGCCTCCTAATCTGGAGGCCTTTTTTATAGCTAGTCTTCTAAAACAACAGCAGTTCCACAGGCGGTTACCATCAACATACTTCCACCACTTCCTACTGTTTCATAATCTAAATCTACCCCAATAATTGCATTGGCGCCCATCGCGGCAGCGTATTGCTGCATTTCACTTACAGCAGTATTTTTACCTTCGCGTAATACTTGCTCATAAGAACCAGAACGTCCGCCTACGATATCGCGGATACCTGCAAATAAATCTTTAAATATATTGGCTCCAATAATGGTTTCGCCGCTAACAAGACCTATGTATTTAACAATTCTCTTGCCTTCTATTGTGTTTGTAGTTGTAATTAACATGGTTTTAGGTTTTTATATTTCGATAAAATAATATGAAAATTGTTACAGGTTATTTAACTACCTAAATCTAGGTATTTTACGAATTGTACTAATCCATTTATGAAATATCGTCTAGTTTAGCATCAATAGTAAAACGGACAAACTATGAAACCACTTAAACTTTCTATAGCTATACTTTTATTCTTTTCAATTACTGTAAGTGCTCAAATGCCAGTACTTAAAATAAAAACTTCTGCTGCGCAGCAAGAAAACGTTGCGCTACAGAAACTAAGCATTGATGTACAGATAACAGGCAATATCGCAAAGACTGTTATGACGATGACTTTTTACAATAGTAGCGATAGGGTTTTAGAAGGAGAGTTGACCTTTCCAATGCCAGAAGGAGTAACGGTTAGCAGGTATGCATTAGATATCAATGGGAAAATGCGGGAAGCAGTTCCTGTGGAAAAGGCAAGAGCAACCGAGGTGTTTGAAAGTATTGAACATAGAAGAGTTGATCCCGGATTGCTAGAGAAAGTAGAAGGAAATAATTTCAGAACTCGCATTTATCCAATGCCTGCAAAAGGTAAAAGAACAATAATTGTAGGCTATGAAGAAGAGTTGAAGCTTGATAAAAATAACATCATTCGCTACCACTTGCCTTTAAATTATAACCAAACTATTGCAGATTTTTCACTTAAAACAACAGTTTTTGAGAGTGTTATTAAACCAGAATTAACAGAGCAACCAGATGGAAGCTTCAGTTTAAAAAATGTTGGTAATACTTATTTGGCAGAAATGAAAAAAATAAACTACCAACCAAAAAATGGACTTACAATCAATTTGCCGAAACGTACAGATATGCCAGAAGTACAAATGCAGAAGGCAAGTAATGGATATTACTTTTTGGTTAATGTTTTTCCAAAAAGCCAGAGTAGATCTCGTACATGGAGTAATCAAATAGGCTTAATTTGGGATTGCTCGTTAAGTGGTTTGCTACGAGATATTAAAAAAGAATTGGAATTACTAGGAATGATTATTAGGCAAAAACAAAACCTTACCATCAACTTAGGTTTACTAAACAATACATTTAAAAATGCAGGATCTTATACAATTACTAACGGAAATTGGACCTTACTAAAAGAAAAACTAGAAAGCGTAATATATGACGGAGGAACAAATTATAGTGCTATAAACCAAAGAGCGCTAATTGGCAACGAATATATTTTCTTTACTGACGGCCTTTCTACTTTTGGTAAAAATTCAGTTTTTTTAAACAAAACTATTCATACTGTTAATTCTGCTATCAAAGCAGATTATAGCACGCTGAAGTATATCAGTTTAAAATCAGGAGGTGAGTTTGTAAATCTAAACAATACAGGTGTTGCTGAGGCCTTTAGACAATTAAATGAAGAGCAACTTCAATATTTAGGCATCAAGAATAGCGGAGAAGTGCGCCAAACTTATCCTTCGATGCATGTTAATGTAAATGGGCATGTATCAGTTGCAGTTATTTTAAGTCAATACGCGACCAACATTACCTTACAGTTTGGCTATGGTAATAACGTAGTAAGCGAGCAAATAGTTCGCTTAGATCCAAATGCGCAAGCTTTAAGCACAATTGATGTAAACAGAATTTGGGCGCAAAAGAAAATTGCTGAAATGGATATTCAATATGAAATTAACAAAGTTGAAATTAGTCAGTTAAGCAAACAGTTCGGAATAGTAACCAGAAATACAAGTCTAATTGTATTAGAAAATGTTGATGATTATTTGAGATATGATATTATCCCGCCCGCAGAATTAAGAGCAGAATATGATGCAGTAATTAAACAGCGTAGAGCAGATATGCTGGAAAGAAAAACTGATTTAATAAATGATGCTTTAGCGATGAGCAAAGTTTTAAAAACATGGTGGAATACAGATTTTATTTATCATCAGACTAAACAAAAAAATGAAGAATATCCAAGGCCTGTATCAGAAGATAACAGAGTTTACGATGCGATTAGAATGCCGCAACCAACCACTAATTCATCTCCAGCTGCATCACAATCAACCAGACAGCAAACAGAAGCCAGGGCAAGAGCTGAAACTGAGAAAGATAAAGCAGCATTGCAAGAAGTTATGATTGTAGGATATGGCAGTCAACAGAAAAGAAGTTTAGTTGGTTCCGTAGAGTCAGCAACGACATTACAAGGAAGAGCTGCTGGAGTACAAGTAAACTATACAGGCACAAAAGTTGTTGAACAAGCTGTAATTATTGTTCCAGAGTTTAAAAGCGATAAAGATTATATGAAGGTTTTAATCGGAACACCGAAAGAAGCTTATGAAAAATACCTAACCATTAGGCCACAATATTTAAGTACACCAAGCTTTTACTTTGATGTTGCCAATTGGTTTTATCAACAGGCAGACAGTACAAGAGCTTTAACAATCTTAAGTAACATTGCCGATTTAGATTTAGAGAACGCAGACCTGTTTAAAGTAATGGCTTATAAATTAAAACAAACAGGCAACTACAGGTCGGCGCTATTCATAACAGAAAAAGTATTACAATGGCGACCAATGGATGCGCAGAGTTATCGTGATTATGCCTTGGCATTGGCTGATAATGGCGCTTATCAACAAGCTTTAGATAATTTGTACAAGGTGCTTACTCAGAGTTATAACAATCAAACAGCCGATAGAGATGAGGGCATTGAGGAGATTATAATTGCAGAAATAAACAACCTAATCACAAAATATGGGAGTCTATTAAATACAAAAGGTATTGATAAAAAGCTAATCCTACCTTTACCTGTTGATATTAGGGTGGTATTGAACTGGAATAAGAACGATACCGATATCGATTTGTGGTTAACAGACCCAAATGGCGAAAAATGTTATTATAGCCATAAAAGCACAGCTATTGGAGGCAGAATAAGTAATGATTTTACTGATGGTTATGGTCCAGAACAGTTTATGCTAAAAAAGGCAATTAAGGGAAAGTATAAGATCGAAGTAGATTATTATGGAGATAGACAAGTTTCGATAGGTGGTCCTACCACTGTTACAGCTGAAATTTATACCAGATATGCTACGGGTAAACAAGAACGTAAAATTATTGTATTGCCTTTAGAGGAGCGAAATGGCAATAAGGGACATTTAATTGGAGAGTTTAGGTTTTAGGGAGATGATCACAGATTAAAGAAGATTACACCGATTATTGGTGGCAAGACTTAAGAAGTTAGAGGGATTATGCTGGGCGAATTTGTAGGTTTTTAGTTATAGCAGATGTAAACTTAAATAGTAGCACAGGTTTCCGTGGTTAAGCGGGATTGAAGCGAAAATCCTTTTACTCAAAGTCCCCTTCAGGGGATTTAGGGGTAAAAGATTGTAGCAAAAAGCCCGGCTAACTTTAATTGAAACAGAGTATTTGCCTTTCAAATCGTGGAAATCTTCCGGCCTTTCGGTCTCCTGACTTTCTACTTACATCAATTTATCCAAAACTTGTCGCCAGTTATCTACGCGTTCGTAATCTGTTAGCAAAAGGTTATGTGGTGATGTAAAAAGTAAAGTTCTGCCTTTAAAGTCAATAAAGTTCTTCGCCCTATCGTCTATCATAATATCTGTATTCACAATTTTTTCACCGCAGAATATAATGTTTTTCCAGCCTATAAAAGGGAAATGCTCAGCAAGCCAATGGTATTTGTCTTCTAATGAGTTTGGAAATTCCATAGCTGCAGAAACTATATAAACCTCATATTTTTCTTGTAGCTTTTTTACGGCATCAACACTACCTTCTATCAAAGGTAAATTTCTAAAAAAGCCCTTCTCATTTATATAATCAAACCATTTGTTATTGATCTGTTCTGGCACATGCTGAAACATTTCATTTCCTGGTTCTATTTTTAGGTCTAATGGAACTCCGTAATCTCGGTTATATAATTCTATAAATTTAACAATGGGATCGGCTAGGACCTCGTCCATATCTATGGCTATCTTCATACTTCAAATATCCAAAATTGCGGTTACAGTAATGTTATTTGAATATAAAATTATTGCAGTTTGCTAGTTATTAGTATTTTACTTACTTTTGCATCCCCGCAAGCACGAAGCTCCGGGAACTATGTTGAATACATAAATATAAAAGAAAATGGCAACTAAAATCAGATTGCAAAGATTCGGTAAAAAAGGGAAACCTTTTTTCCACGTGGTAGTAGCAGATGCTCGCTCTCCAAGAGATGGTAAATTTATTGAGCGTTTAGGTTCTTATAACCCAAACACCAATCCTGCAACTATCGAAATTAACTTCGAAAAAACTTTAGACTGGGTTAACAAAGGTGCACAACCTACGGATACCGCTCGTGCTATCCTTTCTTACAAAGGTGTTATGTACAAAAAACACTTAGAAGGTGGCGTAAAAAAAGGGGCTTTAACAACTGAACAAGCAGACGCTAAATTTGCTCAATGGTTAGATGCTAAAGGTGGTCAAATTGAAGGTAAAAAAGACAGTTTAACTGCAACTAAAGGTGAAGCTAGAAAAGCTGCTTTAGCTGCTGAAGCTAAGAAAAATGCTGACCGTGCTGCTGCAATTGCATTGAAAAATGCTCCTGTAGCTGAAGAGGTTGTTGAAGAAGAAGTAGTTGCTGAAGAGGCTCCTGCTGCTGAAGCTGCAACTGAAGAAGTGGTAGCAGAAACTCCAGCTGTTGAAGAAACGGTTGCTGTAGCTGAAGAAGCTCCAGTTGCTGAAGAAGCTCCTGCTGTTGCTGAAGAAGCTCCTGCTGCTGAGGCTTCAACTGAAGAAACAAAAGAAGAAGCATAATCATAGATTTGTTTTAACTTATAATAGCGTTCCGGTTTTCGGGACGCTATTTTTATTTAACCTACACTCAAATCCCCTATCGGGAATTTAACTATGACTAAGGAAGAAGCGTTTTACATCGGCTATTTTACCAAAACAAAAGGCTTAAAAGGCGAATTGCAATTGTATTTTGATTTTGATGCTTACGAGGATTTAGATTTAGATGTGCTATTTGCAGATATGAATGGTAAAATGGTCCCTTTTTTTGTAGCAAGTCATAAATTATATCCTAACAGTACCGGTCTTTTTTATTTTGATGATTTGGACCATATTGATAAGGCGCAAGCTTTGGTTAAGAAAAAGGTTTACTTACCATTGTCTAAAATGCCGGAGAGAGGTGAAGATGATTTCACTTACGAGGATTTGAAAGGATTTATTGTGTCTGATGAAACCCAGGGTGAGCTTGGAGAAATACTTGAAGTCAATGAATATCCACAACAATTTGTAGCAACTGTTTTATATAAAGAGAAAGAGATTTTATTCCCTTTAAATGAAGATATGATTATAGAAATTGACGAGGATGAGAAAACATTGCTGGTAGATTTACCAGAAGGATTGCTAGATCTTTACCTTAACGCATAAAAATTGAAACAATAAATAGATTTTTTCGTTGAATATAAATGAAACGCCTAACGCTATTTGCCCTATTAATTGTTCTGTTTTCTGCTTGTAATAATCAGAAAGATAATAAAGAAGAAACAACCACTAAAGTTGTAGATACTATTAAAGAAGACTCGCCAAAAGATGATGGTGATGGTTTATCACAGCAAGACTCTATCAAAGCGACTGGAAGACAAGTTTTAGTTTTCCTTAAAGAAAATAACTTTCAAGAACTCAGCAAATATTTTTCGAGCATGGGTGTTCGATTTTCGCCATATGGTTTTATTGATACCGCTAAGTCTAAAAAACTCACGCCAGAAGACTTTCTAGAATCTATTGGTAAAAAGTGGGTGCTTACCTGGGGAAACTTCGATGGTACAGGCGATCCTATTAAACTTACTATTCCTGCCTATCTTAAAAAGTTTGTTTATAATGCTGATTATTTAAATGCCGAAGCAGTTGGATATGATGCAATTATGAAACAAGGAAATTCGAGAAACAATATAAAAGAGCTTTATCCCCGTCATCATTTTATAGACTATCATTTTAGTGGATTCGACCAAAAAAATCAAGGAATGGATTGGACAAGCCTTAGATTGGTCTTTGAAAAAGAAGATGGCCAATATTTTTTGACAGCAATAATCCACGATCAGTGGACAATTTAGCCCTTTTTAAACAATTTGTAAAATAATTTAATCTTTTTGTAAAATAAACTTGACTTTAATGTCAATTTTGCTTTACATTTGTTCAAACAAACTTGATGCGCAATCTTGTAGTCTATTGTAGAACTTAAAAGATTTAAAAAATGAAAAGTAAATTCTTGTTTCCAGCATGGTGTGGTATTGTTGGTTACCTAATGACAATCCCGGGATTTATCTTGGGTTATTGTTATACATTTAAAAACTATAAAATCCCAGGTTTTGGCTTTCAAATGAGAGAACAGAATCGATTATTCGAACCTGTTTTCGAAAACTTTACCAATGAGCTAGCCATCTTTTTAGTAGTTATTGGGCTGGTTTTAATTGCTTTTTCAAAAAGTAAAAGAGAAGATGAATTAAGTGCCAAATTAAGGCTAAATGCCCTGTATTGGGGTATAATGGTTTATTATGTATGCTATATTTTGGTATTATTACTTAGTATTACCGTCGGAGAAATTCCTTTTATAGGTGATCATGCTTCAGAGATTAATATCTTTACGCCATTGCTCATCTTTATTTTTAGGTATTATTATTTAAAGTACTTTAACAAGGAAAGTTATTTAATGAGCGAGCCCAAATTTCTTCCGAACAGACCCTTTAAAAGAATTGCTGTTTTTGGCGCCTTATCATCTGCTTTAATTTTTACAGTATTTTTGTTTTTAGTAAAATCAGAGCTAAGTGATACCCTTATCAAAGGGGTTTACTCATTAATGATTTTATGCTCTTTAGTATGGGTATATGTTAAAAACAGGGTTGAGGATGAAATGACTATGCAACTTAGACTAGAAAGCCTGCAACTGGCTGTTTATTTTAATTACGGAGTGCTTTTGTTGGCTACTATTTTTTTCTATTCATTTAGTTACTTAGTAGTACTGCTTTTTGCACAATTTTCTTTACTATTATTTTTCATCATTAGAATGGAATATGTCAATTACAAAAACAATAAACAATTGAATGCTTTGGAGGAAGGAATGGGTTATGAAAAATAATTTAAGAGTACAAAGAGCAATCAAAAATATAACTCAAGCCGAGTTAGCCGACTTAATTCAAGTTTCAAGACAAACTATCAATACGATTGAGTCTGGTAAATATGTGCCATCAACTGTGTTGGCATTAAAAATGGCAAGGGTTTTTAATGTTCGGGTAGAAGAGATTTTCGATTTGGAAGAAGGGGATTAAAAGATTAGCGTTTGACGCTATGCGGTAAGCAATTTAACGTTCATCGCATAACGCCAAACAATTATTACCTTTGCAACATGCGTTTCGATATCATTTCAGTTTTGCCAGATTTATTAACAAGTCCTTTTGCTCATTCTATTTTACAGCGGGCACAAAAAAAAGGAGTTGCAGAAATTGTGGTGCATAATTTAAGAGATTACGCTACTAACAAACAAAAAAGTGTTGATGACTATCCTTATGGTGGTGGGAGTGGAATGATTATGTCTATTGAACCATTTGCCTTATGTATAGAGAAGCTAAAAAGCGAAAGAGATTACGACGAAGTAATTTTTATGAGTCCTGATGGGGAAACGCTTAATCAAACTATTGCCAACCAACTGTCAACGCTAAAAAATGTTATCATTTTATGTGGCCATTATAAAGGAATAGACCAAAGGATTAGAGACATTTTTGTAACCAGGGAAATTTCTATCGGCGATTATGTACTAAGTGGTGGAGAGTTGCCGGCTGCGGTGGTGGTAGATGCAGTAGTTCGCTTAATTCCGGGGGTTTTAAATGATGAGACTTCTGCGCTTTCTGACAGTTTTCAGGGAGAGTTGCTAGATGCGCCTAATTATACGAGGCCGGCAGATTGGCGTGGACATAAGGTGCCCGACATCCTGTTAAGTGGTCATGAAGCAAAAATAAATAACTGGCGCCATGACGAGGCATTAAAGCGCACTCAAGAGCGTAGACCCGATCTTTTGAAATGATTTATCAATGTGGAAAACACGTGATTTGTTAGAAAATAAATTATTTTTAAAATGGACTTTTATTTTTAAAATAAATTTCCTAATATTGCAGTCCGATTTTAAACAACCAAAAATCGGCTTAATAGCTTAAAATCATGGATTTAGTAAAATTTGTAGAAGAGCAGGTAATCGCGAAAAATGAGTTTCCTTCTTTCAAATCAGGAGATACAGTGAGTGTTCACTATAAAATTCGCGAGGGTAATAAAGAACGTATTCAAATTTATCAAGGTGTTGTTATTCAACGTAACAGTGCTGGTGCAAACGAAACGTTTACTGTTCGTAAAATGAGTAATGGTGTTGGTGTAGAGCGTATCTTCCCAATTAATTCTCCAAATATTGATAAAGTAGAAGTTAACAGTCACGGTAAAGTGCGTAGAGCTAAATTGTTCTATTTACGTGAATTAACTGGTAAAGCTGCTCGTATCAAATCTTTAAGAAAATAATATTCTTTCTAAGAAAATATAACCTTCACGATTAGTTTCGTGGAGGTTTTTTTGTTTATATCTTTGCGCCACCAAATAGAAATCAAAAATGAAAGCATTACTTAAGAAATACGAAGAAAAGCAACCAGAGATTGTTTTTGAATGGAAAGACAAAGAATCGGAAGCTGAAGGCTGGGTTGTGATTAATTCTTTGCGAGGAGGTGCTGCTGGTGGTGGTACCCGCATGCGTAAAGGATTAGACAAGCGTGAGGTAGAATCTCTTGCTAAAACAATGGAGGTTAAGTTTACTGTTTCTGGTCCTCCAATTGGTGGTGCTAAATCTGGAATAAATTTTGACCCTGCAGACCCTCGTAAAAAAGAAGTTTTAGAGCGTTGGTATAAAGCAGTAATGCCTTTGTTGAAAAGCTACTATGGTACTGGTGGAGATTTAAATATTGATGAAATTCATGAAGTGATCCCAATTACAGAAAGTTATGGCTTATGGCATCCTCAAGAAGGTGTAATTAGTGGTCACTATCAGGCGAGAGAAAATGAACGTATTCACCAAATCGGGCAGTTAAGATATGGTGTTTCTAAAGTATTAGAAGATTTAGATTATACACCAGACATTAAAAGAAAGTATAAAGTTGCAGATATGATTACCGGTTATGGTGTTTCAGAATCTATTAGACATTATTACAATATCTGGGGTGGAGAATTAGCGGGCAAAAAGGCAATTATACAAGGATGGGGAAATGTTGCGGCTGCTGCCGGATATTATTTAGCGCAACAGGGCGTTAAAATTGTAGGTATTATTGATCGTGTTGGAGGTTTAATTAAAGAAGAAGGATTTACAGAAGCGGAGATAAAAACACTATTTAACAATAGAGTAAATAATACTTTGGTAGCGGATAATTTAATTCCTTTTGATGAAGCTAGTGAGAAGGTGTGGAATGTAGGAGCAGAGATTTTTGTGCCCGCTGCTTCATCTAGATTAGTTCAGCAAGCCGAAGTAGATAAAATGATTAATGGGGGCTTAGAAGTAATCGCATGCGGTGCTAATGTTCCTTTTGCCGATAAAGAGATATTCTTTGGAAGTATCATGGAGCATGCAGATAATCATGTTGCGGTAATTCCAGATTTTATTGCAAATTGTGGCATGGCTAGAGTTTTTGCCTATTTAATGCAGCGTAATGTAGAAATGAGTGATGATGCTATTTTTTCTGATGCTTCCTCTATAATTAAAGATGCTTTGCAGGCGGTTTATGTAACCTCTAATAAAAGAACAAACTTATCAAGTACGGCATTCGAAATCGCATTAAAGCAATTGGTATAAATGGATAATAAATTTTTTGAACAGGTTATTTGGGGAAATACAATTCAGGCTTATTGCATGTTTGTGGGCATTATTTTAATCGGACTTTTATTGAAGAAGTTCGTGTCTAAAGTAATTAGCCAGTTGCTATTTAAGTTATTCAAGAAATTTGCAGACGAAGTTAAAATAGACACTTTCATCGCCTTGCTTTTAAAACCATTTGAGTTTTTTATTACGTTAACTTCTTTATATTTAGCCATTAACCAATTAAAGCATCCGCTTGAGGTTACGGTGTTCCATTATAATAGATTGGTTGATAAAGTAAAAGTTAGAGAGATTTTTACTTTTGGTGAGTTGCTAGATAAGATCTTTCTTTTTTTAATCATACTTTCATTCTTCTGGATTATTTTAAGAATAATAGACTTTATAGCTCACGTATTTACTTATAGAGCAATAAAATCTGAGAACAAGGCAGATGATCAACTGGTTCCGTTTTTAAAAGAACTGTTTAAGTTTATCATTTACTTTATAGGCTTTTTTGTATTATTAGGCTACGTTTTTGAAGTAAATGCGCTTAGTTTAATTACAGGTTTAGGTATTGGCGGTATCGCCATTGCCTTAGCTGCTAAAGAAAGCTTAGAGAACTTAATTGGCTCATTTACCATATTCATTGACAAACCTTTTACTGTTGGCGATCTGGTAAAAGTAGATGGCGTTGAGGGAACAATTGAAAAGGTTGGATTTAGAAGTACAGTTTTACGAAGCACAGATAAAACAACAATTATTATTCCCAATAGGGCGATGATTGATGGTGTTTTAGAGAATATGACTCGTAGGAATTACCGTAGGGTTAAATTCAATATTGGGATTACTTATGAAACCAATGCCGAAAGTATCAGAAGCATAATAGAAGATATCAATCAGTGTTTAATTGAAAACCCCCACACTACAGATGCTGCAGTTACGCTTGATAGTTTTGCTGATTCTTCTTTAAGCATCCAAATTTTATACTTGGTAGAAAATATTGAATTTAATGACTATTTAAAAGTTAAGGAAGAGGTTAACTTTAAGATTATAGACATTGTACAAAAACATGGTTCAGACTTCGCATACCCAACGCAAAGAACAGTAAGTTCGGAGAAGAAATCTTAAATAAAGAGTACTAAGTCGAGAGTCAATAATTATTTGAAAAGCAATTACTGTGCTATTCTTAACGTTAGTCGGGCTTTATGCTAAATCTTTTTGTTTTTAGCTTTTGCAACTTTCTTTCTGCCCTAATATTAAAGCTGTCAAAGCTTAAGAAAAACAAAAAGGATACCGCTACAATCCCGTTTAGAGAACTTGGCTTTGGGCAACTATTTAGGGCTGCAAACCGCCAGACCTGCAAGCTTTACTAAATTGCTCGTCATTGCGGATATAATTTGGCAAAAAGGAGATTGCGCCACGGTCATTACGATGAAGAATCAGAGAATGAACCTCGAAATGACGTAATTCATTAAGTTTTTATTAGCGAAATGCTTTGCAACTATTTAGGGCTGCAAACTGTCAAGACCTGCAACTTTATTAACTAAACCCGATTGAAATGGAAACCAAATTCTTCATTTGGTTGAAATACAAAGCGGGACTACAATTCCCAAGAGTTACTGACAATGTTTTTATAAAAGTCAACGAATGAGATTGCTTCTTGCCTCGCAATGACGATTTTTGCTAGCTTAATTCTGCTAAAACTGTAATTCCGCCTTTTACTACTTGATCTAATTGTAGATTTACTTTAGTGCCAACAGGTAAAAAAATGTCTACCCTAGAACCAAATTTAATAAACCCAAATTGTTCAGTTTGTACAACTTGGTCACCTTCTTTTATATACCATACAATTCTACGAGCCAATGCCCCAGCAATTTGTCTATATAATATTGGAGTGCCATTTTTATGTTCAACAACCGTAGTGGTACGCTCGTTCTCTGTACTAGATTTTGGGTTCCAAGCAGCAAGGTATTTACCTGGATGATATTTAAAGAATTTAACCACGCCAGAAATTGGATTACGGTTAATATGCACATTAACTGGAGACATAAAGATGGAAACCTGTAAACGTTTATCCTTAAAATATTCACCTTCTTCAGTCTCTTCAATAACTACAACTTTACCGTCTGCTGGGCAAATCACTAAGTTTTCTCCGTTAGTGAAAGTTCTTTTAGGGTTTCTAAAAAATTGTAAAACGATAACGAATAAAGCAAGTGATAAAATGTAAACAGCCCAACGTAGCCAAGCCAAATCAGCAAATTTATAATCTACAAAGGCATTAAGTAACATTATAAATAATACTGTAAGCGCAATGGTGGTATAGCCTTCTTTATGTATAGTCATTGATTTTATTTTTAGTGAGGCAAAAATCGGAAAAAAAACTGATAAAATAGCGATTTTAGATTGACGAATTACTGTTAACTATGCCAATTTTAGATTGTAATTTTAAATCTATATGGCTCTATAAATATCTTTTAAGTTTCTGCCTAATCCATCATAATCTAATCCATAACCAACAACAAATTCATTAGGAATTTCGAAGCCCACATAGGCTAGCTCTTCAATTGGTTGTAAAAGAGCGGCAGGCTTAAACAATAAGCTACAAACTCTTACTGAAGCTGGCTTTTGGGCATGGACTTTTTCTAGGATGTATTGAAGTGTTAAGCCAGAATCAACAATATCTTCCACTATAATAACGTCTCTATCTTTTAAATCATCTGGCAAACCAAAGGCCTCTTTAATTTTTCCTGTACTTTCTGTACCATGATAAGAGGCGACTCTAATGAAACCAACTTCACAAGAGATGTCTATTTCCTTTAGCAAATCTGCCATGAACAAAAAGCTACCATTTAACACGCCAATAAAAACAGGACATTTTGCTTCATAATCAACATTTAACTGTATGCCAATCAATCTTGTACGCTTACTTATGGTTTCGTTTTCTAGAAAAATTTCGAAACCCTTTTCATGTATTTGAATTTTGTTCATTTAGATTTATTTAACCTCCATCCTCATTCTCTTTTCGCTTTTGTTCCCTTCTTTCTTGCCGTAATTGTTTACGGGTTTTTACGGTATCTGTTTTTGGGACTACCTTAATTACTGTATCTTTTTTACCACTAAATAAGCGGTCGAATAAGTTTTTAGGTTGATCTTGCATTCCACCTGGAGGCATGGCTTCATCTTCATCCATCATCTCAATTTTATTGGTATCAATTACTATTGAGTCTGGCAATAGATACTGCCTTAGCCCTTCTCTTAAGCGAACGTTATAAAAGCCATAACCACTAGAATCTGATGGTGTTAAACCTCTTCTAGCCATTGTACCACCAATAAACCTAAACCAGGGCAATAAATAAGGTTTTAGGCTACCGTCACTCATAAATTTATACATTGCAGATTTAGGCTTAGGAACAATATTCGCTAGAAAAATGCCTTCACCTATAGTTAGTTCTGAAGGATTTTTTCCAAAATAATGTTGAGCGGCCTCGCCGATACCATACACGTTTCGGCCCATTTCTATGATATTGAAATAAACTTCTAGCATGCGTTGTTTACTGATTAGTTTGTTGTTTTCAATTAACCAAACAATTAGTATTTCTTCCGCTTTTCGGGCTAATGTTTTTTGCCTACTTAAAAAAACATTTTTAACCAGTTGCATAGAAATTGTACTCCCACCCCGCTTAAAACGCTTTTCTTTAAAATTCACAGCAATGGATTTTCGAATGGATTCCTCAACAAAACCTTTGTGCCTAAAAAAAGATGGATCTTCGGATGTTAAAAGTGCATTTTTAAAATTATCTGATATCTCTCCTAATCTGGTAAAGTTAGGGTTTGATGGACCAATGGTAATATTTCGCATTGGTTTTCCATATTCATATGGTGTATAAATAAAATCTGAATTAATTTTTTGAAGATCTGTTTTCCCCCATTTTACGATCTTGAAATTAGTAGGAGTTAATGTTGATTCGAATTTTACGCTATCAGGAATTGAAGTATCAAGGTAAAAATCCAAGTTATATTTAAGCTTGCCACTTACCTGCATCCCTTCTAAAGACTCAAATAACCCCAATGGAAACGAATCAAAAATAGCTTGCGCATCCTGTTCTTCGGCGTTAATTTTCATCTCATAAATTTTATTAGGAGACAAAGTATATTTAAGGTAAGGATGAACGGTTGCCTGTTTCAAAAACACTGTTGACGTGCTATCTAAACAGATATAATTTTCACCAATTAGCATATCTGCATCAACCTTTGCATCAGGAATGATTACATCTGTTGCAGAAATTCTTGGCTGATTAATTAATAGATTTTTAACAGACCACGAACCAGAAATTTTAAAATCATCCCCACTATAATCAGCATCCTCCATCTGTGTTCTAACCGTATCGAAACTTACCTTGGTATGTAGTTTCCGTTCCAGATAAGGCAGTTCAACTTTTTTATGGCCATCTGCAAAAAGCATCATATCAAATTTTCTTCTTCCTGGGTTAACTTTTCCATTAACATGCCAAGTAGCGGCGGTATCATTTACAACAATGGTAGATTTTAGATCTCCACCATCTATTGTAGCAGTTGTAGTTAAAAATTTTAATGAGGCAGTATCATTGTCATTCAATTTCATTACAAAGTCCTTAACCTCCATATCGTCAGGAATTTTATAAAGAACTTCGTTTAATAATTCATTTGCTAAATCGCTCAATGCAACCTTGCTTTTTGTAGTAGTGGCACTGTCCTTCTTTTTTCTTTTAAGGATGAAATCTAGATTGGTTAAAGTATCTTTTAATACCACATTTAAAGACCCTTTGTTAAGGTTGATTTCTGAGAGTTTTACATTTCCGAAAATTAAGGGAAACAATTTTACACCAATAGTAATGTCATCTATCGTCGATAAAGTGTCCCTGTCCTTAGGTACCACAGAAATCTCTTTCATATTTACTGTGCTCAGGCCACTAAAACCAGCGTAGCCAATTTTAATTTTTAAACCATAATCTTTATCTGCTTTTGAAATAGCTTTTGCCATCATTTTTTTTAGCAAAGCCTCTCTTTTGCTATAAGCATAAACGCCAACAGATATAAATAGAAGTAAAAAAACACCTAAAACCCAAGCGCCAATCTTCAAATATTTTTTAGGGATTTTAATTTTTGGTAGCTGCATAAACTAAAGTAGAAATTATTGTTAAACAAACGCTTACAAGCAAATGTTTATTTCGCGTGAAGATATTAATTGTTTTTCATCTGTCACGTGGATTTCGGCGAACTGACAAACAATTGTCAGTTTCGTCTCAGTTCGTGTTAAAATTACAACAAAAACGGTGATAGAAAATTTTTTATGGCTATGTTTTGTTAATTTTGAGGAATGATAATTACTGAGGAGCAAGTTTTAGCAGCTTTGAGAAATGTAGAAGATCCAGATTTGAAGAAAGATTTGGTAACACTACACATGATAAAAGACGTTAAAATTGAAGATAGAAAAGTTGGGTTTACTTTAGAATTAACTACACCAGCATGCCCAATGAAGGAGATGTTGAAAAATGCATGTACAAATGCGATTAAACATTTTGTTGCAATAGATGCAGAAGTAAATATCAACATCACCTCTAGAGTAACAAAACCTTTAGATACAACCCAACTGAAAGCGATTAAAAATATTATACTCGTTTCATCTGGTAAGGGTGGGGTAGGTAAATCTACAGTAGCGAGTAATTTAGCAGTAACATTGGCCGCCGACGGTGCAAAAGTAGGCTTAATAGATGCAGATATTTATGGCCCTTCAGTGCCCATTATGTTTGGCTTAATTGGAGCAAAGCCAAGTGCAAGGGAAACAGCAGATGGTAAAAGCTTAATATTGCCAATTGAAAAATATGGTATAAAATTATTGTCATTAGGCTTTTTTGCAGATCCAGACCAGCCTGTGCCTTGGAGAGGGCCAATGGCTTCAAATGCAATCAAACAGTTATTTAATGATGCAGATTGGGGCGAATTAGATTATTTAATTGTAGATCTTCCGCCAGGAACCGGAGATATACACATTACTATAAGTCAAAGTTTTCCTATTGCGGGAGCTGTTATTGTAACTACTCCTCAACAAGTAGCATTGGCTGATACAAGAAAAGGTTTAGCCATGTTTAGAATGCCAGGAATTAACATTCCGGTTTTAGGAGTGGTAGAAAACATGTCTTACTTTACACCGGCAGAATTACCCGAAAACAAATATTACATTTTCGGTAAAGATGGCGGCAAAGAATTGGCGGAAAAATATGACGTTCCGTTTTTGGGAGAAATTCCTTTGGTACAGAGTATTACAGCTGCTGGAGATAAGGGGGAGCCAATCTCGATGGATAAGACTAGCCCATTAGCTGCAGCATTTAAAGAAATTGCCGGAAGAATGGCGCAACAGATTTCTATAAATAATGTACAAACAGCTAATTGCTAAAAATTTACTATTTTTATACTTTAAAAAATATAAGATGAGTTTAACAGAACAAGTGGAGCAAGCATTAGAAACGATCAGACCTTACTTAATTGCTGATGGTGGAAATGTTGCCATAGAAGAGATAACGCCAGAGAATGTTGTTAAATTGAGATTATTGGGTAATTGTGGTAATTGTAAAATGAGCTTTATGACCATGAAAGCTGGAATTGAGCAAGCGATTATGAAAGCTGTACCAGAAATTACCGGTGTTGTTGCGGTAGATTTGGCCGAACAAGATTAATTGCTTTTAACACAATTTAACTAGCCAATAAAGCTTTTACAAGTATTTTTGTAAAATGAAATATAGCTTAACAATCATATTGCTATTATTTGTTACTACTGTTTTTGCACAGAGCAAAGACAATAGCTCAAAATTAGTGCAACTTTCGGGGATTATTACCGATGTTGACAGCAATTCGGTTGTGCCCTATGTAACCATCACCAACCTTAGCAATAACGGGCAAAAGTATGCAGCCAATTACCAAGGTTACTACTCATTTATTGTTAACCCTGGAGATACCATTGTTTTTTCTGCAGTTGGATTTACGAGTAAAACTTTTATTTTGCCAACTGAAATAGCCGAACATAAATATACAGCAATGATTAAATTAAAATCGGAGATTGTTTATTTACAAACCGTTCGTGTTAACCCTTGGGCTACAATTGAAGAGTTTAATAAAGATTTTTTAACTATGAAAATTGCCGATGATGATATGGCCATTGCAAAGAAAAATCTTTCCAGAACAAGTATCAATGGCATGATGCTAACCCTACCAAGAGATGGGCAGGAAATTAGCAACAGCAATTACAGATACAACTTCGATAGAATGGTAAACTCTAATATGCGCCAAACTAATCCCTTCTTAAACCCATTTGCTTGGGGTAAATTAATGCAACTAATTACCAATGGCGATAAAAGTCGCGGTGAAGACAGGTAAGCAGTAAGCATACCGAAAATTCAATCTTATCTTTTCTTGTTCTGTTTAGGAAAACGCATCCTGTAATCTGTATGTACATTTCCTTTAGAAATACTGTCTAACTTGCTTTTTAGCATTTGCTTGCGAAGCAGGCTTAATTTATCGGTAAACAGTTTACCTTCAATGTGATCATATTCGTGTTGAATTACACGCGCCGGGAAACCTGTTACTTTTTCTTCGTGAAGTTTCCAGTTTTCATCATAATATCTAATTAGGATGTTTGGTTTACGCATCACGTCTTCACGTACTTCCGGAATACTTAAACAGCCTTCGTTAAAAGCCCAAGGTTCTCCAGTTTCTTCTAAAATTTGGGCGTTGATAAATACTTTAACATAAGCTTCTTCATCTTCATCACCTTTGGTATCAACAATGAATAAACGAATTGGTAAACCAACTTGAGGAGCAGCCAAACCAACACCACTTGCATTATACATGGTTTCGAACATGTTTTTTATCAACTGTTGTAAATCAGGGTATGTCTCTTCGATATCGACACAAACCTTCTTTAAAACAGGGTCGCCGTATGCTACTATTGGTAATTTCATAATGCAAAAGTACAAAAATACACGAATTTTAAGATTGCTTATTGCCAAATTGTTGATATGAGGATAAGCAATACTCACATATTAATACGATTTAGTTCTCTGTCGGATAAAAAGTCAACGAACTCAATTTGCTTTCATCTAAAACTTCGTTAGAAATATTAGCCATATCCGTTACGGTAACAGCTCTTATCTTGTTAAAAACAGTTTCTAAATCATCAATTTTATTGTAGTCAATTAAGCTTTTTGCCATAGAAATAATCAATCCAATTCTGTTTTCCTCACCTAATGCAATCTGCCCAATAAATTTGTTTTTTGCTTTTTGTAACTGAATTTCGGTTAAAGGATTATCCTTTATTTTTTTAAATTCTTTATGGATCAACTGAAATGCTTTATCTACTTTCTCTTTATCTGTACCAAAATATAAAGCAAAAATTCCTGTATCACTCAACGGACTATAATTAGATTCTATGGTATAAGCGATACCATATTTTTCTCTAATCTGAAGATTTAATATCGAGCTCATCCCTGTTCCACCAAGCATGTTATTTAGTAGCAACAAACCTGCTTTATATGGATGATGCAAAGAATAAGTTTGTGTACCCATCATTACATGTGCTTGCGAAATCTGTTTATGCACAACATTCTTCTGAGCCGGGTTTTGTATTGGGGCAACCCTATTTTTTAGGGTTAAATTAGCAGGTACAGACTCGAAGTGTTTCGAGCCAATTTTCACCAATTTATTTAATGGATAATTCCCAATAACCGCTACAACAATTTCATCCGTTTTATAATTTTTCTTAATAAATTTTAAGATGTCATTTCTTGTTAAAGAGTTTACCGTTTCTGGTGTACCCAAAATGTTTCTTCCAAAAGAATGACCTGCAAAAAGCTGATCTTCAAAATCATCATTTATTGCTTCTTCAGGTTGGTCTAAATAAGAAGTAATTTCATCTAAAATAACCCCTTTTTCTTTATCCATCTCATCTTCTGGAAAAACGGAATGAAAAACGATGTCGTTAAAAAGCTCTAAAGTCCTATCTAGATATGGATTTAAGAATGAAGCATGGATACAGGTATATTCCTTAGTGGTATATGCATTTAGATCGGCCCCTATACTTTCTAATCTTGTTAAGATCTGATTGGTATTTCGCTTTTCAGTACGCTTAAAAATCAAATGTTCTATAAAGTGAGCTAAGCCCATTTGCTTTTCATCCTCATCTCTAGAACCACTATTGATAATGATACATGCATGAGAAATTGCCGATGCAGAAGGTACATGCAATAGCCTTATGCCGTTGTGTAAAGTATGAACGTTATATTCCATTAAATGGCAAAGATACAGGTTTTGACTAGAAATCCCTCATGCTCCGCTTGACTGGGCATCTTAATGCGGCGCTAGGTGTTTGTAAGTACTTCTTTCTATCGCATTAAGATTCCCGTTTTCACGGGAATGACGGAACTACTCATAACTCCCATCGGCTATGTCATTTTGACCTATTAAAACTTTTGGAACAGCCATTGATAAGCATAGGTATAATCAAAAATTATAAATTAATTATGACAACAGAAAAAGGAAGTATTTCCATACACACTGAAAACATTTTCCCAATCATTAAGAAATTCCTGTATTCGGATAATGAAATCTTTTTAAGGGAACTAGTTTCTAACGCAGTTGATGCGGTTCAAAAAATAAAACGTTTAGCAGCACTTGGTCAATACAATGGCGAACTTGGTGAGCCACAAGTTGAGGTAAGTTTAGATGCAGCAGCAAAAACCATTACTATAAGTGATAATGGTTTGGGTATGACTGCTGAAGAAATCAAAAAATACATCAATCAAGTTGCTTTCTCGGGCGCTAGTGAGTTTGTAGAAAAATTTAAGGATGCTAAAGATGCCAACGAAATTATTGGTAAATTCGGTTTAGGATTTTATTCTGCATTTATGGTTGCAGATTTAGTAGAAATTCAAACTTTGTCTTACCAAGAAGGCGCTGAGCCTGCAAAATGGACTTGTGATGGTAGTACATCTTTTGAGATTTCTGAAGGTAGCCGTACAGCCCGTGGTACAAGTATCATTTTACATATCAATGCCGAATCTGAAGAGTTTTTAAATGAAGGTAAACTTCAAGAAATCTTGGATAAATATGCTAAATTCTTACCTGTTCCAATTAAGTTTGGTACTAAAACAGAACAAGAAGAAGATGGCGTTGATGATGAAGATAAACCAAAATATAAATCAGTAGAAGTTGATAATATCATTAACACCACTAATCCAATTTGGACTAAGGCACCTGCAGATTTGTCAGATGCAGATTATTTAGATTTCTACAAACAATTATATCCATTCTCAGAAGATCCATTATTCTGGATTCATTTGAACGTTGATTATCCTTTCAACCTAACAGGAGTTTTATACTTTCCGAAAGTGAAAGATGATTTTGATATGCAACGCAACAAAATCAAATTATTTAGTCGCCAAGTATTCATTACCGATGAAGTAAAAGACATTGTTCCAGAATTTTTAATGTTGCTGCATGGTGTAATTGACTCTCCAGATATTCCTTTAAACGTTTCTAGAAGTTTCTTACAGGCAGATAGTAATGTTAAAAAAATCAATAGTTACATTACTAAAAAGGTAGCTGATAAATTGGCAGAATTATTTAACAAAGACCGTAAAGCTTACGAAGAAAAATGGAGTAACATTGGTTTATTCGTTAAGTACGGAATGATTAGCGAAGAGAAATTTTATGATAAAGGGAAAGACTTTGGTTTATTAACCAATACCAAAGGTGAGCATTTTACTTTCGAAGAATACAAAGAAAAAGTAGCTCCAGTTCAAACAGATAAAAATGGAACCGTTGTTTATTTGTACACAACAGATCCTGATAAACAAGATGGTTTTATTCAATCTGCTGAGAAGAAAGGCTATGATGTTTTATTAATGAACTCTCCAATTGACAATCACTTTGTAAGCAGCCTAGAGCAGAAATTAGAAAAAACACAGTTGAAACGTGTTGACGCTAGTGTGGCTAATCAATTAATTGAAAAAGACGAAGTTTTAGAGTCTGTTTTAAGCGAAGAGCAATCAACAAGCGTTAAGGCTATTTTCGAAAAAGCGATTGCTAAACCTAATTTCAGTGTTGAAGTAGTTGGGTTAAACCCAGATGATTCTCCTGTTACCGTAACGATGGATGAATTTATGCGTAGGATGAAAGATATGGCTAAAATGGGTGGAGGAATGAGTTTCTATGGCAACATGCCAGATAGCTATAAAGTTGCTATTAATGGAAACCATAAGCTGGTGAGCAAAATTTTAGCTTCAGAAAATGAAGAAGAGCAGAGCAAATTTGCTAAACAGGCAGTTGATTTAGCTTTATTGTCACAAGGTATGTTAACAGGAGCAGAATTAACGGCTTTTGTAAGCAGAAGTGTGGAGTTAATTTAAACCCTAAGCACCAAGTTTCTTTAATCACATAGAAACATAAGAACATAGTTTTTTGCAAAAGATAGGCTATGTTTTCTATGAATCTATGTGGTTTATTTATTTAATATGAAAAGAAGACTTCAATTACTTCCAGTAACCATTTTTATAGTATTATTCTTTTTGCTGAACTGGTACACGTTAAACGGCTTACAAGTTATTGCTACCCAATCATACGTACCAACTATATTTTGGTCAGTTATTTCGTTAAGTGTTTTTGCATTAATTTATGCCATTCAAGGGATACAAAGTAGAGGCATGGGAATGTTTTTTAAGATTGCTACTCATGCCTTTTTAATGCTTTTTGTAAGTGAACTTATTTTTGCGATCAATTTACTACTTGAAGACATTTATAGATTAATAGCTGGCTTATTTCACCTTGTTTTAGATGGGAAATTTTTGATACCTATTCGAAACCCATTTTTAATCAATTTTGGAGTTGGTCTTTTTTTGGTATCCATTTTATTGTTTTTATATGGCATAATAAAAGGAAAATATGCCTACAGAGTGATTAAGCATACTTTGTATTTTAAAGACTTACCTGAAGCATTTGACGGATTTACCATTACACAAATCTCGGATGTTCATGCTGGAAGTTTTGCCAATCCAACAGCCGTACAAAAAGGGATTGATTTGATTAATAGGCAGGAATCGGATGTGTTTGTATTTACAGGAGATTTGGTGAATAATAAAGCAGAAGAGATTAAACCCTGGATTGGACATTTTTCTCAAATTAAAGCTAAATATGGTCAGTTTTCTGTTTTGGGCAACCATGATTATGGTGATTATGTGAAGTGGGAAAATGACTTAATTAAGAGAGGAAATTTACAACAGCTCAAAAAATATCATTCAGATTTAGGTTTTCGTCTCTTACTAGATGAACATGTTGAGTTGACCAAAAATGGGCAGAAAATAATTTTAGCAGGAATAGAGAACTGGGGCTTAGGATTTGGTGAGAGAGGAGATTTGCAAAAAGCACTAACAGGAACAACTGCAGAAGAATTTAAAATTCTATTATCTCATGATCCATCTCATTGGGAAGCACAGGTTAAGGATAATCCTTCAAAAATACATTTAACATTAGCTGGCCATACCCATGGGATGCAATTTGGCATTGAGGCTTTTGGTATTAAATGGAGCCCAGTAAAATTGAGATATAAACATTGGGCAGGTATTAAAAAAGAAAATGAAAGAGTTTTAAATGTAAACCGTGGCTTTGGCTTTATCGGGTTTTCTGGAAGAATTGGGATCTGGCCAGAAATTACAGTTATCGAATTGAAAAAAGGATAACCTTAATAATTCTACAATCTGTTATGGAATAAGACCATTAACCTAATCTTACTTACAGTTTAAGTTAAATTTTGTGAAAAACATAAAATGCTGAAAACTAAGAATTAAGTTTGTAACAGGTAATTATTGTCTTTTGAAAAAACGCTACTCATTTTCTCTATTATTTTTATTGATACTGTGTACATCAACTTTGTTTGCACAGAACAATAGAAGGGTTAGCGGTTTAGTTACTGATAGCAGCAAAGTTGTAATAAGTGATGCCAATGTTTTACTAATTGCTGGTAAAGACACCTTACGCACCACTACAGATGTTGATGGTTATTTTAATTTCTCAAAGATTAAAACAGATCAATTTTCTTTAAAAATCTCCATAACAGGTTATAAAGAGTTTAGCCATAGCTATTCATTTGGTAAAGAAAGGCAGCTAGATATTAAAGGGATCGAGCTTAGTTTTTCAGGCAATATGCTAAAGGAAGTTGTAATTAAGTCTAAGCCTAATCCGATAAGAATAATGCAAGATACTGTAGAGTATAACGCTGCAGCATATCAGGTATTAGAAGGAGATAATGTTTCAGATTTGTTAAAGCAGTTTCCGGGTTTAGAAGTTGATGATGAGTACAATGTTAAAACAATGGGTAAAGAAATGGTTAAGCTACGGATTAACGGAAAAGATTTTTTTACCAATAATGTAAAAGATTTTATTGGTAGGCTGCCAGTGGGAATTGTATCTAAAATACAAATTATAGATGATTTTGGAGATGAAGCAAATTTTACTGGACTAAAGATTGGTGAGCCTACAAAAATGCTAAACATTGTTACCAAGCCTGGGATGAATAGAGGAAAATTTGGTAGCGTAAGTTTAAATGGCGGAACCAATGATCAATTGGGGAGTAATGCGAATATGAACCTATGGAATGACAATAAACAAAGTAATGGTGGAATAAACTACACTACTTCAAACAATGGAGCCGGAACAAGTCAAAATATAGGTTTAAATTCTAGTTATAGGAATAAGCTAGGAAAAAATGGAGGAATTGGAGTTAACTACAATTTTGGAGGTAGTAATGGCGCTTTTACTAGAGAACAAAGTATAGAAACCTTAAACCCGCTAGGAACTTTTTATAATAATTCAGCTAGCAGTGGTGAAAATAAAAACAATAACCACAACCTAAATACCAGTTTTAATTTTAACAATAAGAAAATATACATGAATGCTTCAATAGGAGCTTCATATAACAGTGGCAATAATTTAAGTTCTTCTTTTAACAACCAAACAGGTATTATTAGACAAGATTTGAAAAACATTAATCAGTCAAAAAATAGCTCACCCAGAGTAAATGCCAACATTAATTTTTCAAAAGTCTTAAAAAATAAAAAGAACAGCTTTTCTGCAAATTTTGGATTTTCATCATCAGAGAATAACTCAAACCAAAATATTAGTACAAATACACTTTATTATAATAAGATAACGCAAGTTTTAGAAAAAGATTCATTGTTAAATAGAAACCTAATTACACACGGTAACAATCAAAATATCAACATTGGCTTTAATTTTAGTCTTGGTTTAAAAAAACCTAAAGATAGCTTGGCCCGCAAAAGCTTAAACTTTAATTATAATGGGTCTATTGGAAGAAGCAGTAATGATATTCTACTTTGGTACTAGATAATTTAAACAATCGACCAAGTTATGTCGACTCCTTAAGTACACAGTACACTTCTGTAACTATTAATCAGTCTTTTGGCATAAATTACAATTACAACAACAAAAAGATGAGGTATAATCTTGGTTTTAATGCAAAACCTAGTTTTATGAGCAGCAATTACATTAATCTCCATCAAAAAATAAGAAATAACAATTTAAATTATGCGCCAAATATTAATTTAAGCAGAACAATAGCCAAAGGAAAAACATTGTCTGTTAATTATAGTGGTAGCAATAATAACCCTTCATCTTATCAATTACAGCCCATTAGAAACACACAAAACTTACAGAATATTGTAATTGGTAATCCTAATTTGAAATCTTTTTTTAACCATAACCTTTCTTCAAGCTACAATTACGTAAATCTTAAAACCGGAATATCTGCACAAACCGGATTAAACTTTTCTACTACTCAGAATGAGATTGTTAACAATGTAATTTTAATCCCAGATACTTTAAATAGCGTAAAACAAGAAACCCGATTTGAAAACACAAACGGAACCTATAATGCAGGAAGTAATTATGTATTTAACGTTCCTATTAAAAAGAATAAGTTATCTATTTCTTATGGAGGTAATTTTGGGATTTCAAATCGAGCAATATTTATTAATAATATTAAAAGCTATAATAAGGGGTTAAATCTTTCACAACAGGTAAATGCTAATCTAAACCTTAAAAAAATTTCTATATCTGCAAATACAAATTATAGTTTTAGCTCTAACAATAATTCGATGAACTTAAATTCATTTAATGAGGCTGCCTCCTTTAATTTGGGTCAAATTAGTGGAGCTGCTTTTTTTAAAACACATAGTTATAGAGCCGATTTAAATAGTTCTTTAAGGTTAAAAAAACTTTCTGTTACATCAAATGTAAATTATAGCCTCACCAATAATGATGCAGATTTTAGCAATGAAAATTTAAAGAAAGTTAAGAGCCTAAACCTATCACTTTCTGCAAGAGCTACTATAAGAAAATCCTATCATGTAGGTTTTAATGCGACTAAAAGAATTAATGCCGGATACTCTCTTGCAAACACAAATCCACTTTTGTTGAATGCAAATTTAAACAAGACATTCTTTAAAGATCAAGCGTTAAGTTTAAATATTAATGCTAACGATTTATTAAATCAGGGGAATAACTTATCTCGTTATGTAATGGGAAATTCGATAATAGACAGCAGAACAAATCAGGTTACCCGAGTTTTTACTTTTGGACTAAGTTATAATATATCCAAATTTGGAGGAAAGACGTTTCGAGTTGATGCAGATTAAAAATAAAAATAGTGTAGCGTTTGCCCATGTTGTCTCGTTTTAGAAGAAAACAGTTAATGGCCGTTAACAAATATTTTACTTTTAAAATTAAATCATGAAAATCTCTTTAAAATTTAAAACAATAATAGCTGCTCTCTTTATCACACTTGGTTTGGCTTCATGCTCAAAAATTGATGGGGATCAAACCCCAATTCAGATTTCTGGGTTAAGTCTTATTCATGCATCACCTACAATCGAAAAACTTGATGTATATGTAGACAATACAAGAGCTAACGTTGAAGATTTTGCATTTGGTGCTAAGATAGATTATCTAAATGCCTATTCTGGAGACAGAAATCTAACAGTTACCAAAAAAGGCTTAACTACCAAATTAACTTCAAAATTGTTGAAATTAGAATCAGGGTTAGGTTACTCTGTTTTTGTTGTAGATAAGTTTGAAACGGTTGACTTATTGATGTTACAAGATAATTTAGCAAAACCAGCAGCTGGAAAAGCAAAAATTCGTTTTGTGAATTTAAGTCCTGACGCTGGAGCTTTAAATTTAGAGGTTGTGGGTAAAACGCCAGACTTGATAGACAATAAAGCATTTAAAGAATATAGTGAGTTCGTAGCTATAGATCCAGCCGAAAAGGTAAGTTTTAACATTAAAAATAAAACTTCGGGAGCAGTAGAAACAACTCTTGTGGATATCAAAATTGAAGATGGCAAAATATATACCCTTTACGCAAAAGGATTAAAAGCAACTGCAGATGCAACTAAATTCGGGGCTGCTATTTTTACACACAAATAGTAAACTCCAAAGCCATCAGTATAAGCTGATGGCTTTTAAAATGAATACTTAATAGCTTAATATATGGTAAAAAACGTATAGTCTTTAAATTTAGAGAGAAAAATGCTCAGATTTGAGGATGTCATAAAGGGATGTATTAGAAACGACAACAAGAGCAAGGAAATGGTTTATAAATCATTTTATGGCTACCTTATGGCTGTTATTTTACGTTATACTAATAATAGAACTGAAGCTGAAGAACTGGTAAATGACACCTTTATAAAGGTCTTTAAATCAATACACCTTTTTATTTTCCCAAGCGAAATTCCCTATGCAGAAAAAGCTTTTAAAGCTTGGATTGGGAAGATTGCTTCTCGTACCGCAATAGATTTTTTAAGAACAAGAAAAAGTTTTTTGTCAATAGACGATTTTACAGAAGAAGCTGAACCTGTTTCATCAATCAACGTCATCTCTGCATTAAATGTAAAGGATATTTTAAAATTGCTTGATGACTTACCAGAAATACAAAGACTGATATTTAACCTGTTTGAAATAGAAGGTTTTTCACATCAAGAAATTGCTAAAATATTTAAAATACCAGAAAGCTCAAGTCGGGTTTACCTAACAAGAGCCAAACAGAAATTAAGAACATTATACTCCAATACACTAATTAATACATATGAAACCAACTGAACCTAATAAGCCACTCAATACTGAGCTAATTGCTCATGTAAGAGAGCGCCTTTTGGAGCATGAGGAAGCTTATGTGCAGGGGGCTTGGGAAAAATTTAATGTATCAGAAAAAAAACAAAGGCCACTAGTTTTTATGCCTTTTTTACAAGGTGCCGCCGCAATTCTATTGATTGGATTCATCACCTTTTTACTTACTAATAAAAAACCTAGTACAGAACAAGACACAAAAGTTGTTACAAATAAAACGCAATCTGCTGAAAAAGTTAGTGTTAAACCCAAAGAAGTTATAGCTAATAATGAAACTAGTAGTCCATTTAAAGAAGAAAATTTAAATGCTTTTAAGGAAAGTGTTAAGATTAACCACCTTAATCAAGAAGCTGATAAAAAAGGATTTGAAGACAACTTAACTAATTCCCAGAACCAGCCTATAGTAACCAATTCAAATCAACTATATCAAGCACAAAAAGTAATTGAACTACCAGCTGAGAAAGTTGTTTCAAAACCAATAGAACAAGTAATTGTGGCAAATAAAGGGGAAGAACAAAAGGTTAGCACTATGGATTTTCTGGAAAATGAAACCAAAAATAATAAAGATAAAAAATCAGATAATGTAGTTGATAAAAAGCAAAGTAAATTTACTCTTGGCTTAGTTGTGGCTCCATCTTTTGGTAACGTTAAAAAACTAAATATGGGTTACGGAGTAAGTGTGGATTATAGCCTATCTGATAAATTTTCTTTAAACTCTGGAATAGCATATAACCAAATGGCGGCTTCAAAAGGAGCGGATAAGTCAATGTCCTATGATTCGCCTGTAACTAATTCGGCAATAGCTAAAAATAGCAGTACTAAGAGTTTAGAATCTGTAGAGGAAAGGGTAACTGGAATAGATATCCCATTGGAAATAAAATATCATGTAAATAAAAACTTCTATGCTAATTTTGGTGTATCTGCCTTTGCTGTAATTAACCAAAAAAGAAATAACACTTATATAGAGGAGAAATTGGTTCAACAATCAGCCGGTACATCAGCGGCGTCAATTCAATTCAGTAATGTTTTAGTGTCAGAAAGGGTAACAGAAAAAGAAGAGCCGGCAAAAATTGATAACTATTCTTATCTAGGTTTTTATAACCTTTCTTTTGGCTATAAAAAGAAAATCTCTAAACATAATTCTTTTGCAATAGAACCATTTTTGAAATTACCAATGAAGGAAGTTAAAACTGAAAATTTAAAGCTAATAGGTACTGGCGTTAAATTAAAGTTTGACTTTTAAACTAAATTTCTGTTGTTTGATTGGCTATCTTTGTAAAAAAGAAGCAGATTAGATGAAAGGTAATTGGACAAAACATATCAAAACGGTAATACTTGTTACCATTGTTTTGGTAATTCTATTCGTTCCGGCTGCTAAGGCAACATTGATACAAGGCTTAATGGAAATTGGCTTATTTAAGCCATCTATTGAGGATAAGAAATCGGAACTAGATGCTGACTTATCTACCATAAAATTTAAAGATGCAACAGGTAAAGTGATTAGTCTTGCAGATTTAAAAGGTAAAGTAGTTTTTCTTAATTTTTGGGCCACTTGGTGTCCACCATGTTTAGCAGAAATGCCATCAATAAATATGTTCTATGAGCAATTTAAAAATGATAAGGATATTGTCTTTTTAATGATTGATGCTGATGGTGATTTTCCAAAAGCGCAAGCCTACATGGATAGAAAAAATTATAAACTACCTGTATATACCTTTGGAAGTGATATACCCAAAACTCTTTTCAAGGGGTCGTTACCAACTACTGTGGTTTTGGATAAACAAGGCAGAGTTTCGCTGAACGGAGAGGGGGCGGCAAATTACGCAAGCTCACAATTTATCACATTTATTAAACAATTAAAGGATTTGAAAGATTAGTCAATAGTTGATAGTCTATAGCCTGTATATCTATTGACTATTAGCCATGAGCTATTAAACAATGTAAATTATGCAACAACCATTTGATATAGAAATAGGAAATATCAATTATGCTATTTTCCCTGAAGGAAATGATACCTATGTAGTTTTTAAGGAAGGAAAAGAATATGTTCAGATCCAAAAAGATACTGCTGAGCAATGGATAAAACTTGATAGTGAAACAGGAATTCCGAAGTTTGATTTTGATGAAGAAGCTAACCAGATTGGTAAATTAATAACTGCTTATCATGAAAATCCTCCAATAGATGAGGATGATGACGAAGAAGAATAATACTAAAAAATTAACTAGCCATTCTATTTGATGCGTAAACTGTTACAAAAATTATTGAGTGGCTTTGTTATTAAAATGGCTAATAAATATGCATCTAGACCGAAAAAGGAAAGAGTGCATGAAGCCTTAACAAAACTTTATAGTGAGATTGTAAAAAATCCTGGTAAGAGAGGTTTGTTGTTTAATTTTGATGAAAATGACAAATACATTGTTTTCTCCGACCAGCATAAAGGGGCTAGAAATTATGCAGATGACTTTGGCTTTGCTGCCAACAACTACATTACCGCTTTAAGCTACTACAATCAAAATCAATATACTTTCATCAGCCTTGGAGATAGCGAAGAGCTATGGGAAAACACATTAGAAGCTGTTAAAACTCATAACAAAGAGACTTTTGCAATAGAAAGTCTATTCTTACAGAGAAACGCGTTTGTAAAGGTTTTTGGTAATCATGATTTATATTGGGATAATGATCCTTTAGCGGGTTACCAACTGGAAAAAATTTATGGCCAGAAAGTTAAGATTTATGAAGGACTTATACTGCAAACAAGACTAAACGATAAACCTTTAGCTATTTTTTTAACCCACGGACATCAAGGTGATTTAGCAAGCGATGGCAACTGGTTTAGTAAATGGTTTGTATCGAGAATTTGGGCGCCATTGCAGGCATATTTACATATCAACCCTAATACACCAGCGTTTAATAATCAGCTCAAATCTACACATAACCAATTTATGTATGAGTGGGCGGCAGCTCAGCAGTCTGTTTTAGTTACAGGGCACACGCATCAACCTGTTTTTAATTCATTAACTCACTTAGAGCGTATATATATTAGGCTTGATGATGCTAGAAAAACAAAAAATAAGGTAGAAGAAGACCAACTGTTAGATCAGATGCGAAAAGAGCGAATTATGGGTGCTACCGTGCCACCTTTTTCTGCCTATAAGCCAAATTATTTTAATACGGGTTGTTGCTGTTTTAGTGATGGAGATATTACAGGCTTAGAAATTATAGGTGGTAAAATAAAATTAATAAAATGGGCCTATCAGGAGAATAAACAATCTTCGAGAATAGTTTTAGAAGAGACAGATTTGGTTAACTTACAAAGCGAAGTTTAAATTATATGGAAGATTCATTTTTTATTAAGGTAAACGGTATCGTTTATGAAATTGTTCCGGAAGAAGGAAATACCTTTACAATTTTTAAAAACGATAGTGAATACACTCAGGTTTTAAGAAACAAGAATAAAAAATGGATGCGTATTGACTATAAAACTGACGAACCAATTCTTGAAGAAAATAAAGAGGTTGAAGATATAGGTAGGTTGATTGATAGGGCTTTGGGAAGAGATTAAAAGTTAATGGATTTTTAATTTTCTCTTTCCCTAACAATTAAAAAATAGATTACGTATAACCACCCAAAAAAACCAGCAAGAATTGAGGTTAAAACAGAGTTTGTTCTTGTCCAACATATTGCTATAGCTAAAGCACTTCCAATTCCAATGCCATTTCCAATAACAGTATTTGAAACAGCACGATCTTGAGCAAAAAGAGGATGGATGCTTATAAACAAAAATATGGTGATTAATAAAGATGATTTAAAAAACGTTTTCATAATTAAATGTAAATAAATTCTCCTAGAAACATTAGTAGTATTTCATTTTGCCCCGCTTTCATTATCCTTTCTCTTAGTGAGCTGCTTTTTTCTGCTTCTTGTGAAGAAGCCTATTCTGTAAATTCACAGGAGTAACTTCAACATGTAAAATCAATAATAGGTCGCGTTGCTTTTTTGTGATACCATAACCAGACCCAAAACCTCTTCCTCTGCCTTATCTGACCAACCCTGCAACAATTGGGGAGCATCTCCGAAAGATACGGGTGGATTTTGGCTTGTTCCCAAAAGATATAACGTAACAATTGAATGCTAGTGATGAAAAGTGTATCAGTTGGGAAAATGGTCATCCTGCCCAGTCCCGCATTTCAAAAGATGCCATAAAGCCCTTGGATATTGCAGTGTGTAACCTAATAGTTGACCAGGAGCATTAGTACCCATTAGATTTCTTATTTTATTCGAATCTAAAAAAAAAATCATGAAAACATATGGTTTCAACCAAAAAATTAATTGATTTTCAACATTTTAATGCGTGTTCAGGTAAAAGTAGCCACGCTTTTAGATGCAAACTGGCCAAAACTGGTACAATATTCTACTCATGCGTCATTTTTGCATCTTCATTGGTGAGACTTCGAACGGATCAGCTTAAGCAAGCACAATTACTTGTAGTTTAATGCTAACACTTTGTCAGATCAAAGATCGGAATCAGCGGCGCTTAATCTTGAGGATATCATAGTCACAAAATGGAAACGAAAGTTATAAGTCTTTTTTGTCCTGCAAGGATGAAACTAAAAAACAATTATTTTTTATCTAACTGAATCTGAATATCTTTAAACACTAAATAACGCTTTATATGTCGAGACACATTACACTAATAATTTTTTTTACTTTCTTTTGCTCTAGTCTACAAGCCCAAAATCGGGATTATAAATTTTATATCTTAAAGGAAAAAGGCGACACTCTTAACTACATCTTTCATAAGGAGATTTTGACAATTAAGTTAATCGGAAGTGAAATCGATATTAACCGAAAAAATTTTCCCCAATTATTTGCAATCAACGGAGCCACAAATGTTAGGAATGTTTTGATTTCTGCAAAAAAAATTACGCTTAGCGACACGTTACATTTTCCGCATTCAAAGATAGAACTTTTCGCAGACTCAGTTGTCTTTGCATCTTCTGGAAAGTCTGCTGGTTATCTGTCGATTCAACCAGAAGATAATCCATCTCCACGAGCAATGCAATTTAAAAATGGTAAACAGGGACTTGCTGCAAAAACAATTTCACTTCATTGCAATAAGTTAATCAATCAGCTGGGAGAGAAAGCAATCTTGATTGATGTACGTGGAGGAAACGGACAGGCGGCTGGTTTTGGAGAAAACGGGGCCGACGGAAAATCATTACCTGTTGTCAACTCCAAATGTTCACTACATGGGTGCAAAGTTTCTAAAGACCAGTTAGTTTGGGTGGGCGTAAGGGATGCCTATAATAGAAATTGGAGACTTGGTACGAAAGATTGGCCGGGAGATGGTGCGAATGGCATTCCCGGTGGGAAACCAGGGGAAGGCGGAAGTGGAGGCTCAGTGATTTGTAATGGCTTAACGATTGCATCTAACGTCATGCTTTCGGGTGGGAAAGCGGGCGCTGTCGCTCAATCTGAACCTTATAAAGGTGGCAAAGGTGGAATGCCTAGACGGGCTGCCTGGTGGTATGAGTTAGGCAAACCTAATGTCTATAGAGAGAGCCAAGACGGCAAAGATGTCAATAATCCACAGGCTGAAAGTATAGAAGGCCTGTCTGGTAAAATCTTATCCTCAAGTGACCCCAAATTTTATATTACAAGCGACTATTTAATTTTTAAAGTAAACCAGTTACGTTTTGACTATCAAAATATTACTTCTGATAAATTCAATCAACTGGGTAGGGAAATAAACTCACTAAGTGATGACCTAGCAAAAATTGACGTAATTTTTCTGAAAAATGCCTCTCCAGATGACTCATCAAAGGTGTCGACAGCTTTGAACGAATTAAGCCATTACAAAATGCAATTGACATCAGGATTAGACTACTACAATAATCCAATGAATTGGGTGCCAGCATTGTCATTCGAGGTCAACTATCTAAATTACAAAAATGAAATAAGTACAATATCCCAGCAGTTGTTCCTCAGCAGTTTTATCATCTCCCATACTACTAACTTGCAAAATAAAGTGGATGCTGCAACGGATCTGGTTGAAAGTCTTCAA
Organism: Pedobacter polaris; assembly: GCF_005116505.1. Lineage (GTDB taxonomy): Bacteria > Bacteroidota > Bacteroidia > Sphingobacteriales > Sphingobacteriaceae > Pedobacter > Pedobacter polaris. The sequence continues at coordinate 800,687 of NZ_SWBR01000001.1, forward strand.
CTAGATAATCGGAATATTGCCAAAAATCAGGTAACACTATTTGCAAAAATTCCCACTATTAAAAGCAAGCTAGCCAATTTACAAACGGAAACAGCAAGCCTGGAAGCGGAGTTGAGATTAATTGAACAGGAACTTGCGGAGGATGCAAGAGACAGAGTCAGTGAAGCAAATCATAAAATTGCGCAGAACAAAGTCCTAAAAACTGCAAGCACTTTATTAAAATCGTCGCCTGTTGGACAACCCTATGCAGCGGCAGTTGGTCATGTATTAACTGAAGTTCGTAAAATGAACAAGGTTGAACAATCTAATTTCCTTAATTCCCTTTCGCCGCTATTCCAGGAATATAAAGACTTTGATTGGGAATCGATTGATGCGAATTGGAGTCGCTTTGAAAACTCTCAGGATGCAAATGAAAGTTTAAAGCTTGTGAAAGAAATATCCGCAATTCTATACAAGGACTATGGGAAATTTAATCAAAAGTTAGACTTGACAGAGATACCGCAGAACGAATACGAAAAGGAACTGCTTGCTTTGAAGCAACATAGTAAACGGTATTTAAACATAGCTAATAGGATTGAAAAAATCGTTTATGAAAGAATGAAAATAACTGAAGAAATCGAGGCCACACTATTCGCTACCTTCTCGAATCTTGATCAGATAATTAGAAATTTGCAAGCAGTTAACGGAATACGGACCGAAATTGCTCAGCAATCAGATTTCCTCCAATACAATTTATTGAAAGTGTGTAGTGATATCATTCATGATGGCGAAATCAGGTTGGCAAAATTCGATTACCTAATGACTAAGTCCTACCGTTACAGAATACTTCAAGATGCGCCAAAGTCTTATGATCCCTTTTTTTACAAGAAGCCAATGATGACAATCATCGCCAATATGCAAAGCTATAGGCCAATGTCGGAATCAGATTATGCAATTATAAGAACACTTCACGAACAGCAGCTATTAAAGGTCAGTGAGCAGGTGCTCACGCAACTGAACTACGATGCAAACTATAAAACACTTACAAAAGTGATTGTGATTAAAGGGCAAGATTTAAAATTTTTAAACGAATATGGTTACCTCAATCTTGACCTCAATAATGGCAAATTCTTTTCTGCCTATGAGGAGGATATCAGAATTATTGACGTTTCGTTCAACAACTTCAAAGTCAAGAATCCTAAAAACCCGGTTGAATTCGCTGAACTTGACCTAACTATTGAGCACTCTGGAACATCGTTATTGAAAAAAAATGACAAAGACTATCTCTTCCGAAATGCAATCGGGAAAAATGACCGGAATTTTTGGGGCGCTCGATACTCTTTCCAAAATGGGCAGATATCTCCATTCCAACCAAGTTCCTTTCAAGCCTCACTAATCTATGCGCTACTTGGCCAAAATGCCCAAAATGTAAATCTTTTTTCCACCCCCGGTGCACTGTCAAAATTTGTAATCAATAAGTCAGAAAGAGGAATAGATAACTCAGTGATCACGCATTTAACATTGAATATAACCTATGACTGCAGAACGATAGGGCTTTCCCATTAAGGTTTATAGCCCTTTTTGATGATACTTTCAATAATTGCAGTTACCTGGATATAGGTCACCGTTACCTTATAATTTTTTTCGGTCTTTTTCGAAAGGACCGTTTTTTTTGCATGTATTACCCTGTTGCAATCGGGATGTTCGATATCATAGGTTCTTACCACTTTCCCATGGTAAGAACCTATGGTGTATTTAATTAGATTTTCCATAACTCACACATACTTTACACTTATTTTCAACTTCACTTATGTGCCTTTAATTGCATTATTTAAAAGTGATCTGGCAGGTATATTTTACTGGCCTGATTACTTTTGTATGAGGGTAGATATTTCAAGTAGCCAAAATCACTCAGGTCCTTTAGACACTTTCTATATGTCATCGGCGCGGAGATCTTGGCGATCTCCATAATCTGATAGCTAAATGCAGTGATCGGGTTTGTAAAGCCCGTCTGTTGCCAGTACCTCAGAAGCGCGGTATAGACCAGCTATTCGAGATGTTAGCGAAGCGCATCTCGAACGAAAGATAAAGAGGATTTGTAATCCGATTATTTACTCAATTGCCAAGTCTAGTTTCCCTTTTCTAATTCCGTAATAATCTGCACAGCTACTATATAAATATTCCTCTTCTTTTTCCACTATACCAGCCCTAACAGGGTTAAAATGTATATAATTTAATTTCGTTTCAAAAAAAGAGGCGCTAAATATCTCTTCGCCGTGATAGCCTTTCTGCCAAAATGAAATTTCTTTCTCCTTAACCAATAACCAGAGTAACCACCTTTTACGACTTTCATTTGCGCTATTAGAAATTGCTTCAACAATTTTTGTGGCGGTGTATTTTTTAAAATCTCTAATGATGTCACTTAAATTGTCTTTATTGCTACTGATAATCATATGAATATGATTACTCATCAAAACCCAACCATAAACCTGCAACCCCTTGTTTTTTTGACAATGCCTTATGCTATCTAATAATGTCTCTTTGTACAATTCCCTTGTAAAAACATCAATCCATTGATGGACGGTGCAAGTAACAAAATACTGTCCTGTTTGATTTCTTATACTGTATGTTAATCCCATAATCTCTAGGTTTATAAAACCCCTTTTATCAACTTATTCGATATGCCTTTCAGAACATATCGAACAGCACTATTTTGTAATCCGGTCATTATTCCATTTTACCCTGCCCAGCTTTCCCTATCTAAGCTTCTGTAATGTATGGCTTCTGCTAAATGCTCGGGTTCAATGTTTTCACTTTCTGCTAAATCTGCAATAGTTCGGGCTACTTTTAAAATACGATCATAAGCACGGGCAGATAGTCCTAATTTTTCCATTGCCCGTTTAATCAATACTTGACCGGTTTCATCGATTACACAAATTTGCCTTACCATATTCGGGCTCATTTGGGCATTAAAGTGCAGGGCATCATTGGTTTCAAAACGTTTGTCCTGCACTGCCCTGGCTTTCATTACCCTCTCTCTTATTGAGCTGCTTTTTTCAGCTTCTCGAGAAGAAGCCAATTCTGTAAAATTCACAGGGGTTACTTCAACATGTAAATCAATCCGGTCTAACAATGGCCCAGATATTTTGCTTAGGTATTTTTGTACAATACCTGGACCGCATAAACATTCTTTTTCTGGGTGATTGAAAAATCCACAAGGGCAGGGATTCATAGAGGCAATTAACATAAAGCTAGAAGGATACTCAACAGAGAATCTAGCCCTAGAAATGGTTACTTTTCTATCTTCTAAAGGTTGGCGCATTACCTCTAGAACAGTTCGTTTAAATTCTGGCAATTCGTCTAAAAACAGAACACCATTATGCGCTAAAGATATCTCTCCAGGTTGTGGGTTCATTCCTCCGCCAACTAAGGCTACATCTGAAATGGTATGATGGGGCGAACGGAAAGGCCTTTCTGTCATTAAAGCATTTGCTGTAGGTAGTTTACCAGCAACAGAATAAATTTTGGTACTTTCTAAAGCCTCCTGCAAATTTAATGGGGGTAAAATAGTTGGTAGCCTTTTAGCCAGCATCGTTTTACCAGCTCCAGGAGGACCAATTAGAATTACATTATGACCACCTGCTGCAGCAATCTCTAAAGCACGTTTAATGTTTTCTTGACCTTTTACATCAGAGAAATCTTGTTCATAATTATTAATTTGCTGATCAAATTCCTCTCTGGTATCTACTACAACTGGCGCAGGTCTTTCTCCACCTTTAAAAAAGTCGATTACCTCAGCCAAAGTTTCCATTCCAAAAACAGCTACATTATTTACAATACCAGCTTCCCTAGAATTTATCTTAGGTAAAATGAAACCTTTAAAGTTGGCATTTCTAGCTTGAATGGAAATAGGCAGGGCGCCTTTTATGCTCTGTAATCCTCCATCTAAGGACAGTTCTCCCATAATGAAGTAATTCTGCAGCTCATCAGCATCTATTTGTCCAGAGGCCGCTAAAATGCCTATTGCAATAGGTAGATCATAAGCAGATCCTTCTTTCCTAATATCTGCAGGAGCGAGGTTAACCACAATTCTTTGCCTCGGCATATGATAACCTGAAGTTTTGATGGCACTTTCTACCCTAAACATACTTTCTTTTACCGCGTTGTCTGGTAGGCCAACAACAAAATATTTGGTTCCAGTAGTTACACTAACTTCAATTGTAATTGTTAAAGCATCAACACCATAAACGGCGCTTCCATAGGTTTTTACAAGCATAATTTTAAATGTATGCAAAGCAAAATGGAATTACCACAAAGATTTTAAAATACAAACTCAGAGGTAATTTCTTTAATTTATACGAAGTGATTTTTCTTTTTAGAATAGAACCAACAAAAAATCCCGAAGCTTTCGCAACGGGATTTCGCTATTTTCGCTTTATTCTTTTATACGCTAAGCTTACATTCTGCCTTGTGGCATCTTTGGCATATTTTTCATCATTTTAGCTGCTGCTGCAGGATTAGAAAATTGCTTCATTACTTTACGCATATCTTCAAATTGCTTGATCAGTTTAGTTACTTCTTCAACTTTATTTCCTGAACCTTTTGCAATTCTTAAACGACGGCTTTGTTGTATGCTATCAGGATTTTCTTTTTCAAATGGAGTCATTGATTGAATGATGGCTTCAACATTTTTAAAAGCATCATCTTCAATATCTACATTCTTCATCATTTTACCCACGCCCGGAATCATGCCCATCAAATCCTTCATGTTACCCATTTTCTTGATTTGTTGAATCTGGTTATAAAAGTCATTGAAGTCGAATTTATTCTTGCGAATTTTCTTTTGTAGCTCGGCTGCTTCTTTCTCGTCAAACTGTTCTTGTGCTCTTTCTACCAAGGAAACAACGTCACCCATACCTAAAATACGAGATGCCATCCTATCTGGGTAAAACACATCCAGCGCTTCCATTTTCTCGCCAGTACCAATAAATTTAATTGGTTTATTTACTACCGATTTGATTGATAAGGCAGCACCACCACGCGTATCGCCATCTAATTTTGTTAAAACAACACCGGTAAAATCTAATCTGTCGTTAAATACTTTAGCGGTATTCACGGCATCTTGACCGGTCATAGCATCAACTACAAATAAAATTTCATGAGGTTTAGTTTGTGCCTTAACTTCAGAAATTTCGTTCATTAAGCTTTCGTCTATAGATAAACGACCAGCTGTATCAATAATAATAACGTTGTTGTTGTTCTTTTTACCTTCAGCAATACCTTCTAAAGCAATAGCGATAGGGTCTTTTGAAGAGATATTTGCATAAACCGGAACACCAATTTGCTCACCTAAAATCTGTAATTGATCTACAGCAGCAGGACGATAAACATCGCCAGCAACCATGATAGGTTTTTTGCCTTTATTTTTTAAATGCAATGCAAGTTTACCAGTAAAAGTTGTCTTACCTGCACCGTTTAAACCAGCAATTAATATAATTGTTGGATTGTTTTTTAAATCTAACTCTGTTACCTCACCACCCATTAAGGCAGCAAGCCCATCATTCATTACCTTAGTTAGTAATTGACCCGGAGAAACTGCTGTAAGTACATTTAAACCTAAAGCTTTTTCTTTAACATCATCTGTAAAGGTTTTAGCTGTCTTATAATTTACGTCGGCATCTAATAAAGCTTTTCTAATCTCTTTCATGGTTTCCGCCACGTTTATTTCAGAAATACTTCCTTGTCCCTTTAAAACTTTAAATGCCCTGTCTAGCTTATCCTGTAAATTTTCAAACATAATTTTGTCTAATTCTTAATTGCAAAGATATTAATTTTTAAGGTAAAAGCCCATAATGACTTAGTAACTGTTAACTGCAAATTGAGAACTGTTTTGGGCGTTTTAACACGCTTTCCGCTATATCTTTTTGGCTATTTCTTTGAAATAGAATTTATTGAAAGCCAAAAAGGATGCCGCTTCAATCGTTAACGCAAAGCCATCTTACACTAAACACCCGAAAAACAGTCTTTAGAGCAGGCTAAAGCTTACATTTTGATAATGTAATAAAAAAGTTACTTATCTACTAATCAATTAGTATTGTTATTAATTAATTAGTAGTACATTCGTTATATAATTTATGGAGATGATAAAACTAGCAAAAAGAGAAGAGCAAATTATGCAAGCGTTTTGGGATGTAGAAAAAGCATTTATTAGAGATATTATTCCAATGCTGCCAGAGCCTAAGCCTCATTACAATAGTGTTGCAACTATGGTGAAAATTCTAGAAGAAAAAGGGTTTTTGGGTCATGATGTAGTTGGTAATATGTTTTGTTACTTCGCTTTAGTTAATAGAGAAGAATACCAAAAGCATGCGTTAAAAGATGTGGTAAGTCAGTATTTTGATAATTCTTATCCCCGCATGTTAGCCTTTTTTGCAAAAGAACAAAATCTATCTGAAGAAGAATTAACAGAAATCGTAAATCTTATTAAAACTAAAAAGCCATGATTTTCTATGCCTTAAATGTTGCACTAATTTTAGCCGGATGTTTCCTGTTTTATAAAATATTGTTGCAGAAAGAGACCTTCTTTCCATTAAATAGATTTATTCTATTAGGCTGTTTGTTTCTATCTTTTAGTTTGCCTTTAATTCCTGTTCCACAACAATGGTCTTTTAGAAAAGCAAATACGGAGATATCAATATTTGAGGCTAATGCACCATCTGAATCTAAAGAACAGGCAGTAAAACCAGCAACAACCCAAACAGTTCAATCAACGGTTTCACAAACGCCAAAAGAATCATTTTTTAAAGATGTTTCGCTACTAGATGTAGTAGTTTGGGCATACTGGCTTGGTGTTGCAGTTTTTGGCATTAATTTTTTATTTCAGCTTGGCATTTTATTGTACAAAAGTTATTCTAGACCATTTATTCAGGATGGAAGATTTAGAATTGTTGAACTTTCTGGTGAGCAGGCGCCATGCTCATTTGCCAACAATATTTTTATCAATCCAGATAAATACGATTGGGATACTTACAGCCAAATCATCATCCATGAAAAAATACATATCCAACAAGGCCATAGTTACGATATCATTTTAGCAGAATTGGCATTAATCTTTCAATGGTTTAATCCATTTGCTTGGTTTTATCGAAAAGCAATGGAAGATAACCTAGAATTTTTAACTGATAATGAATTGCTAGAACACTCAAACATTGAGCCTTCAAGTTATCAAATGAGTTTGGTAAAGGTTTCTGCACCAAACTTTCCAGCAAGTTTAACCACAAATTACAATCAATCTATTCTTAAAAAAAGATTACTAATGATGAACTCAAAAAAATCAAATATTAACTCTACATGGAAGTATCTATGTATTGTTCCACTATTGCTCGTATTTGTTTCTTTATTTAACGAGCCTGTCGCTTTTGGAAAATCAGCTAAAACAAATGCAAAAAGCAACAATAAATTTATGCAAGTCTCCAATAAGGGAACTTGGTTTGCAACCATAAAAAAAGATAAAATAAGTATTCGTTTCGAAGACGAAGAAAGCAATAATAACTACAGCAATAATGATTTTTTAATAACTGAATTTAAAAATCTGCCAACTACCGAAAAAGGAACATTTTCATTAACCAGAGAAGCTGGAACAATCCAATTTACAGGAAAGTTTGAAGGCAATGCCGGAATGGGCAACTATGAATTTAATGCTGATGAAAGCTTTTTTGCTTTTCTAGAAAAAGAAGGAATTAAAGCAAATAAAGAGAAAGATGGGATGGTTTTTTACATGGTGAAACTTAAAAGAGACTTTATCAAAATGCTTAAAAACCAAGGCTATACTCAAGTTTCAAAAAATGATTTAATTCCGCTTTGTGCAATGAATGTTACTGGCGAATACATTTCATCATTGAAAAATGCTGGATTAGATGATCTGTCTCTGCAAAATATTATTCCTCTAAAAGCTTTAGATGTAGACGCTGCGTTCATAAAAGACATTAAAAGTTCTGGTTATAACAATATTACGGCAAGTAAATTAATTACTTTAAAGGCTCAAGGCATTGATGGAGCGTTTTTAAAAGCAGCTAAAAATGCCAGTAATGAAAGCGATAATGCTGGGTCGGTAGCAAAAGCAACTAAAGCTCCAAAAATTAATACCAGAACAGATCACAAAACCAATGAGTACAATGATGAAGATGATGATGAAGAGTTAGGAATGGCAATTGCTAAAAAGGCAATGAACATTACACCAGCATATATAAAAGAATTTGACGCAGCAGGTTTTAAATTCTCAGATGATGAACTATTGGCAATGAAAGCTTTAGGTATTACGCCAGAATATTGTAAAAGCTTTGATGTACTTGGGTTAGGAAAATTATCATCTGAATCATTTGCTGCCATGAAAGCCCTCGGTTTAACTGCAACAGATTACAACGAGTATAAAAAACTTGGTTTTAAATCCTTAACTATTGAAGACGTTGTGGGTGCAAAAGCCACAGGAACCACTCCAAAATTTATTTCAGAGTTGCAAAAGAAAGGATATAACTATACCACTATCAATAAATATGTAGAAAAGAAAGTGTTGTTCTAGCACATTCTATATAAACAGAAATATTAAAAGCCTCTACTGCTCATAAAATAACTACCGGTATTTTATATGGAATTGCTTTGTCCGAATTTTAACAAGAAAAATATTTTTCTCTTCGTGCAACATTCCACTGCATATAGGAGTCTTATCCCTAACAAACTATACAAATGAAACTAATTTTAAGCGCTCTAATTATTGCATTCTGCATAACAAGTAGTTTTGCCCAAACTCCTGTAAAAAAGAAATTAGCTGCACAAAGAACAACCACAAGTCCGAAAATAGATGGCTATTTAGATGATGCCGTTTGGAATAGCGCTCCAATTGCTACAGATTTCATAGAATTAAGACCAGTTCCTGGTCGTGTAGAAACAAAAGAGGGAAGAACAGAAATAAAATTTTTATATGATGATTATGCTATCTATGTTTCTGCAAGAATGTATGATAAACCAGATAGCGTTGTACATGAGCTGGTAGCAAGGGATAATATTGGTAATGCTGATTTTATTGGTGTGGTATTCGATACTTTTTTAGATGGAGTAAATGGCTATGGTTTTTTTGTTACCGCAGCAGGTGTTCAGTTTGATGCTAAATATTCATTAATTGGAGATGAAGATCCAAGTTGGAATGCAGTTTGGGAAAGTATTGTTAGGCTAGATGATAAAGGTTGGACAGCTGAAATGAAAATTCCTTATTCGGCGCTACGTTTTTCGAGCAAAGATATACAGAACTGGGGGATGAATATTACGCGTAAACGTACAGGAACAAATCGCCAAACTTTTTGGAATTACGTTGATCCAAAAGTGAATGGATTTATAAACCAAAGCGGCGTTTTAGAAGGTTTTAAAAGTATAAAAGCACCTTTGCGATTGTCTTTTTCTCCTTATCTATCTACATTAGTTACTAATTATCCTTACAATACACCCGGAGTTAAAAATACACAGGCAACTATAAATGGCGGTATGGATGTGAAATATGGTATTAACCAAAGTTTTACGCTAGACATGACGTTGATACCAGATTTTGGTCAAGTGCAAAGCGATTATAGGGTTTTAAACCTTACCCCTTTTGAAGTAAAATTTAATGAAAATCGTCAGTTTTTTACTGAAGGAACCGAGCTATTTAACAAAGGAGATTTATTTTACTCGAAAAGAATTGGATCTATTCCATCATACTTTGATAAAAGTGGTTTAAAATCTACCGACAAAATAATTAAGGATCCGCAAGAAGGAAAAGTATTAAATGCAACAAAAATCTCTGGGCGTACTTCTGGTGGATTAGGTATAGGTGTTTTTAATGCCATTACCAATAAAATGTATACTGAGGTCGAAGATCAATCGGGCAATAGAAGTAGATTTATTAGCCAACCTTTAACGAACTATAACATTATTGTACTAGATCAAACCCTAAAAAATAACAGTTCGGTAAGTGTAATTAATACCAATGTACTAAGACAAGGGAGTGCTTATGATGCGAATGTGAGTGCAGCTCTTTTCAATTTTAATGATAAAAAGAATGCCTATTATATTGATGGCGCAGGTAAAATGAGCTACGTTACGGCAGATCCTGTTAAGGAAAATAGAAATGGCTACAGTTATGAATTGAGCTTGGGTAAGAAAAGTGGAACATTTACCTTTAAGTATGAGCAAGAGTTTTCTGATACTCGTTTCGATCCATCTGATATGGGCTTTTATACCAATAATAACTTTTTTGATCAATCTTTAAATTTTGGTTATAACGTTTATAAACCAGGTAAATGGTACAATTCAATTGAAGCATGGACAGAAGTAGAGTATTCGAGAAGATTTAAGCCAGGTGATTATCAAAGTTTAGGTATTTTTCCCGGAGTATGGGTTCAATTTAAAAACCAATGGTCTGTAGAGTTAAATGCAAATTGGATCGCAGAGTCTAATGATTTTTATGAATCGAGGAATGGACAAATTTATAAAGCTCCAGAAAGCTCCAGAGTTGGAATATTTGTTAACCCAAATAGGGCAAAAGCGTATAATTTTGGCGGAAATGTTACTAGAAGAAAGCTAAATCTATTTGATGGTGTAAACTACAACTTTTACTTTTTCCAAAATTTAAGAGTAAGTGATAGATTGGCTTTTGGCTTAGACCTTAATTTTAGTCCTAGCTATAACTTTGTGAACTGGGTTGGTTTTAATGGGGCTCAATCGGTGTTTTCTAGATATGACAGAAATACGGTAGAGAATACAATGGATGCTAAATATAGTTTCAGCAACAGAATGGGTATTCAGCTAGGAGTTAGACATTATTGGTCTGATAGAAGAAACAAAGAGTTTTTTGGCTTAAATAATGCGGGCGGATTAGATTCTTATACTGGTCCTGCTTTGCAAAATGTAGATAGAAATTATAATGTATTTAATATAGATTTAGTGTATTCTTGGGTTTTTGCACCGGGTAGCGAGTTAAGTATAACTTATAAAAATGCAGCAGAAACAAATGAGAAATTCTTAACAAAAAGATACAATAGAAATTTTAGCAATATAGTTTCTGGACCACAAAACAATAGCTTATCTATTAAAGTATTGTATTATATAGATTATTTGAATTTAGTGAAGAAAAAGAGTTAATTAGTATCATTCGTTCATTGGGAATATTTGACATTATGATTTCTGAAATTGCTTCAGTGAAAATCAGCAATTTGTGGAAACTTAAAAGGTTCTGTGTAATCAGCGTAAAGAATATTATGGCAGATGCCCGCAGATTTAAGGTGTAGAAAGGTACAGGTTTTGATTAGTGAAGATATTGAATATTGTTACTTCGTTTTCCTCTTTTGCTTTTTAATAAATACAACAGCCAAACCACAGATAACACAAATAATGAAGTGCCCTAAGTAGTAAATCCAGTCTAAATGAATGATTTGCTTATCCCAATAAATTTTTATTACTAAGCTGGCTATTGTTAGGAAAAGGCAAAAGAAAAATCCTTGTAGAAAAGCTTTTAAATTAAGGTTCATAGGTAAATATTTAATATTCTTTAGGGTTGGGGGTTATCTAGGAAATGCAAAGACCAATCCTAAAGCTAAAGTTTGTGAACCCTGTATTTTCAAATCAGTATCTCTATCATACAGGCCAACACCTGTTATAGAAACATTCATGAAACGATTAATCTTTGCAATTACACCAACATCTAGCCTGTGGTCTATATGTCCAAAGTTATCGTAGGGAATAAACATATTGTACTTAGTTTTTAAGGTTACATTAGTAAATATTTCCTTTTCAAAGTTGGTAACGATTTGAAATGCCAATTCGTTTCTAATTTTTTTGCCAACTTCAACACCAAAATTTTTCGGATTAGTTTTATAAAGTGTGGTATCTAAAACAAAAGTTTGACGGGCCGTACCTGTACCAATTCGTGTAGAAAAAAACTTGCTAGGTTTATACTCAAAACCGATTGATTCTGTTAAATAACCAGGTGACATGAATTTGGAAAGCAGATTTTCTTGTTCATTTCCTTGCGCATCTCTGCTATAAGAAAAACCCTTATCAAACTGAGACTCGAAGTTAAGGGAACCAAAGAAATACCAGTTTTTAGAAAGTTGTACAGCAGCTTTGTTGTCCCAATAAATTCGGTCGGTAGTTTTCTTTTGCAACTGACTTTTATTTTTCACCTTACCGTATTGCAAAATTACTTCGCTTGCATAGCTATAACTTTCTTTACTATATTCTGTCTTGTAGTTTACCAAGCCACCAATAGCCAAAGAATTTACCCCACCACCTTTCCAATTGTCGCTAAATGCAGCTTGATTAATATTAATACCTACAGAGGTTTTAGTTTTCCAGTAATTTATTTTGGCGTTTACTAAAGCAGGGCTCAAATCAACAGGTTTAAATTGTAAAACTCCCATTCTAGAAGGAAGTGGGCTACGTTTTAACTTAATATCTAAATCTTTTGTAGGAATCGGAATGGTATCTACCTCTTGGGCAGCAAGATTTAATGTAAGCGCAATGAATACAAAAAAGGTAAGCAGTAAATTTTTCATTTGTATTGCAAATAAAAACAAAAATTATGCGGAATAAAAATTTATCCAATTATACCATGTTCTATTGGTAAGATAAGTCAAGTCTTTTTCGAAGTAATATGCTTCCTTTTCAAAAGAGATATTAAAATAGGCTTTGTGATGATTTTTGTACTTAACAAGATTGAATAGATAGTTAATCAGGTACAAAAAATAAAAGGGAATGATCAACAGTTCAAGCTGTTGCTTTAAATGAATTCTCTCATGATTAATTAAAACAGCATCTTTTTTTTGAGCCTTGTCTTTTAGCAAGATGAATGGAAATATTGCCATCGCATTTACTGATAGATTAGGCAATATGATAAACCAAAATCTCATTGATTTTGATAACTAAAATTTGGCAAAGTTACTCTTGGCAAGCTAGGTAGTCGAAAAGCGCTGGGGTTTCTTTTGTAAGAAGCATAACTGTTTTTTACAAATTGTACAAAAGCATAATCTGATGCAGTTAAAACAAACTGATATGTTGGGCGGTATTGCAGCATGAAATCTTTAAGTTCTGTATCATTAGCAGCAACAATTGCTCTTACATAATCTGGTCTAAATCGATAATCTATAATTGCTTCGTGGTAATCTTTCTCTAAAATTGCTTGCAAGTGGCGAGCATTTTTTCCAGACTTACTTAGCAGGTTATAAATAGCATCAATTCCTAAACCAACACCTCTTGGCCCTATGTTCAATAAGTCTTTTGAACTGCCTTTATCAATGGCATATTTATAATCTTGTAATTTTTTAGCATATTGTTCTGCTGCAGTTGGTTGCTTGCCAAATATTTTAACCTCTTTTAAGTTAATAGCTAAAGATTTTAACTGAAATAGGATGGCGCTTTGCCCCTTATAAACAACGGTATCCATTCCGTAACTACTCAAAGCAGCAAATAGAGTATCTCCTACTTTAGCCTTTATTGTAAATTCGCCTTTAGTGTTGTTATACAAACCTTCGTCTGTTGCAGGATTGTAAATGTAAACTTTTGCCAAACGCAACTTATTATCTTTATCTATTACAAAACCCTGCACAGGTTTATTTTGTGCAAAAAGCTGTATGCAACAGAAAATAAAAAATAATAGAAGTGCCGAAAATTTCATTTGTTAAGCAAAACTACAATTTAAGTAATTAAACCTTAGCTATCTTAACATTATTTAACTACCAATAGTTTTTGGCCAATTTTAATGTTATTATCTATCATTTTGTTTAAAGCCTTTAGTTCATCAATTGTTAGTTTATAAAGTTGAGAGATTTTAAATAAAGTATCGCCCTGCTTAACTGTATAATAATTATCCGTTGGCGTTGTAGTTCCGGCTGTGGTTGGTGGGTCTTTTGGTGCAACATCTACAGGGGTAAATTTTTTCTTTTCTACCGGGATATTCGCATTTATCTCTGTAAAAACCTTATCCTCACGAGCAATTTTTTCTTTTTCAGATTCTGGCGAGTCATATTGGTTCAGCTTATATTTTTCTATAATCCCAATAACCATGTCTGCATATTTTGGATTGGTTGCATAGCCAGCACTTTTTAATCCGATTGCCCAATTTTTGTAGTCATTTTTATCTAACTCAAATAGAAAACTGTAGCGTTTGCGTTTTAAAAATGCTGAATGGTCTCTGTATGATTCTCTGGCATCTTTATAAACTCTAAAACAGTCATTATTTTGATCATCATCTTTATAATAGGCCTTCCCCTTCCAGTCTGCTGTACATTTTATACCAAAATGGTTATTTGCATACTTTGCCAAACTACTACTACCACTACCAGATTCTATAATGCCCTGAGCTAAAGTAATACTAGCGGGAATGCCATTACTATTCATTTCTTCTATGGCCACTGCTTTAAAAGCATCTATATAAGTTAATGTAGTATAGGTTGTATAATTAGGATTTTCTTTGTTTGCTGCCTTTTCAATTTGCTTATTATTGCGGCTATATTGTCTTGATTTGCAAGCGCTTAAAAATAGAACAGCAATAACTAAAACGAGCGTAGTGTTTTTCATAATTTAATTTTTTGTCCAGGTTGTAGCGTAGCTGATTTTAAGTTATTCTTTTTCATTAATGCTGCAGATGTTGTTCCAATTCGTTCTGCTATTTTATTTAAATTGTCGCCCTTTTTAATCGTGTAAAAAGAAGTTTTCTTGACAATAGATGATCTCGATTTTCGGCTATTTACTACAGCTTTTCTCTCTAATTCAACAGCAGGAATAACCACCTCAATATAATCGTCTGGTCTTTCGTCATACTGATAAAGTTCATACTTTTTAATTAAAGCAATTACTTGCGCAGACCAAGTACGACTATGCGCATAACCACCACGTTGAATTCCTCTTGCCCAGTTTTTATAATCATATTGATCGTATTTTTCAAAAAGGATATTGAAATAGCTCCTACTATGTAAAAAAGAAACAAAGTGATTGTATGAAGAATCTACTGTAGGGTAATCGCGATAAGCAGAGCGAATTTCTGTACTGTTATTACTGCCTTTAACGCCAAAATGATTATTCAAATAACGGGCAATTTTACTTTTACCTGCAGCTGATTCGTGTATAGCAACTCCAAGAATGATGCTCGCAGGTATTTCATGTTCCCGCATCAGCTCTTGTGCATGGTTTACATGTTCTGCTATGTAATCTTCGGTAGATTGTGCCTTAACAAAAATAGAGGTTAATAATAGAATGAATAAAGTAATCGTTTTTTTCATTGTTAAATTGTTTTATTGCTCAATTGCTGGTTTGCACCAAATAAAACCACTAACTGATAATTGCCAATTGAATTATTTTTTTCTTATTACAAAAAGCCCATCTCGTACTGGTAAAATTAATTTCTCAACTCTTTTATCTGCAGCAATTTGGTCATTAAAATTACTAATGTTTTTGGTGTCTTTATCTTGTGCATCATCCAACACTTTTCCACTCCATAGTACATTATCTACAATGATAATTCCACCCGGTCTTACTTGGTTGAAAATCAAATTATAATATGTGCCATTGTTTTTTTTGTCAGCGTCTATAAAAACAATATCGAAAATCTCTTCATTTAAAGTTTTTAAGCTGAGTTGCGCATCACCAATAATGTATTTTATTTTATCATTTAATGCAGATTTTGCAAAATTACCACGAACCATATCCTCTAGTTCTGCATTAATATCTAGTGTGTAAATGATCCCATCATTTGTTAATCCTTCTGCTAAACACAAAGTAGCATAACCGGTAAAAGTCCCAATTTCTAAAATCCTTTTAGGGTTGTTCATTTTACTTAACAAACTTAAAACCCTGCCTTGATAATGCCCACTTAACATGCGGGGCATTAAAACTTTAAGATGGGTTTCTCTATCTATTTGCTGAAGCAATTTATCTTCAGGTTCACAGTATTTTAAGAGTAAGTTTTGTAATTCTTCGCTAATCATTGTGTTTATAAACGGTGTTGTTCCATAAAATATTGCAAAATTATAGTGGCTGCAATGGTATCTACTCTTTCCTTATCTCTTCTATCACTCTTTTTTAAGCCGCTTTCCATAATGGTACGCTCTGCCAATTTTGAGGTAAATCGTTCATCAATCCAATATTGAGGTATAGTAGGGAAATTCTTTTTTAACAGTGTGGCAAAGCCTTTTGCATGTTGTTTAGAGTCAGATGGTGTGCCATTCATCTGTATCGGATCGCCGATTACAAAACCTTCAACTTGCTCAGTAAGCAAGTACTTTTTTAAGAATTCTAAAATGTCTTTGGGATGCACAGTATCCAAGCCTGTTGCAATAATTTGTAAAGGATCTGTAACGGCAACGCCGATGCGTTTAGTGCCATAATCAAAAGCAAGGATACGAGCCATATCGCCAAAGATAAGACTTTTAGCGAAACAGGATTTTTTAGCCTGTTTAATCATTAGGCCTTTTTCATAACTTAACTATTTAATCCGTCATTCTCGTTAAGCGGGAATTGTAAATGCAACAAAAGGATAATCAGCACACATAGATATGGTGCACAAATGTATTACGATGCCCAGTCAAGCTGAGCATGACGAGTTATGAAAGAGGCCTAGTAATCCTTATAAGTAATTTTCTCCCTTTTAAACTGATGTTCGGGAATTCTTTTGAGCAAGTTAGTTGCTGGGTCTACATAAAAAGTAGAAGATTGAGAATTAGGAAGCTTGACAGGTTTTCCGTTCCAAGCGCCATAAACATTCCCTTCTTCATCAAAACTTACATTTGCTCTTGGTTCAGCATACCAAAAGATACATTCTTTGTATTCATTTAAATATTTAGGCTGAATGCGTTTTATAAATTCAGAATAAATAAAATCAAAATCTTGGTCAACATAGTTGTTCAACCATTTTTTAACCAGTCCTGTATCTAAAAATGATTTTGAAGTTTTAACACTTTCCCTTAAGGGGAGTTCATTTAACAAATTCAAATCAGCAACTCTATCATCGGAGTAATCACCTTTAACTTTATACTTCGATTTAGAACCAGATGACTTTCTAAGCAACCATTTTTCTTCCTTCATTTAGATTAACTGTTTAGATTAAAATCGTCATTCCCGTGAAAACGGAAATCTTAATGCGTGTAAATTACTAATTTTTTGCATTACGATACCCAATCGAGTTGGGTATGACGGATTAGTGATTGGTCACCAACTGAAAACTGACTAAGATCCAGCCCTGTTAATTTCATCTCCAGCACCACCAGTAGAGCGTTTAGCCGCTTTAAGTGGCTTGCCAAAGCGATAGCTAAAACCAACGTTTAATACTTGGCTATCCCTCCATAAAATGAAATACTCACTAGCTCCCGGAAAATCCGTTACGCCTTCCATAGATTGGGTATAGAAGATGTCACGACCTGTTAATCTTATTGTTCCTTTTCCTTTTAAAACAGTTTTAGCTAAGCCTGCTGATAATTGCCCGGTTGGTGATAATAATTCTTGCAAGTCATTGCGGTTTTTGGTTGTATAAAAACCAGAAATTTCACCATTTAAAGTAGTACTAATTTTAAACTGATTATTTAAACTGGTATGCAATTGCTTAATTGAAGATTTATAATCAACATTTTGGTAACCACTTAATCTTTTATAATTGAAATTGCTTTGCGCTATTAAAGACCACCATTTGAAAGGTGAAACTTGCAGTGAAATTGAAGCACCAAGGTTATGCATTTGCCCAACATTACCTTCAGTATAAACTAAAATATCATTTCCTTCTGATAAGAATAATTGAGAGAAATAGTTTTTGATATTGCTATAGGAAATGGTAGTTGTAAGCATTTGTTTGTATGAGTGGCTTAGCTCAAAATTGTAAGTATATTGTGGTAAAAATGCAGGATTTCCCCTCTGGTAAGTGTATTTATTAATGATAAAAACGAAAGGATTTAATTTTTGATAAGCTGGCCTATCAATTCTTCTGCCAGCAGTTAATGAAAATGAGTTTAAAGAATCAACATCATATGATATAAAACCAGATGGAAAAAAATCCTGATAAGTTTTATTAAAAATGCTCCCAGCTTGAATGACATTACCTAATTGATTAGCTTTATAATGCGTGTTTTCATAACGAATGCCAACCTGATAACTTATCTTTTTTAGCTTTTGCTCAATGCTCGTATAAACGGAGTTGATATTTTCTTTGTATAAAAAGTGATTGCTTTTGTATAAATCTGGCTGCCAAACAGTACCGTTAAACTTGCTGTAAGCTGCAGTATTATCGGTATTAATTACAGATGATTTTAGCCCTACTTCTAACCTAGCTGTTTTACCCAACTGTGCGGTATAATCTGCTTTGGCAGCAAATATTTCTAATTCTGAAGGGATAAGACCCCTTGACCCTTGGTTATAAGATACAGTTCCTGTACGGATATTATTAAAGGCCTGATCATTATCTACACTATATTTTAAATAATCTACATCAAACCCAATATCTTGTGTTTTATTAATGTTATGACGACCATAAAGGTTTACAGAACCATTCTTTAATTTAAAATCGGAAGTGCTATAAGTAGAAATTGCGGAGTCTACCACATTTGTTGGGCTTAACCAAGTTGCAATAGCATCACTTTTTCCATCTCTTTTTACTAAAACACCAGAGAGTGTTACACCAAAAGTTGTTTTTTCTGATGCGTAAAAATCTAATCCAGTTTTTAAAGAGTTATTTTTTCCAATGTTTCCTAAATAAGATGGTTGATCTAGTGATGCAGTAGTAGCACCCGAATTGTCGAAATATTTACGCAGGGCATAAATGGAGGTGAAGCCTTTATTGTAATTAAAACCATAATTTAAGAAGGTGTTAAACATTCCTTTTCTATAATTTAATACTAAGGAGTTGTTGTTCTTGATGTATTTTCCTTGACCAACATTGGTTAAAAAGTTACCATTAAACCCTTCTTGTTTGTTCTTTTTGGTTTTAATATTAATGATACCTGCATTTCCACTTGCATCATATTTTGCAGAAGGACTTGTAATCAGCTCAATTTGGTTAACTTGAGAAGAACTCATACTACTCAAAAGGTTATTTAATTCAGTTCCTGATAAATAAGTTGGTTTATCATCAATCATTACTAAAACACTAGCCTTGCCTTGTAAACTAATTCCACCATTTTTATCAACCATCACCCCAGGAGATTTTTCTAAAACTTCTAAAACAGTTGTGCCGGCATTGGTTATAGATGCATCAACATTCACTACTGTTTTGCCATTAGTTCGTTGCACAAAGGGCTTTCGGGAAGTAACAGTAACTTCATTTAAGTTTTTAGTAGTAGCATTTAAGTTTACTGTTAGGGTTTTTGCAATAGGGCTCTCGAATCCTGTTGTTTTGTTGTTATGGCCTACTGCAATTACCGTTGCCGTATACTTTCCCGCTGCTCCAATTTGAAAAAAAGCTACACCTTTTACATTTGTAATCGCCGCTTTAAGTAATGCTTGCTGATTGGCTTTGCGTAATTCTACAGTTGCATTTTCAATGGGTTTTTGTTGATCGTCTAAAACGGTAATACTAAAATCTGAGTTTGCGATTTGAGCTTTTAAAACCCCATTGCTGGCAAAGCAAACGGCTATAAAAACGAATTTAATTAGAAGTTTCATTTGTGTGTTTGTTAAAAATATTTCTTAGTGTTTGCATGTTTCAAACATGGCAATTACTTATTATTTGCTGTAATAGGGTTTTCATTTGGGCTACCTGTTCAGTATCAATGTTTTTTAAAGCTGCAGCTCTGTTCTGTTTGGCGATCTCATTCACATCAATGGTAATTTTTTTGCCGCTTTCGGTTAAAGTTAAATTTACTCTTCGTCTATCTAAGGCATGAACTGCTCGGTTTAAATAACCTGCGTTTACTAAGAGCTGAATAATTCGAGTAATAGATGCGTTATCCTTAAAAACAATTTTACTAATATCATTTTGTGTAATGCTTGGATTTTCGGCAACGCTTTTTAAAATCAACCACTGATCTATCGTAATGTCATACCCAGCTTTGCGCACATTACGTTGCGAAAACTGATTGTAAGTTCTAAAACACTTGTCTAGAGTGTAAAGTAAGGTGTCGTTTAATTTTTCCATGCCATACAAAAATAAAAATGTCTAATCAATAATTGATATATCAACTAATATTTTACAAAGTGAAAATTCTATTACCTTAATCTTTACTCCTTGCTCTTTATTCTTTTCTCCAAACAATTTCTTATTTTGCACCAATGCAGTTTAAAGAGATTATAGGTCAGGAAAGCTTAAAAGAACATTTGATACAAACCGTTGTAGAAAACCGGGTTAGTCATGCTCAATTGTTTTTATCAGCAGAGGGAAGTGGTGCTTTGCCGTTAGCAATTGCCTATGCTCAATACATTAATTGTCAAAATAGAACAACTACAGATAGTTGCGGCGGATGTTCGTCATGCCGTAAATATGAAAAATATATCCATCCAGATTTACATTTTTCTTATCCATTTTTTGCTTCAAAGGATGTAAAAATTGCAGTAGATGTACTCGAAGAATGGAGAAGTATGCTGCTAGAAGATCCCTATTTCGATTTGGATATTTGGCGCTCAAAACTTAGTGCAGAGAATAAACAGGCAAATATTAATATTGCTGAGTGTCACGACATCATCAAAAAATTAAGTTATAAAGCTTTCGAAGCCGACACTAAAGTTTTGATCATGTGGTTGCCAGAATTTTTAGACAGGGAAGGGAATGCATTGCTAAAAATTATAGAAGAACCACCTGCAAATACCTTGTTTATTCTGGTTGCCCAAAATCAAGAACAAATTTTATCAACTATTTTGTCACGTACCCAAATTGTTAAAATACCCAAATTAACAGATACTGACATTGAAAATTACTTAATTGATAAATCGCAGTTATCAGAAAATCAGGCTACTGAATATAGCTTTTTGGCCGATGGGAACTTAATAGAGGCAAAGGCGTTATTGAATGATACCCCAAATAACAACGCCAGTTATTTTGCAGAATGGTTACGGATGGGATTTGGAAATAAAGTACCGGCAATGATTGCTTTTACAGATACGGCTGCTAGCTGGGGAAGAGAAAATCAAAAGAACTTCCTAAAATATGGGATTAATTTTTTACGTGAATGTAGCTTATTATTAAGCGGGGCTGATGATTTGGTGAAATTACCACATCAAACACTAGAGGTAGCGGTAAAATTAACAACGCATGTATTAAATTTAGCAATGGTAGAAGCACTAATTAATGAATTGGAGCAAGCGCATTACCACATAGAACGCAATGCGAATCCTAAAATTCTGTTTTTAGATGTATCTTTACAATTAGTTAAAATAATTAAGTTTAAATCGCTCCCTAAAGGGACTCAATATATATACAATTAATATGGGATGTGGAAGTTGTTCAACAGGAGGCGGTTGTGCCCCCTCTGGCTGCAAAAGTAATGGTTCATGCCTTACTGGAGGATGCCAAAAAATGGAAGTTCACGATTGGCTATCAAATTTGGATATGCCTTCCAATTATATACCTTTTCAAGTTGTTGAAGTAAAATTTAAAGGCGCTAGAAAAGAATTCTTTTTAAATAACGATAACATTTATCTTGAAATAGGAGAACTTGTTGCTGTAGAAGGCGCAACTGGCGGATATGACATCGGACATGTTTCCTTAACAGGTGAATTGGTGCGTATGCAGATGAAACGCCGAAAAACTCCATTAGATCAAGTTACCCGCAAAATATACCGTAAGGCTACAGAAGCTGATGTAGATAAATGGAAATTGGCTAAAGATATGGAATGGGAAACCATGCATAAGGCCCGTACTTTAGCGCTAGATTTACGTTTATCTATGAAAATTAGTGATGTAGATTATCAAGGTGATAAAACTAAAGCAACATTTTTTTATACTGCAGAAGGTAGAGTAGATTTTAGAGAGCTGATAAAAAAAATGGCGGAGACATTTCGTATCAGAATTGAAATGCGTCAAATAGGAATGCGCCAAGAAGCTGGTCGTTTAGGCGGTATTGGCTCTTGTGGCCGCGAATTATGCTGCTCTACTTGGTTGACTAACTTCAAAACAGTTTCTACTGCTGCGGCTAGATATCAAAACCTTTCTTTAAATACATTAAAACTTGCTGGCCAATGTGGTAAGTTAAAATGCTGTTTAAACTATGAATTAGATACGTATTTAGATGCTTTGAAAGATATTCCGGATCGTATCGAATCTTTGCAAACGGAAGTAGGTGTGGCTCGCCATCAAAAAACAGACATCTTTAAAAAGCTAATGTGGTTTAGCTATGCTAATCAAGAAGATTGGATTCCGCTTAAAGTTGACCGTGTAAAAGAAATCATGGCAATGAATAAAAAAGGTGAAAAACCAGTAAACTTAAAAGATGAAGCGGTTGAATTAAAAACAACTACAATTATAGAAAAAGTACACGATTACGAAAATGTGGTTGGTCAGGATAGTTTAACACGTTTGGATGAAAGGTCTAAAAACCGTAATAACAATAACCGCAATAAAAGTGGTAATCCGGGTAATAAAAACAACAATCCAAACCAAAGAAATGATCGTAACCCAAACCGTAATCCACAAGCTACAAACCCTAACCAACAAGCTAAACCAAACCAACCGATAAAGCAAAATGCGCCAAAGCCACAGGGTCAAAAGCCCAATAAGCCTATTAGTCAGCAAAAAGCTAATCCCCAAGTTCAAAAACCAGTAGTAGAAGGGGCTGAACAAGTACCAACAGAAACAGCACCAAGAAACAACAACAAAAACAGGAATAGAAACAAAAACCGCAATAAAAATAAACCTACTGATCAAACCCCAAACCCCTAAAAAAGGACTTATTAATAGCTTAAATGAATAAACTAAAGTACATTTTGCCAGTATTGGCGATGGTATTTATGCTTACAGGTTGTTTTAACGACAACTTGGTTGATACGAATGAAGCGGTTGCGGCAAACAGTTGGACTTACGCTAAAAGTGCGAAGGCAACAATAGAAATTAAAGATGTTAACCAAGCTTATGATATCTATTTTAAGCTTCGCAATACAGCAGATTATCGATATTCAAACCTATTTGTACTGGCACACATTAAAGGAAATGGATTAAATAAAACCACTCGTTATCAATTTAAATTGGCACGAGCTGATGGGGAATGGTTGGGAAAGGGCTCTGGAGATATTTATACTTCCGATTTTTCGTTATTAACTGATTATCGCTTTGCGAAACCAGGTAAATATGAAATAGAAATAGAACAAAACATGCGTGATAATCCTTTAATTGGCATAAGTGATATAGGGATAACCGTAACTAAAAGCGAATCAAAATAATACCCAGTTTTAGGTATTTAGAATCACATAGACTAGCTGTACTTTAATCAATACAAATCAGAAAATAAGGAACTATAAAATGAAAAGATGTATTTGGGCTGTTTGCCTTCTATTTATAAGCCTAAGTGCTAGTTCAGAGATTAAATTCTTAGAAAACCCAGTGTGGAGTACGGTTCTAGAAAAAGCTAAAAAGGAAAATAAAATGATTTTCTTAGACGGGTATGCAACTTGGTGTGGTCCTTGCAAAAAAATGGATGCAGAAACCTATAAAGATCAAGCGGTTGCTGATTATTACAATGTAAATTTTATCAATGTAAAATACGACATGGAAAAGGGTGAAGGCCCGATGTTGGCAGAACGATATTTTGTAAATGCCTACCCAAATTTATTATTCATCAATCCAGAAGGAGTATTGCTACATAAGGGTGTTGGTTATAATGAAGCGGCTGATTTTGTGACCCTAGGTAAAGCAGCTAAAGACCCTAACTCACAATACTATACTTTAAAGAAAAATGCTATAAACCTAACCAACGCTCAATTTTTAAAATTTGCAGAAACTGCAGTCGCTTTTGAAGATGATGATTTTGACGATTTAAGCAACAATTACCTTTCAAAGCAGGCAGATGTATTGGTTAATAATGACCTAATTAAATTGGTTATGGAATATGTAAATACGCTTCCAGATGAAAAGACTTTAGCATATGTAATCAACAACAAGGCTAAAATTGTAAGCTCAACACTTTACACTAAAGATGAAGTTGAAGAAAAAGTAGTGTCTCTTACATTAGGTTATGCCTTATCTGATGCTGCACAGACTAATCCTGAAGAAATGGATTTTGAGGTTTTAAAAACACTTGCTGAAAAGTACATTCCAGAAAAAGCATTTTTTGTCTATAATTATTTCAAAGTACAATTCGCTATAAATGAAAAGAAAATAGATGATGCTGTTGCTACGCTAGATGTAATTTTAAGTAATGTGCCAGATAAAGTAACTTTTGATCAGGCTTGTAATGCGATGATGAATATAGCACCAATTTTGGCAGAAGAAAGTAAGTTGGATGCTTCCTTAAAAAAGTTTGAGGCTATAAAGTTAATAGGAGAAAACGTTAAAAATGCTTACATGAAAAACTATGTTAAAGCAATTATTTATTTAAAAGGCAAAGACTTTGTAAAGTTTAAAGAGATAGCAAATTTAATGATAGCTAATGCAGATACACCTGAGTCTGTAAAAGCAGATCTTAAAACTGCTATAGAAAGAATGAACTAATCCTTTATTTTAGCTAATGAATTTAAATGGTTGGTGTTTCGCTAAACATTTTTTGTTTAAAGCAAAGGTAGCAATTGTTCAAGCGCCATCCCTCTACTTCCTTTTAAAAGCACCAAACTATCTTTAACTGGATTTGCTTGTAGATGCGCTTTCGCCTCTACTGGGCTAGGGAAAAAATGCCCAGTAAATTCATCTTTAAAAGCATAGAAACTTTTACCTATAAAAACTAATGTATCAATCTGATGATTCGATGCAAGTCTCGCTACCATTTCATGCTGCTCTGCTGCTGCTGAACCTAATTCAAACATGTCTCCAATTATGGCTGTTTTATGTTTTGCATTTAAGGTTTTTAAATTATTTAATGCAGCGGTCATGCTACTCGGGTTGGCATTATAAAAGTCACAGATTACAGTATTGCGCTCAGTTTTGGTTAATTGAGAACGATTATTTGTTGGAAAGTAGTTAGCTAAACCATTGTTAATTTGTGAGGGTGTTAATTCAAAGAAATGACCAATACAAATAGCAGCTAAAATATTCTCGAAATTATAGGTTCCAGTTAAGTTAGCCTTGGCTTGGTAAGTTGCTGCATGTGTTGCCCATTCAAACTCAATTAATGGGTCACTGTGTTTTAACTTTCCACTAATGGTATTTTCTTTTTCTGTGCCATAATAAACTACTTTATTTAAATCCGCTGCCTCACTCATTTCTAATAAATAAGGGTTGTTGCGGTTGATAAAAGCAAAACCATGGTGCGCTTTTAAATAAGCAAATAATTCTGCCTTGCCTTTTTTAACACCTTCAAATCCACCAAATCCATCTAGGTGTGCCATGCCAACATTGGTAATTAAACCGTGAGTTGGTTGGGCAATCTCACATAAAAATTCAATCTCTTTTTGGTGATTAGCTCCCATTTCAATTACAGCAATTTCTACATCACTCTGTATAGAAAGAATAGATAAAGGAACCCCAATGTGGTTATTTAAATTCCCTTTGGTAGCAAAAGTTTTAAATTGCTCTGCAAGTACAGCTCTAATTAATTCTTTTGTAGTGGTTTTACCATTGCTTCCTGTTAAGCCAATAACCGGAATGTTTAACTGTACCCTATGGTGTTTTGCCAAATCTTGCAAAGCACTTAACACATCTGGAACTAAAATACAATTTGAGTTTTTCGCGAACACTTCATTGTCTATAATTGCAAAAGCTGCACCCTGAGTTATCGCTTTATCTGCGAATGTATTGGCGTCGAAATGCTCTCCTTTAAGTGCAAAAAATAAACAGCCTTCAGTAATGGTTCTTGTATCAGTACAAATTACAGGATATTTTAAAAAATGTTGGTAAAGCTGTTCTATTGTTGTCATTGCACAAAGCGGATAATATTCATCGTAAAATTACAAATGCAAAGACAAATACAACTATTCTTTTTAGTATTATTGATAAATATTCAATCCTGTATGAAGAATTACCTGCTTTCCCTTCTGTTTTTAAGTTTTGCCACTAGTACTGTATTTGCGCAAGCCCCATCGCCAGATGAATTTTTAGGTTACCCTTTAGGCAGTCGTTTTACACCACACCAAAAGGTAGTAGATTATTTTAAAAAAGTAGCATCAACCAATAAAAATATTCAATTACAGGTTTACGGAAAAACATACGAGGGGAGAGAGCTGTTGCTTGCTATAGTTTCTGACAAAGAAAATATAGATAAGCTAGAGCAGATTAGAACCAACAATATAAGTTTAGCCAATGCAGAGAAAAATGCTGTAAGGATGAGCAAACAGCCAGCAATTTTATGGTTAAGTTATAATGTGCATGGCAATGAAGCTAACTCAACAGAAACAGCCATGAAGGTTTTATATACTTTGGCTCAAGCAAAAGACAGCAACACCAAAGCATGGTTAAAAAACACAGTTGTGATTATAGATCCATGCCTAAATCCGGATGGTAGGGATAGATATGTAAACAACTTTAACATGGTAAGCGGAAAAGTTCCAAATCCAGACCCATCTGCTCGCGAACATAGTGAACCTTGGCCGGGAGGTAGACCAAATCACTACTACTACGATTTAAATAGAGATTGGGCTTGGCAAACACAGATAGAAACACAACAACGATTAATTGTTTACCATAAATGGATGCCACAAGTTCATGTAGATTTTCATGAGCAAAGTTACAATGAACCTTATTATTTTGCACCGGCAGCAGAACCAGTTCATCAGGATATTACACCGTGGCAAAGAGAATTTCAAGTAACTGTAGGGAAAAATAACGCCAAATATTTTGATGAAAATGGGTGGCAATATTTTACCAAAGAAAGATTTGATTTGCTTTATCCATCTTATGGAGACACCTATCCACTTTACAATGGTGCAATTGGAATGACTTATGAGCAAGGAGGGATTAGAGCCGGCCTTGCTGTAATTACGATAGATGGAGATACGCTAACTTTAAAAGATAGAATAGACCATCACTTTGCAACCTCTATGGCAACCATAGAAACGGTAGCTACACATTCAGAAAAACTACTATCAGAGTTTAAAAAATACTTTGAGCAAAGTGTAGCCAATCCACCTGGTCTGTATAAAACTTATATTGTAAAGGCACAACATATTTCACGGTTACGTAAAATGGCCGAATTGTTAAAAAAGAACAATATTGCTTTCGCTTTTGGTGCCGATAGAACTTTAAATGGCTACAATTACGAAACACAAAAGCAAGAAAGTTTTAAGGTAGAAAGAAATGACCTAATTGTAAATCTGCAGCAGCCACATGCAACTTTGGCTAACGTATTATTTGAGCCACAAACCTTTGTTACAGATTCTAATACTTATGACATTACAGCTTGGTCTTTACCTTATGCCTATGGTTTAAATGCCTATGCCGTTAAGGAAGCAGTGTCGGGTAGTTTTTCTTTCATTGAAGAGAAGAAAGAAGTAGTGCCAGTAATAAACAAACCCTATGCTTGGGTAATGTCATGGAATTCGATGTTAGATGCGCAAATGCTAGTTGCATTGCAAAAGGAAAAAGTTAAGGTTCGAATAGCGGAAGAAGGTTTC
Organism: Pedobacter polaris; assembly: GCF_005116505.1. Lineage (GTDB taxonomy): Bacteria > Bacteroidota > Bacteroidia > Sphingobacteriales > Sphingobacteriaceae > Pedobacter > Pedobacter polaris. Next base: position 828,353 of record NZ_SWBR01000001.1, read on the forward strand.
ACAATAGGTGCAAAAATTTATCCTGCTGGCTCATTGCTAATCTATAGAACAGAAAACGAAAGAAACAATAGAGATTTTAATAGAGTAATGGCAGATGTTACTAAGAATTTTAACGTTTCATTATATCCTATTGCAAGTGGCTATGTAGAAAAAGGCAAAGACTTTGGCTCATCTGTATATAGGCTATTAACAGCCCCAAAAATCGCGGTGGTTACTGGTCAAGAAGTTTCATCACAAGGAGTAGGTGAAATTTGGCATTTCTTCGAACAAGAATTAAATTATCCGGTAACAATGATAAGTGCCCAAAGCGCTGCTTATCTAGATATTAACAAGGTAAATGTATTGATATTACCTGACGGTTCTTATAACGATAAATTAGCAGAACAATTGACAAGTTGGATCAATTTGGGAGGGAAATTAATTTTAATGGAGGATGCAATAGGAGCTATGATCGGTAAAAAACCTTTTGATATTAAGAAAAAGGAATACCCTAAAAAAGATGAAAAAGAAATCAATGACCGTAAGTATGCTGAAAAGGATAAAGACGATTTGCAAAACTCAATCCCTGGAGCTATCTATAGAGTTTCTTTAGACCAAAGCCATCCATTAGCATTAGGTTTAGGCAAATTTTACTATACCCTAAAAACGGATGAAAAAATTTACGAACTACTAGAGGATGGATGGAATGTAGGTACTTTAAAGGCAAATAGTTACGTAGCTGGTATTGCCGGAGAAAAAGTAAAGAAAAAACTAGCAACAGGTTTGCTATACGGTGTTCAACAATCTGGTAAAGGAAGCATTATTTATTTGGGTACAGATGTCTTGTTCCGTTCTTTCTGGGAGAATGGAAAACAAATGTTTACGAACGCACTTTTTTTAGTGAATTAACGGCTTAAGTTTCGGCTTTTTTAAACGCTATTTTTCCTTTAAACTTACCTAGCAAAATCTTTAATTTTTAAACTATTTAAGACCACCACATTTTAACTTTTTAAAGTTAAAATGTGGTGGTCTTTTTTTTGTAATTCAATTTTTGTAGGCTAACAAAAACGACCCCTAAGTATATGAAAATATAGTTTTAGTTAAAAAAAAGTCGTTAAAATCAATGGAATTTCTTTGTAGTCAAATTGAGGTAATTTATTTGTTTTAGCTGATTATTTTCTGCACAATTGCTTCAACTAACTAAAGTTTTAACTAAAAATTTATTGCCAATGGATGTACTATTACCTTAAAAAACGGGTAGTGATTTAGGTGTAAAATTCCTTTCCAATTCACCTTATTTCTTCCTAAAATATTGCTCACAACTCGATTTTTAAAAGCTAAATAACACCGCTTTTGATTTGCGATTTCACAAAAACAACCAATTTTTCACAAAAATTAATCATTATGAAAAAAATTTTACAAAGCTTACTAATTTTCGCTTTGCTTTTTTCAGTAGCCTTCGCTCAAAACCGAACGATTACTGGAACTGTTATTGACAAAGCAGGATTGCCCGTTCCTGGAGTAACTGTAAAAAGCAAAGGCTCAAATGCGGTAACATCAACAAGTGCTAACGGTAATTTTTCTATTAGTGTTCCTTCTTCAGTTACAATAATAGAATTCTCATCATTAGGTTATGTTAGTCAATCATTAGCAATTGGATCAACTAATGTGGTTAATGTAGCTTTAGAAGACAGTACAAACGACTTACAAGAAGTAATGGTAGTTGCTTATGGTGCCGTAAAGAAAGAAAGTTTTGTTGGCTCTGCATCAACTGTAGGGGCAAAAAACTTTGAAAGCAGACCGACTCCATCTTTCCAAAAATCTTTACAAGGTGCTGCTCCTGGAATTCAGGTGAGTAGTGCTTCTGGCCAACCTGGAGGTGGAACACAAGTTCGCGTACGAGGAATAGGCTCGTTAACACAAACACCAAACCCTTTATATGTAATTGATGGTGTTCCAATTTCTTCTACAGCATCAAATACAGCTGGTGGTGGAGACTTAACAAGTGTTGCGGCTACTGCAGATTTTTTGGCAACGATGAATCCAAATGACATAGAATCCGTAACGGTTTTAAAAGATGCATCTGCATCTGCTATTTATGGATCAAGAGCAGCAAACGGTGTAATTCTAATTACTACAAAACAAGGTAAGGCGGGTATAACTAAATTTAGTGCTACAATTTCTGGTGGTTATTCTTCACAAGCAGTTGATAAGCATGACGTTTTAACTGCTGAAGAATATTATAGGTTATATTTCAACAGTTATTATGCAACAGCAATAGCGGGTGGCGCTACTCCAGCTGCCGCTGCTACAACTGCAAATACTAATACAAGAAATAAATTAGTTGTAAATCCTTTTAATACGTTAAACCCATTTGTAGGAGGTGGAACCCTTGCACCAGGCGCAGCTTTATTTTATGATACAGATTGGAGAGATGCAGTTTTACGAAAAGGTATTACTAAAGATGCGAATGTATCTGCAAGTGGAGGTACTGAAAAGCTAAGATATTATGCTTCAGGTGGATATTTTGATCAAAAAGGTATTGTTATAGGTTCTGATTTTAAAAGATTTACAGGTAAGTTTAATCTTTCGAATGAGGTAAACAAATTTTTATCTTTTGGTATTAATAATACAATAGGTAATTCTGTACAAAATACACCAGCTGGTGCTGGTGGTGCCGCTAACCCCGTTAGATTTGCAGATGCAACGGCAAATATTTACAGCCTATATGTTAGGGATGCAAATGGTAATCCAACTTTTAATGCATCTGGGTTACCAAACTATAGCTATATCAATCCTGTAACACCAGATTATAATCCAGTTGGATTGAACGATTTGAATCAATATCTATCTAAAACAATAAGAATTACGTCAAATCCATATATTCAGGTTAAATTCTTGAAAAATTTTACAGCTAAGTCTTTAGTTAGCTTAGATTACACTACAATAAGAGAAAACCAATTTTACAACATTGAGCATGGCGATGGTGTGGCTGTAAAAGGAAGAGCTTATCGTTATTCAAAAGAAGATATTACTACAACTTACATCAATACATTAGCTTATGATAAAAGTATAGGTCAACATAGCGTTAATGTGTTATTGGGACAAGAAGCATTTAAAAATAGATATGATAGTTTTGCGGCTGAAAGAACTGGTTTCTCAATAGCTGGCCAACAAGAATTGGGTAATGCATCTTTACCAGGTTCTGGAACTACTTCTTCTGTTACAGAAGAGAGATTTTCTTCGTTTTTCTCAAGACTTAATTATGATTACGCAGATAAATATTATTTATCTGGTACTTTTAGACGTGATGGTTCTTCTGTTTTTGGGCCAGATAATAAGTATGGTAACTTTTGGTCTATTGGTGCGGCTTGGAGAATAAGCCAAGAAAAATTCATGAGTAATTTAACATTCATTAATGAATTAAAATTACGTGCAAGTATGGGTACAACGGGTAATAACAACATTGGTCGTTATGCAGCGCAAGGATTATACTCTCTAACAGGAGCTTATGAAGGAGCAGGTGCAGCTATTTATAGCCAGTTAGCAAATGATGTATTACAATGGGAAAAAAGTAAAACCACAGACGTAGGTTTGGAATTCTCGATCTTAAATCGCCGAATTAACGGCGAGGTTGCTTATTACAAAAGACAATCAGATGGTTTATTATTCGCACAACCATTAAGTAGAATGACTGGGTTTGCTAATTTGCCTACAAATTTAGCTGGGATAAACAATACAGGTGTTGAGGTTACTTTAGGGGGTACGCCAATTGTTACTTCAGATTTTAATTGGAATATTTCATTTAATGTTTCTACTAACAATAACAAAATTAAAAAGTTAACCTCAGCAGAAGTTGCCGATGGTCAATACATGCTTAAAGTTGGTGGAGATCGTTATGCTTGGTATCTAAGAGAATATGCTGGAATCGATCAAACTGATGGTAGAGCAATGTGGTATATGGATGATGCAAATGGGAATAAGGTTACAACAAAAACTTTGGCCAATGCTAAATTCTATACTAACCATGGTACTGCTTTACCAGACTTTTTCGGAGGTATTACTAATACTTTAACTTACAAACAGTTTGATTTTAGTGCATTCACTTACTTCTCTTACGGTGGAAAAGTTTATGATGCACTTGAGCAAACCTTAACACACAACGGTATCTCTGTTGGGACACAGTTGTCACGAGAAGTATTAAACGCTTGGTCACCAACAAATACTTCTTCAACTATTCCTAGATTTATGCCTGTAAACACAGATCTCTCTAATAGTGCTTCTTCAAGATATTTGCATGATGGTTCATACCTAAGAGTAAAAAATATTACATTAGGTTATACACTTAAAAAGGATTGGGCCGCTAAAGCTAAATTAGGTAATGCTCGTATATATATCATGGCAGAAAATCCTTTCACATTAGCAAAACACAAAGGTTTAGATCCTGAACAAGCAATTAATGGTACAAGCAATAATGAAATACCTAATATTAAAACATTATCTGTTGGTTTAAATATTGGGTTTTAATAAAGATAAATATGAAAAAGATAAATAAAATCGCAATTTATACCTCATTAGTAGCAACGATCTTAGCTACTGGGTGTAAAAAAGAATTCTTAGAGGTATCACCAACTACTTCTATTAAAGCAAGTGAGGCATTTACAACTCCAGAGAGAATTGCAGCGGGTTTAACGGGACTCTATGATTTAACAACCCTTAGCTCATATACTCATGATATGATCTTAAATGCTGATATCAAAGGGAATGACATATTGGTAATCAGTTCAGGTAATTATAGTAGGTTTCTAACAGGATACCAATACAATCAAAACTTTACTTCAGCCGAACCTTTAGCTTATTGGAACCAAGGCTATAGGATTATTGCAGGTTGTAATCAGTTTGAATTGAACATACCGACTTCTCCATTAACAGCGGGCGAAAAAACAGCTTATTTGGCGGAAACTAGAGCGTTAAGAGCTGAAGCTTATTTTTGGTTAGTGAGATGGTTTGGTAAACCTTACACTGTTGATCCAGAGGCATTAGGTGTGCCGTTGGTGTTAGCCCCATTAGGTCCAACAGACGTACCTCCTTTGAGAAATAAAGTAAAAGAAGTTTATGCGCAAATCGTTGCAGATTTATTATATGCAGAAGCTAACATACCAACATCAAAAACAAGTGTATACAGATTTACTAAAGCTGCAATACAAGGTTATTTAGCTAGAGTGTACCTAACAATGGGTAATTATACTGAAGCAAGTAAGTATGCTAAATTAGCGAGAGCTTCTAAACCATTAAATACTGCAGCTGCTTTATTAACTGGCTTTAATAACCCAACTTCTGAGTGGATTTATGCGCTTAATGTAAGAACTGATGATAATCAAGGCTTTCTACAAGTACACTCATTCTATGAGCCATATGATATTGGTTACTCAACTTTTAGAGCTGCTGATAATTTCTTCGATTCTTTTGCAGCTAATGATGAGCGTAAGAAACAATTCTTAGTTAAATCTAGCCCAACAGCAGCAGCAAGTACCGCTACCTATCATAGAAGAGGTACTGAAGGATGGTTAATTAACAAATTTGACTTTACCACAACTGCAGCAACTAATACTGTTTTGATTCGTTCATCAGAAATGTATTTGATTGAAGCAGAGGCTGAGGCTAGATTAGGTGTGGCCAATGAGCCAGCAGCTAAACTTGCTTTACAAGCGATACAAGCGAGAGCTATACCTGGTACTCTTCTTTCATTAAATACAGGGCAAGCTTTAATTGATGAGATTTTGACAGAAAGAAACAAAGAGCTATATGGTGAGGGTCACAAGTTTTTCGATTTATTAAGAACAAAGACACCTATCGTGAGATTAGCAACTAATGGTCACTGGTTAGCTTTAAATCTTCCAGTTGGAGACAATAGATTAGTATTTCCTATACCTCAAGCGGAGTTGAATGCAAATCCATTGTTAAAGCCTCAACAAAACCCTGGATACGCTAATTAAATTGATAACATTTAGATAAAATAAAAAACCCAATCACTTAATTGTGATTGGGTTTTTTATGTGTTATTTGAGTTTATACCTTATTTCTTATCAATACTATATTTCCCTGGGCCAATAAATACCAAGCCTAAAAACACAATAGCTAATTCTATGGCATGACTAGCGCCACTTACGCCATCACCTTTACCGAAATGAACTAATGCGGCTATAACCATGGTAAAAAATAATAGCATATTAACAGGGCGGAAGAACAAACCTAAGATTAATAAAAACCCACCCAAGCCTTCGCTAATTGCAGCCATAAAACCCCAAAAAGTTGGAAGAAAATCAATGTGAATAACCTTCATGCTACCACCCAATTGAGTCCAGCCATCTGGTCCGCCCATAATTTTTGGCAGGCCATGAACCATCATCATTACCCCTAAACCAACTCTTAGAATTAATAATCCTGTGTTGCGATATTTACCTAAACTTTCGAAAATTGCCATGTTATAAATAGTTAAATTGAACGTTATTTTTACTAACACTTAAAGATACTAATTTACCCAGTATCATTGCTCTGTTATCATCAATATGTCCAGTAGGGAAATTAAAACACACTGGGTAATCGTACTCTTTTACCAATTCCCAAATTAACTCTTCAGGCGTTTGTCCGAAAGGAATTTTCTCCTCATCAATTTCATTAAAAGCACCAATTACCAATCCTTTTAGGTTAGCCAATTTGCCTGCTCTTTTTAGTAGGCGCATCATCCGGTCAATGGCATACTCACGTTCACCAACATCTTCTAAAAAGAGAATTTTATCAGTATAGTCCATTTCAGATTCAGAACCTTGTACGGTTATAAGTAAACTTAAATTTCCGCCAATTAAAATCCCTTCGGCGGCACCATCTTTACTATTAAAATCACTAGTATAAGTATAGGAAATGTTCTCGCCAAAAAGCGATTTACGCAAACTCTCTAAAGCTGCGGGTGTACTTTCCTCAAAAGTATAAGGCATTTGGGCATGGATGCTTTGTACATTTAATTTTGCAAAGGCGTGCGCTAATAAAATCGTAATGTCGCTAAAGCCAACTAACCATTTAGGGTTTTTATTAAATGCGGTAAAATCCAATTGATCAATTATCCTAATGGTACCATAACCTCCTCTACCAGCAATAATTGCTTTGATGCTTGGATCATCTAGGTATTGTTGCAAATCTGCAGTTCTTTCTTCATCTGTGCCAGAAAATTGGTGGTAAGAGCCCGTAACTGTTTTACCTTCAATTACTTCTAATCCCCATTCTTTTAAAATGGCAATCCCAGCTTCAATACTTTTGGGTAATTTTTTTGCTGGGCATACAATTGCAATTTTGTCTCCTTTTTTTAAATACGTTGGCTGTTTAATCATGCATAAATCACTTATCTTTGCAAAATAAAAAAATAGTTTTGGATAACAGTAAAATTAAAAGATATACCGTAACGGCAGCTTTGCCTTACACCAATGGTCCGGTTCATATTGGTCACTTGGCAGGCGTTTATTTGCCAGCAGATACCTATGTGCGCTATCTCCGCTCTAATAACAAAGCAGTTAAATTTATTTGCGGCTCAGATGAAAATGGGGTTCCAATTACGTTAAAAGCAAAAAAGGAAGGCATTAGCCCACAAGAAGTTGTAGATAAATACCACAAAATTATTGGCGACTCTTTTAAAGAGTTTGGTGTGTCTTTTGATATTTATCACCGTACATCATCATTAACTCACCACCAAACTGCATCGGGCTTTTTTAAAAAACTGTATGATGATGGTGTTTTTACTGAAGAAGTTACCGAGCAATATTATGATGAGAAAGCGCAAACTTTCTTGGCAGATCGTTACATTACAGGTACCTGCCCTAGATGTGGTAATGAAAATGCCTATGGCGATCAGTGTGAAAGCTGTGGAAGTACTTTAAATGCTACTGACCTAATTAATCCAAAATCTACCTTGTCTGGAGAACCTCCTGTGCGTAAAGAAACCAAAAATTGGTTTTTACCATTAGACAAGTACGAAGACAAATTACGTGCCTATATAGAGAGCCACAAAGAATGGCGGCCAAATGTATACGGACAATGCCAAAGTTGGTTAAACGCAGGTTTACAGCCAAGAGCAATGACCAGAGATTTAGATTGGGGTGTAAAAGTGCCGATTAAAGGTGCCGATGGTAAAGTTTTGTATGTGTGGTTTGATGCCCCAATTGGCTATATTTCTGCTACAAAAGAGCTTTGCAATTACGCTACACTTGATGTTTGGAATCCAAAGGCTGAAGAATATTACATCAACCCAATGGAAGATGATAAGTGCGGCTGGGAAGAATATTGGAAAGACGATTCTACCAAATTAGTGCACTTTATTGGAAAGGATAATATTGTTTTCCATTGTATTATTTTTCCAGCAATGCTGATGGCGCATGGCGATTATATTTTAGCTGATAACGTACCAGCCAACGAGTTTTTAAATTTAGAAGGACAGAAAATATCTACCTCAAAAAATTGGGCTGTTTGGTTAAATGAATATTTGGTTGAGTTTCCTGATAAGCAAGATGTATTGCGCTATGTTTTAACGGCAACTGCACCAGAAACTAAGGATAACGATTTTACTTGGAAAGATTTTCAGGCACGCAACAACAATGAATTGGTTGCCATTTTAGGAAATTTCATCAACAGAGTTACCGTACTTACCCACAAATATTTTGATGGTAAAGTGCCAATGCTAATGCAAATTACAGACCAAGATCAAGCGGTAATTGACGAATTGGCAAGCTATCCTGCTAAAATTAGTGCTTCTATAGAAAACTACAGATTTAGAGAGGCATTATCAGAAGTAATGAATGTTGCTCGTTTGGGAAATAAATATTTAGCTGATACAGAGCCTTGGAAAGCCATTAAAACCGATGAAGATAGGGTAAGAACTATTTTGCATATCTCTCTACAAATTGCAGCAAACCTTGAGGTTTTAATTGAGCCATTTTTGCCTTTCACTGCCGATAAATTAATGAAGATGTTAAATTATGGCGGGCACCAATGGGAAGATGCAGGGGGCCTTAATTTACTAGCTCGCGGGCACCAATTAAACGAACCCACGTTATTGTTCGCTAAAATTGAAGATGAAGAAGTACAAGCTCAAATTGATAAATTAAATAATAGCAAAGCTGAAAATGCGCAAGCAAATACTTCATTAGTTCCAGCGAAAGAGAATATTCAATTTGATGATTTTGGAGCTATGGATATTCGTGTAGCTACCATTATTGCTGCAGAGAAAGTAGAGAAAACCAAAAAATTATTAAAGCTAACGGTAATTACTGGCTTGGATGAACGTACAGTAGTTTCGGGCATTGCCGAATATTATAAGCCAGAAGATATCATTGGGCAACAAGTAAGTTTGTTGGTAAACCTTGCACCAAGAGAAATTAAAGGAATTGTTTCACAAGGCATGATTTTAATGGCTGAAGATTCTGCTGGTAAATTAACTTTCGTAGCACCATCAACTAAGTTTGAAAATGGTAGTGTAGTAAGGTAATTCATTTTATGTATAACTAAAGCCTTCTGATTTTGCAAAATCAGAAGGCTTTTTTATGTCAATTTATATTGCATATAAGAGTGAATATCATTAATATAGATAAAATCTATAATGTTTATTTCAATTCAATCACTTTGTCTATATAGATCTGTTCCAAGAAATACTCATCATGAGATACAACTAAAAGTGTGCCTTGATAATCATTGATCGCTGAAGTTAGGATTTCTATATTTTTAATATCGAGGTTATTAGTGGGCTCGTCAAGTATAATCATGTCCGGAGTCTGATTGCTTATTGTAAATGAACATAAGATCAAGCGCATTTTCTCTCCACCGCTTAAGGTAACACAAGGTTTATCCCAATAATCCATTGTAAATAAAAATCTATTTAAGAGGATCTTTATTTCATGTTCCTGCAGGCTACCATCATTAAAATGCTGAGCCTGTTCGTAAACGCTTAGACTATTGTTGATAAAGGAATAATCCTGATCTATGTAGATTGATTTAAAACTAGCCTTGTAAAATGTTCCAGATTGAGGCTTTATCTCTCCTAAAATTACCTTAATTAAAGTTGTCTTTCCAGAACCATTTCCTCCTTTAATCGCTATTCGATCACCACTTTTAATCTGAAAATTTAAATCTTTAGGCCAAACAGGCAAATCATGATATTCAAAATTGATAGTTTCAGCCTCGGCTAAAATCTTTCCATTGTGTAATTTTGACTGATCAAAATTCATTTTCATTTGATCTCGTTCTGGTATCGCCTCACGCAATTGATGTAATTCTTGTGAAATAGAATTTAGTTTGCCGGTGTGAACAGCCTTCATTTGAGCCGTACTTTTTTCAGCCTTATTTCGCAAGGTATTCATGGAAATAGTAGGTAAACCCGCCTTTTCCTGTTTTTTCTTACCTTTGGCATCTAATTTTTGTTGTCTTTCTAAAGTTTCCCGCTCCGTTTCTTTTGCCTTGCGAAGCATTTTTTCTTTATTTTTTACATCTTGATTTAATGCTTCTATTCCTAAATATTTTTGCTCGACATAAAAATCATAATTCCCACCATAAGCTACAATACCTTTTTTGCTCAATTCATAAACAGGGCTTAGCAGATTTAACAATTTTCGATCATGGCTTACCACAACTAATGTGGCTTTGGTAGATTGTATGTAATCGTACAGTATATTTCTGCTGTAAACGTCTAAATGATTAGTTGGCTCATCTAATAAAACAAATTGTGGTTGGTGAACAAGAAGACCAGCAAGAAAGACTTTTGTTTTCTGACCTCCACTAAGTGTCTCCATTTTCTGCGTAAACGATAACTCTTTTAAACCCCAGTGTGTTAAAGCGTTTCTACATCGATCTTCAATTGTCCAATCGTTATTCAATAGAGTCATATTTTCATCCGTTACGTTACCCTCTAAAATTTCGTATAAAGCATTTATTTTAGCAGTTACATGAAGAGCTTGGGCAATGCTGCAATCATTATATTGCCCAAAAAGTTGAGGGATGTAATATGGTTTCTCGAGCGATTTTAAGGTACCGCTTGATGGCAGCAACTCTCCTGCTAATATTTTCAACAGTGTAGATTTTCCTGTACCATTGTTGCCAACAAGTGCAACTTTATCATGTTTGTTAATGCTGAGATTTAAATTACTGAACAGTAAATCTCTATTTGGGTGTACGTAAGTAACACCTTGTATTGTAAGCATAATTTCTTTTTTAAAATGAATAATAAAAAGGCTTGTATTAAGCCTATTGATTTTTTCGCGAAAAGAAATTGAATCCTACATGTGGTGTTTTTGATTGATTACAAAAGTAGCGATTTTCTTAAAATAATTCAAATTTGTGTATCGAACGGCGATATTGGGATTTGTTAGCAGAACGTAAAGGATTTTTTATCGTGCCGATCACTACTACTCTTTACCTATATTTACAAATCACGCTTAATAGAACTAACACCAAACGGTGAAAAAAATTCCCATCAGACATATTGAAGAACCAAATCTTGCTGGCAATTTTAGCATCAAATCAATTGAGAATTTGCTAAATGAAAGCGATATGGTGCAAGAGTTACACGGGCATAATTTCTTTTACTTATTGGTTGTGAAAACAGGAAGTGGTGCACATGAAATTGATTTTATCAATCATAGTGTTGATGATGGCACCTTGTTTTTAATGCGCCCTGGGCAAGTACATCAACTTACTTTAAAAGCGGGGAGTACAGGTTACCTACTCCAGTTTAAACCTGGGTTTTTTGATGCACAAGATAAATTAACACCTCAGTTTTTAAGACAGGTAAGTCACAGGAATTTTTGTAAACTGCCACAAATCCAGTTCGATAAACTAGACAAACATTTAACGCATATACTTCAAGAATTTACAGATCAGCAAGAAGGTTATCAAGATGCCATTAAATCAAGTCTGCACATTTTCTTTATTGAACTTTTAAGAAAATGCCATGCTAATAAAGCAGCTATCCCAGTAAACAATAGTTATGCGCAAGAAAAATTAGAACAGTTTTTAGAGCTTTTAGAGACTCATTTAACCATCCATAAGCAAGTTGCTGAATATTCGAGGTTAATGAATCTCTCCCAATATCAATTGAGTACAATTACCAAATCCTTATTAGACAAAAAACCTTCTGAACTAATTAATGATACGATAATTTTAGAATCGAAAAGACAGTTGCTGGCCACGCCCAATCAAGTCAATCAAATCGCTTATCATTTAGGGTATGAAGACGCATCTTACTTCATTAGATTTTTCAAAAAGCATACAGGATTTTCGCCAGAAACTTTTAGAAACAATTTCAAATAAGTCCTACTTAACCTCAATTTTGTCCTATCTGATTGCCTATTAGCTTCAATATCTTTGTTTTATCAAATCTAATTAGAAATGAAAACAAGATTAAAATTAATAGCGGCCTTTAAAATATGGATAGTGATTTATCCATCGATATTACTTTTTCATTACCTGTTCGGTCAATCAATATCAGCTTTGCCAACTTACCAAAAGAGCCTCATATTAACACTTACGTTAGTACCTTGGGTTATTTTTGTTGGTGTTCCCTTGGTAGATTTTATCGCCAGCATATTTATAAAAGATAAAACCAACTAAAAGGATGAAAAGGTTAGCCAGCAACTCAAGGCGACAATTTATCAAACAAAGTGGATCTGCGCTAGCCGCTACCATTTTTTACAAATTAACAAAAACCTTAAATACCCATAAAATGAAAGACTTTAAAGAATTTGATGCCATCATCATCGGTGGAAGTTACTCCGGCCTAGCTGCAGGGATGGCCTTAGGTAGAGCATTAAGACAAGTGCTAATTATTGATAGCGGGGCTCCGTGTAATGCACAAACCCCTTTTTCACACAACTTCCTTACCCAAGATGGCGAAACCCCTGCTGCAATTGCTAAACTTGCCAAACAACAAGTTCAGGCTTATCCAACCATCAGCTTTGTTGAGGGATTGGCAATCAAAGCAAGCAAAACACAAAACGGTTTCTCTGTTCAAGTTTCTTCTGGCGATTTATTCCATGCCAAAAAGTTAATTTTTGCAACTGGTGTTAAAGATCAAATGGCGCAAATGGAAGGATTTAAAGAGTGTTGGGGCATTTCGATATTACATTGCCCTTATTGCCATGGTTACGAAGTGCGCAACGAAAAGACAGGTATTTTAGGCAATGGAGAAGTAGGATATGAGTTTGCGCAACTCATTAACAATTGGACTGATGATTTAACCATATTCACAAATGGTGCTGCTACATTTACTATGGCACAATTAGAAAAACTGAAGAAGAATAACATCAAAATTGTAGAAAATGAGATAGAAAAATTAGCCCACGTATATGGCAATCTACAACACATTGTTTTTAAAGATGATACAACAATTCCACTAAAAGCAATTTATACCAGAACACCTTTTAAACAGCACTGCGATTTAATTGAAACATTGGGCTGTAAACTAACAGAAGACGGTTATGTTAAAATTGATGACATGCAGCGTACTACTATAGATGGGGTTTTTGCTTGTGGAGATAATGCCACTCGCATGCGCTCTGTTGCAAATGCTGTGGCGCAAGGAACCTTTACGGGGGCTGTAGTGAACAGGCAAATCATCGCAGAAGAATTTTAAAATTAAACACACACAAAAATGAAAATCGTAATTATTGGTGCCACAGGTACTATGGGCAAATATTTGGCAAATGCCTTTGAACAAGAAAATGAAGTTGTTCGGGTAGGAACTAAAGAGGGAGATTTACAGGTAGACATTACCTCAACAGAATCAATTACAAACCTATTTAAAGCGGTTGGTCCATTTGATGCGTTAATTTGCACAGCAGGACCAACTTATGTAGGGCCATGGAAAAACATGACCGACAAAGAATTTAGAAAAGGAATTGAGGGTAAACTGATGGGGCAAATTAACTTGGTGCTCATTGGTCAGCATTTCATTAATCCAAAAGGATCATTTACCTTAATTACTGGAGCATTAACGCAAGAACCTGTATCAAACTTTGCAAATGCTTCTGTTGCAAATGGTGCTATCGAAGCATTTGTGCGTGCCGCCGCTATTGAATTAGAAAATGAAATCCGCATTAATGCAGTTAGTCCTACCGTAATTGAAGCTTCTCCTCAATACTTTCCCTTCTTCCCGAATGATATACCTGTAACTATGCAGCAACTAGAATTTGGTTTTAGCGCAAGTGTATTTGGGGCGAATACGGGTCAAGTCATTAAGCCTTATTAGTAGAGAGAGATAAGGGGAGGTCATTAAGTAAACTTAGTTATCACTTGATGGGTTTCCCCTACTTTTTTCAGTACTTCTAGTTTACCATAATCTCATCTGCAAAAAGCCAAGCCTGTTTATTTTTATAGTAACGCCATTGCGGAAGTTGGCGTAAGTTGCTGGCTTTTACTTTAATGTATCTAGCAGTTAATGGTGAATTTAACTTTGCTATGTAATCTTGTACAGATTGCGCATAATTTTCATAAAGGCCAAATGGTGCAGCAATTTTTTGTTGTGATACAAAGTTGATGTTATCTGTAGAAAAACTAAATGAAACAGCGGCAGGTAGAAATGCCCAATGTCTTTGGTCTTCTAAAAAACTGATGCTTACTTGATTTACAGCTGTTTCTTTTCCTAAATCTACTACTACCACTAAATCTTTTCCATACCAACCTAGCCAGTTGTATTGAAAATCTAAATATCCTCTACTGCCATCTGTTAATGTGGGGGCTCCTTTGTTAAAATAATCATCGCTAAAAGGTGTAATAGCAATTACTTTGGCGCCAATAGCACTATGTATCTTCGGTCCTGCTTTGAATATGCTGTCCCATTCTTTTTGGTAGGCATTTGGACTTAATCCACCTTCTGCAAGTTCAGTTATGCCAGCTTTATTTGCCGTATTAATAAAGTTCGCCACCTTTCTTTTGTAGTTTGCTCTGGGTATCCATTGCTGATTTTCATTTACAAAAACACCATGCTTTTGTATCCCATAAAATCTAGATTGTTGTAAAACAGCAAATTCGATAGGCAATCTGGCCGCCTTAACATTTGCTAATAGGGTACGCTCATTATTTACTGCATCTTCGGCCTGATCAAATAAAAGGCCATACTCATCTAGTAATTCTGGACTTAAATAGGAGCGATGAGCTGGAACTGGGCTTCCATAAATATCAAGCCGCTCATTTGATGTGATTAAGTTTTTATGCAGTAAATCTATATATTGTTGAATAAATGGGGCAGCTTTTCCATAATAATCATTTAAAAATTGCGCTGTGAGCTTTTTTACATTGGCATTGGTATTCCAGCTTAACCTTGCCAAAAGGAATGCTCTTAGTTCAGAAAATTCTCCAGGAGTATCTCCACTACCTTGCAAGAAAACACCTTTTACACCATTAGCTTTAAAAAAGCTCAGGTTACTTTGCAAAACATGTAGGTTAGGAAATGGACTTACATAATTGGTAAATTGTACATTATAATCCCAAACAAATAGATTAGAAGTTAGTTGGCTCCAATTTTTTAAATCTCTTCTAAAACTAGCCGAGCTTGGGTCATTTACAATTGGTTTACTTCGGTTACAATCTATACTGCACAGCATGATCTGTACATTTTTTGCAGGCTTAAGGCGAAGTGGCGCTCGCTGAGAATAAGTATAGGCTAGCGTAGAGATTATTTTGTCGGGAAATTGAGCCGCTACTTTATTTACAAAATTTAAGATTGAACCCTGTGGGCCATCTTCTTTCTTATCTATGGCACTACATAACCCACATTCACAGTAACCCGAATCGTCGTTTTGGCTTACCGACCAATATTTCATTGCTGGTGCATCGGCCATTCTTTCTTTTAGACTGGCACTGAGAATTTTAAAAACTGTTGGATTGCTTAAACATAATTGACTGTCTTTTCTTTTCCCATCGACCAATGCATAATATTCTGGATGCTGCTTAAAGTATGTTTTTGATGGTACTAGTTTATCAAAACTATGTACCCATAATCCCCAGTTGTCATCTAATCGTGTTAATCTATACCAATCTAAATACAATTGATTTTTCGAATCGGGATAATACACTTCACGATAGCTAAAGTCTGCCTGCTCTTTAATATTTAGCGCCGCTGATATCGAGATGGTTTTACTTTTAGGAATAATTTCAAAAGTAGAGGTATATATTTTGCAGTTTAGATAATTTTCTAAAAATGAATAGACGGCATACAAAGTTCCATTTTTACCGCTTCCATTTAGCCACAAAGTTGCTGAATTAGATTGAATCAAAAAGCCATCGTTGCTAGAATTTAATGTTGCTTTAGAATTTCTATTGGTATTGCCAACCACAATCTCAAAAGGGCCTATTTTTGTGTTGTCTTTTAATATAGGAATAGATACATCAGCAACTTTTGTAAGGTACTGTTGTAAAACATTGGCTGCTGTTAATTCTACATTTGTTGCCTGAGTAGAAATGATAATTTTAAATGCTGATTTTCCATTTTTCGCAAGGTTAAGTAAGGGTGTAGCATAGGCTGAAGTAAGCGTTATTGTTAACAATAAAGCCCCTATAAACCTGCCCATTTTCCATGTGCTAAAATCGATGTTGAAAGCTGACTGCAAAATCATACTCATTCTCTTTTTTCCCAACTATATATTCTTGTCTGTTGTAGGTGCCTAAAATAGCTATCGTATTTCTAGACCATATTAATTTTTGGTAACCTAAACTTAAACGAAATGCATTTGCTTCTAGTCTTTCAGAGAAGTTTGAATTACGAGTTCGGTCATCAGGAGATACACCAGTACCTATAATTGCAGTTACATAATCATCGGCAGTGTTGAAATAATACCTTGAAGTAAGTGTGTAAGATTGTGCTATTTTACCTTCACTAGGTGTTACAAATGCCTTTAAATTTACCCAGTAGTTTTGGAAATATTTCCCTACAGCACCACCATAGCTAAACAATGAGTTGGTATTGTATTGGTAACGAATGCCAAGTTCTCCTTCCCATCCTTTAGGAAAACTTTTGATATAAGAATAGGAAGCTTTATATTTTTGGAAAACAGCAGCATTAGAGTAAGCAAAATTTAGGTAAGAATAGGCCTTTTTGTGCTTTGGATAAGCTTCTACTTCAAACTGGTAACCACTTGCATACGCTCTATCTAAATAATTTATTCTCCCTATAATTGAGCCAAATTTTTCTTCCCTAGCATAAGAGGTACTGATTAAATTCCATGCCTTTTTTCCGTCTTTCTCAAAAAAAGTTGGATTATACGTAATTGTTAAACGATTTTTTAAATTAGCTATTTTTTGTTCCTGCTCATTATTATCTATGCTTTTAACACCTGCTAAAGCGTCTGTATGAGTAGGCGATTTTTCAAGTATTCGATTGTATTCGGCTCTCGCTCTTTCTGGCTGGTTGGTAAGCTTGTAAAGCTTTGCTAACAATAAACGAACATCGGTATAATCAGGGCTTATGGCTAATGCTCTTTTAGCCAATACAATTGCATTAGGATAGTTCTGCTTTATATTGGTTTGATAAGTGGCTTGTTTAAGAAGCTCGTCTACATCTACTTTTTGTGCTAAAGCATGGAGTGTAACCAAGCAGAGCAATAGCACAAATATTACTTTATTTCTCATTTTTTATTGAATCATTTGATTTAAACTGTTGCAGTTTTTTAGACAATTTCTTTTCGAACCCTGATCTTTGCATATTACCCCAAACTAGTGTCTTGCCTGTTAATGAATAGAGATATCCCTTAATGGCAAAAATTACAACCAACGGATGATAAAAAATTGGCTCAACTAAAGCAGCAAGACAAAGTTTAAATACTTCGGCTTTAGACCCATATTGCTTATAGGTAATCTCATCCCATAATACTGCAAAAATGGTAATCATTACAGAAAAACTATATACATATACCAACAGTATCACGGCATATTCCCAATTAATTTGTCCTGTTACAATTACATAGATATAATAAATTATACCAGTAGCCTCTATAATTGGTGCTAACCATTCAAAAAATAACCAATATGGAAAGGACAACATCCCAAAAATGCCATATTTAGGATTAAATATAATTTTTTTGTGTAACCACAAATTTTGAGCTAAGCCTCTAGACCAACGCGTTCTTTGATTGCCAAAAACTTTTAAGGTTGCAGGAACTTCTGTCCAGCATAGAGATTCAGGAATATATTTAACCAAGTATTTTTCTTTAATATCATGCATGTAAATGCGCATTCTGGTAATGAGTTCCATGTCTTCACCAAATGATTTATGGTCATAGCCCCCTGCACTAATGGCCACTTCTTTATCAAATAATCCTAAGCCACCAGATACTAGCATTAAAGCATTTAACTTACTCCAAGCCATTCTGCCTAGTAAAAACGCCCTGATATACTCAAGTTCTTGAAATAAGGGAAGAAATTTATCGGGTACTTTTACCTTAACCATAAAACCATTTTGGATTTCGCAAGAATTAGAAATTCTAATAGCTGCACCCGTAGCAATTACCTTGGTAGATTCTTCAATAAATGGTTTAATTAGCTTTAACAAAGTATCTTTGTGGATGATACAATCTACATCTGTACATAAAAAATAAGGATAGGAAGAAATATTTATCCCCGCATTAGACGCATCAGCTTTGCTTTTTCCATTCACTTTATCAACCACCAACAGGTTAAAAAATGCTGGATTTCCTGAACGATAAATTTGCCTAACTGGTTGTGTAATGATTTGCTCATTGTAAGCATAATCTATGGCTACAAGATTAAAATTCTCAATTAACTTTTGTAGCGTATGGTCTGTACTTCCATCGTTTATAATTACAACCTCGAACTTTGGATAATTAAGCGATAAAAGGGAGTGGACATTGTTGATGATAGTTAAACCCTCATTATATGCAGGTGCAATTACAGTAATGCCAGGAGCGTGTGGTGAAGTTAAAATAGAACGTAAATTGATGTAGCTTTTTCTTTTTAGATATTTTCTAATTTCAAACAATGACAATACCACCAATATTGAATAAGAAAACATGAGTACCGACGCATAATCGAACATAAAAACCTCATAAAATGCTATGAGGTAGTCTAATGCTTTTTTTAACATTAATTTCTAATTAAAACGTTAGTGCAATGATTAAGAATTGTTTCCCTTGCTAGTGGGCTATCATCTAGTTGATTTACCTCTTGTATGAGTTCTTCCTTATCAAAAAATGGATAATTAACGAGTGCACATCCTGCAGTTTTTACCAGTGTAAACTCTTCCGATTCTAGAAATTGTGTTTGTAAAAAAGTTAAGTTTTCTCCACTTCCAATTTCACCAACAGATTCTAAAATTTTAAGCTGGATTTTAAGATCTTCCATTGGAAACTTAGCGATCATTAACCTTTCAGCCTGTTCAGCATCTAGTTTGCCTAATAGCGAAACAGCTGCTGCCCTAATCTTTTGCGATGGATGGTCTAATAAATTAATTAGATCTGGAATAGCATCTAGCTGTTGGTAATATTCGATAAGTTTGATGCAAAAAGAACAAACCGATTCGTTTTTAGACCGTAAATAAATTCTAAACTCTGGAACTTCTAAATTCGGCGTATTTGTTATAATCTCACACAGCAATATCTGATGCCATTCTAATAATTCTTCAGTGGTGTGCGCTAAAAATTTAAAAGGATTTTCTTTATGGAGCCTAATGTATGCAGCTTGTGCTTCAATTCTCAAATCATTATTCTTGTCATTAAGTAATGGATTTAGCAGCTGCACATAATTGCTTTCTCCAGTCATCATCTCTTGAATTTCTTTTAAACCTTTTGCTCTAAGTTCCCAAGCTCCTCGTTTAAGCTTTTTTAAGGCGCTATCAGCCAAGTTTAGTTGGTTAAAAAGCTTTTGAAGAATGCGACTTGTGCTATCAGTAAAATTACGATGGTAAAAAATTACCTGATCAATTAACACTTGTTTAAAAAGCCTATTCTTTAACATTAATTCTCTAATCCGTATTGCATATTTATCGAAATCATGATCAGTTAATGAATCATCCATCATTAAATCAGCAGTAAGTTCTGCTGTAACTAATTCTTTCGCTTTTTTAATGCGCACATCATGATAAGCATCAAAAATGCGCTTGAAAAGAAGGCTAACATTCCCAATTATGAATAACACAACAGATAATAAAATAATTACAATTGCGATTTCTATAAACAAGGGGTATTGATTAAACCATTCATAAAATGATTTAACGGAGCTGTAATTCTGTTTGTTCATTAAGCGGTGCGTAACAAGTTATGTCCGCCAATTAATAATTTAAGCTTGGTTAATAGCACATTTAATGCAAATGGCTTTTTAAGAAAATCATTTGCTCCAATAGATAGGGTCTCTATAATGGTGCTTTCTGTACTTAGGGCAGATAACACAATTATTGGTGTCTCTTTATTCTGTTTGTTAGCTCTAATATGCGCAATGAGCTCGAAGCCAGACACAAAGGGTAGCATTAGGTCTACTAAAATACAATCGTATTTATTTTTGTCAATACATTCAATAGCTTGATTTCCATCAATAGCAATATCTACTTTAAAATTTTCCTTTTCTGTTCGTTGTCTCAAGAAAGACAACATTAAAAACTCATCCTCTACAATTAAAATTTTATTTTTCATATGTAACATTCGTGTTGCAATATCTGTGCCATCCATTTTTCTCTATCCTGTAAACTAAACAACTCATGGTTGTAGGCTTTGATGTTAAATTAATTTATTTCGGTTCTGGATTTAACATTTTAAAATTTTCATTGTTTGATTGATTGATTTTTTAAGGGTTTTTAGTGGGAATTTAATATTTTAAAAAGGAAAATATTTCTGCTATTTAGGTATTTGATTGCTTACACTAAGCATACTATTACTCCTTTGAGTAGTGTCTTAATTTCAACACATCACAATTCTACCCATTGGTTGTATGCTTTGAATGATAATCTAGGCAATTTGTTATTACTGGTGTAGTAACAGTTCATTGGTATTGCTACCAAAGCATTTATATCTATCGATTATTTTTTTGAGTACTTATCTATAATCAATTCACTGGCTGGTCGTAGCCTTTTTCATTCATTTTACTTCCCAACCTTATGCGGTATCTTCTTTTTTGGTATACTAATGCTACAACTAAAATAACAATGGAAATAATTATGCAAATAGACCATATTAAAATAGTTAAAAGGTATCTGTAATAAGAAACATAATTAGTTAGTATATATGGTGTTAAAGGTTTTAATCTTTTAACCGTATCTACAGGGTGCATACCGCTGTCAGTAAAAAATTCTTTTTTATTGTTTATTGTAGCATACCAAACTTTTCCCAGTGAGTTTTGAGTCAAGGTATCAGGTTGGGTAATTTTTTTTAAACCGTTTAGTGTTTGAATGTTTAAGTCAATTTTTGGTGCATTAGTTTTTTGATTACAAAGCGTGGCCTCGTAATGATCGCCAGTCCAAAACATACATTTTTCATCTTTGGTAATTGTTTCTCTATCTTCTTTATCTTGCCAGAATAAAAAAGTGCTAAGCCCAATAAATAACACAATAATCCCAGTAACGATAATATTCTTATTTGACAATGATTGTTTACCCGGTGTTTCTTCAGAGTGTTGACTTGGGGGATTTAGATTGCCAAGTGATACGTCAATATTAGACAGATCTTTAGGGTTTTCTAATTCTGCCCCTTTAACTTCACTATCACCAAATAATATGATTACTGGGGTAGTCGGTTTATCTTTTTCGTCATCTGTTATCTCTTGAGGCTGATTTAAAGCAGAAGGGCCTGTTTCGTTTTTTTCTATGGCTATAGCCTTATCGGGTTTACTAAAAACTTCTTCTACTTCTCCATTAACATGATTTGTTTCTAGATTTTCTTCAATAACTGATGCATCTTTTACTTTCGGTACTTCGTAAAAACTCTTGTAGTATGCAGTACTTGTTTTAGGGTGAAAATCCATCAGCCAAGCCAATAGTTCAAAGTATTTAATCCCTGGTTTTTTAACGCCTCCTCTTAGAACGTTAGACATTTGCTTAAATGTTTCTGCAGCAGTATTCTCAAGAATGTTGAGATATCCTTTTTCTTTATCCCCATTGCTAAAGAATAATCTAAGAATTTCGTGATCTTGAGGAGTGTATCTTTCACGACATACAATAAGACACTCTTCCCTCAAATTTCCGGGAGTTGCGTCTAATAAGTTTGACGATAGTTTTCCTTCTAATTTTCTTTTCTCGTAAGCTTCGAATACTACTTTTCTATAATCCTCAGGCATTTTCTCAAAAATTTAAATGTAAAAATAAGACGGAATTTTCGGAATTATTACGGTTTTCCGGAATTCTATCGGAATTAAAGGAAACATCAGAATTGCCTAATAACAAGCGAGTTACAACCCACATCTTTGCTTTAGAAATCGGAACAGTCGTTTGCTCAATTATAGTAAATGTACGAAACAGATTTCAAATAATGAGCAGATATCACGGTGGTTAGTAACCGGTTTGGGAAGCAGTAATTAGCTCCCGTGATTGACACTCAAAACACTTCCCAAAAATTTCAGAAGGCCTTCTGATTTACAATCGTAGTAAACCCCTCGAACGGTCGGGGGGAACTACATAGTATTTCAATTTCTAAATTTTTGAATCATGTTTATACCCTATTTTATTGCACTTTTCTTGGGATTAGTGTGTCCATCTAACTCGACTAATTATCATACAAATACAGCAATGGTTAGCACTACTGGCGATGAGCCGGGTGAACCAGGCGAACCCGATCCAGGTGACGACGGCACAGGTGGTGGCACTGGAACAGGCGGAGGTACTGGTACAGGTGGCGGAACAGGCGGTGGTAGTACAGGGGGAGAAGGAAGTCAACCTCCACCACCAAAACCATAGAATTGGAAAAAGGCGATATATTATCGCCTTTTTTTGTTTAAAAAATTTGCAAGTAATTATTTCATATCTATTTCAAAAGAAAATTAGCCTATTATATTCACTTTGGTTTATTTTTATTAATTTGGGTTAAACTCATTATCGTGAATCGCTCTAATTTAATACTAATCCTCTTAATACTAAGTTTGCTTTCTTGCTCCGATGATAAACCCATCAAGCAAAAACAACAGCACAATGTATTTTACGATAAAGCGTATGATTATAAAGAAGCAAAAATACCAGACAGCGCATTTTTTTATTTTAATAAAGCAAAGGAATTGTTTCTACTTCAAAAAAACCGCCTTGGAGTTGGAAAATGTTTAATGCAAATGGGCATACTTTATAGAGAGAAGGGAGATTACTTTGGAGGGCAAGAATTTTCATTAAATGCAATTCCTTTTTTTGATAAAAAGAATTTAAAACATCAGATTTATATTCAACACAACCTCAATAATCTTGGTCTTATTTCTGAAGATTTAGGAAGATATGACGAAGCAATTGATTTCTATCAACAAGCTTTGTCATTTAAAGTTCCTGGGCTAATATTATCTTTGAAAAACAATCTTGCGAATGCTTACCGAAGAACCAAAGCTTATGATAAGTCGTTAACAATTTATAAAAATATTTTAAAGGAGGATCTTAATCAGGAAGAGTTTTCAAGGACATTATCAAATTTTGCCTATACAAAATGGCTACAAAATCCTAACTTTAATGCTGCGCCAGAATTGCACAAAGCTCTTCGTATTCGTCTTATTAACAATGATTTTTCAGGTCAAAATGCTAGTTTCTCTCATCTTTCAGACTACTATTCTAGGAAGGGGTTAGATTCTGCATTTTATTATGCTAATAGAATGTATCTTGTTGCTAAAAGACTTAATAGCGCAAACGATCAGTTACAAGCACTCCAAAAGCTTATTATACTGAGCCCTAATAAGGAAACAAAAAAATACTTTGAAATCTATAACAAATTAGATGACAGTGTAGAAATATCCTATAGTGCAGATAAGAATCAATTTGCGCTTATCCGTTATAATGCACAACAAAACAAGTTAGAAAACCTCAAACTTCAAAAAGAAAATACTGAAAAGAAATATCAAATAGCAAGACGAGAGATATTATTTGGTATTACATTTTTAATATTAATTACTGGATCAATTATCGCTATCCTTTGGTATAAAAAAAGAAAGCAAAAGCTAACATTAGAGGCTGAAAATACCATTCGAGAAAACCAGCTTAAAACGTCTAAAAAAGTGCATGATGTGGTGGCGAATGGATTATATAGGGTAATGACAGAGATTGAAAACCAAGAAGGGCTAGATAAAGAAGAAATGTTAGACAGGTTAGATCACATGTATCAGAAATCTCGTGATATCTCTTATGAAGTTGAAGAACTTAAACCCATAAACTTTCAAGATAAAATAACAGACTTACTCAACTCCTTTACTACCAAAAACACCACAGTAACAATTAAAGGAAATTCACGAGACTTATGGGCAAAAGTAAACAATCAGGTTAAGCACGAGGTTGAACATATCCTTCAAGAACTGATGGTAAACATGAAAAAACATAGCCATGCTACCCAAGTTGATATTGGGTTTAAACAAAAAGACAATAGAATCCATATTAACTATAGAGATAATGGTATTGGCATAACCAAACAGGTTCAATATAAAAATGGCCTCACCAATACGGGAAACCGTATAAAACATATTCAAGGCGAGATTACCTTTGACACAAATGTTGAAAAGGGATTGAAAATTCTAATCTCTTTTCCAATTGCTTAACTACCTGTAAGTATGTTCAAAAAAGTATTAATTGCCGAAGACCACGAGAGTGTGAGTATTTCTGTTCAAAAAACATTATCAGAGCTTGATATTGTGCATGACAATTCAAATTACGTTTATTATTGTGATGATGCTTTAAATCGCATAAAGAAGGCATTACGTGAGGGCGAACCTTATGAATTACTCATTACCGATCTTTCTTTTGATGAAGATATGCCTCAACAGATTTCTGGAGGTGTTGAACTCATTAAAGCGGTTAAAGAGATTCAACCAAGTTTAAAAATTCTGGTATTCTCTATCGAGAACAGGGCGACTATCGCTCGGTCATTAGTTAAAGATTTAGGTGTTGATGCGTACGTGCCTAAGGCACGTCATGATGCCAAAGATTTGAAACGAGCCATAGAGACCATTATAAAAAACAATAAATATATTTCACCAAATCTAAAACAGGCTTCGAAAGAAGAAAATGAGTTTCAGTTTAAAGATTTTGATAAAACAATTGTCTCGCTATTGGCTAATGGAATGCCTCAAAAAGATATCCCGTTTTACCTAGAAAAAAACAACATTAAACCTTCAGGTTTAAGTAGTATAGAGAAACGTTTAAACACTATTAAAACAGTACTTAATATTTCAAATAACGAGCAGCTTATTGCCCATTGTAAGGATAATCAAATCATCTAATCCTAATTTTGTAATCCTGAGCTTGTTGAAGGATCTCTGCTTTACCATCATTTTCTTGCTTATAATTACGCTCTATAATGTGAGGGTTGCTTTATAAGCAATCCTCATTTATTTGTGGCTACATGAAACCTTATCGTTGACTTGCCTAATTGCGAAGCAAAATCTACATCTACTTTGCTAGTCTTTATCCTTTTGCTTACGCAACAAAAATAGTTTGAGCCTTTACGGTTTCCCGTAAGGGAAAAATATTTCCTCAATCTACATTTGACATATAAATCAAAAAACAAGATCATGAAGAAGTATTATGTAAACACCCAAGCACAAAGTAATGGAGATCATGAAGTGCATGACGAATTCTGCAAATATTTACCAAACATGCAAAATAGAAAATACCTAGGCGTATTTCACTCTTGCGTTGGTGCAGTTGCAGAAGCTAAAAAAAGTTATACTAAAGCCAATGGATGTTATTATTGTTCTGATAGCTGCCATACGAGTTAATTGGCAAAGTCATGAAATTTGGATTCAGAACTCCTTCACTCAAAAAGAGAATTGCAGCAAGAACCTCATTAAAAAGAGTGGTGCGTCATCAATTAGGATTGAAAGCGCCTAGAGGATGGGGTTGGATAACCAATCCTAAAAGGGCAGCATACAACAGGGTATATAATAAAACATCAAGAGGCTGTCTCACAGTATTTATGTTTTCAGGTCTGTTGGTAGCGCTCATATTATTTATCATAAAAGTTTAAAAAACAATGGGAAAATTTATAATCACCAAAAGAAAAAATGAAGAATATCAGTTCAATCTGGAAGCTTCAAATGGACAAGTTATTTTAACAAGCGAAGGTTATGCAAATAAAGCAGGTTGTAAAAATGGTATTCAGTCTGTAAAAAATAATGCGCCAACAGATTCTCGCTATGAAAGAAAAGTCTCAAAAAATGACCTTTACTATTTTAACCTCAAGGCTGGTAATGGCGAAATTATTGGAAAAAGCCAAATGTATGCTTCTTCAGGTGGCAGATACAATGGAATAGAATCCGTTAAAAATAATGCACCAGAGGCATTGATTATTGATGAAACGATCTAATTGAAAACGATGGAACTCAAATTAAAACTAGAGCAGCTGCACCAACGTGTAAATGGTTTAAAAGATCAGATAAATACAGAAGAGGCAACCAAAAATGCCTTTGTAATGCCATTTATTCAGATTCTGGGCTATGATATTTTTAATCCTACAGAAGTTGTTCCTGAGCATATTTGCGACATCGGCACCAAAAAAGGAGAAAAGGTAGATTATGTGATCAGAAAAAATGACGAACCTATTCTGATTTTCGAATGTAAACACTGGAAAGAAAATGCTGATGCCCACAACTCGCAACTGCATCGTTATTATCATGTTTCTAAAGCAAGGTTTGGTGTTTTAACCAATGGAACCGTTTACAATTTCTATGCAGATTTAGAGAAACCAAATATCATGGATGAGAAACCTTTTTTGACCATAGATATTGAGGATCTGAAAGACAGTTCAATTAAAATCTTAGAAAGTTTTACCAAAACTGAATATAATTTAGAGACTATTCTTGACTCTGCTGAGGCATTAAAATATATCAAGGCGATCAGAAAAGAATTTGAAAAAGAAATAGAAAATCCATCTGATGAATTAGTTAAACTCTTAGTAAATAGGTTTTTCGACAAGCCTTTAATAGCAAGTAGAATGATTGCATTTAAAGAATATGCAAAAAAGGCGTTAGCTATCTCCATCAATGAATCTATCAGCGACCGACTAAAGTCTGCATTAAATATCAATGAGAAAATTGAAAATAAGGATGATGGTAAAACAAATTCAATCGATCTAAATAATGAGGTTGTTAAGGTTGTAACCACAAATGAAGAGTTAGAAGCCTTTCAGATTGTGAAGGCCATTTTAAGAGAAAAGATACCTGCTGATAGAATTTCACCAAGAGATACGCAATCTTACTTTGGCGTACTGCTAGATGATAATAACCGTAAACCAATTTGTCGTTTCCATTTCAATACCATTAATAAATATATAGAGGTATTTCATAAAGGGAAAGATGCAGGAGAAAAGCAAGTGCTGAATAGTTTGGATGAGATTTATGGTTTTAGGCAACAATTGCACCAGACTGTGGCTAATTATTGATAGAAAAATAAATTAAACGCTCAGAAAAAATGAAGGAGGTTGTTGCCATATATAAGGTTGAGACAATCTCCTCATTTTGGATATAAAAAGAGCATCAGCGAGTTTCCATATTTTATTAATTTGTAATGAAAAAAATATCGTTTAGCCTTTTACTAGTTTTAACTATTGTCAACTACGGTTGTAATACGAATGAAACCAATCAAAATCCTCCACAACAAGGAGAAATTGTTGACCAATTTAGACCTAGAAAATTAGAACAAGATACGGTCGAAAATACTACACCTACTTTGACAGAAGAAGAAAAATTAATAAAAGAGGGTTGGGATAAAGCAAGTATTAACAATGGAATTATGCCAGATTGTTATAATTATACGCCCAAATATGGAAATCTTGATAATGAACTTGCTGTAACAGTTGGAGGAGGAACAGATGTAGCTGTTAAAGTGATGTCACTAAGTTCTGATCGATGTATTAGGTATATTTATATTAACAGTGGTAATACTTATAGTATTAAAAATATACCTGAAGGGACTTACTATTTAAAAATTGCCTATGGACGCAATTGGTTTACGAGAACCTTAAATGGTATTTGTGAAGGCAAATTTTTAGCAAATGCACTATATGAAAAGGGAGAGGATACATTAGACTTTAATAGGCAAGTTACTAACGAAGGATATAATATTCCAAGTTTTAGTTTACGGTTAGATGTAACCTCTGGATCGACCGATAATACTTTTAATTCTAATGGAATTAGTGAGGAAGACTTTAATAATTAAATCGATTCTAATAATGTTAGAATTTTAAAACTTGGTTTATTAAAATAAAAACATAATATTTATAAATATCTGAATAACAATACGTAAACATTTTTTAACGACTCTCAATCATGAAAAATCTTACTGAGATTATACTGTGCAACAGTATATGGATTTCAACTATTGAATATAGAATTCTGGTTTATTCTAGCATTGTAATATTTATTGATTTTAATGTTCCCCTACAATGAAACAATTGCACCTCATTTGGCTTTGGATAAAGAATGCTTTCAATTTTAAAAGCCCAGTTTTTTCTCAACTCGATTATGCTGATTATATAGTTGAGGGCAAATGCTATTTGGTTTTTAGTTGGCAAATGAAAAATGCCTTTTGTTTAAAAATAAAAAACATAAAATTTAAATCCATTTTAAAATCCGGTTCAGCATATGTGGCTTTGGCAGATAACAATGATAAGATAGAGGTCATTGTTTATGGTTCATGGAGGAGTCGAAAGTATTCAATAAAATTAAAAGGGGTTGTAATAGATGACACAATAGAATTCCCTGTTTCAATGCTAACGGAATTTGATGCCAAACTTAGTATCCCGAATATAAAAACTAAATTCTCAGAGCTTAAAATGAATTCATTTAAAGCAAAAATTGTAGAGACAAAACAAATCAAAACCATAATAAATATTTCATACCCTAATTAACATCTCATGAACAGTGAATTTTATCAATCCCCAAAGTCAAGCAAATTTATGCGCCTTTTTTGGAAGGCAGCTGGTGCTGATCGTTTTATTTTAGAGAGGAGCACATACGGAGATCAAATTAAATATGTTTGTTTGGGAGGTATTATTATCGCAACTGGAGTAATGGCTGCCATTGCAGGTGGATATGCTTTCTATACTATTTTTGCTCCAAAAGGAAACGCGATAGACTCTTTTAAGGCCGTTGAGGGAATTCAAAGCAATTATGACCCAACTCATATCCCAACAGCGTTAATTTCAATTGTATTTGGTATAATATGGGGTGCAATCATTTTCAATATCGACAGGTTCATCGTTACCTCAACAGGTAAAGGTGACGGGACAGAGGCAATAACGAGAAAAGAATTGGTAGGCGCCTTACCTAGGATTATTATGGGTGCAATTATAGCACTTACAATTTCAAAACCAGTGGAGATAAGAATGTTTAAAACAGAAATCGATGTTGCATTACACGCAAAGCAAATTCAGCAAGAACAATTGTATAAAACAGAAATTGAAAGGGTTGCAAATGGTGAAATCGATAAGAAACAGAATATTATTCGAGAGCAGCTTAATAGAATTTCAAGATTAGATAGTATTAGTACTGTTAGAAAAGCAGATATAGCATATGAAAATTCCCATGGTGGATGTTCTTTAAAATGTGTTGAATTCAAAAATCAACTTGCTTCAAATCAGGCAGAGGTTTTAGCGATAAAGAGTGATCCAGAATTTATTAAGGTAAAAAAGGACCTTGAAAATTTAGAAGCAGATAAACTAAATAAACTAAAGGAAAGTGGGAAAGTTGCTGCAGGTTTAGATGGTTTATTAGAAAGGATCAAGTTAGCACATGAAGAGGCAGGTTGGGTAATCTCATTATTTGTAACACTTCTTTTTATGACAATTGAGCTTACACCAATCTTTTTTAAATTAATGCTAATTAAGAGTCCGTATGACTATATGGAGGAAAATATTAAAGAATTGATTAAGGCAGATAAAGGCATTGAAATAAAGCATAATTATTATCCAGACGGTGAAGGTATCGAAAGAGATTTAGTAATAAATCATCAAGTAATAAGAGTTCTAAAAGAGAAAATACAGTTGCTGGAAGCCCAAAGTGATTTGAGTAATCAAGCAATTAATGCTTGGAAGGATAAAAAGCATAACGACATTAATAATAATCCGGATGCATATTTAAGTGAAGAGTAATGGCTAAACAACGATATGTAAGGTTTTGGAGTAGAAGATCAATCGTTAGTTTAATAGGTATAGATTATCCAATTCTTGAAAAATCAGAACATGATAATTTGCCTAAATTTTATCTAGCTGGTTTTCTTGTTCTAGGCATTTTGGCAATAAGTTTTTGTTCTGTATTTTATGCTTTTGATTTAATGTTTGATATGTGGCACGCAGAAATTCTGCTTTCCTCATTTTTTTCATTGATGTTTTTTACTATCTACATATTTTTAATTCAAACCTTCTCAAAAGAAGTGTTTCCTGCAAAATACAGGCTTAAATTTTTCAATTTATCCAATTTGACTAGGTTGGGATTTGTATTAATGATAGGTTTTTTACTTGCGCAACCTATAAAAATATTTATGGTTAGGCATCAATTAGATAATGATTTAGAGGGATATAAAGAGCAGTTATATCTAAAGTTTTGCAACGTAAATAAGAATCTTTATTCAACGGATCTTAACAAGCTTTTTAATGATAAAAGCAAATACCAAGCAATGCCCCAATCTGAAACTTTAGATGATGAAATTGCTAAGATTGATATAAATATTGACGTGATAAACAATCAAATTGATTTGGCTAATAATAAAGCAAAAGCTAGTATTTTAAGTTCTAACTTTTTTATTAAACGCATAGAGCTCGCTAGTAAATATTCAAAAACAACCGTTATAGTTATTCTCGTATTAATTCTTTTTCTGACCCCAATTTTTTTAATTTATTCTATTTCTGGAACAAGTAGATATTATGCATTGAAAAAAGAAAATGACAAAAAATTAGTCGTCAATGAATATTTAAATTTTAAGGCTAAATATACTTCACTATTTGAAAGAAAATATCAGTTATCTAATGTTCATTTTCATGAGCCTTTTTTAGATCCCCCCTTTAATACAACTCGTAATCCTCTTCCGGATTATTTATCTCAGGAAGATTTCTTTAAAAATCTAATTGGGTAATGAGCGACTTTAAGAAGGACTATTATAAAATTTTAGGTTTAACTTCATCTGCATCAGTAGATGAAGTTAAGCTTGCCTATAGAAAGCAAGCTAAAAAATATCATCCAGACTTACACCCTGATAATCCGGAGTATGAAGATAAAATTAAAGAAATTAATGAGGCCTATGAGGTTTTGGGCAATAAAGATGAACG
Organism: Pedobacter polaris; assembly: GCF_005116505.1. GTDB lineage: Bacteria > Bacteroidota > Bacteroidia > Sphingobacteriales > Sphingobacteriaceae > Pedobacter > Pedobacter polaris. Next base: position 859,795 of record NZ_SWBR01000001.1, read on the forward strand.
TTTTGCTTATGATCAATACCTGTTAAATAAAAAAGTAAAAGAGGAAACAAAATCACAAGACCCAATTAATAAGAACAAGAGAACTCATACAAAAACCACAACTGTAACAGTAGATGAAATAACCTATATAAAAGGAAAAATTTTTATTAAGTACTTTGGTAAACATGATGAACAAGAAGCAGAAAATATTCTGAGAGAAACCTTTTATAGAATTACGGTTACTCAAACAGACGCTGTAATTGAAGGCATCTATAATCAAAATTTGACTGAAGAATTTCAAGATATTTTCAATTCAAATAAACCGATAACATTAAGGGTAAAACAACCTATTAATTGTAAAGTCACAAATGAGGATAAAAGTATTAGTAATTATAAATTAGAAATATTAAGCCTCACTATCCCTAATCCTGAAATTATAGATGTAACTAAACATGAAGGAGAAAGTTTTGGAACAATTACAGGAACTTTTTATGGTTATGTAAAAAAAAGCATTTTACATGAGGAAGATTTCGAAGTAACTGAATGTTTTGGCGAGACAGGAAGAACTGAACAGAAAACAGAAAATGGAATAAACTATCAAAGGAAAGAATACTACAATACCGATTGTAGTAAATACTGGGGAAACTGGATTGCAGAAAATCTAAGACCTACTTCTAGACCAACTGGAAAAACAGAGACGAATGGAAACAGATCAAGACCTGAATATTATTACAATGATAATAAAACAACTTATTGGGGCAATTGGAAACAAACTAAAAATGTACCAAGTTCTAGTGGTTGCTTTGGGTCATTTGGAAGTATAATTGGAATAGGTTTTAGCTTTTTGTTTTTCTTATTCTTATTGCCACAACTAGCATTTTTGCTTCCCTTCATTTTAATACCGTGGTTATTAAACCTATTGCCTATTAGATTGGGAAATTGGGTAATAAAAATTGCATCAATACTATTTGGGTTAATCTTTATCCTTGCATTAATTGGTTCAGTTATAACAAAAACTCAAAGGAGAAATGAACAAGGAAAGGTAAAACCAAAACCAAGTATTGAACATCCTAAATACACTCCAGTTTTAGACACTCTATCTGACAATAAAATTATAGACACTCTTATATCCCATCACATGGTTTGGGAAGACTACGGTGGAAAAACTTATGAAGGGGATTTTTCAGTTAGAAAAAGTTCATTCGAGCAAGCTCATTCTTATAAAGAAAATCTTGATATTTCTTTAGATGGTGAAAACAACTACGATAAAATAGTTTTTTCTTTAAAAGAAAACGATAAAAACAATTTGGATGGATTATACTCTATGTTCGATTCCGTAAGATTAAGTAATAAACTAAACTCTATGGGCTTTGCAGAAGTAATAGTTTCATTTGTGCAAACCATACCTTATACACTAGTCCTTCCAAAATCATGTGACGCATCAATTTATCAGGATGAATTTACTGCGAAATACTTATCAACTCCAGATGCTAGATGTGATGGTTTTGAAAGATATGGAATTAATACGCCTGTTGAATTTATGGCTAACTTAAATGGCGATTGCGATACTAGAACCTTACTATTATATACCATACTTTCTCACTATGATTATGATGTTGCTTTATTAAGTAGTGCTCATTATGGGCATTCTACTCTAGGAATAAATTTACCTTATGAAGGGCTAGCGTATGAATATAATAATCAACGATATGTTTTTTGGGAAACAACGGCTCAAAATATTAAACCTGGTATTCTATCAAATGAATTTTCTAATACAGACTATTGGCGTATATCTTTAAAATCAAAATAATATGAACTCATTAAAATTAATTACAATTTCTTGTGCCATTATTACATCATTTACTCTTTTGATGCTCATAAATTACTTTTTAACGAAGAATTTCAAATCAAAACTTAATAATGATGGTAAGCTTAAAATATCTTTTGCGATATGGTATGCAGCAATGTTCTTGGCTGGTGCAAATATAATTTCTAGCATCATAAGCACAATTTTTGAAGTAATAGACAATCTAGTCAAAATCCAGCCTACAAAATTCTACTTTGAGCTAATTAAAGCAATATCATTGGTTATAGGGATTGGCTTCATTTGGTTTATGTTATGGTTTCTAGTAATAAAATTTTTAAGCAAAATCATACCAATAAAAGCCGATGAAAATGAAGAGATGGAAGAGGATAATTATGGTTACTTCCTAGTAAAGGGGATAATGTTAATAGGCTTGATTTTTAGTTTATCTCCTGTGCTTTCTTTGATATTAAGAGCACTTATCCCTAATGTTGAAATTCCTTTTTATCATTAATAATAATCTTCCCATTAACTATTAGAACAATATGAAATCCCTATTATTTTTCTTGTTTTTCTTAAGCAGCGGCAACTGCAAAGAAACAACCCCAACTACAGTCTACCTATGCAATAGTCCCAGTGCCAAAAAATATCATTACAAATCCGATTGTCGTGGATTGAGTAATTGTAGTTATAAAATTGTAAAAACAACTTTAGAAAAAGCCAACAAGGATAAAAAGACACTATGCGGTTGGGAAAAATAATTTTAGTTGTTTTATGCTTTTTCTTTAACCTCTCTTTTGGCCAAAATAAGGTTCATCTATCGGCACAAGCAAGTTTCAAAAATCACACTTTTGTCGCCAAAGTAATCGGCATTATGGATGGTGATACCATGGAAATTTTATACAAGAACACGCCCATCAAAGTCCGTTTGGCTCATATCGATTGCCCAGAGAAAAGAGGTAAACAACCATTTGGGGCTAATGCAAAAAAAGCATTGTCAGACTTGTGCTTTGGCCAAAATGTAACAGTATATGGAGAGAAATACGATCGTTATCGAAGACTAATAGCAGTTGTGGTTAATAACAAAAAGCAAGTCGTTAATCAAGAAATGATTAAACAAGGTATGGCTTGGCATTTCAAGAGATATTCTAAAGATATGGCTTATGCTAAGTTAGAAGTAGTTGCAAGGAAAAATAAAGTAGGTCTTTGGCACGACATTAATCCAATAGCACCTTGGGAATGGAGAAAGTCATAGAGTTTACTGATAGATTTAATACTAATTCCCCTAATGCAATAGTCCCGTCAACCATTTTCTCCATACCCGAGCTAGAAATTAAACTGTTTTCATTGGGCTTTGGTTTATCACCAAGCCTACCACAATGGATAGTGACATCTCTCTAATAGCTGTATGGAGCCTAATGCCTCGGATATCAACACAATAGATATTTGAGTATGGTTGCAACCTAATCACAAGCAGTAAACTTAATCATTAAAGTATCACCAGATTTCCATTTTACCCAGCCCTGTATGGCTTTATAAGCAACTCCATCTGGTAGGCATTCTTTGCTAGACTTAATATTTATCAAATCTCCTTTAACTGCCGTCACTTCAAATACCTGATCTATACTCGCAGCTATTGGTTCATGAGCCTTATCTCTCAAAAGATTACAGGCCTTCAGTGTAATGTTATTGTTTTTTAAATAATCAGGCCAGGTAATTAATGAATAGTTGAGTTCCGCTTTTTTTACTCTTCTTTGTTCCTTATTTACATAGATAATCAGGTAATCCTTATCTGCAATTGTTGTCTCCGCGTCAAAATCAAAAGAAGCAAAATCATCCTGTGGTGTCACTCGACGGGCTATGGTCTTTTGTGGCATATTGAGTGTAAAATATGTGCCGTCTTCATTTAAAACCATTTCCCCAAAAACAGCATCATCTTGGTTGTAGATAGTAAATCTGTCGTTAATTTTCATTTGGAAAGAAACGATGCCTTCTCCTCTTATTTTATCTTCGGTGAAAGTAGAAAGTACATCGTCGCGATACACTAATTCTTCTCCAGGAAGGCATTCCTGCTGCACTTTAGTCGGTAATTCAACATTAGACGAATTATTCGATTCCAATTTATGCTGACTACATGCCGTAGTCAGGAATAGTAATGCTATATATGCAGGAACAGCTATCTTCATAATTCATTTAAAACGTATGTTGTCAGTTTTCTAGCTATAACTTATCGATAAAAACAAAAATTACACCAATTTGCTAACCTAGGATAGTTAAATCAAGGCACATATTTACTGATAGATTTAATATTTATTCCCATAAAGCAATCATCCTGACAACCGTTTTCTATATATCCGGCACTAGAGATTAAACCATTATTTTTAGCCTCGAAGCTAACCTTGGCATTGTCTCTTTTTAACAGTAGTTCATTTTTGGCTAATTCATATACCTGGTCTAAAGTCAATAATGAAGCACCGCTTTGATGTGTATTGAGGCTACTTTCATCTTCCTGCCATTGTTCCAAAACAACAACAGTATTGCTATTGTCTTTAAAACCTTTTGAAATAAACGTCCTACCTATAATTTTCCCATTTACAATAGTAAGTGTAGTCTCTGATGAATAGCCAGTCCATGATCCGGTATTGGTAGTGTAGCTGTAAGAATTGTTCGAAGCATTTTTAAAAGCTGTCCAGACTTTAGCACTTTTTTCAAACTCATTACTATATTCTATTTTTTCTTTTTTACATCCCGTAAATGTTGCTACAACTAACAGGAGGAGCAGATAGGCGTTTCTTTTCATCAGCATTGTTTTATAGGTAAACGAAGACAGACGTCGATTCGCTACAGTTCAGCTCTTTTTTATTCCGATTGCGCACGGTTACTTGTATGAATCAATCTTATTATTTATCCGTATACTCTAAAATATCTGCAGGTTGGCACGCTAATGCTTTACAAATTGAATCTAGCGTAGTAAATCGAATTGCTTTTGCCTTTCCGGTTTTGAGGTTGGAAAGATTGGCCAACGTAATTTCTACCTTTTCAGAAAGTTCATTTAATGACATTTTTCGTTTAGCCATCATCACATCTAGGTTTACAATAATTGCCATAATTATACTGTTAGTTCGTGTTCTTCCTGAATTTCTATCCCTCTTTTAAAAATTTGCGCAATTACGAGCAAAACAACGCCCATAAACAACCACACATCTCCTCCCCCCAAGTGTAATTGTGCGATATTTGACATTTCTTTACCTTCTATTTCCAGCCCCTCTAGGTATCTTACACCACCTAAAGAGAACAAGCCGATACCCAATGACAAATATGATAGATTAAAAATAAAACGCCCCACGCTACTATTGAATGGTTGAACCATGTTTAGCTTTTTATCATGTAGAATAACAACAATGAGATAGAATAACAAGGCCTTCATTACAGCTACAATACATATACAAGAGATCACTGTTATGAAATGGGCAGTATCGTTTTGGTAAAGACCCGAAAGTTCTGAGCCTAACCAAGAATTTGATGTAGATTCATTAACGAACATGATATAACAGGTATTGAAAATAATTCCCCCAGCCTCAATGCATAGCCCAATAAATATAATCCAGGCAATAACATACAATACATTCAAAAGCTGTTTAGTTGTAATTTTAATTTCCATAATTTCTTTTGTTTAAATAATGATGATGCAATTATAAATAAATATTTATCGAAAAACAATAAATTTATTACATTTAACAATAAATATTTGTTGAATACTGAATTGAGCCAACTTGTGTTGAGTGAAGTCAAGGAAATCAATAGGTGATTTATTTGGCTAATTTTAAGGATTCTATTGTTTTATAAGATTCCCCCCCTTTGACTTATAGATCCCTTCAATATCTTATTAAGACTAGATTTGGTGTATCTTGCTTCTTTCTAAATGTGGAAATTGCATCAGACTTTTTTTCTGCACTCATCACCCAACAACACACAAATTTTAATTCCTCGTTGTATTTTTTCAGATCAGCAACAGAAATTTATTTCTGTTGCTGACTACCTATGATCGACAGCTCATCAAGCATATTGTTAATACCTATTAGTTTGATAGTAAAACGTTTTAGAAAGATTTGTATAGCTTGTTTATTTATTTATATTTGCTTAACACTAACCAATATGAGCACTGTTCACCACCATTCTGATGAGGAATTGTTTGCCCTTTTGCAAAAGGACAGCCATGTTGCATATAAGGAAATTTATCAAAGGTATAGCCGCTTATTATATTTACACGCTTATAAAAAATTGGGCGAAAGAGAACTTGCTAGAGATTTTACACAAGATTTGTTAACAACCCTTTGGGTAAAACGTAGCGAAACAACAATTAAGACGGTGCTCTCTTCCTACTTGTATACTGCTATGCGTAATCGTGTACTTGATTATTTTGCCCACAAAAATCTGCAATCCAATTATATCTCGTTTGTTGAAAATTATACCTTTCATGAGAATGATGTTACTGATCATCTTATAAGGCAAAAACAATTGATGCAGATGATAGAGGATGAAATTGCCGCACTTCCAAGAAAAATGCGTGAGGTTTTTAAAATGAGTAGAATGCAACATCTTACGCATCGGGAAATTGCAGTAAAGCTTGCTATTTCCGAACAAACCGTGCGGAAACAAATCCAAAATGCCCTGAAAATTATGCGTCCTAAACTGAGGATTTTACTCGCATTTTATTTTTTAACCTAAAAGCTAAAATTTTTCTACCCTATACCTTTAAGTTGTTCGTCTATAGTTTGATGAGGATAATTAACCATCCTTTAAAACATGCAGCCTAACCAAATCAAGGAACTCATAAATCGTTATCTTTCAGGTAATTGTACTGAAGCAGAAAGTGCTTTGGTTGAAAACTCTTATCGTGATTATCTTCTAAATCCCGAACCGCTAAAAGAACATGAGATCCTAGCCGATCTTCAATGGATTGAGGCAAAACTTCCTTTACCCAGGTCAACAAAGAAATTAAACTTCTATAAAAAAATAAGCATTGCTGCCGCCTTGTTAATCGCAGTTGGTGGTACATTGTATTTCGGATTAGCTAGAAAAGATCAAAAAGATATCACAGCAAAACTAGCAGAAGAAAAGATCTTACCTGGTACAGATAGAGCTATTCTAACTTTGGCTGATGGTAGAAAAATATTGCTTGATAAAAATGCTTCAACGCTATTCTTGGATAGCACTGCTGGCATTCAAATTAAGAAAACTAAAAATGGCGAGCTAATTTACGAAGTATTAGCTACGGTTTCCACTACAGGCAACGTTAAGCAATATAATACCATTGAAACCCCTAGGGGAAGTCAGTACACCGTTATTTTACAAGATGGCACCAAAGTATGGTTAAATGCTTCATCTTTCTTAAAATATCCATTGGTTTTTAGTGGTAATAAACGACAGGTTGAGCTTAATGGAGAAGGCTATTTTGAAGTTTCAAAGAATAAAGCAAGACCATTTATTGTTCAAACCAATAATCAGGAAGTTGAAGTCTTAGGTACACACTTCAATGTGAATGCCTACCCAGAAGAAGTGGCGATTAAAACAACTTTGCTAGAAGGTAAAGTTATTGTTCACAAAGGTGGAGAAGAAGCGCTAATGAAACCAGGCGAACAAGTAGTTAACCTTAAAACGAGCAAAAATCTTAAACTTTCTACGCTTGAGGATGCAAACGAGGTGATTGCTTGGAAAAATGGCCTTTTCTTGTTTACCCATGAAAGCTTATATGATATCATGGTGAAGATTTCCAGGTGGTACGATGTAGAGGTTGAATACCAAGGGAAATTTGACAATCAATACTACAGTGGTACCATTTCCAGATTTGGAGAGGTAGAGGCTGTTTTAAAAATAATGGAATTAACTGGTTCAGTGAAATTCAAAATCCATGGAAGGAGGATCATCGTTATGAAGTAAACTATACTCAATAACGGCTAAAAAAAGACCCAAAGTGTTTGAGCCACTTTAGGTCCTCGGACAAAGCCAAATGCAAATCAAATAAACCTATATCAAACAAGTTATCATTTAACTTACTAACCAAATGTACAAAAAAATTAACACAATGGCATGTTGTGGATCAACCACTATGCCTTTTAAATTTCTCTTCTGTATGAAATTTATTTTGATCTTAATGTTTGCTTTTTCGCTGCAGCTCAGCGCTGAAACGCATGCTCAGAAAATCAATCTGAATGTTAAAAACGCACCCATAGAAAAGGTGTTCAAAGCCCTGCGCAATCAAGGTAACTTTAACTTCTATTATGAGGATGACCTAATTAAAAATGCAAAGCCCATTACTATAAACGCGGTAAATGAGAATCTCGAAAGCGTGTTAGAGAAGTGCTTTGCAAACCAACCATTTACCTTTACCATTAATCAAAACACGATTGTCCTTCGCAAAAAGGAAATACCTGTGGTGTTAAAGCCAGTATTAGCTGATATCACTGTTACAGGTAAAATATTGGACGAGAATAACCAGCCAATTCCAGGAGCATCTGTTAATTTAAAAGGAGCTAAATTAACGGTGCAAACATCTACAGAAGGAGAGTTCATCATTAAAGTGCCGGAAGATGCTACGCTGATCGTTTCTTATGTTGGGTATGAAACAACAGAAGTTGCAGTTGAAAAAAGAAGAAGCTTTAACGTTAGTTTAAAGCCAGTTAACAACGCGTTAAATGAAGTTATCGTGGTTGCTTACGGACAAAAACAGAAAAAGATTGAAACATTGGGTGCGCAATCTAGTCTTAATGTGCAAGAGTTAAAGCAACCTGTGGCCAACCTTTCTACCGTATTGGCGGGTCGTGTATCTGGCTTAGTGGGTGTACAACGCAGTGCAGAGCCAGGTTTAGACGGGGCTGATATTTTCATTCGTGGTTTAAACACTACCAGTAACAATGCCCCACTTATCTTGGTTGATGGTGTAGAGCGAAGTTTTTCTAACCTTGATCCAAATGATGTAGAAGGCTTTACTATCCTTAAAGATGCTTCTTCTACTTCGGTTTATGGTGTTCGTGGCGCAAACGGCGTAATCTTGGTAACCACCAAAAAAGGGGTGGCAGGGAAAACAAGATTTAACTTCGATTATTATCAAGGGGTAACAGAGTTTACCACTATTCCAAAAGCAGCAGATGGCGTAACTTATTTACAAATGGCTAACGAAGCCAATACCACACGTGGAGGTTCACCAAGGTATTCGGAAGATGTTATCCGCAAAACATTTACCAAAGAAGATCCCATCCTTTATCCAAACGTGAATTGGATGGAAGAAATCTTCAACAACTTCGGAAACAACAGAAAAGCAAACATGAACGTAAGCGGAGGTTCTGATAAAGCAACCTTTTATGTTTCTGCAGGTTTATATAGCGAAAATGGACTTTTTAAAACGGATGATCTTCAGAAATATGACTCCAAAATATCTTTCGACCGCTATAATTTTGCTTCTAGGTTAAATATCAATGCAACAAAATCAACGGTTATCGATCTTGGTATTAAAGGTTTTATCGGAAATGGAAACTATCCAGGAACAGGAACCTCAGAGATTTTTGCAGAGGCATTTGAAACTTATCCAACCATTTATCCGAGCGGACTATACCCGAACGGACAAGAGCCATTTGTATCCACAGGTGGTGGTATGAACAGTCCATATGGATTATTAACGAATAGAGGGTACGTTTCTACTTATAACAATCAGATCAATTCAGATATTCGGGTTATTCAAGACTTGAGCTCTCTGGTGAAAGGATTATCAACGCGTGTTTTGTTTGCGTTCGATGCCAGAAATACTAATAGGTTAGCGAGAATTAAAGCTCCTGCGTCAAATTATGCACGGAGCAGGGATGCAAATGGTAATCTGGTCTATGATATTGCCGCACCATCTGGAAGTGATTTCTTGGTTTTTTCTAAGGATAATGGCGGTGAGCGTCAGTTCTATTTAGAAGGTGCGGTTAGCTACGACAATACATTCGGAAAGCATCATATTGGTGGTTTATTACTGTATAATCAAACAGATAAGGTAATCTCTTCAGCTACAACCTTGATCTTATCTTTACCTTATCGTAATTTAGGTTTAGTAGGGAGAGCAACTTACTCTTATAATGAAAAATACCTTGCTGAAGTTAGTTTAGGGTATAATGGGGCTGAAAACTTTGCACCATCTAAACGTTTTGGTTATTTTCCTTCTTACGCCATTGGTTGGGTTGTTTCGAACGAGAAATTCTTTGGCAACATCCAAAAAACCTTCCAATTGTTAAAGTTGAGAGCATCTTATGGTATTGTTGGAAATAGCAAAATCAATATCTTCTCTAGCGATCCAGATGCTAGAGATCGTTTCACTTATTTAGCACAAGTGGCGAGCGCGGGAGGTTATTCGTTCGGACAAACTATCGGTTCAAACACCGTAAACGGATTGGCCATTACACGTTTTGCTTCTGATGTTACTTGGGAAACTGAAAAGGATATCAACTTAGGTTTAGAATTTAAAACCTTTAACAATGCCTTATACGTACAGATAGATTTCTTTAACAGACGAAGAGAGAACATCTTCTTACAACGTGCCTCTGTTCCAAATTTCGTGGGTTTACCTGCTAACTTATTGGGTAACCTTGGCGAAAATAACAGCAAGGGGATAGATATTACTGGCGAATTCAGTAAAAGAATGGGCAAGTTCGATGTACAATTTAGAGGTACATTTACCTACAACAAAAATAAGGTCATTGAAAATGATCAGCCATTACAGCAATACGATTATCAAGAAAGTAGGGGTTGGCCAATTAGACAGAGATTTGGTTATATCTCTGAGGGATATTATACCCAGGCAGAAATAGACAATCCGTCTGTTGCACGTACTGCAGGGGGAACAGTACAAGCTGGAGATATCAAATTTAGGGATTTAAATGGAGATGGCATCATCAGTGAGTTTGATCAAACTGCCATTGGACGCAGCTCTTTACCACAGATCGTTTATGGCTTCGGAACTTCCATTGCCTATAAAGGCTTTTCATTAGGCGCGTTTTTCCAAGGAATTGGCAACGTAGACCTGTACTTGTCTAATGTTTTCATGCCATTTAGAAGTGGTCCGGCAAGGGGTAGTGTTTACGAGAATATCTTAGACCGATGGACCCCAGAAAACCCTAGTCAGGATGCTTTTTATCCGCGTCTTTCTTATGGTGCCGATATTAACCAAAACTATTCTGCAACCAGTAGCCATTGGCTAATGAACGGTAAATTCTTGAGGTTAAAAACACTTGATTTCGGTTATACCTTTCCTAAAACAACTTTTACAAAAGTTGGTGTAAAGAACATGAGGGTATACTTTATTGGTTATAACTTATTAACGTTCAGTCCCTACAAAATGTTCGATCCTGAAATGGGTGATGGTAGCGGAACCCGTTATCCGAACATCAAAACATACAGTTTAGGCCTTAACGTATCTTTTTAATCTGATATAAAATGAAAAGAAATTTAAAATATCTAGCATTCGTTACCATGGTGATGGTGATGAGCTTTTTAAGCGCCTGTAAGAAAGATTTTTTGGGCCAAATACCTGATGATGCATTAGCCATTGAAGATGTTTTTCAAAAAGATGATCTAACAAGGGCTTTTTTAGCAAATGTGTATTCCAACATCAGAAGCGAAACAGACCATAGTGGAGAAAATGTGCCATGGGAAGGTCTTTCAGATGAAATGGACGTAACCTATGTGAACTATCCTATGTTTACCATGAACACGAATTGGACCAAGGCAACAACCAATTACAACTATTGGGATTTTTATTATAAAGCAATTCGTAATGCCTCTTACTTTATACAAAATGCGGTTCCAGAAAATAATAAGATTACAGATCCAGCCTTGCTAACCAAATGGAGGGCTGAGTCTCGTATGCTGAGGGCATACTTCTATTTTATGCTTTTAAGACAATACGGACCAGTTGTGATTATGCCTGAAGCACCTCTTGCACCCGATGCTACGATTGAAGAAGTTAGCCTGTCTAGAAGTAGTTACGATGAATGTGTAAATTATATTGCTTCAGAAATAGATAAAGCCTATCCTGATCTTCAAGAGCCAAAGCAAGATATTCCAACAGGTGATTATAACCGAATGAATAAAGGGATTGCGCTTGGTGTTAAATCTAGGCTATTACTTTATGCAGCAAGCCCATTGTTTAATGGAAATAAAGACTATGCCGATTTCAAAAACATCGATGGTAAAAACCTGATTAATCAAACTTATGATCAGAACAAATGGAAGAAAGCCGCTGACGCAGCAAAGGTAGTGATTAACCTCAATGTTTATTCCTTATATAAAGAGCCATTGGCTAATACAGGCGGTGTATATAGTCCAGCTATTTCATTAAAAAATGTGTTTTTGAGCAATTGGAATTCTGAATCAATTTTCGTTAAGGCATCAGATGTTGCCCCTTATGATCAAAATGGGGCGCCAAGGCCAGCTGGTGGATGGTCTTCATGGGGGCCAACACAATCTGCAGTGGACTCGTACTTTATGGCAAATGGTTTGCCACCAGTTACGGGTTACAATACTGACGGAAGCCCAATTATCAATCCTGCATCCGGTTATACTGAAATTGGATTTACTTCAACTGCTACCCCTAATTATGCAGCAGGTGCATCGATGATGTATGTGAACCGTGAGCCCCGCTTTTATGTGGCTATTTCTTTTAACCAGAGTAAGTGGATTAACGCAGCCGGTGGAACACAGGCAAATCCGCTAGTCTTGAACATGTTTTATGGGGGTACAAGTGGTGGCTATACTGGTGCTAATTGGTCTAAAACAGGTTATTCTACCCGAAAATTGGCTAGTCCATCTACCTCTTTGTTAAGTCCAGTAACCATTTCACCAAGATTTGAAATTAAAATGAGGCTTGCAGAAATTTACTTGAATTATGTAGAAGCATTAAATGAATATGATCCATCCAATCCAGATATACTTACTTATCTGAATATGATTAGAGAAAGAGCTGGAATTCCTCAATACGGCAGTGGAGCAGGTCAAATTCTTCCACCTACGGATATGCGAGCAGCTATTCGTCAAGAAAGAAGAGTAGAACTAGCTTTTGAAAATTTCAGGTTTTTTGATACCAGAAGGTGGAAGATTGCCGAACAGGTAGAAAATGGTCCATTTTATGGAATGAATGCTACTAATGGAACCACAACCGCTGATTTTCAGAAAAGAACAGTTTTCGAAACGCGTGTATTCACCAAAAAGCATTACTTGTGGAACATTCTTCAAAGCGAACTCAACAGAGATAAAAATCTCGTCGGAAATCCTTGGTGGTAACAAATAAAATGAAATCATGAACTATCATGAGTTCCGAATCTTTGAAACTCATGATAGCTTCATCACCTTTAAAAATCAATTATATTCCAATGAAAATAACGATAAAGTATTTATTTGCATTAAGCATATGTTGCCTCATTTTGATGCAGGCATGCAAAAAAGACGAAACTAATCTAGTAGAAACTACGATTACTGATCCAGTTGCTAAAGCACCTAATAATAACACCGCAGTCATTATCAATCCATCAAGCAATGCGGTAGTTACATTTGAATGGGACCAATCTAAAACTGGCAATTATACCGCTCCATTTTATAAGGTGGTTTTCGCCAAAGAAAATGGCGATTTCACTAAACCCATTTATACGGTAGTTTCAACCAGATTGGGGTATGACAATAAAGTAGCCATATCACATCGGGAGATGAACAAAGTGGCTTATGCTGCTGGCATCAAACAATTGGAAACGGGTAAAGTTAAATGGAGAATTGAAGCCTCTAACGGTGTTGTTGCTTCCACGTCGGCAAGTGCAACCATGGAATTAACCAGGCCTACCGGGATTGCAGAAAACCCAACCACCTTGTTTATTACAGGAACAGCCACCGAAGGCGGTGCAGATCTAAAAAAAGCATTGCCATTGAAAAGACTAAGTGATGGGGTGTTTGAAGTTTACACTTCGTTAAATGCAGGTAATTATAAGTTAATAGATAACACAACTACCACCACTTTAACTGCAGTTATTGATGCTGGAGTGGTTAAAGAAGCTGCCGAAATTACCAGTCCAACCACCACAAAAAAGGTATATCGAATTAATATCGACTTTAATACCGGAGTAGCAACCTTTACAGAAATACAAAGCGTCGGAATTTGGGTGTCTGGCTTTAATGCCATTAAATACACCTTAGATTATGATGCGGAAGGAGTGTGGAAGCTAAACAATGCGGCTATTGCCTGGAAACCTGAAACCTGGGGAAGAGATGAACGTTATAAGTTTAGGGTAACCGAAAAAGATGCTGTAGGAAACGTTACTGTTAAAAATTGGGGAGGATCTGTTAAAGATAATGTGAAACCAACTTCTACCACAGCATTAACTTATTATTTGCTGAAACCAGTAGACAATACGCAATATGATTTTACTTTCAAATTTGCATTGGAAGCAACCGCCGATGTGGAATTCAGAATGTCGGCATTAGCAGATTATACGCATAAAATAACCTATAAATAACTTTATGAAGCATGTTTCTTCAATAAAGAAACATGCTTACTTATCAAATTATATCAAATGAAATCTATCATAAAACAAACCAGACTAATTACCTTAATTGGATTAGCAGCGACTCTTTTTGCCTGTAAAAAAGAAACCAGATCGGTTGCAACACCAGAACCAGAGATTACCTATCCAAAAGTAGATTTTGCGAAAGCGGCAAATATGGCGCACGTAGCACTTGATGCTGAATTTTACAATCAAACCCAAAATTACTACAACCATAACAATACCGGGAATGTTGGATTTAACTATTGGTGGAATGCCCATGCCCTTGATGTGCAAGTTGATGCTTACAATAGAACAAAAGATGCCAAGTATTTACCTAAAATGAAAGCCTTGTTGAATGGTTGTTTCGTGAAAAATGGTAATACCTATAAAAACACATTTTACGATGATATGCAATGGTGGGCATTGGCTTGTTTAAGAGCTTATGATGCAACAGGCGATGTAGAATATAAAAATGTAGCAGAGCAATTGTGGACTTGGATCAAAGTGGGATGGACTACCGTGAATAATGGTGGTATTATGTGGGCAACAGGCTCTCCATCTTCTAAAAATGCTTGTTCGAATGCTCCAGCGGCAATTATTGCAGCTCGCTTGTACAAATTGAATAATAACCCAGATGACTTGGTTTGGGCGAAAAAAATCTACACTTGGATGAGAACGTACTTGGTTGAATCTGCAAGAGGCGTGGTTTGGGATGGTTATGGAAATACAGCAGAAGGCATGATTCTGACCTATAACCAAGGTACATGGCTAGGAGCAGGACTGGAACTGTACACCATCACCAATGAAAAGCCCTACTTAGACGATGCCGTTCGTAATGCGAATTACGTGATCAACGATCAGGTTAAATTTTCACCTAATGGTGTTCTTAAAGGAGAAAACTCTGGAGATGGAGGGCTATTCAAAGGTATTTTCATCAGGTACATGACCCAGTTGGTGCTTAAGAATGCACTTGATCCTTATACGAAGCAAATTTATGTGAAGTATTTAAAAACGAATGGCGAAAGTTTATACAACAAAGCTTTAAAATCACCCGAGAATGTGTTTGGCAACGATTGGGCTACCAAGCCAACTACGAAGAATGGAGATGCTTCTGTGCAGTTGAGTGCCATCATGTTATTTGAAGCATTGGAAGAGCTTAAAAGGGCCGGTGCTTTAACCAATTAATCATGAAGAAACTAGCATGCATTTTATTTTACCTGCTCTTGCCCGCATTTGTTTATGCGGATAAAATTCAGCAGGCTAAGGTATTTAGTTACCCATTGCCTTCAATCTATCAAAAATCTACACAGTTTACCTTAGCCGCTGGGGTAGTTGAAATCCCAATTGTAAGCTATAATGACAAATATGACTATGCCCATTTTGCAGTGAGCAAAGGACAATTCAAGATTTCTATATCCTTAACAGATCAAGAGATTAAGAATTATAACATCAGTCCTAAAAAGCTGGGTATCAATGGGCAAGTAAAGGGCAATCAACTTACTTTTGATTTAAATGGTGCAGCTTATCTGATTGTTAAAATTAATAATAAGCGGGAACTGGTCATTGCTATAGATCAACAAGCAATCTCGTTGCCAAAACCAGTTGGGAAAGGCATTTTTAATGTAGATATTAATTTTAAAGCCGATAAAACTGGCAAAACGTTAACTACAAGCGCTATCCAAAAAGCAATTGATGCAGCTGCAACATTTATTAACGGTACAATATATGTTCCTGCCGGTGTATATCTCATCGGTAACCTCGAACTTAAAAGTAATATTTCAGTCTATTTTGAACCGGGTGCGGTATTTCTATTTTCCGGTAGGGCGGAAGACTATACCGCGCATGCCAGAAAAGCATCGCAAAACCGAAATATTACCTGGTGGATTTACACCAAAGCAGGCGCGAAAAACATCAATCTCTATGGCGCTGGTACCTTAGATGGAAATGGGAAAATTGCCACAGAAAAAGGCAACATAGGTAACCACATTTTAGCCATCATGGGTACGGAAAACTTTGTGATGGACGGTTTGATTATTAGAAACTCAGGGGCGTGGGCAGTGCTTCCAATTCGCTCGCAAAATGTAAAGCTGCTCAATTTTAAACTCTTTAATCGCTTTGATATGGGCGAGAACGATGGGGTAGATGTGATCGAATCAGAAAATGTATTGGTGAAACACGCCATCGGCATTGCCCTTGATGATCCATTTTCTACAAAGACTTGGAAACAGGATACAGATCTGTGCAGAAACTGGCCCGGTAAGCCGCTCCCTCAAAAAAATGTGGCATTTGAAGATTGTATTTCGTGGACCTATTGCTATGGCTTTAAAATTGGCCAAGGGATAATGCAGCCACAAACCGCTATTAAATTTAAAAACTGTGTAGTCTATGATGCTGCGGTAGGTATTGGAATCCACCACAAATGGGGAGCTTCCTACGTGAAAAATGTGGTATTCGATGGGATTGATATTGAGCGATTAAGCTATCAGAACGATGACCACCGCACTTGGGCAATATTCTTTATGCAAAATGGAGATAAATTAGGAAGTGGTCCAATTAGCGATATACTGGTGCGCAATATCAAAGTTCGAGATGCGGGTAGATCTCCAGTTAAAATAAAAGGGATAAACGAAGTTAACTCCATTTGTGACCTCACTTTTAAAAATGTGGTGATGCCCAATCAAACCCAAGCAGCTCAAAGTTTGAAAGAGATGAATATCACCGATATCACTTTTAGTGAAAATATTAAAGTTAAACCTTAAAGAATTGATGAAAGCTTTAAAACGAATTTGGAGAAGCAGCACTGCTTGCATTGGAATAGCATGTGGTGGTCTTTTTTTACTTCCACACCTGAGTGCAAACGCACAAGTGAAATACTTTAAAAATTGGCCAAAAGGAGCCTCTCCTTTAGAAATTGGCACCAAATTAAGCAAACGATTTATTGCCACGCCACATACCAATTTTGGATTCACTACGCCACCCAGCTCCATCACCTATTCAGAAGTTTGCGCTTGGTATGGTGCCTTAAGATTTGGCCGCGTAACTGGCAATAAGCCTATAACCGATCAATTGGAGTTGCGTTTCCGGCCCTTATTATTTGAAAAGAAAAACCTGCAGCCTCGACCAGATCATGTAGACCCGAATATTTTTGGATCAATTCCCTTGGAGTTAGCTATGCAATATCAAAATCCGGTTTATTTGGATATGGGAAAATGGTTCGCCGATCAGCAGTGGGCCATGCCTGCTAAGGAAAATGCCAGTTATAAAGCACTCTTGTCAAAAGGCCTAACTTGGCAAACCAGGATCTGGATTGACGACATGTACATGATTACCAATATCCAATCACAAGCTTATCGTGCCACAGGCGATGTTAAATACATCAATAGAGCAGCGCATGAAATGGCTTTTTACCTCGATTCTATCCAACGACCAAATGGCTTGTTCTACCACGCACCAGATGTGCCGTTTTTTTGGGGCAGAGGAAATGGTTGGATGGCAGCAGGAATGGCCGAATTGCTTACCTCCTTACCAAAAGACAATGTAAACCGACCAAAGATTTTAAAAGGTTATCAAACCATGATGGCTAGTTTAAAAAAACACCAAACACCAGAAGGCATGTGGTTGCAATTGATAGACGATAAAGAAAGTTGGCCAGAAACCTCAGGAACGGCGATGTTTGCTTTTGCCATGATTACGGGCGTTAAAAATGGATGGCTTAATGAAGAAGAATATGGTCCAATTGCTCGAAAAGCTTGGCTAGCCATTGTAAATTACATCGATCAAAATGGTGATGTAAGAGAAGTTTGCCAAGGCACCAATAAAGAAAACAGCCGACAGTATTATTTGGATAGAAAACGAATTACTGGAGATATGCATGGGCAAGCACCTGTATTGTGGAGTGCATTTGCTTTACAATTAAAATAATCAATCAATCAATGGTTACGCGATATGAAATTAACTAGGAGGAAAATGATAAATGGGAGTGCTGCTTTGCTTGGACTTACGTTAGCGAATAAACTTTCGCCTTCTTATAGTCATACTTTCTTTGTCAAGCAGGATCAAACAACGGTTAACATTGTTAATGCAGGTGTTGGTGGCAATAACACGGCTGATCTTTTAGCTCGAATTGAGCAAGATTGCTTGCACTACAAACCTAAGTTAACGATACTTATGGTGGGTACGAATGACATGAATAGTGTGAAATACATTCCTTTGGCTACATATGAGCAGAATCTAATTTCAATTGTTCGGAAAATAAAAGCAATTGGGAGCAAACTCTTAATCATGAGTATATTACCTATTTACGAACCTTATTTACTCACCAGGCATCCCGCAAAGTTTTATGAACCCGAAGGTGTTCAGGGGAGGAGAAAGCAGGTAAATGAAGTTATCCAGAAAATTGCCGATCAACATAAGCTTCATTTCTTAGATTTAGGACATCGTTTCGAAGTTATTGGAAAAATAGATTTAGACCGTGATTCACTCCTCCAAAACGAAGCCAATTCTAATAAAAAAGACGGCATACACCCAACCGCAAATGGCTATCGGTTTATTGCCCTATCAGTATATGATTATCTTGTATCAGCAAAACTACCCAAAAATCAAATCGTTTGCTTTGGAGATAGCATTACCAAGGGCGATGGAAGTATAGATCGAGATAGTTATCCTGCTTATTTAAAAAAACTAATCGCTTAATGATGAAGAAACAACTGACCGCCATTTTCATTTCTTTGCTGTTTTTTCAGCTCTCTATTTCCGCAGTTGAGCCAATGAAACCGCAAGAATTTAAAGCCGATATCATCATCTATGGAGGTACCTCAGCAGCAATTACAGCTGCTGTTCAAGCCACTCGAATGAAAAAAACAGTAATCATCGTTTCCCCAGATCGCCATTTGGGTGGATTATCAGCTTCTGGCCTAGGCTTTACAGATACCGGCAATAAAGGGGTAATTGGAGGTTTAGCCAGAGAATTTTACCATCGTGTTTATCTTCATTATCAAGATAAACAATCATGGCCTTGGCAGCAGCAAACTGAATATGGCAATAAAGGTCAGGGAACCCCTGCAATTGATGGTACAGACCGAACGATGTGGATTTTTGAACCGCATGTTGCAGAACAGATTATGGAAGATTTTGTGAAGGAAAATACGCTCAAAATCTATCGGGATGAGCTATTAAATAGGGAAAGTGGTGTGCTAATGAAAAATGGAAATATCTTGGCTATCACTACTTTAAGCGGGAAGAAATTTATTGGAAAAGTTTTTATTGATACCACTTACGAAGGTGATTTGATGGCTGCTGCAAAAGTAAGCTATCATGTAGGCCGAGAAGCCAATACCACCTATGGAGAAAACTGGAATGGTGTACAAACACTGGTTTTTCAGCACCAACATCATTTTGCTACAAAAATAGATCCCTATAAAATTCCTGGTGACAAAAAGAGCGGTCTTCTTGCTGGAATTTCAAATGAAACACCGAGTCCAAATGGAACTGCAGATGATAAACTTCAGGCCTATTGCTTTAGAATGTGTTTAACCAATGTGCCAGAAAACAGAGTGGCTTTTCCGAAACCAGATCGATATAATCTTTTGGATTATGAATTGCTGGTTCGTGTTTTCAATAGCGGATGGAAAGCACTTTTTAATAAATATGACCCACTGCCAAATCGTAAAACGGATACAAATAACCATGGTCCATTTAGTACGGATTATATTGGGATGAATTACGATTATCCAGAAGCCTCTTACCAAAGGAGAAAAGAGATTATCGCAGCCCACGAAAATTATCAAAAAGGATTGATGTATTTCATGGCAACTGATCCTCGTATTCCAAAAGATTTGCAGCAGCAACTCAATACCTGGGGCTTAGCGAAAGACGAATTTAAAGACAATGGCAATTGGCCACACCAAATTTATGTACGAGAAGCTAGGCGGATGATTGGAGCTTTTGTGATGAGCGAAAATGAAGTGCTTGGTAAAAAGGAAGTCCCTAAACCGATTGGAATGGGTTCTTACTCCCTTGATTCGCATCATACACAACGCTATGTTACCCCCGAGGGTTACGTACAAAACGAAGGAGATATTGGCGTAAAAGCACCCAAACCTTATGGAATTTCTTACAATGCTATTGTGCCGAAAATTACGGAATGTAAAAATCTTTTGGTGCCAATTTGCATTTCCTCTTCTCATATTGCTTATGGTTCGGTGAGAATGGAACCAGTGTTTATGATATTGGGAGAATCAGCCGCTACAGCCGCCTCATTAGCTATTGATAACAGAACGGCCGTACAAGAAGTTAATTACAATCAGTTAAAAACTTTGTTACTGAAACAAAAACAAACTTTAAATTGGAATGGAAAACCTTAAAAAAAGATCAAGATTGGAGCAACACTGTTTTTGGAGAATTCTTATGGAAAACCTTTAATGAAAAGCCTCACTCATTGTAATTGAATAAATATGAACACCATTAGCCTCCAACACAAGGCACTATAAATAAACAAATGAACCTACAATTAATGAATACCAAGAAAATTACCTTACTATTTGTTGTGCTGATTTGCGGAATCTCTGCACGGGCGCAAAAGAAATATACTTTAACCTCACCAGATCAAAGCATTAGTGCCACAATTAATGTGGCTGATAGCATTTACTATGAAATTTCACAAAGTGTAAAATCATTAGTCACCAACTCTGTCGTCTCTTTTAAAACAGACCAACAAGCTGCGGGATGGAAAGTGAGCAAAGCCACACCGAGCAAAAGTAATCAAACTTTAACTCCAGTAGTATGGCAAAAAAGCAAGCAAGTTGAAGACAACTACAGTCAGCTTCGCCTAGATTTTGCAAACGGATTAGCTTTAGAATGGCGAGCCTACAACAATGGCTTAGCTTGGCGGTGGATTAATAAAAGCACCAGGCCTTATCAGGTATTAGAAGAGAAGGCAAGTATCAATTTTCCAAATGCCACAAAATCTTGGTATCCAGAAGAGGAAAGTTTCTTTTCACACAATGAAAGAGTTTACAAGAAATATACGGTGAGTGACATCACCGCTAAAAAAATGGCAAGTTTACCCGTATTGTTTGATGTTGCACAAACCAAAGTGCTCCTTACAGAATCTAATCTCTTTAACTACGCAGGCATGTGGGTTACTGGAAATGGCAAAGGCGGAGTTCAAGCGGTTTTCCCGCATTATCCAAAAGTTAAAAAAGTAACCAGTGACCGCGATGAGCAAGTGAAGGAACGAGAATCCTTTATTGCGAAAATTGAAGGGAAACAAGACTTCCCTTGGCGCATTTTAATGATTGCCAAAACCGATGCCGATTTATTAACAAATCAATTGCCCTACATTTTAGGGAGACCAGCAACGGGTGATTTTAGCTGGGTAAAAGCAGGTAAAGTACAATGGGATTGGTGGCACTACAATAATATTTATGGGGTAGACTTTAGAGCAGGAATTAACAACGACACCTATAAATACTACATTGATTTTGCAGCGAAATATGGCATTGAGTATGTGTTGCTTGATGAAGGTTGGTGCGATACCAGAGATTTAATGAAACAGGCTAAGGATATTAATGTAGAAGAATTGGCTAACTATGCGAAAAGTAAAAAGGTAGACCTTATTCTGTGGGCCAGCTGGTTAGTATTGGATAAACAATTGGATGAAGCATTGGATATTTTCCAGAAGTGGGGCATTAAAGGGATTAAAGTAGATTTTATGCAGCGCGATGATCAAGATATGGTTAATTATTATGAGAAGATCTCTATTGCCACCGCGAAAAGAAAGCTTTTAGTTGATTTCCACGGTGCCTACAAACCAACAGGTTGGAGTAGAACTTACCCCAATGTGATGACCTCCGAAGGAGTGCTAGGAAATGAAATTAGCAAGTTTGCGGGCTCGATTAATCCAGAACATACGGCTACTTTGCCATTTATTAGAATGGCTGCAGGACCAATGGACTTTACTCCTGGTGGCATGCTTAACGTGCAGAAAAATGCCTTTGCAGATATTCCTTCAGAGCCCATGACTTTAGGGACGCGTTGTAACCAAATGGCAATGTATGTGGTATATGAAAGTCCACTGCAAATGTTGTGCGACATGCCCTCTCATTATTTACGCGAACCTGAATGCATGCAGTTCATTGCAGCCGTTCCTGCAGTTTGGCAACAAAGTATTCCTTTAGCGGCTTCAGTTGGCGAATATGTGGCCATTGCTCGTCAAGGGGTAGACCAAAACTGGTACATCGGAGCTATGACCAATTGGACGGCTAGAGAAATGACGATTGATTTTTCGTTCTTAGGGGAGGGGGACTATACAGTAAAGGTATGGAAAGATGGAATTAACGCAGATCGTAATGCTAAAGATTTTAAAATGGAAACCATTAAGGTAACCAAAAATACCAAGTTAAATATTAAGCTTACCACAGGTGGGGGTTGGGTTGGAATTGTTTCAAAAGTTTAGGTTACACCCGCCATTTTGGAACAAGAAAAAGACGGACAAGGCTTGCTGGTAAGCATTTGAAAAAATTGCTAATAGATCAAGCGGTTGTTAGAAATTTATACCAGGTTGGCTGTAATAAATGTTGGGAAATCGCAAAAATAGACTGTCTTAGCTAGTACAGAAATCATTTTTCCTGGTTTTTTAATGATATGGTGAGAGCACCTACCATTCGAAGAAATTCTGAGTAAATAGTAAGGTCCAATAAATCATCCAATTCTGTATGCCCAAATATGGTCATCCTGAACCAGTTTGTGCTGAGCGAAGTTGATATATGTATGATACTTTAGCCAAAATTACTAATTTAGCTCTTGTGGCTTTCAGGTATTCTGCTTAGCGCTACTAACAAAAGAGAAATGATAACCCTGCTAAAAATGATGAGATTTACTGCTATATTTTTTTTAACAATCCTGGCGATCAGCAACATTAATTGTACCGCACAAATGGCATCGTCAAAGCAAAGCACATCTAATAAGGGGAGAATTATTACGGGTGCCGACCAGACAGAAAAATATTTGTCTTACCTAAAAGGAAAACGAATTGGCTTGGTTGCCAATCAGAGCTCCCTTATTGGCAAGAAAAGCAGTGTAGACAGTTTGGTGAGCCTTGGAATTAATATTGTAAAAGTGTTCGGGCCTGAGCATGGTTTTAGGGGCAATGCCAGTAATGGAGCTGTGGTAAGCGATGAGAAAGATCTTAAAACTGGCATTCCAATTATCTCCTTATATGGCAAAAACGAGAAACCAACAAAAGCACAACTAGCAGACATCGACCTAATGGTTTTTGATATTCAGGATGTAGGCTGCCGCTACTATACCAATATCAATACGCTAGAGTATGTGATGGAAGCATGCGCAGAAAACAACAAAGAACTGCTTATTCTTGATAGGCCTAATCCCAATGCTTATGTAGTAGATGGACCTGTAATGACTGATGATAAATTTAAATCGGTCATCGGGATACATTATACCCCTATGACGCATGGTATGACCATAGGAGAATTTGCACAATACCTTAACGGCGAAGGATACCTAAAAGAGCAATGCAAATTAAAGATTATAAAAGTGGCCAATTACGATCATAACATGCCTTACGAACTGCCGATAAATCCATCGCCGAATTTAAATACCCAACAAGCGGTGATGCTTTTTCCGAGTTTATGTATGTTCGAGGGAACAGCTATTAATGAAGGCAGGGGAACTTATATGCCATTTACTATTTTGGGAGCACCTGCATTAAAAGGCAAGTATTCATTTTCATATAAACCGGTAGGTATTCCCGGAATGAGCGAGCGACCTAACCACAAAGACTCTGTTTGTTATGGTCTCGACCTTCGCAACTATGATATCAGCAATTTACGCAAGAGCCGTCAGCTCAATCTAAAATGGTTAATCGAACTCTATAAGGCATATCCTGATAAAGCACATTTCTTTGGGCAGGAAAGAGCCAATACAGGCGTATCTCCATTTGACTTGCGTATAGGTACAGATCAATTGAGAAAGCAGATTATAGCCGGTGTATCTGAAGCAGAAATCAGAAAAAGCTGGGAACCTGGATTATCAAAGTTTAAGGCTATACGCACAAAATATCTTTTATATCCAGATTAATTAAATTGGTGCTCACTTTGGTTTGTGTTGCCATCTGGCCACTCGCTAATTATATGAATAATCAGACATGTATGTCCCCCTCTGGAGGGGGTAGGGGGAGGACTAGAAGGCGAATAATCTTTTCAGTGTGGCTGAGTTTATCACCAAACCACTACGTAGTTAATAATCTACTTTCAATGATACGGTGATAACACCGACCATAAGAGAATGAGTTCAATTATTGCGCCTCAATTAAACTATTTACTGATATTTTTACCATATTTAACCAGCGTTTTAATAGCTGGTAAATTGCCAAATTTTTACCGGTTCTTAATTTATCAGTATACAGCGAACACTAATATGATATGGAAATGATAATGTCGATTATAGGATGGTCTGGAGTAGTTTTTTGTACGCTTGGATATCTTTTATTGAGCATGAGAAAAATCCGTGCAAATTCTTTTGCTTTCCAGGCGCTCAACATAGTGGGCGGTTTGTGCCTGGCATTAACTGCACTAGATACGCATGATCTTCCTAATGCCGCCGCAAATGTACTATGGATGTCGATTGGCTTATACGCCCTGAGCAGGCAATTTAGCAAGCGGCAGAAGAAACAACCTTAACAGGCGGAATTGAAAGTGCTTCATAGGCTTTTTGTTTATAATAGTCTAAGCGTTCAGAATAGGCCGTCTTATCACTTTCCATAGAAAGATAGAAGTACGCTCCATCTACCAATACAAAAATATAATCGGCCATTACCTGAGGGCTTTTTACATCTGTAACTCCTTGCTTATTGCATTGTTCAATCATCGTAGCAAGACCATTACGCAGTGCGTCCAAAATGAGCTTATATTTGAGCTTTATCTTTTTTTCCCTAAAAGCAAGGGCATAAAAAGTATAAAAAAGTCCATCATCAAAAAGGAGATTCCACTTTTTCGAAAACAACATTTCAATTGTTCCCTGCAAGTCCTCCAATGTGGCTTCACCCTTATGTTTAATTGTATATATCAATAGGTATCTATCTAAAATATGGTCAATTAACTCATAGGTCAGTCCCTCTTTAGTTGCAAAATAATGTATAATTAGGCTAGGATTAATATCCATTACTTTAGCAATCTTGGCTATAGAGGTATTTTCGTAGCCCTCTTTTTTGGCAACTTGATAAAACACCTTGATAATTTCTTGTCTTCTCGCCTCTTTTAGGCTTTTACGTCCCATTGTATTACTGGTTTAATAAGGCAAACTAAACAAAGCAAGTGTATTTCGCAAATTATTTTTATTAATAGATTGAATGAACGTTCAATTAATAAAATAATCTGGTCTTAACTTGCTCTTAATATGATATATCCATTTTTGTGCCGCTGAAACAACTAAAATTCCAAATCAGACAACTAATTATCAAGCAAAATGAAAAAAAAGCTACTATGGGTATTCACACTATTGACCATGTCCACAACTGTTTTTGCGCAGGGGATCGCCATTAAGGGTGTCGTCTCTGATGCGAAGACCGGGGAGACAATTCCTGCGGTAAATATCACAGTTAAAGGAACAAGCCAGCACATCGCTACCAACGGCAACGGTATCTATTCGATTACGAATGCAAAGCCAGATGCGGTATTGATTTTTTCCTACATCGGTTACAAGCAACAGGAAATCTCTGTTGGAGGCAGGACCACAATTGACGTTGCACTGCATGCAGATTATGCAGAACTTGACGAAGTTATGGTAGTCGGTTTCGGAACTAAGCGAAAAATTAACGTTGCCGGAGCAATCGATCAGATTTCGGGTAAGCAGCTCGAATCAAGGCCAGTTACAAATGTACTGCAGGGTTTACAAGGGATTAGTCCTGGATTGAATATCACTTATGCAGGCGGTGCTCCAGGAAGCTTACCCAATATCAACATCAGGGGTTATACTTCTATAAATGGTGGCTCTCCTTTAATCGTAATTGATAATATTCCTGCAACTAGTACTGATGACTTATTGCGCTTAACCCCTTCCGATATCACTTCTTTCACCGTATTGCGTGATGCAGCATCTGCAGCAATTTATGGTGCTCGTGCGGCATTTGGTGTAATTTTGGTTACCACTAAACAGGGTATGGCAGGTAATAATGTAATCAGCTACAATACTTTCCAGTCATTCGCTAAACCAACCCTACTCCCTAAACCGGTAACAGACCCCTATATTTTTTCAAGGGTTTTAGAAACGTCTACCGATAATACACCTTGGGACTATGTAAATTATACGGATGAATATTACCGTTGGGCAAAAGAAAGATCTGATAATCCATCTATTGCCGATACCCGCCTTAACCCAACCGATCCCACCAAATGGGCATATATGGGTAGCAATGATTGGTATGACTATTTTTTCAATAACTCAAGTTTATCTAAGAGCCACACCCTTACCTTTTCTGGTGGTGCAACAGTAAATGAAAAACCGCTTACCTATTACCTTTCTGCAGATTATACAAAGGATAATGGACTAAACAAACTTACAGCTGATTATTGGGATCGTTATGGACTAAGATCAAAGGTGGGCTTTTCTCCATTGTCATGGCTAAAGATCGATAACAACATCAATATATACCAAACTAAACGGGCACTTCCCAATGGAAATATTACCGACCTGTATTACCTGATGCCAACTGATGTGGCCAAAAACCCTGATGGTACTTGGGCAAATACTGCTGCAGGTAAATTAGCCGCTAAGCTTGTTGATGGCGGTAACAACCTCCAGAATATGTTCGGTTTTCATAACATTACCAGTGCTACGGCCTTGTTTTTAAAAGGCGACCTTCAAGTAAACGGAGATGCATCATTTAAGCGGGAACTCTGGAAAACACACAACGACAGCAAAAAATACAAAATCGGCTATGGCCCCAACGATATCCGTGAGGAAGGTGGGGACGGCTCTGTAACCGAAAACAATGGCTATCTATTTAATAACGCATTTAATGTATACGCTACTTATAAAAAGACAATTGGCGACGATTTCTTTAGTGCAATGGTGGGTTTCAACAGTGAAGATTACAGTTATTCTACTGTAAATGCCAGTAAAAACATGTTGATTTCTTCTTCATTGCCTTTCATGTCGCTTACAAGCGGTACAGCGGCTGCCAGTGCAGGCTACTCGGCCTATGCCACCAACAGTGTATTTTCAAGATTGAATTATACTTACAAAAATAGGTACATTCTCGAAACGACTGGAAGATATGATGGTTCATCAAGATTCCCGGTAGAAAGACGTTGGGGCTTTTTTCCTTCTGCCTCTGTTGCATGGATAGCAAGTGCTGAGGATTTCTTTAAACCACTATCACCAGCAGTATCTACATTTAAACTGCGTGCTTCTTATGGTGATCTTGGAAACCAGAATGTGGGCGATTTTGGTTATATCCAGTCTCTTGTACCCGGCACTTCAGGTTATTTAATTGGTGGTAATGGGCAAAACCAGGTAATTAATGGCGCCCCTGGGCTACCTGTCGATCCTCAAACTTATACCTGGGAAAGGGTATCAACCTTAAATATGGGTACTGATATCGGATTATTGAACGATAAACTTTCCTTTGCTTTTGATTACTACATACGTGATACTAAAGGCATGTTGGGGCCACCACAGGATTTACCGAGCGTATTGGGAACGGGCGTTCCACGCCAAAACGCTGCCGACTTGCGCACCAAGGGATGGGAGCTTGCCATTACCTATAGAGACAGGTTTGAGCTGGCTTCGAAACCCTTCAGTTTTGATGCTAAAATATTCTTGGCCGATTCTAAAGCTAAAATTACCAAATATAGAAATGACCAGAACCTATTTTCAAATCTTTACCGTGAAGGACAAGTTCTTGGAGAGATATGGGGGTTAGAGAATGATGGTGTTTTTCGCAGTAAAGCAGAAATTGCAGCACTAGACCAATCGGCAATTATTCCATGGGGTGCACTTTCAATTGTGGAGGGATGGCCAAAATATATGGATCTTGATGGCAACAAGAAAATAGAAAGAGGCTTAAGTGCCAATGATCCTAAGGATCTCAAAATTATTGGAAACAGTTCTGACCGTTATACCGTTGGCGCCAATTTAAATATGGATTGGGGAGGATTTGATCTTTCTGTATTTTTACAAGGCGTACTAAAAAGAGATTTTTATCCCCATCACTATCTTTTCTGGGGCCCATATCAACAACCTTATGCTAATGTTTACCCTTGGAACCTTGATTATTATCGTGGTACGGCAGATTCGCCAACACAAAGGGAGAAACACTCGGCTTCCTATATCGCTGCGGGCCTTGCTGATGCCAACACCGACTCACAGTACCCTGTGCTTCAATCATGGCTTGCTGATGCCAACTACGGTGCGGGATTGGATATTCCCCAAACCAAATACTTGCTTAATGGTGCTTACCTAAGGATTAAAAATGTATCGTTGGGCTACACCATACCGGCCAAGATTACCAAAAGGTTTAATGTAAGGCGTTTGCGGATTTTTGCTACTGGAGAGAACCTATATGAATTCTCTTCGATCAAGAAATTCATCGATCCAGAAGCAGTTAACCAAGGTCCGAGTGCTTGGGCATATCCTTACCAACGCAGGTACGCATTCGGTTTAAACCTCGATTTTTAACGCAAGACTTTATCACATTCAAATCATTTTCAAATGAAAAAGTATATATATATCGTATTTATTGTAACTGTAGGCATGTTCGGAGCCTGTAAAAAAGGAGAATTAGATCGTTTCCCGCAAACTTCTATCTCTCCAACCTTGTTCTTTAATACCGAAAGTGATCTTTCGCTTTATGTAAACGGCCTAATTTCGCAACCAGACCGTAATACCTATCTCAATGATCAAAGTACAGATAACGTAGCTACTACCGCAGCAGTAGAAGTAAAGAACGTTATGGGGGGCAATACAAATGCGCAAAACATTACCACAGGCTGGAGCTGGACTAGACTAAGAAATATCAACTATTTTCTCGAAAACTATGGGAAAGCACAGGTAGCCGCAACCGTTAAAAATCATTATGCAGGGCTAGCGAGGTATTACCGTGCAGAATTCTATCTCGATAAAATGAAACGTTTTTCTGATGTCCCTTGGTATTCTGGCACATTAGAGCCGGGAGACGAAGAGCTTTACAACCCAAGAGACCCTCGAACATTAATTGCAGATAGCATAATGGCCGATCTTGATTTTGCCTACAAAAATGTTAGAGAAAGCGTTCCGGTTGGCACACCAGGCAAATGGGCCGTTGCAACCCTGTACGCAAGAGCAGCACTTTATGAGGGTACTTACCGTAAATACCATAACGAGCTGAACCTAAGCACTTCTGCAAATGCTTTTTTAGAAACTGCAGCGAGAATTTCAGGAGACATTATTGCAGCTAAAAAATTCTCCATCTATAATACTGGTAAACCTGATCAAGATTATGGAACCCTGTTTTCTAGTCAGGATTTAACAGGTAACAGTGAGGTGATTTTAGTTAACATCTTTGACCTGAGCAAGAGCAAAAGCCAGAATGTGAATTCAACAGTATTTGGAGATTACGAGCAGGCACCTGCCAAAGACCTTTTGCAAACCTACTTGATGAGAGATGGAAGCAGGTTTACCGATGTATCGGGCTATAGCCAACTTGGTTTTGTGGCAGAATTTAAAAATCGTGATCCAAGAATGTCACAGACTATGGTTTATCCAGGATGGGTTAGGGTACCAGATCCCACACCATATATCCAGCGCTTAAATAAAAACTTTACAGGATACCATCAGCTAAAAGGCTATGTAAACAGTACAGATAACGCAACCTTAAACGGTGTCGACTTTCCAGTATACCGTTACGCCGAAGTATTACTAACCTATGCTGAAGCCCTTGCCGAACTCGGTACATTAACGCAAGGCCAATTGGATGCATCAATAAACCTACTCCGTAAAAGGGCTGGCCTCCCAGATCTTAACCTCGGAGCCAATGCAAATCCAGATCCGGCACTGCAGTTGCAATATCCGAACGTAACCGCCAATGTAGGTCTGATATTAGAGATCAGAAGAGAACGTAGGGTTGAATATGCTTTTGAAAACATGCGTTATGACGATCTGATGCGTTGGAAGGTTGGTAAACTCTTAACTAAAAGTCCAGAAGGCATGTATTTTGGAGGTTTAGGTAAATACGACCTTACTGGCGATGGTGTTGATGATATCATTCTGATCGACAGAACATCAACCATTCCGGGTGAAGACCAGAAAGAAAAAAATTCTCTTGGCGTAAAACTTATCTATTACCGTGCAGGATTGATTGGAAGTGATGCAACAGTTTATTTAAAGAATGGCAACACAGGAGGCAATATTGTAACAGAAAATGTAACAAGAACCTTTGAAGAGCCAAAGTTCTATTACCGCCCCATCCCGCAACAACAGGTAATCTTAAACCCTAAATTGAAACAAATTTTTGGCTGGTAAATGATGAAAGAAATGAAGAGACGATCGTTATTAAAGGCAATAGGCTTATCAGCTGGTGCTGCATTAACAGGTACCTTACCCGCATTGGCATCCAGTGCGGTTTCCGAAAAAGCAGGAAAAAAGCCAGTACTTACTGTTGCACATATTACCGATGTACACATCCGTTCGAGCGAAAATGCACCCGAAAGGTTTAAATCCTGTTTAAAACAGATTATTGGTAAGCATAAAGTTGATTTCTTCTTGAATGGTGGCGATTCAATTAATGATGCCTCTTATGATAATGTAGTTCGCAATCAGGTAACAGAACAATGGAGCGTTTGGGATGAATGCATGAAGGTAATCGACAAGTACGAAATACACAGTTGTATTGGCAATCATGACCCTTGGTGGAAAGCGCCTGCAAAAACCGATGAAATGTATGGTAAGGATTACGTTGTAAAACGATTGAAAATCCCTAACCGTTATTATAGTTTCCAAAAAAAGAACTGGCATTTTATTATTCTCGATGGGAACAACAGCAAGATATCGCTAGATGATGAGCAGTATCAGTGGCTTGAGCAAGAACTAAAAAACCTTCCCGCTGCTACACCTACGCTCATCATGTCGCACTATCCAATCTTAGGCACTACCCAGGTGTTGGTAGGTGGTGGGCATTCAGACTGTAAAAAACTTAAAGACCTGTTTTACAAACACCGCGATAAGGTAAAAATCTGCCTTAGTGGGCATAACCATCTTTCAGATCAAACGGTTTATAATGGTGTTCACTATTGCTGCAATGGAGCCATGAGCGGTTTTTGGTGGGGCAAGGGCGATTCAGAATCAGCTGGCCCCGGTTATTACCTAGAAACCCCACCAGGATATGCCTTGCTTAAATTATACGAAGACGGAACCGTTGAAAACGAATATCTACCACACACTTTTTAATCCAACAGCACCATGTTATTAAGGACAATTATTTTCGCTTGCTTTGTTTCGCTATCTATCTCAACATCGGCCCAAAGCCGCCCGCGTAAAGTGGTGTATGTAATTGCAGATGGTATCCCTGCGGATGTAATGGAACGGTTAGATTTGCCAAATTTTAAAAAGATTATTTCTGCAGGATCCTATTCGCGTATGCATGTAGGTGGTGACCGAGGTAGCTATAACGAATCGCCAACAATATCAGCTGTTGGTTATAACAGTTTACTTACCGGCACTTGGGTAAATAAACATAATGTGCCTGATAATGCCATTAAGGCGCCTAATTACAACTATCAGCATATTTTTAGGCTTTTTAAAAACCAGTACCCTGATAAAAAAACAGCAATTTTCTCTAGCTGGACAGACAACCGTACCAAGCTACTTGGAGAGGGTCTTGCAGAAACGGGAAACTTTAAGCCCGATTTTGTGGCAGACGGTTATGAACTGGATACCATCCGCTTTAAGCATGATAAAAATTCTGCCTATATGCACCTAATTGATGAGGAAGTGGTTAAGCAAGCTGCAACTACCATCCATGATAAAGCGCCAGATCTCTCTTGGGTTTACCTAGAGTATACTGACGATATGGGGCACCGCTATGGCGACAGTCCTGAATTTTATACCGCTATTCAAATGTTAGATCAACAAATTGGTCAGATTTGGAATGCGATTAACTATCGCAAGCAAAAATTTAAGGAAGACTGGCTAATCGTAATCACAACCGATCATGGTCGTGATGAAAAAACAGGTCGTGGGCATGGAGGTCAATCAGACCGTCAACGCTCAACCTGGATGGTGAGCAATTATAAAGACCTTAATGCTTATGCTCAGTATTTTGATATTGGTGTGGTAGATATCATGCCTTCCATAGCTCAGTACCTTCGCATTAACCTCACAAAAGATGTAGCACAAGAAATAGACGGTACATCTTTTATAGGGCCCGTATCTATAGCCGCACTCAAAACAAATTACATCCAAGGCCATCTTGACATTTCATGGAAAGCATTGGAAAAGACAGGAAAGGTTAAAATCTGGCTGACCACTAGTAACGAATTTAAAGTCGGAAAAAAAGATGTTTATCAGCTATTGGCCGAAGTTGATGTAACTCAGCAGCACTATGTAGCCGATCTCAAAAACTATCCTTCTAAATTTTACAAAGTAGTAGTCGAAGGAGCTAACAATACGCTTAACAGCTGGATAAATGTTAAATGATAAGCCGCAGCTAGCAAAAGGAGGAGTGTTTAATCTTCTAAATCTTTTATACTTGGTTGAAAAAAGATTGTCATCCTGAGCCTGTCGAAAGATCTCCTTTTGGTTGGTGTATCACCAAACCACTCTACTACTTATAATAATAACTACTTCAATGGTACGGTGATAACACCGACCATAATAAAATAGAATGCCACTCAATTGAGTGGCATTCTATTTTATTTAAGCTTAACTTGCTTATCATTTTTAAATCGTTCGATAAGCTTAATAATTGGAACTGGATCTTTCAATTCTCCCTCTTTAATTTCTGTTATAAGCACATTCCTTGTTTTATCCTTGATAGTTATGTTAACAATTTTAATCAACTTGGAATTGTATTTTTCATCAATTGAAGGAGCGATTGTGAAATCAATACCTTTCATTGATGGATTGAAATATCTATAAGTCGAATCAACAATTCCATCTTTCTCCAAACAAATTTCTCTTCCAATAATTTGCCTGTTATATCCTCTCGGAGCGAATAATCCAACTTGCCCGCTGCTATTGAATTCGCCTTTAGATGTCCATTTGAAATATTAATTCTATTCAATAATGAATCAACTGGAAATTTTTGAGGTAAAACACTGGTCAAAGAATCATACCTCAAGCCTACCTTACTTCCTTTTTCAAATAAACAGTAAACAAACGTTGTATCATAGGTTGTTCGCCCTTCCTCAACATCTCCATTAGAAAGCAAAGTTGTACTACTCCGTTCATTGTGGAATGGAACAATAAACATTCTTACAGTTTTAAAATCCACTACGGTTATATTGAATATATCCTTATAGTTAGCCTTTCCAATTTCTAGGTTCTGATCGGACGTTGTGACAAAATCTACTACTATTAAATCTCTTACTGTAATCGACTGACATCCAAACTCACTGATAGAAATTATTAGGATTAGGATATATAATACTTTTTTCATCGTTTGTTAATGTTGTGATACTTGTTTAAAGGCCTGGTCGAACGGGGCTGTCCACCATTTATAAAGTTGATAGGAGACCCTAAAAAAATAGCTTCCAACTATATTGTCGCCAACATCTCCATTGTCTTTTTCTCTTTGTCTGATATCGTTTTCAAAATCTCTGATGCCTGATGAATATATTTGATGTCCTTTGTTTCGCTTGCCATCTCAAAAAGTTGAGAAACAGCAGTCCAAAGAGCTGCAATTTCAGTAAAAGCTTCGTGTCCTGCTTTTAGTTTGTCTATTTTAAGCAGTTGATGGCTTTCGTTTAAGAAGTCTCTATACAAGTTTCTGAATAACGCTCCACCAGTTCCTGCTTTTTCCATGAGCATTGCAGAAGTTTTAAAGTCGTTTTCAATGTCTTTACTGGTTTTAAACCACTCAATTATTTCCGTGCTTGTTTTCAAAATTCCTTTATAACCAATATTTGTAATTGGTGGATTTATATAATCAGTAGCATTATTTCTAATTGCTGTAAGAATTGCAGTTTTCAAATCAAATTCATGGCCTGTTTTATTCAGCGTATAATACAAATTCTTAGATGTCATTGGACCTTTTTCTGCTCTCGCCAATGCTAAACTATTTAAACTAGTTTTTACCTGTCCACCCTGTTGTTCGGTGTCTACCAAAAAAGCATTATCCTTATCGTAGCCATAAATTGCAGCATAATGACCAGCGAAATGAAATGGTTTTGAAAAATATTGCAAATGAAAACAATCTAGTTTTAAGCCCACAGCTTGTCCTTTGTCAATAAGTTCTTTTACACTGTCCCAAGCCTTTTGAGGTGAGGCGGTTTCTTTTATGGTCAATTCAAGGTTCAGGTTCTTTGCAATGTTTTGAGTTAAAAGGTCTGGTTTTATTCGCCCGCCAACGAATGGGAAATCCATTGATTTCATTTTCCAAAATATAAATCCTAGTCCTTCACCTAAACCAAAAAGCATGGGTTCAGAAAGTTCAATATCAAGTTGATTTAACAACGTTCCTGTAGCTGTTGTCTCACAATGTTGTCCGTTAAACGGTTTTAGGGTCTCTATTTTCATTATTTGTTAAAACTGTTTTTCGATATTTTTTAGCTTCAAGGCATAAACACCGACCATAGGAAAATATACTTAAAGCTTAATAATAGCAATGATTAATCCGACCACAATAGCAATAGTAATTAGAAAGAAAAATAAATTAGCTTTTAACTTTGAGTAATCACGAGCCTTAAATGCAAGGGAAATCTCCTTACCATATATAGCTAATGGCTTAGCCGCCAATAAGAATAATAATATATAAATAAGCATCATAATTGAATTGGTTCTTTCAGTAGGCCCGAGCTACGACATGGGAGAACTAACTTTTAGCTGCATTTTGACGTTTAAGCTCTTCAGCTATCTCCCTAAGTATTTCGTTACGTTCATTATTGGATTTACGTATCCCATCTATGATTTTAAAAAACAGATAGACTAAACCTACGACTAATAAGATATAAAAAACCGTAAAGAGACTAATGAGACCCATAAAAATGCTAATTATTGAAGCCAAATATAACAAAACATCTACACCAATCCATACCCTCATTGGTAGTTATGAAATCTAGCTATATCAACCCTGCATGTCCCCCTCTGGAGAGTTTATCCCGATTCATCGGGAGGGCAAGGAATTAGAAGACGAGTAATTATAAAAGATTGTCATCCTGAGCCTGTCGAAGGGTCTCATTGTGGTGGTGTTATCACCAAACCACTCAACTACTTATATGAATAATGACCTAACAACTTTTATGATACGGTGACAACACCGACCATTGGGAGAAATGGTAAGCTCTCATCTTCAGGGTCTTTATATCCATAAAAGATTGTCATCCTGAGCTTGTCGAAGGAAATCTTTTATTTAAAAAGTATTTCTCCTAGTGGATGATTTACCTTCAATGGTACGGTGAAAACACTGACCATAAGAAAATAGTTATGAAACTAGCTATATCAACCCTGCATGTCCCCCTCTGGAGGGGGTAGGGGGAGGAATGAAGACAAGTAGTTTTTCTCACTGTGATTGGTGTTGTTTTTAATGCCCCAGTGATCACACCGACCATAAGAGAAAATAAAAGCTACCCAAACTTGGTGAGACAATTATCAGTTTTGTTTTTTAATTTGGGCACGTAATTTTATACCAATAAATTTTAAAAAATAGATGCTCCACATTGCAGGAATAATCATCTCCTTATTTCTTGCTTTGCTTCTTTTTACGAAAAAGGGCAAATCAACAGCCGATTTTATCTTAGCCCCCTGGTTAACCCTGACAGCTTTTCATCTATTGGCGTATTATATATTGATTTCTGATTTTTTTATAGAATTCCCTTATTTTCTAGGATTTGAAATTCCAATCCCACTTATTCACGGCCCTTTTTTGTATTTATATATTGCTACTTTAACCAACCAAAGAAATAGACTGCCTTGGTTGATCCATTTTATCCCTGCAGTTGTAGCCTACCTCTTGTTATTAGGTTTTTATACCTTATCTTTCAGCCAGAAGATCATTGTTTATCAAAATAATGGGATCGGATTTGAAAGCCTTCTCTCCATTATACGCTTTCCCATTGTGCCCTCAGGTTTAATTTACGTAGTCTTATCCCTAATTTTATTAAAAAAGCACCGCAAAAATATCTCAGGACAGTTTTCTTATGTAGAGAAAATTAACCTGAACTGGCTTGTCTATCTCACCATTGGAATGGGGATCATTTGGCTATCTATTATTTTAGGGAACGACATTTCAACCTTTATTCTGGTCGATTTATTTATTCTTTTTATTGGCTATTTCGGCATCAAACAGGTTGGTATTTTTGCTAACCAAATTACTGATGAGCCACTGGTCGCTATTACTAGTGGTGCACTCAAAAATCACGAAGAAGCCAATGACTCTAGCCCCTTAATCATCAGCAATGAAAAAACCAAGTATGAGAAAACTGCGTTAGGAGATGAACAATTGCTAAACATTCATCTTCAATTAAAGCTGCTGATGCAAGGCGAGAAACTCTATAAAGACCCCGAATTAAGTCTGGATGAACTGGCCAAGCGCTTAGGCGTTAGTAGCAATACATTATCGCAGGTAATTAATTCGATGGAAGGAAGAAACTTTTACGATTACATCAACAACCTCCGTATAGCCGAATTTAAGCAGACGGTAATCTTGCCCGAAAACAAAAGGTTTACCCTCCTTTCCATTGCTTTCGAGGCCGGATTTAATTCTAAGACTTCATTCCATAGAAATTTCAAAAAGGCAACTGGCCTCTCTCCAAAGGCATTTTGCCAACAAGAGAAAATACAGCTAGGCAACCAATCCTAAGCAAAAGAGACCATCTTACCTTTTGGAACCTTTAAAAGATAAATAGCAGTTTTCTTTGTAACCATGAAAAAAACATTATGGATTCTATTGGCAGCACTGTCTATAGTTGTAGGGCTTTATCCCGGATTGTACTTTATGGAAAAGAGATTTGGTTTATTAAAAATCAAACCCAGCGAGCTTGTTTCAGACTTCGTCTGGCATAGCGCTTTTTATATACATATTACCTTAGGAGGACTTGCCTTACTTATTGGCTGGATACAGTTCAACCAAAAAATTAGGAATAAGTATATAACCCTGCACAAGCAAATTGGTAAGATATACGTAATTGCTGTTTTATTGAGTGCAATTACTGGGTTTTATATTGCTTTTTATGCAATGGGAGGTATTGTGGCAGCTTTAGGTTTCATAAGCTTAAGTATAATTTGGTTTTATACAACGTTAATGGCATACCTCAGCATTAAGAAAGGGAACTTGTTGCAACATCAAAAAATGATGATTTATAGCTATGCTTCCTGCTTTGCAGCAGTTACCTTAAGGCTTTGGATACCCATTTTAAGCACATTATTCGGTAATTTTGAAACGGCTTATATTGTTGTAGCTTGGTGGTGCTGGATACCTAATTTAACCGTAGCCTATTTTCTAACAAAAAAACTGGCGAAGCCAAGCTTTTAAAAGAAATATGCGCTATTGCTTTCCTAATGCTGATTTAACAAGTTATTCTTTTTGTTGGTGTTATCCTCTAGCCACTAATTTCAATGGTATTGTAAAAACACCGACCATAAGAGGATAACTATGAAACTTACTATATCAACCCTGCATGTCCCCCTCTGGAGAGTTTGTCCCGATTCATCGGGAGGGTAGGGGGAGGAATGAAGACGACCTACCCTAGTAAAAGAAATATGCTCTACTACTAACCTTAATATTTTCAATCTCATCGTTAATTTCTAACATATCTATATATTTGGAGATAGCATACTTACCCGTTTTTAACAAAAAATATGTATTCATTAACACTCTCAGAAAACGATCATATTACATTTCAGTTGTATGAGGCTTCCACTAATTCCGAAAAAAGGAAGTCGAGAAAAAGATCTTTCTTCATTTTTCTAGCCTTAGGTTTATTTGTTATTATTCTTGGTTATCAGAAAGAAGATAGTTTTTTAATGTATTATGGTGTTTTCTGCTCAATTCTTGTAATCTGTTTTGGGAATACTTACCTCGGTTGGCGACATAAAAAACATTATATCAAACATGTTAAAAACAAACTAAAAGACTTACCTGAGGAAATTGTCGAAATTGAAATCAATGATGACCAGATTAAGGTAATAGATAGGGTAAGCAATACAAAAATAAAAATTTCTGAAATTACCTTGGTAAATGAAATTAAATCACATTACTTCTTAAAACTGAGTACAGGGCCTAGTATTGTGATCCCAAAATCTAATCCTGCCTTGAATGAAGAAGTGCTTGCAATGATCAGCAATTTTAACTTACAGCATATCATAAAGTTAGATTGGAAATGGAGTTGATTGCCGGCCTATCTAGATCAACCAGCCCGCTTGTGATAAACGCTAAGTATCTTACAAATAAAAAGCCACCTAATTGGTGGCTTTTGTGTAGTCCCGAGATTCTTTTAAACACTTGCTAGTGTTTCGGCAGCTAATCCTCAGCAACGGTTATTTTTGCTAAAGTCACGTTTAAAAAGCGTCTTACCATTCCACTCAATATAGTCGCCCGATACAATCAAATATGGATGATTAGGCGAATACCCTGCGCTGCGGCTTCTAACAATTATTTTATCGTTAACTTTCAGGCTATTTAACTGCTTAAAATCCTTCGGACTAAATTGCATCATGTACTCTTCGCCATTGATTTTGACTATCAGCCATTTTATTCCTGATGATTTCCCGTTGCGCTGAAAAGTAACAGAGGTTACTACGGCCTCCATATTGCTGAAAGCGTCCATGTACTTCCTTATTTTATCATGACTGGCATGCACTTTTTTACCTTCAGCAGAAACCGCCCATTTTTTGTACTTTATACCATCAGGAGAAGCTTCCCATTTTTTCTTGTCCTCTACTATACGGGCTTTCCTTTCAGCAGTAGACAAGGGCTTTGTGGATGGCTTAGTTTCATTTTTAATTTCACGATTAGCGAATACTAGTCCGCTCACCACAACCAGCGATAAAATCAGCGCATAGCTGACAGTTCTTTTATTTTTCATATCCTTTCAAATTGGTTCAACGAATCTAGTTTGATATTTTCTGACTGCGTAATTTAGATTGTAAATAAAAATGTAAACTTTGTAAATAAATCGTAAATAGTACCGCAATCGTCAGTCCTTGGCTCATCCGGAATGAAAATCAGGCGTTTCTTATCCGCCATCTTTGACCGCCATAGCTTAGCGCTTTGCCAAATTAGCATTTCTTTTTGTTTTTGGTGTGACCACCAAACCATACTACTACTTTTAAACTCCGGAGATAATAGCTATGAAACTTGCTATATCAGCTCTGCATGTCCCCCTCTGGAGGGGGCAGGGGGAGGAATGAAGACAAGTATCCTTTTTCATTGTGGTTGGTGTTATCACCAAGCCCACTCACTACCTATAGGAATTTCATACATTTGAATAGCATTCCTAACCTTAGCCCTCCACTCATGGTTGGTTTACAATGTGGGATGTATTCAAAACCTTATTATGATACAAAAGCTACTTAACCTTCTAATTTCAGCACAGCTAATAGGATTTGGCTTGTGGTGTATTTATTACTGTATACGAATTGGTAACAGTTTTGTTAACCGGTTTGATATTGTTGTTACTTTCATCACACGTATTGTTGGCATATTGTTCATACTACAAATAGTCTTTACGCTATTAAATGGTTTCTTCTCTGCAAGCGAATATGAACAATTTGCACTTGCAAATAGAGGATTTGGTCCTTACTGGTTAGAATTTTGGTTGATGTTCCTTATTCCACTGCTATGCACCCAGCTATTATGGATAAGGAAATTGCGGAGCATGAGATATGCTAGGTTAGCTATGGGCCTTTTTTTGATTGGAATTCAGTCAATTGAAAAGTTAATCATTCTAATAGCATCATCACAAAGAGACTTTATTCCTGGCAGTGTACAGAATGCCTTTGTTTATGAAATGGCATCTAATAATATCTACTTGCTTTTGATATTCTTCGTATTTAACTTTATTGCTTACCTCATCGTGCGCCAATATCATAAGCTTTCGAGTCAGAATGTCTAACGCATTTTTCTTTTGTGTTGGTGTTATCACCAAACTACTCTACTAACTACTTTTATGGTACCGTGAGAACACCGACCATAGGGGAAAAGATTGCGATCTTAAAAAAGACACCGGTTTCAAGCTCTTTTGTATTCTAGCGTGTCCGTTTATATCTATATGTCCAATTTTACGAAATAAATGAACAGATGATGATTTTATGTTCATTTATTTTATCCTTTTCCACAACGTGTTCATTTTTTTTAAAAAAATGAACACGTTGTGCTTATATGTCCACCTGCTATGTGTATATTTGTTTATAATTCCAATATTATCGAAAAACTGAACATATGCCGTACGATAGAACACAGCCTTTTAACGATCTTCCATTTCTACCTCCACTTAAAAACATGGAAGAAGATGTTGAAGTGATGAAGAAACTCGTTGCTGCTTCCCGTGCTCTCGCAACTACAAATTCCAGTATCCATAGGCTTCCAAACCCTACCATGCTCATCAATACCATTGCACTTCAAGAAGCGCAAACCTCTACGGCAATCGAGAACATATTCACTACAGAAGACGAACTTTACAAGGCGGTTTCAGAAACTATTCGGGAAGAAAATATAAAACCAGCTACAAAGGAGGTACTCCGCTATCGGGAGGCATTATGGGAGGGATACCACATCACCCAAGAGAAAGGGAAGATGGATATGGAAAGCATCATTAGCACCTTTAGACAGATCAAGAACTCTACGGCCGGAATTAGGCCACCACAGACACTTACCGTAATTAGACGAGGGCAAAGCGAATTCAGATCGGGTGAGGTGGTATACACTCCTCCAAGGGGAGCGGGCATCATAGAAGTTAAAATGGAAAACCTAATCGAGTACCTCAATGACGATGAGAAGTATCCGACAGACCCAATGATCAAAATGTGCATCGCTCATTACCAGTTTGAGGCCATACATCCATTTTCTGATGGAAACGGCAGAACAGGCAGAATATTAAACCTTTTATATCTAGTGAACAAAGGACTGTTGAGACAGCCGGTACTATATCTTTCCAAGTACATCATGATCAACAAGGACGACTATTATCATCATTTGAGCGGAGTTACCCAAAGGGAATCGTGGAAGCCATGGGTCATGTACATGTTAGATGCTGTGGAAAAAACAGCAGAGTTGACCAATCAATTGATCACAAGTATTCTTAACCAAATGGAAGCGACACTTGCCCATGGCAAAACAACTATCAAATGGTACAACAAGGAGGTAAACGAGACGATCTTCAGCCAACCTTACATCAAACCAAAATTTATCGGAGAAATCTTGGGCATTACCTCTAGAACCACATTAACCAAATACTTTGGCGAACTCGTTTCTGCTAAAATCTTGAGCCCAGCTAAAGACGGAAAAGAGGTATATTACATCAATGATGATCTTGTTCAAATTCTGAAGGGCTAAAGCAGGATTGATGATCGAATAGAATTGCCATATTTTTTTTATCACACTTGTAATGGTACGATGATAACACCGACCATAAGAAAATGATGATCAAATGCTATCTTAAATTGGCCTCTGTAAGATAAGGACTATTTGCCATGCAACCCAGCCTATCCCTCCTAGCACTAATGAAGTCAGAAATAATCTATAAATGATTTTACCAGTTTTACCTTTTGGTGGAGTAAATAATAAATCTTGTAATTCTAGCATATATAAAGTTAAGAATCCGCTGTAAAACAAACAATAGGTTTCTCAAAATAAGAGACAAAAAAACCAGCAGTTATGTCTAGCTACTAGTTAAGTATGTGGTGGTGGACATTTTGGAAATCTAGAACCACTTCTTGGCCGATTTGCGTTAGATCGCTGATTTAGACTTATAAATTAATACTGATTCCGCACAAAAAATAAAAAGGGCAGGCCTTTAAGCGGCCTGCCCAATAGTGACTATATCAAAGTCAAGTTTCGTAGGCAAGCTTGATGCTTGCCTGGAGCGTTACAAAAGCAGGCTTCTCAGTCTGGATTTCCTTTTTCAATTCTTTCAGCTTCTTGCCCAGGAACCGCACCTTCACCTCGTTGTACAAAATCTCATAGGCAGTGATCTGTCTTGAAAGCTCTTTCAACAGGCAATCATAGTTCCGATACATCGTTTCCAGTTCCCTATTATAATCTTCTGCCTGCTGTAAACAACTGCATTCTTTTTGCCCGTCACTCAACAACCCTTTCATTTGCAGCAAAGCATCCCTTAAACGCTCATGCCTCTTTTTGCTAATGGCCTGCATTGTTATTGAAAGTATTGAGACAGATCAGTAAAACCGCCTGATAAAACTGTACCTCTGGCCGGGCTTGTTATTAATGTTCTGCTGTCACGCAGTACTAAAAGCTTTGATTTGCCGGCTTCAAAATTAAGATTGCCAAATCGTCCCAGGTTAGGTGTAAGCGGAAACCCATTTGTCAACACCAAGTTAACATAGGGTACCTGAGTGGTGCCTTTTTCGAAGATATCGTAACTATAGCTATAGCCAGCGGGTATTGGTGGAAGTTCAATGGAGTTAAATGTACCATCTTTAGCCAGGGTAAACCTTATTTCTGGACTGGTTTTTACTGCCGCTGCGTTACTGGATGGCATCTTTGTATAAAATACCATATCAATGTCCACGCCTTTGAAATTTGCCGGAAACTGGGTTTCGAATTTAGCACTGATCATCATGTTGGCCGGATTTGCTGGAGGATCTAGCTTTACATTATCAACGATCTTTATTCCATCGAAAAAGAAGTTGAGATTCTGTTGTTGAATGTCAGATACTATTGTTTTTTTTAATAAAACGGTACTTTCACCTTTTTTTCGAATCTGGATTTCTCTAGAAGTGCCTTTATCTATTAAAATAGAAGATCGGCTATCTACTGCTCCGCTTTTAGAAAGGATGATATTTCCATCCAATAAAAATTCAAGCTC
Organism: Pedobacter polaris; assembly: GCF_005116505.1. Lineage (GTDB taxonomy): Bacteria > Bacteroidota > Bacteroidia > Sphingobacteriales > Sphingobacteriaceae > Pedobacter > Pedobacter polaris. The sequence continues at coordinate 903,336 of NZ_SWBR01000001.1, forward strand.
TCCGGTTAAGGCATACCCCTTTATAAGTAAAGAAATGGCCTGATCATATACTTTTACGCCATCATAAAACACGGTAAAATTTTGAATAAAGGGGCTGGATGAAAGTTGTTTAGTTTGCAATATTTCTGAACTTCCTTTTTTTCTGATCTGAAATGTTGCCCCCTCCTCTTTTATTAAAAGCCGGGTATCAATTGTTATATTATTACCCGAGGTGGTTAAACTGGTAGCGATAACACTGTCTTTATAAACATATTCCAAATCAACGTATGAGCTTCCCCGGATTTGCAACTTAATAACTTTATCCGGATCGGGCTGAGCGAGCTCTTTTTTACTACAAGAGATAGTCAGCGCTACAAAAGCGCTAAGAAAGACTAGCATAAATATTTTATGTTTCATGATATTAAAAATTATAGTTTAATGAAAGGCTGTAGGTACGGCCAAATTTTTGATTAAATCTGAGTTGATCTCCATCTTCAAAATTATCGGTAAAACCCGGTTTTAATTGTTTAGCATTAGTATAGTCACCACTTCCGGCAACAAAATCCGGGTTCTTTTCATAGCTACCTCTGTTGATATAATAAGTAGATGCCTTGTTAAGTAAGTTGGCGGCGTTCAGTTTCACTTCAAACCTGCTTTTTAAAAACCTGTAGCTTACCTGTGCATCTATCTGTGCTCTCGGCTTTTCATATTCAATTTCATCCTGATTTAGCCCTACGATGTATGTTTTACGTCCGGATTTATTATAGGCTACATTAAAACCAAAATGGTTTGACGTGTATTGCAACCCTGCATTGATAAGGTATGGTGCCTGCCCATACATTGATCGGCTTTGTTTAGTTTTTACCAAAATATCTCCAAGCTTAGGATCAGGATTTTTTGTTTTGTAGTAGCCAACAACGCTTGATCTTTGTAAGGTTAAGTTTCCATATACCGTAAGGTTTTTGATCAATTGATTAGCTGTAAGAAAGCCTAAATTTTTGCGCATTTCAAATTCAAGTCCATACACCTTGGCGTGGTCTGAATTGCTTAAATAAATATCCCCGTCAAGCGTTAGGGTTACCAATTCGGTTGGCTTATCAAAATGTTTATAAAATGCACCCGCAGAAATAATTTCACCTACTCCCGGAAACCACTCTGTTTTAAAATCGTAACTTTTTATTTTGGTGCTTGCAAGGCCTAGGTTTCCAAAATTGGCGTTAAGCGGGGCGTTATATCTAAAAAACTGACTGTTATCAAGCAATTCTGGCCGTACCACGCTACGGGATGCAGCAAGCCTGATATTTAACTCGCTTATTGGGCTGTAGGTTAAATTTGCCGAAGGTATCCATTGCCACTTCTTTTCTTGAGGTAAAGAAAATGGCAGATTACCCTTTTTTTGATTAGTTCCGTTTTTTATTTCTGTATAGCTGTAATACTCGCCCCTAAGGCCCCAAACCAACCTCAGTTTTTCGGCTAGGCGGTTATCTAACATCAGGTAGCCGGCATGACTAATACTTTTACCTTCATACATATCTATAAACCATTGATTTATAGTATAATTATAACCATGTGCGCCCATATTTTCAGGCTTTAATTTCTCACTGATCGGCAGGTAAGTTAAGCTGTCAGATATATTGATGTGATTACCTAATGTCGCGATCTGCCAGTTAAAGCTTCCTTTTTTATGGATGCCGAAATATCCTGTTTTAATACTATTTCGTAGCGGGCCTATATTAAATGGCAGCGATGCGTCTAGCCCTCCAGAATAATGGGTTTCCTGGTTATCGTAATTATGGCGAGACGAAGGTTTGATATAACCTTGATTAATTTGATCTGTAATGTAAAAGTAGGCATACTCTTTTCCAAACAGTTTTGCTCTCTGCTCGGCTATACCTATGTCTTTTTCTTTCCTGTCTACTCTTGTTCTGCTAACGTTCCATTCCAATTTTACTTTATCCAATTGGTGCTGGCCGCTAATTTTATTCTGTAAAAGATTAGTAAAAGTGGGGTCGTCAACTTCTTGTATTCTATCGGGCATTAAGCCCTTACTTAAAAAGTCATTCCCATCCTCTTCGCTATAGCCTGTTGTTCTGGTGAGGGCATTGTCATAAAGGTGGGTGTAAGTATTCCGTAAACTAAAACGGTGCTGACCAACCTGCAAACCAACATTTAACAAGCCACCCAAAGTTGTATTAAAACGATATGACGAGCCATAATTATTAGCTTTAGGAGCCCAACCAGATCGGTATTGATCAAAATTATTGATAGCTTGTGTGTTGCGATAACTAAGCGAAGCGGTAAACCCAAGCTTAATTTTCTTTGCGGTATCTAATCCAAACAAACGCCCTATGGTAAACTGGTAATTTTGCGATGGCGCTGTTTTATATTTGTATACTGTAAAATTATCTACCGTAAATTTTTTACTTAGGGCGTCCAATTTGGCTTGATATTGTTCATTGCTTAAAGTAGTATTGGGGGCGGTAGTACGGCCAGTATGTTCCAGGTTTGTTGGGAAATCCCGTCGCCCATCATCAAACCCTAGGTAGTCATACTTCCCTCTTTGTTTGCTAAAAAAATCTTTGCCGGTACTTTGATCATTGTATGAGGTACCTGCCGTAAAGCTCATAAAATCTTCTGCCGGGATATCTTTGGTGCTGATTTGAATTAAACCCCCGCCAAAATTTGCATTCATATCCGGAGTTACGGTTTTGCTTACCACTATGTTGTCTACCATGTTGGTAGGAATCAGGTCAAAAGAAAAATTACGGGTTTGTCCTTCGGTACTAGGTAGTGCTATTCCATCCAATTGAGCGGCGTTATAGCGTTCGCCAATACCACGTACCAATACAAATTTATTATCAACAGTACTTACCCCGCTGATGCGTTTTAAACTTTCGCCAATGTTTTTGTCGGGGGTTCTAGATAGCTGATCGGCGCTTATACCGTTGCTAATCTCAGAAGCATTTTTCTGTTTAGCTAAAAGGCCTGCGGTAGTAGCTTTTTTATAGCCAGAAGTTACCACCACTTCCTTCAGCCCTCTAGCATCAGGTTTCATCGAAATGTTCAGTGGTGTATGCTTATCTTCCGTTACTACAACTCCCGTGATCCTTTGCGTTTGAAAGGAAATATAGGTAATTTCTAAGGTATACGTTCCGGGTTGAGTATTAAGAATATAACTACCATCAACACCAGACTGTGCACCAGCACCGGTTTCTACAACCCTAACGGATGCCCCGGGCAACGCTTCGCCCTTTTCATCCAGTATTTTACCAGAGATCCTGCCGGGCTTTGGTGGGACTGGTTTGGCCTCAATCACTATAAATTCATTTACCAATTTATAGCGAAGATTGGTGCCCGAAAGGATATTGACAAGGGCATCTCTGACGGACATTTGCGCTGTTGCCAGCGTTACCTTTTTGTGTTCTCCATCAAACAACTGGTTAAACAAGGTAAATTTGAAACCGCTTTTAGTCTGTAACTGGATCAGGCTTTCTTTAACGCTTGCCCCTTTTAGGTTCAGGCCAACTTTTACTTCATTTATATTCTGGCTTTTTGCTGTACCTGCAACCAGCACACCTGCGAAGGTGACCTGAATAACAAGCATTATAAATGAGCATTTCATCAGGAAGATAAATTTATTCCAAAGCCCCTGATGAAAAATGCCGGATGTAGCTGTGAATAATAGATATGAGGCATAATACTGTTTTAAGATAAATTCATGGGCAGAACCGGGTTCTGCTGTTTTTTGTATAAATTTGAACATTGACTTTTTTGTCTGTATGGCATATTAAGTTAATTGCCCGTAAGGTTATCCTTGCGGGAAGACTGCTTTAAGCCAGCTGTCGTCGAAAACTTTGGCTTAAGGTTAATCTAATCAGGTCTGTTCCCGGCTTCCGGGAGCAGATTTTTTTATATTTGAGCTATTTAGGCATTCAGGCCTCCTTTTCTCTGTGTGTTCATCGTTGTCCTATTATAATCTGATCTTTACTGATCTTGTATTTTAAGCCGGTAGCTGCTGTAATGGCATCTAGTGCTCCGTTTATTGATGCTTTGCCATTGATCGTAATGCTTAGCTGGTAGGCGGTTAATTTGGGGTTGGTGATAACGATCTTAATATTGTACCATCTCCCCAAGTCTCGCGCTATTTTATCCAGGCGTGCGTCTGTAAAGGCCAGGGTTCCATTTTTTAAGTTTCTCACCTCCTCAATAGGTATAGCCGAGGTTTCCGTACTGTTATCTGAAGGGTTCCAGCTAACCATTTTCCCAGGTGTGAGCATAGCAAGTGAGGTTAATGTGCTGTTTTCTTTACGCCCAACGCTTACCCTGCCTGTGGCTACAGAAACAGTTAACAGCTGACCCTTAAAAGCCTCGATTTTAAAAGAGGTACCCAGAACCTGGGTCTGTACTTTGCCGGTTTGGACTATGAAAGGTTTTTCCGGGTTGTGACTGATTTCAAAAAAAGCTTCTCCCTCCAAAGAGATTTCCCTTTTTGTGCCCACAAAACGTTCAGGATATCGTATCCGGCTTTCCGCCCCGAGATATACCACACTGCTGTCTGAAAGCGTAAGGATAGTCCGCTTACCACTCGGATTAAATTTTTCGATCATAGCAACCTGCTGAACTTCCACTTTGCTGCGCTTTTCCCGATTTAAGAAATAAAATCCAAAACTTGTAACCAGTATCACCGCTGCGGCATAACCGATCCATGATTGGCGAAGCATAGCTAACTTACCAGGCTTTTTTCCGCCCTGCTTTGTTAAACGATCTTGCCATTCGGCTGCTACACCATCCTCTGCTTTTTCGGGAGCAAAATCCTCCCAGTCTGCCATCAGCAATTCTTCCAGTTCCTTGCGACCCAGCGGAGTATCGATATAGGGCAAAACTTTCTTCAACTCTTCCGGGGTACAGCGATCCTGGATATACTTTTCTAACAGTTCTTTCATTTGCGATGGTGGCCATTAACAAGCCCCTCTACTTATGAAAACGTAAGATTCGCAATCAGGTACTAATGCAAAATGAAATTATTTTGAAATAAATTGAAAAGAAGGGTGTTGTAGAAAAATGAATGCGATAACTGCAAGCGAATTCTTAACAGGAGGAGGGAAAATAAATTGTTATAAAAACAAAGAAAAAACAGCTATGAAACCATAAACCAGGTCGGTATGGGGTTGCATGGTGTAGCGAAGCGTATGCAGAGATGCCCCAATATGTTGCTTTACGGTACTCACCGAAAGATTTGTTTCTTCCGAAATCTCTTTGATAGTTTTCCCTTGTTGGCGGCTAAGTTCAAATACTTTCCGGCGCTGTGGGCTTAACAGTTTCAGGCTTTTATCATAAATCTGCTGTAGTTCTAAAGTATTGTACTGATCTTCAAGGCTTGCGGTGCTGGGATGCTCAAAATCAGTTTCCTCAATTGCAATAGTTTGCAGGGCTTTTTTTCGCTTATGATCAATAATGGAATTTTTTATGGCCCGGAACAACCAGGGTGATAATGAACTGTCTACTTGTAGCATGGTATGTTTTTGCCATAAGCGCATCATAATATCCATTACAATTTCTTCGGCAAGTTCTGTATCAGCTATACGGTTGGCGGTATATTGCAAAAGCTTATTGAAATGACGGTCAAACAATGTATTAAATACCTGTTCTTCCCCATCTTTCCATCTTTGCAGTAACACACTATCCGGTAAATCTTTAAATGCCATTATCTAACCAGCTTTAATCAATGCAAAAATAGTTTTAAGCTGATAATGAAAGGTTAATTTTATGTTAACTTATGATTATTTAGCTGAGCCGCAACCCATAATAGTCTACGCTCGATTTTGGGGTTTATAATCGCTACATTATCCTTGAATACCAGCTGATGTTTGACGGGTTTCACATCGAACCATAAGGCCGAGTGATATTGTCCAAGGCATTCTGTTCATTAATAAAATTTAGAACCAAAAAAAACTTGACAAGTTCAGAATTATCTGACTTGTCCAGTGTGGTGGTCCCGACGGTAATCGAACTCTCCCGATAATACCATTATATATCAACGTTTTACGGACGGTTTTTTTGGCGACTCAACGAATTCCCCATTGCCCTGACGTATAATCTGACTGTTTTTGCTTCTATGTAAATATACGAAAAGCGCAAAAATAAACAAGGTGTTCTTAAAGATTATATGATATTGTAGCTCCTTTGCAACTAAAGGGGGCACGCTAAAATAACCCTTTTTGACCGTTTATTTTTAAACCCAAGTTATAGAATTTATTGTCGGCCTCATCGAAATGTTTTAGAATTATTTTATGTTCAATCTTCCAATATTTTACTAGCGACTTAATGTAATTTAATCGTTCATCAATTATTTTAATCTCATCATTATATAATAGAAAATTACTTATCTCTGGTGGTTCGACGTAAAGTAAATCCAGCCATTGTGATCCTTGAAATTTTTGTCTCAAGTCCATTAATAGTCTACCCAAGGCATTCTGACCAGTATAATGTTCGTTGTTACTGTCCGGTATGGCGCCCCAAAAATTATCCTTACTTGAATTTTCAACTAAATACTTCGATCCTGTACTATTTAATACCTCGCCAAATGATAGTATATTTTGAGCAAGTTTTAAGTTGACACACCATTTCATCACCTTTATACGAACATCCTCCCAATCTGGCCTACTATCTATTTTATGAGAATTACTAAGCATTTTAACATGCATTGGACTGATTTCATTTATTAATTTAGCCTGAATGTCTGGTCTGTGTGGGAAACGGCACGCCTGATAGAGTGCTTCAGTAGTTTTAATTGAGACATTGTTAACTTTAATTGGAAAACCAGAAGCCATATTTGACAACTGACCATGCCTTTCATTATTTTTTTTGAAAATGCAACTTTCAGATAATTTGTAAACTCTTAAATCCGTATCCTTAATAATATATTTCATGTTAAAAACAAAAAACGTTAAGTAAATTCGCGTTTAAATAAAGGTTGCCAACCATTATGAGGATACCAGAATAAAAGCGGAGTATTAAATGGAACGTTTCTCCAAGTAAATATCATTGTTCCAAATCCAAAACTTACATCATCATAAAGACCATAACCGAGAGGTCTAGCTCTAACATTGTCATTTGGGATAAAGTTATAACATTCGATGCTTTTTTCAAGAACTATTAATTCATATCTATTTCTATTTTCTGCGGAACTAAATAACTCCTCGTCTACTGGCTTATCTAGAGAACGAAAAGTAATTTTGTTCAAATTATATCCACGATCATTAATTTTCTTCTCTATTTGTTCTTTGCAACTTTTTATGGATTCCGAATCACTTTGAATTGGAAATAATAAATTTAAATTGGAATTTGGCTCATCATAGATATTGTTAACAACAAAATTTGTATTCCAAACGTAGTGCACGTTTTTGATGTCCTTTTTACCCATTGTAAAATACAATCTGTTAGCGAGCTTGTTACTGCTTCTTGTATGCGTCGCAAGGTATGCAAAAACGAGATGAGCATCATTTTTAATATATTCTTCATAATTTGTTCTACCATTTTCGTTAGTTTGGTTGAACCAGCCTGTTTTTTGGTCTGTTAAGCCTTTTACAATAGTTTCACCTGTACACAATACATCATCTAGATAAATTATGTATTTAGGGGATTTGGCATTACACTCGTCCAAACTTGTGGAGTATTCTTTCTTTAAAACCTCGTTTAGAAACTCCAATAACATAGGTTGGCTTTTCCCTTGGGGTTGATTGTTAATAAAATATGAGTCGGCCATAAATTCTTTAACCGAACCACATTTATGCATCTCCGTTAAGTATTCAATCATATATTTTACATAAGTTCTGCCACCTTCCTTGGATAAATAACGCTTCTTTAAAATGTGGATAGTCTCGATGAGAACAAATTCTCGATCATCCTCATTGAATTGAGTGATCCAGGCCTTGACTCTTGCAACAGTCATAAAGCCTTCGTCTTCTCTGTGGTCTTTTATGAGTTCATAAAGTTCATTTATCAATATTTCCATGTTGAGATTATTAATTTAAGTAGTAATAAAAATATATATTATGTGAAATCAAATGTTAAGCGCCAAATTTCGGTGATTATAACAAGTTTTTAACCGTTTAATAAGTTTTAGCCCCATACCTTCGCTGATAGGGCATCATAATAGTAAACTTCAAGATCACTCGTGCTTCTCCTTCCTTTTAATGCTTCAGCTACTGCAATAATACGCTGATTATCCGATGTGTCTGGGTTGCCGTAGATACTTACGTAAACACATTTAACCTTTCCAGAAGCGATTTTTTTAAGGACATGATCATCATTATCTGTAAATGAAACTCCAAAGGTAAATAGGCAATTGCCTCCTCCTTTTGTAACCACTTCCATCGTCTTACTGAAACTTTTATAAGAGTGGTAGAGATACCCGCAATGGGTAATCTTTTCTAGCTTTTTTTCACATTCTCCTTCTGAAACAAATAATGGAAACCGGCCTTCGGACAGCGCCTTTCTTGCCTGGTCAATTAATGAAACATTCTTATCGTTCCAAGTAAATTTCTCGAGAAAAGCACCATTGTCGTAAAGGTGTAGCGCACCATGAAGATAGTGAATGTTCTGGTGGTGGGCAGTAGATTCACCTTGCCAAGTCAGGTATTCAGAAACGTTGAACTCTCCATTTTGGAAATCTGTATCTCTGCCAAAACCATCCAATGGCTTCTGCTCTATAAGCTTATTCTCCATCCCATACATTACCGTCCAGTAGAGCAACAGATCGTAGTTAAAAGTATAAACCTTGCCTTTATGGTCCATAAAGTTCTTCAAAAAATTGATGCAGTGCAAATACTTGTTTTCTTCTATTTCCGAAGGAAATGCAGGGTGGTTCTCCGCCACCGTTCGAATCAATAGCTCCTTCAACTTAATTGCATCCTCACGCATCTTTTGCGCGACGTCTTCATGCCCATCAAGATATATTGGCAAAGCAACGCTTGCATTTTCCAGAGACCTAATTACCAACTCAAAATCCATTGTTCCTAATCTTTCAAAAAGAAGCTTTACTTCTGGAATTTCGGAGAAATCAGCACGGCCATAAAGGGAGGTATAGGTAAATATGCTTGGTATACAGGCGATGCTAAAACCATTTCCCAGCAACAGGTGCCGGGAAGCAAATTTCCCGGACTCTGTTAATGCCTGCTGAAAAGTCACAAGTTTAATCTTTATCATGACTTTGATTTTTTATTTAGGATAATCTCAGAAATGATGTAACGCAGTTTGTCCTTCAAGTCATAATCTATATCCAGTTCTTCTGCCTTTCTGCACATTTCCAATAACTTGGCAAAGTTCTCTATTGTATTGCTGATGCTCTTATTGAAAAGGTCTTTCACATTTTTCATACTCTTGAGTTCAGTTTTACTGTTTTCGAGCCTGAGTAGAATCTGCACCCTAAGTTCGTCAGGAGTTGTGATACCCTTTACCTTCTTTAGCTCATCAATGAAGTCATCTGTACTATGGATGACATCTTTGGAGTCCTTCACCATTGCAAGCACCCTGTCTGCTTTTGTATTATGCGGTATGACCAGTTCATTTTTGTAATCCGATTTTGAATCTGGGAAAATGTAGAATCCCCTCGATTCTTGGATTCCTACCTTAACTATGTTAAGGAACTTGAATGAGGCATTCCCAAGGTCATTTGTCGATACTACCGTAGACGAACTTACTTTTCCAAAGCCTTCAGCTTCTTTCAGTATTTTACTTTCTACAATCACCTCAAGCTTAGATGCGCTCAAAGCAGCGCTCGAAATGGCATAATTATCCCCTGGAAAATCCTTCATCATCTGATGGAATGTTAGCATAGCGACAACAAACGCAAAATCAACTCCATATTCGTTGTACTGATTAACAGAAGTGATTCCTCTCACAAAAAGTTCCCCATCATTCTCTATCAAACGATAACTTCTGGGTTTGCCTGGGACCCTTGCTTCAGCCGCCTGGCTCTTAAAATATTCGATGTTGTACCTCACGAGTTCAAACTGTTTTCCCTTGTACAAATGATTAGCATACTTGGCCATCTCATATTGGTTCAGGAACATATTCTTTGCATCATAAATGGCAAAAGCCTCTAGGTCATTGATGATTTCTCCATTTTCATTTAAGCACTCGTCGAAAACAAATTTTATAGGAGTACCAGCAATGCCCTCGACTTCGATTATCTGCTCCACTAGGGAAATATTCTTTCTGGCTGCCTGGATATTAAAGCGGCTGTTTTCCTTAAGGATTTTTGTAAGGCGGCTATAGACTGTATCGATGTGGTCAATTAGGATGAATTCATCTCCTATTTCTTCCGTTCCGAAAGTCTTTTCAATATTTTCCCTATAAGGATGCTTTTCAACTAAAGTCATCAAACTTTTGACCTTCAATCGGTGTTTACTATTTGACTCGTTCAAAAAAAGCGAGTTCTGACTAAATCTCTTTGTCATTTTTTTATTGTATAAATGGTAAAAAATTGCCTGCTATCAAGTTTAACTGATGCAAGTGGTTACAGTAAAATGATCTGACTGGTGAGGCATAGTTCAGATCCGCCCATGGGTCGGAAGGAAGGGGGTTATGTTAGAAAAATATAAAATGATTCTTGATTATGCGAAGTTTTTATATTTTTGCACTTGTTACTAGACAATGTTCATCTAACCCTATTGTTTTCTTTCGGCACAGATGAGTAAAATTTTTAGGTCCGGGATGCGCTAACATTCCGGCCCTTCATTTACCATCTCCATTTTAATCTTCTAAGTACTATTCATTTATAATGTTTAAATTTGAAATTAAATGTTATTGCTTACGTAAATCTTCAAAAAACTCTATTAGGTCGCATACAGAAAAATAGGGATTGCGCTTCGATAGCGGCAGTCCCTTCTCTTGGTTCTTCATTAAAATCCCTGCTCTTTTTTTTGCATTTTCTAGATTCGCCTTCAATTTCTCATATGGCTTGGACTTGGTTTTATGGTATTCTGGCCATAAGCTTTTTAGGTGTTCTATTGCCTCAGCACCATTGGCAAATGCCTTTCCACAATCTTCATAATGAAGAATGAACCAATGTTCGATGCAGATTGCACAAAACGCAGATTTCATCCCGTGACTTTCGATAATATCGAAGGCAACTTCAAGATGAGGGCTATTGTCATGGTCGAAGAAAAGCCAGATTGCATCATAGGCATTTCGATCCTTTTTTGCCTTTTTTGCTCTTCGTACTGCTTCATTAGCTAGATGTTTTGGGTCATTCTTTTGAGAATAATCAACTTCAACGGATACCGACCGCTGTACTGCACGAGGCAGTTCGCTATGAAGTGCCCGAGCATAATAATACTCGGTCAGCCCCTCACATAATATCAATATCCGCTGGTTAACTTTCATCTTTTTATTGTTGCATCTCGATTAAAAAGTCTACATCATTGATTATTGGTGTCGCTCCGAATCTTCCCGACTCATACCATTTATCCAAAGGTGTATTTAGACGGATACCCAAAATGTCCGAGCAACGAAATAGCTTAGTCGCGCCAAACTCACTTTTTTCAGCGAACCATACCTGATCTCTTCTAAAATTGTCGTTAGACAGCTGAGTAATATCATGGGTCGCAAAGAGAAGTTGAGCGTTGTTTTGATTTATGGTGTCGTTATGGAACAATTGGATTAAGAACTTGGTAATACTTGGGTGTAGGCTCTTTTCAAATTCATCCACAACAAGCACACCTCCTGTATCGAGCGTCTCTATAATTACACCACCTATTGCAAAAAGGCTTTTTGTTCCTGCAGATTCGTCTTGCACGTCGAAGTAGGCATTATCAACAGCATTTTCTCCATCAAAGACTGGATGGCTGGTCTTGATATCATATTTATAGTCTTCCTGAAACTTCTTTTTGATGTCCTCTGGCATGTTCCCTGGAAAATTATAGTTCTTCCAATCCACCTCTTCTACAGAAACAGAAGTAATTCCTGTATCCAAGGCGCAGATTAGCGCATTAAATCTTCTCGAAAATGTTGAGCCCTTGTCTTCTGCAAGCTTTCTCGCATACAACCTAGCCAAGTTGTTTTCATAGAAATCACCCATTATTGGATATACAGAAATACCCTTGGTAAAAAATCGGTATGCCTCCAACAACACATCGACATTGTTCTCGGCAGCCTTTGAAAGAAATAACTGGTTTGGCAAAAGCAATTTCTCAAGGGTTTTCCTTGCTCCTTTGTAATAATCACCGAACTTTATGTCTTTTCCTGCCAATCTAGAATAAAGCAAGGTTTTGGAACTGTTTGGATAGTAGAAAAGCTCTTCCATTTCGATCCTTTGTGAAGTAAACGAAACACGGTAATCATACTGTAGCTTGTTAGCTATGAAACTAATTTCAAACCTTACTGGATTACTGGCATATTTTCTTTCTAATCTATGAGGCTCATAAGGGTCGATCGTTTCGTCCGGTTTCCATCCAGAAGATTCAAGTACCAGATATTCTAAAGCTTTAATTCCCATTAAGAAAGCTGATTTACCAGAGGCATTCGGACCAAATATCACTGCCGATTTCAGGAGCTGTTTTTTGTTAGGAGCCTTAAAAAAGTTAGAGTTTAACCCTTTTAAGCCGGACTTAATCATATTAAGTTCAATCCTTTCACGGATTGACCTAAAGTTTGTTACTGCAAAGGATACTAACATAATAATTTAATTAATATACAAAAATATGAAATAAAAATTAAATTTGCAAATTTTGTGCAAATAATATCAATATATCATATAAAAATAATTTAGTAAGAATTGTTTTTCATTATTAGTTCATTAATATATCTCGTGTTTTGGATATCTAATTTATCGTAATTCGGTAGGGTAAAGCTACTCCAAAAGCTAAAAACAATCCCATTAATGCTTATTGGTGGCCCATCCCTCAATCCCAAATCTCACTAAATCCTCATCATCATCAAATTCTCACTTCTTAGGAGCGAAAACGGGAACATGCTTGGGAAAGAGTAATGGCGTTTCGCAGGCCGAAATCGCGAGTGGGGAATTGCTGTTTATCTGTAGAAAGACTAACTAGCTAAAAAGAGATGATGGATCAAAATATTTCTTTAGCGATAAAAACAACCTGTTTCCATCTTTTTTCGATATCGAATATCTCTTTTTCAATTCGCCAGTAAATGACATCTGGTCATCGATCTTTAGCGCTTCCCTAAATTGGTCGATTGTTAAGTTATAAGATTTAGATACAAACCTGTTGTAGAAGTCTTCCCTATCTAGCGCAAGCGTCCCGCTTGTAATGAAAATAATTAGCTCAATTAAAAGCCCCAAACATTATTTGAGGCTTTAAGTGGTCCCGACGAGAATCGAACTCATATCTAAAGTTTAGGAAACTTCTATTCTATCCGTTGAACTACGGGACCATTAGGATAAAGATTTTAGGAACTCTTTACCAAATGCTGCAAATATATAAAATTTATTTATTCAGAAATAAGCACTTCAGTAGCCACGCTATCCTCCACTTCAGTAGCTACGCTAGCTTCCTTTAAAGAAGTAATCTTTAAAATATAAGCCTTGCCCAAGCTAAACTTAAAATGGTTTTCTTGCAACAACTCTTTCACTTTCGGACTGCTCATTAAAACATCATATAAATCTCTAGCCACAGCAGAGCCAGAAATGTTGTTTTTTACTTTACCATTCGCAATCTCTAAGCTAAAGCTATAATCAGCTTTATTTCGGTTACCTAAACTGTGCAAATCAGACTTTGTAAAGTTAATTTCTTGTTCTTCAGTTAGGGCCTTTTTAAGTTGTATAGAAAATACAGGAAGGTATTTCTTCCAAAGCGGATAGTATAAGTTTATTGCGGTCATCATATAATGTAATTGTTTGTGTAGTTATCAGTTAAAAAAAGACGCATGAAAATGCTCGATTAAATCTGGCCTATGAAATTGCTTTCTCGCCTTACCACAATAGCGGTCAATAGATTTTTTCTTCTTCAGGTTCAGCACAGCCGCACCGAAGGTCTATCGCAAAGGTAGCTATTCCATTTAGTTAATCAGCCTTAACCAAGCAAAGAAATATTTATCTTCCAATTTTTCGCCTAAATCTATACCCCTTAAAACGAAAAAATAGTTATCTTGGAGGGTATTCCAATCGCCCATTGTTATGAAAAATGCTTTTCTATTTGTAGTGCTCACACTAACTGCACAAATCACTACCGCACAAATTAAAAACCCAGATTTTGAGCTTAAAAAAAGCCCAGAAAGCACATTGCCGGCAGATTGGAATGTTGTTCCAGTGCAAGGTTATTCCGCAACTTTAGTGAGCGACACTAAATATAGCGGGACGCAGGCCATGCAAATTACTGGGCAGGAAAATGTAAGCCAATTTTTAAGTATCTCACAAACTGTAGCCATTGAGGTGAAGGAACTGAAGCGCATTAAATTAACGGCTTATATTAAAACAGCAGCTATAACAGGCAGCGTAGCCCTATGGTGCCAATTGTGGAATGCAGAGAACAAACAAGTAGGTTTCGAGAATTTAGGAATGCAGGGCCAAGTAATTAAAGGCACAACCGACTGGAAAAAATATACCCTAACCCTAACCGTTAACCCAAGCATAAAAAAGCTTTTCTTTGGCCTTTATTCTATGGGGGCAGGAGTTACTTGGGCAGATAACTTTGCCATTGAAGAATTTGAAGGAAACGAAACACCTGCTACTGCAGCAGTACTCAAATACAGCAAAGAGTTTAATGCAATTGTTAAAAAGCATTCTATTTATACAGACTCCTTAAATTGGCCAGCCATTGAAGCTGACTTAGCGGCATTAGGTAAAGGCTTAAAAACGGTAGAAGATGCCCAAGTATTAACTGGTTATGTGTTGCAGCAATTAAGAAAGGCAGGAGATAACCACTCCTTTTACCAAAACAAAGAAAGGGCACAAAGCTATGCCAGCGGCAATACTGTTGCCGATACCGTAAGCGCTAAACTAGTAGACAATAATATAGGTTACATTGTGGTACCTGCATTCGGCTCTGTAAATAAAGAAGTAAGCGAAGCCTTTGCGCAAAAGATCCAAACCCTAATTAAACAGTTAGATACGCAACAGGATATTAAGGGTTGGGTGGTAGATTTAAGAAGAAATGGGGGAGGAAACATGTACCCAATGATAGCCGGCCTTAAACCCTTAATTGGAAACGGAACTTTAGGTTATTTTGTGAAAGGGAAAGACAAAAATGAATGGAAATCTTCTGTTAATGTAAAGGAACCTTATGCCCTAAAAAAGCCAGAACCTAAAATAGCCGTATTGGTAGGCCCAAGAACAGGAAGTAGTGGCGAAATGACGGCGATTACATTTATTGGGAATAAAAATACAAAGCTATTTGGTCAGGCAACTGCAGGTTATGTAACCGCAAATGGCATGTATGCTTTATCAGATGGTGCGAAATTACTGCTAGCTTCTAGTTATAGCGCAGATAAAAATGGCAAGAAATACGTAGACCGAATTTATCCTGAAGTATTGGTAAAAGAAGTTGCTGGTCAGGATGAAACTAGGAAACAAGCCATCGCCTGGTTACTAGAAAAATAAGAACACGGTTAAGCTAAACCCAACCGTGCCCTTATTTACAACTGAACTGCCTTATTCAATTGTAATGCTGTCCATAGCCTTTGCCAAAGCATGCTCTTGTACTTCCGGCATAGCCGTTCCCTCTACCCGAATTACGGTAACATCGGTCATCCCTAAAAAGCCTAAAATTGCTTTAAGATAAGGCGCTACAAAATCCATTGCCTGCATGGCGCCTTCAGAGTAGATCCAGCCAGAAGATAGGGCAATGTAAACCTTCTTGTTTTTGATCAATCCCTCTGGGCCATTCTCTGTAACTTTAAACGTATGGTTGTTTCTCGAAATGTGATCAATCCAGGCCTTAAGCGTAGAGTGGATGCCGAAATTATACAATGGCGCACCAATTACAATAATATCTGCCTCCATCATTTCGGCAATAGCCTCATCAGAATGTTGTACCGCTAAAACACTTTCAGGTGTTCTGGCTTCGGCAGGTGTAAAAAAAGCAGTTAAATGGGCCTCTTCTAAATGCGGAAACTGCTTTTGTACCAAATTGCTTTCTTTTACCGTACTATCGGGATAAGCCTCTTTTATTTTTGCGATAATGCCATTGCCCAATTTGATGCTGTATGAGGCATCGCCCCTTGGACTCGAAATAATATGTAATATCTTTTTCATTGCTTTAATATTTATGTGGACAAATCTATTTACATTTGGTTATAAAATATTAGTAGTATACAAAAGGTTAGTGGTAACCTTTAGTTTAGTTTACTATATATCAATTAGTTATGACAAAAGACGCCAAAATTTCAGAAGAATGTAATGCAGTGCTTAGCCCAATTGGTGATGCACTTTATGTAATAGGGGGTAAATGGAAATTGAGGGTAATTGTAGCTTTAAAGGAAGGCTGTAAACGGTTCAACGAAATTCAACGAACCATTGATGGGATCTCTGCCCGGGTACTTTCTGCAGAATTGAAGGAGTTAGAATTGAATGGCTTTGTAAAAAGAATTGTGCACCATACGCAAACTCCGGTAGTGGTAGAATATCAGATTACACCCTATGCCGATACCTTGAGTGAGGTATTACAAGCCTTAGCAAATTGGGGTACCATGCACAGAGATAAATTACGAAAAGAACGTTAAGCTGTTGCGCTAATGATGGAGGTATCTTTTAAAAACTGAACACTTTGTCCTTTCAATAAACCAGTAACTTTGCCATTTACACTTTGTTCGCATTTCAATACATACAGCGCTTTTGTATCTGCTGGTAAGGCCGAAAAACCATAGCTAACCTCTCCCGTTTTTTCGCCCGCTATTGCAATTTCAATAACCTCTGATGGGTAAGCATTTAATAAAGTAGCATCTGCGGCAATCCGCAGGATACTCAACTTATAATCCATGTTTTTATTTAAATAGTAATTCAGCATCACGTCAGGACTAGGCTTGTCTGCTGTGTTAGTGGTAGAAACACTAAAGCGACCATGCGCCGAAGCGGGGTAATCAATCCTCATGTCAAAGTGGTTAAAACCTTCGTAATTGTAGGCTATTCCAGCTTTTTTCTGCTGGCGGAAAACAGAAACCAACCTGCTCCAGAATTTGCCATCTTTAAAATTAGGTGCAAGTTCATTTACTGCATCAAATATAATTTTCGCCATTAAATTGGCTTCAGTCTGATTGGAAGAACTCGCAATCATGCCATCAGATTTTTCCCAAACTGTTCTTTTTCCTCTGCTATGAAAACCATAAGCTTTGCTATCTACAAAAGTGACATCGCCTAGGGTACCACTTAATTTAACAATTGAACGTGCCTTTGCCATAAAAAACGTATATTTATTTTGATTATACAATTTAAGACGTTTCTGTCGACTTTCCAAATTTTTTCATGATGCTTACCGCGACCTTAAGGCGACATTACGGCGACCTTACCGCGACTTGTGTTCGTGTCTGCTCCTATACTAGTCCCATACAAAGTCGTACCTAGTTCGTATTTGCTGCTGCCCAACGTTTGCTTTTGTTGTAGGCAGTAGGCCCAGATTCGACATTTCACCGAAGAAAAGACGAACCAGATACGACGCAGGTACGACTTTGGTAATAGCTTGGTATAACGGAGAAAGCACCAAATGACGATGAAACGATAGCCCCTGTCATGAGCCTGTCCAAGCACCTTTTATTAAGTGCAAGCGCACAACCTTGCCTCGGCTCATCGCCACCGAGAGGCTCCTTCGTTTTTCACGGTTATCATTTTAGGGGTGTTCAAGATTGCTGCGCAATATCTCCTTGATGATAAAGAAGCAAACAATCAAGAAAGAACGATGCTTCTGCCCACAAGCTTACGCATGGCCCGCCGTTCTTTCATCCTTGCGCTCTTTGGGACAGTGGGGAATAGGAAGAATGGGTACTTTTGGTTAGAAACCATGCCTTGCTCCTTCGACAAGTTATGGGAAAACATGTAGGCTACCGTTTATTGCAGCAACTCTCCCTTCTTTCCAACATTGATAGCAGGCAGGGCTTATCCAGCAACGGAAGAAAAACTGGCAAATGAGGGCTTGAGGGAGGGAAAAGGCATAGCTGTTTTGCCCTTCAGCAAAACCGTAGCCTGTGTTTGCCAGTTTTGTGAAGGGCTAGAGCGCAAGGTTGCCTAGGAGAAGCCGAAAGGGTTTGCCTTCTTTGCCCTTCAAAATGCAAGGCATTCTTGAACACCCCTAAAATATACGCACGTGAAAAACAGGTTGCCTCGCGGCAAAGAGCGTTTAGAGTTAGTTATTTAGGTGTCAAGCTGAGCCTGTCGAAGTATCTTTAGTTAGCGTCAACGCATAGGCCTGCCTCGGCTCGCCGCCGCCGAGAGGCTCTTTCTTTTCTCTTGATAGAAAAGAAACAAAAGATCAAGAAAGAACGATGCTTCCGCCCGCAAGGCTATCGCATGGCCCGCCGTTCTTTCATCCTTGCGCTCTTTGGGACAGTGGGAAATAGGAAGAATGGGTGCTTTTGGTTAGAAACCATGCCTTGCTCCTTCGGCAAGTTATGGGAAAACATATAGGCTACTGTTTATTGCAGCAACTCTACCTTCTTTCCAACGTTGATAGCAGGCAGGGCTTATCCAGCAACGGAAGAAAAACTGGCAAATGAGGGCTTGAGGGAGGGAAAAGGCATAGCTGTTTTGCCCTTCAGCAAAACCGTAGCCTGTGTTTGCCAGATTTGTGAGAGGACTAGAGCGCAAGGTTGCCTAGGAGAAGCCGAAGGGTTTGCCTTCTTTGCGCCTCAAAATGCAACGCATTCTTGAACACCCCTAAAATATAAGAACGTGAAAAACAGGTTGCCTCGCGGCAAAGAGCGTTTAGAGCTAGTTCTTCAGTTGCCATGCCTGTCGAAGACCATGTAAAACATTTATGTAGACTAAACACTAGCTCATACCTTTCAACACCCTTTGTCAGTCTGAGCCTGTCGAAGACCCTTACAGCTTTGTATGTTTCACCACCCTTGTCAGCCTGAGCCTGTCGAAGACCCTTAAAGCATTTTATGTTTAGCACCCCTTGTCAGTCTGAGCCTGTCGAAGACCATGCGATAAATACCCACCCTTCGCAATCGCCTAAGCTTGTCTCAAATACCCCCTTATAATGTCGCTTTAACGGTTGGTTAATTACTCCTTATTCAGCAAATTTGTGTGGTACATTCATTACTCTTATGAAAGCGATTAAATTAGTTATCTTACTTATGGTTATGGCAAATCATTTAGCTCAGGCACAAGACACAGGAAAATATGCAACCGTAAATGGCTTAAAAATGTATTATGAAATTCATGGTACAGGTAGTCCATTGGTTTTAATTCATGGCGGAGGCTCAACCATCTACACTAATTTTGGGCGGATTATCCCCTTCTTGGCCAAAACACATCAGGTAATTGCGGTAGAGCTGCAAGCACATGGCCATTCTGGAGATAGAGCTGCGCCAGAAACTTTTCAGCAAGATGCAGATGACGTTGCTGCCTTACTTAAACACTTAAACATAGCAAAAGCAGATATTTTTGGATTTAGCAATGGTGGGCAAACCACAATGGAAATAGGCATGCGCCATCCAAATATGGTAAATAAACTAATTGTAGCCTCTGCATTTTATAAAAGAGATGGCGCACCTGCCGGATTTTGGGAAATGATGGCAAATGCAAAATTTAGTGATATGCCGCAAGTTTATAAAGATGAGTTCCTTAAAGTAAACAACAATCCTGCAGCACTGATGAATATGTTTACCAAAGATTCGCAACGCATGCAAAACTTTAAAGATTGGAAAGCAGCAGATTTAAAGGCCATTAAAGCTCCTGTATTGGTGTTAATTGGCGATCAAGATTTACCAACGCCAGAACATGCGGTAGAAATGTATCGCCTTTTCGAAAAAGGTCGTTTGGCCATTTTACCAGGCACGCATGGAAGTTATTTAGGTGAGATCATGACAAGTAATCCTAACCTAGAAACGCTACAATATTTTACTGCAGTGCTGAATGAATTTCTGGCAGCCAAATAAAACAAGCTTAAGAAAACAGCGCACCATTTCACAAGTTCACACATAACAAAACTATGTTTACCTGTTGCGGTAAAAATTTGGAAAATAACTTAAAATAAATATATTTGTATGTACACACATACCATCAAAGTTTTAAGCAATTTTGTGAAACCAAATTTATGGCTGCGAGTAAAAACCCCTTCTTTCTCAAATTTTGTGCGCTACTGTTCTTAGGGATACCATTGCTAAGAGCTACGGCCTATGCCCAGCTTAAAAAACCAAACGTAATTGTAATTGTAGCAGATGACCATGCTTATCAGGCCATCAGCGCCTATGGATCCAAGCTCATTCACACCCCAAACATAGATCGTATTGCAAAAGAAGGGATGTTAATGAAAGAAGCTGCGGTAACCAACTCCGTCTGCAGCCCCAGTAGGGCAGTGTTGTTGACAGGAAAATATTCCCATCTCAATGGGATGAAAGACAATGGTACTTATTTTAATGGGGCGCAAGAAACATTACCAAAAATTTTCAAAAGGAATGGCTATCATACCGCAATAGTAGGCAAATGGCACCTGTTTAGTACACCAACAGGTTTCGACTATTGGAATATCTTACCAGATCAAGGTAATTACTACAACCCAGCCTTTAAAAAGAATGGCAAAGACACCACCTATACCGGCTACGTAAGTGATGTGATTACAGATATGGCGCTAGACTGGATCACCAAGAATAAAGATGAGGCCCCATTTTTTTTAATGTTGCACCACAAGGCGCCGCACCGAAATGTAATGCCGCCATTAAAATACCTAGACAAATTTAACGACCAGAAATTTAAGTTGCCTGTTAATTTTTATGATGATTACCAAGGCAGGAAAGCTTTACAAATACAACAGGTAACCATGAAAGATCATTTGGATATCCGTTATGACAGTAAAATACCCTGTGATACCTGCCCCATTAATAACGTAAATGACTGGGCACCTGCGGAGTACGAAAGAGAGATACAACGACTAAAACCAGAAGAGCGAAAAATATGGGATGCCGCTTACCAAAAGGAGTACGCCATTTTTAAAACCTTACATACAAAAGATGAGGTAGTAAGATTTCAATTTCAACGCTACATGGAGGATTACCTGCGAGTGGTTAATTCTTTAGATGATAACATTGGAAGGGTACTGCAGTACCTGCAAGACCAACATTTGGCAGAAAATACCATCGTGGTTTACCTCTCTGATCAAGGATTTTATTTGGGAGAGCATGGCCTGTACGACAAGCGGTTTATGTACACAGAATCGTTTAGAACACCAATGATGATCAAATATCCAGCTGGTTTTAAAGGGGGGCAAAAAACGAGTGCTGCTGTACTTAACCTAGACATTGCACCAACTTTATTAGACCTTTCTGGGATCAATGTTCCCAAGGATATGCAGGGTGCTTCAATGAAAAAGCTCCTTACTACAGGCAAGGATAAGGATTGGAGAAAAGAAGTGTATTACCATTATTATGAAAAATCTTTCGGCTTAACCAAACATTATGGCATAAAAACAGAAAGGTATAAATTGATACATTTTTACGATCCGGTTGATGCTTGGGAGTTATACGACCTTAAAAGAGACCCAACAGAGATGCACAACTTATATAACGATCCAAAACAAGCAGCACTCCTTATAACTTTAAAAGAAAGGTTAACAGCTTTGCAAATAAAGTATAAAGACGAGCCCTAAAATGCTACCCATTCTATTTTCAAACCCATATTCCAATTAAATGATGAAACGAATTGCTTTACTAATCCTCCTATTGGTAGCTGTGACAGGCTCACTTTGTGCCCAGCAACTAAATGTAGCAACTTATAACCTGCGTTATGATAACCAATCAGACTCTGTTGCGGGCAATGGTTGGCGTTTGCGCTATCCTGTTATTGCCCAACTCATTAAGTTCAATGAACTGGATGTTTTTGGCGTGCAGGAAGGTTTTCACCACATGTTAAATAACCTTTCGGATAGTTTACCTGGTTACAAATGGATTGGTGTAGGAAGAGATGGAGGGCAAAAAGGCGAGCATTCGGCCATATATTACAAAGAGGCAAAGTTTAAACTTTTAAAAAGTGGTAATTTTTGGCTTTCACCAACTGATACCGAAAAGCCAAATGTAGGTTGGGATGCTGCGCTAACTCGGGTGTGTACCTGGGCACAATTTAAGGAGATTAAAACAGGGTTTGTGTTTAATTTTTTTAACGTACACATGGACCATGTGGGTTTACTAGCTCGACGTGAAAGTGCCAAACTCATCATGGCTAAAATGAAACAGATGACGGGCAACACGCCTACCATTCTAACAGGAGATTTTAATACAGATCAAAATTCTGAGGCTTATCAAACGCTAAATGAATCGGGCTTGTTAAAAGATAGTTTTGTTTTATCGCCCATAAAACTGGCTACAGGACCTACTTTTAATGGTTTTAAGATTGAAAGTAAAAGTAATGCCCGTATTGATCATGTTTTTGTAACCAAGCAATTTAAGGTAAAACGCTATGGCATATTAACCAATTTATTTAATGGCAAATTGCCCTCAGATCACTATCCTGTGGTGGTTACGTTAAATTATTAGCCAGAGATTAATCTCTTCGGCTTTCTACGGTATATACAAAGCTATCGGCCCTGTAATAGCCCAGGTTAAATTCAATTGGTCTATCTCCTTGATCGTAAACAAAGCGTTTCCTCACCAAAATGGCAGAACCAGGCTCTACCTCTAGTTTGGCACTGATAAATTTATCCGCTTCTTTTGCACTTATCTCTTCTTTAGACAGATTGGCAACCACAGAGTGGTCCTTTTCTAAGATTTCATAAAGCGGGCGTTTAAAATCTTCTTCCCCCGTTAAGCCAACTCTAGGATGGAAATAAGAAATAAAGTAAACAAACGGACCTTCTAATCTTCCTCTTAATCGCTCTAACTTTAAAACCTTTTTATCGGCACTAATGTCAAAAAAGTGGGCCAGTTTTTCATCTGGCGTTACCCAGCTAATGTGAAGCTCAAAGTTCTTGATTGGAATGCCCCTAGCTTGCATTTCTTGAGAAAAACTTAACCAATTGTTAGATTTAGAGCTCACAGAAACCTCTGCAACCTTAGTTCCAATGCCCTTTTTTCTAATCAGTAAGCCCTCATAAACCAATTTATTTAAGGCCTGCCTTAATGTTGTTCTAGAAATGGCCAACTGTTTAGCCATGTCTACCTCATTAGGAAGAAACTTTGTAGCGTACTGTGGATCCTTAATTAGATTTCGCAACAATTCCTCTGCCTGTATGTGTAATGGAATGTGGCTTTTGTGGTCAATAGAAAATTTCATCTGAATGTTAACAAGCAATTAAGCTAATAAAAAATTATATAGCAAAAGTAAATAAATATTTGTTTTTAATAAGAATGTTTATATGTTTGTACATGACCATTGTATAAACCCTTAATATCCTCAGTATGAAATTGGTAAAACCCTATTCAAAAAGAAAGGAAACATTGGATGTCAATATTCGCAATGTTTCTGATTTACCTTAAGTAATTCGAATGCCGAAGTACCATACTTCATGATCAATACCAAAAGCCTACAATCAAATTCAAGTATTAAACCAAATTGAGTTAGCATTATTAATTATGAAATCATTTTTACTTAATCGCCTCAGCAAAAAAGAACTGAACCAATCTAGTTTGCTGTCGCACAATTCTGAGCTGCACCACAGGCCTTCGCGCTACAAGCTGCAGCCGTTTAAATTATTAGTCTGTTCTATCTTTTTAATGTGCTGCATAGGTAGTGCAGCCTTTGCCCAAACGGTGAAGATTACAGGAACTGTAAAAGATGATACAGGATCACTGCCAGGGGTAGGAGTTACCGTAAAAGGGACTAAAAATGCAACCACTACTGCAGCAGATGGAAAATTTGCCATTACCGCCAATGTTGGAGAAACGCTTGTATTTACCATGATTGGTTATAAAACCAATGAAGTTATTATCACCAATCAGACACAAATAGATGTTACCTTAACTTCTACTGCCTCAGATCTAAATGAAGTGGTTGTAGTAGGTTATGGTTCACAGAAAAAATCAACCTTAACAGGCGCTGTTTCAGTTATAACTTCCAAAGAAATTGTAACTACAAAGAACGAGAATGTTCAGAATATGTTAACGGGTAAAATTGCGGGTGTTCGTGTGGTACAAAATAGTAGTGAGCCCGGAAGTTTCAATACCACTTTTGATGTAAGGGGTTTAGGCTCTCCATTGGTAGTAATTGATGGGGTAGTTAGAAACAATTTTTCACGTTTAAGCGCAGAAGACATTGAAAGTATTACCGTACTAAAAGATGCATCTGCCGCTATTTATGGGGTTCGCTCTGCAAATGGGGTGGTTTTAATTACCACAAAAAAAGGAGCAAAAGGATCGGTACAGTTAAACTATAATGGTTCTTACTCGGTTCAAAGACCTTCTTACATGCCAAAATCGGTTGATATTTTTCAATACATGACTTTGGCCAACGAAATTCAAATGCACAACATTGGAGCTGGCGTAAAAGGAACTACCCGTTTCACTGCGGCAGATTTTGAGGCTTATAGGTCAGGTGCTAAAGTTGCTTCAGATTGGAATGGAACAGTATTGAGATATTCTGCTCCTCAACAACAGCATGATATCAGCGCATCTGGCGGAAGCGAAAACACCAATTATTTTGCAAGTTTGGGCATTCAAGATCAAGATGGTTTTTTTAAATCGGATGACCTAAAGTATAAACGCTACAACCTAAGGACAAACCTAACGAGCAAGCTTTCCAAAAATTTAACCTTTGATGTGAATTTAAATGGAATTATTGACCAAAAGAACCAACTCTTAGAAGACACCTACTGGGTAATTAGAAGTACTTGGTACCAAGCACCAACTGAACCTATTTTTGCAAATGGCAATAGAGAATATTTAGCAAACGTACCAAGTTCATTAAATGCTTATGCACATGCCAATGCAGATGTAAGTGGTTATAAAATTCTGCAAAACAAATGGTTCCAATCTACCACAAGTTTAACTTACGACCTGCCTTTTATTAAAGGTTTAAGTTTAAAAGGTTTGTTTAGCTATGATTACCAAGTTGCTACTAACAAGATTTATAACAAAACCTATAATTTATACACCTATACTGCAGCAACCAATACTTATAATCCCTTCTTACAAAAATCTCCATCTACCATTAGAAGAGAGTTTTATGAGTACCCAACAAGCTTATTCCAAGGATCAGCTAATTACAACAAATCTTTTGGTTCACACAACGTAAGCGGATTGGTATTGTATGAAACAAGTACCTTAAAAGGAGACAATTTTCAAGCGCAAAGAGAGCTTTCTATCCCAGTTGATCAATTATTGGCAGGTAATAGCTTAAATCAAATTGGATCAATGTCTACCAACCAGCTTAACCTGTTCGAAAACAAAACCGCTTCCTATGTTGGAAAGTTCACCTATGATTATGCGGGTAAATATTTAGCAGAATTTGGTTTTAGAACAGATGGCTCTTCTAAATTTACGGCAAATAAACAATATGGTTTCTTCCCTTATGGTTCTGTAGGTTACCGCATATCAGAAGAAAAATTCTGGAAAGATTCGCCACTTAAATTTATCAATACCTTTAAATTTCGCGGTTCTTATGGTAAGCTAGGAGATGATGGTTCTTTAACTTATCAATTCCTTACAGGTTATACCTATCCATCTACAGGAACACCTACTGCTACGCCTGCAGGGTCGGTATTTGATGGAAATTTCATCAACGGCGCTACAAGCAGGGGCTTAGCCAATCCTTTTATCAGCTGGATAGAAGCCAAAACACTTGATATTGGTGTTGATGCTGAAGCTTGGAATGGTTTAATTGGCTTCTCGTTAGATTATTTTGTAAGAAACAGAAGCGGATTATTGGCTACACAAGCTACTACGTTACCCGATGTTGTGGGCGCTAATTTCCCTCAAGAAAACCTAAATGGTGACCGTTCTAGAGGTATCGATTTAGAAATTAACCATCGCAATCAATTGGGTAAATTCTTCTATTCTGTTAAAGGTACAATGGGCATTACCCGTACCATGAACACTACCCGTGTTGCTGCCCGAGCTGGTAACTCTTACCTCAATTGGAACAATAGCACCTTTACCCAAAACCGCTGGAATAACTTGTATTGGGGTTATGGCGCAACTGGACAATTTGAGGATTGGAATGCCATTAGAAACAGTTCTATTTATGTGCCAAGAAACACTGTTGTAGGTGATTATAGATATGAAGATTGGAATGGAGATGGAAATATAAATATTTTAGATAACCACCCAATTTCTACTTCTGGCTTACCTACCCTAACCTACGGTTTAACTTTGGCAGCAAGTTATGGCGCATGGGATTTCAATACCACCATCAGTGGTGCTGGTAATGTTTACGTTTCTTACTTTGAACAGTTAAATACCCCACTTTGGGCAGGCGGTAATGCTTTAGAGCAATTCTTAGATAGGTACCATCCTGCAGACCCAACAGCAGATCCATATGATCCAAATACACAATGGATACCCGGCTATTATGCCTATACAGGAACTGTTCCTTTTACCAATACATTAGCTAACGCACAAAACGCAAAATATTTTAGAATCAAGACCATAGAGCTTGGCTATAGTTTACCACAAAAAGTATATAACCGTTTAGGTATAAAGGGACTAAGGGTTTATGCCAATGGTTTTAATGTGCTTACCATTACCGATCTTAAATTCTTAGATCCAGAACACCCATCAAGTGATTTTGGATACGTTTATCCGCTGGATAAGAAATTCACTTTTGGTGTAAACATTAAACTTTAATTACAAAGCCATGAAACCATCATTATTTTTCCAAACCCCACAGGCTGATGTCTACAAAATCAAGATAGCTTCATCACCTCTGAAAATAAATAAATAAACAGATGAAAAAGAAATTATATATACTATTTGCTGTACTGATTACATCATTTACAGCTTGTCAGAAACTGGATGTTCCACCTGTAAACATTATCCAGGATAAGGATATTTTTGGTACAGAAGCAGGGATTAGCGCCTACATGTCTAGGATTTATATCACTATGCCTATTGAAGATTTTAAATATCATCCGGCAGGAGGCTTTAATCAAAATGCCCAAGTAGGATCTGCTGCTGCGGTTACCGGAGAAGCATCTAGTAGAGATACTGGAAATGCGACCGAAACTTTTAACTACTGGAGCGCCGCTTATACCTTAATTCGTGATTGTAACTACTTTATGGAGACCTTGCCTGCTTATGCGAGTAATTATAAGCCAGAGCAAATTAAAAACTGGATAGCTGAAGCAAGATTTATTCGTGCCTTTACTTATTTTGCCTTGGTAAAACGCTACGGAGGTGTACCAATTGTTGATAAACTATTGACTAGCCCTGGGCAGACCATTTCTGAATTGGCTTCTGAAATTGAAGAGCTGAGAATTCCTCGTGCAGCTGAAGAAGCTGTGTATGATTTTATCGCCACAGATTGTGATCAAGCATTTGCTGACTTGCCTGAAACCAATAAAATGGGAAGAGCTAACAAATATGCAGCAGCAGCACTTAAATCAAGGGCCATGCTTTTTGCGGGTACAATTGCCAAATACAACACCATTAACTTAACGTCTGGTAATGTACGTCTTTGCGGTATTCCTTCAAGCAAAGCAACAACTTATTTCCAAGCTGCTTATGATGCGGCTAACCTCTTAACTGGTAAATACAGCTTGTACAAAAACAAGTGGGTTGCGGGTGATAAAGCTGCCCAATATAACAACTTTGTAAACTTGTTTACTGACCAAACTGCCAGTAACACAGAGGCCATATTTGTTAGGCAGTATAAATTTCCAGATGCGGTGCACAGTTATGATGCATTAAGTGTTCCGAAACAATTAGAAGGTCCGCAAGGAAACTACTCATCAGAAGTGTTACCTACCTTAAATTTTGTTGAAATGTTTGAAGGCTTTCCTAAAAACCCTGATGGAACGATCCAAGTACTTGATGGAACTGGTAAGTACATTATGTTTAACAATACAACCGATCTATTTGCCAATGCTGAGCCAAGATTAAGAGCTACAGTAATTTTACCAGGTGATGCCTTTAAAGGGATACCTATAGAAGTACGTAGAGGTGTTTATACCGGAAGTTCGGCAGGTGGCTTAAGTAAGATATTACCAGCCAACTCTACAGCAGCTTATCCTGCTACTGTTTTAGGTTCTGCTACTGTTGCGGCCAATCTTGATGCAACTAATTTAGTGACAATTTCTAACGGCTCTAAAATTACTAGAGCAGGACAAAGTGGGGTATTCACTGCCATAGGTGTCAATGCAACGGGAGGTACCTTTACAGGATTTTATGTGAGAAAATACTTAAATCCAGATAAAGCAACTGCCGAAACTATTCCTGGTCGTTCAGAGCAACAATGGATGGAACTTCGTTATGGAGAAGTATTGTTAAATAAAGCCGAAGCCGCTTATGAATTAGGTGGTACGTATGCTACAGAGGCCTTAACCATCATTAACCAAATTAGAGATCGTGCTGGGGCAACACCTTACGTTGCTATTAATACGGCTAATGATATTCGCATGGAAAGAAGAAGAGAGTTGGCTTTCGAAAACAAAACCATTTGGGACATGAAGAGGTGGAGAATTGCCGATGCAGAACAAAGCAATACAATTTATAGAGCATTGTTGCCAATAATGGTGGCTGATCAGAGTAAATACATTATGGACTCTCGTTTTGAAGAAAGAAGTGTTCAATTTACTTTTCAAGTTAGGTGGTACTATCAACAAATTCCAACAGCAGCTATTGCTAAAAGCTTAAATCTAGTTCAAAACCCAGGATGGTAATTTAGATATCATGAAAAAACGAATCATATATTATATCGCAATTTGCCTTGCCACATTAAGTGCAAGCTCATGCTCAAAATTTGACAATTACGATGCTCCAGATCAAACCTTAAAGGGTACTGTAACTGATGTAAATACTGGAAAAGCAGTGCAAACTGAAGTTACTGGAGACAATACCGCAGGTACAAGAATAAAAATTATTGAGCTCAGTTGGAGCCCTACGGCTACACCCCAATTCTTGGCAAGTTTTCAAGATGGTACTTATATCAATACTAAAATTTTTGCAGGTACTTATAGAATGACTGTAGAAGGTGCCTTTGTACCCTTAGTGCAAACTACACCAGTAGTTGATAATGGTAAAACAGTAGAGGTAAGAGGGGGTACCACTACGGTTGACTTTGCTGTAGAGCCTTTCTTGCGTGTAGAATGGGTTGGAGAACCGGTATTAAATGCCAATGGAACAGTTACAGCAACTTACAAAATAACAAGAGGTACTGCTAATCCACTATTTCAACAAAATATTACAGACGCTTACCTTTTCGCTAACGGAACAAAATATGTGGGCAATAATAACTTTATGCTCGCTTGGTCTACCAAAACAACTTACGCCGGAAATGCTGCCAATGCACTGTTAGGTACTAACCAAACCATTACTACCCCTGTTTTGCCGAAAACCAGGGAAGTTTACTTGAGAATTGGTGCCAGGATTGCTTTCGGGGCTAATATCTATAATTACAATGAAGTAAAAATGATAACTGTACCATAAACAGGTATTTGTTGCGCAAGATTAAAATTAAACTGCTTAACTTGTTGTAAATGAGTTAAGCAGATAGTAAATATACAACCCACAATTGAGACAAGAGAGAACAACGTTTTATATGAAAGTAAATGCTAACGTATTAGATAAGAATGAGCCGATAATTAACAATTGGAGATCGAGCTCCGAAACCATATTACCACAGAACATTAACAATAGAGAAAAAGCCGACCAAGGATATGATATCTATCCTTATCACTCACTGGGAGAGGGAAAAATAAATAACGGCTATGAATCTTTAGCTAACTGGATTATAGCACAAAAAAATGTTAGAATAGATGGTTTTAATGGTGTGTTTTGGGAATTAATTCAAGATGCTATTGATAAAGAATTAAAGAAAAAAGGGGTAACTGTAAGGTGGACTTGTATTGCTGACAAGCTGAAGGGCAATACAGAAATTGAAAAGTTAATTGCACCTTTTTTGGGTGAGGAAAAAAGTGTTTGGGGCAAAAGAACAGACTTGAACATTGAAGATTTCTTTCATAAAGATCAATTCTCTAGCTTACAACCAGATCCCAAATGTGATGTAAATATTGCTATTGGCATTGGAGCAGCACTTTTAAACTGGGAGACACCAATTATATACCTTGAAGTTCCTAAGAATGAAATACAATATAGATTTCGTGCGGGTACAGCAACCAATTTCGGAACAACTAAAATTGAGGGTCAGTTAGAGGCTTATAAAAGATCGTACTTTGTTGATTGGGTTATATTAAATGACCATAAACAACGCATTTTAGCTGATATTACTGTTGTAGTAGATGCACAATGGAAAGATTCTATCAATTGGGTTTTCAGCACAGATTTGCAACAAGGCTTAAAGAAAATGAGCCAATCTGTTTTTCGTGTACGACCTTGGTTTGAGGCGGGTGCTTGGGGTGGGCATTGGATGCAAGAAAAAATTGAGGGATTAAACAAGGATGAGGTAAATTATGCTTGGTCATTCGAATTAATTGTACCAGAAAATGGAGTGCTTTTTGAAAGTGATGGCAACTTGTTAGAAGTTTCATTCGATTTTTTAATGAATCAACAGGCGCCCGCTGTTTTAGGTAAACACGAGCCGATATTTGGAACAGAATTTCCTATCAGGTTTGACTTTTTAGACACTTTTGATGGTGGAAATCTTTCTATTCAATGCCATCCATCTTTAGAATACATTAGGAAGGAGTTTGGAGAAAATTTAACTCAAGACGAAACTTATTACATTTTAGATTGTAAAGAGGATGCTAAAGTTTATTTAGGTTTTCAGGAAGATATTGATCCGGTAGCATTTGAAAAAGAATTAGACGACAGTCAAGAACACAGCAAAGAAATAGATATTACCAAATATGTACAAGTACTAGATGCCAATAAACACGACTTATTTTTAATTCCGAATGGAACAGTGCACAGTGCTGGAGCCAACAATTTAGTGTTAGAAATTAGTGCAACACCTTATATTTTCACCTTTAAAATGTACGATTGGATGAGAATGGGGCTTGATGGACATCCAAGACCAATTAATATTGACCATGCATTTAAAAATTTAAATTTCGATAGAAAAGGGGAAAGCGTAAAAGATGAACTGATTGCTAAACCTAAAGTAATTGAAAGTGGTTTAGGTTATGAAATTATCCATTTGCCAACTCACCAAGAGCATTTTTATGATGTACATCGCATTGAATTTGATGATCAGGTAACTATTGAAACTCATAACGTTTGTCATATTTTAATGTTGGTTGAAGGGAGTACGGTTACCATACAAACCATAGACGGTACTCAAATGAGTTTCAGTTATGCAGAAACATTTGTTGTACCAGCTGCTGCAAAAAGTTATACCATTTTAAACAATGGAAAAGGCAAAGCCAAGGTGGTTAAAGCATTTGTTAAGGATCATGTCAATCTTTCTATTTAAAATAAGGTTATAGAATAATGCATTTAAAAAAGCTATTGTTTTTCTTACTGCTACTCTCTGTAGGTTTGTCGCTTCATGCACAGCAAAAGGAACCTGTTGATTATGCAGATCCACTTTTGGGCACTTCAGAATCTAGATGGATGTTAAATCCAGGAGCAACTATGCCATTTGGAATGGTACAATTAAGCCCAGATAATCAGGGTGATGTTTGGAAATCAGGTTATGAATATTCATTAAACAACATTGGTGGGTTTAGCCATATTCACTCGTGGACAATGGTTGGCCTTTCTGTAATGCCAACTGTTGGCTTGTTGAGCACTTATCGTGGCGCTGCTGATGCGCCAACAACGGGCTGGACTTCTGGTTACAGGTCGAGAATTGACAAAAGCACAGAAGTGGCTACACCTGGTTATTATGGCATTACCTTAATGAACGGAAACATCCGTACAGAACTAACAAGCACCACTAGGGCAGGATTTTTTAGATTTACTTATCCCGAAGCCCATGAGGAAGCGCATATCCTGTTGGATTTAGATATACCTGGGGAAGCTAAAACAGATATTCTTAACGCTAAGATTACGAGAATATCTGATACAGAAATAGAAGGATTTTCGCATCAGAAATGGAGCTGGAATGAGTACACCGTTCACTTTGTGGTAAGATTTAATAAACCAATGAAATCTTTTGGTGGCTGGAATGGCAATAAAGTACAAAAGGAAATTAAAGAGATTTTAGGGAAAGGAAGAGTTGGGGCGTTTGCAGATTTTAAAGTAAAAGCAGGCGATGTTATTCTAATGCAAACCGGAATTTCATTGGTAAGCATTGAGCAGGCTAGACTTAATCTAGATACAGAAATGAACCCTTTTAACTGGAGTTTCGATGCAGTTAAATTAAATGCAAGAAACGTTTGGAACACCATGTTGAGCAAGATTAAAGTAGAAGGTGGCACAGAGGTAGACAAGAAGAAATTCTACTCAAATTTTTATAGATCTTATGTTGCCCGTACCACTTGGAGCGATGTGAATGGCAAGTATGTTGATGTAAATGAGAAGATACAACAATCCAATTCTCCTGTTTATGGCTCAGATGCTTTATGGAATACCTTTTGGAACTTAAATCAGCTATGGGGGCTTGTCAATCCAGATATAACCAGCAACTGGGCAAAATCACTTATCGAAATTTACAGAACAGGCGGTTGGCTGCCTAAAGGTCCGGCAGGAATTGAATATTCTGGGATTATGGAAGCCTCACATGAAATTCCATTAATTGTAGGCGCTTATCAAAAAGGGATAAGAGATTTTGATATAGAAACAGCTTATAAAGCCATGCTGCATCAGCAAACTACAAATGGTGTAAAAACCCCAGAAAATGGCTTTGCAGGAAACAGGTTTTTCGATTCTTACATGAAATTAGGGTATGTGCCGCATGAAGAAGGTCAAGTTTCAAATACGCTAGAATATGCCTATGATGATTGGTGCGTGGCTCAGTTTGCAAAAGCAATAGGTAAAAAAGACTCATACGAGCTGTTTTTAAAACGAGCTGGTAATTACAAAAATGTATTCGACCCTGAAACAAAATATATCAGGATGAAAAACCGAGATGGAAGCTGGGTTAAAGATTGGAGTCCCTATTGTTGTACAAGTTTTAGTGGCTCCGGCTATTTAGAAGGCAATGCTTGGCAATACAGTTTTTTCAATCCACATGATGTGCAAGGCATTATCAACTTAATGGGTAAGGATGAATTCAATAATCGCTTAAATGAGGGGTTTGAGAAATCAGTAAAATATAATTTTAATGCAGAAGGCGATCAATATGATTTGGTTCCAGTAAATCATGGCAATCAGCCTAATATGCAAGCAGCTTGGTTGTTTAATTATGCAGGTAAACCTTGGCTCACTCAAAAATGGACAAGAGAAATCATGAACAAGTATTACGGTTCAACACCTTATCATGGTTGGCTTGGAGACGAAGACGAAGGACAAATGGGTGCTTGGTATGTGATGGCAGCAATGGGTCTATTTGAAACAGATGGTGGCGTTTCGGCAAAACCATTTTATGAAATTGGAAGCCCAATTTTTAACAAGATTACAATTGCGCTAGATGATAAATATTATTCAGGCAAAACGTTTGTAATCGAGGCTAAAAATACTTCAGATGCAAACAGGTACATTCAATCTGCAAAGCTTGATGGCAAAGATCTCACTAAGCCTTGGTTTTACCATGCAGACTTAGTTGATGGCGGGACTTTAACTTTAGAAATGGGTGCAACACCAAATATGAAATGGGGAGTTAAGCCAACAGATGCGCCACCATCTATGTCTCCAATAAAAAAATAACAATAGACCTAAATATAACCTTATATGAATAACGAACAAAAACGGATTAGCCTCTTAACCATCACCTTAGTTGCCTCACTAGGAGGTTTTCTCTTTGGATTTGATATGGCTGTAATTTCTGGTGTATTACCGCTAGTTCAAAAACAGTTTACACTTTCTGCAGCACAAGAAGGCTGGTTTGTTTCATCTGCATTGGTGGGTTGTATAATTGGTGTAGCTTTTTCAGGGGAATTAAGCGATAGGTTAGGGCGAAAAAAGCCACTGATTTTAACCGCTATTTTATTTATTATCTCAGCCTTAGGTTGCGCAATCATGCCAGACCTAACTGGTGTAATTGGCTCTAGGTTAATTGGTGGTATTGGTATAGGAATTGCCTCTAATGTAGTACCCTTATATATCTCTGAAATTGCACCATCAGCAATTAGAGGCAGATTAGTTACTTACTATCAGTTTGCATTAACCTTCGGAATTCTAGTTGCTTATTTAAGTAATGCAGCCTTGTTAAACGGGGTATCTATACAAGAGCTTAGCACTTCTGGTTTAACCAATATTTTTAATGCAGAAGTTTGGCGTGGAATGTTGGGCCTTGGCGTAATTCCTGCACTCTTATTTTTCTTTGGATTGTTAATGATTCCAGAAAGCCCACGTTGGTTAATCCAAAAAGGGCGAACAGCTGAAGGCGTGTCTATCATTAACAGAATTACTAATCAGCCTAAAGCCGAAATAGAAGCAGGCTTATCAAAACAAAACATTAAAAACGAAGCAGGCTCTTATAAAGAGTTATTCGCCCCTGGGGTTCGCAAAGCATTACTAATAGGTATTTTGCTTCCTCTATTTTCTCAGTTTAGTGGTATCAATGCCATCATCTATTATGGGCCTACCATTTTAGGCAATGCAGGTATTTCTTTAAGTAACTCGCTAATTAGTCAGATTATTTTTGGTCTTGCCAATATGTTATTTACACTAGTTGCCATCTGGAAAGTTGATAGTTGGGGAAGAAGACCACTGTATTTGTTTGGAACAGCTGGGGCAACAATTACCTTAATTTTAACAGGTATATGTTTCTACTATGAAGCCACAACCAGCATTTGGTTATTAATCTGTGTACTAGGGTTTTTAGCTTGTTTTGCTTTTTCAATTGGGCCATTAAAATTTGTAGTGGCATCAGAAATTTTTCCAAGTGCAATTAGGGGAAGAGCATTGGCCATTAGCATTATGGTGATGTGGGTAGCAGATACCATTGTTGGACAGATTACACCAATTTTATTAAAGCAAATTGGGAGTGCAGGCACCTTCTGGTTTTTTGCTTTTTTCTGTTTAGTAGCTTTTGTATCTGTATATAAATTATTGCCTGAAACAAAGGGTAAATCCTTAGAACAGATTGAAAATGATTGGAAAGAAAAAGGAGATAATGATCAAGCTTTTGTTCATTAATAATTACAGAGACTGATGATGAACAATGATTCGATAGCGATTGGGGCTGATATTGGCGGGACACATATTACTGCTGCCTTGGTAGACCTAAAGCATAGGAAAATTTTGTCTGGATCTACTATTCGTGAAAAAGTAGATTCACACGCTTCTTATGATCAAATAGTAGAAGTGTGGAGCCGAGCTATTTTGAAAGCAAAAAAAGACCTAAAAATAAGTAAGGTATGCTTAGCCATGCCTGGTCCGTTTGATTACGAAAAAGGAATTTGTTTAATCAAGGATCAAAATAAATATGAGAAATTATACGGCTTAAATATTAAGGAATTACTGGCTTCAAAACTTAATAATGAACCTGCTGATATTTCTATGGTTAATGATGCGGCATCCTTTCTTCAAGGTGAAGTATTTGGTGGTGCAGCCAGTGGATTTGAAAAAGCAATTGGCATTACCTTAGGCACAGGTTTGGGTTCTTGTATTTATGAAAATGGAGTAGCTTCTAATGCAAACCTTTGGCAATTGCCCTTTAAACAGGGCGTGGCCGAAGATTATCTATCTACCAGATGGTTTACTCGCCGATATTATGAAATTACGGGTATCAATATCAATGGGGTGAAGGAATTAACCGAATTGGTTGGTAAAGACCTTAGGGTAAAAAGAATTTTTAATGAATTTGGACATAACCTTGGCGATTTTTTAACTGACTTTGTGGCCAGCACCCAACCAGAAGTAGTAGTGCTTGGTGGCAACATTGCCAAAAGTTTCAAGCTGTTTAAAGGAGCGTTATTTGCCAATATCCAAAATAGATTTCCAAATATTAAGATAAAAGTTGCCCTTTTAGGCGAAGAAGCAGCTTTAATGGGTGCTGCAAGTTATTGGAAAAATAACAGCATAAACCTACACAACTAGCATTTTTAAGATAATTACGATGAAAAATACCTGCTCTATCCTATTTACATTACTGTTTATAATTGGTTTAACTGAGGCTAAAGCGCAAGCTGATAAAAGTTTACTGCAATATGTAGATCCAAAAATTGGAACTGCGCATAGCCGATGGTTTTATTTTACACCGGGAGCTGTTCCATTTGGAATGGCAAAACCAGCACCTTCTACTAATGGATCTTACGGAAATGCGCATGGCTGGGATGCAGTTGGTTATGATGAGCGCCATCATTCTATTGAAGGCTTTGCTAACTTCCACGAATTTCAAGTTGGAGGAGTTGTATTTGCACCCATAACAGGAAAACTAGAAACACTTGCCGGAAAATTAGAAACACCAGAGCATGGTTATCGGTCTACATTTGATCGGAAAGATGAAATTGCAAGTCCTGGTTATTATTCGGTTTTACTAAAAGATTATGGAGTAAAAGCAGAGTTAACCTCAACTCAACGGGTAGCATTTCATCGCTATACTTTCCCGGCTTCCGAAGCAGCTCACATCCTATTTGATATTGGTCATAAGCAAGGAGAAGGTGGCGAGGTGAAGGATGCAAAAGTGTATGTTACTGCAGATGGCAGGGTAGAAGGTTATGTAACCACACTACCTGTTTACGTTCAGAAATATCAGCCGGGTGCAGAAGTAACAATGTATTTTTCAGCAGTGCTGGATAAAAAACCGATCGCTTTTGGAGTATTTAAAGGCGAAGAAATTTCCAGTGGAAAAACTGAAATCACAGGAAAGGGAGCGGGACTATATTTAACATTTTCTACAAGCGAACAAGAAAGCATCACCATAAAAGCGGGCTTATCTTACACCTCGATTGAAAACGCCAGACTGAACCTTGATGCTGAGGCAAAAAAACTCTCTTTTGATAAAGCGAAAGCTACTGCAGAAAAAAACTGGGCAAATTATTTGGGTAGAATTAAAGTGGAGTCGAAGGAAAGGAAAGACATGGTTAAATTCTATACTGGATTATATCATGCGCTTTTAGGCAGAGGTTTAGCCAGTGATGTGAATGGTGCTTATCCTAAAAACAATGGAGAAATAGGGCACATTCCCTTAGGTGCAAATAACAAACCAATCCATAACCATTACAATACAGATGCAATTTGGGGCGGCTTTTGGAACTTAACTCAATTGTGGGCAATCGCTTATCCAGAATATTATTCAGATTGGATAAAAAGTCAGCTCCTAGTTTATAAAGACTCAGGTTGGTTGGCAGATGGTATTGCCAATAGCAGGTATGTTTCTGGCGTAGGAACAAACTTTGTAAGTTTAGCGATATCAAGTGCTTATATGGCTGGCATTAAAGACTTTGATGTGAATTTAGCTTATGAAGCTTCCTTGAAAAATGAATTGATTGGTAA
This sequence comes from Pedobacter polaris, assembly GCF_005116505.1. Classification (GTDB taxonomy): domain Bacteria; phylum Bacteroidota; class Bacteroidia; order Sphingobacteriales; family Sphingobacteriaceae; genus Pedobacter; species Pedobacter polaris. Next base: position 941,016 of record NZ_SWBR01000001.1, read on the forward strand.
GGATAGACCACATGGAGCTGGAAAATTAGACGTTGATCAATTTGTGAAATATGGTTACGTACCACACTTGGATAAAGGAACGGGTGGAGGAGAAAGATGGCAGTATTCGGCATCGCACACCTTAGAATATGCCTTTAGCGCTTATGCTGTTGCACAATGGGCTAAGGTATTGGGCAAAGAAAGAGACTATCAGCAATTAATGGGTTTATCTAAGGGATGGGAGCAGCTTTATGACCCAAAACTGAATCTGATTCACCCTAAGTGGGCGAATGGTAAATTTATAGAAAATTTTAAACCAAGTGAAGCTTGGAGAGGCTTTCAAGAAGGTAATGCGTGGCAATATACTTTCTATGTTCCTCATGATCCTGCGGCTTTAATTGCCAAGATGGGGAAGGCAAATTTTAATAATCGATTGGATAGTATTTTTTCCACTTCACAAAAGAACAGCTTTGGTGGCGGTACTAAACTCGATGCTTTTTCTGGACTGGAAGGGTTGTATAATCATGGCAATCAACCAAATTTGCATATTTCTTGGCTGTTTAATTTTTCCGGAAAACCATCTTTAACCCAAAAATGGGTAAGAGCAATTTGTAATGAATTTTACGGAACTGATGGCATTCACGGCTACGGCTACGGACAAGATGAAGACCAAGGGCAGTTGGGCGCATGGTATGTAATTTCGGGCATGGGTTTGTTTGATGTGAAAGGCTTTACAGCTCCAGATACTAAGGTTGGCTTGGGAAGTCCCTTATTTGATAAAATAAAAATCAAAGGAAATAAGAAATATTTCAATGGTAAAGATTTTACCATTGAAGTTAAAAATAACAATGCTACAAACATTTATGTGCAGTCCTTTAATCTAAACGGAGAACAATTATCATCTCCATTTATAAGATTAAAAGATTTACAAAATGGAGGAAAATTAACTTTACAAATGGGTGCTAATCCAAAAGATCAATATTAAGATGATAAAATTTAAATCAATTAACCTGTGTGCTCAGCCATTAAAAATGCTTTTTTGTCTAATGGTTATTGCCATTAGCTCACCTACTTTTGCTCAAAATAAAGTAATCTGGCAAATAGGAAAGGCTGATAACTTAACTTCAGGATTAGCACTTGCGCCAACAGATTATAAGAAATTTTTAGAATATGATTTTGGTTGGGAAGACCGATATTATCTAATAGGTTATTCAAACCCCGCTAAAGATTTCCCGTATGTATTGCCTGGCCCAAAAGATAGTTGGGGAGGTACTGCGCCCACTGCTGGTATAAGATCTCATTTGTTAAATATTCTGTTTGATTTGAGTAAAGTTACCCCAACTAAAAATTTTAAACTGGTAATTGATTTAATTGGATATAATGGAGAAAAACCACCTTTATTTAAAGTAAATATTAATGGAAAAGGCACGGTTCAACAATTACCAATAGCAGAGAAAAGTAATGTTGTGTCAGGAGATATGGCAGCAGCTAAAGAATACATCATAGAGATTCCTATTCGAGCAGGTGCTTTGCATAATGGTGGAAATGAAATTCAGTTGACTTCTTTGGATGGTTCTTGGATGGTTTTTGATCAAGTAAGGTTAGAAGGTTCATCCGAAATTAACGTTAAGACTCCAAAAATGGCATATGCAAGATCAATTGAACCAGCAAACTATGAAGTTTTAGCAGATGGAAAACGCTCGCAGCCTTTACTGGTAGATGTAGAGCATTTGACTGGTAAGCCAAACATGGTTGTTAAGCTAGATGGAAAATTGGTTTTTCAAGAAAAGATTGAAACCGGACGGTATCAATTCGAAGTACCAATGCCAGCTGTTACTGTTGTTAAAAAAAGCAAATATGAAGTTTTAACAAATGGAGTTGTTATAGAAAGCGGAACGGTTGCTCGTGCTCCAAAACCATTAGGTTCATTTGCTAATTATGTTGATACCAGAATTGGAACAGCTCACTCTCGTTGGATGATTGGGCCGGGTCCTTGGATGCCTTTTAGCATGGTTAAATTAAGTCCAGATAACCAAAATGCAGGTTGGCAAGCAGGTTATGATCCAACTTTTGAAAGTATTGGTGCTTTTAGCCATATACACGAGTGGACAATGGGAGGTTTGGGAATGTTACCTGTTAATGGACCATTAAAGATTAAGGTTGGCGACCAAAGAAGCGCTCCAGGAGAAGGTTACCGTTCTAGAATAGATAAATCTACCGAACAAGCTCCTTTGGGTTCTTATAAAGTAGATTTGATAGATTATGGCATTAAAGCCGAAGTTACGGCAACTTCTAGGGCAAGTTTCATGAAATATACTTATCCTAAAGCAACAGATTCTAGGATCATGATCGATTTGCAAACCCCAGCAGAAAATAGATACAACCTAGCTGAGGTAACTTTAAAAAGGGTGAGTGATTATCGCATTGAGGGATACAGTAAACAATTTGCGCCTCAAGTATGGATTGCACAAGCAGGATCTAGTGAACAAGAATATATTGTTCACTTTGTGATAGAATTTGATCAACCCATTAAAAAATTTGGTACTTGGGTAGATGATCAGATTGGTGCAGAGAATTTAATTAATATTAAAGATGCAAAAGATGCTGGAGCCTTTGTTGAGTTTGATACAAGGCAAAAACAAGTGGTGCAAATGCGCACAGGAATGTCTTATGTAAGTATAGAAGGTGCCGCTAAAAATTTGGAAACAGAAATTACTAAACCTTTTGACTGGAGTTTTGAAAAAGTTAAAAACAATCAACTTAATGTTTGGAATGAGTTGTTAAGCAGGGTTAAAACCACTAGCAATGATAGAAGAGAAAAAGTAAGGTTTTATACGAATATGTATAGGGCTATTTGTAGTAGAAATACCTTTAGTGATGTAGATGGGAAATGGGTAGATGCTACAGAGAAAATTCAGCAGTTTAATACCCCAGATGGAATTGCTTTAGGTTGTGATGCTTTTTGGAATACTTTCTGGAACCTGAACCAGTTTTGGAACCTAGTTACTCCAGAGTGGTCATCAAGATGGGTAAAATCTCAGTTGGCCATGTATGATGCGAATGGTTGGTTGGCAAAAGGTCCGGCAGGTATGGAATATATTCCAGTTATGGTAGCTGAACATGAAGTTCCCTTAATTGTAAGTGCTTATCAAATGGGCATTAGAGATTATGATGTAAATAAAGCTTTCGCAGCTGCGGATAAAACATTGTCTACTCCACAAACAAAAGTTGGTGGCGCACTTGCAGGAAATCAAGATTTTGAAGCTTACATGAAGTATCATTATGTGCCATATGATAAAGGAAGGTTCTCTAATTCTTTAGAATACGCTTATGATGATTGGACATTGGCACAACTTGCAAAATCAATAGGTAAAACAGCCAAATACCAAGAATATAGTGAAAGAGCTAACTGGTGGAAAAATGCAATTGATACCGCAAGTGGTTATGCCAGAATGAGAAAATCTGATGGTTCTTGGTTCCCGAATTTTGATCCATTTCAGTCTGGAAGAAACGAACATTACGTAGAAGGAAATGCTTGGCAATTAACTTTCTTTGTTCCACAAGATGTAAATGGATTGGCAAAAATGATTGGACCAAATCGGTTTAAGGAACGCTTAAGTTGGGGATTTAAAGAAAGTGTTAAATGGCGTTTCAATGCGCCAAATGATCAATATTGGGATTATCCTGTTACGCAAGGAAACCAACAATCTATGCATTTTGCATTTCTGTTTAATTGGGTAAAACAACCTTGGTTAACACAAGAATGGAGCCGGTCAATTGTAGACCGTTATTACGGCTATGGAGTTGCAAATGCCTATTTGGGTGATGAAGATCAAGGTCAAATGAGCTCTTGGTATATCATGGCAGCTTTAGGGCTTTTTCAAATAGATGGAGGTACCAGGGCAAATCCAATTTACGAAATAGGAAGCCCAATCTTTAAAAGCGTAACCATAGATTTAGGTGAGAAATACGGAAGAGGAAAGAACTTTCAAATTGAAGCAATTGGTGCCTCTAGAGAAAACAAGTATGTTCAAAGTGCTACGCTAAATGGAAAACAATTAACTAATTTTTGGTTCAGGTCTAGTGAATTATTGAAAGGTGGAAAGTTAATACTTAAAATGGGTGCAAAGCCAAATACAAACTGGGGAATAACCTCTTTGCCAGATGAAGAAAACTAAAATGATGTAGTGATTTTATATCAGATCAATTTACTTTTGAGTTCTTTATACCTAGATCGTCCGATAGGTAAAACCTCACCTGTTTTAAGCAAAAGAGTATACTTACTTCCAGAATTAACCATTATTTTCTCGATACAGGGTGTGGCCACCAAGTAAGATTTATGAATGCGCTGAAAACTAATTGGTAAAAGCTGTTGCAGTTTTTCTAGAGATTTGTCATGGAGTTCATATTTTCCATTTAAGAGATGTAGTTCTGTATAAATGCCTGCCCCTTTCACATAACATAGCTCTTTAATATCAATTAATAGCATGCTGCCTCCTTTTTTTACGGACAAATAAGACATCGCTGTAGTTGCCGTATTTTGCACTGTAGCCATCCTTAAAAAAGCTTGATTTATTCTTTGCTCATCGAAAGGTTTAGGTACAAAATCGAGTACTCCATATTCAAAAGCTTTAATTGCCAAATGCGTATAAGCAGAAATGATGATGGTGTGAAAAGAACGAGAAACAAAATTTTCTAGAACATCAAAACCATCCTCTCCATTTAGGTTTAAATCAAGCAACAATAAATCTACCTGATGATGTTCTAAGTACAAAAGGCCATCAGCCAGTGCATCACAACGGTGTATAGCGCTCAATTTGTTGCCAAAGAAAAGCATTGCCATCCGTTCAATCCTTGTGGCTATTCGGCTTTCATCCTCAATAATTAAAATCCTCATTCGTTTTTAATTTTAATAATAGAACACCAACCATCGGGTACAGCTGCTGATTCAAAGTCCCAATTGTTCCCGTAACTTTCGGTTAAGCGAGCAATGATATATTTAAATCCTGTACTTTGTTTTGCCTGTTGTTTTTTTAATCTGTTTTTAGCATTTACCAATAGTGTGTATGTTTTAAAATGTTGATCATGCGTAAAACTTAATATAAAACCAATACTGCCATCGTTTAGCGCCAAGCTATGTGTGATGCCATTTTCAACTAGGGTATGAATAATTGCAGGTGGTATGGTAGCTAAAGGATCAATGTTTTTTTCGGTCCATTGGTAGGTTACTTCCTTTCGAAAATGCATTACTGCTAAATGTGCTTTACACAGTTCTATTTCTTTGGCAATCGGAATTAAAGTTGCCTCCGCAATTTCATTCATCACATCAAATTCTGCAGCAAGTGCTTCGATAAAAACTACACCATCTTTTGGCGATTCTTCTACCCAGTCAATTAATGAAGTTAAGGTGTTTTTGATAAAATGTGGCTGGATATTTTTCTTCAACAACTCTAATTTTAATCTTGAGGAAAGCAACATAGAAGACTGATGTGCTTTTTCAATTTCTTTCGCTTTAATGGCATGTAAATAAAGCATGCATAATACAATGATGGTAAAACAAATAAAAATACCAAAATCATACACCAAAAAATAGTTTAATGCCATGCTGATTAGTAGACCAATAAAAACCAGTACGCTTCCTTTTTCTTTTTTAACAATGGCATTAACTACTACAACAACAGCTGCAAACCACATAGAAAGGCTAAATAATTTTGCCGATAAATCATAGCTTCTGAAATTATAAATATAGATTCCTGCTAACACCAACACAAGGCCACTAATGAGCCAAAGTTTTTTGCGAAAGTTAAATTGTATAGAAAAATACAAAGGAACTAAGATGGAAACTAGAATGGTTAAAAAGCCAATAATCTCTAGCCTAAGGTAAAAATGGGTGTAGGGAATAGCTACATAAAACTTGATATATTCTGCAATGAGGAGGGCAAAAAATAAAAAGCAAGTAACCCCAAAAATGAGAGTGGTATAATCTCTTCTATTGCTGTTGGCGAATAGAAAAAAATAATAAAGTGAAACTACTAAAAATGCACCAGCCATTAAATTCATGAAAGATGTCATGATCAAAGGCATTTCTAATAGCTGATCGTAATGATCAATTTTATAACCAGCAGCCCGCTGTTCATCACTTTTATATTGCTGTGTAGCCCTCAGGGCCAGAACATGCTTGCCAGGTTTTGACAAAGAATCTGGAATTAGGAAAATGCTATTGTGCGTACCGGGAATTTCACTTTTGGTGGTTAGGCCGGGCTGCCCGTTTGCACCTATTTTTACACCATCCCAATAAACTTCAAAAGCGCCAAAAGCATAAACTCCTAAACCAATATGTTCTTTAGGGTTTTCTATTTTATGGATGACGGGATTAAACCTGATCCAAAAAATTGCTTGTTTGGTATTCCCTCTTTCTGTTCGCCAATGGGTACTGCTGTAATTTTTACTAGCCCAAATTAAGCTATCCCCTGTTTTAAAAGCCGGTTCTGTTTCTTCAAAGTCGACCCCATTTTTGCAAGATTGAAGCAAGATCAACAAGAAGAATACTAAAATTAAGCGCTGCATTTGGTAAAGGTAACATGAATTTGAAACACTTAGGTGTCGTTCAAAAGTTTGTAGAGCAGTTGGCATGTTTTTTTGCATATTCCTAATTTCTCTAAGCTATCCTTGCATCATATTTTAAATACCAATTATGAAACAAACTATCTTAATACTATTGTTATGTGTCCTATTTATCCATGTTGGTGCACAAAATTTATCTACAAAAGGCACTACCATAATTCATGGTAAATTACTAGATGAAACCACAAAACAACCTGTAGTTTATGCAACCATTTCCCTAAAAAACGAAACTAAAAAAATCATTGCTGGTGGGATGAGTGGAGACAAAGGGGAGTTTAGTTTAGATAGTATTCCTAGCGGGAATTATACACTAGAGATTCAATTTATGGGTTATAAACCGCTTTCAAAAGCGATTACAATTGTTAAAGAAGCTAAGCTAGATTTAGGCATTTCTTTTTTGGTACAAGATGCAACTTTGTTGAAAGAAGTAGCCATACAAGGACAACAACCTACAGTAAGTTTAAAGCTAGATAAGAAAACATTTATTGTTGGTAAAGATGTTTTATCACAGAATGGTTCTGTAAATGATTTGTTAAATGGTGTACCATCCGTTTCAGTTAGCCCCACCGGAGGAATTAGCTTGAGAGGAAATAGCAATGTAAATGTATTGATTAATGGCCGTAGGACAGGGCTTGTTCAAGGAAACATGTTAGATCAAATTCCTGCAGATCAGATAGAAAAAATAGAAATCATTACCAATCCATCATCAAGATATGATGCTGCGGGCTCAGCTGGAATTATTAATGTAGTGTTAAAGAAAAATAAAAAGGTAGGTTTTAACGGGCAGGTTAAGTTAATTGCTGGTTTGCCAAACGATGCAAGAATTTTGCCTAGTGTTAATTATAAATCTGATAAGATCAATCTATTCTCCACTTTTGGATACAGAAACTCTGATTACGTTGGCTTATACAAAACTAACCAGGTTAGTGCATTGCCAAACACCAGTACTTACCTAACTAATATACAAAATGAAAATAGGCATGATGATGGAAAGAACATGTATTTAGGTGCAGATTTTTACTTGAACGCACAAAATACAATTACTGCTGCTTTTTTTAAGAATGCTACACATGATAGCGATAAAATTAAATTGGGGTATGATTACAGCGCATCAGACTATAAAATAGATAGTGTTTTATTACGAAACGGAACCTCAAGTGAGATTAGAGATTATAATCAGATTGAATTTAATTATACCAAAAGTTTCAAAACTATAGGAAAAAAATGGACCATTGATATGCTCTATGATTTTTGGAATAGCGATAAAGATTGGAATTTAGCTACTGAAAAAATGTTCCCTACATCCCAAACCTATCAAACCATTCGAACAAGTTCAGAAGGCTCTAGCAAAGATTTTCTTTTGCAAACGGACTTTGTAATTCCAGTAAATAAAACAACTTTTGAAATGGGCATAAAAGCAGAAAACAGATTGGTTACAAGTGATTATTTAGCTGAACAACAAGTTGGCAATAACTGGCAAGTTTACGAGGGTATTGATAACAATTTAGATTACAATGAGAAGATTGGAAGTGGGTATTTACAGGTTAGCCATAATTTTAAAAAGCTATCCTTTATGCTAGGCTTGCGTACCGAATTAACCAAAATTGAAATTGAGGACAAGACAAAAACCTACTATAACCAAAAAGAATATGGTAGGTTATTCCCATCTATCAACCTAAGTTATCAACTTGCACCAACTGCCACATTGCAATGGAATTATAGCAAACGGATCAATAGACCGTCCTTATTTCTGTTATATCCCTTTAATGAAGTTACAGATCTCAACTCACAATTTGTCGGCAATCCAGACTTAAATCCATCTTATGCAGATGTACTAGAACTAGGCTTTTTACAAAACTGGAAAACACTGACATTTAATCCATCAATTTATTATCAAAAAACAAAAAACTACATTCAGGATTTTACTTATAGAAATGCAAGTGGTATTTTTATTACTTCACCAGTTAATATAGATGAGGAAATAAGGAAAGGATTTGAACTTTCGGTTTTGTTTAATCCTAAAAAATGGATACAGTTAAATGGAGAATTAAATGTGTATGATTTTAAACAAAGAGGAACCTATCAAAACAAAAATTTAGATTTCTCTGGCCATACTTTAACGTCAAGAATAAGCATGCAGCTTAAGTTTCCGAAACAATTCAGCTTCCAAACCAGATATAACTTAACTGGTGCACAACAAAATGCACAAAGCACAACAAAAGCCATCAGTTTTGTTGATATAGGGGCTAGCAAAAATTTACTAAACGATAGAGCTACACTAGTTTTAGATGGCACAAATATCTTAAATTCCAGACAAACCAGAAGAACTACAAAAGGAGAGAATTATGAACTGTATCAAGTTACTAACTTCAACGCTGCGAGGTATCGGTTGAGTTTCACTTATCGCTTTAACGCTAAATCAGATGCAGCTCGACAGGCAAAAAGTGGGAATAGAAATTAAAAAAATCAATATACTCTTCAACGCATCATCTTTAGAACTGAAACTTGAAAACTCCCTTATGAGCAATAGATTTACTACCTTCGAAATTAGACTTAAGTAATAGCCAAAAAATATAATAATGGATAATAAATTCTCTTTAGAAGGAAAAGTAATCGTTGTAACAGGTGGAACAGGAATAATAGGAAAATCATTTATAAAAGGTATCACTGAAGCTGGCGGAATAGTTGGGGTTTTAGGAAGAAATGAAAAAGTTGCCAATGAAAGAGCTGATGAAGTAATAAAAAATGGGGGTAATGCAATTGCATTAATTGCAGATGTACTGGATGAAAAAGCCTTAGAAGCCGCCAGAGATAAAATTTTAGCTGCATTTGGGAGAATAGATGGTTTAGTTAATGCTGCTGGTGGAAATATTCCAGAAGCCATCATTATGAAAGACGATGACATTTTCGGAATGAATGTAAATGGGATGCGTAAAGCAATGGAATTAAATCTTTGGGGAACATTAATCCCAACACAGATTTTTGGTAAAGCGATGTTAGAAGCGGGAACAGGAAGCATCGTAAATATTTCTTCTATGAGCTCAAAAAGAGTAATAACCAGGGTTTTGGGTTACAGCATGGGTAAAGCCGCAATAGACTGTTACACGCAATGGTTTGCCGTAGAATTGGCCAATCGTTTTGGGGATAAGGTAAGGATGAACGCAATTGCTCCGGGTTTCTTTTTAACCGAACAAAACAGGGCTTTACTAACCAATACAGATGGTTCTTACACTGAACGTGGTAATTTAGTAATTAAGCAAACTCCATTTAAACGTTTCGGAGATACCGATGAATTAATAGGCGCATTACAGTGGTTGTTAAGTGATGCTTCTGCTTTTGTAACTGGAACAGTGATCAATGTAGATGGTGGGTTCTTTGTGAATAGTGGGGTTTAAATAAAATTTGTCATTCTGAGCCTGCGAAGAATCTATACCATGAATTTATCCATTAGATTCTTCGTTCCTCAGAATGACAAAAACTGCTATGTATCTATGTGGTCACTCTTTTTCCTTTGAGCAAGAAAGATTAATTTACCACCAGCCTTTAACGTTATAGACTACCGCTTGTGGTTGACGGTTGGCATAAGCCATACCTAAACTGTAGGCAGATTTTAGCACATCCGCATCCAATTGCTGTTGATTAAATATAAATTTCCATTCTTTATTGTCTTTTTCTTTAACACCCTTGGCAATTTGCCCAACAAATGTTTTCACTTCTCCATAACAAGATGAAGTAGGATCTATCTGGCTTAAAATATCTCCTGCCGCAACAGCGCCTTCATAATTCTGACTTGCGGCCCAAATTGTTTTTGCTTCCATCAGTTTAGTTTGGCAAATTTTATCTCTATGTTTTTTGTAAATAGGGATAATTATTGACCTAGCTCTATTATAGCAATCTTTGCTAATTTCTGGGATGCCCGATAATTTATAAAAGGCCTCCTCATATCTACCTTGGCTAGCCAAACCTTGTGCATCACTAATAATGAAATCACATTTGGTGTTGTAATATTTTAAAATTTTAGTCTTTCCAGATTCCAAAAAAGATTTAATGGCATTATTGTTTGAGTTAATGCCTTTTAAAGCAGAAATATAGGCTTTTGTTTCATTTTCACCCACACCTTTGATGCTTAAAGATGTACTTGCGAATTTTGTTCCATCAATACCATCACCAATGTAAAGGGTAATGTCTAAAGATAAAGCGTGCATTGTGGGTGCTGTTGCGGTTATATTTTTAGACATTACGTTAACGTTTGCCGTAATAATAAAACGTTCATTCATAGCGCTTCCGCCCATTCCGCCTTCCGTAACAACTTGGCTTAATTTATTAGATAGAATACTTTTTGCTGCAGCAGGCATTTCATCAATTTGATCTGGAACATAAGCTGCTAAGGTAATTCTTCCAAAATCGTCAACCTTACCTTGGCTATTTTGAGCAAAAGCACCAAATAAAGGCGAAAAGGCAAGTAAGAAATATAATAATTTTTTCATGTTTTTTCGTTTAGTTATTTATCTCCTAAAACAATTACTGCTTGACCAAGGCCTTTTGTCATCAATTTATTTACAATTGAAAAAGGTGCTGCACTTAAGAATTTTTGCAGGTTTCTCGCAAAGCCTCTAGCATCAATAGCATTACCAGAAGAATCATAAAGTGGAATGCGTACTTGTTCGAAAAGCAACATGTTCTCTGTTGATTCGCTTGTGCTGAATCTTCCTTTAACGGTATTTGCTTTCATCCAGTTTTCAATTAATGTTCCCAATTCTTCCCCGTTATATTCTTTTTCTAAATCGCCTGCCCAGGTATCGAATTTTTTAACTCTCACAATAATTTCTCTTCCGTTTGCAAATAAATCATCAAAGTGACGCTGCAATCCAATATTAAAATTGTCTATTTTATCTATAATGGCTTCTTCCAATAAAACGGCTACATCTGCAGAAAACGATTGATTTCCGGTTCCTTGTGCAGTTGCGATTTCTTTGTCAGTGTAGGCATCAATACCTTGTAGTGTAAAGCGGACTGATTTTTTAGGTCCAACTTTAAGCACTTCAAAAGTGAGTTGCATAATGATATCTGCTTTCGCGGTCTTCTTTAACTTATCAATCGGGCTTTCTGTAATACCGCCTCCATTTTTTGATGAAAGCATAGCATTTTCAGCACTTTCTGATTCTAAAGTTTTAACTACCGATTCCATATTTTTTAAGGGGAAACCTCTATCGGCCATTAATCCATTAATTTTACTAATCATTGCTAACAGATCGCTATTTTCTTGAAAAGCCCTTTTATAATCTGGAACTTTTTCTATCGTTCCTTGATTGTTAAATGCTTTCATATAACCATTTTGGTTGCACCAAACATCACTTGGCACTACCATTATTGTTGGTTTTTTTGCCTGTGAAAATCCAGGTGTAGCATAGCTCATGATCATTAAAGACACAAGCATTATTTTTATGATTTTTATTTTCATATGTCTTGATATTATTTAAGAATGCCATCGGCAATCATTTTTTCTTTAAGAGCAGGTCTGTTAAGTCTAAGAATAAACCCTTTGTTGATTATTTTTTTAATAATCTCTGGATCTTTTTCATTCCAAAAAGCCATTTCTACCTTATCATCTTTAACCGAAACATAGTTTATATATGGCCCACCTGCAGCGAAAAACTTATTAAAGTAAGCCTCATTATTAGATTTTATATTTGCGGCTGCAAGAATAGGTTGTACGTTACAATTGTTTTTACCTTCTAATAGACCTACAAATAAAACATCGTTTATCGCATTCCTTTTAGCCTGTTCTATTACGGTAATAGATTCGGCTGTATTAGACCAAGCATTTACAATTTGAGTTCCATCCAATTCTACACTTAGGCACTCTGTTTTGTGGTTGTAGTAATTGCCTGCAACTTTTTTTGGAGTTGAGCAGCTTGTAGAAGCTAACAATGTGGCAAGAACAGCTAAGCTTAAAAAGTTATTTTTCATCATTTAATATTAAAAACCAGCGTTAAGAGATTTCAGGATTCCAGCTTCTTCTAAATCTTTCCTTAACAAGGCTACATTAACAGAAACTAAAACTCCAATTTTGTATTCTTTACCCACTTTCATTCTGTCTTCTGCGGCTATAGATCCGTCTGTTGTTAAAGAGACAAACTTCATGTACTTTCCACCGTCAGCAAAAAAATCTGTAAAGAACTCTTTCTTTTCTTCCTCTACATTTACGTTAGTAGTTAAAGGTGGCTTGCCAGCTACTCCTGTTTTACCAGGAAATCCTTTAAAAATAACACCGTGAACAGCATTTTTCTTTGCTTGTTCTATCGCTACTGCTGGTCTTTTAGAATAAGACCATACTTTAACTAAATAGGAGCCCTGTACACCAGTTCCAGCTACTTCAATTTCGTATCTCCAAGCTTCTGTCTGTTCATCTGCTTTTTTCTTGGCGTGTGCTTGAGCATTAGATTTAATAGAAAGCCCTGCAATAAATAGAAATAATAAGAGCGAACTTAATATGGTTTTTTTCATGGTTTTTACTTTATTTGTCTGATTAACATGCCTGCAAAGTAATTTTTCCCACCTTTAAATGTGGTTCTATCTAATGCAACTTTGTCCTTGTCTTTTTTATTTTCTTCATCTTCAGCAGTTCCCGCATTGTATCGATTATCCCAAATAGAATTTTTATCAACAGTAATGGTTCCTTTCTTAAGGTATGCTGTTAATCCCGTTTTAGGATCCACAGTTTGTTCCAAAACTTCAAATTTTTCACCACCCTCTAAACCCTCTTTCATGCCAATTTTTGCAGTTATTGGTTCTCCAGAAAAGAGTGGGGTTTTTGGTTTAAAAACATCATACGATTTTTGAAGTTTGGCAAAAACATTTTCTACATTTCTAACTGTTGCCAACGCTACTGTTTCATCTTCTGTTCTTTTAGATTTTAAAGAAAATGTAACAAGTGTGCTTGATTTTTCACTGCCAACAAACTCCATTTCAAATTCATTAGAATTCATAAATGCATCCTTCTTTTTTAAATCTTTACTTGTTTTATCCATCCAATATTTATCATAAAAAATGGCCGAAGTTGTGTCGTTCCATTTAAGTCGATATAAATAAGAAGTTGTCCAAACAGAATAACCTTCTTTGGTTTTGTTGTAAACTGCATCTGCTGCTTTATTTGCAATTGTTTGTGCAAAAAATGGCAACTTGGCGGTTTGTGTCTTAGCAACTAATCTAATTGCTGCGGCAACGGGTTCATTGCTTACAAATTTCAATTTTGTAAAAACTACGAAGGTGTTTTTAATCAATTCTTCACCTGCATCTGCTAAAGAGGCAGTTCCTCTTGCAGATCCTTTTGCAATATTTGCCTCCATCTCACTGGCGTTGTATGAACCTCTTTCTCCAACAAGTTTCATATCAAATGAGCCATCTGCTTGGCGATTAAACCATTTGGCTATTAATTGATTAGCTACTTTTTTGTCTTTAATAAATTTATCAATAACAAGTGGCATGTCAGAGCCATCATTGTCAGAGAGTGCTGAGGTAGCTCCAGAAAGTGCTGCCCCACCCATGTTATTGAGTAGACCTTTTTTGGCACCATCTGTTTTTTTTTCGGCATCACCTACAGTATATTGCTTAGGGTCGAAAGAATTAAACCCTATAGAATGATTATTGTATTTTTCTGGAAAAGGAGCATCACCATATGCTTTCATTACCGTTTCCTTTCGTGGAAACTCTTCAGATTCAAGTATAATAAGGTGCAGAGAATTTCGGCGGTATTTCAAATCTTTTTCGCCTGTTACAGTTTGGGCATTTACAGCCATGTAACCAAAAAGTAGCCCAAGTAGGACAATTAAAGGTTGTACTTTTTTCATAAAATTATTGTTTGTTTGGTTTTGAGAGCCAGAAAATAACGAGTTAGGAAAATTAAAAACTGCCCATACTTATCATGGGTTAGTTAGTTTTTTGCTTGCGTCGTTTAGTATTTAATTTAGTTTGTTTTTTGTTTGGTTAATTTTAATTCTCTAAATGTCAGCATATTAGAAGCAAGAAAAAATACCTAGTTTTAGGTATTTTGCTATAAGCGAATTACTTACGATAGCGAAGGCTTGAGTTAAAAAATTGTAAGAAGGACATTGTATTAAAAATTTGATGATTAAATGCCCAAGCTTTTTAAGTACATAGATACAAGGTGTTTGAGTCTATGTAGTAAAATTTATTTACATCTATTTTGTTGAAATCTTAGTTCCAATTCTTTCTTGTCTTTGATTAAATTCGAAGAATTATGGGATTAATCAAAGACATTTACAATAAAGCATTTTACGAAAAATTAGCTGCAAGTTTAGAAAAAGCGTTGCCAAATTTCCACTCTAAAAAGTTTATGAATGCAATTTTATCGGATGCTTTTTTAATGATGGAATGGAAAGAAAGAGTACAGCATACTACTAAGGTACTTCATAGTTTTATGCCAAATAATTTTGCAGAAAGTGCAAAATTAATAGAACCAATTGTAGGTCAATTAAGAGCAGATGGATTTGGAGACCAAGGCTTGGTATTTATGTTTTTACCAGATTACATCGCAACTTACGGATTAGATGATTATACAAACTCGGTTGAAGCACTAGAATTTTTAACACAATTTATCAGTGCTGAATTTGCTGTTAGACCATTTTTGATTAAATATGGTGATCAAATGATGGGAGAAATGTTAAGAATGTCAACTCATGAAAATCATCATGTACGTAGATTTGCTAGTGAGGGTAGTAGGCCTCGATTACCTTGGGGAGCAGCAATCCCAACACTCAAAAAAGACCCAACTTTAATACTTCCAATCTTAGAAAACCTGAAGAATGACCCATCAGAATATGTACGGAGGAGTGTTGCCAATAATTTAAATGATATCACAAAAGATAATCCAGCAGTTGTTATCGAAATTGCTAAAAACTGGAAAGGACTAGGTAAGGAAACTGATGCAATTATTAAACATGCTTGTAGAAGTTTATTAAAAAGTGGACATCCAGAAATATTAAGTTTTTATGGGTTAGATGCAAATCATTTATCAGTTATTGATTTTAATATTGAAACTCCAAAAATTAATATTGGAGGTGTGGTTGAGTTTTCTTTCGTTATCAAAAATCAAGATAAAATAGAACGTTACATTAGGCTAGAGTATACACTTTACTACCTCAAAAACAATGGAGGTTTAGCAGGAAAGGTTTTTAAAATTAGTGAGAGAGCTTATCCTGCAGGAGCAGAAGTTAAAGTAAAACGTAGACAAAGTTTTAAATTAATTACCACTAGAAAATTTTACCCAGGTCACCATAAATTAGCAATTATGGTAAATGGAATGGAAAAAGCTATCGGAGATTTTGAGTTGTTGGCTTGACAAACCAATAGTAATGACAAATAATTATAATTTTATCCTGTGATAGATTGTTTCTGTAGCTTTTGCTTCTTCACCTTCTGGCGAAATATTGTAGGCCCTAATGATAAACTGATCTGGGTTGATAATTTCTAGCTCAGTTCTCCAACTCCAAGGTTCGCCTATACCAATCCAACCATATTGTCCAGTAACTGCAAAGCCATTTCCTGTTTCGTTCCCCTCACTATGCATAATTGCTGTTCCCATGTGGAAACTGTCAACCCAACTGCATTGGCATTTCTCGTTTCCTAAATCGTAAGCCCAAATCATACTGCCTTCATAGGGTTTATCATTTAGGGTACCTGTATATTCATAGTTAATAAATCTGCCGTCCATTATCACGCTTACTTTTCCACGCATGGGTGACTCATCAGCCAATACACCAGCCTCAAACCAAGTACGTGTACTGCCATCCCAATTGCCCGCTAGGCTTGCCAATCTAAGATGTGGGCCACTTTCTTTGCTAATTTCGAATTTACTTTTGCTCATCAATACTAAAATACATATTTTATTTAATTTTACAATTTACACATCGATATATGAAATCAAATCTTTTATATCTCCTCATTTTTGCAAGTGTTTTATTGGCTTGCAATTCTTCAACTCCTAAAACAGATGAACCAAAGTTTGAAACTTATACCAGTAAGGAAATTGGATGGACAATTGAAATTCCGAAAGGTTATAAACCGTTGAGCCAAAATAGGATAGAAGCCAATGAAAAAAAGGGAAAAGAAGCTTTAGGAAAAGTTGCAGAGGGTGAGGTGAGCAACACTAATTTAATCCACCTTGTTAACTTCCAGAAAAATCAGTTTAATTCACTTTCTGCAACAGCAGAGCCTTATGATTTAAGTAGAGATGGCGAATATATAGCCAATAACCAATTGGTTAAAAAGTTGATTTTTGATACCTATACCAATCAAAAAATTAAGGTAGATACTTTATCAGGAACAGCAATCATTGCCGGTAATACTTTCTATACATTTAACATTAAGCTTTATGGTCCAAGCGGCGAAGTTTTGATGAACCAAATAATGTATAACCAATTAATTAAAGGATATGATTTTGGTGTAAATATCAATTATAATAATGAAACTGATAAGGATATTTTAATCAATGCTTTTAAGAATTCTAAGTTTAGCAAATAGATAATTTCCTGCCAAATGCTGTCATCCTGAGCTTGTCGAAGGATTTAAAAAATGCACAGACTAACATAAATGTAATCTAACGCATTTAATTTTTATCTTCGCTTTATGTCATCACATCACATTGTAAGAGAAAAACAAGAGCCAGCTTTATACATTCATAAACTCGGTAATTTCGACGAAGAATATTTAGGCCAGCTATTGGAATGGAGCCCAACTTTAGTTGTAGCTGCAAACGAATATGAGAAAGCAATTTCTTTAGGGTTAAAGGTTGATGTGGCTTTTGGTAACGATGATAGTATCGCTATACAAGAAAACACAAAGTGGATTTATAGCCAGACAGATAGTTTACCAACGGTAGTTAAGTACCTAATTGCTGAAAAATATCCAGCCGTAAATATCATTAGTAAAGAAAATAAATTTGATGATTTAGTGGGCTTTTTGCCTGAAATTAATATTGTTTTATTTACAGAAACAGAAAAAAGCTACGCTATAAAAGATGATTTTAGTGTGTGGAAACCAGCAGGTTCGATTTTTCGCATCGACATTGTCTCTTACTTTGAAACAAACAATTTAAAGCAAGAAGAAAGTGGAGATTTTGTGGTTTTGAAGGATGGCTTTGTGAGCTTTAACTTCACAACTGACTATCTATTTTTGAGTGAACCATTGCATTGATATATCTTAGTATGAAAGTAATTCATGCCCAATTCGATTGGGTATCGTAATACGGCAAAAGATATTTAGTTTTGTGTATTGCTTTAAGATTCCCATTTTCATGGGAATAACGAACGACTATAAATTACTAAAATGATACTTTTAAGAAAAGGCAAAGAAGAAGATATGCAAATTGTAAGCGATTTAGCTGAGCGTATTTGGCCAGCTACTTATGGCGAATACATTAGTGAAGAACAAATCAGATATATGCTCAATTTAATGTATAACCAAGGCGAATTGTTGTCGCAATTAGAAAAGGGTTATGCATTCTTGATTGCATCTGAAGAGAATAAAGATGCAGGTTTTGCTTGCTATTCTATTATTGATGCTGTAAATGATATTTATAAACTGCATAAAATTTATGTGTTACCTGAAATGCATGGGAAAGGTGTGGGGAAAATATTAATGAATGAAGTAGTTAATTTAGCCAAGCGCAACGGTGGAAAATCATTAGAGCTAAACGTAAACAAGAATAATAAAGCCAAAGATTTTTACCTTAAAGCGGGCTTTAAAATAAAAGAATCCGTTACCTTAAATATTGGCAACGGATTCGT
The DNA here is from genome assembly GCF_005116505.1 of Pedobacter polaris. Taxonomy (GTDB): domain Bacteria; phylum Bacteroidota; class Bacteroidia; order Sphingobacteriales; family Sphingobacteriaceae; genus Pedobacter; species Pedobacter polaris. Next base: position 959,426 of record NZ_SWBR01000001.1, read on the forward strand.
TATGGATGATTATGTAATGGAACTGGAACTTAGTTAGTAGTTCTCAGTGTCTTCTAACCGCTTCGTCATGCTCAGCTTGACTTAGCATCTTAATGCGATGCTAAGTTTCTATTGCTTAAGATTCCCATTTGCATGGGAATGACAAGCACAGGTGCTGGTCCGAGCTTTAGCTTATACAAGGTACTGCCAATTGCCAACAGCCAACTGAATTAATGTCCTCTAATCGGATCTTTAGGTCTCACAACATTCGGATATTTAAAAGTTTTCATTTCCTCTTGAAGTAATTTTACAGTTCTTTCTAACTGAGGATCTTTACCTTCTAGTAAGTCTTTTGGTGTTTGTTCCACAAAAATATCTGGTGCAACACCTTCATTTTCAATGATCCATTTTCCATTAGTATCATAAATACCAAAGTTTGGAGAAGTGATACTTCCACCATCTAATAATTTAGGATAACCACTAATACCAACCAAAATTCCCATTGTGGTGCGGCCAACCAATTTTCCTAAACCTTTATTTTTGAACATATATGGCATCATGTCACCACCTGAACCAGCGTTTTCATTAATCAACATTGCTTTAGGGCCGAAAATTCCATTACCAGGAGTAGTGAAACTTTTACCATCTCTAATTGCCCAATAGCTCACTAAATCACGGCTCAATAGATCAATTACATAATCTGCTACAGAACCACCGCCATTGTTACGTTCATCCATTAACAACGCTTTTTTATCCATTTGAGAGAAGTAATATCTGTTGAAATAAGTAAAACCATCCTGACCAGTATTTGGCATATAAACGTAGGCTATTTGGCCATTACTCATTTGATCTACTTTTTTACGGTTTCTTTCTACCCATTCCATTTTTCTCAATTCCATTTCAGAACCAATAGAGATAGGAAGAACAACTACTTCTCTTGCACCAACTAGGCTTGGTTTCGTATTAACTTTAATGGCAACTTGTTTACCAACTGTATAGTCAAACAAGCTATAAATTGAAGTTTTTGACGTTACAGGAATTCCATTTACAGCAACAATATAATCGCCTTCGTTAATATTTAAACCTGGTTCTGCTAAAGGTGCTTTAAAGCTTGGGTTCCAATCTAAACGATTTAAAATCTTTTTGATTTTGTAATAGCCATTTTCAATTTCATAATCAGCACCAAGCATTCCAACAGCAATAGCAGTTGCAGTAGGCTCATCGCCAGGATTGATGTAATTGTGTCCAACTACCATTTCCCCCATCATTTCATTAAACAAATAAGTTAAATCAGAACGATGGTTAACGTAAGGCAAGAATTTCTCATATTTCGCTTTCACAGCTGGCCAATCTGCACCATGCATGTTTTCTACATAAAAATATTCTTTCTCCATTTCCCAAACTTCATTAAACATTTGTTTCCACTCTGCTGCAGGATCTACTAATACCTTAATTCCATCTAGTTTAACTTTTCCTGTTTCTGGAGTTGCTGGTTTCTGGGCTGCAGGAACAATGTAATAGCTACCTTTAGACGTATAAATCATACTTTTACCATCGGCACTAATCCCAAAACCACCAATTCCAGTTACTAAAGATTTTGTTTCCATCTTGTTTAAGTCGAGTGAACTCATCTCTCCATTTTTAAGATATAGCAATTGCCCCTCAACAGCACCATCAAGAACGGCCAAACCATTTAATAGTGGCAAAGCAATTATTCTATTGCTCAAATCATCTAAATCAATAACAATAGCTTTGTTTTCAGGAGCTTTAGGCTTTGCATCCGCCTCTTTTTTGTCAGCAGGTTTTTTATCGTCTTTTTTAGGCTCTTCCTTTTTAGGAGTTGCAGGCTCTTCAGCTTTTACAGTTTCTTCATCACTTTCTGTTTTGTATAATGAAGGTGTTTTTTTAGCAAGAATTAAAGCATAAGCATTAAAACTAACTGGACGTTGATATGCAGACATGTGCAAACCACTACCGGCTAAACCAATGTCTGTACTAGCCATAAAAAACAAATATTTTCCATCTTTACTAAATGATGGATTGGCAGTATTGCTCATTCCATCAGTAACTTGAGCATGGGTTGCTTTTTCTAAATTGTAAATATAAATCGCACTTACACCACTTTGTAAAGTTGCAACGTAAGAAATCCATTTAGAATCTAACGACCAAGATGGTTGCAGTTGATTGTATGTTCTATTGGTATGCGAACCTAGGTTGTCTTGTTTTACCAAGATTGGTTTTTTAGTATTGATATCAATATAGTACAAGTTCAAGTGAGCATCACTATAGAATAATTTCTTGCTATCTGGCGACCAAGTAGGTGAGAAATAAAAGTGGGTGCTTCCCAAATCAATATATTCCGGTTCACCTTTGGTTACTTGATTTTGCAAGACCAATTGATATTTTCCATTCTTATCAGATAAATAAGAAATGTATTTTCCATCTGGTGACCAAGCTGGATATTTCTCATAGCTACCAGGAGAATTAGAGATATTTCTAGCATCGCCTTTTTCTTTAGGCACTGTAAAAATTTCACCACGACTTTCGAATAAAGCTCTTACGCCTTTTGGAGAAATATCAAAGTTGCGAACATCATTAGCTAAATCTTTGTAGTTAACACGTTTATATGGAGCATCTGCCTGAATACTAATGCTAACTGTGTTTTCTTTGTTAATAGCAGGATCAAAAATGTGAATTTTACCCCCTTGCTCGAAAGCTAATTTTCCGTTACCAGCCAATAAAGATTTAATGTCGAAGTCTTTAAAGGAAGTTAACTTATCCACCTTTTTTGATTTTACATCATAACTGTAAAGGTTTAGTGTTAAATCTTTATCTGATAGGAAATAAACTTTATTGCCAATCCATTGCGGTTTTACATTGTTTGAATTACTTCCAGGAATGATTTCGATTTCTTTAGTATTGGTATCAAAAATCCAAACATTTGGCATGCCTCCGCCTCTGTAACGTTTAAAAGCTACATTTGAACGGTCTGATGGATCTGTGTTTTTTGTATAGGCCCAATAACGCTGATCTGCAGAAGGAGAACCTTGTACAGCTTCTGGCATTGGTAATGGTTTCTCATCAGTTCCGTCAACCTTAATGCGATGCATTCTTGATGTTAATGCATAATTGTATTCTCGAGTAGAAGTAAAATACAATTCATCATTGCTTAACCAACCTTTTACCAAATCTCCATTCGGGTGATAAGTTACCCTTTTAGGTGCACCACCTTCTACAGGAATTATATAGATATCATTGTTTCCATCATAATTTCCTGTAAATGCGATAAATTTCCCATTGGGAGAAAATACCGGTGCTTGTTCTACTGCTGGATTTACCGTTAACCTTCTTGGGTTGCTTCCATTTAGATCTGAGATCCAAATATCTCCACCATAAACAAAAGCTAAATTATTACTGCTTATAGCTGGACTACGGAGTAGTAAAGTTTCATTGTTTTGAGCGTTGGCTACATTTGTGAAGCAAACTGATAGGCCTGCTAATAAAAAAAGCCGATTTAATTTATTGATCTTCATTTTTTAAGTTTTTTGGTTTTTGATATTATTGAGCTCCAGTTAATTTAGGAATGCGACTTGGTGTATCTACTCCTTTAACTATACTTACCGCACTTTTAGCAATCGCTTTTATGGTAGATAAAATGTTCTCTACATCTAAAGTTTTGTATTCGTCAGTAACCTGATGATAGTGTGGATCTATATCAATCTGATCTGTACTAATGGTATGTGCCGGAACTCCTAAAGCAGCTAATGTTGCATTATCGCTTCTGTAAAATAAACTTTGTGCAGTATATGGGTCTGGATGAAAAGTAAACTCAGTTCCTTCTAAGTTTTTTTGCAATATTTTTCCAAGATCTGATTTATCGTAACCAGTGATAAATGCTGTGTTTTTGCCAAACTTGCTATCTTTTCCGATCATTTCTATATTAAACATGGCAACTACTTCATCCGGATTTAGTTGCTGAGAGAAATAACGAGAACCAAACATTCCCATTTCTTCACCTGTAAAAGCTACAAAGATTAAGGTACGTTCGTTATTGTTTAGTTTTTTATAATATTTAGCCAAAGCAATCATTGCTGATGTTCCAGAAGCATCATCATCTGCACCATTCATAATGCTATCGCCATCTTTTGAAGCAACAATTCCATTGTGATCATAATGGCCAGAGAAAACTACCAATTCTTTTGCTTTCGATTTACCCGGAATAATACCTGCTACATTGAATAAAGGCATTTTTACGACATCGTTTTTCAGTTCTACCTTGAATTCTTTAGCAATAGTATCTTTATCTAAAATAAAAACTAAAGCACTTTGTTTTGTTACAGTTAGGTCTTTTTCATCAACTGTTCTTCCTCCTTGGCTTTTTAAGCGTTTGAAAATATCTATGAACTTCACATCAACCAGCACCACTTGTTTTTTGCCACTTCTGCTAATTGTTCTGTATTGGCTCATGAAATCTTTTTCAGGGTCTAATTTAATCCAACCGTCACTGTTGGTTTGATCAAAACTTAACTCCTTCGCATTATTGCCTATTATAGCAATGTTGTCATTAGCAATTGCTTGCCCATCAATTGTTACTGATGTTACAGTAGGCTTAAGCTGATATTTATAAAAAGTTTGACGATAACCTGTGGCACCTTCCAATGGTTTTAAACCAATTTGTTTAAACTCATTTTCAATAAAAGTAGCAGCCTTATCAATACCTGGCGTAAAAGTCCTTCTGCCTTGCATTTCATCGCTACTTAAACTTTTAATCAAGTGGTCTACATAATCTTTTGTGATAATTTTATTGATGTCTTGTGCATTTGCAACGCTTGCTACTAAAAGTACAAGTAGGGTGTAAATTGTTTTTTTCATTTTTATATTGTTTAGTATGCCCCTTTAGGGAATGGGTTTTTATTTTACTTGAGAGTTTAGCCAGCTATCTCTAAAATTTTGCATTGCAGGAGTTAAAACTCCACCTGTTTTTTCTATAGAAATTATTTCTAATGCAGGGTTTTCAGTGAAAGTAAGTTTGGTTGATTTTTCTTGGCCATGATAATTGTAAGTGATTGTAATTACATCTCCTGGCTTGTGTGCCTCAGTAACTTTAGTAATCGCAGCTTGATCTTTTACTTCAACACCATCCATTGTTAAAAGGATATTATCGATATCTAAACCGGCATTATAAGCAGGTGTGCCTTGCATTGTACCACCTAATGTTGCTTTGCCATTTTCAAAATTTATTCTTCCAAAACCTGCGTATGCCACACCAGGACTAGCTTTTCTTAAAACATAACCAGCATTTAGCAATAATTTAGCATAATCATTTTTCGCTGTTCCGTAAACATAGTTTTTAAAGAAATCTGAGGCAAATGACTGATTGTTAGTTAACTGGCTTAATACTTTTTCTAAATCTGGAATAGTGTATGGAATTTCTGGTTTTCCATGCGCTTTCCATAACGCTCTCATGTAATCATCAAGTGTGAGCTTAAATTCTGCTCTTAAACGTAAATCTAATGCTAAAGCAACTGACGCGCCGTAGATATAATATGAGGTAAAAATATTGCTTTTATTAGTTTGATCAATCGCCACACCCGCATCGGCAAAAACAGCATATTGACTAGCTTGTATTGGGGAGAAGTTCTTTGCGCCAGGCGAATTTAATACAGTATTTACTATGCCGTTAAAGGTTTGAGCAGCATTTTCCTGTGTTTTAAAACCTGCTCTTGTTAATAATAAACTTCCATAATATTGGGTAAAACCTTCCGCTAACCAGAGACCATCACTTACATTAGAATGTTCAAAATTAAATGGTTCTAATGTTTTTGGTCTTAATCTTTCTACATTCCAGGCATGAAAAAATTCATGAGAAAATGTGCCCAGTAAATTAGATTCATATCCAGCAATTTTAGGAGTTCGCTGCACAATTACAGTAGAGTTTCTGTGCTCCATTCCATCTCCTGCATACTCTGGTAGTACATCATGCAAGAAATAATAATTTCCATAATCGTAATTTGGAAATTCTCCCCAAACTGCACCTTGCTCTGCAACCATTTTTTTTAACATTGTTGCATAGTTGTCTACAGTAGTTTGTTCGTCATTTGAATGAGAAACCAAATGAATAGTTTGAATTTTCCCATCTGGGTTTTTTACTTCCCAACTGGCAGTTTTATAGGCAGCAATTTCTGTTGGGCTATCCATAAAATACTGCAGATTTGGCGCAGTATAAATGCCATTTCCTTCTAACTTTAATTGGGTTGCAACTTTCCAATTCTGTTTTTCATCATAATTGAATTTTACTTTTCTTGGGCGATTATCCCAGCCAATAGGATAGGCGAAAGTTGCTGGCATGCTAATGTGAGCATGTGTTTCATCAAAACCTGTATAAGTTCCATCAATCCAGTTGCCAAATAAGGTGTAGGTAATTTTTACGTTTGTGCCATGAATTGGAATTGTATATTCATCACCCGCCGGTTGAGTTATTTTTAAAGCCTTGCCATTTCCATCAAATGCTTTGAAATTATAAACATTTTTACCAAATTCATGCGTTGCATACCTGCCAGGAGAAGATCGGCTCATCCTAATCTTCAGCGGACCAGTAGGTACCTCTCTTAAAACCATAGTAATTTCAGCCTCATGATGAATGGCATTTGGGAAACTTACTTCATAAAAAACAGCGTTTTGCTGCGCACTCACAGCTAAACAAGTTAAGATTAAACTTAAGCTGAGGATAATTTTCTTCATAAAATTAAATATTGCCTTAAGTTAGCGCTATTCGTTAAAAAATAGAAATTGTGTGACAATTATTACTTAAAAGACGATTAAATCGTAGAAAGGTTGCATCATAAATACTAGAAAAAGAATAAATTAATCATCAGCTAACAGATCTTTTCTAGCTTTATTTCGAATTTGTTCTTTTCTTTTTTCTATCTCTGTGCCTACCCTAGTCTCATGAATTCCATCGGCAACTTCAACTTCATATTCTCTGTCTTTGTTAGATAAATGAACCTGCGTAATTTCAATGTTTTCTACAGCTTCATCATAGGGGCCACGACTACTCATTAGTTTTACAAAGACGGGTAAACATTCAAAGAAAATAAATAGCAGTCCAATAAATGTAACCGCTATTGCAGTATTTGTGTCTCTCGTACCATCAACATTATAACTTAACTGCCCTAAAGCCCAGTTTCTATCAGCAAAACCTGCAATATTACTTAAACTATCTAATTGTTTTGTGGTATATAACTTTTCGGTCATTAAGCCATCAAACTGCTTTCTGTTATCAACAAATTTTTCCATTTGTCGCACATCTTTCGTTAACGTGTCTAAATTTTGTTCGCGTTGCTTTAGTTCTGTTTCTTTTCTTTTAGCATATGGTCCATAGCCCATTACACCAGAAGTTTCATTGGTTTTATTTCCAAAAATTTCGAAATTCAACTTTTGTCTATCCGCCTTTATGGCCGCTGCTAATGAATCTCGCTCTGCTTTAGCATCATTTAATTTCCCTATCTCAATGGTGTATTTTTTCTCAAAAGCTTTATTTAAAGTATCAATTTTAGAGCGTTGGCCATTTAAATAACTCACATTTAAACGTTCCTTGATTTCTTTATCAAAAATCTTTAATTCTAGGGGCCTAGATATAACCATTCCAATCATAATAGCTAAAAGAATCCGTGGTGTAGCTTGCCAAAGCTGTTTATTTGTTGTTGCATTTTTATTGATACTGGATACGATATATCTATCCATATTAAAAATAGCCAAGCCCCAAATAATACCAAAAAATAAAGCGAATAACCAAGCAAAATCTCCGCCTTTAAAAACGAAATACATCGCATAACCACCAGATAGTGCTGCAAATAATCCAGTAAAAAATATGGTTGCACCGATGCCCAGGTATTTGTTGTGCTCGGTAGGATGTTTTTCTAAAGTAGATAGGTGGGCGCCAGAGCAAAACCAAAAGAAGCGAGAGATGCCATTCATAATTAGCAGTAATTAATCAAGATTTAATTATTAAACGCTTTTACAAGCAAGTTGTTACAGATTTTCTTAAAAAAGTACGAAGACATTCGCAATTACTAAAATAGGTATTCTATGTTGTATTAAAGGATTATGGTTTAAGTACCAAAAACAGGCTACGTAGCATTGGGTATATAAAAATACCAAAAGCACGGTATTGATGTAAGTTATTGATGTTCTGATATTTATTGAAAAATAATTACCATGAAACATCATGTTCTTTCAATCAAAAATTAAGGCCATGATAGCTTCATCACTTAAACAAATTAAACAGATGAAAAAACTATTACTAATCGCAGTGTTGGCACTATCTTTAGGCTTTACTGCAAGTGCTCAAGAAGAGAATGTTACAGAAAATCCTGCCGAGGTTTCTGATTCGAAAACAATGTCGTTAGACGAATTAAAAGCACAGCGAGCTACTTTACTTGCCTTGGCTAAATCTGAAGAATTTCTAGAAAAATTAGCTAAAGTAGATAAATTACAAGCTCCAAAGGAAACGGGTATTGCAGGGCTAGATGCTTTAACAAGTATGGCAGCCAAGCTAATAGATCAAATGAAAACTACTAGGGGTTCAATCCCGCAATTTTATGCAAGTGTAACTGGCCAAACAATGGATGGTGCTGCAGCTACTAATGTAACTCCAATACAACCAGATCAATTGATTGCATTGTCTAAAATGTTTGTAACCATGGGTATAGATTTGGTTAAATCATCTAAAGAATTATTAACCATGCCAGGTGAAATTAAAAGTGCAGGTGTAATGAAAGCGATGAAAGCTTTAAAATCTATGGCTTACATTAAAAATGCCTTTGTCGCTTTAAAACAAGAAATTTCTTACAATGCTAAAATGACGCAGAACTTAATCGCTACCAACAAAGCGATGACAGGTAATAAATCAAAATAATAGCGAAATTAAACGCTTAATAGCATTTAAAAATCTCAGTCATTTTTTGAACTGGGATTTTTGTTTTTAAGACTTTTCTAAGACTTGACCTTACTATTGATTTTTGTACATTTGAAAAAATATTAAAATCATGAACCCAACAGAATTTAAATAATCATTAATTTTATGAAGTGATTATTTAAATTCTCAAAGGCTCCATATAACCATAAGGAACATAAAAATAAACATATGAAAGAGATTTCGGTACAAGAACTAAAACAAAAAATAGATAACAAAGAAGATTTTCAATTGATTGATGTTAGAGAAACTTTTGAATATGAAACCTCTAATCTTGATGGATTAAATATCCCATTGGGAGGTATTTTAATTGAAACTGATAAAATTGCTACAGATAAACCTGTAATTGTGCAATGTCGTAGCGGTAAAAGAAGTGCTGCTGCAATTATGCAATTAGAGCAATTACATGGTTTTGATAATTTATATAATTTAAAAGGTGGAATTTTAGCTTGGCAAGAAGCTTATGATCCTAATATGCCAGTTTACTAATGCGTAAAAAGATAATTCTTAACGTACTTTTTAATTTAGGCATTATCCTATCCATTATTGGTATGGGGTGGTCTTACAATAATAATAGCCCTTTAGTTGTTGCATTTTTTGCAGCAACTTTTGTGGCGTTTATTTATGTTAAAATCCAGTTGATTAAGAGTTTGAAAAAAGATTTGAAGAAGTAGTTTGGTTGATGGTCAATGGATCATAGTCTATGAGCCATTAACCTTTTACCTACCCAAACAACCTCTCATCAATTCCTGTCAATCCCAAACCTGGTAAATCGTTTAGTACGTATCTCCCATCTTTCATTTCTGGTGCATCAAATGGATTATTTTTTGTTAGCCAAGGTCCATCTAAATCTGCCCAATCGCAAAGAGGGGCTAATGCTGCACCTGCTAAAGTAGCAATAGAAGTTTCACTCATACAGCCTATCAAGATTTTCATTCCAAAGCTTCTAGCTTTTAATATCATCTGATGAGCTTCATACATTCCTGCGCTCTTCATCAACTTAATGTTAATGCCATGGTATGCACCTTTCAGGTTATCCATGTCACCTAAACGCTGTACAGCTTCATCGGCTAAAATAGGTATTGGACTTCTTTGTGTTAACCAGGCATTTCCCTCTAAATTATTTTTATCCATAGGTTGTTCAATTAACAAAACCCCTTGGTCATGTAGCCAATAGCACATGTCAATGGCCTGCTTTTTATCACTCCAACCTTGGTTTGCATCAACATATAAAGGCAAATCGCTTACGCTTCTAATAGTTTGGATCAATTCTTTATCGTTATCCCTACCTAGTTTTATTTTTAAGACTTTGAAACCTTTAGCATCAGCAACTTTTTCTTTCAGCACCTCTGGTGTGTCAATACCCAAAGTATAAGAAGTAATTGGCATTTTAGCTTTGTCTGCACCATAAATTGTTGAGCAAGACTGATTTGAAATTTTTCCATTGATATCATTTAAGGCAATATCAATAGCTGCTTTTACAGCTGGATTTCCAAGTTCAATTTCATCTAAATAATGATGAATCTCTGCAAAATCAAATGGATGTTTAAACCTATTCCAGTCTACTTTAGACAAAAAAGCTGTGGCACTGGCCTGGCTTTCTCCCATGTATGGAACCATGCTGGCTTCTCCATAGCCAATAAAGCCTTCATAATTTAACTTTAGGAGCAATAATGGCGTGCTTGTTCTTGTAAATTTCGAAATTGAAAATGGATGTTTTAATTCTAATTCAAATTCCTTGCAACTTATTTTCATTCTATATCGTCTTGTTTATAAAAGGTATTCGTGCCGACAGTATATTTGTTAACGCTAAACACTATTACCATGAAAACTATTTCAAGATTACGGTATTTTCTTTATTTATCCATACTAATTGTTGGATGTACCACCGGAAAAAAAGCTTTGCAAAAAGGAAACTATGACCAATCTGTTTTTAAATCGGTTGATCGATTAAAAAGTGCACCTAAAAATGCAGAAGCGATGTATGTGCTGCCTGTGGCATATGATTTAGCTTTAAAAGAACATTTGCGTAAAATTGATGAAGCAAAAGTTTCTTCTGATGTGTTAAGATGGGAGACCATTTTAAGCCATTATCAAAAAATTAACCAACTGAGTGATGAGGTTAATAGTTCACCAGTTGCTTTAACTTTGGTAAAAAACCCTCAAAAATATATTAACGAAGTTGAAGATAGTAAATACAAAGCTGCCGAAGTTCGTTATACTTTGGGCGTAAATCAAATGAGTGAAAACAATCGTGTTAGCGCTAAAAGTGCATATTACAATTTCGAAAAAGCACAATATTTCTATCCTACTTATAAAGACGTGAAAAATAAAATGGATGATGCATATTGGGCTGCGGTTGTTAAAGTTGTAGTGCAACCTGTAAAAGTAAATAGTAGCTATTACCAATTGAGTAATCAATATTTTCAAGATCAGGTTAGCGAATTCATGAGAAGTTACCAAACAAATAGGTTTGTGATTTTTTACTCAGAGCAACAAGCAAATGCTCAGAAAATTACACCAGATCAAGTATTAAGAATGAGCTTTGATGATTTTATTGTTGGACAGACTTATGTGAAAGAAAGAGTAGAGAAATTGAAAAAGGATAGCGTTTTAATTAGCGATAGCAGGGCAAATGGTAAAGTGTACGGAACCGTTAGAGCTACATTAAGTGTTTTTGATAAACAAGTTTCCTCATCTGGTTTGCTAGCGATGACAATTTTTGACTATCAAACTAATAAAATCATCCGCCAGCAAAGATTGCCAGGAACTTATCTATGGCAAGATAGCTGGGCAAGCTATAAAGGAGATGAAAGAGCTTTGAGTAAACAACAATTGCAGATGACTAAAAGAAGAGAGTTATTACCTCCTGCACCAGCAGCATTATTTGTTGAGTTTACCAAACCAATTTATGCGCAATTGGTAGATGAGATTAGTTATTTTTATAATAAATATTAATAAGAGTTGCGGGTTAAAGGTTACGAGGTATGGGATAAGGCGCTTAAACCTGTAACTCGTAACCTTCAACTTTTAACCCCAGCACTCTTTTGACCTGGTATTGATTTACCTTATTAATTTATTAGCTAATATTGCAGCAATGAATACTGCTTTATACAAACCTTTCAAAAACTTCGATTTCAAAAACGATAAATGCTTTTTAAGTGGCGATGCTTTTCCCTCGCCTTTGGTAACTGTTAATGTTTTGCCAGACTGGCTTTTATCTATGGCAAACTTAACAGGCAATGAGCAGATCCAATTACTAGATGAAACAATTAGAACTTATAAAAGCTTAGTAGTTCCTTGTAATACAACCGTGTTCGATCAGTTCATTTCGCCACTAGAAGATAAAATTGCTTTAGCTTTTGGCAAAGGTTTCGAAGGGGTTTCAGCTTTGCCTGAACTAGATTTATTTAACTGGATTGGTAAATTAATGTATAGCTTTTTGTATATCGAAATGCAAGGTGCTATTCGCTTACAACAATTAAGTGGTGATGGAATGAATATGTCGCAAGGTTTAATGCATAAATTTGGCAACCTGCATACCATGTTACAAAGCATATATCGTGATGTAGTTTTAGAAGATTTTACACCTTGGTCTATCATAATTGTTCCACTAGAAAAAGCTGAGACTGCTTTTAGTTTTAGAGATGAAATTAATACCTTAACTTTCTCTTTAAAGTTTAAAGATTTTGGCATTATTGCTTGTTTACAAGATAATGGAACAAACAAAAGATACCATCAAGAGATATTAAATTCGATAGAAAAAAAAGCGGTATCAGAGCAACAGTTTGAAGAAATTGCCGCTCGTTTTTTCTATTCAGCTTATTTATTTAATCGTTTACCAGAATATAATATTATGCCAGTTGAGGGTGTAATTTACATAGACGCCATGCCCTTAAAAGGAACTCAAAATAAGGCGCTTTTTGATGTGTGGACGAATAAAACTTACGGTCAAGTGTTAGAAAATTTTTGGAAACCTTGGGGCCATACACTCTTTGAAATTATTAAGGATCCAACTGCTCCAATGAGTTATTTTGAGGAGCCTTTGTTACCCGCCTATTCCTAGTTGATTTAAAAAGTGAGGGATAATTCCTGGTGTTAAAATAAGCGTAATTACTAAGCCTGCTAATGCACCAAAAAAGTGAGCATCATGGTTAATATTGTCTCGAGATTGTTTAGACATGAAATAGCAATATATCAAATACAATGCTCCAAAAGCTATCGCCCAAATGCCAAACGGTATTGGAAAAATCATCAACTTGCTTAACGGATAAAATAAAATATAGCTAAACAAAACTGCACTTATCGCTCCTGAAGCTCCCAAGCTATTGTAACGAAAATTTGCTTTGTGTTTTATAACGGATGGAATATCTGCCAATACCATACTTACGAAATACAGTAGTGCAAACTGCCAATGGCCAATTAAAGTTTCTAACTTAAATGCAAATGCAACAAAGGTGAACATATTAAAGAATAGGTGCATCCAATCTGCATGAATTAGTCCGCTGGTAATAAATGTATAATACTTTTTACCATTAGCTATAGAATACGGATGCATCATAAATTTGCCGTATAGTGTGGCATCATTAAAAGCATAAACACTAGTAATTATTGTAAATAAAAATATAATGGAAGCGACAGGGGTGTCATTTAAATATTGCATCATGTTATTTCAAGTTTAGTTTGGTGTCCTGCTGCAGTCTTCCAATTGGATAGCGCATGTAAGTTTTTTCGTAATAGTCAGAGTTCTTGTAAACAAAGTCTAATTGTGTTCTTCCGCTTTTTGCTAAATCAGGATTTTTCTGTTTTTCTTCTTCTAATTTTTGTTTAAGCTCTGGGTTTTTCTTTAGTAGCTCAGTTGCCGTGTCCTCAAAAACATAACTAGAATACCCTTCCTTCTGACCTAAAATAGAATCGAAAAAATTCCAATTAAAAAATGAGTCGATGGCTTGCGGCTCCAAAGTCTCAACAATATAGCGGTTATTAGATTGATTTACATACACTACATAATCACCGGCATAGTATTGTACCTTTTGTTTTACTGTATTTAAGTTAACGCCCGAATGTAAATAATGTCCTTCGTAAGGCCGAGTTCCGGTTTTCATTTCGCCTATGTAATACATGTCTAAATCCAACTTCGCATCATTAGCCAATTGTTGCATTTTAACATTGTTTAGTTTCAGCAGTGCAATCACTTTATCCCAAGCTTTTGGAATGATGTAGGCAATTGGTTTGGTAACTATTAAACTTGGTTCAAACTTGTCCCAGTATTTAATTTTTTTAGTGTAAGGTTCATTTCTATCATAATACAGTCTATCTGTACCACTTACCCCGCTAGACTTATATTTGGCAGCATAACCTTTAAACTCAATGCTATCGTAAACTGTGCGATTTAATTTCCAGTCTAATGTAAAATCTTTTTGACTTGCTGTGTATTCATCTGCTTTACGTTTGTTCTGACCAATTAATTTTGCATCCCTTACAATTACTTCCGTATAGGTATTTAATAATTTATAAGTTGATTCTACACGTTTATCAAAGCTTTTAAGCATATGTGTTTCTGGCATAAAACCGATAGAATTATGCAAGGCAGCATAACCTGTAGAGTAGCGAGGAGATTCTATATATCCTGTAATCCCAGCATCTGGAGTTTCATTAATAGAATTTACATAAGGAATTAATTCAAAGCCCTTGGTTTTCATTTTACTATACAAATCAGGTACAAGAGTATTAGTTAGGTACCTAGATAAAATCGGATTTAACTTATCCTTTTGAGTTGGGATAAGTGTCATTGTGTATTGGTAATCTGCACCATTACTTGTATGAGTGTCTACAAAAATTTCTGGTTGCCAGGTATTAAAGATTTGCTGAAACGCTTGGGAGTTTTTCGAATCAGTTTTGATAAAATCTCTATTTAAATCGTAATTTTTACTATTTCCTCTAAAGCCGTAAGCAACTGGTCCATTTTGGTTTGCACGAGATGTTCCACTACGGTTATGACTCCCATCAATATTATAAATAGGTATAATGCAGATTATCACATCATCTGATAGCTTATTATTTTTAAGTAAGTCTCTAGCAAACATCATGCTTGCATCTATACCTTCTGGCTCTCCTGGATGAATGCCATTATTGATTAAAAAAATTCTTTTATCACTTTTTCTTAACGCAACAGGGTCAAAGATTTTATTTTTTGATAACACCAACAGATGTAAAGGTTTGCCAAAATCTGTAAGTCCATAAGTGAGTAGTTTAGCTTGTTGAGGATATTTCTTTGCTAAACCTTCATAAAATTTTATGGCTTCTTCATAAGTGGTAGTTGCCAGTTTATTACTCAGCTCATAAGGAGTTTGCTGGGCAAAAGTCGAAATAGAAATAAAAAGCAACAAAAAAAGGAATAGTCTTTTCATAAAATGATGAACTGGTTAAAGCCTCCTAAATTACTTTTTTTATTTAAGAATTATCTTCTTTTATCTAAACCGAAAGGTCCAAAATGATACCTAACTCCTACAGAAAAATAAGAGTACATGTCATTGTGTTTTGCGCCAGATGATCCATAACCATCTAAGCCTTCTCCTATAGCAATCGTATTTTGAAGATTTAAGTTTATGGCATAGCGAGTATGGTCCCATTTGTCTGGGAAATAAAAATTGATGCCTAAATTAATTGGTACAATGCCTTCTACGCTTTTATCTGCACCCGGATAATAATTCTCCCCATAATATCTAACATTAGATATTTTATTTTTAATATAACCAAATCCAACACCCGCATATAAACCTCTAAGGTTGTTCAAAATAACATTATTGAGGTGGTATTGAGTTAAAAATTCACCAAGTTGAACCTTGATATTGCCTGTGCCAGAAATATAAGAGTTAATAAATTGCCTATTGTTAGGGTCAAAAGTAATATCGCCACCTGCGAGCTCACCTTTTTGAAACTCAAAGCCAATGTTAACATAGTGCGTTATAAAGTAATCAAGGGTACCATAGCCAGCAAATGCCAATGTTTTCTTATTCAAATCTGCAAAGGCAAGTGTTGTGCCAGCCCCGCCGCCAATGCTAATTTTGTAAAAATTAGTTTGAGCGAAAAGCCCCAAGCTTGTGAATAGGATTGTGAGTATAAGCGTTATTCTTTTCAATTGTAGGGTATGTTTAGAAAATGTTTCGAATCAACTGAACCAAAATTGAATTAATCTTAACTAAATACTCTGGTAAAACAGAAATAGTAAGATGGTTTTAAAGTTTTGGTATCAATTGCCTTAGCTACAAAAATATAATCTTTATTGTATTTATTAAGTATTTTTGAAAAATCATGACTACTTATACAAATAAGCAACAAAAACTTCAAGAGCGATTTATCAAATATGCTAAAATAGATACACAGTCTAATGCAGACTCTACAACTTGCCCATCTACTTTAAAGCAGAAGAATTTAGCGAAGGTATTAGTAGATGAATTAAAGGAAATCGACATTGAAGATGCCCATATGGATAATTATGGTTATGTATATGCAACCATTTTAGCAAACACAAATAAAAAAGTTCCAGTAATTTGCTTTTGTTCTCATATGGATACCTCACCAGATTGTAGTGGAGAAGATGTAAAACCAATTGTTCATGAAAATTACCAAGGAGAAGATTTGGTTCTGCCAGATGATCGCTCAATAATTTTAAAATTGGGCGATCATCCAGATTTAAAAGACCAGATAGGTAATGATATTATTACTGCAAGTGGCACTACACTTTTAGGAGCAGACAATAAAGCAGGTTTAGCTGCGATTATGGAAGCAGCTGCTTTTTTAACTCATAATAACCATATTAAGCATGGGGAAGTGAAAATTCTATTTACACCTGATGAAGAGATTGGGAGGGGAGTAGATAAGGCAGACCTCAAGAAATTGGGTGCTGATTTCGCATATACAGTAGATGGGGAAACATTAGGCTCCATTGAAGATGAAACTTTTTCTGCGGATGGCGTTAAGCTGATCATTCATGGTGTGAGCGCTCACCCTGGTTTTGCCAAAGGAAAAATGGAAAGTGCAATCAAAGCAATGGGAGATCTTATGTCGGCCTTGCCTAAAGATAAATTAACACCTGAAACTACCAGCGGGAAAGAAGGATTTATTCATCCGGTAAGTTTTCATGGGCAAGCAGAACAAGCAGATGCGCAATTTATAATTAGAGATTTTGATGACGATTTGTTAAAGGCTCATGAAACTACATTAGAAAATTTAGTTAAAGATGTGCTGAAATCTTACCCAAACTCTACATATGAATTTAAAATAACAGAACAATATCGTAATATGAAAAAGGTATTGGATAAATACCCTCAGGTTATTGAAAATGGCATTGAAGCTATAAAAAGAGCAGGAATAATACCTAAAAAGCGTAGCATAAGAGGAGGAACAGATGGTTCTCGTTTGTCTTTCATGGGACTACCATGCCCTAATATTTTTGCTGGAGAACATGCCTTTCATGGTAAACAAGAATGGGTTTCTGTTCAGGATATGGAGAAAGCCGACAAACCATTATCAATATTGCCTGTATTTGGGAAGAGAGAAGCTAATGTGATAAATTAGTGAATTTGCAAATTAGCTAATCAATTTTAACCTTGCTAAATATTGATCTTCACCGTCTTCAAAAATAATTTCACAATGCCAACCAATTTGCTTGGCTATACGGATGAGTGTTTCTTGGTCCAAGTACAACCAATTAAACCAATTTCCTTTTTGTTTTTGATACTCGTAACAAAAACTTACTTCACCAAAGTATTGATTTTCGGGTTCTTTTAAGTCTTCGTACAGATAAGAAATGTCTGAGCTATCAAAAAGCAGTTGTCCACCAGGATTAATTAAGTTTTTTGCTTTTTCTAAAAAAGCTATACAGCCTTGCAATGTACCAGTTAAACCAATGCCATTCATTAAAAATAAAAGAGTGTCATATTTTTCTGCTACCAAAAAAATGTCTTGTGCAAAAGCCTTTTTAACACCACGTTGTTTCATGATTTTTACAGCATTAGTCGAAATATCTATTGCTGTAATATTCATTCCAAATTCTTCCAATACTAATGCATGGCTCCCTACTCCAGCGCCAATATCTAATATTTTACCATAACACAAGCTTAGCGCTGTATGTTCTAAGGGTGGCATTTCTTCTTCAGTTCTAAAAAAAATGTCGATTGGCATTTCTTCAGGCTCACCGTAAGAATTATGGAGCCACAAGGTATCGGCCACCCCATTATTATAAAAATCTAATAAAGCATTTCCGAATACATCCATGCTTCAAAGATAACTAATGAAGGAACTAAGCTTTAACTTTTGATAAAGTATCTTTTACCAAACTACCTACTGAGCCAATTTTGTCTTTTGAACTATCTAAAAGGTCACAAAACCAGTCACTTACTTTTCCTTTTAATTCATCATCTTTATCAGAAGCAATAACTAATGCAACTACGGCACCTAAAGCAGCGCCAGCTAATAATCCTGCTAAAATTTTTGTTTGCTTTGTCATAATCTAAGTTTTTTATAAATTCCTAACAATATTAAAACGTAATTGTTCATTATAAGTTGCATTTTAAACCATTAAACAACAACATGCTTCAAAAACTCTCTTACTTTAATTTAATATTTGCCATTGTTTATGTATTGATATACCTTAAAGATGGCACATTAAATTCTACGGCCGGAATATTTATGGTTATAATTTTTAACTGGCTTTGTTTAAGAAGTTATCAACTTGACAAATACAAATGGAAAATATGGCATTATTTAACAGGCTCATGGAGTTTGTATTACGTATGTTTTATAATGTATGGGGCTATAAATATCCTAATATCTTCATTTGAGTACAACTTTGTAAGTAATGATACCCGAATATTTCTATCTCTTAGCTTTACTTTTTGTTTAGCTGTAGTATTACAATTTACCGTATATTTAGTAAAAGGCTTAAAAGAGCAAAGGATGTGATTTTTGTTTAAACAATTAGGAAAACTTAAAAATTAAAAACATGAAAAAATTAATGATGTCTTTGTGTTGCTTAGCACTGCTTGCTGCAGCATGTAATAGTGAAAAGAAAGATGCATCGTCTGACACTTCAAAAGTAAATGTAGCTGAAAAGCCAATTGATACAGCTGCAATGAATAAAGCTTGGGCTGCCTATATGACACCTGGTGATGTACATAAAATGTTAGCAAAAGCTGATGGTAAATGGGATGCCGAAATTACTTTTTATATGGGTGGGGATACCAGTGTAAATAAAGCAGTTTGTGAAACCGAAATGATTTTAGGTGGAAGATATCAACAGTCTAGTTATAAAGGAGATGTTGATGGAATGCCATTTGAAGGAATGAATACCTTAGCCTATGATAATTCAAGAAAAGTATATATCAGCACTTGGATTGATAATATGGGAACTGGGTTGATGTATTTGGAAGGAGCTTTTGATGATAAGACAATGACCATGAACCTAAAAGGGAAAGCTACTGATGTGGTCACTGGTAAGGATATTATGATGAGAGAGACATTGAAGATTATTGATGATAAAACCCAACACATGGAAATGTTTGATACTAAAGAAGGTGGTAAAGAAGTTAAAACCATGTCTATTGTGCTGAAGAAAAGATAGTTTAAATAGACTTTTAAAAAGCCCAAGCACTTGTTTGGGCTTTTTTGTAGAATAACTCTTACAAACCTGAAGTCGTAGTTTGTGCGCTAAAAAAGTAAATATTAGGTTATATTTGGTTTACCTATGACCAACAAACAATTCCTTGCAATAATATCTGATGATATTGTTGTGAACAAAATCTATGAGATAAGAAATCAAAAAGTAATGCTTGATAGTGATTTAGCAGAGCTTTATGGGGTTGAGACTCGTGTTTTAAATCAATCTATAAAACGAAATTTAGAAAGATTTCCTGAAGACTTTATGTTCCAGCTAAATGAAGCTGAGTGGGAGCTTTTGATATCACAATTTGTGATATCAAAAACTGTTTCAAAGAAAGATGGTCGTGGAGGCAGAAGAAAACTACCTTTTGTTTTTACAGAACATGGCGTACTAATGCTCTCAAGTGTTTTAAACAGCCAGCAAGCCATCCAAGTAAACATCCAAATTGTAAGAATTTTTACAAGGTTGCGGAAACTGCTAAATGAACATAGCGAATTAAAACTCGAAATTGCCGATATTAAAAAACACCTCCAAAATCACGATAAGAATATTGAACTTGTTTTTAGTTATTTGGATAAGCTAATTGACAAGGAAAACCAGCCCAGAAAACGAATTGGTTTTAAGCCTGATGATTTGTAGATTTAGCTTATGGATTTAAAAAAGAAAAAAATAATTGCAAGAGAGTTTTTGCTTTTCTTTTTATGCGTAATTACTGTCATACTTACTTATGGCGGCATATATAGTTATAATTTTATAAAAAAGAAAAATACAGTTGAGCTCAGCCAACAATTAAAAACTAAACAGGCAGAGTTGGATAGTTTAAGAAAAACATTTCAAGTACAATTAGACGAATTCGGAATACCGATTAAAAAAATAGACCTCGCTGAGTTTGATCTTTCTGCTTTTGATGATCCGTATGCTGAATTTGGTGGTCAGACATTATCTTCAATGAAATCAAACTCAAAAATTTCCACTATCAACAAACAATTATCCAGAATAAAGTTTGCTAAAATAGTGAAAGCTAAATATCCAGAATATGGTGATGTAGATGACGAAGGGTTAACTACGAAAATGTTAGAAAAGTACCCAGAATATAGATCGGTGATCGAAGGCGAAAGAACCTATCTTCCACGCCCCCCTAAAAAACAATCATCTTTACCTTCAGATCAAATCCCCATATACGAACTCCTATTAGACAACGGTTTAACTTCAAAAAATAAAGCGAGTTTTTATGAAGAATATACAGACGTTAAAAAACAAAGGAAACTCTATAACTTTATGATTGAAAACAGCCTTACCACTAAAAACTTCAATCAATTTTCAGTCGATAACTTTCAAAGTTCTGGGAAGATTAACGATTTGCCCTCTTTAGAAGATTTAGGTTTAGAAAAATCGGATACCGCATTGAGTCAAAAAATAAATTCCTTACAAAAAGGAGTTAATACTATATGGTTCATACATAAGGAAGAAAGTAAAACTATTTTAAACTCCCGCCAAATAAATAAGGCTACTTTAAACATCTTTTTAATTTGCCTGGCGGTGATTTTTGGATTGCGCTACCTATGGTATGCTATAAATTGGAGTGTCAAAACTATAAAAAGTTAAATATTTATTGCTCTTTTCTTATTTAAACCCGCAAGCGTCCTCTTTTATATCGAGGATGTTTTATTCAAATAATTATAAAGTGTTGTTACATGCAACCCTCATTCCTTACACAATCCTTGCCATTTAAACTGGATTGAAGCGATATCCTTTATTTTCTTTTTAGCTTTGACAACTTTAATAGCTCAATAGAAAGAAAGTTGTCAAAGCTTGAAAATAAAGATTTAGCGTAAAGCCAGAACTATCATTCAAAAAAGCCTCTACCCTGCTTTTCAAAACACCTTAATTAATTGTTTTTGAGCATTTTCCTAGTTAAACAACCTAACCTCTTAACCCATAACTCTCAATACCCAACTTTTTTTCTGCCAACCCTTTGGTAATTAAAGTATTCTCCCTATCTTTGCAGTCCCTAAAAAACAGGGAATTAATATATTTTTTAACAAATTAAATAAAAAGCAAGTGAATACGTTAAGTTACAAAACTGTCTCTGCCAATGCCAAAACTGTTAACAAACAGTGGGTTGTAGTTGATGCACAAGGAGAGATTTTGGGGCGCTTGTCTTCTAAAATCGCAATGATTATTAGAGGAAAACACAAGCCAGAGTTTACCCCAAACGTAGACTGCGGTGATAACGTTATCGTTATTAATGCAGACAAGGTAAAATTGACAGGAAACAAATTAAGCGATAAGCAATATGTTTCTTATACTGGTTATCCAGGTGGTCAAAAATTTATTTCTCCTAAAGAATTAATGGCAAAACACCCTACTCGCGTAGTTGAGAAGGCTGTTCGTGGTATGTTACCAAAAACAAAATTGGGCAAAAAATTGTACACCAATCTTTTTGTTTACGCTGGTTCGGAGCATCCGCACTCGGCACAATCACCAAAAACCATTACACTTTAATTAAAAGAGAAAAGAAATGTCAGTTACAAACACTTCAGGAAGAAGAAAGACTGCAGTTGCCCGTATCTATTTAAAAGAAGGCAACGGCACTATTACCGTTAACGGTAAAGATCACAAAGTATATTTCCCAACATTACCTCTACAATACATTGTTAACCAATCATTCGAAGTATCTGAATTAATTGGTAAATATGATGTTAACGTAAATGTTAATGGTGGTGGAGTAAAAGGACAAGCAGAAGCAGTTCGCTTGGCAATCGCTAAGGCTATTGTTGAATTAGATGCTGAGAAAAAACCAGCATTACGTGCTAAAGGGTTAATGACCCGTGATATGCGTATGGTTGAACGTAAGAAACCAGGACGTAAAAAAGCACGTAAGAAATTCCAATTCAGTAAACGTTAATCTTAAAGGAGACAAACACAATGGCAAGAACTACATATCAAGACTTATTGGATGCAGGTGTACACTTTGGTCACCTTACCCGCAAATGGAATCCGAAAATGGCACCATATATTTTTATGGAACGCAATGGGATTCACATTATAGATTTAAACAAAACTTTAACTAAAACTGAAGAAGCTGCAGCAGCGATTAAACAAATCGTAAAATCAGGTCGTAAGATCTTATTTGTAGCTACTAAGAAACAAGCTAAAGAAATCGTTGCTGAACAAGCAAGAAAAGTAAACATGCCTTTCGTAACCGAACGTTGGTTAGGTGGTATGTTAACCAACTTTGCTACAGTACGCAAGTCAATTAAAAAGATGGTTACCATCGATAAAATGACTAAAGACGGTACATATTCAATCCTTTCTAAAAAAGAACGTTTGATGATTCAACGTGAACGTATCAAATTAGAAAGCTTATTGGGTGGTATTGCAGATTTAAACCGTTTACCGGCTGCAATTTTCTTAATCGACGTTAAAAAAGAGCATATTGCTGTAGCAGAGGCGATGAAATTAAACATCCCTACTTTTGCAATGGTTGATACTAACTCTGATCCATCTAACATCGATTTCCCAATTCCTGCGAATGATGATGCAACTAAATCAATTTTATTGATTACTGATGTAATTATCAAAGCAATAGAAGAAGGTTTAGACGAGCGCAAACGCGAAAAAGATGATGAAGCTGAAAAAGAAGCTGTAGCTGTTAAAACTGCTGCCGATGCTCCAGAATCTAAAGAGCCTAGAGCTGCTGGTGAGAAAAGACCAACTAAAAAAGAAACTGCTGACGCACAAGCATCAACAGAAGATTCTACAGAAGCTTAAATTAAGTTATGGGTTGAGAGTTACGAGTTGCGGGTTTACCCATAACCTTGTAACCTTCAACCCATAATATTTTATAAAAAAATAAAAAACATACAAAATGTCTACAGTACAAATTACTGCCGCAGATGTAAATAAATTACGCCAACAAACCGGAGCCGGTATGATGGATTGCAAAAAAGCATTAGTAGAAGCCAATGGCGATTTCGAAGCTGCTGTTGATTTATTGCGCAAAAAAGGTCAGAAA
Organism: Pedobacter polaris; assembly: GCF_005116505.1. GTDB lineage: Bacteria > Bacteroidota > Bacteroidia > Sphingobacteriales > Sphingobacteriaceae > Pedobacter > Pedobacter polaris. The sequence continues at coordinate 983,060 of NZ_SWBR01000001.1, forward strand.
GTATCTGCCGCTCGTTCTGGTAATGCTACTTCTGAAGGTCTAGTATCAATCAATGTTTCAGCAGATGGCACAAATGGTAAATTAGTTGCTTTAGCTTGTGAAACTGAACCAGTTTCTAAAGTTGAAGATTTCCGTAATCTAGCTCAGGCTGTTTTAGCTGCAGCGGTTGCTAACAATCCTGCTTCTACTGAAGAATTATCAGCGATTACATTGGAAGATGGACGTACAGTTGCTGAAACCATAACTGAATTAACTGGTAAAATAGGAGAGAAAATCGTTATTCAAGATTACGCAAATGTATCTGGTGAGAAAATCGTATCTTATATCCATTCTAATGGTAAAATGGGTGTTTTGGTGGTATTTGAAGGTGCAAATGGTGTAGATATTACTGAAGCTGGTAAAGATGTTGCAATGCAAATTGCTGCAATGAACCCAGTTGCTGTTGATAAAGACGGTGTTGATCCTGCTACTATCGAGCGTGAAATCGAAATTGCTAAAGATGTTATTCGTCAAGAAGGTAAACCAGAAGAAATGGTTGAAAAAATTGCTGCTGGTAAATTGAACAAATTCTACAAAGACAGCACTTTATTAAACCAAGAGTTTGTTAAAGACGGTTCAGTAGATGTTCGTAAATTCTTAGACAATACTGCTAAAGGATTAACAGTAACAGCTTTCAAAAGAGTACAATTAGGTTCTTAATAAAGACCTTTTTAAATATTAAAAGCCTCGATTTATCGGGGCTTTTTTGTTTCAATGAATTTCGTCACTGCGAGGGAAGCGTAGCAACGAAGCAATCTTTCTTGCTTTGCAAATCTATTTAAGGTAAAGCCAAATCTTTTTCCATCTTAACATTCGTCCCGCTATCCGTTTTACTCACCCGATGAAGAATCGGGACAGTGCTCACTACTATCGGGTTTATAAAACAGAAGCTAGTGCAATTATTAGCAGTTGCAAAGTTTTAAGACCTACCTATGTGCCCTATGTTTCTATGTGTTTAAATCTTCTATATTTGCAACATAACTTCATCCTATGATTGCCATAACCAATAGTCGTTTTTTTAGAGATAATGAATTAATTGCTAACCAAACCATTCTAATTAACGAAGGTAAGATAGTTGCTTTTACTGATGGAACTATACCAAATGGTTGTGAGGTTATTGATGCAGAACAAGATTATTTAGTCCCCGGATTTATTGAGCTACAAATTTACGGTAGCGGTGGTAATTTATTTTCTGCTTATCCAACTGCAGCTACTTTGGCTCAAATGGACGAAGATTTGATTAGCAAAGGAACTACAAATTTTTTAGCTTGTGTAGCAACTAACGCTACAGAAATTATTCATCAAGCAATTGAAGCTGCTAAGGCTTACCGCTCTCAAGCCAAGGGTTTTATGGGTTTGCATTTAGAAGGCCCTTATTTAAATGCAAAACGAAGAGGTGCACACGTTGCTGAATTTATTAAGAAAGCCACTCTAGAAGAAGTACAATCATTGCTTGAAAAAGCAGATGGCGTTATAAAAATGATGACCATCGCTGCAGAGCTACAAGATGATGAAGTTATTCAGCTGTTGTTAAATAATGGCATAGTACTTTCAATGGGGCATAGCGATGCCACTTTTGAGCAAGCAACGCTAGCCTATAATAAAGGGATAACTACTACTACCCATTTGTTTAATGCGATGCCATCAATCCATCACAGACAACCAAACTTACCAACAGCTTTATTTAATCACCCAACAGCAATGGCAAGTATCATCGCCGATGGTAGTCATGTAGATTTTGAAATCATAAAGATGAGCCAAAAACTAATGCAAGATCGCTTGTTTTTAATTACGGATGCTGTTACTGCATGCAATATTGGGCCTTACCAGCATCAATTATTAGGAGATAAATTTATCACACCGGATGGTACACTTTCTGGTTCAAATATTACTATGGTACAAGCAGTACAGAATTGTGTAAACTATTGCAACATTCCGATAGCCGAAGCGATAAAAATGGCTAGTTTATATCCCGCTAAAGTGATGGGTCAACAAAACAATAAGGGTAAAATTGAAATTGGTTATAATGCAGACCTTCTTTTATTGTCGTCTGAATTAAACTTGAAGCATGTTTTTAAATCATAGTTAATTTTTCTTAGATTGAACATTGTACCAAATAGCAACTGCAGAAAACTTCATCACAAAAAAAGATATAATCGATTATGAAACTTTCTTGCTATGCATCAGGTTTAATTAAAAAAATGTGGTTATTTTTGAGGTCATGAAGTATAAACGGATTTTACTGAAACTAAGTGGCGAGTCGTTAATGGGCGATAAGCAATATGGAATTGATAATGAGCGTGTAAGGCAATATGCAGAAGATATAAAAGCAGTTCATGATAAAGGCCTAGAAATAGCGATTGTAATTGGTGGTGGAAATATTTTTCGCGGACTTAGCGCAGAAAAATCTGGAATGGACAGAGCGCAAGCAGATTACATGGGTATGCTAGCTACTGTAATTAACAGTATGGCATTGCAAGATGCACTTGAAAAAGTTGGCTTGAAAACTCGCTTATTGTCGGCCATTAAAATGGAGCAAATTTGCGAACCATTTGTACGCAGAAGAGCTGTTCGTCACCTCGAAAAGGGCCGTATTGTTATTTTCGGAGCAGGTACTGGAAATCCATATTTCACAACGGATTCTGCAGCAGCATTAAGAGCAATTGAAATTAATGCAGATGCAGTACTAAAAGGTACTCGTGTTGATGGAATTTATACAGCAGATCCAGAAAAAGATCCAAATGCAACAAAATATTCAGAAATTACTTTCAGAGAAGTTTATGCAAAAGGATTAAACGTAATGGATATGACAGCTTTTACACTTTGCGAAGAAAACAAAGTTCCTATTATTGTGTTCGATATGAATAAAAATGGCAACTTTATGAAAATTGCAAATGGCGAAGAAATAGGAACACTAGTTCAAGGTTAATTTTGAGCAATTTTTATATTTTTGCATAAACACTACAAAACATGAATGACCTCATAAAGAAACAATTGGTTGATGCACAAGGTGCCATGGACAAAGCGATTGCCCATTGTGAAGCTGAATTAACCAAAATAAGAGCTGGTAAGGCATCAGCTGGAATGTTAGATGGAATTATGGTTGACTATTATGGCAATCCAACTCCCTTATCTCAAGTTGGTGGCATCACTACACCAGATGCTCGTACCTTGATTATCCAACCTTGGGAAAAAGCTTTATTAGTGCCAATTGAGCGTGCCATTATGGAAGCAAATATTGGTATCAACCCTCAAAATGATGGTATTATCATCCGTTTGGTTGTACCACCTTTAACAGAAGAACGCCGTAAAGATTTAGTTAAAAAAGTAAAAGAAGAAGCAGAAAGAGGCCGTATTACTGTTCGTAATATCCGTAAAGATGCTAACACTAAAATTCAAAGGTTAAAAGGGGAAGGTGTTTCTGATGATGAAATTAAAACAGGTGAAGCTGAAGTTCAAAAAATAACAGATGCTTATATTATTAAAGTAGATAAACACGCAGAAGTAAAAGAAAAAGATATCATGACGATCTAATTTGTATATCGTCTAAATGTAATTTAAAAGGGAATGTTGCTAAGCTTCATTCCCTTTGTTTATTTTTGCCTTCCAAACAAAATAAAAAATGAAATTACTGCTCCAATATTTAAAAGCATATAAGTGGGTTGTGGTGTTAGCTTTAGTTTTAGCGGCATTCAACATAGGGTTTTCTCTGATGGATCCCTATTTTACAGGTCAGATTTTAGATAGATTTATCAATAGACATAACGAATTAAGTAGAAGTGAATACATTTGGGGTGTATTAGGCCTTGTTGGTTTAGCAGTTGGTGCGGCCATGGTTTCTAGAATAGCTAAAAACTTTCAAGATTATTTTACCAATATTATTGTACAAAAAGTTGGTGCTAAAATGTATGCCGATGGATTGAAACACTCTCTAGAATTACCATACCAAGTATTTGAAGATCAACGAAGTGGGGAAACTTTAGGGATTTTACAAAAGGTGAGAACGGACAGCGAAAAATTCATTACCTCCTTCATTAGCATTCTTTTTGTGAGTTTAATCGGGCTAATTTTTGTTATTGTTTATTCACTTAGCGTGAGTTATAAAGTGTCGTTAATTTATGCAGCATCTATCCCAATCATTAGCTTTTTAAGTTGGTTTTTAAGTCGTAAAATAAAGACAATACAGAGATCTATCGTTGCAGAAACTACTGCTTTGGCAGGATCTACTACAGAATCATTAAGAAATATAGAACTAGTTAAAAGTTTAGGCTTAGCTAGTCAAGAAATAGACCGATTAAATAAAACCACCTATAAAATTTTAGGGCTTGAATTAAGGAAAGTTAAGTATGTACGAAGTATGAGCTTTGTGCAAGGAACTACCGTAAACTTGGTTAGAAGTACAATGGTTGTAGTATTATTGATGTTAATTTTTGATAAAGCCATTACCCCAGGACAATACTTTTCTTTCTTGTTTTACTCGTTTTTCTTATTTGGTCCGCTACAAGAGTTGGGTAATGTTATTTTAGCTTGGCGTGAGGCCGAAGTTTCTTTAGGCAATTTTAAAAAGATATTAAATACACCAATTGATGTAAAACCAGCAAATCCTGCTCAAATAGAAAAGGTAGAAACTTTGGCATTTGAAAATGTGAGTTTCAAGCATTTATCTGGTAAACACAATGCGCTAAACGGCGTAAGTTTTGCTGTAAATAATGGAGAAACGATAGCCTTTGTTGGTCCATCGGGTTCAGGTAAAACTACTTTGGTTAAACTATTGGTAGGTTTATACCAACCAGTAGAAGGTGAAGTATTTTATAACAAAATATCAGGCAAGCAAATTGATCTAGATCAGTTGCGTGAAAAAATTGGCTTTGTAACGCAAGATACACAGCTATTTTCAGGTACTATTCGTGAAAATTTACAGTTTGTAAAGCCAAATGCAAGCGATGAACAAATAATGAGGGTTCTTCATCAAGCTGCCTGCCATAATTTATTAGCAAGGGCTGATAAAGGTTTAGATACCGTAATTGGAGAAGGTGGGGTAAAGGTTTCTGGTGGAGAAAAACAGCGTTTATCAATCGCTAGGGCATTATTGCGTAACCCAGATATTTTAGTTTTTGATGAAGCAACTTCATCTTTAGATTCGCTAACAGAAGAAGAAATTACGACAACTATACGTGACGTGTCTGTTTTAACTAGCCACATCACCATATTAATTGCTCACCGTTTATCTACTATTCGCCATGCAGATAAAATTTATGTGTTGGAAAAAGGAAATATTATTGAGCAGGGTAAACACGCAGATTTATTAGCCGAAAAAGGCTTGTATTTTGCCATGTGGAGACAGCAGGTTGGGGAACGTATTGATAGCTAATAAGAATTTTTTGTCATTCAGAGCGAAGCGAAGAATCTATTAATTTAAATACTATGCTGAAAAATACCCCCAAAGTCGGAATGACAATGCTTTTTTTTATGCATTTAATATTTTAATAGTAACACAGGCTGATGTTATTTAAACCGGATTGAAATGACATCCTGTGAGCAAGCGAGCAGATATAATGGAAAGCCGGACTGACATTAATTGGAAAAGAGTTTTTGCTTTTCAGAAAATTAAAACTTTTTGCGGGCTAGATCTATTTTACAAGTATGCTTTTAGATTTTTTAAATATAGGTGTCGGCGTAATTTTAGCCATTGTGGCTATTCCGATTTTGTTAATAGTTTATTGTATTGTAGATATTTTGCGATCGGAGTTTAAAACGGGATTAATGAAATTTGTTTTTTTAGCACTGGTTTTATTTGCTCCTTTTTTAGGCAGCATCATTTATTTGGTAATCAGAAAAGACTATTTGAAACCTAAAAATTCAACTAATTTGCCAGTGGTCTAAATCTGATCTTCTATTTTATCTGCAGGTTTAATATCATTTAAAGTTAATGGGAGTAAGCTTTTTGTTTTGAAATAAGTAATTGCTGCGATTCCCAAAGTCATACTTCCTCCAAAAACTACAGCAGGCACTGTACGCATTAATTTTGCGGTTAAACCAGATTCGAATGCACCAATTTCATTTGATGAGCCAATAAACATACTGTTTACTGCTGAAACTCTCCCTCGCATTTGGTCTGGTGTAAGCAATTGCATAATAGTAGAACGAATAATCACACTCACACTATCAAATGCTCCTTCGCAAAATAAAAAGAATAAAGTCAGATAAAAACTAGTTGATAAGCCATAACAAATAATACTCACAGCAAAACCTGTTACTGCAATTAATAAGTTTCTCCAAGGCCTATTCATAGGAGAGAATCTGGTCATAATTAACATCGTTAATACAGAACCCAAGGAAGCAGCAGCTCTCATGAAACCTAAACCTTCAGATCCTACGTGTAAAATGTCATAAGCAAATATGGGAAGCAAAGCAACTGCACCACCAAAAAACACTGAGAATAAATCTAAGCTCATCGCACCTAACATCATTTTACTTTTAAATACAAATTGAATGCCTTCCTGTAAGCTTTTAATAATGCTTTCTTTTGGGATGAAAGTAGGAGGATGAGTTTTTAAGAACAAAATACAAACAATAGCCAAAACAATGAAAGCAATAATCGTGATGTAGGATATGGATATGCCAAGGCTGGCGTAAATTAAACCACCTGCTGCCGGACCTAAAATAGAAGCCAATTGCCAGAATGAACTACTCCATGTGCTGGCATTGGGATATAGTTTTTTAGGTAAAATAGAGGCCATTAAAGAAAAAGTTGCTGGACCAAATAGACCTCTTGCTAAGCCAACACAGAAAATCATTCCGTACATAATTGGAACAATATAACTTGTAGGAATGTATGAGCTCATTTTATGACTTGTCGCCAAAAGCATTACAATAGATGCTAGCAAAACCGCCGAAAAAATTTTAAGCAGCAAGCCTTTTTTTTCTAGTTTATCTGCTAAATAACCACCATACAAAGCTATAGAAATTGCAGGTATTGCTTCAGAAAGTCCAATAAAAGCAAGTGCAAGAGGGTCTCTAGTTAAATGATAAATGTGAGCTCCAATAATAATAGCTTGCATTTGATAAGCAAACGTAAAGAAAAATCGCATTCCTAAATAAGAGCGAAACTCTCGGTAACGTAAGGCTGCAAAAGGATCTTTTTTCTCAACAATAATGGACTGTTCTTCCAATGGATATATTTTGTATTGAATTTTATAATGCTAAATTAAAGGTTGTGCAGGATTATTTTTATAATAATCCAATTTATATTGAAACATCTCACTCATTTTTACTGCTCTCCACTTTGCTTCACTTGCTTTTTCACCAGTAAAATGCTCATCAACAGTTTCGTTGAATAAGTTAATCCAAGTATCAAAATGTTCTTTTGCTATAGGAAGCTTGGCATGTTTTAAAAATGGGCTACCGCTATAAGCTTGAACATCTAACAATATGGTTTGCCAAAAACTATACATTTTTTCTAAATGTGCTGGCCAATTGTCTTGAATAACTCCATTAAAAATAGGAGATAATAATTCATTATCTCTAACTTTCCCATAGAAGTTGTTTACCAATATTTTAACATCATCTAAAGTTAGAATATCTGTTTGTTGAGCTTCCATATTAAAGGTTTTTTAATAAGTCAAATATAAGCTGTTCTATTTGAGAAGCTTTATTCACAATCATAAAATGACCGCCAGTTGGTATTTCTATTACATTTCGAATATTTTTTATTGGAAAAATTTTATCGGCTGTTCCATGAATATGGATCAGATTACTTAGATAATCTTCGTTCTCCCAATTCATAATTTGATCTATTGCCCAAACCAAAAACTTTGGATTTGTATCTCTAATTATTTGATGAAGTAAGATAGATTCCGCTTTACTTTCTAAGCTAAAATAATAGTCGGCCGTAAGTTTATTGCTTAAGGTTAAAAACCAAAGAGGCGCAATTTTATGAATTTGTAATTTGCTTGCTAATCTAAGTTGCCAGCTAAATTCACTTTTAGACTTAACGCTTGATATGATAATTACTTTTTTACAAGCAATAATTTTGGAGATTTCTTGAGCGATAATTCCTCCAAAAGAAATGCCTATTAAAATTACATCATTAGTTTATCAATTTGCTTAGTGAGTTCTTCGCAATAATTAAATAAACTTTCATTTTTTCTAGGCTCATTCCATCTAATAAATTGATATTCGATTTTAGATAAATCTAGAAACTGAAAAACCCTCTCGTCGGCGCCTAAACCACTGATGAAATATACCATAAAGTAAAGCTAGGGAATAACTTTGCTGGTTTTATATTTTTAAATAATTGCCTTGTAACTATAATAGCTTTAACAACTTTCTAGCACAGTAGGTAAAAGTATATCAATATAAGCTCCTCTATTGAGAAGCTTTTTTATAGGCATAAACGACCTGATTTTGTAATTTTTATTCCGATTCGTCATGCTCAGCTTGACTGGGCATCTTAACGCGATTATAATTAAGATGAACCTAATTTGTATACTAAAAACCTTTTATAGCATTATGATTCCCGTTTTTTATGGGAAGAGCAGAGCATAAATTTAATGTGTCAACAATTTAAACAATCGCCTTATAGAAGTCTAAATATGCCTCGTACATATTTTCAGCCTGATTAATGCCTGAAGATGCTGCAATACCATAAATGCCAGTTTCTAAAAGTTGAGGGATATCTGCTAAAGTAACTCCGCCAACAGCTAAAATTGGTAAATCTATATTTTTAGATCTTAACTCCTCTACTGCATTAGTATAACCATTTATGCCAAGCAATGGAGAGTTGTTAGATTTTGTTGTCGTTACTTTGAAAGGACCAAAACCAGCATAATCCGCCCCTTCATTAGCTAACCGGATTAAATTTTCTACCGTGTTTGCAGAACCTCCCAAGGTAAATTCTTCTCCAATTTGTTTACGCAGAGCGATGAAATCTGCATCCATATCTTCAATATGAAAACCTTGTATATCTGCCTTACCTTTTAAATGAATATGATTAGTTACAATTAATGTTGATCCCCAATCATCACAAATTTCTGCTATGGTATTAATATCAGTTAATAGTTCATCATCAGATTTGCTTAAACAACGATATTGAATCCATTTTGCTCCTGCTTCACAAGCTACCTGAACTTGCTCAATATGCGAACTCTGTGGAATATCGTGGGTAATGAAATGTATTTTTTCGATGTATTTTTTCATAAGCCTAGTTATCGTCATTTCGAAATGAGCTTTTGCGATTGAGAAATCTCTAACATCATAACAACTTCCTTTGTCCTGGCAGTGGAAATCAGTATGAGATATCTCCTCGCTTCGCTTCGTTCAATATGACGAAGATTAGATATTAAAATTTAACGTTTAAACTTAACAAAAAGTTACGTGTTGCTTGTGGATAATAGTAATTGCCACGATCTAAAGCTCCGCCATAAAGATAACTGTAAGAACCCCCATTATTTTCATAAAGCGTACTAAAAACATTATTTACAAGTAACGTCAATCCAATATTTTTAACACCAGCAAAAGCGGTATTATAACTTAAACGAATATCATTTACAAAAAAGCTAGATAATATACGGCTATTCGCAGATGTATTATCTAAATGTTGTTTGCCAACATATTTACTAATGAAAGCAATTTCTCCATTTTTAATAATGCCATAACCAATTTCACTTGATGCAATTACCGATGGAGAGAAAGATATATTGGTGTTTTTATAAGTGTTGGTTAATAGTGAATTATCTGCCTCATCATAAATGTATTCTGTAAATTCTTTAATTTTATTACGACTTAATGTAGCTGTGCCAGCCCAATAGAAGTTGTTTAAAATTTGCCAGCGACCATCAAATTCAATACCTAACCTGTAGCTATCAGGCACATTCTGTCTGGTTTGCCCACCAACATCGTTTAACTTACCAGTATTAATCAGTTGATCTTTATAAAACATTGCATAGCCATTAATGCCCAAAGAAAGATTGCTCAATTGAGTTCTATAACCAGCTTCAATATCTGTTAAGTTTTCTGATTTTGGTCTGCTATTCACATTAGAATCAGTAAAATCTCTTCTGTTCGGTTCTTTATTTCCTACAGCTACAGATGCATAAATGTTACTTCTTTCGTTGAAATTGTACGTTAAACCAGCTTTTGGATTAAAGAAATTTAAGGTCGCATTTTGTTGTGCAGGATTGCCAGCAACATCTTTGCCAAAATAAGAATAGTAAACATGTCTGTATTGTAGGTCTGCAAAAATGTTAATTTTTTCTATTTGATAATTTGCTCTTCCAAAAATGTTGAAATCTGTTTTAAAAGCGTCATTGTCATTATATCTATGTCTCATCGAACCACTTCCATCATAATTTGCATATTTTGCCCAAATTACTTCATCAAAGTGTTTTCCGTCATATTCATTGTAAGCCCCACCCAAAATAAAATTTAAATTACTTTTTGGAGTGTAATTTAAGGAGTACGTAACACCATAAAAATCGTTATCAAGCCATAATCTCCTTACTAAATCAGATTTATCAATGGTAGTGCCTCCAATTACAACCGGCGCAATGTTATAATCAGCTAACGTACGATTTTCTTTATATTCTTCGTAATAACCTCTTCCGTAAGTATAATGAAGTGCCGCATTTGCTACAAGCTGATTGCTTAAACTACGTGTGTAAAATAATTGATAATGATCTTGTTGATAGTTATCTGTTTGATTGTCATAAGTAAAATCATTATGCCTTCTGTCGGCCGTCAATTGAGCTTCCGAAATACCATTCCATGCCTGATAAGTTTTTTCGGTACCACTAAAAACATTAGCACGAAGAATATCTTTTTTACCATAATATGCGCCCGATACAAAAAATGACTTCAAGTTTGAAGATGCTCTATCAACATAACCATCAGATTTAATTCTCGACAAGCGACCATCGAAACTAAATTTGTTATTGATAAGTCCTGAACCAACACTTACTGTGTTTTTCCAGGTTTCGTATGAACCATAAGTATTGTTCAGTTCGGCATAGGCCGAATCTCTTCTTGTTGTAGTTTGGATGTTTAAACTCGCGCCAAAAGCACCAGCACCATTTGTAGAAGTACCAACACCGCGTTGAATTTGAATATTGTCAACCGATGAAGCCAAATCAGGCAGGTTAATAAAAAAACTACCCTGACTTTCTGCATCATTTAATGGAATACCATTTACAGTAACATTAATTCTTGTTGCATCGCTACCACGAATTCTTATGCCAGTATAACCAATTCCTGCGCCAGCATCAGAACTAACAACTACAGAAGGTGTTTGATTTAATAAGTATGGGAGGTCTTGGCCTAAATTATTTTTCTCTAATGCAGCCTTGTCTAGGTTTTTATAAGTTGTAGCGGTATTTTTTGATGCTCTAGTTGCGCTTACCACAACTTCATCTCCAACGAAACTTTGCATAGTTAAACTGAAATTAAGCGTACTATTCGAGCTTATATCAATAGTTTTTTCTTCAGTTTTATATCCTAAATAACTTACACTAAGTGTGTATTTGCCTGAAGCTAGGCTTAAAATGTAATCCCCATTTTTATCACTAAGAATGGTAATAGCCTTGTTTTTTAGTTTAATTGTCGCTCCAGATAATGGTTTTTGATTGTTGTCTGTTACTTTTCCATTAACAGTAATTTGAGCCATTGCAACACAAGGCAACAGCATGGCAAGTAATGCCAGAAATCTTAATTTTTTCAATTTGTAATTTTTGTTTTAGTTAAACGTTTCGGAAGTAGGGGTTACCTCCGAATTAGTTAAACTCCATAAACCATCCCTACGCCAGCATTACCTGGATCAGGTGCATTCAAAGTTTTAAGTTGTAGGTTTTAAGTTTTAAGTTGGTTCACTTATAACTTATTACGTTTCACTTTTAACTTCAAAATGGGTATGTTCTCAGCCTTTATTTGTGTTTTTTACAAAACAAGGCACCCCTTATTGATGATGCAAATGTAATGAAATGATTGAGATTAAGAAATTGATTCGAAAATTAGCCAGAAGTAAAATTAAACGATAGGACTTTATTAATAATTTGGGCGTTTTAACACGCTGTTCGCTATATCTTTTTGCCTTTCCTTCCCCTACATCCAGGATGACAGCCAAAAAGGATGTCGCTTCCATCGTTAACGCTATCAAATCTTTAAAAAAATAGATGAGCTATCTATTTTAACGCTTAAGAAACCCATCAATGGCTTCAATAGCATTTTGTAAACGATTTTCTATGCCGCCTACAACTGTATAATTTGCATTTAATGCTTTTAATTCTTTATGCCAAATTTCCATAAAGTGATCACGCATATGCGGAAAATCTCTTAGGGGATCATCTTGCCAAGGTAAATCTATGTCTAATAAAATGTAGAAGTCGTAAAGACGATTTTTTAACCCCTCTAAAACGATTTGAGGTGTTTCGTCAAAAAATTCATCACTCCAAATTTTTACCGTGGCAAATGTAGTGTCGCAAATTATAAAATCAGTATCAGCTGTAGCCAAAACAGAATCTTCTAATGCAACCTGGCCATGAAACATATTAATTTCATCTTGTAAAGTACAATCAGTCGTTAATGCAGCGCAATAATAACGTGCATATTCTGGCACCCAAGGTACATTGTAATATTTTGCTAAAGCAATAGATATGGTTGATTTCCCTGTGCTTTCAGGACCAACAATTGCTATTTTTTTAATTGCGTTGTTCACGATAAATTTTTCTCCAATCTATATATCCCATCGTTGCAATAGCTATGTACAAAGTATACATCAAGCCTGTTGCATATAATTCTTTCGAAAAATAAACGCTAACATAAATGATGTCAACGAATATCCATATTAACCAATTTTGTAATACCTTCCTAGCTAAAAATATTTGAGCAATTAAACTACAAGCCGTACAAAAACTATCTATAAATGGGAAAGATGCATCAGTGTTTTTATGTAAAATAAAACCTAAAATCAATGTAAAAATTATTACACCTATAATAGACAGTGTAATTTCTTTATTGGTAATTAGGCTAATGGGTCTTTCCTTTTCGAGATTATCCTTTTGTTTGCTCCAGTAATACCAACCGTAAATATTCATGGCAAAAAAGTAAACCTGTAAACCCATATCTGCATATAGCCTACTTTCAAAGAATATAAAAATGTAAATTAATACGCTAATAATTGCAATTGGCCAGTTCCAGATGTTATTTTTTGCAGCAAGCCAAACGCAAAGTATTCCGGTAAAAACTCCAAACCATTCTAACCAACCTGTTCCAAAAAGAAACTGCTTTATGCTTTCGCTAAATCCGCTTGCTAGTAATAACATATTTCAAAAGTATAAAATTTTATCTTTCTGCTTTAAGCTTTTCCTTTCAGCCCTAAAACAAAAAAGTCCGATAGGGAACAACCCCTACCGGACAATAAACCAAACAAACTATTTATGAAGAATCCTCAAACTTGTTGAGGAAATTTTAGATCTAATTAGTATTTGGCGATGAACTAAAATTAATCGCCGCTCTTACACTTACATCGCTTGATAAACTACTTCTCAAGCTGTATTCCATCCTCACTCTCAAATTACTTCCTTTCACATAATCATCTACAAAACGTGAATTGTCTATGTCTAGTACAAGATTGTTGCCAATATTTTCTGATATATCATTTCGTGACGCAACCATGACTTCTGCACCGCTACCGTTAACTAAGAACATCTTAACAGATTTAAGCACTCCTAAATTCTGATTAGTCGGATTACTTGCATCTAACCTTACTGAGGCTACCCTAACTTCTTTAATGTAAGCTGCACCATTTTGATTACCAAATATCTGATCAAAACTGCTAGCAGAGCTCGTTGCAGATAATAATGTATTTGTTTTAGAACTAGCAGGGATAATCAAACTAGAGGTATAAGGAAAGGTGGATTTGATAATCGACTGTACTGTTGCGCATCCTAGAGCAACACATGAGACTATGATTAATGATAGAATTATCTTTTTCATAGAGTAATAACAAACTATATTATTAAAAGTTTTAGGCTGTCTAAAAAACCATAAAAAATTGTCTTTTTTTTTGAACGGTTAAAATCTTTGTTGTTTTATTGGTTTAGCAAAGTTTAGATAAACGCAATATTTTTTAAAACAATCTGTTTAATTGACATGTTATTTTTATACATATTTAGATTAACCATTTGGATGAAAAATACTTACGCTTAATTAATAATGTTAACTAAAAAACTAAAGTCATGAAAAGAGCAAGTTTAAGTATTTTGGCTATTGCAGGTTTATCAATTGGATTACTTGCATTCGGTTCAATTAAAGAAGGTGGAATTCAAGGTAAGGTAACTCCAGCAGAAGGGGCGAAAGAAGTAGTAGCAATTGCAGGCACAGATACACTAAGAAGCCAAATTAGTAACGGTGCATTTGTATTTAGTAAGGTGAAAAAAGGAACTTATACAGTTTGGGTAAAGGCAAATGCTCCTTATAAAGACATATCAATAGAAAATGTAGCCGTTATAGATAGCGCTACAACTGATATTGGAGAAATAAAAATGTTGCAATAATTAAGTGTGTGTATATATAAAATGAGAAGAGGGCAATCGCCCTCTTTTTTGTTGCAATATTTTTTTAAAAATTCAAGAATTTCTCTATTCAAAAACCTATCTTTGCATCCCGACAGAGCAGTTGGGATTTTTTCATTTCATAGCAGAGGATCTCTCCCAGCTATCAGTCAAATTTTTGACTTTTTACTTTAGACTTTTTTAAAACCCCACAATGCCTAAAGACATATCTATACGTTCAGTACTAATTATCGGATCAGGACCAATCATTATTGGGCAAGCTTGCGAGTTTGATTATGCTGGTTCTCAAGCTGCACTTTCGCTTAAAGACGAAGGAATCACGGTTTCAATTATCAACTCAAATCCGGCAACGATTATGACGGATAAGGTTATTGGCGATCATGTTTATCTATTGCCTTTAACATTAGAATCAATTGAACAGATTTTAATTGATCATGCAAATAATCCTAATTTACCTAAAATTGATGCGGTATTGCCTACAATGGGCGGTCAAACAGCATTAAACCTTTGTGTTGATGCAGAAGAACGTGGTATATGGAAAGCGCATGGCGTAAAAATCATCGGTGTAGATGTTGCAGCAATTGAAAAAACTGAAAATAGGGAATCTTTCCGCCAATTAATGGTTGATATAGGTGTGGGTGTTGCCCCATCTAAAATTGCAAATTCTTATTTAGAAGGTAAAGAAGCTGCACAAAATATAGGCTTTCCGTTAGTTATTCGCCCATCTTATACTTTAGGTGGTTCTGGTGGTGGTTTTGTACATAAAAAGGAAGATTTTGATGCTGCTTTGAAACGTGGCTTAGAAGCCTCGCCAACTCACGAAGTTTTAGTTGAGAAAGCAGTTTTAGGCTGGAAAGAATATGAATTGGAGCTTTTAAGAGACGGCAATGATAATGTAATCATTATCTGTTCAATCGAAAATTTCGACCCAATGGGTATCCATACAGGAGACTCTATTACTGTTGCTCCGGCAATGACATTATCTGACCGTTGTTACCAAGAAATGCGTAATCAAGCAATTAAAATGATGCGTGCCATTGGTAACTTTGCAGGTGGATGTAATGTTCAATTCTCTGTAAATCCAGATAATGATGATATAATCGCTATCGAAATTAATCCTCGTGTTTCACGTTCATCGGCCTTGGCAAGTAAAGCAACTGGTTATCCAATTGCGAAAATTGCTGCTAAATTGGCCATCGGATATAATTTGGATGAAATTGAAAATCAGATTACCAAAACTACATCAGCTTATTTTGAACCTACTTTAGATTATGTTATTGTAAAAATTCCTCGTTGGAACTTCGATAAATTTAAAGGTGCCAATATGGAACTCGGACTTCAGATGAAATCTGTAGGTGAAGTAATGGCAATTGGAAGAAGCTTTATTGAGGCTTTGCAAAAAGCAACTCAGAGTTTAGAAATTGGTAGAGCAGGTTTAGGCGCAGATGGAAGACATAATAGAAGCATTGATGAAATTATGTATGGTTTAGAGCATCCAAGTTGGAACAGATTGTTCTTAATTAAAGATGCAATGAGCATGGGCGTACCACTTGAATCAATTCGTAAAGTAACTAAAATAGATAAATGGTTCTTATCCCAAATTCAAGAATTGGTTAACCTTGAGGTTGAGCTAAAACGCTATTCATTAAATAATATTCCTAAAGATTTCTTCTTTAATTTAAAACAGAGAGGTTTTTCAGATATACAAGTTGCTTACGTTTTAGGCAATGTAACAGAAGATGATGTTTACAATCGCCGTAAAGAATTAGGTATTAGAAGAGTTTATAAAATGGTTGATACTTGTGCTGCTGAATTTGCTGCACAAACACCTTATTTTTACTCAACCTTTGAAGAATCTCCAATTCAAATTTCACTTGTTGGTAAAGAAATACTTTCAAGTGGGGAAGAACTTGGTACCAACGAATCAATCGTATCTGACAAGAAAAAAGTAATTGTTTTAGGATCAGGGCCAAACAGAATTGGACAGGGTATAGAATTTGATTATTCTTGTGTGCACGGATTGTTGGCTGCTAAAGAAAGTGGTTTCGAAGCGATTATGATCAATTGCAATCCAGAAACGGTTTCTACAGATTTTAACATGGCTGATAAATTATATTTCGAGCCAGTATTCTGGGAGCATGTACGTGAAATCATTGAGCTTGAAAATCCAGTTGGGGTTATTGTTCAATTGGGCGGTCAAACAGCTCTTAAAATGGCCGAAAAACTACATGAGAACAATATTAAAATCATTGGTACTTCATACAACGACATGGATGTTGCAGAAGATCGTGGACGTTTCTCTGACTTGTTAAAAGAACTAAATATTCCTTACCCAAGATACGGTGTTGCAGAAAATGCCGAAGAAGCTATTGTAGTTGCTAACGAAGTTGGATATCCCGTGTTGGTTCGCCCAAGTTATGTATTAGGTGGGCAAGGAATGAGCATTGTAATTAATGATGAAGACCTAGAAAAAGCAGTAGTAAAATTATTAGGCGACTTGCCTGGCAACCGTGTGCTGATCGATCACTTTTTAGATAGGGCAGAAGAAACAGAGTCAGATTCAATTTCTGATGGAACAGATTGTCATATTGTAGGTTTAATGGAACATATTGAGCCTGCAGGTATCCACTCTGGAGACTCAAGCGCAGTTTTACCTCCATTCAGCTTATCTGAAAAGGTAATATCAGATATGGAAACTTATTCTAAGAAAATTGCAAAAGCTTTAAATGTAATCGGCTTATTAAATATTCAGTTTGCAGTTAAAGACGATAAGGTTTATGTAATAGAGGCAAATCCAAGAGCATCACGTACGGTTCCTTTCATTGCAAAAGCATACGATGTGCCTTACATTAATATTGCAGCAAGAATTATGCTTGGTGTAAATAAGTTAAGAGACTTCAATATAGTACGTAAGTTAAAAGGATATGCAATTAAGGAACCAGTTTTTTCTTTTGATAAATTTCCAGAAGTAACCAAAGAATTGGGTCCAGAAATGAAATCTACAGGTGAAGCCATTCGTTTCATTAAAGATTTAGAAGATCCTTATTTCCGTAAGTTATATAAAGATAAATCAATGTACTTGTCTAAATAGATTTAAGAATAAAGATAGGAATGTTGGTCTGAGCTTGTCGAAGACTAATTCATAAAATAAAATCCCTTAACGAAAGTTGAGGGATTTTTTGTTTACACAGATTGTCATTCTGAGCATAACAAAGATAAATGATAATTTGAAGCGCAATTACAACACAACAATTAATGCCAGTCCAACTTTCCGCTATATCTTTTTATCCTTCGACAAGCTCGGGAAGACAAAAAGCATACCGCTTCAATTTGGGCTATATAACTTTGACAGTGCAATAAGCAGTTCATAGTTTCATAAAAACCTGCCGTACAATAAACCCGATTGAACGGAAAGCCCACAGCGCAGCGAGGACTTGAAGTAAAAGCGGGACTAACATTAAAATGAAATGCTGGTTTTGCTTTTCAAGTAAAAAGAATCAATGCCGTTATAATTGAAGGATTATTGCTTGGTCCAAATCCTTGTATTTAAATCCAATTCATGTACAATATCATACATAAACTTTAATATAGACATATCATTATCTAATAAATCTGGTGCCAGAAGTGATTTAAAAACAGGTGGTTCGAAATAATTTTGATCTAAGGGGAAAGCTATATACATGCTCGAATTGATAAATGATAGTGAAACTGTATAAGCAGAGCGCTCATTTAAATCGCCAATTCTTTCCATGATAGCTGGTGTTAAAATGTAACGAGCTTCAATTTGATCTGTGCTATAAACAACAAAATTTTTATTGAAGGCATCATTCTCTAGTTCTACTACATTTTTATCGCCAAAAGAATATACATTCTTTGAGAACCAAGCGCCAATTGAGCTTCCAAAATCTTTTGGTCGTATTACCGTTACGCCATTAAAATGTTTATTAAAATCTGCCGTGAACACAATTCCTTTTAAAATGTCATTCCAGGTTACCTGTCTGCCATTTTTAGTTTGAGTTTCGGTTTTATATTCTGCATGTACTTCCGCAAAATAGAAGCTTGTCTTGTCAATTTTTCCAGTAACCAGATCTTCTGTATGGTATCTATCGGGTTCTGTTGTAAATAATTGAGAAAATCTAAATTCAGCCTCTAAAATTCCATTATAAGGATCTAGAGTTAATGTTTGATCTACTGCATTTAATGCTGCACCAACAACATCCTGTTTAAATCTGCTTTTGTATAAATCTGTTTCATCGCTAATTCTATACAAGATTATACCTCCGGGAATAATGGTAATAGCGGCTACAATTAATCCAGCAACTAACTGCCCTAATGCGATAGCAACGATTAAAAAAACTACACCTAAAAAAATAGCACCCCAACCTTGAATATTGCTAGAAACTATCTTTTTCCGAAGAATTTCTAATTCGGATAACACATTTTGAACGGATGGTTCTATTGTAAAGTTTGTTGCCATTAACTATTAAAAAGTTCTTTAGCACTTACATTTTTACGTTCTTCTTCTGCCGCTGCTAAAACTTGCATTGGTTGATAACCTAGCATGCCAGCAAACATGTTGCCGGGAAACATCATAACAGCATTATTATAGGTAGTTACTGAAGAATTGTAGTTTCTTCTTGCTGCAGCGATTTGTTCTTCACTTTCTGTCCAAGTGCTTTGTAAGTTAAGGAAGTTTGTATTTGCTTTAAGGTCTGGATAATTCTCTACACTAACCATTAATCCTTTTACTGCAGTGCCAATTTGTTGATCTAGCGCTAATTTGTCACTTTCGCTAACATTTGTTCCTAAAGCTTTGCCCCTTAATTCAGTGATTTTAGTAAGGGTATCACCTTCATATTGCATGTATTGCTTAACGGTTTCTACTAAATTTGGTAAAAGATCGAAACGCTTTTTAAGCATTACATCAATTGCAGAAAATGCATTTGCTACTTGGTTTTTCTTGCTAATTAAGGAATTATATATTCCAATGCCAAAGATTAAAATAAGGATGGCAATTACAGCTACAATAATCATGTGATATTAATTTAAGTCTTTATAAATATAAACGTATAGATGTACAATTGCTAAAGCTGTTACAAAATATTTATAAAAAAAAGAACCCTGCTCCGGAGAGAGCAGGGTTCAACCAATCAATATTAAAAAGGAGAACCTTTCTAATTTTCTAAAATTACGACTCCTTTTGCTTCAAACACAATTTCTTTTTTAGGTTTTGTAATTTTTGCTATTTCTTCAGGTGATTTCTTTGCATCTTCTGCAAAATGTTTTAAATCTTCAACAGAAGTTTCTTTTCTTTCTGCAAAACCATCAATTACTACTTTTTTGCCAGCTAAATCTTTAGGCATAAAAAAAGCATAATCTTTAAAGTTTACAAACATGGTTTGACCATTTGGCAAAGCTAAGTTCATGAAACATCCTTTTTTCTGACAAACTAAAACCACTTCGCCAGTAACTTTCATATCTTTTTTTGTGCTTTCACCTAGTTTTGCATCAACTTCTGCAGTAGTAATCACATTACCCTTCTTAACACCTTCGCCAAAAGATTTTCCCTCATAAGAAGTAGCATCTTGTGCAAAAGCAAATGCACTAAACATACATAGTGCTAGAGCTAAAATAATTTTTTTCATTTTTTTGTATTTAAATTGTTGTAATCCTTACGCTTATCAATACAAAAATATTTAAAATCTTTCTAAATAGGGAATCTAAATTAATAATGTTACTCTAATTGTAATCATCATAATTTATCAAAAAAAAACCCCACTACTTTGCAGCAGTGGGGCCAATCATCCCTATTGTTGTTAGCACCCATTGCTGGATAAGAACATATAAGCATTAAGACAATAAGTTATCCAAGATTGATTTTTAATCTTGATGTATGAGTAAATGACTGATAAATAATAATTTATATATTTTTTATCATATGCCAAAACCTATTTTATGGAAAAAAGGTGTGGAAATAACTCCCAGCAAATCATATTTTGGGTAATTTAATTCCAATAGATAAAATTTAGGAACATTTTTAGCCAAATAATAAACTAAAAACTTCTTCAATTTTGCTAACTGTAACAATCTGAATTTTGAATTTGTCCTTATTTAATCCTTTAAGGTTGTAATTTGAAATGAATATTTTTTCGAAACCTAATTTTTCTGCTTCAGATATACGTTGCTCAATTCTATTTACTGCTCTTATTTCACCAGACAGGCCCACTTCTGCTGCAAAACAAATTTTTGAAGAGATAAAAATATCCTCATGAGAAGAAATTATAGCGGCCATAATTGATAAGTCAATTGCTGGGTCTTCTACTTTAATTCCACCTGCAATATTTAAAAATACATCTTTAGCGCTTAACCTAAATCCGCATCTTTTTTCAAGAACAGCTAAAAGCATGTTCATTCTTTTGGTATCAAAGCCTGTTGCAGAGCGCTGAGGTGTTCCGTATGCCGCAATGCTAACTAATGCCTGTGTTTCAATAAGCATTGGTCTAGCGCCTTCTAAAGTAGCGCCAATTGTTATTCCGCTTAGCTCTTCGTCCCTTTGAGATAATAAAATTTCAGAGGGATTTGAAACTTCTCTTAAACCATTACTTTGCATGGCATAAATGCCTAACTCAGAAGCAGCGCCGAATCGATTTTTTATCGACCTTAAAATTCTATAAATATGATGTCTGTCTCCCTCAAATTGTAGAACAGTATCTACCATGTGTTCTAATATTTTTGGACCCGCAATAGCACCATCTTTAGTAATATGACCAATTAAAAAAACCGGCGTATTGGTTTCTTTAGCAAAACGCAATAACTCTGCCGTACATTCTCTAACCTGCGAAACACTGCCAGGAGTAGATTCTATATGAGATGAATGCAATGTTTGAATTGAATCTACAATTACAATTTCTGGTTCTAATTGCTCAATCTGTTTAAAAATATTTTGTGTTGAGGTTTCAGTAAGAATATAGCAATCAGCCTTAGGATTTGCGGTTATCCTTTCTGCTCTCATTTTAATTTGTTGTTCACTTTCTTCTCCTGAAACATAGAGTACTTTCTTGCCTGTTACATTTAATGCGAGCTGTAGCATTAAGGTAGATTTTCCTATTCCTGGCTCACCACCAATAAGAATAACCGAACCAGCAATTAATCCTCCTCCTAAAACTCTATCTAATTCTAAATCCCCTGTACTGGTTCTTTCTTCTGTAGCGCTTTGAATTTCCTCTACCTTGCTTGGTTTACTTAACCTTTGCGTTCCAGAGGCTGATTTCCAAGTTGGAATATTTGCTGAGCCTTTATCAATAACCTCTTCTACAAAAGTATTCCATTCGTTACAAGAAGGACATTTACCTAGCCATTTGGCAGATTCATAACCACAACTTTGACAGAAATATGCTGATTTTGTTTTAGCCAATTTGATTTATGATTTTAGATTTACGAATGACGATTTGTTGTTACGAATTTATAGCTAATCACCTAAAAAATTAGATTAAGTTTTAAACAAAAAAGCCTGGATTTTAAAACCAGGCTTTTTGAACTCTTCAATCTAAGTTGTAATTATAACTTAATCTCTTCATCTTTTGATGACAGAAAATGAAATTCAGTAAGGTTGTACGATGAAACGGCTCTCACTTTAATGCGTTGGCCAAATTTGAAGAACCATTTCCATTGTAAAGAAACCAATCCTTTTTTGATGTAAGCAGCAATATAAGGATGTACACAAAGTGTGATATTCTTTTCATTCTGCTCTTGCAAAATGTAAGTTAAATTACTTTCAATATCATCCATTAATACAATGCTTGCTTTAATTTCTCCAGTACCATCGCAAGTAGGGCATTTTTCTACCGTAACAATATTCATTTCGGGCCTAACACGCTGACGAGTAATTTGTACTAAACCAAATTTACTTGGGGGTAAAATGGTGTGCTTCGCACGATCTAGCAACATCAATTCGCGTAAGTAATCGAAAAGAACTTTACGGTTAGTTGCTTTGTGCATATCAATAAAATCAATAACCACAATGCCACCCATATCTCGTAATCTCAATTGACGAGCAATTTCTTTCGCAGCTTCTTTATTAACTTGAAGTGCGTTTTCTTCTTGATTTTCTTTACTAGCAGTTCTATTACCACTGTTTACATCAATTACATGTAAAGCTTCTGTATGTTCTACTACCAAATAGGCTCCTCCAGCAAAATTTACTGTTTTTCCAAAGCCATTTTTAATTTGTTTCTCTACGCCGAAATGTTCGAAAATTGGTTCTTTATGTTTGTAATGTTTTACGATCTTTTCCATTTCTGGAGAAATCTCATGAACATAAGAACGGATATCTTCAAATAGATTTGCATCGTTCACATAAACGTTAGCAAAATCAGCATTTAAAATATCTCTGATTAGGGTAGAAGTACGATCCATCTCTCCCCAAACACGTTTAGAAGGTTCTGCCTCAGGTAACTTTTTAATAAAGTTTTCCCATTTGGATACAGAATCCAATAAATCTTTTTGTAATTCGGCAACGCCTTTGCCTTCTGAAACGGTTCTAATGATTACTCCGAAATTTTTAGGCTTTATACTTTCAATAATCTTCTTTAAACGATTACGTTCGGTATTGCTTTTAATCTTTTTGGAGATCGATATTACGTTAGAAAAAGGCACTAAAACAATGTACCTTCCTGCAATAGAAAGGTCAGAGCTTAATCTAGGCCCTTTAGTAGAAATAGGTTCTTTAGCAATTTGAACAGGGAGGATCAAATTTTTGCTGACAATATCGGATATTTTACCCGCTTTATTAATGTCAGATTCTAATTTAAAATTATCTAATAAAGTGCCATTAACTGTGCCGTTACGCTTAATTTTAGTAAGCTTTATTAAAGACTGTACTTGAGGGCCTAAATCAAAATAATGCAAGAATGCATCTTTCTCATAACCAACATCAACAAATGCAGCATTTAGACCTGGCATAATTTTTTTAATGCGGCCTAAATAAATGTCGCCAACGGCGTAATTGTTGTTAATGTGTTCCTTATGAAGCTCTACTAAGTATTTATCTTCAATTAAAGCTATGGTTACTCCCGTAGGAGTTGAATCGATTATTAATTCTTTTACCAAAAGCTACAGATTTTAAGGCATAAAGCCTTATTACACATGGACCAAAAAACATTGAATCAAAAATAAATGCTCAAAATTCTCAAGCATTTATTTATGTCAATACACTAATAGGGAAATCCTATTTTTTCTTGTGTCTGTTTTTTCTTAAACGTTTTTTACGTTTGTGGGTAGCCATTTTATGTCTTTTTCTTTTTTTACCGCTTGGCATAATTTTAAGTTTTTAATGTTTTTATTAATCTGTTAATTAACGTTTATTTTTTAACTCAGTAACCTTTTTATCAATGAAATTTGATAAGGTTGGGTTAGCTGCTAATTTCTTGCTATTTAAATAAGCGTCTATTGCTTCGTTGTTTTTACCTAAATTCTCATAAGCTGTAGCTAAGAAGAAATAGGCATCTGGTGAAGCTTTAATATTGCTAATGATATCATTAAAGCGAACAATAGCTTTATCAAACTGACCAGACTTTATAGCGAACATGCCTAAATTCATGTTTGCTTTTAAATTTTTTGGGTCTTTCTTAACTACATCCATTAGCATGGCTATACCTTGCATTGGGGCTCCCATACCGTTTACAATGGTAATCCCTAATCCGGTTTTAGCATCATTATTGGTTGAGTCAATTGCTAATGCACTAGTAAAAGATGCATTTGCTTTTTGTAGCATTACAGGTTGTACTAAACTATCCTGTGTATTGTCAAATGCCTTTAAGAAACGTGTTCCTGCCAACACCCAATTATTTAAAGTAGGTTCTCCTTTAGCCACAACCTCTAAGTACATTGCACTTGGGGCTGCTTGCTCAAGATCATCCCATTTTTGGGCTAGTTGTTTTGCATTTTCAATTCTCTCTACTGATGAAGCAGCATTATATTTGCTTTCTAATGCAGAAATATCTTTTGCAGTTACATTACTTATTAAGTTTTTCGCTGTTGATGATACTTCTTCAATAGTTAACTGTGTAACTGTAGGCTGCGCAGTTGTTGGCATTTTGCCACTTTCATCTTTCGGCTTTACAAGACCCTTAACATCTCTAGAAAACAAAAATCCAACAAGCAATAGTATTGCAACAATAAGAATGGCCTGTTTTGAACGGATATTGTTTAACATGATATATTAAGCTTCTGCTTTAACTTTTTTAGAGTTGTTTTTTACTTTATCAACAAATACTTTTGCTGGTTTAAAGCTTGGCACGAAATGCTCTGGGATAATAATCGCAGTGTTTTTAGAAATATTTCTAGCAGTTTTTTGTGCTCTCTTTTTTACAACGAAACTACCAAAGCCTCTAACGTAAACATTCTCGCCGCCAATCATGCTATTTTTAATTACTTTGAAAAACGCTTCAACTGTTTCTTGAACGTCTACTTTTTCAATTCCTGTCTTTGTTGATATTTCTGAAATAATATCTGCCTTAGTCATATTTTTCTATTATTAAGTTATTGTGTGTTAAATATTATAACTGTTTTGGGGTTGCAAAAGTATTGCTTTTTAATGAGATAGGAAAATAAAAGATGATTTATTTACAATCAATCTTATCATGTAAATGCAAGTTTTACGAAAATCCTATAATTTGATTGTATTTTTGACGGAATGAACTTCCAAAATGAAATAATAAAGTGGTATAAATTAAATAAACGTGACCTCCCTTGGCGCAGTACAACGGATGCTTATGTAATTTGGTTATCAGAGATTATTCTTCAACAAACTAGGGTTGAGCAAGGGTTACCATATTTTAATAAATTTTTACAACATTTTCCAAAGGTTGAGGATTTTGCAAATGCTTCAGAAACTCATGTCTTAAAGCTTTGGCAAGGTTTAGGATATTATTCTAGAGGAAGAAATATGCTTTTTACAGCAAAGCAAGTTATGGAATTACATGGAGGTATATTTCCTGTTAAATATGATGAACTTATTAAACTTAAGGGAATTGGAGAATATACAGCGGCAGCAATATCCTCGTTTGCAAATAATCAATCTAAAGCAGTAGTTGATGGAAATGTATTTAGGGTTTTATCAAGATATTTCGGTGTTGAAGAACCCATTAACTCCACTTTAGGAAAGAAGGAATTTACTGAACTTGCTCAAAGTTTAATTGAAGATCAACAACCTTCACTATATAATCAAGCAATTATGGAGTTTGGCGCTTTGCAGTGTAAACCAAAATCGCCGTTATGTAGTATTTGCCCATTAAGACTTAATTGTTTTGCATTTAAGCATAACAAAGTTGATATTTTGCCACTAAAGCTAAAAAAGGTGAAGATTAGAGAAAGATGGTTCAACTATTTCATAGGAGTTAAAGATGATCATGTTTTAACAAAGCAAAGAAAGCCGGGAGATATATGGGAACAGATGTATGATTTTCCTTTAATTGAAACTTTGGATAATGAAGAATACTTAAAACCCGACTTCTGGAATCAAATAAAATATTTATTTGGTAATGAAGTAAATATCAAATTGTTAAGCCAGAAAAAGCATTTATTGACACACCAAATTATATATGTGCAATTTTTTGGTTTAGATAATTATATTGTTAACTTTAATCTACATGCAGAAATTAAATCTGTTTTAATTGAGGATTTCAAAGCATTGCCACATCCAAAAGTTATTAGCAATTTTATTGAAACATATTTATAAAACTAACCAAATAAAACTATGTCTGGTATTAACAAAGTTATTTTAGTTGGACACCTGGGTAAAGATCCAGAAGTTCGGCATTTAGAAGGAGGCGTTACTGTTGCGAGTTTCCCATTAGCAACTTCAGAAACCTATAATAAAGATGGTAAACGAGTAGAGCAAACTGAGTGGCACAATATTGTGCTATGGAGAGGCCTTGCAGAAGTAGCGTCGAAATATTTACAAAAAGGGAAATTAGTTTATATTGAAGGGAAACTTAGAACCCGTTCTTTTGAAGATAAAGAAAAGGTGAAAAAATATGTTACCGAAGTTGTAGCAGAAAACTTTACAATGCTAGGTAGAAAAAGCGATTTTGAGAATACGCCTGTAAGTAGCGGAACTCCTAAAAGTGAAGAAGACTTTGTAAGCCCGGTTGATGAGACCGGAGATTTACCATTTTAAAACTAACTTATAAAATAAAAAGGCTCCAATTTGGAGCCTTTTTATTTTATTCTACTGTTACAGATTTAGCTAGGTTTCGAGGTTGATCAACATTGCAACCTCTCATTACAGCAATATGATAAGATAAAAGTTGTAAAGGTATTGTGGCTAGTAAAGGTAAAAATGCTTCATCAGCATCTGGTATTTCGATGCAGTAGTCAGCCATCTTTTTAACTTCTGTATCACCTTCAGTTACAATCGCAATTACAACACCTTTTCTAGCTTTCACTTCTTGAATATTACTGATAACTTTTTCATAAGAAGAATTTTTTGTAGCAATAACTACAACAGGCATTTCCTCATCAATTAAAGCTATAGGTCCGTGTTTCATTTCGGCAGCTGGATAACCTTCTGCATGGATATAAGATATTTCTTTTAATTTTAAAGCTCCTTCTAAAGCCACAGGAAAGCCACTTCCTCTTCCAAGGAATAAACAGTTTCTTGAGTCTTTAAATTTTTCTGCAATAGACTTTATCACGTCATTAGACAGCAGAGCCTTATGGATTTTATCAGGAATACAATCTAGTTCAGTTAGCAACTCAACTAGTTTTGAGTTTGCAATTGTTCCTTTTTGTTGTGCCATATAAAAAGCCATCAAAGTAAGAACAGTAACCTGAGCGGTAAAGGCTTTTGTTGATGCTACTCCGATTTCTGGTCCAGCATGGGTATAAACCCCTGCATGGGTTAATCTTGGAATAGAAGAGCCAACAACATTACAAACACCAAAAATTGTTGCTCCTTTTTCTTTAGCCATTTCTATAGCGGCCATGGTATCTGCGGTTTCACCAGATTGAGATATGGCAATAACAACATCCTTCTCTGTGATAATTGGATTTCTGTATCTAAACTCAGAAGCATATTCAACCTCAACAGGGATACGAGCATACTCTTCTATTAAGTATTCTCCAACAAGACCAGCATGCCATGAAGTACCACAAGCAACAATTATTATACGATCAATGTTCTTTAGCTTATCAGCAAACTCTTTTATTCCCCCTAATTGTACTGTGCCATCCTCTGGGTAAATACGGCCTCTCATACAATCTCTAATTGAACGTGGTTGTTCATAGATTTCTTTTAGCATGAAATGATCATATCCGCCCTTTTCAAGCATTTCCAACTTGAGCTCAAGTTCTTGGATATATGGCGTTTGAACAACATTATCTAGCCTTTTAATTAACAGTTCATCTCTTTTTAAGAAAGCTATTTCATTATCATTAAGGTAAATTACGTTTTTAGTGTATTCTATAATTGGTGTGGCATCTGAAGCAATAAAATACTCTCCTTGCCCAACACCTATTACCATTGGACTTCCTTTTCTAGCAGCAATAAGTTCATTTGGATTGTCTTGGTCCATAACTACTATGGCATAGGCTCCATTTACTTCTTTTAAAGCAAGTCTTACGGCTTCTAAGAGATCGGTATTCTCATTCTTATATATTTCTTCTATAAGATGTATTAAGACTTCAGTATCAGTATCACTATTAAAAGTATGGCCTCTTCTTTCAAGTTCTTCCTTTAGCGTGGCGTAGTTTTCAATGATGCCATTATGGATAATACTTAACCTGCCATTATTAGAAGTATGAGGGTGTGAGTTTCTGTCTGATGGGGCGCCATGAGTTGCCCATCGGGTATGTCCCATTCCTATAGTGCCAGAAATGTTTTTTCCTTCTGCATAGTTTTCAAGCTCCTGAACTTTACCTGCTTTTTTATAAATATTTAGATCATTATTGTCAATCAATGCAATACCTGCACTATCATAACCACGATACTCTAATCTTTTTAAACCTTTAATTACTATTGGCCAAGCTTCACGGAAGCCGATATAACCTACAATTCCACACATAAAATTTTTATAAAAATAAATCCCCCGAAAATAGATAATTATCGGGGGATTTTATAGAATAAATGATATGAAAGTTTGCTACTTGATTTTCGTATAATAAATATTCAATTTCATAACATTGTCTCCTGCAGCTGGAGTCTTTTTAAAGCTCCCTACTACTGATCTGGCTCCTGTTGAAATAGAAGGAAAAACACTAAACTCTGATACGGTTGAAGGTATGGGCGCTAAAAAAGTACCATAATCTGTCAATTTCCCATCTAATAAGTCTTGTATATAGGCTGTTACTACGAAAACATATTGTTTGGTTACTGTATTAAAGTATCCACCGAAAACTGTAGCGCCAAAAGCTCGTGGGTCTCCACTACTAGTTTGTGTTCCAGTATTGTTATCAGGAAGATTTTGTCTTCTTTCCGCAATATCATTTCTATAAAGAGACAATCTTGGCGCAGCTCCGTAAGGAATTCCATCAGATCCAGAACTTAAATCTATCACTAATTCAGCCTTATTTATAGCAATTTTACCAACATTAGTGGAAAATTTGCTCAAATATGGAAATGTAATTTTGTTTCTTAAACCAGCTAAAGGTTGCAAAAATGTTGTTGAATATTGGGTGTTAGGATTTGCCAATTGTGTTGCCACTGCTGTTCCTGTATAATCGTGCTTAATTGTTGAGGCAATAGGATTTGAAGCTGTTGTTATCGGAAAGCTAACAGAGACCGTATCTATTGCTCCTGTTGTTGCGTTATTCTGTTTTTTATAATAAAGAACTAAAGATGAATTTGTCCCAGCAAAATCGAAAAACATTAAACCTCCATTACCTGTAGAATTTGTTTTGTTGAGCTGAACTTTAAACCCTCTTAAGTAACGGACAAAATTCTCATTAAACTTTAGGTTTTCTGCATTAATGCTTATAATATTCTCCTCAATAAATGTTTTATTTATAGGAATTCTTAATTGAGGCGTAACTGTTCTAAGTGTATCAGCTTTTCCAACAACAATATCAGTAACTTTATATTTAGTTGTAGGATAGATTTTCCCAGTTTTGCTACCTAAAACAGTTGATGAATGGGTATAAGCTTTATTGCTTGGAAAAGATCCGTTTAAAGAAATGTTATCATCTAATTGATGAACATCAATACTATAAGTAGCAGTACTGTCACCGTAAAATTCACCGCCATAGTTTAAAACAAGAACAGCAGAATCTAAAAGAGGAATGGAACCGAAATTATAAGCGTTAACTGGTAAATTCACAACCATAGCTATGCTAGCTTCGGTAGTTCCAAACAAAGGGTCTTTGAGATAACCAAGAGGGTGTCTTAAGGCTTGGCTTGTTTCAGTTACATCATCTAGTAGAGTCCTAGAATTAATCGTTATCGAATCAACAAGATCTCCTTGAACAGCACTATTTGGATCTACTTCTAAACCTATTGTTGAAGTGTTTTCGCATGAAGCGAAAAGAAAAAGACTTATCAACAGGGTTAATAAGTCTAGTTTTATAAATTTCATATTTGTTATTAAATAATGCTTCTTTTAAGCTACTGAAACCAATTCTTCATCAGAGATTTCTTCATAAAAATTGAAGAAGTTCTCGTAATTTTCGGTTAAATTAAAGGCTAAAGTTGGTTTATTAGAATCTTTAACAAATTTTAACACATCATTATCAAGCTTTTCATCAGCTAAAACAACTGCGTCTGAGTGTGTTATAGCTCCAATATGTAAACTATTGTTGTTTGCGTTGATAAAAGCTTTTGTGTCATCTTCAGTCATATTTTGCATAACTGCTTTTTTATGCAAATCAGTATTTAAAGTTTCAGTAAAACAGTTCTCGTAAACGGAATAAACCACCTTTGCATTTTTAAAAGTTGGGTCGTTCTTATACGTAGTTTTAATGTAAGCTGGAACCAAAGAAGTCATCCAGCCATGGCAATGAACAATATCTGGAGCCCAGCCAAGTTTTTTAACTGTTTCTAATGCGCCTTTGCAGAAGAAAATAGTACGCTCATCATTATCTGCATAGAATTTGTTTTCTTTATCTCTGAAAACATACTTTCTTTGAAAATAATCTTCATTATCCAAGAAATAAACCTGCATACGTGCAGCAGGAATTGAGGCTACCTTAATTATTAAAGGATTATCATTATCATCAATAATAATGTTCATACCCGATAAACGAATAACTTCGTGTAACCTGTTCCTTCTTTCATTTATGTTCCCAAACCTTGGCATTAAGATACGGATTTCAAATCCTTTTTCTTGCATTGCTTGAGGTAATTGACGGGTAATTTCTGAAATTTTGGTAAGTTCGAGGAAAGGCGACATCTCGTGTGTAACAATCAGTAGCTTCGTTTTTGCCATCTCCATATTGTATATTAATTATGTTAATTTCAAGATTATCAAGGTGCAAAGGTACGTATAATATTAATATTTATCAATATCTTATGCAATAGGCTTTGTAATTTTTAGATAAATGCTCAACTTAGCCCCCTTAAAAACCAGTCGTTAATTTGGAAATTATACATACAATATCAGCATTAAAAACGGTACTTCAACCTTTTAAAAAGGCAAAATCTAAAGTAGCTTTAGTTCCTACAATGGGGGCTTTGCACAAGGGGCACTTATCTCTTATAGAGATTGCACAACAGCATGCTGATATAGTAGTGTGTAGTATTTTCGTAAACCCAACACAATTTACAGACCCTAAAGACCTAGAGAAATATCCTAGGCCACTGGAGCACGATATTAAGATGCTAACGGAAGCTGGATGTGATTTTGTATTTATGCCCACTGTTAAAGAAATGTATCCAACTTTTCCTAAATTAGAAAATTGGCACATAGATTTAGGTAACGCTGAGTTTTTGCTGGAAGGAGAATTTAGAAAAGGACATTACCAAGGAGTTACACAGATTGTGAAGAAACTATTTGACGCTGTTAATCCAGACATTGCATTTTTTGGACAGAAGGATTTTCAGCAGGTACTGATGATTAAAAACATGGTGAAACATTTTAATATGCCTTTAGAAATTGTCTCTTGCCCCATTATCAGAGAAAGTGATGGATTAGCAATGAGTTCAAGAAATATCCATCTCTCAAATGTTGATCGAGAGAATGCTTTAATATTAAGCAAAGCATTACAGTTTGTAAGGGATAACTTTGAAAAACTAAGCGTAATAGAACTATTAGCTTCTGCAAAAGAAATGATTAATGGAACACAAGGCGTAGATCTGGATTATTTTACAATTGCAAATGGGGAAACTTTATTGCCTATTAAGGATAAAGAAGCAAAGAATCTCATTGCATTGGTTGCAGCTAAAGTTGGCCAAACCAGACTAATAGATAATATGCTTCTTAATTAAACTTGAGTTTTTGACTTTGAGCTGAGAACTATTAGCTCCAAACTTTAAACTTTATTCCTAACTTTGCGGAATGATTATCGAGATTCTAAAATCGAAAATACACCGTGTTAAAGTAACGCAGGCAGAATTAAATTACGTAGGTAGTATTACAATAGATGAAGATTTATTAGATGCAGCCAATATTATTGCAAATGAGAAAGTTCAAATTGTAAATAATAATAACGGAGAACGTTTCGAAACTTATGCCATTAGAGGTGAAAGAGGTACCGGTACAATTTGCTTAAATGGCGCAACAGCCAGAAAAGTGCAAGTTGGTGATATCTTGATTATCATGTCTTATGGCTCACTTCCTATGGAAGAGGCCAAAAAATATCAGCCTATTCTTGTTTTTCCAGATGATAATAATAAGTTATTGAAATAATAGCTTTATCAATTGGCTCTATTCTCTTCATCACTCTTTTTGTTTTCCCGGGCTTTATAAGTTGAAT
This sequence comes from Pedobacter polaris, assembly GCF_005116505.1. GTDB lineage: Bacteria > Bacteroidota > Bacteroidia > Sphingobacteriales > Sphingobacteriaceae > Pedobacter > Pedobacter polaris. The sequence continues at coordinate 1,015,567 of NZ_SWBR01000001.1, forward strand.
TGCCAAAATTATAGGTTAAGCTGAAGACGAGTCGCTGGGATGCGAAGTAGTGGTAAAAATCATTATTAAACATAGTTTTATCTCTAAAAATAAGTCTTCTTTTGATGTTGTCGAATGCATCATAGAGGGTAAGCTTAGTGTTAATTGTATTCTTTAACCAGGCCTTTTGAAGTCCGAAGTCAATTCCATACACAGGTTTCATGATGTAAAGCCCATTTCCACTTTTTGATTCGTAGGTATAACTCAGGTCTAATAACCATTCTTTTAAACTAAAAACTTGGCTCCCATTAAGCGTATAGTTATAGATAGGTATTTTATAGACGTTTCCGAAATAAGGCCTTAATTCCTTATTATAATACAGGCCAGCATTATTGTTCATCCTCCACCATTTATTTACTGTTACCGGTAAGCTTACCAAGATGTTAGCAAAATCTCTATAAGGGATGTTTCGGCCCAAAAAAATCAACTCGTTGGTCTCCGGATTGTATTCAGGATAGCGCTCCATGGGGTTAATCTCTCGCCCAGCATTTAGTGAGATGTTTAGCACTTTCCTGCTAAAAGAGAGTGCGAGAAGATTTGTTGTAGAGGGTTGTAGGTAAGGATTACCTATCCAATAGTGGCGCGGACTATAATAAAAACGGAATGGATTTAAAGCAGCAAAAGTTGGTCTTGTCAACCGTCTGCTGTAACTTAAAGTAAGCTGTTCATCTTTGTTAATAGCGTAAGTAAGGCTCAAGCTTGGCAGCCACTTTAGGTATCTTCTTTCGGTAATCATATTTGTGGTGATAGAATTAGCCTCGGTAGTAGTATGCTCTGTTCTTAAACTCAAACGATAATTAAATTTGTTCCAATTGCCGATATATGACAGATAGCCTGCTGCAATATACTCTTGATATTGGAACTGATTGCTACGCTTAAGATCTAAACTAAAAATAGCATCATTGCCTAATGTATCATAACGGAGATCGTTTTGAGTGGTGCTATAAGCAAATTTACCGCCAAATTCCAGTTTACCCACGCTCATATTTTTAACATAATCTACTTGAGCCATACGGATTAAGATGTTATTTCTCGACTTAGTCTTCCAATAGTTGAGCAATGTATTGGTAAAATCATTGCGGTTCTGAATATCTTCAGTCTGCCTGTTATCAACCTGGGCAAAAGAAGCAATTAGATGTAGTTCACTGCTCTTAAACTGAGCATCGTAATTGAAGCCTCCTGCATAATTGTGCTGTTTTGGAAAGGCATCGTTGTTGCTTTTAATAAGCCCAATTGTTTTGCTTAAATCAGGGTTTTGGGTAATTAACAAATTGCGTGATGTGGCTTCTCTAGTTATTTGGAAGTTACGGACAAAAGCTTCAATGTTTTGCCCTTTTTTAAGTTCATAAGAGATTTTTGCCTGAACATTATAATTCTGGTTTGCGGTAGCTGTCCGCGTGTCGGTAGTCATCGCATTAGCATCGGGCAAATACTGCAAAGCATGATACTTATAAAATGTGCTCCCAGTAGTATGGCCTAGTTTTAAGTCATAAATAAAGCGATTTGTTTTATAAACGAGCGATAAGTTATTGTCTAGTAAACTATAGTTATTCCGCTGAAAACGGCCATTGTAAGTTCCTTTTAAACCTAAAGATTGATGCCTCTTTAACTTTACATCGATAATTCCCTGATATTCGCCATCATATTTTGAAGAGGGTTGGTTAATAATTTCAATAGATTCGACCATGTCAGGTGATAAACTGCTCAAATAAGTTTGGATCTCGTCGTTATTCATGTTGGCCGGTTTTCCATCAACAAATAAGGTAGGGGTTGCTCGGCTGGCTAATTGCATTGTGCCGTCTTGATTAACCTGCAAGCCAGGGAGCTTTTTAAAAACGTCTAACAAATTGGAGGCGGACTTAAAGAATGCATTATTTGCAACACCAATTTTAAGCTGGCCATTTTGAGTGCGGAAGCTGGGTGTTCCGCCTGATATCGTAACTTCGCTTAATAAATTTAGCTCTTCAATTAAAATTACATCTCCAAGTGCCACAGTCCTTAAGACGGAAGTTTCAAAGGAAATAGTACGGGTGTTTCTTTGATATCCGATTAACGAGAAGGATAGAGTATATTTCCCTTTTCTTATGTTTTTTAATTCGAAGTTACCAATAGAATCACTCGTTAAACTTTTAACCTGAGTAGTGTCTTGTTGATCAACTAAAATAATATTTACATAAGGAAGATAGCCTCTTTGGTCTACTGTTTTTCCTTTAAGAAGGGTTTGCGAATGAACATTTAAGCTTAATAGTGTTAAGGAGAAGAAAAGCAGAAATCGTCTATTGAACATGTGTTTGGGGTTTTTGAATATCCCAAATGTATTTAGCTCAAGTGTGGAAGAGGTTTTGATTCTTAAAATCAGGAGTTCGGAATTATAAATTCAGACTTGGCTGAGTACTCCCCAGTGATTCTTTGTAAAGCGTTGGCGTTGTATTTTTAAGTTTTTTGAAAGCAGTATAGAAGGTAGATTTAGAGTTGAAACCAACTTCATATCCAATAGCTTCTAACTTAATGGCATTATTAGTAGCGATCAGTTGGCAAGCCTCATTTATACGATATTCATTAATATAAGCAGCAAAGCTTTTGCCTAAATTATCGTTAAGTAGCTGTGATAATTGATGACTTGAAATATTTATTTTTTTGGCAAGGTCATTTAATTTCAGATCAGGATTTTTATAGAGTTCTTGTTCTGATATAATTCGCTTGAGTTTTTCTGTTAAAGTAAGTGCCTGCTCTCCCCCAATTTTTTTATTGGCGTATCGCTCTGAATCTTGGACGTTCGAAAAAAGATTGCTGGTTTTCCTTCTGCTAATAAATAAGAAAACGTTCAGGTAAAGAATAAGTGAGAAAAATAAGGCGCCGCTAATGCAAGGGCCATTAAAAAAAGTGAAAACAGATAATTTGTAGGTAGCCGGGATTATTACATTACCTATAAATACAGATAGCAATAGTTTTTCTGTTGATGAGATCTTTTCTTTAGCGGTAAAAAGCCTAGTAAAAACATTTCTGAGCAGCCAACCAGATAATAAAATATACACGGTAAACTGGACAGAAATTATTGTTCCGATATAATTATTCCATATATCGGGTCGGCTATCAAAAGGGATAATGATACTGGGAATTACAATTGCCAAGGCCCAAAATAGATACGTCCATTTCTGTAGGACACTCACTTTAGAATTTTGTTCTAATGCCGATTTAATAAAATAGAAAAGAGAAGGGCCTACAAAAGAACTCCCTAAAATACCTATTTCGATATAGATCCCCGGTAAGGTTGGATAGAAGTAAAAAATAAAAGATTTACCGATTTTTAAGCAAAGTGCCAAGAGCAATAAGCCTAAAAAATAAGAAGTAACTGATTTTGATTTTTTGAAAGAGAGCAGATAGATGCTGATGATAAAACCGTTAAATGCTCCTAAAGCACTAAAGAAAAACAATATTTGTTGAGCCAGGTTCATTTAACAAAAATAACAATCTTACGCTAACGTAGCGTTTTTAACTAATAATCGTGGTTTGGAACGCCAAATATTGTCAGAATAGTAAAAGGAGGCATTTTATTATAAAAATTACTATGGTTGCATAGTAATTTCAAATAGAAATACTAAATTTGGAAAATCTAACCTTATTTAAATTATTATTATGCTTTTTGAGTTAAGTGAAGAACAACTGATGATACAACAGGCTGCGAGAGATTTTGCACAAGTGGAGTTGAAGCCTGGAGTTATTGAAAGAGATGAACATCAAAAATTCCCTACGGAACAGGTAAAAAAACTGGGAGAACTTGGGTTTTTAGGGATGATGGTTAGTCCCAAATATAATGGCAGCGGCATGGATGCTGTTTCTTATGTATTGGTAATGGAAGAACTTTCTAAAGTTGATGCATCAGCTTCTGTGGTTGTCTCTGTAAATAATTCATTAGTTTGTTATGGACTTGAAGCCTATGGTAGCGAAGCTCAGAAAGAAAAATATTTAAAGCCATTAGCCTCAGGAGAAAAAATTGGTGCATTCTGCTTATCAGAGCCAGAAGCAGGCTCAGATGCTACATCTCAACAAACTACCGCTGAAGATATGGGAGATTATTATTTGTTGAATGGTACTAAAAACTGGATTACTAATGGAAGTACAGCCAGCACTTATTTAGTTATTGCGCAAACCCATAAAGAATTAAGACATAAAGGAATTAATGCTTTTATTGTTGAAGCCGGAACACCTGGCTTTACCATTGGACCGAAAGAGAATAAGCTAGGAATTCGAGGCTCTGATACCCATTCATTAATGTTTAATGATGTAAAAGTCCCAAAAGAAAATAGAATTGGAGAAGATGGATTTGGATTTTCTTTTGCAATGAAAACATTAGAAGGTGGTAGAATTGGTATTGCTGCGCAGGCTTTAGGCATTGCTGCAGGAGCTTATGAATTAGCACTTAACTATTCAAAACAAAGAAAATCTTTTGGTAAACCGATTTCAGATCATCAAGCTATTGCTTTTAAATTGGCAGATATGGCTACTCACATTGAAGCCGCACGTATGTTGGTTTATAAGGCAGCTTGGTTAAAGGACCAAGGAAAATCTTATACATTGGCAGGTTCTATGGCTAAACTTTTTGCAAGTAAAGTTGCTATGGATGTTACTGTAGAAGCTGTACAAATACATGGAGGTTATGGTTTTGTGAAGGAATACCATGTAGAACGATTGATGCGTGATGCAAAAATTACTCAGATTTATGAGGGTACTTCAGAAATCCAAAAAATGGTTATCAGCAGAAGTATTTTAAGCAAGTGATGCTAACAGACCAAAGCTTAAAGCGAAAATATAAAAGCCACAAGAAAAAAATCTTTGTGGCTTTTGTGGTTAATTAGGTTGTTTCTTTCAATCCGAAAGTACAATTTAATATCAGTTGATCGTCGGTATGCCGTCCGTATATCGTCGGTTGACCGTCGATATGGGCTTTTCGACGGTCAACCGACGGTGAGTTGACGTAGACACGACGGTGAAAATGCATCTTTTTTAAGTCCGAGTTAATTCTTGCTCGTTCCAAATAAAGAATCTAATATCATCTTAATTAATGATACTGCAATTGCTAAAATAGCAGCGGCTAAGAAACCGGAAGTATTAAAACCTGTCATCCAGTTGTCTACCAATAAAATCATTAAGACAGTAATAACAAAAGAGATTAAACCAAGTGTTAATACATTTAATGGAAAAGTAAAAACTCTTAAAATTAATCCGATAGTTGCATTAGCTAATGCAATTAAAACAGCCGCAATAATAGCACTTCCAAAGCCATCAACGGAAACTCCAGGAACAATGTAAGCTCCAAGCATCATTGCCAAGCCCATTAGTAAAATTTCGAGAATAAGTTTCATCTGTTTATATTTATGCTTTTAGCGATCTAATGGAGCCTTTGATTAATAAATAATCATTTCATCTGTCGCTCATTTTAATTATATGCTAAGAGATCGCAGGCTCAGCTACTCTATGTTTAATAATTATTTAATTATGTCGGGTTCATCATGTTAATTTAGTTAGATGTTTAACAAAATAAGAATTTTAATAGCCTTAAATCTTTTATGGTTGCTATTTGCTTGCAATAGTACAAATAGTAAGCCATTGTTAATTGAGTTTTCTGCAGATAGCTCAAAAATTATAATTGGAGCTATTAATGAGGCTAGTTTATATCAGATTAAGAATAATATTAAAACAGACACGATTTATCAAGAGCTGGTTTCTGTGTTGCAAACACCAGAAGACGATGATTCAACAAGTATGGAAATTAATTGGCCTGGAAAATTAGATGTTATAGGCGATAGCCTGGTTTTTACACCAAAAACTCCATTCGTGAAAGGGAAAGTATATCTTGTAGAAACAATGTTGAATGCGCAGTTTGCTAGAAGCGAAGAGATTGTGAAATCAAATGTTGGACATAAAGTAAAAACTCAGCAACAAATTTTAAGACGATAATTTATACTTTGGCCTATATTATTTTCTAGCTTTCTACTAACTGCGTTATATTAAAGGGGCATACGATTTATTCAAAAAATAAAGTATGGATTGCCTTGAAAATTAATTTAGGATTTTACAATGTTGGTTGCCTTTATTCGCTTATTAGATACTAACACAACAATAACTGTCAATGAAAATACAAATTGGGATAATTTTTATTAAACATCTAAATTAGAAATAGGTATAACTTTTTTTTTGAAAAAATAATTCGTACATTTGCACGGTAATAGAGGAAGAAGAGGGGACAGAGTCCCCTTTTTTCTTTTGCAACAAATTAGGATATGCAAGTAGAAAAAAGAGTTAAAGAACTCGTAGAGGAAAAGATTGCAGACAGGCCTGAGCTGTTTTTAGTAGCTATCAAGATGCTGCCAAATAACAAACTTATTATCCATGTAGATGGTGATGAAGGCATAAGCATTCAGGATTGTGCAGCAATTAGTAGACATGTTGGTTTTCATTTAGAAGAAGAAAATACAATTGATAAGGCCTATAATTTAGAAGTTTCATCTCCAGGTGTTGGTGAGCCACTTCAATTAAATCGTCAATATCTTAAAAACATTGGCAGAGATTTAAGCGTTAAGCTAGCAGATGGTAAAGTGAAAGAAGGTAAGTTGCTCTCGGTTAACGATGCTTCCATAGGTGTAGAAGAAAAAGTAAAAGAAAAAGGTAAAAAAGTTCAACTGGTAGAAACCCAAATTGAATTTAATAATATAGTAGAAACAAAGGTTTTAATTTCATTTAAATAGAAAAATGAGCAATATTAACTTAATCGATTCATTCCAAGAGTTTAAAGACTTCAAGAATATCGACCGCCCTACAGTAATTAGTGTACTGGAAGAGGTATTTCGCAGTATGTTGCGTAAAAAATATGGAACAGATGAAAACTGTGACGTAATTGTAAACCCTGATAACGGGGATTTGGAAATCTGGAGAACCAGAAAAGTGATGGAAGATGGGTTTTCTGAAGATGATGATCTAGAAATTGAACTTGCTGAAGTAAAGCAATTAGATGCGGATATGGAAGTTGGTGATGATTACATTGAGCAAATTACTTTAGAAAGTTTCGGACGTAGAGCTATTTTAGCTGCTCGTCAAACTTTGGTTTCTAAGGTTTTGGAGTTAGAGAAAGACGAAATCTTCAAAAAATATAAAGATAGAGTTGGTGAGATTGTAACAGGTGAAGTTTACCAAGTTTGGAAAAAAGAAACTTTGGTATTAGATGATGAGGGCAACGAATTAATGATGCCTAAAACAGAACAAATCCCTGCAGATTATTTCAAAAAAGGAGATTCAGTTCGTGCTGTAATTTCTAAAGTTGACATGGTTAATGCAACTCCAAAAATTATCATCTCTAGAATTGCGCCAGAGTTTTTACAACGCTTATTCGAAATCGAAGTTCCAGAAATCTTTGATGGTTTAATTACCATTAAGAAAATTGTTCGCGAACCAGGAGAACGTGCTAAAGTTGCTGTTGAGTCTTATGATGATAGAATTGATCCGGTAGGAGCTTGTGTTGGTATGAAAGGTTCTCGTATCCACGGTATTGTGAGAGAATTAAAAAATGAAAATATTGATGTGATTAACTTCACGAACAATGTTTCATTATACATTCAACGTGCTTTAAGCCCAGCAAAAATCACATCTATTAAATTAGATGATGTTACAAAACATGCTTCAGTTTACTTAAAACCAGATCAGGTTTCATTAGCTATCGGTCGTGGTGGTCATAACATTAAATTGGCAGGCAAATTGACTGGATATGAAATTGATGTTTATCGTGAAGCAGGTGAAGAAGATGAAGATGTGGATATCGAAGAATTCTCAGATGAAATTGATAGCTGGATAATTGATGAGTTAAAGGCAATTGGTTGCGATACAGCAAAAAGTGTATTAGCTTTATCAGTAGATGAATTAGTAAAACGTACCGACTTAGAAGAAGAAACAATTAAAGAAGTAATTGGTATTCTTCAATCGGAATTTGAATAAACGTTCTATGCTTGAATAAACAAGGAATAAACGTTACTTTTGTATATAATTAGTAAATAATAGGATAATAGATGTCAGACGACAAAGCCATAATTTTATTTAAAGCAGCTAAAGAGCTTAACATAGGAATTGCTACAGCGGTAGATTTTCTTGGTAAGAAAGGCTTTGCTGTGGAAAATAAGCCCACTACAAAACTTTCTAAGGATATGTATGATACATTGATGAGAGAGTTTCAGGGGGATAAAATCGTAAAAGAAGAAGCCAATCAGATAGTTATAGGTAAAATTCGTCGTGATGAACCCGAAGTAGCTGAGAAAGCTCCTGAGGTGCCTAGAAAAAAACAAGATTTTGAAAACGAGGGGATTTTAATCAAAAACCTTCATTCATATACTCCTCCCGCTGAGAAGCCTAAGGAAGAAAAACCTGTTGAAGCTAAACCAGTTGAGCCAGTTGCGGAGGCTCCTGTTAAAGAAACTGCACCAGCAGAAGAAAGTTCATTACCAGGCGTTAAAGTTGTAGGTAAAATAGATCTTAACGATTTAAATCCTAAAACTCGCCCTGTAAAAAAAGAAGAACCTGCACCGGTTGTTGAAGCTAAAAAAGAGCCTTTACCAGTTGTTGAGCCTCCTAAAGTGGAAGCACCGAAAGCTGAAGAAGTACCAGTAGTGGAAAAACCTGCTCCTGTTGAGGAAGTAAAAGCACCAGTTGAAGAAACTAAGGTTGAAGAAAAACCTAAAGCTCCTGAACCAGTGGTAGCAACTCCTCCGGTAGCGCAAGTTCCAGCAGAAGATGAAGTAATTAAAGCTCGCTCGGTAAAATTATCAGGTCCAAATATTATTGGTAAAATTGTTTTGCCAACAACGCCAGACCGTAGAAATCAACCAGTAGCTTCATCAGGAGATAGTGAAGCAGCTAAACGGAAGCGTAAACGTAAAAAGACTCCTGGAGGTCCAAATGCACCTCAACAAGGTCAAGGTAATCAAGGCGGTCAAAGTCAACCTCAGCAGCAACAAGGTCAACAAGCTCCTCGTCCTGCAGGTACCGCTGCCCCAATTACAAACAGACCGGATTTTAGAAATAATACTAACAATACAGCTGGTGGTCGTCCAAACTTTAGAAATGCTAGACCAGGTGCACCAACATCAGGCGGGCCTAAAGAAGAACCAACAGAAAAAGAAATACAAGATCAGATTAAAGCAACACTTGCTCGTTTAAGTGGAGCAGGTAAGTCTGGTAAGTTTGCACAAAGAGCAAAATTACGTCGTCAAAAACGTGATGATGTTGCGTTAACTGCAGAAGAAGCAGCAGCAGAAGAACAATTACAGTCTAAAGTATTAAAGGTTACAGAATTTGTTACAGCAAATGAATTGGCCAATATGATGGATGTACCAGTAACCAAAATTATTGGTACTTGTATGAGTTTAGGTATGTTCGTTTCTATTAACCAACGTTTAGATGCTGAGACTTTAACAATTGTTGCTGATGAATTTGGCTATGAAATACAGTTTGTAAAAGCTGATGAAGAGGCTGATAGCGTAATTGAAGAAGAGGATGCAGCTGAAGATTTAGAAACAAGAGTGCCTGTTGTTACGATAATGGGTCACGTGGATCATGGTAAAACCTCATTGCTAGATTATATTCGTAAAGCAAATGTGGTAGCTGGTGAAGCAGGTGGTATTACACAGCATATTGGTGCTTATAAAGTAACTACAAACTCTGGTAAACAAGTTACCTTCTTAGATACACCGGGTCACGAAGCCTTTACAGCAATGCGTGCTCGTGGTGCAAAAGTAGCTGATATTGCAATTATTGTTATCGCTGCAGATGATGCGGTGATGCCACAAACTAAAGAAGCAATTAATCATGCTCAAGCTGCAGGTGTTCCATTGGTATTTGCATTTACAAAAATTGATAAGCCAGGAGCTAATTCAGATAAGGTAAAAGAACAATTATCGGTAATGAATATTTTGGTTGAAGATTGGGGTGGTAAATTCCAATCCCAAGAAATTTCAAGCAAAAGCGGATTAAATGTAGACTTGCTATTAGATAAAGTACTATTAGAAGCAGAATTATTAGAATTAAAAGCTAATCCTAACAAACGTGCTACCGGTACAGTTATCGAAGCAACATTAGATAAAGGTAGAGGTATCGTAACAACAGTACTAGTTCAAGCTGGTACACTGAGAGTTGGAGACCCAATCTTGGCAGGAAGTTATAGTGGTAAAGTGAAGGCTTTATTTAACGAACGTGGTGCAAAAGTTGCCGAAGCAGGACCTTCAGTACCGGTACAGGTATTGGGTATGCAAGGTGCTCCAACTGCGGGTGATAAGTTTAACGCAATGGAAAGTGAAGTAGAGGCTAGAGAGATTGCGAATAAACGTTTACAATTAATGCGTGAGCAAGGTTTACGTACACAGAAACATATTACTTTGGATGAGATTGGTCGTCGTTTGGCAATTGGTAACTTTAAAGAGTTAAACTTAATTGTTAAAGGTGACGTGGATGGTTCAATCGAGGCACTTGCCGATTCATTATTGAAACTATCTACTGAAGAGATCCAAATTAATATTATTGGTAAAGCAGTAGGTCAAATTTCAGAATCTGATGTATTATTAGCATCTGCTTCAGACGCAATCATCATCGGTTTCCAAGTACGCCCTTCGCCAGGAGCCCGTAAATTAGCAGAGGCTGAACAAATTGATATTCGTTTATATTCAATTATCTACGATGCAATCAATGAGATTAAAGCGGCAATGGAAGGTATGTTGGCTCCAGAATTCGAAGAGAAAATTGTGGCTAACGTTGAGATTAGAGATACCTTTAAAATTACTAAAGTTGGTACCATTGCAGGATGTATGGTATTAGATGGTAAGATTACTAGAAACAGTAAAATCCGTATCGTACGTGATGGTGTTGTAATTTATACAGGTGAATTGGCTTCGTTAAAACGTTTCAAAGATGATGTTAAGGAAGTATCTAAAGGTTACGAATGTGGTCTAAATATCCAAAACTTTAACAACATTGAAGTAGGCGATATTGTTGAAGCTTACGAACAAGTAGAGGTAAAACGAAAACTTTAATCAAAATATTTAAATAATTAAAGCGGCTCAAGGGCCGCTTTTTTATTAACTAAACATTTACCCAACTTGCTTTAAATACACGTTGCATTAATCAATGCTTGTGTTTATAAAATTTGAATATATTTGGATATGAAAAAATTCATCAGAAAAATTTTTGGCAAAAAACTAAGCTATGCGCAGATTAGTTATAGTCAACAAGGTGAAGACTTAACGCTTATGCGATTGATTGATCAAAAAAATAATGTTTTTTTTGTGGATATATTCAAACTTCAGTGATATGTTGAATTATCATCAGCATACCCCTATTCTTTTATTGGTATTCAATAGGCCAGAACTTACTGTTCAGGTGTTAAATCGCATTAAAGCTGTTAAACCTAAAAGATTATATATTGCCGCAGATGGTCCAAGAAACGAAGCTGAAGCTAAAATTTGTAACGATGTAAGGGCGCTTGCTATGACGATTGATTGGGATTGTGAACTTAAAACTTTATTTAGGGAACATAATTTAGGCTGTGGCAAAGCGGTGAGTGAAGGGATTACCTGGTTTTTTGAGCAAGAAGAAATGGGCATTGTTTTAGAAGATGATTGTTTGCCAGAACCTAGTTTCTTTGCTTTTTGTAGTACTTTGTTAAATCGTTTTAAAGATGATGAAACAATAGGTCACATTAGTGGATCAAACTTTCAAGATGGGATTATCCGTGGAGATGGAAGCTATTATTATTCAGATTTAACCCATGTTTGGGGATGGGCAAGTTGGAGAAGAGTATGGAAAGATTACGATTTCCAAATTAAAACTTTAGTAAATTTTGATCAGGGTTTTACTGGTTTTAAAGCACACCAAAATTTTGCTTTAAAGTGGAAGGAAATTTTCACTAAAGTTGCTCAAGGGGAAATAGATACCTGGGATTATCAATATGCTTATTTGAATTTATCGAAACACTACTTATCCATCATGCCTAATGTAAATTTGGTGCAGAACATTGGTATTGGTGAACAAGGAACGCATACTTTTGGAGATCATCCACTAGCAAATAAAGACCTAGGTTCGATAACCGAAATAATTTATCCATCAGATAAAACACAAAATGTAGAGGCTGATATTTACACCCAACAAAAAGAATTTTATATTCCTCCAATGAAAAAGAAGAATGTATTTTCAAAAACATGGAAAGCTATAAAAAAGTCAATTAGAAATAATGAAAAGTAAAATAACTGGTGGTAGTACTACTCTATTGTTTACTGCTAAAGTACTTAACAAACATGATATCAAGTATTATCAATGCAGCGAAACTGGATTTATCCAAACAGAAGAACCTTATTGGTTAGAGGAAGCTTACTCATCAGCCATAACAAAGTTGGATATTGGATTAGTTTCCAGAAATGAAGGTTTACGTGAAATAGTAATCCCAATTCTTAACCATTACTTCGATCCCAATGCTCAATTCTTAGATTACGCAGGTGGATATGGAATATTTACCAGGCAAATGAGAGATAAAGGGTTTAACTTTTATCATACGGATATTCATTGTAAAAATTTATTTGCAGAATACTTTGAACAGAGTGACTTACCAGCGGATTCAACCTTCGAAGCCATCACGGCATTTGAAGTTTTTGAACACCTTCCTGATCCAGTTGGGACCTTTAAAATTATGACATCCTATTCAGACACCATCATTTTAAGTACCGTTTTGCAGCCCGCAACACCACTAAAGTCCGTAGATGATTGGTGGTATTTTATCCCTGAAACTGGACAGCATGTTGCTTTATTTACTGCAAAGGCTTTAGAGCATATAGGCAACCAGTTCGGATACAATTTTTATACCGATGGACATGGGGTACATTTGTTCACCAAGAAAAAGTTGACAGGTAATCCGTTTCAGAAGAAAAGAGATCCTTTCTTAATTCGTAAAATGAGGAAAATGGTGAGAAAATACGATTTAACCCAAAATCCAGAACGTGAAACCTTGTTACAAAAAGATTGGACAGTGATTAAAAATAAATTGAAATAATTGCAACCTCATTACATCATAAAGAATAATGAAAATTTTATTTGACGGTCAGATTTTTTCCATGCAAAAGTTTGGAGGTATTTCTAGATATTTTACCGAATTGATTTATGAACTTAACCAAAGCCAGAATCATCAAGCAACTTGCCCAATTATTCTAACAAAAAATATCCACTATAACGAAAAGATAGCGAAAGGGATGAGTTTTATGGAAAGGTTAAAACTCATCGCCATGTTTAAATTTTCGGAAAAAAGAAGAAATAGATATGCAGCAAGGCAAAATCGAAAAAACATAGTTAATGCTTTAGCATGTAAACAATTTGATCTATTTGTCCCCACTTATTACGACCCCTACTTTTTACCTCTTATTGGTGATAAACCATATGTGTTAAATGTTTATGACCTGATCCATGAAATTTTTCCTACTTATTTTAAATCAGATGATCTGGCCTTAAATCATAAAGCAGAACTGATTGAGAAGGCAACTAAGATTATCGCGATTTCAAGTAGTACGAAAAAAGATATTCTAAAATTTTATCCAAATACGCCATCAGAAAAAATTGAAGTGGTTCATTTAGCAGGCAGTATTGATGCCACTTCTATTTTAGATTTGGATTTACCAAAATCTTATATTCTGTTTGTAGGAAATCGGGCACATTATAAAAATTTTGATTTCTTTTTTAAAGCTATTGCGCCCATTCTAAAAGAACAGTCAGCTTTATATTTGGTATGTGCTGGCGGGAATGAATTTAGTGCGGAAGAATTAGCTTTAATTTGCAGCCATGGTGTTGCTGAACAGGTTATCCAAAGGAATTTTAAAGATGTAGAGTTGGCAACGTATTATGTCAATGCCCAATGTTTTGTTTTCCCATCTGTATATGAAGGTTTCGGAATTCCCGTTCTAGAGTCAATGAGTTGCGGATGCCCAGTGGTTCTAGCAAACCATAGCTCATTCCCAGAAGTGGCAGGAGATGCGGGAATTTATTTTGAACTGGAAGATGAAGTGGATCTAAGGACAAAGGTTTCTGCTATTTTAGCTAACGATGAGTTAAGGGAAGAATTTAAGCAGAAGGGTCTTGCTCAATGCGAAAAATTTAGTTGGGAGAAAACGGCGAAAGAATGCATTTCGATATTTAATTCAATCAAATCAAATTGAAAGTAGCGATTATTACAGGCGTAACAGGACAAGATGGTGCCTATCTTTCTGCGTTATTATTGAAAAATAACTATACAGTAATTGGCTTAGTGAGGAACGATCAACCAAACTGGGCGGGTTTAGCTTATCTTAAAATTAAGGAGCAAGTTGAGCTTGTAAAATGTAATTTGCTGGATATCGAGCAAGTTAGAACTATCCTCATAAAATACCAACCTGATGAAATCTATAACCTAGCCGCACAGAGCTCTGTTTCACTATCTTTTGAAGAGCCAATTACCACCTTCGAATTCAATACATTGAGTGTTTTTAATCTGCTAGAGAGTATTAAATCCATTAATAAGGAAATTCGTTTTTATCAGGCTAGTAGCAGCGAAATGTGTGGGAAGGTAAATCAACTTCCAATTACCGAGAATAGCATTCTACATCCCTTGAGTCCGTATGCCACTTCTAAAGTCGCTGCGCACTTTACGTGTACAAATTATCGTGAAAGCTACGGAATGTATATTGCCTGTGGAATTCTGTTTAATCACGAATCCTATTTACGGAATGATAGTTTTTTCGTCAAAAAAGTAATTCAACAAAGTATCCAGATTAGCTTAGGTAATCAAACTCATTTGGAAGTTGGAAATATTGATGTTAAGCGTGACTTTGGCTACTCTCCAGCCTATGTAGAAGCTATGTATAAAATGCTCCAAAAAGATAAACCAGGTGATTATCTGGTGTGTTCTGGAGAATCCATCAGTTTAAGGGAAATTATTTATCATGTTTTTAGTGCTTTAGGTATATCCAGGGATAAATGTGTTGCCAACCCAAAATTCTATCGACCTAATGAAATTCAGAACATTTATGGAGATAATGCGAAAGCGAAACGCGAATTAGAATGGGATTATGATTTTAGTTTTTATCAAGTCCTAGATCTCCTAATTGCAGAAGAATTGGCTAATGTAAGCAAGTAGTTATTTTGCCTTTGGTAGAAAATAGAGGATGAGATTCATCATTCCTTTTAAAATCTTATAAGCAAAATTGTGTTTTTGGATATATAGAAAATGTCTTCCTCTTTTAGAATTGAATACTTTCATTTTTTCATAATCCTTAATGAATAGTGGAAAATACTTTTCTAAAGTCAACCGTCGTTCTTCATTCATGACTTTATGATTTGTCGTAATGGATGAAATTCCTGACACATCATAATCGCAAATAACTAAATCAATATGCCGATAAGCTATATTTGCTTTGCAAATGGCATACATAAAGAATTCCCAGTCTGATGCAATTTTGTAATCTTCATTGTAAAGAAATAGCTCCGTAAATAAAGATTTTCTTATAAAACTAGCTTGGTGAGAAAGGTTTTGAGAGAAGAAAAAATCAAAGCTTAATTCATCTGGATAAGTCCGAATAACTTTGCCATTGGGCTCAAGATAGGCAGAATTACCATATATTATACCAGTAGAAGAATATAAATAAGGTGTCACTTGGTGAAGTATGGTGCTGTTTGATAAAGTATCACCACTATTTAAAAATAAAAGAAACTGGCCTTTCGCCATTTTAATCCCTTTATTCATGGCCTGATAAATTCCTTTATCAGGTTCGCTCACCTTATAGGTAAAATGTTCTTGGTAAAGCGCTATCAATGCTGTGCTTCCGTCGGTACTAGCTCCATCAATTACAATAAATTCAAAGTTTTTATTGGTTTGATCAATTACGCTTTTAATTGTTTTGTGAAGCCCAGTTTTATTGTTATAATTGATGGTGATGATAGAAATCAATGGATCCATTTTATTGATGAGCTAAACGATTGAATAAATCTGCGAGTTGAATCTTCACTTCACTTGGAGAATAATTAAGAATAGATGCTGCCGCATTTTCCCTAATCTTCTGCCATAGGTGTGGGTTCTCATATAGTGCTATAGTCTTAACAGCAAACTCTTGTGGGTCATCGGCAATGCAAACCTGCTCTCCATCAGCTAAATTCATACCTTCAGCCCCAATTGTGGTAGTTACGATGGGAAGTCCGAATGCTAAACTTTGGCCAATTTTTCCCTTCATACCGGCCCCATAACGTAAGGGAGCAACAAAAACCCTACAAGAATTAAAGAAAGGCTCCAACTGTTCAACATAACCATGTACTTTTATTTTATCGTTTGCCAACGATAATACTTCTTTTTTAGGATTGTTACCTACTAAATGAATTTTAATATCTGGATTTTGTTTCCAAATCAAAGGCATAATATCATTACATAACCAAATGGCTGCATCAACATTTGGGGTATGATCGTAACTTCCAACAAATAACAGATCTTTTCTTTGGTCAAATTTATTTTGAACTGTATTTAATGGTAATGCATGAATATTGGGTACGACCATCGTGTTTGATATCCCTTCATTGATAAGCAGCTGTTGTTCTACGTCGGTAATGCAAACAGTAATGTCTGCTTTTTTTGCCAGAGATAACTCGAGTGCTTTATACCTTTTTGCTCTTGTTAAGGTCTTATCCGAATTTAATAACTTTCCTTCTCTTTCAAGTCTAATATAGTGAAGATCAACAGTATCGTAAATCCATTTTACATTAGGTTTGTGTTTACGAATGAAGCTGTACTTTTTATTTAAGCCTGGACGACATGCCCAAATATAGGTTGCATGTTTGGTTGCAGCCACAATATCATTTCTAAACTTCAGTTTACCAGCATAATTTAAAATTACTTCTATCCCATTTCTGGTTAACAAATCGTAGTAGGGTTGTTCTGCTTTGCCATTATCAGGAATAAATATGAGATGCAGATCTAAAGATTTGAAAATTTTAATCAATTCGTAAACCCGATGTGACCCTGATTCTTTATCATAACGAGGTAAATAAGAATCTACAATTACTAAAGTTTGCTGCTTAACATATTTGTAAACACTCGCTTCCGCTTGTTTTGGTGCTAAATAATTGCTAAGCTCTATCTTCCATTTCTCAGCAAATTTGATCTGATTAAGAACTTGGTAAGATTTTACGTTACCTTTCTTTGCATTTTTACCAGAGGTAATACCTTCAAAATGCACTAATTCTGATAAGGGATTATAAATTACTTTTTTGTTCAGCTTGTGCCTAACAGCAAAACAAAAATCCGTGTCCTCGTAATAAGCAGGCATGTAAAGCGTATCTAAACCATTTAATGCATCATAATCTAATTTACGAAACAAAATACTTGCGCCAGTGCAATAATCAGCTTCTCTTAAGTAGTTGTAAGCATGATAATTTGGATCTTGATAGCTGCCAAAATTAGTACAAGAACCATCTTTATAAACAATGCCCCCTGCTTCTTGCAGTAAACCAAAAGGTCTAATTAATTTAGAACCTACAAGTCCCACCGACAAATCGTTTTCAATTGGATTGAGTAATTCTTCTAACCAATTTTTTAAAATGATGGTATCATTGTTTAGCAAACAGATAAATTCACCTTTAGCACTTTCTATAGCTTTTCTACAAGAATTTAAAAAACCTAGATTGGTGCTGTTGTTAATTAACCTTACGCCATTTATTTTTTTAATTTGTTCGGCTGTGCTATCTGTAGAAGCATCATTAACTACAATGATTTCAACAGAAATATTATCTGCAAGATTTAATTTTAAGGAACGTAAACAATCTAATGTATATTGCAGTTGATTGTGGACAGGGATAATTATAGAAACTTTAGGACTGTTCTGAATATTAAACCACAGCTTGTCTAATGGCATATTTTTCTGATAATATACTGGAGTATATTCTTCTTTAACAAAGTATCTAAGCCCAAATAAAACTGAGATTTGAAATGATAATTTTGATGAAAAAGTGGTTAGTTTTTGGTCAGAATAAGATTGGAGTAAATTTTTGTTAAATCTAAATATCTGAAGCAAAACTAATAGTAGCCTCACAATAAGATAAGGATATAAAAGAATATCTATAAAGAAGTAGGGTAATGATCCCTTACTTTTTCTTCTATAGTACTTTCTATTAATTTGTAAACAAACTTTATAATTATTTCGGTCTATCCAACGGGTAATTTTATTTTTTGACATCCTAGCTTAGTCATTAAAAGTTTGCATGTCTATCAATTTTTTATAAAGCCCATTCTGACTTATCAATTGCTGATGATTTCCACTTTCGGCTATTTGACCTTTATCTATTACAACAATAAGATCTGCTTGTTGAATAGTACTTAATCTGTGCGCAATAACAATAGAAGTTCTGTTTTGCATTAAATTATTTAGCGCGTCTTGTACTAATTTTTCTGATTCAGTATCTAATGCAGAGGTTGCCTCATCCAATAACATGATGGGAGGATTTGCTAAAACTGCTCTAGCAATACATATGCGTTGCTTTTGCCCACCAGAGAGTTTATTGCCCCTATCACCTACAAGAGAATGATAGCCTTGTTCAGTATTTAAAATAAATTCATGCGCATTAGCTATTTTAGCTGCTGCTATAACTTCTTCTTCGCTTGCATCTGGCTTGCCGAATGCAATATTGTTATAAATTGTATCATTAAATAAAAATGATTCTTGATTAACCGTTCCCATTTGTGAGCGGATACTTTCTACGGTTAAATCTTTATAATCATACCCATCAATCTTAACCGTCCCTGATTTTGGATCGTGAAAGCGCGGTATCAAATCCATTAATGTACTTTTACCACCACCAGACTGACCAACTAACGCAACCGTCTTCCCTTTTTCTATAGTTAACGAAATGTTATTTAATACTTGTTTGTCGCCGTAGTTAAATGATACATTTTCTAAAACTAACGAATTATTAAAACCATTTAAATCTTTAGCATCTAGTTTATTTTCAAGCTCCGGTTTAGTATCAATTAAAGCTAAAACTCTTTCTCCAGCAGAAATACCAGAATGTATGCTACTAAAAGAATCTGTTATCGCTTTTATTGGTTGCATTACCTGAGAGAATGTTGCCAAATAAATCACGAATTCCCCAGGAGCTAAATCACTATTTCCACTTAAAATCATTCCACCACCATACAGTAGAATAAAAACGACAACAAAAATCCCTAAGGTTTGAGAAACAGGAGAGGCTAGTTGTTGCCTTCTTGCCATCTTCCTATTTAAATTAGAATAGAATTTGTTTTCTTGATGAAACTTATCTTTTATTCGGAAGGTTGCATTAAATGCCTTAATTATTTTAATCCCGCTTAAAGCCTCATCTAAAAATCCAATCATTTTAGCAAATGATTCATGAGATTGCGTTGATTGTTGCTTTAATCTTTTAACAATTTTGCTAATAATAAAACCTGAAACCGGAATTACAAGTAGTGAAAACAAGGTAAGTTTTAATGATATGGAAATTAGTACTGCAATGAAGAACAGCAATTGCACAGGTTCTTTAAAAACAACTTGTAAGGTATTTGTTACTGTAAATTGAACTACTTGAACATCAGAAGCAACTTTCGATATGATATCACCTTTTCGCTCATTATTGAAATAACCAACATGTAAATTCATTACATTATTAAAAACAGCTTTTCTTAAGTTAAGCAATGTATGAACTCTTAAGTCCTCCATAAAACGCTGAGAGAAATAACGGAAAAAATTCGCCAATAAAACGGTTGCTATAACTACTATACATATAATTTGTAGTGCATAAATTTTGTCATGACTAGCAATAATTTGATCGACATATTGACCGAATAAGTTCATTGGATTCCAAGAAGATCCTTTGGTAGCAACAGCAACTTGGTCTTCACATGGTTGTAGAAATATGGTGTTCATTATTGGGCCAAGCAACGTGAACAAGAAAGTGTTAAAAATTATTGCAAAAAGAGTTGCAATAACATATGGTATAGCAAACTTTTCTATTGGCTTAGCAAAAGATAATAATCTAAAATAGGTTTTCATTTAAAAATATAAAGGCAGCAAAGTTACGCTTTTTGTTGTTTGTTTAAGTTAAGGTTCATTTACAAGGAATAATATTACATCTGATAAACGGAAATCAGGCAGGTAATGATAAGAAAAATATGTTTATTTGTATTGATGAACTCTTATCAACCACTTAAAAAAGGAATTGAGCAAGGTGATTTTAGGATCTTGGCTAGGGCATTAACACTAGTTGAAAATGAAATCGAACCTTCATCAGCTTTGCTTCAATCTATTTCAATTCAAAACGCCATCCCTGTTATAGGAATTACAGGTCCACCAGGTGCAGGTAAAAGCACGTTAGTAAATGAGATTGTTAATTGCTTTGTAAATAAAGACAAAAAAGTGGCCATTTTGGCAGTAGATCCAACCTCTCCATTTAATTTCGGTTCGTTATTGGGAGATAGGATAAGAATGGCTCAACAATTTAATAATCCAAATGTGTATATACGTTCAATAGCTACTAGAGGTGCTTTGGGTGGAGTATCTATTAAAACATTAGAGATGATTGATGTTTTAAGGGCAGCAAAGTTTGACTTAATTATTGTTGAAACTGTTGGTGTTGGTCAGTCAGAAGTGGAAATTGCAGGATTGGCAGATAAAACAATAGTTGTTTTAGTCCCAGAATCAGGAGATGAAATACAAAACATTAAATCTGGATTGATGGAGATTGCGCAAGCCTTTGTAGTAAACAAAGCAGATAGGGAAGGCGCTGATATGTTTGCCAACAACCTTAAAAAGATGATTCATCAACAAACCGCAGAAATTCCTGTTTTTAAAACCATTGCAGATAAAAAAAATGGTATACTGGAACTGTATAATTGGATAATTAAGCCTATTGATAAGGTTAATGACCGTAGAAAATTTTTATTAGCCGAAAAAGCTTTAAGAATTATTCAACATTATAAAATGCAGGATATAGACAAGAAACAGCTTCGTCTTGCCATCGAAGAAGCTGCATTAAAACCAGATTTTAATATTTATAAATTTGTAGAAGGTTGGATTAAGCATTCATAATTTCTTCGATGTCCTCTACATTTATGGGTATTTCTCTCATTAGATCGATATTCCCATCTTTAGTAACAAGTATATCATTTTCTAACCTTACGCCAAAACCCTCCTCAGGGATATAAATTCCGGGTTCGCAAGTTAAAATATTTCCTACAGCAAAAGGAGTATACCTGCCAGCCAAATCATGTACATCAATACCAAGATGATGAGATGTGCCATGCATAAAGTACTTTTTATAAGCTGGGTAAGTAGGATTTTGATTTTTCACATCGGTTGCTGAAATTAACTTTAGCTTGATTAATTCTTCAGTCATGATCTCTCCAACTTGTTCATGATAACTATTCCATATGGCGCCTGCTATCATCAGTTTTTTAGATTCATTCATTACATGTAACACAGCATTGTAAACCTCTTTTTGTCTAGCAGTGAATCTTCCATTTACAGGAATTGTTCTTGTTAAATCAGCATTGTAATTTGCATACTCGGCTCCAAAATCCATTAGAATCAATTCACCATCCCTACATATTTGGTTATTATCATTATAGTGCAGAATATTAGCATTTTCTCCTGAAGCAATTATAGGTGTGTAACCATGGCCTGTTGCTCTTTTTTTAATAAATTCATGTATAATTTCTGCTTCAATTTCATATTCCATTACCCCTGGCTTTACAAAACGTAACACTCTTAAAAACGCGTCTTTAGTGATATCACATGCATTTTGGGTAAGTTCTACCTCAATTTCAGATTTAATTGCTCGTAGTTCACGCATTAAAGGCGCTGCCCTTTCATATTTATGTAAAGGATATTTATCTCTTAATTCTTTAATAAATCTAATATCTCTATAACTGACAGAATGTGCATAACGATCATTTTCGTTTGTATTAAGGTAAATAGAATCTGCATAGTGGATTATACTATGTAAAATGTTTTCAAATTCTTCAAGCCAATAAACATTCTTAATTCCAGAAACTGCCATTGCTTGCTCCTTTGTATACTTATGGCCTTCCCAAACCTTAATGTGGTTATTAGTCTGTCTTAAAAATAGGACTTCTTTGTATAACGGATTAGGACAGTTTGGGTAAAGTAATAATATAGATTGTTCCTGATCTATGCCCGAAAGGTAAAAAAGGTCAGCGTTTTGCTTAAAAAGAAAGTTTTGATCACCACTTCTAGGAAATTCATCATTAGATTGGAATATAGCTATCGCGTTGTTTTGTAGTAGTTTATTGAAGTTAAACCTGTTTTTGATGAATAAGGAATTGTTTATTTGTGTGTATTTCATAATTTCACTATCTTTATTTGAGGCGAATTTATCAAATTTAATAAATAGAACAATTATTTAAAAGTTTGGAACGGAGTTTGTGTAAGTGTTTTGAGATTATAAAAATTTGTTTAATTTTGTCTTACAAAAAATTATACAATTAATATTTGTTTAACCTTAAAAAAGAAAATTATGAATTATTCTACTTTAAAAAAGGGTGTTTTAGCTTCTTTAGTAGCAGTAATGGGAGTTACCTCTCTTGCTAGCGCTCAAGATGCTCCAGCAACCTCTTCTTCTGCGAAAGTATTCGGCGGAAGAGCACAGTACAGAACTTGGTCATTAGGTGTTAACGGTGGGGTTCTAGCTCCAGTTGTTGTAACTGGTGGCACTAACGATTTCTCTAACTGGGACGTTAACTTAGGTTATGGTCTATCATTACGTAAGCAATTAGGTCATGCATTTGGTTTAGAAGGTAACATTTTCCGTGGAAAATTATCTGGAACTAACAAAGACAAAACAGGTGGTGTTGCAAATGGCACTAAAGAATTTGAAACTGATATTCAATATGCTGCTGATTTAAGAGGTGTTGTAAATGTTGCAACAGTTGATTTCTTACGTCGTGAGAACTCTGTGAACTTCTTCGTTACTGCTGGTTACGGTTTAATGGCTTATAACCCAAAAGTAACTTTAGCTAATGGTACTGTTGTTGACAATAAAGGTAAATTTGGCGAAGATGGTGATAATGACTATATCAAAGAAGCTTACATTCCTGTAGGTGCTGGTATCAAATTTAAAGTTTCTGATCGCGTATCTTTCAATTTAGCTTATACTATGAACTTTGTTGACGGTGATAACGTTGATGGAGTTTATGCTAATGGTACTTCAAAAGATAAATATTCTTATACTTCAGCTGGTTTAGAATTCTCTTTAGGTTCGAAAGCTAAACCTAACTTGGATTGGGTTAACCCACTTGCATTGATGTATGATGAATTAAAAGATCCTACATTACGTGCTGAAGTTGAAGCATTGAAAAATCGTGTTTCTAACGTAGAAAAATCTGTTGAAGATTTGAAAAAAGATTCTGATGGTGACGGTGTTGCTGATCAATTCGACAAATGTGCTGGTACTCCTGCTGGAACTAAAGTTGATGGTTCAGGTTGCCCACTTCCAGTTCCTGCTCCTCAAGTAACTGAAACTACTACAACTTCTAATGTAACTGGTTTTGAAACTATTCAATTTGAATTCAATTCATCAGTATTAAAAACTGAATCTTACCCTACTTTAGATAAATTATCTTCAGTATTGCGTGAAAACGGTGGTAAAGTAACTACTAAAGGTTATGCTTCTAGCGAAGGTACTGCTGCATACAATATGAAATTATCTAAAGACAGAGCTAATTCTGTTAAAACTTACTTAGTAAATTCTGGTGTTAATGCTAGTCAAGTTACTACTAAAGGTTTTGGCGAAGCTAATCCAATTGCTTCTAACGATACTGAAGAAGGTCGTATCCAAAATCGTCGTGTTGAGACTTCAAGAAACTAATCTTTCTTAATTCGATATAAAAAGAGCCCCGAAATTTCGGGGCTCTTTTTATTTATACCTACATTTGTACATGTACTTTTTCAGAAAAAGAGATCCAAATAGACCTTTAAATATCAACATTAAAATAATGCACATAATCAATGCATTGGCTATTCTATTATTTTTAGGGGGAATAACTTGGAAATTGATACAATGGTTTATCTTAAAAAAATAATAACGATAATGAAGACGATAATCAATACAAAAAATGCTCCAGCTCCAATTGGTCCGTATAGCCAAGCTGTAATTGCCAATGGCTTTTTATTCGCATCTGGTCAAGTTGCAATTAATCCAGAAAGTGGAGAATTAAATCTTGGCACAATTACGGAAGAAACACATCAAGTTATGCGCAACATCAAAGCTGTTTTAATAGAGGCCGACTACGATTTTGAACATATTGTTAAAACAACTATTTTCTTGTCCGATATGGCTTTATTTGCTGAAGTAAATGAAATTTATGGTTCTTATTTTGAATCTGCTTATCCAGCTCGTGAAACAGTTGCGGTAAAGGGATTACCAAAGGGAGTTAATGTAGAAATTTCAATTACAGCATTTAAAGGCTAAATCTCGTTGAAATCTAAATCACGTTATTTATTAGCAGCATTTTTATCGGTTGCCATCTGGGGATTCTTTTCTATTCCACTTAGAAATTTAAAAGCTTTCCCTTCTGAAGAAATTTTATATTACCGTATATTTACCTCATTAATTGTAATATGGCTTGCTATTTTACTATTTAGAAGAAAATATTTAAAACAAGATCTTCAATATTATCGATCGATCTTACCCAGGGAAAGAAGAATTATTATCTGGCAAATTGTAGGTGCAACAGTTTTGCTAACCTTAAATTGGTATACTTTCATTTATGCGGTAAATAATGTTAGCTTAAAATCTGCAGCATTTGCTTATATGGTTTGTCCATTAATTACAGCTTTTGGCGGGTTTTTAATTTTAAAAGAAGAGCTTTCTAAAATTAAGTTAATCTCATTAGGAATTGCTTTATTAAGTATTTTAATGCTTGCTACTGGCTCTTTTATTGAAGTCCTTTGGTCTGTTATAATTGCAGCCTTATATGCGTTTTATTTGATTATTCAACGTAAGATGCAGCATTTAGATAAACTAAATGTATTGGCTTTGCAAATTACTTTAGCTGTTGTAATGATGTTGCCTTTCTATATTTACCAACATGAAGGTTTTCCAACTGGAGTTTGGTTTTGGAGTCATATCACCATTATTGCAGTTGTATTTACAGTTATACCATTATTTCTGAGTTTATATGCATTAATTGGTATTCCATCTTCAACTTTAGGAATAATTATCTATTTAAATCCAATAATTGCATTTGCTGTTGCTGTTTTATATTTTGACGAGCGAATTAGTGTTAATCAGTTACTTGCCTATTTAATACTCTTATTCGCTGTTTTTCTATTTAATTGGAACTTGATAAAAGATATCTTTACTTTTAAGAGAAAATAATTGCATTTTGTTTGCCTCAAATTTAGATACACCACTAGTTTACCTGAAGGGCGTTGGTCCAAAACGTGCCGAACTTTTGCAAAAAGAGTTAGGAGTTTCTACCTACGAACAACTTTTAGATCATTATCCTTTTAGATACATAGATAGAACTCGTTTCTATAAAATAAACGAGCTAAACCCAGAAATGCCCCTAGTACAAGTAGTGGGGAGAATTGTTAGTAAAGAAACCATAGGTGAAAAACATAAAAAAAGGATAGTAGCCAAATTTGCAGATGACACTGGAATTATGGATTTGGTTTGGTTTCAAAGCTTAAAATGGGTTGAAGATAATGTAATGCGTGGAAGTACATATATTGCTTTTGGAAAACCCACTTTATTCAATAATAGCTTTAGCATTTCTCATCCAGATTTAGAGCCATATCCCAGACAAACTGGCATTACTGGAAACCTAACATTGCAACCAATTTATAATTCGACAGAAAAGCTTAAAAAAAGTTTTCTAGACAGTAAAGGGATCCAAAAGCTAATTCATCATATTATTGAATTGCACATTAATGAAGTTAGAGAAACCTTACCAACTTACATTTTAGAAAAATATAAATTAATTAGTAGAAAAGATGCATTAATCAATATTCATTTTCCTTCAAATACTTCCATGTTACAGCATGCCGAGAGACGATTGAAATTTGAAGAACTCTTCTTTATTCAACTTCAATTACTACACAATAAGCAACTGAGGAGTTTAAAGTTTAAAGGAGCACTTTTTAATACCGTTGGAGAGAAGGTAAATACTTTTTATAACACAAAGCTTCCGTTTGATTTAACTAATGCACAGAAGCGAGTTATCAAAGAAATAAGATTAGATACCCAAAGAGGAAGCCAAATGAATAGACTTATTCAGGGCGATGTTGGAAGCGGTAAAACAGTTGTAGCTTTAATGAGCATGTTGTTGGCAAACGATAATGGCTATCAAGCTTGTATGATGGCACCTACAGAAATATTAGCACGCCAGCATTATCAATCCCTGGTTGATTTATTAAAAGGGGAACTGATTAATATTGGTATTCTTACAGGAAATACTACCAAGAAACAAAGAACAATTTTACATCAACAATTGGAAAATGGGGAGGTTGATATTTTAGTTGGTACTCATGCGTTGATTGAGGATAAGGTTCAATTCAAAAATTTGGGTTTGGTTGTAATTGATGAGCAACATCGTTTTGGTGTAGAGCAAAGGGCAAAACTTTGGAGAAAGAATGTTATTCCACCTCATATTTTAGTAATGACAGCAACCCCAATTCCACGAACATTGGCCATGACTCTGTATGGTGATTTAGATGTTTCTGTTATTGATGAATTGCCTATTGGTAGGAAACCGATTGAAACCAAGCATTTATTTGAAGGCCAAAGGTTGCGCATGTTTGGTTTTATGAAACAAGAGATTGCTAAAGGTAGACAGGTTTATATAGTTTATCCATTAATAAGAGAAAGTGAAAAATTAGATCTTTTGCACTTAGAAGCTGGAGTAGAGCAGATGAGACACGAATTTCCATTGCCGAATTATCACATTAGTATTGTACATGGGCAAATGCCAAATGCTGATAAACAATATGAAATGCAACAGTTTATTCAAGGTAAAAGCCAAATAATGGTTGCCACAACTGTAATTGAAGTAGGTGTAAATGTTCCTAATGCCTCAGTTATGATTATAGAAAATGCAGAAAGATTTGGACTTTCACAATTGCATCAATTAAGGGGGAGGGTTGGCCGTGGGGCGGAGCAATCTTTCTGTATTTTAATGTCGGGTAATAAGCTGAGCCAAAATTCTAAATTACGTTTAGAGACGATGGTTAAAACTAATAATGGTTTCGAAATCTCTGAAATTGATTTGCAACTTCGTGGACCCGGTGATATTACAGGAACTCAACAAAGTGGGGTTCTTGAGCTTAAATTAGCAAATTTGGCTAAAGACCAAGTTATTTTGCAGGAAGCAAGAAATACAGTTATTGAGCTTTTTGAAAAAGACAAAATGCTCGATTTGCCAGAAAATTTATTGCTAAAAAACTATCTTCATAAAAAAACAAGAGCAATCGCTTTTGATAAGATTTCTTAAACCCCTAAAGGGGCTTACTTTTGTCATTCTGAGCCTGCGAAGAATCTATAAGTTTAACTACATTCTTCAAACTACAGACAAATTATGTTAGAAAAGCCCATTAGGGATTTGATTTAATCCTCATCGCTGCCTGGCAAACTACCAGCACCTGTGTAAGCGCCTTTACGGATGATTGGCATTTTTAAATATTTAAACAATTCATCCAAATGCATTAAACTGCCGTTGGTTTTGTTACCTAAGAAAATTACCACAATATCTTTATCTAAATCGCGGATGTAGATGTGGCGGAAACCATGCCACCAACCTGTATGGTAAACAACTTTGTCCATCCCTTTACCATCAAACATACGCCAGCCATAGCCATAATTAAAGTGACCATTAACGGGTTTATTGCGGCCAACGTAGGCTGAATCTAAACTCTTGTTGGTTAGCAATCTCTCGTTTTTCAAATATTTATCGTACAATAACAAATCATGGATTGTACTGTAAATCCCTTTATCGCCAACTGGGCCATCTAAAAAGTTCTGAACTACCGAATATTTGAAACTATTTCTATCATGGCCAACTACATCTACAGGGATTTTAGGATAAACTGTAGTAGAATAAACGTGTGTATTTTTCATTCCAGCAGGTTTAAATATATGCTCCATCATATATTCGGCATAAGTTTTTCCTGTTACCTTTTCTATAATTGCACCCAAAACCATAAAGTTAGAGTTGTTGTAATGAAACCTATTGTTTGGTTTGGTGTACGGATTAGGTTTTCTTTCGGCTATTACGTTCATAACGTCATTATTCGATACACCTTTTTTCTGGTCTTTTTTCTCTTTGCGCCAAATGTCATCAATGAAATAAACATAATTCATCATTCCACTCCTGTGAGATAAAAGCAATTTTACAGTAATGCCATCATAAGGAAAGTTTGGGTAGAATTTTTTCACATCGTCTGTTAACTTTAGTTTTCCAGCCTCAACTAATTGCATAATTGCAATACCTGTAAAAGTTTTGGTAATAGAGGCTAGTTCAAATTCTGAGTTTATTTTTAGGCTATCGCGATGTAAATAATCTGCCCAGCCAATAGCTTTTTCATAAAGGATTTTACCTTTTCTGGCTACTAATATATTGCCATTAAAACCTGACTTTTTATGCAAGTTCTGTACAAAATCAGCAATCCATTGGTCGCCTTTTTTTGGGTCGTATGAGATTAATATGCTGTCAGCTTTATCGTCTTCCTTGGTTCTTACTTTTTTATCGGCAGCTGCCTTTTTAGCTTTTTCTTCTTTAGAGGTGCAAGATGAGAGAGATATGATTGTTAATGCAAACGCAGTAATTAGTAAACGAAACTTCATAGAGATAGTAATAGTAGTTAAAAGTCGGCAAAATAAGCATTCCTAAAAAAATAACGATAAAAGAGTTATAAACATTGTTTTGCTCAAAGAATTAAGGCACAAATGTTTTTGCTTGCTCCTAAAAATGGATTGATATATGCTGGCTATAAATTAAGCCTGTGAACGCCCCAAAAGATTTCCACTAATACCGAATTTCATAAACTAAATCCGTTGCAATGCTTGTTTAACTGTTTCTTTGTTGGCTTTAGAAACAGGTATTTTTTGTCCAGATGTTAAGAGCAGAATCCCACCGTCTTCTTTTAACCAGCTTTTTACATATTTTGGATTTACTAAATGGCTTTGGTGAGTTCTTAAAAATCCGTTGGGGCGCAGTAAATCTGCATATTCTTTTAAAGATTTAGAAACTACTATTTTTTCGCTATTCGCTAAAAAGAAATAGGTATAACTATTATCGGCCTCGCAACGTATAATTTCAACTAAAGGGATATATCTTATTTCGTTTTGCATTGGCAGGGCAATTGTGCTAACGTCCTTTTCTGGCTTTTTTAGTTGTTGTAGTAAAAAATCGAGCTGCAGATTTTGTATCTGTGTTGTCAATTTATATTCGACTTTATTTACTGCAGTTATCAACTCTTCAATATCAATGGGTTTTAAAAGATAATCTAAGGCGGCAAATTTTACAGCTTGTATGCCATAATGGTCGTAAGCAGTAACAAAAATAACTTCGAAATTACGCTTTGGAAGCAGTTTTAACACCTCAAAACCTGTTTGCTCACCCATTTGAATATCGAGAAATACTAAGTGTGGTTGATGTTTTTCAATGGCACCAACTGCATCACTTACATTTTGTGCTGTTGCCATTATAGTTACCTGCGGACAATGCTTTTCTAGCAAAGTCCGTAGGTTTTCTAAGTTGGAAATTTCGTCATCTATTAAAACTGCTTTCATTATATTATAGCCAATCAGTTAATGTTAAACATATTTTAGTGCCATTAGTGGTTGATTGTATAGCTAAAGTAAAGCGATTTTCTTTATAAATATTATTTAAGAGTTGTATTCTACTGTCACTTAATAGAAGACCCAAACCAGTATTCTTTTTTTCGGTGTCAAATCCATTTCCATTATCGGTAACAGTTAAAACCAAATCATTTGCTTGTTTAATAAATGCGATCATAATTTTTCCATCGGTAGCTTTTTGCGATATACCGTGTTTCACTGCATTTTCTACAAAAGGTTGTAGGAGCATACTTGGTATTTCAATGTTAGCTAAATCTAAGTTTTCGGAGCGGTTAATTTCGTACTTAAAGCCGAACCGCAATTGCTCCATTTGTAGGTAATCGTCTAGTAAAGTTTTTTCCTGCGATAAGCTAATCAGTTCTTTATCGTCAAGTACATTACGGGTTAGCCTAGCAAATTTAGATAGGTATTTATTGGCATTGTCTATTTCGTTTTTGTTCATTAAATTTTGAATCCCTGAAAGTGCATTAAACAAAAAATGAGGGTTTAATTGAGAGCGAACGGAGTTAAGTTGAAGCTTTGCAGTGTTTTTTTGCTGCTCTTTTTCTGCCAGCTTTTGTTTGTTCCTCTTTTTTGTGAAGTAAAGGAAGATAAGAAAAACTAATCCAAGCGAGCATGCAACGATCAGTGTATATATTAAAAGTTCTTTTTTGGTGTAGCTTCTTTCTTCTAAAGTGATAGAAAGGGTATGCCTAGTAGTATATTTTTCTTTTTCTTTTGAGGAAATATTCCATCTAATTAATGGCTGAATAATAATCTCATAATCTCCTGATTTCTTGAAGATATTTTTGTCTATGCTTATATGTGGTAAGTACGCATTTCCATCAACAAAGTGACCGTATTCCCAAGCAGTTGATTTGAAAATTATTTTGTTTGTTTGCTTATCTTTTATTGAAGTATAGTAAAGATAGTCTAAATCTGATTTATCTTTTATAATTGTTAGTTCCTTGTCTTTTTTAGCGAAGCTGAAGTTTGTTCTTTCTTTTAAATCGGTTAAGCTGCCAAAGCCATGGTCTAGTGCAAAAAGTTTTGAAAAGAATTTTATTTTTGCTCTCGGAATCGGCTTACCATAAAAAACAGATTTGTCAATATCTAACGGGTTTTCGGTGCTATAGACAAGTGTTGTAATGATTTTACCTTGAATACGAAAGATACCAAGCGTTGTAGAGCGGAATACTTCTTCATCTCCTCCTGCGTTGGTATTTTTCAGTTGCGCTGTGTCGATTGATTTATTTACCACTATTGGTTTGTTGTCAACCAAAATTGTGTATCTATAATGCTGTATATTAATATTATTTCTAAAATTAATTTGGATGCTTAAATTATGAACGTCAGGTAAATAATTAAAAGAAGTATTGGGTTGATTTGGGAAGATATTATTATAGTGGACATTTTTGGCAGAACTATCAACACACATTAGTAGTTTTCCACCAGCAGCATACATGTGAGAAAAGTTGATGCCTTTTTGTGCATTTACCGTAGATAGCGCAATAAAGAAGCTGAGAAATGTGAAGATGATTCTTTTCATAATGTTAAGTTTAATTCTCACCAAACTTGTAGCAATAATAGCGAAACTAAAACCATAAAACAGGAATGGTGGTGTTTGAAATAGTAGAGGTATTGTTTTGTGCAGTATTCGTTTTTGCCGATAACCAATTCCGTTGTTAATTAAACCCGATTGTAGCGAGCACGAGCTAGGTACGTAGGCGAAGTAAAGCGGAAAGCGGGGCTGAAAGTTCAAAAATGGTACTGCACTTGCTTTTCGTAATTATTTTACAAAACTCTATCATCTTTTAAAAGGGTGTAATTTTAAAAATGCTAAATTTGGCAAAAAAATAATAACATCATGAGTTTCAGAATAGAACACGATACAATGGGCGAGGTGCAAGTGCCTGCTGAAAAATATTGGGGAGCACAAACCGAACGTTCACGTAATAATTTTAAAATTGGTCCGGAAGCTAGTATGCCGAAGGAAATTATACATGCATTTGGCTATTTGAAAAAAGCCGCTGCTTTAGCAAATACAGAATTAGGTGTTTTGTCTCAGGATAAAGCAAATTTAATTGCAAGTGCTTGTGATGAAGTTATTGCAGGTAAGCTGGATGCAGAATTTCCTTTGGTAATTTGGCAAACAGGTTCTGGAACACAAAGCAACATGAATGCTAATGAGGTTATTGCAAATAGAGCTCATGTAATTAATGGCGGAAGCTTGGCTGATGATAAAAAAGTTTTGCATCCTAATGATGATGTGAATAAATCTCAATCATCTAATGATACTTACCCAACGGCAATGCACATTGCAGCATACAAACAAGCTGTAGAAATTACCATTCCTGGATTAGAGAAATTAAGAAATACGTTAGCTAAAAAAGCAGCTAGTTGGAATGATATCGTAAAGACTGGCCGTACACACTTTATGGATGCTACGCCATTAACATTAGGACAAGAGTTTTCTGGTTATGTACAGCAAATTGACAATGGTCTTAGAGCAATTAAAAATGCTTTGCAAATGATTAGTGAACTTGCTTTAGGCGGGACAGCTGTTGGTACGGGTTTAAATACGCCTGCTGGTTATGATGTTCTAGTAGCTAAAAAAATTGCTGAATTAACAGGTTTAGATTTTGTAACTGCACCAAATAAATTTGAGGCTTTAGCTGCACATGACGCAATGGTAGAGCTTTCTAGTGCTTATAGACGTGTGGCAGTTTCTTTAATGAAGGTTGCTAATGATATCAGGATGTTAAGTTCTGGTCCTCGTTCAGGAATTGGAGAGATTATTATCCCAGATAATGAGCCAGGTTCTTCAATCATGCCAGGAAAGGTTAATCCGACACAACCAGAAGCATTAACTATGGTTTGTGCTCAAGTTATGGGTAACGATGTAACAGTTGGCATTGGCGGTAGTAATGGTCATTTTGAGTTGAATGTTTTTAAACCAGTTATTGCTGCTAATGTTTTGCAAAGTGGTGGTTTAATTGGCGATGCTTGTGTGTCATTTAATGATAAATGTGCAGAAGGAATTGAGCCAAATAAACCTGTAATTAAACAACATATGGAAAATTCTTTAATGTTGGTTACGGCACTTAACCCGTATGTTGGCTATGAGAACGCAGCTAAAATTGCTAAAAAAGCACATAAGGAAAATAAAACGTTACGTGAAGCAGCAATTGCATTGGGTTTGTTAACTGACGAACAATTTACAGAATGGGTAAAACCTGAAGACATGGTGGGAAGCCTTAAATAATTAAACAGAGAGACTAAAGCTGAAAGCATAAAAATTAAGTTGCTAAAATATATCGATTGTAATTATTTAATAATGACAAGTTTTTTTAAGAGAATTTACCTTTTTGCTTTAGTCTTTGGTTTTTCAGCTTTTGTCTTGTCTTGCACTCGCTTACCAAACGTACAAGGTAAGGGTGAGTTGCTTTTGCAGGGAGTTTGGAATCAGGATAGTATAGCAAACAATAACAAGTTATTAAACTACACAAAGCACCATTTTAAAATTAGTTGCGATTCATTTTATGTGGATTTAACTACTTATAGTAAAGCTAATTACTACGAAGATTCGTGTTTTAATAAAGGGGTTTGGAAAGAATATGCCAAGGGTACATATTTAGTTAAGGGAGATACATTGCTATTAAACGGCACATTTACAAAAGCTAATTATAAACAAAAGGTTTCGGGCTGCTATCGTAACGGACGTTATTTAGCTAATTTTAAAATTAAATCTTCTAGTGCCAATAATTTGGTTTTGGAAAGCTTGAATGACCAAAGAGAATGCATACTAGTTTTGAAGGAAAAAATTACCTGTGAACAAAAAGAATTATAGAATGAAAAATTTAAAGAGAATAGTTGTTATAATTGCTTTAGCTTATATGCCCTTTACAGCTGCGGCATGGGGTGTTTTAGGGCACAGAATAGTTGGTGATATCGCAGAATCATATATCAATGCTAAAACTCGCTTGGCAATTAAGCAGATTTTAGGCACAGAAAGTATAGCAATGACTGCAAACTGGGCAGATTTTATTAAGTCTGACACAAGCTATAATTATTTGAGCAATTGGCATTATGTAAATCTGCCAGAAAACTTAAGTAAAAGTGATGTATTTAGTTTTTTATCGAATCAACCAAGCGCAAACATTTACAATAAAACGAATGAAATGATTGCTGTTTTAAAAAATCCAAAAAGCACAATGATTCAGAAGAAATTAGCTTTAAGAATGATTATCCATTTGGTTGGAGATCTGCATCAGCCAATGCATACTGCTCGAAAAGATGATTTAGGGGGAAATAAGATTCAATTGCTCTGGTTTGGAGAAAAATCTAATCTGCATAGAGTTTGGGATGAAGGATTAATTGATTTTCAGCAATTGAGTTATACAGAATATACCAAAGCCATAAACCATACAACTCCTCAACAGGTTCTGAATTGGCAGAAAGCTGATTTGAAGGATTGTGTATATGAATCTTATACTATCTGTAATAAAATTTATACTACCGGAATAAAAAATGATGATAAGTTAAGCTATAAATATAATTTCGATTGGATTGGAACTGTAAATGAACAACTTTTAAAAGGAGGTGTTCGATTGGCTGGAATCTTAAACAGTATTTATAAGTAATTCAGATGAAAAGACTAATTTTATTTATTTGTGTTTGCTCATTTCTTTCTTGTAAAAAAAATAATAAAGCTGAAGAAAATATAACAGATTATTATTGGGTTTTAAAAACTGCAGTTATAACTCCAGCAAAAATTATTAATGGCAAATCTACTACTGATTATAAAAATGCATTAGGTGAAGGTAGTTGTCTAGCTAGTAATTATACTTTTAATTTTCTATCAACTGGCATTTATCAAGTATCTTCTAATGGATCTTTGTGTGATATGGTTGCAAACAACAATGATCAAAAGTGGTCTAAAGACGGTAATGTGATTACTTTACTAAATAATTATGCGGCTATAAAGCAATTAACCGTTTCAGGAAACGTAATGTTGCAAACTACTAGTTTCACCGAGAATAATGTAAATTATAATATTATTTATACTTATTCTGCTATAAAGAAATAAAGATTTTGAGAATTTTGATGGTTTGTTTGGGTAATATTTGTCGCTCTCCTTTGGCAGAAGGAATAATGCGTCATTTAGTTAATGAACAAAATTTAGGTTGGGAAATAGCATCTGCAGGAACGGGTGACTGGCATATTGGAAGAGCCCCAGATTACAGAAGCATTGAAGTTGCTAAAAATTATGGCTATGATATTTCTGCGCAGAGAGCTAAACTTTTTACTTCTGAATGTTTTGATGAGTTTGATCATATTTTAGTAATGGATAAGAACAATTATAAAACTGTTTTAAAACTTGCTAAAAATGAGGAGCAGAAAAATAAAGTTCAATTCTTTTTAGCAGACAATGGAGAAGTAATAGACCCATACCACCATAGCCACTTATTCGAATATGTTTTTAATGAGGTAGAAGCAAGGTGTAAGAAACTTATAAAGGAATGGAAGTAGTTCACCAGTCATTTGTCATTAGTTCATTGGTAGGGCGATTAAATCAGTTCTTATTTTCTTTCTTAATGCCAGTTAAATAAATATAGTTAAACATACAGAAAGAGGCCATTGCTCCAAATGTATGCCACAAAAAATGCGTTCCAGTATTTAGCCATTCCCATTTATCCGCTATGCGGAAAGTGAGGGCAGCTACAAATGAGATGAGTGCAATCCCAACCCATTTCCCATCCTTCCATTTGGTATGAATTAAATAAGCTAATACAGGTAGTAAAACTAGCAATGCCATCATTGCATAATTGATGTTGATGAATAAATGCATATTATTTCCAGACAAAATGCTTCTAAAATAAAATTGAAATCCAACATAAGCTCCAACCAATAATAGTGCATAGTACCATTTAATCAGTTGTGACATAAAGTAAACGCCAGCAGAAACACAAAGTAGCATAATTGGCACCCAATCCATCATAATAAAAGGTGGCCACTGTCTAAATGCATGGTAGGTTGTTCCTCCAATACCGCCAATATATAGTAAGATTAAGCAATAAGTTAAAAACGGATGAGATTGATGGTTCTTCCAAAGTTTGAAGGTCCAATAAATGGCAATCGCCAAGAAAAAGCAAGACGTTAGCGCATTTAAAGGTTCTGGAAATAAGTTTCCTAGATTGGTTTCTGCATATAAAGTGCCTCCATCTGGTGGATTTTGAACTGTCAGCATAATGATGGATTTTCTTTTAAAACGTTAAGACATTTTAAATGTTTTAATTTAAATTTATCACTTATTTATTCAGAGACTAATGCAAATACCAAAATTATTTATGATTTTATTAGGTGCTACGCCTAAAGGAAGAAACATAGAACAGCATGATATATTTTTTGGAATAGGATTTTCTGTTAAAGAGTTATTACCCGAAATGCTTGCTTTTTGGCCAGAAGCAAATGGTAAAATCCACATTGATGCCTACAGAATTATAAATAAGGTAGGAGGTTATAAAGTTGAGGTAATTGCTAAAGCCGATGAGAACAAGACAGAATTAAGAAGTCTATTTTTCATGAACCTGGGTGGGTATAAGAGAGATGAGTTTGAAGAACTTCATTATAAAATGCTAGCCGTAGCTGATCAGAAAGCATTAGCAATTAAAGAGGCAAAAGAGACAGCTTTCTATAAACATGTAGGCTTTAAAGGTGCAACATCTCATATAGATGATAAATTTGGTGTAGATGTAGATGATATTTTTGAAATTAAAGATATTTTGTCTGAAACAACAAAAAGCAAATATGCCCTTAAGTTTACATCAGATTCTGGTTTGCCAGAAGATGAAATATTTTTAGGCTATTTGCCTTTGTCGAAAATATAATGTTGTCATTCCGAGGAACGAGGAATCTACTAATCAGATTCTCTTCGCTTTGCTCTGAATGACAAATCTATTATGCAGGCTGCATTTGTGTAGCAATTGCCATTCTGTTCCAAGCATTAATAGCAATAATTGCGATCATTAGTTGAGCGAGTTGATTATCATCAAAAAATAATTTTGCTTTTTGATAAGTTTCATCGGAAACACCACCGTTTGCAATTAAAGTCATTTCTTCAGTTAATGCTAAAATGGCTCTTTCTTCCTCTGTATAAAGATTGGCTACTTCTCTCCAAGCATTTAATAAATAAATACGTTGTTCAGTTTCTCCATGTTTTCTTGCATCTGTAGTATGCATATTGATGCAAAATACACAGCCATTAATTTGAGAAGCTCTTATTTTAATTAATTCTTTGTGAGTTTTGTTAATTGTAGTTGCTGCTAAGTAGGTTTCTAATCCCACTAAAGCTTTGTAAGCCTCTGGTTCAACTTGTCCAACGTTTATTCTTTTTTCCATTGTGATTTATTTTAAATGATAAATCAAAGGTAAACAGATGGCAAATTGAAAAACTTAAACTAGTTTAAGAAATGATCCTTCGACTACGCTCAGGATGACAATACTTTTGATAAAGAAAACTAAACTTTCTTCCTTAGCTCACTTAAATATTCGGGTGTTAATCCTAAATAAGAAGCTAACATATATTGGGGAATTCGTTGAGCAAACTCTGGGAATAAAGAGACAAATTGACGATAATTTTCTTCTTTAGAATAATTGTAAAAGTATTTAAATCTCATTTGAGATGCTGCGTAGGCTCTCTGTATAATTATCCTAAAGTATTTTTCTAACTGAGGTAATTGCTTAAACAATTCTTCTTGTTTATGATGCTCTATTACTACAACATCAGTATTTTCTACTGCTTGAATGTAGAAATGACCTGGTGTTTGCATTGTAAAACTCATATAGTCTGCTATCCACCAGTTTTCTAAAGCGAATTGGGTTATTTGTTCAATTCCCTTATCATTGATGAAATACATCCTTAAAAGACCTTTCTCAGTAAAATAATTTGCTTTACATATCTGGCCTTCCTGAAGCAAAAAATCTTTCTTTTTTAAGGAAATTGTTTTTACATAAGATGATAGAATCTGCAACTCATCCTCATTAAGGGAAATGTATTTTTTTAAATGTTGGATGAAATTGGGAGACATATTTTAGATTTTATTCAAATATATAAAGCTTTTTGTATTCCTAAAGGCGCTAAGTTTTTTTAAACTTTTATTTATGGTCGATGTTCTTTAGTCACATCAAAACTATTAAAAGACATGGAAACTAGAACAGCAAACGCAGAAATTTTAAACGACCTGATACAAATCAATAATGATAGAGTGGTTGGGTATGAAAGAGCAATTGAAGAGCTTAAACCAGAAGATTCTGATTTAAAAACATTATTTGTAAAAATGATTGGTGAAAGCCATACGTATAAAATGGCCTTAGCTACAGAAGTACAAGCTTTAGGTGAGGAGATTGAAGTAGGAACCACAAGTTCTGGTAAAATTTATAGAGCATGGATGGATGTAGAAGCAGTTTTTACTGGTCATGATCGTAAAACAGTTTTAAACAATTGCGAGTTTGGAGAAGATGCAGCTCAGAAAGCATATAAAATGGCATTAGAAGAAGATGAATTGTCAGCAGATTTGAGAAGTTTAATTACAGAGCAAAAGGCTCAATTAAGAGTTTCTCATGATGAGATTAAAGCATTGAGAGACGCACAATAATGAAAACTTTCTGTAAAAGATACAAAGCCATTTCGTGTATTCGAAATGGCTTTGTTGTTTCATTAGTTTATGAAGAGCTATTCTTATCTAACTCTTTATCTAAATAATAAGTTGCCTTTTGTATCGCATTATCAATAGTGTCACTTAAAATAGTTATGAATGAACCTGATTTTGCATTTTTAACTAGGTTCCTCATACAATCTTCGCCATTGTTATTAATTTCAATCGGAATATTGGGGTTTATTTCTTTTAAGCCCTTAATCAATAAATCAATAAGTTCTTGCTGTTTACGCCCACGAAGATATTTTTCTTGACAAATCACAACTTTGTCAAACATTTTAGCTGCAATACGGGCTGTTTCAATAATATCTTCATCTCTTCTATCCCCTGTTCCAGAAATTACACCTACATGTTCTGTTGCATCAACGGTCTCTAGATATGCTCTAATACCGTTAAATCCATCGGGATTGTGTGCAAAATCAACCAGAATCTTAAAATCCTTAAACTTAAATACATTCATTCTACCTGGCGTTTGTGCTGCCGATGGAATAAATGTTTCAAGAGACATTCTAATGTCTTCTGTTTTACATCCCCAAAGAAAAGTGGTTAGAGTTGCTGCTAAAACATTCTGGATCATAAAGCTAACTGAGCCATTAAAAGTTAAGGGAATGTGCGTTGCTTTTTCAACGCGAATTTTCCAGTCTCCTTTTTTAATGGTTACGTACCCATTCTCATAAATTGCCGAAATGCCTCCTTTTTTGCTATGCTCTTTGATAACTGGATTTTTTTCATCCATACTAAAATAAGCAACATTACAATCTGCACTTTCTGCAATTTTTAAACAGTATGAATTGTCAGCATTTAAAACTGCCCAACCACTTCTTTTAACGGCTCCAATAATAACAGACTTTACCCTGGTTAAGTCATCAAGATTATTAATGTCTGAAATACCTAAGTGATCTTCTTGTATGTTGGTAACAACACCAATATCACATTTATTAAAGCCTAAACCGGCACGAAGTATTCCGCCTCTAGCTGTTTCTAGCACAGCAACTTCTACTGTTGGATCTTTAAGAATAAATTCTGCACTAAAAGGGCCAGTAGTATCACCTTTCATTAATAAAGTGTTCTGTACATAGATCCCATCGGATGTTGTAAAACCAACTCTACTACCATTGTTTTTTACAATGTGAGCAATTAAACGAGTTGTAGTTGTCTTGCCATTGGTTCCTGTAACTGCAATAATAGGTATGCGAGCAGATTTCCCTGGTGGATAAAGCATATCAATAACTGGTGCTGCTACATTACGAGGTAGACCTTCACTAGGTGCCAAATGCATTCTGAAACCTGGGGCAGCATTAACTTCTAAAACAACTCCACCATTTTCTGTTAATGGCTCAGTTAAATTTTCCGCCATGATATCAATTCCGCAAATATCTAAACCAACAATTCGTGATATTCTTTCGCAATTGAAAACATTCTGGGGGTGAACCTGATCTGTAACATCAATGGAAGTGCCACCCGTGCTTAAGTTTGCAGTAGATTTTAGGTAAACAATCTCACCTTTTGGAGCTACGGTTTCTAGCGTATATCCTTTTTTCTCTAATAAATCTTGTGTGTCACGATCAACTGTTATTTCAGTGAGTACATTTTCATGTCCATATCCTCGTCGTGGATCTTCATTTTCTATATCAATCAATTGCTGAACAGTACTTTTTCCATCTCCTTTAACATGAGCAGGAACGCGTAAGGCCGCGGCCACCATTTTATGGTCAATTACCAAAACCCTAAAATCATGTCCGCTTATAAAGCTTTCTACAATAATTCTTCTAGAATATTCTTTTGCATAATGAAATGCTGCAATAGCCTCTTCCTCATTTTTAACATTAATTGTGGCACCCTTACCGTGATTACCATCTAAAGGTTTAAATACCAAAGGGAAGCCAACTCTCTTTATGGCATCATAAACATCATCTAAAGTAGAGGCGGTAACCCCTTTAGCAACAGGAATTGCTGCATCTCCTAATAAACGTTTAGTTTCGTCTTTGTTGCCTGCAATATCTACAGCAATGCTACTCGTTCTTTCGGTCATGGTTGCTCTAAAACGAACTTGGTTTTTGCCATAACCTAATTGCACTAATGAACTTTTATTTAACCTTATCCAAGGAATATCTCTAGCAATCGCTTCATCAACAATTGATCCAGTACTTGGGCCTAAACGTTCAGATTCCCTCAACTCACGCATGCGATGGATGTCGTGTTCTAAATCATATTCTTTGCCATCTATTAAAGCTTCAGCTATGCGAACAGAAGCTTCAGCGGCATAAACGCCAGCTTTTTCTTCTAAGTAACTAAAAACAACATTATAAATTCCATCGGTTTTGGTTTGGCGAGTTCTACCAAAGCCAGTATCCATTCCTGCTAATGTTTGTATCTCTAAAGCAATATGTTCTATTACATGGCCCATCCATGTACCTTCTTCAATCCGTAATAAAAATCCACCAGGTGAACTTTTGCTACAACGATGAGACTGTAAGCTGGGAATTAATTTTTCTATTCTTTCTCTAAAACCTTCTATAACGTTCGTCGGGCGCTGTTCCATCTCCTCCAAATCTAAACGCATTTGAATTAATTTTTTTCTGTTAATAGACCAGATGTTTGGTCCTCTTAGCACTTGTATGCCTAATATCTTCATTTAGTTGTATTATTTTAAGTAGTGGTAATAGAGCGATTACTTAATAGAGATTTTTGTCTCAAAGAAGCACTTAAAGTATAAAATTTTTTCCAAAAAAATAACTTTCACCTTAAAACTTTATTTGCTAAAGTGTTTAAGTCTAAGTTATAAAATGGAACAAATCTTTAAGAATGTTAATTAAAAGTGTAATATGGATAAAAATAACGTTAATTATTAGGCTAATGGCTATAAATTTGGCATTTTAGCAAAAATCTAAAGACTACAATGGCTCCAAAAGGGAAATTAATTATAATTGGTGGCGCAATAAATACAGGAAGTTTTGCCGAAACACAGTTCGGATTACCACAGAACATGAATTTT
Source organism: Pedobacter polaris (assembly GCF_005116505.1). GTDB lineage: Bacteria > Bacteroidota > Bacteroidia > Sphingobacteriales > Sphingobacteriaceae > Pedobacter > Pedobacter polaris. The sequence continues at coordinate 1,057,216 of NZ_SWBR01000001.1, forward strand.
TTTGAGCGTGGAATTTTAAAAAGAATAACGACGGAATCGGTAAGAGGGAATGAATCTCGTTTCGAAATTATGACAACTGCTTCTTTAATTCCTGAAAGAGTAGGCGAAGAATATATTAAGGCTTTTGCACAATTAGATGTACACGATGTTGGTGTTTTAAATATCGGAAGCAGAGAAGAAGCAAATAGATTGGAATATGTTGAACGAATTAAACTAGCCGATGTAATTATATTTACAGGAGGCGATCAGTTACGCTTGTCGTCAATTTTTGGAGGTACAGAAATTCATCGTGTTTTATTAGATAAGTACCAAAATACAGAAATTGTAATTGCAGGTACATCAGCTGGTGCTGCGGCAAGTTCAAAAAATATGATTTACCAAGGAAGTAGTAAAGATGCTTTACTAAAAGGCGAGGTTAAAATTACTGGTGGGCTAGGATTTATTGATGGTGTAATTGTAGATACTCACTTTGTGCAACGAGGTAGGATTGGTCGTTTATTATATGCTGCGGCAAGTAATCCAGGTATTTTGGGCATTGGTTTAGGTGAAGATACAGGTTTGTATATTCATGAAAATACAATGGAAGCAATTGGTTCAGGAATGGTAATTTTGGTAGATGGCCGCCATATGGCTGACACCAATTTAACTGATGTGGAAATGGGACAACCAGTTTCAATTAAAAATATGATTGTACATGTAATGTGTGATGGAGATATGTATAATTTAGCAGATCATCAATTGGTTATTCATCATCCAAAAGCTGTTCCAACAGAATAATCCAGGTGCATAAATCTGTCTTAATACTATATACTAAGTACCAAATACTAGATGAAATTAATTATACATGGTGGATTTTTTAGTGAATCATCAACCAATCAAGAAACAAAAAAAGCTAAGCAAGATGCATTGGCCCAAATTGTAGAAAAAGCCTACCAATTTCTAAAAACCAATACTGCCTTAGAAACTGTAGTTTATACAGTAGCCTTGTTAGAAGACAATGAACTTTTTAATGCAGGCATTGGTTCTCAGATACAAAGTGACGGTAAAGTGAGATTAAGTGCATCTATAATGGATGGTAAAACTCATAAATTTAGTGGGGTAATTAATTTAGAAGATGTTAAAAATCCCATTGAAGTTGCCAAAGAGCTTTTATCTTATGATGATAGAGTACTGAGTGGTGAGGGTGCTTTGGCCTTTGCTCGTGCAAATGGTTTCGAATATTTTAATCCGATTACTGCACAAAGACAAACTGAATATAAAGACAAGCTAAATCAAGAAGAGAAAAAAGGAACAGTTGGCTGTGTAGCACTCGATGCTGATGGAAATTTAGCTGTTGCTACTTCAACTGGTGGAAAAGGTTTTGAAATCCCGAGTCGTGTAAGTGATTCGGCTACTGTTGCTGGTAATTTTGCCAATGATTTTGCTGGCATTTCTTGTACAGGCGTGGGCGAAGATATTGTTAGTGGGGCACTAGCTGCAAAGATTGTAACTCGTGTTACTGATGGTTTAACTTTGCAAGCTGCTTGTGATAAATCTTTCTCAGAGTTAAAATCATTTGATGGTTTTGCAGGCGTTATTGGCATATCTAAAAAAGGAGAAATGTATCATTGCGATTCTCATCCTTATATGGTTTGGGCATCTTTTGATGTTAATTTACAGGTGTTTAACTAAAATTTACATATCTTAGCAGGATGAATAAAATCTGCTTAACGCTTACATGTTTGTTTTTTGTTGCTAATGTTGGTGCTCAGAACTTTAATTCTGGACCCCAAGATGTACCTCAAGTAGGTACGGCAATTAATATTGCTGTCGCAACAAATGATGAATCTGGAGCAGATGAATTTTTTGAAGATGCGGATAGAAATGAACGTAGAGGTGATTTAAATGAAGCTTTAACCTTATTTGGAAAGGCAGCATTTGAGTACAATAACGATAAAAAATTCAGCAGATATGGGGCTACATTGTTAAGAATGAGCAATGTACATATGTTGCTTACACATTATACAGAAGCGGAGCAAGTGGTATTAAATGCGGCTCTAAAAACATATTCGCGTATTGGTAGTAGAACCGGTCAGATGGCTTCTTATAATCAACTTGGTAAAATTTATTTAGCTGCTAATAAATTTACACAATCAATGTGGTTTTATACTCAACAGGGCATATTAGCTCGTCAGTTAGGCAATAACACATCCTATATAGACTCGGTGATAGGTTTAGCTTTGGTAAAGATCAAAAAGAAAGAATACAGTTTAGCAACTAAAGATCTAAACAGGGCTGAACTGTTAGCCAAAGCATCAAAAATTACTCAATTTAATCAACAGATTAAGAGTAATAGATCCATTATTGCAGAAAAACAAGCAGTAAAAAAGTAAAAGTTTACAGATAATTACTTAAAGCAGCAATAGATTTTTCTTCATGTCCTTGGAGGAACACTGCTGTTATTTTCAATACTTTTCAACATAAAAATACCCACTAGTAGGTATATGGATTGAAACATATTTAATTAATTTTGAGATATTAACTAGCTCAATGAAATTAATTCTCTCAATTGCATTTGCTTACTTCTTAGGCTGTTACCAAGCTACAGCGCAAGATCAAAAAACGCTTGATAGCTTAAAACGAATACTGAAGAAATCAACGATTGTTGAGCAGGCTCAAAATCTCAATAAAATTTCATCAGCATATTTTAGGGTTAATTTAGATAGTGCAATCTCTTACGGTAATAAATCAATAAATTTTTCTAATAAGCACAAAATTTATAAAGAATTGGCTGTAGGATATAATTATCTAGGGCAAATGATATATTACAAGGGGAATTATGTAGCATCCTTATCAAATTTTGAAAAATTTAGGACGATTGCTCTTCAACTAAAGGATAATGTACTTATAGCTCAAGCTATAAACAATATTGCTGGTGTTTTAATAGATCAAGGTAAAACCGATGAAGCAATTCAAAAATATGAAGAGGTTTTAGCAATTAGTAAGAAAAACAATGATAAAAAGGGGCAATCACTTGGTTATGGGAATTTGGCATTTGCATATCGATATATTGGCAATAATGGTAAAGCGATTAGTTATATTTTTGAGCAGATAAAAATAGACGAGGAGATTAATAATAAGATGGGTTTGGCCTATTCTTACCAGCAACTAGTTCTGTTATACAATCAAAGGAATGATCTAGTAAACACAAAGAAGTATTTAGATTTAAGCCTAAATAAGTTTCAGGAGCTAAATGATGGCAGGAACGTGGCGGTGAGTTATGATTTGTATGCCTCCTATTTTCAGAGTACCAATCATATTAAAAAAGCTATTGAATATGAAAAAATGGCAATAGACTTAGCAAATAAACATCAAGATAAGCGTTCTATAGCTATTTTTCAGTCAAAGCTATCCAATTTGTACTTTGAAGCCGAAGCTTTTGAGCTAGCAGAGAAAAATTTTGTTCAGGCTATAAATTTACATGAGTCTATAAATTTGCAAAAAACTGTTGCAGGTGCATATATTGGTTATGGGAAATCATTATTAAAATTGAACAAACTAGAACAAGCCAAAAGTAATCTAGATAAAGGTTTAGCGATCGCTATTAGTCAAAAATCAGCAGTTGATAAAAGAAATGCTTACGAGGCATTGACAGAATATTATATTAAAATTAATGAGTCTAATCAAGCGATAAAAACTCAAAGACAATATATCGCTGTTAAAGACAGCTTATTAAACGAGAGTAATAGCAAACAGATAAATGAGCTAAATACAATTTATCAAACTCAAAAAAAAGAGCAAAAGATTTTATTATTAGATAAGCAAAATCTTATACAAGGATTAGAGCTAAACAAAAGCAAACTAGAGTTAGAAAATGAAAGTTTAGAGAATGACAAAAAGGCGCTGCAGATTAGCGAGCAGAATTTCATTCTTCAAAAAAATAAAGTGCTGATTGCACAAAAACAGATTGAAACAAGGGCAAAAGCGCAACAAATTAAATTACTAGCTACTCAAAATGAAGTACAAAAGTTAGAACTGCTTAAGCGCAATATTTTTTTAATAATAATTATAAGCATTCTTTTGGTTTCTATTTTATTGGCATATCTGTTTTATAGTCGCAATAAATTGAAACAGGAAGCTCGTTTACAAGATGAGGTAATCAAACAACAAGATCTTGCAACTAAAGCAATTTTAAATGCCGAAGAGAGTGAGCGTAAGCGGATTTCAAATGAATTACATGATGGCTTAGGACAAATGTTTTCTGCTGTAAAAATGAATTTATCTGCACTAACAGAAGATTTGAATTTTAAGAACGAACAGAGCAAGGACATGTTTGACAAAACATTGAGTCTGGTTGATGAAAGCTGTAAAGAAGTAAGATCGATTTCCCATCAAATGGCACCTAATGTATTATTGAAATCTGGGTTGGCTACAGCGGTTAGAGATTTCATAAGTAAGATAGATTCTAGAAAACTAAAAATTAAGCTAGAAACTTTTGGACTTCAAGAAAGGTTAGATCAGAATATAGAGACTGTTTTATATAGAGTAATACAGGAAACAGTAAATAACGTAATTAAACATGCTGAGGCAAGTTCGTTAGATATTCAACTTAGCAAAGACGAAGAAGGCATTAATGCAATGATTGAGGATAATGGAAGAGGTTTTAACACAAGTGAATTAGAGAAATTTGAAGGTATTGGTTTAAAGAATATCAGAAGTAGGGTTGAATACCTGAAAGGGAGTGTTGATTTTTCTTCAACTCCTAGTAGTGGCACTTTAGTTGCAATATTTATACCTTTTTAGTTAATAATAGCTGAGCTGAAGCATCAACCCAGCTTAAATTACTTACCTAATCAGGCCATTTAAGTCATCAACAATAGTATTGCCAACATGTATAATGTCACAACCAACACTTGATGCTAAATCAAATAAAAACAACTGCATTTCGATTAATAACATAAAATATATTTTATAAGCCAATCACCATAATTGGTTAAATAAATATAAAAAAAGAAAGCAGAATAAATAAATTGGTTTAAATATTTAAATATAATTCATTGTAAATTAGTGAGATGGAAAATACGCTCTTAACAAATCTGTTTATTGTAGACGATCACCAATTGGTGGTTGATGGTTTACGTGCATTGCTAAACAATGAAAATAAGTATGCTATAGTTGGCTGTAGTAATCAGCCTAAAGATGTTTTACCTATGCTTGATGAGTTAAAGGTAGATATCTTATTAACGGATATTAACATGCCTGAAATGTCTGGAGTTGAGTTAACAAGAAATGTAAAGAAAAAGCACCCGAGTATTAAGGTATTAGCACTATCAATGTTTGGAGAACGACAAGTAATTAAAGAGATGATAGATGCAGGTATTTCTGGTTACATATTAAAAAATACGGGCAAACATGAGCTCTTAGAAGCATTGGATAAGTTAGCTAAAGGACAAACCTTTTTTAGTGAAGAAGTAACCAAAGAATTGATGAAATCTTTTAAGAACTTTGATGAGGTTCCTCATTTAACTAATAGGGAAGTAGAAATAATAAGATTAATAGAATGCGAAAATAGCAATAAGAAAATTGCCGACATGCTATTTATTAGTGAGCGCACAGTAGAAACCCATCGTAAAAATATTTTTAGAAAAACAGGTACACAAAGCCTAGTTGGCTTACTTAAATATGCTTATGAGCATAAAATTATATAAGCTTCTACCAGCTATTGGGTAGGTAAATATACCCTAGCTAAGGTATTGTGTTGCGGAGTACATTTTTGAACATTTGTGATATAAATTTAAATAAATCATGAAAAAAATTACAACAATTCTACTGGTATTCACAATTTTAACAACTGTATTTATTTCTTGCAAGAAAGATGAAGAAACCACAGTTAAAGCGGCTGGTACAGCAAGTGCAGATCTAAAAGTAGGTAGTGCAGCAAGTGTGGCATGGGTAGCAACAACAGCAACAGCAACAAAAGCTGGAACTAGTTATACAATTACCGCAATTAATTCAACAGGAACTTTGGTAATTAAACTAGATAACGTGACAGCAGCAGGGACCTATACATTTACTACAGCAAATAGAAATGCAACTTTTACTACTGGAAGTAAAACTTATGGCACACTAAATAATGGAGGTGGCAATACAATAATTACAGCAATATCAGCAGATAAAATTGAAGGAACATTCTTCTGCGAAATGTTTGATGGTACTGCAACATCTGCTGTTTATTGTAACCTAGGGAATGGAAAATTCAGCGCATCATTCTAATAAAATTTAATAATTTAACTAATCGTTATGCTATGAAAGCAGGTAATAAAGTAATTGATGTTTTAAGCAAGCGTGAAGTAGAAATTATAAAGTTGATAACACAAGAATTTAGTAATGAAGATATTGCGTCTCATTTGGCTATAAGTAAGCGAACTGTAGAAACTCATCGTAAAAATATCTTTAAAAAAACAAAGGTTAAAAGTATTGTAGGTCTAGTAATGTTAGCCATTAAGAATAAGTTGGTTTCTTAATTATACCCCTAAGTTTTATTAAGTTTACAAAAAAGATACAGTATAAAGCGGTATCTTTTTTGTTTTTTAAAAAAATTGGTATCATATTGGATGATGATTTTATAAGAATGGAACTTAAATTAGTTAAAGAGATGTTGAGAAGAGTATTAATGATAACATTTACAGCTGCAGCACTTGCTTGTAGCGCTTCACCAAAGCCTCAGAAGATGGTTGATGGTGTTCAGAATATTAAGCCAGATGAGCAACAAAGCTTGGCTTTAAGACAGGTTGTAGGATTAATAGAAAACTATAATTACAAACAGATATCAATTAATGATTCTATTTCATCAATTGTACTAGATAGATATATCAAAGCTTTAGATCCCTCTAAGTATTATTTTTTGGCTAGTGACATTAAAGAGTTTGATAAGTTTAGAGCAACTTTAGATGATGATTTTAAAATTGGAGACTTAAGTGCACCCTTTTATATTTTTAATGTCTATTTAAAAAGGTACAATGAGCGTATAGATTATTCAATTTCTCAAATTAAGGCTAAGTATGACTTTAATCAAAATGATACTTATGTTTATGATAGAGAGAAAATGCCTTGGATTTCTAGTACTTCTGGTTTGGATGATGTGTGGAAAAAAAGGGTAAAATATGAGCTGGTTAACTTAAAAATTACAGGAGCTGACCCTGCTAAAAATATTGAAACGTTAACAAAACGTTACCAAGGATTAAAAACTCAGGCCGCCAAATTTAATAACCAAGACGTTTTTCAAATCTTGATGGACTCTTTTACTGAAGCCATTGATCCACATACCAATTATTTTAATCCAAGAAATGCAGAAGCTTTTAATCAAGAAATGTCTCGTTCAATTGAAGGTATCGGTGCTACATTACAACTAGATAATGAAGTAACTAAAATTGTATCTATTGTGCCAGGTGGCCCTGCTTTTAAAAGTAAACAGATCAATGCTGGTGATAGAATTATTGGAGTTGCACAGGGTGTAAATGGAGACTTTGAAGATATTATAGGATGGAGAATTGATAATGCAGTATCTAAAATAAAAGGTCCAAAAGGAACAACTGTCCGTTTAAAAATTATTCCAGTAGGACAGGAGATGTCATCAAAACCAGTTATTATTACCTTGGTTAGAGAAAAAGTGATTTTGGCAGACCAATCTGCGAAAAAGTCTGTTAAAACCGTACAGTCTGATGGTAAACCTTATAAAATCGGAATTATTGATGTTCCAGGCTTTTACGCAGACTTTGAGGCTGCAAGGGCAGGAGATAAAAACTATAAAAGCACTACGCGTGATGTTCGCTTGTTAATAGACACATTAAAAAATATTGATAAAGTTGATGCAATAGTAGTTGATTTACGTTCAAATGGAGGTGGTTCATTACCAGAAGCAATTGATTTAACCGGATTGTTTATTGATAAAGGACCGGTAGTTCAGGTAAAAGAATACAATAAAGAGGTTAGTGTTAATTCTGATAGAGACCCAGGTGCAGCATGGACAGGTCCTCTTGGCGTCATGATTGATCGTTTAAGTGCGTCAGCATCAGAAATCTTTGCAGGTGCCATACAAGATTATGGTAGAGGTGTAATTATGGGTACACAATCGTATGGTAAAGGAACTGTACAAAGAGTAATTTCTTTAAATGACATGGTTGATTCATCTATTTTGCAAAAAATGATGAATGCATTAGCTGCTAATAAAGCCAAAAATGGCGGTGATAAATCAATTAATATTAAAACTAACAATGCTGATAAAACGGTAACTATTGTAGATAAAAATGGAGTTCCTCAATTAGGACAATTGAATTTAACAATGGGTAAATTCTATCGTATCAATGGCTCTAGTACGCAACATAAAGGTGTCGTGCCTGATTTTAGTTTCCCTTCAATCTATCCTTTAGATAAAATTGGAGAAGATACAGAGCCATCGGCATTACCATTTGATATCATTAAGCCATCTAATTTTCAAAGTATAGCTAGTTTAACAGATGTTAAAGCTAATTTATTGAGATTACATAAAGAAAGAATGGCAAAATCTTTAGACTATAAGGTACTAGAAGAGGATATTGTTGAATCTAAAAAACGAGATACCGAAACTGCAATTACATTAAATGAAGCTAAATTAAAAGCAGAAAGAGATGAGTTAGAAGCTAAATCTTTAGCCCGTTTTAATCAATTAAGAGCATCTAGAGGTTTAGCTCCAGTTAAAAAAGGAGATAAAACAACTAAAGAAGACGCTTTCGATTTTGTTCAGGATGAAAGCTTAAAAATAATGGTAGACCTAATGAAATTAACAGAAGGAGCTAAAACAGCCACGGCTATTCCTACATTTAATAAATAGGCTATTGCCGATATAAAAAAGTCCACTAACCTTTAGGCTAGTGGACTTTTTTTGTTTTAAGAAATTTTATTTGGTTTTTGTTCTAGCAGAGTTGGTTTTTTCCATCTGCATAGACATCATTTCTTTCATGGTTTTATTCATTCCTTCTGTAGAGCCATCTAGGAAAATCACATTGCCATCACTGTTCTCGGCAAAATGCTTAATAGATTCTGTCCACATGGTGAAAAGGATAACAGAAATATCTAAGTTTGCTTGCTCCATTTCTTGAGCAGCCTTTGTCATTCCATGGGCCACTTCAGCACGAAATAAGGCAATACCTTGTCCACGTAATTGAGCAGCCTCTCTTTCAGCCGCCGCGGCAATTTTAATGGCATTACCATCAGCTTCTGCCCCTTTGGTTTTGGTAATTAGCAAAGCCTGCCCTTCATTTTCTGCTGCTGCTTTTAAGTTATTAGAGGCAACAACCCTGCTCATTGAACGCATAATTTCTTCATCAAAAGTAATATCGTTTAGCTGTAAATCTTGTAGGTGATAACCCCAGCTTTCTAAAACTTGGTCAATTTGGTGCTTTACGTGTTCTACAATTTCATTTCTTTGCGCTAGTACATTTGCTTGTTTTTGAGTGGCTACATAAGCTCTAATTGAACCTTCAATGGTGCGAATTAATGCTTGCATTAAGTTAGTGGCATCCACAAATTTAAAGGCCACATTTTTAATGGTCTCTTCATCATGATTTAATACAGAATAAAGAAGCATAGCCTTGAAATAAACATTAGCTTGATCTTGCGTTACTGCTTGGAAAGATAACTCAACTGAGCGATTTTGTATAGAAATTTTAGAATGGATTTGCTCTATCAAAGGAATTTTTAAGCTTAAGCCCGGTCTTAATTGTCTTCTATATTTTCCGAAGATAGTAATTACAGCAATTGTGCCTTGTTTTACTGTTACAAATGAGCTAAATAGGACAATCAGCCCCAAAAAAAGTAAGACGTACGGAACGTAATTCATAATGGTATTTGATTTTAATTATAATCAATATTACTAAGTAATTGTGATTAATAATAAATAATTTTTAATCAATCCTTTTATAATTTGAACGTCGATAAGGTCTATGTCAAACAAATGGAATAGTTTCTATGTTATAGAGCTATAAAATCTAAACTTATGAACGTAAAAAGAACTTTTGGAACTATACTAACTATTTTGGGAATTATAGGATTAATTTATGCTGGCTGGGGCTTTGTACAACATAGCACTGGTTCAAGAGAATTAATCGTTGTTGGTATAATTGGTGTGATATTCTTCGTTTCTGGCATTGGATTAGTAAGAAACACCAAAGACGAAGCTTAAATTATTTCAAGCTAATTCGTCCATTTCCTTCAAACTTTAACTGATTTTCTGGTAAATCAAAATTGGTTAAAGTTTGTATTTTTTTGAAAGCAGTATGGTTTGTATCAACTGTAAGTCTGTTGATTTTATCCTGTTTTACAGAAATAATATCAGCAAATAAGAAATCGCCTTTCGAGTTTATCTTTAATTGTACAAGCGGTGCAAAGCCATTCGGGCCTTTTAAGCTAAACATTCCGTAAGTACAAAAATTACCCAAACTATAGGCTATAAATTTGTTTTTGTAAACTTCCATTGCTCTGGTAACATGTGGCCCATGGCCTAAAACTACATCGGCTCCTGCATCAATTACTCCATGTGCAAATGCATAAACATTACCTCTGTTTTCTTTATAAAAAATTTCAGTTTTACGTGTTAAATGCTCAAAATTAGCACCTTCACCACCACCATGGAAAGATACAATAACGATATCAACTTGTTTCTTTAGCTCAGCTACTAGTATTTTAGCGCTATCTATTTTTTTTATCGAAACCGTATTTTCATTCGGAGCAAAAGCACAAAAAGCATATTTAACGCTATCTTTCTCAAAAATGTCAAAAGGTTTATTTAATTGACCAGCGTACTTTATTTGCAATGAATCTAATATTCTTGCGGTGTTTTTTCTTCCTCTTGCATCAAAATCGCCCACATGGTTATTGGCAATACTCAATACATTAAAACCAGCATTTTTAAATATTAATCCATACCTGTCTGGCATTCTAAATGCGTAGCAGCTATTAGGATTTGAACCAATACACTTTGATGAGTTTCCAGCATTTAAAAAACAACCTTCTAAATTGCCAAAAACAATATCACCTTTTAAATATTGCTCAACAGCAACAAAACTATTCATAGCATCATCTGGTGGAAGATTTGATTTGCTCGGAAAAGCAGAACCAAGCATAATATCCCCTACGGCTACTATGCTAATGGTATCTTTTATTTTTCTAATTTTTAAGGTATCGGTTTTTGACTCTCGCGCAGATGCAATAGGTTTATTTTGGCAGCTCATCAAAAAATAAGCTCCCGCGCAAACTAAAATCAAAATACTAAAAAAATTCTTCATCCTTCATTCATAAAAAAATCCCCCTTGTTGTAGGAGGATTCTATATTTTGTATTAACCGAAATTAACTAATTATTAAATTATTCTTCTACAAAGTCTTTCTTAGCGTCATCAAGAATTCTTCCGCCTTTATAAAAATAGCGACTATAATAAGGTTCGTTCAAATTGCTAATTTTAACACCTCCAGAACTAGAGTGCGCAAAACGATTGTCTCCAAGATAAACACCAACGTGAGAAATGCTGCGGCTTTTAATTTTAAAGAAAACCAAATCTCCTTCTTTTAATTCGTCTTTAGACAGTGGATCAACCATGCTAAAGATATCACGTGAACTACGTAAGATTGTAGTGTTAAAAACTTTTTCATAAATAGTCTTTGCAAAGGCCGAACAATCAATTCCTTTTTTGGTATTTCCACCAAAACGGTAAGGAGTTCCTATCCATTCGTAAATAAACTTATAAAGTTTTAAGTTAGACGTTGCATCTACAGCCACACCCATTACCTGCGAGAAATATTGCGAGGCCAAGTTGTCTGGATCTTCTAATTTGTTGGTTTCTTTTGTCTTGTTTTGAGCAAACACAGCAGAAAAGCTGCATAAAACGATAAGAGTAGAAAACAAAAACTTTTTTATCATGTTATACTGTTAAGTTTGGGTAAATGACACTTACACTTAAACGTACACCACTAGGGCTTATTGTTAGGATAGCAAAAGTATGCTATTTACAAATGTTATCCAAATTTTGAGTGTTTAAAACTGAAAGTTATTAACATTTCAAGACTTCTCTACGCAAAAAAGCTATTTATTTTTTTATAATCGAGGAATTAATTTCTAAATTTTAATCAATTTTTAGATTTTTTAAATTAGGAGGAACTTCATTCTTGCAGAATAATATTCTAGTTCAAAATGAATTGAAATTATTATAAAGGTTGATCTTGTTAAAGCATAAAATGTTTAAACTTTTATTTTTATTTAAGAATATAGCTAAAACCGATGTAACGCATTAATATCTATCAACCTAATGATGTTTTTACATATACTAATACCATGAAATACCAGAAAAAAAATTAAATTTGCTCCACAAACAAAAAAATCAATACCTCAACATGAGTGCAGTAGAAATTAATAAGGATACCTATTTGAAGTGGTTTGAGTCGATGTTGCTAATGCGCAAATTCGAAGAAAAAACTGGACAATTATACGGACAGCAAAAAATTCGTGGTTTTTGTCACTTATACATCGGTCAAGAAGCAGTAGTTGCAGGTGCAATTTCAGCAATGGGACCTGATGATTCTATGATTACATCTTACAGAGATCATGCTCATGGATTAGCCTTAGGAATGAGCGCTAATAGTATAATGGCAGAAATGTATGGAAAAATTACTGGTTGCTCTAAAGGTAAAGGTGGTTCCATGCACATTTTTAGCAAAGAACATAACTTTTATGGCGGCCATGGAATTGTAGGTGGTCAAATGCCTCTAGGTGCAGGTATTGCATTTGCAGAAAAATATAAAGGCACCAAAAATGTTAATGTTTGTTACATGGGAGATGGCGCAGTACGCCAAGGCGCATTAAATGAATCGTTTAACATGGCTATGTTATGGAAGTTGCCAGTAATTTTTGTTTGCGAAAACAATGGTTATGCAATGGGTACTTCTGTACAACGTACTACAAACATGACCGATATTTATAAAATTGGTTTAGGTTTTGATATGCCATGTGCTCCGGTAGATGGTATGGATCCAGTTGCTGTCCACAATGCAATGGATGAAGCAATTCAACGTGCTCGTAATGGAGAGGGTCCAACTTTCTTAGAAATGAGAACTTACCGTTATAGAGGTCACTCAATGTCAGATCCAGCTAAATACCGTACTAAAGATGAGTTGGAAGAATATAAAGCAAAAGATCCAATTGAGCAGGTAAGAGAAGTAATTTTGAAAGAGAAATATGCTGATGATGCTTGGATCACTTCAATTGAAGAAAAGGTAAAAGAGATTGTTGATGAATCAGTAAAATTTGCTGAAGAATCTGCATGGCCAGATCCATCTGAACTTTACAAAGACGTATATGTTCAATCTGACTATCCTTACCAAGAAATTTAATAAAAACGCATTTCAATAGATATATAAATGGCTGATATAGTAAAAATGCCCAAAATGAGCGATACCATGACCGAAGGGGTAATGGCAAAGTGGCATAAGAAAGTAGGCGATAAAGTTAAAAGCGGTGATGTTTTAGCCGAAGTAGAGACTGATAAAGCTACCATGGATTTAGAATCTTACTGGGATGGAACGTTATTATTTGTTGGCGTTGAGGAAGGTAAAGCTGTTCCAGTTGATGCTGTAATTGCTGTAATTGGCAAAGAAGGCGAAGATTATAAGACTGCTTTAGAAGCTGAAAGTGGCGCTGCAACGACGGCTTCTAAAAACGAAGAAGCTCCAAAAGAAGAACCTAAAGCAGATGCGCCAGCTCAAGGTGGTGGTTTAAGCGAAGAAGAATTAAGCAAAAAAGGTGTTACTGTTATTCGTATGCCTTTACTAAGTGATACTATGACTGAAGGCGTTATCGCTGAATGGCATAAAAAAGTAGGTGATAAAGTTAAAGATGATGACATTTTAGCGGATGTAGAAACCGATAAGGCAACTATGGAAGTGATGGGCTATGCAACTGGAACTTTATTACATGTTGGTGTTAATAAAGGTGAAGCTGCTAAAGTAAATGGCATCATCGCTATTGTTGGTCCAGAAGGAACAGATATCTCTTCTATTTTGGCACAAGGTGATGCTCCTTCAAAACCTACTGCTGATAAAAACGCAGATGCACCGGTAAAAGAACAAGCAAAAACAGAAGCTGCTCCTACACAAGAAGAAGCTCCTGCTGTAAGTTCAAACGGTGGTCGTATTATTGCATCGCCATTGGCTAAAAAAATTGCAAAAGATAAAGGAATTGATTTAGCGCAAGTTGCTGGTAGTGCAGAGGGTGGTCGTATCATTAAAAAAGATATAGAGAACTTTAAGCCTGCTGCTGCTTCTGCAAAAGTTGAAAATGCTCCTGTTACTTCAGATAAACCTGCTGCAGCTGCTCCAGTAATCCCATCTTACGTTGGTGAGGTTAAATTTACAGAAGCACCAGTTTCGCAAATGCGTAAAGTAATTGCAAAACGTTTAGCAGAGAGCTTATTTACTGCTCCACATTTCTATTTAACCATTAGTATTGATATGGATGGAGCAATTGCTGCACGTACCCAAATTAATACGGTTGCTCCAGTAAAAGTTTCGTTTAATGATATCGTAATTAAGGCTGTTGCAGTAGCATTGAAAAAACATCCAGCAGTTAACTCATCATGGGGCGGAGATAAAATCCGTTTTAATGAGCATACCAATATTGGTGTGGCAATGGCAGTTGAAGATGGACTATTAGTGCCTGTTGTTCGTTTTGCAGATGGTAAATCTTTATCTCACATTTCTGCTGAAGTAAAAGATTTTGGTGCTAAAGCAAAAGCTAAGAAACTACAACCTGCAGATTGGGAAGGAAGTACATTCACCGTTTCTAATTTAGGTATGTTTGGCATTGATGAATTTACATCGATTATCAATTCTCCAGATGGAGCCATTTTATCTGTTGGTGCTATTCAAGCAATACCTGTAGTTAAAAATGGAGCCGTTGTTCCAGGTAATGTAATGAAGTTAACTTTAGGTTGTGATCACCGTGTGGTTGATGGTGCAACTGGGGCTGCATTTTTACAAACTTTAAAAGGATTGTTAGAAGAACCAATTAGGTTATTGGCATAGTTCTAAAAAGAATTTGACATCCTGAGCTTGTCGAAGGATTTCATATATAAAATAAGAAAAGCTACCCCGAAAAGGTAGCTTTTTTTGTGGGTTTAAAAATGATTTGTATCTCAGATCAACGAAAAAATCTTAGGGGTAAGAATTGAGTCTAATACTTAGATTTTGGAATTAGTTTGTCCGCATGACCCTATCAATTTTCTAAAAATTTCAGTAATTGTGCCCCACTCTACCTGGGTTTAAAAACATCAATTTCTCATGATAGAAAAGCGTTGAATTTTTTTCTAAAATATAGTTTTTGTCGGTTTTTTACTATTTATACCTTCTTGTTAGTCATAATTTCGTTAAGTCAACCGTTTGACAAAAAAATAAAAATTATGACAAAGTACTTAAACAAATTAATCTTAGTTACGCTCGTTAGTCTCTTTATGTTCAGCGCATGTAAAAAATCTGATAAAAAGCCTCAGGAAGAAAGCCGCACAGTGAAGTATGAAATTACTGGAAATTTTACTGGAAAACTTACTGTTATTTACAATGATAATGTGACTGGCAATACAGTACTAACTGAGGTTCCTCTTCCATTTTCAAAAACTGTAACTTATGGAAGCAATGTTAAAGGCATTGGTTTTGGTGCAAACTCAAGCACAGTTAGTGCTCCAGGACAAAATGCTAAAATAACGATTTATTCTCATACTGGAGCTGTTCTTGCAACTGACACACAGCCCACCGGTGCCTCAGGAGAACTATCATCGCCCACAATAGCCTATATTTTTTAGTATCCATAATATCACAAATAATAAACTAATAATTTTTTACAATCTAACTTTTAATCTATGAAATCTTTTTTTCTATTAACTTTCTTGACTTTCATTTCAATTGCTTCAATAGCCCAACAAAATGGGGCTTACAGTAAGGGTGACAATCTCCTTAATATAGGTATCGGTATTAATTCTTCTTACAGCGGGGGCCTACCTATAGGAGCATCTTATGAAAAAGGTATTACAGATGATATCAGCGTAGGGGCTAATTTTGATTATTTATCTAACAAATATTTAACCTATAAATTTACTGCCATTTATTTCGGAGCAAGAGGGTCATACCATTTTAACAATTTGCTGAAAATACAAAATAATAAATTAGATTTATATGGTGGTGCCACACTTGGGTATAGGAGCTTCTCATGGAGTGATAGCGAACAAAATATTGGTGATGAATATGGAAGTGGCGTGTTTTTAGGTGCTTACATAGGGGGTAAATATTATTTTGGAAATGCTATCGGTGTTTTTACAGAGCTTGGTGAAATAGGCAGCACAAATGCTCGAGTTGGTGTTGCCTTTAAGTTTTAAAGTATTTGTTTTATGTTAAAGCCAAATCTTATATTACGAATTGCAGTAGGAATTATACTTTTATCACATAGCATATTTGGCATGTTTGATGGAGGTGTTAATGCTTTTGGAAAATTTTACCTCAACGAGATAGGCTTTGCCCCCTTTGGAGTAGCTATTGCTTGGGCTATTAAAATCTCTCATGTGATATGCGCCTTATTGTTGTTCGCAAATAAGTATATCAAAGTAGCCAGTATTCTCACTATCCTTATTTTAATTATGGGTATCATTTTAATTCATTTTAAAGAGGGTTGGTTTGTAGTTGGCGGTGGAAGAAATGGGATGGAATACAATTTTTTATTGATTGCCGTTTTGGTTCAAATCATGATTAATGATGGTGCTGAAAAAATAAATAGAAACCCGTTAGATTAAAAAACTAATACAATAAAGGCTTAATGAATTTATTGGCTTTATAAAGATCAAGTACTCAATTAAAAAGAGCTATCCTTTAAGATAGCTCTTTTGTTTTTTACGGGATATCATTTTATCAAAAAATCAGTATATCTTTAACTTATTAGACTTGATAATGAGTACACTTAACCAACCAATACAACAAAATCAGCGCACTATAATTGTAGATGTTCTTAGAGGTTGGGCGCTGTTAGGTGTAGTGTTAATGAATTACTTTGATTTTTTTACATTAGGTAGAAATTGGCAAACCTTCAAGCCAGACACTTTTACAAATGTTTTAATGTATGCGTCGAGCATCATCTTCTCTGCAAAATCTTGGACTTTATTGAGTTTGCTGTTTGGGTACGGTTTCGCTGTTTTAATGAATAACATAAAAGAAAAAGGGCACAATGCTTATGGTTTTTTTGCTGGACGGATGTTTTGGTTACTGGTTTTAGCATTCATAAATAGCGCACTTTTCTTTGGAGACATTCTAAAAGACTATGCAATTTTGGGCCTTATTTTATTGTTATTCTATCGAAGTTCTGCTAAAACTGCTTTTATAATAAGCATCATTTTATTGCTAGCTATTCCAGCAGTTGCTGCTTACATCAGCACTTTACCAAACGATAGCCAGAAAGAGTTTGTAAAGCTATTTCCATTATACAGGAGCAGCGATTTATTTGATGTTTTATGGTTTGGATTAAAGGGGACTTATTTTGGAGAAATAATCAGTAAACCCTATTTGTATACTGTTCATGTCGTTATGTTTTGTTGTTTCTTATGGGGCTTTAGCTTATATAAAATCAATTTCTTTAACAACTTAGTTAGCAAATTGAAGCATATCAAAAGAGCATTTTGGATTTCACTAGCTACTGCTATATTTTTAACAGGATTATTTGAGATTGGACGTAAATTAGAATGGGACTTCCTTAAATATTATAAACTAGGTTATTGGCTAATTTTAAGTTCTATGATTTTTATAGCTTGTTCAATTTGTTGGCTATATATAACAGGAAAATTTAAAGCTTTCTTTGCAGGTCTAGCAGTAATGGGTAAAATGACACTAACAAATTACATGGTACAAAACCTAATAGGCTTGTTTATTTTTTCTGGCTTTGGTTTTGGTGTTTGGAACACCAAGCCAATTTGGTTTTATTTTCTATTAGCCATTGTTGTATATATCCTACAAGTCTTTTTTAGTAAATGGTGGCTCTCTAAATATAATTATGGTCCGGTAGAGTGGATTTGGAGACAACTTAGTTACCGTAAAAGATTGCCTTTAACAAAATAAACCTAAAGAAATGAGTTAAGGTCGTTGTATACCAAGCACTAGATTATGCTCACAAGGATAAAAACGGAGAGGCTGAGAAATTCAACGATTCTATAATCAGAAAATAATTCACGATTGTCTTCCACAAACGTATAAGTTATATAACATCCGAACTTGAGTTCATAAGGCCTCTATAAAGAGTACTTTCGGGGTTTAATTTCCCCAAAATGCGCAATCGTTTGCTCATCAATTAGGCTTAATCAATTTAATATCATACAAAGAAATATTATTACCTTTTAATTAAATTAAAATATGGTAAAGAAAATCTTTGGGCATGGTTATTGTAAAAAGTTATACATCTCGAAATGATGAAGAAAAGAATTTATAAAATTACCGTATTTACAATTTTGTTATTGGGTTTGTTTATAAGTTCTACGTTTGCACATAATCCACCAACAAATGGTAAACAAGATTGTGGTATTATAATGGGCAATGTATTTTATTCACAATATTACTCACCACCACAGGGAACTCCTGCTGTTAATGGTTCTTGCAGTTGGGTAAAACAATCAAATAATTCTTGTGGAAGTTATAATTATAATGGGACAAACTATACACTGTATCCCTATAAGTATATCTGCAACGTGCCGCTAGACGATTACACTTATGTTGCTTTATTCGTAATAGGTATCTTTGGTTTTTTTAAGCTCAGAAAATTTAATCTGCTGGTAAAGCCTAATTCTTAACTCCCTTATCAAAAGTAATTCTAAATTTTCACTATCGAAACGGTAAATGGTTTCGTTGCCATTATATCATACACTTTCAATCTTCTTTTATTACTTTTGCGCCATGTCTATTACCAAGCCAAGTTTGCCAAAAGGAACAAGAGATTTTTCGCCACAAGAAATGGTGAAACGTAATTATATTTTTGATACCATTAAAACCGTTTTCAAGAAATATGGTTATGCCGAAATACAAACGCCCAGTATGGAGAACTTGCAAACTTTAACTGGCAAATATGGTGATGAGGGCGATAAACTGATTTTTAAGATTTTGAATAGTGGAGAGTTCTTGAATGATCCCAAAAAGAAATCCTTCAACTTCGCTCAGGATGACAATAGTAATAGGTTGGTTAGTCTTATATCTGAAAAGGCACTTCGCTACGATTTAACAGTTCCTTTTGCTCGTTACGTTGTGATGCACCAAAGTGAGATTTCTTTTCCTTTCAAACGTTTCCAAGTGCAACCAGTTTGGCGTGCTGATAGACCGCAAAAGGGCCGGTACAGAGAGTTTTACCAATGCGATGCAGATGTAGTAGGTTCTCCGTCTTTGTTAAATGAGGCCGAGTTCATATTAATCTACCATGAGGCATTAAGCAATTTAGGTTTAAAAGATTTCAATATTAAAATCAACAACCGTAAAATTTTATCTGGAATAGCCGAAATTATTGGTAAGCCAGAATTGATTGTAGACATGACGGTTGCCATTGATAAACTAGATAAAATTGGTTTTGAAGGTGTTACTAAAGAATTGCTTGAACGTGGTTTTAGTAATGCTGATATAGATAAATTAAAGCCGGTTATTTTACTGCAAGGTACAAACGAAGAAAAGTTAGCGAGCTTAAAGTCAGTTTTAGCTAATTCTGAAACTGGATTAAAAGGTACCGAAGAAATTGAAACAGTTTTTGATTATGTATCTAAACTCACAACTCACAACTCACAACTCGCAACAACTATAGAACTTGATATTACTTTGGCGCGTGGTTTAAACT
Organism: Pedobacter polaris; assembly: GCF_005116505.1. GTDB lineage: Bacteria > Bacteroidota > Bacteroidia > Sphingobacteriales > Sphingobacteriaceae > Pedobacter > Pedobacter polaris. Next base: position 1,077,117 of record NZ_SWBR01000001.1, read on the forward strand.
ATTACACTGGTTGTATCTTTGAGGTTAAAACCAATGAAGTTGCCATGGGCAGTATTGGTGGTGGTGGTCGTTATGATGACTTGACAGGGATGTTTGGCCTGAAAGATTTAACAGGGGTAGGAATTTCTTTTGGTGCAGATCGTATTTATGATGTGTTAGAAGAATTAAACTTATTCCCAGTATCAACAGCACAAGGTACAAAGGTATTAATCAGTAATTTTGATGAGACAGCCGAACTTTATGCCTTGCCAATTTTACAACAATTAAGAACTGAAGGCATTGCTGCAGAACTTTATCCTTCATCGGCTAAGCTTAAAAAACAAATGAGCTATGCAGATGGTAAAAATATTCCTTACGTTATTTTAATTGGCGGAGATGAAATGGAAAGCGGTTTGTTAACGTTTAAAAATATGGAAAGTGGAGCGCAAGAAAAGTTAAATATTACTTCGATTATTGAAAAACTGAGGTAAATATTTTTAACATGAAGGAATTAAGATAAGGAAGAAGAAAGTTTAATTTTATAAAGGCAAGACTTAATCACCTTCATTTCTTAATGTTCTACTAGCCATTCGACTTTGTAGGAATCTCATTTGTTACATAAGTTAGAAAGTCACTCGACTACACTCAGGTTGACACCATTATTTTAACTTACTTTTTCATAAATTTCTCCAGATTTCCTATAGCTGTAGCTTGAATTTTATTTCTCAAAAAGCCTGTCCAGCCTAACAATATACCAGTAGTACCTAAAGCTTGTTTCGCCCAGGTATAAAAGTTGAAATCGTCAATATGTTTGATAATTTTTCCATTCTTAAACTCAAAACTAGCATCAATTTTATTGATTACTTTTTTTCCTGTTGATGAAAAAGTATAATAGGCATCCCAGTGTGCCCTACCAGTGTGCTCATCTGCAGAAATGTTGCTAAATTCTATCCTCATATCCTTTCCTTTTGCAATTAGCATTTCCCACATTGCTTTTACTTGGGCAGCACTTAAATTTTTAAATACAGCATCGCTAAAAGTCGCATCATCAGCATAACAAGCTTGCATTCCTTTATAATCCTTGTTTTTAAAACAGGTATAAAAATGTTGAATCAATTGTTCGTTAGTATTCATCTGGATAAGAATTAGATTGTTGTTAACAGCAGTTAACTAGTATGAATATTAGTAAGTTTTACCCGCTAATATACCTTCTATTTTATCGAGTAGATCATCAATGTCAAAAGGTTTTGCTAAAAACCCGTTTGGTCTATGTGTTCCATGCTGAATAGTTTCTGCTGTATACTTTGCAGAAATCATTAAAACCGGAATTTTGGCTGTTTTAGGATTGGTGCGTATTTGAGTCAATAAATCTCTCCCATCGCCATCTGGCAGCATGATATCTAAAATCATCAAGTCAGGATTAAAAGATTGAATATGCTCCATCATATTTTCACTTTTATTTAACCCAGCTACTTTGTAGGCTTCGCTCTGCAAAATTAGAGTGATTACATCTAAGATGGCATGATTGTCTTCAATCACTAAAATGTTCCTGTAAATTTTGGAGTTTTTTGCCAAAGCGTTAATATTTATATGGTACTGCAAATATATTTATTGCCATGACATTTAACTAAATATTTCTAGAAAATTAGCCGTAAATTTATGTTAAGATATGGAAATTAATCATACCATTTTATGGTTAACTATTTAAATTAAATTAATATGAAAAGAAATGCTACAGCCGTTTGGAATGGCACCGGAAAAGATGGAAAAGGAACATTGACCACGCAGAGTGGCACACTAAAAGACACACAATATTCTTTCAAAAGCCGCTTTGAAGAGGGTGTAGGTACAAACCCCGAAGAATTGGTAGCGGCGGCCCATTCTGGGTGCTTTACTATGAAGTTAAGCTTTAATATTTCTGCTGAAAATATTACTCCAGAAGAAATGACAACAAAAGCAATTGTAGATCTTAATCCTGAAAAAGGCGAAATTGTTGGTGTTCATTTAGAAGTGAAAGTAAAAGCAGAAGGTTTGTCTAAAGAAAAATTCGATGAGTTAGTAGCGGATGCAAAAGCAAATTGTCCGATTTCTAAATTGTTAAATACCAATATAACAATCGAAGCGGAATTATTATAATCAGTATTGTTAAATTATTTTAAGCCATTTCTAGCAATTGAAATGGCTTTTTTATTTCACAGTTTTTAACAATTAAGCAATTTATTTATCATTAACTTTGAGTCCCACATTTTGTGGAATAACCTAAATTTTATGAAGAAAACCATTTTATTAGTCGCTCTAATATTGATAAGTACCGTTTCATTCTCTCAAAATGTAATTAGTTTATTTGGTAAGGCAAATGAGTTCTTTAACTTGCTAGAGACCAACAAATATGATACTGCTCACCTATATTTTGCAGAAAGTGAGCAAGCTAAAATTACTCCAGAAAATCTCAAAAAACTGTGGACTACAATCAAAGCAAGATTAGGTAATGTAGAAACTATTGATGTATTGCAAAGTAGAGTTCAAGGTGAGTTTTTTGCTGTTACAATTGAAGGGAAATTTGAAAGAGACATTCAGAATTTTGTTTTGATGTTTAATAAGAGCGAAAAACTGGTTGGGCTTTATATGCCTCCAAAAGCGATAGCATATACAAAACCATTTTACGTTGATACAGCTTTATATACAGAAAAATCGGTATATCTACAGTCGTCTAATCATCAATTAGCGGCTATAATTACAACGCCAAAAAATATAACAAATTTTCCGATAGTTGTTTTAGTTCATGGTTCTGGTCCTGCAGATATGGATGGCACTGTTGGGCCAAATAAACCATTAAAAGACATTGCTACTGGTCTAGCTTCAAAAGGTATTGGCTCGGTGCGTTATGTAAAAAGAACAGTTATTTATCCGGCAGAATTTAATAAGGCTTTTACAGTTAAGGAAGAGGTATTGGATGATGCAGTTGCAGCTATTGCATTAGCCAAAACTGTTAAAGGAGCCGATGTAAAGAATGTTTATATCCTTGGCCATAGTTTAGGGGGAATGCTTGCTCCGCGTATAGCGACCTTAGTACCAGATTTAAAAGGGATGATTTTAGCAGCTGCGCCAGCAAGAAAATTAACAGACATTATTATTGATCAAAATAAATATGCTGTTGCTCAAGCAAAAGACACTACTGCGGCGACAAAAAAACTTCTAGCAGATGCCATTAAAGCCGTAGAGGTTACCAGGATTTCTAAATTAAGAACCACAATTAAACCAGACTCGATAATCTTAGGCTTACCAGCATCTTATTGGATCGATCTAAATGCTTATAACCAGGTTGCAGCAGCAAAAGCCTCTTTAAAAAAGATTTTTATTGCACAAGGTGGAAATGACTATCAGGTTTCTGAAGTAGACTTTAATCTTTGGAAGGCAGCATTAGCGGGTAAAACAGGTGTGACGTTAAAATTTTATCCAGAGATTAATCATTTATTAAGTCCTCAATTGGAAAAAGGAACTACTGCTCAATACCAAGTTATGGTAAATGTTTCTGAACAGGTGGTAAAAGATATTGCAGCTTTTATACTCGCAAAGTAAGGCCCAATTTTTTAATAATTAGGGCTATCTTATAATTTTCGTTTTTAAATTGTACCTTTGCAAAAAAATATTTGTTTCCCTGTTACTTGGTTTTAAATTTTGCAACCGTTTCATAAACAATAACATATAAAAAAGGTTATGAAGAAAGTTGGAGATTACAGAAAAACATTAGGTGTTACTAAAGCAACAGAGCTAAAGGAAATTAAGAGTATTTACAGAGGTTTGATGAAAGATTGGCACCCTGATAAGTTTAGTGCTGATGCAGAAAAGCATGTTGAAGCTGAAGAAAAAAGTAAAGAAATTATTGAAGCTTATAACTTTTTATTGAGCATTGCACCAGAAACTTTGGAGCATGCAAAAGATGAATATATTCAAACTACAACATTATCTAACATCCAAGATTTTCAGTTTAAAGACGCTATTCTACGCATTGATTTTTTTGATGGTAGCGCCTATGAATATTTTGATGTGCCTAGAGCAATGTACATCAAATTGGTAAATGCCGATTCTCCAGGTAGGTTTGCAAGAAGACATATCTTCAATGCATTCCCTTATCGTAACGTAGCAAAATTAGCTACAGCGTAAACTTAAATAATTATTGGTTCAATGCTTATTGAGCTATCCTAATATTTAACATTAAGGAGTTAAGATTTTCTTAATTCCTTAATGTTTTATCATGCTCTCAGCATATTCCATCCAATTCTCTATTTTAAATTGGTAATTTAAAACTTCAGGTACATTTTTACTTTCTACCTGTTTCCAATCTAAAAGTTCATCAATAAATGTTGGTTTTTCTAAACCACTAGTTAAACAAGCGCTGGTGTAAAAATCTTTTCTAGAAGGATGATGAGGTGTTACACCATGGTAAATATTGCCGAAAGCTTTTTGCTCAATAATTGCTTTTGTAATACCGATGCAATCATCTAAATGTATCAAATTGATTGGTGCCAAACCATTGGCTATTCCACTTTTTCCCGCAAAATGCTTAGCTAAATTTCGTTCTGGGCCAATTAATCCTGCAAAGCGGATGATAGTTGTTGTGAAAGCCGGATTTTGTTTTAAAACTTCTTCGGCTGCAGATAAAACTTGCCCAGCAACTGTATTGGGTTCGGGTTCATTTGTTTCGTTAACAATAAAATTTCCATTTTGGTAAATACCAGTAGAACCAATAAAAATAATCTGCTTAATCTTAGCCTTTTCAGCTGCTAATGAGATGTTTTTAATTTTGATTGGATAATCAGCTTGCGCATTCCTTTTAGGTGGTATACTGACGATTAAAACATCACAATTAAAGAAATTTTCATCATAATTGGTATGGTCACTATCAAAATTAATTAAGTACGGTTCGATATTGAACTTACTTAGGGTTTCAAGCTTTTCTTCAGTTGTGGTAGAGCCTTTTATTTCATATCCATCAGCACTAAGTGCTTTAGCCATTGCTAAACCGAACCATCCACATCCTAAAATACTGATTTTTTTAGTTGCCATAAAATGAAAAAGCCTCGAAGAGTTTAACCCCGAGGCCTATTAATGTTTTTAAAATTTATTTAACAGCTAAAGGAACTGAAACTTTTTCCCATTCTAAGGCAAAACCTTTATTGTCAATTTTGTAAACCAATCTTTCTTGAATTTCTTTTAACGCTTTTATTTTAACGTCAACTCTCAATTGATCTTCAGCTTCCTTGTAATTGAAAGGGTTTGTATTTGCTACTTCTTTGTTAAAAATAGCTGTCCAAGTACCACTTTCTTTAGGGATTAGGAAGAAATTATATTTTCCAGCTGGCAATTTTTTACCCTGAACGGTGATGTCTTTATCTGTTTCGAAAGTAGTAGTTTTATTTGCGCCCGCACGCCAAACTTTATCATACTTTTCTAATCCACCCCAAATGGTACGACCTTTTACGCCTGGGCTACTATAATTAATTGTAACGTTTGCCGCTCCAATTTTTCCTGTCGCGGTTGCAGGTGGACTTGCTGGTGCCTTTGTTTCTTGTGCAAATGCATTTGCCGAAATTGTAGCTACAAATAAGAAAGTAGCTATTGATTTGATTGTCTTTTTCATTATCATTTAATTTTTGGTTAACAGATCTGATTTCCACTAATCTAAGGTTTTAGCTTAACAAATTTCAATGTGCTAATGTTTCTTTACATTCAGTTAGCGATTTGAATAAAGTTTAAAATTTTATTATTGTAAATTTAAGCGCAAAACTTAAATCAAAACAAAATGAAATTTACAACAAAAACAGTGCTCTTGCTATTAATTGCTTTAGGCATAAATAATAGCTTAAGTGCACAATTAAAGTTGCCTGCGCCAAGTAGCACGCAAACAATTATCCAAGAATTTGGATTAGGGAAAATAACTTTGGTGTATGCTAGACCCAATGTAAAAGGCCGTAAAATGTTTGGCGGAATGGAGCCTATGGACAAAGTTTGGAGAACAGGAGCAAACGCGACTACAATGATCACTTTTACCGAACCTGTTAAAATTGAAGGACAAGATTTGCCAGCTGGCGAATATGGTTTGTTTTCTATCCCTAACGCAAAGGAATGGACGATCATTTTCAGTAAAAATGCAAAACAATGGGGTGCTTATACCTACAACCAAAACGATGATGTTTTGCGTGTAAAAGTTAAGCCAAAGGCGACAAAAGACGTAACAGAAACATTTACGATGCAATTTGTAAACGTAACAGAAAGTAAAGCACAATTACATTTAGCTTGGGAAAACACAGCGGTTACTGTAAACTTAACAACTGATGTTGATACCAAAGCAATGGCTAATATTGCTGAAGCAATGAAGGGTGAGAAAAAACCATATATGCAATCGGCTATTTATTATTTTACCAACGGTAAAGATTTAAAAACTGCTTTAGGTTGGATGGTAGAAGCTGATAAAGCAGAACCAAAAATGCCATGGACTAAGTTATGGTTAGGAAAAATGCAGCTAAAGTCTGGCGATAAAGTTGGTGCAGCAGAAAGTGCAAAAGCTGGTATCGAGTTAGCTACTACAATGAAAAATGATGAATATATCAGGCTAAATACCCAATTATTAGCAGAGGCTAAGAAATAAGTCTTGAGTCAGTATTCCCAAGTCAAATTATATAACCGCTTCAACTTTTGTTGGGGCGGTTTTTTGTTTACTCCGCTTCATTCCCACAAATTTCTGTTCGAGATGTTAGTGGGTGCATTTCGAGAATGGCAACAGGTAAGTTAAGTTCAAATCTATTTGATTGTCTTCTTTATATTGGCATAGGCAGTTGTAACTTCCATGTATGATTCGTAAAAATGTTTTTCTCCATTTAATGAAGGAGTTGGAAATAATATGCTGGTCAAGTAGTACGATTCTTCATCAAAATCAATTTTATAATAATAGAATTCATTACAAATGGTAAGCCACCATGATCCTGAAAAAAAAGGGGCTTTGGCCTTATACAAGGCAAGTCTTTTGATATCCGAGAATTTTTTTTTGAGCAGTTTACCATCTTTTGAGATTGAGATAGTTTTTTGGTGATAGTCAATCTCTATGCTTTGATAATTGGTCACCTTTCGGTACTGTAAAAACAAGTTTAGATGCGGAAAACAAAATAAGAGCCAAAAAAAAATGAAGACCAAGGCTGATACCCCTCCTTGTGGCGATTCCATAAATAGTACCTTAAATAAAACAGGAATTAGAAGAAATGATAATAATATAACCCATTTAAGGCTAAACATTTTGCCTTTCGTAGAGATTTTGTAAATCATTTTGTAAATCTAATCAATGGAATTATATAAGCGAAAATAATCACACAGCTGTTCGAGATTTTTAGCACAGCGCATCTCGAACTATTGATAGAAACGGATTTCAAATCCGTAAAATCTTTTATTCGAGATGCCTTTCAGAACATCTTAAATAGCACTTTGTTGTCAATTTTACCCTGCAGCTGAAATTTCTTTTAATTGCAATTGTTTTCCGTCAAATTTAAACACCCACCAAATTACATATTCACAAATTGAACTGTCATTTTCTGATATCTCGTCTTCTGAAACTGTTTTGCCTTTGAAGCCTTTGTTTGAGTTTGTTCCTAAGGTAAGAGTCACAAGTTTATTTTCAACTTTCACACCATAAAAATGATAGCAAGGTTCTGTTTTGATAATTGCTTTATGTTCTAAGCTCTCCTTCGTTATAAGGTTCTCTACATGCAACTTTTTAAACAGTTGGTTTAATTGGTCAATCTGCAAACTCTCTGAAATGTCTTGATAAAAACTGATGAACATACTTCTTGTTACTCTGTTGTTATTTTTTGCCAATTGTTCATTGAAGTTGTCATTGTCAATATATATACCTAATTTTTCGTTAGAAATTGGGAAACTGAAAATATCAGCCACTTTTTCTTTGTCATTAGTAGAGAAAACTGCTTGAAGTCGTTTTAGTTCTGCGATTATTATTTGTTGTTCGGAATTAGTTGCTATAGTGTCATTCAGTTGGGCTACGGTTGTTATTTCCTGACCAGCCGTTTTCTTGTCAGCTTGATTACAAGAAAGTAGTATTCCAATGATTGTCAGTAAAAGTAAGTTTTGTCTCATAATGTTAGATTTGCTTGCGTACAACTCCTAAATACACTCAAGTTATTTAGAATGAATAATGCTTTAAAGTTAATTGAAAGGATTTTTAATTGCATCTTAACTAAAAATCTAACATTTTACGCTAAAATTTAATCTGCGAATCAGCGGCTTTATTTCCCATCAAACTTTGTATGATTAATGCAAAAATTACAACCAATAAACAGCCAATTACATTAAGCCATAAATAAGCCACTACTTCACTATAACCACAAATACAAACAATAACTTCAGCTAATAGGGCGCCATAGAAAACTGCTTTCCCCTTTACAGATTTAAGGTAAAAAGCGACGATGAAAACGCCCAAGATTGTACCGTAAATAAATGATCCTAAAATGTTTACTGCTTCGAGCAAATTGCCAATTTTGCTAGCAAACAATGCCATCACTATACAAACAATACCCCATATAATGGTAGACCATCGAGAGGCTTTTACATACTCACTATCACTTGCATTTTTATTAATTAAGCGCTTATAAATATCTACCACACTTGTAGAAGCCAATGAGTTTAATGCGCTCGCTGTAGAACCCATAGAAGCTAAAAAGATTATAGCGATTAATAATCCAATTAATCCCTTTGGTAGGTATTGTGTAACAAAGCTTAAAAAAATGTAGTTGTTATCATTTATATTCGCTTTCTCATCATTTTTGATCATGAGGTCGGTTAGTTCTTTGCGAATCGTTTTAGTTTCTTCATCCGCTTTTTTAACCGCAATTCTTTGTTGATTTATTGCTGTTGGTTCATTTGCATCTAATGCTTGATCTAATTTCTCTACTTCTTTCTTTTTGCTTTCGAAAGCTTGGTTGTAATTAATTTTAATTTTATCCAGCTCTGCTTTATACTTACTTTCCTCTAGTTTATTTAATTCATAGCTATTAAAAAATAAGGGTGCTTTATTATACTGATAAAAGGTAAAGACCAATACACCGATTAATAGAATTAAAAATTGCATTGGAATTTTAACCAAACCATTCATCAATAGAGCTAATCTACTTTGACCTACAGAAGCCCCACTTAAGTAACGTCCAACTTGACTTTGATCTGTACCGAAATAGGAGAGTTGTAAAAAGAAACCACCAATAATTCCACTCCAAATGTTGTAGGGATTTTTCCAGTCGAAGTTAAAATCTATCGCATTTGTTCTTCCCATTTTCCCGGCAATGCTGACGGCCTTTTCGAAACCTACACTTCCTGGTAAGAGATGAACAACCATTACTCCTGCAGCAAACATACCACAGAAAATAATACTCATTTGTAAAAGCTGTGTATAAGAGACGGCTTTTGTACCTCCATAAACAGTATAGAAAATCACCAATCCGCCAATAAACAAAGTGGTAAACGTGGTGTCTATGTCTAATATGGTAGATAAAATTATAGATGGGGCATAAATTGTAATTCCTGTTGATAATCCCCTTTGGATTAAAAACAAAAACGCGGTTAAGGCTCTTGTATTTAAATCGAAACGTTGCTCTAAATATTCATAAGCAGTATAAACTTTAAGGCGGTGAAAGATTGGTACAAATGCAATGCAAAGCACAATCATCGCCAATGGCAAACCAAAATAGAATTGTACAAAGCTCATTCCCGAAGTGTAGGCTAAGCCTGGTGCAGAAAGAAAGGTAATTGCGCTTGCTTGTGTAGCCATTACAGACAGGCAAACTGTATACCAAGGCAAACTTTGATTGGCCAACAAATAAGCCTGCATGCTCTGTGCACCTCGGCTTTTATAAACACCATAACCAACGATAGCTAGTAGTGTTGTCATTAAAACTGCCCAGTCTATATAGCTCATTCGAAATATTTTGTAAAAGCGTAAAACATTAGAATAAGTAAAACAAGCCAAGCCATTAGCAGAAAATAAAACTGTTTCCAGGTTTTTACAAACGGTGGAAGGTCTTTCTCATGTTGCTTTTCTTTCATTTTATGGTTGTTTTGGAGCAAGTAAATTTGCGAATAAACGGTAAGCTCCTGGAACACCAGCAGGCAATTCTCTAAAGAAAACTAGAGAAGTATAAACGAATTTTCCTTTGCCATAGTCAGCAACGAGTAAAGCACCATCACTCGCAGGTTCTCCAGTATCATTCATACTTAAAATGGTTGTATATTTTGGGTCTATATCTGTTGCAAAGTATAATCCCCTTTCTTGAATCCAACCTTCAAAATCTTTAGTTGTAATTTTATTTGGGTAGTTTAATGCAGCATGCGCTGGAGTAATGAAGTTAATTTTCGCATCCTCTTCGGTTACCCTTTTGTTGGCTAGTTTAAACGGATAGGGGCCAATATTAGTTGTCTTTAGCCCGTTATTTACATTGTACTGAATTAATAATGTTCCGCCATTTTCAACATATGCTAATAACTTAGGTTGGATAATTCTAGCTTCATCTGTAATATTGTAAAAGCGAACACCAACAACAATGGCATCATAAGTTGATAAGTCATTATTAAGCGCCTGTACTGCATTTAAATGGGTAACCTGATAGCCCATTTCCTTTAAAGCAGCAGCAACCAAATCGCCAGCACCCTCAATATAAGCAATGTTTTTACCTACTGTTTTCAGGTCAATTTTCTCTAATCTGGCGGTTGCCTGAGGAAAGATAGTTATGGTAGGGATATGCTCATAGCTGATGGTTTTTAAACCTTTATCATCTACCTTTCCGTTGATGTTAACTTGAAGCGTGATGCTGCCACTGCTTACTTCATTTCCAGGAGTAATGCTAAAACTAATATTTTGCTCATCACCTTTTCTAGCTAAACTGAAATCTATTTTTTCTGGATTACTCTTCCATCCCTTTGGTAATTGAGGGGTTACAAAACCGGGGCTGTTATTGCGAAAACTCTTTAATTGAATTGATATTGTTTTGGTAGAATTACCATTAAAAACATAAGCTTTTTCACTTAGCGTTGCTGTTACAGTTGGCGCTATAATTAAAGGTTGGTAACGCTCACCACGAATTGGGTCTGTTGATTTAAAAACTACAGGACTATTCAACTCAATATTCTGACTGCCAAAATTTAAGAGTAATTTAACAGATAAACGTTTGGGATTTTCTGGATTGCCAACTTCTTCCTGATTTTCTATTATATATTGCCCAATTGGGTGATTTTTCTGAAGCCAATACGGTTGCGAAGTTTGAGTTGAAGAAACCTTAAAATCTGTATTTGTTAATTTATTGGGCTCAAGAACCACGGTTTTGGTTGGAGTGGTTAAAGAAATTGATGTTTTTGATCTAGCTATTGCTTGTATTCTAACTGGAATAGAATCTCCTACAGCATAAACATTTTCTGGTGTGCTCACTTCTGTCCAAATACCTGCACAAGCTAAAATTAAATCATCTACCAATTGATGGTCGAAATCAATCTCCTTTGTTGCTGTTTTTAATTTCAAAAGGCTTGGTAATGACAACCAAGGTTCATTAACTTTAAAATTGCTTTGAATTTCTGATAGAATGGATTGAACGTTTTTATTGTCAATAGTTGTTTTAACACCATCAAAAATAGAAGTTTTGGCAGGCTCTCCACCAACGCTACTAAAAAATTCAATAGATTCTCCTCTTTGTAAGGTTGAACCAAAGCCTTGGCTTTTATGGTTTGTTCTGCTAATGGCAGCAATTTCGCCATAGCTTTTTCCTACTAATGGATTGTATAAACCAACATCTAATTTAAGTTGATCAGGGGCAGTAGTATTATTACCTCCGAAATTAAAAGTGTTCCAAAGTATTCGTTTTGCTTGCCAAACTTTAACATATTTCAACTGCTCTGGAAAACGTTTAGCATCTGCAGCCGCTACAAATGCTTCTCTGGCTAAAATTGCCGAACCTGCGTGATGCCCGTGACCCGCTCTTGAATCTTCAGGAAAACGAGTAATTATTACATCTGGCCTAAACTTTCGTATAACCCAAACTACATCTGCTAAGATTTGTTCTTTGCCCCAAATTTTAAAACTTTCATCTGCTGTTTTTGAGAAGCCAAAATCATTTGCTCGTGTAAAAAACTGTTCAGCCCCATCAACTTTTCTTGCGGCTAGTAATTCCTGAGTTCTAATTAAACCTAATAGCTCTGCTTGTTCATTACCTATTAAATTCTGGCCGCCATCACCCCTGGTTAGAGATAAGTACCCAGCTCTAACTTTTACTTCTTTTGCCAAGTAAGCCAATAGGCGAGTGTTTTCATCATCAGGATGTGCTGCAATATAAAGCACACTTCCTTTTACATTTAATTTTGCTATACCTAATGCAATATCTGCAGCATTCATTTGTTGCATTTGCGCATTTAACAAACAAGGAGAAAATAAAAAGAGAGTGAGGTAAAATAGCCGTTTCATACAAGAATTTAAGTCACTAAATTAATTAATAATATAATAGAACCAATGGTGATGTAATTGTAGTTGCGTAACAATTTGACTTACATTTAATAGTTTTGGTACCATAGTTGATTATACCTTTGTGTTTAATTAATCGTTATAAAGTGATGAATAGAATATTTTTAGGTTTTCTGCTAATTGTAGGATTATCCGCATGCAGTGTAAATAAACAAGCGCAACAGATTAAAGCTTTAGAAAAGTGCGATTACAAGCTTTTAAATGCAACTAATATTACTATTGCAGGCACTAATGTCCAAAAATTAATTAATGGAAATTCAATAGATCTTACCAGTATTCCATCATTAGCTTTAGGTTATTTAAGAAAAGATATTCCATTAAAAGCGAACTTAAACTTAGAAATTAGCAATCCGTCTACAACTTTAGCAGCCATAAATAATTTTGATTACATCATTTTAATCAATAAACAAGAAATTGCAAATGGTACAGTTGATCAAAGAGTAAGTATAGATGCTGGCCAAACTGTGAAAGTCCCTGTTCAACTAAATGCTAATATTTACAAGTTTTTGGCCGATGGATCAATGCTATCAGACATTACAGATTTTGTAAAGGCTGCAAACACCGGGTCTGAAAAGAAAGGAATGGTTACTTTAAAAATTCGTCCATCTATTATGGTTGGAAGCGGCTTGGTAAAATATCCTGGCTATATAACCATTGATAAAGAAGTGAGTAGTAAAATTTTGTTGTAAATTTTTGCAATGAATACAGATTTAAAATTTGTTATCAAAATCATTGCATGTCTGTAATTTCCGTTTAACAAGGCTGATAATTTTGTTTGTGCTAATTTTTTTTTAAAATTCTACTGGAGAATTTGTTTTTACGAAATATTTCGTAGTTTCGTATGTACGAAAGTGTTCGTATTTAATTATTGTTATACCGATGATGCAACATTTTAAATAATGCTACGTCTCTGTAGCAAGAACCAAACAAACAAATTTTATGAAGAGAAACTTACTTGCCCTTACTTTAATTTTTTTATCAACCATTTTGTATGCCCAAAAGGGTAGCATAACCGGAACATTAGTTGATAGTACGAACCATAAAACCACTTTAAATTATGCAACTATCTCTATTTTTAAAGGAACAGATACAGTTTTAACTACCTATAAATTATCTGATGATAAAGGTGTTTTTAAGATAAACAACTTAGAGTTGGGCGTAAAATATCGTTTAGTAATTAATGCTTGGATGTACAATGTGTTGCGCAAAGAAGTCGTAATAACCGCAACAGAACCAAACCTAAATGTTGGGAATCTGCTGTTGTCAGAGAAAAGAAATAACTTGAATGAAGTGGTTATTATGTCTGAAAGACCACCAGTTATTGTTAGAAAAGATACCATAGAATTTAATGCAGAATCTTTTAAAACACTGCCTAGTGCTGTTGTTGAAGATTTATTGAAAAAGCTACCAGGTGTAGCTATTGACGCCAATGGAGCAATCATGGTTAATGGAAAATCTGTGAGTAAAATATTAGTAGATGGCAAAGAGTTTTTTGGTGGAGATCAACAAATTGCTACAAAAAACCTTCCAGCCAATATTATTGATAAAGTACAATTGAGTGACGACCCAGAAGCAAAACGAAGAGATCCCGATATTGTAGCGGGCAACGTTCCACAAATTATTAATCTTAAACTAAAAAAAGCAATTAAAAGTGGTGCTTTTGGAAAGTTCTATGCTGGTGGCGGGCCAAAAGAATTATATGAAGCAGGTGGGATCATGAATTTTTTTAGAGACACTACACAGGTAAGTATTTTAGGATATAGTAACAATGCCAACAAGCCAGGTTTTAGTATATCAGATGTGATGCGCATCGGCGGATTTTCAAGATCAGGTGTTAATTCTACCTCAATCAACTCCGATGGAGCTTTTAGCCTCAACGGAATTTCTTTTGGTGGTTCTATGAATGGAGGTGTTCAAAAGTCAGCTGGTGGAGGGGCCAATTTTAACACCATCACAAAAAAGGGATTAAAGGTTAATGGGAAATATTTTCTAGGTTATAGTGATAATTTTACCAATCAACAAACAGACGTAGACCAAACGTTGGGCAATAGGCGATTGTTTATCAATACAAACTCATTAGAGACCAATAGGGCCTATAGCCATAATTTTGGCGGTAGGATAGAAGCGCAACTTGATAGTTTAACGAAATTAACCATAGAGCCTAATGTTTCCATAGGTATTACAAATATCAATGGCACTTTAAAAACAACTACTTTTAACAACAACTTGCAGTTAGAAAGCGACGGTAACAATGCGTCTAGATCAAAAGGAAGAACAAATGATATCAATCTAAGCACAAGTTTATGGAAAGACTTTAAAAAAACAGGCAGGTCTTTAAACTTGACTATGAATATATCTAGGCGAGAAAATCTAATGGACAACTATAACATTAACCAAAGTAACTTTTATGACCCGCAAAATCCGAGTGTTTATTTAGATCAATGGAGAGATAACAATATTTCTAACTTCAACCTTAACCTAAATGGTAATTATAGCGAACCAATAAGTAAAGCTTTAACATTAAGCATAGCTAGTAATGCCAATTATATTGACAACGAAAATGCATTAGCTACTTTTATTAAGAATCCTAATAATCAACAGTATGATATTGCAGTGCCAGATCGTAGTGAAACTGTAGTTCAAAGTGGTTATAAAACAAACAACAGGATCAGTCTACGATGGAAGGTAACCAAGGATTTAAACATCCAACCAGGTTTTGTTTTTAACACAATCGATTTAAAAAATGAGTTTGCAAATAACACAAGCTTCGAGCAGCATTTCAATTTTTTTGCACCCCAACTCACCATCAAGTATAAAAATTTAAGCTTTAATTATTCTCCCTCATTTAGAGAAGCTGATGTAAGATACCTGCAGCCAGTAGCCAATAATACCAATCAGTTTTTCATTCAGAACGGGAACCCTAACTTAAGACCATCTAAAACTCACCAAGTAAACATGAATTTGTATAAATATGATACACAGAAAACATTAAGTTACAATTTGTATTTAGGTGGTAGTGTACAAAATGACGGTGTAATTATGGCGAGGGTAATTGGCGATGGGGGTGTACAAACCTCTACTCCCGTTAATCAAAATGGTATCTGGCAATTCCATAGCAATGGTAATATTTCCAAAGATTTTAAAGGCGTTAAAAGGCAATTTACCATTAGCACCGGGTATTGGGGTAATTATAATAGAAGTTATGTTATCGTAAATGGAAATAAAAGTAATAGTCAAATTATCAATGGAGGTCCGAGACTCGGAGGAAGAATTAATTTAAACGATAAATTTGAGTTTGGAGAAACCTATAGCTTTGGCTTTAACAAAAGTCAATACGAAAACGATTTCTTTAAAAACCTAGACTATTACAATCACAGTAGCGATACAGAAATGATTATTCGTTTGCCTAAAAAAGTGGTTTGGGAAACCAACTATCGCTTGCAGTACAATACACAAACACTTAATGGGCAAAATAATACCATTAGCTTTTGGAATGCAGCAGTTACGTTTTTATTTATGAAAAATGATAGGTTACAGCTAAAGGCTAGTTTCAATGATATCTTGAACACCAATAATAGGCGTTACGTTTACATTACTGAAAATACGGCAAGAGATTTAAGGGTAAATAACATCGGTAGGCACGGACTATTTACACTCACTTATAATATCCAAAATTTTGGTGGCAAAGTAGGTGGCAAGGATACAATGTTTAGGTTTTAATTGCACTCGATTACCACATAGGTACATAGAAAATAAGTAAGACTATGTATCTATGTGGTAAAAAATTTACGCCTTAGGTTTATAAGTAGCAATCTGTTTGGCCATTCCTTTAAATAAAACCAAATGAAAAGGGTACATGGCATACCAATAAAGTCTGCCCCATAAACCATGAGGCCTAAAAGTTGCAATTTGAGAAAGGTAAGATTTGCCATGAAATTGCACTACTTTTAGCTCAAGCCAAGCTTCGCCGGGTACTTTCATTTCTGCATAAAGTAGTAAGCGTTTATGCTCTTTATCCGCCAGTAAAACCCGCCAAAAATCTAGTACATCTCCGGCTTGTAAACTTGTATTACTTGTTCTTCCTCGTCTAGTGCCTACGCCACCAAACATCTTATCTAAAAAACCACGTAAGCTCCAAAGCCAATCTAAATAATACCAACCTCTGGTGCCACCAATACCCCAAATGTTATCAAAAACTTCTTCTGCTTTGCGTTCAAAAAGCATCTTCACTTTATATTCTACAGTCCCGTTTTGTGGTACCTTAACCTGATCCATAAAAGAAGTTTCTAAGTAGCCCCTGTTTAATGCATCTTTCCAGCTACTCACAATGGAGTTTTGCTCAATCTTTTCGAACGCAAGTTTTAAAGCTTCTTTGTAAGTAAGGCAAGGTTTCGGAACCACTTTTTTAATGTTGTCATTTTTACAGATCACTTCAACTTTCATACTATCTACTAAGCTCCTAGCCAAAGAATAAGGAACGGCGGTAACTAAATTTAGCCACAATGAAGAAAGCTTTGGCGTTAGAACCGGAACGGTAACAATCCATCTTTTTAAACCTCTAGATTCTGCATATTGCAAAAGCATTTGTTTGTAGGTTAAAATATCTGGTCCGCCAATATCAAAAACTTGTTGGTAAGCTTTTTCATTGCCCAAAACCTCACATAAATATTCAAGTACATCTCTAATGGCGATAGGTTGGCATTTTGTGCTAACCCATTTTGGAGCAACCATAACCGGAAGTTTTTCTGTTAGATCTCTAATAATTTCGAAAGATGCAGAGCCGGAACCTATAATAATTGCTGCTCGCAGGATAGTGTAAGCCAAACCAGAATTTTTCAATTCATCCTCAACCGCCAAACGAGAGCTTAAATGTTTAGAGAGCTCATCGCCATTAACAATTCCAGTTAAATAAATAAGCTGTTTGCAATTGGTTTGTTTAATCTGCTGCACAAAATTTTGAGCAGATTTTAGTTCTAGATCTGCAAAATCACCATCACTACCAGACATTGAATGTACCAGGTAATAAGTTGCATCAATGTTTGTTGGAATGTTTTTTAAAATATCTGGTTTGAGTAAATCGCCAGTAACAATTTGAACTTTATCGCCAAAATCACTTTCTAGGGCAAACCTTCGTGGATCACGAACCATGCAAACTACTTCATGGCCTTGTGCTAATAAAAGTGGAAGTAAGCGGGTACCAATGTAACCATTGGCACCTGTAAGTAAAATTTTCATGATTGCGAATGAATGACTACTTACGTAACAACCAATCTAAACGATTTGTTAGTTCCTTTTTACATGAGGTTTAAAAGTATCTGTTCTTACAGTAGCCTTTAATTCATGTAAAATGTTGTATAGACCAAAATTGGTGCGATTAATATAAATAAAATGTTTAACCCCACGTGCTTGTTTAAACTCTGGCATTTTAGCAACCTTTTCGCCATAGGTATATAAATCTTCAAAAAACTGCTCTTGGCTAAAATCAAATGTATCGGTAACATAAGGTTTAGCAAATAGAGAAATCATTTCTTTATAAGCTTTATAATAGAATTCTATTTGTGCAGAAGTATCATTTGGCAAAATCATTTGTAGCTTTCTAAAAGCTTTGATGGTTTCTTCTTTGTTATTAAATAAATCTGTTGAGGTTAGAGAGAAAAATGGTTCATAAAAGTCATCAGGCATCTCTTTAATGCAGCCAAAATCTATTGCTCCAAGCTTTTCATCTTTGGTAATTAAGAAGTTTCCAGGATGAGGGTCTGCATGTACTTTTCTTAACTCGTGTTGCTGAAAATTATAGAAATCCCATAAAGCCTGTCCTATTTTGTTTTTTAGCTCCTGAGAAGGATTACTCTTTAGAAATTCTTTTAAATGTTGTCCTTCAATCCAATCCATTGTAATGATCCTACTGCTTGAAAGTGCAGGATAATAACCAGGAAAAACAACATTTTCTAAATTCTTACAAGCTTCTGCAAATTCAATAGAGCTACGTACTTCACGTTCATAATCAGTTTCTTCCAACAAACGTTCTTCTACCTCTTTCATATAAATGCTCAATTCCTTTTCGCTCATACCCAACAAACGAAAAGCAATAGGTTTCACCATTTTTAAATCTGATGAAATGCTATCTCCAACTCCCGGATACTGAATTTTAACAGCTAGCTTTTTGCCGTCTAATTCAGCTTCATGAACTTGACCAATTGAAGCCGCGTGAGTAGATTTGATGTTAAACTTGTCGAATATTTTTTCTGGTGTTTTACCGAAACTCTTGGTAAAGGTTCTTACAATAAGAGGTCCAGATAAGGGAGGGGCATTGTATTGCGATTGCGTAAATTTATCTACATAAGCCCTTGGTAGGATATTTTTATCCATACTAAGCATTTGCGCAATTTTTAGCGCAGAACCTTTCAATTCGCTTAAAGAATTGTAAATATCTGATGCATTATCTTCATTCAACTCATCACGACTAAGTTCTGGATTGAATAGTTTTTTAGAATAATGTTTAATGTAATTTCCGCCAATCTGAAAACCTGTTTTTACAAATTTTGCAGAACGTTCTACCTTAGTGGTAGGCATGGTTTCTTGTGCTTTCATCCCCTCTTAAAATCCCATCTTTTCTTTCAACTTTCCGTTTTGTGTAAGAAACTTTCCATATTCGAAAAGGTTGTCTATTGGAGAACGTTGAAATAAATCAAATGTAACTTGAATCCCTTTTTCTATGGCTTCATCAGTTTTTTCAAATCCATTACTGTCATCATCCACCCAAAAATTTAAGATGAAAGCATATTGAACCCAAAGTGCATCTTTATACCGTTTGCTAAGGAATTTGCGGTCGGCTAGCTCGCCACTTTCTAGACCTTCATTAATAATTTGCTCTGCAAAGTTTAAAAATATTGGTTTAGCGCCCGATAAAACTTCAGGAGTTGATAATCTTTTGCCGTGTTTTTTTAAACTGTAGATCACGAAACTCCTTTGGCTTTTTAGCAACTCTACATAGCTATAAAAAAATGACAACATTTTCTCTCTTGAAGAATATTGCTCCCAAGGTTCTTGCTTCTGAATTTCGTCAATGGTTTCTATGGTTAGCTCAAACCAAATGTTCTTTTCTATGCTCTCGAAAGATGCATAAAAAGCATAAAAATCAGCTTCTGTTATTTTTAATTTTTTAACAAAACTGTAAACTGATTTAGGTTGCTCATCATGTGTTAAAACATAATCGAGGTAACCCTTTTTAATTTGTGCTGCAGTTGCCATTTTCTTTTTATTTAAAAACGTAAAAAATGTTGTTTTGGTTTATGTAACCACTCAAATTTAAGACAAGTTTTATCACGAATTTGCAATAAAATGCAAAGCATAATTCCAGAAATTTATTGATATTGGGGTATGCAAAAGTATGGTCAGTTAGGAATATGTTATTTTTTATTGCTTCTTTTTTCTTGTTCAATTGATAATGCTAAACAAGAGAAGAACGTTATAAATGATATCACCCAACTTAACCCAATAAAAGTTAAAGGTATTATTACTCCTAAAACCTCTTTTGAAATCATTAATGCAATTAAATCTCACAATGGACCGATTTCTATAGGTGGTGGCAGATTTAGCATGGGTGGACAAATAGCTACTGAAAATGCAATTCAAATTGACATGCGAAAGTTTAATGGCATCATTAGCTTTTCTAAAGCACAAGAAGAAATTACTGTACAAGCGGGCATTAGATGGAGGGAATTAATTCAGTTTATTGATAAACATAACCTCTCTGTTAAAATTATGCAAACCTATGCGAATTTTACAGTTGGGGGCTCGTTAAGTGTAAATGTGCATGGAAGATATGTGGGACAAGGACCAATTATTTTATCAGTTAAGCGCATAAAAATAATTTTGGCAAATGGTGATTTTGTAATGGCAAGTGCAACTGAAAACCAAGATATTTTTTATGCTGCAATTGGTGGATATGGTGGAATCGGAGTAATTGCAGAAGTGACACTATCATTAACTGATAATTGCAAGGTAGAAAGGAGTGATACAGTGATGGATATAAAAGATTATTACAAATATTTCACGTCAACAATTAGAAATAATGGCAAGATTGTTTTTCATAATGCAGACATTTATCCAAATTCCTATGATGAAATAAGGGCGATTTCCTATAGTAAAACCAACAAGGAATTGACGATAAAAAATAGATTAAAACCGAATGATGGAAATTTTGCACTCAATCGTTTTGCAATTAAAACAGTGTCTAGCTCGTCTTTAGGCAAGTGGATTAGAAAAACAATACTTAACCCCATTTACTATCAGGGTAATCCTGTAGAATGGCGTAATTATGAGGCGACTTATGACATTAAGGAACTCGAACCTAGTTCAAGAAAAACTTCAACTTATGTACTGCAAGAATATTTTGTGCCAGTAGATCAGTTCAATTCCTTCTATCCTAAAATGACAAAAATCTTAAAAGAAAATAAGGTTAACGTAATGAATATTTCTATTAGGCACGCGAAGCAAGACCCTGGCTCAAAATTAGCTTGGGCTAGAACTGAAGTTTTTGCATTTGTAATTTATTATAAACAGGGAGTAACTGATAAGGATAAGAAAAAGGTAAAAAAATGGACTCAACAATTAATAAATGCCTCATTATCACAGAATGGATCTTATTATTTACCTTATCAAATTCACGCTACAAAAGAACAATTTTTAAAAGCATATCCTAATGCTGAAGAATTTTTCAAATTGAAAAAGAAATATGATCCACATTATAAATTTAGAAATAAGCTATTTGATGCTTATTATCAACAATAGCCTACTTTGTAATCATCAATCCTAACGCAACCGCTAAAAAACCAATAAGCACACTTGCCAAAGTATAGGTAATTAGCGTGATGTAGTTATTGCTCTGTAATAAAGAAATGTTTTCGGCTGCGAAGGTGGAGAAAGTTGTATAGCCTCCACAAAAGCCAGTGATAAATAAGAGCTTTAAATTACTGTCAGTATTTGTATTCGCAAAATAACCAATCAATAAGCCAATGATAAAACAACCCAAAATATTAGTGATGAAAGTTGCCAATGGAAATGCGTTTGCATAATACTTTGCGGTAAGCACAGAGGTTAAGTATCGAAAGATACTTCCAATTCCACCACCTAAACCGACAAGAAAAAGTTGTTTAATCATAACTTTATATAATTACTGTCAGTCTGAGCTTGTCGAAGACTTTTCAAATATCCTTCGACTACGCTCAGGATGACAGTTTATTTTAACCCCAATCTATGTTTTCTCAATGTATCTTTTGCAATGTCATAACCCGCATCTGCGTGCCGAATAACTCCCATGGCCGGATCATTGTGTAATACTCGCTTAATGCGAATAGCAGCATCATCTGTGCCATCAGCAACAATCACCATTCCGGCATGTATAGAATAGCCTATGCCAACACCGCCACCATGATGTAGCGAAACCCAGCTTGCGCCACCTGCAGTATTAATCAAGGCATTTAAGATGGGCCAGTCTGCTACTGCATCAGAACCATCTAGCATTGCCTCAGTTTCGCGATTTGGAGAAGCTACAGAACCAGTATCTAAATGGTCTCTACCAATTACAAGCGGTGCTTTTACTTTTCCATCAGCTACTAATTTGTTAAATGCTAACCCTGCTTTTTCTCTTTCCCCTTGTCCCAGCCAGCAGATTCTTGCTGGTAAACCTTGAAAAGCAATTCGCTCTTGTGCCATGGTAATCCATTGACGTAGGCTTTCATTTTCAGGAAAAAGTTCTAAAATCAATTGATCAGTTTCATAAATATCTTGAGGGTCTCCACTTAATGCTGCCCATCTGAACGGTCCTTTACCTTCGCAAAATAAGGGGCGAATGTAAGCAGGCACAAATCCAGGGAAATCGAAAGCATTTTTTACACCAGCTTCTAAAGCTCTCCCGCGTAAATTATTACCGTAGTCGAATGTAATTGACCCTCGTTTTTGCAATTCTAACATTTGCATCACATGTTTTGCCATTGTGGCGTAGGAACGTTTGGTATATTCTTCAGGATTTTCTGTCCGCAATACATTTGCTTGTGCTACAGTTAATCCCTCTGGGAAATAACCAATTAATGGATCGTGAGCAGAAGTTTGATCTGTTAATGTATCCGGAACAATATTTCTATCAATCAATCTTTGTAAAAGATCTACAGCGTTACAAACTACACCAATTGAAATTGCTTTATTTTCTTTTTTGTATTGTAAGGCTTTATCTATCGCTTCATCAATATTGTAGGCAATTTCATCAATATATTTAGTTTCTAAGCGTTTTTTGATGCGCCATTCTTCCACGTCAGCTGCTAGGCAAACCCCTTGATTCATGGTAATAGCTAAAGGCTGTGCACCACCCATACCCCCCAAACCAGCGGTAACGTTTAATGTTCCTTTTAAATTACTCTGGAAATGTTTCTTAGCAAGTGCAGAATAAGTTTCATAAGTGCCTTGTACAATTCCTTGTGAACCAATATAAATCCAAGAGCCAGCAGTCATTTGGCCGTACATCATCAATCCTTTATCTTCTAACTCATCAAAATGTTGTTGTGTTGCCCATTTTGGAACTAATTGCGAATTAGAAATTAAAACTCTAGGAGCATCTTTATGAGTTGGCAAAACACCCACGGGTTTTCCAGATTGGATAAGTAGAGTTTCATCTTCCTCTAGATTTTGCAATGCTTTAATGATTAGCATTAAAGCCTCCTTATTTCGGGCTGCTTTACCCCGCCCTCCATAAACAATTAAATCTTCTGGTCGCTCAGCAACATCTGGATCTAAGTTGTTTAATAACATCCTAAGCGCTGCTTCCTGCACCCAGCCCTTGCAGGTTAAAGTATTTCCAGTTGGTGTATTCCTTACTTTTAGGTTTAAACCTTCATTTATATTTGTAGTCATATCAAGGCAATGTTACATGTCAAATGTAGAAAATTATTGTTATTTGTTTAGGTTTGTCACAGAAATTGAAAAAGAGACATTTACATATTCAGCAAATTTTAACCATTGCAATGCTATGGGTGTTTGCGCTTGCAATTACTCCTTGGAATGCGATACATCATCATGAAGAAATAGAGGTATCTATTGTAGAGAAACATTGTACACATAAACTTCATCTTAAAACAGAACAAGAAACTTGTTTAATTTGTAAAGCTCATTTCGAAAAAAACTACACTATAAACAAAGCTACTTTCATCACTTATTTAAACAGTAAGTTGATGTTTGTAAACGAACCAATAGTAACCAGTTCTTATGCAGAGCTGATTTCTACTTCACTTAGAGGTCCCCCAGTTTTTTCATAACATCTCTTTTACGTCACCCTGACCTGTAGCGAAGCGGAAAGCTACGGAGTAAATTTATTTCAGGGTCTGAGCTAGACGTTCATCTCATGAAAGATGATGAAATAAGTCAGCATGACGAACACTACAATTTTATTATCTAATCGTTCGATAACGGAATGGCATTTAGTTACTTCTGTTATCATTAAAATATATTATTATGAAGAAGATACACCTAATATTAGTTGTACTGATTACTTTTTTAACTGTTCCTACTTTTGCTGGCACTATGGCAGACTTTAAAGGGAAAGTTACCGATGCTACTACTAACGAGCCACTTTCTGGTGCTACAGTTTACATATCTGATTTAAAAGCCACAACAACTACAAATGCAAATGGTGAATTTACATTTACAAATATTGCTGCTAAAGGTAAATTTTTAGTTGAAGTGAGATATGTTGGTTATAAAACAACATCTCAAATAGTTGATTTGGCCGCAGCTCAAAATATAAGTTTTGCATTACAGCAATCAGTTATTGAAAGTGCTGAAGTTGTAATTACTGGAACACCTTATAGTTCAAATAACAAAACAAATAGTTTAGCCGTGGTTTCGGTAAACCGCGAGAAATTGGCCCAATCTGCAGGAACAAACATTATAGATGCGATAGCAAAAGTTCCTGGAATTTCTCAGGTAACTACCGGAGGCGCAATCTCAAAACCATCCATTAGAGGATTAGGCTACAATAGAGTATTAACTATTGTAGATGGAGCTAGGGAAGAAGCGCAACAATGGGGCGATGAACATGGAGTGGAAGTAGATCAATTTGCTGCCAATAGAATTGAGATTTTAAAAGGTCCGGCAAGTTTGCTTTATGGTTCTGATGCCTTGGGTGGTGTAATTAACATAATTGATGATCTTGTGCCTGCTGCAGGAGATTTTAATGGGAGCTTTACAACTGGCTACAGCTCAAATAATGGATTAACAGCATCTTCATTAATGTTGCAAGGCAATACTGATGGTTTTGTTTACCGCGGTAGAGCGTCTTATAAAAATGCTTATGGCTTTGGCTATAAAGGTAAAGCTGTTCCAAACTCTGGTTTCAATGAAACTAATTTTAGTGGAATGCTTGGCTTAAACAAAACTTGGGGATATGCACATTTAAACCTATCTCGTTTTAATACTAACGTAGGTTTAGTAGAAGAGGGTCCAGACAACAATGGAGACTACCTAGATGAAGATGGAAACGTAATTTCAAATAGTGATGCTAGACAAAGAAAGTTAAATCTTCCTTTTCAGAATATTAATCATTACCGTGCAGCTTTAAATAGCAATATTCTTTTAGGGGGCGGACAATTGAAAACTACTTTAGCTTTTCAGCGCAATATTCGTAAAGAATTTGAAGAAAGCAAAGATGAACCAGGCTTACATTTAGGCTTAAATTCTTATACCTACGATGTAAAATATTCTTTTGCTAATGGTGGAGTTTGGGAGCCTACAATCGGTGTGCAGGGAATGCATCAAACGAATGTTAATGCTGGAGATGAGTTTTTAATTCCTGATTATACAAGTGATAATATTGGAGCTTTCGCTTATTTGAAACGTAATTTTAAAAACGGAGCTTTAAATGCGGGTATTAGATACGATTATAAGAACATAGATGGTTCTGACTTATTTGAGAATGGAAGCCAAGTGTTCTCGGCATTTAACAATAACTTCTCTAATATTTCTGGCTCATTTGGATTTGCTTTCGAGCTTGCAAAAAACCTGAATTTAAAAGGAAATGTAGGTTCTGGTTTTAGAGCGCCTAACATAGCGGAACTAGGAGCAAATGGTAAACATGAAGGAACTTTTAGATATGAGATGGGAAACAGTAACTTGAAAAAAGAAACTAGTTTACAGTTCGATTTAGGATTAGAATACAATGCAGAGAAAGTAACCCTAGGGTTGAATGCTTATAGCAATCGTATTTACAATTATATCTATCCAGGTAACTTTAACAATGAAACCATACCTTATGATGAGGAAGATGGTACAGTTAGCATTTTACCTGTTTATCGTTTTGTACAAACTGATGCCGAATTGTTAGGAGGTGAAGCCTCGATTGACTTCCACTTTATTAAGGCACTACACTTCGAAAATACTTTTGCATATGTAAGAGGAAAAAATCTTGCAGATAATTCAGCATTACCATTTATTCCTGCAGCTAGTTTAAATAATGAATTGCGCTTTGAACCAACAATTAAAGGACTAAAAGATAGTTTCATTAAAGTTGGTTTAACAAATGTCTTTAAGCAAAATCGCTTTGATAGCTTTGAAACAGAGACAGATGGTTATACTTTGTTAGATGCGGGTATTGGCACTTCGTTAAAGGTTAAAAATGGCAAAATCAATGTATGGTTAACCGGTCAAAATTTAGGAAACAAACTGTATTTTAACCATCAAAGCAGATATAAACCAGCTGGAATTTATAACCAAGGGAGGAATGTAACTTTTGGAATTAGTGTTCCGATTTTGTAGGGTATTGGTTAGAATAGTTCATTAGTTCAATTGTTCATTGGTTTAGAAAGTTTGTCATTCTGAGCATCGCGAAGAATCTCTATTCAGAATTCTTTTAATCCATCGGTTGGTGTCCTCACCGACCGAAATACCAAATTATTAGCCACAGATTAACAGATTTAAATCTGCAAATCTGTGGCTTTATTATGTTATTGTCACCCTGAGCGTAGTCGAAGGGCTTTTTATTTTAGGTTCACCAGCCAGATTCTTCAGTGGTTATAATTGACAAAACAAAAAAATAAATAACAAATAATTTGGAGGTTTCAAAAATAGCACATACTTTAGTGTATTATTTAACTAATACAGTAGAGAATGATTAAAATTAACAACCTAAATTTTGGTTACAGCAAACATCAACTGTTATTCAAAAACTTGAGCATGCAATTAAGCAATGGTCATATATATGGATTATTGGGCAAGAACGGCGCTGGTAAATCAACCTTATTAAAAAATCTAGCAGGATTAGTGTACGCAGAAAGCGGAACTCTGGATGTGTTGGGTTTTAATCCTGCAAAGCGCCAACCAGCTTTGTTAGAGCAAATCTGTTTTATACCAGAAGAGTTTTATTTGCCATCAGTTAAAATTGATGCCTATGTAAAAGCAAATGCAGCTTTTTATCCAAACTTTGACCATCCTTACTTTACGGCTTTGCTAGCAGAATTTGATATCCCAGTAGGGCAAAAATTAATCAATATGTCTTACGGGCAGAAGAAAAAGGTAATCATCGCCTTTGGCTTGGCTACTAACGCAAAGCTGATTATTATGGATGAACCTACAAATGGTTTAGACATCCCTTCAAAAGCACAGTTTCGTAAAATTATGGCATCGGCATTAACAGAAGATAGATGCATTATCATTTCTACGCATCAAGTAAGAGATTTAGATAACTTGATAGATACAGTAATTATGCTTGATGAAAATAGCGTGGCCTTAAAAGCATCTGTAGAAGAAATCACGAACAAATTAGTATTTAAACGTGTAAAGGAGATAGATGACAAAGTAATTTATGCTGAACCCTCATTAGCAGGTTACAATGCGGTAATGCCAAACTTTCACCAAGAAGATAGTAAGCTAGACTTAGAATTGCTATTTAATGCGGTATTGGCAGAGAAAAATAAATTAAAACCAATTTTTAACTAAATCTTAAACAGACATGAACAATACATTTAACATACAACGTTTTGGTCTTTTGTTAAAGAGACAATGGCTAGAATTTGGCAAAATTTACCTAATAAGTTTATTAGTTGCACTAGGTGTTATTATAACATTTTACGGACTTGCCCTCTGGAAAAATATTGTTGGTACACACGCTTTTTCAGAAAGAGATTTACATTTTAGAGAGCCTTTATTCCTAATTTTTGGTTTCATCTTTATCAGTATAATTGCAAGTAATTATTTTGCTCACTTAGGTCAAAAACCAAAGGCGATTATAGATTTGTTGATACCCGCCTCAACATTTGAAAAATTTTTAACTGGGATTTTCTTCACTTCAATTTTAGCAATAGCAAGTTTTGTTATCTTGTTTTACCTCACTGATCTGGCTTTTGTTTCGAAATTACGAAGCCTTTATCATAGTGTAAGTTCAGTAACCACTTATACCGATGCAAGTGGGAAAGAAGTTAAGTCTATAGATAACATTATGTATTTCTTCTCTAAAAATAGTCCGAACCTGTTTAAACCGCTTTATGCAGTGCCATTTTTTGTAACTAGTATTTTCCTTGTAGGTTCCATTTACTTTAATAAATTCCATTATATAAAAACGGCAATTTCGGTAATGATATTTTCAGGGATTTGGAGTTTAATAATCTTTAAATCTGGAGAGTTTTTATTTGAAGGTAAAGTTTTAATAGAAAGTGAAGAAATGCCTCTTAATAATGTATCAAGATCAGATGGTGAAATATTGGGGGTTCTATTGTTAGTAGTACTTACTGCAATATTCTGGAGCATTACTTATGTGCGTCTAAAAGAAAAAGAGGTTTAATTTTAATTGGTATAGATATGGAATTTAGAGATAATAAGGCAATATACCTTCAAATAGCAGCTTACGTTTGCGAGCATATTTTGCTTGGCAAATGGAAAGTAGACGAGAAAGTTTCCTCGGTTAGGGAAATGGCAGTAGCGCTAGAGGTAAACCCAAATACAGTAATGCGTACTTATGAATTACTGCAGAGCAAAAATATAATTAGTAACAAAAGAGGTATTGGTTTTTTTGTAGCTGAAAATGCATTGGTAAATGTAAAAGACTACCTAAAAACACAATTTATAGAAGAAGAACTACCCGTAGTTTTTAGAAATGTTTACTTGTTAAACATCGGGTTCGATGAATTAGAAACTCGCTACAACACTTTTGTTAAAGAAACTTTTAATCCTTAAGAAAATGAAACTAAGTAATAAAATATTAATCGCTTTTGCATTGGCACTAATTTTAATTCCGGTTTTAGGGATGGTAATTGTTTCTGCAACAAAGTACAAAACTGGAGATAATAAACATATAATGTCTCACCTAGATAGCTTTAGTGCTACATCTAAAAATATGACAAGTATTCCGTTATCAAGCTCATTTGAATCGGTAAATATTGCAGATGCTAAAGCTTTGCAGTTAAATATTCATTTTGTAAAGGATTCAAAGTACGGAGTAAAAATTCCGAGCCATTTGAAAGACGTATTAAGTGTAAATGTTGATGCCAGTGGAACATTGCAAATTGTAGTTAAAAATAACACAAATAATGAAGGGTATTATACGACAATTGCTGTTTACTCACCAAGTATTAAAAGTCTAAATGTAGCCAAAGCCAATGATGTAAATGTTTCTGCCATTGCTGATAGCCTAAGTTTAAATATTCAAAAGTCGGGTTCAGTTTCTTTTGATCACGCTACCAAAATTAATCAATTGAGCGTTAAAACTGAAGATTTAGCTAGTCTATATTTTAGAGAGGCTAAGATTAAATCAATCAGCTTAGATTTGCATAATACAAATTTGAAAAGTGAATTGAACTCTTTTGACAATGTGTCAATTGCTACTTTTGGTAAATGTAAAGTTGAACTTATTGGAAGTTATGATCAAATAGAAAGAAAATACACCATTAATAATTTGACCTTGAATACAAATGGTATTGCCGATGTGAAATTGGAGAACATTAAAGTCGCTAATTGTTCGGGCAAACTTTCTAATGAAACTCTGGTACAAATGCCAGCTGTTAACTTAAATCAAATGTTTAATAAGAAATAAAAAGTAAAGCGTCATTGCGAGCAAAGCGAAGCAATCTTTCCTACTGATAGATTGCTTCGTTGTTCCTCCTCGCAATGACGTAATTATTTTAAATTTTTGTACTCCTCATAAACTCAATACTCACTTTAATATCGGTTGATAAAATTCTATCAGCCTCATTAAAGGAAACAACTTTACGATAATCACTCACTAAATTTTCAATTTTAATCGATGATTTTTCTGGTAATCTTAATTCTAGTGCTTGGCTTGCTGTTAGAAGTTCTATAGCCAAAATTCGTTCTACATTATCGCAAACGCGTAAACATTTTGTTGCCGCATTGGCACCCATACTCACATGGTCTTCTTGTCCATTGCTACTTACAATGCTATCAACAGACGCAGGTGTACACAACTGTTTATTTTCGCTAGCAATTGATGCAGCGGTGTATTGTGTAATCATTAATCCAGAATTTAACCCTGCATTTTTAACCAAAAATGGCGGCAAACCTCGGGTTCCAGAAATCAATTGAAATGTTCTTCTTTCAGAAATGGATCCAAGTTCGGCCAATGCCAAACATAAAAAGTCTAATGTTAAAGCCAAGGGCTGCCCATGAAAATTTCCGGCAGAAATAATTAGATCTTCATCTGGAAAAACATTTGGATTGTCAGTTACAGAATTCATTTCTGTTTCAAAAACTGATTGGATATAATTGATACTATCTTTACTTGCTCCATGCACCTGCGGGACACAACGAAAAGAATAGGGGTCTTGTGTTTGTTTGCCTTTTCTAGCAATTAATTCGCTTCCAGCAAGCCAGTCATAAATATTTGCTGCGGTTTCAACTTGACCTTTGTGTGGCCTGATGATATGGCTCAAAGTTAAAAACGGATCTATTCTACAATCAAATGCATCAATAGAGATGGCAGCAATTGCATCAGCCCAAGCCGAGAATTTTTGAGCTTTCAGTAAGCAAAAAGTTCCGTAAGCACTCATAAATTGTGTTCCATTTATTAATGCTAAACCTTCTTTACTTTGTAGGGTTAAAGGCTGCCAATTCAGCTTTTTATTTAATTCAGCACTGCCGATTTTTTGATTTTCATACCAAACTTCTCCCTCGCCAATTAAAGGTAAAGCTAAATGAGCCAAAGGAGCTAAATCTCCAGATGCGCCTAATGAGCCTTGTGTATAAATTACGGGTAATATATCATTATTGTAAAAATCTACCAAACGTTTAACAGTTGTTAAAGCAATGGCAGAATGCCCATAACTTAAGGATTGTATTTTAAGCAAAAGCATCAGCTTTACAATCTCTTTTGGAACTTCTTGGCCCGTTCCACACGCGTGAGATAAGAGTAAATTGTGTTGTAGTTGAGTTAAATTTTCGGCTTCGATTTTAACGTTTTGAAGATAGCCAAAACCTGTATTTATGCCATAAATTGGATCTTCGTTATTACTTAATTTATCATCTAAATACTTTCTGCATTTTTCAATGCGTTCAATAGCAGAAGTAGATAAGGTAAGCCTTTGCTGTCCCTCGATTATTTCTTTAATAACACTAAGTGATAATTGGTCAGAACCGATTTGGTAGTCTTTCATAAATTTTATTTGGTGCCTCAAAAGTATAAATAATGCTCACATATTAACACAATTGCTAGTAACGATTGTTTTCCTTGTTTACAATTTCCCTTATGATGAAGAATTATTTCCTATTGGTACTTTCTTTTTTTACAATTATTACTGTCGCAAAAGCTCAAAAACAAGATACGCTATCTATTACACTAGAAAATGTAAAGTATGTATATCCTGTTAGGTTTCTAAATATTACGGACGAAGGTCAAGATCTTAGAATGGCATACATGGATGTTGCGCCAACAGCTAAAAATAATGGTAGAAGCGTAATGTTATTTCATGGCAAAAATTTTGGCGGTTATTATTGGACGAACGTTATCAAAGCTTTATCCGCTGAGGGTTATCGGGTAATTGTTCCAGATCAAATTGGTTTCGGAAAATCTTCAAAAGCATTTATCCATTATAGTTTTCATCAATTGGCCGCATGGAATAAACAGTTATTGGATAGCTTAGGTGTTCAAAAAGCCTCAGTGCTTGGGCATTCAATGGGAGGAATGTTAGCTGTTAGATTTGCATTACTTTATCCAGATAGAACTGAGAAATTATTATTAGAAAACCCAATTGGTTTAGAGGATTATAGAAAGTTTGTACCTTATATAAATACTGAACAGCAATATAAGACAGAATTAAAATCCACAGCAGAAAGCATTAAGAAATATTACCAAAATTCTTATTTCACAGCATGGAAACCAGAGTATGATGAATTAGTTCGAATTGCCGCTGGTGTAACTTTTAGTGCCGATTATCCTAGATGGGCGAAAGTTGCCGCAATGACATTTACCATGATTTATGAACAACCTGTAGTGCATGAGTTTGTGAATATCAAAGTGCCAACGGTTTTATTCATTGGAAGGGAAGATAAAACAATTGTAGGGAAAGGTCTATTAAGCCCTAGTGAACAAGCAAAGCATGGACAATATAAGGTTTTAGGAAAAGAAACAGCTGCTAAAATTCCTGGAGCAAAGCTGATTGAGTTTGAAAATTGCGGACATATTCCTCATTTAGAAATACCTAATGAATTTCTAGTAGCTCTTATGAAGAATATTTAAATTTTGTTCAGTCTGAACTATTTTTTGTTTTAATCCGTTAGTCTAGATTGTCTGTTAGTCGAGATTTGTAATCTCAACTTTATTACTGCGGATTTTTAATCCGCAAGATTAACTCTCCAATATTTCTAACTGCGTCAAAATATCTTCTTCTGTAATGGGATAAGGAATATCATTAGCTATGTTTTGATAAACAGCTTCAAAAATACCTGGA
The DNA here is from genome assembly GCF_005116505.1 of Pedobacter polaris. GTDB lineage: Bacteria > Bacteroidota > Bacteroidia > Sphingobacteriales > Sphingobacteriaceae > Pedobacter > Pedobacter polaris. The sequence continues at coordinate 1,109,595 of NZ_SWBR01000001.1, forward strand.
TAATTTCCTTTTTCTGAAGCAACAGTTTCAGTTATTCTACCCCCATCTTCAGTAACTAAGGTAAGCTTCCCAGCGTCCTTGACATGCTCAATGCCATAATTTTCTTCGGTAGGTTTCATTCCCTTTAACAATTGGGCCTCTTGTACATCTGCATGATTTTTACTGAAAGAGCCCATCATTCCGTTTATTATAAAGGCATCTTTAATATCTGCAACCAACATACTTGCAGTTAAAAATACATTTAGTTCATTTGGGTAGGTTAATTGAATAGCGAAATAATCATCCACCTTTGTATCTGCACGATTTTTACTCAATATTTTATTGAATTTTTTTGGTTTACCAAATAAAGCAATTGCCTGATCTAGGAGATGAGGGCCCAAATCATATTGTAAACCCGTTGCTTCTACTAACTCTTCCTTAAACGCTTTTGGACTTATTTCATTTCTATACCTATCATAGCGAAAATGAACTTCTACTAACTTGCCAAGCTTACCACCTTCAATCACTTTTTTAACAGCATTGAAGCCACTATCGTATCTCCTGTTTTGATAAACTAATGCCTTTTTGTTGAGGCTTTTTGCCAAGGCAAATAACTCTTTCGCCTGTTCGGTTGTAGCTGTAAAAGGTTTTTCGACTAAAATATGCTTGCCAGCTTTTAACGCTTGTTTTGCATATTCGTAATGTGTATTATTTGGCGTATTAATGATTACTAAATCTATAGCATTATCATTAAGCAATTCATCAACACTGTTGTAGCTTGTTATTTCTGGATAGTCTTTTTGTGCAAGTTTATGATTTCTTTCTACAATCCCTTTTAAATTAAAATCAGGGTGTGTACTGATAAAAGGGGCATGAAATACTTTGCCAGACATGCCATAAGCCAATAGGCCCGTGTTGATTTTGCTGTTCATAACACAAAGCTAAAAAATTGACTTATATGTGCGTTAAACTGTTTGTCATAAAAGTATATTTGCAATATGAAGCCAGCAGAAATACACGCTAAATGGAAAGAACTACAACTAAAAATTGCTAAAGAGTTTGATTCTGATACTCCAGATTTAAAAGTAATTCTATTTTTAATTGGTGTACAAGAGCTTGGAAAAGGACCAGGAAAGTATAGCAAAAGACAAAAGGAAGAGTTGATGCATATTGCAACTTGCCGTTTGCTTAGTGAAATGGGGTTTTATGAATTAGAAGGCTTAGACCAAGATGGTTGGCCTCATTGGAAACTTATAAAACCAGTTCCATCTTATGCTTTAATGGAGCAAGAGCTATTGCTTAAAGGTTTGGCGATTACCTATTTTGAAGACATTTATTCTTAGCCAAATTATTACCACCTAAGAAACCTAAGCGCACCTTAGAAAAATTAAACATTAAGAATAGCCTTATGTCCTTCCGGTTATATCTAATATTAAAAAACCCTGAAGCAAATTAATGCAACAGGGTTTTGTTATTTATATAGGTAGATATAAATTTTATTATTATTTGCCTTTAGTAGCAGCTTCTTTTTTCAATTGATCGTTTGCAACGATTACAATTTCAACTCTTCTGTTTTCCGCTCTACCAGTTTCAGTAGCATTGTCGCCAATTGGCTCAGCAAAACCTTTACCAATAGTAATTAAGCGAGAAGATGGTACACCTTGAGAAACAGCATAAGCTTTTACAGCAGCAGCTCTTTTCTGAGAAAGTGTCATGTTATATTCTTCAGTACCACGGCTATCAGTATGTCCGATAACTTTAATATCAGTACCTGGATATTGGTTTAAAGAAGATGCTAAACTTTGAATATTAGTTTTTGCTGCATCTTTTAACGCAAATTTATCGAAGTCGAATAAAATACCACTATCAAATTTCACAATGATACCTTCACCTTCACGAATTACCTCTGCATTTGGAATAGCATTTTGAATTTCGGCAGCTTGTTTATCCATACGTTTACCGATAAAACCACCAGCTGTACCGCCAACAGCAGCACCAATAATAGCACCTACTGCAGTATTACCTGCTTTTTTCCCGATTATACCACCAATAACGCCACCGGCAGCAGCACCTATACCAGCACCTTTTTGTGTATTTGTTAAGCTATCGCAACCAGAAAAAGTCATTGCGCCTACAGATAAGGCTATACTTAATGTTGCTATTTTGAATTTTGAAGTCATCATTTTAATAATATTTTTAGTTAATACTACAGCATATTCAAACGTAGTGCCAATTGTTACAAAACATCACAAATAAGCTAAATTAATAGCTTATTTGTTGGGATAATGTAGATTAGCTCATGTAGACGTTTAAGTTAAAAAACTAGATTATAAAATAAATGGTCAACCTAATACCACAAATTGGGTATTTGATTGACCATAATTCTATACAATTTGGGTTATTGGTTGCGAGTTACGCGATTGGATTTATATGCTATTTGAACAGCAACTTATAACTCTATTCAGCAAAATAAGCCTCTAACTCCTTTAAACTATTTTCATCAGTATGAAAATCCTTAATAATTATACCTTTTTCTAATAAGATGATTCTGTCACAAACATCCGTTACGTGATTTAAATCATGGCTTGATATTAAAGTTGTTAATCTATGGGTTGATTTAAGTGCTTTGATATGAGATTTAAGCCTAATCTGAGTAGTTGGGTCTAGATTTGCAAAAGGCTCATCTAATACTAAAAGCTCAGGTTTTTGCATTAATGCTGCAGCAATACCAACTTTATTTTGATTTCCTTTCGAAAAATCTCTAATGTATTTTCCGCGATTTAAGATTTCACCATTAAAAAATTCATCATATTGGTTAAGGTATTCTTTAACATCGGCTATGCTTAAATTGTGTAGACTTCCAATAAAAATAAAATATTCTTCTGGTGTTAAATAATCGATTAGAAAACCTTCATCTAAATAAGAAGCGGTATAATTTTTCCAATCGCTATTTGTAGCAACATTAACATCTTTCGATAATATTTCTCCGCTGTCTGGCCTAATTAAATCGAGCAGCATTCTAAACATAGTGGTTTTACCAGCCCCATTGTTACCTACTAAACCAATTGTTTCTCCTTCTCGGATGATTAGGTTGTTAATATCAACAACGGTTCTACCTCCGTAAGATTTTTTTAATTGTTTAAATTCTAACATCATATTATTCTCTAAAGCCTTCGGCTATTTTATATCGTTGTTTTTCAAATCTTTTAACTAATAAGTTTATCCAGAAATTACGCATTAAAAGGGTAATTAATCCGAAAATAGCAATTGCTGCTAATCCCCAATACGGTTTATTAAATATTCCAAAAGGCAAATAAATAAAAACGGGAACTAATATAAATGGTAATCCTAAAATCCACTGTGTAGCACCTACGCCTTGCCAATTAAAGCTCGCACTTTTGGTAATATCAAGTCTTTTATAATTCATTGTAGCAAAGTAAAGTACAATTACTGTTGCAAAACCAATATTATATAAATAGGCTGCCAAATGCATTAGTAATAATTTATAACTCATAAAGCCATAAAAACTAGCCAATATGGTAATGATGGTACAGCTAATGGTAAATAATAAAAACTTAGCTTTAATGAAATTCGTAAAATCAATTTTATTAACTAAGAGCCCATCAAAGTGTGTGCTTTGCCATGCGAACATAAACTGACCATAGGAGATGATGGTTATGCCTGTCATAAATAGAGCTGCAAAGAGCATTTTCCCAAACTCATCATTAGCTATCATTGGAGCTTTGTAAAAAATAAAGCCGTAAGCCAAAAAGGCCAACCCCATAAAAATGGAGCCACGAGAACGCTTGTGTCTTAAAATAAGTTTCAGTTCTAATGCAGCTAATTCACCAACTTTTCCAAAACGATTTAAAAAGGCATAGTCTGTGCTTACCTTTTTGTCATCCTTAGTACTTAATTCTTCTGTGTAAAGGTTAGATAATAAATAATTAGAATTGATGAAGAAAATAATCCCGGCTGCTAAAGTAAAAACTAATCCTCCAAGAGGATACTTAGCGACGGTCATAAAAATAAAGTTCGATACTGCTCTAACGGAAACAATGTTGTAATAATCTAAAGCAGCAAATACGGCTACAAAACCTATAATTAATCCAAAATAAGCAATATTATTAATCGATTTTCTTTTTAGGTATAAGACTAAATAATTATTAAAAAATGTTAACGAGAGAATAGATACTATGTACATTAAACCAGTTAATGCCCCATAAGTAGTACCTATTTTGATAATGCTAAAAGGAATAAAAATAAATAGTGGTATGAGGTTAAAAAACGAGAACAGAGATTTAATGTTCAAGAAATTTACAATCGTTTTTTTGTTAATGTTAAGGTGTAAATACGGTATAATGCTTAATGTAGGCAATTCTTGCATTTGTGTACGAATTGCTAAATCGAATAGAAAATAATATAAAATGAAGCCATTAAAAACCTCGATTACATTTTTACCTGGAAAGAATTTCTCGATAAGGAATCCCATCCCAAGGCCTAGTCCAATAGCAAGCACTAAGAAATAAAGCATAAAAAAACCAAGGAGAATATTTGCAGCAATGCTTCCTGCTTTGTTTCGGCTACGCCAAAAATCTTTCCATTGATGGCTTAAAAAAGTTCTGAGCATATTAATAGTTGTATTTGTTTTTCCAGTTTTGTTTTAGTTTTTCTCTTAATTTTTCTTCTGCGGGGTTTTTGCCCGGATCATATAGTTTTGTGCCACTTAGTTGTTCTGGAAAATATTCCTGTTCAGAAAAATTGCCTTCATAACCATGCGAATATTGGTAATCTTTTCCATAACCTATATTTTTCATCAACTTTGTTGGTGCGTTGCGGATATGTAATGGGACTGGCAAATTACCAGTTTGTTTCACCAAGGCTTGTGCTTTATTTATTGCTTCGTAACTAGCATTGCTTTTAGCGCTTGATGCTAAGTAAGTTACGCATTGAGAAAGTATAATTCTTGCTTCAGGATACCCAATTACATTTACAGCAGTAAAGCAGTTATTTGCTAAAAGTAAGGCATTTGGATTTGCATTACCAATATCTTCTGAAGATAAAATCAACAACCTGCGGGCAATAAATAATGGATCTTCACCGCCTTCAATCATTCTGGCTAACCAATAAACTGCTGCATTTGGGTCGCTACCACGAATAGATTTGATAAATGCCGAAATAATATCATAATGTTGTTCACCAGCTTTATCATACAACGCTAAGTTTTGTTGCGCATGAGCTAAAACATTCTCATTTGTTAATTCAATTTTATCACCTCCAATGCCATTAACCGCAATTTCTAGAACGTTTAACAATTTACGGGCATCACCACCAGATAAACGAATTAGTGCCTCATGTTCTTTTATTTTGATTGTTTTTTCTTTTAAAACAACATCTTTTAGTATTGCAGTTTGTAAAAGGCTTGCTAACTCATCTTCAGTTAAATTTTGCAGAATATAAACTTGGCTTCGTGATAACAAAGCGGAAATTACCTCAAAACTTGGATTTTCTGTTGTAGCACCAATTAACGTTACTAAGCCTCTTTCTACTGCGCCCAATAAACTGTCTTGTTGTGATTTACTGAAACGATGAATCTCGTCGATAAATAAAATGGGTAAACCTAAAAAACTGTCTTTTAACGCAGCGGCTTTATCTATTACCTCACGGATATCTTTAACACCAGAATTAATGGCACTCAAGTTAAAAAATGGCCTGTCTAAACTTTGTGAAATGATGTATGCTAATGTAGTTTTGCCTACTCCTGGTGGTCCCCAAAAGATCATTGAGAGTAATTGACCACTCTCTATCGCTTTGCGCAAAACTGCATCCGGACCAACCAAATGCTTTTGCCCAACATATTCGTCCAAATTTTGAGGGCGCATCCGTTCAGCTAATGGAGGTAGGTTTTGCATAAGTTAAAGGTAGTAATTTTAAGGTTTACTACATAGAACATAGAGGTGTATAAAAAGGTTTAGATATTAAATTTTAGCTAAAGCATAGACATCTTAATGATAAAAAACAGAATAATTAAACCTGTTATGGCTGTTAATATATAGTTAAAATAAAGATATTTTTTAATCCAATTTTTATAGTAGAATAAATTGAAAACACCTATTATGAATGTTCCTATGAGTAAGGCATAAATAGTGTAAATTATTGTAATAAAAGTAAATTGACTACTTGAATTTGGATTTGCTTCAAAAAAAGGAATAAAAATTCCAATCCCAAGGCAAAAAATAAACCAGATAAAAAATAGACGAAGAGGTTTATATGTTGGCATTTTTAACTCTATTTACCTTCAATCTCAATACGCAATACCCATTACGCTGTACTCTTCGGCTTCTTCTTAAAAAACTTTTTTTTCTTAACGTAAGGTTTATGATCTGAACTAGCAGGTTCATCTTTTGGAGCTTCTCCTATAGTTTCGGGTAGAGGAATTCGATCAATCTGGCGTTCAATCAATTTCTCAATATTAGCTAGTTTGCGTTTATCTTTATTGTTCACCAAAGTTATTGCTGTTCCGGTAGTTTCTGCTCTGGCTGTTCTGCCAATTCTATGAATATAATCCTCAGGATCTTGAGGCGCATCAAAATTAATTACCAAATCTATACCTGTCACATCAATCCCACGGCTCAATACATCAGTTCCAATAAGCACATTTAATTTGCTGTTTTTAAAATCTAGCATAATGGCTTCACGCTCTTTTTGCTCTAAATCACTATGAAATGCTGCCGCTTTTAAACCTAGCTTTTTAAAAACTTTGCCCAATTCTTTAACTTTCTCTTTTCGCCCTGCAAACACAATAATGCGTTTATAGGTTGCCGATTTAAGAATTTCAGTTAATAAAGGTACTTTCTGGTCATCAAAAACCATGTAAACTTGTTGGTTAATACCCTCGGCAGGTTTAGAAATGGCCAGACTTATAGATTCAGGCGCATTTAATAACTTCCCAGCTAGTGTTCTAATTTTAGGTGGCATAGTGGCCGAAAACATCACTGTTTGGCGATCTTTTGGTAAGTAGCCAACAATTTTCATGATGTCCTCATAAAAACCCATATCTAACATTCTGTCTGCCTCATCTAAAACCAAGTGTTTTAGTTTATCCATCTTTAAAACTCCAGACGAAAGGTGAGCAATTAATCTTCCAGGTGTTGCAATAATGATATCCACTCCTTCACGCATCGAACGTTTTTGTTGTTCATAAGCCATGCCATCCCCACCACCATAAACCGTTAACGAACTTATGTTTGTGAAATAAGAAAGTGCTTCAACCTGTAAATCTATCTGTTGTGCAAGCTCACGTGTAGGGGTAAGAATTAGCGTAGTATTGTGCCTATCATGATCTTCAGTAAGCATATTCATGATGGGTAATAAGAAAGCACCTGTTTTTCCAGTTCCAGTTTGTGCGCAAGCAATTAAATCTTTATTTGCTAAAATAAGTGGAATAGCTTGTTGTTGTATAGGCGTTGCGTTTTTGAAACCCATTGCCAGTAAACCCTCTAAAAGTTCGGGGTTGAAATTAAAATCTTTGAAATCCAATGTATTGTGTTGTAAATATGGGGTGTAAATTACCTTAAATTACAGCTAAAAACAAATTTAGAGATTTTAAAGGAGTTTAATTTTTATGAAAATCAAGATTTTTTGCAACTACCATCGTTCTTTCTGCTCTTAGCTACAATCTAATTTATACTTATCAGGCATTGTAAAAAGGGGTATTTTCTTTAATCAGGTTAAAAATTAAACTATATAGGAATTTAAGTTGTAAAATCATTAAACAACAAAGCTCCGATTAAATGTCGAAGCTTGTTTTATACATTGAATATGTTCTGTTATTTCTTAGTATCAGCATAACCAAAAACCTTTTGCAATAAGCCAGTACTTCTAGCACTAATGTTATCTCTAATTTTTAGTTCTTCTTGTGCAACCTGAATAAACATTCCATCAATGGCTTTTTGAGCTACATAAGTAGATAGATCTGTATTTACTGGTCTAACTAAAGGTATTTTGTTATAAGCAGATGCCGCGTCACTCCAATATCTAGTTGCACCAACTTTACTTAGACTTGTAGTAATTACTGGTCTAAATTTTTCCATTAGTTGTGCTGTAGTTACGCGTTTAAAATATTCTGTAGCTGAATTTTTATTGCCTAAAAGAATATTTGTTGCATCCGTTATGGTCATTTGTTTAATAGCAGCTACAAAAATTGGTTTTGCTTCTTTTGCGGCATCTTCTGCAGCACGATTAATACTTAAAATTACATTATCGGCTAGTGAATTTAAGCCCACACTTCGTAGCGTTTTTTCTACTTTTTGTGCTTCCGTTGGAAATAATATTTTAACAGCTAAGTTGCCAAGAAAACCATCTTTTGCCGAAAGTCTATCAGCTCCAGCTGTTGTGCCAAACTCTAAGGCTTGTTTTAAACCCGAGCTAATCTCTAATGTTGTTGGAGTTCCATTAGCTGGAATTTGCTTTAATATGCTACCAATTGCGTTTTGGCTTTGTACATCGCAACTACTTATAAAAACTAGCGCCATTGCACCTAAATATAAACCGATTTTTTTCATCTTATCTTTAAATTTCTGAGAGCATAAATTTGCTTCAGCAATAGTAAGCAAATCTACTGCCACTAATTTTATCTTTTCACATATTTTATCAATCGCAATTCGATTTGCTTGCCCTTATCGGAAAATATTTTTTATACTTGAAGAACATTTAGCCGATTACCCAATTTGAAGTTTATAAAAAACACCTCTAAAATAAATGAGCAAGACGATTTATCGCTCATTGCCGCTTATCAGCAAAGTGGTAATTTGGAAGTGTTGGGTACACTTTACAACAAATACATGCACTTGGTTTTTGGGGTTTGCTTTAATTATTTTAAAGACGAAGAACTAAGTAAAGATGCAGTTATGCAGATTTTTGAAGAATTGGTAGTAAAGCTTAAAGTTCATCAAGTACAAAACTTTAAAAGCTGGCTTCATGTTTTATCTCGAAACCATTGTTTAATGGCTTTAAGGAAAGCTGCAAAAAATCCGACGGTAGCAATGGAAGATAATTTTGTGGAAAATGGAGATTTTGTGCATCTAGATATAGAAGATACAAAAGAGACACAGCTAACCATAATGGAAAAATGCATGGAAACTTTGCCAGAAGAGCAAAGGAAGAGTGTAGATTTATTTTATTTGCAGGAAAAATGTTATAAGGAAGTTGCCGATATAACTGGATATGATATGCTTAAAGTGAAAAGTTATATCCAAAATGGAAAGAGGAATTTGAAAATTTGTATTGAAAAGAACAGTGAGTTATAACGAGTGGTTAGATATAGATGTATTAGAAGATTATCTTGATGGTAAACTTGATGCTAAAGCTATGCACCAAGTAGAAAAACTTTCGCTAGAAGATCCTTTTGTGGCCCAAGCCTTAGAGGGTTTAAGTAAATCGCCGAGACGAAATCAATCTTTATCGCTTTTACAAAAACAATTACAAGAAAGAATAACCCTAAAACCTGTTGAAAAGAAAATATGGGCGATTACTTCGCAACGCTTAAGTATAGCTGCGGCTGCGGCAGTTTTATTTATTGCGGTAAGTATTCTGTTTTGGATGAAAGGAAACAAACGTCAAGAAATGTTAGCATCAAACGAGCCTAAAAAGGTTGATGTTAAAATTGCACCTCAAGTAGCTACTAATAAACAAGAGGCACAACCAATTATTGAAGATAAGGTTTCGGTAGATAAACCATTAGTACCAAAAACTACCATTAAAGATGGGGTGGATAAAGTAAAGGTCATTAAAGAAGCTCCAATAGTTGTCACAAATGAAAAAGCTGTGGTAATAAGCCCCCCGGCTACTGCGGTTGTTACTCGTGAAAAAGTTGTTGCCGAAGAAATGCAAAACGTAGCTTTATTAAAAGGAAAACAACAATCAGAAAGCAAGGCGGCAGTAATGGCATTGCCAAGCAAAGCTGAAGGAATTACCCCAAGTTATTTTACTGGTAAAGTGATTTCAAAAGAGAATGGCCTACCAATTCCGGGGGCAATTGTAAGAGTTTCTGGAGTTGATAGGGGTACTGCCACTGATAGAAATGGGGAGTTTAAAATTGCTTCGGATAGTACCCAGAACCAAAAATTAACTATTGGTTATATTGGCTATGCAACAGCAGAAGTTGGTGCTAAATCTAATCAGCCAATAAATATTTTACTAGAGAATGATAATAAAAGCTTAAAAGAGGTTAGCATTAACCCTGCTTCAAAAGTTGGAGCCACACCATTGGGTGGATGGGACAATTATCAAACCTACCTTAAGGCAAACAATAAGCTTGCAAAAAACACTGTTGATAAACAAGAAGTTGAGCTTGATTTTCAAGTCAGGAAAGATGGCTCAGTAACAGCAATTAAAATCATTAAATCTGCTGGTAAAGAAAATGACAAGGAAGCTATTCGTTTATTAAAAGATGGTCCAAAATGGATTTTCATTTCAAATGAGAAAAATCTAGGCCAATTGAAAATTAAATTCTAACTCGCTATTGCTGTAACTTTGTATAGCTTCTCAAAGTCTATATAAAAAACAGGTTCAATGTACAAAAGTTCAATATTCGAAGAAAAAGATGCTGATAAAGTATTAGCATTTATGCAGGCTCATTCTTTTGTAACTTTAATTGGTTACGATGGAATTTACCCAGTTGCTACTCAAATTCCAGTTCATATTTACCACAATGAACATGAGATTCGGATTGTTGGACATATCATGAAAAAGACAGATCATTATCAAGCATTTGCCAAAAATGAAAACGTATTAGCCCTTTTTACTGGGGCTCATTCTTATATCAGTGCTTCAAGTTATCAAGAACCAGCAGTTGCCTCTACATGGAACTATAGTGCTGTACAGGCAAAAGGAAAAATAAGATTGATGAATGATGATGAAACGAGAGAAGTAATCAAACATTTAACGAATAGCTATGAGGATCCGAGTAAAAGTCCCGCTGCTTTCCATAAGATGACAGATGATTATATTAATAAAAACCTAAAAGCAATATCAGGGTTTGAGATTAGAGTGGAAGAGCTTAATAATGTCTTTAAATTAAGTCAAAATCACCCAAATGCAAACAGAGAAAAAATTGTTGCTAATTTAACTCAGAGCAATGATAAAAACGCTCAAGAAGTAGCAAGGGAAATGAAAGAAATGTTGTAACTTATTACAAACAAAAAAGGAAGGGTTTATGGCCCTTCCTTTCTTATATAAATAGTCTTTCAGTTATAATGAAAAAGCAGATTTTACCTTGTCAACAAAATCTAATTTCTCCCAGGTAAACAATTCAACCGTAACGGTTTTTTCTTCTCCATTAGGAGTCCTAAAAACTTTGGTAACTGTTTCAGGTTTACGTCCCATGTGCCCGTAGGCAGCAGTTTCGCTATAAATCGGATTTCTTAGTTTCAAACGTTGCTCAATAAAGTAAGGACGCATGTCAAAAATAGATTCAACTTTTTTACTGATTTCTCCATCGGTTAATGCAACTTTTGAAGTGCCATAGGTAACAACATTTATAGAAGTTGGTTTTGCTACTCCAATGGCATAAGAAACCTGAACTAAAATTTCATCTGCTACGCCGGCTGCAACTAAGTTTTTTGCAATATGACGCGTCGCATAGGCAGCACTCCTGTCCACTTTACTTGGATCTTTTCCAGAGAAGGCACCACCACCGTGAGCACCTTTTCCGCCGTAGGTATCAACAATAATTTTTCTTCCTGTTAGGCCGGTATCTCCGTGTGGTCCACCAATCACAAATACACCAGTTGGGTTAATGTGGTAAGTAATGTGGTCATTAAATAAATGAGCATATTGGGGATATTTTGCCTTAATCCTCGGAATTAATATGGAGATTAAATCACTTTTAATTTTAACCAACATTTCTTCATTTGCAATATCCTTATCTTCTTTTGAATTAGACAGAGGTTTAACAAAATCATCGTGTTGGGTTGAGATTACAATGGCATCAATTCGTTGAGGCTTATTATCATCAGAATATTCTAAAGTAACTTGAGATTTTGCATCCGGACGTAAATAAGTAATTTCAGCATTTTCTCTCCTCAAATTAGCCAATTCTCTTAATAGCGCATGAGACAAATCAAGAGCTAATGGCATATAGTTTTCAGTCTCGCTAGTTGCATACCCAAACATCATTCCCTGATCTCCGGCACCCTGATCTTCTTTGTTTTTTCTGTCTACACCCTGGTTAATATCCTCAGACTGTTCGTGTATAGCCGATAAAATTCCACAAGAATTAGCTTCAAACATATACTCGCTCTTTGTGTAACCAATCTTTTTGATTACGTCTCTTGCAATCTGTTGAACATCTAAATAAGTTTTAGATTTAACCTCGCCGGCTAAAATAACCTGACCAGTTGTTACCAAAGTTTCGCATGCAACCTTTGATTCTGTATCAAAAGCTAAAAAGTTATCAATTAGTGCGTCTGAAATTTGATCTGCAATTTTATCAGGATGGCCTTCGGATACAGATTCTGATGTAAATAAATACGACATTTTAAATATTTAAATTTATTATAAATTTATGATGTAAAATGTAGACTGATCAAAAATAATAGGCAGTAAAAGGAAGTGTAGTTATGGTTAGCACTTTTTTTTACGTGGTTGCAATCCAGCTATAATTAAATAACTTCGCAAATCAGTCCACTTTAACACTGCAAAATTACTATATATATTATTAATAGTCAAAAAATATCAATTATTTTGTGAAGATCTAATTCTTCAAAAATTGTCAAAAGCAAATATCTTATTTATTATTAACCCTATTTCTGGTGGTAAAAAGAAATTAAAAATACCAGCATTAATAGATTTGTATTTAGATAAAGCAAAGTTCAATGCCAACTTTAGCTATACTGAATATATTGGCCATGCTGCAGAAATTGCAGAAGAAGCCAGCAATAAGAACTTCGATATTATTATCGCAGTGGGAGGAGATGGAACAATAAATGAAATTGCCCCAAAAGTAATGCAGCAAAATAAAGTGCTTGGCATCATTCCATTTGGTTCTGGCAATGGATTGGCAAGGTTTCTAAAAATACCCATGGATACCATAAAAGCAATCCAGCTTATTAACAATTTTAAAATCCAGGTTGTAGATGCTGCAAAACTAAATGAGCGATATTTCTTTAATATGGCTGGTATGGGTTTTGACGCTCATATTAGTTCAGTTTTCGCAGGGAATAAAAGTCGCGGTTTAAGAGGGTACGTAGAAATGGGATTAAAAGAAATGACGTCTTATCTACCTCAGACCTATGAAATTGAGATTGACGGGATTAATTTTACTCGAGAAGCTTACCTAGTAAGCGTTGCAAATTCATCGCAATACGGTAATAATGTACATATCTCTCCAAAATCTTCGTTAATAGATGGCTTATTAGATATATGTATTGTAAAACCTTTTCCATTATACAAATTACCAGTATTAGCTTATCAAATGTTAAGTAAATCAACAGACAGGTCAGACATGGTAGAAATACTAAAGGGTAAAAATATTAAAATAACCAGAGCAAAGGAAGATTCTATCCACCTAGATGGTGAGCCATACTTTATGGGCAAAGCAATAAATATAGAGGTTATCCCTTTGGCCTTAAATATCATTACAAAATAGAATACTGTTGTAGCGCTATGAAAAATACAAAGAAAAAAGTAATTAATGATTTTGGTGGAATAATGTATTCAACCGACCCAGCTTTTACGTATGAAGATCATACACTATCTAGTGATGAAAGCCTACCGAATAATCAACAAGATTTAAGAATAATGCTCGATAGGAAGAACAGAGGGGGTAAAGCAGTTACATTAATTACAGGGTATCAGGGAACTGATGAAAATTTGCAGGTTTTAGCCAAAATGCTAAAAACCAAATGTGGTGTGGGCGGAGCAGCTAAAGATGGTGAAATTTTAATACAAGGTGATTTTAGAGAAAAGGTGTTTCTAATGCTGCAAAAAGAAGGATACAAAGTGAAAAAATCTGGAGGTTAAATTTGATATTAATTAATTGTTTATCAGTTAGTTAAATGATAGTGTATTTGCCACAATAAGTAAATTTTTTACTAAAAAAGCACGTTTTTTGAGTTAATATCTGCTTAGCTTTGTAGCATATTAAACCAAATATATGAGCAATATTAATGTACAGCAGCCTAATTTAAGCTACTTAAATTTGAGTGCTAAAACAGTAAAGTATCAACTTAGTGTATCGGAGTTAGTGGAGGAAGCTTTAAAAAATGGAGAAGGTACCTTAGCAGATAGTGGGGCTTTAGCAATTGATACAGGTAGATTTACAGGCCGTTCTCCAAAAGATCGCTTCATTGTTTGTGATGAAGTAACTGAAAATACGGTTTGGTGGGGAGATGTTAATATCAAAATAGATCCAGCTCATTTCGATTCTTTATTTAAAAAATTAACTACACATTTAAGCTCAAAACAAATTTATGTTCGCGACTCTTATGCGTGTGCAGATGAAAATTATAAAACTACAATTAGAGTAGTTACAGAACATGCTTTTCAAAACCTTTTCGCAAATAACTTATTTTTAAGATTTGAGCAAGAAGATTTACCAGAGCAACCAGAGTGGACAATAATTGCTGCACCATCTTTTTTGGCAGACCCTGAAACAGATGGTACTCGACAGTCAAATTTTTCGATTTTAAATTTCTCAAAGAAAATAATTTTAATTGGAGGAACAGCCTATACAGGCGAGATTAAGAAAGGAATATTTTCAGTTTTAAACTTTATCCTACCAGAACAAAAAAACACTTTATCTATGCATTGCTCTGCCAACGTTGGTAAGGATGGAGATACTGCAGTCTTTTTTGGTTTATCTGGCACAGGAAAAACAACCTTATCAGCTGATCCTAAAAGAGCATTAATTGGTGATGATGAGCATGGGTGGAGTGAAAACTCTGTTTTCAACTTTGAAGGGGGTTGTTATGCAAAGTGTGTAGATCTTACAGCAGAGAAAGAACCTCAGATTTATAATGCTATAAAATTTGGATCACTGCTAGAAAACATAAATTATTTCCCAAATTCACGCAGTGTTGATTTCTCTAATATAGATAAAACAGAGAATACAAGGGTTGCCTATCCTATACATTATATTGCTAATGCTGTAGAACCTTCTGTTGCTGCCGGACCTAAAAACATTTTCTTCCTAACAGCAGATGCATTTGGTGTACTGCCACCTATTTCTAAATTAACTCCTGGTCAAGCAATGTTTCATTTTATATCTGGCTATACTGCAAAAGTTGCAGGTACAGAGGCAGGTGTTACTGAACCACAGTTGACATTTTCTGCTTGTTTCGGCAAGGCTTTCTTGCCTTTACATCCTGCTAAATATGCAAAGCTATTGGGAGAGAAAATGGAAAAGAACAATGTAAATGTTTGGCTAGTTAATACTGGCTGGAGTGGTGGACCTTACGGAATTGGTAATAGAATGAAATTAAGTTATACTAGAGCCATGATTACAGCTGCTCTGGATGGCAGTTTAGCAAAAGAAAATTTCACTGAACACAAAGTTTTTGGTCTTTTGATGCCTAGCAACTGTAAAGATGTACCATCCGAAATATTAAATCCACGTAATACTTGGAAAGATGCCCATAATTATGACAGTAAAGCAAATGAATTAGCAAATGCATTTGTAAACAATTTTAAGCAATTCGAAGATATAGCTGATGAAGAAATATTAAAAGCACTGCCGAAAGTTATAGAAAATGCGATTTAACGTATTTTTTTCGTGTAAAATTTGCTTTTAATTAAATTTTTAGTTTTAATTGCGGAAGATTGTCTAAACAATAGGCAATCTTTTTTAGTTATACACCTATCTCATCAAACAAGTAGAAGTGTTAACGTAACGAATTAATTGTGTAACGATTATTTAATTTGTAATTTAAATCAAAGTTATAAATTTGTTAACGCAACATTTAGTTTGAAGAAACGTTGTGTGTATTACTATATTATTTAAATAAAATTTCTAATTTTAAAACAAGTACTAAAACTAAAAAACTAAAAAAAAATGGCAAACGCACCAAAACCAACAACAGTTAAAAAAGAGAGTTCTACTGCATCTAATTTATTTGCAACTCTTGTAATCCCTATTTGTATCCTAATTGGGATATCACTATTCATCTTTGTATTAGGTAAACCATCTAATTTTCAAATTGATGATTCAATTGCAAAAGCTAACAGTACTGTATCATTAGCTTTCTATAATGATGATACTGCTCACATTTTACCTCATCCAGGAAACTATGGTGGTATGGCTTACAAAGGGGGTTTCATTGTACCAATCCTTATGGGTATGCTTTTAATGGTATTCGTATTCTCTATTGAACGTTTAATTGTTATTGGTAAAGCAACAGGAAAAGGAAGTTTAGATTCTTTCGTTAAAAAAATTCAATCACTTTTAGGTTCTGGTAACATCGCTGCTGCTAACGCAGAATGCGATAAACAAGAAGGTTCAGTTGCAAACGTTATTAAATCAGGCCTTAAAAAATATGCCGAGATGGAAACTGAGCAAAATATGGATACTGACCAAAAATGTTTAGCAATTCAAAAAGATATTGAAGAAGCTACTTCTTTAGAAATGCCAATGTTAGAGCAAAATTTAACAATTATTGCAACTTTAGTATCAGTAGGTACATTAATGGGTTTATTAGGTACAGTAACAGGTATGATCAAGGCGTTTGGTGGTTTAGCTAACTCAGGTGCTCCAGATCAAGCTGCATTAGCAACTGGTATCTCTGAGGCACTTATCAATACAGCTACAGGTATCGGTACTTCAACTTTAGCTATTATCATGTATAATATCTTAACTTCTAAAATAGATAAATTAACTTATGCTATTGATGAAGCAGGTTTCAGCATCATCCAAACTTACGCTAGTACACATAAATAAAAATTATTTTAATTTTTTTTGCCGGCTTTATGGAAAACCGGAAAAATTAACATCATTAATTAAAATATTATAATTTTTATATTATGCCTAGAGTAAAAGTTCCTAGAAAGAGTACCGCAGTAGACATGACCGCAATGTGCGATGTGGCCTTCTTGTTGTTAACTTTCTTTATTTTAACGGCAACTTCACGTCAACCTGATCCTCTGGATGTAAAGATTCCTTCTTCTACTGTTCAGTTTAAAGTGCCGGATAAAGATCTAGCAATATTAACTGTTGGTAAAGGAAAAGTATATCTTGAAATTATTGGACAAGACGTAAAAAAGTTGGCTTTGCAAAAAATGGCTGAATTATATTCTACTAATTTCTCTGAGGCCGAGCTAAAGAGATTTCAAGTAATATCTTCTTTCGGAGTGCCATTTGAAAATTTAAAACAATACATTAACATGAATGGCGACGAGCGCACCAAGTTTGAGGCGCAGTTTAATGGAATTCCAACGGATTCTACAATAAACGGTCAGCTGTTTAGATGGATTGAACAATCTCGTAGAGCTACTGCAGAATTACATCAAATAGATATGCGTGTAAGTATTAAAGGAGATGCCGAAGAAGAATATGCTACTGTTAGAAAAATAGTAGATGTACTTCAAAAGCAAAAAGTTAACAAATTTAGTTTAATTACATCAGCCGAAGCTGCTGCTAAATAAAATATATAAGCCATGGCAGAATTAGATACCTCCAGCGGGGGCGGTAAAGGTGGTAAAGTAAGAAGTAAAAAACAATCTACAAAAGTAGATTTAACAGCGATGGTTGATTTGGCCTTCTTGTTAATTACTTTCTTTATGTTAACCACATCTTTATCTAAACCATTAGCAATGGACATTGCTAAACCCGATAAGGATGAAAAAAATAAAGAGAATAAGCTTGAACTTCGTGCTTCTCAAACAATGACTATTTTATTAGGAAAAAATGATAAAGTAGCATGGTACATGGGAGAGGCTGGAAAATCTCAACCAACTATTGAGGGATTTCAAGGAGTAAGAAAATCTCTTTTGGATAATAAGAAAAAGGTTAAAGAAACAATGGGTAAAGACATCATTGTGATTATTAAACCTGCTCCAGGATCTACTTATAAAAACTTTGTAGATATTATGGACGAGCTTAACATTACCAAAACTAATATCAGTGCTCCAGCAATTGATGACGATCCAACACATTTAATGGATAGTGAGAAAGAAGCAATGATAAGAGCGGGAATTTATAAACAATAACAATTAAAATATTAAGCAATGTTTGGATCTAAAATAGATTTATTTAACAAAGAGTGGCTTGATGTGATATTTGCCAAAAAGAACAAAAATTATGGGGCTTACGAGCTTCGTCAATCTAGTTCTGCAAATACAACCAAATCATTACTTATTGCGTCGGCAATATTTATATTACTTTTCCTAGCGCCAAAGATTTATGCTTTAATCGCAGGGATATTGCCAGAGCCACCTCCTGAAAAGATTGTGGAGGTTGTGATGCAAACGCCACCACCAATTGACCCGGCAGTGAAAACACCACCGCCAGTTGAACCGCCACCACCAAAAGAGGATCAGATTAAATTTCCTCCTCCAATTGTGAAGCCAGACAACGAAGTGCGTGATGAAGAACCACCTAAAATGGAGGATTTGAAAAAAGCGGATCCAGGTCAAAAAACAATTGAAGGTGATCCAACTGCAGACATCGTGCAAATTGCACCTGCTGGAGAAGGACCAAAACAAGCTGTTGCTGTTGAGGATAATACGGTTTACAACTTTGTAAGTATGGAGAATCCACCTACTTATCCAGGTGGTATCGATAAGTTCTATGCTTATTTAGGTGCTAATATCAAATATCCACCAATGGCTGCGGAGAATAACATCCAAGGAAATGTATTCGTTTCTTTCACAGTTGAGAAAGATGGGTCAATTACTGATGCTAAAGTTGATAGAAAACTTGGCTATGGAACTGATGAGGAAGCATTAAGGGTGTTAAGATTAAGTAAAAGATGGAATCCTGGGATGCAAAATGGTAAACCAGTACGTGTAAAGTATAACATTCCAATTAAATTTAATTTACAACAATAGCATATAGATGTTTAGTTTGAAATACTTTAAACAGAAATCGCCTCAACAGCGATTTCTGTTTATTTTAGGGGTTTTCATGATTTTAATTTTTCTGACGTTAGGTATAATGTTAGTATTTTTTAGTGATTTGTTATCATTAGATCCTGAAAAATTTCCTACTAAATATAGAATCGCATTCGCTGTACTTCTTCTAATCTATGCAGGAATTAGATTTGGAAGATTAATTAATCAAAAAGATATACAGTAAATGAGAAATATCACGTTTATTTTAATATTATTTGCATTTATTTCTTGTAAGAGAAAAGCTGATAAAGATAAAATTGAAGAAACTAGAACATCGGGAACAATAGAATTGCTAGTAGATGAATCATTTGCGCGTATATTAGATGACCAGATTGAGGTTTTTAAAAGTGATTACCCCAACGCAAAGATCACAACGGTTTTAGGGAATGAGAATAAAATTTTGCCTACTTTCTTAAATGGAAAGATCAAAATGATAGTTATGTCTCGTATGTTGAAGCCTGAAGAGGAAAATTTTTACAAGCAAAGACAATTTTCTATATTTACGGACAGATTCGCTGTTGATGGAATTGCTTTAATCACAAATGCAGCTAATATTGATACAAATATTACTGTTGAAGCTGTTTTTGACATTATGAAAGGGAAATCTTCCCTAAATAAAAAACTAGTATTTGATAATGCATACTCAAGTACAGTAAGATATTTTATGGATTCTGCGAAAGTAACTACTTTGCCGAAGACAGGTGTTTATACACTGCAAACAAATAATGACGTAATTAAGTACGTTGCAGAGCATAAAGATTACATTGGAGTAGTAGGAATAAATTGGTTACTTGAAAATAATAATGACATTTTGGCGTTTTTGCCGAAAGTTAAGATGATGGGTGTTAAGGGCTTAAAGGGTAAAAAAGGAGATGATTCTTTTTACAAACCATCGCAAAACAACTTGATAAGCGGAATTTACCCTTTACTAAGAAATGTTTATATCATTAATTGTACAGGAAGAGACGGTTTAGGCACAGGATTTGCAAATTGGTTATGTAGCCCTCGTGGTCAGTTAATTGTACTCAAATCAGGACTAGGTCCTCATAAGATGGTATCAAGGGATTTTAACATAAGGAACACGAACTAAAAATTAAATTCAATTAAGGAGAAGAACATTGCTGTTGCAGAACCATTTATAAGGCACAGGAAAAGTTATTTCGATTAAAACAAATGAAGACAATGAAAACGATTAAGAAAGCAATAACCTTAAGTTTAGGTTTAGTAATGATGGGTACTGCCTCATTTGCTCAAAGTTTAGCTGATGCCAAGAAGGCAATAGATGCCGAGCAGTACCAAAAGGCTACTTCAATGCTTAAAACATTAGTTGCTAGCCAAGCAAAAGAAGGTGAAAATTATTTTAACCTTGGAACTGTTTATTTACTTACAGAAGATTTAGATTCTGCTAGGGCTGTTTTTACTAATGGAATTACTGCAGATCCTAAATATGCTTTAAACTATGTTGGTTTAGGTAGAGCAGATCTTCAATCAAATAATGCTGCATCAGCAAAAACTAATTTTGATAAAGCTTTATCTCTAGGTGCTAAAGACTATAATACTTACTTAGCGATAGGTAGAGCATATATTTCTCAAAAAACACCTGATTATGCTGCAGCACTGCCAAATTTAAATAAAGCAGATGAATTAGATTCGAAAGATAAAGATCCTGAAACATTTGTTGCTTTGGGAGATTATTACGCTTTGCAAAAAAAGAATAGTGAAGCTTATAATGTTTATTTAAGAGCTACAGATATCAACCCTGCGCTATATCGCGTTAATGTGCAGATTGGTAAAATGTATAAAGAAGCTTATGCATTTGCAGAAGCAGAAGCGCAATTGAAGAAAGCTATAGCAGGAGATCCTAACTATGGTCCAGCTTATCGTGAATATGCAGAATTACTATTGCAATGGTCTTATCAGGATCCAAAAAATGGTGAGACTAAAAGAGCTGATGCTTTAACTAATATGAGGAAGTATTTAGATTTAACTGATAAATCTTTCGACTCAAGATTACGTTATGCACAATTTTTAGTTTATGCAGGTGATTACGCAACTTTAGAAAAGGAAGTTGCGACTTTAAAGTCTGAAGATAAAAACAACCCCAAAGAATTTGTGGTAATTCGTATGAGAGGTTATTCTGCAATTGAGAATAAAAACTTTCCTCAAGGTGTTCAATACATGAACGAATTATTTGCAAGAACTCAAGATGCGTCTCGTATTATCGGTTTAGATTACCTATACCTAGGTAAAGCATTACAAGGAACTGGAAATGATAGTTTAGCAGTAATTAACATTACTAAAGGGGTTGAGTTAGATTCTACTAAAGTTGAGGATTTGGCAGCAGTAGGTAAAACTTTGTTTGATGCAAAAAAATATGATAAAGCTGCAAATGTTTATAGAAAAGTAATAAAACTTAATTCTAAGAACATTAATATGGCTATGAATAACTTTTTCTTAGGCTTAGCAGATTATTATACTTATGCTTTCGCTGATAGAGATAATAAAAACCCAGATAGATCAATTTTAGTAGAAGCAGATTCTGCCTTTTCAAAAGTTACCCAATTAGCACCTGAATATGAATCGGGATATCTTTATAGAGGTAGAGTTAATAAGTATGTAGATATTAAGGATAACAAAGAGAATTCTAAATTCCTATCTGCACCTTTTTATGAAAAATTTGTAACACTTGTAACTGTTACAAAACCAGAAAAAGCGACTCCTAATGTTAAAAATTTAATCGAATCATACAATTATTTAGGTGCTGCTGCAATTCCTACTGATAAAGAAAAAGCAAAAGAATATTTCAATAAAACTTTAGCTCTTGATCCACAGAATGCTTACGCAACTCAAAGTATACAACAATTAAATGGGCCAGCTACCCCACCTAAAAAAGCTCCAATTAAGAAGTAATAATTCTTAATAATTATAAAAGAGAAGGCAGGGTTTGTAATCCTGCCTTTTTCTTTTAATTTTGCCTAAAATAGTATACATGGAAACCACAAGTACAGCACAAGATTTTTTACCTATTATATTTCAAGTTATTGTAGCACTAGGGTTTGTAGTAGTAACTTTATTTGCTACTCACTTTTTAGGGCCTAAACGTAAAACTAGTGATAAGCTTTCCACCTTTGAAGCAGGTGTTAAAGTGGTAGGTAATGCCCGTCAACCATTTTCTATTAAATATTTTTTGGTCGCTATACTTTTTGTGTTATTTGATGTAGAGGTAATCTTTATGTACCCTTGGGCAGTGAACTTTAGGGAACTGGGATGGAATGGAATTATTGAGATGTTCATTTTTATGGGTACTCTTTTACTTGGTTTTATCTATATCTTAAAGAAAAAAGCGTTAGATTGGAATTAACAAAGTAGTAGCTACCAGTTAAATTTAATAACCGAAAAGAGAAATTGGTTTTATTTAGATTGGTTCTAAATGCTAATAGCTTAATCTAATTGCTTTTAAAAAATTGTAAATTTGTAGCTCATTCTGTATTGTAGGATGAGCATTTTTTTGTTTATAACATGAGTGAAATCAATATAGTAGATGCGCCACCAGGGATAGAAGGCTCAGGCTTTTTTGCCACTTCCTTAGATAAGGTTATTGGTTTGGCACGTTCGCATTCGTTATGGCCCTTGCCATTTGCTACTTCTTGCTGTGGAATTGAATTTATGGCTACCATGGGCTCACATTACGATTTTGGTCGTTTTGGGGCTGAGCGATTAAGTTTTTCTCCCCGTCAGGCAGATCTTTTAATGGTAATGGGTACTATTGCAAAAAAAATGGGGCCTGTTTTAAAACAAGTTTATTTACAAATGGCAGAACCTCGTTGGGTGATAGCTGTTGGTGCTTGTGCATCTAGCGGAGGAATTTTTGACACCTATTCTGTTTTACAAGGCATAGATGAAATTATTCCAGTAGATGTATATGTTCCAGGATGTCCTCCTCGCCCTGAAGCTATTTTAGATGGCTTTGGAAAGATTCAAGAATTGGTTAAAAATGAATCGGGTAGAAGAAGGTATTCAGACCAATATAAACAAATGTTAGCTTCTTACGGAATAGAATAATGGCTAAAGCAACAAATACAGAAATTATTGATTTGCTAGGCGAGAAATTCGGCGAGCAACTTTTTGATGTAACAGAACCTTATGGATTGCTTACTTTTTCTACAACTAAGGATAAAATTGTAAATGTTTTATCTTTCTTAAAAGAGAACGCGAAGATTAATTTTAATTTCTTAACTGATTTAACTGCGGTTCATTATCCAGAAAAGAACCAATTGGCGGTGGTTTATCACTTGCATAGTATGGTTAG
Organism: Pedobacter polaris; assembly: GCF_005116505.1. GTDB lineage: Bacteria > Bacteroidota > Bacteroidia > Sphingobacteriales > Sphingobacteriaceae > Pedobacter > Pedobacter polaris. The sequence goes on from NZ_SWBR01000001.1 coordinate 1,132,987, forward strand.
CAGAGTAAGGGTTCGCGTAAAGGTTTTTATTCATGAGAATGATGCGACTATTCCAACTGTATCTACTTTGTGGAACTCAGCAAATTGGATGGAAAGAGAAACGTATGATTTTTTCGGGATTAAATTCGAGGGGCATCCTGATTTAAGAAGAATTTTGAATATGGATGAATTAGGTGTATTTCCTATGCTTAAACAATATCCCTTAGAAGATCCAAACAGAGTTGATAAAAAAGACGAATACTTTGGTAGATAAAAACTAATGAAGCACAATCAACCAGTATATACAGATAACGATCCGCAGAATGAATTGGTGACCTTAAATTTAGGTCCAACTCACCCTGCTACGCACGGTGTTTTTCAGAACGTATTGCAATTAGATGGCGAACGCATTGTAAGTGGTGTTTCTACTATAGGATACATACATAGAGCATTTGAAAAAATTGCAGAACATCGGCCATTCTATCAAATCACACCTTTAACAGACCGATTAAACTATTGCTCATCTCCAATTAATAACATGGGATGGCACATGACGGTTGAAAAATTATTGAATATCCAAATTCCTAAACGTGTAGATTACTTAAGGGTAATTATAATGGAATTGGCAAGAATTTCTGATCATATCATTTGCAATACTATTATTGCGCAAGATACTGGAGCAACTACAACTTTCCTTTATTTGTTCCAGTTTAGAGAACATATATATGAGATTTATGAAGAAATTTGTGGAGCTCGTTTAACGACAAATATTGGACGTATTGGTGGTTTGGAAAGAGATTTTAATGACATCGCATTTGCGAAAATCAATAAATTTTTAAAAGAATTTCCAGTTGCTTTAAGAGAATTTGAAAGCTTGTTGAATCGTAACCGTATTTTTATTGACCGTACTGCTGGCGTAGCCGAAGTAACACAAGAAAATGCGTTAAGTTTCGGGTGGACTGGCCCCTTGTTACGTGCAACAGGTGTGGATTATGATGTTCGTGTAAGTGAGCCTTATTCTTCTTATCAAGATTTTGATTTTGAAATTCCTGTTGGTACTAGTGGTGATATTTATGATCGTTATTTGGTACGTAATGAAGAAATGTGGCAAAGTGTAAGAATCATCGAACAAGCTTTAGAGAAATTAAAATCTGAGCCTAAAGGTATTTTCCATGCTGATGTGCCAGAATTTTATTTACCAGGAAAAGAAGAAGTCTATAACAATATGGAAGCATTGATCTATCACTTTAAAATTGTGATGGGTGAAATTGATGCGCCAAAAGCAGAAGTTTACCATGCAGTAGAAGGTGGTAACGGAGAGCTAGGTTTCTATTTAATTAATGATGGTGGTAGAACTCCATATCGTTTACATTTTAGAAGACCAAGTTTTATTAATTATTCAATGTTTGCTAAAATGAGTGAAGGTATGCTGTTATCAGACGCCATCATTAACATGAGTAGCATGAACATTATTGCAGGAGAATTAGATGCTTAAAGTAGAAGAACAACAACCTGTAGAGTTTTCATCAGCTTTGCTTGTCAATTTTGATGAAATTGTAAAACGTTATCCTGCCGGAAAACAAAAATCAGCTTTGCTACCTATTTTACATTTGGTACAAGCAGAATTTGGCTGGACAAGCGTACCTGCAATGGACAAAGTTGCGGAATATTTGAACATTGAACCAATTGAAGTATACGAAGTTGCATCTTTTTACAGTATGTACTTCTTACAACCAAAAGGGAAGTATGTTTTGGAAGTTTGTCGCACTGGTCCTTGTTGCTTGGTGGGAGCAGAAAAAATAATGGGCCATATTGAAAATAAACTTGGTGTTAAAGAAGGTGAAGTTACAGCAGATGGTTTATTTAGTTGGAGAGGTGTAGAATGTTTAGCTGCGTGTGGCTTTGCCCCAGTATTACAAATAGGTCCAGAATATACTTTCTATGAGAACTTAACTGAGCAATCAGTTGATCAATTGATAGACGATTTACGCAATAAATAATGGGACGTAAACTATTACTCGAACATATCAACGTACCTGGCATCAATACGCTAGAGGTTTACCGCCAAAAAGGTGGTTACCGTGCTGTAGAAAAAGCGATAAAAACTTTAACTCCTGATGAAATAGTAGAAGAAGTTAAAAAATCGGGCTTACGAGGCAGAGGTGGTGCAGGTTTCCCTACGGGGATGAAATGGAGCTTTTTGGCAAAACCAGAAGGCGTTCCACGTTATTTAGTATGCAATGCAGATGAATCTGAGCCTGGAACTTTTAAAGACAGGTATTTGATGAATTATATTCCTCATGCGTTAATTGAAGGAATGATTGTTTCAAGTTTCGCTCTTGGTGCAAACACATCATACATTTATGTACGTGGTGAAATGATGCCACAAATCCGCATTCTTGAAAAAGCAATTGCCGAAGCAAAGGCAGCAGGATTTTTAGGACAGAATATTTTAGGCACTGGATATAATCTAGAACTTTACGTTCAACCTGGTGGTGGTGCTTACATTTGCGGCGAAGAAACCGCATTGTTAGAATCATTAGAAGGAAAAAGAGGGAATCCTCGTATTAAACCTCCTTTTCCAGCGATTGCTGGTCTATATGGCTGCCCAACGGTTGTAAATAATGTTGAGTCTATTGCAGCAGTTGTACCTATTATCAATGATGGTGGTGATGAATATGCTAAAATAGGTATCGGTAGAAGTACAGGTACCAAATTAATATCAGCTTCTGGAAACTTAGTTAAACCTGGAGTTTACGAAATTGAATTAGGCTTACCAGTTGAGGAGTTTATTTATTCTGATGAGTATTGTGGTGGTATTGCGAATGGTAAAAGGCTAAAGGCTACAGTAGCTGGAGGTTCTTCGGTACCAATTCTGCCAGCTAATTTAACTTTAAAATATGCAAATGGCGATCCACGATTAATGAGCTATGAATCACTTTCTGAAGGTGGTTTCGCAACAGGAACGATGTTAGGTTCTGGTGGTTTTATAGCCTTTGATGAAGATCAATGTATTGTTAGAAATACTTGGAATTTCGCTCGTTTCTACCATCACGAAAGTTGTGGACAATGTTCTCCTTGTCGCGAGGGAACTGGTTGGTTAGAAAAAGTATTGCATAGATTAGAATACGGACACGGAAAAATGAGTGATATTGACTTGTTAGTTGATGTGTCTAAAAAAATAGAAGGAAATACAATTTGTCCGTTGGGCGATGCGGCGGCTTGGCCAGTTGCAAGTGCAATTAGACATTTTAGAGATGAGTTTGAGTGGCATGTAAAAGAGCCAGTTAAAAGCTTAAGCAGCAATTATGGCTTAGCCAATTATGCAGTTCCTATAGAGAAAAAAGTTGAGGAAGTTAAACAGGATAATCTTTAACCATGAGTGATTTAATGAAAGTTACTATTGATGGTATAACGGTAGAAGTAGCACCGGGTACAAGTATTCTCAATGCCGCTAGGCAAATTGGAGGAGATATTGTACCGCCTGCAATGTGTTATTATTCTAAGTTAGAAGGTAGTGGTGGTAAATGTCGTACTTGCATTGTTAAGGTTAGCAAAGGTTCTGAAAAAGACCCACGTCCTATGCCTAAACTTGTTGCGTCATGCCGTACTACGGTTATGGATGGTATGGAAGTGCAAAATATCACTTCCCCAGAAGTATTAGAGGCAAGAAGTGGTGTAGTAGAGATTTTGTTAATCAATCACCCGTTAGATTGCCCTGTTTGTGACCAAGCAGGTGAATGTGATTTACAAGATTTAAGCTACGAACACGGTTTACAAAAGACGAGATACGAATTTGAACGTCGTACATTCGAAAGAATTGATATTGGTGATAAAATTCAGCTGCACATGAATAGATGCATTTTATGCTATCGTTGTGTCTTTGTAGCAGATCAAATTACCAATAAGCGTGTACACGGGATTTTAAATCGTGGAGACCATTCGGAAATCTCTACTTATATTCAAACGGCAGTTGATAATGATTTCTCTGGAAATGTAATTGACGTTTGTCCTGTAGGTGCTTTAACTGATAAAACGTTTAGGTTTAAAAATAGAGTTTGGTTTACAAAACCTGTTGATGCACACAGAGATTGCAACCACGAAAAGTGTAATGGTAAAGTAACACTTTGGTATAAGGGGGCTGATGTACTACGTGTTACTGCACGTAAAGATCAATTTGGTGAAGTAGAAGAATTTATTTGTAACGAATGCCGATTTGAGAAAAAAGCAACAGCTGATTGGACTATTGAACAACCGACTCATATTTCAGATACTTCGGTAATTTCATCAAATCACTACGAAACTTTTAAACCTTTGCCAGTGATTAAAGAAAATCTTGCTTTGCAGCAAGCTAATAAAGTTGAACTAGAAAAAACCAGTAAATTCTAATGGATATAAATTTTGTAATTGAAAAATTTGCACTGGTAACCATTTTATTTGCCATTAGTTTGGTAATTGCAATGTATTCTACTTATGCAGAGCGAAAAGTGGCAGCTTTTTTACAAGATCGTTTAGGTCCGGATAGAGCTGGCCCGTTTGGTATTTTGCAACCATTAGCTGACGGGTTGAAAATGTTTATGAAGGAAGAAATCATTCCTTCAAATGCAAGTAAATGGTTATTTATGGTCGGCCCTGGTTTGGCAATGCTTTGCGCCTGTATAGGTACAGCAGTTATTCCATGGGGACAAGATTTAACCATTAATGGAAGAGCGGTTCCATTGCAAGTAACAGATATAAATGTTGGTGTACTTTACTTATTTGGAGTAGTATCATTAGGTGTTTATGGTGTTATGATCGGTGGATGGGCCTCTAACAATAAGTATTCATTATTAAGTGCTATTAGAGCTGCTTCTCAGAATATTAGTTATGAAGTTGCAATGGGCCTATCTATTATCGCCCTGCTTTTAATGACTAATACATTAAGCTTAAAAGAAATTGTTGCTCAACAGCATGGGTGGCATTGGAATGTGTTATATCAGCCTTTAGGCTTTATTATTTTTATGGTTTGTTCTTTTGCTGAAACTAACCGTGCACCATTCGATTTACCTGAATGTGAAACTGAGCTAATCGGTGGTTACCATACAGAGTATTCTTCAATGAAATTAGGGTTCTATTTGTTTGCTGAATATATCAATATGTTCGTTTCATCAGCAGTGATGGCAACATTATATTTTGGTGGCTATAATTATCCTTGGATGGATACTGTTGCTGCCCATGTTAGTCCTAATGTGGCAGCGTTAATTGGAACCGGAGTATTATTTATTAAAATATTTGCATTCATCTTTTTCTTCATGTGGGTACGTTGGACAATCCCTCGTTTCCGTTATGATCAATTGATGAATTTAGGTTGGAAAACATTAATTCCACTTGCCATTGCAAATATCATTATTACAGGGATTGTAATCGCTGTTGTAAATAAGTTTTAAGAGAGAGATATGGAATCATTAAGTAACAAGAAAAAAGTACTAGAGCAAAAGCCTCTAAACCTTGCAGAGCGAATGTATTTGCCTGCAATAGTTAAAGGATTGGGTACTACAATGAGCCACTTTTTTAAGAAAAGTTCAACCATCAAATATCCAGAGCAGCAGAGAGAATTTTCTATTAACTGGAGAGGAATGCACTCTTTAAAAAGAGATGAAGAAGGTAAAGAACGCTGTACTGCTTGTGGGTTATGTGCTTTATCATGCCCTGCTGAAGCAATTACCATGATTGCTGCAGAACGTAAGCCAGAAGAGAAAGCCTTGTATCGCGAAGAAAAATACGCTGCTGTATATGAGATCAACATGTTACGTTGCATTTTCTGTGGCTTATGCGAAGAAGCTTGCCCTAAAGAAGCTATTTATTTAGATGGGCCAATTGTGCCATCTGATTATTTACGTAAAGATTTTATTTACGGGAAAGATAAATTAGTTGAAGCTCCTTTGGAGGTAAAATAGTTTGTCATTCTGAGGCACGAAGAATCTAATTTAGAAATGCTTCGACAAGCTCAGCATGACAGTTAATAATAATAACTAAACAAAAAAAATTAATGGGTACATCAGTATTCTATTTCGTAGCAACATTAAGCATCATCTTTTCGCTGATGGTTATCTTTTCGAAGAATCCAATTCATAGCGTTTTATATTTGATTCTTACTTTTTTTACTTTTACTGTTCATTATGTGTTGTTAAACGCGCAGTTTTTAGCGGTTGTAAACTTTATTGTTTACATGGGTGCAATTATGGTTCTATTCCTTTTTGTACTGATGCTATTAAATTTAAATAAAGAAAACGAACCCAATAAAACAGCATTTGTCAAAATTTTAGGTGTAATAGCTGGAGGTTGTTTAATTGTAACTCTTGTTGGTTCCCTTAAAGCAGTTACAATCAATAGTCCATTAGTTTTGCAAAACCCAAATTTAGGTTTAGTTAAAAACTTAGGTAAAGAATTATTCGGGCCATTTATGCTGCCATTTGAACTGTCCTCAATTTTATTGCTTACAGCAATGGTAGGGGCAGTATTGCTAACTAAAAAAGAGGAAAAAACGAATGGATAATTTAACTCAAACCATGCAGGCAGTTCCACTTAACCATTACATCTGGTTATGTGCAATTATTTTTACTATAGGGGTAATTGGTGTACTAACGCGTAGAAATGCAATTGTAATTTTTATGTCGGTAGAGTTAATGTTAAACTCTGTGAATTTGTTACTAACAGCTTTTTCTGTTCACCACAACGATCCTTCAGGACAAGTTTTTGTGTTTTTTATTATGGCATTGGCAGCTGCTGAAGTAGCGGTAGGACTAGCAATTATTGTAATGGTTTACAGAAATACGCAGTCAATAGATATTAATGTGTTAAATCGCCTTAAGTGGTAATTATATAGAAGATGATAAATAGTTTACTTTGGTTAATTCCTTTGCTTCCGCTTATAGGCTTTGTAATTAATGGCCTAGGCAGAAATACATTTAGCAAAAACCTAATTGGTTTAATTGGAAGTGGCGTTATATTGGCTTCTTTTGTATTAAGCGTTGCCTTGTTTTTTGAGCTAAGTGCAAGCACACAAAAGCACTTTCCTGTTAATCTTTTTGATTGGATTAGTGCTGGTAATTTACATATTCCACTTTCATTTCTATATGATCCATTAAGTGCGATTATGCTCTTAATCATTACGGGGGTGGGGTTCTTGATCCATATTTATTCAATTGGATACATGCACGAAGATGCTGGTTTTGGTAAATTCTTTAGTTATTTAAACCTATTTATCTTCTTCATGTTGATCTTGGTTTTAGGCTCAAACTACATTGTAATGTTTATCGGTTGGGAAGGAGTAGGCTTATGCTCTTATCTATTAATTGGTTTTTGGTATACCAATAGTAATTATGCAAGTGCAGCTAAAAAAGCATTTGTAATGAATAGAATTGGAGATTTAGGATTCCTTTTAGGCGTTTTCTTAATCTTCAATACATTTGGAAGTGTGGAATTTGCTAAAGTATTCCCACAAGCTGCATCAATGATGCCTGGAGCAGGCCCAATTACTTTAATTACGATTTTGTTATTTATAGGCGCCTGTGGTAAATCCGCACAATTGCCATTATTTACTTGGTTGCCAGACGCAATGGCTGGTCCAACGCCAGTTTCTGCGTTAATACATGCCGCAACAATGGTAACTGCTGGTATTTATATGATTGCCCGTTCTAGCACATTATTTGATCTAGCGCCTACAGCTCAGGATATTATTGCAATTATTGGAACAGCTACTGCGTTAATGGCAGCTATTATTGCATTAACGCAAACAGATATTAAAAAAGTACTAGCATATTCAACGGTATCACAATTGGGATACATGTTTTTAGGTTTAGGTGTTGGCGCCTATACAGGTTCATTCTTCCATGTGTTAACACATGCATTTTTTAAGGCATTGTTGTTCTTAGGAGCTGGATCTGTGATTCATGCCATGCACCACGAACAAGATATGCGCCATATGGGTGGACTGAAATCTAAATTGAAAGTTACTTTTGCGACCATGATGATTGGTACAATTGCAATTGCAGGCCTACCTCCATTTTCTGGTTTCTTCTCTAAAGACGAAATTTTAGCACATGCTTACCAATACAATAAAGTACTTTGGGCAATCGGGTTGTTCACTGCATTTTTAACGGCTTTTTATATGTTTAGAATGATGTATTTAACGTTCTTTGGTAAATATCGTGGAACGCATCATTCAGAAGAACATATTCATGAATCTCCTAAAACCATGACTTTCCCTTTAATCGTCTTAGCGGTTTTAGCAGCAATCGGTGGAGTTATTAATATCCCTCATGTTTTTGGTGGTAATGAATGGCTGGCACATTGGTTATCTGGAGCAGGTATTGCACAACATGAATTAATACTAGATCATACTACAGAATTTGCATTAATGGGTGTTTCAGTATTAGCCGCAGTAATTGCAACTGTTTATGCTTATACTAAATATGTTAAAAATGCACATGTGCCAGTGGCAGATGAAGGCAAGCGTTCGTTGTTGGCCAAAATCTCTTATAATAAGTTTTATTTAGATGAAATTTATGACGCTATCATTAGAAAGCCATTAGATGCTTTTTCTAAATTTTTCTATCGCATTATTGATAAAAAATTAATTGATGGTTTAGTAAATGGATTAGGCTGGACAGCAAATGAAGGTAGTAAAGGATTACGGTTACTACAATCAGGTAATGTTGGTTTTTATATTTTTATGATGGTATTCGGTATCGTCGCTTTGTTATTGTATACTTATTTATCTATCGCTTAATTCGGTTCAACACATATAAATGGAACTTTTAATACTCATATTTTTACCGCTAGCAGGAGCAATTGTCACCTCTTTTATAAAAGGTGGGGCTGCTAAAATAAGTGCTTTAGGATTTGCACTTTTATCGCTTTGCGTTACGATTGGATTATTGGCGCAATTTACTCCAGATGCAACTACACAGTTTGCTGTAAATTATCCTTGGATACAACAATTAGGCATTAATTTCCATGCAGGTATTGATGGAATTAGTATGATTACGGTAATTTTAACCAATGTGTTGGTGCCGTTAATTATACTGTCAACTTTTAAACATGAATATAAAAATGCTGGTATTTTTTACGCATTGATTTTATTTATGCAAAGTGGGTTACTGCTGGTATTTACTGCTTTAGATGGCTTCTTATTTTATATTGGATGGGAAGCAGCTTTAATTCCTATTTATTTCATTTGCGCAATTTGGGGAGGTAAGGATCGTATTAAAGTAAACATGAAGTTTTTTGTTTACACTATTGCTGGTTCACTTTTCATGCTGTTAGGGATTATCTATTTGTATCTACAGAATCCTGCGAAAAATTTCGACATCAATGCATTTTATGCTTTAAACTTAGATTCATATCAACAAGGTTGGATATTTTGGGCATTTTTTATTGCATTTGCGATCAAAATGCCAATATTTCCTTTCCACACTTGGCAACCAGATACCTATACAGAAGCTCCTGCGCCAGGAACCATGTTATTATCAGGAATTATGTTAAAAATGGGTATTTATGGTGTAATCAGATGGTTATTGCCAATCGTACCTCAAGGTGTCAACGATTGGATTTGTGTTGCGATGATCCTTTCAGTTATCGGAATTGTCTATGCGTCACTTATTGCATTTACACAAAAAGATGCGAAGCGTTTGGTTGCATATTCTTCTATTGGTCACGTTGGACTTATTGCTGCAGGTATTTTCACTTTAAATACTCAAGGCATGCAGGGTGTAATGGTGCAGATGTTAAGTCATGGAATTAATGTAGTTGGTTTATTCTTCGTGTTAGATATCATATCATCTCGTTTAAAAACCAATAAGATTGATGAATTAGGTGGTTTAGCTAAGGTAGCCCCACAATTGGCAATCGTTTTCTTAATTATAGTTTTGGGAACCGTAGCCTTACCAGGAACAAATGGTTTCATAGGCGAATTTCTATTGTTATATAGTGTTTACGATTATAATGCATGGCTTGGTGCAATTGCAGGGCTTACCATTATCTTCGGAGCAGTTTATATGCTAAGAATGTATCAAAAAGTGATGTTGGGTACAACTAATGATTTAACAATAACTTTTACAGATATAAAAGGAACAGAAAAAGTGGTATTGTATACCATTTGCGTATTGATAGTAGCTATGGGAGTTTATCCTAAGCCAATTTTGAATTTATCAGAAGCTTCAGTACAACATTTATTAGAACAAGTAAATCAAAAATTAACAGGGGTAAACTAGACATGAACATTATTATAACCATTGCCGTTACGGCTTTAGTAGTACTTTATGCAGGTTTGTTTAAGGCCAAAAAAGCCTTGCTTCCCTTAACTTTAATAGGTTTGCTGGTTGCTTTGGGTTTTGCGGTTTGTTCATGGAATAACCCTACAACCTATTATAGCATGATGCGCATGGACAATTTCGCATTGGCTTTTTCTGCAATATCAATTATTGGTACTTTTTTTATATTTCTATTAACCAAAAACTACTTTGCCGAGGGTAGCGATAACGTAGCTGAATATTTTACGCTGATACTTTTCGCCTTGTGCGGGATTACTATTATGGTTTCTTACCAAAATATGTCGATGCTGTTTATTGGGTTAGAAATTATGTCGGTGAGTTTATATATTCTTGCGGGCATTCGTAAATTAAATTTTGCTTCAAATGAAGCCTCTTTAAAGTATTTTTTAATGGGTGCTTTTTCTACTGGATTTTTACTTTTTGGTATTGCTTTGATTTATGGGGCTACTGGATCGTTTGATATTGCAGTTATACAACAATACTTAATTGATAATGTTAAATCTGTTTCACCACTATTTTACCCAGGGGTTATTTTGGTAATGATTGGTTTATGCTTTAAAGTTGGTGCTGCACCCTTCCATTTCTGGACTCCAGATGTATATGAAGGTTCGCCGTCCTTAATTACAGCATTTATGTCTACAGTAGTTAAAACTGCTGGTTTTGCAGCCTTTTTAAGACTATTTGCTGGAGCATTTGAACCGCTACATGATTTTTGGACACCAGCATTAATGGTAATCGTTATCATCACCTTGTGTGTGGGTAATATTACTGCACTTTATCAGAAAAACTTTAAAAGAATGCTTGCCTATTCAAGTATTTCTCATGCCGGATATTTATTGTTCTCGTTAGTTGTATTAACTACTAATTCTGCCAGTAATGTTCTAGTTTATGCAGCAGCTTATACTTTTGCTAGCATTATCGCTTTTGCAGTGTTGATTTTAGTTAAACAGAAAACGGGCAGCGATAGCATAGATAGTTTTAATGGTTTAGGTAAAAGAAATCCATTAGCTGCTTTTACATTAACTATTGCTATGCTTTCTTTAGCAGGTATTCCATTAACTGCAGGTTTTATAGGTAAATATGTGATGTTTTTAAATGTAATGGAAACTTATCAAACTGCCTTGGTGGTTATTGCAATTTTAAATGCATTGGTAGGCTTCTACTATTATTTTAAAGTAATTATTGCAATGTGGTTTAAAGAAGGTAGTGAAGTAGAGTTAGAAGTGCCATTGCAGTATAAAATAGTATTAGTTTTTTCTGTAATAGTTACTTTTTTTCTAGGGGTTTATCCTGATCTCATTTTAAATTTGATATAAACTAACGATATAGATTATTATTTGTAGTTTTACGAATAATTGAACTATGCAAGAATTCTGGAATTCATTACAGCATTTTATTGACCCTGAAAAATTACTTAAAGAGGGTGGTTTCTATGTTGTATTGTTTGTGATTTTTGCTGAAACTGGCTTATTCTTCGGTTTCTTTTTACCAGGTGATTATCTCTTATTTTTAGCAGGCATGTTTGTCGCCACTGGCAGGTTAGATGTTAACATTTACGTGCTTGTTTTGGGTTTATGCGTTGCTGCTATCTTAGGGAATTTTACAGGTTATTGGTTCGGAAGAAAGACGGGGCCATTATTATATAAAAGAAAGGATAGTATTTTTTTTAAGAAAAAATACCTTTTAGCTGCAGAACGATACTATAGAAAGCAAGGTGCCTTTGCCTTAATAATGGGAAGGTTTGTGCCAATTGTAAGAACATTTGCCCCTATTTTTGCTGGGGTTGTTAAGTTAGACGTTAAAAAGTTTGCATTTTATAATATTGTTGGCGCAATATTATGGATAGCATCATTAACTTTGTTAGGTTATTTTTTGGGAAGAAGTTTTGCCCAACAAATTGAAGAATATTTGGTTTATATTATAATAGGTTTCATTGTAATTACCACAATACCACTAATTGTCACGTTTGTGAAGAAGCGGGTAACTAAAGGTGGTGATGAAGATGATCCAGAGATTGAAGAAGAAAAAAATGAGTAAAGACGATCATCACCCGTGGCATAGCGTATCTCCTGGAGAGAATCTACCAGCTGTAGTAAATGCAATAATTGAAATTCCTAAGGGATCAAAGGCGAAGTACGAAATCGACAAAGAATCTAATTTGATTAAATTAGATAGGGTGTTGTTTTCGTCTGTAATGTATCCTGCAAATTATGGATTTATCCCTCAAACGTATTGCGACGACAATGACCCACTAGATATTTTAGTGTTATGTTCTGTGGATGTTTATCCAATGACTATTATTGAAGCAAAGGTTATTGGGGTAATGCATATGGTAGATAATGGCGAGCAAGATGATAAAATTATAGCGGTAGCCAAAAACGATATGTCGGTAAATTACATTAACGACTTACACGAATTACCACCACATACCATGAAAGAAATTGTTAAATTCTTTCAAGATTATAAAGCTTTAGAAGAAAAGAAAGTAACGATTGAACATTTACTTGGTGTGCGTTATGCTCATAAAGTAATACAAGAAAGCATAGCGCTTTACGATAAGAAATTTAGGGTTTAAATATGATTTACGATTCCATTTGCTCGTTGGTAATTACCTCCTTAACAGGATATTTACCAACATCAATTTTAGCGGTAGTAATTCCAGTAGATGCAGAAGGCGGTTCTATTGGATGGAAGCTGATTTTGGCATTATTTCTTGTTTTTTTGAATGGATTTTTTGTAGCAGCAGAATTTGCAATCGTTAAAGTACGTGCTTCTCAAATAGAAATTAAAGCTAAATCTGGAAGCAGAGTTGGTAAGATGGCTAAAAATATCGTACATAATCTTGATGGATATTTAGCTGCAACGCAATTGGGAATAACATTAGCTTCATTAGGTTTAGGTTGGGTAGGTGAAGATGTAATGCATACAATTTTTAAAGATCTTTTTACCGGCTTAAATTGGAACCTAAGTGAGACTTTTATTCATTCAACATCCACAATAGTTGCATTCTCTGTAATTACAGTTATGCACATTGTATTTGGTGAGCTAGCTCCAAAATCATTGGCCATTCAAAGGCCGGTAGCGACAACGTTATTTGTAACTGTACCATTGCAAATTTTCTATGTTGTCTTTAGACCTTTTATCTGGACTTTAAATAGCTTAGCAGCTGTAATTCTTAAGCCATTTGGTATTAATACCGCTGGTGGTCATGAATCTTTGCATAGCAATGAGGAGTTACAATATTTATTAGATCAAGGTAAAGAAAGTGGGGCATTAGAAGATAATGAGCACGAACTAATCAAAAACGTATTTGATTTTAATGAACGCGTTGTAAAAAATATAATGGTTCCGCGTACCAAAATTTCAGGCATTGAATTGAATACACCTAAAGGAGAAGTAGTTGATAAAATTATTTCAGAAGGTTATTCTCGTATGCCGGTTTATGATGAAATAATTGATAAAATAATAGGAATTGTTCATGCTAAGGATGTATTGCCGTTACTGGCAAACCATAAAGAATGGGCTTTAAGTGATATTATTCGTAAACCTTATTTTGTTCCAGAAACAAAAAAGATTAATGACTTACTAAGTGAATTACAGCAAAAACGTATTCAAATTGCTATTGTAATTGATGAATTTGGGGGTACGGCTGGTATGGTTACCTTAGAAGATATTGTTGAAGAAATTGTAGGCGAAATACAAGACGAATATGACGAGGAAAAGCCAACAGTAGAAAAGATATCAGATACGGAATTTGTAATTAATGCGTATGCTACAGTTTATGATGTAAATGAGCATTTACCACATGATTTGCCAGAAGATGAAGACTTTGATACTGTAGGTGGATTAGTTTCTCATGCATTTGGTAAAATTCCTGAAGTAGGCGATAGCGAAGAATGTTATGGATACCTATTTACCATTTTAAAGAAAACAGAACAGAATATAGAAACCATTAAGCTTGAGTTGGTAATTAGCAAAAGCGATATGGTTGATACGCATTAAAACCTTCTATAATGCATGTTTTTTATACACCAGATATTAATTCGGATCAGTATATATTAAACGAGGAAGAAAGCAGACATTGCAGTAAAGTTCTCCGTTTAAATGTTAATGACATCATTCACTTAATTGATGGCAAAGGCGGCTTATATCAGGCCCAAATTAATGACGTAAGTAAAAAGCATGTTCATCTTCAAATAATAACTAAGCAATTTGAGTATGGTAAACGTAATCATCATTTACACATTGCTATTGCGCCAACCAAAAACATAGATCGACTAGAGTGGTTTTTAGAAAAAGCCACTGAAATTGGTATTGATGAAATAACACCTATTATTTGTGATCGCTCCGAACGTAAAATTGTAAAGGAAGAAAGACTCGAAAAAGTAATTACATCAGCAGTTAAACAATCATTAACAGCTTATCATCCTAAATTAAATGAAGCTGTATCTTATACTGACTTTTTAAAACAAAATTTTTTAGGAGAAAAGCTAATTGCCCATTGCATGGATGGTGAAAAGTCATATATCAATCAGCAAGTAGATATACATCAATCTTACTTAATTTTAATTGGCCCGGAAGGAGATTTCTCTCCAATAGAACTTGATCTTGCTTTGCATAATGGTTACAAACCAGTAACTTTAGGTAATACGAGGTTAAGGACAGAAACTGCAGCATTAGCGGCTTGTTTTGAAGTTAATTATATCAATAGATGAGAAATGAGTTAAAGGTTATGGGTTATAAGTTATGGGTTAGGCGTTTCGCTCTAATCTTTAGTCTTTCATCTTTAGTCTTTCTAACTAGCTTTACAGTTCCCACTTATAAAATGGGCAAACTTAAATATAGTGGCGGTGGAGATTGGTATGGAAATAGAACAGCTCTACCAAATCTCATTGATTTTTGTAATAAAAATCTAGCCACAAACTTTGCTCCAGATGAAAGTATTGTTGAAGTTGGAAGCGCTGAATTATATAATTACCCATTCATTTATATGACTGGTCATGGTAATATTGTATTCAGTGATCAGGAAGCCTCTAATCTGAGGAAATATTTAATTGGCGGTGGATTTCTTCATATAGATGATAACTATGGGCTAGATAAATTCATTCGTCCTCAAATGAAAAAAGTATTTCCTGAACTTAGTTTCGTAGAGTTGCCTTCCGATCACAAATTATATAATCAAAAATTTAAATTTCCATTGGGTTTGCCGAAAATACATGAACATGATGGGAAAAAACCTCAAGGTTTTGCTTTACTATGGAAGGGAAGAATAATTTGCTATTATACTTTTGAATGCGATTTAGGGAATGGCTGGGAAGACTTTGGAACATATCCTTCAGACACACAAGAAAGCCGAAGCAAAGCGCTAAAAATGGGCGCTAATTTAGTTCAATATGCCTTAACTCAATAATATGTATCAAGTAAAAGTAAACGATAAATACAATTTTGATATTTCTGCAGATAAACAATTATATGTTAATGGCGAATTGGTTGAACTTGACAGAGTTGTTTTAAATGCAAACAGTTCTAGTATCTTATTCAAGAATAAATCTTATAATATAGAGGTAGTTGAATTGAATGCTACAGATAAAACAGCTATAATTAAAGTTAATGGAAACATTTATACGCTTAATATCAAGGATCAATTTGACCAGTTGCTTAAACAACTCGGTATGGATAATTTGGCAGTAAATAAGATATTGCAAATAAAAGCTCCAATGCCTGGCTTGGTACTAAGTATTCTAATAAATGAAGGAGACGAAGTAAAAAAAGGTGATAATTTATTAGTGCTAGAAGCGATGAAAATGGAGAATATGATTAAATCGCCAACTGATGGGATTATTAAAAAGATTGCGGTTAAGCAAGGCAATAAAGTAGAAAAGAACGAAATGCTAATTACTTTTAGCTAAAACAAAAGGGGATGCAATTTGCATCCCCTTTTGTTTTTAAGTATTAAAGCCTTATGGTTTTTTGCTGAATTGAGGTTTGCCAGCGCTTCTAATTTCTGAAGACCCTAGCATTGTCATTGCACATCTAAAGCCAATATCTGCAGTAGATTCATCTTCTTGTAAATGTCTCCTAGTTGCAGGATTTAACCACTGTGCTTGATCATCCCATGAACCACCTTTATAAACCCTAGACTTATTGTTTACTAAAGTAGTAATACCATATAAATTGCTTTGTTCATCACGGTAATCGCGTTGATCTGGGTTGAATGGCGTAGTACTTTTACCTGAGGTTTGATTAGCTTGTAATTCTGCCCAAGTTTGTTTTACTGCTGAATTAGCTTTAACCATTTCTGGTTTGCCATATTTATCTTTTTTAAGCTGGCCAGTAGCTGGATCTCTATCTTTATTCTGGTATTGATTTCCTCTAAATGGATTTAATGCATCTGCTTGCTCATAGGTGGCAACACGGTAGGTATCGCCAGTCCATTCATTTACATTGCCAGCCATGTTATACAGCCCAAAATCATTGGGTGGGTAAGCCATTACGTCTTGCGTAAATGCAGCCTTATCGTTTAATGAACCACCAACACCCATATAATCTCCTTTAGCTCTTTTAAAATTCGCTAAAATTAATCCTCTAGTACTTTTCTTGGCAGAAGTTATGCCTAAGCCATTCCAAGGATAGATTTTTTTCTCGTTAACATTTTCATATTGTGTATTGCCAATAAGTGCAAGTGCTGCATATTCCCATTCTGCTTCTGTAGGCAATCTAAAAGGTTGTAAAATTACACCATCTTCTAAACGCACATTTCTCGTAGGCCCAGTATTTCCTGCCCCGGTTGTTGCTCCTGCGGCTCCCGTCGCGGCAGGATTAAGATCTTTCATTGCATTAGATCCTTTGTCATCTATTTGTCCATTTAAATAGATTTCAGTATTAAATGGTTGAGTAGGTTTGCTGATAGGGGTTGCTGGAGCATTGTTTCCACTTGCTACGCCATTAATAACGGCAAAGCTATTCATATAACCTTTATCCCTTAAAACCTTTTGATTCACCATGTCAGTTCTCCAAGCACAGTATCTTTCGGCTTGTAATGCTGTAACACCTACAACAGGGTAATCTTTATAAGCTGGGTGCCTAAGGTAATTGTTTACAAAAGGTTCATTAAAAGATAGCGGCCTTCTCCAAACTAATGTGTCTGGCAATTCTTCATAATAATATTGTGCATCAGTTGGATAGTTTCGTTTAATCCAATTTAAATATTCTAACCAATTGGTATTTGAAACTTCAGTTTCATCCATATAAAAGGAGCTTACTGTAATTTCTCTTTTATAATTGAGGTTGCTCATATCCTGACCGGGAATATCAATTGCACTACCTCCCATTATAAATTGGCCACCTTCAATTTCTATTAAACCATAAGCATTTGTTTCATGCCCACGTTTATACTTGCTTGCAACTTCAAAACCACCATTTGCTCTATCATTGTAAGCGTATCCAGTTTTACTGGATATGTTGGTGCTGTTTTTCTTCGATTTACATGAGGTGAAAACAGATATAGAGATTAGAAATACAAATGAATATAGGTATGTTTTTTTCATAAATGGTGCCTTTGTAACACTTGACTGATAAAAATACGCAAAAAAAGGACTTTCCGCCAAAAAATATTTTTTTTAATCTGATATTTTTTACTCGGGGTTTTGGAGTTCGATTTTTGCTCTTGTATAGGCAATAGTTTGAAACGCAATAACTTATGATTTATTGTGTAGTAAATGTTGTGCTGAAACTAGTAATCCTTTAGAATTTATTAGATAAAAGGTGTTTTAAAAGACAATTTTTGGTTAAAATTCGTTTAGAATAAATGAGTTTAATAGATTGATAACTGAATTTCATTTTCTTTGAAAATAACGGACACTATATTAACTTGCAAGCATTATTCTGTATATTTAACTAATGAAATTGAAGTACTTTAGCACTGCAGCCTTGGGGGTGTTTTCTATAGCGATTCTTTATAGCTCGCGTCTGCAAGCGCAAGTAGTGCAGCCAGGTACCCAAACAAACGGAAGCCAGTCTAATAATATTATCACTGCTGTTCCATTTTTATTAATTACTCCAGATGCCAGGACGGGTAGTATGGGGGAGGCAGCTGTAGCTGTACAGCCAGACGTTAACGCAATGGGTAATAACCCTTCAAAATTGGCCTTTTTAGAAATGCCGTATGGTTTTTCTGCTTCATATAGCCCTTGGTTAAAGAATTTAGTGCCCGATATTAACTTGGCATACATTAGTGGTTTTTATAAATTAAATGATCAAAGTGCAATAGGTGGTTCTTTAAGGTATTTTTCTTTAGGTCAGATACAATTAACAGATATAAATAAGAATGATTTAGGGATTTATAGTCCAAGTGAATTTTCTTTTGATGCAACTTATTCTAAGAGATTTGGTAATGAATTTTCTTTGGGTACAACGGGCAGGTTTATCTATTCTAACTTAACTTCTGGGCAGTTTTCTGCAGGGCAACAAACAAAAGCAGGTAAAGCTTTTGCGGTAGATGTTTCTGCCTATTATAGAAAGCAAACAGTAATGTTTAATAAGGATGCGATTATTTCTGCGGGTGCAAATTTCTCTAATATCGGAACAAAACTTGGGTATGTTGATGGGGTTCAGAAGCAATTCTTACCAACAAATATGAAGATAGGGGGTGCATCTACCTTTATCATTGATGACTACAACCAGTTTACTTTTGCATTAGATTTTAATAAACTAATGGTTCCAACACAGCCAATTAGAGATTCAAATGGTGATATAATTTCAGGTAGAGATCCAAACCGTTCTATTCCTGCAGGTATATTTGGCTCTTTTAGTGATGCTCCTGGGGGTTTTAGTGAAGAATTAAAGGAAGTTAGTATCGCAGTAGGTGCAGAATATTGGTACAATCAACAATTTGCCATGCGTGCGGGCTATTTCTATGAAGCTCCGGAAAAGGGAGATAGACGATATTTAACCTTAGGGGCTGGGTTGAAGTATAACATTTTTAATATAGATTTTGCTTATTTATTAGCAGATCCACAAAAAAGCCCTTTAGCTAATACTTTAAGGTTTAGCTTAATATTTAACTTCGGCGATAATAAATAATAAAGCGTTATAAATTATATTAATGAAAATTAAAGTAGGTTTTGGTTTTGATGTCCACCAATTAAAAGACAACCACCCATTTTTTGTTGGTGGAGTAAACTTAGAACACCATAAGGGCGCTTTTGGCCACTCAGATGCTGATGTTTTACTGCATGCAGTTTGTGATGCACTTTTGGGTGCCGCAAACCTTAGAGACATTGGGTTTCACTTTAAAAATACCGATCCACAATGGAAAGGCATTAGTAGTATTGTTTTATTAAAAGAAACAGTAAAGTTAATAAGAGAAAAGGGCTGGGAGATTGGCAATATTGATGCAATGTTATGTCTAGAGGCCCCAAAAATAAACCCCCATATACCTCAGATGCAAGAAAATATTGCAAAAGCAATAGCTATTTCTATTGAAGATATTTCTATTAAAGCAACTACAAATGAACAAATGGGTTTTATAGGCAGGGAAGAAGGTGTAGTTGCTTATGCAGTTTGTTTAATCCAAAAAGGTTAAAAGCTATAGGTTATGAGTTACAGGAACGCAATGTATAATAAGCAACTAGACCTGTAACTCATAACAACCCATAACTCTATTCTAAGTAGCCAAATTTACCTTCATTATAATCTGTCATTGCTTGTTGTAATTCTTCTGCAGTGTTCATTAAGAAAGGTCCATAGGAAGCTATTGGTTCATTAATTGGCTCGCCACTTAAGACTAACACTACGCTGTTTTCTAATGCTTCTAAGTCGATATTTTCACCATCGTTTTGGAAATGAACCATTTGATCTGTTTTTGCAGTTGATGTGCCATTAACTTTTATGCTTCCTTCTATAACAATAAAAGCTGTGTTGAAATTTGCAGGAAAATTAAAATCGGTTTTTGCTCCTTCATTAACCCTAACATTATATACTTCAATTGGACTGAAAGTAGAAATGCATCCTTTTGCACCTTTGTAATTACCAGCAATAACTTCAATTATACCACCATTTTCTGATAAATCATATTTTTTGATGTCGCTTTGCTTAACGCCTTGATATTTTGGCGTACTCATTTTAAATTGAGCAGGAAGATTAACCCAAAGTTGAACCATTTGAAATAATCCACCTTTTTTGCTAAAGTTCTCTTCGTGGTATTCTTTATGCAAAATTCCTTTTGCTGCCGTCATCCATTGTACATCGCCTGGATAGATAATGCCACTATTGCCGGCGCTATCGTGATGAGCGACTGCGCCATGATAAGCAATAGTTACGGTTTCAAATCCACGATGTGGGTGAACGCCTACGCCACGAGGTTCATTCCGAGCAGAAAATTCAATCTTTGCATTGTAATCGAGCATATAAAAAGGGCTCATGTTTAATTTATATCCACTAGGAAAAAAATTATGTACCCTAAACCCATCGCCAACCATGTGCGGTGCGGGTGGATTTAATATTGCCGAAACTTGTTTTACTTTCATAGAATTGGTATTGAGTACTGCGAAATGCAAACTGGAAATTGTGAGCTGATTAAGCTTGTTTCACAAATTGTAGTTCGCCTAAAATTTTAACTTCTTCACTAACCATTACACCGCCAGTTTCTAAAGCTGCATTCCAAGTTAAACCAAAGTCAGAACGATTAAGTTTTCCATTTAAAGTAAATCCAGCCTTAGTTTGTCCCCAAGGATCTGTTGCAATACCACCAAATTCTGCTGTTAATTTAATAGGTTTTGTTGTCCCTTTAATGGTCAAATCTCCGCTAACTTTGTAATCATCACCATCTTTTTCTACAGTGGTAGATTTAAATTCGATACTTGCAAATTGCTCAGCATCAAAAAAGTCAGCACTTTTTAAGTGATTGTCACGATCAGTATTTCCAGTATCTAATGAGCTGATATCGCCTTTAAATGAGATTTCTGCATTTGTAAATTCATCACCTTCTGAAGTTAAATCTGCTGAGAAAGATTTTAAGCTACCAGTAACTGTAGTGATCATTAAGTGTTTTACTTTAAATTGTAGTTCGCTGTGTGTTGGATCTAATATCCATTTAGTAGTTGCCATAATATTTTAAATTTTGTGTTTTTAAATTTGATAACACAAAGTTAAGGTAGGCAGTTGAGCTACGCATTGATGTATGATAAGAAAACCCTTAATCTCCTAAAGGGGACTTTCTAGCTAGAAATGAGTTCATTGGTTCAATTGTTCATTGATACAGCAACTTGACCAATTTTACCTAAAATGTTTATTGGCGAGGTCTTTACGAACGCGACTTAATGATTCTGGAGTAACGCCTAAATAGGAAGCGATCATCCATTGTGGTACGCGTAAGGTAAGATTTGGGTAGAGCTTGATAAAATTTAAGTACCGTTCTTCAGCAGATGCACTTAATAACATGTTTATTCTTTTTTGCATAAAACGGATAGAGTTATGCAACATTAAAATATTGAGTTCTAATATTTCTGGAACAATGTTTTTGATAGCTGGAAAAAAATCTTTTTTAACGATAACCACTTCGGTATCTTCAATAGCATCTATATAAAATGCCGACGGTTCATTAAAAACCGAAGTGTCCCTGTCTGACAACATCCAATCTTCTGGTGCAAATTGAATGATATGCTCCTTCCCTTTTTCATCAATAGAAAAGTACCTTAATAACCCACTATTCACAAAATAAGCTTCAGATTTTAAATCTCCAGCATTTAAAAGGATTTGACCTTTTTTGATGGTTTTGATTTTTAAACAGCTTACAGCTTCAACAGCCTGTTCTTCGGTAATGGCTAATCGGTTTTTGAGATAGGTTGCAAATTTATCGAGCATCAGCAATTATTTTTTGGGTTGTGGAATGTTATCAAAGTTTGCTGCACATTTACCACAGCCAGAAGCACAACCATCACTTTTTGGAGAAACAGAACGATAAATCATTCGGCCTACATATAATAATGCGGCAATGAAAATGACAATCATTAAGATGAACTGGATATCCATAATTACAAAATTACGATTTATTAAATAGGAGGGTTCAGAATACTGTCAAATTTAATTAGCTAATTATTTCTCCATCAACCCAACTGTACCACCAACCCAATCAAAATCTGCATTGTAGCGCACACCAATCATTTTTCCTCTACTTAACCTTCCTAAATTAATACAAAGTTGAGGTTCTTCGCCTTCTGGCCACAAGTACATCATTCTAATTTCTGCCTTTACACCAGCATCTGGAGCTTTAATTACTGGTTCATAGGTAACTTTTCTTTGCAAAATCCAATTTTCTGGATCGTTAATTTGTTTAATATCTGTGTCAGTAACATCTATAATTACGCCCATACCAGCAAAGCTGAAAAGTGGTTTTAGTACGTAATTTCCTAAATCTGTTGGAATGCTTTCTATGGTGTTTAAGAAACGAGTGTCGGGTACAAATTCACTTTTTAGAAATGGCATTGTGTATTTGCTAATGCGATAAAACCAATTTGGATGAGTAATCCACTCTATATTTAATTCTTCTCTAGGGTCGAAGCTGTTTTTAAAAATAGCTGTATTTTCTCCAATTTCATCAAAAATCAATCGGTTATAAATTCGCTTCAGCTGTATTTTTTTTCCACCTTCTTCATAAAAAAGCTGCTTTCCTTCTTTTCTAATATCTTCAAGTGCAAGAATTTTAATACCCAGATGCTTGGCCGTAACGAGGAAATCTATCGCCGTTTTTTGATTTAGCGCATCAATATCCATTAGTGCAACCTCATGAGGTTGATGGTTTCCTATGATTACTTTTTTAAATAACTCGAAGTAAGATTTTTCATCTAATCCATTAAAATATGGACTTAGATTCTCATCTAAATCAAATTCTTCCTTATAGGTTTTTGCTAAATGAGTTTGAAATCCATATAAAGATGGAAAGCCTTGCATCTCAATTAACATGGGTGTTACCTCGCCATTTTCATCCTTACATATACCGTAGTCGAATGTTAAAAAATGAGGATGACCAGTTTCATTTGGTACATTCCATTCTTGCGGAATAGCTTTCTGCGTTAATTCTTTGAAGTTATCTTGTTTTATTAGGGAAATGATTTCCTCTCCTGCAGCAATTAGTTTCTGTTTTAAAGCCTCAGGTATAAAAATAGGTGTTTCTGCTACACGAAATGGAATTTCAGGGAAACCTTTTCCTAGCTTCTCTGCAAATTGATTGTATTTTTCTACTGTGAAATTCTCATTAAAAGTTTTACGGTATTTTTCAATCATGGTAGATGAATTAAAAATATATTTACCACTTAAGGTTTTTGTTTCTCGTGACGATTATATGCTAATTATAAAACCACAGAGTAACATAGAAATACTTAGGTTATAGCTATGTGCCTATGTGGTTTAAGCCCCTTTAGGGGGTTGGGGTTTAAGCTTCTTGTAAAGTATGAATGGCCTGATTTAAGAAATTAGGTAAAATCACACTTTGTGTTAAGGTAATTCTATCCGGATCATCTAAACTATATAACATGTCAAAATATTTATCCTCTCCATGGTTTTCAATAATTGCAGCTTTCTTTTCTTCTTGCAGTAAATACATTTTCATTCCAACCGGATCTGCTTCTGGATGAAATTGAGTGCCTATAACCTGTTCAGAAAAGCGAATAGCCATTACACAACGTTCTAAAGCCACATGTGGACGCTCTTTCTCAATAGCTAAAATTTGTGCACCTTTCGCTACAAAATCAGCTTCATTTCCTTTAATCACTTGCCAATCCCTACTGTCTACTGAATAAAAAGGATCTTTTAAACCATCAAATACAGCTTCTTCAAGTCCACTTGCTGTTAAGCTGATTGGGAAAATTCCGAAAGCGTTAGATTTTCTTTTGGTAACAGTACCTAAGCCGTATTTTCTACAGGCCAATTGAAAAGAGTGACAAATTAAAAAGACATATTTTTTTTGTTCACTTTCTGCATTGAAAGATTCGATTGAATCTAACAAGTTAAAAAAATCACTTTCCCATTGATCTTGTTCGCTTTCAAACGGACTACCAGGGCCACCACTAGAAATATAAATATCGTAGCTTAAATCTGGAACTTCACCCTTTTGGCGTATATCAAAAATATCGAATGTTAAATTTAATTGATTTTTATCGCGGTAGCTTTGTAGAATTTCCTGTATCCCTCTCATACCCTGATTAGGATTGCCATTGTTCATGTCTATAACGGCTACTTTGATGTTATTTTTCTCGCTCATTTATCCTGCACCTATTAACGTTTGGGTTGTAATGTAATCTACAACCGATTCAAAGTTACCAGTTTTCTGATAAACTGCCAATTGTCTATCTGCTCCTGTCCCATTTTCTAGAATTTTATGAACGTAGTTGATTTCATTTCTACTGCCTAATTCATCAACAACATCATCAATAAAATCAAGTAATTCTAAAATTAGATTACGGCAATTCACTTCCATTTCTTTTCCGAAATCGATTAAATTTCCATCAATTCCATAACGGGCAGCTCTCCATTTATTCTCATTAATTAGGGCTCTAGAATAACTGATGAACTCCATGTTTTGTAGTCGTAATTTATACAGCTTAGCGCATAATGCCTGAAATAGCGCAGTAAAGGCCATTGTTTCGTCAATTAACATTGGGCAATCGCAAATGCGGAATTCAACAGTGTCAAAAAATGGATGCACACGAATGTCCCACCAAATTTTCTTTGCGTTATCCATACAATTCGTTTTGATCAACAGTTTTACATAGCTATCGTAATCTTCAATACTATTGAAAATATCAGGTATTCCAGTTCTTGGGAATTTATCAAAAACCTTTGTTCTAAACGATTTATAGCCTGTATTTCTACTTTCCCAGAATGGAGAATTTGTAGAAAGGGCAAAAACATGAGGTAAAAAATACCTTACTTGATTGGCAATATGGATAGCTAGCTCACGAGATTGAAAGCCTACATGCACATGCAGGCCAAAAATTAAATTTGAACGAGCGGCTTCCTGTAACTCATTTACAATTTCACTATAACGTGGATGTTCAGTAATTAGTTGTTTTTCCCAATGAGAAAATGGGTGTGTGCCAGCAGCACCAATACGTAGCCCTTGTTCTCCTGCCAATTGAGAAACGGTATAACGCAATTGCGATATTTCTTTTCTAGCTTGATCTGTGTTGTGGCAAATGCCAGTTCCAACTTCAACCACAGCCTGGTGCATTTCTGCTTTTACTTGATCCTTATGGATTTTTTGAGCAGATTCTACAATTTTTTGATCATGCGATGTTAGTTCTCTGGTAACGGGATCAACTACCATGTACTCTTCTTCTATGCCCAGCGTAAATTCATTCATCATCTTATTCCCTTTTAAATTATCCCAATTATTTTTTAGATGTTGCTTTTTTTGCAGGTGCAGCAGTTTTAGCTTTTGCAGGGGCTTTGGCTTTAACTTCGTCTTTAGGTTTAACCGCTTTAATAGTTGGACTAACCTTAATTCCTTTTGGTAAAGCTTCGGTAGTTAACGGAAGGCCAGCAGCAGAAGATTTTACATATTTACCCCAAGTTAAATTGTCCTGACCAGGTTTTTGCGCTTTTGCTCTTTCAATTGCGTAATTAGCAGTAGTTTCTACTACCCAGTCGAAATTTTCTTGTCCAACACTCTTAATGTCGGCATCTGGTGCTGGATTGCAGAAATCAATAGCGATAGGAATCCCATCTCGCACTGCGAACTCTACGGTATTAAAATCATAACCCAAGTAAGTACATAATTTCAGGGTATATTCTTCAATTGTTTTCAATAGTTTCTCACTAGATGGCGCTTTTCCTACTTCATAACGTAAATGATGTGGATTGCGTGGCTCATACTGCATAATGCGAACATGTTTTCCTCCAATGCAATAACATCTAAAATATTCTTCAAAAATAATCTCTTCTTGTAAAAGCATCACCAATTGTTCAGTTCCGCCATGTTTGCTAAAAAAATCTTCTTTATCATGTAGTTTATAAACATCTCGCCAACCGCCACCATCAAATGGTTTCATGTAAGCAGGGAAGCCGGTGTATTCAAAAATTGCATCCCAATCTAAAGGCATTGTTAAGTTCGAAAACGATTCTCTCGTTGTTCCTGTAGGATGTTGTCTTGATGGAATTAGTGCCGTTTTAGGCACAGGTACTCCAATTTGCTCAGCTAATGCGTTGTTAAAGAATTTTTCATCTGCACTCCACCAAAATGGATTATTGATGACGGCTGTTCCTGTAATTGCAGCATTTTTTAATGATGCACGATAAAAAGGTACATCTTGAGAAATACGGTCTATAATTACAGCATAATCTAAAGGCGTATTCTGAAACATTTTATCAATTTTCACGACTTCGGCAGTGATGCCTTTTTCGGCCTTTTCATTAATCCTTTTGATTACAGCTTCAGGAAATGAGCGTTCTTGACCAAATAAAATTCCAATTTTTTTCATAAATATTTGTAGTAGTTAATTGTTTAATGTGTATTTGTTCAAAGGTTATCTAAATAGCTAATTTTCCAAATCAGTATTATCTGGCTAAATCTATAATTGGGCTAAGTATTCTGGAAGCATTTGTCTCCAAGTTGGCCAATCATGATCAGCATTTTGTCTAATATCTAGCCAGTGATTTATTCCTTTTTGATGTAAAATAGCTGATAATCTTTCATTGTCCCCTTTGCACATGTCTCTGTCTGATGTACCTAGAACAATTTTCATGTGCCAAAGTTCTTGATTCATGTCATTTGGTACAAAATCTACTGGATTATTGAAATAAGCCTCATCATTGTAGAAACCATCTAGCTGACCAGTAATATCAAAAGCACCACTCATACTAAACATATGGCTCACTGTCCATGGATGACGAAAAGCAAAATTTGCTGCATGATAACCACCAAAACTGCAGCCTGCAGTAATTACCTTATGATGTCCCGTTTCATGTTTTGCCAAAGGAACAAGTTCTTCTAACAAAAATTTATCATACCAAATATGATTTTTAACACGCTCTGCAGGATGAACTCCTTTATTATACCAACTCAGTTTATCAATCCCATCTGGGCAATATACCTTTACTTTTCCATCGTTAATAAAACCAGCAATGGCATCAAGTAGTTTAAAATCTTTATTTTCATAATAACTTCCCATGCTCGTTGGGAAAAGTAGGATGGGATATCCGCTATGCCCAAAAACTAGGGTTTTAATATCCATATTCAGGTTAGGACTGTACCATTCTTTTAGTTCTTCTTTCACCGGCTTTTAGATTAGATGCTTTAAGGTATAAAAATCTATGTCAAAACACAAAGAAATAAATCTATTTATTACTATAAATCTGTGCGTTATGTAAAAATTGAATAGCAATAATCTATTTTTTAACAAGATTTGTACATTTGCGCAAGATTTGTGAGAAAGCTATGTACACAACACTAACATTACCTACCGTTATTAAAACTACCCGTCAGCTAAAGTCTGCATACTTAAAGAGAGAAGTAGAGATAGAAATTTTCAGCCCTGATAATTTATTGGGGAATGAGCGTGTTAATCTTCTGTTGTTAAACGATGGACAAGATTTGGCTCAAATGGATATGGAAGGTGTGCTGAATGCACTTTATGCCAAGTGGAAAATTGAACCAACAGTGGTGATCGGGATTAAAGCAAGCGAAGAAAGAACGTTAGAATATGGTATTGCTGGAAAACCAGATTTTAAAAAAAGAGGCTCAAAGGCTAATGCTTATACAGATTTTGTAATAAAAGAACTGATGCCTTATGTGCAGAGCGAAGTTGATGTAACCATTAATGGTAGACGCGCTTTCGCGGGTTTTTCTTTAGGTGGAATTACTGCTTTTGATATTGCTTGGAACCACGATAATTATTTTGATGCTGTAGGCGTTTTCTCTGGTTCTTTTTGGTGGAGGAAAAAAGATTTAAATGCAGGTTATACCGATGATGATCGCATAGTTCATGAAATGATTCGCGATACTAAAACTAATCCTGCAGTTAAATTTTGGTTAATGACTGGGACTGATGATGAAATAGCTGATCGTAACCACAACTTTATTATAGATTCTATTGATGACACGATTGATGTGGTTAAAGAATTAATGAAAAAAGGATACCAAAGACCTCAAGATATTTTCTATTATGAAATGGTGGGTGGTAAACACGATGTGCCAACTTGGGCTAAGGCAATGCCTAAATTTTTGGAATGGGCTTTTAAGCCCCTAATTTCTTAAAAAGTACTCATTCCTACTATTTTTTCTTTCTTATTTTAGAACTTCATTCAGTTTTTGGTGTTCTAGGATAATTGGTAAGCATATGAGAGAAAAAATAAACCAGATTATTTTTGGACATGATACAAAATCAAGCAAGTTGTTTGATGTAATCTTGTTGTGGATAATCTTATTTAGTGTATTAATTGTTATTTTAGAAAGTATTCCTTCTTTAAATAAGCAATTTGCTAGCCTCTTTTTCTATGCAGAATGGGCAATCACCATTTTATTTACTATTGAATATATATTAAGGATTTGGAGTAGTAAAACGCCTTTAAGGTATATTTTTAGTTTTTGGGGATTAGTAGATTTACTATCTATTTTGCCCAGTTATTTAGAGCTCATTAATTTCGGTTTTCATTACTTATTAGCCATCAGAATATTTAGGTTATTAAGAGTCTTCAGGATATTAAAACTGGTTAGGTTTAATAGAGAAGCCCAAAAATTGTTATTGGCATTAAATGCTAGCAAATATAAAATGGGTGTGTTTTTAATGGCGGTAATTGCCATAATGGTTATACTGGGTACGTTAATGTATGTTATAGAAGGTGGCGAAAATGGGTTCACAAGTATTCCACAAAGTATTTATTGGGCAATAGTTACCGTTACAACCGTAGGTTTTGGCGATATTGTTCCTCAAACTGTTTTAGGGAAATTTCTTTCATCTATTGCCATGATTATGGGCTATGCCATTATAGCTGTGCCAACTGGTATAATTACAGTTGAACTAGCATCTAAAAAATCAGAAGATAAGGTTTGTAACCATGATAATCCAGATGATGCACAATATTGCAATCAATGCGGACTTAAATTTTAACCCCTGTCTTCGCGTTCTTCCTTATTTTAGATAAAAACGTATCATTTCACCGTCGCTTCACCGTCAATCCTATGTCGGTTGACCGTCGAAAAGCCTATTTCGACGGTCAACCGACGGTATACCGAGCCTATACGGACGGTGAAAGGACAACAGACTATTCTGTATTCTTCAATTTATGTCATAAAATAAAGTATCAATTCTATTGATAAGCAGATTGATATTAGTGATTTTCTTTCGCCTTGGCTAAACTGTAATTTCATAGCATGATAAAAGGATTATTCGAAACTCACCTATTTGTAGAGAACTTAGAAAGGTCAGTTGATTTTTACAAAAATGTTTTAGGACTAACAGCATGTGGATATAACGATGAACGAAGAATTGCCTTTTTTTGGATAGGTAAACCAAAAGAGGCAATGCTTGGCTTGTGGGAAAAGCCAAAAGACCAAATAGATATCAGGCATTTTGCATTTAGATGTGATGTTAATGATGTATTGAATAAATCTGTTAAGTTTTTAAAAGAAAATAACCTAAAGTCTTACAATTTTTTAAAAGATGGAAATGAAAAGCCAATGGTTTTTGCTTGGATGCCAGCACTTGCTATTTATTTTAAAGATCCAGATGGGCATGATTTAGAATTTATTGCGATATTAGAGGGAGAAGGCCGGCCGGAATTAGGAGTTGTTTCTTATGAGGATTGGCTAAAATTAACCGCTCAATAAATGCAAGAAATAGACATCGTCGCTTATGCCTTCTCCCAATTTGCCAAAATGGATAATGCAGAATTTGAACTTTCAAAGCCTCATTGGAAATTAAAACATTATAAAAAAGGAGAGTTTTACAACCAACATAGAACCGTTTGTAAGTTTTTAGGATTCATTATAGATGGCGTATTTCGCTCTTATGTGGTAGATGAAAAAAGTGGCGAAGAGAAAAATGTCTTTCTGTATTCTGGCAATCAGTTTGTAGTTACTTTTAAAAGTTTCATTAATCAAATGCCCTGCGATTACCACACGCAAGCCATGACAGATGCAACTGTTGTTTACATTCATATTGACGATTTACTACAACTATACCAACAATCTCACCAATGGGAAACTTTTGGTAGGCTTTTAGCACAAGAAGCCTTTAACATTGCCATGGATAGAGCGGAGAGTTTTGTTTTTAAAACGCCAGAGCAACGTTATCTCGATTTAATTAAATACCACCCACAGATTTTTAACAGCATTCCTTTGTACCATATTTCTTCGTATTTGGGTATTCAAGGGCCTTCATTAAGTAGGATAAGAAAAAGATTAACAGGTAAATAACGATTTTAACTTAGGTTAAAATTATTGATGTTTTTAAGCTGGAGATTTGAGGTGTCAAATTAAAAAAAAACATTATGAAAACTTTAAATCTAAAATCAAAAACAATCGTATTAGTACATGGTCTATTTGTAAACAATAAAAGCTGGGAAGGTTGGAAAGCCTTCTTCGAGGCTAAAGGTTATACAGTTTACAATCCTGCAAATCCATCTCACTTAGGTAATCCAGCAGATTTAAGAACCAACATTGATCCAAATTTAACCAAAGTAAATTTTGTAGACGTAGTAGAAAACTTAGTAAAATTTATTGATGCTTTGCCAGAAAAACCAATCCTCATCGGACATTCCTTAGGTGGGCTAACTGTTCAGAAATTAATGGATTTAGGTAAAGGCGAAGCTGGTGTAATGATAGATGGTGCTCCTCCAATGGGTGTTATCCCTTTCGAATTCAGTTTTTGGAAATCTAATCTCACAGTAGTTAATCCGTTTAAAGGTAATTCTGTTTTTATGCCTACTAAAGAGTGGTTTCATTATACTTTCGGAAATACTTTAAGCAGAACCGAATCTGATAAAGTGTTTGATGAAATTGCGGTGCCAGAAAGTAGGGCAATTGCCTGGGGAACTTTAAAAAGTTATGCTAAAGTTGATTTCAAAAAAGCACATCAGCCTTTATTGTTCATTGCTGGCGAAAAAGACAACATTATGCCCGCTAGCTTGAATAAAAGAAACTTTAAAGCCTATAAAAATGCAGATAGTATAACAGACTTTAAAATGTTCGAGGGTCGTGGTCATTACATTTGTGGAGACGAGAACTGGGAAGAAGTAGCAACTTACGTTTACAACTGGATTAGTAAATAAGTAGAGACATCAGTCTCATTTTAGTACGGGCTTTGTTTTCTAAACCCGATAGGAGTGAAAATCCTTTTACCAAGTCCCCTTTAGGGGATTTAGGGGTAAAAGATTGTAGCGGAGAGCGGGACTGATGTTTCTGAAGAGCATTGGTTTTGCTTTACTATAGTCTTCAACTTCGCTCAGACTGATTCAACTATGAGATTGCTTCGTGCCTCGCAATGACGAATAGGGGTCAAGCTATTGACAATCAAAATTTAACAAAAATATAATGACATAAATAGTAAGCAAAACCCTTAAAAATCCAATAAAAAATCATATCTTTGCGCCAAATTTATAGGCGCATTTTATGCAAAAGATTAGAAATATAGCTATTATAGCACACGTTGACCACGGTAAAACTACATTGGTTGATAAGATTTTACACTCTTGTTCTGTTTTTCGTGATAACGAACAGAAAGGAGATTTGATATTAGATAACAACGATTTAGAGCGTGAACGTGGGATCACAATCGTATCTAAAAACGTTTCGGTACAATACAAAGACGTAAAAATTAACATCATTGATACTCCTGGTCACGCGGATTTTGGCGGTGAGGTAGAGCGTGTATTGAAAATGGCTGATGGTGTTTTGTTATTATGTGATGCTTTTGAAGGTGCAATGCCACAAACTCGTTTCGTAACACAAAAAGCTTTGGCTTTAGGTTTAAAACCAATTGTTGTTGTAAACAAAGTTGATAAAGAAAACTGTAGACCAGAAGAGGTTTACGAACAAATTTTTGAGCTATTTTTTAACTTAGAAGCTACTGAAGATCAATTAGATTTCCCTGTAATTTATGGTTCATCTAAACAAGGTTGGATGAGTACAGATTGGAAAGTTCCAACTACTGATATTTTTGCTTTGTTAGATGCTGTTGTGGCAAACATCCCTTCTCCACCGATGTTAGAAGGTACTTTGCAAATGCAAATCACATCATTAGATTATTCATCTTTTGTCGGTCGTATTGCAATTGGACGTGTACACCGTGGTACAATTAAAGAAAACCAGCCGGTAACGTTAATTAAACGTGATGGTAAAATTGTTAAATCTAGGGTAAAAGAACTTTATACTTTTGAAGGTTTAGGTAAAATTAGAACCACTGAAGTTAAATCTGGAGATATTTGTGCGGTTGTTGGTATTGATGGTTTTGATATTGGTGATACCATTGCTGATTTTGAAGCACCAGAACAATTACCTGTAATTAGTATTGATGAACCAACAATGAACATGTTGTTTACCATTAACAACTCTCCATTTTTTGGTAAAGAAGGTAAATTAGTTACTTCACAGCGTATCAAAGATCGTTTGATGAAGGAAATGGAGAAAAATTTAGCCCTAAAAGTTGTAGAAACTGAAGGTGCTGATTCTTGGTTGGTATACGGCCGTGGTATTCTCCATTTATCGGTACTTATTGAGACAATGCGTCGTGAAGGTTATGAACTTCAGGTTGGACAGCCACAGGTTATTGTTAAAGAAATTGACGGTAAAAAATGTGAGCCAATTGAAACATTAATTGTTGATGTACCTGGTGAAGTTGCTGGTAAGGTAATTGAATTGGTAACTCAACGTAAAGGTGAGTTGTTAATCATGGAGCCAAAAGGCGATTTACAACACTTAGAATTCGAAATTCCAGCTCGTGGTATTATCGGTTTACGTAACAACGTATTAACTGCAACTGCTGGTGAGGCAATTATGGCTCACCGTTTTAAAGCTTATGAGCCTTGGAAAGGTACAATCCCTGGTCGTTTGAATGGTGTATTGATTTCTATGGATAAAGGTATGACTACCGC
This sequence comes from Pedobacter polaris, assembly GCF_005116505.1. Taxonomy (GTDB): domain Bacteria; phylum Bacteroidota; class Bacteroidia; order Sphingobacteriales; family Sphingobacteriaceae; genus Pedobacter; species Pedobacter polaris. The sequence goes on from NZ_SWBR01000001.1 coordinate 1,166,364, forward strand.
TTATTCTATTGATAAATTACAAGATAGAGGTCGTTTCTTTGTAGATCCAGGAGTTGATATTTACGAAGGACAAATTTTGGGAGAGCACATCCGTGATAATGATTTGGTAATCAACATTGTTAAAGGGAAAGCATTAACCAATATGCGTGCTTCTGGTACAGATGATAACACTCGTATTGCACCAGCTATTAAATTCTCTTTAGAAGAATGTATGGAGTACATTCAAGCTGATGAGTATATCGAGGTTACACCAGTAAGTATGCGTTTACGTAAAATCTTCTTAACAGAACAACAACGTAAAGCAAACGGTAGTAAAAGCTAAGCCCCTAAATCCCCTAAAGGGGACTTAAATATTGAAGCCTGCAAGTGAATTTTGCAGGCTTTTTTGTTTCGAAACATTAAGAAATTAATAAGGTTAAGCTTAATTTTCCCGTAATTTCTTAATGCTTATTTTTAAAAAAGTAGTCGCAGTGCTTGGATTAAAATTAGCCCTTCTTTCCAATAGCTCTTTTTTACTTTAAAGAAACTTAAGAAGTCTTTATTAAGGCATAAATGCATTGAACCCACATGCAATTTTCTTTAAAGTTAAAATCTAACAATCTAATGGCAATTAGTATTCCTAAAGGTTGTACGTTTGTACTATCATCCTTATTTATATGTTTGAAAAGGCATTTTCCTATTTGGGAATATTTTTTTTAACAAGCTTATCTTTATTGCCTTTAGGACTTTTGTACTTTCTGGCAGATATCTTTTATGTGTTGATTTATTACGTTTTTGGCTACCGTAAAAAGGTAGTTAGAGAGAATCTATTGAATTCTTTTCCTGGAAAAAACATAGAAGAAATCATTGTAATCGAAAAGAGATTCTTTAAATATTTGGCTTCTTTAATCTTTGAAATCATCAAGATGAAGAGCATCTCTGCAAAAGAGTTGAATAAACGTGTGCAATTTAAAAATGTAGATTTGGTAGAAGCCTACCTAAAAAACAACGAAAGTGTACTCTTTTGTGCAGCTCATTATGGAAACTACGAGTGGGTATGTATGGCAATTGGGATGGCCTTTTCTGGTCAACATTACCCAATTTACAAACCATTAAGTGATGAGATTTTTGATAACTGGTTTTTAAGAATGAGGAGTAGATTTGGTAATCAGATGATTTCCATGCGCCAAACAATTAGAGCTATTCAAGCTACAAAGCATTATCCAAGCATGTTTACTTTTGGGAGCGATCAGGCGCCATCAAAAGAAGATTCTCAATATTGGACTACACTGTTAAATCAAGAAGCTTCTATCCAATTGGGGATAGAAAAAATTGCAAGAAAAACCAATAGACCTGTTTTTTATTTAAAAATCAGTTATTTAAAACGTGGTTATTATGAGGTGGATTGCGTGCCAATTTGCCTTAATCCTGAAAGTACTGCAGAATTTGAAATAACCGAATTGCATACACGCTTTTTAGAAGACTTGATTAAGGAAGAACCAGCTTATTGGCTTTGGAGCCACCGGAGATGGAAATACAAACCTGAAAAATTAGCTCGTAAGACGGAGCGTGAACATAAAGCTAATGGAAAATGTTCCAGTCTTAACCATCTATAATTTGTATATCTCTAGATTTTACATCTTCAAATTATTCCCAACTCTGCTGCTCTTATATTTATATGATAAATATAATCTTACTCTTTTTAAGGCAGACGTTTTCTAGGGATTGCCCAAATTTTACATCAACCAAACTTCCTTAAAATCTCTTTTATCTAATTTAGCAGTTCAATACAGATATTATGGAATCACTACAAGGAAAAAATGCTATAGTTACTGGAGCAGGTAAAGGTTTAGGTAAAGCAATCTCAATTGCACTAGCTCAAGAAGGGGTAAATGTTGGTTTAGTTGGTCGAACAGAAAAAGACTTAATCAACGTTGCAGATGAGCTACAAACTTATAATGTTAAAACGGTAATCGCTATTGCAGATGTGTCTGATATTGATGCAGTTAATTCAGCAGTTGGCAAAATAAAAACGGAACTTGGTGCTATTGATATTCTAATTAATAATGCGGGTGTTGGTGCCTTCGGTAAGTTTATGGAATTAGAACCGGCCAAATGGAAACAAATCATTGAAATTAATTTGTTAGGTGTTTATTATGTAACTCGTGCTGTATTGCCAGAAATGATTGAAAGACAAATCGGAGATATTATCAACGTATCATCTACAGCGGGTAAAAATGGAGCTGCGGTTACAAGTGCTTATAGTGCCTCGAAATTTGGGTTGATTGGTTTATCAGAATCTTTAATGCAAGAAGTGCGTAAACATAATATTAGAGTGAGTACCATGTTACCAAGTACAGTTGCAACAGATATGGCAATTGATTTGAAATTAACAGATGGAAATCCTGACAAGGTAATGCAGCCAGAAGATTTTGCTGAACTATTAATCGCTCAATTGAAATTAAATAGAAGAGTATTCGTTAAGGAAAGTGGAATTTGGTCTACAAATCCATAATAAAATTTTGTCATTCTGAGTTTCGAGGAATCTAATAGGTTCAATAAATTGAAGAGCCTTTTTCTGAGTCTCGAAACAGACTGCTTCACTCAGAATGACAAAATTTTCATCTCTTTTTAAGCGTGTTGTCCTTTGTGAATACCCTCTGCAAATTCTTCCACAATCTTATCATTAAATGCTGGTAAATCTTTTGGTGTGCGACTAGTTACTAAACCTTGGTCTACCACAACCTCCTCATCAGACCAATCTGCCCCAGCATTGATTAAATCTTGTGAAATATTTTTTACTGAGGTCATCCTTCTTCCTTTAACTACCCCCGCATTAATTAAGGTTTGTGGCCCATGGCAAATAGCAGCAACAGGTTTCCCAGCTTCGAAGAAAGCTTTTACAAATGCAATAGCATCATCGTTAACACGAAGTTGATCTGGATTAATTACTCCACCTGGTAAAACTAAACCGCTATAATCATCAGCATTTACTTCGCTTAACGTTTTATCAACATCAACCTCTATAGACCAATGGTCATGATTCCATGCTTTTATTTTGCCACTTTTAGAAGAAATAACATGTACAATTGCACCTTCTTCTTTTAATCTTTTTACTGGTTCAGTTAATTCAACTTCTTCAAAACCACTTTCTGATAGCACTGCAATAGTGCGATTACTTAATTGTCCCATAATTTTCGTTTTCAATAGAAATGATAAATTAAAGACAGCTATGGGGAATTATTGTTTTTAGAAATTTGAATTTAAAGGAGGATCCTTGTCTTTTTCGTCATATCGAACGAAGCGAAGTGAGGAGATATCTCTAACCTATTCCTCACTACCAAAACTTTGGCTTGTGCTAAAAACAATCAGATTTAGCTTTGCTTAACCCTTCGGGGTTCTCACCCGAGTAAGAATCGAGTTCGAATGACGTTGAAGAACAGACAGGCTTCTAATCATTCGTTCTTCTATACCGGATAAAGTATTGGGCTAAATTTAAAGCAATAAATACATGGTTAATTACATTTGGAATAACACCATAATAGTGACTAAGTATTTTAAAGCGTTCTGTTAAACTTGCCAAATGCTTTTTCTTAGACATCCCACCTACTAGATATTTGGCTACGTACATGTGCGTGTTTACCACGTTAGATGAATTTTTAGCTGCTTTAATTATCCAATCAATATCTGAGCTATACTTATAACGTAAATCAAAAGGCTCGGTTAAACTTCTTTTAATGTAAATAGCTTGGTGACTTACATTCATTCCGAATTTGAAACTATGCCAATCAAAATGCTCTGGAGCCCTATGTCTTCTTTGCCCTAAGCTTTTCCAATTTTCGTCGTACATTTCAGTTTCACCATAATAAATATCGCCCGATGGCGCAGATGCAAAAACATCTGTAACTGTTTCTGTAGCATAAATTTCATCCCCAGAATTCATAAACAGTACATAGTCACCTGTAGCTAAGGCTAAACCCTTGTTCATGGCATCGTAAATTCCTCTATCTTGTTCTGAAACGAATATGGCTAAACGATCTTTATACTTATCAATAATAGCTACTGTCCCATCATTTGAGGCGCCATCAATTATTATATATTCAATATTAGTATAAGTTTGATTTAATACCGAAAGCATAGTGCGCTCAATGTCTTTTGCATTGTTATATACTATGGTAATTACGCTAAGTTTTGGATTTATTGTCATTGGGGCAAAGCGTTAATTAGGGTTTGGTATAGTTCTTCATGTTTGTTGGCAATAACCGTTGGTGCAAACTGATTTAAAATAGTTCTTCTGGCTTCTTTCTGTATACTTTCTGCATCTTCATGCAAAAATAGCCATTCAATGCCATCTGCTAAATCCGATGATGATTTATAATCGGCTAAGTAACCATTTGCTAAGTGTTTTACCATATCTGGTATCCCGCCTGTTTTAAATGCCACCACTGGTGTTGCACAGGCTAGGCTTTCCATTACTGTATTTGGCAAATTGTCTTCAAGAGAGGGTAGAACAAAAACATCAGCGGCAGCATAACATTTGGCAAGATGATCATCTTTATTTATCGTTCCTAAAAAAGTTGTCTTAAAAGGAAATTCGGGCATATCCTTGGTGTCTTTGTTGCCAAAAATTACCAACTCAATTTGCTCTTTTGGAATTTCAGGTCTAGATGCCAATTCATTTAACGCCTCAATTAAATATTGAGTTCCTTTATGCTTGTCGTTTTTTGATGGCATAAACCCACTCATAATTACAAAATGATGCGCTGGTATTTTTAATATTTTTTTAGCTTCTGCCTTTACATAAGGTTTAAAAATTTCAATTTCAATTGTATTGGGTATTACAGCTACGCTTCTCATTCCCAACAAGCTGCTTTCCTTTACAGATTTTGCCATCCAATTACTCGGCGCCACAACGTGGAAATTTAATTCTGAATATGCTTTTTGTTTGCGAAGCCAGTTTTTATGAGAGATGTCATTTGGCCCATCAAACTTTAGCAATGGACAATTACCACATTGCTGATGAAAATGTTCGCAACTGTAGCGCACATGGCAACCGCCTGTAAAAGCATTGCTGTCATGAAAAGTCCATACTATTGGCTTGTCTAATAAATCTAACTCAGCTAAAAACTTTGGTGATAAAAAGCCATGATTAATCCAATGTAAATGAATGATATCAGCTTCTTTTAATTCTTTTATATGAATTAAAGATTTACCAAACCACTGCAAAGAGAAGGGAGTTTTAACAGCTTTTACAAATATTTTAGCAAGATATCGTTCTGCAATAATATTGAAAATAGCTTTTAATTTAGCAAAAAGACTTGTGCTTAAATTAGTGATTTTTGGGTTTTGACCGAATTTATAGTAAGCTAAAACCCTAGAATCTATCCCGTTTGCATTCAGCGAATCGCTTAAACGAAGGCATGCTCTTCCTGCGCCGCCATTTCCATCATAGGTATTTAAGTGTACAACTTTCAAATCAACCAAAAATACATTTAATTCAAGAAAACTAAATTGTTAATATTTGTTAAATTAACAATTGAACAATCTAACACTATAACAATTTTAATATTCATTATACTTTATGTTTCTTTGTTAAACATATGGAGAACCTTTTAACCGACAGAAATTTTTGGGTAAAATATTGGGAAAGTAAAACTGATTTATCAGTCGTTATACCAGAGAACTATACATTTCATCGCCAACTGGCGGATATTGTGAGCGAGAATAATGTAAAAACAGCAATTGAATTGGGAGGTTTCCCAGGTTATTATGCAGTGTTCTTAAAGAAATACCTGAAACTAGATGTTACGCTTTTAGATTATTTTGTTCATCCACCCATTACCCATCAATTGTTAAAAACAAATGGTTTAGCCGAAAACGATATTGAGGTTATTGAGGCTGATTTGTTTAACTATGAAACTCCAACACAATATGATTTGGTACTTTCTTGTGGTTTGATTGAACATTTTTTAGATACAGAAGATATCATTAAACGCCATATTGCCTTAGTAAAATCTGGCGGAACCTTATTTATTACCCTTCCTAATTTTACTGCAGTGAATGGTTGGTTTCAGAAAAAATTCGACAAGGAAAATTACAATAAACATAATATTGATAGCATGAATCCTGTTTTACTTGCTTCTATTTGCGAAAAAGCAGGGTTAAAAGAAGTAAAAGCAAGCTATTTTGGCAAGTTTAGTGTTTGGTTAGAGAATGAAAAACAAAAATCAATAGGAGTAAGATTATTCAAGAAATTTGTTTGGCTAACAGGAAAAGTGTTCACTAAAATTATTCCTTTTGAGAGTAAAAATTTATCTCCTTATATTATCTTAACAGCTAAGAAAATTTAAAGAACATGGCAATAAATTCAAACGATTAAAGCTGAAGGAAGCAAAAAAATAGGTTTCTTTTTACGTTAGTTCACTCTAGTTTATAAACTCCAAATTCACATAAAGCTATTGCCACAGGAGCTTTAAGCTTTACACGCATTTTATGTGTATTTACTGGATTACTTAACCTAACTAATCTTTTTGCACCAATACTTGCTCCAGCATAAACTTTTTTCCAGGTATTATTTTCAAAAATTTCAATGATAAAGCTATCAATTCTCTGTCCCAATGGGATGTATTCTTGTAAGCTAATCACATCAAAAGTCACATTTCTTTTAAAATCTACAATAAGCTCTGCTTGATGAGTTTGATCTGTAGTTGCCCAATAAGTTTTCTTATTGCGATCCTTTAATAAATTTACATTATACACTTTTCCTCGAGTATTGCTCGCTGAGAGGTCAGCATCTTTTAGCAAGTTTTCTGAAAAGGTTTTTTTAATAATATCTCCAAATTCTTTTAGGTTAGCAACATCATCTTCGTGTAACAGACCTCTTGTATCGGGAGCAAGGCCTAAATCTAAGGCAGCTCCTCTGCCTACACTTTTAAAATATAAATCTACCAACGAGCTTACGCTTTTTGGTTTTTCATCAGCATGAAAAAACCAGCCCTTCCTTAATGGTACATCACATTCTGCAGGCATCCAGAATTTACCATTTTTTATCCCGGCTGGGCTTTCCGGATAATTAGCTTGACCAGGAACCGCAACACTTACACCTTTTGGTGGCATTGGTGTAAAAGTTGCCCAACTTGTATCTGCTGCAAACCCATATTCATTACCAACCCAACGCACATCTAAGCCAACATCGCTAAATATGTTTGCCATTGGCTGCATCTCTCTAGTAATTTTCCAAGTGTTTTTCCAGTCGTAATAAGTTGTATTGTCAATGCTTCTTTTCTCTTTTGCACCGCCATAAAAACCATCACCACCGTTTGCCCCATCGTGCCAACTCATAAAAAGTTCGCCGTAATTGCTGTATAATTCTTTAAGCTGCGCTTGATAAATTTTCAGATATTCACTTGTACCGTATTTAGCATTATTTCTATCCCAAGGAGAGCAATAAATACCAAATTTTAATCCATGTTTGCGGGCGGCTAATTCCATTTCTTTAACCAAATCTCCTTTCCCGCTTCTAAAAGGACTTTTGCTAATGTTATAAGCTGTAGTTTTTGTTGGCCATAGGGCGAAACCATCATGATGTTTAGCAACTAAAATAATTCCTTTCAAACCCCCAGCTTTTGCTGCTTTTATAATTTGTTCAGCATCAAAATTATTCGGGTTAAATGTTTTAGGATCTGCATCACCATATCCCCATTCTTTATTTTCGAAAGTGGTTGGTGTAAAATGAACAAGCCCGTAACTTTCTATATCATGCCAAGCAAGTTGTCTCTGGGTTGGAACAGCACCATATTTTTTTGGTGGTGTTTGTGTAAAAGCAGAAAAGCTAATAAATAATAGAATTGATAAAATTGATCTCATTATTGCCTATTTATAATGCAAAGTACAAATATTAAACAAGAAATTTTTAAAGCTATTTAGAGAAGTACTGATGTAGTTTTTCTTTTACAAAACGTTTAATCCGGTTCACCATAGAACCTTTTCTATTTTGCAAAAATATTTTAATAGCGGTATATGCAGCTGTATTTTCTTCCAACAAGGTTGGAAATTCTTTGATAGGCTTAGGGTTGATAATCACGTTATAAATATCATTCATTCCGGAGTGAACACCAGTTCCATCGTGACCAATATTATTAACTAAAGATTGTGATGGATTTAGAGTTAATCCGCCTTTTAAGAAGATAGAAGCATACCACCTAATTGCCCAAGAATTGTTTTTACCTTTTTTAAAATCTTGCATCTGTTTCCAGAAGTTCATCGATTTATCGATAGAGAAGGCACTTCTCTTTTTGGCATCGAACTGCTTCATTAAAGTATTAATGTTCGGTTCGAAATTTTCCCAGGCCCTCTCCCAAGTTGCCCAGCCCCAACTTGTTGCTGCTCTGTAAAAGAAGCTTTCAGGTAAATTTTTATCGCTCAAAACATACATATAAGCACCAATATGCATAACTTTTTCTTCGTTGCGGTAACGATTTAAAGCTTCGTTAAAATAGGTTAAAGTAAATGGAGAAGAAATTAAATCATCTTCAAAAACAATAACTTGACCATATTCTTTTGTTAAACGAGATACGCCAGAAATTACAGAATTAGCAAGGCCTAAGTTGGTTTTACTTTCTATAATCTCTATAGATTTAAAGCCTTCGGTTTTTTTAATGAAATCCCTAACTTCTTTCACTTTGTCTTCATCTGCAGTAGTTTTTGCCCCATCAGAAAAAATAAATAGACGGCTTTCAGCTGCTAACTCGTTTTGTTTTAAAAACTTAACCGTACGCTCAGTATGTTGCGGGCGATTGTAAACGAATAAAGCAATTGGAGCAAGATTTTGCATATTGATAGAGTTAGATTCCTAAACAATTATCCGCCTTATAAAATATAGAAGTTGCTTTGTTGTAAAACAAGCCTGGCGAAATTCCTGTAAAGGGTAATTCTTTAAACCCTTTTTCAGTTAAAAATGTTCTGGCTTCCTGATAAATTTCTCTTTCAGAATCATCTAATACTAAAACACCATTTTCCGATAAGGCATCAATACTATTTTTACAACAGTTCACTCGATCTCTGCCATCAACAATAATCAAATCGAATTTCTCACCTAACAATAATGCTTTTTTGCTGTATTCACCACCTTTTTCTAAATGAGTAAATATCATTTCGGCATTAGCTGCTTTTTCCTTTACAATTTTGTTAAACCAAGCTTCGTCATGTTCAACAGAGACTACTCTTTTAACTCTTTTGGCATAAAACAAGGTTGAATTTCCCGAACCATATTCAAAGATGGAAAGGTCTTTGGTTAATCGGGTTTTAATAAAATCGATAAAGGAATAGGTAACCCATGGTAAAGGATTTCCAGATTCATCTACTGCTTGATGGGTATCAAATGCAGTGAACCAACCAATAGTAGATAGATAACCTTTGTGGCCATAAGATAATAATGCGCTAAGCCTTTTTGGCTTGCCAATTAATGTAGCTAATGCTTTTAGTTTACTCAACGTTTAAAAATTTTTTGAAATGCGGAGACCAAAAATAGTGATTTTAACATCATTATTCCCTGTGGTCTGGTTTTAGGGATGAAGAGAATTAAAAATGTAGCTGAAAAATAGGCAATTACAGTTGCGATTGCTGTACCCATCATTCCCATTTTTGGAATTAAAAGAAAGTTTAATGCAATGTTTATTATCGCTCCAAAACCAGTACGTGTAAAGGTTAGTTTACTATAACCCTCGGTAATTAAAAACTGGCTACTTGCCACACCTAGAAATACGAATAAACTCCCCCAAACATGAACAGCCAAAACAGGTGCTGCTGAAGCAAATTCTGGCTTAAAGAATTTATAAATTATAGGTGATGCAAGGCTGATGAATATTGCAAATGTCAAACTTAACCAAACCATTAAATCGAAAAGATTTTGAAGCCTTTTTTTGTAACGCTCTGGATCATCTCTACGGGCATTTAAGATTGCCGGAAAGAGTGAGCTTACAATGACTACCGGAACAAAGTTTAAAGCCTCACTAAACATTACAACAGTTGCGTAAGATCCTGAAGCTGCCGCTCCTTCTTCACCTAAAATCTCCTTAAGCATAATAACATCTATTTTCATGTATACAGAAACCATGATTCCAGAAATGATAAGTGGCCAAGATAAATTCAAGAGTTTTTTTGCTAGTTCTTTATCATAATTCCATTTAAAGATACTTAAGCCCCGCTTGCTATAAACGGCTAAATAACCAATTGAAACTAGTAAAATATCGAAGACATAGGCATAAATAAAATAAATCAGCTCTGCTTTGAAAAAGAAAATCAGTAAAAGCTTAATGCCTGCCGACAATATATTGCTAACAATCTGAACTTGCATGATATACTTTGACTTTACTTCAGATTGGAAATAAGAGTCGATGATTGTTAAAGATTGAAAAATTCCTGTAAAAGAAAGGATAAGGATAAAAAGATATGGAATATCTGACAGCGGAAAAAATAGCCAACTCAGGTAAATCAAAGGAAGGCAAAGCAATCCAGCTGAAGTTTTTAAGATAAATGAAGTTCCTAAAATGGTATCTCTTTTTTTAGGAAATTGGTGAAGCTCTTTTACAATGAAACTATCTAATCCTAAACTAGCTAATGCTGCAAATAAATAGATATATGAAGTAGAGGTATTAAAAAGCCCATTGTTATTTGGTAATAGAAAGTTAGCAACCTGAATGCTAGTTAACATTTTAATGGCCATGCTACCAATACGACCAAACATTAACCAACCTGTATTTTTTAAATACTTGTTAAATGCTTCTTCATCAAAACCTTTCAGAATGGGTAATTTCATTAGTACAAAGATGCAAAAATAAAAACGGTCATATTATGTTAATGGAGCACCAACTGCAACTGCACATTTATGTCCAGGTTGTCCATGTGCAGGGTTAAGCTTTTGACCTTTTTCATTTAAAACAGGAGCTTGGGGGGTAGCAGTTGCGGTAGGTTGTGAAACGGTGACTTGTGGTTTAACTGAAGCTTGAGCAGGCTTTGAATTTAATGGAGCGCCAACTGCAATATCGCATCTATGGTTTGGTTGTCCATGTGCGGGATTTAATTTTTGGCCTTTTGAATCTACTGTACCAGCGGTTGATTGAGGGGTGCTTGTTACAGCAGCTGTAGGCTGTGGCGATACAACTTGCGTAACAGTTGGTGTTGTAACTGCAGGCGCTGTATTTGCTTTTGTGCCAGCTTTTAATGGAGCACCTACAGCAATACTGCAATCATGTCCTGGTTCGCCGTGTTTAGGGTTTAAAAGTAAATTACTTTGATTTACAGGTACGGCACCTGTTGAAGTAACAGCTGGTTTTTGCAAATCGGCTAATCCATTTGGCGTTGCAGTATAATTTTGTGCTGGTTCTTGTTTTTTAGTGTTACAAGCAACCATACCTATTGCAAATAAAATATATAAGATCCTTTTCATGGCCTATTTCTTAAAATATGATAGATTTACTGGTGTAATTGAAAGCTATTTTCGATGCGCTTCAATTGCTTCAGGTGGTGGTTAAGATGCACTTCAATAAATCTCAACCATTGCTTTGCATTCAAATAACCTAACCTCGGATGTTTGACTTTTATTTTAGGATTTGCATTATTTACTAATGGGTAGAGTTTTAACAATTGTAATTCAAAATCTACTATAAATTGCTGAGCAGCCATTAAGTTAATCTTTTTTACTCTTTCTGCAAGTCGTTTTGGTACAATATATTTTTTTCCTGGAGGTAGTGCCCCGAAAAATAAAACAGCCTTGGTGCCAAAGTGAGTTGGTTTAATTTCTCCCTCACCTTTAATACAATTGTTTAATGCCATTAAGGAAAGTAAACTCGAATCGAAGATATGTGAGTAAACTTCACTATAACTCCAACCCCCAATTGGCGGAGTAAGTACAAAATCCTCTTCACCTTTGGTGGATAATTTTGTTTGGTATGCATTTACCACTTTTAGAATAGATTGGTGCACTTTGGCTATATTCATTCTATAAAGTTAAACTTTATTCTATTTAGAAATGATTGAGCAACTCTTCCAAATGTAAAATTTGCCATTCTATATCTGCTGGTTTCTCTACATTTAAAGGGTTAAAAAAAATGGCCTTCATTCCAAAATCTTGGGCACCACGAATATCGGCTTCAAGGCTATCGCCAATCATAATACTTTCTTCTTTTGTTGCGATGGCTTTTTCTAAAGCATGCTCGAAAATTCTTTTATTAGGTTTGTTTACACCAACATCTTCAGAGATAATAACATTGGTAAAATAAGGATTTAACCCAGAAAGATTCATCTTGGTTAGCGTAGTTTCCTTAAATCCGTTAGATATAATATGTAGTTGATACTTCTTTTGTAAATAGGCTAAAACCCTCTCTGCACCAGCAAATAAATTAGTTTTAGTAGGACTAATCTTCACATAGTCATCTTCAAATTGCTGTGGAACATGTTCTGGTTTGATACCTAATTCTAAAAATGTTTTTCTAAAACGTTCTTCTCTTAATTTTTCTTTGGTAATTTCTCCTAAATGATATTGTTGCCAAAGGCGATGATTATTCTCAGTATAAAGTTCAATAAAATCAGTCGACTTTAATCCCAAAGCTTTTAATTGGTATACTTCATAAAGTTCTAATAAGGTTTCTTGGGCATTGCGGTCAAAATCCCAAATGGTGTGGTCAAGATCAAAGAAGATATGTTTGTATTGCTGCAAAATATTAAAGTTTAATAATGGCAAAGGTAAGCCGTTATTTAGAAATAAGCGGTAACTTTTGTTTCGATTTCTAAAACGAGTTCCTCATCCATATATTGATAGTCATCCAGTATATTTAAAATAATCACTTCTTTTTCGGCCAAATAATCACTAAAATTCTCTGCTAATATTTGCTTATGCCTTTTCTCCATTACAAATATTAAATCTGCCCAACTAATTAGTTTTGAATTGATTTTTATTCTTGCAGAAGGTGATGTCCCAGCTGATTTTACTTGATGTAATGGATGATTTTGATAAATGGTTTCAGCCGTCGCACTTCGCCACTTGTTTCTACTACAAACAAAAAGAATATTCATGATTTATGCCTTAATCCCAAAAGCTAAATCTCCAGCATCACCTAAACCAGGAACGATGTAGGACTTGCTAGTCATTTCATCATCTATGGCGCCCAACCATAAATCTGCTTTGGGTAAGTTAGCTCTAACATGTTTTACTCCTTCAGTACTTGCAATTGCTGCAACAACATGTAGCTTTTTGATTTTGTAACGATTGATTAATTCCTTAGCGCAAAGTACCATGCTTAAGCCTGTAGCTAACATTGGATCTGCCAAAATTACAGTTTTACCTTCTAAATCTGGAGCAGAAATGTGCTCTATTTGGATAACGAAATCTCCATTCTTTTTCGTTTTACGATAAGCAGTAATAAAAGCACAATCTGCACGGTCAAAAACCTTTAGTAAGCCATCTTGCATAGGTAGCCCCGCCCTTAAAATGGTAGCTAAAACAGGTTGCTGTTTTAAAACCATACTCTTGGCAATACCCAATGGCGTTTGCGTTTCAATTTCAGTATAAGTTAAAGTTTTACTGATTTCATAAGCAAAAAATTCTCCCAATCGTTGCAGATTTTTACGAAACCGCATCGAATCCTTTTGGATATTTTCATCCCTCATTTCGGCAATGAAAGTATTAGCGATAGTATTGGTTTTACTTAGGTCGAAAATCATGGGCTGACTATTTGTATAAAATTAACATTTATCAGGCTATTTTTTAAAGCAAAATAGTTATATCTTAGTTTTTATCTTACTAAATCGTATTAGTAAGCCTAAAATTAACCAAATATTTATTCTTGTCTCCACTAGTGTATGAAAAATCTTAAGGGTAAAAAAGTTGTTTTCATGATTGCGATGATGTTGCTTTATGCAAGTACCAGTATCGTTAAAGCTCAAATTAAGCAAGTAAGTATCAATTCTGAATTAGAAAAAATGTTAACTATAGCTGATTTGCCAAAATACACAACTGCTAAAATTAGGCAGTTTTCATCTTATGATACAACAGGCAACAATGATGATGGTTTTAGTGGGAAATATTCTTTTTTGCGAAAAAATCCAGATAGCAGTCTGGTTATTTTTGAAGCAAGTGGCGCAGGTGTAATCAATAGGATTTGGACCCCAACCCCAACCAATGATAGCATAGATTTTTATTTTGATGGTAGTGAAAAGCCATCCTATACGATCAAATTCTCTGACCTCTTTTCTGGTAAAGTGTATCCTTTTAATCTTCCACTCTGTGGCAATCAAGTTGGAGGTTATTTTTGTTATTTCCCTATCCCTTACAAAAATGGGTGCAAAGTGGTTTTTAGAGGCAAGAAATTGGAGTTTTATCAAATCCAGTATAGCAATCTCTCCGCAGGTAGTGTTGGAAAAACATTTAATGGAAATTTAACAAAAGAAGAAAGAGAAACATTGGCTAAAGTTGCCAGTTCTTGGAATGACATCAAAAACGAAAAAATAAGTAAAGATAAAAATGTCCAAAAGCTTTCTATTGCTAAGACCATTAATGCAGGCCAAACCATATTACTTTCTTCCATTTTAAAGGGAGGAAGGATTGTTGGTTTTGAATTAGACAATGCCAAACAATATGAAAGCCTAACTAAACAAATTGATATTAAAATAACGTGGGATAATGAAGTAGAACCGGCAATCTATTTGCCCATAACAGACTTTTTTGGTTATGCTTTTGGTAAAATATCAATGCAAAGTTTAATACATGGCACAAAAGAAAATATAAATTATTGTTATTTCCCAATGCCATTTGATAAGGCGGCGAAAATAGAGATGATATATAGAACAGCTGGTGGAAAAAATGAACCGCTTCAAGTTTCTGGTAGGATTTATTATTTGCCACAGGTAAGAAACCCTAAAACAGAAGGTAAATTTTATGCCTATTGGAACAAAGACCTGCAAGCTCCGATAGGTAAACCGCATACTTTTTTACAAGGTAATGGTAGTGGCCATTATGTAGGTACCATATTACAAGCCCAAGGCTTAACACCTGGTATGACTTTATTTTTTGAAGGTGATGATTACACTGCTATTGATGGACAAACGACAGTGCATGGCACAGGTTCTGAAGATTATTTTAATGGTGGTTGGTACGCACTCTTAGATAGGTGGGATAGGAAAATGAGTTTGCCTTTACATGGTTCTTTAGATTATTCATTGCCATTTAGCCGCACCGGTGGATACAGATTATTTCTTTCTGATAAAATGCCATTTGCAAAAAGCATCAATCATACCATAGAGCATGGCCCAGAAAACAATAATAAGCCCGCAGATTATACTTCTGTTGCATTTTATTATGCGCCAAAATCTATTGCAACATCGGTAGTGCCCACAAATAAATTAAGCAAGGTTTTTTTACCAGATACCTTAATGGTTTATCCGCAGCTAATGAATTTTAGTTTTAATGGAAATATCACTGTAGATGGCAACAATCTAACGGCGAGAAATGGAGGTAGCCTACGGATTGATTTGCAGGAAATTCCGCAAGGAAAATATAAGCTTTATTTAGATGTAGAAACAGCACCAAACGGCGCCGATATTGTTTTTTGGCAAAGACAAACCCAAGTTAGTAAGGCAATTTCATTTTATAATACCACTAAAAAATTTGAAGCTAAAAAGTTTATTTGCGACTTGGATATTGATGAATTTAGAAATACATTAACCCTACAGTTTAAAGCAGACAAGGAAAGAAATAATATACATATTCATAGACTTATCTTGATTAAAAAATAGATTTTTAGTTAGCATTTTGTAACATAAATTCATAAACAGCTTTCCAGCCTTTCCATTTTCCACTTTCAGAGAGAGATTCATTATGCCATAAACTATAGAAATTTCCTTCAACCAGTTTAACGCTGGCAAGTAGTTCGTCTATTTTCTGTATGGCTTCATTAGGGCTTAATTTTAGGTATTGTTGCAAAGTAACTTCCATTACTGCAAAAGGATGAATCTTTAAATGAGATTGCTTTTCTAGTTGTAAGTCGTACCAAAAAAATGGAGTGCAAGTGCCTGCTCTAAAACCAACTTGCGATGCATATCCCATTGAATAGTCGTGGTTAATTCCTGCTTTAATTAGTTTTAAATAGGTTCTTGGTAAATGTAACTTTAAAAAATGCTGTCGTGATGCATTTATCTTTTTATTCGTGATTTGTTCTAGTGTCTTTATTTCTTCACTAATCTTTTTTGTTTCTGTATTTGAAGCATAAGAAGTGTGAATGCCAATTTGTGCTTTTTTAGAAACCTCACTAATCAATGTTTTAAAAGCCTCATCTTCGGGATTAATATTTTGGTCAAATTCTTCATGACCCTGATTGGCTAAAAGGAAAAAGAAAATCGGACTTAATTTATGTTTTTCATGAATTTCTTCTAAAAAACCATAAGTATCAAAAGGATCTGGTTGTCCAAGTCCGGTTTTGATAATATTTAAAATCTTTTCTGCATTTAAGTTAACCGCAGCTTTTAAAATTCTTGCAGTGTTTTTAGCCAAACCGCTAGAGCGAAAATGGTAGGCTCTATCTACATCGATAGTAGGTGTGAATTTAAATTTTCGTTTCCCAAAAGTAAGTGAAGGATATTTTTTGAGCAGGATATTTTTTAAAATCATTGCCCATCCATCAATAACAGGGGCTCCTAATAAGTTAAGTTTATATTGTAAACTTTGCTCTGCAGGGTAACGTCCATGTTCATCAGCCTCAAAAGGTAAGTATTCTTCATATCTACTTAAAAAATAAAATGAAGCAGCAAAAATTTCGAAAGGGAGAGCACTATTATTTACAGGAAAAGGAACCCGCTGGTCGCCAAAAGTTGTTTCTTTTACTTGAATTGGCTCTATATTATGCTGTGTTATAAAATGTGAACAATAAAAGAAAAGCTCATCTGCTAACGGTGCATCAGCATAAGTAAACTTTGGAGATTCACTTTTGATAAAGTCAGCTGCAATACTGGTAAATTCAAAGTCGCAAATTAGAATTTCTCTAAATATAAAGTTGAAGGTGTACTTTATTCTAGGTGTAACATTAGGGTTGTATATTAACAAGTGCATGATTTTTTAAATATATTCCTAATAGTTGTATATTAATGAATCAATTTGTAATATTTATTGGTATTAAAAATTTACTACTAAAGCATTTGAGGGGTAATTTGCCCTAACACTTTTCCTTATCCCACCTTTCTCTACATGTAAAATATTCATTTGATCATCAAACAGGTCATATAAAATGGTGTTGTTTATGCTTAATTTTTGGAGGGAGGTAATATTTCCTATTTCTAAATAAACGTTTGTAGCCTCTTGGTCTTTCTCAAACCCAACATACGTAGCATTAACAGTTTTCCCATTCACGTTGTATTGTAAATGAGCAGTTAAATACTTTTTAATTAGTTCATCCATTGCTTTTTGCATAGATGGTTTATTTAAGTCAGTTTTTACATTATAGCTTTTAGTCAACACATTCTCAAAATCATCTGTAAAAATTCTGCAGCTTATCTCTAAACTTTTTTCTTTTGAATTGAAATTTATCTCAGTTGTACTTACATGTAGTGGATGTTTACTTTCTTTTACAGACGTTGCTGGTAAAAAACAAGTAAAAATTAAAGAAACAAGTAACAATTTTGAATATATAGCCTGCATTTGCAATAGAATTACTTAAATGATTAAAAAAGAATTTATTTTAGCTTTTACAAAGCTAGCAAGCTATTTGGATAATCTTAATATTCATTATGCCTTTAGAGGATTTTTTGTTCTATTTTAAATTGGGTTGGTCTCATATTGTGAGTTTAGATGCGCTAGACCACCAATTATTTATTCTAGCGCTAGTAACAGTTTATACCGCTAAAAATATTAAACAGGTACTAATTCTGGTTACTGCATTTACCATTGGGCATTCACTTACCCTATTATTGAGTGTATTGGATGTAATTAGATTTCCAAGCAAATGGGTAGAGTTCTTAATTCCCTGTACCATCTTTATTACAGCACTAAGTAATGTATTTAAAAAGGATTTTTCAGTAAGAGCAGTAAACACAAATTACTATCTTGCATTGTTATTTGGATTGATCCACGGAATGGGCTTTGCAAATTCTGTTCGTATGATGTTGGCAAAAGATCAAAATATAGGTTGGGGCTTATTCGGTTTTAATGTAGGTTTAGAGGTTGGTCAAATTGTTTTTGTGATTATCATTTTATGTGTTACCTGGCTAGGTCTGTCTTTTTTTAGAATTAGACGTAGAGAATGGGTCATATTTTTATCAGCAGCAGTATTTAGCCTGGCTTTAAAAATGGCTTTAGAAAGAATTCCATACTAATTAAATATACAATGAAAAAATTTTACAAAGGTTTCATTCTTTTAACGTTGATAGGGCAAATCGCGTTAGCTCAAAATATTTTAAACAATCCTGGTAGTAACCACGGTAATAAGTTTGAGCAACTAGGTACAATTTTAAATACACCTAATGAACAGCGTACCGCAAGTGGTGCGCCTGGCGTAAAGTATTGGCAGCAACGAGCAGATTATAAAATCAAATGCGAACTTGATGAGAAAAAGCTAACACTAAAAGGTAGTGAGACTATTACTTACTACAACAACTCTCCCGATGTGCTGACTTATATCTGGATTCAATTGGATGAAAATGAGCATAACAATCTAAAAAATGCAAACTACCAAAGTAGCTCTAGAATGCCTAGTGGGGCATTAACAACTCAAGTAGATAATATGAAAGTTGGTTCGCAGGGTGATAATGGGTATGGTATAAATGTTACTAAAATAACTGATGCAACAGGGAAAAATCTAAGCTATACTGTGAATAAAACAATGATGCGCATAGAAATTCCTGCATTAAAATCTGGGACCCAGTTTATCTTCAATATCGATTGGAACTACAAAATTACAGATAGAATTGCAGGGGGTGGTCGTGGTGGTTATGAGTTTTTTCCAGAAGATGGAAACCACTTATTTACAATGGCACAATGGTATCCACGTTTGTGTGTTTATAGTGATGTTCAAGGCTGGCAAAATCATCAGTTTACTGGAAGAGGAGAATTCGCTTTAACTTTTGGAAACTTCAATGTTCAAATGACTGTGCCTGCTGATCATATGGTGGGTTCTACAGGAGAATGTGTCAACTACAGCGCAGTATTAACGCCTACACAAATGGCAAGATACAATAAGGCTAAAACAAGCACTACCGCACCTGTTGAGATTGTAACTTTAGCAGAAGCAAAAACTGCTGAAGCTAAAAAAACTGAAGCCAAAAAAACTTGGGTTTTCCAAGCTAATAATGTTCGTGATTTCGCATGGACATCTTCAAGAAAATTCATTTGGGACGCAATGGCTCAGCCAATTGCAGGTAAAAATGTAATGTGTATGAGTTTTTACGGCAAAGAAGCTTACGCTTTGTATAGCAAATTTTCTTCGCGTGCAGTTGCACACACTATTAAAACTTATTCAGATTTTACTATTCCATATCCATACCCTGTTGCACAAAGTGTTGAGGCAGCAAACGGAATGGAATATCCAATGATTTGTTTCAATTATGGCCGTACAGATGCGGATGGAACTTATAGTGAAAGTACTAAAAACGGAATGTTGGGTGTAGTAATTCACGAAGTAGGGCACAACTTTTTCCCGATGATTGTAAATAGTGATGAACGTCAATGGACTTGGATGGATGAAGGTTTAAATTCATTTGTTGAGTATTTAACAGAGGAGCTTTGGGATAATAAATTTCCTAGTAAAAAAGGTCCTGCTTATACCATTGTACCCTACATGAAATTACCAAAAGATCAGTTAGAGCCAATTATGTCTAACTCAGAAAATATTGTAAACTTCGGTCCAAATGCTTATTCAAAACCTGCCACAGGTTTAAATATACTTCGTGAAACAATTATGGGTCGCGAATTATTTGACTACGCTTTCAAAGAATATTCTAGGAGATGGGCTTTTAAACATCCTACACCTGCAGATTTATTTAGAACAATGGAAGATGCAAGTGGTGAAGACTTAGATTGGTTTTGGAGAGGTTGGTTTTATGGAACCGACCCTGTTGATATCTCTTTAGATAGTGTGAGGTATGCTAAACCAGATTTTTCAACTACAGCAAATGCTGGCGGAGGGAATAGATTTGGCAATAGGCCAGGAGGGTCAAGAGTAGATCCGCCAGCGGTTAATGCATTCGAAGACATTTCAAAAATCAGAAACCGTGAAAATAGCAGTATAAAATTTTACACAGATAGAGACCTAGAAGCTAGAGATTTCTACTGGAAATATGATAGAGGTTTAGTAAATATTGATACTTCCTTAAATGCAAAACCTCAAACTCAACCTGCAAGGTTACCAATGGAAGAGTTTACCGCTGAAGAAAAAACCAAATATGGCAACAAATTTTTCTACGAGTTAAATTTCAGTAACAAAGGTGGCTTAGTGATGCCAATTATTGTTGAGTTTACATTTAAAGATGGGACGAAATCTATAGACAGGATTCCTGCTCAAATCTGGAGATTAAATGAATTGAAAACCTCTAAATTCTATGTTCAAGATAAAGAAGTAGCTTCAATTAAAATAGATCCAATGAGAGAAACTGCAGATATTAATGAAACAAATAACACTTGGGGCGGAAGTGCATCTCCTTCTAAATTTCAGTTATTTAAAATGCGTACTGGTGCTGGGCCAGCTCGTGGCCAATCAGTTGGTTCAAACCCAATGCAGTTGGAGAAGAAGTCTAAATAGTATCGAGTAAGCGGTATCAAGTATTTAGACTTGATAACATCGAAAATAAGAACCCGAAGAAATAAAATACTTCGGGTTTTTTTAGTTAAATCGTCATTGCGAGCCTCTGTGCACAGGGCGAAGCAATCTCCCTTATAGGTGAAAGATAATAACCTTGCGTTAAATATATTTTGCCTTAAGCTTTTTGCTCATCTCAAAACCTTTCCCCATTTATCATTGTTGTCCAATCTTTAAGCTTTGGTCTTTTCGCTTTAAGCTATAACCCTTATCTTTACTTACAATGAAGTTCAAATTAGTATCAGAGTATAAGCCAACGGGCGATCAACCAAATGCGATTAAACAACTAGTTGAAGGTGTTAATGCAAATGAAAACTACCAAACTTTACTAGGGGTTACAGGGTCTGGCAAAACATTTACTGTAGCCAACGTAATTGAGCAAACTCAAAAACCAACACTAATTTTAAGTCATAACAAAACTTTAGCCGCACAGCTGTACGGAGAATTTAAACAGTTCTTTCCAGAAAATGCTGTTAACTATTTTGTTTCCTACTACGATTATTATCAACCAGAAGCTTACATGCCAACCACAAATACTTATATCGAAAAAGATTTAAGTATAAATGAGGAGATTGAAAAACTACGGCTAAGAACCACCTCATCTCTAATGTCTGGGAGAAGGGATGTAATTGTAGTTTCATCCATCTCTTGTATTTATGGTATGGGAAATCCCGAAGATTTTTCTCGGTCTGTTTTCCGTTTTTCAGTAGGAACCAGAATTAGCAGAAACTCTTTTTTGCATAGCTTGGTTGAGATTTTATATGCACGAACAATTAACGATTTTAAAAGGGGAACTTTCAGGGTAAAAGGAGATACGGTAGATATTTTTCCAGCTTATTTAGATAATGCTTATCGCATTTCATTTTTTGGAGATGATATTGAAGAACTTTCTGAAATAGATCCAATAACAGGGAAAACATTGGCAAAACTAGAAGATATGGCTATTTATCCAGCCAATCTTTTCGTTACACCAAAAGAGAAATTCAATTCATCAATTTGGGGGATTCAGGAAGAATTAGAATTGCGCAAAAATCAATTGTTAAATGATAGACAATTATTAGAAGCAAAACGATTAGAAGAAAGAGTAAACTTTGATATCGAAATGATGAAGGAACTAGGTTATTGTTCTGGAATTGAAAACTACTCAAGATTTTTCGATGGACGTTCTGCAGGGATGAGACCCTTCTGTTTGTTAGATTATTTTCCAGATGATTATTTGATGGTGATTGATGAAAGCCATGTAACTGTTCCGCAAATTAGAGCCATGTATGGTGGTGATAGGTCGCGTAAAATGTCATTGGTAGAATATGGTTTCCGCTTGCCATCTGCATTAGATAATCGCCCTTTAAACTTTGATGAATTTGAGCGTTTAGCACCACAAACTATTTATGTGAGCGCAACCCCGGCAGATTATGAGTTAGAAAAAACAGATGGTGTAGTAATTGAACAAGTAATTAGACCGACCGGATTATTAGATCCAGTTATAGAAGTTAGACCAGCCATTAATCAGGTTGATGATCTATTAGATGAGATTGACAAGACCATTAAATTGGGCGATAGGATTTTGGTAACTACGCTAACCAAACGTATGGCAGAAGAGTTGACCAAATACATGGATCGTTTAAATATCAAATGTCGTTACATTCACTCTGAAGTGAAAACCTTAGAAAGGGTTGAAATTTTAAGAGGATTACGCTTGGGTGAATTTGATGTTTTAGTGGGGATTAACTTATTAAGGGAAGGATTAGATTTGCCCGAAGTAAGTTTAGTAGCCATTTTAGATGCAGACAAAGAAGGTTTTTTAAGATCTGACAGAGCTTTAATCCAAACTATTGGGCGTGCTGCTCGTAATGATAGAGGTAGGGTAATTATGTATGCAGATAGTATTACCCAATCTATGGAGAGAACCATTGATGAGACCAATAGGCGTAGGGAGAAACAAGTTAGCTATAATTTAGAACATGGCATTACCCCTAAAACGGTTGGCAAAACTAGAGAAGAAATTATTGAACAAAGTTCCGTTTTAGATTTCTCTGAAAGTAAAGCTCGTAATAAAGCTTATGTAGAAATTGATGAGGTTAGCATTGCAGCCGATCCAGTTATACAATATATGACTAAACCAGAGATGCAGAAAGCAATTGAAAAAACGCGTAAAGACATGCAAAAAGCAGCAAAAGATATGGACTTCTTAATGGCAGCTCGTATGCGGGATGAGATGTTTGCCCTAGAGAAAGTATTTGCAGAACGATTTAGTAAATAAATTCTACTTTGATAAAATTCTGTGAAATTAACCTTTATTTTGGCAAGGTTAGCTACGCTTTCTCATAACCTATAACTCACAACCCATAACCAAAATTATGCAAGGACAAAACAGAATAGATATTTACCCAGGTCTAGAAGTAGGTATCATCTTAAAAAAGGATCAAAGAAGTGGAAATGTAACGTATGGTGTAGTAAAAGATTTATTAACCTCATCATCATTCCATTCGAGAGGAATTAAAGTGCGTTTGGAAGATGGCCAAGTTGGTAGAGTTTGTGAAATAGTGGAAGAAGATTAATTTAATTCTAAACTTGATGAAGAGACAAAAATAAACCTCGATAACAAGATAATTCCATAAATACTTATTAATTTCCGAAACAAACAACTAGCTTGTATTGTAATTAAAGTGCAATTAAATTTTAGAGAAGTAACAAAAAATTAATTCTCTCGTCTATATTTGTGTTAATAAACTTATAAAATGGGTTACTTTTTAAATTTCATAATCATAGCTATCCTTGTTCTTTGGGCTATTCGAGTATTAATTCGAATGATATTTCCTGTTATGCTTAAAAAAGCTTTCGGTAATATGCAAAACCAAGCAACAGGCACTCAGCAGCAGCAACAACAACAAAGATCTACAAAACCTGAAGGTTCCATATCTATTGATTACATGCCTAAAAAAGAAAAGAAAGGCAATGCCGATAAACTTGGTGATTTTGTAGAATACGAAGAGGTTAAATAGTTTTCAGTTGACAGTTTTCAGCTGCTAATCGCTTAATAAGCTTCGCTCAATACTTGGTATTAAAAAATAATACTTCCTAATCTGTATCAATTTTCTATTTTTGAGGCTAAGTTTAATTTTAAAATAGCCTAATGAACAATTGGTTTAACAAAAATGGCATCCACGTAGCCATAGTTGCAGCATTTTTAGTTATTTGTTTTGTGTACTTCAGTCCTGTATTGCAGGGAAAAGCACCCGCTCAAAGTGACGTAATACAGTCTAAAGCGATGCAAAAAGAAATAATGGAGTATAAAGACAAAGATGGTAAAGGACCACTTTGGACAAACCAGATGTTTGGCGGTATGCCGGCCTATCAAATTTGGGTACAATATGCTTATAATGGCGCTACTTATGGTATTGCTTTAATTACTAGAGTATTACCAAATCCAGTAGGAACAGTTTTGTTACTTTTAATTGGTTCTTACTTTTTGTTTATTGTATTAAAAATAAATCCCTGGCTCGCTGCGGCAGGAGCAATAGCCTTCTCATTTACAACATACAACTTTGTGTTAATAGCCACAGGCCACAGCAATAAGGCTTTGGCAATTGGCTTCTTCGCACCAATTATTGCAAGTATTATACTAACGCTGAGGGGTAAGTATTGGCTCGGAGCCAGTTTAACAGCGTTATTTTTAGCTTTAGAAGTTAGAGCAAACCACGTTCAAATGACTTATTATCTGTTCATTTGTATTTTAATCTTTATTGGTATTGAAATTTATCAAGCTTATAAAGCAAAAGCATTGCCTGCTTTGGGTAAGGCAATTGGTTTCTTATCGGCAGCAGTACTACTTGCCGTAATGGTAAATGCAAGCTTATTATGGACCACCACTGAATATGCTGCGGAAACAAATCGTGGTAAATCTAATTTAACAAATGCGGCAGGTAAGCAAGAAAGCATGTCTAAAGACTATGCCTATAACTGGAGCCAAGGTGTTGGTGAAAGTTTTACCTTTCTAATTCCTAATTTATACGGTGGCGCAACTAGCATTGATGAATTGGTAAAACCAGAAAGCAATATGTACAAAGCTGTTGCAGAAGTAACTGCTGGCGATCCTCAGCAAACTATAGGAGTTATTCAGCAATTGGCTTCTTCTCCTCAATTAAACATGCAGCAATACTGGGGAGAAAAACCTGGTACTTCTGGAGGATATTATTTCGGAGCAATTGTTTGTTTCCTTTTTGTATTTGGTTTATTCATTGTACGTAGTCGCCTAAAATGGTGGATATTAGCTACAACCGTGTTGTTTATGCTGTTATCTTACGGCAAAAATTTCCCATTTGTTTCAGATTTATTCTTTAACTATTTCCCATTATATAATAAATTTAGAGCAGTAGAATCTATTCTTGCTGTTGTAGGATTAATGGTTCCACTACTTGCGTTTTTGGCAGTTAAAGAGGCGCAAGAAGGTAGTATTGATCAGAAAGTATTAATTAAAAAGTTAACATGGTCTGCTGGTATTACTGGCGGATTTGCATTATTGGTTGCTGTAGTTCCTACACTGTTTTTTAGTTTCAAGACGGCTAACCACTTAGAGATTGTTCAGGCACTTACACAAAATACAGGTAACAATGCAGGTGTGGCACAAAAAATTATTGATGGCTTAATTAAAGATAGAATATCAATAGCTCGTGAAGACGCATTTCGCTCTTTCTTATTCATTGTGATAGGTTTTGCCATTGTATGGGCATTCATTACTAAAAAATTGAATATGCAGTTGGCATTTGGTTTATTGGCATTAGCGGTATTGATAGACATGTGGCAAGTAGATCGTCGTTATTTAAATAACAAAAACTTTGAAAGTAAATCTACACTGGCTAATTACTTCCAGCCCCGTGATGTAGATACTTTTATCATGGCAGATAAAGATCCAAACTTTAGAGTTTATGACCAAAGCGTGAACACTTTTAGTGATGCAAGTACCTCATCTTTCCATAAAACAATTGGCGGTTATCATGCAGCAAAATTGAAGAGATATGATGAGTTGATCTCAAATCAATTCTCTAAGAGTGTAAATCAAGATGTTTTAGACATGTTGAACGCTAAATATTTCATTACACAAGATCCTCAAAATGGTTCATTTAAAATGTCTAGAAATGCAACAGCCTTAGGCAATGCATGGATTGTGCAAGGTGTACAGTTTGTTAAAAACTCAGACGAAGAAATGAAAGCGATTAACAGTTTCGATCCCAAACAAGAAGCAATTGTTGATGAGCAATATAAAAAGCTAATTGATACTACTCGTTTAGGCGCTGACCCAACTGCTTTCATCAAAATGGAAAAATATCACCCAGATCATATTGAATATTCTTACAGCGCACCAAGAGATGTAATTGCTGTATTCTCTGAAATTTATTATGATAAAGGCTGGAATATGTATATTGATGGTAAGCAAAAACCATATTTTAGAGCTGATTATGTTTTAAGGGCAGCCCAATTAGAAGCAGGTAACCATACTGTTGAATTCAAATTCGAACCAACATCATACTATACTGGAGAAAAAATATCTTTAGCAGGATCAATCCTTTTGGTATTGTTTTTAGGATTTGGTTTTTATACGGAGAACAAAAAGAAAAAAGTAGGTTAAAAAGAACTATAAATTAATATAAAAGCCGATCTCATCATTTGAGATCGGCTTTTTTGTTTTTATATCAAGAAATAAAACTGTTAGGAGTAAAATAACGTAAGTGTGATTATTAAGCCGCTAATAGCTGATGAAAAATCTCTACTTTAAGTTATTCATTACATTCATATGCCTAATTTGCTTTTCGGTAAATATGGTTATTGCAATACCACTGGTATTTAAAGCAAAAACACATTTCAGTGAGGCAAATGAAAAAGATAGTACTGAAAAGAGCTTTAATGCACAAGAGAAATTAGCAACGATCATAGTCTTTCAGTTTCAAGCTAAAAACACGGTTGCATCCAATAAAAGCAATCTGAAATTTAATTCATTCAAATTCAATTTGCCCGCAGCCTATAGTAGCCTTCCAAAAAGACCACCAAAGCACTAAGCTTAAGCAGAACTTAATCAATTTTTCACTAAAACTTTAAAACATGTTAAAAAAATATAACTTGTTAGCTACCATATTTGGTATTGTGCTAACCCTTTCAATCAGCTCTTGTAAAAAAGATAGAGTACCTACTGCTCAGGAAACTTTAATTCCAGGGCCGGATTTAAATTTCTTTGCTTTAACAAATGACAACAAAATACTGTCGTTAAATGCTAAAGCCCCATCTTCTGTCGCTGCCCAAGTAACAATTTCTGGCTTACAGGCCAACGAAACCATTTTGGGAATTGATTTTCGCCCGGCTACAGGTGAACTGTATGCTGTTGGCAGTACCAGTAGGATATATGTTATTAACCCTAAAACTGGTGCTTCTAGAGCAATTTCAACTGTTCCTTTTACTCCAGCAATCAATGGTACTAGCGTTGCTTTTGATTTTAATCCCACAGTTGATAGAATTAGATTGGTAACTTCAAATGGTCAAAACCTTCGCTTAAATCCTGAAACAGGAACTGTACAGATAGAAGATGGTGCAATTAATGGCGTAACAAATGCTAAAGTTTCTTCGGCTGCTTACTCCATGAATAAAGCAGGTGCGGCAACAACTGTTTTATTTGATATCGATGTTGTAAATAATAAATTACACAAACAAGACCCACCTAACAATGGCACCTTGGTTGAAATAGGTTCCTTAGGATATGATGTTGATGAAGCTGGTGGTTTCGACATTAATCCCGATGGTACGGTTGCCTTAGCTGCATTGTCTGTTGCAAATAAATCTGCATTGTTCTCAATTGACCTTAATACAGGTAAAGCAGCAAAAATTGGCAATTTAGCACAAACAATAATAGGTTTAGCAATCCCTACTGAGGCAGTTGCTTATGCAATAGCTAATAACAACGAGTTGTTGATCTTTAATCCATTAGCCATTACGCCAACACCAGTTGTAAAAGCAATTACTGGAATTGCAACTGGCGAATCTATTTTAGGGATAGATATGAGACCGCTTAATGGTCAGCTTTATGCTTTAGGCAGCACAAGTAGGGTGTATACAATTAATGCCTCATCTGGTTTAGCTACACCAGTAGGTGCCACCACATTTACAACATTGTTAATTGGTGCCCAATTTGGTTTTGATTTTAACCCAACGGTTGATAGAATTAGAATTGTAAGTAACACAGGTCAGAACTTAAGATTTAACCCTGCCGATGGTGCAATTACTGTAGATCTTCCTATTGTTTCTACAACAGCTCAAGTTAGCGGTGCAGCTTATACAAATAACTTTGCAGGTTCAACAACAACCATGTTGTTTGATATTGATGCTTCGGGAGATCGTTTATATAAGCAAGACCCACCTAACAATGGTGTTTTGGTAGACATTGGTGCGCTAGGTGTAAATGTAGAAGCAACTAATGGTTTTGATATAGGTTCAACTAGTGGCTTAGCTTATGGTATTTTTACCGTTGCAGGTGTTCAAAAATTATATGCAGTTAATTTAACATCTGGAGCCGCAACAGCTGGCGCAACAATTACAGCAGCAGCTAGAGGGTTTACCCTTGGTTTAGGTTTTTAACTCCTATTTAATGATAACCGCAGATTGGCATATCTTGCTAGTCTGCGGTTTTTTATAATTTTATATTCTAGTATTATCCTTACATAGAATTCCAATGCTGCTGTCACGCTTTAAAATGTAATAGAACTCATTGCATAATTACTTTCCATTTTACATATTCCACTTTTAATAATAATAACTTAACATCTTATTAATCTGTTAATTGCATTTTTGTGCTATAAAACAATTCAAATGACAGAACTATTTTTAGGACTTTGTTTAGTAGTCATCATCGCATTCTTCTTTAGTCCTTATGAATTAACTGTAGGCGAGGACGAAGATTAATTATGGAAAAAAGGGAAGTCGAAATCGTAGTAATTTCTGATGTTCACTTGGGCACTTATGGTTGCCACGCCAAAGAACTCCTCAAATATCTTAAAAGCATAAAGCCGAAAACAATTGTCCTTAATGGCGATATTATTGACATATGGCAATTTAGCAAAAGGTATTGGCCAGAAACCCACATGAAAATTCTGCGTAAAATTATGAAGTTTGTGGTAGAAGGAGTTCAGGTTTACTACCTAACTGGAAACCACGATGAGCTACTGCGTAAGTTTGCAGACATGCATCTGGGTACTTTCCACCTTCAGAATAAATTGGTTTTAGAACTAGAGGGCAAAAAAGCTTGGTTTTTTCATGGCGACATATTTGATGTAACCATGCAGCATTCTAAGTGGCTGGCAAAAATGGGTGCTATTGGATATGATAGTTTAATATTAATCAACAGTTTTGTAAACTGGACTCTTGCTTTATTTGGGAAACAAAAGATGAGTTTCTCTCAAAAAATAAAAGCTAAATTTAAAGATGCAGTTAAATTCATTAATAAATTTGAACAAACAGCATCAGATTTGGCAATAGAAAAAGGTTATCACTATGTGATTTGTGGACATATTCATCAGCCAGAAATTAGAGAAATGGTAACAGAAGCTGGAAATGTAATTTACTTGAATAGTGGCGATTGGGTAGAAAGCTTAACTGCTTTAGAATATCACAAAGGTGAATGGCAGATTGTTAAGTACAATCCTGCAGATTTTAAAGTGGATGATGTTGAGCTAGGATTACTTTCTGATGGAGAAGACCTGCACAGTAAACTTGATATTAATATTTTATTGCAAAAGATTAAACTAGAAATTGGCTAAAGCATAAAACCATCATGATTTTATAAATTACAAAACGAGCACAACATAAAATCATGATAGCTTCGTTTCCATTAAAACTATAAATACTGACGAAAAATACAGATATTAGGTGCGGATGAAGATACTTTATGCTATTCAAGGTACAGGAAATGGTCATATCAGCAGAGCAAGAGAAATTGTTCCGCTGCTACAGCAATATGGCGATCTGGATATCCTAATTTCCGGAACTCAAGCCGATGTAAAACTTACACAAGAAATAAAATATCAATTACATGGTTTTAGTTTTGTATTTGGTAAAAAAGGTGGAGTAGATCATTATAAAACTTGGGCCAATATGAACCTTCCTAGATTTAGGAAAGACATGAAAGTAGTTCCATTAAAAGAGTATAACCTAATCATTAACGATTTTGAACCTGTTACTGCCTGGGCTTGTAGAAGTCAAGGTTTAGAAAGTGTTTCGTTAAGCCATCAAGCGTCTTTTAAATCAAAAAAAGTCCCCCGCCCAAGAACAATAGATTGGGGAAAACTTATTTTAAGTCATTACGCGCCTACTACACATCATGTTGGTTTTCACTTCGAAAAATATGATGATTTTATTTATACACCTGTAATTAGAGGTGAAATAAGAAAACTAACACCCACTAATTTAGGTCATTATACAGTTTATCTTCCAGCAATAGACGATAAGCTCTTGGTTAAGGTTTTACAACAAATTCCTAACATAAGATGGGAGGTTTTCTCTAAACATACTCGTTCAAGTTACAGGGTAGCTAATGTTTTTGTAGAACCCGTAAATAATGAAAAATTTAACATTAGCATGGCTAGTTGTGAGGGTTTGTTTACTGGTGGTGGTTTTGAAGGCCCGGCAGAAGCATTGTATCTTGGCAAGAAATTACTTGTTGCCCCCATGCGCTTCCAGTATGAGCAACAATGTAATGCTTATGCACTAAAGCAGCTAGGGCTTCCGGTTGTTTGGGGTAGCAATAAAAATTGGCTGCCCATTTTAAAAGAATTTGTGGCTAATCCCCAAGAACATCAATTTAATTTTCCTGATGAAACTGCAATGATTATCGATGACGTAGTGAAAAAATATGCTAAGTGATTGCTTAGTAAGTGCGGAACGTCCTTCCCACGCAGGTGGGAATCTTAAAGCGATTGCAAGGTGCAGAAGTTACTAGATGATAAATTGCATTAAGATGCCCAGTCAAGCTGAGCATGACGACCCTTCTCTATACTACACGTCATTCCCACTCAGGTGTGGTTAAATTAGAGATAATTTTCTTTACTTTGCCCTAGCAAAAAGGCATGATTAATCAATTTCGAAATTTAAACCCAGTTAACCTTGTCATATTGGCCGCATATACAATTTTTATGCGCCTTGCCATTTTCATTAACTTACCAGATCAATTAAATTTCGAATTTTTAGAGCCCTATGCTAAGCTCCTAGTTCAAATACCTTTAGAAAACTCTTTTTCTATTACCGCAAACTTGTTTTTAGCTGCGGTGATTACGTTTGTACAAGCTATTCTATTTAATAGAATTGTAAATAACCATGGTTTATTAGCAAAACCTAGTTATCTGTCAGCCTTACTTTACATTACAGGGGCAAGTTTGTTTACTCAGTTTTTAATTTTAAGTCCACCATTAATCTGTAATTTTTTGCTGATATGGATAATGGATAAATTTTTAAAAATAGGTAAAACACCAAATGCAATGATGACCATGTTTGATATTGGAATGATCATCGCCCTTGGTACATTAATTTATTTCCCATTTATTGTGTTATTAGCAATGCTCTGGCTTAGTTTATTGCTATATCGTTCATTTAGTTGGAGAGAATGGATTGCAGGAATCATTGGCTTTTTAACCATATTTTTCTTTATCGCTGTTTTTTATTATTGGAATGATAATATTACGCAGTTTTATAGAATATGGAGGCCTTTGGTAAATAAATTCCCATCTAATCTAAAAATAAATTTCAACGATTATTTAGTGCTCATGCCTGTAAGTGTAATTATAATTTTGGCAACATTACAGCTAAGAGAGAACTTTTTCAGAAGTTTTATCAGCACAAGGAAAGCATTTCAGATGCTATTCTTTATGTTCATTATTGCAATTATAAGTTTTTACACCAAGCCAGATTTTAGGGTATATCATTTTTTATTGAGCGTGCCGCCTGGAGCCGTACTGTTAGCCTACTATTTTTCTAATGCAAAAAAGCGATGGTTTTACGAATCGTTATTTGCAGTATTAGTACTTAGCATTCAGTATTTTTTGTTTGTTTAACCTTTTTTAACAATTTGATACCTTGAAACTTGCTAAAGATTAATAGCTTTGTGCCGTAAAGTTTGGTGTTTGCTTATGGCTTTGCTTTAACAGTGTTAATGTATAATCTGGTAATTGATATAGGGAATACTAATAGTAAACTAGCAGTTTTTAATAAAAAAGAGCTGGTTTATTATGAGCGATTAAAAGAGCTAAACGAGGATATTTTAGCACAAATAATTGAAAAGTACCAAATAAAAAATGCTACGGTTTCAAGTGTAAATGAGAATAGCGAAAAACTGAGTAATTTTTTAAAACAATCAGTTAACTACATTCCCTTCACCACACAAATTGCAGCAGGAATAAAAAACAATTATCAAACATTAGCCACTTTAGGGTTAGATAGATGGGCAAAAGTAATAGCCGCAAGTTGTTTATATCAGAACAACAACTGTTTGATGATAGATGCTGGAACATGTATAACTTATGATGTACTTACAGCGAAGAACGAATACTTTGGAGGAAGTATAAGCTTAGGAATTAACATGCGCTTTGAAGCACTAAACCATTATACTGGAAGATTACCTCTTGTAAAGTGGGATAAAGATAACGATGTTCCTGAAGGAACAAATACAGAAAATGCCATTAGAAATGGAGTTTTACAAGGAGTTTTGAATGAAGTTGAAGGTTTTATAGCCTTGGAAAACAATAGAAACAAGGCCCTAAAAATAATAATTACAGGCGGTGATGCAGATTTTTTGAACAAACAATTAAAAAACAGCATCTTTGCCACCCAAATTATACATGAACCATATTTGGTTTTAAAAGGATTAAATGAAGTTATTACATTATAATATGTACAATAAATTAAAATACACATTTGCAGTTTGCCTATTATTAACAAGCGTTATTGCAAATGCTCAGGTTACTATACAATCTCCATACTCTAAATTTGGGGTTGGAAACATCAAAGGCTCATTGTTGCCTCAATATAGAGCAATGGGTGGTATTTCTACTGCAGTATACAGACCTGGATTTTTTAACAATATCAATATGCAAAACCCTGCTTCTTATGCAGGTATTACCGCAACCACATTAGATATTGGTTTAACTGGTAGTCGTACAGAATTAAAAAACAGTAGTCAAACAGAAAATAGCTTTAATGCTAGTTTAAGCCATGTTGCTTTTGCATTTCCATTGTCAACTAAATCTGCATTAAGTTTTGGTATTTTACCTTATTCACAATTGGGTTACGATTTTAAGAACACTGTAAAAATTGGTACAACAGCTGCCAATACCAAAACAGTTGATTATAAATATACGGGCGAAGGTGGTTTAACCAAAGCTTATTTAGGTTATGGTGTTCAGTTCGGCGACCATTTTAGAGTAGGTGCAAATGTTGAATATTTATTCGGAAACCTTTCTGAAAATCGATCTACAGAATATGTTAACGAGCCTGGAGCAATTAATTCTCGTATGCAATCTAAAAATAGCATTGGCGGTGTTGGTTTTTCTTACGGTGCACAATATGACATTAGATTAGATAATAAAACATCATTGGTGTTTGGATATTCAGGCTCTGCTTCATCTAAACTAAACTCTGAAAAGAGCCAAGTGGTTACGCAATACTTTAATGATGCAGAAGGTAATGAAGATGAAGCTTTTGATACTTTATTATTAGTTCAAAATGCACCTACAAATTTGAAATTACCTTTGGTACATAACTTTGGGATTAGCTTGCAAAGAGATAACAAATGGTTAATCGGAGCAGATTATAGAATGGGCAAATGGTCTGGTCTTACAATAGATAACGTTAACCAAGGTTTGCAAGATACTTATGGTGTTTCAGTGGGTGGTCAGTATACACCAGATGTTACAGCAATTAATGGTTATTTTAAAAGAGTAGATTATAGATTAGGATTTTCTTATGATAAATCATATATCCAAATGAGCAACCAGGATGTTAAGCAAACTGCAATTACACTTGGTTTAGGGTTGCCATTATCTACACTCTCTAGAGGCTCCTTTTATAAAATGAACCTAACTGCAGAACTTGGTAAAAGAGGAACGGTTAGTAATGGGTTATTACAAGAGAAATATATCAACATCCATTTAGGCTTTACGCTTAATGACAGCTCTTGGTTCCGTAGATTTAAATTCGATTAATGAAAACGTCGGGTTTTAAATCTGGCATTTTATTTATCTTAATGCTGCAATTGTTAATGTATTCATCTTGTACTGATGATGATTTAAAGAATACAGCCACAATTTCTTCCAAAAAAATAACTTTAAGCAAAGACAGATCGTACGGTGTAGATGTTACCTACAGTGACTCTGCTCATGTTAAGGCTATAGGTTTTGCTCCAGTACTTGATAAAGTAACCCCATCTGTTGGTGCCATCTACAATGAAATGCCTAAAGGAGTTAAGATTGAGTTTTTTGATGAATTTATGAAAAAGACAGGGACAATTACCTCCAACTATGCCATCCAAAAGACAACAGAAAAAATTACCATCTTTAGAAAGAACGTAGTTGTGGTTAATGATAAAATAACCTTTACCACTGAAGAATTAACATGGGACGAAAATAAAAAAATGTATTTTTCTCCTTATGGAACTGTTACAACTAAGGATGGTGATGTAATTACCGGAACAGAATTCTATGCACCACAAGACTTTAGTACTTATAAAATAATTCAGGCTGCAGGAACTACATCAATAAAAGGTGATTTAACACAATAAATAAACAATTTTCAAAGCGCTATCTACTTAATTTTCATGGTAGATATCAAATTCAATTTAATGTTTCCATATTAATTGCAAATTTGTATCTTGCGCCCTCTTAAAAAAATAAAAAATAAGAAATAATATGGGAGTAATGACGTTCATGCGTACCAAGATGGGATATTTTCTAGTAGGAGGTATTGCAGTGGTATTAGCATTATTTGTTTTAGAGCCTCTGCTTCAGCAAGGTACCGCTATTTTCGGTTCTTCAAGAAATGTGGTAGGTGCTGTAGATGGGGAAGAAATTAAATACGATGAGTTTAATCCAAAAGTAGAACAAAGTGTTGCGCAATTTAAGCAACAATATGGTGGTAATGTAAATTCCCAAATGCAAGCTATGGCTATGGATAATGCATGGCAAGCAGAAATTGGTGCTATTCTTTTAAATAAAGAATATACACGTTTAGGTTTAACAGTTTCTGGAGATGAGCTTTTTGATCTTTTACAAGGTAAAAACCCAAGTCCACTTATTGTACAATACTTTGGTAATCAACAAACAGGACAAGTAGATAGAGCTGCAGTTTTAACCTCTTTAAAAGCACAAGCGAAAGATGTTAAATTAAAACAACAATGGGATTTATTGCAAGCTGAAATTG
The DNA here is from genome assembly GCF_005116505.1 of Pedobacter polaris. Taxonomy (GTDB): domain Bacteria; phylum Bacteroidota; class Bacteroidia; order Sphingobacteriales; family Sphingobacteriaceae; genus Pedobacter; species Pedobacter polaris. The sequence continues at coordinate 1,201,619 of NZ_SWBR01000001.1, forward strand.
AAAAACAAGCTTTGCAACAAAAATATGCTAATCTTATTCGTAATTCCGTTTATGTAACTTCTTTAGAAGCTAATGATGAGTATATGAACCGTAATAAGTTAGCTAACTTTAAATATGTTAGTTTAGATTATAGTTCAATCTTAGATAAAGATGTAAAAATTACCGATGCTGATTATCAAGCATATTATGACGCTAATAAAAAACGTTTTGATAATCCAACTGAGACTAGAAATTTTGAGTACGTTAATTTTAGCATTCAGCCAACATCTGCTGACACGCTAGCTGTAAAAGCTCAAATAGAAAAATTAGCAGCAGATTTTAGAACTACACCTAATGATTCTTTGTTTGCAGCAAATAACTCTGATGTTAAAGTTCCTTTTACTTACATCTCTAAGGGAAAATTAGCTCCAGCTGTAGATTCAGTTATCTTTAATTATCCTGCAGGAAGTTTTTACGGACCAGTATTCTCTGGTAATTCTTACAAGTTGATTAAGGTTATTGCTAGTAGATTCTCTCCAGACTCGGTAAAAGCAAGTCATATCTTAATCGACCCAAGTAAAATAGGTGGTGAAGTGAATGCACTTAAACTAGCAGACTCTTTAAAATCATTGATACAAAATGGAAGTAGCATTGCAGAATTAGCAGCAAAATACAGCGTAGATGGTTCAAAAGATAAAGGTGGTGATTTAGGTACTTTTGCACGTGGAGCAATGGTTCCAGAATTTGAAAATGCAGCTTTTGATGGTAACACTGGAGATATAAAGGTAGTGAAATCACAATTTGGTATTCATGTACTTAAAATTGACAAGCAAATTGGTTCATCTAAAGTTGCTAAATTAGCTTACATAGAGAAAAACTTACTTCCAAGTTCTAAAACTAGAGACGTAGCTTATAAAAAAGCTTCTGCATTTTTAAACGAAGTAAAAAGTAATACTTTTAGTTCTTTAGCTCAAAAACATGGTTATACTGTTGGCGTTGCTGAAAAAGTTACACCAACTCAAGGTTTTGCACCAGGCTTAGACAGTCCACGTCCATTAATTAAGGATGCTTATGCAGCAGAAAAAGGCGATGTGCTATCTCAAGTGTATACAATGGACAATGGTTACGTTGTAGCGCATTTAACAGAGGTTCAACCGAAAGGACAATTGGCATTAGAAGATGTTAAAAAACAAATTCAACCAATGGTGATGAATGCAGTTAAAGCTAAATTGCTAACTGAGAAGTTAAATAAAGCTTTATCAGGTACTAGTAGCATTGATGCTGTTGCACAAAAAATTGGTAAAACTGTTACTCCTGTTCAAAATATGGTATTCTCAAACCCAATTATTCCGGGCCAAGCGCAAGAGAATAAAGTGGTAGGTGCTGTATTTGGCTCACAAGTTGGTAAATTATCTAAACCAGTTGAAGGAGACAAAGGTGTATATGTATTTACTGTAGATGGGTTTACAAACCCAGCCCCGATTGGCAATACATTTAAACAAAAAGAAACTATGATTTTGGGTGTTACCCAACGTTCTCTAGGAGCTGCTTTCCAAGCGTTACAAGAGAAAAGCGATATAAAAGACAATAGGGTGAAATTCTATTAATCTTATTTACGTAATTTTGTAACCGTTCCGAGTAACTCGGAACGGTTTTTTTATTTTTAGAGATATGGAAATTCAAGAGAATATTGTTAACAAAGTAGCGAGCAGTGGGTTAGTAACCTTAAACTTGGAAGAATATTTCCATAAAGGAGAACGCTTAGTGTATGATATTAAAGACAATCTATTTCATGGCTTAATATTAAAAGAGCAAGATTTTAGGACATTTATTAAAGAACACAATTGGGAGCAATATGCTGGTAAGAACGTAGCAATCACTTGCAGTGCAGATGCCATTGTGCCAACATGGGCTTATATGCTTTTGGCAAATAAAATGAAGCCTTTTGCTCATGAAATTGTATTTGGTAGCTTAGAAACCCTAGAAACTGTATTATACACAAAAGCATTAGCTAAGATTAATGTAAGTGAATTTGCTGGAGAAAGAGTAGTGATTAAAGGCTGTGCTGATTTAGATGTTCCAGTTTCTGCTTATGTAGAAATTACAGCATTACTCACGCCAGTAGTAAAAAGTATCATGTACGGGGAGCCATGTTCTACAGTTCCTATTTACAAAAGGAAGGACTAACAATTTTGGATTGCTTTTTGTTTGCACAATAATAGTGCTTTTTTAAACTGTTGATAATTTAGCACCAACACACAACAAGCAAAACACACAAATGAAAAAGATAATCCTATTATTCATCTTAGCATTATTCGGCCTGCCGACAATTGCTCAACAACTTCCTCTTAAAAAAGAGCCTATCTTTCAAGAAGGAGAAGTATTACAATATAAATTAAAATACGGGTTCATTACTGCAGCAGAAGCTACTATAAAAGTAATGGCTAGCGATTTAAAGTTTGATAACAAACCAACCTATAGGTTGGTTGTAGATGCACAGACTTCTGGTACTTTTGATATTTTCTATAAAATTAGAGATCACTATGATTCGTACATCGATAAAACTGATTTAACGCCTTATTTCTATCAAGAAAATATTCGAGAAGCAAGCTATAGACGTACTGATAAAGCAAGATTTTATCAAGATTCAAAGAAAGTAGTAGCTAATAGGGGAACCTTTTCTACACCTACCACACAAACATTCGATCTTGTTTCAGCCTATTATTTTTCGAGGAGCTTGGATATTTCTAAATTAAAAATAGGTGATGAATTTAAGCTGAACTATTTTTTAGGAGATGAAATTTCACAATTAGAGATTGCTTATATAGGTAAGGAAACCATAAAAACGAAACTAGGAAACATTCGCTGTTTAAAATTTAGTCCTTCTATTAAACCAGGGCGTATTTTTAAAAAGGACAGTAAATTGTATCTTTGGATCACCGATGATGGAAATAGAGTTCCGGTAAAGGCTGAAGTTGAAATTTTGGTTGGATCAGTTACATTAGAAATTAAATCTGCAGAGGGATTAAGATATCCTATAGGAAAATAGGTTGGTGTTAAGACAGCACTTACAAATAACGCATAAATGATAGAAGTACAGGGAGCCTTAGTTCATGAGGATGTAATAAGCGAAAACTTTGTTTGTAATTTGAATAAGTGTAAAGGTATATGTTGCATTGAAGGTGATGCAGGTGCCCCTTTAGAAGTAGCAGAAACAGCAATTTTAGCAGAAATTTACCCTAAAATCAAACATTTATTAGCACCAAAAGGCATTCAGGCAATTGAAGAGCAAGGCACTTCAGTACTAGATGATGATGGTGATTTAACGACACCTTGTGTAGATAAAAATAAGGAATGCGCCTATGTAACTTTCGAAAACGGCATAACTAAATGTGCAATTGAAAAGGCTTACGAGCAAGGCTTAGTAGACTGGAAAAAACCAATTTCATGTCACCTCTATCCAATTAGAATTACTAAATACCCCGAGTTTGATGTTTTAAATTACGACAGATGGCACATATGCCGTGATGCCTGTACTTTCGGCAGAGAATTAAAAGTTCCAGTTTATCAATTCTTAAAAGAACCATTAATTAGAAAGTATGGGTTAGATTGGTATACTGAATTAGAGAATTCAGTAAAATAAATTACTTTTGTCAGCAGTGCTTCAAAAATTGCAATAATAATTTCAAATCTTATTTATAGCTAATGAAAGGTATAATTTTAGCAGGAGGTAGTGGTACACGTTTGCACCCATTAACATTGGCTACTAGTAAACAAATGATGCCGGTTTACGACAAACCAATGATTTATTACCCCTTGTCTACCTTAATGTTGGCAGGAATTAAAGAAATTTTAATTATTTCTACACCCCATGATTTACCAAACTTTGAAAAGCTATTAGGTAATGGAGAAAGTATTGGCTGTAAATTTTCTTATGCAGTTCAACATGAGCCGAACGGTTTAGCCCAAGCTTTTGTAATTGGTGCTGATTTTATTGGGAGAGATAAAGTAGCTTTGGTTTTAGGTGACAATATTTTTCATGGCGATGGAATTGCAAAACTGCTACAAGCTAGTTCAGATCCTAATGGAGGTGTTGTATTTGCTTATCAGGTATCAGACCCAGAACGCTATGGTGTTGTAGAATTTGATGAAAATAGAAAAGCAATTTCTATTGAAGAGAAACCGGAGCATCCAAAATCGGATTATGCTGTTCCAGGACTTTATTTCTACGATAATTCTGTTGTAGAAATTGCTAAAAACATCAAACCTTCACCTCGGGGAGAGTACGAAATTACTGATGTAAATAAAGAATACTTAAAACAAGGAAAACTTAAAGTTGGCGTGTTAAGTAGGGGTACAGCTTGGTTAGATACCGGCACATTTACTTCCTTAATGCAAGCTGGTCAATTCGTACAAATTATAGAAGAACGCCAAGGCTTAAAAATTGGCTGCATAGAAGAGATTGCTTATCGAATGGGATTTATTACAGGAGACCAGCTAAAACAAATTGCATTGCCTTTGGTTAAGAGTGGTTATGGGGAGTATCTGTTAAGGGTTCTTAAGTAGTGCCTTATCAACTTACCATTTCAAAGGGTAAGCTAATTTATAATATAGCTTCATGACTAAAAGAAGATATTACAAAAAATCATATCAAACGGAGACTTAGTGTAACTTTAATACCTCATGCGCAAAAATAATTTCATACATTTACAAGCTTAAATAAGCTGTATTTATAAGATGAAAGTTGCCTTAATTACTGGAGTTACCGGACAGGATGGTGCCTATTTAGCAGAGTTTTTGTTGAAAAAGGGTTACTTTGTTCATGGTATAAAAAGACGTAGTTCTTTGTTCAATACAGATCGCATTGATCATTTGTATCAAGATCAGCATGAAAGTAATGTTCGTTTCAAGTTACATTATGGAGATTTAACTGATTCTACCAATTTAATTCGTATCATTCAGGAGACCCAGCCAGATGAGATTTACAATTTGGCGGCAATGAGCCATGTACAGGTGAGTTTCGAAATGCCAGAATATACAGCTAATGCTGATGGGATTGGAACTTTACGCTTATTGGAGGCTGTACGGATTTTAGGACTAACTCAAAAAACAAAGGTCTATCAAGCTTCAACTTCCGAATTGTATGGCCTTGTTCAAGCTGTTCCCCAAAGTGAGACTACCCCGTTTTATCCCCGTTCTCCCTATGCCGTAGCTAAAATTTATGGGTATTGGATTACAGTAAACTACCGAGAAGCTTATGGTATGTTTGCCTGCAATGGCATTTTATTTAATCACGAAAGTCCGCTAAGGGGCGAAACATTTGTAACACGTAAAATTACCAGAGCCGCTTGTAAAATAGCATTAGGCTTACAAAGTTGTTTATATCTAGGTAATCTATCTGCCCAACGTGATTGGGGCCATGCCAAAGATTATATAGAAGCCATGTGGTTAATCTTACAACAAGAAAAAGCAGAAGATTTTGTAATTGCAACAGGTGTTACCACTACCGTTCGTGATTTTGTGAAAATGAGTTTTGCTGAATTGGGGATCGAAATTGAATTTTCTGGCAAGGACGAAAATGAAAAAGGAGTAATTGTAGGGCTGGATGTTGAATTATTAAATAGTTTAGGCTTAGATCCTACTCAATTATTTTTAGGCACAACCGTGGTAAAGGTAGATCCTAAATATTTTAGACCAACAGAAGTGGACTTATTATTGGGGGACCCCACTAAATCGAAAACCCAATTGGGCTGGCAGCCAAAATATGATTTAGCGGCATTGGTGAATGACATGATGATTGCTGATTTACAATTAATGAAAAAAGACGAACATTTAAAAAATGGGGGATTTAACACCTTAAACTATTTCGAATAAGTTCATTTCTTTTACATTTCTATTCAAAAACATAGTTAATCTACTTTAACTTAGGGTTAATAGACTATTATTGCAAACATAATTGATTAACAGTACCTTAGCGTTATTATTTTAATGTTATTTTTTTGTTCAATTGTTGGGGTTTAAAAAATAAGTCCTTAACTTTCAGTACTTTTAAGATAGATTAGAATAAATTATTGCTCAAAATCCTCTAGTAAATTATGTTAAACTTTTTTAACAAGAAGAATAAGGTTACCGATATCTCTTGGTTAAGTGTAGATATGCATTCTCATATCTTGCCTGCCATTGATGACGGCGCCCAAGATGTGGCTTCCGGCTTGCAGTTTGTGAAAGCCCTCGAAAACTTAGGTTTTAATAAATTAATATGTACACCACACATTTATAAAGATTTGTATCCAAATACCAAAGAAACTATTGCTACGGCCCAACAACAGCTGCAAAAGGCAATGGACAAGGACGGGGTACAATTAACGTTAGGTGCGGCTGCCGAGTATATGCTGGATCAAGATTTTGGGAAAGATGATGACCTATGTACCATTGAAGGCAAATATTTGTTGGTAGAAATGTCTTACCTCAATGAAAGTCCAAATATTAGCCAGACCTTATTCGATATCCAGATCAAAGGTGTACAGCCTATTTTAGCTCACCCAGAACGATATACCTTTTATTTTAAAGACAAAAGTCGTTTAAAAAGATTCAAAGAAAAGGGTTGTTTGCTACAACTCAACTTGCTCTCTATTTTGGGTTATTATGGTAAAGAAGTGAAATTATTAGCTGAAGCACTATTGAAAGAAAATTTGTATGATTTCGCTGGTACAGATTTGCACCATGAGAAACATTTAGCAACGTTAACGGAAGCAGTGCAATCAGGACGTTTATTTGAGTTATTAGGACAGTTTCAGTTTAAAAACAAACAATTAATGGCTGTAAAGTCATTAGCTTAATATTGTTTCATTTAATTGTGTTTGGCTTGATTTTTGCTTTTGGTCGAAGTTGACATGCTAAATCTAAGTATAGCTAAATAATTACAATTAAATGTTTAAATTTGACGACGTTTTGCTCTCAATAAATAGGAAGCTTAATGTAACTCTCTAACAACTATGAATAAAAAAAATACCCAACGAAATTTCGTTTTCTTTACCTTTCTAATTTTAACACTTACTACGTTTTCTTCTTGTGTAAGTAATAAAAATATTGCTTATTTCCAGGATATACAAGGTGTTGACAGAGCTAAGCTTGAAAATGCTGTCGCATTTGTAGAACCAAAAATACAACCGGATGACATTTTAAGCATTAATATTTTTACCTTAAGTCCTACTAGTGGTGCAGTCGTTAATCAATCTGCTTCTACACCTGTGCTTGGTAGTAATACAGCTTCTGGGGGTAATCAATTAGTAAATGCCTTCTTGGTAGATAAAAATGGAGAAATTGAATTGGCTTTGGCGGGTAAAATTAAAGTGGCTGGTTTAACTACATATGAAGCCAGAGAATTGGTTCGTAAGGTTATCTCAAAAGACTATAAGGATCCTAATGTGCAGCTCCGTTTTGCCAATTTTAAAGTATCAGTCTTGGGTGAAGTGAATAATCCATCGGCTTATACCTTGCCGAACGAAAAAGTAACCATTTTGGACGCTTTAAGTTTGGCAGGAGATTTAACTATATACGGTAAACGTGAAAATGTATTGATTGTACGTGACCAGGATGGCAAAAAAGAATTTGCCCGTTTAAACCTCAATTCTTCAGAAATTTTTAATAGTCCTTTTTATTATTTGAAACAAAATGACGTTGTATATGTAGAGCCTAATAAAGCAAAAGCTTCTGCCAACAATGCACCTCAATTGCAAACTATTGGTATCATTACCTCAGTACTTTCGGTACTAATTCTAGCTGTCTCTGTTTTAAAGTAATTCAATATATATCTTACATGATTAATTCTTCCAACAACAATATTCCAAGTGATAATAGAAATAACGATGAAATTAGTATTGATTTAAAACAGATTTTAGCCAAACTTATCGATAAATGGATATGGTTTGTTGTTAGTGTTCCAATTTGCTTGTTAGCGACTTTTTTATATGTTAGATATACTGCCCCTATTTATCAAATAAATTCAAAACTTCTAGTTATTGATCAAGGCAAAGGTGGATCTGCTGCAGGTAAAGTGAGTGGATTAATGGATCTTGGTGGTTTGATGGGAAACAATAATTCGGTTGAAAATGAAGTGGAAATTTTAAAAAGCCGTTTTCTGGTTGAGCAAGTCGTTCGAGAAATGAATCTTAATATTGTATACAATGCTAAAGGTAAAATTGGAGTAAGAGAAATCTACAATCCACCATTTATTTTAGAGATTGTAAAGAGATTAGATACTATACAGGATATTCAGCTTAAGGTTGAAAAGTTTGGTGCCAACAAATTCAAGGTGATTACCAATGGTATCGAAAAAGAAGTGCTAGAAGGAGAGATTTTTACCTTAAATAATATTGGGCAGATAAAATTGATATCAAATCCAATTTTCACTTTTAGCAATAATGAATATTTAGTAGATATACATAGTTTGGACTCGCGAGTTGCTTCTTTGATGGCTAATATCACAGTTGCACCAGTTAATAAGCAAGTTTCTATTATCAATTTAGGTTTAAAATATCCAGTGCCACAAAAAGGTGAGGACATCTTAAATGTGCTCATCAAAAAATATACCCAAGCTAACATCAGCGATAAAAATGCCATTGCAGATAGTACTGGTAAATTTATCAAGGAACGATTAGCAGTTATTAGTGGTGAGTTAAGTGGTGTAGAAAATAATGTAGAAGACTATAAGCAGAAATTTAAGCTTGCAGATATGTCTGAGCAGGGAAAACTATTGGTGCAGACTACTGGGCAATTGACTTCTGAATTGGCAGCTGCAGAGACCCAAGTTTCTATCTTAAATCAATTGGAAGAGTATCTGAAAGATGAAGCTAATAACAAAAGGGTATTTCCATCGTCATTAATTGCGCAAGATTTAGTTTTTTCTAATATGATGAGCCAGTATAACGCGCTGCTCCTAGAGCGTGAAAAGCTATTATTGGGAGTTACCGAGGAAAGTCCATTTGTACAAAATATTGATACGCAAATTATAGGTTTAAGAAGAGGCATACTAAGTAATATCCAGAGTGCTAAAAATAGTGTTATGGTTACTAGAAATAGGTTACGCAATCAATTGAGCAGTGCAGAAGGTCAAATAAATTCAGTTCCAGCAGTTGAAAAAAATTATTTACAGTTGGCTAGAAATCAGCAAATAAAGCAGGAATTGTATATTTTCTTAATGCAAAAAGCGGAAGAGACAGCCATTTCTAAAACGGCAAACATGGCTATAGCAAAAATTGTAGATCCACCAAAGTCTAGTGTTGTGCCGATTAGTCCTAAAAAGAATGTAATTTACTTATTTGGCTTTCTAGCCGGCATAATTTTGCCTAGTGGTTTAATTTTCTTAAGAGAAGTTTTAAATGTATCTATAAAAGTTAAGGAAGACGTTAGTGGATTAACTAGGGTGCCTATTGTAGGGGAGATTAGTCATAATTTAAGTGATGATAATTTGATTGTAGCCAATCAAAGTCGATCTGCAATTTCCGAACAGTTTAGGGCATTACGTACAAATCTATCATTCTATCTAAAGAACGTAGATGAAAAAGTAATCTTATTAACCTCTAGCATGAGTGGAGAAGGGAAATCTTTTACAGCCATTAACCTGGGTAATATCTTAGCTTTAGCGGGTAAAAAAGTACTGTTAATGGAGATGGATCTACGTAAACCAGGCTTAGCAGTAAAATTAGGAATTGCTAATGATATAGGTTTTAGTAATTATACCATTAGAGAAGACATTAAAATTGCTGACATCATTAAACCATTAGCCATCAATAAAAACATGTTTTTCATTTCATCTGGACCATTACCTCCAAATCCGGCAGAAACGATTATGTCTGAACATACAGCCCCTTTAATGGAAGAGTTGAAAAAACAATTTGATTACATTATTTTAGATGCACCTCCAGTTGGTATCATTGCAGATGCCCAACTGCTGGCAAATTATGCTGATGTTACTTTATATTTGGTAAGACAAGGTGTAACTAAAAAAGATCAGCTCAAAATTGTAGAGGATTTATACCAAGCCAATAAAATGAAAAATATGGGTATTGTGGTGAATGATATTTCTGGTAAATATGATGGGTATGGGTATGGGTATGGGAATTATGGACAAGAAAAGGAACAGGGTTGGTTTAAAAAGCTAGTAAAATTAAAATGAAAAAAAAATCCATAGCAGTTATCGGACTAGGTTATGTAGGGTTACCTTTAGCCATTGAATTCGCAAAAAAATATGAGGTAGTCGGATTTGATATTAATCAGGATCGGATAGATGAGTTATCTAAAGGTGAAGATCGTACACAAGAAGCAGACCTAGAAACATTAAGCAGTGTAAAATTTAATAATGACATTGGCTTAAGGTTTTGTTCTAAAATTCAAGAAATTTCCAATTGCAATGTATTTATTGTAACTGTACCTACACCTATTGATCAGTTTAAGGCACCAGATCTAACACCTTTGCTCAAAGCCTCAGAAATGCTGGGTAAGGTTTTATCAAAAGGTGACATTGTTATTTACGAGTCTACTGTTTACCCTGGCTGTACTGAAGAAGATTGTGTTCCTGTTTTGGAAAAATTTAGTGGATTAAAATATAATCAAGATTTTTATTGTGGTTATTCTCCTGAACGTATTAATCCAGGTGATAAAGTAAATACTTTAACCAAAATCAAAAAAGTGACTTCTGGTTCAACCCCAGAAATAGCAGAGGTTGTAGATCAATTATATGGAAGCATTATCACTGCCGGTACACATAAGGCACCAAGTTTAAAAGTTGCTGAAGCTTCCAAAGCAATCGAAAATGCACAAAGAGATGTGAACATTTCATTTGTTAACGAGTTAGCTTTAATTTTTGATCGCATTGGTATCGATACTACTGATGTGATCGAAGCTGCCGGCACTAAATGGAACTTTCTAAAATATAAACCAGGTTTAGTGGGTGGCCACTGTATTGGTGTTGATCCTTATTATTTAGCCCATAAAGCAGAATCACTGGGCTATCATCCGCAAGTTATCTTATCTGGAAGAAGAGTGAATGACAACATGGGGATGTTTGTAGCTAACAAGGTGATTAAATTGATGATTGGCAAAGGACATTTGGTAAAAGGTTCTAAAGCTTTAATTTTAGGTTTTACCTTTAAAGAAAATTGCCCTGATACTAGAAATACAAGAGTGATTGACATTTATCAAGAATTACTGCAATTTGGCTTAGATGTAGATATTTATGATCCATGGGCGGATGCAGCTGATGTGAAACATGAATACAATGTGCCAATCATTAATCAATTAAATGGTACAGATTACAGGGCGATCATAGTCGCTGTGGCTCATGATGAGTTTTTGACAATAGACTTTCAGGCTTACAAGGATAATGGAGCTGTTATCTTCGACACAAAATCATTTATAGATAGAGATATTGTTGACGGAAGGTTATAGTAGAAATGATGTCAACTCAAAAATATGATGTTATTGTAATTGGAGCGGGCTTGGTAGGCTTGGCTACCGCCTATCAATTGAAAATAGCCAAACCTAATTTTAAAGTTTTAATAATAGATAAGGAAGATGGCGTTTCTAAACATCAATCTGGTCATAACAGTGGGGTCATACACAGTGGTATATATTATAAGCCGGACAGTTTAAAAGCAAAGAACTGTATTTCGGGTTATCAAGCTATCATCCAATTTGCTGAGCAACATGAAATTCCATATGATATTTGTGGTAAAATAATTGTAGCCACAGAGAAAAAAGAATTAGTTGGCTTACATAACATTTATCAGAGAGGCATAGAAAACGGCTTAGAAGGTTTAAGAAAACTTTCTGCAGCAGAAAGTAGGGAAATTGAACCTCATTGTGCAGCCTTAGAAGCTATCTATGTACCTCAAACCGGAATTATTGATTACCCTAAAATGTCACTCAAGATATTGGAGTTATATAGAGAGTTAGGTGGAGAAGCAATATTTGGTGAAGAGGTGACGAAGATACTCCAAAATACTGGAGAAATAATACTGGAGACCAGTGGTAATGCTTATCTAACAAAAAAAATAGTAAGTTGTGGAGGTCTATTTTCAGATCGTCTTGCTTCTTTAACAGAAGACGATAATAACCTTCGGATCATTCCCTTTAGAGGCGAATATTATAAGTTAAAGCCTGAGAAAGAAAGTTTGGTTAAACATTTAATTTATCCAGTACCAGATCCAGAATTTCCATTTTTAGGGGTGCATTTTACAAGGATGATTGGTGGGGGCATTGAGGCTGGCCCAAATGCGGTTTTGGCCTTTAAAAGAGAAGGCTATAAATTTACTGATTTCAGTCTAAAAGATATGGGGCAAACTTTAAGTTGGCCTGGCTTTTGGAAAATTGTAGCAAAATATGGACAGACTGGAATGGGGGAAATATATCGATCTTTATCTAAAGCTGCTTTTACACGCTCTTTACAAAAACTAATTCCAGAGATTAAACAAGATGATTTAATGGAAGGAGGAGCAGGGGTTAGGGCACAAGCCTGCGATAAAAAAGGAAATTTAATTGATGATTTTAACATTTTGCAGCATGAAAATATCGTTCATGTGAGGAATGCCCCTTCTCCAGCAGCAACATCATCATTAGCTATAGGGAAATTGATTAGTGAAAAAATTCTAAATTAATATATGGAAGACGCTATCCAAATGGTAGACCTAAAAGGTCAATATTTGAAAATTAAAGATGAAGTTGATGCGGCTATACAACACTGTATTGATACTACTGCATTTATCAACGGACCGCAGGTAGGCGAGTTTAAAATGAGCTTGGCGCAATATTTAAATGTTAAACATTTGATTCCGTGCGCTAATGGAACGGATGCTTTACAAATTGCCTTAATGGCCTTAGAGCTTACGCCGGGAGATGAGGTAATTGTGCCCTCATTTACTTATGTAGCCACAACAGAAGTAATCGCTTTACTTGGTTTAGTGCCGGTAATGGTTGATGTTGATCCAAATACCTTTAACATCACTGCAGACCTTATTAAAACCGCCATAACAGCTAAAACAAAAGTAGTGGTTCCGGTTCATCTTTTTGGGCAGAGCGCAAACATGGAAGAAATTATGGCTTTAGCCGATGAACACAATTTATGTGTAATTGAAGATAATGCACAAGCCATTGGCGCCGAATATACTTTTGCAGATGGAAGGAAAGTAAAAGCAGGTACTATTGGTCATATTGGTACAACATCATTTTTCCCATCTAAGAATTTAGGTTGTTATGGGGATGGAGGAGCTATTTGCACGAATGATGATGAATTAGGTGCCAAAATTCAAATGATGGCTAACCATGGCCAGGTAAAAAAATATGTGCATAAATACATTGGCGTAAACTCTAGGTTAGATACCTTACAAGCTGGTATATTAAGTGTTAAACTTAAATACCTTGATCAATACTCGACAGCAAGAGGATCGGCGGCTTCTTATTACGATAAAGGATTAGCTGACCTTGATGGCATCCAAACACCTGTAAGAAATCCTCAATCGACTCATGTATTCCACCAATATACTTTGTTAGTGAAAGATGGTAAGAGAGATGAACTGAAAAAGTTTTTAGAAAGCAAGGGTATCCCAGCAATGATTTATTACCCAGTTCCTTTAAATGAACAAGAAGCATTTAAAGGAATAAGCAGAGTAATTGGCGATCTTATAGTGTCAACTGCTTTGTGCCAGTCTGTACTATCTTTGCCTATCCATACCGAAATGAAAGAAAGCGTTCAAGACTATATCATTAATGCGATTAAAGAGTTTTATGGAAGCTAAAAATTATAAGGCACACGAAACTGCCGTGATTGACGAAGGTTGTATCATCGGAGAGGATACTAGTATCTGGCATTTTTCTCATATTATGCCAAACAGTAAAATTGGTGAAAAATGTAACATTGGTCAAAATGTAGTAATTTCATCAGGTGTAACATTAGGAAAAAATGTAAAAGTGCAAAATAATGTTTCTATTTATACAGGAGTAATTTGTGATGATGATGTATTTCTAGGGCCATCAATGGTATTCACAAATGTAATTAATCCTAGGAGTGCGATCAATCGTAAAGATCAATATGCAAAAACGCATGTGGGTAAAGGCGCTTCCATTGGTGCAAATGCGACTATTGTTTGTGGCAATGATATCGGAGAATATGCTTTTATTGGAGCTGGAGCTGTAGTGACGAAAACAATACCGGCCTTTGCCTTAGTTGTTGGTAATCCAGCCAAACAGTTGGGTTGGGTAAGTGAGTATGGACATCGTTTAGAATTTAATGCAGAAGGAATTGCGGTTTGCACAGAGAGTAAACAAGAATATAAATTAGAAAGTAATGCGGTTAAAAGGATTAAATAATGGGAAGTAATAAAAAAATAAGGTTTGCGGTAATTGGCTGCGGTCATATTGGTAAAAGACATGCTAGTATGATACAAGGGAATGAAGATTGTGAATTGGTAGCGTTATGCGATACAAGGCCAAAATCTGAATTGGGCATAGAGGCATATACTGAGGCTACTTTATTTTCATCAGTTGATGAGCTACTTAGTTCTAATTTAGAGTTTGATGTGGTTTCAATTGCTACCCCTAATGGTTTTCATGAGGAGCAGGCTTTAAAAGCTTTAGATAGAAACTGCCACGTAGTAGTAGAAAAGCCAATGGCTTTAACAAAAGCAGGTTGCGAAAGGGTAATATTTAAAGCACTTCATAAACATAAGCAGGTCTTCTGTGTGATGCAGAATAGATATTCACCGCCTTCTGAATGGTTAAAAGGTATTTTGGAACAAGGTATTTTGGGTAAGGTTTTTATGGTGCAGATAAATTGTTACTGGAATCGTGACGATCGTTATTATAAACCTGATCCTAAAACCGGTAAACCAAGTACATGGCACGGTACAAAGACTTTAGATGGCGGTACGTTATTTACCCAATTTTCTCACTTTATAGATTTGATGTATTGGTATTTTGGTGATATTAAAAATATTAATGCGAGATTAAACGATTTTACCCACAACAATACTACTGATTTTGAAGATTCAGGATTTGTAAATTTCGATTTCGTAGATGGAGGGATGGGTAGCTTAAATTATTCGACTTCAATTTGGGATAAAAATTTAGAAAGCTCAATTACGGTTATTGCAGAAAATGGCTCTATAAAAGTTGGAGGGCAATATATGAATGAAGTAGAGTATTGCCATATTAAAGGATATGATATGCCAGTTCTAAAGGAAAGTAACCCTCCAAATGATTATGGTCCCTATAAAGGCTCAGCAGCCAACCACCATTATATTTATGAAAATATTGTTGATGTAATTAATGGCCAAGGAAATATTACTACAAATGCACTTGAGGGGTTAAAGGTTGTAGATATCATTGAAAGAATATATCACGGTGGAGAGTAAGATTAACAGATGGGATTAAAAATGGTAGAATATGATAAGAATATTCTAAAGTTGTTTACCGGAACAGCGATGGCGCAAGCTATATCTTTTCTAGTTATCCCATTAATTGCAAAACAATACGGTCCGGAGCAATATGGTATATATGCAGGATTTCTTGCATCTGTGACTATTCTGAGTATTTTAACTACGGGGAAATACGAACTCGCTATTATGATGCCAGATAATAATGCAGAGGTAATTATCTTAATGCAATTGTGCAATTGGATTAATCTTCTTGTTTGTGGAGTAATAAGTCTTGTCATGATTTTTTCGCCACTATCTTCTTTAAATTGGGTATTTGGAATCGAACTAAAAAGCCGATTGATTTTCTTGATTATCCCTTTAGCCACCTTTCTTTTGGGGTCTTTTCAAGTATTAAATTATTGGTTTGTAAGAGAAAAAATGTTTGCCGTACTCTCACTTAATAAGATTTTAAGGAGCTTTTTATTCGGCTTTTTTGCACTCTTTTTAGGCTTTTTTTGGCCACAAGCTATCTGGTTAGCTATGAGCCTAATGTTAAGTCATCTTTTTTCAAATCTTTTTTTGAGACAGAGAATTAAAGGTTTTAGCTTGAGGCCTACATTATTGTTAACTGCTGAAAAACGAATGAGGTTTAAGGAAATAGGTAAGAAATATAGTAAATTTCCTACCTATATTTTGCCTGCAGAATTGATGAATGTTATATGTGCTCAATTACCTGTATTTGTTTTTTTGTGGGCTTTTAATCCTAAAGAATCCGGTTACTTCTCGTTTATTCTAACTTTGTTAAATATACCTATTTCTCTGCTTGCTGGAGCCATTCTTGATGTTTTTAAAGAAAGAGCTTCAAAAGATTATAGAGAGACTGGAAGTTGTAGGAAAGCGTATATGAGTACATTTAAGAAAATGTTAATGATTTCGATATTTCCTTTTATTTTGCTCTATTTTTTTGGTAATGATGTAATTGTTTTATTGTTTGGGGATCAATGGGCCCCTGCTGGAAAATTTCTAAATATTTTACTTTTAATGTTTTTTTTTAAGTTCATATCAAGTCCTCTGAGTTTTATTTTTTACATCGTTAATAGGCAAAAAGAAGATTTTATATGGCATATTTATATTCTGGCTACCACTTTACTTGTCCTATATATTGGGGCAGTAATTTATAAAGATATATTTATTACCGTTAAACTTTATAGCATTAATTTTTCAATAATTTATCTTATTTATTTAGTGCGATCATTTCAGCTCTCAAAACAAAAATCGACGATATGAGCTTCATAAAAAAAACAGTCAAGGGAATTTACTGGGGAATTATCAAGTTTATCCCATTTACTCGATGCATATATGAAACGAGGAATACCCAAACTCCTATTAACTTTAGATATCTTTTTTTTCAAAAGGTTTTAGGATTTAATAGAGGTGCATACTGGCAAGTACACTTTACAAGTATTATCACATACCCACTGAATGTGGTTGCTGGAATTGAAACATCTCCTGGGATGATGCCGGGATGCTATATTCAAGGAATGGGAAAAGTATTTATTGGAGATTATACTCAGCTCGCCGCGAATGTGGGTATTATAAGTAGTAATCATGATCTTTATGATACATCTAAACACGAAGAAAGTACGGTAAGGATTGGAAAATATTGTTGGATAGGAATGAACTGTGTTATTCTTCCTAAAGTTGAATTGGGAGATTTTACAATTGTAGGCGCCGGTTCAGTGGTCACCAAGTCTTTCCCTGATGGATATTGTGTAATTGCAGGTAATCCAGCCAAAGTTATTAAATTGTTAGATAAAGATAAATGTATAGGATATGAAAGCCCTTACAAATACAATGGTTATATCCAACACCATGAGTTTGAAAAATTTAAGCGAGAGAAGCTTAGAATTTTTGAGTAAGATTAGCATTTTATACCACTAAAATATTGTATTATTATATATGAAAATTTGCACAATCATTGGCGCTCGCCCACAATTTATAAAAGCTGCCGTCGTATCAAGAGTAATTGAAGAAACAGAAGGTGTGAGTGAAACCTTAATTCATACTGGCCAACATTTTGATGCAAATATGTCGGATGTATTTTTCGAGGAGTTAAACATTCGTAAACCTGATCATCAGTTAAAAATTGGTGGCGGAACGCATGGGCAGAATACCGGCCGCATGATTGAAGCAATCGAGGCAGTATTGATAAGAGAAAAACCAGATTGGGTTTTAGTATATGGCGATACGGATTCTACCTTAGCAGGTACACTGGCGGCTGTTAAACTTCATATTCCAATTGCGCATGTCGAAGCTGGATTAAGATCATATAACAGACGTATGCCTGAAGAAATTAATCGGGTGCTTACCGATCACGCTGCAAATTTATTATTTGCACCAACAGATACTGCTGTACACAATCTAAACATTGAGGGCATAGATTCGGCTAAAGTTCATCAAGTTGGAGATGTAATGTACGACGCGACTTTATATTATCGTAAAAGTGCAAAACGACCTTCCTCAATCGGAGTAATAGCAGAAGGTTTTATTTTATGTACTATCCATAGGGCAGAGAATACGGATGATTTAAGTAGATTAACACGCATTTTGGATGGATTAAATGTAATAGCCAAAGAGCACACCATAATTTTACCTGTTCATCCAAGAACTGCTGGCGTAATTAAGAAAATGCCATCATTACAATTAAATAAGAACATTAAAATAATAGACCCTGTAGGCTTCTTAGAGATGCACTGGCTATTGCAAAAATGTTCAGTAGTAATGACAGATAGTGGCGGAGTTCAAAAGGAAGCTTTCTTTCACCGCAAACCGTGTATTACACTCAGAGACGAAACCGAATGGGTAGAGTTGGTAGATGCAGGAGTAAATATATTAGCCGCACCAGGCACCGCAGATATTGTTGCAGCCTTAAAATCAATGATAGGATTGGAAATTGATGAAAAGCTAAATCTATATGGTGATGGGCAGACTGGTAAGAGATTACTTGAAATAATTATGGTTAACAAATAATTGATTACTTTTGCAGCGTAGTGTAGAATGAAAGAAACAAAAATATATATACCAAATCTATCGCTTGGTAATACGAAGTCAGTTGTGAATATGATTAATCGCCTCGGCGGTGAAGTGATCATAGCAAATACACCGGATGAATTATTAAATGCAAAGAAAATCATCCTGCCAGGAGTAGGTTCTTTCGATGTTGGCATGCGAGAATTAAAAGATGGAGGGTGGATTGAGGCGTTAAATAAATTAGTTCTTCAAGATAAGGTGCCAATATTGGGTATCTGTTTGGGCATGCAATTCTTTTTCGATGAGAGTGAAGAGGGCATATTACCTGGACTTAGTTGGATTCCAGGGAAATTGGAGCGATTTGTTTCTAATGAACAAAACCCCATAAAGGTTCCCCATATGGGATGGAATGCTGTAAAAGTGAATAAAGCTGATGGGTTAATTCCTCAGCAAGAAGAAGAGTTAAGGTATTATTTTGTACATTCTTATCATGCCGTTTGTGCAAATAGCGATCATGTAATTGCAACTGCTTACCACGGATCTGATGTTACTGCCGCAGTTCAAAATGATAATATTTATGGTTTCCAGTTTCATCCCGAAAAAAGTCATCGGTTTGGAATGGATTTGTTAAAAAATTTTTTATCGGTTTAAATGCTTAAACATAGAGTAATTCCTGCATTATTACTAAACCAACATGGTGGTCTTGTAAAAACTACAAAATTTACTAATCCTAAATATATTGGAGACCCACTTAATGCAATCAGGATTTTTAATACAAAAGAAGTTGATGAGTTAATGGTGCTGGATATTGAGGCAAGCAAATTGCAGCGTGAACCTAACTATGCTTTAATTGAACAATTTGCGGGCGAATGCTTTATGCCACTATGCTATGGCGGTGGCATTCGAACCATTGATCAGGCCTATAAAATATTTAAATTAGGTGTAGAGAAAATTTGTTTACAAACAGCAGTTCTTGAAAATCTGCAATTAGTAAGAGATTTAGTTGATCGTTTTGGTAGCTCTGCAATTGTTGTTTCAGTTGATGTAAAAAAAGATTGGCTACAACGACCTAAACTTTTTAAATCTTCCAATCATCAAAACAGTTCATCAAATTGGTTAACCTTTATAAGAGATGCAGTGGATGCTGGAGCAGGAGAGATTTTGTTAAATGCTGTTGACAAAGATGGAACATTACTAGGGCCTGATTTAGTAATAATCGAACAAGCGAGTAAAGAAATATCAGCACCTTTAATAGCTCTAGGGGGAATAGCTAGCTTAAAAGACATAAAACAGGCCGTAGAGGCAGGTGCAAGTGCGGTAGCAGCAGGAGCTTTCTTTGTGTTTCATGGACCTCATAGAGCGGTATTGATTACCTATCCGCAATATCAAGAATTACTAACTTTATTTAATACAAAATAACAAATATGGCAAGAGCTTACGAAATATGTACAAGATGTGTGATGGATACTTCAGACCCTGCAATTGTATTTGATGAACAAGGAGTGTGTAATCATTGTCATACACATGATCTACAAATTCAAAGAAAGGTAGTTTCAGGTGAAGAGGGAGAAAAAAAGCTTGAAGAGATAGTAGCTAAAATTAAAGAGCAAAATAAAAATAATGACTACGATTGCGTAATAGGAGTTAGCGGTGGGGTAGATAGTACATATGTGGCATATAAAGTTAAACAGCTAGGCTTACGTCCATTAGCTGTACACCTCGATAATGGCTGGGATTCTGAGTTGGCCATTAAAAATGTTGAAAATATTTGTAGAAAATTAGAAATCGATTTGCATACCATTGTATTGGATTGGAATGAATTTAGAGATCTTCAAATTGCATTTTTGAAAGCTTCTACACCTGATTCTGAAATTCCTAGCGACCATGCTATTGTGGTTTCGATGCTTAAAACTGCTAAGATGATTAATGTAGGTCATATTCTTACTGGTTATAATGTGAAAACTGAAACACACTTGCCAGCAGAATGGTCACAAGGTCACTTCGATTGGGGATACATTAAGAATATTCACAAACAATTTGGTAAGGTTAAATTGAAAACTTTTCCTCATTTAAATCTGATGCACTTCCTTTTTCCTCCATATAGTAAGAAATTTATTAATATACTTGATTATATAGATTTTTCTAAAAAAGACGCAATGCCAATTTTAGAAAAGGAAATTGGATGGAGGTATTATGGTGGAAAACATTACGAATCAATCTATACTAGATGGTTTCAGGGATATTGGTTACCCACAAAATTTGGATATGATAAACGTAGGTCTCACTTATCAAGTGTAGTATGCTCGGGAGAAATGACAAGAGAAGAGGCGCTAGAAGAATTAAAAAAATCTACCTATCCCGAAGAATTGCAAAAAGAAGACACCGCATACGTTTTAAAGAAATTTGATTTAACGAAAGATCAATTAGATGAAATTATGAATTTGCCCAAAAAATCATATTGGGATTATGCTCCATATGGTAGAATTTATAGAACATTACTATATCGCGTTCTGAGGAAAATGTATAGATCATTTAAAAAGTAATCGCTCAATAAAAATATTAAGATACTCTATGAAAAAAATAATCATGCTTGCAACTTATTTTCCTCCTGCAGGTGGTATCAGTACTTTTCGAATTACTAAATTCGTTAAATTTCTGCCAAAATTTGATTGTGAACCCGTTGTACTTACGGTAAATGAAATGTCTTATAAAGAGAGTAATTTTTTAATAGATACTAGCTTACTTAAAGATGTTCCTAAGGATTTAACTATCTATAGAACTAATATAGGAGGTAAAGCTTTTATGCTGAAAGGTTTACTCAATGGTTTGCCAACAAGATGGTTACGCCCATTATTTACAACCATTGGGTCAATTATAAAAAAAGAAAAGCCAGCACTTTTATTTGCAACAGGTGATCCATTTTTTCCATTGCTTGTTGCTCCTTTTGCAAAGCGATTTTACGGTTTAAAATATGTAATCGATTTACGCGATCCATGGAAATTAGCTGTGATCGATAATCCTCTAAAAGGTATAAAGGGGAAGATTTTTGGTCCCTTAAACAATTTTTTAGAGCCTATTGTACTAAATGGAGCATCAAAGGTTATTGTGGTTTCAGAAAAAATGGCGCAAGATTATAGAGTGGCTTATCCAAAGCGCTTGCCTGAAGATTTTATTGTTATACCAAATGGATACGACCCAGATGACTATGATCCAATTGTTCCAAAAAAATTCGATGATTTTACAATAGTTTATGCAGGGAAATTCTTATCTGGAAAGTCTTTCAGAAATCCCAGTTATTTTTTAAAGGCAATTAAAATATTAAAGGAAAGGGGTATAAACGTGGTATTTAAGTATGTCGGCGAGCTGAATGAAGAAGTTTCCAAAATTGCCGAGGAAGCTGGAGTAATAGATCATTTTGAAGGTGTTGGCTATATGTCGTACCTTGATACTATTGCACATATGAAAGGTTCAGACTTGCTATTATTAATTGGTAGTGGACAAGAGACGGAGCAAACAGGGAAAATTTTTGACTATCTTGGCAGTAAAAGGCCAATCTTAGCTCTAGCTGCTAAAAAGGGCGGCATTGCAGATGTAGTAAATGGAATTGACCAAATTACTTTGATAGAGAACAAAGAACCAGAGAAGATTGCAGATGCAATTGAAATGATATACACTAAAAGAAGTAATAAGCCTGTAGAAAGAACTAATATTTCTAAATACCTTAGAGAAAGCCTTACAAGTGAATTAGTTAAAGTATTCGAAAATGTAATTGAGAATACCGGTAAAAGTAGGCCTGAAGAGGTAACAAATAATTGATGTTTAAAGGGAAATATAATAATGAGATTTATTTTTAAAGCAGTTAAAAACACTTATATTTCAATTATTACAATTCTAGCGCTTCCATTTGCATTGGTTTTTTTAATAATGGGTAGGTTGGCTATTTATGCAGGTGCGTATTCAGAGGTATCTATTATAGTTTCAAAAATACCATTTCTATTTGGGCAAATAGTTCGTTATTATTATTATAAGGCAACTCTGCAGAAGTTAGGGAAGAACGTTACGTTTAAGTATGGTAGTTTCTGTCAATATCCTTCGGCAAGAATTGGAAATCGCGTTCTAATAGGGTATTATAATGCGATTGGAGAGGTTGAAATAGGAGATGATGTTGTAATTGGTGGATTTGTAAACTTTATAAGTGGAACGACTCAACATTCATTTGAAGACCAAACACAAACAATTAGTAATCAAAAAGCTTTAGGAAGGTCTATGATTACAATAGGGTCTGATATTTGGATAGGGAGTAATGCGGTAATAGCATCAAGTATTGGAAACAGATGTGTTATAGGTGCAGGAAGTGTTTTAGTTAAACCTGCTGAAGATCAAAGTGTCTATGCTGGAAATCCAGCAAAGTTGATTAAGAAAATATAAATGTTTTTTAGATTTATTTTAGTTAATATATTTTCATTCATTAAAAGATTTTTTGCTTTTAATGCCACCATATATAATACTATTGTTTTTATTCCTCTTCTTACGGTATTAACAATAAGGATTTCGAAAAAAGCATTATTTTTTGTGTTCTTTTTTTCAATATTGCTTTTAATTACGGGGAACATTGATGCGTATGGTAAGTTTATTATGTATTTTCTTCTTCTTTTAGCAATTCCTATGTTTAAACAGACAAGTTTTGAGGGATTACTGAACAAATCATTTTATTTTTTTATATTGGTTTCATTGTATGGCATTTCTCAGAAACTTTTCGGGTATTCTTCAGTTGAAATAAATTGGATTCAGTCGGGGCTTAGTTTTGCAGATGAAAGGGAGTTTATCTCTAATGATATAAGACCTTTTTCAACATTTGCAAGTATGCCAGAGTTTACCTTTTTTATAGCGATATATTTATATCATTTCTCAGTTCAAAAAAAGAAATTATTAATACTTTTTTCCTTCATGATGCTCTATTTGGCCGGTTCTAGGGGTGTATTCATTTCTACTTTAGTAGCGTATTTTTTTGTATTTATCTGGGGTAAAAGTAATAGAAAATATCTCATCTTATCATTTTTTACATCACTATTGTTATTTCTATTTCTAGTATTTATTTTCCCAATTTTTTTTAGTTCAGACCAAGCAAGTTCACGCATGCTTGCTTATGGAACATTTAATGGTAGGGTTGAATTCTTAGATAAGGTATTGTCTAATGGATCAATATCAAATCTCTTTACAGGATTAGATTTAACAGTGTTGGATTTAGAAAATACTTTTGATAATTTATATTTTATGCTAATAGCCCATTTCGGCATTTTTGGTGCTATCTATTTCTTATACTTCTTTTTAAAACAAAAAATAAATAGAAAGAATTTTTATTTTCTGACCATTTTTCTTGGATATGGTTTTTATGCTGATATGGTATTTAGCTATTATCTTATGTTTTTAGTCTTTTTTGCTGTTTATTCTTATAGTGATTTGATAAATGAGGATAATAATATTAATAAAACTTTAGATACAATTTCCAATTAAAAAATATGCAGAGAAAAAAGAGAATTCTAGTACTTGGGCAAACCCCACCTCCATACGGAGGTCAAGCTTTGATGCTTCAAACACTTTTAAATGGAGAATATAAAAATGCTGATTTATTTCATGTGAGATTAGAATTTTCAAGAGATTTTGACGACATGGGAAGTTTCAAGTTATATAAATTTTGGAGTTTGTTTAAAGCTATTGTTTTAACTTGGGTATATAGATTTTATTATGGGGCTAACATTCTTTACTATGGTCCGGCTGGACCAAATAAATTGGGGATGTACAGAGATATTTTATTATTAGCACCTATTAGATTCATTTTTAAGAAAACAATTATTCATACACATGCTGGAGGATCTAGTAGACTTTATCAAGACCTTAATCCAATTGCAAAACTAATTTATAGAATAGCATTCTTTAAGCCGGATGTTCTAATTACATTAACAGGATATAGTCACGGAGATGAGGTTGTTATGAAAGCAAAAGAACTTTTTGTTGTGCCAAATGGCATAAAGGATGAATATCCATTATATGTAGAGAAATTTGGCAATCAAAGAAATCAAAAGCTTAACTTGGTATATGTTGGGGCTATGTATGAAGAAAGAGGAATAATTGAGCTAGTAGAGGCTGTACATTTATTAAAACAAAAAAATATTGATTTTTGTCTTCAATTGGTAGGTATATTTATTGATACATCATTCAAAGAACAGATCGATTTGCTTATTAAAAATTATGGATTAGATAGCGACATTATCTTTTTAGGCACTAAGATTAATGAGGAAAAGTGGAAAATTTTTTCAGAAGCAGATATTTTTTGTTTTCCTACACGTGTTCCATCAGAAACATTTGGGATTGTTTTGATAGAAGCTATGCAATTTAAAGTCCCAATTATTGCAGCAAGATGGAATGGAATTCCTTTTGTAGTGGATGACCAAAAAAATGGTTTATTAGTAAATCCAAATGACGCTACAGATTTAGCAGCAAAATTGGAGTTATTAATTAATAATGAAGCTTTAAGAATAGAAATTGGTAATAATGGAAGGAAAAAATTCGAAGAGAATTACTCAATTGATACCTTCTTAAAAAATATGGATAGCGTTTTTAGCAAAGTATAAAGAATATGAAACTATTAATAACTGGGGGTTCTGGATTTATCGGAACTAATCTACTTGAATTATTGCTTGTAAATAATGTAGATAATTTTATAAATGTTGATAAGCAAAAACCACTAGATGATGCACATAGTAAATTTTGGGTTGATTGTAATATACTAGATAAAAAAAAATTATTAGAAGTATTTACTGCTTTTGAACCTACACACGTAGTGCACCTTGCCGCAAAAACAGATACTGCTAGTGATAAGCTAGAAGACTATAATGAAAATACTGATGGTACTGCAAACCTAATTGAAGCAATTGAAAAAACCCATACAGTAGTACATGTGGTTATTACATCAACACAGTATGTTTATAAGTCAAAAGAAAATCCATTGCCAAGAAGTGACAAGGATTACATCCCACATACAACCTACGGCATTAGTAAAAAGATAACAGAAGAGCTAACCCATAATTCAAAAATGAAAGCTGCATGGACAGTAATTCGACCAACAAATGTATGGGGTCCCTGGAATATGCGTTATCCAAATGAACTTTTGAAAATCGTTGATAAAGGGTGGTACTTTCATCCAGGAAAAACAAATCCCGTTAAGTCATATGCGTATGTTAAAAATGTTGTTCATCAGATATTTCAAATTTTACAATCGGATATTTCAGATGTAAATCATCAAACTTATTATGTTGGTGATGAACCAATGAAATCTCTTCAATGGATTAATTCATTTTCTAGAGAATTAACAGGTAAAACAGTAAAGTCATTTCCAATTTTTATTTTACACTCAGTTTCATTTGTAGGAGATATACTTAGAAAGATAAAAATACCCTTTCCATTACACTCAGAAAGATTTAACAATATGTTGGATAACTATGAAACTCCTATGAAAAAAACAATTGATGCTTTTGGATTGTCAAATCCAAATCTTGATGAAAATGTGAAGGAAACAATAGATTGGCTAAAAAATAAAGGTAAACCGAATTTTGAGTATTGGAAAAATAAATACTGACCTTACTTTACAATTAATAAAAATAATTAATGCAAGAATATTTCAATGTTTCACTCGAATTTGATCATGAGGTTTTTAAACATACGATTGAAAAAAATATAGAAAATAACGGAAAAGGTTATGTGTGTGTTGTGGATGCTAATGTTTTAACAATAGCTCAAAAAAATACAAAATTTCGTAAAGTACTTAACAATTCGATGGTTAATACCTGTGATGGAAGTTCTATTGCAATGTTAGCCGGTATAATTTATAAACAGAATTACAGGGCATTAAATGGACCGACACTATTTGCTCATTATATCGAGAAAAAATATAGTCAGCTTTTATTGGGAAGTAATGAAGAAACATCAAATAAGATCAAAGAAATTTTAGAGAAGAAAGGCATTGATAACCGCCATTTGTCTGTAATGCCATTACCTTTTAAAGCAGTGGAAGAATTTGACTATGTTGAGATATCAAAATATATAAACGGTATAAAACCTCAAATTATATGGGTTTCATTAGGTGCACCAAAACAAGAAGTGTTCATGTCTAACCTATTACCATATTTAGATAAGGGAATAATGTTTGGGATTGGTGCCGCTTTTAATTTTTACATCGGGAATATAGCTTTACCTGATGCTAAAATTGGAGCTCTTAAGTTTATATGGGTAAGCCGAATTTTTAGTGAACCAATGAAACAATTGCCTAGAATTTTACCTTACATTAAGGTTATCCCCAAATTATTTTTTCAGGAAAAAAGAAAGTTAAGAAACCAATTAAAGAAATAACATTTTGAGAAAAATATTTATTACTGGCTCTAATGGTTTTGTAGGTTTAAATTTAAATAAATATTTAAATAAGATACACGGTATACAGCTTGAGAATGTTAGCAGAAATAATTTAAGTAATCTTGATAATAATTATTTTTCGAATGGTGATGCAATTGTACATTTAGCTGGTAAAGCTCATGATTTAAAAAAAAATTCAAACCCCGAGGAGTACTATCAAGTAAATTTTGAATTGACTACAAAACTATATGATGCTTTTTTAAAGTCTGATTCCACGAAATTTATATTCGTAAGTTCAGTAAAAGCAGCTGCAGATTCTGTTGATGGAATTTTAACGGAAGAGGCGATTCCTACGCCATTAACTGATTATGGGAAATCGAAGCTAATGGCAGAGCGTTATATCCAAGAACAGCCATTACCACTGGGTAAATCATATTATATTTTACGTCCTTGTATGATCCATGGGCCTGGAAATAAGGGAAATTTAAACTTATTATATAAATTTGTGCAAAAAGGCATACCATATCCATTAGCAGCATTCGAAAATAAACGTTCATTTTTGAGCATAGAAAATTTATGTTTTGTTATTGCCTCTCTTCTAGATAAAAAAATTCCATCTGGTATATATCACATAGCTGATGACGAAGCTTTATCTACAAATGAAGTTGTAAAAATTCTTGCCAGTTCATTAGCTAAAAAACCAAAATTATGGGCAATTCCTTCAAATTTGATCTATGGGTTATCAAAAATAGGCGATATATTAAGGTTGCCATTAAATACCGAAAGATTAAATAAATTAACAGAAAATTACATTGTCAGCAATACAAAAATAAAAGAAGCATTAAACTTATCTTTGCCAATCACAACAAAGGATGGATTGCTCATTACGGCAAATTCATTTAAAAATTAGTAATTCTAGTTGCTATAACATAAATATGAAAAAAGCATTAATCACTGGTATAACAGGGCAAGATGGAGCCTACCTCGCAGATTTATTATTGAAAAAAGGATATGAAGTTCACGGTATTAAACGTAGAAGTTCATTGTTCAATACTGATCGTATTGATCATTTATATCAAGATCCACATGAGAGTAATGTGCGCTTTAAATTGCATTATGGCGATTTAACCGACTCTACTAATCTTATTCGAATAGTACAGGAAGTACAACCAGATGAAATCTATAATTTGGGCGCAATGAGTCATGTAAAAGTCTCGTTTGATTCGCCAGAATATGTTGCTAATGTAGATGGTATTGGTACCCTAAGGATATTGGAGGCAGTTAGAATCTTAGGTTTAGAAAATAAAACAAGAGTTTATCAGGCATCAACTTCTGAATTGTATGGTGGTATGCCAGAAAATAAAAATGATAAAGGATTCTATGATGAAAATTCACCATTTTACCCTCGCTCACCATACGGTGTAGCAAAGATATACGGTTTTTGGATCACTAAAAACTATCGCGAAGCTTATGGGATTTTTGCTTGTAATGGGATTTTGTTTAATCATGAGAGTCCTCTTAGAGGGGAAACTTTCGTAACCCGTAAAATTACCAGAGGAACTGCTAAAATTGCATTAGGTCTTCAAGATAAGCTTTATTTAGGTAATCTCAATGCGCTACGTGACTGGGGTCATGCGAAAGATTATGTGGAGGCCATGTGGTTAATTTTACAACAAGATGTAGCCGAAGATTATGTGATTGCTACTGGTGTTACCACAACAGTAAGGGATTTTGTGATATTGTCATTTAAACATGTAGGAATAGAATTAACATTTAAAGGGGAAGGTGTTGAAGAGAAAGCTTATGTGGTATCCTGTTCAAATCCGGATTATCAAATGGAGATCGGGAAAGAAGTAGTAGCTGTTGATGCGACTTATTTCAGACCTACAGAAGTTGATTTGTTGATAGGTGACCCAACAAAATCAAAAACTAAATTAGGTTGGAAACCGCAATATGATTTAGCTGGATTAGTTGAAGATATGATGTCTTCGGATGTTGATCATTTCAAAAAAGAATTAATGTTAAGGGCTGCTGGCTACAGTGTTAAAAATCAATTTGAGTAAAACTAGATACAGGAAGATGGCTTCATTATTCTTCCTCGCAATGACGATCAAAAAAAATGAACAAAACTGATAAAATATACATTGCAGGGCACAAAGGTATGGTGGGTTCTGCCATTATGCGAAATCTGAAGCAACATGGTTTCAACAATATCGTTACTAGAAGCTCTTCTCAACTCGATTTAAGAGACACGGTGGCTGTGGCTGATTTTTTTGCTGTGGAAAAACCAGATTATGTTTTCTTAGCTGCCGCTAAGGTGGGTGGCATCATAGCAAACAATACTTATCGCGCTGACTTCATATATGAGAATCTGATGATCCAAAACAATGTGATCCATCAAGCTTATTTGCAAAAGACTAAAAAACTGATGTTTTTGGGGTCAAGTTGTATTTATCCTAAGTTGGCGCCTCAACCTTTAAAAGAGGAATATTTGTTGACTGGTACATTAGAAGATACCAACGAACCCTATGCAATTGCAAAAATCGCTGGTATTAAAATGTGTGATGCTTACAGGGCTCAATATGGCTGTAATTTCATCTCGGTAATGCCTACAAATTTATATGGGCCAAATGACAATTATGATTTAAATAATTCTCATGTGCTACCTGCAATGCTCCGTAAATTTATTGTAGCAAAGCAGAATGGATATCCTTCAGTAATAATTTGGGGTACAGGTAAACCGCAAAGAGAATTTTTGCATGCTGATGATTTAGCAGATGCATGTGTCTTTTTAATGCATAATTATAATAATGCTGGTTTAGTAAACATCGGTTTGGGAGAGGATATTTCAATATTGGATTTAGCTAAATTAGTTAGAAAAATTGTAGGTTTTGAGGGAGAAATTCTAACAGACACAACTAAACCAGATGGTACCCCAAGAAAGTTAATGAGTGTGGACAAACTTACATCTTTAGGTTGGAAAGCTACAATTACCTTAGAAGAAGGTATTACTAAAGTTTATAATGAAGTAAAAAATAATGACTGGAGCAAATAATACCTATATTTTAATTATGGCGGGAGGCGTTGGCTCACGCTTTTGGCCAAAAAGTCGCAATCATTTCCCGAAACAATTTATTGATATTTTAGGCTTAGGAAAATCTTTATTGCAATTAACGTACGAAAGGTTTTTAAAAATCTGTCCAAATGAACAGATTTTTATACTTACCAATGAAAATTATGCACAATTGGTAAAAGAACAACTGCCATATATTTTAGAGAAAAATATTTTGTTAGAACCAAGTAGGAACAATACTGCTCCTTGCATTGCTTATGCTAGCTACAAGATTTCTAAAAGCAATCCACTTGCAAATATTGTGGTGGCACCCTCAGATCATTTGATTTTGAAGGAAGATTTCTTTTTGGATAAAATTAATCAAGCGCTATCATTCAGTAGCTATAATGAGGCTTTGTTAACTTTAGGAATCAGTCCTTCAAGACCAGATACGGGATATGGCTACATTAAGTATCAAAATCTAAGTGTAGAGCATCAAGTATCCAGTATCGAGAAGCAGGTATCAAGCATCAAGAATAATGATGCTGAGATCAAAAAAGTAACTGATTTTATGGAGAAACCCTCTTTAAAAAAGGCACAAAGTTATTTAGATAGTGGTGATTATGTATGGAATGCAGGAATTTTTATCTGGTCGGCTAATGCCATTATCAAAGCATTTGAAAAATATGCACCTGAAATAGCAAGCCTCTTTGCAAAAGGGCTGGATAGTTACAATACTGGAACGGAAAAGGAGTTTATCAATTCAAATTATCCTAGTTCACCTAATATTTCTATCGATTATGCTATTTTAGAAAGAGCGGATAATGTATATACCATTCCAGCTGATATTGGTTGGTCTGATTTAGGGACTTGGGCTTCTCTTCATCACGTGGTAGAAAAGGATGAGGATGGAAATGCCTGTCGTTGCCAACATATAAATCTTCAAAATACAAAAGATTGCCTGATACAATTACCTGCAAATAAAGCAGCTGTGATCAAAGGCTTGTCTGATTATATAATCGTAGATGATGGTAAGGTATTGTTGATTTATCCTAAATCTGATGAGCAGGAAATCAAACAAATTGCTGGGCAGATGGTTAAGGATTTCGGTAACGAATATCAGTAAATCGTGAGCATTAGTTAAATGTTCTAATCCTTTCGATTATTAAACTATCTTTGTGTTTTTGTGTAACCATGCTAGAATTTTTACATTTTTTAATAATATTAATTGCGCTTTTCTTTTTCGAGATTATTTACTTCAAAATCGCAGATCACTATAACATCATTGATAAACCCAATGCTAGAAGTTCTCATAGTACCATTACCCTACGTGGTGGTGGGATTATATTTGTCATCGCTGGATTAATTTTTTATCTATTTGCAGGCTTTCAATATTCATTTTTTATCATCGGGTTGTTCGCCATTGGTACGATTAGCTTTTTAGATGATATTTTAACATTAAACAATAAAATTCGTTTAGGGGTTCATTTACTTGCTGTTTTGCTGCTATTTTACCAGTGGCAGCTTTTTGTACTACCCTGGTATGTATTAATTATTGCTGCAATTTTTGTAATTGGAACTATTAACGCCTATAATTTCATGGATGGCATCAATGGGATCACTGGTGGTTATAGTTTGATTACCATTGCCAGTTTGTATTACATCAATACTGAGGTTGTTGTTTTTACTTCAAATGACTTGTTGATCATTGTGGGCTTATCATTATTGGTGTTCAACTTCTTTAATTTCAGAAAAAAAGCTAAATGTTTTGCTGGGGATGTGGGCAGTGTGAGCATTGCATTTATCATTACTTTCCTAGTTGGACAGCTTATTTTAAAAAGCGAAAGTTCTACTTATATTTTATTGCTACTTTTTTATGGTTTAGATACAGCAACAACTGTATTTTTTAGAAAAATTAGAAAGGAAAATATATTTAAGGCACATCGCAGCCATTTTTATCAATATTTAGCTAACCAATTAAAATGGAATCATTTAATTGTATCTGGACTGTATGTGGTTGTTCAATTATTGATTAATTGTACTATCGTTTTGGTGATCAAGGATTCGATGGTTTTTGCGTTAATCTTCATAACGGTTTTTACTACTTCATTTTTTATTATGAGGTTTTTGGTTGAAGGCAAAACACATTTATTGAAAAGTCATTAATTGATTTAGAAGATTAGCTTCTATTAAATATATTTTTGTATACTTTGTCATTTAGATTCTTCGCATACACTCAGAATGACAAGTTTCTTATTAAGTAAAAATTTTGAGATGAATCAATTTTTATCTTACCTTTACTGTCAACTAAGATTATTCTATTTTGTTTGGTAAAATAAATATTGTTCCGCGTTGGATTATCTTTCTGCTTGACCTAGGCGTTTGCTTGGTCTCTTTAACCATTGCTTATTTCTTAAAATTCAACTTTGATCTTTCTGATCTGAGTTTTGTAGAATTTAGTAGAAATATCCTAATCCTTACCATAATTAACATTGTTGTATTCTTCAATGTAAAAACCTATTCAGGAATCATTCGGTATACAAGTGCTCAGGATACCTTTCGTATTTTATTCGCTGTGATCATCAGCAATGGGCTTTTCTTTTTCCTTAACCTAGGAATTATTGCCTTTGGTAAAAATCCATACATTTCCAATACCATCATTATTGTTAATGGTTTAACTAGCTTTTTATTGCTAATCACCTATCGGGTAATGATTAAATATTTTTTCTTATATATTAAAAATTTAAATTTAGATAAGAAAAAAGTAATTATTTATGGTGCAGGAGAAGCTGGTTTAGCTACCAAACGTACTTTTGATCATGATGGCAAGGTAAATAAAACAATTATCGCTTTTGTTGATGATGATGATCGTAAAGTTGGCAAAACAATTGATGGCATCAAAATTATTGCCGCCAAGAAATTAGAAGATTTAATTACGGAACATGAAGTAGATGAGATCATTTTTGCTTCTTATAGTATTCCTGTTGATCGTAAAAATGAGATTGTTGATGTTTGTTTAGAAAACGATGTTACAGTTTTGAACATTCCGCCTGCAGATGTTTGGGCTGGCGGAAAATTACATACTACACAAATCCAGAATATTAATATTGAAGATTTGCTAAATAGAAAGCCCATACAAATTAATATTGATGGGATACAAAAGGAACTAAAAGACAAAAGAGTTTTGATTACTGGTGCTGCAGGTTCTATCGGTAGTGAAGTAGTTAGACAGTTGATGAAATTTGAAACTGGACTAATTATACTCTGTGATCAATCTGAAACAGCATTACACCATATTTACCTAGAATTAGAGGAAACCCATACCAATACTAACTTTCACGCTTTTGTAGGCGATGTGAGGGATGAGACGCGGATGGACCATCTGTTTGCGACTTTTAAGCCACACTACGTATACCATGCCGCCGCTTATAAACATGTGCCTTTAATGGAGGATAACCCTGCAGAAGCCATTAAAACGAATGTAATGGGTACCAAAACCATAGCAGATATGGCAGTAAAACATGGGGTGCAAAAATTTGTAATGATTTCTACCGATAAAGCGGTGAATCCAACCAATGTAATGGGTGCATCTAAACGAATAGCCGAAATTTATGTGCAGTCTTTAAATAATTCTTTAGGTACCAATGACTTTGTGTTTAGCAATGGTTTAAGTTATATCAATGAATTAAATGTAAAACCAATCACTAAATTTATCACCACTAGGTTTGGTAATGTTTTAGGTTCTAATGGTTCTGTTATCCCTAGGTTTAAGCAGCAGATTGAAAAAGGTGGCCCTGTTACGGTTACCCATCCCGAAATTACACGTTATTTTATGACGATCCCAGAAGCTTGTCGTTTAGTGCTTGAGGCTGGCTGTATGGGTAAAGGCGGAGAAATATTCATTTTTGACATGGGAAAATCTGTGAAGATTGTAGAACTGGCCAAAAAAATGATTCGCTTAGCTGGTTTAGTGCCTAATCAAGACATTAAAATTCAATATAGTGGCCTTAGGCCCGGTGAGAAACTGTTTGAAGAATTACTGAACGATAATGAAAATACCATGCCTACACATCATGAAAAAATTATGATTGGAAAGGTAAGAGAGTATGTGTTTACTGAAATAGAGACCCAAATTCACACACTATTACAGTACGCCAAACAAAATGATGATAGACAAGTAGTAATGGCAATGAAAGCTCTGGTAAAAGAATACAAAAGTAAAAATTCTATTTTTGAAGAGTTGGACAGCCAGAACTAATAGTATATATAACCTATGAAAAAATACTTTCTCCTGCTGTTACTTATAACGGCAACCTTATCTTCTTTTGCACAGCAAATTATACCATATAGTCACTATCAATATCAAAAGTTAAATAAGTCTTTATATAACTTAAATACCAGATTTCATACCTCATTAAAACCTGTGATAGGTGATGATACCACCATTACTGCTCAACTAGATTCACTTTTGTTGGTAGGTACAGACAGAACTCGTAATTCTTGGGTAAGTCGTAAATTATTTAACGAACATTTGGTAGAAATTAACAAAGAAGATTTTAATGTATATATGGATTTTTTACCAGATTTTCAGATTGGTAGAGATATAGAGCATGGGATTACGACTTGGTTAAATACCCGAGGTTATCAAATTGGAGGGAACATTGGTAAAAAATTTAGTTTTTATAGCAGTGGCTTCGAAAATCAGTCGCGATTTAATGATTATTTAACCAGATATATCGACAGTAAAAATGTTATTCCAGGAATGGTGAATGACAAATTTAAAGATGAAACTCCCAGAAGAGCAACAAAAGATTGGGCATATGCAACGGCAGTACTAAATTACACGGCAAATAAATATTTTACTTTTACTTTAGGCCACGATAAAAATTTTATAGGAGATGGTTACCGTTCAATGGTGCTTTCTGATGTCTCTGCAGCTTATCCCTATTTTAAGGTAACTACAACATTGGGTAACGTAAAGTATATGGCCATGTGGGCTCAATTTCAAGATCCACTATCGCCAGTATTTTCTTATGATAATGGCTTCAGAAAAAAGTGGGGTGCTTTTCATTATTTAGATTGGAATGTGAATAACCGTTTATCACTTGGTTTCTTTGATTCTATCATTTGGCAAGATGCAGATGTTGATGGCAAAAGAGGATTTGATGTTTCTTATTTAAATCCGATTATCTTTTTAAGAACAGTAGAGGGCATGAACAGTTCGCCAGACAATGCCTTAATTGGTTTTACGGCGAAATATAAATTATTAAGAAATATGACTGTTTATGGCCAATTGGCTTTAGATGAGTTTACGGCTAAAGAAGTTTTTAAAGGAGATGGTTATTGGGCCAATAAATCTGCTTTTCAACTTGGCTTAAAAGGTTTTAATGCTTTTAAGGTGCCTAGTTTAAATTATTTAGTTGAGTTTAATACTGCTCGACCATTTACATACACACAAAGAAGTTCTTTGCTTAATTACGGACATTATGTTGAAGCATTAGCACATCCAATGGGGGCTAATTTTAAAGAATTTTTAACCATTTGGAATTACCAGCTTGGGAAATGGGCAGTTTCTGCGCAAGCTAATTATGCACAATATGGCTTAAATTTAAGTGGAGAAAACTTCGGGAAAGATATTAACGAATCATATTTTACTCGTACCCGTGACAATGGTTATAAAACGGGTGATGGCCTAAAGACAAACTTTGTCTATTTAGATGGTAGGGTATCTTATATACTTAATCCCAAATACAATTTAAGATTCGAAGCTGGTGCAATATTTAGACAGGAAAAAAATAGTCTGTTAAAAGACAAAACAACTATGGTTACTTTTGGGTTGAGAAGTAGCTTTAGAAATATCTATCAGGATTTTTAACCCCTAAATCCCCTAAAGGGGACGATTAGGTTTTGTCATTCCTTTAAATAATGTCATTCCAACCTCGGAGGAATATTAATTTAAAATCTACATAGAGATTCTTCGACAAGCTCAGAATGAAAAATTTAATGTAGTTAAAACCTTAAAATATCGCTCTAGCTATTTGTTTGGTTTGTTCTGGTTTGCCCATCGTATAAAAATGTAAAACTGGGGCTCCAAATTCGATTAATTCTTTACACTGCTTAATCATTGCCGCTGTTCCTATTTCTTTTGCTTCTGCATTATTTTTTGCATGAGAGAGTGCATCTGTTAAATCATCTGGCAAATCGATGTGAAAAATCTTAGGTAATACAGTTAATTGTGTAAGTGTGCTAATTGGTTTTAAACCAGGAATGATGGGTACATTGATTCCATTTTCTCTACATTTATTTACAAAGTCGAAATATTTTTGATTGTCAAAAAACATTTGGGTAACGATGAACTCGGCACCCATGTCAACTTTTTGCTTTAGAAATTTAAAGTCAGCATTTAAGTTGGGTGCCTCAAAATGTTTTTCAGGATATCCAGCAACACCTATGCAGAAATCACTTTTAAATGTTTCTATGTCTTCGTGTAAAAACTTGCCATCGTTGTGGTTTTTGATATGCTGAATTAAATCTGTTGCGTAACAATGCCCACCTTTTGTTGGTATAAACGAAGAGTCGGCTGCACGAGCATCACCCCTTAAAGCCAATACATTATCAATTCCCAAAAACTGTAAATCAATCAAAGCGTTTTCAGTTTCTTCTTTAGTAAAACCACCACAAATTAAGTGCGGAACAGCATCAATTTTATATTTATGAATAATAGCCGCACAAATAGCTATAGTTCCTGGACGCTTGCGATAGGAAACCTTCTGTAATAACCCATTTTCCTGCTCTTTGTAAATGTAATCTTCTCTTAGTGAGGTCACATCTATAAAAGGCGGATTAAACTCTAGGAGTGGATCAATGGCATCATATATCCATTGAATGCTTTGGCCTTTTATAGGAGGCAAGAGTTCAAATGAGAATAAGGTTTTACCTTTTGCGTTTTTTATATGTTCTGTAATCTTCATAATGAGTTACGTGTTACGAGTTCAAGGTTATGGGTTTAGATGCTTATTTAACTAATTGCTGATAATATTTTATGAATCCGTTTAATAATTTTCTAGTAGTTTCTAATTTCACTAGGGTAGATTTTAATATCAATTGATCGATATAGTGTTGGTCGAAAGAAATATAAAGTTGAGTTTCTAATTCATAAATAGAACCTCTAGCTATAAAGAAAAATTGAATACTATCCTTTGGGTAATTTCTTCCGCAACCTTCCGCGATATTTGATGGAATTGAAACAGCACATCTTCGCATCTGGCTTGTTAATCCAAATACTTCATCTTTTGGAAAGGATTTGGTAGCAACATATATGTCATTAGCTAAAGCTCTAGCTTCTTTCCAAACATCTAAATCTATGTATGCCTTTTTTTCTTTCTCCATTTTAATTGGTGTAATTTTACGCTAGCTCAAGTGAAGCCCTCGCTGCAACCCTTTTTTACCACTTTGACCTGTAACTTTTAACTCGTAACCTTCAACCTTTTTACACTTTGACCTGTAACTTTTAACTCGTAACCTTCAACCTTTTTACACTTTGACCTGTAACTTTTAACTCGTAACCTTCAACCCTAATACGCCAAATTCGGGCTCAACCACTTCTCTGCCTCTTCTAAACTCATTCCTTTTCTTGTGGCATAATCTTCAACTTGATCTTTTGTAATTTTTCCCAATCCGAAATAACGTGATTGTGGATGGGCGAAATAAAACCCGCTTACTGCTGCGGTTGGATACATTGCATAACTTTCGGTTAAGCGTAAACCAATTTTATTTTCGGCATCTAGCAAGCTAAATAAAGTTCCCTTTTCTGTGTGTTCCGGACAAGCTGGGTAGCCAGGAGCTGGTCTAATACCTGCATATTCTTCTTTAATCAATTCTTGATTACTCAAATTTTCATCTTTTGCATAGCCCCAGTATTCCTTACGAACAAGTTCATGCATGCGTTCTGCAAATGCTTCAGCCAATCTATCTGCCAAAGCCTTTACCATAATGCTATTGTAATCGTCATATTTAGCTTCAAACTCTGCTACAAGCTCATCAATGCCAATACCTGTAGTTACTGCAAAGCCACCAAAGTAATCTTGTACGCCACTTTCTTTTGGTGCCACAAAATCAGATAAAGCATAATAAGATTCGCCTGCCATTTTCTCTGCCTGTTGACGCAGGGTATGGATCATAATAGGTTGCGAGTTATGTGTTGTGTGTTGCAGGTCTTGTAACCCATAACCTGTAACCTGTAACTCTATGTCGTCCCCTACTGCATTTGCTGGCCAAAATCCGATTACACCTTTTGCGGTTAATAATTTTTCGTTAACAATACGTTGTAGTAACGTTTGCGCATCATTAAATAGCTTTTTTGCTTCATCACCAACAAATTTATCTTCAAATATTTTAGGATAACTTCCACGAAGTTCCCAAGTATGGAAAAATGGTGTCCAATCAATATAAGGAACTAGCTCTTCCAATGGATAATCTTCAAAAACTTTTGTTCCTGTAAAAGTTGGTTCAGTTACCACTTTATCTAAGGCTATCTGGAACTTATCAGCTCTCGCTTCTTCAATGGTTTTGTATCTTTTATCAGAACGTTTGTTCAAGTGAGCTTCTCTAGCCTTATCATATTCGGCTCTTATGCCTGCCACATACTCATCTTTTGTTTCTGGATTCATCAAAGTACTACAAACTGTAACACTTCGTGATGCATCTAAAACGTGAATTGCAGGACCAGAATAGTTTGGAGCAACTTTTACAGCAGCATGAATCCTTGAGGTAGTAGCTCCACCAATAATTAATGGAATGGTAAATCCTTCGCGCTCCATCTCCTTCGCAAAGTGAACCATTTCATCTAACGATGGGGTAATTAAACCACTTAAGCCAATAATATCGGCATTAATTTCTTTTGCTTTTTTAATGATATCTTGTGCAGGAACCATTACGCCCATGTCTACAATTTCGAAGTTATTACAGGCTAAAACTACTCCGACAATATTTTTTCCAATATCATGAACATCACCTTTTACAGTAGCCATTAATACTTTTCCGGCAGATGAATTCTGATCTTGATCTGGGTTATCTAATTTCTCTTGCTCAATGAAAGGTAGGAGGTAGGCAACTGCTTTTTTCATTACCCTTGCTGATTTTACAACCTGTGGTAAGAACATTTTGCCGGCACCAAATAAATCGCCTACGATATTCATTCCGTCCATTAAAGGGCCTTCAATTACTTGAATTGGCCTTGTGTATTGTTGGCGAGCCTCTTCCACATCATCATCTAAATATTCTACAATCCCTTTTACTAAGGAATGGGATAACCTTTCTTCAACAGTTCCTTTGCGCCACTCTTCATCTCTTACTATTTCTTTGCCTTTACTTTTAATGGTATCCGCATATTCAACTAATCGTTCTGTTGCATCATCTCTACGATTTAACAATACATCTTCCACCCGCTCTAATAACTCAGGTGGAATTTCTTGGTAAACTTCTAACATTCCTGCATTCACAATGCCCATATCTAAGCCAGCTTGAATGGCATGATATAAAAACGCAGAGTGCATTGCCTCACGAACGGTATTATTGCCTCTAAATGAAAAGGAAATGTTCGAAACACCACCACTTACTTTTGCATAAGGCAAATTTTGCTTAATCCATCTGGTGGCGTTGATAAAGTCTACAGCGTAGTTATTATGTTCTTCTAATCCGGTTGCAACAGTTAATATATTTGGGTCGAAGATAATGTCTTGAGGAGGAAAGCCGATTTCATTTACTAAAATGTCATAACTTCTTTTACAGATTTCAGTTCTACGTTCAAAATTATCTGCCTGTCCCCGTTCGTCGAAAGCCATTACAACAATTGCAGCTCCATATTGCATAATTTTGCGAGCACTTTCTCTAAATTTTTCTTCGCCTTCTTTTAAGGAAATCGAATTTACAATTCCTTTTCCCTGCAAACATTTAAGTCCATTTTCAATCACTGACCATTTAGATGAATCCACCATAATTGGCAATTTGGAAATATCAGGTTCGGATGCAATTAGATTTAAGAATTTGGTCATAGCGGCTTCCGAATCTAGCATACCTTCATCCATATTCACGTCTATGATTTGTGCGCCACCTTCAACCTGTTGTAGGGCAACTGCAAGAGCAGCTTCATAATCGCCACCAAGAATTAACTTTGAAAATTTTGGGGATCCTGTAATGTTTGTTCTTTCACCTATGTTTACGAAAATGCTTTCTGGTGTAATGGTAACTGGCTCTAATCCACTTAAGCGCATATATGGCTCAATTGTAGGGATTTTTCTAGGGGCTGCATTTCTTGCTTTTTCGACAATGCAGCCGATATGTTCAGGTGTTGTGCCGCAGCAACCACCAACTATATTTACAAAACCAGAGGCTATAAAGTCATCCACTAAATGAGCAGTTTCATGTGGCATTTCATCATAAGCACCGAATTCATTTGGCAGACCAGCATTTGGATAAGCAGAAACGTAACAGCCAGCTTTTGCAGCCAGCTCTTCAATATGAGGGCGCATTTCCTTAGCCCCTAAAGCACAGTTAAAACCAATGCTTAAAGGATTGGCATGCATCACTGAATTGAGGAAGGCTTCGGCTGTTTGACCAGATAAAGTTCTTCCAGAAGCATCAGTAATTGTACCAGAAATCATAATTTCTAATTTTCTGCCAATTACTTCTTCGTATTTTTTAATGGCAACAATAGCCACTTTTGCATTTAGGGTATCGAAAATGGTTTCAATTAATAGCACATCTGAACCACCATCTACCAAACCTCTAACTTGCTCGTAATAAGCTGCTTCTAGTTCGTCAAAATAAACTGCCCTATAACCAGGGTCATTTACATTGGGCGACATAGATAGTGTTCTGTTCGTAGGGCCAACTGCACCGGCTACAAAACATTTCCTGTCGGGGTTTGCAGCCATAAACTCTATCGTTGCTTCCTTTGCAACTCTTGCGCCCTCAAAACTTAATTCGTATGAAAGGTCTTCCATTTGGTAATCAGCCATAGAAATTCGCTGTGTACTAAATGTATTGGTTTCTATAATATCAGCCCCCGCTTTTAAATATTCTAAGTGAATAGCTTTGATGATATCAGGACGAGTTATATTTAGTAAATCATTATTGCCTTTTACATCACAAGGATGATTCTTAAAACGCTCCCCTCTAAAATCTTCTTCGGTTAAAGTATAGCGTTGAATCATAGTGCCCATTGCACCATCGATGATTAAAATACGTTTTTTTAGTTCTTCTCGAATGCTCATAATTTGTAGTAGCAAGTCGCTAGTATCAAGTATCAAGACTTCTTAATAAATGCACTAACTTCATACTTGAGACAAATATATACCCAGCACTTCGGCTCTCGATATTTGAGACACTATATGATAATAAAAAGCTTATCCTAAAGTATGGATTGGTCCTTAACTTATCTTCTCTCGCCACTGCTGAGATTAGAAATTAGCACCTTGTTGGCACAGGTTGCTAAGACTTCGTTGGGTCTAGTCCCTCCGTCTTTCTTAATAAGCAATGCAAAGGTGCAACATCCGCTTATCATTTCCAAAAAAATGAGTTGTAATGCCAAATAAAATTACAAAGGCTAAGCAAATGTGCCCAGCCTTCGATATAATATTCTGATTTTATATAATAAGTGCTAAATTTTATTGAGATAATCTTGATATGTCAATTTCAAGCCTTGTTCTAGCTCAATTTGATGTTTCCACCCTAGAGAATGAAGTTTAGAAACATCCATTAACTTGCGTGGTGTGCCATCAGGCTTAGATTGATCAAAAACTAAGGCACCCTCAAAGCCGACTGTTTCTTTAATTAACAGTGCCAAATCCTTTATAGTAAGGTCTTCTCCTGTACCAATATTTATTAAATTAGGCTCATTATAGTTTTGCATTAAAAAATAACAGGCATCTGCTAAGTCATCGGCAAATAGAAATTCTCTCATAGGAGAGCCAGAACCCCAAACTACTACTTCTTTTGTATTAGATTTTTTAGCTTCATCAAATTTTCTGATTAGTGCAGGTAATACATGAGAATTTTGAGGGTGATAATTGTCATTATACCCATAAAGGTTTGTAGGCATTACAGAAATGAAATTGCATCCGTATTGAGCTCTATAGGCATCACACATTTTTATTCCTGCAATTTTTGCTATGGCATATGGCTCATTGGTTTCTTCAAGCAAACCAGTTAGTAGGTAATCTTCTCTTAGAGGCTGTGGTGCAAGCTTAGGGTATATACAACTAGAACCTAAAAACATCAGTTTTTTAACCTCATTTACATAAGATTGATGAATTACGTTATTCTGTATAGCTAGATTTTCGTAAAGAAAATCTGCACGATATGTATTGTTGGCAATAATACCACCAACCTTAGCTGCTGCTAGAAATACATATTCGGGCTTTTCGTGCTCAAAAAAATCCTTAACAGCTTGTTGATCCCTTAAATCTAATTCTTCAGATGTTCTAGTAATTATGTTTGTAAAACCTTCTTCTATGAGTTTACGGTAAATGGCAGATCCAACCATGCCTCTATGGCCTGCGATGTATATTTTTGAATTCTTTTCCAATGATTTACAGAAATAAGATTAAGAAGCCATTGTTTTTGTAGTTCTACCCACAGCTATTTTTTTTACAGCATTAATGATAGCATTTTTATCGTACCCACATATTGCCCAAAGCTCAGGCTGTTCCCCATGTTCGATAAATTCATCAGGAATACCTAGTCTTACCACATTTGCTTTATAATTATGGTCGGCCATGAATTCTAAAATAGCGCTTCCCATTCCCCCTTGCAAGCAGCCATCTTCTATAGTGATGATATTTGTATAGCGTTTAAAAACATCGTGAAGCATTGCGGCATCTAAAGGTTTAACAAATCTTAAATCAAAATGCGCAGGATGGATACCTTCACTATTTAATTCTTGGCAAGCTTCAACTGCAAAATTTCCAACATGTCCTATTGATAGAATTGCAACATCTTCACCATCACAAATTTTTCTTCCTTTGCCAATTTCCAATGCTTTAAATGGTCTTTTCCAGTCGGGCATTACACCACTGCCACGAGGGTAACGAATAGTGAATGGTCCAATATTATCTTGCTGTGCGGTAAACATTAAATTACGTAGTTCTTCTTCATTCATTGGAGAAGCTACCACCATATTCGGAATGCAACGCATATAAGCTAAATCATAAGCGCCATGATGAGTTGCGCCATCGGCACCAGCTAAACCTGCTCTATCTAAGCAAAAAACAACGTTTAAATTTTGGATTGCCACATCGTGAATTACTTGATCAAATGCTCTTTGCATAAAACTAGAATAGATATTACAAAAAGGTACTAAGCCTTGCGTTGCTAATCCTGCAGAAAAAGTTACTGCATGCTGCTCAGCAATACCTACATCAAATGCTCTATCTGGCATTGCTTTCATCATGATATTTAATGATGAGCCAGAAGGCATTGCAGGTGTGATACCTACTATTTTTGCATTTGCTTGTGCCAATTCAACCATAGTATGCCCAAAAACATCCTGATATTTTGGAGGTTGAGGTTTATCTGGAATAGATTTTTTAATTTCTCCGGTAATTTTATCGAACAAGCCAGGTGCATGCCATTTAGTTTGATCCTTTTCTGCTAAGGCAAACCCTTTACCTTTTACGGTTACAC
Organism: Pedobacter polaris; assembly: GCF_005116505.1. Lineage (GTDB taxonomy): Bacteria > Bacteroidota > Bacteroidia > Sphingobacteriales > Sphingobacteriaceae > Pedobacter > Pedobacter polaris. The sequence continues at coordinate 1,245,179 of NZ_SWBR01000001.1, forward strand.
AGTGTAAAAGTTTTGGGCCAGGAATAGCTGATAAATCTTTAATTACTGCAGCTAAACGCTTAACATCATGGCCATCTACCGGACCAAAATACCTAAAATTTAAAGCTTCAAATAAATTGCTCTGCTTAAGAAGCGTGCCCTTTATGCTTTTTTCAATCTTTTTAACATATTTATGCGCATTCGGACCAAGTGCTGAAAGTTTGCTTAATACTTGCGAAACATCTTCTCGGAAGCGATTGTAAGATTTTGAAGTTGTAATGCTTGTTAAATATTCTTTAAGCGCACCAACATTTGGATCAATAGACATACAATTGTCATTCAAAATCACTAAGAGATTTGAATTTTCAATGCCTGCATGGTTCAATCCTTCAAAAGCTAAACCTGCGGTCATAGCTCCATCTCCAATAACTGCTACATGTTGTCTGTCTTTCTCGCCTTTATATTGAGAAGCAACAGCCATGCCTAAAGCAGCTGAAATAGAAGTTGATGAATGACCTACACCAAAAGTATCATATTCACTTTCGCTTATCTTAGGGAAACCACTTATTCCATTAATAATTCTATTGGTGTGAAATTGGCTTCTTCTTCCCGTTAGGATTTTGTGCCCGTAAGCTTGGTGGCCTACGTCCCAAACTAGCTTGTCATAAGGTGTATTTAGTGCATAGTGTAAAGCAACAGTTAATTCTACAACGCCTAAACTTGCACCAAAATGCCCTCCATTCACACTTACAACATCAATAATATATTGACGTAATTCTTGGCATATTTGCTCTAAATCTTGTTCACTATACTGCTTTAAATCAACAGGATAATTGATAGTAGATAATAAAGGCCCAGTCTTAACTTCCATGCATTATTTTAAAAATACAAAGTACGGTATTTTGTTTAATACTTTTATTAAGAATCGTTTCAAATTTGCGTCATGATAAAGAGTTTTATAACCACAACTTAAAAGCTATTCTACTGCAATTGACTTAAAAATACAAGTTTATCTTAGTGTATTGCATTAATATAGACTATTACTTATAAAGCCTTGAATTAAAGGATAAAATCATTATTTTTACCAAAAATACTATTCCATAATGAAACGAGATACTATAATTTTTGACTTAATCAACAAAGAATTAGACAGACAAGAGCACGGCCTTGAACTTATTGCATCAGAAAATTTTGTGAGCAAACAAGTAATGGAAGCTGCAGGTTCAGTTTTAACCAATAAATATGCCGAAGGCTTGCCGGGTAAGCGCTATTATGGTGGTTGCCAAGTAGTTGATGAAATTGAAAATTTAGCTATTGAAAGAGCAAAAAAATTATTTGGTGCTGCCTGGGTAAATGTACAGCCACATTCTGGTGCACAGGCAAATGCGTCAGTAATGTTAGCTGTAATACAACCGGGAGATAAAATTTTAGGTTTTGATCTATCACACGGTGGACACTTAACACATGGTTCTCCAGTTAATTTTTCAGGTAAGTTATACCAGCCTCATTTCTACGGTGTTAAAAAAGAAGACGGATTAATTGACTACGCAAAATTGGAAGAAGTTGCTTTAGCCGAAAAACCAAAATTGATTATTTGTGGTGCATCAGCTTATTCTAGAGAATGGGATTATGCTTTTATTCGTAAGGTAGCCGATAAAATTGGAGCTTTAGTATTAGCAGATATTTCTCATCCAGCAGGTTTTATCGCAAAAGGATTATTAGCTAACCCACTTCCACATTGCCACATTGTAACCACAACCACACATAAAACTTTACGTGGACCTCGTGGTGGAATGATCATGATGGGTAAAGATTTTGAAAATCCATGGGGATTAAAAACTCCTAAAGGTGAAGTAAGAATGATGTCGGCCCTATTGGACATGGCTGTATTTCCAGGTACTCAAGGTGGTCCATTAGAGCATATCATTGCGGCTAAGGCGATTGCATTTGGAGAAGCTTTAACAGACGACTATTTAACTTATATTAAACAAGTTGGTACAAATGCGCAAGCAATGGCTAAAGCTTTTGTAGCTAAAGGATATGGTATTATCTCTGGTGGTACAGATAATCATTTAATGCTTATCGACCTTCGTAATAAAAATATAACTGGGAAAGTTGCAGAAGGTGCATTAGAAAAAGCAGAAATTACCGTGAACAAAAATATGGTTCCGTTTGATGATAAATCTCCATTTGTAACTTCAGGAATGCGTGTTGGTACTGCAGCTATAACTTCAAGAGGTTTTAAAGAAACTGAAATGCAAGAAATTGTGGATCTGATAGATGAAGTATTAACTAACCCAGAAGATGAAAATAATTTGCAAACTGTTAAATTAAAAGTTCAAAAGTTAGTGAGCCGTTTTCCACTTTATAAATAAGATTGTAGCCTCTCTAAATGTTTATAAACCCTATTCTATCACCTGAATTTGAAGAACAACGCCTACAAGCCTTGTATTCTTATGATATTTTAGGAGAGGGATTAGAACATGAATTAGATAACTTGGTAAAATTGGCAGCACAGATTGCTAAAGTACCAATGGCTTATGTTTCATTTGTAGACAAAGATGAAATTGTTCTAAAATCTTCTTTGGGCATTAATCCTGAATATAAAAACGTATCAAGAAAGCTAACAATTTGTCAATACACAATGATGTATGACAATATTTATATTGTTCCAGATGTTGAATTAGAACCAAATTTGATCAATAATGCCGCGCTTTCTTTGGGTAAAGGCATTAGGTTTTATGTAAGCGCACCTTTAGTGGATGCAGATGGTTTTGCTTTAGGTTGTTTGGTTTTATTGGATGTAGTTCCGAGAAATTTAGATGAGTATCAAATCGAAGCTTTACAAACCTTGGCCGTTCAAGTTATTGCACAGTTAGCATTGAAAAGGAAAAATTCTCAATTGCTATTACAAACTAAACGCTTTGATGAATTTTTAGATATTTTTACAGTTTCGCCAGAAATCCATTGCATTTTAGATAGGAGTGGGGGCATATTATTTATTAACAATGCCGTTACAACTATGCTAGAATATAGTGTAGAGGAGGTGGTTGGGAAAAGTATATGGAACTATTGCTACCAAGATGATATTGACAGAACAGTTTTTGGTATAGAGCAGGGGCTTAAAAATAAAAATAAGCAGTTCAGCATCGATTTTAGATTAGTTAGCAAAACAGGGCTAGTAAAATGGGTTGGCTGGGGAATGGTTTCTAAAGAAGACCGATGGTATTGTTATGGCAGAGACATTACTGAAAGAAAAAAGGTTGAAAATGAATTGACGAAATTGTCTTTTGTTGCGAGTAAAGTTAATAATGGTGTTGTTATTAATGATGATCAGAATAACGTAACATGGGTTAATGAGGCCTTTGAAAAGATAACAGGTTTTAACCTAGAAGATTTAAAGGGTAAGCCTTTGGGCGATTTAATTAGTGGTCCTGAAACAGATTGGGCTAAAATTGAAAATGCAAGAAAACTTACTCAACAAAAACAATCTTTCACAGTTGATATTTTAGCTTATAGAAAAGATAAACAACCAATTTGGCTTTCAATTTACAATACTGTTGTATTAGACAATGATGGTAAGGTAGAAACAGAGGTTGAGATTATTATAGATATTACAGAAAAGAAAAAGGTTGAAGAAGAACTGCAGATCTTATCATTAGTTGCAAGTAAAACAGATACAGGCGTAGCCATTACAAATGACAAGGGAGAAATTACCTGGGTTAATGCAGCTCTTGAAGAGTTAGTGGGTTATACTTTAGATGAACTTTATGGCAATATGTTGGGTGATATGTTGTCTAGCAAAGAAACCGATCAAGAACTGATTAAGGAATCTAGAAAGAAAGCTATAAATAAACAGGCATATACCATAGAAGTTTTAGCACATAAGAAAAATGGAACCCCAATTTGGCTGTCTGTTGCAAATACTCCAATTCTTGATGTAAATGGAAAATTAGAACGCCAAGTTGAGCTTATTTATGACATTACGCAACGCAAACAGGTAGAGCGTGAAATGATTGAAGCCCGTGAACAGGCTTTGCAGCTGAGCGAGGCAAAAGAGATGTTCTTATCTGTAATGAGCCATGAAATTCGTACTCCTTTAAATGCAGTAATAGGTATGACTCATTTGTTGTTAGAGAATGAACCAAAAGCATCGCAGATTGATGATTTAAATATTCTTAAATTTTCTGGAGAAAACTTATTAAATATCATCAATGATATTTTGGATTTTACTAAAATCGAAACAGGCAATCTTCAATTAGAAGCGGTTCCGTTTGATTTACACACTTTATCTGTTGACATAATTAATTCCCTTCAAGTTAATGCTAGCAAAAAGGGAAACCAATTAAAATTAATTTACGATAATAAGATACCAGCGAAATTATTAGGCGATAAAACAAGATTGTACCAAATTCTAATAAACCTACTGGGTAATGCAATTAAATTTACAGATAATGGTAAAGTAGATTTAATTGTAAAACTGAAGAAAGATGATGAAGACGAATCTTTGATTTATTTTGAGATTAGAGATAACGGAATTGGTATTCCAGAAGATAAGCAATCTTACATTTTCGAAACATTTACACAAGCTAGAACTGATATTTCTAGAAAGTATGGCGGTACAGGATTAGGTTTGGCCATTACAAAAAAATTGCTTAAGCTGTATCAATCTGAAATTAAGGTAGAAAGTACTGAAGGAAAAGGAACTATATTTTCATTTGCTATTAATTTCAATAGACTTTCTAATTCCTCTTTAGTTCCGACAAAAGATCCATTGCCAAGTTTGTTTACAGGTAAGAGGGTTTTAGTGGTTGATGATAATGAGGTAAACATTCTAATTGCGAAGAGATTTTTAAGCAAATGGGGATTGGTATTAGATTTTGCATCTAATGGAGAAGAGGCTATCAATAAAGTTGTAAACAATATTTACGACTTGGTATTTATGGATATTCGGATGCCGGGAATTGATGGCTTTGATGCAACTAAAATTATCCGTGAGCTTGATGGCGATTATTATAAGGAGCTACCTATAATTGCCCTAACTGCTTCAACGTTACACAATGAGAATATGAAATTTAAGGAATCTGGTATGAATGGACACATCCTAAAGCCATTTAATCCAGAGGAAATTAAAGGTATCTTAGCAACTTACCTTAAAAAGTAAAGGGCCGATACTTCAGAAGAAATATCGACCCTTACCATCTAAATTAACGCTCTCGATATAATAAACGCAAGCGAATACCTTTTGTTTTAAAAAAGTTTATAATTTTTTAATTATTTTCATAACAACCTAATTCAGAAGGAAATAATCTTGAATTGTTTTTCAAATCTTTATTTAAAAAATCGCCAAAATAGGCATCTGAGCTTAAATTTTGCCCTTTATTATTTACTATACTGTTCTTTTCCAACTTAAAAATATATTTCTCAGAACTAATAAAATGTGGATCTGTATTTAAAATATTTCCATTGTTGTTGTAACTGTAATTTGTTGTTTTGAATAGATTGTTCTTTAGAGTTGAAGTAAGTGATGTTGAAGCTGATTTTTTATCAATTAAAAATTCATCCAGTAATTTACCATAAACTATATTGTTAATAAGCACTAAATTTAAATTACTAGATTGTGTGTCACTAATATAGTCTGATAAGTAAACAGATGCAGTTTTACGAGCAAATTTATTATCATTGTAACCTGCAAAAGTATTCTGTTTTAAATTGTAAGTCCCTCCACCTGCACCGTACAGTAAATACTGTCCACAGTTAAAAAACAAATTGTTAAATGCAATTAATTCAGTTTCATAACCTAAAAAGCCAACAACCTCCATATTTTTAATTACGCTATTCGTTAAAAGTAATTTTGGCTTAGTTGTAGTAGATCTTCCATCTAATGTAATACCAGCGGTTGCATTCTTTATTATGGCATAATTAATTGTAGAATTTTTACTTTCTGGGTAAAGGTGAATCCCATTCCATTGGCCAGTTTCATTTTGATATAGTTTTTCTAGCCTATCGCTTGCAAATAAAACACTATCCGTTTTACTGCCATTAACTTTTAATGTTCCTTTAACACTTAACGTACTATTGCCATGAAATAAAATTTTACTACCTGGGTTTATTATCAAAGTTGCATTTTCTGCAACTGTTAAAGAATTATAAATAATGTAAGGCAACTTGCTATTCCAAATAGTATTTTCAGTAATAGTTGTATTGGTTACAAAATTTGCATTCTGTCCATAAGCTACTAAAGGAATGCTTTGTTTCTTTCCGTTAAAGTAAAATAAGATAGAATCTTGTACAATAAACGGTAAACTTTCTGTAGTTGGATTGATGTTAACTTTTACAAAAACATTAATAGAATCGTTGCCATTTATTTTAATATCATTCGTTTCAGCTACAGGCTGACCATTTATATTTAAACTAAACGCTGAAGAGTTTCCCCCACTTAATTTAATATTATTAAGGTTAATGGCTTGCCCATTTGGATTAGAAATTTTTAATCTTCGACTGCTAGAGCCAATTGAGGTAAATACGGTGTCAAATAAAACACTATCTGTAGAAAAATCAAGTTTAGCATCCAATTCTAAAGTAAGGTCTTCATCCTTATTGCAAGCTGCAAAGAAGAGGATAAATAGTAAACCTAAAATTGATAATTTTGAACTCATATTTTATTCTGCAAAAGCTATAGCAGCTATACTCAATTTTTTAATACCCGAATTTAATAACGTATTCCCACATGCTTCTAGTGTTGCTCCAGTTGTAATCACATCATCAACTAAAAGAATGTGTAAATTTTCTAACTCTTCCTTATCTCTAACATTAAATACAGATTGCATATTTTCATATCTATTGTATCTGGATTTTTTGGTCTGACTATCGGTAGATTTATTGCGGAGTAACTGATCAATTCTCATTGGGATTTGTAATGCTTCCGCTATTCCTTTTGCAATATATTCACTTTGGTTATAACCCCTTAGCCTTTCCTTCTTAGGGTGTAGTGGGACAGGAATAACCAAGTCAATACCATCATAATGATTGCTTAATTTCAATTTTTCGCCAAGTAAAAAGCCGAGTTTAACACCAACTTGCGTTTGTGATTTATATTTTAAACTATGCATTAGATTTTGAACTTTAGTTCCTTTTCTAAAATATAACATCGCCATAGCAGCGTTACAATTTAGTCTACCCCAAAGCTGTTTTGCTACCGGATTGTCTGGATATAAATGGTAATCTGTATAAGGTAAATCATATAAACATTTAATGCAAATCTCTTTTTCACCGTAATAAAGACTTGTACCACAAGCATTACATAACTCTGGAAAGAGCAGATTGATTACATCAGTAGCTAAACGTTTTACGGCTATCATAATTCAATTTAGTAAATTTCTACTAAAAAGAAAACTTATTGAAAATGTAAGAGAGAAATAGTTAATAGTAAGACTAGCGGAAGAGGCCAGTTAAAAATTATTCGGCTGTTTCTTTAACAGCTAATTGCCCACAAGCGGCATCAATATCTTTACCTCTACTACGTCTAATGTTTGTATTTACACCATGATTACGCAAATAAGTAGCAAAAGCATCAATTTTATCGCCCTCCGCATTAATGAAATCAGCGAACTGGATTGGGTTGTATTCAATTAAATTTACTTTGCAAGGAACGTGTTTACAGAATTTAACGAGCTCCATTGCATCTTGAATTTCATCATTAAAGTTGTTAAATACAATATACTCGTAGGTAACGGGGTTTTTAGTTTTTTGGAAATAATATTTTAACGCTTCTGCTAATGCTTTTAATGAATTGTGCTCAGTAATTGGCATAATTTCATTACGTTTTATATCGTTGGCCGCATGCAATGAGAGTGCTAGGTTAAATTTAGCGCCATCATCACCAAGTTTTTTAATCATTTTAGCAATGCCCGCAGTAGAAACAGTTATTCTTTTATAAGACATATTTAAACCATCAGGAGCTGTAATTCGCTCAATGGATTTTAGCACATTCGCATAGTTTAACAAAGGCTCTCCCATGCCCATGTAAACAATGTTTGTTAATGGAATATTGTAGTTTTTCTTGGCCTGTTGGTCAATTAAAACAACTTGATCATAAATTTCATCGGCATTTAAATTACGTTTGCGGTCCATATATCCTGTAGCGCAAAACTTACAAGTTAAGCTACAGCCAACTTGAGAACTCACGCAGGCGGTCATTCTTTCCTCAGTAGGAATTAATACTCCTTCTACAATGTTGCCATCATATAAACGAAAGGCATTTTTAATGGTATGGTCGTTACTAAATTGAGCACTATTTATTTCTACAATGTTAATCGCGTAACTGTCATCTAGTTTTTTACGAAGGTCTTTTGATAGATTGCTCATCTCTTCAAAGCTACGAGCAGATTTTTCCCAAAGCCATTGATAAACTTGTTTTGCTCTATATGCTGGCTCCTTCATTTCTGTGAAATGTTGTTGCAGCTGAGGCAAATCTAATGAACGGATATCTATTTTTTTAGTGCTAATCATGTTAATGCAAAGGTAATTAATTTTGTGTTATGGATTACAGGTTGAATGTTCTGAGTGATGTATTAAATGCAAAATGACTTTACATCCAGACAGTTAACTCGGAACTTTCAACTTTTAATACAATTTTATTTCCTTTTCGGACTACGAGTTTTTGCAGCTGGTGCACCTTGTTTTCCATTTGATGGGCGAGTTGGCCTTTTACTAGGGCCATTAGATTTAAACCAATCGCTAGTAGTGGCATTGCTACTTCTTGGAGCACCGCCAGTTGATCTATTATCTGCATTTGCTTTGCTTCCTGTTGGCCTACCTTTAGATTTAGCAAAACGTTGTGCTGGCTTTTCTTCTTTTTCTTCAGCTGATTTCTTATTAACCCTTTTGGGAACAACAGGTTTTTCTGAGCTAGATTTAGCAACCATTTTAAAAATCTCAGCCTGTTCTTGCTCGGTTAGCTCTCTCCAATCGCCAACAGGCAAACCTTTTAAAGTAATGTTCATGATACGAGTTCTTTCTAACTTTGTTACTTCAAAGCCAAAATGCTCACACATTCTACGTATTTGACGATTTAACCCTTGTATTAGCGTAATCTTAAAAACAAAAGGACTTTCTTTAGTTACTTTACATTTTTTAGTCATTACCCCTAATACCGGAACACCCTTACTCATCCCTTCAATAAATTGATCGGTTATAGGTTTGTTAACTGTAACGATGTATTCTTTTTCGTGATTATTGCCAGCACGAAGAATTTTGTTCACTAAGTCGCCATTATTGGTTAAGAAAATTAAACCAGATGAATCTTTATCCAATCTTCCAATAGGAAAAACACGTTCACTATGATTTACATGATCAACAATGTTGCCTTTTACATTAGCTTCTGTAGTACTGGTAATGCCAACAGGTTTGTTATAAGCTAAAAGGATAGAATTTTCTGCTTGTTTGGGTTCAATGGTATTCCCATTTACACTTACTAAATCTCCAAAAAATACCTTATCGCCAACTTTGGCCTTACGCCCATTGATAAAAACCTGGCCTAGCTCAATAAATCTATCTGCAGCTCTTCTTGAGCATAAACCGCTTTCACTAATGTATTTGTTTAACCTTGTTGTTGGATCAGTCATTGGGTAGAATTAATAATTAATGCTACAAAGTTAACATTTTAACACATCTATACATTACAACAATGTAGAAACATAGGCCCATCGTTATAAATCCGATGTGCCTATATGAAAATGGTTTAAAAACTCTGGTCATCTGCAGTTGGTCCGTAACTAGATGGTACCGGAATACCTAAAAGACGGAAATACACACCCAATTGTGCTCTATGGTGTGTAGTTTGACTAAATGCAATGCGAATGATTCCATATTTATCCATATCACTCAAAATTTGTTCACCATTACGCAAAACCCATCTTTTAATTAATTCTTCTTCTTTTGCTTTTGTCAGTTCTGCTTTTGCTCCTTCATAACTTTTTTCAAATATTGCTAGTAACTCTTCATTATTGTTTACTACAATAGGTTCGTAAGGGGCAGTGGCAAAATCTAATTCATCAGTTGTTAAACCTAAGCTTATCCAACTGGGTAACTCTGCAATATGAGTTGACAATGGCATCATTTTCATGCTTTTTTCATGAGGTGCCCATTCAGCTTTATCAAATGGAACCAATGCTAAAAATTTACGAGTAGTTTGCGCTTCGCTTTCTAATTCTCTTAATAATAATTCAATAATATTCATAATTTCTCTGTTTTATAAAACAAAGAAAAGAGGGGCAACTGACAACCCTATGGCAGTGTAAAATAAATTTTAAAATTATTTAAAACGTAATTTAGAGATCAGATAAATAATTAGAAATTCTTATTGGCTATCTGGTTAATTGGGGATTAATAGTTGACCGGAAGCAGTTTCATATAGTCGTTTAATGACATATGTTCAAGTTTTCTAAATGGAACATCAGTACATTTTACTTCTAAGATATTATTGACTTTAAAGTCTCGATATTCATTTCTTAAATGGCACCAGGCAATTAAATGCCAGCTAAAAGCGTAAAAAACTAATCCAATAGGTTCTACTTCACGTTTGCTTATTTCTCCCTTATTATTTTTGTAGTCTATTTCTATAACGCATTTGGCTGATATTGCATTTTGTAAGACAGAAAGATATTCAAAGTTGTTAGCTAAGCGATTGGGCAGCTGTAGTTTGATGTTTTCATTTAAGCTTTCTAACTTTTCTTTTTGTGCAGTGCGAAGTACAGTTTTTACTTTATTTAACGCTGTGGTGTAATGATTTAGAATAGACCTATCAGCAAAACCTTCTAAAAAACGTTCCATTAAAAGTAATGCATTAGCTTCATCAGAATTGAAAGAAACAGGGGGTAAAAAATAACCTTGAACAATATAGTACCCTTTATGCTGTTCGAAACTTAAAGGAATGCCTTGTTCCCCTAATGCTTTCATGTCTCTGTAAACCGTTCTTACACTAATACCATATTGATTAGCAATTTTTTCTGCAGTTACATATTTTCTAGATTGTAGAAGGATTAAAATCCCAAAAAGTCTATCGATGCGATTCATTATTAATTAAAGATATGTTATTTCTGAAAACTATTTCGTTATAAAATAACTTATAAATAAGATTAGATTAATGGCTGTTCCAAAAAGATTTATTGAAGCAACAAAAGGTAAAGTGATTATAGGCTTCTTATTTGCCTGTTTTGCGCTATTACTAGCTTGGGGAATTAGTAAATTTGTGTTCGGGGAAATGTTGCACACAGTTGAGAAACTTTCTGCTCCAAACAATAGACTAAGAATTGTTAATGAACTCTCACATCAAACAGCAAGGTTAGATCAACTACAAAAAGACCAAGCATTTAATAGGTCTGCAAATCAAAATAATTTTATTTTAGAAACTAGGCGATTAAGAAAAAAGTTAGACACGCTTTCCCGCTTATTCGAAAATGATGAAGCACAACTAAATCGAATTAAATCCATAAAGAAATTATTATCTGATAGAGATAAACAGTTTTTGATGTACCTAGAAGTTCGAGAGACTTTAGTAAATACCAAGTCTTTTTCTAATGAAGTACAGAAATTAAACGAATTAGTTTCACAAAGATCTAGAGAAGCTGATAGGGCCATTTTAACTACAGAAACAGCTACTTCTACAACAACGTTAGCACAGGAGGATGGAGGCAAATCTAAGGGATTTTTAAATAGATTGTTTGGTAAGAAAAAGGCTGAAGTTTACAAAATCATCAATGAAGAATTTAAAGTAAAGAGAGATACGCTAAATGCTGTTGTAGAAGATAGCATTATGAAGGGTATCGAATCATCTTTATTGAGCATAGAAAAAGAACAACGCTATAAAAGCAACCGATTTTTAAAAAAGGAAGCAGACCTGGCCAATGCTAGCAATTTGATAACAAGGCAAATGTTAAAAGTTTTACGTGAAGTAGAGGCAGAAACCGTTACACAAATTGATGTAAAAAACGTGCAGGCAAAAGAAGTTGTAAGTGATGGAGTAAAACAAATTACAGTAATTATTATTGTGTTCTTTTTGATTACACTTGTTTTAGGGTACCTCATATTAACTGATATTGCAAAAAGCAATAGATACCGACTTGCTTTAGAAGAAGCCAAGGAAGAAGCCGAATATCATGGCTCGGCAAAACAACGATTTTTATCAAATATGAGCCATGAAATTAGAACACCACTTCAATCAATTTTGGGTTATTCGGAGTTAATATTAAGGCAAGAAAATCCTAGAAAAAAAGATGTTAGTGCCATTTATAATTCTTCAACACATTTGCTTCAAATCGTAAATGAAGTTTTAGATTATAATAGAATTATTTCTGGCAAGTTTAGTTTCAACAACCAAGATTTTAACATGTTGAAATTATTGGATGAAGTGATTGCTGGCATGCTTCCCTTAGCGGAGAAAAAGAATATTCAGTTCATTTCTAATCTAGATTTAAATGAGGTATTTGTAAATGGAGATCCCTTTAGATTAAAACAGATTTTATTTAATGTTTTAGGAAATGCGGTTAAGTTTACGATAAAAGGTAAAGTTGTATTTAATGTTTCTTGTAAAAAACAAGGTGAAGAAATGCACTTTAACTTTATAATTGAAGATACAGGAATTGGATTTGATGAGGCTGATGTTAAGATAATTTTTAATGAGTTTGAACAGATTGAGGAACCCGAGAAGCATGTAATTAATAAGGAAGGCACGGGATTAGGCTTAGCTATTGTTAAAGAGTTGGTAGAAAGTCAGGCCGGAAGAATTTATGTGAAAAGTAAAATAGATGTTGGTACAACCTTTAATATCTTTTTAAAATATCAAACAGCATCCCTACAAAATGAAGCGCCATTACTTTTAGATGATTCTACCAATACAGATTTGCCGAAAGTTTGGGTTATAGACGATGATTTGTTGATTTTAGAACTGTGTGGATTAATATTTAGCCAGCAAAAAACACCTTACCAAAGTTTTAGCTCTGCACAGCAAGTGTTAGAAGCGCCAATAGATGAAGAGGTGAAATTTGTTTTAATAGATATACGTTTGCCCGAAATGTCTGGATTGGAATTGTTCACTTTGCTTAAAGTTAAAATGCCAACTGATGTTAAATTTTATGCAATTACAGCTCAAGTATTACCTAATGAAAAAGGGAGTATCTTAGATGTTGGGTTTGAAGGAATTATAATGAAACCTTTTAAATCGGCTGATTTACTCTCCATATTTAACAATACATTCATTTCTGGAACAATTTCTTACGATTTAACCTCACTAGAACGTATGACAATGGGCGATAAACAAATGATGAAGAAAATCTTATTTCAATTTGAAAATGACTGTTTTAATGATATTGCGGACTTAGAAACAAGTATTATTGTGCAGGAAATAAGCAAAATTAGATTAATTGTGCATCGTTTAGCTGGTAGAATAGCCCAAATTGGTGCTAATGAACTAGGAACTGAATTTAGATTAATAGAGCAAGAGATTGCTGATCAAACTTCAATTACCGAACAGGTAAAAGTGCAACTTAATAGTTTGATTGTTAAGTTAAAGGATTTGATAAAACAGATTGGAATGGAAGATTAATCAATGCCATATCTTTCCATTTTGCTATACAAAGTCTTTCTATCAATGTTTAAAAGTTTGGCGGCCTTAGATTTGTTGTGCCTTACTTTATTTAACGTTTCAACAATTAGGTTTTTTTCATTTACCTCATTTATCGCTTTTAAGTCAGAAGAGCTTGAAATTGGAATTTGATCAACAGCTATTGTCATTTCCTCAGGTAAACCACTAAGGGTAGCTAAATTACTTGGGCTTAATAAAACCATTCTTTTGATTACGTTTCTTAGTTCTCTCAAATTTCCTGGCCAATCATATTTTAATAATAATGCCTTTGCATCTGGCTCAATTTCCTTTACATTCCTATTTAATTCTTTGTTGGCTAATTCTACAAAATGATAAATGAAAAGTTCCAAATCTTTTCCTCTTTCACGCAAAGGCGGAATGATAATTTTAAACTCATTTAAACGATGGTAAAGATCTTCCCTAAATTCACCGGTTTTCATGCCATTATTAAGGTCTTCATTTGTAGCAACTATAATTCTTACATCAACATTTGTTTGCTTATTGCTACCTAAAGGTTGAATGATACGCTCTTGCAAAGCCCTAAGTAACTTTATTTGAACCTCGTAACTTAAGTTTCCTATTTCATCTAAAAAGAGCGTTCCACCATTAGCTATTTCAAACTGGCCTTTTTTATCATTTACTGCCCCAGTAAAAGCCCCTTTCACGTGTCCAAAAAGTTCACTTGCAGCTAAATCTTTAGATAAAGCACCACAATCAATTGCAATAAATGGTTTGTTTTTTCTCTTGCTTTGTAGGTGTAGGGTTCTTGCCGCGAATTCTTTTCCCGTTCCACTTTCACCCTGTATAATCACAGACATATCTGTTTGAGCAACTAAGTCTATGTGCTCGTATAATCGATCTGCTACAGCACTTTTGCCTTTAATAAAATCCTTGCCTTCGTTATTTTTGGTCTTCTTCTTTTCTAATAAACCCTTAATTACCATTAGTAACTCATCTGGATTTATTGGTTTGGTAATGTAATCGAAAGCACCAAGTTGAATAGATTTTACAGCTGTTCTTACATCATTAAAGCTAGTCATGATAATAATGGGAACTGTTAGGCCTCTGTCTCTTACATGTTTTAATAAATCTAATCCAGTTCCATCAGGTAATCTATAATCTATCAATAACAGTTCAAACTCTTGTTTATCCACTAATTTAAAAGCCTGATTTAAATCAACTGCAATTTCTAGGGCATAGTTGTTCTTACCTAAAAACCCTTCAATGATTTGAGCAAAAGTAGTATCATCTTCAACAATTAGTATCTGCGACATAGAGCAAAAATAACAAAAGCCAGATAAAATCCGGCCTTTGTTGTTTTTATTACGATATATAGATATTTGGGAATTACTCTACTGGTTTACCGTCTTTGTCAAATTTTAATGAACCTACTTTTTCTTCTTTTTTAACATCAACTTGGAAATATAATTTGTCTCCGTCCTTAACACTAAATGCAGCAGTTGGTGTCCAAGTTGCATATGGTTCTGTTTTAAGAATGTCGGCAATTGGTTTTGGAAGTTCTTCTAATTTAATTGGTGTTTTTACAACGCTATCTTGTACTGAAACTAATTCGATTTTGTTTTTGATTTCTCCTGCTTGTACTGTTGTAAATCCCGCGAAAGCTAAAATTGCAGCTGATAAAATTAATTTTTTCATAATTAAAAGTTTTAAAATATTATTTAGTGAAACTATACAAGGCTATAGTACAGAATGATGCCAAAAGGACTGTGATCTTTTAAATAGCTGGTTTTTAGGTCTTTGTTTAATTTGTTCATTTTAAAAATTGTGGAGAAGTGCAACACATTGTAGCGAACATCAACAATGTTTAATTATAATCTTTGGTTTTACACTTATTCCGCTTAATTTGTAAATGCAAAATTTCATATCTGCCAAGTGGATATTTCCAGTAGATGCTAAACCTATAGAAGGTGGAGTTTTGGAGATTGACGCTGATGGTGTCATTCTTCAGGTTTTAACAGCAGAAGAAGCTAAAGCTAAAGCAATCAATAATATCCAACATTTCGAAGGGTGGTTAATTCCGGGTTTTGTAAATACCCATTGCCATTTAGAGTTATCGCATATGCGAGGAATAATAAATGAAGGAACAGGTTTGCCAAGCTTTATCAAACAAATTTTAGCACATAGGCAACAACCTGAAGAAGATATTCTTTTGGCTATGCAAAAAGCTGATCAAGAAATGTATGAAAATGGAATTGTAGCCGTTGGCGACATCTCAAATCAGTTAATTTCAAAATCAATTAAGCTTAAGAGTAAAGTTTACTATCATACTTTTGTAGAAGTTTTTGGGTTTAACAGACCATCTTTGCCAATTATTGAAGCTGGGGTTCAATTAAAAGATGATTTTGCTCCCCTTAAAGCATCAGTAGTACCTCATTCGCCCTATTCAGTTTCTTCCGAATTGTTTAATGAAATAAATAAGGTTACTCAAAGCGATGATATTTTAACAATCCACAACCAAGAAACCAAAGGAGAAAATGAGCTTTTTGAATCAGGTGTCGGAGCATTTGCAGATTTTTTTGCAGAATTAGGGATTGCGCAGAGCGATGCTCATAACCAAGGAAGAAATTCATTAAACTACCATTTGCCTCAACTACCTAAATATACTAACACTCTTTTAGTGCATAACACTTTTACTGACAAGGCAGATGTGGATTTCTCTAAAGAACAGCATCAAAAATTGTATTGGTGTTTATGCCCAAATGCAAATTTATATATAGAAAATAACTTGCCAGATGTAGACTTATTGAAGAATGAAGATCTAAAAATTACACTTGGAACCGATAGTTTGGCAAGTAATCATCAATTAAATATCTTGGCAGAAATGCAAACTTTGCAAGACTACAAAAAAGTTTCTTTTGAAGAGATGTTAAAATGGGCTACTCTAAATGGAGCTGAATTTTTAGCAATTGAATTGCAATATGGAAGTTTAACTGTTGGTAAAAAGCCTGGCATATTAAACATAAGCAATGTTGTAGATGGAACGGTAACAGAGAAAACAACCATAAAACGTTTATTTTAGCGAAATGATCAATCGTATTATACAACTTTTCAATATCAAATATCCAATTATTCAAGCAGGAATGGTTTGGTGTAGTGGTTGGAAATTAGCTTCAGCTGTTTCTAATGCTGGGGGCCTAGGTATAATAGGTGCGGGTTCAATGTATCCAGAGATTTTGAGAACACATATTCAGAAATGCAAACAAGCAACTTCGAATCCGTTTGCAGTAAACGTTCCATTGCTTTATCCTAACGTGAAAGAAATCATGGATATCCTTGTTGAAGAAGATGTAAAAATTGTATTTACATCCGCTGGTAATCCTGTCACATGGACAAGTTTCTTGAAGGAAAAGGGGATTATAGTAGTGCACGTTATTGCCAATACCAAATTTGCCTTAAAAGCACAAGAATGTGGCGTTGATGCCGTAGTTGCTGAAGGTTTTGAGGCAGGTGGTCATAATGGTAGAGAAGAAACAACCACTTTATGTTTAATTCCGATGATCAAAGCTGCGGTTAAAATTCCTGTAATTGCTGCAGGTGGAATTGCAAGTGGAAAAGCCATGTTGGCTACCTTTGCTTTGGGTGCAGATGCAATTCAAATCGGTTCTGCTTTTGCAGTAGCTGAAGAATCATCGGCCCATTTAAATTTTAAAGAAAAAATAATTTCCTCTGCAGAAGGAGATACCAAATTACGAATGAAAAAATTAGTGCCAGTCCGTTTATTAAAAAATGAATTTGCTGATAAAGTAGCTCAAGCAGAGGCAGACGGTGCTAATATGGCCCAATTGGCCGAACTTTTAGGTAGGGCAAGAGCAAAATTAGGTATGTTTGAAGGAAATATGGAGCAAGGTGAACTAGAAATTGGTCAAGTATCAGCGATGCTTGATGAAATTAAACCTGCTGCAGAAATTTTAAATGAAATTTGGGATGAGTTTTTAACAGAAAAAGAGAACTTGAATAGAATTAATTTTACCACATAAACTATAATGAATACTAAAATATTAATGACTTCAAGTACCATAGTCATGGCAACAATTGGTTTGGTTTGTTCATTTATGCCAGACGAAGTTTTAACATATTTTGGTATTAAAGAATTCATTGTTCTTCCCTTAATTATCCAAGTTTTGGGTTCAACTTATTTGGGTTTCGCCATTTTAAATTGGATGGCAAAATCAAATTTGATAGGTGGTATTTATAGCAAGCCTGTTGTAATAGGAAATTTTATGCACTATGCGGTAAGTAGCCTTGCATTGGTCAAATTTTTTATGGCCCACACCGACTTAAAATTGATTTTAATTCCACTGGGTATCTATGTGATATTTGCATTGCTATTTGGAAAAGTAATGTTTAGTAGCCCAGTTTAATCGATTACAGCTTAGAATAATATAATGATTTTTAAAAGAGTATTGGCGGTTATAACGATTATTTTAGTAATCATTGCAATTGTATTGATAAAAAAAAGAGCCAAACAAATGCCTAAGAATAAACCCCAACAAGAACTAAATAAGAATGAAACATATTAATATAAAAGTAACCGGTAAGGTTCAGGGCGTTTTTTTTAGGGCGAGCACCAAAGCAGTAGCCGACCAAATGGGTGTTAAAGGCTTGGTTAAAAATGAAAAGGATGGCTCTGTTTACATAGAAGCAGAGGCTGATGCTACTACTTTAGAAATGTTTGTTGATTGGTGTGATGAAGGTCCAGAAAAAGCTAAAGTAGAAAATGTAGTTGTAGAAGATGGAGAAATTAAAAATTATCGCAACTTTGAGGTTGTAAAAAAGAATTTATTGTGGTAAAGCTGATTTACGATTTTAAATTTACGAATTACGATTTGCCGAAAAAATAATAAATTTTAGATTGAAGTTTCAATTAGAAATCTAAAATCTAAAATCTAAAATCTAAAATAATTTGTCTGTATATAAAAAATTTGCTGGTCAAACAATGATTTATGGTATAAGTACCATATTTTCCAGACTATTTAATTTTATCCTAACTCCAATTTACACTAGTGTTTATGCACAAGGTGTATATGGTATTTTCACTAAAATGTTCAGTTATGCTTCCATTATTAATGCAATTTTGGCATTTGGTATGGAAACCACCTTTTTCCGTTACTTGAATAAACATGAGGATAAAAAGCAAGAGGTTTATAACAATAGCTTTTTAGTTATTGCTTTTATTTCCATTCTTTTTTTGGTTACCGGATTAATTTTTACAGACTATATAACAAGGTTTACCTCAAGTAGCGATGGTCACGCAAGCTATGACGAACAAAGAAAATACGTTCAATATTTAATATGGATATTATTTACAGATGCTATTTGTGTAATCCCTTTCGCTAAATTAAGGGCAGATGGTAGGCCAATTAAATATAGTGTGGTCAAGTTTTTTAATATTGGTGTTTTTGTAGTGTTAAACCTGGTGTTTATTTATGTTATTCCAGCGGTAATAAAACACGATTTAGCAGGAGCAGAATGGTTATCATCTTGGTTTAAACCGGATTGGATTGGTTATGTTTTTGTTGCCAATTTAGTTGCTAGCATATCAACGTTCCTATTATTGCTTCCAGAATTTGGAGCTCTTCAATTGAAATTTGATAAACAACTTTTCTATAAAATGTTTGCTTATAGTTGGCCAGTTTTGGTGGCTAATCTATCGTTTATCATTAATGAAAACCTAGATAAAATATTGTTAGGAAAGTATCTTCCAGCAAATATTGCAGATTATGAAACAGGTATTTATGGCGCAGTTTGTAAACTGGCTATTTTCATCAGTATTTTTAATACGGCTTTTAGACTTGGAGCTGAACCCTTCTTTTTTAGTCACTCTAAAGATGAAAATGCTAAAACAACTTATGCTAATATTCTTAATTATTTTGTGTTGGCACTCGCAATTTTATTTGTCGGCTTAATAGCAAATATTGATTTAATCAAACATTTTATTGATAAGCGCTATTGGATTGGTTTACCAGCCGTTCCTTTCTTGCTTTTTGGTTACGTCTGTTTGGGCATCTATATGAACTTATCAGTTTGGTATCGTCTTTCAGATCAAACACGTTATGGTCTATACATTTCTTTGGTTGGGGCAGTCTTTACTATTGTGATGAACATCATACTCATTCCAAAGTACAGCTATATGGCTTCTGCATGGGTAAGCATGTTAGCTTATTTTATCATTATGGTAATCTCTTACGTTTTAGGCCAAAAATATTATCCAATCCCTTATAATTTAAAAAAGATTTCAATCTATTTAATCATTTCAACTGCTATTGTTTTTATTTCATTTTTTATATTTAATCGAAATATATATATAGGCAATGCGTTATTAATTGCATTTATTGCTGGAGTTGCCTACTTTGAAAAAAATGATTTAATGAAGATATTAAAGCGTACAACTTAACTTTTCAATTCTATTATCTCAAATCTAAATAAAGTGAACATCAAAATCATTAACCATTCAAATCATCCACTACCAGCATATGAAACCGCTCATGCTGCAGGAATGGATTTAAGAGCATTTACGCCAGAACAGATTACAATTAAACCTTTGCAACGACTTTTAATTCCAACGGGTTTGCATATAGAACTGCCAATTGGATATGAAGCGCAAATTAGGCCCCGAAGTGGACTGGCTTATAAACATGGAATTGGGATTGTAAATTCACCCGGAACAATTGATGCAGATTACCGTGGGGAAATTAAAGTTTTATTAGTTAATTTATCAGACATTGATTTTGTAATTAATGATGGTGATAGAATTGCACAAATGGTAATTGCTAAACACGAAACAATAAGCTGGGAAAGTGTAGTAGAATTGAATGATACAGCTCGTGGTGCCGGAGGCTATGGGCATACCGGGAAATAGTTTTAAGTAGGTTAAAACAACAAAATGAAGGTCACATTGGTATTTCTTTTTTTATGCTTTGTAGGCATTACATTGTTTGCGCAAGAACCCCCTGTGGTAGAAGGCAAAGAAGGGAATGTTGTGAAAGAGCTTTTTTTTGCTGGATTGAAAGAAAAAATGGCTGAAAACTATGCCAATGCCAACACCAATTTTACAAAAATTGTAAATATAGACCCAAAAAATGATGCCGCATATTTTGAGATAGCGACCTTAAATTTCCGTCAAAATAAATTATTGGATGCTGAAGTAGCCATAAAAAAAGCAATAGCTTTAAAAGCAAATAACGTTTGGTATTTAAGGTTACAGGGAGAAATTTATAAGCGCAACGGCAATATGGAAGCTTTAGTTGGAGTTTTTAACCAACTCATTGTTTTGTCTCCTGAGAATGAAGATTTTTATTATGATAGGGCAAATGCTTTTTTCATTGCAGGAAAAATACCAGAAGCTAAGAATGCTTATGATGAAATTGAACAAAGATTCGGGAGCTCAAAAGAGCTAACATTAGCTAAGCAACGGGTTGTCCTCCAAAGTGCTACAACGCCTACTGATGAATCGATTAATAAATTAATAGCAGAAAACCCAGCTGATGTTAAAAATTATCTTTATTTAAGTGGGGTTTTGCTAGAGAAAAATAAAAAAGAAGAAGCTTTAGCTCTACTCCAGAAAGCGAAAGTTTTAGAGCCAAATAATTTTGAGATTGATTTGGCCATGGCAGATATTTATCAATCTCAAAAAAAGAATGAATTGGCCATTCTACCTTTAAAATCTGCTTTTGCCCAAACAGCAATGCCTATTGCTAGTAAGGTTAAAATTGTGAGTTTAATGTTGCCAAGGTTTAACAATCAGTTAGTGGTAAAAGACGCAACAGATTTAACCCAAATAGCTTTAAAAGCTCATCCAAATGATCCAAAACTTTTATTGTTATATGGAGATGTACTTTACCAGCAGGGAAAATTAAATGATGCCAAGGAACAGTATCAGGCAGTTCTTAAAGTAGCTGAACAGAATTATTTAGCTTGGGAGAAAATTTTAGGCATACAAACTTTAATGGGCCAATATACTGATGCCATTAAAACTGGAGAAGAGGCATTATCTATTTATCCAAATCAAGCAATATTGTATTATTATAGAGCGTTTGCTCTCCATAGAAATGGCCAAAATGCAGAGGCAGGAATAGAAATTAAATCAGCTTTGCAGTTAGATGGAGATGATCAAAATTTAAAAGCAATGATTTTCGCATTACAGGCAGAAGTTTTAATAGATCAAGAGAAATTAAAAGAAGCAGATGCAGCATTTGATAAAGCCATTGCATTAGCTCCGGATAATTATTTAACCTTAAGCAATTATGCTTATTATCTAGCATTAAGAAATCAGAATTTAAGTAAGGCGGAAACACTTGCAGCGAAAGCAGCTGCGGCACTTCCTAAAAACGCATCTGTTTTAGACACCTATGCAATGGTGTTGTTTAAATTAGGTAAATATGATTTAGCATTAAGTTGGATAGAGAGAGCTTTGCAAAACAATGAAGCATCAAACCCTGTTTACTTAGAGCACTATGGTGATATTCTTTTCTTAAAAGGAGAAAAGGAAAATGCCCTATTGCAATGGCAAAAAGCCAAACAAGCAGGAAATAGTTCCGAAAAATTAACTAAGAAAATCAATGAAAAGAAATATATTAAATAGCCTTATTTTAGCAGTATTTGCTACGTTTGCTGTTGGCTGTAGACCAAAAAAAGTAATTATTGCAACCCCATCGGCAAGTGCTGAAAAAGTAGAGGTAAGTGCAGATAAGAAACCAGAAAATTTAACGTTATTAAAAAGTAAAGATTTGCCATTTAATACGTTGTCTTTGAAGGGAAAAGCTAGCTTAGATGTGAATGGAGATGTAAATAATGTTACTATGAACATCAGAATTCAAAAAGATAAAAAAATATGGGTTAGCGTTACAGGATTAGCAGGAATAGAGGGAGTACGTGCAGTAATTACTCCAGATAGTTTGCTATTGCGAAATAACCTGCAAAAAACATTTACAAAAAAACCTTTTAATTATATTTATGGGTTTACCAATAAACAAGTCAACTTTGGAATGTTGCAAGCAGTACTTTCAGGTAATACGATTAATGATTTTATGGTAGAAAAGTCTGATTTGGTACAAGAAAATGGAGTATGGGTTTTGAGTGGAAATGCTCAAGATTTAGCATATAGAATTCTGTTTAATACCTTATTAAAGCCTACAGAAGTAAATTTGAATGATGCAAAAAATGCCCAAGCTTTTAAAGTTGCTTATGGAGATTATACCCCAATAAACAGTTCATTGTTTCCTTCAAGTTTGAAAATTAATTCGATGGCAGGTGCTAAAAAAATTAATATATCAATAGAATTTATTAAAATAGAAAGCAATGTTGCGGTCGAATTTCCATTCTCAGTTCCTAAAAACTTTGAGCTAGTTAACTAATTTTTATATTTTTGGTGCAAATGAAGTTAAACAAACTATTTCTTTCTCTGCTTTTTATAGCACTGAGTACAACCGCTTTTGCACAACAAACCAGTAATGAGCTTAAAGCGCTTAAGCAAAAAAAAGAAGCTATTGAGAGACAAATTGAGTTAGCGCAAAGAAACCTCAACAAAACTACCAGTGGTAAAAAATTAACGTTAAGCCAAATCAATACCATCAAGGCTCAGGTACGCTTAATGCAGGAAAAGATCTCTACAATCAACTCAGAAATGAGAAGTTTAGACAATCAGATTACTGAAAATACTGGTAAAGTACACAATTTGCAAACTCGTTTAAGCGATTTGAAAAAAGAGTATGCAGGGATGATTAGATTTGCTCAGCGCAACAGAAACTCTTACGATAAGATGATGTTCATTTTTGCAGCTAAAGATTTTAATCAAGGTTATAAAAGGATTAAATACTTACAACAATTTGGGCAATACCGTAAAAAACAAGCTGCTTATATTCAGGGTACAGAAAAAGATTTAAACAATCAGATCTCTGTTTTAGATAGAGATTTGAAAAATAAACTTAGTCTACTTAAACAACAAGAAAGTGAAAAGAGTAGGTTAGATAGAAAAAAGAGTGAACAAGCTGCCGTTTTAAATAATTTAAGCAAAGACGAAAGAAAATATAGACAAGACATTCAAAAAAATAGACAGCAGCAAGCAGCAATTGACCGTCAGATGAAAGCTGAGATCAATCGAATAATTGAAGCTGAAAGAAGAAAAGAAGAAGCTAGAATTAAAGAAGCAGAGAGATTAGCAGCCGCAAAAGCTAAAGCAGAAGGGAAGGTAGCGCCTGTTGTGAGTGCTAAACCTAGAACAACGAGTCAGATTTTAAGAAATAGCCCAGAAGATGCTAAACTTTCGGATGCTTTTGAGAATAATAAAGGGAATTTACCTTGGCCTGTTGCTTCTGGAGTTATAACAACACACTTTGGTCCTTATACAGTTGGAACAGCTAGAGGTCAAAATGATGGGGTAGTTTATCAAACAAGTGAAAATGCAAGTGTAAGGGCCGTTTTTAATGGTAAAGTAAGTAAAATCAGAAATATTTTAGGGAAATATATTGTTATTATTAGGCATGGTGAATACTTTACAATCTATCAGAACCTAAAAAACGTAAGTGTGTCTGAGGGAACAAGTGTAACTACCAAACAAGCTATAGGTACTGCTGCAAATAATGATGGTACGCCAGAGGTTGGTTTTCAAATTAATCGTGGTGGTATTCCACTTCCTCCAGAAAGTTGGGTAGCAAGATAAACTATTCGATGTTTTATTTGTCTATATTTGTATTAAAATCGATTAGAAATGTATCAGAGCACAATTTTAGAGTTCTTAAATATGGGCGGCGGAGAGATGATGCTCATTATGGTAGCCGTACTTTTGTTATTTGGAGGTAAAAAATTGCCTGAATTGGCAAGAGGTTTAGGGAAAGGGATTAGGGAATTTAAAGATGCTTCGGAAGGCGTAAAGAGAGAAATCCATAGGAACATAAATTCCGTAACTAGTGATGTAGAGGAAGAGAAAAAGGAAGAAGAAAATCATGCATTTCATCACCACCCAGTAGAAGATGAGATTCTTAATGAAAGTTCTTCATTAGCCGAAGAAAATAAACCTACTGAAGGAGAAAAAATAAAAATTGAGAATAAGAGTAACGAAACTCATTCTTAACTTATTCAAACTGATTTAAAAAATTAAATATAAAATATCATGACACAACCAACCATATTAATCGGAATGGGCCCTATGGAAATTACGCTAATTGTATTAGCATTGTTATTATTATTTGGAGGTAAGAAAATTCCAGAATTAATGCGTGGATTAGGAAAAGGAATGAAGGAATTTAAAGATGGGAAAGATGGAGTTGATAGTGATAATACAACTAACAATCCAAATCAGACTAAACCATAAGTTCTACCATTTCTTGATTTAAATTTAAACTTTGAAGAAATATACCTCTTTAACAGAGATACAAGGGAAACTTGCGCAAAAGCAGCTTACCTTATCACAGTTAACGGCTCATTATTTTGAGCAGATAGAAAAAAATCAACACCTCAATGCTTTTAATGAGGTGTTTTTTGATTCAGCAACAAAACAAGCAAACCTTGTTCAACAAAAAATAGAAAATGGTACCGCTGGTAAACTAGCCGGTATGGTTATTGGTATCAAGGACAATATTTGTTATTTAGACCATAAGGTTTCTGCTTCTTCTAAAATGTTGGATGGATTTGTTTCTCCATATTCATCAACTGTAGTGCAACGCTTATTAAGTGAAGACGCAATTATTATTGGCAGACTAAATTGCGATGAATTTGCTATGGGTGGCTCCAATGAAACTTCTTATTTCGGGCCAGTAAAAAATGCCATTGATGAAGAAAGAGTTGCTGGAGGGTCATCTGGAGGTTCAGCAGTTGCTGTGCAAGCAGATATGTGTTTAGCGGCCTTAGGCACAGATACAGGAGGTTCAGTCCGTCAACCAGCTGCTTTTTGTGGTAATATTGGTTTTAAACCTACTTATGGTCGTATTTCTAGATACGGCATTATTGCTTATGCTTCCTCTTTCGATCAGGTTGGTACGATAACATCTTCGGTTAGCGATGCTGCTTTGTTATTAGAAATTTTAGCAGGAGTAGATGAGGCCGATAGTACTGTGTCTTCTTTGCCCGTGCCAAGATATGCGCAAAATTTAACTCAAAGTGGCAAGAAGAAAATTGCTGTTTTAAAAGAGACCATTGAAAACGATGCCTTAGATCCAGAGATAAAAACTGCAATATTAAATTCAATTGAAACCTTAAAATCTCAAGGCCATGAAATTGAATATATGTCTTTTGATTTACTTGATTATATGGTTCCGGCTTATTATGTTTTAACTACTGCAGAAGCATCATCAAATCTTTCTCGTTATGATGGGGTTCATTATGGTTATAGAAATACACAAGCAGAAAGCTTAAATAACTTATATAAAACTTCTAGAGCCGAAGGTTTTGGAGAGGAGGTTAAACGTAGAATTTTGTTGGGTACTTTTGTTTTAAGTGCCGGTTATTATGATGCTTATTACCAGAAAGCTCAGCAGGTAAGAAGGCTAATTAGAGATAGGGTAGAGGCTTTATTAGCTGATTACGATTTTCTATTGAGTCCTGTAACACCAACACCAGCTTTTAAAATTGGCGAAAACATGCAAGATCCTCTGGTAATGTATATGGCAGATATTTATACAGTTTTGGCTTCTTTAGCAGGTATTCCGGCAGTTGCATTACCACTTGGCAATAATAAAGACGGTTTACCGTTAAGTGTACAGTTAATGACCAAACACTTTAACGAGCAAGAATTATTTAATTTATCATATCGTTTCTTAAACGAAGCCTAATTGAACCACCATTAGACAGCCCATTGCTCTACAAGGAAGAAAGCTGTTTAGTATAAGTGGATAGATAAAATGCCTATGAGAAGAATAATACTAACTACCATAAGTTTTCTTACTTTCTTAACGGCCGCTGGTCAAGTAACCCTAAATACAGCAAAAGCCGATTCGGTTTTAAAAAGAATAGCAGCTAACTCAATACCAGACTCTGTTCATGCTCCAGTTGTAGATAAACTTTTATTCTACAATCAAAATATAACATTCAAATTTCGTTTAGATTCTATTCAAAAAACAGTTCCGTTAAGCTATAATGAGTATGTTCAGAACTTTATTGATGTTTTAGGTAAACAGAAAGATAGAATGGGAAAGATGTTGGGTTTATCAAACTACTATTTTCCGATTTTCGAAAAAGCATTAAAAGCTTACAATATTCCCGAAGAAATTAAGTATTTGCCTATTATAGAATCATCAATGAATCCGCATGCCATATCTAAAGTGGGTGCAACAGGCATGTGGCAATTTATGTTTAGTACAGCAAGAGCTTACGGATTAAACATGGACAATTTTGTTGATGAACGTAAAGACCCCATTCAGGCTAGTTATGCTGCAGCGGCATATTTTAGAGATGCCTACGAAGAACTTGGCGATTGGCTTTTGGCTATTGCTGCCTACAATTGTGGAAAAGGAAATGTAACTCGTGCCATAGGAAAAGCTGGTTCTAGAGACTTCTGGGTAATTCGTCAATATTTGCCAAAAGAAACTCGTGATTATGTGCCTGCATTTATTGCTGCGGTTTATTTAATGAATTATGCTGATAACCATGGGATTGCTACCCAAAATGCTTCAATTGATTTTAAGACAGATACTATTCAGGTAAATCATTTTGTTGCATTAGCCGATTTAGCAAGGGCAATTAATCATGAAGAATCTACATTGTCAATTTTAAACCCATCTTATAAGAAGAAGATTGTAAATGGCACAGAACTTTTACCTAAAAGAATAATTTTACCGAAAGTAGAACAAGGCAGTTATGCTAAACTCTACGATGTGCTTAATAACGATATCGAAGTTGAAAGAGATATTATTTTAGCATCAACAGATGATGTTAGAGATTTACGTAAACTTAAATTAACCAATAAAAAGATAATAGCTAAATCTAATACAAATACTTATAAAGTTAAACCTGGTCAGAATTTGGGCATTATTGCCGACTTATACAATGTAGAAGTTCAAGATCTAAAAGTATGGAATAACTTAAAAAGCAATACCGTTGTTCCAGGGCAATCGCTAAAAATATATGGTGACAAATCTGCTCCAATTGTTAAAAAAGTGCTGAAGCCTGATTTTATTACTTATAGAGTTAAAGTAGGAGATACATTGTCGGGCATAGCTGAAAAGTTTGATGGGGCAACTGTAGCCAGTATTAAGAAAACTAACGGTTTAAAGAAAGCTACTTTACAACCAGGTATGGTTTTGAAGATTAAGAGTTAATTTTTTTAAACACATAGATAAACATAGGATTAAGTCTGCAATTTGAATATTGGATAGCTTTAAAAGACCTAAAATAGCTAAAACCTTAATTTTGTTGTTCTAAGCATTGTGAAATCTCTTTATATTTTTCTCTCTTACCTTATCTCCGAGATTCCTCCAAAGTCGGAATGACAATTCTAGGTGTTTTGTGTGCCACAGAACCATGGAATACTATATCTTGTTGCCATAAAAAAGGCTTGAAATGTTTAGTTTCCAAGCCTTTTTAAATAATATTATCTTCTGTATTACAAACTAACGGTTGCCATTACAGGAAAATGATCTGAAGGGAACTTACCAAAATAGGTATCTGTTAATATTCCCCATTTACTAGCTTTAAATTGTTTTGACATAAAAATATGATCAATAACACCCATTCCACGAGGAGTTCTAAAACCGTTGCTAGATGAATTGTTTTCATAAGGATATTTTACACCTTTATAAACGTCATTAAGTATTCCAGAATTTGCGATAGTTAGATACCATTCGCTTTCTCTACTTCCATTAAGATCGCCGGTTAATAATACAGGTTCGTTAGCAGCTATTTCCTTTATTTTTTGCACCATTAATTTGCCACTTTCTTTACGGGCAATTACGCCTTGATGATCAAAATGCACATTAAAGGTGTAGAATTTTTTCTTGGTTTTGA
Organism: Pedobacter polaris; assembly: GCF_005116505.1. Lineage (GTDB taxonomy): Bacteria > Bacteroidota > Bacteroidia > Sphingobacteriales > Sphingobacteriaceae > Pedobacter > Pedobacter polaris. Next base: position 1,273,755 of record NZ_SWBR01000001.1, read on the forward strand.
TGTCTTCTAAATAAACCCAGGTACAAATGCGATTGCAACAAGTGGCGTCCCAGCCTTTGCCTGGAGTATTAGGAGTTTCTGATAACCAAAAGTCGCCACTTTTTATTAATTTAAATCTATCTTTTTTGTAATATATAGCGGAATGCTCGCCAGCTTCTTTGCCATCATCACGACCAAGGCCATATCTTGAGTATTCTGGCAAAGCCTTGCTCATGTCATCCAATTGATTTTTTAATCCCTCCTGAACTCCGAATACATCAAAGTCATGGAAGCGAATAAGATTAGAAACTATTGGTGCACGATCAATCCAAAGATTTCCCGAATCTCTAGGATTATCATACCTAATATTAAAAGTGGCAACATTAAATGATTGTGCTTTTAGGCTAATGGATGTTGTGATAAACAACGAAATAATAAATAAGAATTTTAGTTTCATCTATCTTTATATTTTATTTTTATGAATAATTAAAACCAACCTGGATTTTGGCCAAGAGCTGGATTTCTAAGCACGTCTGCTTGAGGAATTGGGTAATAATATTGCTTGTCACTCCACTTTCTAGAGATTTCGTTCATCCAAATCAGCTGACCAGAAGTGCCATTTTTTAATCTCTGAGAATTTACTTTTCCACTAATTGTATTAGAAACATCTACATAGGTAACGCCCGCCACAGCTGGTGTGGGTCTTGTACCTTGATAGAATGCAACATCTAAAATGCCATCCTCGTTTAAATCCATAGGAGTGTTAAGTGCAGGCACATAGAAGCCATTCCATTCTTTTTCCATTAATTCACCTCTTTTCCATCTTAGTATATCGCTAAAACGGTGCCCTTCTAAACTCAATTCAATACCTCTTTCTCTTCTAATTTCTAATATACTGGCATCAGTAATATTTGGAAAATAGTTGGTAACTAAATAAGGGTCAATCGCAGTTGGTTTTGCAGTTAATCCGCCAGTAATGCCTGCTCTAGCGCGTAATCTGCCTACTGTTATAGCCCAGTCTTGGTCTGTTAAGGTGCCTAATTCTGCTTTAGCTTCTGCGTAAATTAAAAGTATTTCTGCAAACCTCATTAAAGAAATAGAATTAATATTTAGTGCGCCAGCATCATAATACATATCATCTAATGTCCATTTTATAGGCTGATACCCAGTAAATGTATAAGAAAATACAGGAGGTGCAGGAACTTGTACGCCACCACTTATCCTTTTATAGTCACCAGAACGAATGGTTTGTTTTAGCCTTAAATCTCTGTTTTTAACTTCGTCCTTAAATAACATTGTGGTATAGTTAGGATTGTTGGTGTAAGGTGTCCCATCTATATTTAAATAAGTATTGATAAAGGTTCTTGTAAAACTAGCCTTAGCACCATAAGTTCCACTTGTCCACCACCAGTTTGCCTCGTTTAATACATTCAAAGTCAAATCGCATATTGATGATAACATTACTTCACTACTAACAGGGGCTGGGCTAATAAAGACTTGACGGTAAGAGATACTAGTCCCTCCAGTTGTGTTAATAGAATAAGTGTTTTTATCCATTATTAGCTTAGCAGCACTTGCTGCATTGGTTAACCATTCTGTTGCTGTGCTTTGTAAATTTAGCTCTGTGTGGTATTTTCTAAAAGTACCTTCAAAAAGACAAATTCTAGATTTTAAGCCTAAGGCTATATCTTTTGTAATAGTGCTTCTAGTTGGATCATTAGCACTCCTGATGTTTTCTGCGGCATAATTAATGTCAGCCAGTACAGAATCCATAACTAAAGTTCTTTTATCTCTTCCGTTGTAAAGAGTAGGATCTGTTACTTCTAATGGTTTATTTATCCATGGCACGTCACCAAATCTTTTTACTTTTTCAAAGTAAAAATAGGCTCTAAAAAATCTGGCAAGACCTAAATAGTTTTTTCTTGCCTCTGCTGATATTTTTGGATCATTATTATTTACAATGAAATAATTAATGTTTCTTAAATCAGACCAACTCCAGCCAGAGCTTAGGTTAGGTGCATAAACACCTTCTTGTATAAAGCTGGGCACCTCTTTAACAGCTAGGTAATCAGACATTGCGTCTAAGCTGGTAGAGTTGCCTGGCAATATGCTGTAAAATGAGTTGGCGTACAACTGTAATCCATTTTCGCTACCAAAAATAGCTGATTTAGATGCTGTAGATTCAGGTTCTTGATCTAGTTTTTTACAAGCGGTTACTGCGCTAACGATAACTAAAAGCAACCATAACTTATTTATTTTCATGATGATATTTTTTAATGCTTATGATTAAAAGGTTAAGTTTAAACCAATAGAATAGCTTTTTAATAACGGATAATTATATCCATCTCCATTTGTGGCACCTGAGTTAAAACCCTGATCTGCAGGTACGGTGTTCTCCACGTCAAGTGTTTTGGTTATTTTGTAAAGTGGAGAGTAGGTAAATAAATTTTCTCCAGAAAAGTAAATCTTTGCACTGCTAGCTTTGATTTTTGATACCCATTTTGCAGGTAAAGTATAACCTACTTGGATATTCTTCATTCTGATGTAAGCCACATTTTGCAAATATTTTGTTTGTGCCACACCTAGAGTTCTATTGGTATTTGATGAAGCGGCACGAGACATTGTTCTAGGGAAATAGGCATTGGTGTTTTCTGGAGTCCACATGTTACCTAAGTGGAAAGTAGGTATATTGTTGTATGGACGGTTATATTGTCCCCAGAAAAATTCTGTTTCTGTACTCGGGTACCAATCTTGTTTAGCTACGCCCTGAAAAAAGGTAGAGAAGAAAAAGTTATTCCAGTCTGCACCAACATTAATCCCATAAGTATATCTAGGGGCTGCATTACCTATAATTTTTCTGTCCCCAGAATCATTTACAGTATTTTTACCTACGTTGATAAAACCATCGTTGTTTAAATCTTGCAATTTGATATCTCCAGGATACCAAACATTTGTTGGCGATGCCCTCATTTGCGGACTTTGTTTGGCGTGAGAATCTATATCAGCTTGGTCAATAAAGAAACCTTCTGTAGTGTATCCCCAAATTTCACCAATGGTTTGTCCAACATAATAATCGGAAAGTAACTTATCAGGATTGTTGTACTTCGTTATTTTTGATGTATTATCGGCAACTGTTAGCCTAACGTTGTAATTAATTGGCTTTTGGGTATTTATTTTATCTCTCCAAGTTACGCTAAGTTCCCAGCCTTTAGTGCGTAAATCTGCATAGTTACCTTTTGGTACAGTTGCCCCAAATACAGCTGGTGCAGTTAAACCTACGGTAAACATATCTGTAGTATTACGAATGTAGGCATCTCCTGTAATCGTTAAACGGTTAGCTAACACCGAAAGATCTAAACCAATGTTGCTTGTAGTTGATGTTTCCCAAGTTAAACCATCTGGTAAAACACCTGGTTGTCCAGTACGTTGAGGTTTTACTCCACCCAAAATGATACTAGATTGAGAGATAGAAAAATTTTCTTGAAATAAATAAGATGAGATATTACCATTTCCAAGTGAGCCGTATGAACCTCTTATTTTTAAATCAGATATAAATTTTGGTGAAACTTTCCAAAACGGTTCTGCTGCAATTCTCCATCCGGCAGAGACTGATGGGAAAAAGCCAAACCTTTGGTCTGATGGGAATTTTGATGAACCATCATATCTTGCATTTACTTCTAATAAATACCTATCTTTAAAAGCATAGTTTAATCTAGAAAACCCTCCAAAAACATTCCATTTCTCATAACCTCCGCCAGTTGTAATTGCCTGGCCTAGTGCTAAGTTTAAATCTGTTGCGTCTTCGAAAATGATACCATTTCTTTGAGCCGCTAGACGTTTATAAGTAGATTCTTCATAATTATAACCTGCCATTATTTTAAAATAATGTGCACCTGAAAATGTGTCTTCATAAGCTGCATAAAGGTTATTGGCAAAGTATTGGGTTTCTCTTCTGTCAAACAATAGGTCGTTAGTAGTCGTCCCTAAATAAGAAATAACTCCTGGTTTGTTACTATAAGGCAACTGTACTCTTTTTTGTTCAGTGTCATTATTGGTTATGCGAAAGGTAAAATCACCATTAACACTAAGCTTGTTCTTTAAGAAACTAGAAGATAATGAGGTTGTATTTCTAAAAACCTGTCTTTTAGTATCAGAACCACTTTTTCCATAAAAATAATCACCTGGGCCATAAGCTGCAGACATTGATAAAGAGCCATCTGGATTAAACATTACAGATGTGGGGTGTGCCTCATCGGCAATATTTCTCCAAACACCACCACCTTCACCAACACTTAAAGGATTATGGTAGTTCATCACAGAGAAATCAGCATTGTTATCTAGTTTTAACCACGGAAGCAATTGGATAGCACCTCTAGCCCTAAAGTTTTTCATGCTGTAATCATCAGAGTTATACCTAAATAAACCAGCTTGCTTTTGATACCTGCCAGAAACTAAGTAAGAAATTTTTTCTCCACTCCCCGTTAAAGATAGATTGTGCTCATATGCGCCAGTATTTTCTTTGTATAGCTGATCATAAAAGTTGGTGCTACCGTAATAAACGTACTCTCCTGTAGTTGGATCTACCTCAACCTGATTGTATGGCTGACCAGATTCCGCTCTTCTTTTAAACTCGGTCAAGTATGCTTGAGAGAATTTTTGAGACTTGTTTGCGTTTTGTGGAAAGGCCCCATCTCCATTTACAAATGCTTCCGCAAACATTTTGGCCCAAGTATAACCATCCGTTACAAAATCTGGCACTTGCAATGGGCTTTTAGTTGCGTAATTTGTAGAATAATTGATAGTATTTTTGCCACCAGCTGGTTTTTTTGTAGTAATTAATATTACGCCGAAAACAGCTCTTGCGCCATAAATTGAAGATGCAGCTGCATCTTTTAACATGGTTACTGTTTCTAAATCATTTGGATTAAGTAAGCTCGGATCTCCTTCTACACCATCAATAAGAACTAAGGCATTACCACCTTGGCCAATAGAAGTTGTGCCCCTAATGTTATAGCTTGGTGATTGTGTTGGTCTTCCATCCATCATCTTTAAATTAAGATTTGGTAATGCACCTTGTAAACCTTGGGTTAAGTTGGTAATCGGTCTATTTTCTAAAGCTTTTGAAGTTATTTGATCTACAGCACCAGTTAAATTCTCTTTTTTCTGTGTGCCATAACCAACCACTACAACTTCACTAAGTGATTTTTGATCTGGAACCATTTTAATGGTTTGATTAGTGGTTTCGCCAGATTTAACAATTACGTTATCAATTACTTGCAATTGATAAGATAGAAAAGAAATATTTAATGTATATGTTCCAGGCTGTACGCTAAATGAAAAACTGCCATCTGCGTTACTTTGTAAGATTTGATTAGTTTGTACAATTTTAATGGTAGCACCAGGAAAAGGTAGGCCATTTTCATCCATTACTTTCCCAGTAATTTTCCCAGGGTCAGCTATGTTAAAGTTAACATGACTCGTCGCATGAACTTGTTGGGTAAAGATGAATAAGATTTGAGCGCAAAGAATTAGTGTAGTAAAAAAAGCTTTACGTAATTCTAGTAAATTTATTTTCATATTTTTGAATACTTAGTGATTAATAATTATCGTTGCTGAGTTCAGCAGTATGGGCCTCAATCCAATTTACTGCAGAGGAAATCGATTCTGCTTCAGAATCGGTTTCTTTTTTTTATTAATTTTTAACCATGACTTGTTTGAGCTGTTGGGATATGTATGTTTTTGAACAGCGCAAAAGTATTTGCACAATGTGAAGCCAATATTAATTTGATAAAAAGAATAGGTTTTAATTTTAAACTTTTGTTAAGAAACTGGGCGTGTATTTTTTTCACCAAGTAACATCTAAACTGCAAAACAAAAACTGTAGTAGGCTAGCCCATATTAATATAACTTTAAACATGTAAAGCATGTAACAACGAATAAAAAACACTTATATAACGAATAAAATAATTGTAACTTTGGCCGTTACAAAAAAGTATTTTATGAGTAAAACCAATAGAAAACAAGACGCTTTAGATTACCACTCACAAGGGCGGCCAGGGAAAATTCAGGTTGTACCTACAAAACCATATTCTTCGCAAAGGGATTTAACTTTGGCTTATTCACCAGGTGTGGCAGAGCCTTGTTTAAAAATTGCTGAAAACGTAGAGGATGTATATAAGTATACAGCTAAAGGCAATTTAGTAGCTGTTATTAGTAACGGTACTGCTGTTTTAGGTTTAGGAGATATTGGTCCTGAAGCTGGCAAGCCCGTAATGGAAGGTAAAGGTTTATTGTTTAAAATCTTCGCTGATATTGATGTTTTTGACTTAGAATTAGATACAAAAAATGTTGATGATTTTGTAAAAATCGTTAAAGCTTTAGAACCAACTTTTGGTGGTGTAAATTTAGAAGATATTAAAGCACCAGAGTGTTTTGAAATTGAGCGCCGTTTAAAAGAGGAAATGAATATTCCTGTAATGCATGACGACCAGCATGGAACTGCAATTATTTCGGCAGCTGCTTTGTTAAACGCTTGTGATTTACAAAAGAAAAAAATAGACAAAGTTAAAATTGTAGTAAATGGCGCAGGTGCCGCTGCAATTTCTTGTTCTCGTCTGTATGTTTCTTTAGGAGCAAAAAAAGAGAATATAGTAATGTGTGATAGGACTGGTGTTATTCGTGCTGATAGAGCAGTTTTAGACGATATTAAAAAAGAATTTGCGACCAACAGAAATCTAAACACATTAGAAGAAGCAATGAAAGATTCGGATGTATTTATCGGTCTTTCATCTGCAGATTGCGTAACAGCTAATATGTTAAAATCGATGGCTAAAAACCCTATCGTTTTTGCAATGGCTAATCCAAATCCAGAGATTGCTTATGATTTAGCTATTAGTTCTCGAAAAGATTTAATCATGGCCACTGGCCGTTCAGATTATCCAAATCAGGTTAATAACGTACTAGGTTTCCCATATATTTTTAGGGGTGCTTTAGATGTTAGAGCAACAAGCATAAACGAAGCGATGAAAATTGCTGCAGTTCGTGCCATTGCTGAATTGGCTAGGAAATCTGTTCCTGAGGCCGTGAATATGGCTTATAATGAACGCAATATCAAATTTGGTAAAGAATACATTATTCCAAAACCAATGGATTTTCGCCTGATGACCAATGTTTCTATGGCTGTAGCTAAAGCGGCAATTGAAAGTGGTGTTGCTCGTAAAGCAATTACAGATTGGGATGCCTATGCAGAAGAATTGAAACGTCGCCTAGGTATGGACGATTCAATTATGCGTGCCATTACTAATAAAGCTAAATCGGCTCCTAAACGTGTTGTTTTTGCAGAAGCAGACAATTACAAAATTTTAAAAGCAGCTCAAATTGTTAAGGATGATAATATTGCCATCCCTATTTTATTAGGGAATAAAGAAATTATCCAACAAATTATTGATGAGAATGGATTAGAACTTGAAGGTGTTGAAATTATTGAGCCAGCATTAGAGCCAGCAAGAATGAAAAAATACGCCGAGTCGCTTTACAATAAAAGACAACGGAGAGGTGTAACATTATTTGAGGCTAGTAAGCTATTGCGTGATAGGAACTATTTTGGCGCATCTATGGTTGAGTTTGGTGAAGCAGACGCCATGATTTCTGGCCTAACTAAAAACTATGTTTCAACTATAAAACCAGCATTGCAAGTAATTGGTACCGAAGCAGGCGTTAATCGTGTTGCAGGAATGTACATGATGATGACTCAAAAAGGCCCGGTATTTTTTGGGGATACTACTGTAAATGTTGATCCCACTGCAGAAGAATTAGTTGATTTAACTTTGTTGTTAGAGAAATCTGTAAGGAAATTTAACATACAACCACGCATTGCTTTATTATCTTATTCTAACTTTGGCTCAAACGAAGGTATTGTGCCAGAAAAAGTAAGAAAAGCAGTTAAAATATTGCATGACAAATATCCGCAAATTGTTGTTGATGGAGACATGCAAGGTAACTTTGCTATGAATAATTCTTTATTGAAAGAGAACTTTCCCTTTAGTAGCTTAGTAGCTGCACCTGCAAATACTTTAGTTTTTCCCAATTTAGAATCTGGTAATATTGCGTATAAATTATTACAAGAACTAGGTGGCGCAGAAGCAGTTGGCCCAATTTTATTAGGATTGAAAAAACCTGTTCATATTGTTCAATTAGGTAGTTCGGTAAGAGAAATTGTGAATATGGTTACTATTGCAGTATTAGATGTGCAAGGAAAAGAAGAAGCTGCTAATCCAAAGAGAAGAGGAATTTTAAATAAATTAGCTAAAAAATAAGCGATAATGTTTGCATATATTGATGGGAAATTAACCTTTAAGTGTCCAACTTATGTGGTAGTAGAAGCTGGAGGTGTGGGATATCACATCAATATATCGCTAAACACTTATTCTGCTATAGGTAATGCAGAACGATGTAAAATTTATACTTGGCTTCATGTTAAAGAAGATGCCCATACCTTATATGGTTTCGCAGATGAAGGGGAAAGAAGATTATTTCTACATTTAATCTCAGTCTCTGGCATTGGTCCAACTACCTGCAGAATGATGTTGTCTTCTATTACACCTGTAGAAATACAAAATGCAATTATTAATGCAGATGTGGTATTGATACAACAAATTAAGGGTATTGGGGTAAAATCTGCCCAAAGGATTGTATTAGAGTTACAGGATAAACTCAAGAAAGAAGGGCCAGATTCATTAATTTCTATGCCTCTACATAATACAACGAGAGATGAAGCATTATCTGCCTTGATTATGTTGGGCTTTGGCAAGCAAGTTGCAGAAAAGGCAATAGATAATGCAGTTAAAAAGGCTGATCAAGACTTAACTGTAGAACAAATGATCAAAATAGCTTTGAAGAACTTATAATTTGACCAGCGATTGAGAAAAAAACTTGCACTAATTGTACTTTTACTCTTTATTTTTGCATGTGGCAACATCTTTTCTCAAGTTGTACCGGCAAAAACAGGAGCGGATTCGCTCAAAAATTCTTTCAATATTCGCGAAAAGCTAGGGCTAGGTTTAAGAACAAATACAAATCCATTTTTAGGACTTCCAGAGAATATAAAAAGGATTGTAGAGTATGATGCGCAGAATAAACGCTATGTGATTACTGAACGTATCGGCGATAGACTTTTCTCTGCTCCACAATACTTAACAATAGAGCAATACCTTAGGCTAGTTAATAGCGAAGTCAAACGCGAAAATTGGCGGATCTTATCAAATGCAGAGATTAATCAAGTAAGGCAAACAGGAATTATTCCAGCTGTTAAAATTAATAGTAAGATTTTTGAGAAGATTTTTGGTGGTACAACAATAGACATTCAACCTAGAGGTGATGCAGAACTTACATTTTTAGGCCGTATCAATAAAAACGAAAATCCATTATTTAATGAACGACAACGCGTACAAAGTAATTTTGATTTCAACCAGCGAATCCAAATGGATGTAACCGGTAATATTGGTACAAAGCTGAAAATTAAAATGAACTACAATACCGAAGCTCAGTTTGATTTCGAAAACCAAATTAAATTAGATTATACTGGCGGTAAGGATGATATCATTAAGAAAATTGAAGCTGGTAATGTAAGTCTGCCATTAAATAGTACGTTAATTAATGGAACACAGTCTTTATTTGGTGTGAAAACTCAATTACAGTTTGGTAAATTAGATGTTTCAGCAGTATTTAGTCAACAGAAATCACAATCTAAAGAGCTTCAAATTAATAATGGAGCTCAACAAAATGAATACCGTTTAAGTGGGAGTGAATATGAAGCTAACAAACACTATTTTTTAGCAAAATATTTTAGGGATAATTACAACAGAGCACTTGCAAATCCACCAACAGTTCTCTCAGGTGTTCTAGTTACAAAAATCGAGGTTTGGATTACAAATAAAACAGGTAATACTCAAGATTCGAGAGATGTTTTGGCTTTTTTAGACTTAGGTGAAAACCAGCCTTATAATACAGGCCAAATTATTGGTGGTGCTTCAGTATTGCCTTCAGGATTTACAAATCCAACATTTCCTACTCCTTCCAATAATCTATTAGCCAATTTACCCCAAGATGCTAGACAAACCAATAGCAACAGTGTAATATCTTACTTTGCTGCAAATGGTGGTACAGATAATTTCGCTAAACTAACTTACGGTAGAAAATTAACAGAAAGAGAATACAATTTTCAACCTCAACTTGGGTATATATCATTAAACAATGCCTTAAATGCTGATGAAGTTTTAGCAGTTTCTTATCGTTATACTTATAATGGGGTTGAGTACCAGGTAGGGGAGTTTTCTACAGATGTATCTTTTGATCAAGCTGTGCCAAAGGTATTGTATTCAAAACTTTTAAAAAATGAAACCATCAAAACAAATCTTCCAACTTGGGATTTGATGATGAAAAATATCTACTCAATAGGCGGTTACCAGATCAGCAACCAAAACTTTAAATTAGATATCTTTAGAATCGATGATAAAACAGGAATAGAAATGCCTTTAATTAGGGAAGGCACTAGAACCTCACTTAAACAATTCATTTCATTAACTAATCTAGATCAGTTAAACCAACAAAAAGAAAAGAAACCAGATGGTGTATTTGATTTTGAAGCAGAAAATAAACCATTTGTTGCAAATCAACAACCACAAAATCAAAGTGCTTATTCAAGTACCTCTAGTTTAACAGGTGCAAATGTAAGCGCCTTAATAAACAATACAAATAATGGATATGTAACAATAGATCCATTAAATGGGAGGATTATTTTTCCATTAATAGAACCATTTGGTAAAGATTTAGCAAATAAGTTTAACCTTCCTGCAGAACAATTTTTAGCCGATAAATACAGTTACCCGCAACTTTATGATTCAACCAAAGTAGTAGCACAACAACTATTTAATAATAAAGATCTTTATGTAATTAAAGGTGCATATCAATCAGAAATTGCATCAGAGTTTTCTTTAAATTCAATTAATGTAACCGAAGGTTCTGTAAAAGTTTTTGCTGGTACAATTCCATTGCAAGAAGGTGCAGATTACACAGTCGATTACCAAGGTGGTCGTGTAAAAATTGTAAATACAGCAGTGCTTATTTCTGGTCAGCCGATAAGAATTACAACAGAGAATAATGAGCTTTTCGGTTTACAGCAACGGTCATTATTTGGAGCAAGGTTCGATTATAGAGTTAATCCAAAACTTACTTTGGGTGGTACATTTATGAATTTATCAGAAAAACCACTTACACAAAAAGTAAATTATCGGGAGGAACCCATATCAAATACTATTTTTGGGTTCGATGCAAATTATAGTTCTCCTTCAAGATTTTTAACAAAACTGGTCGATAAAATCCCATTCATATCTACAAAAGCACCATCAAGTATTAGCTTTTCTGCAGAATATGCAAAACTGATCCCAGGGCATCCGAGCGCAATTAATTCTGGCGGAGATAAAGGGGGATCAAGTTACCTTGATGATTTTGAAGCTTCACGCTCTATAGTAGATCTAAAAAGTTCTGTGCCATGGCAAATCTCCAATACACCACAATTTTTCTCAGAGTCACAATTGGTTGATAATCTTTCTTACGGTTTCAATAGGGCTAAATTAGCTTTTTATAACATTGACCCTATATTTTATAATAAAACCTCTACAGATTTACCCTCTAGTTTAAGGAACAACAGAAACGAATTGTCTAATCACTATGTGAGAGAGATTATTGAACAAGAAGTTTTTCCATTTAAAGAAATTAGTACAGGCCAACAAATTAATTTACCAACTTTAGATTTAGCTTTTTATCCAATGTTGCGTGGCCCATATAATTATGCAACAACTGGGTTTGCTAATAATGGATTTTTGAATAATCCTAGATCCCGCTGGGGTGGTATTTCTAGAAGAGTGGATATCAATGACTTTGAAGCAAATAATATCGAATATATTGAACTTTGGGTGATGGATCCATTTATGTATAAACCCGCATCTCAAGGTGGAGATTTATATTTTAATATCGGAAACATCTCCGAAGATATTCTTAAGGATGGTAGAAAAGGATTGGAAAATAGTCTTCCTGCTAATGGAGACCCTTCTAAATATGATGAAACAAACTGGGGAAGAGTTGCGAAATTGCAACCAGTGATACAAGCATTTGATAATGACCCATCAGCTAGAAAAGCACAGGATGTTGGTTTGGATGGTTTGTCTAATGTAAGTGAAAAGGCAAAATTTGCAGCTTTAATTAGTCAAATAACAACACAATTGAACCCAGATGCTGCACTAACATTTAATAATGATCCATCGTCTGATGACTATTCTTACTTCAGGGGTGGTAATTTAGATAATGCAAATGCTGGTATATTAAAACGTTATCAAAATTTTAACGGTCCAGAAGGAAATTCTAAAACATCGCAGCAATCTCTTGATGAATTAGGTTTAGAAAACTCTGCATCTACTTCTCTTCCTGATGGCGAAGACATCAACAGAGATAACAACATGACACAGTCTGATGAATATTTTCAATACAAAATATCAATGAGACCTTCTGATTTAATTGTGGGGCAAAACTTTGTGACGGATAAGGTTGTTTCTTCGGTTAAATTGGCAAATGGGCAAGCGCAAAACGCAACTTGGTATCAAATTCGTATTCCATTAGCTCAGTATCAACAAAAAGTAGGTGGTATTCAAGACTTTAAATCTATCAGATTTATAAGAATGTTTATGACAAACTTTGCAGATACAGCAATACTAAGATTTGCAAAAATACAATTGGTAAAAGGAGATTGGCGCCAATATAATGCTAAAAATGAGGCTATCAATGTAATTGCTGATCAATCTTTATTACCAGCAACCCCAGATAATTCTACAATTGAGGTAGCAACAGTAAATATTGAAGAAAATGGTAAACGTAGTCCAATACCTTATGTTGTTCCTCCAGGTATTGAGCGTGAAAGAGATTTTAGCAACTATCGTGGAGATACACGTCAAAACGAACAGTCATTATCAGTTATTATTAAAAACTTAAGAGATGGATATGGTAGAGCAGCATTTAAAACTGCCATCAACGACTTTAGATCTTATAAAAGATTAGAGATGTATATTCACTTGGAGACTGTGGCCAATGCTGATTTAAATGACAATGATTTAAATGCATTTTTGAGAATTGGAACAGACAACCAAGATAATTATTACGAATATAACCAGCCTTTAAAAGTTACCAGACCAGGTACAAGTGATCCATATGCAATTTGGCCAGATCAAAATAAAATGGATATTAACTTGGAGCTTTTTCAAAAAGCAAAAACAGCAAGAAACCAAGCTCGTACAAGTGGTGGATTACCTTGGCCAATAAATATTCCTTTTAATTATAGTGATGGTAGAAATACAATTGTTGTAAAAGGGCAGCCGGATATGAGTAAGGTTAGGGTATATATGTTGGGCATAAAAAATCCATTGCGTAACCCTGTCTTACCAGTTGGAGATGAAGGATTAGATAAAAGTGCACAAGTATGGTTTAATGAGCTTAGGTTAACGGAGTTTGATGAACGTGGAGGATGGGCAGCAACAGCAAGGATGAATGCAAAGCTAGCTGATTTTGCAGATTTGAATATTTCTGGAAGTAAATCAACTATCGGTTTCGGCTCTTTGGAAAAGAAAGTGAGTGAGCGTAACCGGTCTGATAATGAGTTTTTTGATATTTCATCAAGTATTGAATTGGGTAAGTTTTTACCTCAGAAAACTGGTATTAAAATTCCAATGTATGTAAGTTATTCTAAACAAGTTTTAACACCACAATTTGATCCTCGTACACCAGATATAGAATTGAAAAATGCACTTGAAGGTGCTTCAAAATCACAACAAGATTCTATTCTAAACTTTGCCCAAGATTACACCACAAGGAGCAGTATAAACTTTACGAATGTACGTAAGGAAAGAACCAATACAGAAAAGAAAGTACGTCTGTGGGATATAGAAAATTTTAATGTTTCTTATGCCCAGACTAAATTCTCTCATCGAGATTTTATAAATGAAACAAGTATTCAACATACTTATAGAGCATCATTAGGTTATAATTATACCGGAACGCCAAAGAACTATATGCCGTTTGATAAAATTATAAAATCTAATACACTTAAATTATTAAAGGATTTTAACTTTACCCTGTTGCCTAACTCCATTAATTTTAGAATTGATGTTGATCGCTTCTATTCAGAGAATACACTAAGAAATAATGACCCAAATAACTATATTCCTATCAATACAACCTTTAACAAGAATTTTTTAGTTTCTAGAATTTACGGTATTGCCTGGGATTTAACAAATTCATTGAGTCTAGATTTTGATGCTACTAATTATTCAATTATTGATGAACCAGATGGAAGAATTGAAGGATTAAAAAGAGATACCCTTTGGCAAAACCTAAAAACATTAGGTAGAACCACAGACTATAGCCACAACTTAAATATAAGATACAACTTGCCTATTAATAAGATCCCGGGCTTAGATTGGTTAACCGTGGCTACTATTTATGGTACCAATTTCAATTGGCAAACAGAACCACTTTCTACATTAAGAGATCCTTCGATTAACTTAGGTAATACCATTCAAAATTCTAGAACTATACAGGTAAATCCAACCTTAACGCTGAGTAATTTGTACAATAAATTTGGCTTTATAAGGAGAAGCGTGAATAAGGCAGATTCTGCTCAAAGTTTTTCTGATGTTCTTGTTGGTTTTTTAACAAGTGTTAGAAATATCAATGTAGCATTTACACAAACAAAGGGCACTTTTATGCCTGGATACCTGCCTAAAACAAGATATTTTGGGATAGATGATGTTACTGGTGCCCCTGGTTTAGGTTTCGTTTTTGGTAGTCAAAGAGATATTAGAGACATGGCCTTGCAAAATGGATGGTTAACAACTGATGAACTACAAACCCAATTGTATATCAATACCCTTAGAGAAGACTTCCAGTTAACCGGAACGATTGAGCCAATAAGAGATTTGAAGGTGACCTTAAGTGCAACAAGAAATAAAACATTAAACTATTCTACAAATTTTAGGTACGATAATAGCATCAGTTCATTTAGAAATTTAAGTCCAACAACAACAGGAGATTATAGTATTTCTATTATTACATTGGGAACTGCATTTAAAGATAAGAATGGAAGTACAATATCAACCTTGTTTAATACCTTTATGGCAAATAGACAGACAATTTCTGCTCGTTTAGGTGCTCAAAATCCAAACTCTTCGGGTATTACAAATGGTTTTGCAGACGGGTACGATAAGAGCTCGCAAAATGTTATCATTTCATCTTTTATTGCAGCTTATTCTGGCAAAAATGCCAGCACATCTAGTTTAAATAGTCTTCCAAAAATTCCGCTTCCTAATTGGAGAATAACTTACGGAGGATTGTCTAAAATTCCTTTTCTAGCAGACAGATTTTCTGAATTAAGCTTAAGACATGGATATCGTTCAGTTTATAGTGTAAATGGTTTTAACAGTTTGTTGAAATATCAGGAAGCCAATGGTTTTGTAAATAGTAGAGATGTAAATCAAAATTTCCTTCCTTTTTACCAATTTGCACAAGTTAATATTTCAGAGCAATTCTCCCCTTTAATTGGTATCGATACTAGGTTAAAAAATAATCTTACAGCGAATTTTGAAATTAATAAAACCAGAATTATGGCTTTAAGTTTATCTAATAGCCAATTAGCACAATTATCTGAAAATAACATGGTATTTGGATTAGGTTATAGAACGGCAAAATTCAGGTTCCCATTCGGCTGGTTTAGCCAACTAAAAATGGATAACAATATGGATTTTAAACTCGATGTTGCCATAAGGGACAACAAAACTGTGATTTATAGAGCAGATATTGCAGAGGCGGAAGTTTCATCTGGAGCTAAAAACATTACATTAAGACCAACTGTTGATTACATTTTAAACCAACGTTTTAATGTAAAATTATTCTACGATTCTAATATTACTAAACCATACACCTCACAATCATTTAACACTTCATTTAGTAATTTCGGTTTCAGCTTAAGGATGACACTTAATTAGTAATTGCGATAAAGCAGTTTAATAATTACCTTTATGGCAGGTAAATTTTATTCTTACAAACACAAAATATAAAACTAACATAGATACAATGAATTTTCCATCAGAATTAAAGTACACTAAAGACCACGAATGGGTAAGAGTGGAAGGTAATGAAGCTTATATTGGTATTACAGATTTCGCTCAACGTGAGCTTGGCGATATCGTATACTTAGATATCAATACAGTTGGCGAAGAAGTAGAACAAGAAAAAGAGTTCGGAACTGTAGAGGCTGTTAAAACTGTATCTGATTTGTTTATGCCAGTTACATCAACAGTAATAGAAGTTAATGCTGAATTAAATGATAACCCAGAGCTGGTAAACTCAGATCCTTACGGCAAGGGTTGGATGGTAAAAGTCTCACTAAGCGATGCTGCACAAGTTGATGCTTTGTTAAGTGCTGATGAATATAAAGCTTTAGTTGGAGCTTAATAATGAATAATTACAAAGCACTAAAAACTCAGCGATGGTCTTTAGTTTGGGCAATCATTGTTTTAGTGCTTTGTAATATCAAATTGCCAGAAAGTAAAGGAGGTTCTGGCTTTTTCTTTGAGGGTTTCGATAAAATGGCACATTTAGGTTTTTTTTATGTGTTAACCATCCTCCTTTTTTATGGTAAAATTAAATACCAACATAATTTCAGTTTCCGTTCATTAACCATTTTTAAAATAATTCTTATTTCGGTAGTACTTGGCGGAGGTATAGAGCTGTTGCAATGGAAATTTTTCACTTACCGCTCTGCAGAATGGTGGGATTTTGGTTGTGATATGCTAGGGTCATTTATGGGGGTGTTTAGCTATGCATTATTGCATTTATCAAATTACAATGAGCAAAAAAGTTAACCTAATTTTAATTGTAATATTTAGTTTAATATTAAATTCATGTGGGTTGTTTAAACCTTCATGTCATTGTCCGAAAATGCCTAAATCCCGCTACCAGCAATTTTAATTCTATTTTTTGCACAATAATATTTTATTAAACGCTTAATTTCAACGTTGCTCTGTAACGATAAAGTTAGTTGTATTTAAAATGTTACCCACATTTTAGCACATCTTAACAAACTTTTGATGCTTACGCTAGTCTGATAGGGTAACTTTACAAAATTATAAAAATTACAAATGAAGACTTTTTTACAAAAAACAATACTTATTGCCTTATTATTTATAAGTTACTATTCCAATGCACAAACTGGTGGCTCTGCTACCGGAAAAGTGTTAAATAGCAAGGATAAATCACCTGTAGATTATGCCTCAGTCGCTGTTAAAAGGTTAAGCGATTCTACAACAGTTGGTGGTACCAACACCGGTGCAAATGGAAGTTTCACCATTTCTGGACTAGCTCTTGGAAAATATAAATTATATGTAGTTTATATTGGTTTAAAAACAATCAATAAAGAATTCGAATTAACTGCCGCTAGCCCTACTATTAACTTTGGCGATTTGACCATGGAAAATACGGGTGTGCAATTAAATACTGTTGTTGTACAAGGCGAAATACCTCCTGTTGTTGTAAAAAAAGATACTTTAGAATTCGATGCGAAAACAATTAAGGTAAAAGAGAATTCTGTTGTAGAAGACTTATTGAAAAAACTACCGGGTGTTGAAGTTGCCAAAGATGGTACGGTAACAACACAAGGAGAAACCATCAAAAGGGTAAGAGTAGATGGTAAAGATTTCATGGGAACAGATCCATTAATGGCTACTAAAAACTTACCTGCAGATATGGTTGATAAAATTCAGATTATAGATGATATGTCTGATCAATCTAAATTCTCTGGAGTAGATGATGGCAACCGCGAGAAGATTATCAACATTACCACCAAAAATGGTGTTAAGAATAAGGGATTTGTTGGTAATAATACTGTAGGTTACGGAACTAATGATAGATATGACGTTAACCTAAGTGTTTCTAGATTTAATGAAAGTGAGCAAATATCTTTGTTAGGGCAATTTAACAATGTGAACAAACAAAGCTTTAGTGGCGGAATTGGTGGTGGTGGTGGAATGAGATTCGGTGGTTTTAATGGTGGTCCTCAAAAAGGTATTACCACTACTAACATGGCCGGACTTAATTATGCTAATGTTTACAAAAACGGAACTACATTTAACGCTAGTTATAACTTTAACAAAACCTCTTTGTTTTTAGATCAGAATAGCTTTACTAGAAATTTGTTAGGAGATATTATTACAACAAGTTCTTCGGACAATGTAAGTACAACCGAACGTTTAAATCATAGATTTAATGCGACCTTAGATACCAAAATTGATTCTTCGATTTCGGTAAGGTGGCAACCAAGTTTTACCTATTCAGAAAATGAAGGTAATAGTTCAAATAATTATACTAGACAGGTTATTAATAATACAATTGGAAGTCAAACAAACCTAACAAATTCTATTACTCCTTCAATCAATAATAATTTATTATTCCGTAAGAAATTCCAACGTAGAGGTCGTACCTTATCTTTAAATATTAACACCAGTTTTAATGATAGTGATGGTAACAACTTTAATAAGTTCTCAGAAAGTACATCAGTTAATGGAGTTCCTTCCGCTGTGAATAGAGATCAATTAAATGATCAAGATTCAAGGTCAATATCCAATACAGCAAGATTAGTTTATACCGAGCCATTATCTAAAACGCTAAGTTTGGAATTGAATTATCAAAATGTTTATTCTTTTGATAATCAAGAGAGAGCAGTTTATGACTTTAACCCAATTACCCAACAATATGATTTAGTTAGTGCTAAATTCAGTAATAATTTTGAAAACACCTCATACACAAATGCTGTTGGTTTTAGTTTTAATAAAACGGAGAAAAAATACAATTGGCAGCTTGGCTTAGGTGTTCAAAACATTAGTCAAGAAAGATTTGATATTACTAATAATGACGCTTTCAATCGCAACTTTATTAATTTGACGCCATCTGCTCAGTTTAGATATAATTTTAGCAATAGCAAGCGTTTAAGAATTAATTATAACGGTCGTACTTCTCAACCTTCTATTAGTCAAATTGCACCAGTTTTGGATAATACGAATACAACCACGTTGCCAATTGGTAATCCAGATTTGAAGCCAGCATTTACTAATAGTTTAAGTATCTTTTACAATAATTTTGATTTTGCAAGTTACCGTTCATTGTTTATCGGAGCTTTTATCAATCAACAATTCAATGCATTCTCAACACAATCTGTTGTAATTCAAAATGATCCAAATAACCCAGAAAATAACGGTAAAATTCAACAGAAAAGTGTAAACGTTGATGGTAATTTTAGTGCGAATGTTTTTGGGTCAGTAAGCCAACCAATTATTAAAGGCAATAAATTGAATTTTCAAATTGATTTAAGAGGCGGTTATTCAAAAACAACAGGTTTTTCTGGAACTTTAGAAAACATTACCAATAGCTATTCAATCACTAATGGATATAAGCTAGTTTCTAACTTGGATAAACTTGATTTAATTGCAGGTATTTCAGGTACAATGTATCGTGACCGATATTCGGCAAATCAAAATAATAATACTAAATATTATACTTTGTCGCCAAATATTGACATCAGTTATTTGCTTCCAGGTAATATCCGTATACAAACAGATTTAACATATAATAAGTTGACTGGACGTGGTGTTGGTTTTGATACTGACTATACATTAATTAATGCTTACGTTAGTCGCCAATTCAATAGACTTACATTTAAAGCTTCTGTAAATGATTTATTAAATCAGAATACTGGTGTAGAACGTAATGGTGGTGCAAATACAATTCAAGATTTAAACTATAATGTATTGAAACGCTATTATATGTTCTCTCTTACCTACTCATTAAGTAAAATTGCAGGTGTAGGTATGGGCGGTGGTCAGCAAGGTGGCCAAAGGCAAGGTGGTATGAGAATGGGTGGAATGTAACCCTAATCGTTAAAATTATAAAAAGTCGCTGCCACTTGGTTAGCGACTTTTTTATTACCCTTTCTTATTTGGATTTAATATAAATAAAGGCTAAATTGCGCTATATTTTCAAGTATGAAACTTTCGCAGTTAAACCCAGGAGAACAAGGAACAATCGTTGCATTTACAGATTTAGAAATGTCTGTAAAATTAATGGAAATGGGCTGTCTTCCTGGTGAAGTTGTAGAAGTAGAGCGCTTTGCTCCACTTGGCGATCCTATAGCCATCCGGGTTGCGGGATATCAACTTTGTTTACGTAAAAGCGAAGCATCTGTTATTATAATTCAGTAATAAATTGGCCGATATTAAAGTTGCATTAGTTGGTAATCCAAATACCGGAAAATCTACCCTCTTTAATCTTTTAACTGGATTAAATCAAAAAATAGGAAATTTCCCTGGTATAACTGTAGATAAGAAAGTTGGTTTTTGTAAGCTTTCTACACATCAAACTGCAGAAATTATTGATCTTCCAGGAACTTATAGTTTGTATCCGAAAAGTAAGGATGAAAGCATCGTTTTTCAGGTATTAGCAGATAAAAATGATAGTAGTCATCCTGATGTTGTTGTTTTAGTTGCAGATGCCACCAATTTAAGACGTAATCTTTTGTTATGTTCTCAAGTTGCAGATTTAGGTTTGCCAATGCTTTTGGTGCTTAACATGACAGATATGGCCCGTAAAGAAGGCATCCATATCAACATAAATAAACTTTCAGAAAGACTAGGCATTCAGGTGGTAGCCATGTCTGCCAGAAAAAATGATGGGCTAGATGTGCTCAAAAAAGCAATTTCCCATACTACGGCTATCAGTACTCAAATTACTGGAGTTGATGTGAAAGTTTTTGCCCCAGAAGCAATTGCAGAAGTTAAAGAAAAAATAAAAACCGATAATGATTATTATGCGTTGCAGGTTTTACATCAACATGAACACCTAGCTTTTTTTACTGAGGAAGAACAAAAAGAAATTGAAGCAATTGAAAAAACACATGTTTTTGAATCTTCAAAATTACAAGGGGCAGAAACTATTGCTAGGTATAGGCATTTAAGTACTGTTTTAACAGACATTGTTTTTGATACAGGAGCAGAAAAGAAGTTTAAAGTAACGGATAGGTTAGATTCTATTTTAACCAATCGTTTTTGGGGCTTTTTAATTTTTATCTTGATCTTATTCTTCGTTTTTAATGCTATTTTCTCTTGGTCTGCATATCCAATGGAATTGATAGAGAATGGATTTGTTTGGTTAACAGAATTTGGGCATGCACATTTACCTGCCGGAGTTTTAACAAACTTATTGTTAGACGGGGTGGTAGCAGGCTTGGGTGGCATTATCATTTTCATTCCTCAAATTGCTATTTTATTTGCCTTAATTTCCATTTTAGAAGATACCGGTTACATGGCTAGGGTTACTTTTATGATGGATAAAATCATGCGTAAATTTGGCTTAAGCGGTAAATCTGTTGTGCCAATGATTGGTGGAATTGCTTGTGCTGTTCCTTCTATTATGAGCGCTCGTAATATAGAGAGCTGGAAAGACAGAATTATCACCATTATGGTTACGCCTTTGGTAAGTTGCTCTGCGAGGTTACCTGTGTATACTTTATTAATTTCTTTGGTTGTACCTGATAAGATGATCTTTGGGATATTCAGTTTGCAAGGTTTAACATTAATGGCAATGTACGTTATTAGTATTTTGGCAGCAGTTCTAGTAGCATTAGTAATGAAATTTATTATTAAAGCCAAAGAAAAATCATATTTCATAATGGAGTTGCCGGTGTATAGAATGCCAAGGTGGAAGAACGTTTTTTATACGATGTATGAGAAATCTAAAACTTTTGTATTAGAAGCAGGTAAGGTAATTATTGCGATTTCAATTGTTTTATGGGTTTTGGCAACTTATGGGCCAGGTAAGAGATTTGATGCGATTGAGAAGAAGTATGCAGCTATTGAAAGCTCTTCAAAAGATAGTGTTCAGTTGGCTTCATTAGAAAGAGACAAGGCTGCAGAAAAGCTGGAAAATTCTTACGCAGGTATTTTAGGCCAGTCTATTGAACCTGCTATAAAACCGCTAGGTTTTGATTGGAAGATAGGGATTGCCCTAATTACTTCTTTTGCGGCTCGGGAAGCATTTGTAGGTACGATGTCTACCATTTATAGTGTAGATAATGGTGATGAACAGACAGCGACTATTCGTAATAAAATGAGAGATGCTAAAAATTCTGAGACAGGGCTTCCTGTATTTACTTTCGCAACTTCACTTTCGTTAATGCTATTTTATGCTTTTGCAATGCAATGTATGAGTACTGTTGCTGTTGTTTACCGTGAAACTAAGTCATGGAAATGGCCGATCATTCAATTAGTTTACATGACTGCTATGGCTTATGTAGCTAGTTTAATTGCTTATCAGTTCTTAAAATAATTAGTAGATTTGCTTTGTGGATAAAGTTGATGTTTTAGCACAATATATGCCTGCACCAGCAGCTCCAATCATTTCGAAATGGATTGATTATTTTCAATGTGAATTTAAGATTTCTAAAAATAGAACTACAAAACTTGGTGATTATCGACATCCTTTTAAAGATAAAGGGCATAAAATTTCTGTCAACAATGATCTAAATCAATACGCTTTTTTGGTTACTACTGTACATGAATTTGCACATTTGCTAACGTGGAATGACCATAAAAACAAAGCTAAACCTCATGGGATAGAATGGAAAAACAATTTTAAAAGAATGATGAATCCTTTCTTTGAAATACAAGTTTTTCCTCCAGATATCCATCAAACAATAATTAAATACCTAAATAATCCAGCAGCGTCTAGTTGTACAGACTTAACATTAGCAAGAGCATTAAAAAAGTACGATATAAATTTAGCAACCAATAGGATAGAAGAACTGCCATTAAACACAGTCTTTACCTTAAAGGATGGCAGAAAATTTAAAAAAGGAGAAAGAATTAGAAAACGTTATAGATGTGTTTGTCTAGATAACGGGAATATCTATCTATTTAATCCACTTGCAGAGGTGTTGCTAGCAACAGGAACATAAACAGCTTCTTTATCTTCAACAATCCATTTGATAGCTAATTTTTGATCTTTAAAATCTATAGGGTTGTTCAATAAGCTATCAATATACTGATCCTTATTTTTTACGAGAATGCTTGCTGTATAACTATTTTGGTTTTTACTTTTTAGAACAATATATCTACTATCGGGGTAGGTAGTTATATTCTCAAAAACCATTTCAAACTTATCCGAGCCATTTAAAACCTCATTTAAAGTTTTTACATTTTCTAGGAAAGTCTTATCTGCCTTATTATTCAAACTTAGTGGTACGTCAATGTATGGTAGTGAGTTAATGGCATCGTTTGATGAGGCTGTCCTTCTTTCTATTTTAAAAACGGTATTACTACGTAGAAAAGTTCTGCTATTTTTAATAATTAATCCATCATCATTTGAAAGTTCATTCTTAACCTTTTCTAAAATCAAACTATCATTTCTAAAGTAATACTCTTTTAGGCTATTGCTAGCTGCCCCATTATAGGCATGTTCGGTTATTAAAACTGTTTTGCCATTTTCTATGTATTTCTCTACATAAAATGATAAGTCTCCAATCATGTAAACTAAACTAGTACTTTTTGGTAATTTTAATAAGTTTTTATCTATTTGATCTGCATATTTTAAGATGGAAGCTGCAGTTAGATTAGTAGCGTATTGATCTGTTAATTCTGCTTCAGGATGATCTGACTTGAATTTATTGCAGCCTAATAATGTACTAAAAGCACTGATTAAAACCAAAAAATATACACTTTTCATAACGCATCCATAAATTAGGTAACTTATGTATGCTTAGGCTATTATCGTGCCAAGGCTAAACTTTTGCTTTCGATTCTGCCATTAGAATGAATCTAGTTACATCATTTTTAGAAATTATTTTTTGAGCTTCTACACACCTACCCATATATTCTAGATCCAATCCATATATGTTTGCTATTTCTTGGAGTCGCTTCACATCAACAGTAATTTTATCTGTTTCCCACTTGCAATAAGTACTGCGCTCAACATTAAGTATGTCTGCAATTTTTTGCTGTGTAGCCCCTTTTAAAGAACGTAGCTCTTTAAGTATAAATCCAATTTTCATAAGTAGCGTAATTTTTAATTCGGGAGATTAATGCAAATTACAAATAAAAATATTTCATTTCCAACATGTGATTATAAATCACAAAATGTGAAAACAAATCACAAAAAAAATCACACAAACATTTTAGGTTTATAAATGATGGTTTAGGATAATTTCTGCCATAAAAATTAACGTCGAAAAATATAATTATATGCTTAATCTTTTTAAAGCAAGGCAAAGTAACGCTGTTGCAATCGTACAACTATTATTAAAAGCCCTAAATATTAAAGTTAGTGATAGCACAATTAAAAACGCATTAGAAGATCATCCAGATTATCCGAGTTTGTTATCCATTAGTGATTGTTTAACAGAATGGTATGTTGCAAATGATGCTTATCAAATTGACAAAGAAGATTATGACCCTTCTGATTTACAATTCCCCTTTATTGCTCATTTAAAAACAAATGGTGGTAATTATATATTAATAACTGCAATCAAAGACCATCAAATTACCTATAGTAATGAAAAAGGAAAAAATGCTTTAATATCTGAAAACGATTTCTTAAAGGAGTGGTCTGGGGTAGCTTTACATGCTACCAAAACTGATAAAAGTGGTGAAATCGGATATAATAACAATTACATTAAAGATATTTTTAGTAGGTTAAAATTACCTCTTTTAATCACCACCATTATTTTGGGGATATTATTAGCAATTGATTACCAAACAATCAATCCCAATTATGGGGTCTTATTATTTATAAAATTAACTGGGGTATTAACCAGTGTTCTTTTACTAATGCACAGCATTAATGCAAACAATCCATTAATACAAAACTTATGCAGTATGGGTAACAAAAATAACTGTAATGCTATTTTGAAATCAGAAGCTGCCAAGGTAACATCATGGTTAAGCTGGAGTGAGGTAGGTTATTTTTATTTTGTAGGCAGCTCTATATGTCTATTATTCTTACCTCTTTCTATATCAATTTTAGCATGGCTAAATGTATTCGCTCTACCTTATACCATCTATTCTCTAAGTTACCAATACAGACATAAAAATTGGTGTGTATTGTGTTGCGCTGTTCAAGCAATTTTATTGGGGGAATTTATACTCAATATTTTGTCAGATAACATTTTAAATTTTGAAATTTCAACTTATATTAAGATCATACCTTCTATTCTATTAGCATTCACAATACCCATCTTAACTTGGGCAGTTATAAAACCTATGCTTTTAAAATCAGCACTAAGCAAACCTTTAAAACAACAACTTAAAAAGTTTAAGTACAATAGTGATTTATTTAAACAAGTACTACAAAACCAAGCTAAATACAGTATTTCTAATGATTTGATGCCCATTACCTTAGGCAATCCTAATGCCGAGACGACCATCACTATGGTCAGCAATCCATTTTGTGGTCCCTGTGCCAAGGCTCATCAAGTTCTTGATGGATGGCTAAGTTACAGGGATGATATTCAAGTAAAAATCATTTTTAGTACTGCAGACCACGATAACGATGAAAAAACAAAGGTTGCCAGACATATCAGTGCTTTAGGTCAGTTAAATGATGTGAAATTAGTAGAACAAGCACTTAACGATTGGTATAATCAAAGCACTAAAAAATATGAAAATTGGGCACAGAAACATCCAATCAATTTTGATGGGGAATGGAATGAAGTAACAAAGAAACAAAAAGCTTGGTGTGATTTAACCGAAATCACTTTTACACCCACTATTTTGATAAATGGTTATAAACTTCCAGAACCTTATAGATTAGAAGACATTAAATATTTATTAAATTAATAGTAAAATCTTTTGTACAAAAAGGCAGCATGATTTGGAATGAAACTACCCCAACAGCTAGTATCGACGTACATCGCTACTGCTTAAGTAAACCTGCGTGAAGGATTACTAAAACTTAAACATTCAAATTATGAACAGCTCTTAATACAAGAATAAAATACTGTATTTTACAGTCAAAATAGCCATTTAAAAATTGCTCTAATAATTTAGCTTAATGAGCTAAAACATAATGACATACAAATTTTTTATAATACCTTTGAAAAAAAACTTCCCCTTTTACAAGCAACCAGACCAAATGGACTGTGGGCCAACCTGTCTTCGCATGGTTGCCAAACATTATGGCAAAAACTTTAGTATACAACAGTTAAGGGAAATCTCGGGAATTAACAGAGAAGGGGTTTCACTTTTGGGCATTAGCGAGGCTGCAGAAAAAATTGGATTTAGAACTACAGGTAGTAGACTAAGTCTTGCTCAAGTAAATGAAATTGAATTACCTAGCATTTTACATTGGGATCAAAACCATTTTGTAGTCTTATACAAAATAAAGAATGGGATTTACCATGTTGCAGATCCAGCGAAGGGCTTAATCAAGTATAAAACGGAAGAATTTGTCACGCACTGGTTAAGCACATACAATAATAGCCATAGACAAGGCATTGCCTTGGTATTATCTCCTACTCCTGAATTATATATACAAGAGGGGGATAAAACAGAAGGCATTAATTTTGCTTATTTACTACGCTATCTTTATCGTTATAAACAATTGGTATCACAGTTATTTGTCGGATTAGGCGTAGGCAGCTTATTACAATTAATTGTTCCTTTCCTTACACAATCAATTGTAGATATAGGTATTAATACCAGAAATCTTAATTTCATCTATATCATCCTGATTGCACAGACGATGTTGTTTGTAGGCAGAATGAGTGTAGAGTTTATCCGTTCATGGATTTTGTTACATATCAGTACAAGGATTAACATTTCAATCCTTACTGATTTTTTGATCAAGTTGATGAAATTGCCCATGAGCTTTTTCGATGCAAAGATGACAGGGGATATCATGCAAAGGATGAACGATCAAAAACGGATTGAGAGCTTCTTGACCGGTAGCACACTGAACATCATTTTTTCCATGTTTAATCTAATTATCTTTACAGGTGTATTAGCTTATTACAACATCAATATTTTTTTTATCTTTTTGCTGAGTAGCGTAATTTATTCCCTATGGGTAATTGCATTCTTAAAAAAGAGACGCGATCTGGATTTTAAGCGTTTCGATATTTCCTCCAAAAACCAAAGTAGCATTGTACAACTGATTGGTGGTATGCAGGAGATCAAACTTAATAATTGCGAGCAACAAAAACGTTGGGAATGGGAAAGATTACAGGCAGGGCTTTTTAAATACAGTATAAAGAGTTTATCACTAGGGCAAATTCAACAGGCTGGTACTTTTTTTATTAATGAGGGCAAGAATATTATCATTACCTTTTTAGTAGCCAAATCTGTTATAGATGGGCAATTAACCCTTGGCGGTATGATGGCCATACAATATATTGTAGGTCAGGTTAACAGTCCAATTGAACAGTTATTAGGCTTTATTCAACAGCTTCAGGATGCAAAGATCAGCTTGGAGAGGTTAAATGAAATACATCAAATGGATGATGAGGAACCAGTAGACAAAACTTTTTTAAAGGAGTTGCCCACCAATAAGAGCATTAGCATTCATAACCTAAGTTTTACCTACCCAGGGGCAGGCAACGAACCTGTTTTAAGAGGCATTAACTTAGATATTCCCGAAGGGAAAACCACTGCCATTGTGGGTATGAGTGGTAGTGGCAAGACTACCATTCTAAAGCTATTGTTGCGCTTTTATAACCCGCAAAAGGGCGAATTAAAAGTAGGTGCCACACATTTAGATCAAATTGGTTACCGTTATTGGCGAGGCAAATGCGGCACTGTAATGCAAGATGGTTTTATCTTTTCTGATACCATTGCTAAAAACATTGCGGTGGTTGACGAATATCCAGATATAGAAAAATTGAGACATGCGGTTAAAATGGCTAACATTGATGATTTAATTGATGGGTTACCACTCGGATTAAATACCAAAATTGGAGCAGAAGGAAACGGAATTAGCCAAGGACAAAAACAAAGGATTTTAATTGCTAGGGCTGTCTACAAAAATCCGGAGTACATCTTTTTTGATGAGGCCACTAACTCGCTTGATGCCAACAATGAAAGTATTATTATGCAAAACCTAGAAAAATTCTTTAGGGGTAAAACTGTCGTAGTAGTTGCTCATAGGCTGAGTACAGTGAGAAATGCTGATAATATTGTAGTGTTAGATAAAGGGGTAATCATAGAACAAGGCACCCATACTCAACTTACACACAATAAGGGAGAATATTATCAGCTGGTAAAAAACCAGTTAGAATTGGGCGAATAAATAAAATTAAAAACAATAAATTGAATGTTAACCTAAATTAAAAAATCGCAAATATAAAATTTTAAAACAGTTCAGCCACCCAAGGGGGTAGCTGAACTAGGTAAAACCTACAAGCCCGTAGGTATGCTCACCAAAGTGGCAAACAGAAATTAATCAATTGCAAAACTAACTTTTTTAACTGTTTTTGAATGTAAAAAACAGTAATTACAAATGAATAAACATAATATTTTAAGTAAAAATGAAATGAAAAATGTATTTGGTGGTGGTTGTCCAGCATGGTATCAATCTCAATGCTTGCAACAAGCAGCTAGTGAACCATCATCTGGTGATCCGATAGAAGATGATATCATATTTAATTTGATATTAGAAACCTGTTTGCGAGAGTGGGATTCTAATCCTGATAATAACCCCTCATAATTAAAATGACAGATCAGTTTTTTCAATTGGTCTGTCTTAATTCCTTACAAAAGAATATTTTATGAAATTAAAAATTGTAATAACCATTATCTTTTATCTTGTTTTGAGTTTCACAAATTCCTTTGCCCAGTCTAATCTTTCAAAGATTAGCGGATCTTTAGAAACCTCTCCCTATTCATATGCATATTTGTTCTTGAGCGAAAGGAACTTAACTATTAAAAAGCCTATTATTAATGGAAAGTTCAATTTTCTAGTAAATAAAGAGAAAGAATTCGAAATGGCCATTCTTTATTTCGGGCTAGATTCTAATAGAACTTATTCAGATATAGTAGAGAATCGAAATAAAGGAATATTTGAATCGAAAATAATTGCTTTGGATGATTCAATATCGATTTATGTAAAGGATAATGTGAAAGATTCTCAAGTTTTGGGTGGAATTCATACCAAAGCACTATATGCAATGGATGATGCCACTAAAACAGGGAATTATAAAAATTTCTTCGAAGAATATAGTAAATCACCTTTAGCATTAATGTTATTAAGTGTAATTATTAGAGTAGATAAAAGAACTTATAGAAGTTCTGTTGATTATAAGAAAATTTATAACAACTTACCTATAAACCTTCAGAATTCAAAAAAAGGGCAAGAAGTAAAGGCCTTAATAGAGAAAAATTAGAGCTTATATCAAACAAAATAATTAATTATGCCAATAGAACAACAAGTAGATTATCAAAACAGTGAAGAGGTTCAAGAGATCATTACAGCAGTTCCTTCTTGGATACTAAGAAGAGGTATTACCTTGATTTTTTTGGTTTTGGTTTTGATAATTTTACTTTCGGCTTTTATTAGGTATCCAGATGTGGTTAAAACCTCATTAAAAGTAAACTCTCTTAATTCGCCAAAACCTGTTATAGCGCACCAACAAGGTAAATTAGTTAAAATTCTTATAAAAGAAAACCAAATTGTTGCCGAAAAACAACCTTTGGCATTTATAGAAAGTACAGCTAGTCATATAGATGTAATCAAGTTCGCAAATAACCTCAAATTACTTCAACAAAAGTTAAATACTACACAAGTAAGTAGTTCTGATTTTGAAACAACAGGATTAAATTTAGGTGAACTACAGAGCAGTTATCAAAATTTTTATCAAGAATATTTGGCTTTTATAAATACTCAAAAAGGAGGGTTTTACCTTGCACAGCGTAACTATTTAGAGAAGGACTTGACTGAGATTAAGAAACTACAAAATCAGATTAACACACAAAAAAAGATACAGGAAAAAGAATATGCAAATGCTGAGGAAGAATTTCAAGCTTATCTAAAGTTAAAAAGTAAAAATGTAATTTCAAACAGCGAATTCAAACAGCAAGAAAATAAGTATTTGGCAAGCAAATATCCATTGCAACAATCAGCTACGGCATTGCTTAATAACAATTCTACCTATTTAGCTAAGGAAAAGGAAATCGCTATTTTAGACAATACCATTAGAGAACAACAGTCAAAGTTCAGACAAGCATTAAGTAGTATGTTAAATGAAACAGAGAGTTGGATTTTGAAATATGTAGTACTATCCCCATTAGCAGGTCGTGTAGGGTTTGCTGGTATTTTACAGGAGAACCAAAATGTAGCTATTAACCAAGAACTGTTTATTGTGAATCCTGGGAATACCAATTTTTTTGGAGAAGTACAAATACCTCAATACAACATGGGAAAAGTAAGTCTTGGGCAAAGAACATTGGTCAAGATGAGGAGTTTCCCTTTTGAAGAATATGGGCTAATAAATGGCAAAATTAGTTTCATTACAGATGCAGCTTTAAAGGATAGTGTCTTTATTGCAAAAATAGATTTTATTAATTTTGAACAAAAAGATAGTCTGCATCCTATTATTTTAAAAACAGGGATGATGGGAGACGCTGAAATAATAACAAGAGAAAGCAGTCTTTTGCAACGTTTTTTAAGAAATATGACCAAGATGTTAAATAATGGGAATTGAGTTGTGACTTAGTTGATTATAGCTTAGTAAGCTAATATTTTCTCCACTGTTTTTGCAAACCTACTTTTAGCCAAGAAACTATCTTCTAGTACTTTATTCATCGGAATAGCGGTATCTAAACTTGCACAACGCATTACAGGTGCATCTAAATCTTCAAAACAATGTTCGGCAATCCATGCGGAAAGTTCTGCCCCAAAACCACTGCTTATGGTGTCTTCGTGTAGAATAATTACCCTTCCGGTTGCTTTAACAGCTTTTGCAACAGTTTCCTTATCCCATGGTTGTAAACTTACTAAATCCACCAATGTGGCATTTATTTCATTATGGTTATTTAAATATTCTAATGCCCAATGAACACCCAGGCCATAAGTGATAATACTCAATTGATCGCCATGTTTTAAAACATTAGCCTTTCCAATTTCTACTGTATAATAACCCTCTGGAACCAGTCCACTTAAACTACGATAAAGATACTTATGCTCAAAATAGATGACAGGGTTTGGGTCTTCAATTGCTGCAATTAACAAGCCTTTTGCATCATACGGGAAAGCAGGGTATACCACCTTTAACCCAGGTGTTTTGGTAAACCAAGCCTCATTGCTTTGAGAATGAAATGGGCCCGCACCACTACCTGCTCCGGTTGGCATGCGTATTACAACATCAGCTTTCTCTCCCCAACGGTAATGAGTTTTGGCCAGATTATTTACAATCTGATTGAAACCACAGGTTACAAAATCTGCAAATTGCATTTCTACAACGGCTTTGTAACCGTTAATAGATAAACCTAATCCTGTACCAACTATAGCAGATTCGCAAATTGGTGTATTGCGAACTCTGGCTTTCCCAAATGCTGCTACAAATCCATCAGTTATTTTAAAAGCACCACCGTATTCAGCAACGTCTTGACCCATAATAACCAAGTTATTGTAACGTTGCATTCCCTCTTTTAAACCTTCAGTTATGGCATCTAAATAGCGTTTTTCTGTTTTTGTTGCTTGAGGTTGAGTTAATTCTTGTTGATAAGGGAAAAACATATCGCTAAGCTCAATTGAATCATTTGCAACTGGTTCTTCCTCATTAAACGCTTCTTCAACTTCCTGTTCTATTTCAGCTTTATAACTTCGCTTAATAGTTGCTATTAATTCTTCATCTAATATGTTTTCGGTAACTAAATAGTCTTCGAAATTTTTTACCGGGTCTTTTTTTTGCCATTCGTCAAATAGGTGCTGAGGAACGTACTTTGTTCCAGATGCTTCTTCATGGCCACGCATTCTAAATGTTAAACACTCTACTAATACTGGTCTTGGATTTTCTCTTATGCTCGAAGCAATTTCGCTTAGTTTATCATATACTTCTAAGATATTATTGCCATCTAGTTGGATACCTTCAACTCCATAGCCAATTGCACGATCTACTAAATGTTTACAGTTAAATTGCTCATTTATTGGCGTAGATAAGCCATAACCATTATTCTCTATTAGGAAAATTACGGGCAAATTCCATACCGAGGCAACATTAATTGCTTCGTGGAAATCACCTTCACTTGTTGCTCCCTCTCCTGTAAATACCAAGGTTGCGTGTTTTTTATTTTCAATTACATCTGCAAGTGCTATTCCATCAGCTAAAGCCATTTGTGGGCCTAAATGAGAAATCATTCCGATAATTTTGTAATCTTGGGTGCCAAAGTGAAAAGAGCGATCACGACCTTTGGTAAAACCAGATACTTTTCCTTGCCATTGCGCCATTAATTTTTTTAACGGGATATTTCTACTGGTAAAAACACCTAAGTTTCGATGCATTGGTAAAATATATTCATCGTTTTGCATAGCTAAAGTACTACCAACAGCTATTGCTTCTTGACCAATTCCAGAAAACCATTTCCCAATTCTACCTTGGCGTAAAAGAATAAGCATTTTCTCTTCTACCATTCGTGGATAAAGTAATGTCTTATATAGGGCTAAAAGTTTAGCATCATCCTTATCTTTTCTGTCGAATTGCATATTCTAATTATTTGGTATAGCGAATTGAGATTGGGTTACTAAGATTCAGGACTTTTTTTTGTTTCTTCCCATTGTTTGGAAAATGATTTTTGCGCAATTTCTGGCATGTCACGATATTTGCCCCAACTTTTTTTGAAGAAGGTTTTAAGAAAAAAGTTTTTCATTTTTCCACTAAACATATCCATCATAGAGCGTTTTTTCATTCCTCTTTTCCACAAATTCCATCCAAATTCTTCAGTTTTAGTGTTCTCATGGCCCGCCGCTGCATCTCTTCTGTTGAGCAACAACATTTTATGAATATCAATTTTAACGGGGCAAACTTCAGAACATTTACCGCATAAACTAGAGGCATAGCTAAGGTGCTTAAATTCTTTCATTCCCTTTAAATGTGGGGTAATAATAGAGCCAATTGGACCACTATAGGTTGTGTTGTAAGTATGCCCACCAATATTTTTATAAACAGGACATGCATTTAAACATGCTCCACAACGAATACAATATAAAGCCTGTCTTTGGTCTTTTTGAGCTAAAAGATTTGTACGCCCATTATCTAATAAGATCACATACATTTCTTCGGGACCATCGGTTTCATTGGGTTGCCTAGGGCCACTTAATAACGTATTGTAAACAGTTAAGTTTTGTCCTGTACCATGGCTTGCCAATAAAGGCCAATATAGATCTAGATCCGCAATGGAGGGGATTATTTTTTCTATTCCGACAATAGCAATATGAATTTTTGGGAAAGTAGTACACAAACGGGCATTACCTTCATTTTCAGTTAAGGCGATACTACCTGTATCAGCTACTAAAAAATTACCTCCAGAAATTCCAATATCTGCATTGAGATATTTTTCTCTTAAAAGTTCTCTTGCCTTTTGAGTTAGTTGTTCTGGTGTTGCATCTATAGCTGTACCAAATTTTTCATGAAATAATTGAGCAATTTCTACCTTGCTTAAATGCATGGCTGGAGTTACGATGTGATAAGGTTTCTGCCCTAATAACTGTACAATGTATTCTCCTAAGTCACTTTCTAAAGATTCAATGTCATTTTTTTCAAGAAATTCATTTAAATGAATCTCTTCGGTTGTCATCGATTTAGATTTGATAACGGTTTTACCGTTATTTCTTTGAATAATATTTAAAATTTCTTTTTGGGCTTCTTCAACATCATTTGCCCAAATTACTTTACCACCTCTTTTTTGAAAGTTTGATTCAAATTCGGGTAGAAATTTATCTAGATTTTCCATCACACGCCATTTAATCACATGTGCTTTTTTCTTAGATGCTTCTAGGTTTTCGAATTTAGAAAGACCGCGTTCAACAGCAACATTGTATTTGCCAATATTATGATTAATGGTTTTACGATGAGGCATATCAAAAGCCTTTTCATCAGCTTTTATCAAAAATTCTTCTGCGGTAGTACTCATGCTCAAATATACTAGAAAATGTAAAAGGGACGATGTAAAATATAGAAGGTAATTGTCAAAAAAAATCCCGATAGTTAAAAGCTATCGGGATTTAGTAAATTAATTGAAACTCTTATTTAGTTTTTGGAGTTCCATCTGCATTTTTATTAACTACCGGGCGGTTTGCACCATTTGCTAATTCCCAAGCAGTGAAATATACCAGTTGCGCTCTTTTAGCCAACATTGGGAAATCAATTTTGCTTATTGCTATTATTAGCTTTTTCCTGATCAACAGTTAACTGACTTATTTAGTCTATTTTACAATCGTCCTTAATGTATTTTCCAATTCTAGGATTCGGTTTTCTAGTTGACTAATTATATTTTGCAACAAGGCTATTTCCTTGTTTTTGATAAAAATTTCTTCTGTTTGATTATCTTTTCTGAATGATTCTATGGATAAATTGAAAATTTCAGCAATCTTTATCTGATGTTCTTTTGAGATTCTAATTTTACCACTTTCTAATCTTTGATAGGTACTTTGAGTTAGCCCGATTTTTTTAGCCATATATTCTTGCGAATAGCAAAATTCGTCTCTGATTTTTCTGAGTTCATCTCCTCCTAATATTTCTTTCAATGTTTTTTTTGATAATATTTCCTTTATACCCATATTTTGATGCCTAGTATTCTAATACAAGGTAAATGGTTTTATTTAATTACGCATAGTCTTATGCATAATTTAGTCGATTTTTTAGTTTAATTATCTTAGGTTTAGTTTAATTATATATAAAATTAAAAAGGTTAAGCATATTTTAAAATATTACCAAAAACGATATTTATCGATACTGGTATCGCCTAATAAGTCAAGCGTGATTGACTTAATATTTAAATAAACACTATTAGAATTTAACAATGAAAAAAATGAATTTACTTAGCAAAGCTGAGATGAAAAATGTTTTAGGAGGAGTAATGAGTGTACAGTATCTTTATAATGCATGTCTAGTGAGCCATGGTGTAGTTAATGATGGAACTCCAGAAGATTATATTTTATGGATGATGTGTGATACTCAAGCTCAAAATGCCTGTTCTTTTGGACAGGCTTCTGGAGCAATATGTGATTATGAAAATTGGGGGGGAAGTATAGAGTAGTTATATTAGAAATTTAATAACAATAAAAAAATCCCAACAGTTATGTTGGGATTTTTTTATTGTTATTTAGTCTTTGGTGTTCCGTCTGAGTTTTTATCTACTAATGGTCTGTTAGGTCTATTTGCTAATTCCCAAGCGGTATAATAGGTAAGATGAGCACGTTTAGCAAGTAAAGCGAAGTTAATTTTGCTTACTTCATCACCAGGTCTGTGATAATCTTGTTCTAACATACCATCATAATAGAAAATTACCGGAATGCCTAACTTAGCAAAGTTATAATGGTCAGAACGATAGTAAATTTGTTGAGTATCTTTTGGGTCATCATATTTGTAATCTAACTTCATTTGAGTATAAGTATCGTTAATGCTCTCACTTAATTTCCCTAATTCTGTGCTCAATTTGAAAGATCCAACTGAATATATATAATTTGCACTATCAGGTTTTCCTAAATATTCTTCACCAGTACGGCCAATCATATCTGTATTTAAATTTACAATGGTATTCTCTATTGGAAATACAGGATTTTCAGAATACCATTCAGAACCTAATAATCCTTTTTCCTCCCCACAAACTGTCATAAATAAGATACTTCTTTTAGGGCCCTTGCCATCTGCTTTTGCTTTAGCAAATGCTTCAGCTAACAATAAAACACCTGTGGTTCCAGAACCATCATCATCTGCACCATTGTTTACTTTATCTGTTGCATTTGGGTCTTTTACTAATCCGATATGGTCATAGTGGCCAGTAATTACCAATACTTCTTTTTTCAATTCAGGATCAGAACCTTCTAAGAAACCTAAAACATTTTCTGCTCTTAAATCTGTAGTCTGTAATTCTGCTGTTAAGGTAACTGGTACATTAATCACAACCGAAGCTGATTTCAATGTTTCTGTAATTTGTTTTTTTACTACATCTAAGCTTGTATTTGCTGCGGCCAGAATTTGATTAGCTACAGCAGTACCAATATTAACAGTAGGAACTTTTACAGTTTCCTTTTTAACCAAACCATCGCTGCTACCAGATAGATATGCTTTCATTCTATCATTGATATTGTCAACACCAGGGTTGATTACCAAAATTGCAGCTGCTTTATTATCAGTAAGATATTTAACTTTGCTTTGCAAGCTACCAACGCTTGTTTGCGCTCTTCTTCCTCCAGTAGCAGGTGCTGTATTTTTTACAGTTGGATCTC
The DNA here is from genome assembly GCF_005116505.1 of Pedobacter polaris. Classification (GTDB taxonomy): domain Bacteria; phylum Bacteroidota; class Bacteroidia; order Sphingobacteriales; family Sphingobacteriaceae; genus Pedobacter; species Pedobacter polaris. Next base: position 1,310,310 of record NZ_SWBR01000001.1, read on the forward strand.
CAGAAGCAAAAATCATTACAACTTTTCCCTTAACTTTCTGTCCTTCAAATTCATTAAAACCTTCTTTGCTAATACCAAAACCTGCAAATAAAATTGATTTTGCTTTAACTTTAAATCCTTTTCCGGAAGCATCATTTAAGTTGATGTAAAAATCCTTAAGATTTGTTTTTGCTTGTCCGCCAACAACCAATTCTGATTTGGTTAAACTTTTTGAAGCAAAACCAACTTTTTGAAAGTATGGGTCACTTCCACCTTTTACAGGACCGGTTAATCCGAAACTTTGAAATTGTTTCTTAATATAATCAGCAGCCATCCAAGCTCCTTTTTTACCAGTCTCTCTACCTTCATATTCGTCAGATGCTAAGATTGATAGGTGACTATAACCTCTTTCTTTAGTAATGGTTTCACTAAATTTTACTGCATCAGGATTTTTCTGAGCTGCAGCACTAAAGCCAAGCAATACAGCAAGACCAGTGTATAAAAATGTTTTTTTCATCAGTTTTATAATTGTTTTTTAAGTTTTATGAAGCTATCATGAGTTTATTTGTCGCCATTTTGTAAATGGAACTCATGATGATTCATTGGTTTGTTAGTTAATATTGATGTGAGATTTATTACATCACATCGGTTGTTTTATATAAGTTAGCAGGATATTTTATTCACTCTATTTGCATGTCTACCGCCTTCAAAATCTGTGGTAATAAAAGTAGTAGCCATCTCTTTTGCTAAAGATGTAGTAACAAATCTAGCTGGTATGCACAATACATTTGCATTGTTATGTTGCCTTGCCAGTGAAGCTAATTCATTCTCCCAGCAGATCGCTGCCCTAATATCTTGGTGCTTATTTGCTGTTATTGCTACTCCATTTGCGCTTCCACATACTAAAATGCCAAAATCAAATGCTGCAGTTTCTACAGCCTCAGCAACTGGATGAGCAAAATCTGGATAATCTACAGAATCAGCAGAATGGGTACCAAAATCTTTAACTTCATAATTCGATAAATAGTCTTTTAAGATTTCTTTATATTCAAATCCAGCATGGTCTGCACCAATTGCAATCTTTAGTTTTTTTTCTGTAGACATTTTCAAATTTATATAGAATATTGCAGCTTATGCGTAAATTTTTTGTTGCGGGATTTAATTGTTAGTTTTTGAAAAATAATGCTTCAGCCTTTAATTTTTTCTTTTGGATATTTGAGGAGATCATAATGCTCAATTCATAAAGTAAGAATAGAGGCATGGCCACAATCATCATGGTAAATGGATCTGCTGTTGGTGTAATGATAGCAGCAACTACCAAAATCAATATAGCTGCATATCTTCTATTTTTTCGCATAAATTGTGGAGTCATTACCCCAAGTTTCGAAAGAATAAAAATAACAACAGGTAATTGAAAAATTATTCCAGTTCCTAATGTCAGAGTGAGCACTGTAGACAGATACGAATCTATGGTAAATGTGTTTTCAATGCCAGGGTCAACTGTAAAATTAATCAAAAAGTTGATTGACCAAGGTGCAATAAAGTAGTAACCAAACAAAACACCCATTAAAAACAACATCGATGCAAAGAATACAAAACCTTGTGACGATTTTCTTTCGGTCTCTAATAAAGCAGGTTTAATAAATAACCATACTTCAAATAAAAGATAAGGAATTCCTAAGATTAGCCCTGCCATAATACAAGATGTCATTTGCAAGGTGAATTGTCCAGACATTTCTGTATTGATGATTTTAGCATCTATTTTAGTGATACAAAAATCTTGAGCCAAAGAGGGGAAGATAGAGGCCAATTTACAACCCATTCTATAAGTCCAAAAAGATGGATCTTTTGGCCCCATTATAATTTTACTCCAAATGAAATCTGAAAAATAGAAAGCCACACAGGTTAGTAAAGTTACAACTGCTAGCCCTCTCAGTAAATGTTTCCTTAACACATCAATATGGTCAAAGAATGACATCTCAGCTTCTAAAGTCTGTCCTTTTTTCTTTATAGTATCTATAAACTCTTGTGATTTGCTCATTGAAATTATTTGTAAACAAAAATACCATTCTGTTTGATATAGAATGGTATTTACGGTTTAAATCTATAAAAAGATTATTTTATTCTGAGAATTCGAACGTTTCCATGAATTTAGTAGTGAAATTACCTGCTCTAAAATTAGGGTCTTTCATTAATTTAAGGTGAAAAGGGATTGTAGTTTTAACACCTTCAATTACAAATTCACTTAAAGCACGCTCCATTGTACAAATTGCTTCTTCGCGAGTTTGCGCTACACAAATTAATTTTGCAATCATCGAATCATAATTAGATGGAATTTGATAACCTGCATAAACATGAGTATCTACACGTACACCATGGCCTCCTGGAGAATGGAAATTTGTGATTCTTCCTGGTGATGGTCTGAAGTTATTAAATGGATCTTCTGCGTTGATACGACATTCAATTGCGTGCATGTTTGGCACATAATTGTTTCCAGAAATTGGAATACCTGCTGCGACTTTAATTTGCTCTTTAATTAAATCGAAGTTAATCACTTCTTCTGTAACAGGGTGTTCTACTTGGATACGTGTATTCATTTCCATGAAGTAGAAGTTACGGTGTTTATCTACTAAAAACTCAACCGTTCCAGCACCTTCATAGCTTACAGCTAAAGCGCCTTTAATTGCTGCTTCACCCATTTTCTCACGCAATTCTGGAGTCATAAAAGGAGATGGAGCTTCTTCAACTAATTTTTGGTGACGACGTTGAATAGAGCAATCTCTTTCAGATAAGTGGCAAGCTTTACCATATTGATCACCAATAACTTGAATTTCGATGTGACGTGGGTCTTCAATATATTTTTCTAAATAAAGGCCATCGTTACCGAAAGCAGCACCAGATTCTTGACGAGCGCTATCCCAAGCATTTTCGAATTCTTCATCTTTCCAAACAATACGCATCCCACGGCCACCACCACCAGCAGTAGCTTTTAAAATAACAGGATATCCCATTCCTTTGGCTATTTCAATACCTTCTTTAACGCTTGATAATAAGCCTTCAGAACCTGGAATAGTAGGGACACCAGCAATTTTCATGGTTTCTTTAGCCGAAGCCTTGTCGCCCATGCCATTAATTTGCTCTGGGGTAGCACCAATGAATTTAATTCCATAATCACGGCAAACTGAAGAAAATTTAGCATTTTCTGAAAGGAAACCATAACCTGGGTGAATTGCATCAGCATTAGTTAATTCAGCAGCTGATATAATATTTGGTATACTTAAATAAGAATCTTTACTAGGGGGAGGACCTATACAAACAGCCTCATCGGCAAAACGTACATGTAAACTCTCTCTGTCTGCAGTAGAGTAAACAGCCACCGTTTTTATGCCCATTTCTTTACAGGTGCGTATTATACGTAAAGCAATTTCGCCCCTGTTGGCAATTAATATTTTTTTAAACATAATTTTTTCCGTTTTGATTACACCGATTTTTAGGATTACACTGATTTTTAAATGATTGAAAAAAATCTACTTGTGTAATTTCTTAATCTGTGAAATCTACTTAATCTGTGAAATCAATTTCTAGATAGGTTCTACTAAAAATAAGGGTTGGTCGTATTCTACTGGAGATGCATTATCAACCAGTACTTTTACTATACGTCCAGAAACTTCACTTTCAATTTCATTGAATAGTTTCATGGCTTCAATGATACATATTACTTTTCCAATACCAACTTCATCGCCAACGTTAGCAAAAGATGGCTTATCAGGGCTAGATGAACGATAGAAAGTACCAATCATTGGAGACTTTATAGTTGTATATTTTGAGGTATCCTCAGCTTCTGGAGCACTTGGTGCTTTGGTTTCAACAGCAACTGTTGGGGCTGCCGGTGCAACTGGCTGTGGCGCTGCTGCTGCAGGTAATGCTGCATTTACATAAACAGGTGCCTGGTTAGTTTTGATAGTGATCTTGAAGTTTTCTTGCTCAATAGCAACTTCATTTACTCCCGACCGAGAAACAAATTTAATGAGTTCCTGAATTTGTTTGATATCCATTCTTTTGTTGTTATGTTAAAAAAATTGGTGTCTTTATGAATTAACTAAGTTATAGTTTTTTTGTTTATTTTAATAAGAAATAAGGTTAATGGTCTATAGTTGATGGATGATAGCTTAATCGCCCCAACCATTGACTATTAACTATAGTCTATCAACTATTATAAGCCCACTTAAGGTAAATAGATCCCCATGTAAAACCCCCACCAAAAGCGGCTAAAATAATATTATCTCCCTTTTTTAACTTACTTTCCCACTCCCATAAACATAGGGGAATTGTGCCGTTGGTTGTATTTCCGTATCGTTGAATATTGATCATTACTTTGTCGGAATTTACACCCATTCTAGAAGCAGTAGCGTCAATAATACGTTTATTTGCTTGGTGTGGTACTAACCATGCTACATCATCAGGTGTTAGTTCATTGCGTTCCATTATTTCTGCAGCAACATCTGCCATATTTGTAACAGCAAACTTAAATACAGTTGGGCCTTCTTGGTGTGCATAATGTTCATTGGCATCTATGGTTTCATGAGTAGCGGGGTTAACTGAACCTCCAGCTTTCATGCCTAAGAAATCTTTTCCAGAACCATCGCTTCTTAAAATAGAATCTTGAATTCCTAATCCTTCTTCATTAGGCTCTAATAATGCACAGCCGCAACCATCACCGAAAATGATGCATGTTGTTCTATCTTGATAATTGATGATTGATGACATTTTATCGCCACCAACAACCAATACTTTTTTATGTTTCCCTGACTCAATAAATTGAGCTCCAGTACTTAACCCGAAAATGAAACCAGAACACGCTGCCTGTAAATCATAGCCCCAAGCATTTGTTGCACCAATTTTATCTGCTAAAACATTCGCTGTAGCAGGGAAGGTGAAATCTGGAGTGGTAGTACAAAAGATAATTAATTCTATTTCTTTAGCGTCAATACCTCTTTTTTTAAGCAAACCATTTACAGCATGAACTGCCATATCTGAAGTCCCTAAACCTTCACCCTTTAATATTCTTCGCTCCTTAATACCTGTTCTAGAAGTAATCCACTCGTCTGAAGTTTCAACTAGGGTTTCTAATTCGTGATTTGTTAAAATATAATCAGGAACGTAACCATTAACAGCAGTAATAGCAGCGTGAATTTTGTTCATTTTCATCTGTTTAAATATGTCTTCAGTTGTGATGAAGCTACCATGATTTTAAGTATTTTTTACGTGATTGTAAAATCATGGTGGTTTGTTTGATTTAAATTATTGGAATGCAGCTTGTATTTTTCCGACCAAATTAGAAGTAATCATATCTCTTGATTGGAAAATCATATTTTTTATTGCCTCTGGACTAGAAATTCCGTGTCCAATTAAAACTGGAGCATTAACACCTAATACGGGGCTACCACCATAGTTTTCGTAATTAAAACGATCAAAAAATTCATCTTTTAATCCTTTCTTTATGGTCAATACATAAAATGATTCTGCTAATTTAAGCATTACATTTCCAGTAAAACCATCACATACTATTACATCGGCTTTATCATTAAATAAATCTCGTCCTTCTACATTACCAACAAAATTAAAGAGCTTGGTTTCTTTCATTAGCGGAAAAGTAGCTAATGAAAGCATATTGCCTTTTTCATCTTCTTCTCCAATATTCATTAAAGCCACTTTTGGGTTTTCAATTTGCATTACATTTTCTGCATACAAACTTCCTAAAATTCCAAATTGTAATAAAGTATCTGGTTTGCAATCTGCATTTGCTCCAACATCCAACATTAAACCAATGCCACCTTTAAGTTTGGGAACAATGGTAGATAAACACGGACGAATAATACCTGGAATAGTTTTTACGCTAAATACAGCACCAACTAGCATTGCCCCAGAATTGCCAGCACTCGCGAAAGAATCTAATTTACCTTCTTTAAGGAGTTGAAAACCTACAGAAATACTAGAATTCGGCTTTTGAAGAATTGCCTTTGTAGGATGTTCGCCCATACCAATAATTTCATCGGTATGCACATATTCAAAGTGATCGGGATTGAATCCGTTCTCTGAAAGCAGGGGTTTAATCTGCTGAGTATCACCAATAAGCACCAAGTGCTCATCGGCTTTTAGGGATTGATGAGCCGCTATTGCTCCTAAAACATTAGCTTTAGGAGCATAGTCTCCGCCCATAATATCGAGACCTATTTTCATAGTAAAAATCTTTTGTGTGTAAGCAAAATTGCTTTTAAATCTATTAATCTAAGTTAAACTTTAACTAATAGAAAACACAAAAATTTTCTTAGAAAACTAACCTATTGAAGTGTTTTCAATAACTAATTTACCGTTGTAATACAAGTTACCATCAACATTGTAAGCAGTGTGAGGAACGTGTATAGCACCAGTAGTTTGGCATGTTGCCAAAGAAGGAGCTACAGCTTTATAATGTGTTCTTCTTTTATCTCTTCTTTGCTTAGAAATCTTGCGTTTTGGATGTGCCATTGCTGATTTGTTTTATTTTATTTTAATTTTTTTAATGCTTCCCAACGAGGGTCGTCATTTTGTTCTTCTTCTTTTTCTACGTTTCCGCTTGCCAGTTTTTCCAAAGTTGCTAACATTTCTGGATCGCATTTTTGGTCTGTGCCTGCTTGTTCGCAGTTATTTATATAAGGTATAGCTACATTGATAAATTCGTAAATCATTTCCGAAACATCAATTTCACTTTCCTTTCTGTTTAAAACAATGATTTCTAAATCATCGCTCTCTAACTCATCTTCTGCAAATTTTACAATCTGCCTTTCTTTAATTTCAATTGGTTGTCCAAACTCGGCTAAACACTTATCACAATTTAGTTGTATTGTTCCCCAAATATGGAAGGTCAATATCAACATTGTTTCCTGTTTATCTAATTCAAGCACAACCTTAAGTGCTCCATCTTTAACCAAAGAGTACTCAAATGCATCAAAAAAGCTTTTATCAATCTCAAAATCAAATTGATGTTTGCCCAATTTTAAGCCAGTAAACGGGATTGAAAATTGTTTTAATGCCTTCAATTGTAACTAAATTTTAGCCTGCAAAGGTAGGAAATATTTTTATAAAATGAAATATTTTTGCAAAATTGAATCTTAAAATAATTGCCACAGATTTGCAGGTTAAGCATTAGGGTGAGGTGCCAAAACCATTTCCTTATTATTCCTACTCCACTCGCTCCATGAACCCACATACAATTTAGGGATTGGTAAACCTGCATAATCCATTGCCAATAACATATGGCAAGCTGTTACACCTGATCCACAGTGTACAATTACATTTTCAGGCTGTACATCAGCCAATGCGGTAATATATTTTTCTTTTAAAGCTTCGGGAGCAAGGAACAATCCATTTTCATCCAAATTACTTGTAAATGGTATGTTTAAGGCACCTGGAATATGCCCTGCAATTAAATCTATAGGTTCAGTTAAGCCAGCAAAACGATTGGCATCTCTTACATCAACAATAGTTTGATTGCCAGTTTTACTTGCCGTTTCAACTTCATCAATAGCTGCCAAAGGCAAATTCCAATTGGTTATTTCATAAAGTTTTTTGGTTTCTACTTTAGGCACTAAGCTATTTGTAGGAAAGCCTGCTTTTATTGCGGCATCAAATCCGCCATTTACAACTTGTACTCTTTCATGACCAATCGCCCTTAACATCCACCAAAAACGGGCAGCTGCATTGCCACCATTTTTATCATCGTAAATAATAACGTGGCTATTTTTGTCTATCCCAAACTTTCCTAAAACCTCTGAAAATTGACTTAGCGTAGGCAAAGGATGTCTTCCGCCTATGGTAAAATCTCCAATATTTGCTAAATCTGTATTTAAATCAATGTATAGAGCTCCAGCTAAATGGTTTTCATCATATCTAGCTTTTGAGCCCGCACTTGCATCAATAAGTACAAATTCATCTGGATTTAAGTTAAGTAACTCTGAAGGTTGGATGATAGAAGGAATTCGGGTGTGCATAACTATTCTCAGTTAGAAAGGGTGATGTTTTTTAACCTGTGGATTATTTTAAAACCTTTGGCTAAAGAAGACTGTTGACTTATTTCTAAGGGGTAATATTTCACTAAAATTTCTTTTATCCTACACACCGGATGGAATAAAGATTGGATATCTGTCGTTACCCAAAATTCGGTGGTACTATATTCATTAGTTGTTAGGATTGCTCCTAACTCTTCATCTCCATCAAAGTCTTCCTTATATTGATAAGTTACTTTAAAGCATTTGAAGCCATTAATGATTTTTTGTTCCTGTTTAAATTCCTTAATTGTAATGTCTCTATTCTTTTGGTATTCGAAAGCGGTAGCTTCTGTTTCGGAGGTATCGCCATCCAGTACTTGTCTCCTTACGTAGTTAGAACTATCTTGATTAATGTATGAGAAGCTATGGGGTATAGTTTCGTCAGCTGATTCAAAGCTTTTTATAAATCTATTCTCATAAACATGATGAGAATTCTTGTGTTTTTGCTGTACCATATAGTCTGCCATTATGTTCGTGCTGATGAATTGCTGTAACAAGGTAGTATCAATCTTTTGATTTCCCTCCAACTCTAGTTTGGCTCGTAGATGGTTGATCATTTTTTGCTGTATTCCCTTCATGGTAGCATTAAACAGCACTTCGTCTAGTATGATATTTTCAGAAGTGAAAACTACTTCTCCTTTCTTTGGAATGATTTTTTTTTGCTGAGCCGAAACAGCTATTGTTAGGGACAATATGCAAAAGCAACAACAAAAGGATAAAAGCTTTCTGAACATAAATGCTTAATTTTTTATACAAGCCTTAATTCGCATCATCCTTTACATCGCTAGCAGTTTCTATTAATTTCTCGCCACTACGCAACTGATTTTTCAATAGACTTTCTTGCTCTCTTCTATGTTCTACAATATGTACTGCTGCAAAAACAGCTTCCATAAATGATGTTGGGTCTGCAATATTTTTGCCAGCAATATCATAGCCAGTTCCATGGTCTGGAGAAGTGCGTACAAATTTTAAACCTGCTGTGTAATTTACACCAGTATCAAAAGCAATTGTTTTAAAAGGAATTAAACCTTGATCGTGGTACATCGCTAAAACAGCATCAAACTTTTTGTAAGTGCCGTTGCCAAAAAAACCATCTGCAGGATATGGGCCAAAACAAATGATTCCCTTATCAAAAGCCTCTTGTATAGCTGGTGAAATGATTTCTGCTTCTTCTTTGCCTAAAAGTCCGTTATCACTAGCATGTGGATTTAAACCCAAAACAGCAATTTTTGGTTTTTCAATCCAGAAATCTTTCTTTAAACTATCGTTAATCAATTGGATTTTTTTAACGATTTTCTCTTTGGTTATCGCAGCTGGCACTTCTAAAACTGGTATATGACCAGTAACTACACCAACACGTAAGCCTTCGCTGATTAAAAACATCAGCACATCATGACTTCCGCTACGTTCTTGCAAATATTCTGTATGACCAGGAAAGCTAAAATTTTCTGACTGGATGTTGTTTTTATTAATTGGAGCAGTAACTAAAGCATCAATAGACCCATTTACCAAGTCATCAGTAGCTTTTTGTAGTGATAAAAAAGCATATTTTCCACCTGTTTCATTGGCGACACCAAGTTCTATTTTTACATCTTCTTCCCAGGCATTAATCATGTTCACCTTACGTGGATTTGCCTCTGCAGGAGAATTGATTGCATTAAACATGAAATCGCTCATGTGTAAAGCCTTTCTATGAAAAGATGCTACTTTAGTATGTCCATAAATTATTGGGGTACAGTAATCTAGCATTTTTGTTTCTATAAAAGTCTTAAGAATAACTTCTAAACCAATACCATTTATATCACCTATACTTATACCTATTTTAACTTTATCGCTCATTACTTAATTGAAAGAATTTAGCGCAAATTAATAATTTAACCGCAATTAAACGATAAACCGCAAAGATGCAAAGAACGCAAAGTGTTTAAATCTGTCTTTGCGTCCTTCGCGACCTTTGCGGTTAGCTCTTAAACCTAAAATACTTACCTTTGTGTTTATGAGTTTAGTAAAAGCAAAAAAACATTTAGGGCAACATTTTTTAACAGATAAAAAGATTGCCGAAAAAATTGTGAACGGACTAATTCATACCGATCAATACAGACAAGTTTTAGAAGTTGGCCCAGGGATGGGAATTCTTTCCGATATCCTATTAGAAAGAGAAAATCTAGAGACTTTTTTGATTGACATTGATATTGAATCATATCATTTCTTAGCTGATAAGTATCCAAAACTGGGAGATAGGTTAATAAATGGAGACTTTTTGAAGTTAGATTTAACTTCTATTTTTCCAGGTAAATTTGCCGTGATTGGTAATTTTCCTTACAATATCTCCTCGCAAATTCTATTTAAAATTTTAGAACATAAAGATAACGTGGTAGAAATGGTAGGCATGTTTCAGAAAGAAGTTGCCGAACGCTGTGCCTCAAAATCTGGCACAAAAGAATACGGAATTTTAAGTGTTTTAATTCAGGCTTATTACAATATAGAATATTTATTTACAGTAAAGCCTGGTACTTTTAATCCGCCACCAAAAGTTAATTCCGGTGTTATTCGTTTAAGCAGAAATAAAATGGAAACCTTGCCTTGCGATGAAAAATTGTTTTGGCGTGCAGTAAAAGGTGGATTTAACCAACGCCGTAAAACTTTGAGAAATTCATTATCTGGCACTATTCCGAAAGATAAAATGGATGACCATCCGTTTTTTGATAAAAGAGCGGAGCAATTAAGTGTAGAAGATTTTATAGCTTTAACACAGCATCTTTCTGAGTTGACAAAATAAAAATATTACACCTACTATGGCTCATCAATATATAAAAGGATGCTTATTTACATTGCTGACGTTTACAGCCATAATGGTTTTTGGACAAGACAGCTTAAGTGTAAATAATGTTAGCAGGCCAGGCTACAAAAAATGGACAAATTCTAAATCCTCATTACGTTTTGGTCTTGGAGTACAAAAAACTTTTTTTGCCGAAGTGGGCTTATCTAGGCACAAATATTTGTATAATGATTTAGGTTACGCATCAAAGGCATATTATACTTCGGTTGAATGGGTTCCAAAATTTTCAAATGCTAATAACCATATTTATGGGATAAAAGCTGGTTATGAATTAAATGCAAGAATACTGGCATTAGGATTAGAAGCTAAATATCAAACCGATTTTAAAGATAATGATATTATTTTAACGCCTAAAATAGGAGTTGGAGTAATGGGAGTGTTGAACTTGTTTTACGGTTATAACATTTCTACAAACAAAAGCCCGTTTCCTTATATAAGACATCATCAGTTTTCAATAGTCTGTAATTTTAACAACGAATTTTTTAAGAACGCAAAAAGTAAATGAAAATATTAATTATAGATGATTTACATCCTGCATTTAAGGAAAGAGCAATTGCTTTAGGTTTTGAAGTTGATGATAAACCTTTAATCACAAGAGAAGAAACTTTAGCAATTATTAAAGATTATGTGGGTATTGCTGTGCGTACCAAATTCAGAATTGATCTAGAACTTTTTAATGCTGCACCGAATTTAAAGTTCGTAGCTAGAGCAGGGGCAGGGTTAGATAATATTGATGAAGCTATAGCAAATGAGCGAAATATCCATTTGATGAATGCCCCAGAAGGAAATAGAGATGCAGTAGGCGAGCATGCAATAGGACTTTTGCTCTCCTTAATGAACAATTTCCGCAATGCTGATAATGAGATTAGAACTGGGGTTTGGGATAGGGAAGGCAATCGTGGTTATGAATTAAAAGGCAAAACTGTAGGGATAATTGGTTATGGATTTATGGGTCAAAAAATGGCTCAGAAATTAGCTGGCTTTGAAGTAAATGTAATTGCCTACGATAAATATAAAACTGGCTTTACTAACGAGTTTGCTCGCGAGGTAAGTATGGAAGAGATTGTAAAACATAGTGATGTGCTGAGTTTACATGTTCCATTAACTAAAGAAACTCGACAAATGGTTAATGATGAATATTTTTATCATTTCAAAAAACCAATATTTTTTATCAATACAGCTAGGGGCGAAATTGTAAATACTTCAGCTGTGCTAGCCAATATAAAAAAAGGTAAAATTTTAGGAGCAGGACTTGATGTGCTAGAAACTGAGAAGTTTCCGGCATTGGGAGAACAAGATTGGTATGGTGATTTAAAAACGAGTGGAAAGCTTATTTTGACCCCGCATGTTGGTGGATGGACTTTCGACTCCTATCGTAAAATTTCTGAAGTTTTAGCGCAAAAGCTAGCTGAAATCAAATTATAATTCCCTAAATTGCTTTTGCAAGGTAGAAGGTTGGCGGCGTAAGATAATTCTGTCTAAATACTATATACTAACTACTAAATACTTTTTTTATGGCAAAGGAACATCAATATAAAACCAATTTGGTTTGGGCAGGAAACAAAGGTTCAGGAACAATGGATTATCGTTCTTATGATCGAGATTTTGTAGTTTCAATTGAAAATAAAGCGCCAATTTCAGGCTCTTCGGACTCTGTATTTTTGGGCGATAAAACTAAATACAATCCAGAAGATCTTTTACTAGCCTCCGTTTCTTCTTGCCACATGCTTTGGTATTTGCATTTATGCTCTAAAAACGATATTGTAGTGATGGAGTATAGAGATAATGCAGTTGGTACAATGGTAGAAAGCGCAGATGGAAGTGGACATTTCTCCTCCATTTTATTGCAACCTGAAGTTCTCATTTCTAAAAAAGAGCAAATTGAGCAAGCAAATGCTTTGCATGAAGAAGCTAATAAAATGTGCTTTATTGCAAACTCATTGAATTTCCCAATAAAGCATCAGCCAGTTTGTAAGGCGATAAATGAGTAAACTCATATTTTTTCATTTAAAATATTTGCTTTTGTAAGAATAGGCTTATATCTTCGTTTTGATTGAAGCAAGACTATGTAGGCTAGATGCCGATGTAGTCTTGTTTGTTTTTTAGAGGATTTTAGAAGAATAACTAAATATGTCAGACGTAACTTATTATACCCAAGAAGGTTTAGATAAACTAAAAGAGGAATTACACAGGTTAAAAACTGTAGACAGGGCGGCAATATCTAAGGCTATTGCAGAAGCTAGGGATAAAGGTGATTTATCAGAAAATGCTGAGTACGATGCGGCTAAAGAAGCACAAGGTTTACATGAGGCGAAAATCTCTAAAATGGAAGCTACACTTTCTAGCGCACGACTGATAGATGAAAGCAAACTTGATTTAACTAAGGTTTTAGCACTGTCTATTGTTAAAATTAAAAATGTTAAAAACGGTGCTACAATGACTTATCAATTGGTAGCAGAAAGCGAAGCTGATTTGAAAACAGGAAAAATTTCTGTTAAATCTCCTATTGCACAAGGTTTATTAGGTAAATCTGTTGGAGACACTACGGAAATCCAAGTGCCTGCCGGTAAAATGGAATTTGAAATATTAGAGATCTCAAGATAATAAGAAGTTGCAAGTTCCGGGTTGCAAGTTGCGAGCCTGTAACCCATAACTCATAACCCTCAACTTAATTATGAGCATATTTTCTAAAATTGTAAGTGGAGAAATCCAAGCGCATGTAGTAGCCGAAACTACAGAGTTTATGGCTTTTTTAGACGTAAATCCATTAGTAATGGGGCACGTTTTGGTAATACCTAAAAAAGAAATAGATTATATTTTCGATATGGATGAGGAAAGCTATTTTGGCTTAACCTTGTTTGCGAAAATTGTTGCTGTTGGTTTAAAAAAGGCTTTTCCTTGTAAAAAGGTTGGCGTTGCTGTTATTGGTCTTGAGGTTCCTCATACTCACATTCACCTTATTCCAATGAATAATGTAAGTGATATGAATTTCAGTAAGGAAAAACTTAAACCTACTCAAGAAGAATTAGCAGAAGCTGCTGAAAAAATTAAAGCAGAATTGTAAGTCTGGTAATTTTTTTACGACAGAGTAATGAGTATTTAGAGAGAATTTAAAATAACCCTAAGCATCTTTCTATTCTTTATCCAATTAAGTGTGGTACAAACCTACTTTTATTGTCTGTAATTAACCTATTTGCTTCTCTTACCCCAATGCCAGCGGGAGTTTGACCAATAATCCAACTGCCAATTAATGGATAATTTCCATTAAAGTTTGGCAACTCAAACAAATCTTGGTAAATAAAACCTTCTTCACCATATTCTCCACTGGTTTTCTCTAAAGACCTGCCTTCTTTTTGTAATTCAATATTTGCTCCTTCTCTAGAGAGAATTGGTTTCTTAGCATAATTGATCAAGTCTCCCTTATCAAAATAAGCTTTTAACAAGTTTGGATGATAAGGATACAATTCCCAAAGAATTGGTAAAATAGCTTTGTTAGACAAAATCATTTTCCAAATGGGCTCTATCCATAAAGTATTTGTATGATCAACTGTTAAGTTTTTGCCAAAATCTTCATTCAACAACCACTCATAAGGATAAAGTTTAAAGATGTTGCGGATTTGTTCATCTTCTAGATCTACGAAAAACTCTCGGGCATTGTCCCAGCCGATATCATCAATAAATACCAATTTGGTATCTATTTTTGCTTGTATGGCACAGTCTCTTAAATATTCGGTTGTAGTTAAATCTTCCAAACTTTCTTTTATACATGCAAAGTGCAGTTTACCATGATTAAGATAATGCTTTAATTCTCCCCAATAAGCTATTAATTTTTCGTGAATAGAATTAAATTGATCTTTGTTTTTATCAAAATCCTGTAACCAAAACCATTGTACAATTCCGGCTTCATATAAAGAAGTTGGCGTATCAGCATTAAACTCTAAAAGTTTAAGTTGACCATCCTTAAATGCGAAATCGAACCTTCCATAAATTGAAGGATAATCATCATCCCATGATTTTTCTAAATATGGGACAATCCATTCTGGAATATGAAATTTAGCATAAAGTTTCTTATCTATAACATATTGAACAGCACTTAGGCACATTTCCCAAAGTTCTGCTGTAGCAATTTCTATCTGTTCTATTTCAGTGAGAGAGAATTTATAATATACACTTTCATCCCAATAGGGAACATCGGTTGAATGAAATCCAAATCCTAATTTTTCTACTGCAGATTGCCAATTATTTCTTGGCTCTATTTTTATTCTTTCCATTATGAAGAAACAGTAGCACCCTTGCCAAAACCACCTCGTATAATTCCATACTTGCCAGTGTTAGAGCCAATGTTAGAACGTTCACTTATGCCGCCGCTGTAATACCCCGCTCTGTTGTAAACACCATTGTTATACCTGCCGTAAGGTCTAAAGGCATAATACCACAATAAGGCTGTGCCAATACCGGCGCCGTGATGTGAACGTGAGTAGTTAGCAGTAGAATCAGAACGCATATAAACTTTAGGTTCATCTTCATTCCACTCTTTTTCTTTTTTATCGCAAGAAGCCAGGGCTGCAGTAATTAAAACCAAACTAATGTATTTACTCTTCTTCATGCTATTTAACAGTAATATAAAATTCGTAATCCTTTCTTACCATAGCAGTTTGTGCATTTCCATCTTGATCTTCTCCCTTTGCAAGTGTGGTACCTAAAGATTTTAAAGTATCAACCTTAATTAAGGTTTTATCTAGTTGGTTTTTTACCCAAATCTTATGGGTAGTGGTTAAAATGTCAAAGTCTTTTTCGTGTTTAACACTCACAACAGTTTCTATAGAGCCATCTTTATTTGGCTCACTAACTACATCTTCATTTTTCTCTTTACAAGAAGCAAACATGAGGGCTAATAAAATTATAGGTAATAGTTTTTTCATCAGATGGTGGAGGTTAAATTATCTTGCCAATTTATCATTATTTTTATGTCTATCCGCGTCGCGGATAGTTTTCTTCTCTAAATTTTTAATCAACGCTTCGTTTAAATCAATTCCTGTCTGGTTAGCCAAGCAAATTAACACAAATAAAACATCAGCCATTTCATCTGCTAAATTTACTTCCTCATCACTTTTCTTAAAGGATTGTTCACCGTATTTACGAGACATGATACGAGCTACTTCACCAACTTCCTCCATTAAAATTGCGGTATTTGTGAGCTCATTAAAATAACGAATTCCCGTTGTTTTTATCCAGTTGTCAACTAAAGATTGCGCTTCTCTAACCCCTAAATCGCCTGAAGTGGACTTTTCGGTCAAATCGTTTATATTTTTATTCATATTAAATTAAGCTAATCTCTCTTTAGGTGGCAAGGGGGTTATTCTTTATTTTTAGTGTCCATCACAATTGTAACTGGCCCATCATTTAATAAACTAACTTTCATATCAGCGCCGAAAATGCCACATTGTATTTTTTTATTTAGCAGGGTTGATAATTGCTTAATCATTTCCTCATACATGGGGATGGCTTTATCTGGTCTCGCTGCTCTGGTAAAACCTGGCCTATTTCCCTTTTTTGTTGCCGCAAATAAAGTAAACTGACTAATTAATAAAATGTTGCCATTAATATCAGCAAGTGATTTATTCATCAAATCATTCTCATCTCCAAAAACTCGCATACCCGCAATTTTTTGAGCTAACCATTCTAAATCTTCTTGTGTATCTGCATCTTCAATTCCCAATAATACCAAGAAACCATTTTCAATTTCTCCAGTAATTTGATCATCTACCTTACAGCTTGCTTGCGTAACTCTTTGAATAACTGCTCTCATACCTTAGGTGGTTTGGGGTTTAAGCTCTAGTATCGTTGTTATGAAAAATGCTCAAATAGCTTTCATACCTGCTCACTTCAATTTCACCATCCTCTACCGCCTTAATAACTGCACAACCAGGTTCATTTACATGACGACAATTATTAAATCGGCATTGATTTAAACGTTCACGCATCTCTACAAAATAATGGCTCAGTTCTTCAGGTTTAATGTCGAAGACACCTAATTCCCTAATTCCCGGTGTATCAATTAAATAACCCCCGAAAGGTAAGGTATGCATTTCTGCAAAAGTGGTAGTATGCTGACCTTTATCACTCCAATCAGATATTTCGCCTGTTTTAATCTCAAAACCAGGTAATAAAGCATTAATTAAACTAGATTTTCCAACACCAGAATGACCAGAAAATAGAGTTGTTTTGTCTTTTAGCAAATCTTGTATTTGGTCAACATTTGTGCCTTTTAAGGCAGAAACCTCATAACAAGGATAACCGATTTTCTCGTAAATGGCTTTATATTCAGCTAAAAACTCTAAGCCTTGTTTGCTAAATAAATCGAGTTTATTAAATATCAAACAAGTTGGTATGCTGTAAGCTTCAGAAGTAACTAAAAAGCGATCAATAAAACCAAGGGAGGTACGTGGAGAAGCCAAGGTTACAATCAGAAAAGCTTGGTCTAAATTCGCAGCAATAATTTGTGCCTGTTTACTTAAGTTAATGGATTTGCGGATGATGTAATTTTTTCTATCCTGCAAAGTATCAATTACTCCAGTTTCAGCATTTGGTTCTAATTCAAAACCAACCTTATCACCCACAGCAATTGGATTAGTGGTTTGGATACCCTGAATCCTAAATTTGCCTTTAATACGGCAATCATAGGTTTTACCATCTTCGGCATAAACTTGGTACCAACTTCCTGTAGATTTAATGACTAATCCTTGCATAAAGCACAAATGTAATAAAATGTAAGGTGTAAGATGGAAAATGTGGGGTGGATTATTTTTGAAAAGCAAATGCAGTATTTCAGTTTGAGGATAGTCCTGCCATTCGTTTCAATCTTTTTGCCCTTCGACTACGCTCAGGATGACAAAAAGGATTTTCACTACTGTCAGGTTTAGAGAATTTGGTGAATACAATTAAGAGACATACTCTTAGGTAATAAGAAAGCTTTAACATCTTTTAACTTGTTGTATTAATTTTTGTAATTAATATTATTAACTTTGCTAGCAAGATGATTTCTTTTTTTTAGAATGATAGAAACTTATTTAAAACCATTCTCCCATAACCACTCTATTAGGGAAGCTGTTGTCACAATATTTTTAGGTAGCCCTATAATAAAACCTGAACGATTTCAAGAACTTATAACTAAAGGTTTGGGTGAATATTTCCATTTATTTGAAAATGTTAATGCCGTTCAAATACAGATAAAACCAGGAGTAAATGGGTTAACTCCTCAACAAACAACACAACAAAATGCAGGTTTTAGATTTGTTGGATTTAATCAAGGGAAAATAGGTACTGTTTTTCAAGGAATTAACGAATTAGAAAGGACATTTATGTCTTACCATAGTTTTGGTTATAAAAGATGGGCAGAGTTCTTAGATAATTACTTATCTGTGCTTTCGATTTTATCACAGAATCATGAGGCTTTATTTATTAGAGCAGTAAGTATTCACTACATTGATGAATTTACATGGGTTTCTCAAGAGCCCTTAGATTTAAACAAAATTTTTAATGATGAAGCAAAATATATGTCTAAGGCATTTTTAGATTCTTCAAACACTTCAAATTTTATTTATACAACAGAGAAAAAAGATGGAAGTTCTTTATTATTTGATAGATTAGATATAAAGGTTGATAATAAAATCACTAAAAATATTACCATTAGTCATAATATTTTAAAACAGTTTGATGACTTTAAAAGTTTATCTTCATTATTAGATAATGAAAAAGATTTCTTTCTAGAATCCTTGCAGAAATTGCATAACTACAATAAAGAAATTTTAAATGACATTTTAAATGATAGAGTTAAAACATTAATAAATTTACCTAATCAATAATGGACTTATCAATATTTGCAACACCTCCATCGTACTTAAATGATTCTTTATTTAAACCAGTTACTCAGGAAATACCATATGTTCAAAGCAATGAATATTTTCAAAGAGAGGACGTAGTTTATTTACCTATAAAGTTTGATATGCTATCTATTGCTATCAACGGTATTCAAAAGTTCAAGAATATTTCATCAGAAAAATGGGCTGAATCAGGATACAAATTCCCCTTAGAGGAAACTTTTTCTAATGCAACCCTATTTCTATCGTGTCTTCCTGATAGGTATTTATTTAATTTAGATACGGAAAACATCGAACCTACCTCTTACGGAACGTTTGTGCTAGATTTCTTCGACAATTCAGACAGAATTTCCATTGAAATAGGAAAAGATAAAATAGGATATTATACTGAGTTTGCAAATAAAGAGAATTTTATGTCAGAAGGTTTAAATTTTAATGGTAATGATGTTCCTAAGGAAATTTTTGAAGTATTTGAAAAAATGCTTTAACAAAAATGCTATCATACCTTACGATATTGACCCAAATGAACTTATTCTAAGGGTGCTTTTTAAACCTTTATTTTTTAGTGCATCAAAAAATAAAATAAAATACAATTCATTTTTACCACCTCATAGTATCGATATAGAACAAAGAAGTCGTGTTTCTGTATTTCGAAAAGATTATAGTTCAGACAGCAATTGCAAAAATTCAGCAGTTACAATCAAAATGAATAATCAAGAATATGTAGGTTTTCTATCTTTTCTTGGGATTCATCTTGCAAAAGTTAACGAATTGCCAGGTATCTCGGTTAAAGCAAGGTTAATTTATACTCCGATTGATAATAAAAGTAATTATCGCCCACTAATAGGTAAATTTTATAAATTTGATGAAGGATTACCTATGCATGCGGAAATATCTTATGATAAACCACTTGAACTTGATAACCCAAACATAAACCATAGGAAGTATGCTGAGGCTATGGTTAAAGAAGTAGGACATTCAGTGCATTTGGATAGATTTCCAAACGATATAAATTGGAATGATGAGCCAATTTCCTTTAAAAGAATAGCTTAAGGTTTTCATAGTTGTCTCAGATTGCTGTGTAGATTTTAATAATTATGTCAAAAATCTTATATCCTTACAAATTTTGCAATCACTAAACCGTTTTAATAAAAAAATAAAATTATTTTCAAATAATACTTGACATTGTAAAAAATAATCACCTATTTAGCGGTGTAGAAAATACACTAAGAACAAAAATGATTTTAAATAACACAATTATTACCACAACAACATCAACAACAGGTAAATACCTGATGGGGAAACGCTAGTGGAATAATTTAAACACAATATACAAAGCGCTCCCGATCAACATCGGGAGCGCTTTTTTTTTTAACCATAAATTATGAATATTTTAAAATTTGGCGGCACATCAGTAGGTTCAGTAGAAAGTATCAGTGCTTTGTTGAACATCTTGGCTAAAGAAAACCAGCAGCAAGAAAAACCAGTTGTAGTTTTATCGGCAATGAGTGGTGTAACTAATCTCTTAACGTCAATGGCCGAAAAAGCAGCCTTGGGTGAAGATTACAGTGCAGAATTAAAAGCAATAGAGCAACGCCACTTCGATGTAATCAGAGCATTGTTGCCTGCTTCGGCACAAAATCCAGTTCTAACAAAGTTGAAGTTATATTTCAATGATTTAGAAGAGTTGCTGCAAGCCGTTTTTAATTTGCAAGAACTGAGTTTGCAGGCCAAAGACTTAGTATTAAGCTATGGTGAACGTTGTTCTACTTTTATGGTTAGTCACATTGCCAAGCAACAATTTCCTGAAGCTGTTTTTGCAGATGCAACACAATTCATTAAAACAGATGGTCAATTTGGGCAAGCCAAAGTAGATACGCAGCTCACCGATTTTTTGGTAAAAGATTTTTATGAAAACAATGCCGGTAAAATGCTTTTTGTTACTGGTTTTATTGCCAGTAATGATGCCAATCGTGTAACCACATTAGGTAGAGGAGGTAGTGATTATACAGCTGCAATTTTAGGTTCAGCATTAAATGCAAGTGAAATCCAGATCTGGACAGATGTAAACGGAATGATGACTGCAGACCCTAGAATTGTGAAAAAAGCTTTTTCTTTAGAAGAATTGAGTTATATCGAAGCCATGGAGCTGTCTTATTTTGGCGCAAAAGTGATTTATCCACCAACCATGACGCCTGCATTTTTAAAGAAAATCCCAATCGTAATTAAAAATACTTTTGATGCAGATTTCAAAGGAACTTATATTCTTCACGGTGCAAAGCCATCTCCATTGCCAATTAAAGGTATTTCTTCTATTGATGATATCAGTATTATTAACTTAGCAGGAAGCGGAATGGTTGGTAAGGCGGGTTTTAGTGGGAGGTTGTTTTCATTGTTGTCTCGCGAACAGATTAACGTGGTTTTAATTACACAATCCTCATCAGAGCATAGTATTACTTTTGCCGTAAAGCCAGATGATGCCGTTAAAGCGGTTAACTTAATCTCAAAAGAATTTGATTTAGAGCTAAAAGCCGAAAAACTACAACAACCTGAAGTAGAAAACGGATTGGCTGTTTTGGCTATAGTTGGTGAAAACATGAAACGGACGCCAGGTATTTCGGGCAAATTATTCCATGCGTTAGGTAGAAATGGAGTTAACGTTCATGCAATTGCGCAAGGATCATCAGAATATAATATTTCTGTAATTCTTGCAAAAGCAGATTTATCTAAAGCTGTAAATGCAGTTCACGATGCTTTTTACACAGAATTAAATAAAACACTACATATTTTTTGTTTGGGAACGGGAAATATTGGTAAAACTTTATTTAAACAATTGCAGGTACAAATGCCTTTCTTAGCCAAAAATAATGATTTGCAGGTTAAAGTAATGGGGATAAGCAATACTCGTAAAATGCTTTTATCACCAAATGGTATTGCTTTAGAGAACTGGGAAGAAATGTTAACTGTACAAGGCGAAACTGCAAACTTAACAGATTTTGTGGCGCAAATGAAAGCGATGAATTTGCCAAACTGTGTGTTTGTAGACAATACTGCTAGTCCGCAACCTGTACCTTTTTATCAAGGTATTTTCGAAGCAAGTATTTCGGTAGTAACTTGTAATAAAATTGGTAACTCTGCGAGTTTTGAACAGTACGAAACATTTAAAAATACTGCTCGAAAATTTGGAGTTGATTTTTATTATGAAACTAATGTTGGGGCGGGTCTACCAATCATTAGAACGTTAAAAGATTTAATGATGAGTGGTGATAAAATAGCTCGTATTGAGGCTATCCTTTCGGGAACAATATCTTACATTTTTAATCATTTTAAAGGCGATGCAGCTTTCCATGAAATTGTAAAAGAAGCGCAAGAATTAGGTTATACAGAACCAGACCCACGTGACGATTTGAATGGCAAAGACTTTATGCGTAAAATGTTAATCTTGGCTCGTGATGCTGGTTATGCGTTTGAAGAAGCTGATGTAAGTATTCAGAATATGTTGCCAGATGCTTGTTTGCAAGCGCCTACTGTTGAAGAGTTTTACAAACAACTAGCACTTAATACAGACTATTTTACCAAACTGAAACAAGAGGCAGAAGCCAGTAAAAAAGTATTAAGGTATATCGGTAAATTGGAAGATGGAAAAGCCTCGATTACCTTGCAAATGGTAGATGAAAATCACCCTTTTTATATGCTTTCGGGAAGTGATAACATTATATCTTTCACTACAGATAGGTATAAAGTAAGGCCATTAGTTGTAAAAGGTCCAGGTGCTGGTGCCGAAGTTACTGCTGCAGGGGTTTTTGCAGATATCATCAATGTTGGAGGAGAAAGGGCATAAGTATGAGTTTGGTAGAAAAAGCAAAAGATGAAATCATGGCTTTAGTTGATGAAGCCTTGTTTAACTTTAAAAACATTAGTGTTGAAGATTGGAATGCCAAGCCAAATCCAAATAAATGGTCAAGAAAGGAACTTTTAGGGCATTTAATAGACAGCGCTTCAAATAATTTAAGAAGATTGATAGTTGGTCAATATGAGCAAGGAACCAAAATTGTTTATGATCAGGATAAATGGGTGAGCTATCAAAACTATCAAGAAATGAATGTTGACGATATCAAAGCTTTGTGGAAACTGTTGAATCATCAAATTGCAATAGTAATTAGTAGAATACCCCAAAGTAAGTTAGATAATACTTGTGATACAGGTATGGGTAAAGCAGAGGTTCATAGCTTGGTTTATTTTATAGAAGATTATATTGTTCATTTAAAATATCACTTACAGCAAATAACCGATTCAAATTATAACGCTTAAAAATAAAAATGAAAGAAGTAAAAGTTTTCGCTCCTGCCACCGTTGCCAACGTAGTTTGTGGATTTGATGTTTTAGGTTTTGCTGTAAATGAACCAGGCGATGAAGTAGTGATGAGATTGGTTGATGAACCTGGTGTTCGCTTATTAAAAATTACAGGAGACGATGGCCGCTTGCCATTAGATTCTGCAAAGAATACCGTAAGTGCAAGTGTACAACATTACCTTAAACACTTAAATAGAGAAGATGTTGGTGTAGAAATAGAACTACATAAAAAGATGCCAATTGGAAGTGGCTTAGGTTCAAGCTCAGCCAGTACAGTTGCAGGGCTGTATGCTATTAATCAACTAATGGGTAATTTATTAACGGCTAAAGAATTGGTTCCTTTTGCCATGAAGGGCGAAGAATTGGCCTGCGGTTATGGTCATGCAGACAATGTAGCTCCAGCTTTAATGGGTGGGTTTGTGTTAGTCCGTAGTTACGAACCATTAGATTTAATTGCTTTGCCAACCCCTAAAGATCTGTTTGTCGCTATTGTTTATCCAGAAGTGGATGTGCCTACAAAAGATGCAAGACAAATGATTAGAGCTAAGGTTTTATTAAAAGATGCGGTAATCCAATGGGGAAATGTTGCGGGTTTGGTAAGTGGACTATTTTTAAATGATATAGACTTGGTAGGTAGGAGTATGAAAGATGTACTGATTGAACCAACCCGGTCTATCTTAATACCAGGATTTGAAATTTTGAGAGAGCTAGCAATGGAAAACGGTGCTGTAGGTTTCGGAATTTCTGGTTCTGGCCCCTCTGTTTTCGCTTTAGCTAAAGATGAGGCCACCGCTAGAAAAATAACTGATGCACAACAAAAGTACTTAACAAAATTAAATATCAATAGTAACGCTTATGTGTCTTCGGTAAATGCTGAAGGACCTAGAGTAATTTAATTGAGTTACGAGTTGTGAGTTACAAGTTACGTGGCTCAATGCTTAAACTCTATAACCCATAACCTGCAACCTAATTCAAATGAAACTATATTCAACCAACAATAAAGATTTACGTGTTTCTTTCCAAGAAGCGGTTTTTAATAGTATGCCACAAGATAAAGGTTTGTACATGCCTTTGGAAATTCCTCAATTGGAACAAGATTTTATTGATCATATTGAACACTATTCCTTGCCAGAAATAGCCTATACAATTGCCTCAACCTTGTTAAAGGATGAAATTCCTGCGGGGGACTTAAAAGTTTTAATAGAAGATGCCGTAAACTTTAATGCGCCAGTTGTGAAATTGGATGAAGAGACTTTTGTACTTGAATTATTTCATGGACCATCATTAGCTTTTAAAGATTTTGGCGCTCGCTTTATGAGTAGGGTAATGGCTTATTTCTTAAAGGATGATGAACAACTACTAGATGTTTTGGTTGCCACTTCTGGTGATACTGGCGGAGCAGTGGCTTTAGGATTTTTAGGCGTGGCAAATACCAGGGTAACCATTCTATTCCCAAAAGGAAAAGTGAGTGAGGTACAACGATTACAGTTAACTACAAATGGCAAAAATATTAGGGCCATTGCTGTTGATGGAACTTTTGATGATTGTCAAACCTTAGTAAAACAAGCTTTTGCAGATAATGAATTGAACGCTAAATTCAGGTTGACTTCTGCTAATTCAATAAATATTGCAAGATTAATTCCGCAGACTTTTTATTATTTCAACGCTTATGCGCAATTGAAAAGGAAAGGCTTTAAAGATGTTGTGTTTGCTGTGCCTAGCGGAAATTTTGGTAACATTGGAGCTGGTTTATTAGCATACAAAATGGGTTTGCCAGTTCATCAATTTATTGCAGCTACCAATGCAAATGATACGGTTCCCCGCTTTTTAGAAAGTGGGGTTTATGAAACGAAACCTTCTGTGCAAACTTATGCTAACGCGATGGATGTGGGTGCTCCAAGTAATTGGGTGCGTATAATGGATTTGTTTAAGGAAGATAGAAGTGCAATCCAAGGATTGGTAAAAGCTTATCGTTTTACAGATGAGCAAACCTTGGCAGGAATAAAGGAAATATTTGAGAAATTCAACTATGTTGCTTGTCCACATACTGCGATTGCTTATTTAGCTACAAAAGCTTATGCAGAAGAAAATCCTAATGATGAAAGCGCAAAAGTGTTCTTATCTACTGCTCATGTATGCAAGTTTCCAGAAGTTTTTCCTGATGATATTTTAGCGAAGATTGAATTGCCTGCACAAGTAGAAACCCTAAAAAATAACCCAGAATTGTTTGATGAATTGGGTAAAGAGTTTGAAGGGTTTAAAAAGTATTTGTTAAGTAAATAATTCTTATGGCGGATTGCAAATCCGCAGGTAATAGGGTTGAGATTGCAAATCTCGACCCTATTAATTTGAAATAGAATAGTATTGTTAGTCGGGATTTGCAATCCCGATTGATCTAACCAAGGATTTCTAATCCTCATTAATCATCTATCGACAAGTAATTTGTCATTCCAAGCTTATGGAGAATCTCATTGCAAAATAACTGAGAGATTCTTCATTGCACTCGGAATGACTAAACTATACTACTTCGCAGTCTTACTTTTTAAAGCTCGAAGTTCTGCTTTAAGTGCATCAATTTGTTGTTGTTGCTCCTTAATGCTGCCAACTAACATTGGAATTAGCATTTCATAATCAACTTTTTGAACTACAACTGTTCTATTATTGTTTTTGCCTTCGTTATAATTTAATTGCTGATTTACGACTAACTGAGGATTGATTTTCGTCAGTTGTTCAATATTAAATCCACTTTGGGAAGGCTTTAGATTTAGCTTTTGCAACCAATCCTTATCATAGGTAAAACTGATAGGATCTAGTTTTACAATGGTGGATAGAGAATTAGTAATTGGAGTAATGTTAGCTTGTTTTACGGTTTGAGCATTGGTCTGCGCTACAAAACCCATCATAGCAATAGCTATAAGTGAAATTGTTCGTTTCATATTAAATTATAAATAAAAATTTGGATGTATTAAATGTATTTGGCTATAGGGTATTAAACCAAATTTGGTGGTGGGGTATTCGGAATTAAATGAAAGTCAGGCAATTGCTCATTACTGTGATGAAACGCTTGGCTACGCTCTGAAGACATTAATATATTCAATAGTAGATTATCTTGAAGATAAAAGCTATTCAACTCCATTAGAGATTTCTCACCTGTTTTGGCATCTTCTTCATTCACGTTGCTCTCACTTACTGTTGTAGCAACTTGATATTGAGCTAATAGAACATAGCTGCTAAACCCAAAACACATCACAGTAGTTAGGATTACAAATAAGATATGTCTTAAAGCAGTTCTGTTCATTGTTGCAAAAATAACATTGTTGCACTAAGCTAATGCCATAAAAATGCAATTAACAAAAAAAGCCATGCAAACTGCATAGCTTTTTTTAAAGATTTATCTTTTTCTATTTCCTGCTTCCGAAAATTCTTAGCAAGAAAAGGAAAAGATTTAAAAAATCTAAGTATAATGTCAAAGCGCCAACGATAGCCATTTTTTTGCTTTCAACTTCAAGAACCTGATCTCCTCTCGCTTCAATCCCTAGTCCAATTCGTTTGATTTTTTGAACATCATAAGCTGTCAAAGCTGTAAAAAGGGCAACACCCGCAAAGCTGATGATGTAATCTAAAGTACCGCTGCCAAGAAACATATTTACTATACTTGCAATGATTATTCCTACCAAGCCTACCATTAGGATTGGGCCAAATTTAGTTAGGTCAACGCTTGTGGTATAGCCTAAAAAAGCCATGATACCAAAAATTCCAGCTGCTGAAGCAAAGCATCCAACTATAGACCCTGAAGTATAACTTAGCATAATAAAGCTTAAGCTAATTCCAGTTAATACAGAATATAGAATAAATATGCCCAGTAAAGCAGGATAAGAAAGCTTGCTTAGGGCAAAACTCATGGTTAAAACTAAACCTAGAGGTGCAAACATTACTATGTAACCAGGTATTTTCATGCCAATAATGTTGCCGGTAATCGGGTCAATATTAGCGAGATACGACATCAATCCATCATTAACGCCAAATAAATAAGCGGCTAAAGTAGAAAGCCCAAGAGCGACGAACATAAAAAGAAACACATTTGCAAAGAATTTCTTAGATATAGAGCCTTCTTGTACAAAGACGCTATCTTGTTGATATTGATAATTTTGTTCTTCCATTATAAATTAATATTGGTTATGTTAAAAATACTATTTTAGTTCAATCTTTTTGTCAGCAGTTCTTCAACTTTTTTAAAGAACTGACGTGGTTTTAGCTTGCGCCAATATAAATCGTCCAATTCACCGCCAAAGTTGATGTAATAATCTATGCTATGATCACGAAACTCTTGGATAACATGTTGGTTAAAATTAATTCCAGCTATCCAACCATCTTCAACATCTTGAAACCATTCTTCATAGTAGCTATCATCAGAAGCATGAAAGTTTAAAACGTTTTCTCCTATTAAGATAAATTTATTGATGCCCTCAGCCACCATTAATTCTATAATTTCTCTTTTAAGCATCATCACATCATTATTGATGGTATCATTCCATTCACCCATTAGCTCAATAATGGCATATTCCTTATCATAATCCACAAACAAAACCTTAATGTAAAGCGTGTTTGAGCCAAAAGCATCCCACTGTGGGTGAATTAAAAAATTATAGAGCTGTTTATCGTAGTAAAACTCGGAGTACTCGGTATTAAAAAAGGGCGAACGCTCATCTTCTGCAGCAATGTAATCATCTCTCCATAGATAAAAAGGTTCAATTTCGTGCATGGTAAAGGTTGCAGGTTATGGGTTAAAGGTTACGGGGCTAGATGTTAAAGTGATGATTAAGCTATGTTTAGAAATGAAATAGGTAAAGCTATTTGACTTGTAACCCACAACTCGTAACTCACAACTTACTTGCTTCAACTGCTTTACGCACACTTCCATATTTATTCAGTAAATCTGCAGCTTGCTCATGGTCAATGTTTAATTCATCCATTACCATTTGCGTACCACGATCTACTAGTTTGTGATTAGTTAACTGCATATCAACCATTTTATTGCCTTTAACTCTCCCTAATCTAATCATTACAGTTGTGCTCAACATATTTAAAACAAGCTTTTGCGCAGTTCCAGATTTCATTCTAGTAGAACCAGTTAAAAACTCTGGGCCTACCACAACCTCAACAGGAAAATCAGATTCTGCAACAATAGGACCGCCTTCATTGCAGATGATGCAACCAGTTAAGATCCCGTGTTTACGGGCTGTATTTAATCCGCCTATTACATAAGGAGTAGTACCAGATGCAGCCAATCCAATTAAAGAATCGTTTTCATTGATGTTATATTCTTGTAGGTCTACCCAAGCTTGGGTTTCATTATCTTCTGCAAATTCAACAGCTCTCCTAATGGCGGTGTCGCCACCAGCAATAATGCCTACAACTTTATCAAATGGTACTCCAAATGTAGGAGGGCATTCAGATGCATCAACTACACCTAATCTCCCACTCGTGCCAGCACCAATATAAAATAGCCTTCCGCCATTCTTCATTCTTTCGGCAACTGCCGATGCTAATTTTTCTATTTGAGGTAAAGCTTTTTCTACAGCAAGTGGAACAAGTTTGTCTTCGTTATTTATGCCTGTCAAAATTTCTAAGACGGACATTTTATCAATGTCATTATATTTAGATTCTTGCTCGGTAATTCTGTTCATGGAAGTCATTTGTGTTAAAGTTCGTTAATTTTTCAATTAACAAGAAATATTTAGTCTAAATCAATGCAATTTTAGAGAGAAGATTACGCCCTTGCAAATATTTAGTCTAAAATAATTCTAAAAAATAAAAATTGTTTAAATATTCACGTATCAGAGTGAGTTTTTAGAGACATCTTTATAACCCTTCGACTAGCTCAGGGTGACAAGTTTATCTCCTTATAATACCTCATATTAAATGTCAGTCTGAGCTTGTCGAAGACTCAAAAGCGCCCCTCGTCAAGCTCAGGGTAACTATTGATGATGGTTAATTTGAAAGAGAATTCAAAAACTAAAAAGCTACACCGTTGTTGCTTAATTAAAGTCCTAGTATTCATTGGTTTTAGGGGAATGAAGTATCAATAAATTTATACGAAAATAACGCCTATTGATTAGGTAAAATCATGCTGGTTTCATAACTTTGCAACATCCGTAATGAAAAAAACTACACGTTTTAATATTCTTATTGCATTAACCTATTCTGTAACCTTAATAGGTGGTATGGTTTTGGGTTATAAATTTTTAAAAGACCAAGGTTTTAAGATAGAACGTGATAACCGATATACCGCCGATAACAACGCTCAAAAAGTTGAAGATATTATCCATATCATTAACAAAAACTATGTAGATGATATAAATGCAGATAGTTTACAACATTTGCCGATAGATAGTTTGCTCCATCAGTTAGACCCGCATAGCATGTATTTGCCTGCAACAAAAGCATTCGAAATGACCGAAACTTTAGAAGGGAATTTTGAAGGGATTGGCGTAGAATATTACATCCTTAATGATACATTGCTAGTTACAAATGTTTTTAAAGATGGCCCAGCCTATTTAGCCGGTGTAAAGCAAGGCGATAAAATATTAAAAGTAGACACCACTTATATTAGTGGTAGATCTTTACCTCGATCTGCCATGATTGGGAAGATTAGAGGCAGAAAAGGCACTTCCGTTCAGCTTACTATATTACATCCTGGCGTTGCTTCAGCAAGTGTTCTAAAAATTAAAAGAGGTAAGGTTGAAGTGAGCAGTATTGACGCTTCTTATATGATAAATAATGAGACTGCGTATGTGCGTATCACTAAGTTTGGTGCTAATACAGACGAAGATTTTATCAATGCCATTAGGTCTCTCAAAGCCAGAGGGATGAAAAAACTGATCCTAGATCTACGTGACAATGGAGGAGGGTATGTTTCTGCTGCTACAGGTTTAGCCAATCAATTTTTACCAGAAAATAAGCTAATTGTTTATACCGAAGGGAAACATGAACCAAGAACAGATTATTTTACAACTGGAGGTGGTGAATTTGAGCAAGGTAAATTAGCGGTTTTGATCAATGAAAATTCAGCGTCAGCAAGTGAAATTTTTGCAGGGGCGATACAAGATTTAGACCGGGGCATTATTGTGGGTAGACGTTCATTTGGTAAGGGTTTAGTGCAAGAGCAATTTGCTTTTGATGACGGTTCTGCCTTAAACTTAACCATAGCAAGATATTACACGCCGCTTGGCAGAAGTATCCAAAAGTCTTATAAAAGAGGCTATGCAGCTTACCACCATGAAATAGAAGATCGTTTAGCAGAGGGAGAATTAACTGCTGGTAATGTTAAAACAAAGGATAGTTTACAAAAAACTGTTGCTTATGTTACTGAGAGTGGAAAAAGAGTATATGCTGGGGGAGGAATTCAGCCAGATGTTTATGTAAAATTAGATACAACTGGATATAACAAATTCTATATCACTTTGGCTAATAAAAAAGTATTGGTTGATTTTGTATTTGATGTGCTTTCTGAGCGATATACTCCCAGCTATCTTGCTCAAAATTTAAGTGGGTTTACCATTAATGATGCAGACTACAAAGATTTATTGAAATATATTCAGTCTAAAAATATTGTAATAGACTATAAACAATTAATAGCTGCACGACCAATTATTTATAACGATTTAAAAGTGATGTTGTGTAAATACCATTTAGGAGACACTGGTTATTATAAAGCGCATAACCTAACCGATAACGTGGTAAAACAGGCAATGGCTAGTTTGCAGTAGTTGGTCTCGTCATATCGACTGAGCGCAGCTACGAGATATCTCTTAGTTTGCCAATGACCATCTTTCGACCATAATACAATCCTCAAGAGGGTTAAAGATTTCTCAATCGCGAAAGGCTCATTTCGAAATGACGGCGTAGAGAAGGTTAATCGTGGTTAACTAATGAGCGAATGAACCAATGAACTACTTAGCCTCAATCTCAAACAAATTTAAACTAATGCCCTCATAGTGTTTTGGTAAACCGCTGTTTGGTGCTATTTTAATGCTGCCTACATGAGTAAATCCACAGCCAGTATAATAAGCCAAAAGCTTTTCATTATCTGCCCAAGTATCCATTCTTACATATTGAATGTTGTTTACCTTTGAATAGGCTATGGCCCAATCGATAATGATGTTTACAAAGCCATAACCTCTAAAATCTGGATGAGTAACAATACGATGAATATAAATAGCAGAATCCTGATCTCTTTCTTTCCAAATTTGTGGATCATTAAAGGTTACAGCAAATATAGAAGCTACTTTTCCATCCACTAATATTTTATACTGCCTATTTTCAGTAATCTCCTGTTTAACTAGATCTAAACTAAAGCCTTGCCAATGTTTATTGAATACCTTTTTTTGGTGAGCAATGGCCATGTCGTAAAACTCAAATATGGTCTCAACATCTGCAGTGGTACTATTGATAATTTCTAGAGATTCATTCATGATACAGCATGTTTGAAATGGTGAATTGTAATAAGCTATTATTTAAATTTAATCGTCACCCTGAATTTATTTCAGGGTCTGATGTAAATAATAGCATGAAAGATGCTGAAATAAATTCAGCATGACGAATTATTAAATTAAACGCCTTGTTTTATAGATTAAGCCATTAGCGCTTATGAAAGAGATTTCTCAATCGCGAAAGCTCATTTCGAAATGACGGTAAGGAGGAGTTAAGTCTTCGCTCTTTACTCCTTGCCTTGTTCTTTCTTCTTTAAGCTTTAGTCTTTCCGCTTTGAGCTTTAAGCTAATATCTTACTTCTGTCTAAAATAAATCTGTATTGGTACGCCAGAAAAATCAAAATGCTCACGTAACTTATTTTCAATAAAGCGTTTATACGGCTCTTTAATATATTGAGGCAGGTTACAGAAAAATGCAAACATTGGCGATGTGGCATTAATTTGAGTAATATATTTTACTTTAATGTATTTTCCTTTTAACGCAGGAGGAGGGTAAGCCTCGATAATTGGCAATAGCACATCATTTAATTTTGATGTAGGTATTTTCTTGCTGCGGTTTTTATGAACTTCTAAAGCCGTTTCTATGGTTTTAAAAATACGTTGCTTGTTTAGTACCGAGATAAATACAATTGGCACATCTGTAAAAGGTTGCAATTTAGTACGAATTTGATCTTCGAATTCTTTAATGGTTTTATTGTTTTTTTCAATTAAATCCCATTTGTTTACCAATATCACAATTCCCTTTTTGTTTTTCTCTGCCAAGTGGAAAATGTTTACATCTTGAGATTCTAAACCTTCCTCTGCATCGATCATCAGCATTACCACATCTGCTTCTTCTAAAGCCTTAATGGTACGCATAACCGAGTAAAACTCTATGTTTTCTTTAACCTTGGTTTTTTTACGTAAACCAGCAGTATCAATAAACATAAATTCGTGACCGAACTGATTATAGTGAATATGAATTGAATCGCGAGTGGTGCCTGCAATTGGTGTTACGATGTTACGTTCTTTACCAATTAAAGCATTAATTAATGAAGATTTACCAACATTTGGGCGTCCAACAATCGTAATTTTAGGTAGTGCATTTTCTTCTTCAGGAATATCTTCAAAATGGGTAATTACTTCATCAAGCAATTCTCCAGTTCCAGAACCCGTCATAGAAGAAATGGTATAAATATCACCTAGGCCGAAACCATAAAATACGGTAGCATCGTTTTCAAGTTGGTGATTATCAACCTTGTTTACCACAACAAATACAGGTTTTTTACTGCGACGAAGTAATTGTGCAATCTCATCATCTAAATCAGTAATTCCAGTTGTTACATCAACCATAAATACCAGCACAGTTGCTTCCTCAATAGCAATTACTACTTGTTCGCGAATTGCAGCTTCAAAAACATCTTCAGAATTGGCAACATAACCACCAGTATCAATAACTGTAAATTGTTTATCAGTCCATTCGGCAGTACCATAATGTCTGTCTCTGGTTACACCGCTAAAATCATCAACAATAGCTTTGCGACTTTCTGTTAAGCGGTTAAAAAGGGTAGATTTGCCTACGTTTGGTCTTCCGACGATTGCGATAATGTTACTCATTTGTATTTACGATTGTAGATTTACGATTGTAGATTTTGTAATCACAAACGTAAAATAATATAAAATTTTTATCAATAGCCATTGACTATCAACAATTAAACCTTTTTGAAAGGGAGTGCAAAGGTAAGGTAAATTATTGGAAGATTAAATTCTAATTCTTTTTGCCTTTAAGTTAGTGGTTGATGGCTAATAGTAAATGGCCTGTGAGTTAGCCCATAGTTTAAGCTATTAACTATGAACTATTGACCAATGAACCGATAAGCTAATGAACTAACTAACTCTCGTATCCGAAATTCTTTAAATAATTCTTTTTGCTTCTCCAATCTGGGATCACTTTTACAAAGGTTTCTAGAAATACTTTGCTATCTAAAAACTTTTCGATGTCTTTTCTAGCTTCCATGCCTACTTTTTTAAGCATAGCGCCACCAGTACCAATCAAAATATTTTTTTGCGAATCTCTTTCTACAATAATTTCTGAAGTAATGCGCACCATTGGTCCACCTTTGCTTTGCTCTTCTTTAAAGGCAGTAACCACTACTTCTGTACTATATGGAATTTCTTTTTTGTAGTTATTGAAGATTTTTTCGCGAATGATCTCTGAAACGAAGAAACGCTGACTACGGTCTGTTAATTCTTCTTTATCATAATAAGCAGGATGTTCTGGGATGTTTTCTAAAATCATCGGCAAAATACCTTCTAAGTTATATTGATGTAAGGCAGAGATAGCGAAGATGTGTTTAGGATTTAATTTTTCTTGCCAATAAGCAAATTTTTCATCTACCTGCTCTTGTGTAGCATTGTCAATTTTATTCAATAGCACAACCAATGGGATGGTAGTATTGATGATTTTTTCGAGCACATCGTTCTCATCATGTTTCTCATGGATGTCTGTAACGAACAAAATTAAATCTGCATCACTCAATGCGCCACTTACTGCAGACATCATCGAATCTTGCAGTCCGTAAAGCGGTTTGATGATGCCGGGAGTGTCAGAAAAAACA
This sequence comes from Pedobacter polaris, assembly GCF_005116505.1. Lineage (GTDB taxonomy): Bacteria > Bacteroidota > Bacteroidia > Sphingobacteriales > Sphingobacteriaceae > Pedobacter > Pedobacter polaris. Next base: position 1,344,537 of record NZ_SWBR01000001.1, read on the forward strand.
ATTTGAAACTCATCTTCGTTCACAATTCCTAAAATACGGTGACGAGTTGTTTGCGCTTTTGGCGTAATGATAGAAAGTTTTTCGCCTACTAGGGCATTCATTAGGGTAGATTTACCCACATTAGGCTTACCAATTATGCTTACAAAACCTGCTTTATGCGACATGGAAATATATTTTGAAATAAATTTGTTCTGCAAAGAAACGAATTATATCTTTGCATTCCAATTCGGAGAAAGGGTAAACCTAGTTTTACCAATGATTTTAGAATTGTTTAGTGTGCGGGGTGGAGCAGTTGGTAGCTCGTCGGGCTCATAACCCGAAGGTCATCAGTTCGAGTCTGGTCCCCGCTACCAAATTGAATTACGATTGAAGAATTAGGATTGACGATTTGATACAATAATCTTAATTCTAAAATCAACAACCGTCAATTTAAATGGCCCGTTCGTCTAGGGGTGAGGACGCCAGATTTTCATTCTGGAAACAGGGGTTCGATTCCCCTACGGGCTACAGAAAAACTGCATTGCCAAGAGCGGTTTTTTAATAAGTACCCAAAAAGAAGTGATGTGTGAGGGTTTATTACCCGAAGAATATAAACATCAAAAAATAGTGCGGGGTGGAGCAGTTGGTAGCTCGTCGGGCTCATAACCCGAAGGTCATCAGTTCGAGTCTGGTCCCCGCTACCTAGTTAAGTTACGATTGAAGAATTACGATTGACGATACCAATCTAAAATCCGAAATCTAAAATTGTAAATTAATTTGGCCCGTTCGTCTACCGGTTAGGACGCCAGATTTTCATTCTGGAAATAGGGGTTCGATTCCCCTACGGGCTACTTAAGGAAAAGTTCTTTATTGAACTTTTCCTTTTTTTATGCCTTTAATTATCTGATTTTTAAAATGTTGAATAATTAATATAGCGATTTAAAGGAGTTCGATTCTTTCTGTCAATTTTTACCGTTTTTTCGAAAAACTTCTCGGCACATTATCAGCGTACATTTTAGAGTTCGATTATCTTCGGGCTATTTTTTGTCGTGCTGACTTACAATTATTCCTTATCTATCTCATCAATGCTGTGATTTTGCAGCAACCATTATTTCTGATAAACGCAGCAAATCTTCGTCAAAAGTGTTCATCTTAGATAACTCTTCGGCTACAGACACAATATCAAGATTTTTTTGTTTCTGGCGACCACCATTTTATTCACCAGTTCGCATAATTCTCAGAAAACGAGGGATTGCCTAAGGAAACTCAATCCTTATAATAAAACTTCCTGATACTATTTTCTTCGGTTTTCCCGTCCTCAGTCACCCTATAACAAATCACAAACTCTAAAAGCGACTTATCATTATACTCATTGCGGTAAAGCACCTTTGCCATCTCCTCATCCTTCTCAGGATGCATCATTTTCGTTTCAACAATGTTGTCCTGGTTGTCAACTCTATCGATTGTAAGGTTGACTCTTTGTAGCTTAACAGTTGTCATATATTGCGCATTAAATATTGAAACAGCCCATTCCAAATTGTCTCGTTTTAGCTGATCATGCATGCTCGCCAGATCATAGTACCCCATCACCATCTCCACGTCCGGAACGAGGAAATGTTGCATAGTCCGCTCATTTCCCTTACGAATCGTTTCTTCTATTTTATATAGATGCAGTTTTGAATCATACCTGCCATAATACTCCGTTTTTTCAAGTTCCTTTTTCGCATTATAGAAAAATTTCATTTCTGAGGACAAATAGAGACTTTCCTTATTCTTGAGAAATTTTTGCTCTTTTGATAATAGATTATGCTGATGATGATACGAATAATGGATTTCATCAGAAAACTGATCATTGATAAATGTCGCTTTTGACAGCATGGTCTTGTCCTGATAGGTAAAATTAATTTTGGTAACAGTACCATCTACAGAGACTGACGTTTCCGAAACTTTCATACCATTCTGGTAAGTGTAACTATGAGAATACGTTGCCTTATCCTCGTCCCGGTAATTTTCAGCAATCAGTACTCCCTCTTCATACTTAAAATCCTGAACAGATGATGCTTCCTCTATCGAATACCAACCTGTTTTGCCCAATACCGTATGCCCTTGGGAAGTAAAATGAGCATAAGCCTTAGTACCGTTTTTATATTTAATCAAACGATAGTTTTCCCCTGTGTATTCATACACACCTAACTGGCCATGCTCCTTCCCGTCTGCCTTACTTACGTCTAAGGTTCCAATAATCTGTTGCTTGTCATTGTAAAATATTTCTTTGCTATACTGGGAATATTCGTCGCGGTAAATTTCTTTAGTGAGGGGCATAATTTATATATATTTAATTGTTAATTTAAATATATATAAAACAATGAGCCTGTCTAATAAATAATAAGATTGCAAAGGAAAACTGTAAAATTGTTAACTATCAATAGAGAATATAAATTATATGGTCATTAATACTAGCCAAAAGTACTAAGTCATCAGTAAGAGAGTTCGACAAATGTAACGCTTGGGCTACATTAAAAGCATCAATCTGATAAAGTTTGATGCTTTTTTTATGTCATTTTATTCTCGATTGTCGATCAAACAAAGCGAATAACGGATATTTCTGAACGGGTTGAATTATAAGGACGATGAGAGCAAGTTTAAATCCATCATGTAATCTTTTGGCTTAAATGACCATTTTATTTGTCCCACACTCACCTTAATTTGATGATTAAAGTATTTTATATTTGATCTTCAAAGACAGTAACACACTATACATAAAATAGAACTACATGAGAAAAATAATTTCATTTATGCACATATCGCTTGACGGCTTTGTGGCAGGGCCGAACGGAGAAATGGACTGGATTAAAGTTGATGAAGAAATTTTTGATTATGTAGGTAAGCGGATAAGCGAAGGCGACACTGCATTATATGGACGAGTAACTTATCAGATGATGGAAAATTACTGGCCTACGGAAGCAGACAGTCCAACAGCGACCAAGCACGATATTGAACATTCAAAATGGTATGCTAAAGTCTACAAAGTTGTTTTATCAAAAACAATGAAAGGAATGGATTTAACTAACACAAAAATTATTAGTGATAACCTTTCGGACAGCATAAATGAAATAAAACACCAGGCGGGCGGAGACATCTTGCTTTTTGGTAGCCCAACAGCAACACATTCACTTATTGAACAAAACTTAATTGATGGCTACTGGCTATTTGTTAATCCAATTATCCTTGGACAAGGCATTCCTTTGTTTGTAGACATCAAAGAGAAAATAAAACTAAACCTATTGGCTACTCGACAATTTACTTGCGGGGTAACTGAACTGAATTACACAGTAGACAGGCAATAACAATAAACTCCCTTCACCACTACGTTAATACAAACCCTTCTACTTTCGTTGAAGGGTTTTTTTGTGCTAATTACGCTCATCTAGCTATGGCACAAACGTTTGTGTTGTGTTTAGTCGTATCTCCTCTAATAAATAATTAACACAATATTTAAATTAAGCGATTAAGACAGGTCGGAAGCATGAAACCGAAAGATCATCATAACCCAATTTTAGCATAAGAAGGGATATAATCATTAATTCCCCAATAGATATGCGGCAAAAAATTACTGAAATCCACTAGTAGAGCACAACTCCTAACAATAATAATTTACGTGAATCTTTAGGGCTTAAAGTTTTTATACACAAACGTTTGCGTTGTGTTTTGCCATTTAACGGACTAGTAAAATGACTAAGTTATATTAAATACGCGAACGAGCGTAGGCTGCATTTATTATCCGATACATCACTATTAACTATAATATAACCTAAATCATGAAAAAACCAATTAAATCAATTTCAAGCCTATTTGTTTTGGCCCTACTTTTATTTACAAGTTCTTGTAAAAAAAATGAAGGGGGTGCAGAAGCTGCAACTTTAGATAAACTCGAAAGTGTAGCGGTAGCAGAACCTCAATCGCTAGGTGGCACTTCATTAACGGTCTCAATGGGTGGCAATGCTTTTGTAACTACCTTAGCACCAGGAAGTGGAGAAACAGTAACAACAACAACATTAGGAAACTGGACTAATGCAAATAGTATTTTCAGTTCTTATTTCAGGATCGGAAATACAGGATCGCTTACTGTTAAGGTTAAAGCCTCAGTACCATCAGGAACAAGCGTTTTAAAAATTACTGTCAATGGAACAATTTTTAACGTAACGGTAACAGGTGCTGCGTATACAACATATAATGTGGGTACGGTAAATATTGCTACACCAGGGTATGTCACTGTGAAATTCCAAGGGGTAACTAAAACTGGTTCTTATTTCGCAGATGTTTCAGATCTAGTGATAAGCGGTCCTTCGGTAGCTTCAAATGTTTACTATGCTAATGATCCTGCTAATTATTATTGGTCTAGAAGAGGACCATCAGTTCATTTAAATTATACAGCACAACCTAACACAGAATGGTTTTACAATGAAATTACTGTGCCAGCTGGTGAAGACAAAATTGGAAGTTATTATATGGCAAATGGATTCGATGGCGGATATTTTGGTATGCAGGTTAAATCAGCAACAGAGCGATGGATGATTTTTTCTGTTTGGAACCCATCTAATGGCACTACCACCTGGACAAGAAAAGGACCAGGTGTTGTTGCAACTACTTTTGCCGGAGAAGGGGAGGGTGGAAAGTCTTACCTGGTTTTTAATTGGCTTGCAGGAAATACCTATAAATTTTTAACTCAAGGGAAACCTGATGGATTGGGCAATACCATTTTCTCCTCATGGTTTTATGCGCCCGAACTTGGTGTATGGAAATTTATGGCTACTTGGAAAAGGCCTAATACCAATAGTTATTTAACGGCATTGCATTCATTTTTAGAGAACTTCGATGTTAATAAGGGTTATTTGGGCAGAAAAGCAGAGTATGGTAATCAATGGTTGCGTAATGCTGCAGGTACTTGGACAGAAATCACTTCAGCTACCTATACCGTAGATCCAACAGGCGGTAATCAACAGCGAATGGATTTTGCAGGTGGTTTATCTTCAGGGAAATTTTATTTACAGAATGGCGGATTTTTTGCCAACTATGTGGCAGCTAACCAAACATTTAATAGAACGCCGATAGGTACAGCTCCAACAGTAAATCTTACTACACTTCCGTAAATTTTTTGTGCAGATCAGGACGATGTATACTGATCTGCACTTTTTTTAAGCATCAACACTACATTAATAGTAAAAATGAACTTCTAAGATGTTTAACCCTCATTATTTAGGCGTTACAATGAAGGGAAATTGAGTAATTGAAAATTTTTTATCAAATTACTTTGAAATACAAAGTACTTTTACATACCTTTGTGTAAGCAAACAAATTAAGAGATAACCAAAAAATATTGATAACTTAAATAACCAAATCAAATGATACATTCAAAAAATTTAATAGCAAACTCAATTCATCCTGTTTCCTTAGCTAAACGAATGCTGCTAGGAGCGGGAATTGGTTTAGCCCTAGTCTCATTGTTTCTAATTGGATCAAGAGCAGAACCTGCATGGGGAAAACTATGGATGATTAGGCCATTAATTATGGTTCCCTTAGCTGGCGCAGGAGCCGGATTAATCAATTACATGATGGATGATTTTCGTGCTCAGGGCGGGTGGAAAAAAGCTTTGGCTATCGCATTTACCGTCGTGGCATACATTATCGCCTTATGGCTTGGTATTGTTTTAGGACTGGATGGCACATTGTGGGATTAAACCAATTGACCAAAATTAAGATTGACTTAAATTTCTAATTATAAACTCATGAAACAAGAAATACTCGCTCAGCTAAATGAGCCAAAGCAACTTGAAAAGTTATACAGAACCAATAAAGTGCTTTTTAAACGAGAGTTTAGTGAACTTTACCCAGAGCTAAAAGACAATGCAATTGCAGATTTCTGGAAGGAAAGACTAAGCTATGAAAGTGAAGGCATTAACTGGGGCACAGGCAGAGAATTGGTATTGGTAATCATCGCTTCCCTTGTGGCGGGTCTTATCGCTAAGTTACCAGCAATTTTTGCCATAAATGAAGATTTTTTCTATCCTAGAAATATTGGTTTTATCGTTTTCCCTTTGTTAACAGCTTACTTTGCCTGGAAAAATAAACTATCAACTCCTAAAATTGCTTTTATTGTTGTCGCAATTCTTGCTGGCTTAGTCTTTATCAATTTCTTTCCAGACCTTAAGAAAAGTGATACTTTAATTTTATCATGTATCCATTTACTCTTGTTTTTATGGTCTATATTAGGTTTTGCATTTGTTGGAGAGCAGGGAAATAATGAAGAAAAGCGTCTCGGCTTTTTAAAGTACAACGGCGATCTTGTAGTAATGACAACCCTGATTTTAATTGCGGGTGGAATTATGACTGGTGTAACCATTGGCCTTTTCTCCCTAATTGGTTTTAATATAGAAGAGTTTTATTTCAAAAACATTGCAATTTTGGGTTTAGCAGCTGCACCAATTGTTGGTACTTACCTTACTCAAACCAATCCGCAATTGGTAGGTAAAGTTTCTCCTGTAATTGCTAAGCTATTCAGTCCATTGGTAGCAGTAATGTTGGTTGTGTATTTAATTGCAATAGCTTATTCTGGTAAAAATCCTTACAATGACCGAGAATTTTTGCTGATTTTTAACGCTTTATTGATTGGCGTTATGGCAATTATCTTCTTTTCTATAGCCGAAACAGCTAAATCAACTAAAAATTATACTGGCGTCTGGGTGCTTGTGCTACTTTCTGTTGTTACCATAGTAGTTAATGGAGTTGCACTTTCAGCTATAGTATTCCGAATTTCAGAGTGGGGTTTTACACCAAATAGAACTGCGGTTTTGGGTGGCAATATTTTAATATTAATAAATCTGCTCTTGGTAACGGTGCAATTATTTAAGGTAATTTCCAAAAAAGCTGAGATTAATGGAGTAGGAAAAACAATAGCTTTCTACTTACCCGTTTATTTTATATGGACTATTATTGTAACTTTTGTTTTCCCATTGATATTTGGTTTTAAATAAAAGAATTACCTATAAAAGAAAAACCTTTCAAGCATCTTGAAGGGTTTTTTTATGACTACGCCCATGTCACTCTTAACCTCATGTCAGTCTGAGCCTGTCGAAGACCCTTGCATACCCTTCGACAAGCTCAGGGTGACAGCTGATGTTTAATGAATACACACTTATTAGTTAAGTTTATAGATAGAACTTTCACTTGTCAGTCTGAGCCTGTCGAAGACCTTTGCATACCCTTCGACAAGCTCAGGGTGACAACATACATTTAATGAATTTAACGGTTTAAATTTACAGATAGAGTTTTCACATATCAATCTGATTCCCATGTCAGTCTGAGCTTGTCGAAGACCCCTATTCAGTTGCACAGTTTAACCCCTTAAATTTAAAATGGCTTAGATGAACAAGCGGATTAATAATTACACTAATTTTGCTTGTAAATAACAGCAATGAAAGATTCAGAACAAAGACTTTTAAAACACCAAATTAAACCAACGGCAATGCGTTTGGTTGTTTTGAATTTTTTGTTAGATCAATCTGCAGCCCAAAGCCTCACCGATATAGAGTTAAAAATGGGAAGAACGGATCGGGTAACATTATACCGCACCATTAGAACATTTGAAGAAAATGGACTTGTACATCGCATTGAAGATGGAAGTGGGATAACCAAGTTTGCGTTATGTGCACCAGGCTGTAATGTAGAAGGCCATCATGACCTACACGTTCACTTTTATTGCTTAGAATGTAAAGAGACGCATTGCCTGCCAAAAACCCATATTCCAGAAGTGAAATTGCCAAGTACCTACAAAGTTTTAGAAACGCAATTGGTAGTTAAAGGCATTTGCTCAAATTGTAGCGAGTAATCTTTGCAATACCATTGCAATACAATTCCATGTAAATTTACAGCATGAAAGATTGTTGCAACCACGATGATATAGTAGAAATTAAGCACGAACATACGCACCCTAAATCAACAGCAGTGGCTGAAGATGAACATAGCCACGATCATGGCCAGGCTGATGGGCCGCAATGGAAGCAACATTTAGGTTTACTGATAGGTTTAGGCATATTGGTCTGTGTACTTGTAATGGATTATGGCTTTGGCATTCAACTTCCTAAATGGATTTCTCTTGCCGTAAATGCTTTCGCTTATCTTTTAGCAGGATGGGGAGTGCTTAAATTGGCAATCCGTAAAGTGATGAGGGGAGATATTTTCAATGAATTTGTACTCATGAGTGTGGCTACTTTAGGTGCTTTTTACATCGGAGAATATGCAGAAGGTGTAGCAGTAATGGTATTTTATTCAATAGGAGAATGGTTTCAAGATGCTGCGGTTGATAAAGCAAAAGCAAGCATCAAAGCGTTGTTAGACATTAGACCAGATGAAGTAACTGTAATTAGAGATGGAAGCGCTAAAGTTCTCAATGCCAGAACAATCAAATTAGATGAGATTATACAAGTAAAAGCCGGAGAAAAAGTAGGGCTTGATGGCGAACTACTATCTAATCAAGGTGCTTTCAATACTGCGGCATTAACAGGCGAAAGTAGACCCGATACGAAATACAAAGGTGATACTGTACTTGCAGGAATGATCAATTTAAATACCGTTTCAGAAATTAAGGTAACAGCCCTTTTTCAAGATAGTAAGTTGAGCAAGATTTTAGAAATGGTTCAAGATGCTTCTTCCCGCAAATCTCAAACCCAACTTTTCATCTCTAGGTTTGCAAAAGTCTATACCCCAATTGTATTCTTTTTGGCATTGGCATTAGCCCTCATTCCATATTTAGTAGTAGAAAATTATGTGTTTAACGATTGGTTGTATAGGGCTTTGGTGTTTTTAGTTATCAGTTGCCCTTGCGCATTGGTGGTCTCTATTCCCTTAGGCTATTTTGGTGGAATTGGTTTAGCCTCTAAAAATGGAATCCTTTTTAAGGGTGGAAATTTTTTAGATGTAATGACTAAAATTAACACCATTGTGATGGATAAAACCGGAACATTAACCAAAGGTGTTTTTAAAGTTCAGAAAGTAGTAGTTGCTGATGGGATAAGTGAAAAAGAGCTAATTAAGCTTGCAGCCATTTTAGAAAGTAATTCAACTCATCCGGTAGCTAAAGCCATTGTTGATTATGTTGGAGAAGCAATTGGTGACGAAAAGGCTACTGAGGTAGAAGAAATTGCCGGGCATGGCTTGGTAGGTATAATTGGCGATAAAGAGGTACTCACAGGAAATTTGAAGCTCTTAAAAAAATACGACATCAACTATCCGAAAGAGCTAACAGAAATTATAGATACCATTGTAGTGCTTGCTATAAATAAGAAATATGCAGGTTACATTACCATTGCCGATGAGATTAAGGAAGATGCAAAAGAAGCCATTAGGCAAATGCACGCACTCAACATCAAAACGGTAATGCTTTCTGGAGATAAACAAGCTGTAGCAGATCAGGTAGCAAAAATAGTAGGAATTGATAATGCTTATGGCGATTTGTTGCCAGAGGGGAAAGTAGCAAAAGTAGAAGCGCTAAAAAATGAGGGTAGACACATTGCATTTGTTGGTGACGGTGTAAACGATGCTCCTGTAATTGCTTTAGCAGATGCAGGGATTGCCATGGGCGGTTTAGGGAGTGATGCGGCAATAGAAACTGCTGATATTGTTATTCAGAATGACCAGGTCTTAAAAATTGTTACAGCACTTAAAATTGGCAAACTCACCCGTAACATTGTTTGGCAAAATATCGGTTTAGCCATGTCGGTTAAAGTTGCCGTTTTATCATTGGGAGCTTTTGGTGTAGCTAATCTGTGGGAGGCAGTAATTGCTGATGTTGGAGTAGCTTTTCTGGCAATTTTAAATGCAGTCAGAATTCAGCGGAAGAAGGTTTAGTTTCCAATGGCATAGATGACCATAAAATTGTGACATTTGGGCATAAAATCGTATATTTGATTAATTATTCTCATCCGACGAATACGTCGAAATTTCAATTATTATCTTAGTTTACAGCGACCTTAAGGCGACATTACGGCGACCTTACCGCGACATATATTCTAGTTTGCTTCGTATCTAGCCCTATAGCTCCCCCTATATCGGTTATAAATAAGTCTTATTATCTAATTTGTTCTTACTAGCTGTTATTTTAAAAATTGCTTTTTTCTCGAACGATTGCTTAACCAATCACGATTATGATATGAGTATAACAACTTACAAAATACAACACAGCTTTTACACAGCTCATTTAATTGATAATGCTAAACAAGTTATATTTGAGCCTAAACCTTATACTTTCTATGAGCCATATTTTAGATAATCCTATTTATCATGCTTTAATTTCTGGTCATAGTGCTTTTGCAAAAGGTAAGGGAAATGCAAAATATTACAGCACAGCAGTTGCTTTATTTGCAGGGCTTAAAAATAATGATGATCAGGATTTTGAAACACTTTATAGGCATAGCCCTGAGGAAAGTAAATTTATTGTCTTTTCTCCAATTCAACTCCAAATACCAGCTAAATGGAAACTGATGAACCACATTGATATGCTTCAGTTGGTATATGAGGGAAAAGATATACCAAAGGGAGAAGAGAAAGATTATAAAGATTTATCAGATCATCATGTAGATGAAATGATAGAATTAGTAAAACTTACCCAACCCGGACCTTTTTTAGCAAGAACAATAGATTTTGGTAATTATACAGGTGTGTTTAAAGATGAGAAATTAGTGGCTATGGCAGGCCATCGTTTTAATCCGGTTCCATATACCGAAATTAGCGCGGTTTGCACCCATCCAGAACATTTGGGCAATGGCCATGCTTATCATCTTTTGCGTGAACAAATTAAACGAATACTAGGTAAATCTGAAATTCCCTTTTTACATGTTAGAAATGACAATGTTGGCGCCATCAAATTATATGAGAAAATTGGCTTTAAAATCAGAAAAAGTATGATTGCTTATGTGATACAAAAAGCCTGACATTTACGCATACAGAATGTTTCTAAATTAAAATGAGATTCGATGGTATCATTCCATTCATCTAGCTTTGTTTGAAACAAAAAGAAATGTCGAAAACTAAACTTACAATCAATAATAACGGTTCTGTTAAAATAGAAGGCGATTTTGAAATCGTTGATAGAAATGGCGATACATACGGCTTACAAGGAAGAACAGTACTTTCCATCTGCCGTTGCGGACTTTCTAAAAATAAACCTTTTTGTGATGGGTCTCATAATGGCCACTTTGAGCACGAAGCCATTGCTTTTGATTTGCCTCCTAAAAAAGTTTAGGTTCTTTCTCTATTCACTAATACTTTCTCTCCTTGCTTTTTTTATCAGTGCTATTTCTGTAAGGGCATAGCTATGCCTAGTCATTTCTACTTCTTAAACGCTAAAATTACGCTATTTTACAGTTTTTTTTTCTTGCGCATTAAGCGTATTGGCTAAAATCTTAAATAATCGTCACGTGAATATTACAGAGCTTTTTAGCGTGAATTTTCTTGCGGATTAAGCGTATCAAAAAATATATAACTAACTAATAATAAGCATTTTACGTTAATTTTTATTTTGCATTTGTTATTTTTTAGAATAGCTTTACTCCCAGCATAATTTAATTAAGCATTACCAAATCACGCTCATTTAGTTCCTCATGTTATTCATTTTAATAGCAAATAATGTGATACTGGGCGCATTGGAAAATTAGTGTTTAATTAATAGAGAGGGAGCAACTAGGCTTATTGCCTAGGGTTTTGTGACGTAATTATTTAACCAAATATAAACATGAGAAAAACAGTTACCCTACTTGTAAGTATGGTCCTAACTGCCTTTACATTTTGTTACGCACAAGATGTAGTGATTAAAGGTAGTATCAAGGACAAAAGTGGAGCTCCAATACCTGGAGTATCCGTAAACGTTAAAAATTCAAAAATAGCGACTTCCTCCAACGGCGAGGGTGTGTATGCTATTGGTGCAGCTCCCAATGCAACGTTAGTTTTTACAATGCTTGGCTTCAAAACACAGGAGGTTCCAGTTAACAATAGAACTCAAATTAATATCGAATTAATTGAAGCTGTAAATGAGTTGTCAGATGTGGTGGTTATTGGGTACGGAACAGCTCGAAAGAAAGATATAACTGGTGCTGTTTCAAGTGTTAGGGCAACACAGCTGGAAAATGAAAATCCACAAAGTGTAGCAGACATTTTAAAAGGAAACATTCCGGGCTTAAGCGTTGGTATGAATACGAGTGCAAAAGGAGGGGGCGATTTACTAGTGAGGGGAAAAACATCGCTAACTGCTGGCACATCTCCACTAATTATTCTTGATGGAGTGATTTATATCGGTCAGTTATCAGATATCAACCCAAATGACATTGAAACAATTGATGTTTTAAAAGATGCAAGTTCATTGGCTGTATATGGTTCAAAAGCTGCTACTGGAGCGGTTGCCATCACTACTAAAAAAGGAAAATCAAGCACGCCAACAATTAATTTCAATACCAACTACGGAATTGCAACACTTTCAAAAGATCAGCCAGTTTATGATGGGCCAGGTTTTCTTTTGTGGAGGGCTGATGTATTAAGGGCTCCTGGAACTCAACCGGCTTACATCTATAACGATCCTAACAATTTACCCGCAGGCGTTACATTAACGCAATGGTTAAATGGTCAAACGAGTACAAATCCAACAGACTTATGGTTAAGTCGTTTGGGCTTATTAGCAAACGAAAAAGCAAATTACTTGGCCGGAAAAGAAACGGACTGGTATGATCTATTATTCCGTACAGGCCAACGTCAAGACCATACCGTAAGCATGTCTGGTAGAAAAGAAGAGCTTAATTATTACATGTCTTTGGGTTATCTAAAAAACGAGAACTTAATTGAAGGTGGAGAATTTAGTACTTTCAGAACAAGAGTAAATTTAGAAGCAAAGGCAGCTAAGTTTTTAACTTTAGGTTTAAATCTGCAATATGCTGATCGTGATGAAGGGGCAATTGAAGCAGATTGGGGTCAGTTGACAAACCTATCTCCTTATGGAGATTTTTATAACGCTGATGGAACGCTAAGAAGAATTCCTACAGATGATAATGGTCTAAATGCTAGAAATCCATTTCTAAATCCAACCTATAATAGCAGGATGGTTAAACAAAATACTTTATTTGGTAGTTTGCTGGTAAAAGCAGAATTACCATTTGGAATTGTTTATTCCCTAAATTTTAGTCCGGGAATAGATATGTACCGTACTTTTAACCATTCGTCATCAAAAAATCCAAACGTAACAGTTCTTGGAGGTTCTGCATCAAGGGCTCAAGAAACTCGTTACAATTGGCAAGCAGATAATCTATTAAAATGGAATAGAACAATAGGAAAAATACATAATTTTGATGTTACCTTATTGGCAAATGCAGAGAAATTCCAATCATGGTATACCTCATCTAGCAATGAAGGTTTTGCACCTAGCGATATATTAGGTTACCATAATCTAGGAAGTGGTATTAAACCATCAATTACAAGTGATGATAATGTGTATACGGGCAATGCGCTAATGGGAAGGTTAAACTACTCATTAATGAGCAGGTACAACTTTACATTTACGGCTCGTAAAGATGGATATTCTGGCTTTGGAGATAAAAATAAAAGTGCAACATTTACTTCTGCTGCAGTAGCTTGGACCTTTACCGAAGAAGAATTTATGAAACCTATTACTTGGCTTAACTTCGGTAAAATTAGAGTTTCTTACGGGTTCAATGGAAATAGGGTTTCAGATCCTTATGCTAACCTATTCTCAGTAGATGCCGGAAAATATCAAGCAGTGAACACAAGTGGAGCAGCTGCAGAGGTTAATTCAATTGTAATTGCCAATAGAATTGGAAATCCAAATTTAGCTTGGGAAAAAACCAAAGCATTAAATGTTGGTTTAGACTGGGCTATTTTAAACAATAGAGTAAGCGGTGCTTTCGAATACTACGATAAAAAAACTTCAGATTTAATCATTAGCCAAACCCTTCCTGATGTATCAGGCTATAATAATGTGTTTTCTAATATTGGTGCAGTAAGCAATAAAGGTTTTGAGATTTCTGTAAACAGCAGAAACCTAACATCTGGTAAAGTGCTTTGGAATACTTCTATGAACTTCTCGCTAAACAGAAACAAGATTATTAAACTGGCAACGCCTAATAATGATTTAGGAAATGGTTGGTTTATTGGACAGGATATTGATGTAATTTGGGATTACAAAATTCTAGGTGTATGGCAAGAAAATGAAGTGGCTGAAGCTAATAAATTTAACAAAGGCATTAAACCGGGTGATTTTAAATTGCAAGATATTAATGGTGATTATGCTTACTCTGATGTTGATAAGCAATTTTTAGGATACCGTAACCCTAGGTTCACTTGGGCAATGAGAAATGAGTTTAATCTTTTCAAAAGTTTCGATGTTTCATTTCAGTTGATTTCTAACTGGGGTCAAAAAGCACAAGATAATCAAAGGTTAAATCAACCAGGAAGTGTTGGTTTTGGTCGTACCAGTTCATACATATTACCGTATTGGACACCTCAAAATCCAACAAACGAATATGCTCGTTTAGGCTCTAATTTTAGTGGTGTTAACTTTAATGTATACAGCAAAAGCTCGTTTATTAGGTTAAATACTGTTGCCATTGCTTATACAATTCCTAAATCATTACTTGAGAAAGTGAAAGTACAAACTGCTAAAGTTTACTTTAACATTAATAATGCTGCCGTTTACTCACCAGATTGGAACCAGTGGGATCCTCAAAATAATGGGCCAACACCAACTTATTACACTTTGGGCTTAAATCTTTCTTTATAATCAATTGACCGATATGAAAACTTTAAATAAAAAATTAATAATTGCAGTATTATTTCTCACAGTAGTGAGTAGCTGTAAAAAGTCATACCTAGACTCAGAATACCTTTCGAAATTTGAACCTGAGTTTGCATACAATAGTGTATCAGGTATGAAAGGGGCTTTGGCCGGATTAGGAGCTAATACAAAAAGAGAATTTTTTGATGATATGGCACCAATAGTTACCGAGGCTATATTTTCTGATGTTGCGGTAGACGGAACGACAGATAAAAGCACCCAAGCTCAGGATATGGATACCCGTGTTACGCCAGATGCTAACTTGAATAGCCCAGATTTTAACCGTATTGGTTTTTATTGGACGGAAGGTTTCAGAGGTGTAAGATATGCTAACTCTATCATCAGCAACATCAATACCCCTACTTATAAAAATGATGCAGAAAAAAATGCAATCCTTGGATCTGCATATTTTTATCGTGCTTATTATTATTATCGTTTAGTGCACCAATTTGGTGATGTGCCCCTAATCTTGAAAGATTTAACCGAGCCAAAGCTTGATTATTTCTCTACAAAAAGAGAGGTTATTCTTAAGCAAATGAAATCAGATTTATTATTTGCACAAACTTGGGTGCTTGATGCAGTTGATAAAGGAGAAGTTACCAAAGGTGCGGTTAGTCATTTATTAACTAAAGTTAATTTGGCCTTAGGTGATTTTGATGATGCAATTACTTCCGCCAATAATGTAATAAATGGTGGCAAATACGGCTTAATGACAACACGTTTTGGAAGTACCGCATCAGATGCTACAAAAAATGTGATTTGGGATTTGCATAGAATGGATAACAAGGCACTTGCAACAAATAGAGAAGCTTTGTTTTTAGTGATTGATAGAGAAACATTGGCAGGGGCTACAGCGAATGGCTCTCAAGTAATGCGTAATTGTGTGCCTGCATGGCATTTTGCTAACTTGAAAACACCAAGTGGTTTAACACAGGCAATAGTAGATGGTGTTACTGTAGAAATCCCTTTAACATTGATGTATGGAAGAGGAATCGGAAGGTATCGTGGGACATCATATAGTACCAAACATATATGGACAGACAATACAGATTATCGCCATGCACCAGGCATGTGGGTGAACATGACCGATTTGGTTTATAATAATCCAGCCCTTAAAAACTCATCAAACCCTACGGAAAAAGCACTTTATGGAAAACCATTGGTAGATGTAACTGCTGGTAACGTTAACAATATGTTTTTAAATAAAGGTTTAGATACCATTCGCCACTTTTTTGGATGGCCGCACTACAAAACTTTCATTAACTCTACCAATGCATTAGCAGTTGATAAATATTGGTCGCCACCAAGAGGTACAAATACAGATTGGTATGTTTTCAGGCTAGCTGAAACCTATTTGTTGCGTGCAGAAGCTTATTATTGGAAAAATAATTTAGGGTTGGCAATGGCCGATATCAATCAGGTTAGAGCCCGAGCTAATGCAACCTTACTTACAAATGCATCTACTATCACTATCGGAACAATTTTAGATGAAAGAGCAAGAGAACTCTACTATGAAGAGCCTCGTAAAACTGAGTTAACGCGTATAGCTTATATTTTTGCCCAAACTGGTCAGCCTGCATATAATGGCAAAACCTATAATTTGGCTGCTTTCTCAGACAATAACTTTTTCTACGATAGAATTATCGAAAAAAATGATTTTTACAGAAATAAAGTGCCAACTATTTCCGGTGTAAACTTTAAAATATCTCCTTTTCACGTTTTATGGCCAGTACCAGGAACAGCTCAACGTTTCAACACACAAGGCCGTATCAACCAAAATAAAGGTTATACAGGATATGAAAACAATGTTCCGGCATTGGATAAAATTCCTTAAAATACAATTTAGTTAAGTTTGTTTAGTAAGAAAGGCAGTACTTTAATAAGTCTGCCTTTTTTTATTGCTCCACATCATCTAGCATACTAACTAACTTTTGCTAACCTTGCTTTTTTTAAGCAGTGCGCCTAACCCAAAAGCAGGCCCAATTGCTAAAAACATATAAATGTACTGGGCATCTATCTTATTTCTTAGTGCGTCAATAAATTGTATGCTAATTATAGTTAAGGCAAAGCCGATACAGTTTACAATGGTTAAAGAAGTCCCCTTAGTTGCATCTGGTGCATTTTGTGCAACCAAAGTAGAAAATAGAGGAGAATCTGCAATTACTGCCATACTCCATATCAATAAGAAAGTTAGTAATACAACGGATGAAGAACTGACTAAAATAAGTGGAGAAATGATGCAACATAGACCTGAAATAGCCAATGAAATTGTTGCAATTTTCTTGGCCCCGAAACGTTCAGCAATCAGCCCACTAAATAAACAAGCTAAACTACCTACAACAATAATTACAAATGATAAAAGAGAAACATCTAGGTTAGTGTTAAGGTGCCGATTATTGTAGGTAGTTAAGATAACCGGAACAAAGACCCAAAAAGAATAAAGCTCCCACATGTGTCCGAAGTACCCAAATGCTGCAGATTTAAATTTTTCATTTTTAAAACTCTGCATAAAGCTGTTTAACTTTAGTTTTTGACTAGTTTTGCGAAAGGGTCCATCAGGAACTAAAAACAACATGGCGAAACCACCAATTGTTGAAAGTAATGATGTAGAATAGATAACATATTTCCAAGGCAATGTTGCCAACATACTTTTTAAAAAATGGGGAAATGCAGTGCCAATAACTAAAGCTCCTACTAAAAAGCCTAATGATTTCCCCAATCCTTTTTGGTAGTGGTCTGCTGCAATTTTCATCCCAATGGGATAAATGCCAGCAAGCAGAAATCCAGTTAAAAATCTAAACAACATTAACTCTACTGAACTAATTTCATTTAGGGTAATGCCCAAATTAATTACAGCAGAAATTATAGCACAGCTAAAGAATATTTTTGAGGGAGAAAACCGGTCTGAAATTGCCAAAACCGCGAAGGCTAATGTACCTGTAATAAAACCTAAAAGTACAGCACTTGTAAGGTAGGCTAAATAGCTATTAGATAAGTTGAAACGAAGTGCAATATCAGCCATTACGGCATTTCCTGCAAACCACAATGAAGTACAGAAAAACTGAGAGATAACAATTGTGGGTAAAATCCTGTTCATTAAAAAAGCATTAATTTTTTAAAAATAATGCTTTAAATAAGTAATATGCAATAATGTTAGGAGCGGATGTATTTTTTTCTAAAATCAAATTTTGCAGGTAGTTTGGTAATTAAAACAAGTGCACCTACCGTCATTATGATTTGAATTACAATAAGTGATATCGCTACCGTATCGGCGCCTGTGGATACTGTAATGTCACAAAGCTTATATATGTTTCTGGCAATTAAAATAAGTAATAAGTATTTGCCTATTGCAAAGCGTCTTTTAATAAGAATAGCAGAAAAATACCTTAAAACCAACACTAATCCAGCTATAATTAAATCTTCTGTGCTAGTAAGCCCGCGAACAAAAACATTAATGAATCCAAGTACGAAAGTGCAAAGCACTAAATTGGATGCAATGTTGTAATAATCTAAAAACTTTACTTTCATAAGCATTAATTAAATTTAGGGAGATTGGTAAATATCGATATTTAATTATACAGCAGCAAATTTTTTTACAGTAATAATCACTTAAAGTGTTAACTACTAATTTTTTACGAGTTTATATTAAGGTCTAACAACTCTATTTTTGATAAGAATTTGCAGAATTTTTTAATATAATGAGCTATTGTTGTTTAAATTTTAGGTTTTTAAATGATTTGAATTTATATTCGTTTATTAAAAAACATTCCATGAAAAAATTAATTTTCCTATTTACACTAGTGCTAGGTTTCATTGCAATTACAGCTATGAAAATTGATACAGAACCTCAATTTAAGTTTGTTGAACCAAATGGTCACGATTTTGGGAAAATTATACAGGGGAAACCAGTTTCGGTAGAAATGAAATTTACCAATATAGGTGATAAACCTTTAATTATTAGCAGTGTAGAGCCAACTTGTGGATGTACAATAGCTAAGTTTACCACCACACCTGTGTTAAAGGGCAAAATGGGCTCAATTACTTTAACCTATAATGCAGCAGCATTGGGTACATTTAATAAAAATGTTACCGTTAAATCTAATGCAACAGAACCTTCAAAGGCTGTTTATTTTAAAGGTGAAGTTATTGCAGAGTCAACAACAACAAAAACATCTTCTAAATAATACCACTATCCCTTTTTATTTACTAACTGCTACAGATGAATAATCCAGTATTAAAATTAAATGAACAAGGTAGGGGTGCTTTCCTCATTTTGGATGGAGAAGAGCAATTAGGAGAAATGGCGCTGGCTATTTTCGATAAGGAAATGGTTGTTTACCATACCGAAGTTTTGCCTAAAGCAGAAGGACAAGGTTTAGCAAAGTTGATGCTAAATGCAATGGTTGCCTATGCAAGAGAAAAAGGTTTAAAAGTTACGCCACTTTGTCCCTATGTACATGCTCAATTTAAAAGGCATCCAGCAGACTTTGAAGATATTTGGAATAAAGCCAAAGAAGATCAGTAAAGTACAATAGTTCAGCATGTTTGTCAGCCGTTTCCTTAGTAAAAAACGGTTTTAAAACTTGCATTTAAGGAGTAAATTAATCTAGTTTCCTTTTAAAATACAAACTTAAGTTTATTTTAATTATTTGATAAATAGATATTTAAATATAAGTTAAAATATTTTTTATACTCACGTAGGGGTAAAGCTTCTTTTCGTTGTCTCATTTTAAAATCAGACAAAAAAATGAAAATTACTCCCAACGAAAACAATAATTTTAAAGCTAAAACTAGATTTAGTCTCTCATTCTTCAAAGCCATTATATTGCTGGCATTTTTAACCAGCGGATATATTGGCAAAGCTCAACAGCAAAATTCAACAAAAGTACATGTTGGTTTAATTTATCCGATAAGCAGCAATGGCAAACATGCTGTATTAGACACAAATAACCTTTCGATAAATTTATTAGCCGGAGTTTCGTCTGTAGAAAAAGGCTTTGCTTTTGCAGGTGTTGCCAATATAGTACGTAACGATACTTACGGTACTCAGTTTGCAGGTTTCTATAATCATATTGGTCAAAAAGCAAATGGTGCATTACTTGCAGGTTTTGCAAACACCTATCATGAAGGAGATGGCGCTGCATTTGCAGGCTTTGCTAATATTGCCCATGGAAATTTAAGAGGCGTACAATTTGCAGGATTTACCAATGTGGCCATGAATGTTAATGGGGCTCAATTTGCAGGTTTTCTTAATAAGTCATCAAACATTAAAGGCCCTCAAATGGCTGGTTTTATGAACATTGCAAAAAATGCTTCAAGCTCACAGTTAGCAGGTTTTATGAACAAGGCAAAAGATGTAAAAGGTTCGCAATTTGCTGGGTTTATCAATATTGCTAGAAAAGTTAAAGGCACACAAATAGCCGGTTTCATTAACATTGCAGACAGTAGCGATTTTCCGATTGGTATCCTCAACTTTGTTAAAAACGGAGAAAAAAGCATTGGGCTTAGTGCAGATGAAAATCAGACAACCATGCTCACTTTCAGGTCTGGTGGTAGAACTTTATATGGCATACTTGGAGTTGGCTATAACTTTAAAAACGAAGATGAAGTTTATGCTTTCGAAGCTGGCTTTGGGGCTCATTTCTTTCAATCTAGCACCTTCAGGCTTAATGTCGAATTAACAGGAGGTTCAATAGAAAGCTTTAAAGAAGGCGAATATTTTAAAACATCTTTTAAGCTTTTGCCTGCCCTTAAACTTGGTAAACATCTCGAAATCTTCGGTGGACCTGCTTTGAATTTTGTAAGCACAAACACAATTGAAGGCAAGGCTTTAAATCCAAAAAAACATATTGAACAATGGCAAAATCAACGGTCTGATTTTCAGCAGACTCTATATGTTGGCTATGGAGGCGGTATCAATATCATTTTTTAAATCACCAATTATTAACACACACAGATCTTACTATTATGAAAAAATTAATCACAGTTAGTTTTATAGCCATTATATGCTTAACCTCTTGTGAAAAGGATAGGATTACTGCAGATGGTAATGTAATTTCAGAAACAAGGAATCCAGGAACTTTTACTAAAATTTATACCAGCGGATCTAACAATGTTCATGTCAATTATGGAAATGAATATAAAGTAGAACTTAAAGGCTCTGGCAACTTGATACCTTACTTTAAAACCAATGTTGTAAACGGAAAACTGCACTTAAGTTATGAACATGTTAATGTTAAACGGAATGACATTGAAATATTTGTTACCATGCCAACCATTAAAAGTGTAGCTATAAGTGGAAGTGGAACAATTGGTCTAAATGGAAATTTTCCATTCATTGATTTTTTAAGTTTTGAGATCAGTGGCTCTGGAGATATTATTGCCAAAAGCAATATGCTTGTTGAGGAAATGGACATTAACATTTCTGGGTCTGGTAAGGCAGACGCTGAAAAAATAACATGTGATTATGCTGATGTTACTATTTCTGGAAGTGGAGATGCAAAAATTAGGATTAAAGATAAGCTGAAAGCATTTATTAGTGGCAGCGGTAAGGTCTATTATTCAGGCAATGCAACAGTAGAATCCCACATCAGTGGATCTGGCAAAGTAATCAAACTTTAAAGCTAAGATTATGATCAACCTTCAACCTTATTTGCAATATTTCAGCTCTATTTTTGGAGCTGAAAAAATTGCCTTAACAGATGTATATCATTTACAAAGTAATGCTCCAAACCTAATGGTTTATACCATGCCCGCAATTATTTTATTTACTGTTTTAGAGTTTGTTGGATCATATTTTAGCGAACATAAAACTTATGAGAACAAAGAAACACAGGGGTCGTTATGGGTTGGTTTGGGCAATTTAATAGTAAATCTATTAATGAAAACCGTGTTAATAACTGGGGCCATTTGGATTTATAATCAACTCTCATGGCGAATTGAATTGAACTGGTGGACGCTAATCGCTTGTTTCATTGCTTATGATTTTTGTAGTTATTGGTCGCACAGATTTTCTCATTACAATCGTTTCTTTTGGGCAACACATGTGGTACATCATTCGGCTGAGCATTACAATTTAACGGTAGCTTTTAGGCAAAGCTGGGTGCAGCATTTTAAAACTATATTTTTTATTCCGGTTGCACTAATAGGGTTTCATCCGGTAATATTTTTTGTGGCAAGTCAACTAAGTACACTTTATCAGTTTTGGGTACACACAGAAGCTATAGGCAAATTGCATCCATTTTTTGAGAAGTACTTCGGCACACCTTCAAATCATCGTGTACATCACGGAAGTCAAGAGAAATATTTAGATAAAAACTTTGGTGCTACGTTGATGATTTGGGATCATATTTTTGGCTCTTTTCAATATGAAGAAGAAAAACCTGTATATGGATTAACAACTCCAGTAGAGAACAAAACCAATCCGTTTGTACTTAATTTCCATGAATATAGAGATATGCTATATGATGTAAAACATAGCGATGGAATTAAAGAAATGTTGTTCTTTATTTTTGCTAGTCCGGCAAAAATATACAAGCATAAATTAAACAAGGTTGAAAAATCAGTGCTAAAAACTAAAAAAGTAAATACAATAGCAATTAAAACCGTGGTTATTTTATTGATGCTTGTGTTAAGCCAATTGGTTATTGCACAAGAACCTAAACAAGCTAATTTGCCAGTACCAAGGGGGAAAGATTTACTGTTTTTTTTACAAAGAACCCCTGATGCAAACACCGTAATTTATGAGCTCAATTATGAAGCAGATGGTTCAATAAATTATAAGTCGCCAGTTAAAGGCTCTTGGATTAGATATACTGAAAATGGCAGGTGTAAAGATTTAACAGCTATTGAAAAAAGGTTTGCTTATGGTGTAAAATGTAAAGCAATTGGTAATGGAGCCTTTGAGATCAGATTGGCTGCATATCAGAAAATGGCCATGTATTTATTAAAATCTGAAGAAGACCAGCAATATAGAATGTACATTAAAGATGAAGGCAAAAATTTATTGCTAAAAAGAGTTTTTGTAAAGGTTAAGGGTGGTTCTTTTTGGTTTCCAAAAGTAGAATATATAGATCTTTTTACCACAAGCAGTGCAAATGGAATAGAGATTTTAAAAAGAATTAATTTGGGTTAAATTTAAGAATCATGCTTAAGCTTAAAAACCAATATATTTGAAACAACAAGAGAACAAGTGAATTTAACGCAAACAATTCCTATAAATACGTATAACGATCAATCTTTTGAGCACTTATTTAAAGCTCACTATAAGGCTTTGCATGCTTATGCCAACATGATTTTAAAAGACTTAGACCTTGCAGAAGAAATAGTGCAAAATATGTTTTTAAGATTTTGGGAGAAAAGAGATTTGTTAAATGTAGAGACTTCGATTAAAGCTTATTTATATAAAAGCATTTATAACGATAGCCTCAATTATTTAAAGCATGAAAAAGTGAAAGTAAAATACCAGGATTTTACAAAAAACACGACAAGCGAATTAAGTGAATCTGCCGCTGCTAAAATAGAATTAACTGAATTGCAATTTAACTTAAGGATTGCATTAAATGAATTACCAGAGCAATGCAGAACAATATTTCAGATGAGCAGATTTGAAGAACTAAAATATAGGGAAATTGCTGAACAATTGGGCATATCTATAAAAACGGTAGAAAACCAAATGGGTAAGGCACTTAAAATTTTGCGTTTGAAATTGGTAGATTTCCTGATTTTATTCTTAATAGGAATGGCTCATTATAAAGATTTTATAAATTAATGGAAAGCATGAACGATGAATTATTGATAAAGTTTCTGCTTAAAGAAACTAACGAGGAAGAAAATGCTGAAGTGCAAAATTGGTTATCGGCCAGTACCGAGAACGCAACTTATTTTGCCCAATTTGAAAAAATATGGGATGCTAGTGACGATTTAAATGAACAAACAGTTGTTGATGAAAATGAAGCTTGGGTTAAGTTTAAGGCCAAAACAGTGGCTATTCCAGTTAAGAAAGAGACTATAGTTAAGCCATTAAAAAGAAATTATACATGGTTAAAAATTGCCGCTGTTTTTGTAATTGCAATTGGTACTTGGTCAGCTTATAATTTCTTTGCAGCAACCTATAAAGACATTGTTTCTGGAAATGAGATCATCAGTCAAACACTTCCAGATGGTTCTGAATTAACAATCAATAAAAATTCTGAAATCAGCTTTGCCAGAAATTTTAGAAATAACAGAAGTGTACATTTAAAAAAGGGAGATGTTTTCTTTAATGTTGCACACGACAAGAGTAGTCCTTTTGTAATTGAAATTGATAAGGTTGCTGTAGAAGTTGTGGGCACATCATTTAATATCAAACACCTAAAAGATCAAATTGAAGTAGTTGTAGAAAGCGGAATTGTTAAAGTTTCTTTGGGTAATGAAGAAGTTAAACTAATTAAAGGAGAGCGAATTTTAATAGATGCAAATACTAAAAAACTAATCAAAAATAAAAGTGAAGATCAGTTATATAACTATTACAGAACACAACTTTTTATTGCCAATAATACACCGCTTCCTAAGTTAGTAGAAGTTTTAAATGAAGCCTACGGTAGCCATATTGTATTAACGGATGATGTTAAAAACTTAACCATTTATATCACATTAGAATTAGGTTCTTTAGAAAATAACCTAAAGTATATCTGCGATGTATTGAAATTAAAAGTTTCTCGTAACCAACAAGAAATTCTGTTGTCTAATAAATAGTAATGAACAGCAAACTACTTCTAATGTTTATTTTTTTAGCCAGTTTTTGTAACGCACAAACGCCTGTTGCTAATCACCAGAACAATCTTTCTAAGAGAGTAACATTTGATATTAAAAAACAAAAAGTTAGTACAGTGTTGCAGCAAATTAGCACTGCCGGAAATTTTTATTTTGCATACAATGGTGCATTGTTTAAGCAAGATAGCTTAGTAACGTTAAATGCTAAAAGTTTACCAGTTAGAGATGTGTTAGATCAGATTTTTGATGGAAAAGTAGATTACAAAGAGAACGATAAATATATCATTCTTCGCTATGCGGTAAACCATTTTACAATAGAAGCAGAGAACATTACAACAGCTGAAAATTTATACATGATTAGCGGTTATGTAATTGATACAGAAACTGGAAAAAAGGTAAAACAGGCAAGCGTTTATGAGAAAAAACTACTACAAAGTACCTTAACAGATGACGATGGTTTTTTTAACTTAAAGTTTAAGGGTGAGCATTCAGCTATTATTTTAACAGCAAGTAAAGAGACTTACAGAGATACAGCATTGGTCTTTTTATCTAGTATTGATATCAGGCCACAAGGTTATGATGATCCAGATAAAGAAAAAGGAGCATTTTTTTCTAATGCAATAGAAGATTTAGGGATTGGCAAATTTTTTCTATCTACTAAGCAACGCATTCAGAATATAAATATTCCTAATTTTTTAGCAAATACTCCCTTCCAGGCTTCATTAACGCCTGGGTTGAGTTCTCATGGAATGATGAGTTCTAAAGTAGTAAATAAGGTTTCTTTAAATTTATTAGGTGGTTATACTGCAGGTGTAAATGGTGTAGAAGTTGCTGGCTTATTTAATTTAACCAAAGGCGATGTAAATAAGGTACAGGTAGCAGGTTTATTTAATGTGGTTGGTGGCTCTGTTAATGGAGTGCAAGTTGCAGGTTTAATAAATAACGTTCGGGGTAATACAAGAGGGGTACAACTTGGCTTAGCGAACATGGTTAAGGAAGACGTAAAGGGATTTCAAATCTCTGCTCTAGGTAATGTTGCTTCCAAAAGTATGAAAGGGGTTCAGCTAACTGGTTTGGCAAATATTAGTAGTCGTGAAATGAATGGAATGCAAATAGCAGCCTTAGGAAATATGAGTTCTAGGACACTAAAGGGGATGCAAATAGCAGGGATTTTTAATTACACCAGAAACAACAAAGGGTTTCAACTGGGATTAATTAACGTTGCTGATACCTCAACTGGGATAAGTTTTGGTTTGCTCAATTTTGTAAAAACAGGTTATCATAAAATCAGCTTATCAACTAATGATCTGATTAATGCCAATATTTCCTTAAAAACTGGAAATGCATCACTCTATACTATACTTATGGCCGGAAAAAACTTTTCTGACACTGCAACAATCGAAACTTTTGGTTTAGGCTTTGGGCATGATTTTATTTTTAACAAAACCATCTCAATTGCAACCGAATTAACAGCACAACAATTACATTTAGGCAACTGGGATTACTCAAACATTTTAACCAAGTTTCAGGCAAATCTTCAAATACAATTGTTTAAAGGTTTTAGCATTTTTGGCGGACCAACCTATAATTACTATTTCAGTAATGCTCCAATAGGTTCTAGTGCTACAAATTATAAACAACAAATTGTGCCGAATAAACACCAAACCATAAACGGTTACAAAGGTTGGTTAGGCTTTAATGCCGGTATAACCATAATGTAATTGCTGCTAAAACATCATTGCTTTTTTATTGTTGTAAAAATATAACTGTAAATTAATGAGAAAGTTAAGTGTTTTAGTCTTTTGTTTTTTGCTGTTAAGCTTAATTCTGGTTTCTTGTAAAAGTGGGCCATTTAATTTGTTAAAACCTGCAACACCGCATGAGGCTTATGAGAGGAAATTAGTTAGTGCAGGACTGAATCAAACTGCTATGGGTACCATGTGGATTAACAATGCCCAGCAAAGCTTGCAGAAAGCGCTTTCTATTAAACTACCTTTCCAAGAAAAGGGATATTTCTCTGCAGATAAAATTGAAGCTGTTGCCTTTAAATTTCAATTAACCAGAGGGCAAAAGCTTCAAGTAAATTTAGATAGAAAACCAACTAGCGAATTTATGATTTACCTAGATATTTGGGAACATGAAGGAGTAAATTATAAATTAATTGCATCTGCTGATACGCTTGGCAATAACATCCAATTAGATGTTGATAAAACTGGTACCTACATTTTAAGATTACAGCCCGAGTTGTTAGGTAGCGGATCATATACTTTAGCCATTACAACTGGCCCCTCTTTAGGTTATCCATTAAAATCAGCCAACAAAAACCAAATTCAAAGTTTGTACGGTGTTGGAAGAGATGAAGGTGCAAGACAGCATGAAGGAATTGATATTTTTTCAACCTTCCGTACTCCAGTATTGGCAGTTTCTGCTGGTACTGTAACTCGGGTAAATTCAAATAATTTGGGTGGTAAAGTAGTTTGGTTTCGTCCAGAAGGTAAAAATTACACTTTGTATTATGCCCATTTAGATGAACAAATGGTAACAGATGGACAGGCAGTTTTGCAAGGCGATACGTTAGGCAGAATGGGTAATACAGGGAATGCAAAAACAACACCACCGCATTTGCACTTCGGAATTTATACAAACAATGGGGCAATAGATCCGTTTCCTTTTATCAATCCAGAGATACAAGCACCACCAAAAATCTTAAGTTCAACAACTGCCTTAAATGCTACTATGAGAACTAATGCCAATGCCATTTTAAAGATAAATGACAATCAAGAAGTCTCATTAAAAGCGGGAACTATTTTAAGGGTTATGGCTGCAACTGGAAATGATTATAGAATAGAATTGCCTGATGGAAGTATTGGTTATTTGGGGAGTAATAAACTTTCACCAACTGTAAAGGCGATTGCAAAATATAAAATAAATATAGATGACCAAGCTGTTTTCGATAAGCCAGACACAACAGCTGCAATTAAACTTAACCTTAAAAATGGGGAAATAGTTAGCGTACTGGGAAGTTTTGGAGATTATCAGTTAGTGTTAAATAGCAACAATCAATCGGGTTGGATTAACAAATAAAAATATTTAAAAATACTTTATAAATGAATGAATATTCATTTATATTTGTTGCATGAGAATTAGAGATGAGGATAAGGTTAATCTTGTTAAACAAAAAGCGTTAGAAAGCTTCGTAAAGGATGGTTTTGAAGGCTTTAGCATGAACAAGCTTGCCAAAAATTGCAATATTTCTGTAGCTACGCTGTACATCTATTATAAGGATAAAGATGATTTAATTATCAGCATTGCTAAAGAAGAAGGCGATAAAATGGCTGACGCAATGATTAAAAATTTTGACCCAAAAGCCTCTTTTGAAGATGGAATGCGTATTCAATGGAAGAATAGGTATGAATACGTTATGGAGAACCCACTCGCTTATTTATTTTTCGAACAACTCAGAACTTCAACTTATCAAGTAAAGTTTCTAGAAAACTTTATGAAAAAATTCAAAGTTATCATTAGTGAATTTATGCACAATGTAGTAGGTAGAGGCGAAATTAATATGATGCCATTAGAAGTTTTCTGGTCTGTAGCTTATGCCCCACTTTACTCGTTAATACGTTTTGACAGGGAGGGACAAAGTGTAGGTGGCATGCCCTTTAAAATGACAGATCGGGTTTTATGGCAAACATTCGACTTAGTGATCAAAGCATTAAAAAATTAAAAGCAAATGGAAAATTTAGATCATATCTTATTATTTAAAACAGACATTACAAGCGAGGAATGCAAATCTAAGCTTCAAAATATTTTAGATGGCCATGAGGGTATTGCTAAATGGAATATCGCACTTGATGATCAAGATTGCGTGCTTAGGGTAGAGTCTTTTACTTTAAACCACCAACAAATAATTGAATTGATAAATAATCATGGTCATTTTTGCTGTGAATTAATATAATATAATGAAACAAGAAGTTATACCGTTTACTGGCTATCAAAAACTCGTTATATTCCTTTTAGCAATTACACAATTTACAGTAATATTAGATTTTATGGTAATGTCTCCATTAGGAGATATATTGATGAAATCAATGGCATTGCAGCCTAAAGCATTTGGTTTTGCAGTTTCTGCTTATGCCTTCAGTGCTGGTATTTCTGGATTGCTCACTGCAGGTTTTGCAGATCGTTTTGACCGTAAAAAGTTATTACTGTTCTTTTATATTGGTTTTATTGCCGGAACAATTTTTTGCGGTTTAGCACACACTTATGCAGAACTTGTTGCAGCTCGTATCATTACAGGTTTATTTGGTGGTGTTATAGGCTCTATTTCCATGGCCATTATTACTGATATCTTTAATCTTCAACAGCGAGGCAGAGTAATGGGATTTGTACAAATGGGTTTTGGTGCGAGCCAGGTTTTAGGTGTGCCAATTGGATTAGCCTTAGCTAACAAATGGAATTGGGAAGCACCATTTTTTATGATTGCTGGATTGGCAATCGTAATTGCAATAATTATCATTGTTAAATTGCAGCCTGTTAATCTTCACTTGGCAATCCAAAAAGATAAATCAGTATTTTTACACTTATGGCATACCGTCAGAAAACGTAAACATCGTATTGGTTTCATGGCTACGGCATTGTTATCTATTGGTGGTTTTATGATGATGCCATTTGGTAGCGCTTTCGCCATTAATAACTTAAAAATTTCTAATGAACAGTTGGTATTGTTATTTACCATTTCTGGTTTATGTTCTTTACTGATCATGCCTGCAATTGGCCGTTTAAGTGATCGTGTTAGCAAATTCAAAATATTTGCAATTGCATCTACTTGGATGATGATCATGTGTGTAATCTATACCAATCTTGGCGCAACTCCATTCTGGCTAGTAGTTGTTTTAAATATTTTAATGATGATGGGAATCATGAGCAGAATGGTGCCCTCATCAGCATTAACTAGCGCAGTGCCCGATATGGCAGATAGGGGAGCATTTATGAGTATCAATTCTTCTTTGCAACAAATTGCAGGTGGGGTTGCTGCTGCGGTTTCGGGCTTAATTGTAGTACAAAAAACCCAATTCAGTCCATTAGAAAATTACAATATAGTAGGCTACTTAATTATAGTTATCTCTATCATAAGTATACTTTTAATGTACAGGGTAAGCAAATTAGTAGCTGATAAAACGATTAAAACGGATGTGATTAAAGATGAAGTTTTTATTAGCGAATAATAGGAATTTTATTTCAATAGTGTAAATTTTACACACTTAATTTCGATAACTATTGTTTAAGGAAATTTATTTGGGCAAATTGCAGGTCCAAATTAAAATGTAATGAATAGATATTCGAAAGTAATCTTGCTTGCAGGTTTTATTTTAGCCTCAACAGCTACCTTTGCTCAACAAAAACCAGTTGTTTATGCTGCCAAAAAAGTAACTGTATTTTCTACAGTAAAAGATGCTGGTAAGCCAATGGAGCAGACGGATGTGTTAACTTTTAAAACGTTAAAGCAACCTTTAGAAACCCAAACAATGGTTTTTATAGATCCAAATAAAACTTTCCAAACTTTTATTGGCATAGGTGGCGCTATAACAGATGCTTCTGCTGAAGTTTTTGCAAAATTACCAAAATCGACACAACAAGAATTACTCACCTCATATTACGATAAAACTAAAGGAATTGGGTATACAATTGCACGCACAAACATAAATAGTTGCGATTTTAGTAGTGATATGTATACTTATGTTGCCGACAATGATAAGGCTTTAAAAACCTTTAATATAGCGCACGATCGTAAATTTAAAATTCCTTTAATTAAGCAAGCTACAGCAACTGCTGGAGGTAAAATTAACTTATATGTAAGTCCATGGAGCCCCCCAGCTTGGATGAAAACCAATAATAGCATGTTAAAAGGTGGTAATTTGTTGCCAGACTATTATCAATCATGGGCAAACTATTATGTGAGATTTATCCAGGAATATGAAAAAGCGGGTATGCCTATTTGGGGTTTGACTGTACAAAATGAGCCAATGGCTACCCAGAGATGGGAGTCATGTGTGTATAGTGCTGAACAAGAAAGAGATTTCATTAAAAACTTTTTAGGCCCAACTTTGCAAAAAAATAAAATGGCGACTAAAAAATTAATTGCTTGGGACCATAACCGTGATTTAATTTATCAAAGAGCGAGCACTTTATTAAGTGATCCTGAAGCAGCAAAATACATTTGGGGTATTGGGTTCCACTGGTATGAAACATGGACTGGGAGTACGCAAAATTTTGAAAACCTTAAAAGAGTAAACGAAGCTTTCCCTGATAAGCAATTGGTTTTTACAGAGGGTTGTGTAGAGAAATTTAGCTTTGATAGAATTAACGATTGGGCTTTGGGCGAACGTTACGGCTTATCAATGATCAACGATTTTAATTCAGGAACAACTACTTGGACAGATTGGAATATCCTTTTAGATGAAAATGGTGGCCCTAATCATGTAGGTAATTTTTGCTTTGCACCAATTCATGCCGACACAAGAACTGGTAAATTACTTTATACAAACTCCTTTTATTACATTGGTCATTTTTCTAAATTTATTAAGCCAGGAGCGAAAAGGATTATCAGCTCTCCTAGCCGTAGCATGTTAATTAGCACAGCGTTTAAAAATCCAGACGGTTCTATTGTAGTAGTAGTAATGAACAATACAGATCAGAAATTACCATACCAATTATGGGTGCAAGGTAATGCTGCAGAAACTACAAGCATGCCACATTCTATTAGTACTTTGGTGATAAAGTAACTATTTACTATAAATGGCCGCAGATACGCAGATTTTGTTATTCTTAATCAGTGCATCTGTGGTTTTCTATTCTTTTCTAGCACTCCACTGTGCAGCTAGTTGTACAATGGTTTCTGCTAATGCAGCTAAATTTTCCTTTTTTCCTTTTAGCTCAAACCTATGTTTTATTTCTTTATGCTGCCTAATATTAACTTTTACGATAATCTCATCCCCTTTAACTTCATATCTTCCACTTAGTGCAAAAGCCTCTGGAGAGTTTGTACCTATTACATAAGTAATATTTGCATCGACTCCTCTTGAAGAGATATTGTTTAATGCCTGATTAATCGATTTGCTTAATTCCAAATCATCATCAGCAATTGCCTCATCGTTATTTTGAAAGTTACTTGAGGCGAACAATGCTTTTTCTTGTGGTAAAATAATTTTGGCCATCACTTCTTGATCAACAATACCAATGTTAAAATTAGACATGCTTACTACTTGAGGTTCTTGCCTATTGCCACTTTCTCTAACAATATCACTAACGGTTTTTTCTGCAGCCGTAAACCATTTGCCAACATTAAGAAATTTGTTATCGTCTAAAATAGCTGGCTGTTCTTTCATTGCTTTCAGTAATGCATAGGTTAAAAGGCCCTGTGAGAATCTTCCCATTTCGTAAGCACTTTGGTTGCTAGCAGAGGCTGATAGAATGAATAATCCTGATTTCTCATTGAGCTTTTCAATGGTTTTAATCTGCTGAGATTTGTCATCATTCCTTGCTGCCAAATATTGCTGATTTGCCTGCCCAATTTTTACCAATTCATTAACAGCCTGTCCGCTATTGCAAGCATCGAAGATTAGAATTCGTTTTTGAGCTTTAATATTGGCTGGTTTCATCCATTCACTCAGTTCATCAGTGCTAATACCAACTTGTGCAGCCAAACTAGCTTTAGATGCATCGGCAGTTAAAAAATAGAACTGTTTTTTGGCACCCTCCATTACACCATGGCCAGCAAAAAATACAATAAAAACATCATTGGCCGTTGCTTTCTTGCCTACATCTGCAATGGCATTTTTAATACTTAGCTTTTCTGGAAATTGACCTTCTTTTGAAGTATTAAGGTTGTAAATAAAAACATGTTCTTTTCCATCAGTATTCAAAAGTTTTCTTGCACTATTTCCTAAAGCATTGGCAATGTCATTTGCATCTTTTGCAGCATATTTTAAATCGAGCTCTGTGCCCTTATAATCACTTACCCCAACAACTACGGCATATAAATTTGGTGGTAATGAACTTACAGGAGTTTTAAGGTTGGTTACTTTTGCCCCACGAGATGAAATGTCATTTTTAGCTGTGTAGGCTTTTACTGTTACAAAATTCTCTTTCCCGGCTATGAAGTAACTAGCTAAACTGGTTTTTGGAATTTTTAAACTGTAGCTTAAGCCTATTTTAACAAGTTGATTAGGAAGGTATCTTTTTACTTCAATTTCATTGATATAAAGAACGGTTTCACCCAAACCACCTTTTCGTGGATTAATCTTAAATTCATGCTGATCAGTTTTATTGTCTATTGATTCTACTTCGGGAGTTAAACCACAAATGGCTAGATCAGAAAGTTTAGGTGCATTTATGACTTCAGCTTTGCTTATTCGCTCTGCTAAATTTGGCACCCATAATAAATCCTTTACTTGTTCTAAGCTTATTATTTCTTTGCCACAGGTAAAATATAATAGTTTTCTCGCTGCTTCCGTTCCATCATATCTTCCAGATGGATCAACAATAATTTGGTCATTCTCTTCAACATTTAACAGGCTATAAAGTAATTTAGTGTCTTTGTGTAAATGTAGGAACGTTCTATCGCTGGTTAGTAAATATCCATTTGAAAAGGCAGACGCATATCCCCTTGTAGTTAAGGTTTTAGTAGTTTTTCCTGTGCTTAATTGAATGTAATTTAGATGATTGGCAACGTCTCCAACAATTAAATAACCATCATTACTTATATTAACCATAGTTATCCAGTCTTCACTTTTATGATTGATAATTTGCTTGCGACTAATTAAATCAAAAACTGATAGTCCATAAGAATCGTAAACCCATAAATACTTTCCATCTACACTGCTCTCAATAGTTCTGTCACTCCATTTAGATCCTTTTGATTCGAAAGACATATAAAAAGATTCTCCAGTTTTCAAATCTAGGCATATCAATGAATCTGCCGCCATGCGGGCAATAAGATACTTGTTGTTTTTAGTAACGGTAAAATCATCATAAATAAGTCTATTCCGATAATTCCATAATTGTTGTTTGTTAGAAAGTTGATAAGCCACTAATTCTCTGCCAGTTCTGTCACCACTGGTTAATTGGTAACAAATAATGAGTGTTTGGTGATCTTGAGAAAAATTAGAGTTGGTAATTATTTTACCTTCAGGAGTTTTTATGCTAAGAACCAAATTGTCATCAAGATCAAAAACATTTAAAGCTTTTGCTGTGTCATTAAAAACAGAAAAGTATTGGGCATCATTACTGATAATGTATTTGTTAGGATTTCCTCTGAAATAAAGATCTTTAACAATTTTTTGAATATTTAAATCTAAAATTAGTGTACGAGTTTCAGAAGCACTTGAGCCATAATTTTGATTAACAATCAAGTATTTATTATCACTGGAGAATCTAATTTGATCGCTTTTGCATTTAATAGAGGCAATTTTTTTTGCTGTTTTTGTTTCCCACACGAAAATGTAATCGCCACTTTGCTGTGCAATGAAATCTCCATTAGTACTCATTAAGCTTTTATTTATAGTTGCGTTCTTTCCTGTAAATGTTCTAATGAAAGAACCATCTTTTGCATTCCATAAAATGGCAGTATTATCAAACGAAGAGGTTAATATAGATTTATTATCCTTACTAAAAACTAGCTCATTGATCCATTTCTTATGCCCTTTTAAGCTATATAGTTTTTCAAAAGTTTTGGTATCCCAAGCAGTGGCACTACTATCTTCATCGGTGGTAATGAACATTGATCCATCTTCATTGAAAATTAAATCTCTAATGTTAAAGCCAAGATTTAATGTTTTTTTTAACGCATAAGTTTCATTGTCAATTATCGCCACATAATTGTCTCTCGGAAAAAACATCAGCAACTTATGGTCTGGACTAAACTTCATTTTGTAAGAGATATGGTTCTTACTGTCGTTATATTTAGGCCTATTAAAAACTTGAACAATTTCATTTTTATTCAAGTCTAAAATCTTCGAGGTAGAATCGTGCTCTAAAACAAATAAATTTTTACTTGCTCCTGCCAAAGCTGCATTATACTGGTTAATGTGTTTATGAGTCTTCGCATCCCAGAACATCATTTTATAGCCTGTATCATCTGCCAATATAGTTGCTGTAAAAATTAACTTATCGCTATTCACAAAAAATCCAATGCTTCCAGGTAAACTGCCTATTTTTTTCTTAGTTTTTACTTGAATAATGTCAACACTATCTAAACCAGAACTTAGCAACATTAGACTCTCATCGTCGCTAAATCGAACTGTAATGCCAGGTAAAGAATCGATAACTTCTCCAGAATTTAAATCCCAAAATTTTATCTTGCCAATCGAATCATTTTTAAGCTCCGTAGTGATAAGTGTTTTGCCGTTATTGATAAAACCCTCATAACTATTTCCTTTTAAATTATAGATTAATCTTCCGGTTTCAGTTTCCCAAAATTTAATTTCATTATCAGCGACAGTAACCATGTATTTTCCGTCTTTACTGAAATCTACATCACTCACGCTTAAAACATGGCCAGTAGGAGCCATCAATTTAGGCTGCTGAGCTTTTGAATAAAAAGGTGAAAGGCTAAAGAAAAGTGCGATGAGCACTATTAGTCTAAGTTTACATACTTTAAAAAAAGAGAATTGGTAAATAAGCATAACCGGAAAAACTTCGTACAAGTTAATATCAAAATTGGGCTAAACCAATACCTAATAAGTGGTATATTATTATAGAAGAGGAAAAATATTTTACAATCAAAAACCATTAAAAAAACCTATTGGATAATATTTTAGAGATTTTTTTTTAATTATTCTTTTAATATTTCTGATACCGATTAATCTTTATTAAATTTTTGTTGTCATACGAATGTAATTGCCATAAGACATGAAAAAAATCAACAGTTTTTACATCTGCATTCTTGCATTTAGCTGCGCACTAGCTTTTTCTTCATTTGTAAGAAATTCTCAAGAAAAAGGACAGTTTGTTTTACCTTATAAACAAGCAGGATTAACAGAACAACAAGCAGCTGCCCATTTAATTAGCCGCTTTACATACGGTGCTAAATCTGGAGACATTGACAATGTTTTAAAAACAGGATTAGAAAAATGGTTAGCACAACAATTGGAAGGGAATTTAGAGGATACAGATTTAGATTCGAAACTAAGTAATTTCGATGCAATTAACCTAACTAATACCCAAGTAGAAAATCTTTACCCTCGCAATGCACAACTGGTAAGGTTTGCAATTAAAGATGGCGCAATTCATAAAGATTCGGTAAACAAAGCTAATGG
Source organism: Pedobacter polaris (assembly GCF_005116505.1). Taxonomy (GTDB): domain Bacteria; phylum Bacteroidota; class Bacteroidia; order Sphingobacteriales; family Sphingobacteriaceae; genus Pedobacter; species Pedobacter polaris. The sequence continues at coordinate 1,380,474 of NZ_SWBR01000001.1, forward strand.
CAAGGAATATCGGTCAGCTATTGCATCTTACATGAAAGAGAAAGGTTACAGACCTCAACAAGATTTGTATCGTCAATTCATCAATCAGAAAATATTAAGAGCAGCATATACAAATAATCAGTTAAAAGAATTAATGACAGATTTTTGGTTTAACCATTTCAATGTCTCATTGAGTAAAAATCAATGTGCAGCTTACATCCCAGCTTATGAAAGAGATGTGATCCGTCCGAATGTATTTGGCAGGTTCGAAACATTGGTTTTAAGCACTGCTAAATCTCCAGCAATGCTAATGTATTTAGATAATTTTAGTAGTTCTGGCAATAATGTCTCGATGGAAGAGCCAGGTAGTGAAATGGTTATGGGTACTATGCAGCCAGCAAAAACTCGTAATAAGAAAGCGCAAATTGCAATGCAAAAGGTGCAGGCAAATAAGCAGAAAAAAGGCAAGCAAGGATTAAATGAGAATTATGCCCGTGAGGTAATGGAATTGCATACACTAGGTGTTGATGGGGGTTATACGCAAAGCGATGTAACACAAGCAGCTCGTATTTTAACAGGATGGACAATAGCACCAATGGGCGATAATGGCTACGGAGCTCCTATGAAAAAGCTGATGGAAAGAGTTGGAGACAATAACCTGAGCAAACGTGGTTTTGTACATGAAGGAGATTTTCTTTTCGTGCCCAATAGACACGACAATGCCGCGAAAACTGTTTTAGGTAAAAAATTCCCAGCTGGAGGAGGTTATGAAGAAGGTGTTGAATTGTTAAAAATGCTAGCACACCACAACTCGGCTGCTAAATTTATTTCAAAGAAAATTGCGGTTCGTTTTGTAAGTGATAACCCACCTCAAAGCTTAATAGATAAAATGGCTAAAACTTTCCTAAGTACAGACGGGGATATTAAAAAGGTTTTAATTACTATGGCAACTGCTCCAGAATTTTGGTCGACTGATGCTTTAAGAGAAAAAACAAAATCTCCATTTGAGCTGGCAATAAGCTCAGTTAGAGCTTTAGATGCCAAGATAAATCAACCTTACCAATTGTATGCTTGGATTAATAAAATGGGACAACAAATGTACTATTATCAAGCACCTACTGGTTTCCCAGATAAGGGGCAATATTGGATTAATACTGGTTCTTTGTTAAGTAGAATGAATTTTGGATTGGCATTGGCCTCACAAAGAATTCCAGGCATTACTTTTAATTTGGCGGCAATGAATAATAACCATGAGCCAGAAAGTGCAGAAGCAGCATTAAACATTTATAGCAAGTTGTTTATGCCAGAGCGAAAATTAGAGGCCACAATTGCCAGACTAAAACCCATGCTTAATGATCCTAATCTAGAAAGTAATGTAGCAAAAGCAGCCGAGCAAAGTACACCTACAATGCAAATGAATACCATGGCTAATGAAGATGCCAACATTATGGATGATGGGGCAGAGAAAATTAAAAAAGGAAAAAAAGCAATAGCTAACGGAACTCCAGGACAAAAAGCAGGAACAAACACCATGCTTTCGCAAGTAGTAGGAGTAATTATAGGTTCACCAGAATTTCAACGTAAATAGATTTATCATGACTTCAAGAAGAGGATTTATTAAAGCAGGAGGATTAGCATTATTTGGTATCGGCTTAGGCGGTATACCTAGTTTTTTAGCAGATGCCGTTGCTGGTACAACAACCCCAGGTTTATTTAAAAAGAAAAAAATTATGGTTTGCATCTTTCAAAGAGGTGCAATGGACGGCCTAATGGCAGTAACGCCATTTACAGATCAATATTTAAAAGCGGCTAGACCAGGTTTGTTTATGACCGCAGCACAAGGTGGAAAAAATAAGCCATTAATAGACCTGGATGGTAAATTTGGATTACATCCATCAATGAGTGCATTCGAACCAATGTTTAGAGAAAAACGTATGGCTATTGTACACGGTATAGGATCGCCAAATAATACACGGTCTCATTTTGATGCGCAAGATTATATGGAATCAGGCACACCATTTAATAAAGGTACTGCAAGCGGGTGGTTAAATCGTGCAGTTGGTTTATTAGGCCATGATGCGGCTACACCGCTTCAAGCTGTAAGTTTAACCTCATCATTGCCAAGGTCATTTTATGGAGATAATTCTGCCGTAGCCATTAAAAATCTAGCTGACTTTAACATTCAATTGAAAGGCAACCAGGCCGGAGCAAATATGGCCTCAAAAAGTTTCGAAGATTTATATGATCAAACTTCTTCAGGCTTGCTAAAAAATACTGGTAAAGAAAGTTTTGATGCCGTTAAAATGCTTCAAAAAACAGATACTAAAAACTACAAACCAGAAAATAATGCTGTTTATCCTGCCACAGCTTTAGGAAATGCATTAAAACAAATTGCCCAGTTAATTAAAATGGATGTGGGCATGGAAGTTGCTTTTGCAGAATCTGGAGGATGGGATACTCACTTTAATCAAGGTACTGAAACTGGAATTTTTGCTCGTAATGTAAATGATTTAAGTAATAGTATCATGGCTTTTTGGACTGATATGGGAAGATATCAAGATGAAGTTACAGTAATGACCATGACAGAATTTGGCCGTACAGTTGCGCAAAATGGAACAGGCGGTACAGATCACGGTCGTGCTTCATGTAACTTCATTTTAGGCAATGGTGTAAGTGGAGGTATGGTTCATGGGCTCGTTAATCCACTAGCTAAAGAAAATTTAGAAGATGGTAGAGACTTAGCAGTAACTACAGATTTTAGAGCTGTATTTAGTGAAGTAGCTGACAAACATTTAGGTATTCATAATGATAAAGTTTTGTTCCCAGACTGGGTAGGCAAGCAGATTGGTGTAATGAGAGGGGTTTAAAGGAGTATATAGTAATTAGTACTTAGTATATAGAGTATATAGAGATGGTTCGTGAAATTACGAGCCATTTTTTGTTTGGCTAAGTTGTTATAAGTTGTATTAACGTTTTGCGGCTTGGTAAAGGCAGATATTAGAAGCACACAAATGCTCAATTTAACACATCAGACCTACTTTTGCTTAACAGATGTTAGCGGTTCGTTATTTTGTGTTGTATTAGTAAATTATATTATTTGTCTTTGAGCTTACTTTTTTTAGGTTTTGGCTCTGGCAATTCATTAACTGTAATTTTTACTAATTTTTGTAACCATTCTCTATCTTCTATTTTTTCTTCAATTAAGAAACTTGGTTTTGCTCCTGTATATGGCGATGCTTCAACAACGTCTTTTATATATAATCTTCCAGATTGAGTTGGCTTAATAAATAATTTATTATCGCAAATAAGACCAAATAATTTGTTGTCGAAATACAATCCGTATTCACCAAACATTTTTTTGTTCGTTACGTGTTCTGGAAAACCAATTTGGTCAGCGATAAAATCTACAAATTTCTGTTCTGATGCCATCTATATCTTACTTATTTTATTTCAGTTATTTAGTAGTACGAATTTAATTATTATTTCTCCACTTTCGTCTTTGTAGTGTGTCGTCTTAAAACAGCCTTTCATAGCATTAAGATTGCCAGTCAAGCTGGCAATGACGAACTAAACAGGGCGAGCGGTTTTTGGAGAAGGTGCAGCGCTTTTGTCTTTGCTTTTTATCCTTGTTCCTATCTCCTCGCTCTTCCTGTAACTTATTTGATGATTGTTGCTTAAAACTTAAGCAATTCTTATCTTTCAGACAGGAAATAAACTAATTAACTTATAAAATGAAAATTACCCAAAAATCGCTATTGTTGCTTTTTATAGCGGCATTGCTAAGTAGCAGTTTAACTTTTGCGCAAACCAAAGATGCATTTGTAGCAAGTGTTACTAAGGAAGCAAATGAAAATTCTCAATTAGAAAAACTAGCTCACGAACTTTTAGATGTTGTTGGTCCACGCTTAGTTGGAACACCACAAATGAAACAAGCTGGAGATTGGGCAGTGAAAAAATATGGCGACTGGGGAATTTCTGCTAAAACAGAAAAATGGGGTGAATGGAGAGGCTGGGAAAGAGGTATTACCCACATAGATTTAATAAGCCCAAGATTAAGAACCCTAGAAGGTACGCAATTGGCTTGGAGCCCATCTACTGTTAAGGGCAAGCCAATTAATGCTGAGGCGATTGTATTGCCATTGGTTACAGATTCAATGGCATTTGTGAAGTGGTTGCCAAATGTAAAAGGAAAATTGGTGCTGATTTCTCAAGCACAAATTTCTGGCAGACCAGATAAAAACTATGAAGATTTCTCAACTAAAGATGGTTTAGCAAAATTTAAAAAAGAAAAAGAAGACGCTGCAAAAGCGTGGAGAGATAGATTAGCTAAAACTGGTTTAAATGCTAAAAATTTGGCTTTGGCAATAGAAAAGGCTGGCGCAGCTGGTATTATCATTAACAACTGGTCTGCTGGTTGGGGAGTTGATAAAGTTTTTAGTGCAAATACAACTAAAATTCCTACGGTTGATTTATCTGTAGAAGATTATGGATTAGTTTATCGTTTAGCAGAGTATGGTAATAAACCAATGCTTAGAATCGAATCTGAATCGAAAGAGTTAGGTGTTGTTCCTACTTTTAATACCCTTGCAGAGATAAAAGGTACAGAAAAACCAAATGAATATGTGATGCTATCAGCTCACTTTGATTCATGGGATGCATCAAGCGGTGCAACAGATAATGGTACTGGTACCATTATGATGATGGAAGCAATGCGTATTTTGAAAAAATTCTACCCAAATCCGAAAAGAACAATTTTAGTAGGGCATTGGGCTAGTGAGGAACAAGGTTTAAATGGTTCAAGGGCTTTTGTAGAAGACCATCCAGAAATTATAAATAATTTACAAGCTTTATTTAATCAAGATAATGGTACGGGAAGAGTTGTTAATATTGGTGGTGCAGGTTTTGCAAAAGCCAAAGACTTTTTACCAAGATGGTTGGCTGCAGTTCCTGATACCATTAAAAATCAAATCAAAACAAGTTTTCCGGGTACTCCAAGTGGTGGAGGTTCAGATAATGCGTCATTTGTTGCCGCAGGTGCTTTAGGGATTTCTTTAGGTGCATTGCCTTGGGATTATTTCAGCTACACTTGGCACACCAATCGTGATACTTATGATAAAATTGTTTTTGATGAAGTGAGAAGCAATGTGATTTTAGCAGCAATATTAGTTTATATGGCTTGTGAAGATCCTGAGAAAACTTCAACAGAGAAAGCCCCAATGGCAATCAACCCTAGAACAAATCAACCAGGTGTTTGGCCAGCTCCTGTTAAGGCAAATCGTAAAGGTGGTTTGAACTAATAATATCATTTTCACATTGTCATTCTGAAGAACGAGCATCTATTTTATTCCATTATTTAGATTCTTCCTTCGTCAGAATGACAATTTATTTATTAGTAAGTATCACACAACAAACCAAACCCATGTTTAAAAAATCTATAATAATAGCTTTATCTGGTATATTGTGCTTTCAGTTTTGTTTTGGGCAAAAACCAGAAGACTTAAAAGCTAGTCAGCCTAAAGTCATGCAAGAATTTAGAGCGGCTTGGATTGCTTCTGTAGCAAATATCAACTGGCCAAGTAAACCAGGCTTATCAACCGCAGAGCAGCAAAAAGAAGCAATTGCATTGTTAGATTTATTGCAGAAGTTGAATTTTAATGCTGCAATTTTACAGATTAGGCCTCAGGCTGATGCCTTGTATAAAAGCGAAATAGAACCTTGGTCTTATTTTTTAACGGGAACACAAGGGAAAGCTCCAGAACCTTATTATGATCCCTTAACTTTTTGGGTAGAAGCAGCGCATGACCGAGGAATGGAATTACATGTTTGGTTAAACCCATACCGTGCCCATCATTTATCTGGTAAAGATGAAAGTGCGGGTTCTGTTGTGAAATCTAAACCAGAATTAGTGGTAAAGCTTAAAGATGGCCAATACTGGATGGATCCATCTTTAAAAGGTGTGCAAGATCAGTCATCTGCTGTGGTAAAAGATATTGTTAAACGTTATGATATTGATGGCGTTCATTTTGATGATTACTTCTATCCTTACGATTCTTATAATGGGGGTGCTGATTTTCCTGATAGTGTAAGTTGGAATGCTTATCAGAAAAGTGGCGGAAAATTAAGTAGGGCAGATTGGAGAAGAGAAAGTGTAAACACATTTATCAAACGAGTTTATAAAGAGATAAAAGCAGAAAAAAAATACGTGAAATTTGGTTTAAGTCCATTTGGTATTTGGAGACCAGGTTTTCCGCAATCTATTGAAGGTTATGACCAATATGAAAAACTATACGCTGATGCTAAACTTTGGCTAAATGAGGGTTGGATAGATTATTTTACACCACAATTGTATTGGAAAGTAAATGATATTCCACACAGTTTTCCTGTATTGTTAGGCTGGTGGCAAAGTGAAAACACCAAAGGTAGACACTTATGGCCGGGCATGAATGTAGGCTTGGGTGGTGATGATAAAAATGTAGACGAAGTAATTAATCAAGTTATGATAACGAGAGGGATGCTGCCCCAGAGTAAAGGTGCTGTTTATTGGAGTATTGCGGCTTTAATTACCCATGAGAAATTAAGAAAGGGATTAACAGATGGCCCATACCAAAAACAAGCTTTAGTACCATCAAGCTCATGGTTAGATCATAAAAAACCAGAAAAGCCAATAGTAACGGTAGCTCCAAAAGATAAACTCTGGGAAATTAGATGGAATCACCCGGAAAGAAGCGATGTTTTTAGATGGGTTGTTTATTATAAATATGGTGATAAATGGAATTATCGAATTATGAATAGGAAAGAAGAATCATTAGATTTATTGGTTTCTGTTGAAGGTTTAAAGGGAGCGGAAAGAAAAATGCTAAGCTCATTTGCCATTACTGCCATAGATAGGACAGGAAATGAAAGTGAGTTTGTTGAACATACAATTGGTGGTATAAAATAAATTATGAAACAACATTCAAAAGAACAGGTTGAAGCTACGGCCAATTCAATCGTAAATCATTTCATTCCTAAAAACCCTGAAGAAACTAAATTGAGTTTTCATTTTACAATTCCACCTTCTTCTAACTATAAAGTAAGCTATGAAAAAGATGCCAAAGGCAGTTGGAATTTTGTAGCTTATGAAATGGATGAATCCAAATAGAATGCATTTCAGTTATATTAACTAACTGCTATTCCTTCACGTTTAAGAATATATTCGAAAATACCTTCAATTGGTTTTTGCAAAATTTTGCCAACTTTGATGTTGTTTTCGGCAAATACGCTTCTTAGCTCATCCTGATAGTAAAAGGCAATAGAACCCACAAAGTTGCATTCTAAAGTTTTATATTCTTTATAGTCTTTTACATTGGTATCTATAAATTCTTGAAATCCATCCTTTAACATCTTTTGGATAAAAGGATGTGCTTTATGCCCAATCATAAAACGGCTAAAAGTAGCAAGATATGAATTTGGGAAAGGCTTTTGATAAATGTTTTGGATAACTATGTCTTTGTTTACCTGAAATTGTTCGGCAAATACAGCCATCAGGTCAGCTGGCATTGTGCCATACAAGTAAGAAACTAAAACTTTTCGGCCAAAATAAGTTCCAGAACCTTCATCACCCAACACATAACCTAAACCATGCTTTCCGTCATGCACATTAGTTCCATCATAATAGGTAATATTAGAACCAGTTCCTAAAATGCAGGTTAAACCTTTTTTATCCCCACAAGTTGCATAGGCAGAACCCGTCAAATCATGGTCTACACTTACAAAAGCCTTGGTAAAGAAAGCAGATAACCCATTAGATATAATTTCATGCTTATCTGGCGATGAACAGCCTGAACCAAAAAAGTAGACTTCTTTAATAGAATTCGCATAAGCTGATAAATCTCTATTCTTAGAAAGAATTCTTACAACATCATTTGCATTTACGAAATAAGGATTTATTCCTTGTGTACTGAAAGTAAGTGTATGTCCTGGGCCATAGGCCATCCAATCTGTTTTCGAAGAACCACTATCTGCGACTAAAATCATGCACTAAAAATAGTAATTTATTGAATATTTAAAGTGCCACTAAGTTCTTTTAATGTAATTTCTGCCAATTTAGCTTGATATTGTATTTCTACATATCTGCTATTGGCATCCAATGCATTTCTTTGTGCTTCTCTTAACTCTAAAGGCGCTATACTACCCAAGCGATATTTCTCTAAGGTAATATCTAAATTTTGTTTGGCAATTTCTACATTACCACGCTCTAACTTTACTAATTCTAGGTAGGTACTGTAGCTTTGGTAAGCTGAAGTTAATTGAGCAATAATATCCTGCCTAGTTTTTTCTAATGTTAACTCAGACGAATTTATTCCAATTTTAGCATTACGCTCATTTTGTCTTTGCAAAAAGCCATTAAAAATGGGAACACTTGCTGTTAACCCATAAGTAAATCCGTTAGATCTTGATTTGGTACTGAAGCCTGTAGGGTTAGCACTTCGATTAAAATCATAACCACTGTTTATACTCACTTGAGGATAACGATTGCCCTTAATTTGCTTTAAGTTTAATTCTGCAATTTTTTTGCTAATAAATGCACTTTGTAAATCAGGATTCAGATTTTCTGTTTGCGAAGCTAATGTTGCGTAATTTAAATTATTATCAATGGTCATATCACTATTTACTGTAAACTTAATGTTAGCATCTCTGGCCATTAACTGATTTAAGGTAACCATATAGTTGTTCAGTAAGTTTTTTTGTTGCAAATAGTTAGAGGTATCGGTATTGTAATCAACTTTTGCAGACAGTACATCTAGTTTAGAACCACGACCAAGATCTAGTTTGTTATTTGCAATTCTCAATCTATAAGTTGAAATATCGATAGCACTATCAGAGGCTACAACCAATTGCTGTTGTTTTACAACATTATAATATGCATTAATTACATCAGAAATTGTAGTTATAATTTGTCCTTTTGCCACAATTCTACCCTGTTGTTCTAAGGCTTTTAATCTATCATAATTAGCAAACATTGCAAAGCCATCAAAAACTGTCCAATCTAAGCCAACCCCGTAAGACATGTTTGTACTTCTTGCACCATCCACAATTCTTTGGGTTCCGGTAGATTGAGTTTGAACCGTATTTTGTTTACTACCACCAGTATTAAATGTGCCAACTGCAACAGGCAAAATTCCTGCATTACCTAAATTAACATTGTTTTTGGCAATAGCAACTTCATTATTTACCAATTTAATATCATAATTGTTATTTAAGGCAATAGTAATAGCGTCCTGAAGACTTAACCTTTCTTGCGCAAAAACATTTTGGTTAGCACAGGCTATCCAGAGGGCAATAGAAAATATAATATACTTCAATTTCATTTTAGTCATTACTTTTTGCAGCCTTTTCATCAGCCATTGCTGCAGCTAATGAATCTTTTAAATCTTTATTTTCTTTGTGTTCTTTACTCCAGTATGAGTAAATAGCGGGAATTACAAATAGTGTTAAAACTAACGAGAACAATGTTCCGCCAATAATAACAGTTCCCATGCTCATTCTACTTTTTGCTGCAGCACCCAAAGCCATTGCAATAGGTAAAGCTCCAATAGCAATTGCCATACTTGTCATTAAAATTGGGCGAAGCCTAGAAATAGAAGCCTCTCTAATTGCCTCTTGAACTGTTGCGCCCTTTTCTTTTAGCTGGTTGGCAAACTCAACAATCAGAATTCCATTTTTAGTTACCAAACCAATCAACATGATGGTGCCAATCTGGCTAAAAATATTCCAAGTTTGACCACATAACCAAAGTGATAAAAATGCTCCAGCAACCGCCATTGGTACAGTTAAAATGATAATAATAGGATCTTTAAAACTTTCGAATTGGGCAGAAAGAATAAGATAAACCAACAATAAAGCTAAACCAAATGCAAACATCGTATTTGATGAACTTTCTTGAAAATCTCGAGATTCTCCACTTAAGTCGGTACTAAAACTTTCATCCAATACTTTAGCAGCTATTTCATCCATGGCTTTTATCCCATCGCCTATACTCTTACCCGGTGATAAACCTGCCGAAACGGTTGCAGAAATGAAACGGTTATTTCTATACAATTGTGGTGGACTGCTTTCTTCTTTTGCAGTAACCAGATTATCTAACTGTATTAACTTTCCTTTATCATTTCTTACATAAACCGAGCTTAAATCTAATGGGTCTTTACGGTCGCTTACATCATACTGCCCAATTACCTGATATTGTTTTCCATTCATAAAGAAATAAGAAAAACGCTGTCCACTTAGGCCTAACTGTAAAGTTTGTGCAATATCAACAATAGAAACACCTAAATTTCTTGCTTTGTCTCTATCAATCGTTAAGTTAATTTCTGGCTTATTAAATTTTAAATTTACATCAGAAGCAGTAAAGGTTGGATCTTTAGAAACTTCATCCATAAACAAAGGCACTTTCTCTCTCAGCTTTTCAAAATTTTGTGCCTGAATAATATAACTAATTGGTAATCCACCCCTTCTACCAACAGAAATAGTTGGTTGTTGGGTAACGGTTACTTTTCCTTCAGAATATTTTTTAGTGATTTTTGTTAATCTATCAGCAATTTCTTTTTGACTTTTTTCTCGGTCTCCTGGATCTACTAAACCCATTCGCAAAAAGCCAGAATTAGTTGCTCCAGCTCCACCAAACCCAGGTGACGTAATTGTAATTAGCACTTTCTTTTCGGGCACAGAGTCGGTTATTGTTTGAGCAACCTTGCTCATAAACCTATCTGTATAAGCAAATGATGCACCTTCTGGAGTGCTTAAGTTCATGTTAATTGCACTTCTATCATCGTAAGGAGCAGTCTCTTTTTGCAACAAATTCCAGAACAATACAATTAAGCCAACACAAACTATAATAATTGGCGCCGCTAACCAGCGTCTATCTAAAAACTTATCTAAGTTCGATTTGTAAGCCTCATTCAATTTCACAAAATAAGGCTCTGTAAAATTGTAAAACCTGCTTGGTTTGTGGCCGCCTTTTTTCATTAAATAGGCATTTAGCATTGGTGTTAAAGTAAGCGAAACAAACGCCGAAATTAGAACAGCTGCACCTATTACAACACCGAACTCTCGAAAGAGCCGCCCAACAAATCCTTGTAAAAATATTACGGGTAAAAATACGGCTGCAAGTGTAATGGAAATGGAAATTACAGCAAAGAAAATTTCATTAGAACCTTTAATAGCGGCTTCAATAGGCGATAAGCCTTCCTCAACTTTTTTAAAGATGTTTTCAGTTACTACAATCCCATCATCAACCACTAAACCTGTGGCCAAAACAATTGCTAAAAGTGTAAGTACATTGATAGAAAATCCAAAAATGTACATGATAAAAAATGTAGCAATCAACGATACTGGAATATCGATTAATGGCCTAAAAGCAATGGCCCAATCTCTAAAGAAAAGATAGATAATAAGAATTACCAGTACTAACGCTATTAATATGGTTTCGGCAACTTCAGTAACCGATCTTTTAATAAATAAAGTGCTATCTAAAGACACATTGAGCTTGATGTCTGCCGGCATGTCTGCTACCAATTTTTCGTATCTTTTGTTAAACTCTTTGCTGATTTCTAGATAATTTGCGCCAGGTTGAGGCAAAATTGCCACAGCTACCATTGGTATTCCAGATTCACGAAGCACAGTTTCTTCGTTTTCTGATCCAAGATCTACGTCAGAAACATCTTGAAGTTTAACGACATTTAGACTGTCGTTTTTAACAATTAGATTTTCAAACTCCTCTACTGTTGTTAATTTCCCTAAGGTTTTTACAGTTAACTCTGTAGTTGCTCCAGTTAATTTTCCAGAAGGAAGCTCAACGTTCTCATTTGTAAGCGCAGTAATGATGTCTTGAGATGTTAATCCGTATGACGACAATTTATTCGGGTCAATGCGAATACGCATTGCATACTTTCTTTGCCCTTGAATTTGCACTCCACTTACTCCAGGAATTGTCTGTATTCTATCAGCAATTACATTTTCGGCAAAATCACTTAATTCTGTTACAGTTCTTTTACCGCTCTGTACAGTCATGGAAATGATATTGTCAGAGTTTGCATCGGCTTTAGTTACGGTTGGTAAGCCATCAATATCCTTAGGCAAGTTTCTAGCAGCTTGAGAAACCTTATCTCTTACATCATTGGCCGCTTCATCAATATCTTTCCCTAAGTTAAATTCTATGGTAATGTTACTCGAACCCTGGTTACTTGATGATGAGATATTTCTAATGCCATCAATAGAGTTAATGGATTTTTCTAATGGCTCAGTAATTTGAGATTCTATAATATCAGAGTTTGCTCCAGGATAAGATGTTCTTACCGAAACAACAGTAGGATCAATAGATGGATACTCTCTAATGCCTAAAAAATTATAACCTATTACCCCAAAAAGGATAATAACAAGGTTCATTACAATGGCAAGAACCGGTCGCTTGATACTGGTGGTTGAAATGCTCATTGTTTAGATTTAACTATTTTAACTTTTACAGGTGCATCAGGTTTTAAAGACATAGATCCAGTTGTTAGAACAGTATCACCCACATTTAAGCCAGATGTAATCACAACACTCTCCGCAGTTCTTGTACCAGCCTCTACGTTAACTTGTTTTGCTTTCCCATCTTTACTAACATAAACAATCTTACCTTTTAGAACAGGGATTACTGCTTCAGTAGGAACTAGAATCGCATCATTAAGCGTACTCAATGCTAATTTTACTTGTGCAAATGAGCCCGGTAAAAGTTCGCCACTAGGGTTTGCTGCTAACGCTTTAATCTGTAATGTTCTTGTATCTTGATTTATTCCCGGTTCAATTGCAAATACCTTCCCAGTATATGTTTTGTTGGAGGCATCCGTTTTAAACGAAATAGTTGAGTTCAATTTAATCTGTCCCACATATTTCTCTGGAACAGAAAAACTAATTTTAACGGGATTTGTGCTTAATAAATTTGCAATTTGTGTAGATGGAGTCAAATACTCCCCAACGGAAATTGATCTCAAACCAATTTTACCACTAAAAGGAGCTATAATTGAAGTTTTAGCCAATTGAGCTCTAATCAATTGGGCTTGTGCTTTTAAAGATTGAAGATCCGCTAGGGATGTATCATATTCTTCCTGACTAATTGCCCCTTTTTGTAAAAGCTGTTTTGCTCTGCTTTCATTTGTAGCTGATAAATTTTGTTTGGTTTGCGCTTCTCGTAATTGAGCTTGTATATCACGATCATTAACTTTTACAAGAACAGCTCCCCTATTTACATTGGTGCCTTCTTTGAAATAAATTCCAGTTACTAGGCCAGCTACCTCACTCCGTAAAATAACAGATTCATTGGCTTCAATACTTCCAGAAACTTCTAGGTTACTATTAAAAGGCATCGTTTTTACAACAATTCCTTCAACAGACATGCCAGGGCCGCCTTTACCGCCTTTGCCATCTTTCGAACCTCCGCCTGCTCCTTTTCCACCGCCACCTTCTGCGGCAATTTTTTTATTGTCCGAAATTCTATAGTAAACCAAATATGCTATCCCTAACAATAGGATAATGTAAAAGATATATCTTTTTTTCATGTGTGTGTTTGTGCATTTGTAACGTACAAAATTATTTAATTGTTTGTCTTATCATTTGATGTACTTAATATGTTACACCTTAATTTCGATTTTGCGTCCAACAAAAAGCAATAAATTATAAATTTGCCATAAGATTACAATTTATGAAATATCATGTTTCTATCTGTAATGGGTGAAATGCATTATCATGATAATTTATCGCCAAATGAAAAACAAATATAAACAGATGAGAAAATCAATTTTAGGATTAGTAATCCTACTATCTATTACTATGACAGCCAAATCTCAAGTTAAAATAAACTTTGAAGTTAGCTTTAAAGAACCTCAAGCACATTATGCAGAGGTAGAAATGAATATTGCAGGTATAACTGCAAAAAATTATGTAGATGTTAAAATGCCAGTATGGACCCCAGGTTCTTATTTAGTGCGTGAGTTTGCTAAAAGCGTAGAAGGTTTTGGTGCCACTGCTGGTGGTAAGTCAGTTAAAACCGAAAAAGTAAACAAAAATACATGGAGAGTTTATAATGCAAAAGCAAATGCTGTAAAAATAAACTATAGGGTTTATGCTTTTGAAATTTCTGTTCGTACCGCATTTATAGATGCTTCACATGCATTTTTATCTCCAGCTAATATTTTTATGTTCCCAGCAGGGATGATAAAAACACCAAGTACAGTTAAAATTATTCCTTTTACAGGCTGGGATAAAGTAAGTACTGGTTTAGAGCCAGTAGCAGGACAAAACTTTACCTATAAAGCACCTGATTTTGATATTTTGTATGATAGTCCGCTAGAAGTTGGTAACCAAGATATATTTGAATTTAATGCAGCTGGTGTTAGACACGAAGTAGCCATGTACGGAGGCGGCAACTATGATAAAGAACGCCTAAAAGTAGATATGGCTAAAATAGTTGAACAGGAAACAGCTGTTTTTGGTGAAAACCCTAACAAACACTATACGTTTATTGTACATAATTATGCACAAGGTGGAGGTGGTTTAGAGCATTTAAACTCTACTGTTTTAGGTGCTAGCAGAAATGGATATGGAACTGAGAGAGGATATAGTGGCTTTTTAGGTTTGGTAGCGCATGAATATTTTCACTTATGGAATGTAAAAAGATTACGTCCAATAGCTTTAGGTCCATTTGATTATGAAAATGAAAACTATACAACAAATCTTTGGATAGCTGAAGGATTTACTTCATACTATCCTACTAAAGTGATGCTAAGAGCTGGCTTTATAAATCAAGAAGGTTTTATAACTAGCAATTTGGGCTCCATAGGTACTGTAATGAATACACCAGGTTCTAAAATTAACTCTGCCGCAGAATCTAGCTTCAATGCATGGATTAACCCAGCTTATCGTCCATCAGAAAATGCAAATAACACCTTTATCTCTTATTATACAAAAGGTCAAGTTGTTGGTTTATTAATGGATTTAGAAATTATAAACGCAACAAAAGGTGCCAAAAGCTTAGATGATGTAATGAAAGCAATGTATTTACAATGCAAAACCTTAAAAAGAGGTTATACTGATGCAGAGTTTAAGGCAATGGTAGAAAAAATCAGTGGCATTAGCTTCACTAATTTCTGGGATAAATACGTTACCGGAACTGTTGATGTAGAATATGCTAAATATTTCGCCTATGCAGGTATCGATGTAATAAACGAGAATGAAGGTAAAAGTGTTCCTTACTTAGGAGCTGCAGCTGCAAGAACTTCTGCCGGAACAGGTAAAGTTATTATTGGCGCTGTTAGTCGTGGTTCTGGTGCTTGGAATGGTGGATTAAATGTAAATGACGAAGTTGTTTCTATTGATGGTGCCCCGGCTGAAATGATGTTAGAAAGAATGAGCCAAATTACTTACAAAAAAGTTGGAGATGTAATTAAAGTTAGTATTGTTAGAGATGGTCTTAAAAGAGATTTAGATATCACCTTAACGGCAAACCCAACCGTAAGATTTAAAAGTACAATTAATGAAGATGCTACACCTGCACAATTGGTTGTACGAAAAAAATGGTTAGGAATTAATTAATAATTTCAAGTTAACATAAAAAATCCCGCTAGGTTTTCCTAGCGGGATTTTTTATGTCTCTTCAATAAAGAAGAAGGTTGGTTAGTGAGCTTAGAAAGTGAAACGAACACCTAAACCGATATCACCACTGTAAAAGTCAGTATCTGGTGTTAATAATAAAGTTGGGATCCAATCTAAAGATAAATTAATTGGCGCACCTTTAAATTTATAGTCTAAACCTAATACACCATTTAAGCCCAAGTATATATCTCCATCATAACCTTTCACTTTAACAGACCCAACAGTAGCACCACCGCCATAAAACCAATTTAAACCTTCGGCACCCTTAATTGGGTTGTAAACTTCGTACAGACCAGTAATTTGGATATGGTTTACACTGTTTTTACTTCTAAAATTTCCGATAAGTTCCAACATGGCATTATCATTTAAGCCAGTTTTAAAACTTATTCCATTGGCAGATCCAAAACGACCACCAATAGCGTTTTTGTAATCTTGGGCTTTTACATCAGACGAGCTTATTGCAAGAAGTGCTACGCCAGTAATTAAAGTAAATAGTAATTTTTTCATAATCATATGTTTTTTATTTTTCTAATGCCAACAGCTTAGCAAGATTTGTGCCGTTGTACTCATTTTATTGAAAATAGTGCAATTGATATGATTATATTATTTGATGAAAGTAATAAATTGCTATGCATGCAGAATAAATTTAAAATCGGTTGTTGCAGAAAAGATAATTTATTAGATTTGATAAACAACAACTAGGTGAAGTTAATTGTTGTGGAAAATACTTGCCAAATTAAATCGTTATTCCATGTCTATACAAATAACTAGGGTATTCGACCTTTTAAAACATAACCTCGATAACTTTCCGAAAGAAGAGTTTATCAGTGGGAAAACGAATGGAAAATGGAATAAATACAGTACAAATGAATTTTGTGAACAAGTAGATAGCCTTAGTCGTGGCTTAACTACAAAGGGTGTGGTAAAAGGTTCTCGAATTGCGGTGATGTCTGCCAATCGACCAGAATGGAATATCTGTGATTATGCAATTATGCAGTTAGGAGCCTATCAAATTCCATTATACCCTACATTAGCAGAGCATGATATTAAGTTTATTATAGAAGATGCAGAAATTACAATTGTATTTGTAAGCGATGAAAGCCTTTTTCAAAAGCTTAATGTTGTTAATCAATCCTTAAAAAAACCTGTTCAAATTTACACTTTTAACAAGGTTGATGGAGCAGATAATTGGCAAGATCTAATCATAAAAGGAAAAGCTACAAATGTAGATTTAGAGCATTATAGAAATGCAGTTGATGCTGAAGATATCTTAACAATCATCTATACCTCTGGTACTACAGGTACTCCCAAAGGCGTAATGCTTACACATAATAACTTGGTACAAAATTTTAAAAAATCAGCTATTATTTTCCCAAAAGAAGTTAAGGTTGCGCTCAGCTTTTTGCCACTATCTCATATTTTCGAAAGGATGATTATTTACTTGTATAATTATTCTGGCGTTTCTATATTTTATGCAGAAAGTATGGATACCATTGTTGCCGATATACAAGAAGTTAAGCCAAATTCATTTTCTACAGTTCCTCGTTTATTAGAGAAAGTATACGATAAAATAATGGAAAAAGGCAAAGACTTAAAAGGAATCAAAAGAGGGATTTTCTTTTGGTCTTTAGCATTGGCTGAAAAATTTGATCAGAAAAATAGCTGGTGGTATAATTTTAAATTAGGCATTGCCCGTAAATTGGTTTTTAAAAAATGGCAAGAGGCTTTAGGCGGCCGCATTGTGGTTTTAGCTTCTGGCGGTGCGGCTTTAAATCCTAGATTATGCAGAATTTTTTGGGCTGCTGGCATTCCAGTATTCGAAGGTTATGGCTTAACCGAAACCTCCCCGGTAATTACAGTAAACCACTTCGGAGCAACAATGTTCGGGACAGTGGGGCCTGTAATTGAAGGAGTAGAAATTAAAATTGCAGAAGATGGAGAGATTTTAACTCGTGGGCACCATATAATGAAAGGTTATTATCAACGAGAAGATTTAACTGCTGAAAGTATAGATGCAGATGGCTGGTTCCATACTGGTGATATTGGTCAGATATTAGAGGGTAAATTTTTAAAGATAACTGACCGCAAAAAGGAAATTTTTAAAACAGCTGGTGGAAAATATATTGCACCTCAAATGTTAGAAAACAAGTATAAAGAGTCTCCATTAATTGAGCAGATAATGGTGTTGGGAGAAAATATGAAATTTCCAGCGGCGCTAATTGTTCCTACATTCCCAGCATTAAAAAGCTGGTGCGAAAAAAAGGGAATACCTTATACAAGTAATGAAGAAATAATTAATAATGAGCAAGTTTTAGCTAAATATAATGACGTGATTATTCAGCTAAGTGCTGAATTTGGCAAATGGGAAAAGGTAAAACGATTTGCATTGTTGTCAAAAGAATTTAGCATTGATGGAGGTGAGCTTACTCCTAAATTGAGTTTAAAGCGAAAAGTCATTCTAGAAAAAAATAAAAATACCATCGATAAAATTTATAAAGATGCAGAGAATTATAAAGGGTAAATCTTACTATGCAAGTTTAGCAAGTATTCTGTTGGCTAGCAGTGTGTTTTTAAGTTGTGTTGGTAATCACCTCGGTAAAAACAATAGTGGAGAGTTTAGAAATGGGATGGTAGTTTCTGCAAATGCTTTGGCATCTGAAGTCGGAATTGAGATTTTAAAAAAAGGCGGTAATGCAGTAGATGCTGCTGTTGCTGTTCAGTTTGCTTTAGCCGTTGTTTATCCAAATGCTGGTAACATTGGTGGTGGTGGCTTTATGGTTTATCGTTCTGCTAAGGGTGAAACAAACACGTTAGATTTTAGAGAAAAAGCAAGTGCTGCGGCCCTGAGAGATATGTATTTAGATGCTTCGGGCAATCCGATAGTAGAAAAAAGTTTATATGGACAATTGGCTGCAGGGGTTCCTGGTTCTGTAGCAGGAATGGAAGAAGCACATCAAAAATATGGTAAATTAAAATGGGAAGATTTAATTGAACCTGCAATTCATTTGGCAAGAGATGGCTTCAAATTAACAGCTAGACAAGCAAATGAACTAAATGGATTAAAAACAAGGTTCACGAAATTAAATCCTTTAGGTACTGCTCTAATAAAAGACGTGAAATGGGTAGAAGGAGATGTTTTAATACAAACCGAATTGGCAAATACTTTAAAATTGATTGCACAAGAAGGTAGAAAAGGGTTTTACGAGGGGCCTGTAGCCGACTTTATAGTAGCAGAAATGCAACGCGGTGGTGGTATCATTACCAAACAAGATTTAACAGCTTATAAAGCTATTTGGCGTAAACCTATCAATGGAAAATATAGAGGCTATGATGTTGTTACTATGCCTCCCCCTTCAAGCGGCGGAATTGCTTTGATTCAACTGTTAAAATCAGTCGAATCTTATCCTTTAACAAGATGGGGCTTTAATTCTGATTCTACCGTACAAGTGATGATAGAAGCAGAGCGAAGAGTTTATGCAGATAGGGCTGCTCATTTAGGCGATCCAGATTTCTATCCAGTACCAGCCCAAAAATTAATTGAAGATTCATATATTAAACAAAGAATGAGTTCTTTCAATTGGCAAACAGCAAGTACAAGTGCTTCGGTTAGTGCGGGTGAAATTGCACCAACTGAACATGAAGAAACGACCCATTTTTCTATCGTTGATAGAGATGGAAATGCAGTTGCAATTACAACAACTTTAAATGGCTCTTATGGGGCTGGTGTTGTAGTTAAGGGAGCTGGGTTTTTGTTAAACAACGAAATGGATGATTTTTCTGTAAAACCAGGTGCACCAAATATGTATGGTTTAGTAGGAGGTGAAGCAAATGCAATTGCGCCTGGCAAACGGATGTTAAGCTCTATGACCCCAGCTATTTTATCGAAAGATGGAGAGTTGTTTATGGTTGTTGGAACACCAGGCGGATCAACTATTATCACTTCTGTTTTTCAGACAATTTTAAATGTGGTAGATTTTAATATGTCTATGCAAAGTGCAGTTTCGGCAAAGAAATTCCATCACCAATGGTTGCCAGATGAAGTTGCTGTTGAAGATAAAGCATTAGATAGCTTAACTACTGTGAAGTTAAAAAGCAAAGGTTATAAGCTAGTTCCTCGTGGTGCAATTGGTAGGGTAGATGCCATTCTAAAAACTAAATGGGGCTATTATCAAGGTGGGGCCGATCCCAGAGGAGATGATAAAGCAGTGGGTTGGTAAGATGTAAACGTAATTTAACAAATATACTTGCAACCATTTATTAAATTACAACGTCATTTGATTAAATTCATTTTATGAAAATCAAATCACTACTATTCTCATTGTTTATTTTCACAGGCTCAAGCTTAATTAAAGCACAAGATTGCAATTGCATAACCGCTTTAGATGAAGTTGCAACAGGAGTGAAAAAATCACCCAGTTATAAAGATGGCATTAAGGAAAGGGGAAAAGAATACTTCTCAGCTGAACTTATAAAAATTAAGGCAGAAATTGCAGTCGATCCATTAATTAAAAAGAACTGTTCTGCTTATATTCAAAAATACTTAAGCCTTTTTAAGGATAAACACTTATCGCTTTATATCGATTACAGCAAAATAAAATCCCAAAAAGATGTATTTGAATCTGAATTATACAAACAAACACAGCAGATCAAAATAGACTCTAATAACTTAAAATTTACTGATGATTTGGAAGGTATTTATATCGATGTATATCGGTATTATAAAGTTGCTTTAATTAAAGATGCCAACAAAGTAAACCAATATGTTGGCATTATTCTATCAAGTAAAAGTGGACTTTGGAAAAGTGGCCAAGTGAAATTTGTTTTAAAGAAAAACGAAGACAATACATACGATGGCTTTTTTTATGATGACATCCATTTTGCAAAATATACTAATATTACTTATGCCGATCAGAAATTAGTTGGTGTAGAATGGGTTAAAGAAGAACGAATGAAGCTGGAACCAATTAATCCTTTCATCGTGCCAACCAAAAAAAAATGGGATTACAAAAAACTAGATGATGAAACCGATTATGTTTATCTAGGAACTTTTAGCGGAATGCTGGCCTATGAAAGTGATACATTTTATAAAGAGCTTATCCCGAAATTAAAAGGTAAAAAATTAATTGTAGACGTAAGAAATAATACAGGTGGTGGTGAACGAAGCTATAACATGTTTCTTAATTTTGTAAATAGTGCTGCATGTGCTGCAAATCAAGTTGCCATCATTCAAAATCTATCTTGTGCTAGCGGAGGTGAACATTTTATACTGGCCATGCGCAAAAATCCTAAAGTAAAAACCTACGGAGAAAATTCAGCTGGGTATATGGGTTATGGTTATGGAAATCGATCTAGCATTACAGTAAAAACCTCCTGTTTTAATTATATTTCAGAAATTACAGAAAATAAATATCCAGCATTTAAGATTTATGAAACAGTTGGCATCCCACCTGATGTAAAATTATTAAGAGATAAAGATTGGATTAAACAAGTTATTGCATATTTAGATATAAATAAATAATCATCCGCTATGCGTAAATCTTTATTCTCGCTCTTGCTTTTATTAGTAACGGTCCAGATTTCAATTGCACAAAACGAAGCAAGCCTTTTAAGCCCACTGATTAATCAATATCAGGCAGACGAAAATATGCTCAATCGTAAATATACTTTAAAGCGTTCTGAAGAATATTTTAAAAGAATGGAAAGTTTTTATGCCAGCTGGTTAACCAAATTAAAAACACTGCCATTCGCAAAGCTTACTGTAAATGAGAGAGTAGATTATATTTTGCTTAAACGTGATATAAATGTAGATTCAAGAACTCTACAAGAAAGCTACACAGAATTTAAAGCTACAAATTTTACCATTCCTTTTGCAAATGCATTGATCGACTTTGAGCAAAAGCGTAGAGTAGGAAAACAGCAGGATGGAAATGCTACTGCAAAAACCTTTACGCAATTGGTATCAGTTATAAATGCCATTACCAAAGCTTTTGAGAATAAACAATTACAAATTAATCCTGTTCAGGCCAATTGGGCACAGCAAACGGTAAATCAATACCTAACTGTTTTTACAGAAGCCTATAAGTTTTATGATGGATATGATCCCCAATTTACAAAAGCAACTAAAAGTGTTTATCCCGATGTGTTAAATGCCTTAAGGAGTTATGCTACAGAATTAGGTAAATCCGCAAAACTATCAACCACCAAAGACGATGGAAGTGGTATAATCGGCAATCCGATTGGGAGAAATGCTTTTTTAAACCTGCTGCAAGACGAGATGATTGCTTATACACCTGAACAAATTGAAGCTATTGCAATGAGAGAATTTGCTTGGTGTGATGCAGAAATGTTAAAGGCATCTACTGCGATGGGCTTTGGCAATGATTGGAAAAAGGCGTTGGAAAAGGTAAAAACCGATTATCCAGAATTAGGTAAACAACCAGAACTAGTTTATGAACTGGCTAATGAGGCAATTGATTTTGCAGAGAAAAATAAGCTATTAGATGTGCCAGAGATTGCCAAAGAAGGTTGGAGAATGAGAATGCTTAGCCCACAAGAGCAACAATTTGCACCATTCTTTTTAGGAGGAGAATCTGTATTGATAGCTTACCCTACTGAAGATATGAGTGAAGATGCAAGGATGATGACATTGAGGGGGAATAATAAACATTTTTCTAGAGCAGTAGTTTTCCATGAATTAATACCTGGTCATAATCTCCAATATTTTATGCAAAGTAGATATAAACCTTATCGTAGGGGCTTTAGCACCCCATTTTGGACAGAGGGCTGGTCGTTATATTGGGAAATGTTACTTTGGGATAAAAACTTTGCTAAAACACCAGAGGATAAAATAGGTATGTTGTTTTGGAGAATGCACCGTTGTGCCAGGATTATTTTCTCTATGAATTATCACTTAGGAAAATGGACACCAAAACAATGTATAGATTTTTTGGTAGAACGAGTTGGTTTTGAAAGAGCTAATGCCGAAGCTGAAGTTCGAAGGTCTTTTACTGGTGGTTACGGACCACTTTACCAAATCGGCTACATGTTGGGTGGTTTAGAATTTAGAGCTTTACATAAAGAACTAGTAACAAGCGGCAAAATGAGCAATATTCAATTTCATGACAGGATTTTAAAAGAAAACAACATGCCAGTAGAAATGGTAAGAGCTCTTTTAACCAATCAAATATTGCCTGAAAATTTTACTACAAAATGGAAGTTCGCAGGTGCAATAAATTAAAAACAGACAAAACCTATAGCTCATTTGATTCACAGAGCCCCAACACTTTATGTTTTTTTGTATAGCAAAGTACACACTTTTTAACATAATTTAACATTTTTTTAAGTTCAAATAAAGATTTAATCAGCTGATAGTTAATGTTTTATTGTTAAATTTAGTATTTAGTATTTTTCTTTGGTATAGGTATTGATTATAAGCTTGCAAATAACAGTAACGCTTATTTGTAAACTCAATATTATGAAACCAAAATTTTTAAATTATTTGCCAGCGGCTTTAGCTGGATTATTTATCTCAGGTGCTACAATGGCACAAACTACCACTACAACTTCTGTTGAACCAATGAGAACTTGGTCTATAGGTGTTAATGCAGGTGTCCTAACTGGAGTATCTCCATTAGGTGGCCAAAATGATTTTTCAAATTGGAAAAATAGCTTTGGATATGGATTGTATATTAAAAAGCAAATTACACCTGGTTTTTCTCTACGTTTAGATGGAAATAGAGGTCAGGTTAAAGGTGATAATTCACAACCTTATGAAGACGGAACTGTAAATACAAGTCCAATTAGTGCTTACTCTACAGATTTAAATTATTCAGCTAGCTTAAGTGCGGTTGCCAATTTATTTAATTGGAGCATGTTTAAACAACAAAACAATGCTCAGCTTTATGTTTCTGCAGGTGGTGGTTTTGTAAACTATACACCAACTGTTACTACAGCAGCTAATGTTAGCACAGAAATGCCAACAAAAAATAAGATGATTATTCCTGTTGGTTTAGGTGCTAAGTTTCGTTTAGCAGAAGCTATTAATTTAGATTTAGGCTGGACAATTAGCTTTGTTGATAATGACCAATTTGATGGTTATGCAAGAGGATCTAACGATAAATATAACTATGGTTATGCGGGCTTAGAGTTTGCGTTAGGTAAGGGAAAACAATTGGCTTTCTTTAGTCCAACTGCTGCAACTTATGACGAAGCTATCGCTGCTAAAAATATAGCAAACGGTTTAAAATCTGATTTAGATGCCCAAAAAGCAGAAAATGCTAGATTACGTTCAGATATGGATGGCTTGTTAAAAGATAGCGATGGTGATGGTGTTGCTGATAAATTAGATAAATGTGCCGGAACCCCTGCAGGTACTGTAGTAGATGGTGCTGGTTGTCCTTTAAAAGTTCCTGCACCACAAGTAACAGAAAGAGTAATAGTTACTGAAGCAGATCGTAAAGTTGTTGCTGATGCGATTAAAAACTTAGAATTTGATTTGGGTAAAGCAACAATCCGTTCTAAATCTTATGCTACTTTAAATAGAGTTGCTGCATTATTAATGGAGAAAAACTTTAGCTTAAAATTGGCTGGTCACACAGATAACACAGGTTCTGATGAATTGAACATGCGTTTATCTAAAGACAGAGCAGAATCAGTTAAATCTTATTTAGTGTCTCAAGGTGCCAATGCAAGTAGAGTTGAAGCAACAGGTTATGGTGAAAGCCAACCAATTGCAACAAACAATACCGCAGCTGGTCGTCAACAAAATAGAAGAGTAGAATTTACTTTATACTAGTAAAAAACTAAGTCTTAAAAAAAGCGTCCCGATTTTCCGGGACGCTTTTTTATTTATTATTGTAACTTTTTTGTGGCGAAATGTTTTTTTTGTATGTTTGGTTTACCTAACCTATCTAAATGAAAAACATGTTATACCACCTTTTGCAGGGCACACCGATTGCCATATCGACTTTATCGGTAAATACCCAAAAAATATTTTTAAGGTTAAATCAAGTTGTTAAGCATGGCTTATTAACACGCAATCAGCGAAATCAAATTTTCGCCTGGATGAAATCAGCAGTAATAGGCATAATACGTCTTAAGTCCAATTGGCCTGAGGCGCACTTTTATCATCTTAAAACGGGATAACATATTCTTATAGTTTCTTGAAGTACCATGCTTTATAAATCCATTCTATGTGATTTAGTGAAGGAGTGTGTTCTTTTTGCACTGTCATTTCAACTTGTTTTTTAACAAGTTCCATCCCGTTTATCATAAAATTAAGCCTTGCGTATTACTATGACATTTCATTCTATTGATCTGCTCTTTCGAATCTATTATAAGCCGCTTTGTAAGTTTGCACAGCAATTGATATCAGATGTTGAATTAGCTAAAGATTTAGTACAAGATGCCTTTATTGCCTACTGGAATAATAAAGAATCAATAGCTGATCATGAGATCGCTATTAAAAATTTCTTATACTCATCCATTAGGTATGCCTGCTACAATATTTCACGACATGTTAAGGTTCAGGAACGCTATTTCAAAATTCATCAGGCCGCTCTCTATGAAGATTCTTTATTGCTTCAAGATATGATAAGGGCAGAACAACTGGAAGCCATCTATAGGTTAATTAATACTTTGCCTAAAGCCTGTATGCATATTTTTTATCTTGGATATGTAGAAGACCTGAGTAACACAGACATCGCAAAAAAATTAGGTATTAGCATTAATACCGTTAAAACGCAAAAAAGAAGAGGTTTAAAAATGATAAGGGAAAAAATAAATGATTTATTTTAAAAAAGAGAAATCCTTGTCACCCCATATCATACTTTAGGTTTCTTTACTTTAATTCACACCTAACCATCTACCTATGAAAATTGTACCTACTATTAAAACAAAAGAAGACATCCCAAGATCCTTTGGCGTAATTTTCTTTTCCACCTG
The DNA here is from genome assembly GCF_005116505.1 of Pedobacter polaris. Classification (GTDB taxonomy): domain Bacteria; phylum Bacteroidota; class Bacteroidia; order Sphingobacteriales; family Sphingobacteriaceae; genus Pedobacter; species Pedobacter polaris. The sequence continues at coordinate 1,406,061 of NZ_SWBR01000001.1, forward strand.
ATCAGCCTATACTTTTTTAACGAGCTGACCACAATTACATGATGTGTTGTTGGTCCTTTCTAGTGTATTGTTTAGTTTTTGATTTTTAATACTACTAAATCTATATTATATGTTGTTTAACTATGTTTTGTCCTTAAAAAGGATGAGGATACCTATTGCTGCAGTTTTCTGAAGTGAGGTGCCTTTTATTTAAATAAATGCCGTGCATTTATAAGTCTAATTATTATTTAAAATTAAAACTAAATTATGAAAAACCTAAGAACCCTGATGTTATTGATCGCTTTTGTAGCGGTAATTTCTTCATGTAAAAAAGACAAAATTGTAGACGGAGTTTCAGAACCAGAAACCACAATGAGTACTGAAGATGCACCTAATTATAATATGTGCACCATACTAAGTCCAGATGGTACCACCCCTAGAGGTGCCACTATTAAAGCTAAACAATGGCCAAATAGATCTATTATTAAAGTAAGCTTAAATGGTTCTACATTAGCCATCCGCAATAAAGTGATCCAGTATGCAAGTGAATGGGAAAAATATGCAAATATCGATTTTCAGTTTGTAACCAATGATAGAACTGCTCCAATTAGAGTAAGTTTTGGTGCTACTGGACACTGGTCTTATATGGGTACCGATGCTAAATTAATAAGCTCGAGAAATCCAACGATGAATTTACAGTTTACCAATGCAAATACCGATGAGGATATCCGCCGTGTAGCTACTCATGAATTTGGACATGCATTGGGTATGATCCATGAACATCAGCATCCTAATGTAAATATTCCTTGGGATAAACCATTGGTTTATGATTATTATGCAAGAACACAAGGTTGGGATAAAGCAAAGGTTGACAATAATCTTTTTGCTACCTATACCCAAGCACAGACTAATTTTAGCGCGTATGACCCAACTTCGATCATGCATTATCCTGTAGAAGAAGAATTGACAATAGGTGCTTATGCGGTGGGATGGAATACTGATCTTTCGGCAACAGACAAAGCTTTTATTGCAGCAGTTTATCCAAGATAAAATAAATGTAGTTATTATCGGGGGCAAGCGAACTTGCGTTTGTCCCCTGATAACTTTTTACTATTCCTTTTAGTTGATGGTTGGGCTTACATCTATAACCCACATCAGAAATATTCATTTTGATTCTTTTTAAAGATTTGGTGTAACTCGGCCGATCGGCAACCCATTTTGCTTTTTAAAGTAAATATCTTCCTGTCCTAATTAAATAAAGGTATTTTTTCATTGTAATATCTCCTGCAAAACATAATTAATGTCGGCTTTTGCACACAATAATCATCTTGATAAAATATTTTAATTTTCTATTTGCTTTCTAAATATTAATTATTAAATTTGTTATGCAAGCATAGTAATTAATGAAGCAGAAAGAAACAGTAGATTATTTTTTAAAGGTGGTTTGGCAAAATGTCTCAAACACCTACAACCAAATTGCAAGTGGTTTTGGTATTACGCAAGCTATTGGCTACGTTTTAATCAATATTGAGGCCGAAGGAACAGCTGTGTCTGCTTTAGCAGCCCTGCTTGGCGTAAAGGCAACTAGCTTATCGAGAATGTTAAACAACATGGAAGAGTTGGGTTTAATTTATCGTGAAACTTCTACCGGAGATAAAAGATCTGTAAAAGTATTTTTAACACCATTTGGAATAGAAAAAAGAAAATTGGCCAGTAATGTAGTTATTAAGTTTAATGAATACCTGAATGCAAAACTAAGTGCCAAAGAAAAAGAGCAATTGATTTTAACCTTAGATAAAGTAAACCAACTTACACTGGCCTACGCCCCTATAAAAGATCATGATGAACAAAAAAATAAATAAAGTAGCAGTATTAGGCTCGGGTATTATGGGTTCTCGTATTGCTTGCCACTTCGCTAATATTGGCGTAGAGGTTTTGCTTTTAGATATAGCGCCAAAAGAATTAAATGCTGAAGAACAGGTAAAAGGATTGACTTTAACGCATCCAGCAGTTAAAAATCGTATTGTAAATACGGCTTTGCAAACAACTGTAAAAACTAATCCATCACCAATTTACTCGCAAAGTGTTTTAAAAAGAATTAGCACAGGTAATTTTGAAGATGATATGTCTAAAATTGCCAATTACGACTGGATTATTGAAGTTGTAGTAGAAAATTTAGACATCAAGAAAAAAGTATTTGAACAAGTAGAACAATTCCGTAAACCTGGTACTCTGGTAACTTCAAATACATCTGGTATTCCAATACACATGATGGCCGAAGGTAGAAGTGATGATTTTAAAGCTAACTTCTGCGGAACACACTTTTTCAATCCACCTCGTTATTTGAGGCTGTTAGAAATCATTCCAACACCAGCTACAAATCCTGATATAGTAGATTTCTTAATGCACTATGGTGATAAATTTTTAGGTAAAACAACCGTACTATGTAAAGATACACCTGCATTTATTGCCAATAGAGTTGGCGTTTACTCTATCATGGCTTTACTACATTTGGTAGAAAAAATGGATTTAACGGTTGAGGAAGTAGATAAGTTTACTGGTCCAGCATTAGGCAGGCCAAAATCTGCTACTTTCCGTACTACTGATGTGGTAGGTTTAGATACCATGATTAAAGTATCAAAAGGCTTATACGATAACTGTCCTGATGATAAAGCACACGATTTGTTCAAGCTTCCTGAATATGTTCAGAAAATGGAAGCTAACAATTGGTTGGGCGATAAAACCAAACAAGGATTTTATAAAAAGACAAAAACTGCCGAAGGCAAAACAGAAATACTGGCACTTGATTTAAAAACACTAGAATATCGTCCGCAAGAGAAAGTTAAATCTGCCACTTTAGAAATGACTAAAACCATTGAAAAAGTTGCGGATAGAATGAAAGTATTTGCAACCGGTAAGGATAAAGCAGCTGAGCTATTTAGAGCTTCTTTCTTTGGTTTGTTCGAATATGTTTCAGATCGTATTCCTGAAATTTCTGATGAATTGTATCGTATTGACGATGCAATGAGAGCAGGTTTTGGTTGGGATTTAGGTCCGTTTGAAGTTTGGGATGCAGTGGGTATTCAAGCTTCGCTAGATGGGATGAAACAATATGGCCACACACCAGCAGCTTGGGTAACAGAGCTATTGGCTGCAGGATATACTTCATTTTATAAAATAGAAGATGGTATAAAGAAATACTATGATATTCCTTCTAAAAGCTATAAAGCAATTCCTGGTGCTGATGAATTTATCATCCTTGATAATTTAAGAGCAAATAAAGTACTTTGGAAAAACGGCGGTGCATCAATTATCGATTTAGGCGATGGTATCATCAATGTAGAATTTCATTCTAAAATGAATACCATTGGTGGAGATACACTAGCAGCAATCAATAAAGCTATTGATATGGCCGAAAAGGATTACCGAGGTGTAGTAATTGGAAACGATGGGGCAAATTTCTCAGCTGGTGCCAATGTAGGGATGATTTTTATGATGGCAGTAGAGCAAGAATGGGAAGAGTTAAATATGGCTGTTCGTTTGTTCCAAAATACATCAATGAGAATTCGATATTCATCAATTCCGGTGGTAGTTGCCCCTCATAATTTAACTTTAGGTGGTGGTTGTGAGTTTAGTTTACACGCAGATTTTGTGCAGTTAAATGCAGAAACTTATATGGGCTTGGTAGAATTTGGTGTTGGTGTTATCCCTGGTGGTGGAGGAAGTAAGGAGTTTGCTTTGCGTGCATCTGATGAATATAAAGCCGACCAAATTGTGCAGAACACCATGAAAGATCGTTTCTTAACCATAGGAATGGCAAAAGTTTCTACATCAGCTGTTGAGGCGTTTGAATTAGGTTATTTACAAAAGGATAAATTCGCAATCAGCATGAACCGAAGTCGTTTAATCGCCGATGCCAAAGCAAAAGCAATTGAATTAGCAGACGCCGGTTATACTAAACCTATTCAACGTAAAGACATTAAGGTTTTAGGTAAGCAAGGTTTAGGAATCGTTTATGCAGGCGCAAATACCATGTATTCTGGCAATTACATTTCAGAACATGATAAAAAAATCTCTGAAAAACTAGGTTGGGTAATGTGCGGTGGAGATTTATCTTCACCAACAGAAGTTACAGAACAATACCTTTTAGATTTAGAGAGAGAAGCCTTTTTATCACTATGCGGAGAAAGAAAGACACTTGAAAGAATTCAGTCGATAGTTACAAAAGGCAAGCCACTTAGAAATTAGATGTGCTTAACCGTCTCGTCATTGCGTGGCACGAAGCAATCCCTTTAGGGTTTTATTTCGCTTTAAGATTGCTTCGTGCCTCGCAATGACGGCAAGATGTATAAATAACGATAAGTTAAAGATAATATGGGCTTAATTGCCTAAGAAATAATATCAAAAATATGCAAGAAGCTTATATTATAGCCGGTTTAAGGACGGCAGTGGGGAAGGCTCCCCGAGGTGTATTTCGTTTTACAAGAGCTGATGAATTGGCGGCAAATGTAATTAGGGAGTTAGTGGCTTCGGTTCCGAATTTGGATAAGGAGCAAATTGATGATGTGATAGTTGGTAATGCAACTCCTGAAGCAGAGCAAGGTTTAAACATTGCCCGTATGATCAGCTTAATGGGCTTGGATACTGATAAAGTTCCTGGAGTAACCATTAACCGTTATTGCGCATCTGGTTTAGATACCATTGCAACAGCAGTGGCGAAAATTAAAGCTGGTATGGCCGATTGTATTGTTGCTGGAGGTGTAGAGGTGATGTCGGGCATGCCATTTGGTGGTTGGAAATTAGTTCCAAACCCAGAGGTGGCTAAAACCAATCCAGATTGGTATTGGGGAATGGGCCTAACTGCAGAAGCCGTAGCTGCAGAATACAACGTAAATAGAGAAGACCAAGATGAGTTTTCATTTAACTCTCATAAAAAAGCGGTTGAAGCAATTAAAAATGGCCATCTAAAAGCTGGCGTTTTACCCATTACGGTAAACGAAAACTTTTTAGATGCGAATATGAAGAAACAAACTCGTTCTTATGTGGTAGATACAGATGAAGGTCCGAGGGCTGACACAACTGTAGCGGCTTTGGCTAAATTGAAACCAGTTTTTGCAGCAAATGGCTGTATTACGGCTGGTAATTCCTCGCAAACGTCAGACGGTGCTGCATTTGTTTTAGTTGTTTCTGAAAAGAAAATGAAAGAGTTGGGTGCTGAGCCAATTGCTCGTTTGGTAAGTTATGGTGTAGCAGGCGTTCCACCACGTATCATGGGAATTGGGCCAATTGAAGCTATTCCAAAAGCATTAAAACAAGCAGGTTTAAAACAAGATGACATTGATTTAATTGAATTAAATGAAGCCTTTGCATCACAATCATTAGCAATTATCAGAACATTAGGTTTAGACCAAAGTAAAATCAATGTAAATGGTGGAGCGATTGCATTAGGGCATCCACTAGGATGTACTGGAGCTAAACTATCTGTACAAATATTTAATGAATTAAAAAGACAAAATAAAAAATACGGAATGGTAACGATGTGCGTGGGAACAGGGCAAGGAGCAGCAGGGATATTTGAGGTGTTTTAGTATCAATATATGAGTATAAAGTATCAAGGCCGTATAATGAGCAAAACAAACAATTAGAATAAGTGATAATAAAGATATTGAGAGTTTGGGTTTTAGAGTATATCCTCGATACTTGTTACTCGATACTTTTTAAATATGCATAATTTCAAAGATTTAAAAGTTTGGCAAAAAGCTATTGACTTGGCAGTTGATATTTACAGAGCAATGGCATTATTGCCGACAAATGAGAAATATGGCTTGGTTTCACAGATGAAAAGATGTTCGGTTTCAATATCTTCAAATATAGCAGAAGGAGCAGGGAGAGGAAGTGATGCACAATTCAAGCATTTTTTAAACATAAGCCAAGGTTCTGCATTTGAGTTAGAAACTCAGCTTATCATTTCAAATAAATTAGAATTATTAGATGGTGATTTAACTAAAATTCTTGTTGATCAAACAACAGAAATTCAGAAAATGATTTATTCTTTAGAGAGAAAATTAACTAGAAATTAAACTTAGCGATTGTTGAGTGTCTCGATACTTGATACTCGCTACTTGATACTTATTAAAATGAAAAAAACAATTAAAGGTGGCGAGTTCTTAATTACAGAAACCACTTACCAGGATGTATTTATTCCTGAAGAATTTGATGAAGAGCAACAAATGATTGCGCAAACATGCCGTGATTTTTTAACGCAGGAGATCAATCCAATTTTAGATAGGATTGATAGTCAAGAAGAAGGTTTGATGCCTGCTTTGATGGATAAGGCAGGAGAGCTGGGTATTCTAGGTGTTTCAATTCCTGAAGAGTTTGGTGGCTTTGGCAAAAACTTCAATACCTCTATGTTAGTAGCGGATGTTTGCGGCGCTGGACACTCTTTCGCAGTAGCCTTATCGGCACACACTGGTATAGGTACCTTACCAATTTTATATTACGGTAATGAAGCTCAAAAGGCAAAATACATTCCGAAATTAGGGACAGGTGAATGGAAAGCCTCTTACTGTTTAACAGAACCAAATTCTGGGTCTGATGCGAACTCTGGTAAAACGAAAGCAAAACTAACTGAAGATGGAAAACACTATGTAATCAACGGGCAAAAAATGTGGATTACCAATGGTGGCTTCGCAGATATTTTTATCGTTTTTGCAAAAATTGATGATGATAAGAATTTAACAGCATTTATCGTCGAAAAAGATTTTGGTGGTATTACCATGAATCCCGAAGAACATAAAATGGGGATCAAAGGTTCATCAACCCGTCAAGTATTTTTTAATGATTGCCATGTGCCAGTTGAAAACATGCTTTCGGATAGAGAGAATGGATTTAAAATCGCTGTAAATATTTTAAATATTGGGCGTATTAAATTGGCTGCTGCAGCAATTGGTGGTTCAAAAGGGGTGTTGAATCTTGCTGTAAATTACTCAAATGAGCGTGTTCAATTTGATAGACCTATTTCTAAATATGGCGCGATCAGATTTAAAATCGCCGAGATGGCAACTAAAATTTATGCTGTAGAGTCGGCAAATTATAGAGCAGGACAAAATATTGATGATGCTTATGATGAATTAGTGGCTGGTGGAATGGATGCAGGAAAAGCAAAACTAAAATCTACCGAGCAATTTGCTGTAGAATGTGCTATTCTTAAAGTTTGGGGCTCAGAGGTGTTAGACTACGTAACAGATGAAGGTGTTCAAATTTATGGTGGAATGGGCTTTTCAGCCGATGCACCGATGGATAGATCATATCGTGATGCACGTATCAACAGAATTTTTGAAGGTACAAACGAAATCAATAGACTTTTAACAGTTGATATGATGTTAAAACGTGCCATGAAAGGCGAATTAGATTTAATGACTCCTGCAACAGCTGTAGCAGCAGAACTGATGTCTATTCCTGATTTTGGAGAAGAAGACACAACCTTGTTTGCAGCAGAGAAAAAAATTATCTCAAATCTAAAAAAAGCAACATTAATGGTAGCTGGTGCTGCGGTTCAAAAGTTAATGATGAGCTTATCAAAAGAACAAGAGATTTTAATGAGTATCGCCGATATGGCAAGTTATGTTTACGTAGCAGAATCAGCTATGCTTAGAACAGAAAAATTAGTTTCATTGCGTGGAGAAGAGGCTTGTAAGGGGCAGATTGATATGATGAAAATATATTTTGTAGAAGCAGTTGATGGTGTTCAAAAAGCGGGTAAAGAGGCTTTATGGGCATTTGCGGAAGGAGATGAACAAAGAATGATGCTAGTAGGTTTACGTAGGTTTACCAAAATGGAGCCATTTAATGTGAAACAAGCTCGCCAGAATGTGGCTCAACAAATTATAGAAGCGAATAAGTATATTTTTTAAGAAAGCTGAAAGACAAAAGCTGAAGGTTAAAGCGAAGATTTGTGTAGATACAATCTTGCTTTAATCTTTGGTCTTTCAGTTTTTGACTCTCATAATTGTTAAATTTGGTTAAAAATTGTGCTAACGGCAATAAAAGCTTATTTTTGTGCAATTATGTTAAAAACCAAAATTTTATTAGGTCTATTTTTAATAGTAGGAGTCTTAACTTCTTGCAAAAAAAATAGCTATGATGCAGATGAGCAACTTAAAAAAGACGACGCGTTAATTTTAGATTTCATTGCAAAAAACAGCATTGTTGCCGTAAAACATAGCTCAGGGTTATACTATCAGATTTTAAATCCAGGAACTGGCAATGAGGTAACAACATCAAATACGGTAACTGTTAATTATCAAGGTAAACTTTTGGATGGGTCTGAATTTGATAAATCTACATCACCTGTTTCTTTTTCATTAGCAGGAAATTTAATTCAAGGTTGGAAAATTGGAGTTCCTTTGATTAAAAAAGGTGGTAAAATCCGATTAATTATTCCATCAGTTTTAGCTTACGGAAATGAATCTCCAGGAGCAGGAATTCCCCAAAATGCAGTTTTAGATTTTACAATCGACTTAATCAATGTACAATAATATACAAATGCGTAAAAAAATTACATTATATACTGTTGCCTTATTGGGCATGATAGTTCTTTTGAATTCTTGTAAAAAAGAATATGAATCAATTGAAAGTATTGATGATGCAAAAATTCAGGCTTACATCAAGCAGAATAATTTAACAATGACAAAAGATCCATCAGGATTTTATTATCAAGTTTTAGATCCAGGTACTGGAACAGTAGTCCTTAATAAAGATTCTATTTTCTTTAACTTAAACGTTCAGTCATTGTCTGGTACAAGTTACTATACTACCGCCCAGTATAGCAATGAAGGTACGTATTTAGGTTACATGGTGCCTCCTCCTTACAGAATTGCATTAAACGGGATAAAAAGAGGAGGAAAGGTTCGTGTTATTTTGCCTTCTCATTTAGCGTATGGTAAAAATGGATCGGGAGCAATTCCATCAAATGAAATTATCTCTTCAACTCTTACTATTTACCCAGAAGCTTCACAAATTGATATTGATGATAAGTTAATACGAGATTTTTTAGCAGCAAAAGGTATTACTGCCACCAAAAGTCCATCAAGAGTTTATTATCAAGTTTTAACAGTTGGTACTGGAATCTCAGTTGATATTGCTTCAACTATTACTGTAAAATATGCTGGTAGATTGCTGAATGGTTCAGTATTCGATCAATCAGTTGGTGACGCAACGCTACAATCACCATTATCCAGCTTAATTAAAGGATGGAAAGTATTGCTAGGTATGCAAAAAGGGGCTAAAGTAAGAATTTTTATCCCTTCAGACCTTGGTTATGGACTTGCTGCACAGACTAGTATTCCTGCCAGTTCAGTTTTAGATTTTGATATTGAATTGGTTGATGTAACAAACTAATTCTTCAATATAAATTGAAAGCCATCAATTTATATTGATGGCTTTTTTATGTTAAAGCCTTTTTATACTCTTTCAAAACCCTATCTCTTGCAAAAGTATGTTCTACTATTTGAGGCGGTGCAAGAGTTAGCTTATAAGCTGGTGCCCAACGAAAAACATATTCCATTTTAGGGTCGAATTTTTTAAGTTGAAGTTCTGGATTAAATACTCTAAAATACGGAGCTGCATCGTTACCAGAACCACAAGCCCATTGCCAACCACCTACATTGCTTGCTTGCTCATAATCTAAAAGTTTTTCTGCAAAGTAGGCTTCGCCCCAACGCCAATCTATTAGTAAATGCTTACAGAGAAAGCTGGCAACAACCATTCTTACTCTATTGTGCATAAATCCACTTTCATTTAGCTGCCTCATCCCAGCATCAACTAGAGGATATCCTGTATTTCCTTCGCACCAAGCCTCAAATTCTTTTTCATTATTTCTCCATCTAATGTTGTCATAAGCAGGTTTAAAAGCTTTGTTTGGGATATGAGGGAAATGCCAAAGTATCATCATATAGAAATCTCTCCAAGCCAATTCAGCAAGCCATTTCTCTGCTTTATGTGCTATTGCTTTTTTTGCAGCTGTTCTAATGCTCACTGTCCCAAATCTTAGGTGTAATCCAACGTGTGTAGTAGCATCAGCTGCCGGATAATCTCTCTTCTTCTCATAAGAATCTAGCTTCCTCTCAAAGTCTAGTGTAGGAAATTCCAGATCAGAAATTGTAAAGCCCATTTCATTAAGCATAGGAAATGGTAATTCTTTTGTAGGAAGAAGATTTTGTAAATACCTTTCTGAAGGGTAAGGTTTTACGTAGAAATCATTTAGCATTTTGTGCCAAACTCTAAAATATGGTGTAAAAACTGTATAGGGCTTCCCATCAGCTTTAACTACCTCATTTTTTTCGAAAATTACCTGGTCTTTAAAACTATAAAAATCTATTTCTTCGCTTCTTAAGAACTCCGCTAGATTATCGTCTCTTTTAGTTGCATACGGCTCATAATCATGATTGGTATATACAGCCTTTATTTGGTATTGGTGCAGAATTTCGCCCCATACATTTTCTGGAGTACCGTATTTTACGATGATAGAAGAATGGTTTTTACTTAATTTTTCCTGTAATTTTTTTAATGTTTTATAAATGAAAGTAACTCTTGCATCAGTTTTATTTTGGAGTTTTTCTAGAATTTTTTTGTCGAAGATGAAAAGTAATAAAACAGGATATGAGCCTTTTAACGCATGATAAAGAGCAGCATTATCTTCTAATCTTAAATCTCTTCTTAGCCAACAGATACTAATGGGTTGTTTCATTTATTATAGATCGAATCTAAAGCTTCATCAAGGTTAACATAACTAAATTTGTAGCCTGTATTTAAAAGCTTTTGCACCATTGTGTTGTTACTCATTAATGGTAAAATACACATTTCACCCATTAAAGATTTTAAAGCAAATTTAGGAACATGAATTGGCCAAACAGGTCTATTTAATCTTTGGGCTATTCTATAGGTTAATAATTTATTAGTAACAGGAAATGGAGCAGAGGCATTATAAGCACCAGCCATCTCCTTATCTTCAACTGCCTTTATAAAGATTTGTATAATGTCATCTATATGGATCCACGGCATCCATTGCTTACCGCTACCTAATGGAGCGCCCACAAAGAATTTAATTGGTTTTGCCATTGCTGCTAATGCGCCATCGTTTTTGCTCAAAACTAAGCCAATTCTTATTTTAACAACTCGAATACCAAGTACTAAGCCTTCATTGGCCGCATCTTCCCATTTCATACAGCATTCAGATAGAAATCCAGTGCCGCTATTACTATTTTCTGTTAAAATCTCATCCCCTCTATCGCCATAATAGCCTACGGCAGATGCAGAAATGAAGGATTTTACCTGTGTTTTTGTTTCTTGTATGGTTTTGTATAGTAGTTTCGCAGAAAGAACACGACTATCAATGATTTGCTTTTTTCGTTTATCTGTCCATTTTTTATCTGCAATGCCTTCTCCCGCTAAATGGATAACTGTGTCTATTCCATTCAATGCATTTACATCCATTGTTTGGTTGTAAACATCCCATAAGTAAACCTTAACACCATCAATAGCTATTTGCTTTCTAGTTAATATAGCAATCTCATGTCCTAATGCTTGTAATGCAGAAATAAGTTTCCTGCCAACTAAACCCGTGGCTCCGGTTATTAAAATTTTTTTCGACATACCCTAAAAACCCTTAATTCTAATTTTGGTTTTGATTGAAGCAAGATAGCTATTTACTTTAAGTTATTGTGTCAACATTTTTATAGTTTAGAGTACAAAATCATAATCAATTATGAACATTATGTTTAAAATGTGTTAACCGTATGTAAAAAATAGGATGTTTAAAAGGGTATTTGCTTAAAAATGCGGATATTGCAACCCAATATAAATGGCTACGGATATGAGCAAGAAGATTTTAGTTTGGTTTAGGAATGATTTACGTCTGCATGATAACGAAATGCTGGTAGAAGCCATTACTAAATCTGATGAAATTTTGCCTGTTTATTGTTTCGATCCGCGTCAATTTGAGCTTACCCGCTATCAAACTATCAAAACTGGGGCAATTCGCACAAAGTTTTTATTAGAAAGTGTTCAAGATTTACGTAAGTCTTTCCAAAATTTGGGAGGGGATATTTTAATCATAAAAGGAAGACCAGAAGATATCTTGCCTGACCTAGTAAATAAATATGATATTGCTGAAGTTTATCACCATAGGGAGGTTGCAAGCGAAGAAACAGAAATTTCTACCTATGTTGAAGATTTACTTTGGAAGCAAAAAGTAAACTTAAAACATTTTATTGGCCACACACTATATAATAAAGAAGATTTACCTTTCCCAATTAAGGATATCCCAGATGTTTTTGCGCAATTTAAAAAGAAAACAGAAAGAGATGCTATTGTAAAACCTTGTTTCTTAATACCAGAAACTATCAATTTTGTAAAGGTAGAAGACTGGGGTTTTTTACCAGAATTGAGTGACTTGGTAGTAAACGAAGATCTAACCGATTTACCTCAAAATTCTGAATTTAAGGGGGGAGAAGAAGAAGCATTAAAACACCTTCATAATTTCTTGCATACTGGAGAGGGGATGGCCTTAGCTAATGCATCTTTAAAAAAGAATGAAATTGTATCTAAATTGTCTCCTTGGCTAGCGCTAGGCTGTTTGTCGCCGCGAGAGGTGTATTGGAAGATGAAGGAGGCAGAAGCGAATTATGGATTAAAGCCTTATTTTAATCAGATTGTTGTTGGTCTTTTATGGAGAGATTATTATCGCTTCATGTTTAAGAAATATCGGAATACTTTTTTTAAGCCAGAAGGGTTTAAGGTAAACGGTACACAAGTTGGTAATACTGATAGCGAATTATTACTTGCCTGGAAAACAGGGAATACTGGACAGCCATTGGTTGACTCTATAATGCAGGAATTAAATACTACAGGTTATATCAACAACGCATCAAGGCAATTAGTTGCAACTTATTTAATTTTCGAATTGAATATCAATTGGGTGATGGGTGCTGCTTACTTAGAAGAAAAACTGATCGATTATGCACCAGCAAGTAATTGGGGGAATTGGGCGAATATAGCAGGCGTAGGAAATGATCAACGTTTAACCAACAGTTTTGATTTTGAGAAACAACTTAAGGCTGTAGATCCAAAGGGAATTTATGCCCAAGCTTTAAGAGCATAATTTTTAATTATTTTCCCAGAACTAGGATTTTAAAAACTGTGAGAATTATATTTCTAAGTAATAAAATAGAGTAACGCTAATATTCTCTTAAAAAAAGCGTTTTTTATTTGATTTTATTCTGAATATTATTCCCATTTCTTAAGGTAAAATCCTAATTTTGCAATACTTATCGTAAAAACACAAAATGGATAACTTATCTTATCTCAATGGCGCCAACGCCGAATATATAGAGTCATTATATCAGAGCTATAAAGAAGACCGTAATTCAGTAGAATTTGGCTGGCAGAAATTTTTTGAAGGCTTTGATTTTGGAAGAGGAGGCGATGCTGCCAACGTGAGTCCAGAAACTCCCGATCACTTTTTAAAGGAAATAAACGTATTAAATCTAATCAACGGTTACCGCCAACGTGGTCATTTGTTTACTAAAACAAATCCGGTTAGAGAAAGACGTAAACACTCACCAACGCTAGCAATTGAAAATTTTGGTTTATCAAAAGCTGATTTAGATACTGTATTTAATTCGGCAATTGAAACTGGTATTGGTACACCAGCAAAATTAAGCGAGATAGTTGCTTTTTTAGAGCAAACTTATTGTGTTTCTATTGGCGCTGAATATTTATACGTACGTACTCCAGAAGTTTTAAAATGGATACAGACTAAAATGGAAAGCGAGCGCAATACGCCTAAGTTTTCTATTGAAGAGAAAAAACGCATTCTTACTAAATTAAATGAAGCAGTAAGTTTCGAGAATTTTTTAGGGACTAAATTTTTAGGACAAAAACGTTTCTCTTTAGAGGGTGCGGAGGCGTTGATCCCTGCCTTAGATTCAGTAATTGAAAAAGGTTCTGAGTTAGGTATTGAAGAGTTTGTTATAGGAATGGCCCATCGCGGCCGTTTAAATGTGCTTGCCAATATCATGCAAAAAACATACAAAGATATTTTTGCAGAATTTGAAGGTAAGGGTTACAGTGCGGAGTCTCCATTTGGTGGGGATGTTAAATACCACTTAGGTTATTCAACAGACATAACTACAAATGCTGGTAAGAGCGTTCACTTAAGCTTATGCCCTAATCCATCTCATTTAGAAACAGTAAATGGCGTGGTTGAAGGAATGTCTCGTTCGAAAATTGATTTTAAATATGCTGGTGATAACAATCGTTTAGCACCAATTTTAATTCATGGTGATGCTTCTGTTGCTGGACAAGGTATAGTGTATGAAGTGATACAAATGGCTGGTTTAGAAGGTTATAAAACTGGTGGCACTATCCACTTGATAATTAACAATCAAATTGGTTTCACTACGAATTACAAAGATGCTCGTTCAAGTACTTATTGTACAGATATTGCTAAAGTTACTTTATCTCCAGTTTTCCACGTAAATGGAGATGATGTAGAGGCTTTAGTATATGCTATTAATTTAGCGATGGAGTACCGTCAGAAATATAAAAATGATGTGTTTATTGATATTTTATGCTATCGCAGATTTGGTCACAATGAAGCTGATGAGCCAAAATTCACACAACCATTGTTGTACAAAGCGATAGAAAAACATGCTAATCCGCGTGATATTTATATTGATAAATTAACTAAAACTGGTGAACTAGAAGCTGGTTTGGCTAAAGAGATGGAGAAGCAGTTTAAAGGTATTTTACAAGAACGTTTAAACGAAGCTAAAGAAATAACATCAACTTACGCTGATGTTAAATTTGGTGGAGCCTGGGCAGATATGCGTTTGGCTACAGCAAAAGATTTCGACGTTTCTCCAGATACATCTGTTAAAAAAACAACTTTACTAGAGGTAGCAAAACGTATTTCTACTTTACCAGCAGATAAAAAATTCTTCAAAAAAATTGAAAAATTATTTGATGAGCGTAATAAAATGGCAACCACTTCTCATGTTTTTGACTGGGCAATGGGTGAACAATTGGCTTACGGAACTTTATTAGCTGAAGGTAAAAGAGTTCGTTTAAGTGGACAAGATGTGAAAAGAGGAACTTTCTCTCATCGCCACGCAGTATTAACTTTAGAAGATAGCGAAGAAGAATATATTCCATTAGCTAATATTTCAGGTCAACAAGCACAATTTGATATTTACAATTCTCACTTATCAGAATATGGTGTTTTAGGATTTGAATATGGTTATGCAATGGCAAATCCAAATGCATTAACGATTTGGGAAGCACAATTTGGAGATTTCTTTAATGGAGCTCAAATTGTAGTTGACCAATATATTGCTAGTGCAGAAACTAAATGGCAAAGAGAAAATGGTTTAGTAATGTTATTGCCACACGGTTATGAAGGTCAGGGTCCAGAGCATTCTTCTGCACGTATTGAACGTTTCATGGAGCTTTGTGCTGATTATAACATGCAAATAACCAATTGCACAACACCAGCAAACTTCTTTCACGCCCTACGTCGTCAATTTAAACGCGATTTCCGTAAACCTTTAGTGGTATTTAGCCCTAAGAGTTTATTGCGTCATCCACTTTGTGTTAGTCCATTAGCAGATTTTACCGATGGTAAATTTAAAGAGGTTATTGATGATGTAAATGTTAAACCTGCTGATGTTAAACGAGTAGTTTTCTGTAGCGGTAAAATTTATTACGATTTATTGGAAACTCAGAAAGCCAACCAAAAAGGAGATGTAGCCTTGGTACGAGTTGAACAATTGTATCCAACTCCTGTTGACCAAATGGAAGCAGTATACAAACGATATAAAAATGCTAAGGATGCAGTTTGGGTACAAGAAGAACCTGAGAATATGGGCGCTTGGCCATACTTGTTACGTAGGTTGAGAAAAACTTCATTTAGCCAAATGGATGTGATTTCAAGAAAAGAAAGTAGCAGTACAGCAACCGGTTATGCTAAACAACATGCCAATCAACAAGCTTACATTGTATCTACTGCCTTTGATGTTCCTGTAACTGAAAAAGTAAAAGAGATTGTAAAAAAAGCAACAAAAAAATTAGTTAATATAGACTAGCGCTAATCGTAATTGCCCCGCGTGCAATTACGCTAGACGTTTTACGCAATACGCCAAACAAAAAAATATAATTTTATCATGGGTTTAGAAATCAAAGTTCCGCCAGTTGGCGAATCGATTACAGAAGTAGTTTTATCTCGTTGGGTTAAAAACGATGGAGATTTTGTTGAAATGGACGAAATCATTGCAGAACTAGAGTCTGATAAAGCAACTTTCGAATTAACCGCTGAAAAAGCAGGGACTTTAAAAATTGTAGCTAGCGAAGGTGATACTTTACCAATAGGTGCAGTAGTTTGTTCTATTGAAGAAGGAGCAGGAAGCCCGACGTCAGAAAGCCCAAAAGCAGAAACAGCTTCAGCTCCCGTGGCTGATAAAGTTAACGCCCCAGTTGCAGAAAAGCCTAGCGAAAGCTATGCTACAGGTACTCCCTCTCCTTCAGCTGCTAAAATCTTGGCAGAAAAAGGTGTTGATGCAGGTTCGGTAAAAGGAACAGGTGTTGATGGTAGAATTACTAAAGATGATGCTTTAAAGTCCGAAAGTTCGAAGCCAGGAAGTCCGAAAGTTGAAGCGCCAAAAGCTGCATCTGCTCCAATTGTTGCTGGCTCAAGAGGCGAACGTAGAGAGAAAATGTCTCCATTACGTAAAACGGTAGCTAAACGTTTGGTAACAGTTAAAAATGAAACGGCCATGTTAACCACATTTAATGAGGTAAACATGAAACCGATCATGGATTTAAGAGCTAAATATAAAGATCAATTTAAAGAGAAGTATGGTGTAGGCTTAGGGTTTATGAGTTTCTTTACCAAAGCGGTTTGTGAGGCAGCAAAAGATTTTCCGGCTGTAAACGCTCGTATAGAAGCTGAAGAAGTTGTGTATAACGATTTTGTAGATGTATCTATAGCAGTTTCTGCTCCAAAGGGATTAGTAGTGCCAATTATAAGAAATGCAGAAAGCATGACTTTGGCTCAAATTGAAAAAACAGTTATCGAATTGGCAACTAAAGCAAGAGATAGCAAATTGACCATAGAAGAAATGACAGGTGGAACATTTACAATCACAAACGGTGGTGTTTTTGGTTCTATGATGTCTACGCCGATTATCAATGCTCCTCAATCTGCAATTTTAGGAATGCACAATATTATTGAGCGTCCAATCGCTGAAAATAAAGAAGTTGTTATTCGCCCAATGATGTATATCGCTTTATCTTATGATCATAGAATTATCGATGGACGTGAATCAGTTGGATTCTTAGTACGTGTTAAACAATTGCTAGAAGATCCTGCTAGATTATTATTAGGTATATAATTTACACTAAATATTTAGCCCTAATGTTTATGCATTGGGGCTTTTTTTTGATATCACAAATATAAACTCCCAGTTTTGTCATTCCGACTTCGGAGGAATCTCATAGTTGGAATACACAAAAGGAAAGTAATATTCGAGATTCTTAGCTACGCTCAGAATGACAAAAAAAATTAAAAACATTTGATGAAAAAACTAGCACTTACGATATTGCTTTTTATGGCAATAGGAAAAATATCAGCACAAACGCAAATCCAAAACTCTGGTTGGCTATTTATTTTAAATAGCACTAAATTGAGTGAAAAATGGGGAATACATTTTGATTTACAAGCTCGATCTGCGGATAATTGGTCTTATTTGAGAAACGTTTTAATTAGACCAGGGATAACTTATTATATCAATAATAGAAATAATGCAACTATTGGTTACTTATTAGCTACAACCAAAACCGAAACATTTGGTGCTCCAGATATCAACACCAATGAGCATAGAATATGGGAACAATATATCTTCACTCATAAACTTAAATCTAGTTTTATAACCCATAGAGGGCGAGTGGAACAACGTTTTATAGAGCAGGCAAATGGAAACGATATATTTGCGCAACGCTTTCGCTATTTCTTTAGATTAATGTTGCCTTTGCAAGGAAAAGTAGGGGTGTTTGATAAGGGTGCATTTGTTGCTTTACAAAATGAAGTTTTTCTAAATATTCAAAACAAGGAATTGTTAAATGATAGTTTGTTCGATCAAAACAGATTTTACATTGCAGGGGGTTATCGTTTTTCTAAAAAGCTTGATTTAGAGGTTGGTTACTTAAATCAGTATAGCAATGGAAAAACTATAAATACATCAAATCGGGTTGCTCAATTAGCTTTATATACAAGGTTTTAGTGATTTAGATGGAGCCATATTCCGTCATTCCCGTGAAAACGGGAATCGTAAAGTGTCAAGCAACTTAAATTAGATTTCTATCGCATTAAGATACCCAATCAAGTTGGGTATGACGTACCTTGCGAACCTTATAGAATAAGTTTGAGTGATAATCAGCCAAAACTTATTGAATTGGATTCCTAGCAGGCTACCGATGAAATCGGCACACGTATGACAAAAAAAAGCCCCTCGAATAATATCGAAGAGCTTGAGCTTTTTGTGTGTGTTAAAAGCGTTTATATTTTTCTTACTCGGCCAGAACCAGATACTCTTTGCTCAACAGTAGCATTTCCACTGTAATTGATGCTTCCTGAGCCACTAACCACAGCATTGATGTGGTCTTCTGCATTAACATATACAGAACCTGAGCCGCTAATTACTGAAGACATTGAACCTACAGAAAAACCTTTTTTGGTAAAACTTCCAGAACCGCTGATGGTAATCGTAGCATCATCAGCACTGCCAGAGATGTTTAAATTTCCAGAGCCACTAATAACGCCTGTAAAGTTGTTTACATCTGCACCTGCAGAAATACTACCTGAGCCACTTAAAGTTGTCGCTAAAGAATTTTCTTTAATTTTGCCAGTTACACTCATATGCCCATTACCACTCATGGTTAGGCTTTTAATTGTTTTTGCAGAAACATAAGCTATGATTTTTTTATTTTCATATTTTCTGGCCCAGCTAGTCCAACTATTTTGAGGTCTAATGATTAATATATTACCTTTTACTTCTGTAATTAAAGTAGCAATAGCATCTGCATCACCTTCAAATCTTAAACCCTCAGTGCTTCCTAATGTAATTACAACATTAATAGGGCCGCCAGCAGCAACACCACTAAAATTTTTCACATCTCTATCTTCTTTTTTAAATTTAGATAGACCAATAATAATTGGATCTGATGCCAAAACAGATTGAAGGCTCAAAGAAGTAAGAACCAAAATAAGACTAAATGATAGGAATAATTTCTTCATGGTTTTATTGTTTTTCTTATAAGACGATGGTTGTGGGTGAAAAGTTGCATGGTGGTAAAAAAAAGTTTGTCATTCCGACTTTGGAGGAATCTCATAATCTATTTTATTAAAAGGAGTTTACCTTAGAGATTCTTCGCTGCGCTCTGAATGACAAAAATTATTACTCTCCCTTCTTCACCTTAACATAAAAGTTAGGCTCTGTATTAAAACTATCCATAGTTACAGAGGCATCAACTTTAGTGGTCTTCCAATCATTAGTTGGTTTAATCAAGGTATATTCACCTGCTTTTAATGAAACTTTAACAGGCATATCAAATCCTGTTACATCAGTTATCCACCGATAAGATAATACACCATTATTGATTTTATATTCTAATACTGGTATTTTGGAATAGCGTAGGTATTGATCGAATACTTTGTCTAATTTTAAACCACTTTGTTTAGCAATATAAGCTTCAACTTCTGCAGAAGTAGTAGTTTTATGATAAAATACCTTGTTTAAACCCCTTAGTATTTCTCTAAATTTCTCATCATTATTGATCAATTGGCGAATAGTGTGAATCATATTTGCTCCTTTAGGATACATGTCTGGGCTACCTTCCTTGTTTACATTATAAGACCCAATAATCGGAGTACGATTGGTAATATTCCCACGCAACCCAATTAAATAAGCTTCTCCTGCTTTTTTACCTTGGGTAGATTCTGTGAATAAGACTTCAGAATAGGTGGTGAAACCCTCATGCACCCACATGTCTGCAATGTCTTTTGTAGTTATGTTATTGGCAAACCATTCGTGACCGCTCTCATGTACTGTAATGTAATCCCATTTTAAGCCATAACCACTACCTGACATGTCCCCACCTAAATACCCTTTTTTGAATTGATTACCATAAGCCACAGCACTTTGGTGCTCCATGCCCAAATGGGGAGCCTGAACTAATTTGTAACCATCTTTATACCAAGGATAGGGGCCAAACCAGTGCTCAAATGACTCTAGCATAGGTTTTACATCTGCATCCCAATGTGGGCGAGCTTTTGCGCTATCTTCTTTTAACGACCAAAAATCTAAAGTTAAAGGACCTTTTTCTCCATTGTAAGTATCCGTCCAATGTGAATATTTACCAATGTAAAATGAAACTGTATAGTTATTGATTGGATTGCCAATAAACCAATTGTGTTGTCTATATCCATCTGGTTTATCTACTATGCTCCGCAGACGCCCATTAGAAACCTCATCTAAATCTTTTGGAACAGAAATGCTGATCAGCATGCTGTCTACCTCATCACTTTGATGGTCTTTAGTTGGCCACCAAACACTAGCACCTAAGCCTTGACAAGCAACCGACACAAATGGATTACCAGATTTATCCTTTTTGAAGATAAAGCCACCATCCCAAGGAGGGTTGCGGGCAATTGGTGGATTACCATTATACCAAACCGTGAAACGATCCTTAGTTCCTTTTTTAATGGTTTTTGGGAAAGTTACAAATACAGCACCAAATTCGCGAGTGTATGGAACCTCTGCTCCCTTATAAAGAATTTTATCTATTTTCAAGTTTGCAAATAAATCGAATTGCAGTTTTGTAAAATCTTGTGTAGCTGTAAAAGCAAATTCATTACTACCACTTACAGATTTGTGATCCATATTAATTTTAACATCTAAATGGTAATAATTAATATCGTAGCAAGTACGCAAAGGGGTTAACATCCCCCTTAAGCTATCTGCTCTATTGTATTCTTTTTTAGCCACACCAAGCTGGGCTTTGGACTGGTAACTAAATAATAGAATTAAAAAAATTGGGAGAATTAACTTCTTCATAAGATTGTTTATGGTTTTAAAACATTTACGGTTATAAATGAACTGTTAAATGTATCGTGGTAAATTCTGTGTGTAGCCTTTTGAAAATCTGCTGGTAAGGCCTGATAAATATCCATGAATTTTTGAGGGTTTCTATCTGCCAATGGGAACCACGAATTCTGAATTTGAATCATAATCTTGTGACCTTTTTTAAAGGTATGGGCAACATCTGGCAAAGGATAATTAACTTTTGTAATTGCTCCTGGCACAAATGCTTCTGGTTTTTCGAAACTATTGCGGTACTTTCCACGCATAATTTCACCACGAACCAACATTTGGTATCCACCCATAATTAAATTTTTAGGGTTTGGAACTGGATTGGGCGCATTTTCTGGATAAACATCAATCAGTTTTACAACATAATCAGCGTCTGTACCTGTAGTAGAAACTACAAGGTTTGCCAAAACTGGTCCGGTTAGCGTAATGTCTTCAGTTAAAACATCTGTTTGATAAACTTTTACATCTGGTCTGCGAGCAGCAAAGCGTTGGTCGTCTATCATGTATTCCCGTGTTCTTCTGTCTTGCACACCATCCTGATAAGGAACTGGAGCATTTGGGTCACTTACATATTCATCCCAACTATCGGTTCTGCCAACCTTTGTAAATGCCAACTTCCCGCTAGGTTGTAAATATAAATTTCTGCTTTCTGTTTCTGCGGGTGGCCAAGTTTTAAACTTCTTCCACTCATTACTACCGGTTACAAAAATATTTGCTTCGGCAACATTAAAATCCCCTTCACCTTTTAAGTAAAATTTGAAAAATGGCAACTCAAAATTTTCTTGGTAATAAGTACTTGTCGGCTGACCAAATTCTATATCTCCGAAACTGTTGCCACCACTACGAACCCAACCACCATGATACCAAGGTCCGGCTACCAAAATATTGTTGGCATTTGGATTTTGTTTTTCAATGGCTTTATAAGTAGCAAAAGTACCATAGGCATCTTCTGCATCAAAAAAGCCACCAACTACCATTACAGCAGGTTTTACATTAGTTAAGTGGGGTAATATTAATCTTGCTTTCCAAAAAGTATCTAGGTTTGGGTGTTTAAATAAATCATTCCAAAATTTAATGCTATCTGCAAAATATTTTTCCTTTAAATTTCTCACAGAGCCCGCTTCTAAATAGAAACGATAATTATCTTTTATAGGAAATTCTAATGGTTTTGGCGCTTTATCTGGTGTAATAGGTTTAGGTCGTGGAACACCAAAACTTCTCATGAAGCTAAAAGCATCGTTTAAAAATAGTACACCACGATGGTGGAAATCATCTCCCATAAACCAATCTGTAACTGGTGCTTGCGGAGAAACAGCTTTTAAAGCTGGGTGTGAATTAGGTAAAGACGTAGTTGAGTAAAATCCAGGATAAGAAATTCCAGAAATACCAGCTTTGTTATTGTTGTTCGGAATATTTTTAACCAACCAATCTATAGTGTCATAAGTATCTGTACTTTCATCTATTGCTTTATTTCCCTTTTGTGTAGTCTGCGGCCTAACGTCTTCGAAAGTTCCCTCACTCATCCATCTGCCACGCACATCTTGGTAAACGAAAATAAATCCTTCTTTCATTAGCGCAGGAAAAGTACCTAAACTCATTTTATATTTATCCTCACCGTATGGCGAAACTGTATAGGGTGTTCGTGTAATTAAAAAAGGATATTTTTTAGTCTGATCTTTTGGGATATAAATGGAAGTAAATAATTTCGCTCCATCACGCATGGCAATTTGCCTTTCGATTTTAGTGTAATGACTTCTTACATAAGCAGAATCTGTCTCTTGGGCATATGCTATGAAAACTGAAAATAATAAGACAATAGAAAGTATAAAACGCTTCATAATTTTATGGGATTTTTACAAAGCATAAATATATTAACTAGTACAGGTATTTAGTAAGAAGTATCAAGATTGTGATAGAATAGCATATTAAGATGTGTGTATTGCATATTCGATTGATTTCAACAATCTAGCAATATAACAATCCAACAATCCCCCATTGAACTTTACAACTTTACAACATTCTAACATTTCTACTTTCCAAGGTAATCCGTAACTTAGCCTCATAAAATTTTAAAAAGATATGCAATACGATGTAGTTGTTATTGGCTCGGGTCCGGGCGGTTATGTAGGTGCCATTCGCTGTGCACAATTAGGATTGAAAACAGCAGTGATCGAAAAATATAAAACTTATGGCGGAACTTGCTTAAATGTAGGTTGTATTCCCTCAAAAGCTTTGTTAGATTCATCTGAGCATTTTCATAATGCAGCACATACTTTTACAACTCATGGCATCAATTTAAAAGATTTAAAAGTTGACATGAAGCAGATGATAGCTCGCAAAGATGATGTTGTTTCACAAAATACTGCTGGTATCACTTATTTATTCAAGAAAAATAAAATCGATACGTTTGAAGGCCTTGGTTCATTTGTAGATAAAAACACCATTTTAGTTACTAAAGCTGATGGATCTACAGAAACACTTTCTGCTAAAAATGTAATCATAGCTACAGGTTCTAAGCCTACTGCCTTACCTTTTTTACCAATTGATAAAAAAAGGATCATCACTTCTACTGAAGCTTTAAATATTAAAGAAGTGCCTAAAACAATGGTGGTAATAGGGGGTGGCGTAATTGGTTTAGAGTTAGGCTCTGTTTACGCTCGTTTAGGAACAAAAGTTTCTGTAATTGAGTTTATGCCATCTATCATTGCTACAATGGATGCTGGTTTAGGTAAAGAATTACAGCGTGTGCTAAAAAAATCTTTAGGCATGGAATTCTTTATGGGGCACAAAGTTACCGGCGCAACAACTAAAGGTAAAACGGTAACAGTTACTGCAGATAATGCCAAAGGTGAAGCTGTTAAGTTCGAAGCCGATTACTGTATAGTTGCAGTTGGTAGAACAGCTTATAGTGAAGGTTTAGGTTTAGATAAAATTGGAATCACGCTAGAAGAAAGAGGTAAGAAGATTCCAGTAAATGCACATTTAGAAACTTCGGTTCCGGGTGTTTATGCCATTGGCGATGTAATTACTGGTGCAATGTTAGCACACAAAGCAGAAGATGAAGGTATTTATGTAGCAGAAACTATCGCAGGACAAAAACCACATATTAACTATAACTTAATTCCTGGTGTGGTTTATACTTGGCCAGAAGTTGCTTCTGTTGGACAAACGGAAGAACAATTGAAAACTGCTGGTGTAAAATATAAGACTGGTTCATTCCCTTTCAAAGCAAGTGGAAGAGCAAAAGCCAGTATGGATACCGATGGTTTTGTTAAAGTATTGGCAGATGAAAAAACGGATGAAGTTTTAGGCGTACACATGATTGGTCCACGTGCTGCAGATATGATTGCTGAAGCTGTTGTTGCAATGGAATTCCGTGCATCTGCCGAAGATATTGCAAGAATTTGCCACGCTCACCCAACTTATACAGAAGCTTTAAAAGAAGCTGCAATGGCTGCTACTGAAAATAGAGCGATACATATATAGAGAGAGTCAGAAAGTTAAGAAGTCCGAAATTCCGGAAGATATATTAAGAGCCAGTAAGTAATTACTGGCTTTTTGCTTTTATTCAATCCTCTCTTGTAAAGTTTTATGGGCGCAAGTCTATTCGTCATCGCGTCATTCCCGCAAAAGCTGGAATCTTAAAGCGTATAAAAAAAAGGTATAATAACAACCGCATTAAGATATCCAATTAACTTGTCCCGAATTTACTTCGGGAAGTTGGGTATGACGACCTTCAAATTACTCAACTACTAAATCATGAAAATCATTTTTACATAGTCTCTTCTCTACATTCAAAAATTAATATAAAGATAACTTATAGCAAATATAGGTTTGAGTAATGGGGAATATTTTTGCGTTTAAATAAACAGATAAAAAATGACCCTGAAAACAAAACTATTTACTGCTCTTGCTTTTTTTGCAATTGCTTTTGGAGCTTGTAAAAAAAACAACCCATTAACTCCTATTAATGAAGAAACAGAAGCTTTTGTGCCGGAAAAGATTGATAGCTTTAAAGAAGTTGCAACGATTGATCTAGGCGGAGAATTTGCATCAGAAATTTCTGCTTATGATCCATCTACAAAAAAATTATTTGTAGTAAGTAATGATGGTGGAACAAAGGTTGATGTAGTAGATTTAAGTGCCTATCCAACAGTAACCAAATTAAAAACATTAACGTACGCAAATAATATAGGCATAAACAGTGTGGCTGTTAGTAATGGCTTATTGGCAATTGCTTTAAATGGTGTTACACCTCAATCTAATGGAGATATCATAGTTTTAAAAACATCAGATTTATCAGAGGTAAAGAAAATTACTGTAGGCGCTATGCCAGATATGGTAACTTTTAGTCCAGATGGTAATTATATCATTTCTGCAAACGAAGGAGAGCCTAACTTGGCTTACACTATCGATCCAGAGGGAACTATCTCGATCATAAACGTTAAAAACAATTATGAAGTTAAGACATTGGATTTTAAGAAATTTGAAACATCAAAAGCTGCACTAATGGCTGGAGGATTCAGAATTTATGGTTTAAACGCTACTTTCGCACAAGATATTGAACCAGAATATATTGCTATAAGCAATGATTCAAAGAAAGCTTATGTTACTTTACAAGAAAACAACGGTGTGGCAGAAGTTGATATTTTAGCTGCAAACATCACTAAAATAATGCCTTTGGGTGTTAGAGACATCAGTCTTGCAGATAACGCTTGGGATGTAAGCGATAAAGATGACAAACAACAAAAATTAGGTACTTGGCCAATTAAGGCTTTTTATCTGCCAGATGCGGTTTCTTACTTTTCAGTTAACGATAACAATTACTTGGCTTTAGCCAATGAGGGAGATACTAGAGAAGATTATACCAACCCTGATGCTAAAGAAGAGGCTCGTGTAAAAAATCTTATTTTGGATCCCATTAAATTTCCTAATGCTGCAACTTTACAGAAGGATGAAAATCTAGGTCGTTTAACAGTTACTAATACCATAGGATTTACTGGTACTGGAAGTAATAAAATTTTCCAAGAACTTTATGCCCCAGGAGGAAGAAGCTTGAGCATCATCAATGCCACTTCAGGTATTTTAGTTGCAAACATTGGTAAAGATTTAGAGCAAAGAGTAATTAATGCAGGTAAGTATGATGATGACCGTTCTGACAATAAAGGTGTAGAAGTAGAAAGCGTTACCGTTGCCAAAGTAAATGGAAGAACATTAGCTTTTATTGGTATGGAAAGAGTAGATATGATTGCTACTTATGACATCAGTATTCCTTCAAAGCCAGAATTTGTACAGTTATTTGCCACTGGCGATGCACCAGAAGGCTTAATGTTTGTTAAATCAAAAGACAGTCCTAATGGTAAAAGCATGCTGATAGTTTCTAATGAGGGAGATGGTACAGTAAGATTTTATCAGCCTGATAAATTGTAATAAGACTGTTTGAAGACCGAGAGTCGATAAAGTCCGGAAGATATATTTAATAAAAAGAGCCAGTAAGCAATTACTGGCTCTTTTGTTTTCATTGTCAGTCTGAGCGTAGTCGAAGACACTAAAGCTAAACTTAACAAAAATATCCTTCGACACTTCATCGAGCACAGGATGCAATCGCTCTTCACATACGAAAGCCTAATAATTAGATATAAATGATAAAAGCACCTTTCTTTTGCCGATAGATTTAAGGAACTTTGCACTTCTTTATATTTCTCCCTCAAATAAATATATGCATCAAATTGTTAAAACACCAGCTATTCAAAATTGTAATTATTAACCATGAAGAAATACATTCTTGTTTTAACAGCGCTGGTATTTTTTTTAGCTGCATGTGTACCCCTTAAATCTATTCAATATTTAGTGCCTGATGCAAGAGATAGTGCAAGATTTAATAATGTTACTATCGAAAAATCGACTGTGCCTTTTAGGTTCAAAAATAATTATCCAAATCAAACTTATGCTGGGTTAAAAACACGGATTGATACTTCCTTAAGAAATACAAAAACTAATGTTTTTCTTGTTATTAAGAATGATACGATCATATATCAATACCTTTCGGCTAACAATACCTTAGCTAATAAACAGCCTAGTTTTTCTATGGCTAAATCTTTTGTTGGTACGCTAACTGGTATCGCTGTAGATCGTAAACAAATACAATCAACAAATGAACTGGTAATTAAGTATTTGCCAGAGCTTGCTAAAAATGATGAACGCTTTAACCGATTAACTATTCAACATGTGCTTGATATGAGAAGTGGTTTTGATTTTAATGAGCGTTCGTTTAACCCCTTTTCTAAAATTGTACGTAGTTATTATGGTGCAGATTTAAAAAAAATGGTAAGCAAATTAAAGATGAAAAATGAACCAAATACTGTTTTTGAGTATCAAAGCATTAATACACAAATATTAGCTATGATCCTTGAAAAGGTAACTGGTAAAAGTGTTCAGACTCTATTGCAAGAAAATTTATGGAAACCTATGGGAGCAGAGAGCGATGCCCTTTGGAGTTTGGATAATAAAGGCTATATCAAAGCTTTCTGCTGCATCAATGCTACTGCATTAGATTTTGCTAAAATAGGCAGGCTTTATTTAAATGGGGGTAATTGGGAAGGCAAGCAAATTATTTCTAAGCAATGGGTAGATGCTACTACCAACCCAGATTCGTTAACTAAAAAGAGATACAAAAACCAGTTTTGGGCAACTAGAGACTATCGGTATTTTAAAGATTCAATAAGTGCTGTAAACCAGCTTAAAAAAGAAGAGTTAACTTATCCTGTAGAGAAAAGCCCTGATGGCAGGTATTTTTACGCCAAAAAAGTTTATGACTTTAAAGCTCAAGGTATGTTTCATCAATCTGTTTATGTTAACCCAAAAAACAAAGTAATTATTGTACGTTTAGGGGGTCGCCAAAAGAAAATAAACTTTCATGGCTTTGTACAAGAAATTGGCCGATCAATACAGTGATCGGCTTTAGCCTAAAGCAATCGTTTTTCATTACAAATTTTGGCAAATTTGTAACGCCCCACATTGAAATGATATTATGTCAGAAATACTTACCTCATTAGATCCAAAAACTTTCGAAAGCAAATACAGTAGAAAAAGAGTACGATTAGCCATCTCTTTATTTTATTTTGGTCAAGGTGTTGTCTTTGCATCTTGGGCGAGCAGAATACCAGATTTAAAATCAACCCTGCAACTTTCTGATGCTGCTTTAGGTAGTATTTTATTGGCATTGCCTTTAGGACAATTGTTAACCATGCCAGTGTCTGGAAGGTTAACTACCATTTTCGGAAGTAGAAGAATGCTTACCATTGGCGCACCACTTTATGCTTTGGCATTAACTATTTTAGGGCTAGCAACCGAAGGATGGCAATTGGCTATATTTCTTTTCCTATTAGGGATTTCTGGTAACATCTGTAATATTGCTTTAAATACACAGGGGGTAGCAGGTGAGAGCTATTATGGCAAACCTATCATGACCTCCTTTCATGGCGCTTGGAGTGTTGGAGGCTTTTCTGGGGCATTGGTTGGTTTGTTAATGATTAACTTGCATCTAACACCTTATATTCATTTCTGCATTATAGCATTGTTGGCTTGGGTGCACATTTGCATCAACTATCGTTTTTTACTTGGCGGTCAAAAACCAACGTTTACTCAAAAACCAAAACTGTTTACAAAACCCCAAGGTGTACTTGTTCAACTTGGTATCATTGGTTTCTGTAGCATGGCAACAGAAGGAGCAATGTTCGATTGGAGTGGTATCTATTTTAAAGAAATTGTAAAAGCGCCGCATGCACTTGTAATTTTAGGATATACCTCTTTTATGATTATGATGGCAACAGGAAGATTTTTAGGCGATAAAATAATTGCTAGTTACGGCAGAAAAAGATCACTACAAGTTAGTGGTGTTATCATCTCTGTAGGTATGTTTTTATCAGTACTTTTTCCTTATCTCGTTCCAGCAACTATTGGTTTTATGATGGTTGGTATTGGTGTTTCGGGTATTGTGCCAATGGTTTATAGCATTGCCGGTACTAACACCAAAGTTTCACCAGGTATTGCATTGGCAATGGTTTCTGGTGTGAGTTATTTTGGTTTTTTAATGGGACCGCCATTAATTGGTTACATTTCTGCCTTGTCTAGTTTGCGTTATTCTTATGCAGTTATTGGCTGTTTTGGTTTATTAATTACAGTTGTTGTAGCTAAGATTAGTGCTATAAAGTGAGAAGTTTTAAGTAATAAGTTGTAAGTTTTTGAAAAACAAGGGCAGTAGTTTTGGGTAATGCAGTCCCGCTTTCTGCTTTAGTCTTTCGCTTTCAGCTTAAGAGCTATCGCTATCAATCGTGTTTATTTAACAAAGTAATTGGTTCTTGGCAGGTTCCAGCCCTAAATAGTAGCAAATCCCTACCTAAGCTAAACGGGATAGCAGTGAAAATCCTTTTGTGTCATCCAAGCGTAGTCGAAGGATACAAAAGATTGCAGCGTATAGCCCGACTAATATTAATTAGATTGCTGCATTTGCTTTTCTAATTACTAACATGCTATTGTTATTGGTTGGTGAGGACACCAACCAAGGAGGGGTGAGCATAAAAAAGGCCCTTTAATCTTTCGACTAAAGGGCCTAGGCTTATTTTGTGTTATTACTAGTGAGCTGGCTCTTCTGCTGTTTTAGCAAAAGGATCAACAGCTTCTGGTTTTTTCTTAAACCAGCCTTTAATTAATTTAGAATTAACGTCACCCAGTAAATACATACATGGTACTAAAACTAAAGTTAAAAAGGTAGCAAAAGCTAAACCGAAAATCATTGTCCATGATAATGGGCCCCAGAAAGCTACGTTATCTCCTCCAAAATAAAGGTGTGGATTAAACTCGGTGAACAAAGTGGTGAAGTCCATATTTAAGCCTACTGCTAAAGGAATTAAGCCCAACATGGTCGCAGTTGCAGTTAATAATACTGGTGTCATACGCGTACGGCCAGCCTCAATTACAGCTTCTTTAATTGGCATACCTTGTTCAATTAGCAAGTCTGTAAATTCTACTAACAAAATACCGTTTCGAACAACTATACCGGCAAGGGCAACAATACCAATACCACTCATTACTACAGACATTTCCATACCGAATATAGTTATACCTAAAATAACACCAATAATACTAAATAAGATTTCACTTAAAATAATCATTGGTTTTGTAATAGAGTTAAATTGTGCTACCAAAATAACCAATATTAAGCCTAGGGCAATTAGCATCGCCCTACCTAAAAATGCTGCTGTTTCTAATTGCTCTTCTTGCTCACCTGCCATTTTTACTTCTACACCGGTTGGTACTTTAAATTCATTTATTTCACTCTGAATTTTAGCAACAACCTCATTTGGGTTAGCAGATGCCAATACATTTGATGATAAAATAATGATACGTTTTTGTTGTTTACGTTTAATACCCCCATAAGTATTTACATAATCTATATTGGCAAATGATGACAATGGAACTTGACGAATAATACCACCCATACCCATATCACGATAAGTCATTTTCATGTTTCTTAAAGCATCAAGGTTATTACGTTGATTTTCTTGAGAACGTAAAGTAATATCATAATCTTCATCAACATCTCTAAACTTAGAAATATCTTTTCCAAAAATTGCAGTACGTAAATCTAATCCAATCTGGCCAGAAGATAAACCTTCTCTATTAGCTCTTTCACGATCAAGATCAAAAACGATTTCTGGCTTATTATTTAAGAAATCTGATTTTAGTTCTTCAATTCCATCAATCTTTTTAGAGACGATGTATTTTTTAAGACTTTCGGATGTTTTAACCAAAGAGTCTAAATCATCACCAGTAATTTCAATACTAATTGGTTTTGCCGTTGGTGGGCCACCTTGTTCTTTTGCTACCGTAATTTCTGCTCCAGGCACACCTTTAACAGCTTCTCTAATTTTACTTAAATAACTAGATGTTTCTGCGCCAGTTCTTTTACCAAATTCTACAAAGGCAACGGTAATTTTTCCTTTGTTGGTATATTCGCCTTGATCCTCATCTTGTGGGTCTGTAACACCAACAGTTACGTTAGATATAATTGATGATACATCTTTATTGTCTTTACCAACAACATTAGTTACTTTTTTCTCTAATTGCTGGATAACTTCATTGGTATGTGCTTGATCAGTTCCGATAGGAAGATTTAGGTAAACATATATAAAGTTAGGGTCTCCTTCTGGAAAGAAAACAACTTTAGGAGGCACTACAAACATTAGCACAAATGAGAATACCAAAAGGCCGAAAGTTCCAAAAAGCATAGCCCTTGGCCAATTTAATGCCTTTGTTAAAAGTCTTGCGTAACTAGCCTGAAAACGTGGCCATAAATTATTTTGGAAATTTTTAACCGCATTTTCTAAATAGAAATGATTTAATAAATAAAGTAAAATCATTAAAACCATAAAGTTTCCTAATCCGAATGCAATGAGATAAGCAAGGAGGGTTAAACCAGCCATAATCAACACTGTTTTCTTTACCTTTTTATCGAACTTAGGTTTGTGGGTTTCATGGTCTTCAATTTCCATAAAATCTACTGCAAAAACAGGATTAATGATGTAAGCAACAACTAACGATGCCAATAAAGTAATAATCAATGTTACTGGTAAAAAGAACATGAACTCACCAATAATTCCTGGCCAAAATAACAGTGGTACAAATGGTGCAAGTGTTGTTAAGGTTCCTGAAAGAACTGGCATAAATACCTCACCAGCTGCGGCCTTGGCTGCTTTTACAATTGGCACTTTACCATTATTAAAAATACGGTGTGTGTTTTCAATTACCACAATAGCATCATCTACTACTATACCCAATCCCAAAAGGAAAGAGAAGAGTACAATCATGTTCATGGTAAAGTTGAAGCCAAATAATCCACCTAATGCAGGCATGGTTATAAAAGCAATAAACATTGATAGTGGAACGGATAATGCAACAAATAGCGCATTTTTTACACCCATAAAAAACATTAGGATGATGGTAACCAAAATGAAGCCTATAATAATGGTATTGATCAAATCGTGTAATGTAACACGAGTTTGGTCAGATTGATCACCAGTTACTGTTATATTTAGATTTTTTGGTAATGAGGTACCTTTCATTTCCTTAATTAGAGCATTGATTTTGTCGGATGCCTCAATTAAATTTTCTCCACTACGTTTTTTAACATTTAAAGTAATTACGTTTTTGCCATATAAACTGGCATAACTATTTTGCTCTTTAAAACTATCTTTAACCTCGGCAATATCTCTTAAATATACAGACGAACCTGTTGGAGTTTTAATAATCAAATTTGCAATTTGATCTGCATTTGTAAATTCCTTTTTAACGTTTAATGTTCTACGTAAACCATCCATTTTAATGTCTCCACCAGAAATAGTTGCGTTTTCGTATTTAACAGCATTTTCAATATCAGTAAATGATATTTTAGCTGCACTCATTTTATTTAAATCTACATTGATTTGAACTTCTTGTTCTAATGCTCCAACTATGTCTACTCCAGAAATCTCTTTAAAGCTTTCAATTCGATCTTGCAGCTCTTTCGCATATTTCTTTAAGCTTTTCAGGTCATAATCTCCTGATAAGTTAAGATACATGATTGGCATATCCGCAAGGTTAATGTCGCTAACCGTAGGGTCATTTGGCAAATCGTTTGGTAAGTCTTGCTTTGCCTTATCTACCGCATCTTTAACTCGTTGTTTAGCATCTGCAACTTCTACATTTGTATTAAATTCAGCAGTAATTATCGAGAAATTTTGATAAGAATTAGAAGTAACCTTTTTTAATCCTTTGGTTGATTTTAGTTCTTTTTCAATCTGTTTGGTAACTAAAGTCTCCATGTTTGCCGGCGATGTACCTGGATAAATCGTAGATACAAATATCTTCGGAATTAAAACCTCAGGAAAATTTTCCTTAGGTAATCCTTGATATCCTAGATATCCCATTATAGCAATGATAGCAGTTAAGACATAAACGGCTGTTTTGTTATCAATTGCCCAACTTGAGGGACCAAATTCTTTTTTAAAATCGTCTTTCATCTATTTTAAGATTAAGCGTAAATATTTTGTGTGTTTATAATTAGAATTTAACGGTATCTTCTTCGTTTAAATTCTGGGCACCAGCAGTAACTACTTTGTCGCCAACTTTAAGACCCGATAGAATTTCTACCTTGCCTTCATAAGTTTTACCAGCTTTAATTACCGCTTTTTTAGCTATTCCATTTACTGCAATGAAGACAAAATCTCCATTTTCTGCTTTTTGAATTGCTGCAATAGGAATTACAATAGCTTTTGCATTTTGATAATCAACAATTTTTAGCACGGCTAACATGTTAGGACGATATTTTTTGCTTGATGGCAGGTTAACCTGAACCTCGAAACTTCTAGAAGCTGGATCGATGGTTTTAGAAGCAAAATTGATTTTCGTTCTCAAGCTATCTGGTACATCAGGAAAAATAATATTTACTTCATCACCTTGATTTACTCTTGCTGCATAAGTTTCTGCAACTTGAGCTTTTGCTTTTAAATTACTTGCATTTATTACTCTAATGCCAGATAGGCCAGGAGTAACAGCATCACCAACCTTTAATTCCATAGCGTCAATTGTACCATTAATTGGCGATTTAATTTTGTACATCGCTATTTGAGAGCGTAAGGTTGCAATTCTATTTTCTGCAGCTTCTTTTTGAGTTTTTGCATTAATAAATTGAACTTCTGTGCCAATTTTTTGATCCCAAAGATTTTTTTGCCTATTGTACAAACTTGTAGCTAAAGTTAATTGTGTTTGCAGTTCAGCAATGTTCTGACGTAAAACTTTGTCATCAATTTGAGCTAAAACTTGACCTTTTCTAACATTTTGACCAATTTTTGCATAAACTGCTGTAACAACGCCTTGAGTTTCTGATGTGACAAGAATATTTTCTTCGGCGTCAATTCTTCCTTGAATTTCTAAATAATTTTTAAAGTTGGTCTCTGTAACTTCATAAACCGAAATGTCTCTTGCAACTGCTTTAGTAGTATCAGTAGAACCAACTGTAGTTTCTAATTTCGCAATTTTAGCATCTAACTCTGTACGTTGTTTTTTTAAGTCTGCTAACTCAGCTTTCGGGTCTTTCTTGCTAGAACATGCCGCTAAAAATGCGATGGCTGCTATAAATAATATTCTTTTCATTATAAATTGGGATTTTGTAAGGTTAGTAGTTTATGTTTCCTAAAGCTTTATCTAGATTTACTTTGTTAATCAGCATATCATATAAAGCGTTGATGTAATTATTTTGAGATTCTTTTAATGAAGTTTCTGCAGTGGTTACCTCTAAACTAGAACCAACACCCTGATCGTATTTAATTTTTGTAACACGTAAAACCTCTTTGGCTAAATCCATGTTTCTTTTTTGGTTTTCTAGAGATTTCTGACCGTTTAAGTAAATGGTTTGTGCCTGTGCAACCTCTAGTTCAATTGTGTTTTGGAGGTTAACTAAATTATTGTCTGTTTTTAGCGATTCTAATTTCGCATTGCGAAGGTCGTAAAGCTTTTGTCCACCAGAAATTATTGGGATAGATAATCTTAGGCCAACTACAGAAGTTGGGAAGCGCGTATCGTATAAGTTTGAAAACTTATCGTTTTGGAAATTTGCAGAAGTGCTTCCAAAAGCAGATAGGCTCGGTAAAAACAAACTTTTATATCGTTTAACATCTAGTTCATTTAATTTTTTCTGGGTTTGCAATAAAGAATATTCAATTCTTTTGTTATAAACCTGTCCATCAGATAAAACTTGTGCCTGATCTACTTTAATATCGCTAATCTTGTCTTTTAAAGTTAAGTTGCTACCTACTGTCATCCCCATCTGAAACTTTAGTAGGTTTACATTTAAGGCCAATAATCTGATAACGTTTTCACGTTCTGTTAGTAAGTTGTTATTTAAAACACTTAACCTGTCGACATCAATTTTTTCAACAAAACCATTTTTGAACATCTGCTCAGTATCGTTTAGAGACTTTTTTAAACGTTCTAGGTTAGCATCAATCAAAGCAAGTTGCTCGTTGCTAACTAACACAGAATAGTAAGCTTTAGTTACAGCTACGTTAGTTTCAATTCGGGTTCTTCCAGTATTTTTTACAGAAAGTTCTTTGTAAGTTCTAGAGGCTTTTAGGCCAACTAAGTAACTTCCATCAAATAATAATTGATTAATATCTAATCCCACTGATGAATTATATTTAACTCCAAATTTTACAGGAACTAATGTGCCTGCTGGAGCTCCAAAAAATTCTCCAGGAACTAAACTTGTAGCTACTTTTAAAAAATCTTGAAAGCTAGCATTTGCGCTAACCTGTGGTAATCCAATTCCAATCGTTTTCTTAACAGTATTAATTGCAATCTGCTCATCAATTTTTGCATTTAAAATGCTGGTTTGATGTGTTTGCGCATAAGAGATAGCTTCTTGAAGACTAAAGCTTGCAGTCGTGTCCTTTTGTTGAGCTATGGCAGGGAAAGCCAAACTCAAGCCAAAAAGTAAAATGTAAAGTGTACGTTTCATATATTAAGCTTGCGTAAGTTGTTGTTGTTTGTAATAATTAATTTTTTCTAATCCTTTTGCATTACAAATGCCATAAAGGAAATGCTCTGTTATTTCTGCCATTACCTGAGCAAGGTTATATTTAGTCATGTTATAATGGTCATGTTGATTGAAAATTAAATCAACTTGATCTAAGCGCATTTGTGTTAAAATCTCTTTGTTAATTTCAGGACGATAAAGACCTTCATTTACACCACGTTCAAGATTTACAAAAATGCACTTACCCAATTTATTCTCTTTAAACTCTTTAAAGTGAAGCCATGCTTTTGGATGATATTTTTGTAAATCATAAAAAAGCTTAGGGTTCATGTTTGTTAACAATTCATTGATATTTGTAATTGCAAAAAATATTTCATGAACTGCATTTTCAGCATTTGTTGCACAATAATCCATTGTGCAATCTTGATTTGATAGTTTATCCTCAATTAAAATATTTACCAATTCATCTTTATCGCTAAAGTGCTGGTAAATGGTTTTTTTAGACATGCCCAAGTGTTTGGCAATATCATCCATGGTTACACTTTTAAAGCCATACTGGCAAAAAAGTTTATCCGCCTCCACAACTATATATTCTTTAACTTCCAATTTTGCTCCTTTAATTATCTATAAGGTTTAGCTCCAAAGCTTTTTGATAAGAATTTTTATCTCCTCTGCTACTGTAACTTCCGCTTCATTAAACTCCATAACATTATATCTAAATGATGGCGCAAAACTATGGAAACTTTTTTTAATTCCAAAGTTTCCTTATTAAAATTTTTATCTCTTCAGCTAAGGTTAGCTCTGTTTGTTGTATTTCCATGTCACAAAAAAAGAAAAGATAGTTTATTTAGTATAGGTTATTTCGGTGAATTGCGGATTTTAACAGGCGAAATTCTGTAGATTGTCTATTAAAGAAATTTCTTTTAAAGCAAATAATTTTTTTATTATATATTCGATTATCAAATTATAAAGCAAAAAATAGGAAATCATTTTATGAAAAAAGGTAGAATTGAAGCATTTAGCGATGGCGTAATTGCAATAATAATCACCATTATGGTTTTAGAATTGAAAGTTCCCCATGGAGATTCTATCAAAAACTTGCTTCCGCTTTGGCCGGTGTTTTTAAGTTATGTACTTAGCTTTATTTATGTAGGTATTTATTGGAACAACCATCACCATATGTTTACAGTTGTAAATAAAGTAAATGGTGCTATACTCTGGGCAAATTTGCATTTGTTATTTTGGTTATCTATG
Source organism: Pedobacter polaris (assembly GCF_005116505.1). Lineage (GTDB taxonomy): Bacteria > Bacteroidota > Bacteroidia > Sphingobacteriales > Sphingobacteriaceae > Pedobacter > Pedobacter polaris. Next base: position 1,443,072 of record NZ_SWBR01000001.1, read on the forward strand.
ATACCTTTTGCTACAGCTTGGATGGGCGAAAACTATTTTACTGCTGCTCCCATGGCATTATATGGCTTTGTTTTATTGATGAATGGGGTTGCTTATTCAATTTTAGCTTCATTATTGGTTAAACATCACGGTGAAGATTCGTTACTGGCAAAAGCTATGGGAAGTGATTTTAAAGGTAAACTATCAGTAGTTTGTTACGTGCTCGCCATTCCGAGTGCATTTTTAAATGTTTGGATTTCTGGGGCTTTGTATATTTTAGTAGCAATGGTTTGGCTGATTCCTGATAAGAGAATTGAAAAGGTAATTCATGATGAACAGGAATAGTTAACTACTACCTATCATTTTTCCTTTATCATTTAATACATTTGTGCTTTAATTAAGTTATGCCCATTTTACAAGAAAACATTTCTTTAAAACCATATAACACTTTTGGTATAGATGTAAAGGCTAAATATTTTGCCGAAGCTAAAAGTGAACAGGATTTAGCTCAAATATTTAATGATCCGCTATCAAAAACACAAAAATTATTGATTTTAGGTGGTGGGAGCAATATGCTTTTTACCCAAGATTTTGATGGCCTAGTAATTAAGATAGGCATTGAAGGAATTGAATACGAAGTTTTTGGAGATAAGGTGAGTGTAACGGCGGGAGCTGGTGTAATTTGGAATGACCTGGTTAATTTTTGTGTAAGTAATGATTTTGCTGGAATAGAAAACCTTAGTTTAATTCCTGGGACAGTTGGTGCATCACCAATTCAAAATATTGGAGCTTACGGTGTTGAATTAAAAGATGTCTTTGCCTCATGTTCTGCATATGAGATTGCTACAGGTAAAATCAAATCTTTTGATTTTAACGATTGTAAGTTTGGCTATAGAGATAGCGTTTTCAAAAATGAATTTAAAAATCAATACATCATTACTAAGGTTCTCTTTAATCTAAGTAAGAAAGCAAAACTCCAAACTCATTATGGGGCAATTACAACAGAACTTGCAAATAGACATATCGAGGAGCCAACTATCACTGATGTATCTAGAGTGGTAGCTGATATTAGGGTAAGCAAATTACCAGATCCAAAAACGATTGGAAATGCTGGTAGCTTCTTTAAGAACCCTGTAATCGATAAATCACAATTTGAAGAATTAATTGCAAAATTTCCTGACGTAGTTAATTACCCAGCACCTAACCATAAAATAAAATTAGCCGCAGGATGGTTAATTGAGCAATGTGGCTTTAAAGGGGTAGTAGTCGGTGAAACAGGTACTTGGAAAAATCAAGCATTGGTATTGGTAAATCATGGTAAAGCGACTGGACAGGAAGTGTACAATTTTTCAGAACATATAATTGATACTATCCGTGCCAAATTTGGAGTATTGCTTGAGCGTGAAGTAAACATTTTGTGATAAGTTGATTTTTACTTATTAAGAGAAGATTTTTCTTTAAAATTAAATCCTTTTTAATTTTTGGTATCATAGTTGTATAAGTTCTATCAAATAACAAACAGTTTGCTCGAACCATATTAGCGCTGTTTCTTTTTTAAAACTTAAACTAAAAATTATGACACAGCTTCAATTTAACCACCAATTGCATGATTATTCTGGCTCTTTACAGTCATTCGCTTTAAATTTTACAAAAGATGTTGAGGATGCTAATGATTTGGTACAAGATACCATGCTAAAAGCGGTTACTTATTATAGCAAATTTAAAGAAGGTACAAATTTAAAAGGCTGGTTATTTACAATTATGCGCAATACGTTTATCAATAACTATCGCCGCATGGTAAAAACAAATACATTAATTACACAAAGTGAAGATATTTCATCTGCTAACTTACATTATAGTGCTACAAGAAATGCAGTAGAAAGTAAATTTGTAATGGGCGATATTCATAAAGCATTAGCTACTTTACAGCCAGAATATTATGTTCCTTTTATCAAATATTTTGAAGGATATAAATATCATGAAATTGCAGAAGAATTAGCTATTCCTATAGGTACTGTTAAAACTCGTATCCACGTTGCTCGTGGCATATTAAAAAAATATTTAAGAACTTACGCAAAGGACCTTACATCTGCCGAAGCATAAATTTATAATTAACATATATCTATTAAAAACCCATTGATCTAATCGATGGGTTTTTTGTTTGCATTGTTTTAAGGATAAACGAGGGCAAAGTCATACTTTTGAAAAACTAAAACAACATCAATGACTTATACCTTTTTGCTGCTTAACCTATTCCTTATCCTCATACCTTTTGTTTTGGCACTAGATAAAAGAGTGTTTAACGTTGGAAACCTAAGGTTATTTATTGTTCCATCATTAATTGTAGCTATTGTCTTTTCTCTTTTCGCTATATTCTTAACAGGATTAAAAGCTTGGAGTTTTAATTCAGCTTACATAGTTGGACTAAACTATGGTGGAATACCAATAGAAGAATATATATTCATGTTTACTTTCAGCTTCGCTGGATTAGGAATTTATAATTATTTGAATGCAAAATATCCTAAAAACAACTTACAAAAATATAGTTTAACAGTAAGCCAAATAATGATAGGTATTTGCTTTGGCCTGCTATTCTTTGCTTATGCAAAATGGTATACCGCTCTTACATTTGCTGTTCTAATGCTGCTATTGATTGGTATAGAATACATAAATACCTTAAGGTTTATGTATAAATTTTACAGAGCATTTTTGGTCACTCTTATCCCATTTTATATTTGTTATGGAATAATCTGTAATCTGCCTGTAATCCATTATGAACCCAAGGAGAATGTAAAATTTGATTTGGCAAAAATTCCACTAGAAAATCATTTTTTTATGATGGCTATGCTTTTGTTAGCTGTATATCTATTTGAATTTTTTAGCAGTAGAAAAAAGAGCTAATGGATTTACCAATCTATAGCAAACAACAACTCGCATTGCGAAATGGCCAAGATAAACCTCAAATTTGGATTGCCTATAAGGGATTAATCTACGATGTAGGTAGTAGCCGATTATGGAAAAACGGCAAGCATTATGAGCATTGGGCGGGACAAGATTTAACTGACGAATTACCAGATGCGCCCCACACCGAAACCGTATTCGAGAAATTTGAAGTGATAGGGAAATTATTGTAGCTTAATCAAAATCGATCTCATGTAAACTATATAGATTGGCCATGATATATGATAATTTCAGATAAGCAAATGGTTTTAAGAGTGGGTTGGAATTTTAAAAATCCTTTTTTCTAAAAAAGAATAGTTGTAATTTTAAGCTATAGATGAAAAATAATGGCTAAGAATAAGACAACAACAACAGATGATGATGTAATTGAATTTATCCATGCATTTGCAGAAACTGCACAAAAGCAGGAGGATAGTATGGCCTTAATACAATTAATGCAAAGAGTTTCAGGTCATCCACCTAAAATGTACGGACCATCTATTGTTGGTTTTGGCAACTATCATTACAAGTATGCAAGTGGACACGAAGGAGATGCCCCTCTGCTAGGCTTTTCGCCACGTAAAGCTGCAATTTCACTGTATGTGTATACTGGGTTAAAAGAGCATGAACCTTTATTGTCCCAGCTAGGTAAGTTTAAAATGGGTAAGGCCTGTATTTATGCTAACAAATTAAGTGACATTAATCAGCAAGCACTTGAGACCCTTATGAAAACAACTATTGATTTTCTAACCACAAAGTATAAACTTTAATTATTATGGCAACTACAAACACGTACCTAACCTTTAATGGCAATTGCGAAGAAGCATTTACATTTTACAAATCCGTATTCGGAGGGGAATTTAATTACATTGGACGCTTCAATGAAATGCCTCCACAAGAAGGGAGTGAAGCAATGTCTGAAGAAGATGGAAATAAAATTATGCATGTTTCTCTTCCAATTGGTACTTCTATTTTAATGGGGAGTGATACAGGGGGAGAATGGGCATCGAGTTTTGTGCCAGGAAATAATTTTTCAATTTCAATTACAGCAGCTAGCAAAGCGGAAGCTGATCAATTATTTTTAGGTTTAGCAGATGGCGGTACGATTACCATGCCACTAAACGATACCTTTTGGGGCGATTATTTTGGAATGCTTACCGATAAGTTTGGTATCAATTGGATGATGAGCTTTAATGAAAATACAGCACAATAATTAAAAAATAAAACGAGTTTACTTATGGTAAACTCGTTTATATCATCTTAGGCAGTAAAATTATTCTTAATCTTGAATAATTTCGAAACTGCTTAAGTTTACAAATTGCTGCAAGCGAGCCGCAATGGTAGCTTTATCTAATTCCAATAAACGCTCCGTTCCAAATTTTTCTACACAGAAAGATGCTAAGGCAGAACCATAAATTAGGGCATTTTTCATGTTATTGAAGTTCACTGTGCCTACTTGTGCTAGATAACCAATAAAACCTCCAGCAAAAGTGTCGCCTGCTCCAGTAGGGTCAAAAACATCCGCTAATGGAAGGGCAGGAGCAGAGAAGATTTTATCTTCGTGAAATAATAAGGCACCATGTTCTCCTTTTTTAATGATTAAATATTTAGGTCCCATGGTTAAAATTTTCTTTGCTGCTTTAACTAGAGAATACTCTCCTGATAACTGACGTGCTTCAGAATCATTAATGGTTAAAACATCAACCAATTTAATTGTTTCTAATAAATCATCCATCATAATATCCATCCAGAAATTCATGGTGTCTAAAACAATCAGTTTAGGACGATTTTTTAATCTTTCAATTACAGTACGTTGTATTTGTGGAGTTAAGTTACCTAACAACAAATATTCGCAATCTTGATAGCTTTCAGGAATAATTGGATCAAAATGTTCTAAAACATTTAGTTCAGTTATTAAAGTATCACGACTGTTCATGTCATTGTGATATTTTCCGCTCCAAAAAAATGATTTTTCACCAGCCTTAATCTGTAAGCCCTCGGTATCTACACCGTGTTTAGTAAAAGTGTCAATGTCTTCTTTTTTAAAATCATCACCAACTACGGCAACAATTTTTGTTTGGTTATAAAAGTAAGAAGCAGCTAAACTAGCGTAAGTTGCAGCACCACCAACAATTTTATCGGTTTTTCCGAAGGGTGTTTCAATGGCGTCGAACGCCACAGTACCTATGATTATCAGGCTCATATGATTTTTCTTGTATTTTTTTTAAAATTATTTACTACAAATATTGCATAAATAATTTAAAAGCCCTAATATTGCATTCCCAAAACGAACAAGGCTTTATGTTCTTTACATCAATCCAAAGCCGTTTTAGGAATAACCAGTACTCCTTCTTAGCTCAGCTGGTTAGAGCATCTGACTGTTAATCAGAGGGTCGCTGGTTCGAGCCCAGCAGAGGGAGCAGATTGAAAGCCTTACAGAAATGTAAGGCTTTTTTGTTTAAAGAATGGGCGAGAAAGCTACTGATTACTATAAATTATCTTAATCAACTCATTCAGCTGGCTATCATATTCATTCAAAACTTGCTTTTCGTCAGCTTCAATAACGATATCAGGTATAGTCCCATTTCCATCTAAGGTCTTTCCATTTCTTTGAAATGAAAGCATAGTAGACGCCGTAACCTTAATATTAGCATTTTTTAGATATTGTATCGTTGAATTACCACTTGAACCATCCGTTGTTTCACCTACTATTTTTACGTTCTGTAAACCTTTAAATGCACTTGCAAAGACTGACGCTGCGCTAAAGCTTTCTTCATTCACCAAAATATAGGCCGGTTGTTTGTATGACACCTTCCCACTATGTAAAACCATATAGAATGGGCTGCTGAACTTTGAACTATCTACTGTCTTTTCGAACTTTAAACCCTTGTTTAACTGGTCAATTGCTTTCCTGTCCTTATTTGCTAATTTCTCAGAATTATAGCTATACAGATAACGAGCAATCATGGATTCCTCATCCCCACTTATATTTTTGTCAGTTCTTAAATAAGCAATATTTGCAACCCAGGGTGATTGTTTCGCCTGAACAAGATAGCCTGCAAAGGTTTGAAGGATTTCTCTTCCACCTCCAGGATTATTTCTGATGTCAATGATCAATGCTTTTGTATTGGAGAAACTTTTAAGCATTTTGTCAATATAATTTTCCAGTCCTTCTACTTTGTCATAATCGTACATCTCAGGGATCTTAATATATCCAATATGATCTGCTATTATTTTGCTTAGACCTTCAAAATTTCTATTGCCTACTTCATCATGAGCAACAGCATGCTCTTGAATTAATTTTGAAGCATATCCTCTGTTTTCAGAAGTCAACCGAAACATTTCCGTTTTTTCATCACTACCGTTGCTAAAAACTACGGTTATGCTATCAGAACATGCTATATTATTCTCAAATAACAATGCGCCATATCTTTGGATGGCACTGCTCCCTCTAGTAAGTTTTGCTTGTTCTGGCGCTCTTTTATCTTTGTAATTATAGGTGTTAATTAGCGTTTCAATAGTGATCCCATTGATGCTTTTAATATAGGGATGCGAGCCAAAATAGTATTTATAATTTCCACCTTTTTCGTCTTTTTTCAACGCAATTATTTTTCCATTTAATGCTGATACACCAAATGGAAGTCTAAGGTTATAGGTTTCGTGGTTCTTTTTATTGAATGATTCATTTTTTATGGATGAATGTCTATCCCCAATCTCTGACATAATTTGGGCGATTTCATTTGTCAATCTATTCATATCAACCTGTGTTTTTTCATTAGCAATCGAGTCAGCTAATTTCTTGATCGCAAATTTGTAATTGAACGTTGAAAGTTGACTGTAAGAAGAAATAGATTTCAAGATTTCTTCGAATTGTATTAAATCTGCTAAGGCTTCAGCTATTGGGATTTTTTGAGGTAATGTGATCGAATTAGGCTCTGCCATAGATTTGTTGTATAAGACAGCACTATTTCTGTTTTCACTTGTAAAGGTTCCTGTATATGTTTTTGAAACACCATCTTTTGATAGCTGTAGAACGACCTTTATATTGGGCTGATAACCTAGCCCCTGAAGGACGTCCACAAGGTCTTCCGAAAAGCGCTTTTGCCATTTAGATCCGAACTCTTTTTTGCAGAAATCCAATAGTTCTTCTTTTGTGAAAGCGTCTAGCTTTTCAAGGCGATACCATTCACTCTCAAATTGTACAAAAGGTTGTTCTTTTTCCCATCTTACAGCTGTAAAGGGAGATGCTTTTTCTAGGGCTAATTTTTGCCCAAAGCTTATTAATGAACTAAAGCATAAAACGGTAAGTATAAAGTAAGTTCTCATTTTCTAAATTTTAATTGAATTCTGGTCAAACGTATGCTGATCTGGGCCTTTAAAAAAATGTGATAGACAAACAGGATGTCTGGATAGATTAACCTAGGTTTCTAACCGACTTAACACCATCCCATTTTTATATATTTACATTCCAGCTTGAATAAAATATGTTCCAACTATCACATAAGTCCATTCGAGCAATAAAAACCATCATGCATGGTGTTTTTATTGTTATCATCGCCTTCGGCTTATTGCGAAGGGCCTTTTTTTCGATTTCAGGTGATTGGCTTTTCTTTTTGACAAGTGATGCGGTAGAGAATCTCGTGTGTGCCCTGATTGCTTATGTACTATATTATTTTGTATTCAAATCAAATGGCATCTGGAAAAAGATAAGCTTTTCAGTCTTCTTTATAACCATATTGCTAGCATTAGCGGTACTTAAGGACTACAGGATACATGATAGAATTACATTCGAACAAACATTTGAATACTTTACAAGCTTTTTAGGGCAATCACTTTTATTTTACTTATTTGTCTATATTATCAATCAGCTTGAGTTTTTTGGACGGTATCAAAAGTTGGAAAAAGAATTAAACCAGGCTAAAGAACAATTGCTGCGAAATCAGCTGCATCCCCATTTCTTATTTAATGCGTTTAATTCATTGTATAGCCTTTCTTTACAAAATGATCCTGAGACACCAGATTATATTTTAAAACTATCAGCCATGATGCGCTATCTAACCGATGAGACCCATCTTGGCAAAGTACCACTGCATAGGGAATTAGATTTCATTGAAAAGTATATTGCTATTGAAAAAATAAGATTTGGCCAAGATGCCCGTATCCAACTTACTGTCGAAAAGTTAGCTAATCATGAAAAATGGATCGAACCCTTTCTTTTGATAACGCTTGTAGAGAACGCTTTTAAGCACGGATTTTATACAAATAACAAAAATGCATATGTAAAGATCAATGTGGATATTAACAATAAAGAACTCTTGTTTGCTGTGGAAAATAGCGTTTTTACGAAACAGCATTTCCAGGAAAGTAACCGTGAAGGGAAAGGGCTTGAGAACCTAAAAAAACGATTGGAACTATTGTACCCTAAAAACTCGGCCATAAAGATCATTCATACACAAAATACTTATACTGCACACCTTAAAATTATGCTAGCTAATGAACCGATATAAAGCCATCATAATTGATGATGAATCTTTGGCTATAGATGTGATAACACATCATTTAAACCGATTTCCAAATTTTGAAGTGGTCGGCACCTTTACCGATTCGGTCGAAGCTTTTAAGTTCTTAAAGCAAGGCCATACGGTTCACCTTGTTTTTACAGATATAGCAATGCCTGAAATTTCTGGAATTGAACTTGTTAAATTGTATAACACCAATACCAAGTTTATAATGACCACTTCTTTTAGTCAATATGCCGTTGAAAGTTTTGATCTGGAAGTTGTTGATTATCTATTGAAACCAATTTCATTTGAACGCTTTTGTAAATCGATTACCCGTTTTGAAAGTATACAAAACATCGAGGACAAAAATATCCTTGAACCCTCATTTTTCGTAAAAGAAGGAGATGAATTTATCAAGATCTTAGTAAAGGACATAGATTATATTGAAGGTTTGAAAGATTATGTTAAAATTATGATGGGCAAAAATTATTGCTTAGCGCTAAAATCATTAAAATCCATAGAAGAGGTATTGGGTAATTATCAATTTATGAGAATCCATAAATCGTATATCGTCCCATTAACGAAAATAAGCCAGTATAATGGGAAATGTGTAATCATCAACAATTCAGAAATTCCAGTGGGAAGTAGCTACAGAGAAAATCTTAAGGTTTATTTAAATAAAAATAAATTATGACCATCCTATATCGGCCAAACAATTTTGCTTGTCCGCACGTCATCGATTTAGAAATCTGGGAACACAAATTTACAAGAAGCATCTAACTAATCTCATTTGTGAAAACCTGGTTCGGTCATTTCAAACCTCGTTACTACCGTAAAATCCCTACAATTTTCTCAAATTATGAATTTTGCAATGATTTCTCCTAATAGCCTTTCAATTTCTTATCTATATCAATATTTTCCAATGGTAAATCCCAAATCGTTGCAATGCTGTTAAGGTCGGTAAAGAGATTTTTCGAAAAATATAGCGTCTCTGGAGCCAAAGCCACAACGAGGGTTGTGGCTTTTTTTGTTTTAGCTGGTGAGAAGTTTATATCCTGAGCTTGCGAAGGGAGGCCAGCAGAGGGAGCCATAATGAACAAGCGCGTTAAAATGGCGGCTTTCCCTCTTTTTATCGGCTAATCTGCTGTTAATCTTGTAGATAAGATTAAACAGGGAACTCGCCTTAGGAATGTTCGATGTTTCAAATTTTCAAGAGGAATTGCTGAATTGGCTGAGCTAGTTTTTACATCATATGAACAAAAGAACAAAGGATTTGTTGTATATTACATAGTATCTATCTTATAGCTGATGAAACTGAGAATCTGTTCCTTAATAATCCTTTGCACAATTACTTATTGTGGGATTTGCCCGGACATATGCGCTCAGGTAGTGGCTCCAGGTAAACAGACTAATGGCAGTAAAACTAATAATATCATCACCGCAGTTCCTTTCTTGCTGATTACCCCTGATGCCAGAGCTGGTGCAATGGGAGAGGCCGGAGTAGCGGTACTGCCTGATGTAAATGCCATGAGCATAAACCCATCAAAACTTGCATTTTTAGATCATCCTTATGGGTTTTCTATGGCTTATAGTCCATGGTTAAACAATTTAAACTCCAATATTAACTTGGCTTATCTTAGTGGCTTTTATAAAATAGATTCCAGAAATACAGTAGGAGCCTCACTTAGGTATTTCTCTATAGGAGAGGTCCAACTTTTGGATGTCAATAACCAGGATTTGGGCTTATATAATCCCAATGAATTTGCTTTGGATGCTACTTTTGCCAGAAAATTTAGTGATTCCTTTTCATTAGGTACCGCAGTGCGATATATCCGCTCCAGTTTGGCTTCAGGTCAATTCAGCTCTGGCCAACAAACTAAACCTGGAAGTGCCCTAGCTGTTGATGTATCTGCCTATGTTAAAAATCCAACGGTTATTTTTAATACAGATGCAATATTTGCTTTTGGACTTTGTATAGCCAATATTGGAACTAAAATGAGCTATACAGGTGCAGGTAATAAATATTTTTTGCCAACCAACCTTAAAGTGGGTACTGCAGCTACGTTTTTAGCTTCCGATCTTCATGAGTTTACGCTTGCACTTGATTTCAATAAATTACTAGTACCTACACAACCAGAATATGATGCTAATGGACAGATTTTAAGAGGTAAAGATCCAAACGTTTCAGTACCTGAGGGTATTTTTAGATCTTTTAATGATGCGCCAGATGGTTTTAGTGAAGAGCTAAAAGAAATTAGCATTTCTACAGGAGCTGAGTACCGCTATAACAAGCAATTTGCCGCTAGGGTTGGATATTTTTATGAAAGTCCTCAAAAAGGCGACAGAAATTATTTCACAGTAGGAGCGGGTCTATGTTATCAAACATTTAACATCGATGTTGCTTACCTGGTTACAAATTCAACATCGAGCCCACTTGCCAATACCCTCAGGTTTACTTTGATGTGGAATTTCAACAAAACAAGTAATTAAGGGCTCCGACGATTTAAAATGTAAGCATCTGGATATCCAACCATGCGAATTTTCTTAAGCAATGTTATTGCTTCTTGCATATTATTGATGCCAATAATTCGTACATTATAATAATACTTTTCAGCAGGAATAAGGATTACTGTATGGTTATATCTACTTAAATATGTTTTAGCTTTAAATGCATTGCCACTTTTAAAATGCGCTGCCTGAATGGTAATTCCGCTAGTTGTGGGCAGCGGTGTCGTAATTTTATTTACAGGGGTAGCTGTTTTAGTTATGGTACTATCAACTCTTGTTTCAACATTTTTAACAACTGGATTTTCTATATGTTCCTGATTTTTTAAGGTAACTGTAAAAGTAAGTCCATCTACTTCTGAACCTTCATTATTGCGGATTATAGTAAAAGGAAGTAAAATAGGTGAGGCACTTAAATTTAGTTGCTTTAACTGTGCACTATCAATCATGGCACGATAAACCCCAGGAAACAGACCTAAATAAGTAAAATAACCATCTACTTCTGAAACTGTGCGCCCAATGAGAATCGATTTGTCATTATACAAACGGATGATCAGTCGGCCCATACCTTTTTCTTCATTCCCATTTTTGAGCATTACTCTGCCAGATACTTGTCCGACAACAGCTACCGGCACTTCAATTCTTTTTACCACATTTGGATCAATAGCTACTGCATAATTCTTTTTACGAAGCTGCCAAGCTATATTGTTAAAACTGCTAGAATCTAGTTCTATATTGTAGGTGATGTATGCTTCTAGATCTGTAATCTGAATGGTGGTATCTTTTACAGATTGTTTAATACGACCGCCATTAACACGCATGTTAAGACCAGGTACCTTAGGTTCGTCAACTTCACGACGGTTGTTGCCATTAAGGTCTAGATATGGGATCATAACAATCACTCCCTTACCAATACTGGTGTAATTATTAAAACTTGTATATTGTGATTTGCGGTCGTACACTAAACTACCACTAACAGACTGCTGATACCTTACTATATTGTCCATTTTTCGTACTGATATAGCTGCTTGGGCAAATGAGAAATCATACCTTAGGCCAAACTCAATATTAGAAATATCACTTCTGAAGTTCCTTTCATAAGCTGCATTCAAATACCCCCGTTTAAATACCCTTTTTTCTAATGCAGTTTTAATACCGACAAGATTCTTTTCTACATACTCATATTGTGCCTGCTGCGTTAATATGATACTTTTTGGTAATCGAATGGCTAGCGAGAAATTGCTGTATAAATATGGATCTCCCCCTTCCATAGCCACGATGTAGGAGTTTATACTTGGACTGAATTTTCTGAATGTACCAGAAATGAGCCAATCGCCCAAGATGTAGTTTATATTTGGAAGAATAACCTGTTGTACCGATAAACGTGTATAAGCTGAAAAATGCCGACTTTTGATCGGGAGTGTTAGCGTAGCTTTACGTTCCTCCAAAAAAGTATTGTTAATGGCAGTTTGTCCCTTCTTATACCAAATATTGTTTACCTCAACCTGCAAGCCCCCTGGTAGATTATAGCTTAACAAGGCCTTTGAACGTACACCGTGATCATATTCGGCAGAAAATAATAAGTTAGACAATACACGCACAGAAGTGTTTATAAAAGGGATGGTTTTTCCGGTAGTAATAGAAGAAAGGTATTCCATACCTCCCCCAATACTAACACGTTTATTTAAACCATAATTGGTGCTAAGCCTTGCAAAGCGGCTATCCTGATTATCTTGAACGAAACCTGCTGAAGCATTGTATTCAAATTCACCTTTGGGTAAAAAGTTAAAAGGTATGCTTATGTTTTGTTCGCTAGACCGCTCCTCACCAAAGGGGCCATAAAAACGAAGTTTAATTAAGGTATTGCCATATACTAAGGGTACGTTAAATGTATAAAAACCAGAGGCATCTGCCTTAACATAACTAGCTAGTACACCGTTTACATATAACTCTACTGTCCAGTTAGGTTCGGTATGGTTACTTAGTGTGTAAGTACCAAAAGATCGTCTGTAGGTAGTTGGGGTATTCGTAACCTGAACGCCTAAAACGGGTGCATAAAGAGATGCAATAGACAGCCCTTGCACTTTTCCTGCTAAAATTTGCTTGGCTATACGATTGTCATTATTAGCCAACCGCCATAAAAAATATTGTCGAGTCCAATCAAATGGTTCATTGTTATGGTAGTTAAGAACGATGTTAGACTCTCCACCTGCTATAACGCCTCCCAGCCCTAAACTGAGCCTAGCATCAGCGGCATTACCAACGTTGTCTTTTGAAATAAATGCTGAATAATCTGCTGCACCAAAGTGGAATAACGGGTAAGTACGACCTATAATGGTATCAGCTTTAACTGTACCTTTTAGCCTATTTAGATTAGATCGCATTTCTACAAGCCGCATTTCGCGGATAACAGGTAATTCTATCTCTGTGTTAAGAATTATCGATAAGCTACGGAAGTTAAATGTGCAGTTTAACCCGAAAATCTTACCGAAGTAATCAGATCTTAAATACAGACCAGTTGAAGTACCAATCAACTCATCTGGTTTCAAGTCATAAACTTTATCAAGATAGGTAATACGGTTGTTGGGTTTGTCAATAATGAATTTAGCTTCTGGAGTTATAAAAGAGCCACTTATTGAATCTAGTCTTGCGGACACCACATTCTTTATTTGAAGGAAATCAAAAATATCGCTCACTGGCAAATATGCCATTTCATTACGAATTAGTGCAGGTATTTCTAGTGCACCTACCCGTTGTACATTTAAAAAAATGGAAACTTCATCGTATTCTGTATCAGATTGCGCTTTACAGTTATTTGCATAACCTAATCCTACAAAAAGAATAAAAACCAATAGATTTTTAAAGCGACCCAATGATTTTTCTATGCAAAACATGAATTATGGCTGTATAAATGTAACAGAGAAAGTTCCACTATAATTTCCAGGCGGATTGGCCAAAGGACTCCCAACGGTTAACGTGCCTCCAATTCTTACCTGCGTTCGACCAGGAGATGCTGCTGTTGTTACAAAAGGACTAACTGGGTCAGAACTCCCAATTTGTAAAACCATGGTACCTCCATTGCTACCCGTAAGGTTCACGTCTGGGCCATTACTAATAGTTACAACTGTTCCAGGTTCGGCATCAACCTCAAAGATAGCTGGCGAGAAGGAGAAGCCCTGACTGGTTTGAATTACACTTCCGGTAGTTGATCTAGATCCATTTGGATAGATAATTACACTGCCTCCAGAACCATTTTGGTAAAAGGCGCCGAAATTTAATCCCTGTGCCGGATTGACATACACCACCACCGGACGAGGCGGTTGTTCAATAGCCATTATAGCTGGCCTTTGCGCATAGGATTTTAAATCCATAAACAGCAGTATCAATGCCGAACAGCGCAAGATAACCAGCCAGTGGTTAAAAATATATGCCTTTATCTTCATTTGCTGATGTGTATTTTTTTAGTGTGTGTGCCTGTTGGAGTAATAAAGCTAACTAAATATATCGTTTCTGGTGAGAGTCCATCCAATGGATAATCTCCATTTCCGTTAATCGGCCTCCGCGAAATAAGTTGTCCGAGCATATTACTAATTACCAAATATCCCTTTTGTTCTTTAACAAGTCTAATGCGCACCTGGAGGTTTCCATTAGATCCAAATACAATATATTCATCTGTGCCACTAGTGATTACTGAGGGTTTACCGGTAGCACGGAACTGTAATGAAAAACGATTTTCATAAGTGCCCTTTTCTAAATTTATAGCATACTTTGCATTTTGCTGTAGGTCATGGCTAATACCACTTTCCTCATCTTTTAGGTATAGGCGTAAATAAGAAGGCCACTTTTCGACGTTGCGCAGATTAAAAGTAACTAACCCGTCTTTAGCAGTTTGTACACCCAGTGGAATAACGGTAAGGCTATCAAAATCTTGCATTGAGTTTATAACCAGCTTAGATAAATCTGTAGCTATTGAATATAAATTGGGCAATTGCTCATTGCTATTCATGAGCTTTATGGCGTCTAAATTTTGATCGAAAGCAGGACCTGCAAACTCATTGGTATAAACAACTAAAGGATCAGATGAAAGTTCTTGGCCAGAAAAATTTGCACTTAACCGTAGTAAAATGCGAGGTTTTTGGTTATTGCCTTTTGTCACCGAACTAAAAGTCGATTTATGGAAGATAGGCGACAGGTCATTAACCCTTACGCTATTGTTAAAGCCAAGTGTACCTGATACCGGGTAACTGCCATCGCTTACGTGGATGAAAAAGCCCTGCATTGATGCAATAATATTTCCTGCAATTCCATCACTTGAAACACCATTGATATAGGTACTGTATGCGCCGGTATACTGACTGGTGGTACCCGAATTAAAGAAATAAACTGCATTATCTATATTGGTTTTGGTCCATCCTGAAGCGGCATTCCAGTCAATTGGAGAAGGATAAGGATTCCCAACTAAGTTAAACCCTTGTGTAAAGGGACGGTTGTGATTAAACAATGTAGAAGATAGGGTTCCATTATTAACAACACCTGTTATGCTCACTAATTTGGATGCAGTTGATGAACCAAAATCGGCCGCATAGCCATGCATGGGCGTTAGGATATTTGAAGGATTAGTGTAGGAGGTGAAGCCGGAAGTTATTTTGTCTTGTATATAAGTGTAGAAATTTGCAAAGGTCGAATTCAGATCAACAGTTGCCGAAAAATTACCTACAGTAGCAGCCTGAAATGGTGAACTAAAATATTTATATCCATAACCTGCCGCAAGGTAACGTTGCATAGTTACATTTCCAGTTACACTACCTGAGCCACTACCATCAATAAGTGCGGTTTTAGTGGCCGAAGATATCAGTGTAAGATGTCCACCTGTATTGAATTGACCACTGCTTGCGAGTAGTATTTCGGTAAGATCTAATGTTCCTTGTAAAATTACTCCAGCAGCATTATTAGTGGTGAGGTTCTTAATCGCATTTGCTGCAAAGGTTGATGCAGGTATTGTTTGCGCTACAGTCCCATTCATTTCAATTGTTCCATTGCTGGCGGTAAATGTTCCACTATTGCTAATGGCCCCACCAATTTTTAGTGTATGGGTATTTATGTTCAAGGATCCTGAAATAGTTAGATTGCTCGTTACAGCTACATCAGCATTAAGTGTTGCACCTGAACCTAAGACCTCTAGGTGACCATAACTTTGCGAGCTATTTAAAGCAGCAATCACTTGGCTCGTTCCCTCATATACTATTGTACTTGTAGCGCCAATTGAATGTGCCGTATAATTGGCCGGTAATGTATTTGTACCACCGATTTTTAACTTTGCAGCATTTGCTACCGTTAATGTGCCACCTTCGGTAAGTCGATTCGCTGTAAAACTTCCTAAATCAAATGTTCCACTTGTTACAGATAAGTCTCCTTCAATGTTTAGGTTTGCTCCTAACGAAACCGTACTTCCAACACTAGCTATATCTAATGTATAATAAGTTAATGGGGTTACTGTTTGACTTGTAGATCCATTGTAGCTTATTGTAGCGGTATTTGTAAGTGCATCAGCAGATGCGCTGCCCGTAATAGCTAACGTTGAGGAGATACCAGATGTTCCGATAGCAAAAGTTTTTATTTCTGAATTACTTAAAGTAAGGTTGTTATAATTAAATGCGGACACGGTTTGCTTACCAGGTGCGTTATAATCAATTGTACTACCGGTAATGGTATAGGCATTTGTTCCTGGTGTGAAAGTCCCTGCAATGCCAATAATGCCATTGTTTGCTAGTGCCCGGGCACCTGTAGAGCTACTAGTCAAATTATTATAATTATAGACAGGAATAGTCTGAGATGCGCTGCCAGAAAATTCTACTGTTCCATTTGCAACATTTACTGTGCCATTTACTGTTGGGAAAATGGTAGCTGTATTGAATGTGCCGGCAGAGAGTGTAAAATTTTCTGAAACCGTTAAAGAGTTTCCTGTGGTAAGGGTTAATATAAGTGTAGCGTTATTAAGTAATAAATTTTTCGTAACTGCAGCTACATTAATATTGATGATGTGGCTCCCAGTCAAATCTACATCATCAATTGAAGTGGGTACGCCATTTGTATTCCAGTTTGCAGCATCGCCCCAGTTATTTGTTCCTGCACCACCATCCCAGGTTTTTATTAATGACAACATTACTCCTGGCTGGAAATCGCCAAACGATGTTAAGCTAATAGCTTGGATTGTGGTGGTTGTATTTGCACCAACAGTTGGATAAGACCACTCCCCATTATTGTACTGGCCCATAATAAGTGAAGTTGGAGAAGTTCCATTATCTAGGTCACCCGCAACGAAAGTACCAGTTAAACTATAACTTGTAAATACGATATTGCTGGATGTTAGTGTCCAATGTCGATTAGCTGTTAATGCAGGATTTATAACAGATGATCCTATATTAGCATGGTCACTAGCAGTTGTACTTGCGGTAAGATTACCTGCGGTTGTCACATTTGCAAAAGCAATAGTAACTGGGGTATAGTTTGTCGCATCGCCCACCTCAAATATTTTATTGGTTGCTCCGGTTATGATATATTTTTGAAGTTTTCCATTTACCCAGCCAGTATGCTGTCCTGCACCTGTAATCGTTCCCGTTGAGGATTGGATGAGTTTGTAATTACCCGTTTGTATCTTGCCTGCGATGAAATTCAATACGCCATTTACTGATGCATCAGACAATAGGATACTTAGTCCTGAGGCTTTATTAATTGTAAGGTTATTAAAGGCAGAGCCAGTAGAAATGTTCTGTGTACTTGTACCGTTTAGTATGAAGGTTGAAGTTCCACTGTTTATGGTCCCGCTGTTTGCTAAATGGCCACCAACAATATGGGTATAAGTGCCTGCATTTAATATGGAGCCACTATTTACAGTCAGGTTATTTGCAATAGTCCAGTTGGATGAAGCAGATATGCCTGCGGCATTGGTATTGGAAACTATTATATTATAGAAATTGTAGGGGGTTGCGGTGAGGGTTATGGCACCAGTTCCCCCAAAAATTACAGTCCCTGTACTTGAAAAGTTTGTGCCTAGATTTATAGGAACAGCTGTTGAGGGTATAAGATTTAAAACTCCACTGCTATTAATTGTGCCATTGTTGGTTACAGCACCGAGTATATTATGGGTAAAAGCGCCAGCATTAAATGAAGCTCCACTTCCTATGGTAAGGGAGTATAATATGGTCCAATCTAAACTTGGATTTACACCACCGGTATTATTAATGGTAAGGTAGCCAAATTGAGGAGTAGAAGTAGAGTTGAGCACAGGTGAGATAGAACCGTTAAAGCTTACCCTCAAAGCAACGGTTTGAACGGCGTTTATTAGGCTCAGAGTTTGTACTGTATTTCCTGTAAAAATGGTGGTGCCCAGAGAATATAATATGCCGCTGTTAACGAGATCTCCATTCATAGTGGTAACTATGGTTGGTCCTCCGCTCAAAGACCCGGTACTGGTAATGTTGAGTAAAGTATTAAATACGATATCATTTAAAAGAGTATAACTGCCCGTAACCGTAACCCGATTAAAGGTGGTATTTCCTGAAATATTTTTGGAAGTACCTGCCCACAGAACCGTACTGGATGATGGAGTAAAAGTGCCAGTATTGACCCAATTGCTATTTAAAGTAATGGTATTTGAGCCGCCATCAAAGGTTGCTCCTGTTTCTATTGTTAAATCTCCGTTAACAGTAATAGCTGTATAGAGTATTTTGAGTCCGGCATTTCTGAAAATTAAATTACCATAGGTAACGCCTGGGAGCTGTAAGTGCTGTGTAGCTGTTCCGTTAAAGATCACTGTACTACTAGCGGCCAAGGCATAGTTAGAAAATTTAGTAGGGGCATTATTGGCTCCAATAATTAAAGTTCCAGCATTTGCAATGGTAGCCGTTCCACCAACAACGTCTCTGTTAAAAAAATACGATTGTATATCAAGGGTTCCTGACGTTCCGGCAAGATTTCCTTTTAATGTTACATTTCCGCTAAGAATTGCAATAGTGCCAACGGTTTTATTAATTTCTAGATTGTTGAAGGTAGCTGTTGAAATGGTTTGTGTACCTGCCCCGTTAAATATTACATTTATTCCATCATCATTAAAAGTACCGCTGTTATTCCAATTACCTCCAATATGTAGAATATTAGTATTGTGCAATATTGCACCTGTAGAAACCGTCACATTCCCTACTACTGTGGTTGCTGCAGAAATATCTGCTTCTCCTGCAGAGACCAAAAAATTTCCGGCAATAGTAGTCACGAAATTTATAAATGCTGCTCCTGCTAGTTTATTTATCGTAAGATTGTTATAATTTACATGTCCAATCTCCTGATTTTCTGTACCATTATAAATTACTGTTCCACTTCCAGCTGTAAACGTTCCATTTAGATAATTGAAGTTTTTAGAGATCGCCATAGCACCAGCTGCTGTAAATACAACATTTGCTCCTCCCAACTGGTTTAATGAGCCCATTAAATTTACGGTACCTGCACCAATATTGAGATTAATAGCATGACCAGTTACCCCATCACTAAGAGATAGGTCGCCATTAATAGTGATAGATTGGTCATTGGCATTTATAGTATGTGTTATATTATTGTTCCAAATTCCTTTTATATCACCAGAAGTGAGTGAACCACTACTTGTCATAGAAAGTGATACTGCTTGTACATCTCCAAAATTTATATTTTTAACATTTACAGTACTGCTAATTGTAGGCTGATGGGTAAAGGTCACAGTTCCTAGGTTTACAATATCTGTAGCAGATGGTGGTGCAGATGCTGAACCCTGTAATACTGTCCAGTTGGCAGCTGTATTCCAATTGGTGCTTACGCTTCCATTCCACTGAATTACATTTGAATTATCAGAAAAAGTCCAGCGGTTGGTTATAGCTGTTAATCCGCTTTGTTCTACATAATTAGCAGTTGTACTGTTGGCTGTTTTGCCACTAGAAACCCATGCAGTGCCATTATAACGCCATAATGCCATGGATGATTCTACACTACCGTTCAACTCGTCATCTTCATAATGCAAGCGAAGAGTTGCGGTATAAGTACCATTTGGAACAGTAATGGTATATGCCCGGCTAATAGAACCTCCAAACGGAAAATCACTAACAGGTGCTTTTACCACAGATACAGTAACGCTGGTAACACCCGAAACTGCAGTAAAATTGATTGTATTTTCGGGGCCTTCAAATGCATAAGCTACACCTGTTGTAAAAGCGTGTGTTCGGTTAATATTACCTAAAATAATGCCATTGCCTGTTCTAGTATTTGTAATGGTAAGTGTATTTGCCGCTGTATACATAGTGCCCACCGTCATGTTTACAGTTGCAGCAGTTATGTTACTTTGTATAGTTACACTTGTAGCCGAAGTTGCTTTATTAATAGTTAGAACGTTGAATGTAGTAGAGCCTGTAATACTTGAATTTTGGTTGGCAAGGAATTGAATAGTACTTGTGCCAGCTGTAAAATTACCTGAATTGGTCCAACTTCCATATATGGAATGTGTATATCCTCCTGGAATAAAGTTTGTACTGGTCGCAATGGTTAGGTTGTTATTTATGGTGAAGGCTCCACTTGCGGTCTTAGTGTTTCCATTGGATAACATTAGATTGCTATAAGTAATGGCATTAATGCCTTGAGCGCCAGTGCCGTTAAAATTAACTGTATTTGGAGCCGACGAAGTTACATCTAATGTACCTGAGGTTATACTTAAAAGATTGGCAACCCCAAGGGTTGAACCTGCAGATAACAGTAATGATGTTCCATTAACAGTAATATTATAAAGATTCGCTGTTCCGCTTAGTGTAGAGGTTCCTGTAAATGTTGCTGTCCCTGCGGTAGCAGATAAGCTGCCATTAACCGAAAGCCCTAAAGATATGGAGAAATTGGCGGTAGAACTGATAGCCCCAGGTACAGAAAGTGTACTAAAACCTATAGTACCCACACCTGAAATTGTTTTCGTTGATCCAGTCATGGTTATTACCCCGTTGCTTGCAATGAAACTTCCGCTTACAGACAAATTGCCCATAAGAGTGAATGACGTTGTAGTGCTTACAGAACCACTAACTGTGAGGTTATCAACAGAAATGCCACTGCCGCTAATGGTGGCACTTGTGCCTGTCATTAGTAACGTTCCCCCAGAAACCTGGGTGAATGAGCCACTGCCCGTAGTTGCAAGGTTACCGGTTAATGATATGTTGTTGCTGACAAAATTAACCAGTGAGGCTGCAATAGTAAGGTTATTGAAATTTTGAATGCCTGATCCGCTTACGGTTGTGCCAGAGCCGGTAAAGGTGACCGTACTCGTGTTTCCATTAAAAGTTCCGTCGTTAACCCAGTTACCCCCTGTGCTAAATAAGTAACTACTACCATTGAAAGTAGTAGAAGCACCTATAGCCACATTTCCGCCAACCGTAATTGCTGATGCGGCAGTAAATGAAACGGAAGTACCCGAACCTAGTACACTACTTAAATTACCCAAAACAGTTAATGCTGTTGCAGGAAGTGTTTTCACGGCTGCGCCACTTGCACTGCTGAGTTTAAGATTTCCGTAAGATTGGTTGGCTATGTTTTGGTTGGTACCTGAATATTCTACTGTACTCGCCACAATCAATGTATTGGTTATATAATTGGTCGGGTAAGTATTGGTCCCACCAATTTTTAATGTTGCATTATTAGATACAGTAAGTACACCACCCGAACTAACCCGGTTGGCAGTGAAAGCACCTAGATCAAATGTTCCGCTTGAAACAGAAAGATTACCAGTAACATTCGTGTTTACTGATAAAGTTACACTATTGCCGGTATTAGCAATCGTAAGATTGTTAAAAGTAGTAGCAAACGTACCTGCTATTGTTTGTGCCGTTGTACCATTAAATGTTACGGTAGCCGTTCCTGCAGTAAGGGCGGTAGTTGATGCATTGTTTGTCCAACCACCTTTAACTGCAATATTAAAGTTGTTAGCATTTAGTGTGCCGGCAGAGATAGTTAGGTTATTGTTTACTGTAATCGCAGCTGGTAAAAGAAGCCCAGTAGCATTACTGAGTGTTAAATTATAAAATGAAGATACACCAGAGAAAGTTTGCTGACCAGATGTTCCATTAAAATTAACAGTTCCACTATTGGTAAATGTTCCGTTATTGGTAAGTGTGCCAGCAATATTTAAGGTGCCTGCACTACCAAGTGTTACCGTAGCGCCTAAATTTATAGTGAGATTTTTGCAACTTACACTACTACTTATGGTAGGCATGTTGCTTGCGGTAGCTAAAATAACTACATCAGTAGTGGAACTTGGAACAACCCCATCGCACCAATTCGCAGCATTTGCCCAATCTGTACTCACACTACCCATCCATTGACCAGTAGATAGAGAAGATGTAACTTTCACATAAGCCCTAGAAGGTGTGCTACAACTTGCAGTTGTTACCTCAACCATGTAAATCCCGGCATAAGCAGTACCGTAGGTAAGGGTTGGATTTTGTAAAGAAGATGTAAAACCATTAGGGCCTGTCCAGGCATAAATGCCACCACTAACCGTTGTTGCCGTAAGGTTAAGCGTAGTGCCTACACATACTGGCCCATTGCTTCCGGCCCCATCAGGAGAATTGTATAATATGCTTACTTCTGCAGCATTGAGCTCCCTGTGATAAATGACGGCATCATCTAGTGTCCCCTGGAAATAATGACTTGTGGGTTCATTGGGCCAGCTAGCGATATCGTCATGACCGATTCTCCAATAGCCACTGTAATTCTCTGCACTGGTAACTGTACCATCGCTGCCGACCAATAGACCATCAACATATAGTTTTAATCCCCCGGCACCGAGCGTACTAGTGGCTAGATGCCAGTTTCCATCATTGTAGGCCGTTGTTGTACTTACGTATTTTTTAACCGCGTTGGGGGCCACACCTATGTACAGCGTACCCGTTCCGGTCATATAAATAAAGCGGTCTCGGTTTCCGTTAACGCCTGTTTGCATACTTGAAAAGCCAATCAGTACCCCTCCGACCGTTGTTGTGGTTTTGAACCATATAGAAGTACTGTAGCTACTGGGATTTGAAAATGCTTTAGCAGTAGAAATATATTGATTAGTGCCATTAAAACTATAGGCACTTACAGCATTGCCGAAGCGATCACTTGTTGTAGTAGGAGCGTTTTGAAGTGTTCCGTTATCATTATCTGTTTCATCATTAGCATTTCCATTGAACTTATAATTTAAAATAAGATTGGACGAGGGGATTTGAGAAATAATGGTTTGACAAGCCTCACTGCCAATGCTGTAGAATGTTGAGGGATTGTTTTGATTGTTGTATTCTGTAAGAATCCAACCGGCCGATCTGCTCACATTTGAAATACGTACTTCATCCATAGTACCATCAAAATCCATATTGGTATTTCCATTGCCATGGGTTCCGAAAAAGGTATTTGTTCCTCCCGTATAATTTGGGGATGTTGTAAAATTAGTTGCAGAACCATTCGGTTGCCCGTCGACATAAATTCGCTGAATATTACCGACATCATCAAATGTATAAACTACATAATGCCATCCCGATGCATAGTTGCTGCTAGATAAAGTAGTATTCCATGTTGTTCCATCGTAAGAAACACCAGCTGTTTTGCCATTGGATACGTCATACCTTAATACATTGTTATCAGCAATGCTGATGATATCTGCAGCATTCACATCTGTTGTGGTAAGATTTGTCCAGGCACTTAAGGTAAAACTGGTGGGTGAGCCCATTTTTCCAGGAACGGTAATGTAATCGGCTCCATCTGATCGTACAAATCCCCTTCCGCCAGAAATCTTTCCAGTGGCGCTTATCGTTCCGGTATTTGTTCCATTGTTTGCATTTGATGTTGCATCAGTAAATGCGCCGTTTAGGTGCCATATACCCTTGAAATTTGCATCCCAGGTTCCTGTAACATTCTGTTGAGCTGTTGCTGAAGCATTGCCATAATACATTTCGATAGTCGTATTAACGGCAGATGATAGGCTTGGAATTTTGACCCACGCCACAAGTGTCCCAGTTGCACTGGTATAACTTTCTATCTGGTGGTCAAGTTTAGCACCATCAATCGAAGTAAAAAGAATATCATCACCATCTGCTTGAGCTTTGTTCTTTAAGTCAACATCTGTTATACTAATAAGCAAAGGGAAATTGGTATGCGGTCCTGTACCTACTTTTGTATAGTCAACAGTGATTGATTTGTGATGTAGCCAATTAGTTAATACTAAGGTAGTGGTAGTCTGGTTGCCACTAAGTGCTGAACTTAATCCTCCTTCCGAAACGGCATAAACTTTCCAATAGTAGGTAAGCCCTGCTGTTAAACCAGATTGTACTGAAGAAGTAATCCCTGCTGCGGTTTGGCTTGCAAAAGAATAGTTCACTCCATCTGAAGAGCTGTAAACGACAAAGCCTCTTTCATTGGAGGAAAGATCTGACCAATTTAGTGTCATTGCCGTACCGCTTACTCCTGTAAAAGTTAAACTGCCAGGAGCTGTTGGTATAGGGGGGGTAAAGCCATACGTCCTTCCTGAAACAGGTTTGGTGGTTACACTTTGTGCCGTTGTTGAATTTACGCCTGTTCC
>NZ_SWBR01000010.1 GCF_005116505.1 Pedobacter polaris
CGGATAATATTGCTACTTTTGCAACCCGCTTCGGAGGAGGCGTTTGGTTGGCGAAAGTTGGCTGGGAGTATTGAAAGGGGGGATTTGGATTGGGGATGCTGGCTTACAGCGACTTAGGAGAAACCTTAAAAAACTTTAAAAAAAGTTTTTGGAAAGCGGAAAAGTTTTCTACCTTTGCAACCCGCTACGGAGGTAACGACGGAAGGAAAAAAGAGGGGGATAAAAGGTGAAGGTTGGTTTGAAATAAGGGACTATATATATTGCAAACATACGGGACGAAAAAAAGTTTCGAAAAAAGATAAAAAAAGTTTGCAGGTTTAAAAAAGTTTCCTACCTTTGCAGTCCCAAACGAAACGGGAGTTCGCCAGCGGATGTTGGCAGGACAGAAAAACAAGACTGAAACGATAAAGCAACCGAAGGGGAGCGGTGGACTAACAGAGACCACGGCGGAACGGAAAACAGCAAGTCGCAACATATAAGGATCGCCGCGAGGTAAGATCGGAAAGTTCATTAAAGAGATATCATTTATACAACGCAGCGGGGCAAACAGTACGATTTCAAAGTACATGACACCAAGCTGTTTCTTAAGTCTGTAACTATCAGACAACATAATACAAATAGAATAAAGACTATTAATAATTCGTTAGAATAAGAATGGTCAGTGTTCGAACTACAACATTTTACAATGGAGAGTTTGATCCTGGCTCAGGATGAACGCTAGCGGCAGGCCTAATACATGCAAGTCGAGGGGTAGTGGTTGCTTGCAACCATGAGACCGGCGCACGGGTGCGTAACGCGTATGCAACCTACCTTCATCTGGGGGATAGCCCGGAGAAATCCGGATTAACACCGCATAAAATCACAGTACGGCATCGTACAATGATCAAATATTTATAGGATGGAGATGGGCATGCGTGTCATTAGTTAGTTGGCGGGGTAACGGCCCACCAAGACCGCGATGACTAGGGGATCTGAGAGGATGACCCCCCACACTGGTACTGAGACACGGACCAGACTCCTACGGGAGGCAGCAGTAAGGAATATTGGTCAATGGGGGCAACCCTGAACCAGCCATGCCGCGTGCAGGAAGACGGCCCTCTGGGTTGTAAACTGCTTTTATTCGGGAATAAACCTATCTACGTGTAGATAGCTGAATGTACCGAAGGAATAAGGATCGGCTAACTCCGTGCCAGCAGCCGCGGTAATACGGAGGATCCAAGCGTTATCCGGATTTATTGGGTTTAAAGGGTGCGTAGGCGGCCTGTTAAGTCAGGGGTGAAAGACGGTAGCTCAACTATCGCAGTGCCCTTGATACTGATGGGCTTGAATGGACTAGAGGTAGGCGGAATGTGACAAGTAGCGGTGAAATGCATAGATATGTCACAGAACACCGATTGCGAAGGCAGCTTACTATGGTCCTATTGACGCTGAGGCACGAAAGCGTGGGGATCAAACAGGATTAGATACCCTGGTAGTCCACGCCCTAAACGATGAATACTCGCTGTTGGCGATATACAGTCAGCGGCTAAGCGAAAGCGTTAAGTATTCCACCTGGGGAGTACGCCCGCAAGGGTGAAACTCAAAGGAATTGACGGGGGCCCGCACAAGCGGAGGAGCATGTGGTTTAATTCGATGATACGCGAGGAACCTTACCCGGGCTTGAAAGTTAGTGAAGTATCCAGAGATGGATGCGTCCGCAAGGACACGAAACTAGGTGCTGCATGGCTGTCGTCAGCTCGTGCCGTGAGGTGTTGGGTTAAGTCCCGCAACGAGCGCAACCCCTATGTTTAGTTGCCAGCACGTAATGGTGGGGACTCTAAACAGACTGCCTGTGCAAACAGAGAGGAAGGAGGGGACGACGTCAAGTCATCATGGCCCTTACGTCCGGGGCTACACACGTGCTACAATGGACGGTACAGAGGGCAGCAAGCTGGCAACAGCAAGCAAATCTCAAAAAGCCGTTCACAGTTCGGATTGGGGTCTGCAACTCGACCCCATGAAGTTGGATTCGCTAGTAATCGCATATCAGCAATGATGCGGTGAATACGTTCCCGGGCCTTGTACACACCGCCCGTCAAGCCATGGAAGTTGGGGGTACCTAAAGTACGTAACCGCAAGGAGCGTCCTAGGGTAAAACCGATAACTGGGGCTAAGTCGTAACAAGGTAGCCGTACCGGAAGGTGCGGCTGGAATACCTCCTTTCTGGAGTAGTATGGACTACTCGCTGCGTAAAAAATGATACATATCTCTTAAGGGAAACACCAAGAAGACGAGCCATCGGCACGACACAGGTCTGCAGGGGCGAGATTAACAGTCCCGTAGCTCAGCCTGGTTAGAGCACTACACTGATAATGTAGGGGTCTCCAGTTCAAATCTGGACGGGACTACAAGCAAGTTTTTTTGGGGGATTAGCTCAGCTGGCTAGAGCGCCTGCCTTGCACGCAGGAGGTCAACGGTTCGACTCCGTTATTCTCCACCACCACCGGTACCTGTTACAAAAGGTACGTTTATAATAGGCACATAACAGTTGCCCGGGATTGGAAAGTTCTTTGACATATTGGAAGAAGTTAAAAAAGAAGAGCAAACAACAATAGAGACGTTGTTAGCTTGGAGTTCCCTCGGGGGCGAAAAGATAACGACATATCAAAAAAAGCATTTATACAGGCGCAAAAGGCTGTATGGAGAAGAAAGTAAGAAAGAGTATACGGGGGATGCCTTGGCTCTCAGAGGCGATGAAAGACGTGATAAGCTGCGATAAGCCGCGGGGATCAGCAAATATGAATTGATCCGCGGATTTCTGAATGGGGAAACCTGGCATGTTGAAGACATGTCGCACATAGTGCGCAAACCTGCCGAACTGAAACATCTAAGTAAGCAGAGGAAGAGAAAATAATAATGATTTCCTAAGTAGTGGCGAGCGAAAGGGAAAGAGCCCAAACCACTTATGTTACGGCATAAGTGGGGTTGTAGGACTGCAACGTGGCATTAGCAAAATGAAGTGGAACAGGATGGGAAGCCTGGCAATATACGGTGATAGCCCGGTACACGTAAGTAATGCTAGCCTAGCAGTATCCTGAGTACCGCGAGGTCGGAGACGCCTTGTGGGAATCTGCCGGCACCATCCGGTAAGGCTAAATACTCCTGAGAGACCGATAGTGAACCAGTACCGTGAGGGAAAGGTGAAAAGAACCCCGAACAGGGGAGTGAAATAGAACCTGAAACCGTATACTTACAAGCGGTCGGAGCGTCCAGGTGGCGTGACGGCGTGCCTTTTGCATAATGAGCCTACGAGTTACTCTTCTCTGGCAAGGTTAAGTGTTTAAGACACGGATCCGAAGCGAAAGCGAGTCTGAATAGGGCGCATAGTCAGGGGAGGTAGACGCGAAACCTTGTGATCTACCCATGGACAGGTTGAAGGTGCGGTAACACGTACTGGAGGACCGAACCGATAAACGTTGAAAAGTTTCCGGATGATCTGTGGGTAGGGGTGAAAGGCTAATCAAACTGGGAAATAGCTCGTACTCCCCGAAATGTTTTTAGGAACAGCGTCGTGGTGAGTTATATAGAGGTAGAGCTACTGATTGGGTGCGGGGGAGTCAAATCCTACCAAATCCAGACAAACTCCGAATGCTATATAATATACACGGCAGTGAGGCGCGGGGTGCTAAGGTCACGCGCCGAGAGGGAAAGAACCCAGACCATCAGCTAAGGTCCCTAAATTACCGCTAAGTTGAACTAACGAGGTGCGATTGCATAGACAGCTAGGATGTTGGCTTGGAAGCAGCCATTCATTTAAAGAGTGCGTAACAGCTCACTAGTCGAGCGATCGTGCATGGATAATAAACGGGCATTAAGTGGTATACCGAAGCTATGGGTAATATTAATATTACGGTAGGGGAGCATTCCAGCGGCAGCGAAGTTGTAGCGTGAGCTATGGTGGAGCTTCTGGAAAAGCAAATGTAGGCATAAGTAACGATAAGGCGGGAGAGAAACCCGCCCACCGAAAGGATAAGGTTTCCTGATCAACGCTAATCGGATCAGGGTTAGTCGGGGCCTAAGGAGAACCCGAAGGGGATATTCGATGGACAACGGTTTAATATTACCGTACTTTTTATAGATGCGATGTGGGGACGGAGTAGTGACACTGCCGCGAACTGACGGAATAGTTCGTTAAAGACTGTAGGTATTGGAATGGTAGGCAAATCCGCCAATCTAGCTGAACGTCGATAGTACCGCGAGCCTTCGGGTGAGTGGATAGCGCAGGTAATCAGACTTCCAAGAAAAACCGCTAAGCTCCAGTCTATAAAAACCCGTACCGCAAACCGACACAGGTATCCGGGAAGAGAATTCTAAGGTGCTCGAGTGAATCATGGCTAAGGAACTCGGCAAAATGGCCCTGTAACTTCGGGAGAAGGGGCGCTGGTAGCAATATCAGCCGCAGTGAAAAGGCCCAGGCGACTGTTTAACAAAAACACATGGCTTTGCAAAATCGAAAGATGAAGTATAAGGCCTGACACCTGCCCGGTGCTGGAAGGTTAAGAGGGGATGTCATACGCAAGTAGAAGCATTGAATCGAAGCCCCAGTAAACGGCGGCCGTAACTATAACGGTCCTAAGGTAGCGAAATTCCTTGTCGGGTAAGTTCCGACCTGCACGAATGGTGTAACGATCTGGGCGCTGTCTCAGCCATGAGCTCGGTGAAATTGTGGTCCCGGTGAAGACGCCGGGTACCCGCAACGGGACGGAAAGACCCCATGCACCTTCACTACAATTTAACATTGACATTGGGTACAGGATGTGTAGGATAGGTGGGAGGCTTTGAAGCGGCGTCGCTAGGCGTCGTGGAGCCAACGTTGAAATACCACCCTTTCTGTATTCGGTGTCTAATCCCGCCCAGCGGGAGACATTGTTTGATGGGTAGTTTGACTGGGGTGGTCGCCTCCAAAAAGGTAACGGAGGCTTTCAAAGGTAAGCTCAGTACGCTTGGTAACCGTACGCGGAGTGCAATAGCATAAGCTTGCTTGACTGTGAGGCAGACAAGCCGAGCAGGGTCGAAAGACGGATATAGTGATCCGGTGGTTCTGCATGGAAGGGCCATCGCTCAAAGGATAAAAGGTACGCTGGGGATAACAGGCTGATCTCCCCCAAGAGCTCATATCGACGGGGAGGTTTGGCACCTCGATGTCGGCTCGTCACATCCTGGGGCTGGAGAAGGTCCCAAGGGTTCGGCTGTTCGCCGATTAAAGTGGCACGCGAGCTGGGTTCAGAACGTCGCGAGACAGTTCGGTCCCTATCTGTTGTGGGCGTAGGAATTTTGAGTGGGGCTGACCTTAGTACGAGAGGACCGGGTTGGACTAGCCTCTAGTGAATCTGTTGTTCCGCCAGGGGCATTGCAGAGTAGCTACGCTGGGGATAGATAAGCGCTGAAAGCATCTAAGTGCGAAACTAGCCACGAGATGAGAATTCCATATAGGGCCGTAGAAGACTACTACGTTGATAGGTCATAGATGTAAAGGTGGCGACACCACAGTCGAGTGATACTAATAACCCGAAGCTTTCAAGAGCAATAGACTGTTGTTTGTTCTTCAATATAACTTCTTTCAATAATATGTCATTTAGCAACTAGTGCCCAGTACCCGGTAGTCGGACCAATGTGTCCATGTACCATACACCGAACACTATATGCTATTAAAAATATTCAGGTGCCTATATCGGCGGTGTCCACCTCTTCCCATTCCGAACAGAGAAGTTAAGCCCGCCAGAGCCGATGGTACTGCAGTAACATGTGGGAGAGTAGGTCGGTGCCAGATCTTAAAAGAAGCCGTACAGCGAAACCTGTACGGCTTTCTTGTTT
>NZ_SWBR01000011.1 GCF_005116505.1 Pedobacter polaris
AACCGAGGCATAGCCGAGCTCATGAATACCTTTAAAACAATATATAACTAATGAATAATCGTACTGCCCAAGCTCATCCTGAAGTTCCTTGCCATTGTACAGATAGTTGTTCGTACCTGCCGTTGCGCTATGTCTCAGTCCAAAGGCATAGTAACCGAGCTTGCGAGCTCATTCACGCCATTGAAAACAACAACCAAACGTGAATAATTATCCTCCTGCAGCTTCCTAACCACACCGTTATAAATATCGAAACTATATCGCACATTTCCTTTTAATGAAATAATAATTTCAATGCTTTTAAAACAACAAGTTCAGCATACCTTTTACATATGCTGAACTTTTATTTAATTAAAGCGCAAGCAGGACGCTTGCGCTAGATTGAAAGACCTGTATAAGTGGAGCTGCTTAATAATTGCACTGGTTAGGGGTCAGAATATTATTTTAAAAGTTCATTTTTTGCTTTTGATAAAACATCCAAGAATTCCTCTAGATATAAAGTAATCTCTTTTTCATTAAAAAATTCAATCTTAATTCTATTAATACCTTCCTCCTTTTGAATTAAGCAAATATTAATATCATCTAATCTTATATAAACAACTAACTCTTCATAGTCAGTCGGACTACCAATTACCAATTCAAATTTTTTCATGATATTATTGTTTTAACTCCCTAAAGCCATTAAAAACACCATTTCTCGAAACGCCAACACCTCTTCCTGTAGTTGTATCATATATTTCATAACCGCCTTGTGGGGCATTCCTAATTGTTTGCTTTTTAGATCCTAGAATATCCTGTAAAAGATCAAGCCCTTGTTGATTAGCGGTTTTGTGTGAAAACTCAATATCTTCAAAAACTGATCCTTCTCGCCCGGCATGTTTTTGCAGGGCTCTTCCAACTTTTGATAGACCCTGACTTCCTGTACCCTCTGCCGCACTTTGAATAAAATCATCGACACTGTTTATTGCTGTCTTTGTGACTGAAGATGAAGCAGAGAGTTCGCTTGCGCCGATAGTCGCAGATTTCCCAAATAGACTTTTTCCAATCTGTCCAAACACTCTTCCTGTGCCCGCGCCTATAGCAAATCCAATAGCAATTTCTTTAACTCCTTCGTTAGCGGCCCTAGTATACTCCTCTTTAACCTTTCCCTTGGCCATGCCTGCATTATTTGCATTAGAAATCGTGTTCAGAACCAATGCAACATTATTAATGCCCATATTAATCATGAACCTATAATAGGCCGACATAACTTTTTTAGCCCCATTTACAGTTGCAGATCCCCCTAATACTACAGGACCCGGACCATTTGGCGCCATCCCATCTGGATCAATAAACCTTATCGGATTATTGAACACATAGTTATATGGGCTATGCCTCCTCATCTTCTCCGCCAACGGATCCACACTGTTCCACCTCCCGATTACTGGGTCATAAAACCTTGCGCCGTAGTCATATTGCCCAAGTTCATCCTGCAGCTCCTTGCCATTGTAGAGATAGTTGTTCGTACCCGCCATTGCGCTATGCCTCAGTCCAAAGGCATAGTAGTTATCTTCCTGCAGCTTCCTAACAGCTCCGTTATAAATATCGAAACTATATCTCACATTTCCAAGGTGGTCTAAAAGATTGTACTCGTATTTGTAGATGCTCGACTGGTTCACCGCCCTTCCCTCTTCGGTCTGGATAAAGTCTATAGTTCCATTGGTGTACTGGATGCCGCCAACATAGTCGGTGGTGCCGGTAATGTTGCTCACCTTCCTCAGCTTCTGCCCCGTGGCATCATAGGTATAGGCAAGGCTGAGCCCGCTCTTTGTCGCCGTTGCCGGAAGGTCCAGGAAATTATAGCCGAGCGTTATCCCCGTCCTTCCATCTGTGGTGGCATTGCCATTGGCATCATAGGCGTAGCTGCCAGTGGCCAGCGGACCGCCCGAAATGCTAGTCAGCCTGTTGCCCACATAGCCGTAGCTGCCCGCCGTGCTCCCGTCCCTGCTAAGGCTGGTAATGTTGCCCATCACGTCGTAGCCCAGCACCTCGCTCATAGCAGTACCCGTACTTATCCCGTGAGTAAGCCTGTTCAGTTTATCATATTGATAGGTGAACACATTGCCCAACGAGCTGCCCCAGCGCTGGCTGGAAATGTTGCCGTTGAACTGTGGATGGGTGCCGTCCTGGTAATCGAGCTGCATACTGAACTGGTCGCTCGCGCTACTCTTCAACCAACCACGCTCATTATAGGCATATTCCGTGTTCTGGAGCATCCCGACAATGGAAGCGCTGAAGGTAGAGCCAAGCTGTGCCTCGAAGCCCGGTGCGAGCGTAATGCTGCCGGATGCTTTGACTGTTCGGGACTGCCCGCTCGTAAGAATGTCCGCAGCTGCAAGGGTAATATCGACACCATCGGGCGAACCATTGCCAAGCCCATGAAGGCCCCTTGCTTTCAATTGCCCGATCTCGTTGTACTCCAGTTTGTTCAGCGTAACCTCTCCCTGGCTGTTGATGTTTTCCCTGGTGGAAACCTTTCTCCCCATGTGGTCGTACACAAAGGCGTTGGCAATCATGATGGTTGCGCCATTGGCAATGTGCCTTCTGGCACTGGTCTTCAGCTGGCCCACAAAGTCGTAGCTGCTGTTCACCACGTCGGTACCACCAAGGTGGTTCTGGCTCTTGGTGGTTACGACCCTGCCGTCCAGGTCATAGTAGTTCACCGAAAGCAGCATTGTTCCTGTGCCCAGTACGTTCACCCTTGTGCCGGTCAACAGTCCCCTGGTCCGCTCGGCGGTCACCTGTGTAGTGCCGTTGGGCTGCCCGAAGGTGTTGGCAAAGAAATCGTAGTCGTCATAGTAGCTCACGGAATGGAAATGTGCTATCACTAGGGGAAAGGCCACGTTCGTATAGCCAGTGCCGTAGGTCGTGGCCAGGTTGTCCCTGTCCTCCCAGAGCGCCACATGTGCATCCACCAGTGCCTGTACCGCAGCCCCTGTGCCCGCATTGACGTAGAGCCCCGTTATTACCACCCTGCCCATCGCATCGTACTTGGTGAACGCCCACTGGTTCACCAACCGCTGGTTGGCATCCTGTGAAAGCACCAGCTGGTCCAGTTTGTTGTACACCATGTATTCCCAGCCCCTGCCCGGCACCTTCTTCTCTATCAGCCTCTTCCTTCCGTCGTAATGGTAGCCGTAGATATAGTTCTCGAAGTTCGCATCCGCCGTTTCCGTAAAGCTTGTTGCCGTTACAGCGGGCGGAACCACATAGCGAAGGTTGCCAAGGTCGTCATAGATATAATGGGTGCTCAGTGCCACGCTCTCGGTCTCCCATATCCTTTTCAGCACCACCCTGCCCTGCAGATCCCTGAACTCTTCTGCCGTTCCGGCCTTGCCACTCGTCCAGTTCTCGTCCCTGGAGATGGTCTTGTAGAGCCTGTTCGCCGCATAGTAGCTGTCGCCTGTAGATGCACCAGATGAACCCACTACCCACAATGGAACCTCCCCCGTCACATTACTGCTGTAGTCCGCCCTAACCGTATGGCCCGAACCCGCAATAGCTGCATTGTAGGGCTGCCATACAGCTCCAGGTGCGCCCTGCTCGAGTACCCTCCCAATCGGAGAGGCCTCCAGTACCGCCTGGCTGTAGGGATATGGTGTCTTTACAACATTAGCGTCCCAGCCCGAGGTACCATAGAAGGCAGCCTGTCCGGCAATCGCAGTAGCCCTATAGCTTCCGTCACTGCCCGTCTGCTCGGCATAGGGAAGGTACTTCTTCA
>NZ_SWBR01000012.1 GCF_005116505.1 Pedobacter polaris
AAAAGCATTGAAATTATTATTTCATTAAAAGGAAATGTGCGATATAGTTTCGATATTTATAACGGTGTGGTTAGGAAGCTGCAGGAGGATAATTATTCACGTTTGGTTGTTGTTTTCAATGGCGTGAATGAGCTCGCAAGCTCGGTTACTATGCCTTTGGACTGAGACATAGCGCAACGGCAGGTACGAACAACTATCTGTACAATGGCAAGGAACTTCAGGATGAGCTTGGGCAGTACGATTATTCATTAGTTATATATTGTTTTAAAGGTATTCATGAGCTCGGCTATGCCTCGGTTACGGGGCAAGGTTCTATGATCCGGTAATCGGGAGGTGGAACAGTGTGGATCCGTTGGCGGAAAAGATGAGGAGGTATAGCCCATATAACTACGTGTTCAATAATCCGATAAGGTTTATTGATCCTGATGGGATGTGGCCAATTGATCCATTTGCAGCATTCAAGCTTGGCTGGGGTATTATGTCTAATAAAATGCAGAAAATTATGAGGCATGCAGGCAATACTGCACTGAAAATGGAAAAACCTCGAAAAACTACAAATGGAAAAGATGTTGTTTCATTAGAGCTTGGTGGGGAAATTGGTAAGAATAAAGCAAATGTAAAAGCAACGATTAAAGTTGCTGCAAATTCAGATAAAGGAATGACAATTGGAGGAGAAGCATCAACAGAAATTCCTAAACTTGGAAATGCAGGCATTTCTGTAACTGCATATAAAGATTTTAATGGAGAAACTAAATTTGAAAAAGATAAGAATGTAAATTTGTTCCCCAATACGACAAAAGAGGAGGTCAGCTTAGACTTTGGTGCAGCCACATTAAATGCAAATCCTAAGGAGGCTAAGAATAGTTTTTTAGATGCCTTGGATGGAGCAAAGAAGTACCTTAATGCAGAACTTGAGAAAATTATAAATGTGATTAATGGAAAAATTAAAAAGGAATAGATTAGAAAAGGGGATATTAGTGGTTTTTAGTGCATATATGCTCTTATCTGGAATTATTAGTATAGGCTATTTGATTGCTGTATTAACAGAAAAACTGATCAACGATGTTATAGGATGGATTTCGATAACAACTTGTATACTGATAGCTTTAATAACAATCGTTAATAATTTCTATATTTTAAGGTTAAAATTCAAAACTAATAGGATTCATTATGGAATTAATATTTTTTTATGCCTAATTCAGACGTTTTATTTAGTATTTGATGGTTTTCAATATAAGTATAACCAAGGGATTGAAATTGTTATTTATTTTAAGATAATTAATGATCCCCATGAGTTTTTATTAGGACATGTTTTTCGCAATTTTAATTTTGGCTTTACTATGAAATTTTATGAGTCAGCCTATTCTTTGGTTGGATTAAATCTTATATCGTTATGCCTGTTTTTATTTTTTCTATTAAAATATAAGCAGCACAACGTATTGGAAAAAGTATAATATACTAGCTTGTATGATTTAAATCGAAAAAGTGGTGATTTTATTATCATTGAGTAGTGCTTACTTTGATTAGTGGAAAGCTGATTGGCTAAAGTTACTTCCTATTTATGCAAGCTTCTTGTATTTAATCAAGTTAAAATTAGTTCGGCATATTGTAAAAGATATGCTGAACTTTTTGGTTTGAAAAGCTTGAAATTATCATTTCATTAAAGGAAATGTGAGATATAGTTTCGATATTTATAACGGAGCTGTTAGGAAGCTGCAGGAGGACAACTACTATGCCTTTGGACTGAGGCATAGCGCAACGGCGGGTACGAACAACTA
>NZ_SWBR01000013.1 GCF_005116505.1 Pedobacter polaris
CTGTCTATTCCTAAAACTGCCTTACAAAATTCGGACTAACCATTAACTTTATATTAATATGGAAAGACCGAGAAAGGGAAAAGCAGGTTCAAACCCTGTTACCTATGATGAATCTTTTAAAATTGCCGTTGCAAGGGAATATCTTGAAGGCAAACTGAGCCAATCCCAACTTGGCCGTAAGCATGGTCTTAACAGCGGTGAGGTAGTCCGCTATTTTGTGAACTGGTACAAAAAGAACATTGGCAAAAGCCAGCCCGGCGCTACTGTCCCAGAAGATCCACAGCCCTCCAACACTTCCCAGCAGCTGCTGGCAGAGGAGCTCAGGCTTGCCAACCTGAAGATTACCGCCCTTGAAATGATGATCAATATTGCAGAGAAGGAGCTGGATATCAATATCAGAAAAAAGTCTGGTACCAAACCGCCCGTAAAATGAAGGAGATATTCAATAATATATCCCTAAGCACCATTTGCTCGCTGTTTGGCAGAACCAGGCAGTCCTGGTATGAGATGCACGCCAGAAGGGATGCCTCCATCATAGAGGATGGGATGATACTGGCCTGGGCCAGTGAAATAAGGGCCATGCTTCCACATACCGGATGCGTAAAGCTGCTCCATATGCTGCAACATAAGCTAAGGGGGCACAACATCACCATCGGCAGGGATGCATTCTCTTCACTAATGAGAGAAAGTGGCATGTTGATCTATCCCAAAAAAAGGTATATGACCACAACCCAGTCCTTCCACCATTACAGGAAATGGCCCGATATGGTCAACCGTACAAAACCGATCATGGCCGAGCAGGTGTGGGTGAGCGATATTACCTATCT
The DNA here is from genome assembly GCF_005116505.1 of Pedobacter polaris. GTDB lineage: Bacteria > Bacteroidota > Bacteroidia > Sphingobacteriales > Sphingobacteriaceae > Pedobacter > Pedobacter polaris. Next base: position 828 of record NZ_SWBR01000013.1, read on the forward strand.
GAGAACGGTAAATGGGTTCATCTATCTTTTCCTGATCACCGATGCCTATTCAAGAAAGATTGTAGGCTATCACCTTAGCCAGTCCCTGAAAGCCTCCGGATGCATTTCTGCACTCAAAAAGGCAATAAATCAGCGTGAATATAGCAAAAGGCCGTTAACACACCATTCAGACAGGGGGATACAATATTGCTGTGATGCCTATGTGGAACTGCTGCAGAGAAGCCATATCGCCATCAGTATGACCCAGTCGGGATCACCCTATGACAATGCGGTCGCCGAAAGGGTAAATGGTATATTGAAAACGGAATTTGAACTGCACACTACCTTTCCATCCTATTCAACCGCTATTGGGCCCGTATGCAGGGCGATAGAAAAATACAATAACCTCAGGCTGCACCTGAGCTGTGATATGATGACACCGTCGGATCGGCACGGGCAGGAAATGAGGGAAGCACCACAACTTCACCAGGGGCTGTAAGGGCATTCCAGCTTGGAGAAAATGAAATGTAACGATATATCCGTTTATGTTTTTATAATTGTAAGTATTTAACCGTTTAACTATCCGCTTTTTGTAAGGGTAATCTAGTATAAGACA
>NZ_SWBR01000014.1 GCF_005116505.1 Pedobacter polaris
AATTATACTTTTGCCGGCTCAACCGGTACATTTACAGCTTTAACTACCCCCACTAATCCAGCCCTTTCAGCCGGTGATGTAGATGACGGATACTTCAATAACATACCAATCGGATTTGATTTCTGGTATATGGGCACCAGATACACAACCATATCTGCAAGTACGAATGGCTGGCTTACACTTGGCGCAAATATTACGGATGCGAGCTATACCCGGGATATTGTCAGCGGGGGGGCACCCAGGCCTGTATTAGCCCCCTTATGGGATGACCTGCATTTACAGGTCGCCACCAATGTATCCTATCGGGTAACAGGCAGCTCCCCAAATCGTATTTTCACCATTCAGTACCTCAACGTCCGCTGGAACTATACAGCGACGGGCAATACGATCTCCTTCCAAACAAAATTGTACGAAGGTACCGGTAAAGTTGAATTTGTATATAGGCCGGAAACAGGCGCCCTTGCATCGGCTTCAGCTCATATTGGCATTACAGCTACTTCAACCGGAGCGGGCAACTTTCTTTCGGTAACCAACGCAGGAACAGGCGTAAATTCAACAACGGCACAAAGTGTAACCACCAAACCTGTTTCAGGAAGGACGTATGGCTTTACCCCCCCTATACCAACAGCTCCTGGCAGTTTAACTTTTACAGGAGTAAGCGGTACGGCAATGACACTAAATTGGTCAGATCTTTCCTCCAATGAAAGAGGCTTTGTCGTTTACAGCTCTTCAGATGGAGTGAACTATTCTTTTGCAAGCCAAACCGCAGCAGGGATTACTTCTTCAGTACAATCTGGTTTAACAGCAGGGCTTACCTACTATTGGAAAGTTTATGC
>NZ_SWBR01000015.1 GCF_005116505.1 Pedobacter polaris
GATAGATACATTGGTGGCGACCTGTAAATGCAGGTCATCCCATAAGGGGGCTAATACAGGCCTGGGTGCCCCCCCGCTGACAATATCCCGGGTATAGCTCGCATCCGTAATATTTGCGCCAAGTGTAAGCCAGCCATTCGTACTTGCAGATATGGTTGTGTATCTGGTGCCCATATACCAGAAATCAAATCCGATTGGTATGTTATTGAAGTATCCGTCATCTACATCACCGGCTGAAAGGGCTGGATTAGTGGGGGTAGTTAAAGCTGTAAATGTACCGGTTGAGCCGGCAAAAGTATAATTTGCTATCGTTTGAGCTGTAGTGGTAATCTGGCTACCGCTTAATGCTGTGCTTAGCCCCCCTTCAGATACCGCATAAACTTTCCAATAGTAGGTAAGCCCTGCTGTTAAACCAGATTGTACTGAAGAAGTAATCCCTGCTGCGGTTTGGCTTGCAAAAGAATAGTTCACTCCATCTGAAGAGCTGTAAACGACAAAGCCTCTTTCATTGGAGGAAAGATCTGACCAATTTAGTGTCATTGCCGTACCGCTTACTCCTGTAAAAGTTAAACTGCCAGGAGCTGTTGGTATAGGGGGGGTAAAGCCATACGTCCTTCCTGAAACAGGTTTGGTGGTTACACTTTGTGCCGTTGTTGAATTTACGCCTG
>NZ_SWBR01000002.1 GCF_005116505.1 Pedobacter polaris
TTTCCTGCCCTCAAAGCCTTCATTTGCCAGTTTTTCTTCCGTTGCTGGATAAGCCTTGCGTGCTATCAATGTTAGAAGAAGGGAGGAGTTGCTACATTAAACAGCAGACTACAGGTTGAACCCACAGTTCATTGCAGGAGCCGTATGGTCCGTAAACTAAAGTACCAATTATCCTATTCCCCACTGCCCCAAGAGCGTTGGATGAAAGAACGGCGGGCCATGCGTAGGCCTGTGGGCGGAAGCATCGTTCTTTCTTGATGTTTTTGGTACTTTTTTCATCAAGAAAAAAAGGACTAGGGSTTTCGGCGCCCAWGAGCCGAGGCAAGGCTGTGCGTTGGTGTTTTAACAAAAAGAGTGCTTCGACAGGCTCAGCATGACAACTAAATAACAACTCTAAACGCTCTTTGCCGCGAGGCAACCTTCTTTGAGGGGCAAAGAAGGCAAACCCTTCGGCTTCTCCTAGGCAACCTTGCGCTCTAGCCCTCTCACAAAACTGGCAAACACAGGCTACGGTTTTGCTGAAGGGCAAAACAGCTATGCCTTTTCCTGCCCTCAAAGCCTTCATTTGCCAGTTTTTCTTCCGTTGCTGGATAAGCCTTGCGTGCTATCAATGTTAGAAGAAGGGAGGAGTTGCTACATTAAACAGCAGACTACAGGTTGAACCCACAGTTCATTGCAGGAGCCGTATGGTCCGTAAACTAAAGTACCAATTATCCTATTCCCCACTGCCCCAAGAGCGTTGGATGAAGGACTAGGGGTTTCGGCGCCCAAGAGCCGAGGCAAGGCTGTGCCTTGGCATAATAAAAAGTGCTTCGACAGACTCAGCATGACAAACTATAACAGCAAGAATGAGATTGCGAAGCCGATGAAAAATCGGCTTCGCAATGACGGGTAATGGGAGCGGAGGAATACTTAAACCAACAGCACCAAAATTACCCTATTTAGCACTGCCCCAAGAGCGCTGGGCTGAAAGAACGGCGGGCCACGCGTAAGCCTGTGGATGGAAGCATCGTTCTTTCTTGATGTTTTTGGTAATTTTTCATCAAGAAAAAAAGGATTAGGGGCTTCGGCACCCATGTGCCGAGGCAAGGCTGAGCGTTGCCATTTAACTAAAGAATGCTTCGACAGGCTCAGCATGACAAACTATAACAGCAAGAATGAGATTGCCACAGCCGATGAAGAAATCGGCTTCGCAATGACGGGTAATGGGAGCGGAGGAATACTTAAACCAACAGCACCGAAATTACCCTATTTAGCACTGCCCCAAGAGCGCTGGGCTGAAAGAACGGCGGGCCACGCGTAAGCCTGTGGATGGAAGCATCGTTCTTTCTTGATGTTTTTGGTACTTTTTTCATCAAGAAAAAAAGGACTAGGGGTTTCGGCGCCCAAGAGCCGAGGCAAGGCTGTGCCTTGGCATAATAAAAAGTGCTTCGACAGACTCAGCATGACAACTGAATAGGAGAGAGCAGAGTCAAGCCTGTGTTGATTATAGTGACTGATGAAGATGTAAATTAAAAACAACCCATAAAAAAAGGCTACTCAATTGAGCAGCCCTTATATGTTGAGAACGATTTAGTAACTATCTCAATGAATAAGTGTAACCCCCTTCGCAGTTGCCGCTAGCATTCCACTCTCTAGTACCACCAGCACTTACACAATAAATTTTAGTATAACCACCAGCTACAGTTACAGTTCCAGCACCCCAAGCATCTAAAGTGCCTTTGTAATAACCATCAACATAAACTTTAATGTAAAGACCAGTATAGTTGTCAAATTTAACTGTACAAGCAGCACCACGAGCTTTAGCTACTGGTTTAGCATCTGAAGTAGGAGCATCCATTTTAATGTTTGGATTAGCGCCCCTAGTTTTAACAGCTGCAGTAGATTTTACGTCTACTTTCTTTTGAGCAAAAGCACTGGTTGATGAGAATGCTACTGCCATAAATGCGATCATTGCGCACACAATTAAGTTTTTTGTTTTCATTTTTTTAATTCTTTAAAGTTTAGCTAAAACTACATATCATTTATACTCCAAAAAATACCAACTTATAGGTATTTTTCTGAAAAAAAAATAAGGTACTTTAGCTTAAATTTGGTTGTAAAGCGCATATCTCTATCTTTCAGTACTTCTTAAATTTAATAGCCTCCTAAAAATAAATACCATGTTTAAATACCTATTTAAAAGAGACACTTTATTTGCTACCATCGCTGTATTTTTGGTAATGGGAATGTTCTCTTTTATTCCAATTAACACCCACTTTTTAGATCCCATACATTTAGCGCTTGCCGATTTTGATTACAATGATCTAGCTTATGCCAAAATGCATAAAAATGAAAGCACACCAGCAGATACCAACATTGTTGTGGTAAATATTGGCTATGGCAATAGACAAGATCTTGCAGCCATGATTAATAAGGTAAATAACCAAAACCCGAAGGTAATTGGAGTAGATGTTTTCTTTAAAGCGCAAAAGGATGCGGTAGGCGACAGCTTGTTGTTAGACTTGTTTAGTACCAATAAAAAGATCGTAACTGCATTTAATTTCGGTTCAGATAGCACCAAAGGATATTTTTACAAGCAAAGTTTAAGTAAAGGTTATGCCAATTTTGTGGGCGAAGAAGAAGGTGTAATTAGGCAATTTAGTCCGATTTTAAAAGAAGGTGACCAGTTTATAGCAGCATTTGCAGTAGCTGTAATGAGAAAAGCTGACGCTAAGAGCTACAACAACTTTATTAAAAGGAAACAGCTAACTGAAATTATCAATTACACCCGCAAAGCAGATAAGTATTTGGTAATTGATGGAATGGATTTAATTAACGGCAAAGCCGATAGCTCTATTTTAACTAATAAAATTGTACTGTTGGGCTATGTATCAAATACTGTTAATGATATAGAAGATAAACACTTCACTCCGATGAACGTAAAGTATACTGGTAAGTCATTACCAGATATGAATGGAATTTTTATCCATGCCAATATCATCAGCATGATTAAAGACCATAATTATATCCAAAAAATGCCAATTTGGTTAATGTGGATTATTGGATTTGTGCTGTGCTGGTTACACATGGCGCTGTTTATTAAAGATTACTTAGAAAATCACATCTGGTTTCACTTGTTAGCTAAAATAGCGCAGATTATTTCAGCAGTATTTTTTGTATACCTAGGTTTGTTGTGCTTTCATCAGTTTGATTTGAAGGTGAACATGACAGCAACATTGGCAGCAATTATTTTGGCTGTGGATGTACTCTATTTTTATGAGGCTTTTGCCATTTGGATGCATAAGAAAAACGGATTTAAAACAATTTTTACGCATAAACATGATTAAGTTGATCAAATTATTATCGATACTGTTGCTTGGTTTTGGCCTAAAAACTTTTGCAGCCGATCCAGCTTTTATTGTTTTTTACAATAGCGGTAAAGCAACTAAAACTGTTGCAGGTAAAGCTGTAGTATTAAAGAAAGGCGATCATTTGCAAAGCACTGATCAAGTTGTAATTCCAGAGAAAACCCAATTGGTATTGGTTTGTGCCAACTTCGCGGTAGTACAATTAAAGACCAAGGGCACAAAAGAATTAAAAACACTCTTAGCGCAATGCAATCAAAAAGCTGTATCTGCTTCATCAGCTTATTTTAAGTATGTATGGAATTCATTTTCTCATGCACATAAAGCTCCAGAAAAAGACCCAAGAGCCTACATGAAAACATACGGAGCTGCAAGTAGGGGAAAAGGCAGTTTAATTACCAAACTATATGTTGATACCATTCATTACTATACCGGGGCATTAACCATTGCTTGGACACCTATCAAAACTGTACCTAGCGAATTTTATAAGGGTGCTGTTGATGGTGATGCGGTATTAGTAGGTAAAGCCTCCAAATATGCTAAAATAGACTCTATTTCCACAAAATTAAAACCAGGCGTTTATTACTGGGACATGCAGGGGCAACAAAGTGCCAGAAGAAAGTATTTAAAATTATGGACGAAAGATGCTTATCAGGCTGCGGTTACTAAAATTTTAAATGGGATTGTGGCTACAACACCTGCTGAAAAGGCCTACCTAACAGGTTTTATTTTAGAGGAGCAACACTTTTTAGCAGAGGCGGCAAAATATTACCACCAAGCTGTAAACATGGCGCCTGCTAACCAAATTTATGTAGCTACGTTAACCAGGTTTAAACCGTAATCGCTTAACAATCAATAGTAATTGCTTGTTTACATTGTTTTAAGTAGGATAATTTAAAAAATTATTCCAATTATCCTTAGGAAATTATATCTTTGCACCGTTAAGTAGAAATGATTAATCATATCTTTTTATTTGATATGCATCCATAGCTCAGCTGGATAGAGCACCGGTTTTCTAAACCGTAGGTCATAGGTTCGAATCCTATTGGGTGTACAAATATTGTTAGTGCTTGTCAACAGGATTGTCAAGTAAATAGAAAAGCCAATAGAGATATTGGCTTTTTTGGTTTTTAATTATTTAAAATGTATATAGTGCTGGTACAAATAGTTTTGATTGTGGAAAGGATTATATCTAAAAATACTAGGAATTCGCTCCTCCTTCACGAGCAATTCTCGGAAACTATTTTCTAAATGCCCCTCAATCATTACTGTTACTGGCTTTGCCTTTTTTGCCCTTCAGCCTGCCTTATGGATTGCCTGATACTGATGGTTTAAATGCCATATATGGGGTTCCTATTGTTTTTTTATTGATAATCAGAAATAGATATAGAGGGGTGGATGCCGTAGTCTTGTGGCTTACTAGAATTAGTTAGTATATTGTCGGCTTTATTTTAAAGATAAATTAATGGATAATAGACTTCAATTCTTTACCGAATGGTATCATAAGGAAAATGAGCGACAGCAATCGCTAAATGAATCAATTAGTATTCCAACTGGGATTGTTTCTGCTATTTCGGTAGCATATTATTTTTTGATTTCTGAGTTCAGATTCGAAAGCAAAATTGATAATTTCATTGAATACTTATTTATTGGATTAATATTTACCTCAATTATTACATGGTCTTATACTGTTTACAATCTTTTTAGAGCATATAACGACCTATTTAAAGGATTCACTTATAAAGCAATTAATTTTCCAACTGTACTTAATACTTATTATGATCAATTAAAAGATTATTCAGATGATTATAATAAGCTTTATGAAGAATACTTATTGAAAGTAATTTCTGAATCGTTAGAACAAAACATTATTAATAACGATAGCAAATCAGGGTATTTACATTTGTCAAAAAGATATTTATTAATTACCTTGGTTCCATTGCTCATATCATTAGGGCCATTTGTATACAATTTTTTTAATACAGAAAAAGAACCTTATAATATTTCAATTGTTAACCACCAACCCAATAAAATAAAAATAATGGCAAAACAAACAACCAAACCAACTACCCCGCCTGCTCAACCAGGCATAAGACTTGTTAAGGAAGGGTCTCAAAAGCCTAGCCCTAAAGGAGGTAATAAATAAAGTCTTGAAGTCTAAATACTTCCTACTTTATTAGAATGACTCTAAATCGGCAAGACTGAACACAATGATTTTTTCTTGTTGATGCAGGCTAGGTATTTATTTTCAAAGTTGTGGGTTAAACATAAGAAGTCAACAACAATCCAGAAGGTAAGTATGTAATTGGTATAAACAAATATTCGCACTATATCGGATATTCGAGTGTAAACTTATAAACCAAAAAATTTAAGTAAGAATCTATTTTTCAATAAATTACAAGTTTTCCACCTACTCAAATAATTGATTTAAAGTTACCTACTTTCGACCTAACAAATAAAAATTAATTATGGAAGATAGTAATAGGGCATTACGAATTCTTCTCAAAGGAGAGAAGTTTGTAAATATGGAAGATGAATTTAATGTTCGTATGGGCGAAATCGAACTGGAACACTCCGATTGGTTTGAGAAAAATGAAAACTTTCATTCATCTTCTGAACTTGACACTTTAGGCAACCATTGGGTGTTGTATGATGATGGAAGTCGCTTAATGTTTAGCTTCATGCCTGAATCTAATCTTCCTGCAGTGATAAGGAACAAGTGTCAAAATGCCTTTTCTGACACATATAAATAAAGGCTAAATATCCCCTTAATTGAAATAAACAAGGGTTATGTGTGCAAACTGTTTTTATAAATCATAATTAGCTTTTTAACCAAATAAAATCCTTATTTACCTCTCTTAAGTTTAAAGCAGCCATCAATGCATTGTTTAGGCAATACTTTTGAATGATTTTACTTAGTTACTGAAGTGCAGTTGGACGAAATATTAAAGAAGTATACCGACGTAAAAATTAACATAATTAAACGAGAATTAATTATGTTTGGAAACAACCTTACTAATCTCAGTCTTCTTAGTTACAATATGAGCTATTTTAAGAAAATTGTAAAAGATAATATTTGGCTTTTTATTAAAGTGTCAACCCTTACCTTAATTGTTGCAACTGCGCTGTATTTAAAAGGTTGGACGTTAGCTCCTGAGGTTTGGGGTACAGTTGCAGACTGGATAATGATTATCGTTACTGGATTAACTGCAATTTTTCTTTACCAAAGTTTGAAGTCTCAACAAGACGTTCAAAAAATGCAGCAGTCGATTACCGTATTGGAACAGTATAGCCACATTCTCAATATCAGACCAGATTTTAAATGTTCAGTGAAGTGGTTGGATCAATCCAAAGAATTTTATATTGCAGACTTAACATTAGAAATTACTGAGAATATTCCTTTTAAGTTGAAACATAAATTTGTACAGACAAGTGAGGATTTTGAAGATATATCTGGTCACAAAGGGATGATTGATTGGCAGTCCACTCAAGTAGGATCGACAATACCATTTAGAATTAGGCTTAAAACTTTATCAGATAAAAATGGCTTAGTCTGTTCACTTGACTTATTCTTTGAAGATGCGATTGGTACAGGATATCTTACAAAGTTTATGATACTTTCAAATTCGCCAAATGGCACAAAAGCTGGTCCAATGATAGAGTATTTTCCAGAATTTATTATTTCTGACAAGTTAAAAAACCTATTAAGGGGGAATACACCTGAACAATTAGCTCAAGCTAAAAAGATAGAGGCCGAACTTAACGAACGTTTAAAGTAATCAAAAAGCAAGTTTTGAGGTATATAAATCGTTTCAGTAACCTGTAGCTAAATTATAATAGTATTAGATTGCATATTGAGAGGGTTAGTTAAACTGAACCAATGTATTAAATATAAAATTAAACTGAGAAAATGTTAAAAGAAAGAACATCTTGGATATCCAATAACTAAAAGAGTTATACGTTGACAGCTCTTTTCTCTCATCTAATAGCATCATATTCTAGTATTATATACTCTAGTCTTGTTCCTGTATGCCATTCCACCTCGGACAAGGAATTGAATAATGTTAATTAAAGCCATTTTTGATATTTTAGTTAAATAATAAGACCTATTAATGAATGAATTTATAGATTGGCTCTCAAAGTATCTTGGAATTGAAAAGAATCCAACTGCGACAATTATTGTTTCACTATCTGTTTTTTGTTTAGGTATCGTAATTAACGAGCTTCTAAAAGCAATAGGCAGATTTAGAGAAAGACGAGCTATTAGAGAACTAGTGCGAAGAAATTATCTGATTTTCCATAAATACCTATACCAGCAATCTCAAAGTTTAAAATTATTTGAAAGCCTTGTTACTGTTAAGGGTGGTCCAAATTTTAATGTGTATGTAAGACCTTGCTCAGCATTGGATAACTTTAAAGATATTTCATATAGTAACAGTTTCAAAGCTTTCTTCGTGGGCTTTGAGAATATTAAGCTTAAGGGAAGAATCAAACGTATACAGGCATTTGATAATCTTTATCATTGCATATCTACAATTAGAAAAGAGCAGGAAAAAATGTTTCCTATTATTGGTAGTTTTAAGGACGAAGCTGTTCAAATTATTAATAAATTGAACAAAAGTTTGAAAGAAGCATTTGAGGTAACAGCAGACGTTGCAGTTGAGTTAAGTAGCAAGCCCCCGAACCTAGAATTAAATAAATGGTTAAGTCACCGCCATAAAATATATCAAGCTTGTTTTTCTAAGGGAGATCCAAGTGATGTAAATGAAGTAAGAAAATACTTTATAGAAATTCTTGATTTCGAAACGGCTAATAGTAAGCCCATTACCACAATTATGAATTCGAAAGAATTTTGGTATTATCATAAAAAAATCCATAGCGCTTTGGGCGATATAGATTCATTGAATACATTAGTAAGCAACACAAAATCGTATTGCAAAACAATAAGTGATAAATTCGAATACACAGCTCAAGACCTCAAACATATTATCAACCGCTATTTAACTGAAAACTTAAATAAAAAGTACATTAACGTTGATTAAAAAAGTCGTTCAAAGTTTGTTCACCTGTGATATTCAAAATGTGCCTTCAGGCTTTCTCAAGGCCGAAATTCTCTGTAAATCTGAAATCAAATCCGCTAGATTAAAGTTTCCGGGGGTACCAAACCGGACAGGGATTTCCGCAAATCTTTCAATAATTGGTTTGAAGTGGGTTTTCCTTCGAGTACAGATTAGTTGGTGCTTGTCAATAGTATTGTTAAGTAAAATAAAAAGCCACTTTTAGAGGAATGGTTTTTGTTTTGATGGCTTGATGAATTCATCCAATTCAGAAACTCCAGTTCGTATCATTTCAATAATGTTTTGTGTTTCCAATGGAAGGGAGTGGTCATGGAGCAGTTCGGTCAATCCTAGTAAGTTGGCGATTGGTTTTCTGATCACATGTGACTGGATATGTTCCATCTGTTCAAGAGCAGCGGAGCTAAGCATAAACGCTGTGATGTCATAGCCAATGCAAAATACTCCCGCAGGATGGCCTTGCTGGTCGAACATGGCTTTGTAGTCCCACTGAGTGGCTATATAGCCACCCTTGCCGTCATGTTTTCGGATGGTTGCCGGAAAAATCTGCTGAGGGTTCGCAAAACATTGTGCAGAAACCTCGGAGCAAATGGCCATATCTTCCTGGTGCATGGTGATGGCATAATGCTGGTTTATCAAATCCCCATGCTGGGCTTCAAAAATTTTTTTATAATGACCGTTGAGGTAGCCGTATCTACTGTCCATCTTAACCGAAATCAGGTAGAAGGTGGTGGAGTTATCCAATAGTTCTTTTATAGCACTGAAATTTTTCATCGGAAAGTTAATAGACAGGTTTAGGGTTGTAGGTGTGCGGTAGTTGCTTTGATAACACGATTAAACCGAATATTGTTTAGATTTAAATAAAGGGGGCGTTTTATGGGAGTAATGAAAATAATGGGTCATCCATTTTCACACTATTACTGTAGCTAGAATTGGATTCAATCGTTCAAAATTTGTTCGCCTGGGATATTTACAATATGCCTTTAGGCTTCCCTAAAGCCGAAAATCGCTGTAAATCTAAAATCAAATCCATTAAATTCAAGCTCTCCTAGAGTACAAATAAGAAAAAAGCTTCCCGTATTGGAAGCTTTTTTAGTTTTAAACCGCATGTCGGCTTAATTATCTCTTTTTACTGATCTTTAGCTCATCGCCAATGCGTAATAAACCTAGATTAGTATGCATTATATTTTGCCCGAATAGTATTTTTTGACCGAAATTCCTGTAGGTAGAAAGTGTTTTTAATGGCTCTTGACTTTTTTCTCCTGTCTGTTGATCTACGGTAATCATTACACACCGGGTACAAGGTTTAGCGCTATAGAATTGAACCTCACCGATAGAAAATTCAGTAAACTCATCTTCAAGATGTGCATCACCGCCAGTAAAGACTAGATTAGGGCGAAAACGGTCCATGCCAATTCGATGTGCTAATTTTGTGTTCAATAGGTCTAATGAAGATTGGCCAATCATAAGGCTAGGGTATGCATCTGCAAAACCTACAGTCCCGTCATGAAGGGCATACCTCGGATCAACTTTACGCTTTTCTATTTGTGGCATTTTTACCAGTTTAGCATCCATTTGCAAGTAGGCCGAAAACCATTTGCTCACTTCGTTACTAACTTCCAAACCTGTGCAATGGTCATCCCATATATTTACCGCAATTGGTAAATCGAGGCTTTCAGTTATCGAAAAAGAGATGCTTTGATTTGGGTTGTGTTTGTGTTGAACAGTAATTGTGGTAGCAGTAATGCTGGTTTGAAGGAGCGCAAGCTGCGGGTATTTTCGTTGACTAATGAACGTTCCTACCCGGTCAATTAGCATCCATTCTCGGTCATGTTCAAGTCCACGGTTACTGATATAGCCCTGCTGAAGCGCAATGCCCCCAAGCGATTTGATGGGGTAAATGAATAGCTGTGAAAGGTGAAGTTTATCCATTTTTAAAGATAACAAGATTTAGCAGATATAGCTCGTCAGATGAAACTCAATAGATGAGCAAGCTAAAATAAGCCTTATTTATGGGTTTTAAGCTCAGGGTTGAAAGACTAAAGCCTAAAGGGGTGTATAAAGGATTTAAGTTTTTCAAAAAGTCTAGTGGAGTTTTTGAATTCTGTTTCATCTGATTCGTTTACAACCCAACTACTAGCTCTATGTTCCATGAAAATATGATGATTTCTTTTTTTGATAGCCTTAATTGCTCGCTTGCAATCTTTTTGTGTTTCTAAATCTGGGTGGTTTAAATTTTTCTTCAAATATGGAATGGCGTCTTCTCTTAGCGAATAAGCTAAAATGCAGGCACCTCGATATCTAACCAAAGTTGCTTTATCGCTCAATGCCAAAATTCCAAGTTTAAATGCGTTTTCATTAATACGTGCATACCTAATGCAAGAAAAGACTAAATGAACTCGACCCTGCCATTTTCTGAATTTAGGGTACGCCTGAAGGAAATATTTGGTAAAATCTATATTAAGTTCATGAATTTCTGACCAATATTTCTCTTGTTCTAACAAGTTTGACGTGTCTAATTTAAAGATTTGTGAGAATATAGAGTCATCAGTCATAAATTAATTCATTACACGATCTAAGGTATTGATTTTAGAGCAATTTTAAAATTGGTTCGAAAACTGTCCTACTGGGTTACATTAAAACTTCTCAAACGAAGCAATAAGCATTAAATCTCCTAAATAATTGGTTCGAACTTGATCCTTATCCTTTTATTTAAAGAGAATCTCGAATTTCCCCCTATAATCCATTCGCTTATTTGTTTTAATTATTTGATTTTCAATATTTTAACTTTTAATGTTCTTAGTCATTTTATAATAAAGTGTTCAATCTTTTTACATCTTCACTCTTTTCAATATTTATAACTAGCTTTAATAAAGCTATTTAAGTCGTTAACCTCTCAAATCTAAAAAAATGGAAAGAAAAGCTGTTGCTTTCTCCAACAATGATGTAATTACCATTGCATGGAGCTTTGATAAAAAGCCTACAGGATGCCTAGGCTTCGCTATTTATCGCATAGACCACCAAGGAACTGAAACTCCTTTGCCCAATAAGGCTACATTTCCTGACACTGAAAAAGACGTAAAGGATAAGTCATCTAGAAAATTTCCGATCCAGAAATTCTATTGGAAGGATGTATATGCCAGAATGGTAGCAGATAGTACTCAGAACCGTCTTTTCAGCTACAGGATTGTGCCGTTACAGGGTACTCCAGATAATTTGGTAGAGATGGACTTGGGGTCTTTAGTTTCTAATGTAGTGGAAATTTCTCCGGAAGTAGGGAGTAACATGAAAGCATATTTTAACCGTGGACTAATCTCTACACAAAAGGTAGCTAACTTTCTTGACGGCAATCTTGACGTTGATGGACTGAGAGCTCGTGTGGAAGATTTTGAAGGAGACGCTCGGCTACGCAATGATCTTTCTGGCGATATGGTTGAAGCGCTTACAGGGTTTATGAAAAAGGCAGAAAATTCAGGACGAATTTATGCAGGCCTGTATGAACTTGGCGACAAAGAACTGATCATGAACCTGGTAAACTTAGGTAGCAAGCTGAGTATCATACTTTCTAACTCGGTAAAAAAAGAAGATGATCTTGATAGGGAAATGTACATCCCAAAAGGCAAAACTAAGCCTGTATATCATAAAAAAAGTACCGATGCGAATGATAGTGCAAGAGAAAAGCTTAGGGCAGCAGGGGCAGAAGTCTATAAAAGAAATATGCCAGATGGGCATATCGGGCATAATAAATTTCTTATTTATGTAGATGGAGCCGATGTTCCAAAAGCGGTATTATTTGGTTCTACCAACTGGACACCTACTGGCCTTTGTACCCAAACAAACAATACCGTGGTAATTGAAGATGAAGCCTTTGCCCAGCGTTACCTAGATTATTGGGTTCAAATAAAAGCTGACAACAATGCTGCGGGAGAAGATAGAAAAAAACTACAAGCAGCTGATTTTAGGAAATGGAATTCTTCATCTGGTTCATTTGATATTGGTGGTGCGAAAGTGCAAAGCTGGTTTTCTCCAAATACACCAAAGGCCAGAGGGACGCGTGGACCGAATGAAGCTGTTCCAGTAGACATGACCGAGGTTATTAAAGTAATTGATGGGGCAAAACATGCTATCCTCTTTCTTGCCTTTTACCCGGGGGCACCTTCACTTGCGAACTGGACCGCCAAGGCCTTTAAAAAGAACAAGAACTTATTTGTTAGAGGCATGGTGACAAATGACAGTGCATCGGAAAATTTTTATTATGACCTAGTTGGTGGAACTCTACCCAAAAGGGAAAAAGGCAAATATGTTCCTGTTAAAGAAGATTACCGTGTTCGCTCTGCCGATGCATTTAATGGAACCAAAATACCAGAAGGTTGGAGGAAGGAAATATTAAGTGCAGGCTTTGCGATCATCCATGACAAGGTAATGGTAATCGACCCCTTCTCGAAAGATTGCGTTGTGGTTACGGGAAGCCACAACCTGGGACATAAGGCATCCTATGACAACGATGAAAACTTGGCAATTATTAAAGGGAACAAACGCCTAGCACTTGCCTATGCAACACACGTACTTGATATATACGACCATTTCTCCTTTAGGATCAATTATAAAAAATATGGAAACGGAAAAAATTTTTTAGAAACAGACTCTGAAAAATTCATGGGCAAGTATTTTGATTCCAATGGAGCTATCAAGAACGAACAGCTCAACTTTTGGTTGGATGGTGCGAAAAAAGGTTTATCTTGATTTTTAGATCAACAGTATATGCACGCTCATTTCCGATTGGACGCAAGTCAGGGTCATTCCTATTCAGGATGCATAAAATCGCATGGAAACAACTTTTTTGGTTCGATTACGACTAAGGGACGGCTGGAAAAAGAGCTAGACTTGCTGGTCATCTCCATTTTGAATTTAACTAATAAATAATATGTTTATAAAACGTGTTGAGCGCTGTTTTATTTGTATTTTCACACAAAATTGTATAAGTAGACGATGTTTATTAACTCAATAATGAATGTTCCTGTTTTTTTACAATGGAATAGTTATCACCTTATAGTAATTCGTAATTATCACTTGCCTCTTTTGAATTATTGACATTGACTATGAATAGAGAGAAAGATCTCATAAAAGCCAACAAAGAATTGGCCTTCCAAAACGAAGAAAAGGAAAAGCGTGCCGCCGAACTGATCATTGCCAATGTAGAACTTGCATATCAGAATGAAGAAAAGGAAAAACGTGCAGCTGAATTGATCGTTGCTAATGTTGAACTCGCTTTTCAAAATGAAGAAAAGGAAAAACGTGCCGCGGAACTGGTTATTGCTAACAAAGAGCTGGAATTTCAAAATAGGGAGAAGGAGAAGCGTGCAGCAGAATTAATTATTGTTAACAATGAACTGCTGTACCAAAACGAAGAAAAGGAAAAACGGGCAGCGGAATTAATAATCGCGAATAAAGAATTGATATTTCAGAATGAAGAGAAAGAGAAACGTGCAGCCGAATTGCTTATAGCAAACCAGGAGCTGGTATACCAAAATAATGAAAAGGAAAAAAGGGCTACAGAGTTAATAGTTGCCTATAATAAAATTAAAAAGGCGGAAGAATTTTTAAAGGAATACATTCGCGGACTGGAAGAGATGATGTTTATGACCCAGCATAAAGTAAGGCAGCCCATAGCCAATATTATAGGCATATCAAGCCTGTTAGATAAATTTATTGATACACCCGAAATGCTCAAGAAAATGATAGATTATTTGAAAGAGTCGGCAGTATCACTTGATGTATTTACTAAAGAGTTAACGGAATATATTGGTGAACTTGAAGAGAAAGGAAAGAATAAAAATATCACTAATTAGCAAACAGGCTATCGACTTTAAAATCTGAATCTATTCAAATCTGCACTTAGCAAATATATAACAATGGGATTCCCATCATTCTGTTTGGATTCTCCAAAACTCAAAAATAAGCTATTAACCGCATTCGTTTAAAATTTGGTTCAATTAGTTTTTCATCGAGTACCATTATTCATTCTATTTAAAGCTGCTAAATGGCTATAAAAGGTCATCATTGCTGACTCCTTTTTTACGCGAAACATTTTCTTTTAACCTGCCAAACTTATAAGTTAAGCCAAAATAGGTAACTCGATAAGGGCTCACATTGCTATTTACCTGTTCAAATGCATCTGTTTGCACATAGGTTTTATTGTTGAAATCTTTTTTAAAGAAATTATTAAAGTTTACGGTGCCAGATAGTTTGTCTTTGATGAGGGTATAACCTACATTAACTTGATAGGGTATAAAAGACCCACCTCTGCCCAAAACTGAATAGGACTGTTTCAAAAAACCACCACTTCCACTCAAGTTAAACCAATTGTTCAGTTTGTAGTTTCCATTAAAAAACAAATTGCCACTAAAACCTTCTTGTAGCACAGGTAGGCCACTATTGGTTTGTACGCTATTGTAACGCACAATGCTGTTCAATCCGAAGTTCAGTTTGTTGATCTTGGTACTAAAACTCATGATTACACTTATCTGTTTTTCTTTTCCAATATTTCCGCTAGTAGTGGATGTAACACCAGTAGAGGGGTCGAAAAGTGCATATTGGGAAATCATGTTATTGCTTAAACTACCATACAAAGTTAATCCGGCGAAAGTGTTTCCTTTAATAAATCGGGTTTGCAGGTTCACATTATGGAAGGTTTGGGCACCCAAATTTGGATTACCGAAAGTGATATTTAAGGGGTCTGTATTATATATGAAGGGATTTAAATTGGTAATGGATGGACGCTGTAGTCGGATGGTATAGCTCAGTACCGAACTTAATTTATCATTCCATTTATAGGTAGCCTGCAAATTCGGAATAAAATTGGTATAAGATTGGGTGATGGGTTTGCTAGTTGTGATAAAATTGCCCTCTACTGCAGTATATTCTGTTCTTATACCTGCCCTCAGGGCATAACTGCCTAGTTTAAAATTATAAGAGGCATATGCACTGTAAACATGCTGCCGATATCGAAAATTATTGGTATTGGCCGGATTGGGTAGATATGGATCTGCCGTATTCGTTCTAAACAGACTTTCGTAATCAGAGACAGCTTTTCTGGCGATAACTTTTATCCCTGTTTCTAGTTTCTGAAGTGCAGAAATTGGTTTTGAGTAGTCTGTTTGAAAGGTATATTCCGCATTTTTTTCTCGGTTGTCATTCATCAGGTCAAGTGACGCCAATGCACCGGTTTGGAAACTTGTAGTTATGGTTTTGCTTTTAGAGAGCTGGCCATTAAAACGAACGGTGAATTCTTCTTCCTTATTTTTTTTACCTTTTTTAATGTAATCTAAGCCAAAACCATCTGTATCTGTTCCGCCATCGGTAATCAGATTTAAACTTCCACCACTATTGGCATCACTTGTAACAATAGTATTAATGCTTTGATTAAGTGTAGAATTACGGCTGCTGGTGCCTAAACTCGCATAAGCACTTAATGTATTTACACTGTCAATATCATAGCTAATTTCTAGTGTACCAAAAGTGCCCAGGTTTTTCCCCGCTCTGTCACCAGTTAAAATCCGCTGTGCATATGGCATGCCATTAAAAGTTCTGGTATTGCTTTGGGTACTGCTCTGTATCGGTGAAAAAGAACCACTAGAACTTAGCATGGAAGTAATCCCGATTTTCCCGGTTCGAACGTTAAAGTTGGCACTTCCTTGGTAGTTAGTTAACGTGCTATAGTAACTGGAAACAGAACCGTTGCTGCCAGCAATTTTTTTATCGGTAATAATGTTAATGATACCTCCAATCCCTTCTGCGTCATATTTTGCAGATGGACTGGTAATAATTTCTATCTTCCTAACCAAAGCACCAGGAAATCCTTTCAGTGCATCTTTTAAGTTAAGGGCAAATAATGATGTTTCTTTTCCATTTAACAATACTTTGAAATTACTTTGCCCGTTGAGCTGGATATTATCATTGCCATCAACAGTAACAAATGGAGTTTTTCTGAGCAGGTCTATTGCATTCGATCCCTTTGCGGCCGCATCATTCTCTGCATTATAAATAATCTTGTCATCAGTAGTTTCGATGAGTGGCTTAGTGGCCACAATTTCTACTTGTTTGAGTCGGGTAGAGGTGGCGGCTAATAAAACAGTACCCAAATCTAGTATACCAGAATCTATTTTGTTAATGGGTACTATCCTAGTTTTATAGCCCATGGCTCCAATAGAAAGTTTGTAGTTTCCAGCAGGTATAGCTGTTAATGTAAAGCTTCCTTTTAAATCGGTTAAGCCTGTTTTAATGGTTTTTAAAGTTTCAGCATCTTGCAGTAACAAGGCCGCATCGACTGGTGTTTTAGTAATAGAATCAACAACACTGCCTTTAACCATAATCAAATTCTGGGCAAATGGTGTCATGCAACAGCAAATAAGAAATGTGGTAAGTAAAAATTTCATAAGGGTTATATCCGTTTTTTTTGATTATTTAATTTGGGTTTAGATAGTAGACGGCACAAAATGCAGAAAGTTGCATTAAGTACGAAATATTTCGTAACATAAGTGTTATGATTGGATATACCTAATAGTTGAGTTATGTGGTTGCGCTTGGCGAAGTGGCTACCATAAAAAATGTATTGGTAGGTTTTAAGATCCGTCCGCAAGCTGTAGCGCCAAAAAGTACGCGGCCAATAGAACTTGAAAAGCTGGAATTTTTCTACAAAAAATATCCATTTAATGTCGAGTTTGCACGTCCAATGGCTATAGCTGAATTGGCCCAACCTAAGGATGCGATAGCATTATTGAAAAATCTATCAATTCAGATAAAGTAGCACAAACCAGAGCAGCTATATTAAATGCATTAAAATCACATGGACGAAAGTTAACACCGAAGTGAAGGTTGATGAAATAGCAACCAATGCAGAAAATATTTTATTAGCTCCTCTAATAATCAAGTACAGTTATTTGGAAAAAGCATATATTTTGACTTAAGGGTACGATTTTTTCCATCAAATAAATTTTCAGTTAAATTCGATAGCATATTTCAGATTATTTTCAGAGATTTACGGTTAACATCCATTAATTGCTCAACAATCACATCCTAATCATGCCTCATCCAATCTCTAAAAAGGCGAGTCAAGCTAAGATAGATTATCTTATTCACCTTTTGAATATGATGTATCCGATCAGCGAATTGCTGAAAGATGAAATCAGTCAACATCTGGTCTCTTTCCAGGTTAAAAAAGATGAGGTTTTGGTTGAAGAAAACGGATACTGCCATTACATGTATTTCATTCTTAAGGGAGCATTAATGGGACGTACTGTATACAATAAAAAGAAAATTGTAACCTATATGTCGATAGAGAACGAATTTGTAAGTTCTATTTCAGGTCTTTATGGTACAAATGTTTCAAAGGAAGAAATTAGTGCTATTGAAGATTGTTCGTTAATCGCTATACATAACGATGTGTTAAAACGACTTTTTTTGACCCAGTTTGACTTGAATTTTTTATTTAGGGTAATGATAGAAAAATATTATACAGATGCACAAGAACGTACGCATATTGTAAGGGTTGGAAGCGCGAAAGAACGTTTTTTGTACTTTACGCAGACGAAGCCAGGTTATATGGAGCGACTACCTTTAGAACATATTGCATCGTTATTGGACATGAAACCGTTTACGTTGATCAAGATTAAAAAGCAATATGCATCAAAATTTTTTAAGGATAGGGAAACCGAAGAACTTTGTATCGCTATCGAAAAGTGCATGGTAGAAAACCAGCTATTTAAGGATAAAGAAATTAGTTTATACAGTTTAGCTAAGCATCTTAATTTTTCGACACATAAATTATCGGCTCTACTCAACAACCAGTTCGAGCAAAAATTTATGGATTTTGTAAACTTCTACCGTATCAATTATATTAAAGAACAGATTGCAATTCCAGGTTCTTTACAATATTATACCATCGAAACTTTAGCCAATAATGCGGGTTTTTCTTCTAGAAGTGCATTTTACAATGCTTTTAACAAAGTGGTAGGAATGAGCCCAGTTGATTATTCGAAAAGTTTGGTTGGATCAGTTGAAAGAGTCAATAGCTGTCAATAGCTTTTAAATACGCATCCACTAAGCAAATTGCATTATTTCTAAGTCCTTACCGGCCTAATCCTAATTCCTATCGCTCTTTATTAAGTACAACTTTCCGCTCTAATCTACCCTGTTTTTTTGTGTAGGTTTATAACTAAGGACAAAAACACGGAATCGTAAACCGTTGATTTATGATAGATTAGGTATCTTGGTGGCGGATTAAATTAACTAAAATTCAACCTCTTAACCAAACAAACAAAATAAATTTATGGAAACTACAATTGGAGAAATCCGAATGTTCGCCGGGAATTTTGCCCCTGCTGGTTGGGTAATTTGCGATGGATCAATATTAGATGTGTATCAATATGATATGCTCGCGTTGGTATTGGGCAGTACCTATGGTGGCGATGGCATGGAGACCTTTGGTGTGCCAGACTTGCGTGGACGTGTACCACTACATGTTGGCACTGCACCAGCGATTGCGCCAGTTAAGCTGGGTGAACTGGGCGGGAAAGAGACAGTAACCTTAACTGCAGATAATCTTCCTACGCACACCCACGGTCTTAAGGTGTTACAGATGCAAGGTACAGACGCTGATCCTGCAGGTAAAATGATGGCGATATCAGATGCTGCTTCCCCGGGTTACGTATCAATGTATAAGCCACTTCCAAAGCCAGATCCTTTGCCAGATCCGCCGCCAGCTGACGAATTTCCGACGCCAGTAGCGATGCAGGCCGGAAGCATATCATTTTCACCAGGTAAAAATGGACCGCTACCCATTATGCAACCATTTACTACAATTAATTTTATTATTGCTACAACAGGTATAATGCCTTCATTTAATTAAGACAAATAAATGGAACCATATTTAGGAGAAATAAGACTTTTTGGATTCGGATCGATACAAAAAGGATGGGCAGCCTGTGATGGGCAAATTTTGCAAATAGGCCAGAATAAACTTTTGTTTTCATTGCTAGGTACCCAGTATGGAGGTAATGGATCAACTACATTTGCTTTGCCAGATCTGCGTGGTCGTGCCCCAATGCATTTTAACGCATCTTTCCCTCAGGGAACGCCATCAGGTTTTAATGGGGCAACCCTTAAGTTTGAACAAATGCCGCCACATACACATATTGTGATGGTTTCAAATGCAGTGGCCAATAGTCCGGTTGCCGCGGGGAATCTTCTGACGATGATGGGTGATAAAAATTTTGCCGTTTCGCCAAAAAATCCCTCGGAGTCGATATTAGCGGGGTCTTCTGTAGGTAATACGGGTATTAGTTCACCAGTAAGCAATATGCAACCCTATAGCGGCATTATGTTCTGCATTTGCACAGATGGTATATTTCCATCAAAACCATAATTTATAAACTTTAGAAAAAAAAACATGGACGGATATACAGGAGAAATAAGAATTTTTGCGAATACTTTTGCCCCTATGGATTGGGCAATGTGTAATGGCCAAGCACTAAGTGTAAGGGCTTATCCAAAGCTTTTTGCGATAATAGGAATTACTTATGGTGGCGATGGGAAGAATAGTTTTAACTTGCCAAATTTACAGGGACAACTACCGATAGGCGTAGGAACAGGTCCTGGATTATCCGAGCGCAAGCTTGGCGGCACGAGCCAACAAAGCAACTACATTATTACTGAGGACACCATGCCACCACATACCCATACCTTAAACGGTACACTTTCCATCGTATCAGATGTTTCTCCAGCTAATGCCTATACTGGGAGCTACCTTAATTCAAGGACATCAAAAAATAAATACGTGAGTGGTAGTACGCCAACTGGAAGCTTAGATCCGGGTACGTTAACTACCGTTGGTTTTAACGGCAATCCAGTTTCGGTAATGCAGCCTGCTTTATCTTTGTGCTTTGGGATATGTATAAATGGCGAATATCCCACAAAATCATAATCATTAACCGGTAATATTTACCGGTTAATTATGGCTTGTCTGGCCATTATATAGCCTCTACCAACTGATATGAAAAGACTACTACAACGCATTTTATTTACAATTCTATTCATAAGCGTATTTAGCAGTATGGCTTCTGCAGTTGTAATTATTGCTACGGTAAATAATGGAGATTTCAGAACAGGATCTACCTGGTCCGGCGGAGTAGTTCCCACTACTGGAGATATAGCTATTATTCCTTCTGGTATAACAGTTGTATTTACCACAGCCTATGGAAATGGTGGTAATGACGATTGGTTTCAACCAGCCATTTATATTTATGGTACTTTAAAATTTATAAGCGCACAAAACGGTGCAGTTTACAGCCTGATGGCTCCACAGCTCAGGAATGCAGCAAATCTTTATGTGTTTTTAGGGGGAACTATTTTAGACAATCAATTTCCAAATGCTTTTTATCTACGGAACGATCTAAGTATTTATAATTATGCTGGATCTTCATGGACAATTGTTTCTACTGCAACACCACCTTGGACTACAACTGAATTTTCGGTTAGCCCTGAAAATACTCCCGTAAATTTTGTGCCCCCAGTTCCAGGAACAGTTACTGGGAGGATCCCTGTAAATGCAAATAATCCCAACAATTTTATTGTACATAATTCTAATGCTCCTCCAGTTATCGTACCTGTTGCCGTTACGAATACCGCTACAAGTGTGAGTTCTTCGTCGGCTACTTTTAACGGTGCGCTTTACTCAACCAGCGTAGCAACAAGTGGTATTCTTTTTCGTTACAGTACTGCTTCCAACCTTTCTGGCAGTAGTACGATAAACACATCAACTACATCATTAGCTATAAATGCAGCGGCAACCTCACTTACTGCAGGCCCTACTTTATTAGGCGGAACAACTTATTATTATAGATTAGAGGGTACCAATAGTGCTGGCACAGCAGTTGGGGAAACACAAAGCTTTTTAACACTACCATCTACCCCTGCAACACCTACTGTTTCGGCAAATGGAGCTAATGGTTATACTTTAAATTGGAGCGCTGTAACAGGAGCAGCAAGCTATCGACTCGATATAGCTACAGATAATGGCTTTACCTCCATTCTTGGTTCTTACAATAATCTTACAGTAAATAGCACTTCCCAAGCAATTACTGGTTTAACGGCCAATACAACCTACTATTTTAGGTTACGTGCAGTTAATGCAACAGGTACAAGTTCAAACTCAACAACAGGCAGCCAGATTACTACTCCAGTAGCGCCAAGCACTCCAACAGCATCTGTGATTGGTAGTGGAGGGTTTACCATATCATGGTCTACTGTTACTGGCGCAACAAGCTATCGGCTTGACGTAGCTACTGATAATGGTTTTGCTGCTATTCTTGGTTCTTATAATGATCTTACAGTAAACGCCACTTCTCAGGTTGTTACTGGCTTAACCGCAAATACGACCTACTATTATAGAATACGTGCTGTTAATGCAGGAGGTGCAGGAGCAAGTTCTACTGCTGGTAACCAGCTCACCCTTACCGCAAATCCCACTATACCGATAGCGTCTACAATTACTACAACGGGTTTTACGGTTTCTTGGACTGCCGTTACTGGTGCAACCTCTTATCGTTTAGATGTAGCAACTGATAATGGTTTTGCTTCTATTCTTGGTTCTTACAATGATCTTACTGTAGCTGGAACTTCGCAATCGGTGAGTGCTTTATCGGCAGGTACAACTTATTACTTCCGAGTGAGGGCGCTTAACAGTGCCGGAACTAGTGGAAATTCGACCACTGCTAGTCAAATCACTTTGCCAACAACCCCATCAACCCCTACTGCTTCAGTAATAACTGCTACAGGTTTTACTGCGAATTGGACTGCGGTTACAGGAGCTGCCAGCTATCAACTTGATGTATCTACAGTAAATAACTTTGCCAGCTTTGTATCTGGATATAACAATCTTTCAGTTACTGGAACATCTCAATCCATTACGGGCTTAACTGAAGGTACAACTTATTATTACAGAGTAAGAGCTGTAAATGCAGCTGGTAACAGCGCATACTCAACTGTAAGTAGCGTAATTACACTTCCCGCAACCCCAACAACACCAACAGCTTCGGGTGTAACAACAAGCGGTTTTACAGTTAATTGGTCAGCAGTTACCGGAGCTGCAAGTTACCGATTGGATGTTTCTACTGATGGGTTTTCGAGTAACGTTGTAGGTTATTCAGATTTAACTGTAAATACGACTTCTCAGGCGGTTACAGGTCTTGCTTCAGGAAATTACTCATTTAGAGTTCGTGCTGTCAACGCATCTGGTGCTAGTGCAAATTCCCCAGTAGGTACACAATCGCTAAACTCGCCACCAGTTATTGGTGGTATGGCAGCAGGACAGGCCGTAACCGATAAAACAACGGTATTGCCATTCTCAACTGTTACCATTACTGATGCAGAGACTGCACAAACGCAGAGTATAAGTGTAACTTTAGATGTAGCGGCAAAAGGAAGTTTTACCACACTTAATGGATTTACAAATGCAGGTAGTGGCATCTATACCTATTCTGGTAATGCTGCGAATGCGCAAACAGCAATTCGGGGGCTGGTATTTACGCCAACGCCAAATAGGGTTGCCGTTGGAAGCACTGAAACAACTACATTCACGATTTCGGTAAATGATGGTGTAGCATCTGCAGTTACCAATAATACGACAACCGTAGTGAGTACTTCTATAAACGATGCGCCAGTTCTAGCTACCGGAAGTACACTTACCTATACCGAAAATGCTGCTGCCACTGCGATCAATACAGGTATCACGGTCTCTGACCTGGACCATGCCACGTTGCCATCGGCTTCAGTTTCTATTTCTGGGAATTACCAGAATGGCCAAGACCTATTGTCATTTACCAACAATCCTGCCACCATGGGCAACGTATTGGGAAGTTTCAATACCACCACTGGTGTGATGACCTTAACTTCGTCTGGAAACACGGCAACTTTAGCACAATGGCAGTCGGCCCTTCGTGCTGTACTTTATTCGAATAGCTCAGAAACTCCTTCCACATTAGCAAGGACTGTCGACTTTACGGTAAGCGATGGTTCACTAAACAGCAATACGGTTACAAGTACCATCAATATCACCGCTGTAAATGATGCACCTGTTTTAGCAGGAAGTGCAACAGTAAACTACACTGAAAACGCTGCGGCACTTGCTATCAATAGCAACATTACAGTTTCAGATGTAGACCATGCTACACTATCTACTGCAGTAGTTTCGATAACTGGCAATTTTAGCAACGGACAGGATGTACTTTCATTTACCAACAATCCCGCCACCATGGGCAACGTATTGGGAAGTTTCAATACGACCACTGGTGTAATGACCTTAACTTCGTCTGGGAGCACGGCAACTTTAGCACAATGGCAGTCCGTCCTTCGTGCTGTACTTTATTCGAACAGCTCAGAAACTCCTTCCACATTAGCAAGGACTGTCGGCTTTTTAATAAGCGATGGTGCTGTAAATAGCAATACGATTACGAGTACAATTAACATATCGGCCACAAACGATGCGCCAGTTCTATCTACCGGAAGTACACTTACCTATAGCGAAAATGCTGCTGCTACTGCCATCAATACGGGCATCACGGTCTCTGACCTGGACCATACCGCACTGTCATCGGCTTCAGTTTCCATTTCCGGAAATTACCAGAATGGCCAAGACCTATTGTCATTTACAAACAATCCCGCCACCATGGGCAATGTATTGGGAAGTTTCAATACCACCACTGGTGTGATGACCTTAACTTCGTCTGGAAACACGGCAACTTTAGCACAATGGCAGTCGGCCCTTCGTGCTGTACTTTATTCGAACAGCTCAGAAACTCCTTCCACATTAGCAAGAACTGTCGACTTTTTGGTAAGCGATGGTGCTGTAAATAGCAATACGATTACGAGTACAATCAATATCACTGCTGTAAATGATGCACCTGTTTTAGCAGGAAGTGCAACAGTAAACTACACTGAAAACGCTGCGGCAATTGCTATCAATAACAGCATTGCAGTTTCAGATGTAGACCACGCTGCGCTCTCTACAGCAGTAGTTTCGATAACTGGCAATTTTAGCAACGGACAGGATGTACTTTCATTTACCAACAATCCCGCCACTATGGGCAATGTATTGGGAAGTTTCAATACCACCACAGGTGTAATGACCTTAACTTCGTCTGGGAGCACGGCAACTTTAGCACAATGGCAGCTTGCACTACGTGCGGTACTGTATGCTAATTCTTCAGACAATCCATCAGTACTACCTAGAACAATTTCTTACGTTATAAATGATGGCGAAACAAATAGCAACATTATCGCTAGCACAATTAACATCACGGCAGTAAACGACCTACCTACAGTAGCGAATATCATTCTGCCGCAATTAGCCACAGCAACTTTTACGTTTAACTTTGCTTTTGCCGCAAATACGTTTAACGATATCGATAACTCTTTAACTTACACTGCTCGTTTAGTAGGGGGAACCTCCTTACCAACCTGGTTAACCTTCACAAATGCTACAAGGAGTTTTAGTGGTACGCCAAATGGTTCAGATGTGGGTATGTTGGCCATTGAAGTAATTGCGAACGACGGAACTGCAACCATCGCTACCAATTTTAATTTAATGGTTGACCCCGCTAACCGCAATATTACTAGTGCAACCTATAACGGTATTTCTGGCATATTAACTGTAACTGGAACCTATTTCAAAGCTAATACTGGAGGAGCCGATATCAATCTTTCGAAATTCACTATTACAGGAGAGGGGGGTGCAACGCATGTTTTAACTTCTCCAAATGTTGAAATTACCAATGCTACTACTTTCAGTGTTAGTGTAAATACTGGTGATAAAACTGCACTAGCTGCAATTTTTACCAAAAACGGAACACTATCTAGAAATGGTACAACCTATAACATTGCAGCTGCAGCAGACTGGATTACCGCTGCGCCTGGCTTTGCTGATTTGACTGGTAAACCAATTACTGTTTCAGATGTAACCGAAATACCAGTTCCATTAATAACAGCACCTACTGGGATTACGCCTTATGCTGCCACCATAAATGGAACAATTGATCCTAAATTGGGCAATATTACTGCAGGAGCTTTTGTGGTTTCAAAAAATGCTGACCTAAGTAATCCAATCAGTGTACCCGCATTTTCGCCCGTAAATACTTCGATTACCAGTAGTATGCCAGCCACGGCTGTAAGTACTTCATTAACAGGCTTAACTACCAACACGACTTATTATTATCAACTTTCAGCTACAAACAGTTCGGGTGAAGGTAAGAGTGCAATCCAATCCTTTGCAACCTTACCATCTCTAAATGCATACTTAGCCAACCTAACTGTTGATAACGGTGTTGTATTGGATCCCACATTTACTAGAACAGGTATCAGTTATACTGCTGCAGTAAGTAATGCAATTAACAGTTTAAAGGTTACACCAACTTTAGAAGAAACTACGGCAAGCATTAAAGTAAACACGGCTACGGTTACGAATGCCACAGCTTCATCAGCAATTGCATTAGCTGTGGGTTTAAATACCATTACTACTGTTGTTACGGCAGAAGATCTATCAACTACCAAAACCTACACCATTGCTATAAATAGAAGGGCCGCACAAACCATTACCTTCGCTGCAACAGCAAGCACAACATACGGTACGGCCGATTTTGATCCAGGAGCAGCCAGTACCAACACAGGGATTGCAATTGCTTATTCTAGTTCTGATACAAATGTTGCCACCATCGTAGCAGGCAAGATTCATATCGTTGCTCCCGGCACAGTAACCATTTTAGCCAATCAAGCCGGTGATGTAAACCATGATGCGGCATCAACAGTTAGCCAAACGCTAACGATTAACAAGGCAAGTCAGGTAATTAGCTTCGCCGCGCTGGTTAATAAAACCTATAACGATATACCGTTTAATCTCAACGCAACTGGTGGAGGATCTAACAATAGTCTTACTTATGTAAGTTCAAATACAAATGTAGCCACGATAATTGGAAACGAAGTGACCATTGTTGGGGCCGGAACAACGACTATTACTGCCTCGCAAGCAGGTAATAGTAATTATCTTGCAGCTGTTGATGTAACACAATCTTTGGTAGTGAATAAGGCAGCAGCTACGTTCAGTTTGGCTGGATTGACCCAGACCTTTGATGGGACTGCAAAGGCTGTAACCGCTACAACAGCCCCTGCAAACCTCACTGGGGTTGCCATCACCTATGATGGAAGTACGACTATTCCGGTCAATGCTGGAACATACGCAGTTGTAGCCAGCTTAACAAATGATAATTATACTGCAGTAAATGCGACTGGAGCATTAGTAGTTGGCAAAGCGGCACAGGTTATTACCTGGACTGCACCATCGAACATCACTTATGGTACCACACTTTCAGCAACTCAACTTAACGCAACAGCAGAGGGAACATTGACATATACCCCGGCACTTGGAACGGTACTCGGTGGGGGAGCACAGACTTTAAGTGTAACAGCTGCTGCAACTACCAACTATGAGGCTGCAACTAAAACGGTATCAATTACGGTTGACAAGGCTGCACAGGTTATTACCTGGACTGCTCCGGCTAACATCGTATATGGTACTGCTTTAACTGCTACTCAGCTGAATGCAACCGCAGAGGGAACATTGACCTATACACCTGCCTTAGGTACTATCCTTGGTGGGGGAGCACAGACGTTAATCGTAACCGCTGCCGCAACTTCGAACTATGAAGCTGCAACCAAAACGGTATCAATTACTGTTGACAAGGCTGCACAGGTTATTACCTGGACTGCTCCTACTAACATCACCTATGGTACTGCATTAAGTTCAACACAGTTGAATGCAACCGCAGATGGAACATTGACTTATACACCTGCCTTAGGTACTATCCTTGGTGGGGGAGCACAGACGTTAAGCGTAACTGCTGCTGCAACTTCGAATTATGAAGCTGCAACCAAAACAGTATCAATTACGGTTGACAAGGCTGCACAGGTTATTACCTGGACTGCCCCTGCCAACATTACCTATGGTACTGCACTTTCAGCTGCGCATTTGAATGCAACCGCAGATGGGACGTTGACCTATACACCTGCACTTGGAACGGTACTGGGTGGGGGAACCCATACATTAAGCGTAACCGCTGCTGCAACTTCGAATTATGAGGCTGCAACCAAAACAGTATCAATTACGGTTGACAAGGCTGCACAGGTTATTACCTGGACTGCCCCTGCTAACATCACTTACGGAACTGCATTAAGTGCAGCACATTTGAATGCAACCGCAGAGGGAACATTGACCTATACGCCTGCACTTGGAACGGTGCTGGGTGCAGGAGCCCAGACATTGAGTGTAACCGCTGCCTCGACTTCAAATTATGAGGTTGCAACTAAAACGGTAGCTATCACGGTTGACAAGGCAGCACAGACTATTGTTTGGACTGCACCAGCTAACATCACTTATGGTACCGCACTTTCAGCAACTCAACTTAACGCAACTGCAGAGGGGACATTGACATATATACCGGCACTTGGAACGGTACTGGGTGGGGGAACCCATACATTGAGCGTAACCGCTGCCGCAACTTCAAACTATGAAGCTGCTACCAAAACGGTAGTTATCACTGTTGACAAGGCAGCAGCTATTATCAGTTTGGCCGGACTGGCGCAGACCTTTGACGGGACTGCAAAGCCGGTTAGTGCAACGACAGCACCTGCTAGCCTGACTGGAGTTGCCATCACCTACGATGGAAGTACGACTATTCCGACTAATGCCGGGACATATGCAGTTGTAGCTAGTTTAACAAATGATAATTACACTGCGATAAATGCGACCGGCACTTTGGTTATATCAAAAGCCGCACAGGTTATTACCTGGACTGCCCCAGCTAACATCACCTATGGAACTGCTTTAACAGCTACCCAATTGAATGCAACCGCAGAGGGAACATTGACCTATACACCTGCCTTAGGTACTATCCTTGGTGGGGAAGCACATACATTAAGCGTAACCGCTGCCGCAACTGCTAACCATGAAGCCGCAACCAAAACGATCGCTATCACTGTTGACAAGGCGGCACAGACGATTGTTTGGAATTTACCTGCTAATATCACTTACGGCACTGCACTTTCAGGGGTACAATTGAATGCAACTGCAGAAGGAACATTGACCTATACACCTGCACTTGGGACGGTGCTGGGTGCAGGATTACATACCTTATCTGTTACCGCTGCTGCGACTTCAAATTATGAGGCTGCAACGAAAACGGTAGCTATCATGGTCGACAAGGCTGCACAAACCATTGTTTGGACTGCCCCAGCTAACATCACTTACGGCACTGCACTTTCAGCAGCACAGTTAAATGCAACTGCGGAGGGCGCATTGACCTATACACCTGCCTTAGGTACTATCCTTGGTGGGGGAGCACAGACTTTAAGCGTAACCGCTGCCGCAACTTCGAACTATGAAGCCGCAACCAAAACGGTCGCTATCACTGTTGATAAAGCTACACAGACAATTGTTTGGAATGTACCTGCTAACATCACTTATGGCACCGCACTTTCAGCTACACAGTTGAATGCAACTGCAGAGGGAACATTGACCTATACACCTGCACTTGGAACGGTATTGGGTGCGGGAGCACAAACATTGAGTGTAACCGCTGCCACAACTTCGAACTATGAAGCTGCAACCAAAACGGTATCAATTACGGTTGACAAGGCTGCACAGGTTATTACCTGGACTGCCCCAGCTAACATCACCTATGGAACTGCATTAAGTGGGATACAGTTGAATGCAACTGCAGAGGGGACACTGACCTATACACCGGCACTTGGAACGGCATTGGGTGCAGGAACACAGACTTTAAGTGTAACAGCTGCCGCAACTTCGAACTATGAATCTGCAACCAGAACGGTATCAATTACGGTTGACAAGGCTGCACAAACCATTGCTTGGACTGCCCCTGCGAACATCGTATATGGAACTGCTTTAACAGCTACCCAATTGAATGCAACTGCAGAGGGGACACTGACCTATACACCGGCACTTGGAACGGTGTTGGGTGCAGGAGCCCAGACATTGAGTGTAACCGCTGCCGCGACTTCGAACTATGAGGCTGCAACGAAAACGGTATCAATTACGGTTGACAAGGCTGCACAAACCATTGCTTGGAATGCCCCAGCTAACATCACTTATGGCACCGCACTTTCAGCTACACAGTTGAATGCAACTGCAGAGGGAACATTGACCTATACACCTGCACTTGGAACGGTATTGGGTGCGGGAGCACAAACATTGAGTGTAACCGCTGCCTCGACTTCGAACTATGAAGCGGCGACGAAAACGGTCGCTATTACGGTTGATAAAGCTACAGCTACTATCAGTTTGGCAGGATTGGCCCAGACCTTTGATGGGACTGCAAAGGCTGTAACCGCGACAACAGCTCCTGCAAACCTGACTGGGGTTGCCATCACGTATGATGGAGGTACGGCCATTCCGGTCAATGCTGGAACATATGCGGTTGTAGCTAGTTTAACAAATGATAATTATACTGCTGTAAATGCGACCGGCACGTTGGTTATATCAAAAGCCGCACAGGTTATTACATGGACTGCCCCAGCTAACATCACCTATGGAACTGCCTTAACAGCTGCCCAATTGAATGCAACTGCAGAGGGGACACTGACCTATACACCGGCACTTGGAACGGCATTGGGTGCAGGAGCACAGACTTTAAGTGTAACAGCTGCTGCAACTACCAACTATGAAGCTGCAACCAAAACGGTATCAATTACCGTTGACAAGGCTGCACAAACCATTGTTTGGACTGCCCCAGCTAACATCACTTACGGCACTGCACTTTCAGCAGCACAGTTAAATGCAACTGCGGAGGGCGCATTGACCTATACGCCGGCGATCGGAACGGTACTTGGTGGGGGAACTCATACATTGAGCGTAACCGCTGCTGCAACTTCGAACTATGAAGCTGCAACCAAAACGGTATCAATTACGATTGACAAGGCTGCACAGGTTATTGCTTGGAATGTCCCAACTAACATTACCTATGGAACTGCGTTAAGTGGAACACAGTTGAATGCAACCGCAGATGGGACGTTGATCTATATACCAGCGATAGGCACTATACTTGGTGCTGGTACACAGACCTTATCAGTAACCGCTGCCTCAACTTCGAACTATGAGGCTGCAACTAAAACGGTCGTTATTACGGTCGATAAGGCAGTACAAACCATTGCTTGGACAACCCCAGCTAACATCACCTATGGAACTGCATTAAGTGGGATACAGTTGAACGCAACCGCAGAGGGGACATTGACCTATACACCTGCCTTAGGTACTATCCTTGGTGGGGGAGCACAGACATTAAGCGTAACCGCTGTCGCAACTTCGAACTATGAAGCTGCAACCAAAACGGTATCAATTACGGTTGACAAGGCTGTACAAATCATTACCTGGACTGCCCCAGCTAACATCACCTATGGAACTGCATTAAGTGCAGCACATTTGAATGCAACCGCAGAGGGAACATTGACCTATACACCTGCACTTGGAACAGTGCTGGGTGCAGGAGCCCAGACATTGAGTGTAACCGCTGCCTCGACTTCAAATTATGAGGCTGCAACCAAAACGGTATCAATTACTGTTGACAAGGCTCCACAGGTTATTACCTGGTCCGCCCCCGTTAACATCACCTATGGTACTGCATTAAGTGGAACACAGTTGAATGCAACCGCACAAGGCGCACTGACCTATACACCTGCTTTAGGCACTATACTTGGTGCAGGAAGCCATACACTATCCATAACAGCTGCCGCAACTACCAACTATGAAGCAGCAACGAAAACGGTAGTTATGACGGTCGACAAGGCAACGGCTACTATTAGTTTGTCTGGACTGGCGCAGACATTTGATGGGACTGCAAAGCCGGTTAGTACAACTACGGTACCGGCTAGCCTGACTGGAGTTGCCATCACCTACGCTGGAAGTACGGTAGTTCCGACCAATGCTGGAACATATGCAGTGGTAGCCAGCTTAACAAATGATAATTATACTGCGGTAAATGCGACCGGCACGTTGGTTATATCAAAAGCTGCACAGGTTATTACCTGGACTGCACCATCGAACATCACTTATGGTACCGCACTTTCAGCAACTCAACTTAACGCAACCGCAGAGGGGACATTGACATATACCCCGGCACTTGGAGCGGTACTGGGTGGGGGAACCCATACATTGAGCGTAACCGCTGCCGCGACTTCAAATTATGAGGCTGCAACCAAAACGGTATCAATTACGGTTGACAAAGCTGCACAGACTATTACCTGGACTGCCCCAGCTAACATCACCTATGGTACTGCCTTAACAGCTACCCAATTGAATGCAACTGCAGAGGGAACATTGACCTATACGCCTGCACTTGGAACGGTGCTGGGTGCAGGATTACAGACCTTATTGGTTACCGCTGCTGCAACTTCGAACTATGAAGCTGCAACCAAAACGGTTTCAATTACGGTTGATAAAGCTGCACAGACTATTGTTTGGACTGCCCCAGCTAACATCACTTACGGCACTGCACTTTCAGGGGTACAGTTGAATGCAACCGCAGAGGGAACATTGACCTATACACCTGGCTTAGGTACTATCCTTGGTGGGGGAGCACATACATTAAGCGTAACCGCTGCCGCAACTGCTAACCATGAAGCCGCAACCAAAACGATCGCTATCACTGTTGACAAGGTGGCACAGACGATTGTTTGGAATTTACCTGCTAATATCACTTACGGCACTGCACTTTCAGGGGTACAGTTGAATGCAACCGCAGATGGGATATTGACATATACACCAGCACTTGGAACGGTACTGGGTGGGGGAACCCATACATTAAGCGTAACCGCTGCCACAACTTCGAACTATGAAGCTGCAACCAAAACGGTATCAATTATGGTTGATAAAGCCGCACAAACCATTGTTTGGACTGCCCCTGCCAACATCACCTATGGAACTGCCTTAACAGCTACCCAATTGAATGCAACTGCAGAAGGAACATTGACCTATACACCTGCACTTGGGACGGTGCTGGGTGCAGGATTACATACCTTATCTGTTACCGCTGCTGCGACTTCAAATTATGAGGCTGCAACGAAAACGGTAGCTATCATGGTCGACAAGGCTGCACAAACCATTGTTTGGACTGCCCCAGCTAACATCACTTACGGCACTGCACTTTCAGCAGTACAGTTAAATGCAACTTCGGAGGGCGCATTGACCTATACACCTGCCTTAGGTACTATCCTTGGTGGGGGAGCACAGACGTTAAGCGTAACCGCTGCCGCAACTTCGAACTATGAAGCCGCAACCAAAACGGTCGCTATCACTGTTGATAAAGCTACACAGACAATTGTTTGGAATGTACCTGCTAATATCACTTACGGCACTGCACTTTCAGCGGTACAGTTGAATGCAGCCGCAGATGGGACGTTGACCTATACACCAGCGATAGGTACTATACTTGGTGCAGGGTTACAGACCTTATCGGTAACTGCTGCCTCAACTTCGAACTATGAGGCTGCAACTAAAACGGTCGCTATTACGGTCGATAAGGCAGTACAAACCATTGCTTGGAATACTCCAGCTAACATCACCTATGGAACTGCATTAAGTGGGATACAGTTGAACGCAACCGCAGAAGGGACATTGACCTATACACCATCGATAGGTACTATACTTGGTGCAGGATTACATACTTTGTCAGTAACTGCTGCCTCGACTTCGAACTATGAAGCGGCAACGAAAACTGTAGCTCTCTCGGTTGACAAGGCGACAGCTACTATAAGTTTGACAGGATTGACGCAGACCTTTGACGGGACTGCAAAGGCTGTAACCGCTACAACAACCCCTGCAAACCTGACTGGGGTTGTCATCACCTATGATGGAAGTACGACTATTCCGACCAATGCCGGGACATATGCAGTTGTAGCTAGTTTAACAAATGATAATTATACTGCGATAAATGCGACCGGGACGTTGGTGATCGGAAAGGTTACCCAGACAATTACGTTTGCTCCATTGCCTAACAAAACGTTTGGCGATTTCAATTTCAATTTAACCTCTACTGGCGGGGCGTCTGGAAATGCCGTTAGCTATACCAGTTCCAATCCGCTCGTAGCAAAGGTTTCTGGAAATACTGTAACCATTGTTGGTGCTGGAACGACCACAATTACGGCAAATCAGGCTGGTAATATTGACTATGCTGCAGCATCAAATGTTGATCAAGTATTAACGGTGCTTCAAAAACCGGTAACAGGAGCCTTTACTGCTGCCAATAAAATCTATGATGGTACCGTTTCAGCAATAATTACAACAAGATCGCTTATTGGAGTACTCAGTACTGATATGGGCAATGTTACGCTAATAGGAGGGACTGCAATTTTTGATAATATCCAATCGGGAACTGCAAAAACCGTAACTTCAACGGGTATGACTTTAGCAGGTATAGGAGCAAGTAATTATCAACTATCATCTGTTTCTGTAGCTATAGCAGACATCAGTTCCAAACAAATTACGGTTACAGCAGATGCAAAAACCAAAACATATGGCGATGCTGATCCTGTTTTAACCTATACGGTTCCTGCGGGTTCGTTGATTGGAACTGATGCAATTACAGGTGCATTAACAAGGGCAACTGGTAATGGAGCTGGAATCTATGCCATCAACATAGGAACTATAACAGCGGGTAGCAATTATGCCATCAATTATATTCCCGCTAATTTTACCATCTCTCAGAAAGTGTTAACGATTACTGCTGATAATCAATCGAGGTTATTCAATACGGTCAATCCGACACTTACGGCAACCTACAATGGTTTTGTAGGTGCAGAGCATGTGGCAACGTTAACAACTTTGCCAATACTTACCACTACTGCAGTAATTTCATCGCCAGTTGGCAATTATCCGATTATTGTTAGTGGAGCAGCGGCTACCAACTATAGTTTTAACTACGTAAATGGCACGTTAACTATCATCAACAATACACAATCGATTACTTTTGCTGCATTGGGTGATAAACTGTCAACTGATGCTATTTTCACATTGAATGCGACATCAAGTGCAGGGTTAACCATCACTTATACAAGTAACGACCCAACTATTGCGAGAATTGTTAACGGTAACCAAGTTGAAATCTTAAAAGCCGGAACAGTGAATATAACGGCAAGCCAGTTTGGAGATGCAAATTATGCAGCAGCAGTGCCGGTGATACAGTCACTTCGCATATTGGATAACCCAGTTCCAGTAATTGCCATCACAAGCGATCTTGGCACTAGTATCAGCAAGGGAGAAACAGCGAAGCTAACGGCCACAGGTGCCACTACTTATGTATGGAGCAATGCAAATGGGGTTATTGGCGCACAGAACACAGCGGTACTTACTGTTAGGCCCTTGGTAAATACTATTTATACGGTTACCGGAGCTAATCAGTTCGGAAGAACTAGCACGCAAACTATTGCCCTTACGGTAAAGGAAGATCTTCAATCAGTAGTAATAGCACCATCGGCAACTAATATTATTTCTCCCAATGGCGATGGTGTGAACGATTTCTTCACCGTGAAGAACATTGATGCCTATCCGAACAATACAATGACCATTTTTGACCGTGGAGGTAAAACATTGTACAAAGTGAAGAGCTATCAAAATGATTGGGATGGAAAAATTAACGGATTGGCATTGGAAGAAGGCACTTACTACTATATTGTCGAATTTGGCGATGGAAAGACCAACGCCAAGAAAGGTTTTATAACAATAGTGAAAGAATAGCAATTAGAATAACGGACCAATTAATGAAAATATATATATTACTTGTGGTAGGATTGATGACAGGGTTTGTTGCAAATGCACAGCTAATGCCGCTGGGGGCAACGTTCTACTTTAACCAATACCTTGGTAATCCAGCCATGGCAGGTTTGAACGAGGGGCTTCACTTGAACGCCGGACTCAACCAGCAATGGAGTGCAGTTCCAGGATCTCCATCTGCCCAGTACATCACAGTTGATAGGAGATCGAACAAGGTTGGCCTTGGCCTAAGCCTGTATGCCGACAAGGCTGGGTTACTTAAGCGTACTCGGGTAGTGGGCAGCTATGCTTACCATCTTCCGCTCAATGCAAAAAACGATCAATTGCACTTCGGGATTTCCCTTGGTGCACTTTCAGAAAGATTGGCAACCGAAGAGATTAACGGCTCGATATCCGACATCGCTGCTCAGCGCTTCAACGAACGGGACGCGGTACTGGATGGCGATTTTGGAATGGCCTATACCACAGGAAAAATAACCATTCAGGGAGCGATTCCAAACCTTAAAAATTTCTTGAAAAAGGAACAATACAACACGGCCAATTGGAATACTTTCTATACGGCAGTGAGCTATAAGTTTATGACGGATAGTACAACGAGGGCATTTATGATAGAACCTAAATTGAGCTTTAGAGGAGTGAGGGGCTATGAAGACGTAATTGATGCTGGAGTGAATGTTGCAACGGCATCAAATAAATTTTACGCTTCCAGTATATACCATAGTACCAAGAGCATTTCTTTTGGAATGGGCTTCAACTACAACAATTTTGCCATTCTGGGGATGTATACTTCGGGTACTTCGGCTTTGAAAAACTATTCGAGTGGGAACTTTGAAATAGGATTAGTATATAGTTTTAAAAAGAATTAATAGTAGTTTTTTTCACTAATTTCCTAGCAATTTCAACCCATATTTTGTTCGAATTATGTCTGTTTGGGTTTGTTTATACAAGGACGCCTAGGTAATTGCGGTTTAAAAATACGCTACCAACAATAGCAGGGTGTATGAATTCATCCCAGATATATTCCTGTCTATTCGTTTATATTTCTTTTGTCTGCGATCCCTCAGAATGTAATCAAACATTGTATTAACAAAGTATTAAAAATTTATTAAAAAAATATGATAAAATATTTGACTAAATCCTTTTAGTGATTATATTTGGTCTATATATGTGTGTACATCTTATAATGTTGATCACATATTAAACAACCAGATATAAACCAATAGATTAGACGGAAGTCAGAAGTTACGTCCTCAACAACGTACTATCGCGTGGCTTTCCAGTCAATTTTGGTGAATATTATTAAGCATTGACCAAACTTAATATATAAACCCGTATGAGAGTTTTTGCCCATGTAAACAATTTGTCAATTAAGGCAACCTTGAGGTACCTGTCTATTATTTTATTGATAGGTGTTTCAGTTCAAGGTTATGCCCAATCCACACGTATACAAGGTAGCGTGGTGGACGAACAGAACCTGCCCGTGCCAGGAATAAGCATAAAGGTAAGGGGTACTACGCAAGGTACCACCACGGGTAGTGATGGAAAGTATGTGCTAACCCCGGCCGCAAATACTGGTATGCTTGAGTTTTCTTTCCTAGGTTACATCACTCAAGAGAAAGCCTATAATGGTTCACAAACCATTGATGTAAAAATGGTTCCGGCTCAAAATAACCTAAATGAAATCGTAGTTGTAGGTTACGGAACCCAACGAAGGCTTAGCGTTGTGGGTGCAGTAGATCAGATTACGAGTGCAGCTATTGAGGGGAAACCCGCTCCTAATCTTATCACAGCTTTGCAAGGTGTTTCTCCAAACCTAACCATCCAACAGCGTAGTAATGAACCAGGACAGCCTTTAAATATTAACATCAGGGGAGTGAGCACCATGGGTGACAATTCGCCACTGGTTGTTATTGACGGGCTAGTTGGTGGAGACATCAATTTGCTGAATCCTAATGATGTGGAGAGTATATCCGTATTGAAGGATGCTGGAGCTGCCGCAATCTACGGATCTAGGTCTGCAAACGGCGTATTATTAATAACCACTAAAAAAGGAAGTAAAAATTCTAAAAGCCGTATTAATTACAATGGCTTAGTGGGTGTGCAAACGCCGAAGGTTTTCTGGGAGCCAGTAGCTGGTTACCAGAATGCAATTTTACGCAATGAAGCGAACGTAAATGCAGGCCAGCTACCTATTTATAGTCCAGAACAAATCAGGAACTTCCAACAACAGGGAGACACAGAGTATTTCTTGGATGGGATTTTGAAAGATGCCCTACAGCAAAACCATAGCATCAGTCTTTCTGGTGGTTCAGAGAATTCATCTTATTTGGTCTCTGCCGGATTTTTGGACCAAAGAAGCAACTTGGTTGGTCAGAACTTTGGCCTGAAAAGGTACAATTTCCGTTTAAATATGACTAATGAATATGGACGTTTAAAGCTGACAAGCATCTTGGCCTACGCCAAATCTAACATTTTTGATCATTCGTCCAACACCTCTACATTGATCGTGGATGCAAGCCGTGTCCCTTTGTACTACAAACTCAAAGATGAGCAGGGCAGGTATTTAACTAACGATGTGTTAAGTGAGTTTAATCCTCTCGGCCAGTTAGAAGCTGGAGGATATCGCAAATACAACAACGACAACTTATTCGGAAACTTGAATGCAGAATTTAGGATTATAGACTTTTTAAAATTGAGAGGAGTTGTTGGTGGTACCTTAAACGCCAATCATCAGCATGCAAGAACACTGCGGGTAGACTACTTCCCAAGTGGTGTGTCGGGTGCAGATAGAAATACCAATGACGATAATTTTAAGGATCTCCTGATCAATACCCAACTCTTGGCAGAGTTTAGTAAAACGTTTAACCAAAAACACATCGTCTCCGCGTTGGTGGGTGTTACGAACGAATCGTATAAAAGTGAGAGCAATGCCATCTACCGCAAGTTCACCGATCCTGAGTTGGGTACTCCAGTTACAGAAACAATTATCGACCCCAATTCTGCAAACAGTAACCAACGTACAAATGAGACCAGCTTAAATTCAATTTTAGGCCGCGCAAACTACTCCTATAATGATATCTATTATGGCGAGTTTAGTTTTAGGTTGGATGCCTCGTCTAAATTCTCACAACAAAATAGGTCGGCATTCTTTCCATCTTTCTCTGTAGGTTACCGTATCAGCCAGGAGGCGTTTATGGAAAATTACAGGAATAAGATCGGTAATTTGAA
The DNA here is from genome assembly GCF_005116505.1 of Pedobacter polaris. Lineage (GTDB taxonomy): Bacteria > Bacteroidota > Bacteroidia > Sphingobacteriales > Sphingobacteriaceae > Pedobacter > Pedobacter polaris. The sequence continues at coordinate 38,535 of NZ_SWBR01000002.1, forward strand.
AATTAGGGGCTCCTATGGAATCTTGGGTAATCAAAATGTTGGCAACTACCAATACCAAACGACCTACTTTTTTTATAACAATGCCTACGGATTTAACAATACTGCCGTAAATGGAACGGGAATTAATTTTGCCAACAATAATTTACGTTGGGAAAAAGCAGCTACGCTTAACATAGGGGTGGATGCCTCATTCTTTAAAAATACGTTAACAGTTTCTTTAGATTATTTCAATAAAAAAACCAGCGATATCCTGATCCCACCAATCGTTCCTGGTGCTTTCGGTTCTGGTTTGCCAACTTACAATGCGGGCGAGATGAGAAATGAAGGTTGGGATGCCAGTATCAACTATAGAATAGATGGTAAAGTTTTAAAGCATACCATTGGCCTTAACCTTGCCGATAGTAAAAACAAGGTGTTGAAAATTGATGGTGGTACTCAATTCAATAATTCAGATGAGATGACTTATATCACCCAGGTTGGCCTGCCATTTCATTCTTATGTTGGCCTCAAACGAGATGGTTATTTTCAGACACTTGAAGAAGCAGCCGTGGGTCCTAAGCCAGCAGGTTTAAATGTTGGCCCAGGCGACATTAGGTTTGTTGATGTGAACGGAGACAATGTGATTGATGACCGAGACAGGTATGTGCTGGGAAATCCATTTCCAAGATATACGTTCGGTATTAATTACAACTTGCAGGTCAAAGGCTTCGATTTAGGTATCTTCATTCAAGGTGTGGGACGCAGGAGCGCTTTTGTGAGGGGAGAACTCATCGAGCCATTCCACTTTAATTATGGCCAAACAGCTTACAAAAACAACTTGGATTACTGGACTCCTACCAATCCGAACGCAGCTTATCCGCGTCTATCTGCAAATGGAAGTGCGTCTAATACCAATAATTTCAGACGTGGCTCCGATCTGTACTTGTTTAACGCTGCTTATGCACGCCTTAAAAACGTTCAGCTGGGATATACCTTACCTACAGCTACTTCAAAAAAGCTGGGAATGCAAAAATGTAGGGCTTATTTTTCTGGTACTAACCTGTTGACCTTGTCAAAGCTAGGTTTCTTGGATCCAGAGGCTACAGAGTTTAATAGCAATCTACAAAGTGGTGGAGCAAATAGTGGCAGGTCATATCCAACCCCAGTTTATATCGGATTTGGACTTGATGTAACTTTTTAATTCGTGCAATATGAAAAATATAAAAATAATCAATAAAATCATGGTGCTTAGCACACTGTTTGTCGTTTTCGGTTGCAAGAAGCTAGATTTGGCACCAGTAAATACTTTTACAGACCTAAATTATTGGACAACGCCTGCAAAGGCGGCAAGTGTTTTGAATACTGCATACGCCCAAATGTTCGACAACAATAGCTTCTTCCTGAATGAAGCATTTTCAGATAATGCATATAATGGACGCGGCGATGCAGAAGGTGCAGCTTCGATTGCAGCAGGCACCTACGATCCATCACTTCAACGCTTTAAAGATGAATGGGGTCGCAGATATGGGGCCATAAAAACTGTCCATATCATATTAGAGAATATAGAAAAGGTTCCCAACATGGATCCTAATCTTCGTGAACGAATGAAAGCTGAGGCTCGTTTCATTAGAGCATTCCAATTTTTTCAATTGACTACCTGGTTTGGAGATGTTCCTTTATTTCAAAAAGATTTAACAATCGAAGAATCCAAAACAATTTCTCGTTCATCTAGGTCGGAAGTATTGGCATTTGTTTTAAGTGAACTAGATGCAGTTTCAGCAATACTACCAGTATCTTATGCAGATGTAGACAAAGGTCGAATAACCAAAGGTGCTGCGCTGGGGATGAAAGCTCGTGTTTTGCTTTATGATAGCAGATGGCAGGAATTAGCAACCACTTGCGAACAGATCATGAGCGCAAATACATACAGTCTTTTTCCTTCGTATGAAGGGTTGTTTTTACCACAAAATGAAAACAATAGTGAAGTAATTTTTGATATGCAGTACGTACCCTTACTACGTACCTATAGTAATTTCTTCGATTATGCACCGATATCTGTAGGTGCCCGTTTGAACAATTTTGCACCAACCCAAGAACTGGTTGATAATTATGTGATGCTGAATGGTAAGGCCATTGGAGAAACTGGTTCGGGTTATGTAGAAGCTGATCCATATGTTAACAGGGATCCTCGTCTCTCAAACACGGTGGTATACCATTTGTTCAAATGGAAAAAGCCTGATAACTCCCTGCAGACGATTTATATCAAACCAGGTTCTGATCCAAATCAAGCTACAAAGTTAGACGAGTATGCACCAGGTTCGGTAACATCTCCAACAGGCTATTATCTGCGCAAATATTATGATCCTAATTCAGCTAACAATTTCCAGTCGGGTCTGAATTTAATTCTGATCAGGTATGCAGACGTATTGCTCATGTATGCAGAGGCAAAAAATGAGCTTTCACAGTTAACTTCGGCTGTTTGGGACCAAACTATAAAACCATTGCGCACAAGGGCTGGCTTTACAGATCCTGCAGCACTTAACTTTCCATCTTTGGCTCAAGGCCCGATGAGAACTTTGATTCGCAACGAGCGTAGAAGCGAATTGGCCATGGAAGGGCTGCGAATTTTTGACATTAGAAGATGGCGTACTGCTGAAACCGTTTTGAATGGCTTTGCCCATGGTGCGAAATTCGGTCCGCCTTCTATCGATAATGGTTACATCCGTGCCAACCAACGTGTGTTTGACCCGGCAAGGAATTACTTGTGGCCAATCCCTCGAGATGAGAGAGCGATTAACTCGAACCTTACACAAAATCCTGGATACAACTAACGAAAAACTTAGCTATAAAAAAAATGAAAAGAATTTACGGTAATATGTTGATGCTTATGGTAATAAGCTTAACTGGATTAACCTTTTCCTGCAAAAAGGACAAAGAAATTAATACGAATGTGGCACCAGTTGCTATCCTTTATGGGCCAGACAATAACAAGTACATTAAACTGGACCCAAAAGCTGGAACCCAGGTATTTGAATGGCAACAAGCCCGTGCTGAAGACGGTGGATTAGTATTGTACGAAGTGGTTTTCGACAAGGAAACAGGTGATTTCTCAAATCCATTGTTCTCTATGGTTTCAGATGAAAAAGGGCAGCGTACTAAATTAACTATTTCAGACGCAGATTTAAATAAAATAGCCAACAAGGCTGGTATTCAAGCTTTGGGTAAGGGAAAATTGAAATGGACAGTTTGGGCATCAAAAGGGGTGAACGTGGTTAAAGAATCCGTATCAAGATTGATTGAGGTGGAGCGACCATTGGGATTTGCCGAAATACCTGCAGATTTATATTTAACGGGTACAGCAACAGAGGGTGGTGCTGATTTAGCCACTGCTTTGCGTTTCAAAAAAACTGGTGTGGCAAGCTTCGAAATTTATACCTCACTAAAGGCAGGAACTTATCGCTTTATGGGAGGTAACAGTGCAAATGCCAAAGCCTACTCAATTGCCAATGGGAACTTGGTAGAGGGGGGAGAGGTAACAGTTACTGGAGCTACAAAAGTCTATCGAATTAGGCTAGATTTTGAGAATGTGGTAGCAACCTATACGGAGATTACCTCAGTTGGCCTTTGGTTTGCTCCAAATAACAACATCATGCATGTTTTGCCGTATACGGGTGGAGGAATCTGGAAGATAGCCAATGCACCAGTGGTCTTTAGGCAAGAGAGCTGGGGTAGGGACGAACGTTATAAATTTCGCTTAAGTACAGTTAATGCAGCGGGTACGCCTGGTGTCGAGAATTTTGGCAGTTCTAACAGAGACAACCAGCGCGCTGATGCAAATTCGCCAGCATCTTATTTTTACTTACTTCCAGTAGATAATAGTCAATGGGATAACACTTATAAATTTGCTACTGCGGCCGACAATAAGAACTGCGATATTATTGTTAATTTCAGTTCTACAGTATCAAATTACACCCATTCGGTAACCGTTAAATAATTAATAGCTTCATCACAAATGAAAACAAAATTATAAACAGATGAAAAATACTAAAATAGGAATAGTGTTGTTTGGTGTTGCAAGCGCCATTACTTTGTTGAGTTCTTGTTTAAAAGACGAATCCTTCCCACTTTACCCGGGCAAGGAAGTGGTAACTGTAAACTACAACTGGAGTTTAACAGCAGATTCATTACAAGATAAACTTACCAGCTCTTATCTATCGGCAAATGGCAAGTATTATAAAGCTGACAATGCTGGGAGCACGGTCTTCAACTATTGGCCAAATGCACACGTGATGGATGTGCTTAACGATGGCTTTGTGCGAACCAAAAATGACGTTTATAAACAAAGAATGGTGAGCTTGTTGGCTGGGATTAGGGAAACCAATGGCAATACTTTGTCGAATAATTTTTATGACGACATGGAATGGCTATCTCTTTCCACTTTGAGGGCATATCAGACCACAGGTGATGTTAATTTTTTAAATGCAGCAAAGGTTTTGTGGACAGACATCAAAACCGGGCGTAATAATATTCAGGGCGATGGGATTGCGTGGCGTAAAACCCAACTTTATTACAAGAACACACCTGCTAATGCGCCAGCAATAATCTTTGCAGCCAGGCTATACCAATTGGAAAAAGATGCTGCAGATCTGCAGATTGCAAAAGAGCTTTACACCTGGTTGAAAGGAAAACTCATCGATCCTGCTTCAGGAATTGCATGGGATGGTGTTAATGCCAATCAAAATGGTGAGATAGATAAGAACTTATATACCTATAACCAAGGCGTTTTTGTTGGGGCCGGGCTAGAATTGTACAAGGCAACAGGAGAGATTGCGTATTTAAATGATGCTATGAGAACAGCGAACGCAACCATGAAGAACTTATCACTCTCTCCAGGTGGTTTACTGAAAAATGAAGGTCAGGGCGATGGAGGATTATTTAAGGGAATTTTGGTGAGGTATTTTACCCTATTGGTACAAGAACCAGTACTTTATAAAACCGATAAGGATGCACTGGTAACTTTCCTGAAATTCAATGCGCAAACATTGTATACACAGGGTATAGCAAGGCCTGCACTTAGCATCAATTCCGATTGGAAGAGCAAACCAAGTGCTAGTGCTGATTTAACCACCCAACTGAGCGGTATGATGATGCTCGAGGCTGCTAGTACACTGAATGCACTGAAATTATTTTAAACCGTTTCCGCTTTGGGCAAATGCTGTTCCAAGTGGAACCACAATAGTCTCAAGTAATAATTAAAATTTACGCTACACCATTATCCAATCAAATGACGAGCAAATTTAAATGCATACTAACTGTGGTCTTATTAGTGTTTGCTTCGGTTTCTGTTAGTAAAGCGCAGCAGACTAAGGGCTATGGGAAATATGTAAACACTTTTATAGGTACCGCTCCCCTTAATGATCCAAAAATTCTTGGCTATGAGCTGCCGAAAGGATGGAGGTCTTGGGCTGGGCTAACCTTCCCAGGCAGTTCGATGCCAAATGCAATGGTACAATTAAGTCCTATAACAGAATATGGTTCTGGTGCAGGATATGAATATGAAGACGATATCATTTATGGTTTTGCCCATACAAATAAAGGGCACTGGAATTTGTGCAACATTCCAATTATGCCCATATGGGAAGGAGGAATTGAAGCTGCTAAAGCTGCAATTGAAAATTCTAACAACACCATAGAAGGCAAGGGCCGCAATCCTAAGGAATTCGGTTCGAAATTTTCCCACAAGATGGAAAATGCTGCGCCAGGCTTTTACCAAGTATACCTTGAAAATTATAAAGTAAAAGTAAGTCTTACTTCTACTTTGAGAAGTGGATTTCACAGATACGAATTTGCCCACAATACTGGCAGGCAAATTATATTCGATCTGGGCAGGGCTAACAATAGGATTTCTAATTGGGAGATAGAACAAGTGGGCAAAAACGTATTGAAGGGAAGCCAGCTCCCTGGCGAACGCGTTTACTTTTATGCGATATTAAATACAGACATTGTCTCGCTAGAAAAAACAGGTGAAGACAAAGCTGGTGGTTATGCTCGTGTGAAGTTATCAGCTACAAATAAAGGGGCTGTAGAAGTTAAGATAGGTCTTTCTTATGTAAGTACAGAAAATGCAAGGGAGAACTTGGAACAGGAAATTGGCCATAAAACATTTGAGTTGGTACGCCAAGAGGCTACACAGACATGGGATGAGATTCTTTCTAAAATTGAGCTAAAAGGAGGCACGGAAAAACAAAAACAGCTGTTGTACTCTAGCTTATATCGCTCATTGCTTTGGCCTGCATTGCGTAGCGACATTAATGGAGAATACATAGATGCCAAAAGGAACCGCACCAAATCCACAGATTTTAATTACTATACAGAACCCTCACTTTGGGATACCTACCGTAATAAAGATGTGTTACTTGGCCTAATATCACCCAAAGTAGCACTTGATGTAATTAAGTCTATGAAAGATGTAGGGGATAAGACTGGTTTTATTCCAACTTTTTTTCATGGGGATCATGGCGCTTCTTCTATCGCAGGAGCTTACCTCAGGGGTATAGATAATTTTGATGTAAAGGGTACTTATGCTATTTTGTTAAGAAATGCAAATGTATCACCAGGGGCACGTCCGCACTTGGCAGAATATATAACAAAGGGATTTATCTCCGATCCAGACATTCGCAATCCTGAGGTGGAAACAAAAGCAAAAGCAGGGGTTTCCAAAACTTTGGAGTATGCTTACGATGATTATTCTCTTGCGCAGATGGCTATAAAACTTGGCGATACAGCCAATTACAAGATACTGATGGCGCGGTCTAAAAACTATAAAAATATGTTCGACCCAGCTACCAGATTTATGAGAGGAAAATTGGAAAATGGTGAGTGGATTAAACCTTTTGATCCTCAATATCCATATTATGAATATATGTACCGAGAGGCTAATGCATGGCAGGTGTCTTTTTTTGCACCACATGACATGAAGGGACTTATTGAATTATATGGTGGTCCTGCTGGTTTCGAATCCAAACTGGATTCTTTATTTACACTGCCATGGAACCCCAAGCATATCGCAAGAAACGTAGAGACCTTTATAGGGCAATACTGCCATGGCAATCAACCTGATCACGAAGCGCCATTTGCCTACACTTTTATTGGGAAACCTGAAAAAACACAAAAGGTACTGGACAATATCCTAAACAACCTCTATGGTATTGGTGATAAAGGCCTAGCGCTATCTGGAATGGATGATGCAGGCGAAATGTCGGCCTGGTATGTGCTTACTGCATTGGGCCTGTACACTTTTTCGGCAACCGACCCCGAGTACTTGGTCACAGCACCGCTCTTTGAGGAAGTGAAATGGAGCACAAGTAGTGGTAAAACTTTAACGATCAAGAAACCTGGAGGTGGAAGAGGAATCACCGCTATTAAAGTAGACGGCAAATTGATTAATGGTTATTTTATATCACACGATTTATTCAAGAACGGTGGTACGATAGAAGTGGTCACAAAATAAGGTCTTGAGCATTTGTAAAATGGAGTTGCTTTGAGGTGTGTTTCAACAGCATCAAATAAGTTTATACTTTTATTATATACCATAGAACCAAGAGTATTTCTTTTTGAATTTATATGGTTTCGTTTATCTTTTGGTTATTGGGATTGCTGAGCTGGGCTTTGCTCTTCATTGATGGGCAGCAGAAAGTGGAATGTGGATCCCATTTCAGGGGAACTTTTAACTTCGATCTTGGATTTGTGGTAACGAAGGATTTCGGCCACAAGGTATAGGCCAATGCCAAATCCAACGGTATGCTTGGTTTGCTGGCTCTGTACGCGGTAGAAGCGTTCAAATAGTTGCTTCTGGTCCGCCTCACCGATTCCTATGCCATGATCGGTCACGTAAATTTTCACTGCTGTTCCGTGCAGTTGGTAGCCGATGGTTATGCTGCTCTGGGGAGGAGAGTATTTAATGGCATTGTTAATCAGATTGACCATTACCTGGTATATCTTGGCACGATCGGCCACTATCGTTATAGGGCCGTTATGGATAAGGTTGATGTTGTGGCTGTGGCTGATGAGCTGGATTTCCTGTATCACCTCTTGTAGTAGGATATGCAATTGGAAGGTTTCTAGGTTGAGTTCTATTTTAGCCACTTCGAGCCTAGAGAGGTTGAGGAAGTCTTCGATCATCCTGATCATACTCTTAGCCTGGTTTTCAGTTTTGGCCAAGGCCATACTGATAAAGGGATCGCCGGAATTTTTCGTTTTTGAAAGCATAACCTGCAGGTAACCTAGGATAGAGGTCAAGGGTGTTTTCAACTCATGGCTAACCATGGCTACAAAATCGTTCTTGCGTTGTTCTTCCAGCACCATTGCGGTAATGTCCCTGGTAAAGCAGCGGGTATGGATGAATTTTTCCTCTTTTCTGAGCACGTTTGAACTGATCAGCACGTGTTTGATGCTTCCATCCTTGCATTTCAGCCTCGCGCTGTAGTTGTGCAGGGTCTCGTTATTGATCAGCCTTGTCAGGATATCTTCGATCGTGCTTTGGTCGGCATGGAATTTGGCGATGGGCTGGCCAATGTATTCCTGCTTTTCATAGCCAAGAGCAGTAAGTTCGGCTTGATTGGCCCAAGTGATGATGCCCTTGCCATTCACCCAGTGCAAGGGAATGGCGGCATTTTCGATGAAATCGGTCAGCTCTTCATTGAGAAGCGACAGTTCGTTTACACGGGCCTTGCACTGCGCTAATTCCTGCTGGATTTGCTGAAAAGATCTATCTTCCACTGGTTTTGGTTTTATAATCATCCTAAAAACTCGGTAGCTTTGTCCGCTATGGACGATAAGTTAGTCAGGTTATTTTTGTAAAAAAAAACAGTCTGATTTGATTGGCTTTGTCGGTACCATGTTAACAGTTTTAGACTGGAATGGTTTTTATTTTCTTTAGCCTTGGTCTTTTTACTTAAGAAAAGCTAATTGTTAGTGCTGCTATTGGTGTATACCTTATGTATTTTAGTGTTCTTAATTCTATTTCTACAAGAAGTGCTTTCGGTTTTCCATTTATTCTATAAATAAGAAACATCGAGAGATGAGCCGACAAAAATCATTTGAATTTTTGTCAGTTTGGTCGACGGCAGGTGTTGGTAAGCTATTCCAAATTCTTTGTAATTTGATTGTTGAGGATAAAACTATTTATGGTACATGACTGTTGTACGTGGAATATAATCCCTATATCAAAATAGAAAAGGCATTATTTGTTCTGTTTGCTGTTTTGAATTTAAGGGGCTTGTAATTAATTTAGCTATGCTTATAACAGTATTATCCTATTATATATATGAACGAACAAGCGGCAAACGATGAGCGTTTCAGGGCGCTTGTAAGCGCAACTTCGGATGTGGTTTATAGACTCAGTGCTGACTGGGAAGTGATGTACGAGCTAGATGGACGTGGGTTTTTGAAGAGCTCTTCGCAACCAATCAGAGGGTGGAGAAACATAAATGTATATCCTTTAGATATGGAAATGGTCAACAACGCAATTTATAAGGCCATCGCTTCTAAATCCATGTTTGAGCTAGAGCACCGGGTGGTTAGAGCAGATGGCTCTACAGGATGGACCATGTCAAGGGCGATACCGATTCTTGGCACCGATGGAGAGATTTTGGAATGGTTCGGGGCTGCAAGCGATATCTCCTTGCGTAAGGAGGCAGAAGAAAGACTCCAAGCGGCAATGAATGAGGAGGTCAGACAAAAACAGGTTTACGAAACCGTAACTTCAAACACCCCCGACCTAGTTTATGTGTTCGAATTGGATTATACCTTTTCCTATGTGAACAAGGCTTTGCTAGAAATGTGGGGAAAAAGTTGGGAAGATGCAGTAGGTAAAGGCCTGCTTGAAAATGGATATGAGCCTTGGCATGCAAAAATGCATGAGCAGGAGATAGACCATATTGTTGCCACAGGAGAAAGGGTACGAGGAGAGGTTGCTTTTCCACACGCTGTACTTGGAAAAAGAATTTATGATTATATCTTAACCCCTGTTTTTGATTCGGCTGGAAAAGTGGTGGCCGTTTCTGGGGTAACTAGGGATGTAACTGAGCGAAAGCTTATTGAATTAGAAAAGCAGCAACTTTCTGATGATTTAGCCACGATCAACGAGGAGATGGCTGCAACCAATGAAGAGTTATTAGCGGGCAATGAAGACCTCATAAATGCAAGGGATATGCTTGGCGGGGCACTGGAGAAGCTGAGCAGAAGCGAAACTAAGCTGCGCTACCTCATTGCCAATGCACCAGTAGCTATTGCCTTGGTGCAAGGTAGGGGAATGATAATTGAAACTGCTAATGCCAAAATATTGGAGATTTGGGGGAAGAGTGATAGCGTAGTTGGAAAGCCCCTTGTAGAGGCTATACCAGAACTTATCGGTCAAGGTTTTCTAGAGCTCCTAGACCAAGTGTTCACTACCGGGGTTGCCTACATAGGGAAAGAGGAATATGCCGTGCTCGAAGGAAGGGAGTGGTTCTTGAGTTTTGTCTATCAGCCAATTACTGGCGAGGATGGAATAGTTGACCATATTTTGATTACCGCAACTGATGTGACCGAACTAGTACAGTCTAGACATAAGGTTGAGGCGGCAGAAACTGCCATGCGACTTGCCATCGAGGCGGCCAATTTCGGGACTTGGTGGATTCATTCCGAGACTAGAGAATTTGTAACTTCAGACCGGCTAAAAGAACTTTTTGGTTTTTATCCTTTTGATCAAGTTTCAATTGCTGATGCGATAGGTCAGATTACCCCCGAATATCAAAACTATGTTTCAGAGAAGCTCGAAGCTGCTATTACAGTGGGCGGGAATTACGACGTAACCTATCCAGTAGTTGGGTTTCATGATGGAGTGCTACGCTGGTTACGGGCAGTTGGTAACTTAAAAGAGGACCCTTCTGGAGGTTTTTCGGCCTTTACAGGTGTAGTGATGGAAATTACCGAATCCTACCTTGCAGTTAAAAATATCGAACGTGCTGAGGAGTCCCTTCGTCTTGCGATAGATGCTGCAGAACTGGGCTCTTTCCAGATTAGTGTAACAGATCGGACCTTTATTGCCTCGCCCAAATTTAAGGAGTTTTTTGGCTATTTACCTGATGATGAAGTTCCCTATGAGGTTGCCATCGAACAGATACATGAGGATTATCGGGAGATTATTGCTAGCAAGATCGAGGATTCTATTGTTAATGGGATTAGGTTTGATACCGAATACCCAGTGGTCGGTTTCCATGATGGCAAGATCCGTTGGGTAAGGGCTATTGGTACCGTGCAACACCAGAATAACGGGGTAGACAGTTATTTTACTGGGGTACTGCATGAGATTACCGAGCGAAAGATGGACGAAATGAGAAAGAATGACTTTATCGGGATGGTTTCCCATGAGCTTAAAACGCCATTGACTTCGCTCAATGGTTACCTGCAGCTGATGGAACGGAATGCAAAAAAGGTGGAGGACAAGTTTTTGATGGGTACTACAGGGAGCGCCTTAAAGCAGGTAAAGAAGATGTCGGGAATGATCAATGGCTTCCTTAATATTTCGAGGTTAGAGTCAGGTAAGATTGTTTTAGAAAAATCACATTTTAACCTCAACGAGCTGATTTTAGAAACTCTGGAGGATACTAGCCAATTGGAATCAAGTGCGAATATTTCCTTTATTCCTTGCGAGCAACTCCCTGTCTTTGCCGATCAGGACAAGATTAGTAGCGTGTTGTCGAATTTCCTTAGCAATGCTGTTAAGTATTCCCCTAGTGGATCAGAGGTAAAGGTAAGCTGTGGGATTTTTGGTGACATGGCACAGGTAACTGTGAGCGATCAGGGGCAAGGTTTAAGAGAAAAGGATTTAGAGAAAGTGTTCGAACGCTTTTATCGTGTAGAGGATAATATCAATATTTCTGGATTTGGAATAGGGCTGTATTTAAGTGCTGAGATTATCCATCGCCATGGCGGGAAGATATGGGTGGAGAGTGAATTTGGTAAGGGCTCTACATTTTATTTCAATATTCCACTGGTGGTTAGCAGCGCTTTGTAAGTTTGGGTGGTAGATTTTTTGTTTTAAGCTTGAGGAATTAGCATCTTTAGAACCATGGAAAACGCATTGAGCGCAGCAATAAAAGAAAATACAACTCCAGAACATCAGCAGTTAGAACAATTGGTAATTTCACATTTAAAGCAGATCCGCTCGGATGCTGATTATGCGCAATTGCTTCGAAACTTTTATGCCTATTTTAGTGCGGTTGAAGCGGTATGTGTACCAAATATTTCAATAACAGGCTTAATCGATCTTTCTTCAAGAAGGGATTCCAGTTTTATCGCTAGGGATATTACCGAACTTGGTGGAAATTTGGATAATTTGCCTGCTGTAGTAGTGCCTGAAATTAATAATCTAGCCCAAGCAATGGGTGCAATGTACGTAATAGAGGGGTCAGTGCTTGGCGGACCATACATTGTAAAAATGCTGGCAAGACTTGGTATTGTTAATGGAGTTTCTTTCTTTTCGGGCTATGGTGCAGCGACAGGCGAACGCTGGAAGGAATTTGTTACCGCCTTGAATTCGCTTTCTGATCCTTTAGCACAACAGCAAGCGATCTTTACTGCAAAGGAGACATTTGCCAATTTTCAAAAAGTATTTTAGGTTACTACAAGCTTGTAAGAAATGGCTTGTTAGTTAGGCCGGTTTGGTTTTTCTAATCTGCCAAAACTCACGAAAAATACAGAACCTTGACCTTCTATGCTGTCTAGCCAGATTTCCCCATTATGTTTTTCTAGAATACGCTTAACAATGGCTAGGCCAACACCCGTTCCTTCAAAGTCCTTACTGCCTGATGCCCTTGAAAACAGCTCAAAGATACTTCCATGTTCTTTCTTTGGAATGCCAATCCCGTTATCAGAAATTGAATAGACCACTTTATCATCAGTGGCAGTTCCAGATATATTAACTTTTGGATTTAGATTTTGTGCCGAATATTTGACTGCGTTTCCTGCGATATTCGAAAACACCTGCATAATCATCAGTTCATCGCCATAGATTTCTGGAGTTTGCTCAATCTCAATTTTTAAGTTGGGATTGTTCGCTGCAACAAGTAGATCATTTTTTAGCTCTTCTAATATCGCTGCCATATTAACAGGCCTCCCTTGAACCTTGGATTGTCCTACTTTAGAATATTCGAGTACCTCATCAATCATTTGTTGCATCTTGTTGGCGCCAACTTCTATTCTTCCTGCCACATGGCTGATCTTTTCTGCTGGCATTCCTCTTTGGATTAACTGGGCGTACGATTTGATGGTAGCAAGCGGGTTTTTGAGGTCATGGGAAATGGTATAGCTGAAAGTATCAAGTTCAGCATAGGCCTGACGAAGTTTTTCATTAACTACGCGAAGTTCGGTAGCTTTACGATTAATCGAATAGTTCACCTCATCTCGAAGGGAAAGTACAGCACTCAGCTCATACATCTTCCATGGGATGGCAGTGAGTTCAACCTGCTGTGACCATTCGTTGAAGGAGTTTCTAGGCGAGATCCTTGCTATTCCACTTTCATCTGTAGAAATGATTTTTTCGGGATTGCCTGCCCATTTAATAGTGCTAACCACTTCTGGTCGAAACCAGAGCATATATTCTCTTAGGTCTTTTCCGAGCCTGCAGGCAAGGAGTCCGCTAGCAGATTTTCTGTATTCGGCTGCTTTTGGATAGGCTAAGGTAAGATTAGTAGTCATAAAGTAACCATCAGTATAGGTCTTTTCGTCAAGCCAATCAATAAGCTTTTCGATAAAACTTTCCTCTGGAACGATACCCGAAGTCTGTAGTTTGCCATCATAGTAAAGCGCTGCACCTGTGCAGTCAATAACTTCGTTTAGTGAACAGTCTATGTTAAATAATGCCTCTTCAATAGTGCTGTTTCTTAGCAAATGGCGGGTAATGGTCTCTATGCATTGACGATGCTGATTGGAGTAGAGCTGCTCTTCTTCCTGTTCGCGAAAACTGATAGCTGAAGATAGTACCTGTCCAATAAGTTTGGCACTTTCGCGCTCAGAAAAGTTAATGAACTTTGGAGTATAGTTATGGCAGGCGATTAGTCCCCATAGCTTGTCTTGGTCCATTACCGAGACGCTGAAGCTGGAAGCTACACCCATGTTCTTTAGGTACTGGATATGAATTGGCGATACCGCCCTTAGGTTGCTAAAGGTTAAATCAAGTGGCTCTGCCTTTCCATCCTTTGCTAAGGTTAAAATGGGTGAGGGTGTGGTGTGCACATCTGCTATGAGCCTTACCAAATTGATCTTATAAAGATCACGTGCTTGTTTTGGAATGTCTGAGGCAGGATAATGTAGGCCCATCCAGGTTTCGATGCTGTCGATCTTAGCTTCTGCTACCACTTCACCATGGCCATCTTCGTGAAACTTATACACCATAACCCTATCATAATTGATGATCTTTTTGATTTGGTTGGCCGCATTGGAGAGCAGGTTCTCAAGTTTTTTGTCTGCTAGGATCTCTGAAAGCGAGCGGCCGATTGAACTCTGCAAGTTCTGTTGGAGCGCTGATGAAGATGGCTCAAAATCGATCAGGTAAAACCCCTTGTGTCGGTTGATGATGATGTTATAGTTGCTGCCGCTAATTTCCTTTTGGAATACGTGCGGGTTACCGCCACCATCGCTTAAATTGGCAAAACGGAGGATGGCCTCAAGGTCATAATCTGCTGAGCAGGTTAGGGTTATGTCTGCTATAGATTTGCCCAATAAGTCTGCAGCTTTTAGACCAGTAAAAGCTTCAATATTCTCGCTACAATGGGCAATTTTATAGGTGCTATCTACGGTAATTAAAAATCCGTGGCTCTGGATGGTGCCCGGAATGTGTATCGGTTCGGTATCGCAATTTTCTAGTGTAATCCCACTCATCATCATTGTCAAAAAAAAGAAAGATAGGATAAATTATATGTGAATATTTGCCTTACTCCTTCTGGGAGTATGGATATTTGTAGGGTTTTGGTTTGGTAATGATAATTTCTTCAGGGTTGAAGTAGATGGGAGCGTGTTCTGCTGATCCAGACCTGAGTATCTTGGTTTTCGCTCATGCACTGTTCTATAAGTTCTGGAGCATGCGCTAATTGTAACAATTGAATTAGCTTAAGGATAAAGTCATACTGGATATTTTGAATTGCGAGTAATTGAAGGGCAGTTTGAATAATTTGAATATCCTGTTCATTGGCTTTATTTTTAGAAAGCTTGAGCGGATTAAAGGTGAATATTAGGCTTTGTTTGCCTGCACTGCCACCGAGTAGTTTTGTTAGCAATTTTAACCTGCCAATATGGTTGTCAATCCCTGTCTGCTCCGGATCTAGTGCCTTCGCAAGTTCTGGTACCTGTGCCGCCTTTGATAATTTGTTGTAAGTCTTTGCGCAAACTTTATTGAATTCCATTTGAGATCCTATGGCTTCACTAAGTATATTGTTCAAATTTTCCTTTCCTTCCATGGCTAATTGGGCGAATGATTGCCGTCTAGATGCCCGTTATTTTGGTTTGGCTTTTCATCAATTTTATTGCCTTCGTTAGGAGGTATGCGCATCCCACTTTCACCAATGGTTTCTTCGGTTTTATTCCTTTTATAAAATTTGCTATCATCGAAATGATGATGGGCATAAAACTGCTGCTGGTCAAATTCTGCTATGGTTTCTTCTAACCTTAATGCAGCTGGACTTCCAATTACGTTTCGAATATATTGTTCGGTATTAGACCCAATTTCATCTTTGTTATATGCTGGAAGGGCAGTAAATTGATCGATATGGAGGTTTGGAAGGATAATTTCATCATCATTTGGATGAAGGCTTGCAATACCTACTGGAATCATGACTTTTTTATCTTCCAGGTTCATGCCGTTAGCAGTGAGGTCGATAACCAGGTATCGCACAGTCATCGCCTGTGTATCATAGAGTAGGTCTGTCACTTTTCCAAGGAAGGCCCCAGCCTCATTTTTTACTTCCCATCCGATTACGTCCTGTTTTGGATTTGGGATGTCGCTTTGTTGAAGTGATTGTAAATAGCTGTAAGTGTTGTTTTCCATGATTGATTTATTTCTAGTGTTGGTCTTTAATTGATTGGGTTGATGGCAATTTTGATGTACTCATTGTTGCCAAACGAATAGAGGTAAAGAAAAAGGTGATCCGGGAAATCTACAGTATCAACAAGTCCTTCGCAAATTTCCATAATAATTTCGTCGAAATTCTGATAAGGAGTAGCATAAACGATTAGGTTCTGCCCAGCGTCAAATTCTGCTGCAATGATATAATCTTCAAAATGGTTTAAGAAATGTTTCCTGTAGCGTTCCAGTCTTGGCCTAATCATGTTTATATTGTTGTGAGCAGTAAAAACAGTTTTTTTTAATGTTTGTTTTTGCAAAGCCTAAAGGAAAAATATTTTTTTGCTTTAATGTTCTGTTCATTCTTATAAACACCTGATATTGTGGGACTAGGTAAATACAATTAAAACTTGATTCTTTAGAGACTGCTGGCCGAAATTTTATCTTTCACTTTTTTATATTTTATTTGTACTACATATTGATGAAAAATCTCATTTTTGAACGATATTAGATTTATGGATATTAATGATTTAAGTAAGGATCTATCACCGATCATTTCCAATACCATGGCAGATTTGGTCGAAGTAAGGCTACGAGAGTACCTGAAAAAGAAATCCTTTAAGCCTGGTGATGCCCTTCCAAAGGAGCTTGAACTCGCAGAGGCCTTGGGTGTAAGCAGAAATGTATTGAGGGAAGCGTTGAGCCGACTGCGTATGTTAGGGATGATTGAGACCAAAAAAAAAAGAGGAATGGTTTTGGCCAGACCCGATATCCTGGGCACCTTTGAACGAGTTCTTGATCCACTAATTATAGACAACAGTACCCTGCAAGATATATTTGAACTCAGGCTTGTACTAGAAATGGGAATTGCCGAATTGCTCTACATCAGGAAAACGGACAAAGATATACGAGAACTGGAAAATATCGCCAAAAAGGAAATCAACCATGATCATTCCTTCCGAATCAAAAATGAGATCGCTTTTCATGGCAAATTGTATGAGATGTCGGGTAACGATACCTTAAAAAGATTTCAGATTATGCTTTTACCAATCTTCGACTACGTGGTTACCCTAGAACAGAAACCTACCCGTGGACTCGTTAGTCACCTAGATCTGGTAGAAATATTAAAGACAGGAACAGTAGAGGATTTCAAGAAGGGTATGCAGGCCCATCTGCAACCGCATTTCAATCGCCTTACATAAAATTACTTTAATCATTAAGTTAAATTATTGCCCGTGGACATTGTTCTCGGGCTTTTTTTGCACTATTGACATTGATAATTAATTTGTTACAGAAAATTTATTTGGATTTTTAAAAAATACTTCCCACATTTGATATGTCCTACATAAAGACTAAATACCAATTATATTAAACTGTTATGAACAAAAAAATTACGATTTGGCTGTTGGCCATGTTATGTCTTTTTGCACTTGAATCTCTAGCGCAAAATCCTGTTTTAGTTTCTGGAGTTGTAAAATCTGGTAAGGAAAAAGAGACACTGCCTGGAGTAGGTGTAAAACTCAAAGGAACAAATGTTGTTGCGGTTACTGATGTAAACGGTAAATTTTCAATCAGTGTTCCTGGTGGCAAGGGAACTTTGGTATTTACTTATATTGGAACTCAAAACAAAGAAGTTGAAATTAACGGACAGACAACCCTAGATGTAGCATTGGAAGACAATGTGAACAGTCTTACCGAAGTGGTAGTAGTTGGTTATGGAGAGCAATCAAGAGCTACGGTTACCAATTCAATTACCAGGATTGGTGCAAAAGAATTCGAAAATGCTCCAGCAGCTAATCCGCTTAACCAGTTGCAGGGTAAAGTTGCCGGACTTTCTCTTCAAGTTTCAAGTGGTCAGCCTGGTGCAAATCCGCAAATATTTATTAGGGGTGGAGCTTCTACTTCGCCAGAAGGAGATTCTCCATTATTTATTGTAGATGGTATTGTGGGTAGCATGAGAAATATCAGTGATATCAATGCAGATGATATCGAATCTATGCAAGTACTTAAAGATGCAGCATCAACTGCAATTTATGGTGCAAGGGCTGCTAATGGTGTAATTATCATCAAAACAAAATCTGGAAAGCTCAATACTAAACCTAGTATTAACTTTAGATATACCACCGGATTTGAAGAGCAGGGGAATGAGTATGATTTTACAAGTGCAGCAGATTATATCTATGTGAGTAGGTTAAATACACAAAAGTTCAATACTAGTAATCCTACACAATTCTTATCCAATGGTACCTATGGCATGTCTACAGGAAATCCAAGAAATAGTAAGAATACCTTAGAGTTTTTAGATACCTATATCACAAATTATGGCAAAGATTATGTTAGCAATTTGATAGATAACCAAGGATGGACTACAATGACCGACCCTGTCACAGGTAAAAAATTATTGTTTAAGGAAACCAATTATCAAAATGAGACTTTTCAAAACGCACGTAGAAATGAATATGATTTTAACGTAAGTGGCGGAACAGAAAAATCTACCTATTACATTAGCTTAGGGCATCTTAATCAAACCGGTATTGTATCTGGAACGGATTACAAAAACTATAATTTTTTAATCAACGGAACTTATAAACTTAGCGATAAATGGTCGTTGAATACAAATATCAACTATTTGCTTCGTCAGAGTAATGGCATTGGCAACATTCAGAATGTACTTTCTAGGTCAGTAACCATGCCTTTCACCTATCGTGATACTTATGAAAACGGATTGCCAGCACCTGGAGAAGGGGTTGCTTCATTTAGGAATAGGCAGCACGAAATCTATTACCGTGATCAGTATAGCGATAATAAAGTTTATCGATCTACTTTTAACTTAGGAGCAACTTGGGATATCCTTCCTGGTCTAAGTTTTAAACCAGCAGTATATTGGTTTACTACCGAAGGTCTTACCAATTCCTTTGAAGCTTACAATGAGGTAAACATCAATAGAAATGCAGCCTCAGAACATACTTTTATCAGGCAGGCACAGGTAGATGGAGTGCTTAATTATGTAAAGGATTTTGGCAGCAAGCACCATACGAGTTCGGTTCTTGGTACCAGTTACATCAATAATTATAACTACGGAGTTAATGCATCTGGATACGGAGCTCCAACTGATAACATCAGAACAGTAAATGCTACTTCACTATTAACCCAACGTAGTAGTTCAGATATCAGCTCTGATATCGTATTAAGCTTTTTTGGGAGGGTGAATTATGATTATGACCGCAAATATCTTTTCTCTGCAAGTTTAAGACAAGATGGTTCGTCTAAATTCACTTCTGAAAACAAATGGGCATTGTTTCCAGGTGTTTCTGCAGGATGGAACGTGCACAATGAAAAATTCTTTGACCCGATTAAAAAATATGTGTCAACCTTTAAATTGCGTTCAAGTTGGGGTCAGGCGGGGCAAAATGAGCTGTCAATCTTTGATACTCAAGGCCAATATAGTATAGGTAATACCTACCTAGGTGAGGTTGGTATTTTAAATACACGACTTGCCAACAAAGACCTAATTTGGGAAACTACAACTTCATTTGATGTAGGTGCAGATATTGGTTTGTTTAAAGACAGGGTTACTTTTTTGGTAGACTACTACAATAAAAGAACTTCCGATAGGATATTTAGCAAACCCTTAGATGCTACCTCAGGTTTCAGTTCTATAACCAGTAACTTCGGAACAATTCAGTCTGCCGGTTTTGACTTTGAAATCGCTGGTAAAGCAATCAAAACTAAAAACTTCTCTTGGGATATAAATCTTACCCTATCATTTAACAAATCAATAATTATTGATCTTCCAGAAAACGGAGAGCTTAAAAATAGAATTGGTGGAAACATCGTGTTCGATAAAAACTTAAATGATTATGTAAAAGTAGGCGGTACAGCAGAAGGAGAAAGATACGGTGGCAGGTGGGCTTACAACATGATAGGTGTTTATGCTACCGATGCAGATGCAGCAAATGCACCAAAAGATGTAGAAGCAAACAATCGTGTTAAAAAGGGTGGTGATGCTATTTGGGAAGATGTTGATGCAAATGGGATTATAGATGCAAGAGACATGGTTTTTATGGGTTACATCAGACCAGATAGAACTGGTGGTATCGTAAATACCTTTACTTACAAAGGGCTTTCTATGCGTGTTGTTGCAGATTTTGCAGTGGGCCATGTAATAGACAACTCTTTTAGGGGACGATCATTAGGTAGTGCTAGAAATAACAATATGACCCTAAGTGATGTAATGAGTGATAAGATCTGGAAGAATCAAGGTGATAATGCCAGTATTCCAAAATATACTGTTCAGAGTGATGCCGATTACAATTATAGAAATCACCTTAGAGGTGGTAATGGCCTAGCATCATCTTCTGGATATATTACAGCGAATTCAGCCTATCATTCAAAAGGAGACTTCCTTGCCTTTAGAGAGGTTTCCTTGAGTTACAGATTGCAGGCAGATTTTTTAAGAAAAGTACATATTGCTGGAGTGAATCTTTATGCTGGAGTATACAATATTGGCTATATCACCAAGTATGATGGTTTAATGCCAGAGATTTTTACTGGTAATGATCAGGGATCTTATCCTCGTCCGAGACAATATAATTTTGGAGCAACACTTACATTTTAAATCATGATGTTAAAGAAATATACAATGAGAAAGCAACTATATATATATACCGCTATCTGCTGTCTAGTTAGCTTCGCAAGCTGTAAAAAATTACTAGATGCACCACCAGTATCAAGCATCACCAATGAGTCATATTGGAAAGCTGAAGGTGATGTAACAGGATATATGACCGGAATCAATGCCGATTTCAGAAATCTGATGAACACAACTTTATATTTTGAAGATAGGAGTGATGTTTTTGTGCTTGGTTTAGAAGGAGCTACAAGTACAGCTTGGGCACAAAACTTAACCAGTTTAAACGCACCAAACTGGATCAATTTTTATAACCTGATCCACCATTGCAATTTGGTAATCAAATATGCGCCAACTATAACTACGGGTACGGCGGCCAATATTAACAGGGCGTTAGCACAAGCTTATTTCATTAGGGCACACACTTATTTTTCGCTGATTAGAACCTGGGGGAACGTGCCTATCGTACTGCAACCAACAGAAAGTGCTGAAACTGAACTTCCTGCTCGTTCGCCTGCAACTGAGGTAATGGCACTGATTCTTTCTGATATTGAGCAGTCACTCAAAAACTTCCCTGAAAATGGTTTTGTAAATAAAAACAAGGTTTCTAAGCCTGCTGCTAATGCTTTAAAAGCAGATGTATTGTTATGGAAGAATAAGGTGCTTTCTGGTACTAACGCTGATCTCGAAGGAGCAATTGCTGCAGCAGACTTGGCACTAGGAGCTGGAGTTTCTATTATAAGTGATTTTAGTAAGGTACATGCTACCGATAACCGTAAAAATGCGGAAATTATCTTTGCCTTTTATTTCCTACGTGATGAGAAATCTGACCAGTATGGCAGTAGATTAAAACCTAGAGATATTTTTGTTGCCGCGGCAACAAATGTTGCACAGTTGCCATTCTCAAAAAATGGGGCACGTAGTGTTTATGCGCCAAGTGCAAAAATTCAGAGTCTTTTTGCTTCAAATGATGTAAGAAAAGCAAATTCATTTATTGCTGCGGTTGATGCCTCGAATAATATTACTGGGGTATTCGATAACAAATTTAGAGGTACATTATATCCTGATGACCGCTATTACGAAAATGAGATTGTACTTTATCGTGCCGCCGAAATGATTTTGTTCAAAGCTGAGGCCTTGGCTGCCTTGAACAGAATTCCAGAAGCAAAAACCGAACTCGATAAGGTAAGAGGAAGGGCTGGCATCGGACCATACAACGGGCCTATGGACAAAATTTCTTTCGAAAAAGAACTACTTAACGAGCGTGCGAGAGAATTCTGGCTTGAACTGAAACGCTGGCCAGATCTGGTAAGGTTTCATTTTGGTGGAACCATCAATGTGTACAATGAAGTGCCTAACCTTTTAGGTAAATCAATTCCGTTGTTCTCCCCAATTCCCAATACCCAGATTTTCTTAAATCCGAACTTAAAACAGACAGAAGGCTATGCGAACTAAACAAACATATAAATTTCAATCGATCAGTTGCCTGATCGCAGTAACGTTAATTATATTTTCAAGCTGTGGTAAAGAAACTGGACCTATTGCAGAACCTAAGCCGGCACCTGCTCCAACAACAGGGAATACCAGTTACAATCATATCTATAAATCAAATGAAGGTGGTTATTATTGTTTCCGTATTCCTGCCATCATTAAAACCAAACAAGGTACTTTATTGGCTTTTGCAGAAGCAAGAAAAAACAATTGCGGTGATGAAGGAGATATTGATATGGTGGTAAAACGCTCTACTGATAAAGGCAAGACTTGGAGTGCATTGAGCGTAATTTGGACCGATGGAGAAAATACCTGCGGCAATCCTGCACCTGTTGTAGATGAAGCAACAGGTAAAATACACCTGCTCATGACCTGGAATTTAGGGACTGACGATATTTCTACAATAAATAACGGTACAAGTAAAGACACCAGAAGAGTTTATAAAACTTCATCTGTAGATGATGGTGTAAGTTGGGTCGCGCCAATAGAAATTACCACTGATGTAAAACTTGCAGCTTGGGGTTGGTATGCTACTGGACCATGTCATGGTATTCAAATTAGTAAGGGTACTTTCAAAGGAAGACTTGTAATCCCATGTGATAATATTGAAAAAGGCGCTGGAAGAAAAGGGTATTCACATGTGATTTATTCAGATGACAATGGCAATACTTGGAGATTAGGAGGAGTAACACCACCGATTTCAGTTAACCCTAACGAAAGTACAGTTGCAGAACTTGCAGATGGTAACTTAATGTTAAACATGAGAGTATCAGGTAATAACAACTTAAGAATGAAGAGTGTAAGTACAGATGGAGGGATTACGTGGTCGGTACCTGTAGATGCGCTTGGGCTTGTAGATCCTGTTTGCCAAGGAAGTCTGGTTTCGGGAACTGTTGGTGCCCAGCATACACTTTTCTTTTCCAATCCATCAAGTATTACACGAACGAATATGACTATAAAGATGAGCACTGATAATGGTGTCACTTGGCCAAAAGCTTATTCGGTATTCACGGGTATGGCGGCTTATTCAGATCTAGTAATGATTGAGAATAATGAAATTGGTATATTGTATGAGGCAGGAGTATCAAGGTTTTCTGATGGAATTGCCTTTAGGAGTGTAAATGTTTCAGAAATCAAGTAACTATGGTAAATCAAATCAAAATATTGTTTTTATTGTGTTCGATGCTGTTTTTTGTATCGGTAAATGCACAGGACCATATTTCTCAACAGAAATATCAATTACCTCTTTTAATTGGAAAAGATTTAAATCCGGTGTTACGTTTGGCTATAAATGTTAACAAGGATAAACCTTTAAGTGGGCTTGCGATAAATGTTCCTATCAATGGAACAGATATAGATGAAGTTCAACTTTTTTCACTTGATCAGGATTCGGCATTTATCACAACAGCTAAATTGGAAAAATTGATTCCAATAGCAAAGGTTAATGTGAGTAAGTCTAAAGAATTGCTACTCAAATTCAATAAACCTTTAAAATCAGGGCAGCATTTTTTCTGGCTTACATTAAAACTTAAAGACAAGGCAGATCTTCAGCATCGAATTAACTTAACAGTAAGTACGGTTATTTTAGGCGACAAAAAAATCAATGTTCGTCAACCAGTTACGCCAATTAGCCAGTATGTTGCTGTGGCTTTACGTCAACATAATCAGGAAAATGTGCATACACACCGCATTCCAGGCATCGCAACAGCAAAAGATGGAAGCTTACTAGCAGTTTATGATGCTCGAAGAACCAAAGGAGGTGATTTGCAAGGAGATATTGATATTGGTTTATCAAAAAGTATCGATAAAGGCAAAACCTGGCTTCCTATGCAAGTTGTGCTTGATATGGGTGCATGGGGCGGACTTCCAGAAAAATTTAATGGTGTTTCTGATGCTTGTATTCTGGTAGATAAAAATACGGGAGACATATTTGTAGCAGGCCTTTGGATGTATGGCGTAATCAATAAAGATGGTAAATGGGTTGAAGGTTTGAATGAACAGAGTACCGATTGGAACCACCAATGGCGAGATAGGGGATCACAACCAGGTTTTGATGTTAAACAAACATCACAATTTATGATTACCAAAAGTTCTGACAATGGAAAAACCTGGAGCAAACCATTGAACATTACCAAAATGTGTAAAAAAGAAGAATGGTGGCTCTGGGCACCTGCACCTGGTGCAGGTATTACTTTAAAGGATGGTACGCTGGTTTTTCCAACGCAGGGAAGAGATGCAACAGGTAAGCCTTTTTCAAATATTACCTACAGCAAAGATCATGGAGTAACTTGGCAAACCAGTGCAGCGGCTACAGACGAATCGACAACAGAAAACATGGCTGTTGAATTATCGGATGGTTCAGTTATGCTAAACATGAGAGCAAATTCGAATCGTACTGATACCAGTATAAATAATGGACGAGCAATAGCAGTAACCAAAGATTTAGGTAAAACCTGGACAATCCATCCAACTTCACATAAAGCTTTACAAGAACCAACCTGCATGGCTAGTATTTTACGCCATGATTATTCAATTGGTAAAGTGAAAAAATCAATATTGCTTTTCTGTAATCCAGATTCAAAGATTGCTAGAAATTACATTATGCTAAAAATGAGTAGTGATGATGGCAAATCATGGGAACGAAAAGTACTATTTGATGAATGGAAGGGTCGCGGATATTCTTGTATAACAAGCGTGGATGAACAAACAATTGGGGTTTTGTATGAAAGCAGTCAGGCAGATCTTGTCTTTCAAACGGTTAAATTAAAAGATTTGCTATAATAGATTTAGGATATAAAAATGAATAAGATAAAAGGACTAATTGCTGCAACTTTTGCAGCCTACAATGCAGATGGCAGTATAAATCTCTCAATAATCCCAGCAATTGTAGATAAAATGATAAACGATGGACTGACAGGTGTTTTCATCTGCGGAACAAATGGTGAAGGACCAAATCTTACCATCGAGGAACGCATGCAGATTGCAGAAGCATACGTGAAGGCCGCTAATAAACGTATTTTGGTTTTGGTGCATGTTGGGCACAGTTCTATTGCAGAATGCAGGAAACTAGCTGCCCATGCGGAGCAGATCGGTGCAGATGCCATATCTTCTGTTGCAGCATTCTATTTCAAACCTACCTCTGTTAAAAACTTGGTGAATAGCATTGCCGAAATTGCTTCGGCAGCGCCGAATACGCCATTCTATTATTATAACATCCCTACTTTAACAGGGGTTGCAATGGATATGGTAGATTTTTTAGAGCAGGCAGAAAAAGCCATTCCAACATTAGCTGGCATTAAATATACCGCTTCCACCTTACATGAATATCAGGCTTGCCTAGCTTATAAAAATGGCAAATTTGATATACTTTTTGGTTTTGATGAGATGTTGCTTCCAGCTTTAGCTGTTGGTGCCAAAGGTGCAATAGGAAGCACTTATACTTTTGCAGCACCACTTTATCTAAAGGTGATTGAACTTTATGAGCTAGGCAAAGCCGAAGAGGCTGCTGCCATGCAACTGAATTCTGTAAATATGGTGCGTTGTTTGGTAAAATATCCGCCAATTCCGGCGCAAAGAGCCATCATGAGAATGGAAGGTTTTGAATTAGGCAATTGTAGGTTGCCACTAGTGCCATTAAGTAAGACAGATGAAGAAAATTTTAAAGCCTCATTAGAGGAGATAGATTTTTTTAATATAGTTAACAGTGTAGCCATTTTGTAAAACTGATTGTATGAAACTTAAATTTTTACCAGTAATAGTCCTGATCTTATTTGTATTGGGTTGTAAAAAAGATGAACTCTCTAAAGAACTTAAACCCAACTTTAGTGTTGTTTCCCAACAAATATTAGCGGGAGAAAGTGTAGTGTTCAGTGATCTTTCCGAAGGACAAGCTTCTTCATGGAGTTGGGAATTTGAAGGTGGTACACCAGCAGTATCAGAGCTTTCTGGTCCAACGGTAACCTATAACCAACCTGGCACTTATGCGGTAAGCCTTACTGTGAAAAACAGTGCTACTACTGCGGTAGAGAAAAAGACGGCATACATTACGGTAAGCTACCGTGACATTACAGCTGATTTTACTGTGGCTACAACTTCGATAAAACAAAACGAAAGTATAACATTTACCGATAAAAGCCTTGGTATGCCTACCCAATGGGCATGGGAATTTAAATCAGGCGCTACAGTATTAACTTCTACAAGCCAAAATCCGTCGATGATATTTACTGTTCCAGGAGTATATACAGTTACTTTAACTGCAACCAATCCAAAAGGTGCTCAAACCGTAACTAAAACAAATCTGTTAACTGTTGTTGATATTACTTCTGTGGAAGCTAATTTTGACAGTGATCAAACGGCCACTTACACGGGAGGTAGTATTAAATTTAACGATAAATCTATTGGTACAGCAACCGCTTGGGCTTGGACCTTTGAAGGTGCTTCTGTTGGTAGTTCTACAGTTCAGAACCCAACGGTAAGTTACGCAAGTCCTGGACGCTATAAGGTAAAACTTGTGGCCTCTAATACAGTTAAAACCTCTACAATTGAAAAAACTGCCTATATCTTGGTTGTTCCTGGTGGATCGCTGACAGCATTTTATCCACTCAATGGAAGCATTAATGATGCGGGTCCATCCAAATTGGTTTCAACACCTGTGGGTACAGTTGGCTTTGAAGCAGACCGTACCGCGGCAGAGGGTAGAACTGGAATTTTTGGCAGCACTGGTGGCTTTATTGTACCAGATAATGAGGCGATGAACTTCGGAACTGGAGATTATTCTGTATCGGTTTGGGTTAAAACATCAACTACTACAAGAGGTATGATTTGGCAAGAAAGTGGTGCAAAAGGTTCGAAAGATAACCAAACATGGGTACGTATTTTAAATTCTGCGACCCAGGTAACTTCATTTTCTACAGAGGATGAAATCAATGGCTCTAGTATCCATTTGAACAATGCAAATGATGGTGCAGTAGCATCTATGAATGATGGTGCTTGGCATCATATTGTAACAACTAGAAAAGGTACATTAACTGCAATATATATAGATGGTGTAAAAATTAAGGAAGCTACAGCATCTGGTATAAAAAATGTTTCAAACCAAAGTCCATTTAAAGTAGGTTTGCAAGAAGGGACAGGAGGCTATAATAATCAATATAATGGCTTAATGGACGATCTGATCATCTACAAAAAAGCATTGACACAAGCTGAGGTTACTGCGCTTAAGAATTTATAATGATTAAACTACACTATCTATTTATACTCCTTTTTATGGTTACAACACTAAATGAAAATATAGTGCAGGCACAGACTGTGCAAAAATTTGATTGGCAACAATTACCTAGTATTCCTGATCAAATTGGCTTTGCAGGCTCTTTTGCTGGTGTTGCAGGAAACGTGTTGTTGGTTGCAGGTGGTGCTAACTTTCCAGATGGCGGCGCACCATGGACAGGATCAAAAAAGGCATGGAGCGATCAAATATTTGCTTTAGAAAAACATGGGGGGACTTGGAAGAAAATTGGAAATCTTCCAAAAAAAATGGGATATGGAGTGTCTGTAAATTATAAAGATGCTTTCATACTGATAGGCGGAAGCAATGAGCAAGGGCATCATCTGGATGTGGTTAAACTCCATTACATCAGTGGAAAATTAAATGTTGAGCGCTTGCCAGATTTACCTCAACCTATTGCAAATACTAGCGGAGTGCTGCTGGGTGATGTTATCTATGTAATGGGTGGCATACTTTCTCCTGATTCGAAAATAGCCGGAAATAACTTCTGGAAACTTGACCTATCTAAGGAAAATAAAGTATGGGAAGTTTTACCAAATTTGCCGGGAGAACCCCGGATGTTGAGCGTTGCTGGTTCGTTGAATGGCTCAATATATCTTTTTAGTGGGGTAGCACTGGTTGATGGGCAAAGAAAATACCTAACAGATGCTTACCAATATACGCTTAAGAATGGTTGGAAAAGGATTGCAGACCTGCCTATTACTGTAGCTGCAGCACCAACACCAGCCTTTGCTAGCAAGAATCAGCTATTTGTTTTTGGAGGAGATGATGGCGTTCTTGCGTCAAGTGCTGCTGCACTAAAAGAGAATCATCCTGGGTTTTCAAATCAAATCTTGGCTTATGACCCAGTGAAAAATATTTGGTGTAAATCAGGAGAGATTGATACAGTTAAAAAAGGTGATGCAGTGAACAATCCGAACGGAAGTATTTGGGCTCCGGTAACTACCACCTTAACCATTTGGAAAGGAAATGTAATTTTACCGGGAGGTGAGGTAAGGCCTGCAACCCGTACACCAAATGTACTAATGGCCAAACCTACTATGAATTAATACCAATAATTAAATAAATCAGCCTTAATGAATAATTCCACAAATGTAGTTTCCCGTTATGCATGGCTAATTGTTGGCATGTTATGGATAGTAGCATTCCTTAATTACCTCGACCGTATCCTGATTACCTCAATGAGGGATCCTATAGTTGCTGATTTTGCGTTAACAGATGCTCAATTTGGTTTGCTAACTGCGGTATTTTTATGGTCGTATGGAATTTTTAGTCCATTTGGTGGTTTCATCGCTGATAAATACAGTCGGAAAAAAGTAATTGTTTTCAGTGTTTTTGTGTGGTCGTTGGTCACGCTTTGGACAGGTTATGCCTCTTCATTTAATGAAATGTTGTTGACGAGGTTTTTAATGGGGATTAGCGAAGCTTGTTATATTCCTGCTGCCTTGGCTTTGATTACAGATTATCACAAAGGTCGAACCCGTTCTTTAGCCACTGGCTTACACATGAGTGGATTATATGCAGGCTTGGCATTGGGTGGTTTGGGTGGATATATTGCAACCATTTGGGGTTGGCGTTTTGGTTTTCACGCATTCGGTGCTTTTGGAATTGTCTATTCAATCATTTTGTTATATGTACTAAAAGATAAAAAAGAACCAGTAGCAGAAACGGACGAATTAATGCCTGTTACCGAAAAAATTACTCCGCTTGGTGCGCTAAAGGTGCTTTTTAGTGAAAGGTCATTCTATATTTTGCTCTTTTATTTTGCGGTTTTGGGTATGGTAAATTGGTTGGTTAATGGTTGGCTACCTACTTTCTTGAAAGACCATTTCAAACTAGATCTTGGTGCAGCAGGATTTTCTGCAACAGGTTACATACAGATCGGTTCGTTTATAGGGGTTGTTGCGGGTGGTATATTGGCAGATAGATGGACACGTAAAAATGAAAAAGGCAGGCTTTACATGTTAATAATAGGTTTTACTTTGGGAGCACCATTTCTATTTTTGATGGCTTCTACAAACGTATTTGCAATAGCCATTGTTGCTATGTTGGTATTCGGTTTGGCTAGAGGATTTAACGATTCGAATTTAATGCCCATCTTGCGACAGGTTGCCGATGGACGTTTTATTGCTACTGGTTACGGTCTGCTAAATTTCCTAAGTACAATTGTTGGTGGGTCAATGGTTTATGTAGGTGGTGCGCTAAAGGATGCAAACATTGATCTTTCCATTATCTATCAAATTGCTGCAATAATAATGTTAATTGCCACTTGGAGTTTGTTTGCTGTTAAGATTAAAAAGACGAGTTAGTATGAAAAGATATTTTTCGGTTATTTTGTTGATTAGCTGTTTTGTCCAGCTTGTTAAAGCAGAAGTTGTTCTTCCTGCAATATTTAGCAATGGAATGGTACTTCAGCAGAAGGAAAATGTTAAATTCTGGGGAAAGGCGAGGCCTAATGTCAATTTAGTAATTACTACTTCCTGGAACAACAAAACCATAACCGTTAAAACAGGTGCTGATGGAAATTGGAGATCGAATGTTAATACTCCGGTTGCAGGAGGTCCCTATACGATTATTTTGAATGATGGTAACAAGCTTATTTTATCTGATGTGCTGATAGGAGAGGTTTGGGTTTGTTCGGGGCAATCTAACATGGAAATGCCTGTAAAGGGTTTCGCAAATCAGCCAGTATTAGGCGCCAATGATATACTATTGGATGCTGAGGAAGCCGGAGTTAGACTTTTCAGGATAGAAAAGAATTTGAGTAGGTTACCTATTGAGAAGATATCGAGTAAATGGGAAGTAAGCAGCTCGAAATCTGTAAGCGAATTTAGTGCAGTTGGCTATCAGTTTGCAAGGTTTTTGCAACATAACCTTAAAGTGCCTATTGGGATTATTCAAACTGCATACGGAGGCACGGATATTGAAGCCTGGATGACAAAAAATAGCCTAGCTGGATTTAGTGATTTTAAGAATCCATCAGATACAGCCAAAATTATCAAGAATGATCCTGCTGTGCTTTTCAATGCTATGGTTAATCCGATTATAGGTTACCAAATTAAA
This sequence comes from Pedobacter polaris, assembly GCF_005116505.1. GTDB lineage: Bacteria > Bacteroidota > Bacteroidia > Sphingobacteriales > Sphingobacteriaceae > Pedobacter > Pedobacter polaris. The sequence continues at coordinate 69,081 of NZ_SWBR01000002.1, forward strand.
GGAGTAATCTGGTATCAGGGAGAAAATAACAGGGTTAATCCATTAACTTATGATCGAAAAATGGCAGCTATGGTTAAGGAATGGCGTGCACTTTGGGAAGCAGGAAATTGGCCTTTTTATTATGTTCAAATTGCTCCAAATGTATATAAAGATCACAAGGAAGATATTCCACTGTTATATGAGGCACAAGCAAGAGCTATGTCGCTAATTGAAAATTCTGGAATGGTGGTGAGTGTTGATGCTGGTAGCCAAAAAACTATACACCCGCCTAACAAAACCATAATTGCAAAACGATTAGCTTATTGGGCTCTTGCAAAAAATTACAACAGGGAAGCTATTGCCTATCTAGGGCCTATTTACAAATCGCTAAAAATAGAAGGCGAAAAAGCTATTCTTAACTTTGAACAAATCCCTCTTGGACTTACAGCTTATGACCAGAAATTGATTGGTTTTGAGATAGCCGGCTCCGATAAGATTTTCATTCCGGCAGATGCAGTGATTACTGGTAAGACTGTTGTTGTTAAAAGTGAACAAGTTAAAAACCCCATGGCAGTTAGGTATTGTTTCAAAGATAGTGCGGTTGGTAACCTGTACAATGTAGAGGGACTGCCTTTAGGTCCATTCCGGACAGATAAGTGGGAATAAGTTACATGGTTTTCTTATAAATACAAGTATAGCTGTTAAGTAACCATTGGTATTGCCGTTTATTGGTAAATGTAAATTGGAGTTGCAATCTATAAAGATGTTCCTAGTATCCTTGGTGATATGGAACTAATGGCTTATTTTAGTCGATCAGTTGATTTCTGCTTTACCTATGCACCAAGCGCTTTTCTATATTTCTGTACTTATCATTATTGCAAGTTTAGTTCCCTTGATTCGCCATGACTTTTGGTTATTCAGAGTATTTGAGTATCCCAGATTACAAAAGCTAGTACTAAATGTAGTATTATTAATAGCGTACTTTTGGTTTCCCCCAATTACTGTTTATGAAAAAATTGTGGGCTGTGCACTTGTGCTGAACCTTGGTTATCTTATCTATCAAGTCTTTCCATTCACCTTGCTGGGCAAAAGGCAGATCATTTCGGCAAGGTACCCAGCTGGAGACAACAATATTTTACTATTGATTGCTAATGTCTATCAGGACAACCGTAAGAGCCAAAGCTACCTAGAGCTAATTAAGAGATGTGATCCCGATGTGCTGTTAATGGTAGAGACCAATTCGTGGTGGCAAGAGCAGATAGACGTTATTGGGAATGAATATCCACATCAGTTAAAGGTACCACTAGAAAACACCTACGGTATGATTTTTTATTCTAAACTTGAACTGCGAGAAGGCAGTATCAATTTTTTGGTGGAAGAGGATATTCCTTCTATACAAGTCGATGTAAAATTAAGATCTGGACAATGGGTGAGGTTGTATTGTCTTCATCCACAGCCTCCGGTACCACAAGAAAATCCACGTTCGACGGAAAGAGATAGGGAGATATTAATGGTCGCTGAGCTGGCAAAAGACTGCGAACTTCCGGTAATTGTAATGGGCGACCTAAACGATGTGGCCTGGAGTTATACCACTGAACTCTTTGGAAAGGTGAGTGGACTTTTAGATCCGCGAAGGGGAAGGGGTTTTTTTAATAGTTTCAACGCTAAATATTTATTTCTGCGGTTTCCGTTAGACCATATCTTCTGTTCTGCTGATTTTACGCTCTCTGGCATCAAGAGGATGGAAAGCTGCGGTTCAGATCATTTTCCTATGTGCGTGAATCTGCAGTATGACCCACGTTCTGAAAAGAACAATGAAAAGCCGGTTGCAGACCAGGAAGATTTAGCGCTTGCCCAAAACAAGTTAGCGGCAGATACAAACTAATAAGGCTGACCCTTGTTTAATTGTTTTATAGTTTATTGCCATATCTCATCTAGAGTAAATGGATTTATGGGACTTGATTATATTGTCAATGTGATTAATTTTCTCTGAAATTATATTTTTAACAAAGACTTCACTAAACTCTTTCTCTGTTTTGCGATAGGTATTTTTTGAGTAGTATAGTTCATGATCAAGTATCCCGAGTCTTCATTGAGCATGCTGGTAACATGTGCTTTATTTACCAAATGCGATTGGTGGCACCGTATAAAACCATATGGGACTAGTAATTCATCGTATTCATACAATGGTCTAGAAATAAGGTGTTCTACTCCACTTACCATAAAAAAAGAGGTGTAGTTGTTCGAAGATTCACATCTAACGATGTCTTTAACTGGTACTAAATAAGTTTCTTTAAGTGTTGGTAAAGCTATCTTCTGGTTTTCATCAGGATATTTATTATCCAGTAAGTGAAGAAGATTATCTAATCTTAAGTTTTGTTTTTTAGCATTTACTGATTTTTCTATTCTACTTACTGTATTTTTAAGCTCAGTAATATCAATGGGCTTTAATAAATAATCTAGCGCAGAAAATTTTACCGCCAATATACCATAAGCATCATAAGCAGTAACAAAAACCACTGCAAATTCTGGGTTTTTGAATGATTTTAATAGATCAAACCCATTCTTTCCTGGCATTTCAATATCAAGAAATACAACATCTGGTTTTAATTCTTGGATACAAGTTTTTGCTTGATCTGCATTTATAGCCGATGCTACAACTTCAATCTCTTTGCAATGGCGAACAAGCAGCGCTTGTAAATTGCTTATGTTAATAAGCTCATCATCAACTATTATTGCACTTATCATTTAATTATCTAACCAATTATGAAATGTTAAAATGGCTTCAGTTCCATCTTTTTTATTAAAATCGAGGACAATATTTTGCTCTTTTTTCATCGAATTAATTGTCTTTATTCTTTCTTCTGTTAAAGAAAGACCATAACCAAATTCACTACTTTTATTCAACCATGTTCCATTATCTTTCACCACAATTACAAAAGTACCTTTTTTTTGCCCTTCCTTACAAACAATGAGTAGTTGCCCTTTTTCTCCCAAACCAGAGAGACCATGCTTTATTGAATTCTCTATCAGAGGTTGTAATAACAAAGTTGGTATTTCTATTACAGAAGGATTGAGCTCCTCAGCGATTTCAATATCCCATGAAAAATTAAATCTAAAAGCTTCTATCCTAATATACATACGCATCATCTCAAGTTCTTGGTCCAGACTATTAAAAATATGCTTGCTTTTAGCCAATGTTTTTCTTAATAAAGAACTAAATTCCTGTAAATATTGATTTGCTTCATCAATTCGGTTCGTATTCATCAAACCTTGAATAGAACTCAATGCGTTAAAAGTAAAATGTGGGTTTAACAGCGACTGCAACCGTATAGCCGCTTGTTCCATTTTTTGCTGTTCCTTTAATGATGATTTAACCTTGTTTTTAAGACTTCTCGTGATCAATAAGATAACAATAGCCACAAATACTAGCAAAGCAATAATATATGTTGTGATAGATTGGTACCAATAAGGTTTTACACGCAGATAACCGACTCCTACATTTTCTTTTTGAACAACGTAGTTGACTCTCAACTCATAGTCCGTGTTCGCAACTAATTTTAAAGATTCAAGCTTGCTTTGGATGATTTTATGTTCAGTTCTTTTCGTTTTTAGGTTTACTAAAGTGTACTCAACTTGCAAGTCCCTAAAATCGGCTTCTCTATCAATAACGAGTTTTATTTTCTCTCCAGGTGATAGCTTAAACTCACTTGAATGATCGTCAGATGGCAAAACCAAAGAGCGGATTCCACTTTCGTTTGTAGTATATAGCTTGATTTTAGGGATTGACCTGAGTCTTTTAATTTCATACCTGCATACAAGCGAATCTGTTTTCCCATCTAAAATATCAACATAAAACTCTTCATTAGGATTTAAATAAACCTCACTAGGTAAAATATTTTTTGATTGTTTATGGGGCCTTTCTTTAAGATATGTATTGAGGTAAAGCTTATTGGCTAATTTATCAAATGTGTTAGTTGAGTTAATTGTTACAAAGCCCCCAACTGTATAAATCTTCACAAGTTTTTCCTTTGTAGCCTCTTTTATTTGACTGGTAAGCAGTCCTTTGCCTTCAACTCGTATGTATGAGCTGTTCAGTATATTAGATTGCTGACCATAAGCACCTTGTACATACATTAAAAGAAATAAAACAGGTGTAATATATTTCTTAAGCCTCATCTTGGTTATTGTTTAATTTCATTCGTAATGCTAATATAATATTTATTATAACTTTCGATTGTTATTGCGCTTTAGCAATAGCAATCATTGCTTCTAGTTCATTAATCAGTTCGGCGTCTGAGGAATATCCGCTGGTTGAAAATCTTAGTCTGCCATTTTTATCAATTACCATTTTAGCAGGAATTCCTTTTATGTTGTAGGCAACTGCAGTTGGGAATATTTTTGGATTTTTAGCTGATGGTTTATCCATCAATACATTATTGGGAAATTTGTATTTTTTGATATATGATTTTACACGTTCTTCTGCACTAGGTCCAGATTCCTGAGTTGCTATAAATAGAAAAATTACTTCTGGGTGCTGGCTGCTCACTTTCTTCATTGCTGGCATAGATGCGATGCAAGGAACACACCATGTCGCCCAAAAATCAAGCACTACAATCTTTCCTCTTAAATCAAGGAGTGATACACGTTTTCCACTAAGGTCAAATAGCGTAAAATTAGGCGCTTCAACATCAGCTATCATTTTCTTTGCCATTTCGATTTTATAAGCTTTGTTAACATTTCTTTGAATTGAGTCTAAAAAATTGGCTCCATTGGCTTTACTACCTCCATTTTTTACATATAATCTTTTAAGTTGGGTATTCATATTGGTAGAAGATTTCCCTAATTCGGCCATTTTAAGTAGTATTTCGTATGCCTTGGGCTCTTGACCTTCTAATTCTAAAAGCTTAGTATAAAGTTCAACAGAAGTTTGCTGGATTTCTTCCATGTCTGTACTTTTCCATGCTTTTTCTAGATATAAAAATGCTGCATGATTTTTACCGTTCGCATACAGAGTCTTGGCGTATGTTTCATAATAAGGATAAGCAGCCATTTTCATAAACTTGTTCCAACTTTCTTCTGGAAAATTGTTTGGTCTTGCCGATGGATCATTTTTATAGGAATCATACAGTTCTACTGTTTTTTTTGCAATCACCTCTGCATAATCCAAGTGTACATTGTCCCTATTTAAAATGTCTGCTGCCATATTCAGATAAGAGGTTTGGTTAAACTTGTTTTTGATTGACTTAATATAGTTTTCAAATTGTGGAAAAACCTTTACGTTGAGAAAATTCAGTGCTACCATTCCTTTCATAAGGTCAATATCTTCAGCGTTTTCAATTGTATCCAAGTTGTAGTCTTTAATGATTTTATGAAGAGATAGCACATTTTTTTCAGGATCCGTTTCTTTGATCATAGATTGGATCTGATTTCTCATTGCTTCCAAATTTTGTGCATTTGCATTCCATGAAATGCAAAAAAGCATGCTTAATACTATTCTGATGATAATTTTCATATTTCTTGTTTTTAACTTCTTGCCAAAATTAAATACAGGTATACGGAAAAAATACTATCACTGTGACAATAGCCAATATGGGTGTGAATTGGGATTGTTTCGTATCTATAAGATATCTTGCTATAACAATGTGGATATTTAACAGATTGAAATTGAAATCGCCTTTTTGTTGAATTCGAAAATATATATAGAAAGTTAATGGTTCAAACTAGTCTTTTTTGACCTTTTTATCGTATTGAATCTGTAGTTCAGCCAATGCCTTGTGATAGCCAGCTTGATCTATAAATGCTGTTGGAGCATAAGGCACTCCCGGTTTATGCTTTTGGTGTAGATTAAATTGACTAGCATGTGAGGATAACCAAATATCAAATTTCAGGTTCTTCATCGCCTTGAGGGTATAGGCATAATCTTTTTCAATTGTTGGATAGTTAGCTACGTCTGAGAATTTTTTTTCCGTTACAATGGTTGGCATGTTAGCGATTAATACCTTATAGGTCTTAGTGCCATCGATTACATCGAAAATATAGCTACATGAACCCTTAGTATGGCCTGGATGGTTTAGCATCTTGAGTTTTATGCCACCAAGGCTAATCAGCTCCCCATCTTTTAAAGTTTTATCAGGATTTAAAGGTAGATAGCTGCTCACGCCGTTTCCCAACGCATAATCTGAGCTTCCTCCATCCCTCATTACTTGTGCATCATTTTGGTTAACCATTACCTTTGCACCTGTACTTTTCTTTAACGCTGCCATTGCTCCCATATGATCATAATGAGCTTGTGTAGTAAGCAGTATCTTGGTGTCTGATAATTTAAAACCAAGTGCTTTGATGTTTTTTTCAATGATGACCGCAGAATTGGCTAATCCGGTATTGATCAGGATGTTTCCTTGTGCTGTTGTAAGGAGGTAGCAGGCAAGATCATACGTGCCTACATAGTACAAATTGCCTACAATGCGGAATGGAGGATAGGGTTTTGACCATTCGCTTGGGGTGTCTTTTGGTTCTTTAACTGTTTGCGCATGACTAGATAAGCTCGCTAATGCAAGAAAAAGTACAAGTGTCGTAGCTTTGGTTAGGTTTTTTAGGCTAAAAAAAATCATTTTCAAATATACAGATCTGAAAGAATTTCTGTATATTTTTTCCATTTTATCCCAGATTTAAATCCTGTTTTAGTCCCAGTATTTAAACTAATATTTTGCCGATTTTAGCAAACTTTGCATTAACTCAACCAGCTAAGTTATCTTGGGTTGGTATTATCAAATTAAAAATGAAAGTAGAGAACAGCGAGTTGCAAATCTAATGAACCTTTGTAGTACTGAAATAACAGAAGGTCAGTTTTCAGAAATAATTTTCCTGCTTCATATCTTCGGCTTTAGTCTGGTAAAAAATATGTAGTATTAATTGAGTTAAAGCATGTAAACATTTGGATAATAAATGTATAAAAATACATAAGTTTCATATTGTTTCGTTTTTTTATCGATAATTTATCTATAATTCTGTCAAAAATGTTGGATTTTCATTGTGTTACAACCTACATAAATACACTTTTATGCTAGTGTTTAGTTGGGATGAGTCTTCGCATCCAGCGCTAGATTTATCATTTTTATTAGCTACTTTTGGATATGAGATTTCTTTAGATCTTCATCTATCTATCAAGGAAATAAATTATGATTTTTGAACAACTCATAAAAGAGTCGCCGCTTGCTATTTATACATGTGATGCAAATGGACGAGTAACTTTTTTTAATGATTCGGCAGCAGTGTTGTGGGGAAGGAAACCAGAGCTTCTAAAAGATTATTGGTGTGGTTCATGGAAAATTTTTCATCCAGATGGCAGGCCCATGGAATTAAACAGTTGCCCAATGGCCCTTACGCTGAAACAAGGCAAATCTTTTGCGGGAGAAGAGATTGTTATCCAGCGTCCCGACGACTCATTTCGTTCGTTATTGGTCTATCCATCGCCTGTTTTTAGTGAGGATAAAGTGCTATTGGGAGCTTATAATACACTTGTCGATATTACAGAAAATAAATCTGGTGAAGAGAAACATGCCATACTTTCGGCTATCGTAGAATCCTCGGATGATGCAATATTGAGCAAGGGGCTAGATGGGGTCATAAAAAGCTGGAATACGGGGGCGCAGAAAATTTTTGGATATACAGAACAAGAGATGTTGGGGAGGCATATCAGCACGATCATTCCTCCAGCATTGATAAGCGAAGAGGAGGTAATTATTTCCAATATCAAGGCCGGCAAAAAGGTTGATCACTTCCAGACCATCAGAATGCATAAAGATGGGCATGAAATTGATATCTCACTCACAGTTTCTCCAATTAAGGATGCCTTTGGGAATATTACAGGGGCTTCAAAAGTGGCAAGGGATATCTCTGAGATAAAGAGAGCCGAACGTATGACCATAGAATTTGCTAAAAGGCAGCAGCTATTGAACTCTATCGGAACTGCTATTTCAGAAAAACTTGATGTTAAAGAAATTCTGCAAAGGGTTACGGATGCAACAACCGAAATTACGGGTGCGGCTTTTGGTGCCTTCTTTTACAATACTTACGATGAAAAAGGTGATTCATTAATGCTTTTTACGGTATCTGGAGCACCACATGAAGCTTTTGAACAGTTTGAGATGCCAACGGATACAGCGATTTTTCATTCTACCTTTTCTCTAGAGCGCATTGTTCGGTTAGACGATATAACCAAAGACCCTAATTATAGTAAAAATGCTCCCTATTTTGGTATACCAATAGAGCAACTTGACGTAGTTAGCTTTCTAGTCGTTCCGGTTATCTCCTCATCTGGTCAGGTAATTGGCGTGCTGTTCTTCGGACATCCTAAGGCTGGTATGTTCAAAATAGAACATGAAGAAATTATGGCTAGTGTAGCCTCACAGGCTGCAGTAGCACTAGATAATTCTAAACTATTTGAGGAGGTAAGAGCATTAAGTGAGAAAAAAGATGAATTTATAGCACTTGCAAGCCACGAACTTAAAACGCCACTAACTACTTTAAAAGGTTATTTGCAAATGTTGCAAAACGAAAAAGGAAGTAAGATGGCTGAATTCTTTGTGCAAAAATCTTTAAAGCAATTGGACCGCTTAGGCTCACTCATTGGTGATTTGCTAGACGTTTCTAAAGTAGAGGCGGGTAAGTTGCAATTCAATTTCGAAATTTTTGATCTGGGGCAAACTTTAAAAGATATTTTGGAAACTTTCCACTACAATACGAGCTCGCATGTAATTTCCTTTTCAGGATATGAAGGGCAGCTGTTGGTGTATGGAGACCAGCAGCGAATTGAACAGGTGATTATTAACCTATTGAACAATGCTGTTAAATATTCACCACGATCGAAACAGGTTTACGTAACCCTTGAGACGAATCAGGACCAAGCTGTGATTAGGGTGAGAGACAATGGGATTGGCTTAAGCAAAGAACAGCAAAAGAGTATCTTTAAGCGCTTTTTTAGAGCTGAAGGAGTTTCTGATATTGCTGGGTTGGGACTTGGCCTTTATATCAGCAAAGAGATCATAGATCGGCATAAAGGATCCTTTACCATAGCTAGCGAGGTAGGGGTTGGATCTGAATTTTGTTTTGCCATTCCGATAAAAAATACTGATGTTTAAAACAATTTAAACTAGAGGGATGTTCCCGGTTTGTCAAACAGAAAAAAACATGAACGATAAAAAGATGGTTTACGTTGTTGAAGATGATGGAGATATCAGTGAAATGATTGTCTTGCTGTTATCCAATGCTGATCTTGAGGTGAGTGCGAGTGCTACACTTTCAGATTTTCGCGAATTGCTTGATAGCCAACTGCCTGATCTGATTGTGATGGATGTAATGCTTCCTGATGGAAATGGTATGGACGAATGTCGTGAACTAAAAGAATCTAGCAGTTTAAAGCATATTCCACTACTGCTAATGTCGGCGCATGCTCAAAGTCACTTGGTGATTAGTGAGTGCCCTGCCGATGGTTTTATTGCGAAGCCTTTTGATATCTACGATTTTATTGATCGCGTTAAGTTGCAACTAGCCTGAATATCATCTTCCAAGTGAAAGTTTAAGCCAGCCTAACTTATTCTTTAAATTTTGTATCAATTAGGCTCTATTGATGTTGATTCCCTCTCTAATTCCATTTTGTTCAAAATAAAGCTGTAAAGGAGTATTAAACTTTACAAAAGCTGAGATATCTTCTTTTAACTTGTTTAGCAAGTCTATAAAGTCTACCTGTGGCTGTACGAATATAATGATATCGTCTCCCTGATGCTTGTATTGTTTAAGTTCATTCCCATATTTATTGTAAAGACGAATGATTAAATCTATTGGGCCGTCATTTTTGCGTTTGCTGGAATACGGCATTTTATTGTTGTTAAAATATTCCATACTTAGGCTTGTCCATAAATCGTACCAAAGCTTTCTAACCATTTGATTATGTGATGTAAAGATAACTTGCACTCAAAATTAGCAGTTTTCATTTCCATTTTGTTATCGAAACTAGTCTTCTCAATTAGTCCTACTGCTCTATCTAATGACTTTGTTGTCTATTATATGGTATTTTAAAAAATTATCTTTAATTTTCAGTTATGATCACTTGATGCCGGAACTTAATAGCTGGCCAAGTGTTAAATCTTAGCCCTTTTTACCACTATGGATGCTCAATATCTCACAACAACTTCTGCTGAATCAAAGGCAGCCGTTAACACATCTCTTGACTTAAAAGTGTTATTGAACGTGCTTTCCGCAGTCAAGAGCGGAAGGCTGAACATCAGGATGCCAGTAACCCAGGCGGGTATAGAAGGCAGGATTTGCGAGGTGCTCAATGATATCATTGATATGAACCAACGTTTTGTGGCGGAGATTTCTTCTGCAGAAAAGACAATTGGTAAAAAAGGGAACCTTTCTAAAAGAATAGAACTGCCAGAGGCAAAAGGGGAATGGGCTGATGGGGTCAGTTCGCTAAATACACTGATTACCGACTTAACGTCTCCAACTCTGGAGATTGCTAATATGATCAACTCTGTTGCTAATGGAGATCTTTCAAGACAAATTCCCTTGGAGATTAGTGGGCAGCCCCTAAGGGGAGAGTTCCTACGGATAGCTAAGGAGTCCAATCAGATGCTTTCCAAGTTGAGGCTTTTTTCGATGGAGGTAACTAGAGTTGCCCGTCAGGTAGGTTCCGAAGGAAAACTTGGTGAACAAGCGAAAATCAAAGGGGTAGCAGGTGTATGGGCGGAATTAACAGATTCGGTAAACCAGATGGCCGGTAATCTCACCGCCCAAGTAAGGAATGTGGCTGCGGTTACTACCGCAGTGGCGAAGGGTGACCTTTCCAGAAAAATTACCGTAGAGGCAAAAGGAGAGATATTGGAGCTCAAAAATACAATCAATACCATGGTGGATCAGTTGAACTCTTTCTCTTCTGAGGTAACACGTGTAGCCTTGGAGGTGGGAACAGAAGGGAAACTAGGTGGACAAGCAGAGGTGCCAGGAGTAGCTGGAACTTGGAAGGACCTTACAGATTCGGTGAACCGGATGGCGGGTAACCTAACCTCGCAGGTAAGAAACATTGCTGGGGTAACTACTGCGGTAGCCAATGGTGATCTTTCCAAAAAAATTACTGTAGATGTAAAGGGGGAAATGCTGGAGTTGAAGAAAACCATCAACACAATGGTAGATCAGTTGAATTCTTTTGCTTCAGAAGTAACCCGTGTGGCCTTAGAGGTGGGTACCGAAGGCGAATTGGGTGGCCAAGCAAGGGTAAAGGGCGTAGGTGGAGTGTGGAAGGACCTAACCGATTCAGTAAACCAAATGGGTAGCAACCTAACCGATCAGGTAAGAAATATTGCAGGAGTAACCACTGCAGTAGCAAAAGGTGATCTTTCTAGAAAGATCACCGTAGATGCTAAAGGGGAACTATTGGAGCTAAAGAATACGATTAATACTATGGTAGACCAACTGAACTCTTTTTCTTCAGAGGTAACCCGTGTGGCTCGAGAGGTTGGTTCTGAAGGGCAGTTGGGTGGACAGGCAAATGTACCTGGTGTAGGGGGTACTTGGAAAGATCTAACCGATTCGGTAAACCAGATGGCGGGCAACCTGACCGGACAAGTAAGGAATATTGCAGAGGTGACCACAGCGGTGGCTAAAGGAGATTTGTCTAAAAAAATTACAGTAGATGTTCAAGGAGAAATGCTAGAGCTTAAGATTACCATCAATACAATGGTGGATCAGCTCAATTCCTTCGGCTCGGAGGTAACTCGTGTGGCTAGGGAGGTAGGTTCTGAAGGACAGCTAGGCGGTCAGGCAAACGTACCTGGTGTAGGTGGTACTTGGAAGGATTTAACAGATTCGGTAAATAAAATGGCCGATAACTTAACCTCTCAGGTACGGAATATTGCAGAGGTAACAACTGCGGTGGCTAAGGGAGATCTTTCCCGAAAAATTACAGTAGACGCCAAAGGTGAACTCTTAGAACTAAAAGATACCATTAATACCATGGTAGATCAGTTGAGGGGTTTTGCATCAGAGGTAACTCGTGTAGCAAGAGAGGTAGGTTCTGAAGGACAGCTGGGTGGTCAAGCTAATGTACCTGGAGTGGATGGTACTTGGAAAGACTTAACAGATAGTGTAAACAAAATGGCGGGTAACCTAACCGCCCAATTAAGAAATATAGCAGATGTGGCTATTGCGGTAGCCAATGGAGACCTTTCCAAAAAGATTACGGTTGATGTGAGGGGAGAAATCCTACAATTAAAGGAAACCATTAATACCATGGTAGATCAGCTGAGAGGCTTTGCTTCTGAGGTAACTAGGGTGGCAAGAGAGGTAGGTACAGATGGAAATCTTGGTGGACAGGCCTTTGTTCCAGGTGTTGCCGGAACTTGGAAGGATTTGACTGATTCGGTAAATCAGATGTCGAGTAACCTCACCTCACAAGTACGTAATATTGCTGAAGTAACCAAAGCCGTGGCAAGTGGAGATTTATCTAAAACGGTAATTATAGATGTGAAGGGAGAGATGATGGACTTGAAGAATACCATCAATACGATGGTAGATCAGTTGAATTCATTCGCCTCTGAGGTAACCCGTGTGGCTAGAGAGGTGGGTACAGAAGGGAAACTAGGCGGACAGGCACAGGTAAAGGGTGTAGGTGGTACTTGGAAAGATTTAACGGATTCGGTAAATCAGATGGCATCGAATCTTACCGGACAGATCCGTGGTATTGCAAAAGTGGCGACTGGTATTGCAAAAGGAAACTTGAAGCAACGCCTCTCTATCAATGCATTAGGTGAGGTAGCACAGCTAACAGACACAATCAATGAGATGATTGATACGCTTGCCGTTTTTGCCGATCAGGTAACTACTGTTGCCCGTGAGGTAGGGGTACAAGGTAGGTTGGGCGGACAAGCTAGTGTGCCGGGAGCATCTGGAACATGGAAAGATTTAACCGAGAATGTAAATCAGTTGGCGCAGAACCTGACAACCCAAGTACGTTCGATTTCTGAGGTAGCCTCAGCGGTAACAAAGGGAGATTTAACAAGGACAATCCGTGTGGATGCAAAAGGAGAACTTGAGGCATTAAAAGACACCATCAACCAAATGATCGCCAACTTGAAGGGTACTACACTAAGGAACCATGAACAGGATTGGCTGAAATCTAACTTAGCTAAATTTGCCCAAATGCTACAAGGGCAACGTGACAGAAATGCGGTGGCGAATAAGGTGCTCTCCGAATTAGCAGAACTCGTAAATGCCCGTTATGGTGCATTTTATATTCTAGAACAGTTAGAGTCGATGGAAGAGCCGAAACTGAAGTTGTTTGCCGGTTACGCTCAAAAGAGTTCCAAGTTGATCAATCAAGAATTTTCATTGAGCGAAGGCTTAGTAGGCCAATGCGCAACCGATAAAGAACGGATTAGGATTAGCAATTTCCCAAATGATTACCTGCAGATAAGCTCTGGCATTGGCAGTGCCACACCTTTGGATCTTGTTATTCTTCCAGTGCTTTTCGAGAATAATGTTAAAGCGGTAATAGAGCTAGCATCCTTAGATACCTTTAGCGATACGCACATCGATTTTTTAGATCAGTTGACCGAAAGTATCGGTATAGTGCTCAACAATATCGAGACCAATACGCGTACTGAGGAATTGTTAACCCAGTCACAATCTCTAGCTGGTGAGCTTTCTGCACAACAGGAAGAACTCAGGAGGGCAAATGATGAGCTGCATGATAAAGGAAGATCGCTTGAAGAAAAGGCAGAACAATTGACACTGACCTCCAAATATAAATCAGAATTTCTAGCCAATATGTCCCATGAACTTCGGACACCATTGAACAGTCTTCTTATTCTTGCCCAGCAGCTTTTCGAAAATCATGAGGGCAACCTAACCGAAAAGCAGATTAAATATGCGAAGACTATTCATTCTTGTGGTGACGATTTGATCCAGCTAATCAATGATATTTTAGATCTTTCTAAAATTGAATCTGGCGTAATTTCAGCTGATGTACTGCCGGTAAGCTTTAGAGAAATTGCTTCCTTTGTAGAATCTACATTTAAGCCGATTTCAGAGACCAAGAACCTAAAGTTCGAAATCAACGTAGAAGGTGGATTACCAGAAATGATAGAAACAGATATCCAACGATTGAACCAGATTTTGAAGAACCTGTTATCCAATGCATTCAAATTTACTGAGAAGGGTAGCGTTAAACTTAATATCTACAGGCCAAATCTGGCACAGTTGGGCACGGTGCGCAAGCCGGAAGAGGTGATCGCATTTTCTATAGAAGATACAGGTATTGGGATTTCTAGAAATACGCAAGGCATTATCTTCGAGGCATTTCAGCAAGCTGAGGGTTCTACCAGTAGAAAATATGGAGGAACGGGACTTGGGTTATCTATCAGTAAAGGATTTGCAGAGCTATTAGGTGGTACCATTACCGTGGGTAGTGAACTAGGAAAGGGCAGTGTCTTTACGCTTTTACTGCCATTGAAATATCAAGAAGGAGGAATTGTTGTTCCGCAGGCCAAAGATCACTTTACTAGTCAAGCCCGAACCAATCTAATTGATACAGTTGAAATGCATATTGAAGATGATCGCCTACATATCGTTGCTGAAGATAAGGTGATTATCGTTGTTGAAGACGATGTAAGGTTTACCAAGATTGTGATGGATAAGGCACATGATCTCAATTTAAAGGTAGTTGTAGCTTCAGGATATTTTGAGATCTTTGAAAGCATACAAAAGTACAATCCCATCGCCATTACCTTAGATGTAAATATGCCGGAGTCTAATGGCTGGAAAATACTCAAGCTGTTAAAGAGCGACATGTCCTTTAGGCACATTCCAGTGCATCTTATTTCAGGTGAAGACAATAAGGCGATGGCTCTTAAACTGGGTGCTAAAAGTTTTAATCTAAAACCCTTATCCAATAAGGCATTAGATGATCTGATCTCTGGAATTATTGCTTTTAACAGCCAACAAAAGAAAAGGGTATTGATTATAGAGGATGATGAAATGGAGCTTGAAAGGCTTTCGGGGCTGCTAAGCAATGAAAACATAGAAATATTTTGTGCAAGTACCGCGAAAAAAGGTTTATCATTTTTGAAAAATAATATTTTCGATTGTATCATCCTTGATTACGTAATGCCAGGTGTAAAGGGAATGGAACTACTAAAAAAGGTAGACCTTTTGAAACATCCACAAACCACCATTATGATCCACTCTGCCAGAGACTTTAACCACGACGAGCTTACCCAGCTTAAAAGACTAAACCATAGAATTATCACTAAAACACCTACTTCTAATGTAAATTTGCTAGAAACGTTGCTGGTAAATTTGCATGTAAATAAAAAGCACCTCAGTGAGGATAAGCTACTGATGATAGAAAAACTGATGATAAGCAATGATATTTTAAGTGGTAAAAAGGTTTTGGTGGTAGATGATGATGTAAGAAATCTTTTTGCGTTGACCGCTGCCTTTGAACGCTCCAAAATTGAGGTGCTTACTGCAGAAAGTGGTAGGGAGGCCATTGAGTTATTAAATGGCGATAAGCGGATAGATATTGTGCTGATGGATATCATGATGCCAGAAATGGATGGCTATGAGACTATTCAAATGATAAGAAAAGAACCCAGACACAAAAATTTGCCCATCATTGCGGTTACAGCAAAGGCAATGATCGGTGATAGACAGAAATGTATCGCCTCTGGTGCCTCTGATTATATCACTAAGCCGGTAAAGACAGACCAGTTGCAATCACTGATGAAAATATGGTTGATCAAGTAAGGAAATGAAAGCTGACAAAAATATCAAGATACTCATCGTTGACGACAACCAGAACAATCTGATGTCGATAGAAGTTGCCTTGGAAAAGGAGGGTTATAGTTTTTCACGTGCACTATCTGGACGTGAGGCATTACGAATACTGCTGCACGACCAGAATTTTTCTTTAATCCTGCTAGATGTAAAGATGCCTATCATGGATGGTTATGAGACCGCAGAACTGATTTATGAAAGAGACAGCCTTAAAGACATTCCCATTATCTTTATTACTGCTCACGACTATGAAGAGGCTGCTATGTTTAAGGGCTATAGGGCAGGTGCGGTAGATTTTATCCGCAAACCATTTAATCCTGAAATGCTCAGGACTAAGGTTGCAGTTTTTGCAGAAATGTTCAGGAAGAACCAATTACTTAAAAGACAAGAAGAAAAGCTCAAAGCCAATAATCAGGAATTAGTATTGCTAAATACGGAATTGGAAAGTCGTGTTAACGAACGCACAGCTGAGCTTTTAGAACTTAATACAGAATTGAGGGCCTTAAACCTCTCTAAGGATAGGTTTCTTTCTGTTATCTCTCATGACCTGAGAAACCCATTAAGTTCCATTCTTATTGCGGCAGAATTTTTGAATAAAAATGCCGCTAGAATTACCCCGAAGCAAGTACTCAATCTTTCAGGAATAATTAATAAGACTGCAAAAGAGGTTCTCCAACAGTTGAATGACCTTGTAGATTGGGCTATGAAACAACGAGAGAAGTCGAGATTTAGCCCTTCTAAACTTGACCTTAGAAATGAAATTGACCAATCACTGGAATTATTGAGTTCGTTAGCCAACCAAAAGAAAATAGGCCTAGAGAATAATGTATATGATAAAATATGCATTAATGGCGATGAACATATGCTCCGCTCCATCTTGCAAAACGTTATTACAAATGCCATTAAATTTACTCCAGCTGCAGGTGCACCGATAAGTATAACAGCAGCTAAGGTGGAGGATATGGTTGAGATCTGCATTGCAGACAATGGAGCAGGGATGTCTAATGATACGCTAAATGCATTGTTAGACTTAGGGGGTAGCAAGCCAGAACTAGGCACCGATAGCGAACGAGGAAGTGGTTTGGGTCTATTATTGGTTAGAGAGTTTGTATCGCAACATGGTGGAAGCATTGCTATAGAAAGCCAGCTTGGTGCAGGTACAAAATTTAGGTTTACCATACCATTCTATGTAGAGGTATAATAATCCTATCAACTAGGGTTATAATCGAGCTCACTGTTAGGTGTAACCTTAGAAATCTAAGGCTTTTTATTTTAGATTAGACTACTACCCATACTATTTTCGCTAGTACTGCCTACGCATTAACAAGCTCGTCTCTATTAAGGGAAAAATTGATAGTAGTTCCTTTTCCCACTTTACTTTCGATCCATAGGTTTCCATTATTATTTTCAATGAACTCTTGACAGAAGATTAGTCCAAGACCACTTCCTTTTTCATTGGCGGTTCCTTTTTCTGAAAAACGATTGCTAATCTGAAATAATGAGGATTGCATCTCTGTACTCATGCCTATACCCTGATCTTTGACACAAATGGTGACTTTACCGTCGTTTTCCGAACTTGAAAAGATAATGTGTTGATCACTATGGCTAAACTTTAGTGCATTGCTGGTCAGATTTCGCAGTACAAAGGCAATCTGTTGTCTATCTGCATAGATCCTTGTTGCTGGATCGATAGAATTGCTCATTGTAACCTGTTTCTGTAAGGACAGCTGAGTAAATCCTTCGATGGCTGTATCAACCATCTCTTTTACTTTTAGCGTTTCTTTTTTGATTTTGGTTTGCATGACCGAACCATAATAGGCTTGTGAAGCCCATTCGAGAATATTATCGAGTGTCTGCAGTGAGAGATCTATATCTGAATGAAGCAGGGCAAGTACATGATGCTTTTCTTCCTTTGACAACAGTTCATTCTCTAGAAGGTAGATTAGGCTTTTCGCACTATTGAAGGGTGAGCGCATATCGTGTCCGATAATGGAAAGTACCTTGTCTTTGAATTGATTGGAATCGGCTAGGTCTCGCTTCTGTTGTTGGATGATAGCATTAGATTTGGCTGCATCGCTAATCACGGTCCAACAGATCATAGAAATGATGATTAGCGGTGTAAGTACGTTTACTGCCGACAGCAGATCGATGAACTTTGGTAGACTGTAGAGTGGCTCATAAAAATTCTGATAGATATTAACCGACAAGGCAGTGGCAAGGATGACTAAAATACTGATAGTGCGATATGTTTTGTTCTTGGCATAGATGGCTAAGGCCACCAGTGCGATGACCAAGTAGTTCTGTGTACCTAAGCGGTTACCAAAAGCGATACACATGTAGGTGATCCAGATTGTTGTAGCTAAAGGGACGAAGTATTTAGTAAGTGAAGTTTTGGAGTTGAAATTCATTAGCAACGACCCAATAAATATGCAGCTTAAAGTAATTAGGCTGATCGAATAGGGAAGCGAGTCGCGTCCAATAAAAGCCGATAATAACGCAAGCAGGGCACTGATGATGCAGACTAAATTAATTATTTTGATTCTTGATTTTTCAACAAAGGCAATATTGTCTAAAACAGTCTGAGAGTTATTCGGCATGGAGCGTAATATATTGGCGGCTACTAAGATACTAATCTATTGCTTAAAAAAAATGATGCCAATGCGTTAGTCCACCAATATTTGGTTTTAGATTATCCTAACCTACTTTCCATTTCTTTATGCCTAGCTCTAATCAATCACTTATATTTACCAATGCAAAATGAGATGCAACCATATCGGCTCAATCAACGCCCTACTGTAACATATATATAAAATAATTGTCTACAAGACAAACTAACACATCATGAAATTAACCTCTAAACTATTTACTTTTTTAATGATTATCGCTCTTCCTATACTTTCTAGAGCGCAGTTAACCACTTCAGACAACATAGACGTTTTTATAAAAAGCAAAATGCAACAGCGAAATATTCCTGCCTTGCAAATAGCGGTTGTTAGAAGCGGAAAAGTGGTTAAGTTGAGCCACTATGGCACTGCTAATCTAGAGTACGCTGTTCCTGCTACAGACCAAACAGTATTCCCAATCAACTCTATCACTAAAGCTTTTGTGGGGGTGGCAATTATGCAATTGGCAGAAGAAGGAAAACTAAAAATTCATGATCCTATTTCAAAATACCTAGATAGCTTACCTGTTAACTGGCAATCACTAACCTTGCAACAGTTATTAACACATACTTCTGGCTTGCCAGATATTATTGACGAAGATGAACAAGTATTTGGAGGTGGGGAACAGGCTGCTTGGAAAAGAGTTACCTCTTTACCATTACTGTCTAAGCCTGGAGAGAAATTTAGTTATAACCAAACTGGTTATGTAGCGCTTGGTAAAATCATTACTAAATTGAGCGGAATGCACTTTACTAAGTTTATTACCGAAAAACAATTTAAAATAGCAGGAATGCCACTTACCAGATTTGGAGATTCATACGATGTAGTTCCAAATTCTGCTGGCGCTTATACAATGTATAAAATGGTAAATGGAAATTTTATACGTAACAATACACCAGGTATATCTTATATCCAATTTCCAGAATTTTATAGAACTGCAGCTGGTATTATGTCTACAGCTCAGGATATGGCTAATTGGATTATAGCCTTAAAAGATGGTCGTTTGCTAAAGGAACAGCCTAGTATCGAAACCATGTTTACAGCAGCCTTACTTAACAACGGAAAAATTGGTGGCTTTAATGCACTTACCAATGGTTATGCGCTAGGTTGGCCTACCGTAACTAGGAGCGACCATCCCGCCGTTGCACCAGTTGGTGGTGGCAGGAATGCACTTTTTGTCTATTTAAAAGACGATCTGTCCATTGTAATACTCACCAATTTAATGGGATCTAGTCCTGAACGAATGATCGATGAAATTGCAGGATATTACATCAACGACATGCATGAAGCCAATGGTTTTGGCCTTCCGGTTGGTATTAAAAAGCTCCGTGCCGAATTACTTAAAAAAGGATTTGAACATCCTTTAACCACAGTTGAGTCTTTAAAAAAGAAAGAACCAGCTATCGATTTGAACGAACAAGATTTAAACGCATGGGCTTATCAATTGTTAGCGCAAAAAGATCATGTTAAAGCGCTTGCCATTTTTCAACTCAATACCATATTATATCCAACTAGTGCAAATGTTTATGACAGCTTAGCGGAAATTTTTGAAGTAATGGAAAATCAACCCGCTGCTTTAATTAATTACAAAAAAGTACTTGTCTTAGATCCTGGAAATAAAAATGCAATAGCAAGAATTAAAGCACTTTCTGGGAAGTAATAAATAAACCCTTTAGTGATTAAATAGGCTGCAGCTTTATTTTAAGATTGATAATATTAATCTATAGTATTTAAAATCCCCAACTCAAAATGCCCGCTATCAAACGCAATGTTCGATATCGGGCATTTTTATTTTCTGAAATTTATGTAATAATCTAATTATCAATATTTTGACTATGGCATTGCTCTTGTAAAGAGTATGTAAAATAGCTCAAATGGATATACTGATAGAAGAAGAAGTTACTAGAACAAAAAAGAAGAAACGATTACTGGTTATTAGCCTAATTATTATCGCATTGATTGCTTCAGTTTTTTTGATCCGTTATTATTTTAAAACCTCATTAAATAGTGCAGATTTTACAACGGCAAAAGTAGAAGTAGGAATAATAGAAAACACCATAAATGCCACAGGAGAGGTATTGCCAGAATTTGAAGAAATAATAGCTAGTCCGATTAATGCTTCCATTAAAAAAGTACTAATGGATGCGGGTAACAATGTAAATAAAGGTCAATCTATACTCACTTTAGATAAATCGGTTACACAAACAGATTATGAGAAACTCCGCTTCCAAATGGAGTCAAAAGAAAATGAAATTCGCAAATTAAAACTCGATCTAGAAAAAAGCTTTTTCGATATTAAATCTAACAACAGTATTAAACAATTGCGCATCAGTAATTTAAAAGATGCTGTTTCTTCTGCAAAAAGATTGCTTAAAGCTGGAGGTGGTACTAAGGAAGATGTAGAACGTGCTGAACTTGACCTAAAAGTAGCAGAATTAGAAAAACTGCAATTGGAAAACGAAATCAAAAGCAAACAGCAAACGATGAAGATTGAAATTAGGGAAGCTGAAATTGCTTTGGCAATACAAAGGAATGATTTAAATGCATTAAATAGAAAACTTGATTTAGCAGAGGTGGTAGCTACTAGAGCTGGTGTAATAACATGGGTAAATAAAAATATTGGTGCAAGCATTCGTGAAGGGGAAGCTTTGGTTCGTATAGCGGATTTAAGCGGATTTAAAGTTGCAGGAAGCATGTCAGACAATATGTTAGATAAGATAAATAACCACATGGCAGCCATTATAAGGATAGGTGATAAATTATTAAGGGGCACCATTACAAACATTTCTCCAGCTGTAAACAATGGCATCGTTTCTTTTGAGTTGCAGCTAAATGACAAGAGCAATGCAGCATTAAGGCCTAATCAGAAAGTAGATGTGTTTTTAATTACTTCTACAAGAAATGAGATTTTACGAGTTGCCAATGGTCCAGCATTTAATGGTTCGAATTTACAGGAAGTATATGTAATTAAAAACGGAATTGCTGAACGCAGAACTGTAAAAACAGGCCTTAGTAATTTCGATTATGTAGAGATATTAAGCGGACTAAAAGCTGGTGATGAGATTATTACCTCAGACATGAGTGCATATAAAAATACTAAAACCATCACCATTGGAAACTAAACTTAAAATAATGAAGAAATTTTTAGCTTTTGGATTATTTATGATATTTGGTTTAAATACCTATGCAGCTTTAGATACGATAAGGCTGACATTACCTGAGGTGGTAGCCATGGCAAAATCTAATTCTATTGCTGCAAAACAAGCTATTACAGTTAAAGAAACCAAATATTGGGAATGGCGTACATTTAAATCTAACTATCAGCCACAATTATCTTTACAAGGAATTTTACCTGGTTACACTAAAACGTACACACAAGTGCAACAACCAAATGGTACCATTCTGTTCCAGCCGGTGCATAATGATAACTCGTCGCTTACCCTTAATTTTACCCAAAGTATTGCTGCTACTGGTGGTACGATTTATGGTACTACCCAATTACAAAGGTTTGATGATTTTGACAGGAATAATGTGCTTTATAATGGTATTCCTTATGGCATTGGTTATACCCAACCTTTATTGCAATTTAATAGCCTGAAATGGGATAAAAAGATAGAGCCATTAAAATACGATGAAAGTAAACAAGCATTTATAGAAACTCAAGAAAAAATTGCTATTACTGTAACTGAATATTTCTTTGATTTATTACTTGCTCAAGTAAACCTCAACATTTCTGAAACCAACTTTGCCAATACACAAAGGATTTTAACCATAGCAAATACAAAATTTGAGTTAGGTAAAATCTCAAAAAATGAAATTCTACAATTACAATTAGAAGTATTAAATGCGCAAAAAGCAGTAGGTACAGCCAAAAGGGATGTAGAAATTGCTACTTTAAATTTGCGTAGTTATGCTGGTATAGAAGGAGATGACAAGATTAAACTCAATATGCCAGCAGTAGTGCAGCAAATGACTGTTGCAGCAGATAAAGTGCTGAAAGAGGCTTTCGAAAACCGTTCTGATGCTATTGCATTTGTACGCCGTTTGGCAGAAGCAAAAAGAGATGTTGCTAAAGCTAAAGGGGAAAATGGATTAACGGCTACATTAAGGGCAAACTTGGGTTACTCAAGTGCAGGGCCAAATATCTTTGATGTGTATCGCTCCCCAAAAAACCAGCAAGCTGTTGAGTTGCAGTTTGCCATTCCCATTATGGATTGGGGGAGATCTAAATCTAGAACAAAAACAGCACTTGCAAATGAGCAATTTACAACTTACGCAGTTGAACAAGATAAACAGACTTTTAAACAACAAATTATAACTCAGGTAACGCTTTTCAATATGATGAAGGAACAGATTTTATTAACAGATGCTGCTGAGAAAATTGCTGCCGAAAAGTATAAAATTGCCAGTGAACGTTATGTGCTTGGTAATCTTAGTATTACTGATTTAAGCATTGCCTTCCAAGAAAATGATCGGGCAAAACGTGATTATGTCTCTTCGTTACGAGATTTTTGGGCGGCTTATTATCAACTGCGCTATTTATCACTCTACGATTTTGAAAACAATAAAAAAATAACCTATTCATAACTCTTTAATTAAAATTGCATAAATGATACACTTACAAAACATAGAAAAAGTTTACCGAACAGATACGGTAGAAACCTTAGCCATAAACGGCATCAATTTAAATATTGCCAAAGGAGAATTTCTTTCTATTATGGGTCCTTCTGGTTGCGGAAAAAGCACTTTGCTTAATATTATGGGTCTTTTAGATGAACCCTCAAAAGGTAAAATCAGTATAGATGAACAAGATCTTAGCAGATTTTCTGATCAACAACTCGCTAAATTCAGAAATCAGAAACTGGGTTTTATTTTTCAAAGCTATCACCTCATTAATGACCTTAGGGTATTAGATAATGTAGAGCTACCCCTGTTATACCGAACTTCTTCAACTAAAGAGCGTAAAATGCTCGCTTCAGCAGCGCTAGAAAAAGTTGGATTGAGCAATAGGCTCAAACATTTTCCTACACAATTATCAGGCGGGCAGCGCCAACGTGTAGCTATTGCAAGAGCAATTGTGGGCAATCCACAAATTATATTAGCCGATGAGCCTACAGGTAACTTAGATAGCGCAATGGGGAATGAGATTATGGAAATTCTGATCAATCTTAACCGCAATGAAGGTACCACCATTGTTATGGTTACCCACGATGAAAACATGGCAAATAAAACACACCGATTGGTTCGTCTTTTTGATGGCTCACAAGTTCAATAAATAAGATCATGTTAAAAAACTATTTTAAAATCGCAATTGCCGTATTGAAACGAAGAAAATTCTTCACTTTCATTAGCCTATTCGGAATTAGCTTTACCCTAACTATTTTAATGGTGGGCTTTGCCTTTCTCGATAAAATAATTAGTCCTGATTATCCAGATTATAAAAGAGAAAGGTCATTGTATGTAACCACAATGGAAATGTCAAACTCGAAAGAAGGTTGGCTTAACCGATCTGATGTTTCTTTTTACTTTTTAGATCATTATGTATCTCGCCTTAAAAATGTAGCAATGATGGGTGTTTCATCTAATGCCAGAGCCTCAAACGCTTACGTAAACAACAAGAAAATTGTAATAGACTATAAACATACAAATGCCGATTATTGGAAGGTATTAGAGTATAATTTTTTAGAAGGAAAACCTTTTACCCAGCAACAAATAGACAATGCAGAACAGGTAGCAGTTATTTCTATCGAAACCAAAAAGGCATATTTTGGAGATGAAGCAAAAGTAGTAGGCAAATATATCTCTGCTGATAATATAAACTACCGTGTAATTGGTGTGGTAGACAATGTGCCAGAAACCCTGTATAGTTTTGCTGGTGATATGTACCTGCCTTATACGGTAGCTAAAGACGATTACAATAAACCAGACCTTATGGGAGGCTACAATGCTGTGTTATTGGCAAAAACAAAAGCAGATGTACCTAAAATGAAACAGGAATTTGATCAAATGATGAGAAAAGTTCCATTGCCAAGTAAAGAATTCGACAAAGTATATAGCCATGCTGATCCATTTTTTACTAGTATGACCAGAAGAATTGCTGGTGATGGAAAAAATTCGGGTATGACTATAGTAGTTGGTATTCTAAGTGTTTTTGTATTGTTGTTTTTGTTATTGCCTACCATCAACTTGGTTAATATTAACATTACCCGCATTTTAGAACGCTCATCTGAAATTGGCGTGCGGAAAGCCTTTGGCGCTTCTTCAAAAACCTTAGTGTATCAATTCATTGTAGAGAATATGATTTTAACTTTTTTAGGGGGACTCATTGGATTGTGTCTTTCCATGCTGGTCATTTATTTTATCAACGATCTCGAACTGCTCGAAAATGTAAGCTTAAAAATGAATTTTGCAGTATTACTCTACAGTTTCATCGCGTGTTTGTTTTTCGGACTGCTATCTGGGGTCTATCCAGCTTGGCGAATGTCTAAACTAAATGTAGTTAAAGCCTTAAAAGCACAATAACATTACTTAAAAAAAATTATCATGTTAAAACATTTATTTAAATTGATATGGAATAAACGGAAGCAGAACTTCCTGTTTCTTTCCGAAATTCTCGTATCGTTTTTGGTCATCTTTGCCGTATTCTCTTTTCTTACCTATTATTATCAAAACTACACCAAGCCTTTGGGTTTCGAATATGAACGTGTGTGGGCAATTAATTACGATAATGGGCAATTCCCAAAAAATAAAGACTCGCTGCAAACTTTATACAGTACCTTAAGCAATTCGCTTAAAGCCATGCCTCAAATAGAAGAGGTTTGTTATGCAAGCGGTAATTTCCCCTATGCCAGTAGCACCATGAGTACAGCGGTAAAGCAGAACGGGAAAAAATTTGACCGTGTTAATTTTTATACTGTTTCAGAAGATTATAAAAAGGTATGGAACGTAACAATGCTAGCTGGGCGATGGTTTGAACCTGAAGATGCTGTTAGTAAAGACAAAAGCATTGTGATTAATGAAACCTTAAAAACGGCAATCTTTGGCGAAGGCAGCGCTGTTGGTAAATTAATTGGCGACTTTGAAGATAAACATAAAATGAAAGTGATTGGGGTAGTGCAAGATATTAAAACTGCTGGCGATTATTGGCCTGCTGGCAATGCTATGTTTAATCGTCTTGATACTGGTTATTTAAAAGATACAAGGAACATTTTAATTAAAGTAAGCCCAGATGCCGATGCTACTTTCGAAAGTCAACTGTATAAATTCATGACCAGTACCTTCAAAAATTCTACCATCGAGATTGAGCACTTGAGCGAAATGCGTGATTCAAAAAATAAAGTTACCATTATTCCAATGGTCATTTTTATGATTATTGCTGGGTTTCTGATCATTAATGTTGCACTAGGTCTATTTGGTGTGCTATGGTATAATATCAATAAACGCAAAGGCGAAATTGGCCTGCGTAGGGCAATTGGCGCTAGTGGCAATTCGGTATCTTATCAATTGGTGTTAGAAGCTTTAATTTTAGCCACTTTATCGCTAGTAGTGGGCTGTTTCTTTGCCGTTCAGTTCCCACTGCTCAGCGTTTTCGATGTTCCATCAAGTGTATACCTTATTGCCATGGTACTCGCCGTTATTTTTATTTATCTTTTAGTATTTGCTTGTGCTTTGTATCCAGGTAAGCAGGCAGCAAGTATTCATCCTGCTGTTGCATTGCATGAAGAATAATGCTTATCTTAACTTCGCATAATGATACTAATTGTTGACGATGATATTGCAGTAAGAACTTCACTAACACTCTTGTTAAAAGGTGCTGGAAATGAGGTAGTCACAGCAAATAATGCTGTTCAGGCTTTTGAGACCATACAAGCTCAAAAGCCTGAACTTGTTATTCTAGATCTTAATTTTTCTATAGATACCTCTGGGAAAGAAGGTATGAGCCTGCTTCAGCAGATTAGGGTTCACTACCCAGTTTTACCTATTATTTTAATTACGGGTTGGGCTAGCATTGACCTTGCTATACAAGGCATGAAATTAGGTGCAAACGATTTTATCCATAAGCCATGGAACAATGACTATGTATTACAATCTGTAGTAACCCTGCTGCAATTAAATGGAAAGAAAGCTACTTCCAAAAGCAGGAAAGAACTAGATCAAAAATATCAGTTTAAACAGATAATTGGAGAAGATGCTGGTTTATTAAATATATTGGAGATTATAGGTAGGGTAGCTAGCACCAATGCTTCAATTCTCATTACTGGTGAAAGTGGTACAGGAAAGGAATTGATTGCAGAAGCTATACATGAGAATAGTGGACGTGCTGCAAAACCATTTGTGAAAGTTAACCTAGGCGGTATTTCTACTTCTTTATTTGAAAGTGAAATGTTTGGGCATGCTAAAGGAGCATTTACAGATGCACGCTTTGATCGCATGGGTCGTTTTGAAATGGCACATAAAGGCACCATTTTTTTAGATGAAATTGGCGATTTAGAAGCGAGTAGCCAAGTTAAATTATTGCGTGTTTTGCAAGATAGAACCTATGAGGTTTTGGGTAGTAGCCGAACAAAAATTGTGGATGCTAGAGTAATATGTGCTACCAATAAAAATTTAAATGAAATGGTGAATCTTGGCACATTTAGAGAAGATTTGTTGTATCGGATCAATTTGATAGCTATTCACCTTCCTGCACTTAGAGAACGATCGGGCGATATACCATTGCTGGTTAATTTTTTCATTGATAATTTGAAGGAAATCTACAATAGGCCACAGCTAACGGTTGCTGCACCCGCCATGCGTTGGTTACGACAATTACCCTTGCCAGGCAACATTAGACAGTTAAAAAACCTAGTAGAGCGCACAGTATTAATTAGCAATAAAAATGAATTAGGTATTGATGATTTTCAAGCGCAAATGCATCTTTCACCCTTAAAGGCCGACAAAGTTAAACTTCCTGGTGTAGGCACGATGACTCTCGATCAAATGGAAGAGGAAATGGTAAAACAAGCCATGAAATTTCATAAAAATAGGATAACCAAAGCCGCTGCTTCACTTGGTATTACTAGAAATGCACTATACCGTAGGTTAGAGAAGTATCAAATTCCTTTTAATGAGACTGAAGACTAAGTATATCGGTTTTGTGGTGGCGATTCACCTAGTTTGCTTAGTAATGAGTTATCTCATCTTCGAACAGCATAAACTCTTTTTTATACTGGCAGAAGTAGTGATCATTATTTCTATTGTTATTTCTCTGAACCTATACAAACAATTGATTAAACCACTCGTGTATTTGAAGCAGGGTGTGAATGCAATAAAAGATCAGGATTTTAATGTCAAGTTTTTAACTACTGGTCAAAAAGAAGTTGATGAGCTAGTAGATGTATATAATCGGATGATCGATGAATTAAGAACAGAACGTACCAAACAGCAAGAGCAACATTTTTTTCTAGAAAAACTAATCCAGACTTCACCAACAGGAATTATTGTATTAGATTATAACGAAGAAATTAAACAAATCAACCCAAAGGCGAAGGAGATATTAAGCGCTTATCCCAATTTTTTGATAGAGCAAATCTATCCAATGAAAATAGGGTTGGCTAAAATGATAAAGATAGGAGGGTTGCGTACCTATAAAGTTCAAAAATCTAAGTTCATAGATCGTGGATTTGAAAGAATATTTATCATGTTAGAAGAAGTAACTGCCGAAATTTTTGAGGCTGAAAAAAATGTCTATAGCAAGGTAATCCGCATGATGGCCCATGAAGTTAACAATACCATCGGACCGGTAAATTCTATTATAAACTCCACATTGGCACATAAATCGGCATGGATAGCTGAAAACGATCCACTCTTGGCAAATGCTTTACAGGTAGCGATGGATAGGAATCAAAATTTGAACATTTTTATGCGCAATTTTGCCGATTTAGTTAAACTCCCAGATGCCAATAAAAAGCAGATTGATTTAGTTGTCCTATTAAAATCAGTTGCTGACCTGATGCGCTTTGTTGCACAAGAAAAACAAGTTAAGTTCGAGTTTGACTTGCCAAATGAACCTTATTACCTTATAGCAGATGCACAGCAATTAGAACAGGCTTTTATAAATATTGTAAAAAATGCGATGGAGGCCATTGAATCTGTTGGTGTTATTACATTTACGCTAGACCCAATTAAGCAGCAGCTGGTGATTACTGATAATGGAAAGGGTATTGCAAAAGCAGATACAGCTCATTTGTTTAGCCCATTTTTTAGCACAAAAAAAGATGGGCAAGGTATTGGATTGACTTTGGTAAGGGAGATTTTATTGAATCATAGCTATGAGTTTTCCCTAAGCACAGCCGATGGGCTTACGAAGTTTATTATTCAGGTGAAGTAAGTGTTCTTAACTTATCCTTACAACCAAGCCTTAATATTAATGCTTTTGGCCTTTGTTGATGTTGAAAAGATGAAGTACCTGTGGGAACAATGCGGCAATGTATTCTTCTGCGCCAGTTTTTGAACCCGGAAAGGTGAGTACGAGTGTTTCGCCAATAAAGCCAGAAACCCCTCGAGATAACATGGCGTAGGGCATTCGTTCTTGTCCATATCTTCTTGCTGTTTCCATTATCCCCTCAATTGGGCGGTCAATTAGCGGGGCAATGGCCTCTGGAGTAACATCTCGGGGTGAGAGACCAGTACCGCCAGTAAAAATGAGTAATTGATGTTCATCACCACAAAGTGAAATTGCTTTTTCTTGAATGCTATTTACTTCATCTGGAATGATTTCATATTTAATGGTATTTATGCCATATTGTTCAAGTAGGGCGATGATAGCTTTGCCTGAAGTGTCTTGAGCTTTGCCAGCCGAAATAGAATCTGAGCAAACTACTACAGCCGCTTTTATCTCCGGAAATTTATTGTTTTTGAGATCAGATTTGCCACCAGATTTCTTCAGTAAACGTATATGCTGAATTTCTACACCTTTATCTATTGGTTTCAGCATGTCATACATCGTTAATGCAGTGATAGATGCACCATGCATAGCTTCTACTTCAACACCTGTTTTATAAATGGTATGTACTTCAACAGTGATAATTACATTTAGGCCTTCTATGGCATAAGTAATGGCGGTATATTCTACAGGTAATGGGTGGCAATCTGGAATAAGATCACTTGTTTTTTTTACACCTAATAGTCCTGCTGCGCGAGCAAACTCAAAAACATCTCCTTTCGGGATTTTTCTTTGTTCAATAGCATCAATAGTCTCTTGTTTTGAAACCTTTACAGTAGCTGTTGCAATTGCAATTCTAAGTGTGTTCGATTTTTGTGTAATGTTTACCATGTTAACTATTTTCCTTCCACTGGTGTGTCTCGTCTTCAAATATTTCCTTACCCCAAATTGGTAATTCTGCTTTTATTCTTTCTACAATTTCTGAACAAGCTTCAATAGCTGGCTTTCGCCTGATAGATGATGTAAACACAAACAAGCAAATTTCACCTACTTTTACTGTTCCTAAGCTATGGTAAATGTGCATGCAGCTTAATGGGTATTTTTTAAAGATATCTTCCCTAATTTGATCCATCTGGGTTAAGGCAAGCTCTTTATAGGTTGTGTAGTCTATGGCGGCTACCATTTTACCGTCAATTTCATCATTTCTAACCTGACCAAGGAATAGGCTATGTCCGCCAATATTCTTTTTATCACTATGCTTGGCAATACTTTCGCCAATGAACATAGGGTCAATTTTACCATTTATAAATATGTCTTTTACTTTCCTATCGCTCATTTCAAATTGTTAAATGATTTCTCCATTTGGCAATTCCACCTTTTAAACTGTATACTTTTTTGCTTGTGCCATACTTTTTATGGAAATTTTCTGCTGCAGTTATACTTCTAATCCCATGTTGGCAAATAAAAATGACATGATATGCTGTGACTTCTTGTGCTAAAAACTCATCCAATTTAGACATTGGTATTTTTTTATATAGATCTGGGTTCAATAATGGAACTTCGAATTCTTCTCTAACATCTATAATTAGGGTAGAAGGTTTTTGCTGAATTTGTTTTAATTGTGTTGCATCAATCTCCAAATAGCTATCTATCTCACAGCTGTTATTGTCTTCCATTTTTAAAAAATCTGCTACCGTATGCGGTAAGGTATAGTCACTTCCCGAACTCATATTTAGTTCATACTGTTGCAAGGTAAGAATGTTGTAATGTAATAAACGGTTAATTAATGGTTTTCCGATTTCGGTGATTAGTTTAATAACTTCGGCCGCTGCCAAGCTACCAATAATGCCTGGCAAAACACCAAGCACACCATTTTCTGCACAGTTAGGTATTTCTCCTTTTTTTGGTGGGATAGGAAAAAGATCCCTGTAATTGGTACATATGCCATTATCATCTTTGATGTTAAAAATGGCAAGTTGACCTTCGTAACCATCAACTGCAGCAAAAACTAATGGAATGTTTAAAAGTGCGCAAGCATCGTTAATAATGTATCTCGTTTCAAAATTATCAGTTCCATCTAACACAATGTGATAATCTTGTATTAAGTTAAGAATGTTATTTCTTTGAATATAAGTAGGATAGGTTATGATCTCTATTTCAGGATTCATTTCTACTAATCGTTCTGCCGCAACTTCAACTTTTAGTTTTCCTATATCGGTTGTTGTGTAAAGTACTTGGCGGTGAAGGTTAGATAAGGCTACGGTATCATCGTCTACTAAGCCCAAATGCCCAATACCAGCAGCTGCCAGGTATTGCAGGGCCGGACACCCGAGTCCGCCAACACCAATAACCAACACTTTAGCAGATGCCAGTTTTAATTGTGCTTCCTCACCAAAACCTTTAAGGATAAGCTGTCTATGATATCGTTCTGACGCCATGATTAACCTCCAGAAAATGGTGGCATGATCGCAACCGTATCGCCGCTTTTTAACTCAACGGTTTCTTGAATGATGGTTTTGTTTAGTGCCAATTTGTATTTGATGCCTGCTAATGGAGGGAATTCTTGTTCAAGGAAATCTTTCAACTGCGCAGTAGTTTTAATGCCATCTACTGTTAGCCTTTGATTTGCCATGAATTCTGCAATCTTCCCAAAACTAATAATCTCGATTTCCATTTGTCTAATTTACGCGTAAGATGCTAATATTGCTCCATCCTTTTTCATTTTATGCATGGGTAAATAACAATTTATAAGCTGCTAGGGCAAGTACGCAAGCCAGTACATTTTTTAATATAGTTTGAGGGAACTTCAAAGCCCCAAAATAAGCACCGCAAATACCTCCAGTAAAGGCAACGGCAACATAAGCTACCATGTGGTTATTAAATTCAAATCCTTTGATCAATTGACCGCCCAAGCCAGCAACAGAGTTTACAAAGATAAATGCAGCGCTAATGGCAGCTGTTTGTTTTTGGTCGGCCCATTTTAACAATAATAAAACAGGAGAGAGAATAATACCTCCACCAATGCCAATCATTCCTGATAAGAGTCCAATCATACCACCAACTAATAAAGAAAGAGGGATGTTAGCAGATTTAAAATCTTTAGGGTCTGTGTTTTTGAAAAAGAAAAACCTAATTACCGGAATGAGTAATAAAACACCCAATATTTTTTTATAAATGGAACTTTCTATGGCCATCATACCACCTATAAATGAGAGTGGGATGGATGCCAAGGCAAAAGGCCAAAATAACTTCCATTTAAAATGACCACCTCTATAAAATTGTATAAATGAAGTGGATGACACAAAAAGGTTAAGTAGTAAGGCAGTAGGTTTCATGATGGCAGGAGATACAGCAAAAATGGCCATTAAAGCCAAGTAACCACTAGCACCACCGTGACCAACCGATGCATATAAAAAAGCAACAACGAATAGTAAGATGTAAAAAAGGATAAAAGATTCTTGCATTCCTTAGCTTGGTAATAATAATATTGTTACCGATTGTTTCTCCTTAAAACTTTCTTCTTCTTCAGGTAAGCAGATTAAACAGTTTGCTTGGGCAAAAGAACTTAATCGATAAGAGTCTTGTGCATTTAATGGGCTTGCCTGCCCATTTTTATAAAACCCTTTTAAAAAATGTGTTAATCCTTTTGGTTTTTGGTAAGCCATTGTAAGCACTGCTTTTAATTCTAATACCGTATTTTCTTTCTGGGATAATTGTTTCAAACAAGGCAATACATAATTGTAATAACAACTTAAAACAGACGAAGGATTGCCAGGAAGCCCGAAGACCAATTGTTGTTCCTTTTTACCAAAATAGAGTGGTTTGCCAGGTTTTTGCTTCACTTTATGAAACAACTGTGCTATGCCGCATCTTTGCGAAGCCTCAATTACAAAATCATAATCACCTACACTTACACCTCCTGTCAGTAAAACTACATCGGCATTTGCCAGTGCTTCTTTGAGTACATTGGTTAATATATCAAGCTCATCATCTGCTTCAAATACAGCGATCTCGGTAATCCCTTCATTTTTTAATGCTGCGGTAAGCGAGTAAGAATTAGATTCGTACACTTGACCAAAATTAAGTGTCAGTCCAGGTTTTTGTAATTCTTTGCCAGTTACAATAATGGCAACCTTAGGCATAGGGAATACGGAAACAGTTGTAATACCAATGCCGGCCAAAAATCCAATAGCTGCAGGTGTTAAAAGGTTGCCTTTGCTCATCGCTAAATCACCAGCACTAATTTCAGCGCCTTTTTCTCTTGCATTTAGTCCTTTTTTAAGATTGAGGTCTTGAAGCCATATTTTACCATTTTCTACACTAACTTTTTCTTGCATGATCACTGTATCTGCTCCTTCAGGTAATGGTGCACCAGTAAAAATTCGATGTGTTTCTCCAGCTTTTAGCGCTGACTTTATAGCCGTTCCGGCAGCCATTTCGCCAGTAATGGTCAATTCTTTTAAATCTTCTTCAAATTTTAAAGCATAACCATCCATAGCCGATTGTCTAAATGCAGGAATATCACAGTTAGCGTAGCTATCTTCAGCAAGTATATGTCCTGAAGCTTGAGCCAGATTTAAGTTGATGGCTGCTAATGGAGTGACATTGTTATTGATTATTGTTTTTGCTTCGGCTACGGTAATCATATTTGGTTTATCCTCCAATGGTAATCATGCTTCTATTTTGTAGGGTGGCGGTGTCAATCTGCTCAAAGTGTTTGCCGAGCTGACCACCCAATTCTTTCTTTTTGCTTAAAATAGAAGCGTGGATAAGCGGTAATACCTCTTCGTTGTTACGTAATGCAGTTAACAAATCTGTTTCTCCATCGCTAAAAAGACAGTTTTTTAATTTGCCATCTGCAGTTAAACGCATTCTATTGCAGGTGTCGCAAAATGGAGCAGTCATGGTACTTATAATGGCAAATGATCCTTCATGGCCTGGTATCATGAAACTTTTAGCGGTATCATGTGGCTCTGCCTTAACAGGAAGAACCGTGAAATCTTTTTCAATAACCTGCAGTATCTCGGCCAAGGAGAACATTTTATTGCTTGTCCATCTATTTCCACTGAATGGCATGAATTCTATAAACCTAATCTGCAAAGGATGATGTTTGGTCCAATCTATGAAATCCTTGATTTCATCATCATTTAAGCCCTTCATCACCACCATGTTAATTTTTACGGTAAACTTATGTTGCAATAAAAGTTCAATATTGCTCCGCACCTGATGAAAAAGATCGCGACGGGTAATGAGCATGAATTTCTCAGGCTGCAAGGTATCTAAACTAATGTTGATGGATTTAATGCCTGCAGCTTTTAGGGTAGGTAACAATTCTGCAATTCTTGTCCCGTTGGTGGTAATTACCAATTCTACAGGTAACTTCCCTAGGTTGGTAATGATCTCTGCTGCATCTTTACGAACTAATGGCTCACCACCAGTTAACCTTATTTTTTTTACCCCTTGTGCTACAAATAGCTTAGCCAAACTTAAAATCTCATCAGGCTGCATTAATCTAGCCGCAGGCGTAAAATCATAATCCTCTTCGGGCATACAATAAAAGCAGCGGAAGTTACAGTTATCAGTAAGTGATATCCGTAAGTAATCATGCACACGTCCAAAAGAATCTGCTATCATTGTTGTTTTGTTAAGTTATGGTAATCTGCCTCAGTATCTATATCAATATGCCCTTCTTCGAAAGCAATGGCAGCTACATCTTTGTATCAGGTATTTCGCTCCAGTATCGCCACTCAAATTCATCAGTTGTATCATAAGTAACCATTTTTTTTGTTGTTGATGAATAGCCGAAAGTGCTTTTTTCAATGCATCGCCCTCTAAACAACCACCACTGATGGCTCATTGCCGTTTTGCAGGTGGGAATTTAGCTATTTTTTTCGCGATTGACTAGAAAAGGTGTCATTTTTAGGTTAAGTTGTTGAGGTGGGGAGTTGTTGAGGGGTTTAAGTCGAACAACGAGCAACGGCTAACGCTCAACGAAGGGC
This sequence comes from Pedobacter polaris, assembly GCF_005116505.1. Lineage (GTDB taxonomy): Bacteria > Bacteroidota > Bacteroidia > Sphingobacteriales > Sphingobacteriaceae > Pedobacter > Pedobacter polaris. Next base: position 103,982 of record NZ_SWBR01000002.1, read on the forward strand.
CAATATGTTCATTTGGTTAGCATGTTTCAGAGCCTTGATGGTGATACACCATACCTGTTCTTGAAGGCGAAGGAAAAATGAGAAAGGTTTTCAAAACCAAGTTCAAGGTAAATCTCCGAGGCGGATCTGCCCTTTTCGCTGATCTGGTAATGGGCCTCGTGCAACCTCCGTTGCTGTAGCCACTTGCTCGGGCTGTTGCCAAAGATTTTCTGGAAATCACGTTTAAAGGTAGCAAGGCTTCGTCCGGTTAGGTAAGCGAAACGCTCTAAGGGCACGTTAAAATGAAAGTTTTTCTCCATGAATGCGTGCAAGTCGGTCTTTATGGGGTCGCTAAAGTCAAATAGCATTTCTTTTAATTCTGGATTACCTTGCAATAAGATGAAGATGGCTTCACGCAACTTGATAGCTACGAGCTTTGGATCCATTTTAACTCCATCTTGATTGTAAGGAGATAGGGAATCGATATAACTTTTGAGCAGCGGACGAGGAGCTAGACTAACAAAACTGCCCTTGGCCGTTGGTGATGATGCACGGATGTCATGCTCCACGCTCATGCTGCGCAGGGTGTGTTGGTCTAGATACACCGAAACCGAGCGGAACTCGCCTCCTGGTGGGGGCTCCTTAAGGAATTTGACCAATTGGTTTCGCCTAATCAACCTAAAATCCCCAGGGTTAAAGACATGCTGCTTTTCTCCATAACCGAGTGTCAATGTGCCTGAGATCTGGTAGCTAAACACATGCTCGCTCACGAACTGTTCACCCTCCCTGTTCTTGGCGTAATAGCAGGAATAAGAGATGCTTGGATGGTTTATTTTGGGAGCCATAGTTTTAAATGGGTTGATGGAAGAACAATTTGGCTAGCAAGGAATGTCCATTGCTCAGTCCATCAACTTAATTGAATGTTACTTTTTTAAATTTAGGTATTTTTTGCCGTGTTCCGTCTGCAAAAAGTTTTCGGCATCGTCTGCATCTGTGGAGATGCTGATGTTTTCCCATTGCTCAAGCTCCCTAAGCTTTGCCGCCTCTGAATACTTCACAATGGCCACGGCCTCGCTGCCAAGCAGCAGGTGAAGTGGGGGTTGTGGGTGGTTCACCATGTTAATCATTACCTTGGCCGCCTTATCAGGATCTCCCATTGGTTTTATGCCCCCGCTCTTAAAGGCGTTCACCCTGGCATCTACCGTAGTTTCATACCCTTCTATGTGTGGGGCATAAGTCATTGAATCTCCCGCCCAGTCGGTACGAAAACCCCCTGGTTCAATGCAGGTTACCTTGATGCCCAATGGAGCCACCTCAATCGCCAGGCCCTCGCTGAAACCGCTGAGGCCAAATTTTGCAGCCTGGTAAATGCTTACGCCTCCACTGCCAACCCTGCCACCTATGGAGCTGACCTGCAAGATGTGCCCTGATCTTTGCTTGCGCATATAAGGGAGTACTGCTCGGGTTAATGCAATAGGGGCATAAAGGTTGGTCTGCAATTGACTGCTCACTTGTTCTTCCGTATAACCTTCAACTGCTCCAGTGATGCCGAAGCCTGCATTGTTCACCAGTACGTCAATCCTTCCAAAATGTGCAATCGTATCTGTTACGGCAGCTACAATATTTTTTGCTATGTTAACATCCAGTTGGAGTGGATAGAGTTGATTGGGGTATTTTTCGTTGAGGTCTTTCAGTGTGCTAATATCCCTTGCGGTTGCTGCTACCAGATCTCCTGTTGCCAATACCGCTGCTGTTAGGCTGCGACCCAGTCCCCTGGAGCTGCCTGTTATGAACCAAACTTTTTTCATGTTATTGATTTTTATTTGATACAAAGGTAAAGGTGCAGCACAGCATTAGCTTTGTTTAAAGGCTCAATCTACTTTGTTGAAAAGGTCATTTATTATAGGTTCAGTTAGGACTTAGCAATCGGCAAGGCAAAAGAACGCTCCATCTTTATTCATGCAACACCATGCTGGGAAAAAATTGAATGAAAAGCAGACTGTCATCGCTATGATAAAAATCTATGCTAATCATCGGTTCCTGAAAATTAATCGTAATTTGTATAAAAACGCTGATCATATGAACTATCCCGAGATTGCCTTTACAAAGGAGGTGAAAACTTTACAAGAAAAATTTGGCAGCAGGGCAGCTTACGCCCGAATGGTACATTCACGAACAACGGATGGCCTTTCAGAGGGTGAGATCGACTTCATCATGGGTCAAGATCATTTCTACCTTTCAACCATTAGCGAAAGTGGCTATCCTTACATCCAGTTTAGGGGAGGTCCAAAAGGTTTTTTAAAAGTGATTGATCAAACGACCCTGGGTTTCATCGATTTTGAGGGGAATAAGCAGTACATCTCTACTGGCAACATTAAAACCAACAATAAGGCGGCTTTATTTTTTCTTGACCAGGCTTCCCAAACCCGGCTTAAGATGTTCGCTGAAGTTGAAGTGGTATCCCTGGCTGATCGGCCCAGCCTTTTTGAAAAACTTAGCCTGGCTGATTATCAATACAAACCCAAGTTCATCATGCTCTTCAAGGTTCAGGGTTACGATTGGAATTGCCCCCAGCACATCACACCAAGATATACACAGGAAGAAATCCAAGCCGCATTTAAGGGGCATCTAGAAGAATCAGAACGGTTAAAAGAGGCAAACGAAAGATTGAGTAGAGAGATAGCGAAGCTTAAGGCTTCGAATGGGTAAAAGGCGGAAGAGAAATTGCGAAATTCGTCCCGATAGCAATCGGGAAGTAAATAAACCAATCGATTCCCTTGTATAATTTTAAAATTGGAATTCTACAGGATAATGATCTGTTATAGGTAAATCTTAAAATTGGTTAATTCAAACTAACGTAAGCTTGGGTATTTTGCTATTGCCCCAAAAGCACGTTAGTTTGATTTGTAGTTTCTGCTATGCATGAGCCATGTTCGTTAAACATGAAGATCCCAAAAGTAGCGTTAGCTGAAAAGCCTATTGGTATTTTAGCTTTGTTGTACCGTATAGGTTACTGCTGCTGAATCTGCGGCAAGTATATGAACTTTACCGGATGTTAAGGTAACGCTTTTGGGCACAAAGGCCAGGTTGATAGGCGTGCCGTCTAATGACGGAGACTGTTGAATGCTGCTTGTTTTTGGGGCAGTGAATGTAAGTACTGCGCCGCGGGTAAAGGGCCCTAAATTAACTTGCTGTTTGGGTTGTAATACTGGCATGATAAGATATGAATTAGATTTACCTACTCTGTTAAGGCTTTTCGGTTTACGCCTGCTAAAACAGTTGATATGCTTATAAAAAGCATACATGTCTTACATTCAAAGAAAGGAGAATGTGGTAAATCTTTTAAGCGTGGTAATACGGTTTTTAAAAGCAGGTAGAAGTACCTGTTAGGTGAGGATGGTTAAAATAGGGGTAATCAGCTGATGCCTAATGGCAAGTGATATTGAGTACTCAATATTACTGCTTTGGATTTCGTTTTAGTGTTTTAATGAAGCGATTATAGTTTAATAGCTATCTTCCCGATGAATCAGGACAGGCTGTTGCTACGCTGCCGATGTAAATCCCATTGCTTTCTGTTAAACGGCCAATAACCTGTTTTGAGTCTCGTAAATCACTTCCCTAGCTTTAACCACATTACCTATTATAATAATTGCCGGATAGGCTAATCCTTCTCTTGAAGCAGCTTCCGATAGGTCTTTTACCTCACATATTACCTGTTTTTGATGTGGTAGCGTAGCGTTTTGAATGATTGCCGCAGGCATTGAGCCTAAACCACCTTTAATATAAGTGTTAGCAATTTCTTCCATTTTCTTCATACCCATATATATAACTACAGTAGCTGAACTTTTCATGGCGCATTTTAAATCATTAGAAAGGCTTCCATCTTTTTTAGTTCCCGTAATCATCCAAATACTTTCACTTATTCCTCTATGGGTTAAAGGGATGTCCATAAAACCAGCACCTTGCATACTACTAATGCCTGGAATGTATGTTGCTTTAATACCGTGCTCTTCTGCATATAGTAATTCTTCAAAACCTCTTCCAAAAATATAAGGATCACCACCTTTTAACCTTACAATAACTTTATGGGTTTTAGTATGGGCTACAATTAATCTGTTTATTTCTTCTTGCGGAGTATAACAACCATAAGGTTGTTTGCCTACATAAACCATTTTGCAAGACTTTGGAGCTATTTCTAATAGATCTTTGTTGCTTAAGTTGTCATAAAGTAGAACATCTGCTCTTTTAATTACATTAAATGCTTTCATTGTAATCAATTCTGGGTCACCTGGACCGCCTCCTACAATAAATACTTCAAAATCGTTTGTTTTTAGCTCCATAATTTTAAATATTCTAGTATTATTTCGTAAAAATGATAAAAAATATCTTAAAAATTAAATTATTTATGATAAATATCATAAAATTTTATGTTTTTATCATTCTAGAGTCTATATTTGAATATCATTAATCATAATAATTGGTTTTTGATATTCAAAATATCATAAAATAGATTAGAAAATGGTAAGTTTTTAGATTTTTAGTTAAAAAAATCAAAATATTTAGGTGAAAAACTGTTTAGTTTTAAGAAAATACTAAAAAATTATGAAAAAAACTCAAATTATCGTGATTGGAAATGGAATGGTTGGATATAAGTTCTGTGAAAAGCTTAAATCGAAATCTGAGTCGTTTAATTTAATTGTTTTTGGTGAAGAATGCAGAAGAGCTTATGATCGTGTTCATTTAAGTGAGTACTTTAATGGTAAAACAGCAGAAGATCTTTCTTTATCTACAGCAACTTGGTATGAAGAACAAAATATTACACTTTTCTTAAGTAATCCCATTACTAAGATAGATCGCGACTTTAAAATGGTGTATGCTGCAGATGGATTAAGTTATTCATACGATTATTTAGTGTTCGCTACGGGTTCTGCCGCTTTTGTACCTACAATACCAGGTGTTGAAAAAGATGGAGTTTTTGTTTATCGTACCATCGAAGATTTAGAATTGATAAGTGAGTTTGCTAAAAAAGCAAAAACTGGAGCGGTAATAGGTGGAGGTTTATTGGGCTTAGAAGCAGCCAAGGCCTTGATAGATTTGGGAATTGAACAAACTCATATTATAGAGTTTGCACCTCGTTTAATGCCTAGGCAAATTGATGTTGCAGGAAGTGAAATGCTAAAATCTAAATTAGCTGATCTAGGATTAAAAATTCATTTGAATAAAAACACAACAAGTATAGTAGGTGATGGAAAAATTGCAGCTATGCAATTTAGCGATGATACAAATTTAGAGGTTGACATGTTGGTCATCTCAGCAGGGATTAAACCTAGGGATGAGTTAGCTAAGGCATGTGGTATTGAGGTAGGCCAGCGAGGTGGAATTTTGGTGAATGAAAAAATGCAAACAAGTGATCCATCTGTATTTGCTATTGGCGAATGTGCTTTATATGATGGGATGATTTATGGCTTAATTGCTCCAGGATATGAAATGGCTGAAGTATTAGCTGCTAATTTGTGTGAAGGCGATAAAGAGTTTACAGGTTTTGATATGAGTACCAAGCTTAAATTGATAGGAATTGATGTAGCTAGTTTTGGTGATAATTTTATAGATGAACCAGATTGTAGGACAATTATTTTTGAGAATAAACATAAAGGAATTTATAGCCGAATAAATGTAAGTAATGATGGACAATACCTTTTAGGAGGTATATTGATTGGTGATGCAACAGCATATAATATGCTGTTGCAAACTGTCAATAACAAAATTGTTTTACCAGAAAATCCAGAAGAACTAATTTTTGGAAGTAGAAGTGGGGGAGAAAGCGACGGAGCAGGTATAACAAGTTTACCAGATTCGGCATTAATTTGTAGTTGCGAAGGTGTAAGTAAAGGTGATATTTGCAGTGCGGTTACTGATCAAAATTGTGAAAATCTAGACGACATTAAAAAGTGTACAAAAGCCGGCACTGGTTGTGGTGGTTGTATTCCGATGGTTAAAGATTTAATGGTTCATACTTTTAAATCTCAAGGTAAATACGTTAAAAACGTAATTTGCGAACACTTTAACTACAGTAGACAAGAACTTTTCGATTTGATACATATTCACGAATTGAAAAGTTATGATGAAGTTTTAAATGAGTTTGGTAAAAATGATGGATGCGAAGTTTGTAAGCCATTAGTTGCTTCATTATTAGCAAGTCTTTGGAATGAAATGATTCTGAAAAAAGGAAACGATGTTGCGCAAGATAGTAATGATCGTTTTTTAGCGAATATTCAAAAAGGTGGTTCATATTCTGTGGTTCCCCGAGTTCCAGGAGGAGAAATTACACCAGATAAATTAATTATCATCGGCGAGGTAGCCAAAAAATATAATCTCTATACCAAAATTACTGGAGGACAACGCATTGATATGTTTGGTGCGCACCTTAATGACCTTCCAATTATTTGGGAAGAGTTAATTGCAGCTGGTTTTGAAAGCGGACATGCTTATGGCAAAGGTTTAAGAACTGTTAAAAGTTGTGTAGGAAGTACTTGGTGCAGATTTGGTTTACATGATAGTGTAAGTTATGCCATTAGAATTGAGGAAAGATACAGAGGTATTAGAGCACCACACAAATTCAAATCTGCCGTTAGTGGCTGCATTAGAGAATGTGCTGAAGCGCAGAGTAAGGATTTTGGTATCATCGCAACAGAAAAAGGCTGGAATTTATACGTATGTGGTAATGGAGGTAGCAAACCTCAACATGCTTTATTGTTGGCAACCGATTTAGATAGTGAGACTTGCATCAAGTATATCGATCGCTTTTTAATGTTTTACATCCGCACTGCAGACCCATTAACAAGAACAGCAACTTGGCTAAATAAAATGGAAGGTGGAATTGATTATTTACGCAACGTAGTAATTAATGATAGTTTAGGAATGGCCGAACAATGGGAACAAGAAATTGAAAATTTAATTAGTTCATACAAATGCGAATGGAAGGAGGCAGTAGAAAATCCTGCCATCAGAAAAAGATTTTCTCACTTTGTGAATGCACCAGAGGAGAAAGATCCAACCATTGAATTTGTAGATATGCGTGGACAGAAACGCGTAGCAGAATGGAAAACTTCTAACCAAATATAAAGTGTATGGTCGATTGTCGAATAGTCAATAGCTTGGATTAATAAGCTTAACGACTATTAACTATTGACTAAAAACTATGAACCAGTTTAATTATGAACCTTAAACCCTAAAGAAGATGACAGACACATCAAATTGGTTAGCAGCTTGCCGAGTCGAAGACGCCGTAGAAAATGGCGGCGTTTGTGTAAAAAATGGTGAAGAACAAATTGCCCTTTTTTATTTTAAGAGAAGAAATGAATGGTTTGCAACGCAGAATGAATGTCCGCACCGCAAACAGATGGCTTTAAGCCGAGGAATGATTGGATCAACTACAGATGAACCTAAAGTAGCTTGTCCATTCCACAAAAAGACTTTTTCACTTCATACTGGCGAATGTTTAAGTGGCGATGAATGCGCTATTAAAACTTATCCGGTAAAAATTGATAACGGAATTGTCTACATCGGGAAATCTCCGAAATAAATCATAATCGTATGAAATAACCAGTCATACGTAATTTAAACCAACAAAAAAACTGACATTATGAATCTTAAAAAATTTGTAGCCTTAACTGGCTGCCTAGCATTAACTATGCTCTTTTTTACCGCAAAAGCCCAAACAAAAGCTGTTTTGTTTGATGGAATTCTAGTTGCGGGATATGTTGACAATGGTGCTTTTGTCAACTGCGCAGGACCCAGTATTAAATTCAGCAAAAAACCATATACAATTTTAGTAGGTATGTTGCCTAGCATAAGAATTAAGGAAGATAAAGTTGCCACCGGAGCAAGCCAAAATACATTGGTTACACCAAATCTTGGTTTTGGTGCAACAGCTGTTTTCCATCACGTAGCCTTGCAAGTACCATTTTATTATAATGCTAAAACAGCAGCTAAAGATGGAAAATGGAACGTGGGCGTAGGCCTGGGTTATAAGTTTTAATATTTACTCATTTTAAATTAAGCAATCATGACTAATATAACCGCTCAGCCGTTAAGCAGGCTTAATATATTTTCGCTAAAAGGTGTTCAAATGAAAACCTTTCACATTACTTGGCTTACTTTTTTCTTTTGTTTTTTTGCATGGTTTGGGATGGCTCCCTTAATGAAGATAGCCAGAGAGCAACTGCATCTTACAAAAGACCAAGTAGGTAATATCCAAATCGCATCTGTTTCTGCCACTATTATTGCTCGTTTGTTAATTGGTAGGTTAATAGACAAATTTGGACCAAAATTGATTTATACATGGTTATTGGTCATTTGTGCCATTCCAGTTTTGCTAATAGGCACAAGTCAATCTTATACCTCTTTCTTACTTTTCAGGTTAGCAATTGGGGTTATTGGAGCTTCATTTGTAATTACCCAATTTCATACTTCCATTATGTTTGCGCCTAACATTAAAGGAACTGCCAATGCAACTGCAGGTGGTTTTGGAAATGCAGGTGGCGGAGCAGCAAACTTTTTTATGCCATTAATTGCATCTGGTTTTACTGCGCTGGGCCTTTGTAGCACCGAAGATAGTTGGAGGTTTGCCATGCTTGTTCCAGGAGTAATGTTATTGGTTTGCGCTTTTTTATATCATCGGTATACACTTGATAGCCCAAAAGGTGATTTTAAAGACCTACCTGCAACAGAAAAAAGCACCAAGAATACTTTTTTAATTGCCGCTAAAGATTACCGCACTTGGATTTTAACCATCGCCTATGCAGCTTGTTTCGGCGTAGAAATTACAGTAGATAATTTTGCACCTATCTTTTTTACAGATTCGTTTGGCTCAACAATAGCCATTGCAGGAATGGTTGCTGGGATTTTTGGCTGGATTAATATTTTCGCTAGACCATTAGGCGGAATTGTAGCTGATAAAATTGACAAAACTTGGGGCTTTGATGGTAAAACGCTCTTGCTTTCTGTTTTACTTTTAGTGGAGGGAGTAGGGATTATTTGGTTTGCAAAATCTGGCAACATTAGTATGGCTATTTTAATGATGTTCATTTTTGGAATGAGTTTAAAAATGGCAAATGGCGCAACTTATAGTTTGGTTCCCTTTATTAACCCACTGGCGGTAGGTAGCGTGGCAGGAATTGTTGGCGCAGGTGGTAATATTGGTGCAATGTTAATTGCTTTCATGTTTAAGGCTAAAGCAACACACGTTGTTAAAAATGTTGTAGAAAACGGTGTAACTGTTCAAAAAGACTTGATTGATTATACCAGTGCTTTCACCTTGTTGGGCTATATTATATTGGGAATTGGTATTGCAGTATTGGTTTTTAGAACGGTTACTGCACAAAAACGCTCAGGAATTGAAGATTTGAATATCGTTACTGCTAAATAGCTAGTTGATGGCTTATAGCTAATGGTCAATAGTTGATAGCCGAGTTGTCTATATAATCATAGATTACTGGAAATTGAACCATAAACTATTAACTATCAACCATTGTCCCCTTAACTATGAACAATCAAAAAAACATATTGGCAACTCAAACCACAACCTGCTGTTATTGCGGAGTAGGTTGTGGTATTGTTGTTACCAAAGAAGCGCATGAGCATATTACTGTATCCGGTGATGTGAATCATCCTGTTAATAAAGGGATGTTGTGTAGCAAGGGAATGAATTTGCATTATACCGTTAATGATAAAAGTGATCGATTACTTTATCCGCAAATGCGGTATCATAAAAACATGCCTTTACAAAGGGTAAGTTGGGATGTTGCTCTAGAAAGAACGGCTGCTGTTTTTAAAACACTAATTAAAAAATACGGTGCAGATAGTGTAGCTTTTTATGCCAGCGGACAATGTTTAACAGAAGAATATTACGTAGTAAATAAGCTGATTAAAGGGTTTATTGGAAGCAATAATATTGATACGAATAGCCGTTTGTGCATGAGTAGTGCAGTAATGGGCTATAAAATGAGTTTGGGTGAGGATAGTGTTCCCATTAGTTACGATGATTTAGAATTAGCAGATTGTATATTTGTATCTGGTGCAAATCCTGCTTGGTGTCATCCTATTTTATGGCGAAGAGTAGAAGCTGCTAAAGAGAAAAATCCAAACTTAAAGATCATTGTAAGCGATCCAAGGAAAACCCAAACTTGTTCTTTAGCGGATGTTCATTTACAACTAAATCCAGGTACCGATATTACGCTACACCATGCTATAGGAAGATGTTTGATAGAGGACGGCAAGGTAGACCAAGATTTCATTAACAATAGTACCAATGGTTACGGAAAATACAAGGAAACCGTTTTTGAGACCACCATATTTGAAGCAGCCATTATTTGTGGCGTAGCTGAAAGTGACATCCGGCTTGCGGCATCTTATATAGCAAATGCTAGGGGTTTCATCACCATGTGGACAATGGGTTTAAATCAAAGTGTAATTGGTACCCATAAAAATCTATCCTTAATTAACCTTAACCTCATTACTGGTCATATTGGTAAACCTGGCAGCGGACCATTCTCTTTAACAGGTCAACCTAATGCAATGGGCGGTAGGGAAGTTGGCGGATTAAGTAATTTGTTACCAGCGCACAGAAATTTAGCAAATGAAGAACACCGAAATGAGGTAGAGAAATTTTGGCAAATCCCTTTGGGCACAATTAGTGCAAAACCTGGTTTAACCGCTACTGAAATGTTCGAGGAATTGAATACAGGGAAATTGAAAGCTGTTTGGATTTTATGCACCAATCCGTTAATTAGTTTGCCAGATGTTCGCGTAGCAGAAGCAGGACTAAAGAAAGCGAAGTTTGTTGTGGTACAAGATATTAGCAACAAAGTTGAAACTTTAAAATATGCAGATGTAGTATTGCCAGCAGCAGCTTGGGCCGAAAAAGAAGGCACAATGACCAATGCTGGTCGCTATATTTCTTACCTCAGTAAAATTGTAGATGCACCAGGGGAGGCAATTCCAGATGCAGAAATCATTTGTCGTTTTGCAAAGAAGATGGGTTATAAAGGTTTCGATTTTGAAAATGCAGCTGCCATTTACGATGAACACGCTGCACTAACCGAAGGAACCCATATTGATATAAGTGGTTTGAGTTATGCTATTTTGAAAGAGAAAAGAGCAATTCAGTGGCCTTATCCTAAAAATAGTACTGGTTATGGTACGTCAAGATTATTTACAGACCATCAATTTTATACACCAGATCAAAAAGCAAATATTCAGTCGTTTAGCGACCAAAATAAGTCTGAACCTTTAACGCCAGACCACCCACTAATTTTAACAACAGGAAGAATTAGAGACCAATGGCATACCAGAAGTAAGACAGGAAAAGTAAATAAGCTCAATCAACATATCAGCGAATCTTTTTTAGAAATTAACCCCACTGATGCAAAAGCAAGAAATATAGCCGATAATGATGTTGTTGAAGTTTTAAGCCTGAGGGGAAATGTAAGGGTTAAAGCTAAATTTTCTGATGATATAAAAGCAGGTGTGGTGTTTATGCCAATGCATTGGGGACTGATTTTAGACAGCGATTTGAATAGAGTTAACAACCTTACCAACAATCTGGTTGATCCGATAAGTAAAGAACCAGATTTTAAATATACAGCAGTACAAGTTAAGCTTTACCAAAAAGCAAGGCAGAAAATAGTAATAATTGGTGCTGGGGCTGGCGCTTGTGGTTTTGTAAAAAGTTATAGGGCATTAAATACTACAGATGATATTGAAATCTTTAGTAAAGAAAATTTTCCTTTTTATAATAGAGTTTTGTTACCAGACTATATCATTGGGACTTTGCCTTGGCAAAACCTAATTAAGATGAGTGATAGTGAAGAACAGGATTATCGCATTAAATTACATAGAGGTTTAGGAATTGAAACGATTGATAAACACAACAAAACAATTACAGACAGTAAGGGAGAAATCCATAGTTATGATGTCTTATTATTGGCAACAGGAAGTAGAGCTTTTGTTTTAAAGGATATTCCGAAGTTGGAAGGTATATTTACAATGAGAAGTCGTGATGATGCTGATGGTTTTAGAAAGCATATTGATACCACCACAGGGAGGGTAATTATTGTGGGCGGAGGTTTATTAGGAATTGAACTGGCCACTTCGTTAGCAGAAACTGGATCAAAAGTGACAATCATACAACGAATTTCACGATTGATGGGTAGACAATTGGATGCATTGGGTAGTCAGTTGCTACACGAAGAATTAATAAGTAAAGGTATTGAGGTCTTTTATAATGATGAAGTTGATCGTTTTTTAGGTGATAAGAATATTTCAGGCATTCGTTTAAAAAGTGGTTTGCTAATAGACTGCGAAACATTGGTGATCGCCATTGGCACAGTGCCTAATATAGAAATGATTAAGGAAGCTGGTATTGATTGTCAAAGAGGTGTTGTGGTTGACGAATACTTAAGGACTAGCGAAAAGGATATTTTTGCTGTTGGTGAGATTGCTGAATTTGATGGTGAACTTTATGGGATAACTGCTGCTGCAGAACAACAAGCTGATATTGTTGCTAGGTTTCTTTGTGGAGATATTGCTAAGTATTACAAGGGCAGTCTTTTAATGAACATCTTAAAAATGAACAGCTTAGCCGTTTGTTGCTTGGGTTTAGCAGAAATACCAAATGATGACCCAACTTATGAGGAAATTGTTTTTATTGATCGAGCTAAGCGTTATTATAAAAAATGTATTGTACACAATGATAAATTGGTTGGTGCCATTCTTATTGGTGATAAAAGCGAGTTTTTAGAATTTAGAAACCTAATCGAAAATAAAATGGAGTTGAGCGAAAAGCGTCTTCAATTATTGAGAAGTGGGAACACTGCTGAACCAATTATTGGCAAAACAGTTTGTAGTTGCAACAACGTTGGTGAAGGAAACTTAATTAATAAAATTAAGGATGGTTGTACGGATCATTTGCAACTTTGCCAGCTTACAGGAGCTGGAATGGGTTGTGGTAGTTGCAGGCCAGAAGTTAAAGCAATTTTAGATTCATTTGTAAATGTGAAGAAAAACGATGTTGAAGATGGGCGTCATTGCGAGGAACGAAGCAATCTCCTTGTTGAACCAATAGCAAGCCCAGCGCTTTAAGATTGCTTCGTGCCTCGCAATGACGTATAATGATTAAGATAATAAAAATATGAAAAAACCTATCGGACCATCGGAATTTAAAAACTTAAAAGGAATTGAATATTTCAAATTCGAAGAAGATTTTATTGAAGATAATGTTCGCTGTATACCCATGGTTGTTCGTTTTAAGATGGATGCTGTTGGCATTAAATTAAAATTATCAGAATGGAGCAAATTTCATTCAGATGAAAGAATAGAATTAGCGATTATGCCTATCTCAGATCAGACTGAGTTAAAGAACTATTATAATTATTTACTTAGTTTGATTGAAAAATACACCAACAACAAAGCAACAATTATACCTGTTGATCCAATACCGATTTGGACAGAATTAGATCAATTGCCACGAATATTGGAAGAAAAATTGGAAGAAGTGGGCATGAGGATTTCTTTAGAACAATGGAAAAAACTGTCTAACATTCAACGTTTTACTTTACTAAAATTGTGTAGGCCAGGGCATGAGAATAAAAATTTTCCGAAGGCAATATTAGAGTTTGGATTAAGCTAAATAAATATGGAACAAACTATCATCATCAATTTTTCTGGCGGCATTATTTCTCCAGGAAATCTGTACAATATACTTGTTGCAACTAGCAAAAGTAGGATTAGGTTTGTCCGTTTTGGTTTAAGACAGCAGTTATTGGTAGATATTGCCTCTTATAACTTGAAGGCATTTACTGATGAACTTGATCAATTGGGAATTGATTATGAGGTTGACGAAAATAATTTTCCTAACATCATTAGTTCCTATCCCGCAGAAGAAATTTTTATTCGTAATTCTTGGTTAACAGAAGGGGTTTATAAAGATATTTTTGATGCAATTAATTTCCGGCCATCGGTTAAAGTAAATATTTGTGATAGCAATCAAAGTTTTACACCAATGCTAACAGGAAACATCAATTGGATAGCTTCTCCTCAATCGGCGCATTATTGGCATCTCATTATCCGTTTTCCTAAAACCAATGTAGTTTACGAGTGGAATCAACTTTGTTATACCAATAATATAGCAATGATGACCCAGCAAATAGAAGCAATTATTAATGCGAATCCATCAGCATTTATAGATAATGAAAAAGCAAGGGGGGAAAAGCTTTTTTCTTTGTTAAATATTTCGAATTTCATTACCAAACCTGCTGAGAATTCGGTTTCACTTTCTTCCTTTAATTTACCTTATTATGAGGGCCTAAATCGTTATAACAATAAATATTGGTTAGGTATTTATAGACGTGATGAGTTGTTTGCTGTAGATTTTTTAAAGAAAATTTGCTTGCTCTGTTTGGAGACCAAGTTAGGGCAACTTTGCTGTACATCTTGGAAAACAATCATCATTAAAGGAATTGATGAGCAACACAAACACTATTGGAATGCACTATTAGAAGAATTTGAAGTTAATATGCGCCATGCAGCAAACGAATTGAATTTTCAGGTAGAAGACCACTGTGTGGAAGGTTTAGAATTAAAAAACTATTTGGTTAAACATTTAAGTGTAAACGATACAAGAACCTTCGGGATTTGTTTTGGTATAAAAACTCGGAAAAAAAGTGAGGTATTTAGTAGTATACTCATTAGGAAAAGGTATTTGATCAATTTGCCAGGGATAAAGATATTTGCTGTTTATGATATCCTATGTGCTAAAAATTTTAACCCTAACGAGCGTACGGGTTATGTTTTTAGCAAAGGCAATCCAAAATCCTTATTGCCCGAACAGGTGCGCAGAGCAGTACTTAAATTTTATCAAGCTAGGTTGGGGGTTAAAAATGAACAACTAATTACACAAACAAGCTCAGACCAATTAATAGCTAAGGAAATAGAATTTCTATATCAATGTAGTGATTGTTTTACTGTTTACAGTGAGGATTTAGGAGATGTAACTCAAGGCATTGTGGCTGGTACAAAGTTCGATGATTTGCCTACCAACTTTTGTTGTTCACTTTGTGAGAACGATAAAAATAACTTCATAAAGGTGGAAAAAATGGCGCTTCAAATTTTATAATTGATTTTGGAACCAACAACCAAGGAATTGATCAAAGTATTTGAAGCGCAAGGCAAATGCTAAAAAATTTAAGGCAGTCCTACTTTTCGCTTGTATTTTTTTAATGTCCTTCGACTTCGCTACCGATGTAAAATCGGCACACGTCAGGATGACATTCAAAAAGATACCGCTTCAATTAGGGCTATTTAACTTAGACCTGTGCAAGGAAACCCTTCATAGTAGCACAAACCTGCGTAAAATAAACCCGATTAAACGAAAAGCCCACAGCGCAGCGAGGACTTGCAGTGAAAGCGGGACTAACATTAAAATGAAAAACAAGTTTGCTTTTCAAAAATCCTAAATTATAACTCATTAAGTTCAGTAGGAGAGTTAAAGTTCTTGAAACAACTTCGTTCAGCAGCCGGTAAGATTAGTTTATCTGTATTCAACAAATCTAGCGTTGCATGCATACTATGTTTTTTCAAGTTTCCTTCCTTGTAAAACTTTACTATTTTTGCTAGGCCTTTTGCTGTATAAATACCGCATAAAGGTTCGTAAAATTCATTATTTAAGAAAACATAAGCGTCAAAATCAGGATGCTGTTTCTGTTCATGTATCAGTTTATTTATTAAGCTGATGTCCATTTTAATCAAATCGCAAGCTAAAACGAAAAGGTCTTCAGCAGGAGCTGATAAATGCACAGATAAAATACCTTTTAATGGTCCGCCAATATGTAGGGTTTGGTTATCAGGGATAAGATTTTCTTTTTGAAATAAGTTGCTATAAATTGCTTCTTGACCAGTGTTAACAGAAAACTTAACTGGAATGTTTAAAGATTTTAATTTTCTTTCAGCTAGACTTGCCCAAGTTTGATTATTAACCAACATAGTTCCTTTATCTGCGCCCATTCGCACACTTTGTCCACCACAAAGTACTAAACCTATCATTACTTAACTTGGTTACTTAAATCTGTTAAGCCTTCCTCATTTAAAATACTGATCATTTTGCCCTTTAATACAATTAGCTTTTCTGCAATTAACTCATTCATTGTTCTAAAAACAGTTTCGTAGGTGGCGCCAGTATAAGCAGCTAAATCTTGTCTGCTTAAATCTAAATTAAGGCAATCATCGGCATTTAATCCAAATTGATCTCTCAAACTCAATAGAGCAACGGCTAACCTGCTTTTTACAGACATTAATGCCAGGTTGCGCATTTTCTTTTCCGATGCATTTAATTCATCAGCATAGAACATCAACATGCCGTAGGCAAAATCATTGTTAACCTTTAAAGTAGTTTTGAAAAAATCGATAGGAACGAAACAAACAGTAGTAGTTTCTAATGCAGTAGCAGAAATAGGGTAGAAGGATAAGTTAGATGCAATTCCCCTATGCCCTAAAATAGCACCGTTATTTGCGAAACGTAAAATCAATTCTTTGTCGCCCCACTTTTTGTGCACTTTAACATTACCAGAAGTTACAAAATAAACACCAGTTACAGGGTCGCCTTCTTTAATAATTAATTCTCCTTTTTTTGCTATAAAATTTTGTTTATGACTAGCAATAGCCGGATGCCATTCTTGCAAAGAGAGCTTGCACATGAAACAAGTTTGTAAATCACAGCTTTTATTTTTCTTCATCGTTAAGGCTATTGAACAAAAATAGGATATAAAAGGTAAAATTAATGCAAGCCTAATACAAATTAAACTCACAGCTAATTTTAGGGATAAATAATGGAATTAACTTAAAGAACAAACGTTTGCGTTGTAATTAAATATTAAAAAACAATTTTCATTCCTATTTTGGTGTTATTAATTCTCTACTAATAGCAAATGAAAATATATTCACAATGCCTTTTGAGATAGAGAAGACCTTAAACGAACCTAAAAATTAATGAAAATATTTTGTATGTCTAAACCCAGTAAAGCAGTTTTGTTTTTACTTGCTTTTTCTCTTTTTATGTCTGTTTTGCCATTAGCAGCACAACAAATAAATAGTGTAAAACTAGAAAAATCACAGGATACGAAAGTGATTAATGCAAGAAAAATCAATTCTACAACTGTTGAGGTATTGCTTTCGGATAATCAAAGATTGACAGTAGATTTTTATGGGGAAAATATTTTTAGGCTATTTCAAGATAATAATGGTGGTGTGATCAGGGACCCAGAAGCTAAACCAACAGCACAAATTTTGGTAAAAAATCCGCGTAAGCCAGTATCTATACTTACTGTAAAAGATGAAAACGGACAAATCTTTATTTCAACAGCAAGTATTACAATACTAATAGATAAAAATACAAACTTATTTAAGGTAATTAATCAAAAAAGCCAAACTCTTGTTATCGAGGAGATGGTTCCTGTTATTTTCGATAAAAATAAAGTGACTTTAACCTTTAAAGAACAACCCGAAGAATATTTTTATGGTGGTGGTGTACAGAATGGCCGTTTTTCTCACAAAGGAAAATCAATTGCAATCGAAAACCAAAATAGCTGGACAGATGGTGGTGTGGCTTCTCCAAATCCGTACTATTGGAGCACAAAAGGGTATGGGGTAATGTTTTACACATTCAAAAAAGGGCGATACGATTTTGGAGCTTCAACAAAAGGAACAGTAAAATTAGCTCATGAAACTGATTATTTGGATGTTTTTTTGATGGTGAATGATGGTGCTGTACCTTTATTAAACGATTTTTATCAACTAACAGGAAATCCAGTTTTATTGCCAAAATTTGGTTTTTATGAAGGCCATCTAAATGCTTTTAACCGCGATTATTGGAAAGCAGATAGTACTGGGATTTTATTTGAAGATGGCCAACGATACAAAGAAAGCCAGAAAGATAATGGAGGAATTAAAGAATCGCTTAATGGTGAAAAAAATAATTATCAGTTTTCAGCTCGTGCGGTAATCGATAGGTATAAAAAACACGATATGCCCTTAGGCTGGATTTTACCAAACGATGGCTATGGCGCTGGATATGGTCAAACCGAAACTTTAGACGGTAACATTGCTAACTTAAAAAGCTTTGGTGATTATGCTCGTAAAAATGGTGTAGAAATTGGCTTGTGGACACAATCTGATTTACATCCGAAGCCAGAAATTAGTCCGTTGTTACAGCGTGATATTTTAAAAGAAGTAAAAGATGCTGGCGTTCGTGTTTTAAAAACAGATGTAGCTTGGGTAGGGGCAGGCTATTCTTTCGGATTAAATGGTGTAGCCGATGTTGGTCAAATCATTCCTGATTACGGTAACAATGCAAGACCATTTATTATTTCTTTAGATGGTTGGGCAGGTACACAACGCTATGCAACCATTTGGTCTGGCGATCAAACTGGAGGTAATTGGGAGTACATTCGTTTCCATATTCCTACATATATTGGTTCTGGTTTATCAGGTCAACCAAACATAACTTCTGATATGGATGGTATTTTTGGAGGTAAAAATGGAGCAATGAACATCAGAGATTTTCAATGGAAAACTTTTACCCCAATGCAATTAAATATGGATGGCTGGGGTTCTAGTCAAAAATATCCTCAGGCACAAGGCGAGCCTGTTACCTCCATTAATCGTAATTATTTGAAATTAAAATCAGCTTTGCTCCCTTATCAATACAGTATTGCAAAAGAGGCGGTAGATGGTTTGCCTATCATCAGAGCAATGTTTTTAGCAGCCCCTAATGCTTATACACAAGGTATAGCTACCCAATATCAATACCTATTTGGTCCACACTTCTTGGTAGCACCAATTTATCAAGCTACTAAGGCAGATGAAAAAGGGAATGATATCCGCAATAATATTTACTTACCAGAAGGTACTTGGATAGATTATTTTTCGGGAGAAAAATACACCGGAAATAGGGTCATTAATAGTTTTGATGTACCAATCTGGAAAATCCCGGTTTTTGTAAAAAATGGTGCAATTATCCCAATGGCAAACCCAACTAACAATGTTTCGGAAGTGAACAAAGCACTGCGTAGCTATGAGGTTTATCCTAGTGGCAATAGCAATTTTACAGATTATGATGATGATGGGATAACTGAGGCCTATAAATTGGGTAAAAACGTAACTACACTAATTACTTCCTCGGTAGATAAGGATAATGCCCTAATAACCATAGCAACCACCAAAGGCGATTTTGAAGGTTTTGTAAAAGAGAAAGCAACTTCGTTTGTAATTAATGTAACAACTGAACCTAAAAGTGTTTCTGCTAAAATTGGTGGTAAAAGCGTAAAATTAGTAGAAGCTAAATCGGTTGATGAATTTACTCAATTACAAAATGGATATTTTTATGATGCTAAACCTAATTTAAATCGCTTTGCTACAAAAGGAAGTGATTTTGAAAAAGTAGTAATGGTTAAAAATGCACAGTTGTTAGTGAAATTAGGACCAACTGATGTAACAGTAAATAATGTGGTATTGGAAATTAAAGGTTTCCGTTTCGAGCCTACTGATAAAAACCGTGTTTCAATAGGTTTATTAACTACACCAGCTTTGGCTCAAGTTACCGAGAAAAACAAAAGTGCTTTTGGCCTACAACCAACTTGGAAAAAAGTAGATAATGCTGATTTTTATGAGATTGAGTTTAACGAAATGTTATATACCACCATTAAAGATACCACTTTTGTGTTTGATGGTTTAACACCAGAAACGGCTTATACTTTTAAATTAAGAGCAGTTAACAAAGAAGGTAATTCTGATTGGGCACAAATAGATGCAACAACTACAACAAACCCATTACAGTTTGCCATAAAAGGAATTAGAGCCACAAGTACAGCTGAAGATCAAGGTGGTTCTGGCATTAATAAATTATTTGATTTTGATATAGACAATGGCTGGCATACAAAATGGGGGCAAAATGCGGTGCCATTTGATATTGTAATGGATTTAAAAAGTGTAAACCAATTAGAGAAAATTCAATACTTACCACGTGCTGGAGGAGGAAATGGAGTGTTGCTAAAAGGAACTATTTTTTATAGCGATAATAAATCTACATGGACAGAAGCAGGTAAATTTGAATGGGCCAAAAATGGGGATGTTAAAACTTTCGAAATTAAAGATCATCCCACAGCACGTTATATCAAAATTGCTGTTAGCACTGCTGTTGGTGGTTTTGGTTCTGGAAGAGAATTATATGTATTTAAGGTGCCTGGAACAGAAAGCTACATTCCGGGTGATATTAACAACGATAAAATAATTGATGGTAACGATTTAACCTCTTATACCAATTATACTGGTTTACGCAAAGGCGATGGAGATTTTGATGGTTATATCAGTAATGGTGATATAAATAAAAATAACTTGATTGATGCTTACGATATTTCTAATGTAGCAACGCAGTTAGATGGTGGTGTAGAAATTGGTAAAGCCGATAAATTATCTGGTAGTTTAGTTTTAACTACTGCAAAAACAACTTACAAAGAGGGAGAAGTTGTGGAGGTAAAAGTGAAAGGTACAAATCTAGCTAGTGTAAATGCAATAAGTTTTGGTTTACCATACAATCCACTAGATTTTGATTTTGTAGGTGTACAGGCCCTTGGAGTAAAGGAAATGGATAACCTTACTTACGATAGATTACATACCAATGGCAAAAAAGCCCTGTATCCAACTTTTGTAAATGTAGGTGATAAAGAAACGCTAAAGGGAAATGTTGATTTATTCCTTATTAAATTAAAAGCCAAACGTAAAGTAACCTTTAACCTTAAGCTTGTTGATGGTTTATTGGTTGACAAGAACCTCAATTCCATTACGATTGAGTAAGATAATTTATTCTTTACTGATATTATGAATCTGTCTTTCACTTAAATAAGTGGAAGACAGAGTTGTTGTAAAACTACCGGAAGCCATGTACTTAACAAGAAGAGAAAAACAAACGTTTGCGCTGAATAACTATATAAAAATTTATTCAATTGATGCTCATTATTAGAAAGCCGATTTATCGTTTTAATCCATAATAATTTTAAGCTAACATCAAATAGCAGTACAAATCATATTAAAAACACTCACAAATCAAACTCACAAATGAAAAAAATCATACCCTTATTAACTTTATCAATTTTGGTCTGGCAACTACAGGCACAAGAATTACCTGTAGAATTACAAACACCTGAAATTGTATCGATAAATCGAATGCCTATGCGAGCAAACGCTTATGCATTCGAAAGTAGAGCATTGGCAGAAAAACGTGACAAAGAAAAATCAACTTTTTTTATGTCATTAAATGGCTCGTGGAAATTTAATTGGGTAAAAGATCCACACAAGCGTCCAACAGATTTCTTTCAGATAAATTTTGATGATAGCAAATGGGATAACTTTAAAGTGCCCGCCAATTGGGAAACAAATGGTTATGGTATACCTATTTATGTAAATCAGCCTTATGAATTTGCTGGCAGACAATTAACTGGCGAAAGAATGAATCCTCCATTTGATATTCCAGTTGATAATAATCCAGTAGGTTCCTACCGAAAAAAAATAATTATCCCAGAAAACTGGAATGGCCGTCAGGTTTTTATTAGTTTGGGTGCAGTAAAGTCAGCTTTCTTTATTTGGGTTAATGGTAAAAAAGTTGGTTACAGTGAAGATAGCAAACTTGCAGCTGAGTTTGATATCACTAAATATGTGAAGCCTGGAGAAAACCTAATCGCTTTGCAAGTTTACCGCTGGAGTGATGGAAGCTACCTTGAATGCCAAGATATGTGGCGCATTTCAGGCATTGAACGCGATGTTTACCTTTACTCAACGCCAAAATTAAATATTAGGGATTTCAAAACCATAGCTACTTTAGATCCAACCTATACTAATGGACTATTGACTGCAAATATAAAAGTTGATAATTATAAAATTGATCGTAGGACAAACCATAGCAAACCTGATAGTTTTTATGTAGCACTTGACTTGGTTGATGCCAAGGGAAACAGCATCTGGAAAGAAAACTCAAAGCTTACAACAGTTTTGGGTAATTTTAATAATACCTTATCTTTTAAAACACAGGTTAACAATGTTAAAACCTGGAGTTCAGAAATACCTTATTTATATACACTATACATTTCATTAAAAGATAAAAATGAAAAAGTGATTGAGGTAATTCCACAACGTATTGGTTTCCGGTCTGTAGAGATTAATGGAGCTGATTTTTTAGTTAATGGAAAACGTGTTTTCTTGAAAGGAGTAAACCGTCATGAACATAATGCAACACAAGGGCATACCTTAACTCATGCCGATATGGAAAAAGATATGGAAATGATGAAGAAGCTAAATGTAAATGCTGTTCGCCATTCACATTATCCACCAGATCCTTATTGGATGCAACTCTGCGATGAATATGGTCTGTATGTAATTGATGAGGCAAATATAGAAAGCCATGGTCGTTATTACAGCTTAGAAACAACTTTTGCCAATGATAAAGAATGGAGAGTTCCGCATTTGGAACGTGTGCAAAGAATGTATGAACGTGATAAAAATCACCCATCAATTGTAACCTGGAGTTTAGGAAACGAAGCTGGTAATGGTATAAACTTTTATGAAGCTTATGAATGGTTAAAGAAAACTGATACACGTCCAGTACAATACGAGAGAGCAGAAAATGATTTCAATACAGATTTGATTGTGCCTCAATACCCTTCTCCAAATTATTTACCTTATTATTCTAAATCAAAAAACACTCGTCCGTTTGTCATGAGCGAATATGCGCACATTATGGGCAATAGTTTAGGTAATTTTAAAGAATATTGGGATGCCATTGAGAGTAATCCAAAACTACAAGGTGGCTTTGTCTGGGAATGGATAGACCAAGCTATTGATACAGTTAAAAATGGTAAGCGCATCATGGCCTATGGTGGCGATTTTCCATTAAGTGGTCCTGTTGATGAAAACTTTAGCGACAATAATTTTTGTGTGAAAGGTGTAGTTACCGCATATCGAGGGATGACACCTATGGCTGTGGAGTTAAAAAAAGTTCACCAATATATTAAAACTACCTTTAATGGCTCTAATCAAATAAATATAAACAACAGCTATTTCTTTAAAGATATTAGTAATGTACAGTTGAATTGGGAAGTTTTAGAAAATGGAAAAGTAGTCCAAAGTGGCTTGATTGCAGATTTAAATATTAGCCCATGCCAAACACAAACCCTTACGCTGCCTTTTAAAGCAAATTACAAGGAAGGAAAAGAATATTTTTTAAATGTATATTATCGTTTAAAAACACCAGAGCCATTTTTGGAGAAAGGTTATGATATTGCCTACGAACAAATTGCATTAGCGGGTATACCAAAATCAAGTAATTATGCTGAAGTTAAAAAAACATTAAAAGTTGAGCAGACTGCAGGTAGGGCAGTAGTTAAAGGCAGCGACTTTATTGCAACTTTTGACTTAACCAAAGGAACTTTGATAAGTTACCTTTCTAAAGGGCAAGAACTCTTGGTTACAGGGCCACAACCTGGATTTTATCGTGCTCCAACAGATAATGATATTGGTGCTGGTTTAAATACAAAATTGCGCATGTGGAGAAATGTTTATCAAGATCCAAGTAATAATATCCAAGCTATAGTTGCTCCAACACCAAATAGTGTTACACTTACAATAACAGCTAATTTGCTAAAAGGCGATGAAAAAACAACACAAATTTTTAGTGTATTTGCAGACGGTACTATCAAAGTTGATAACCAATTTAAAGCAGTTATGGGTAACTACAAAAGCTTAATGCGTATTGGTAACGACCTACAATTGAATTCAACCTATAGCAATATTGAATGGTATGGTCGTGGTCCGGGAGAGAACTATATAGATAGAAAAACAGCATCCTTAATAGGTACTTATAAGTCAACAGTTGACGAACAGTATTTTGCTTATGCTCGCCCACAAGAAAGTGGTAATAAATCAGATGTGCGATGGGTAAAATTTACCAATAAACAAGGGAAAGGTTTACGTTTCGAATTTATCGATCAATTATTAAGTTTTAATGCTTTGCCTTATTCGGTAGAAGATTTAGATCCAGAAGCAGAGAAAAAACAATATCATTCAGGTGAGTTGGTTAAACGAAATCAAATTTACATACACATGGACATGCAACAATTAGGTGTACAAGGTATAGATAGTTGGGGTTCTATGCCATTGGTTCAATATCAAATTCCATTTAAGGATTACAGTTATAGTTATTACATTAAACCCATTAAATAAATTGTCATCAGGAGCTAGTGAAGGATTATTTTAGAAGCAGAGTATGAAATTAAAAGCGATGCTTGGAATTTTGCTAATTCGATGGATAAAGCAAATACTAACTACACATTGATATGATATGAAAAAGTTATCCTTAATTCTATTGATCATTTTTGTATGCCAAATTAGCCTTGCACAAAACTTAAGCAAATACAATCTCACCTTTGATAAATTGGCCAGCAAATGGGATGAAGCCATGCCCCTAGGGAATGGTATGCTAGGGGTTTTAGTTTGGGGAAAAGCAGGTAAACTAAGACTTTCTTTAGATCGAGCTGATTTATGGGACGAACGCCAGTCAATGCCAGATTTAAATATATATAATTTTAAATGGGTGCAAAATCAAGTTGATAAAAAGGAATATCAAATAGTACAACAAAAACTAGATGACCCATATGACAGAGCTACACCTACTAAAATCCCGGCAGCTGCTATAGAATTTAATATCACAAATTTAGGCAAAGTAATGTCTAATGTTTTAGATATCAAAACAGCCTTGAATACAGTAAAATTTCAAAGTGGAGTAATGTTTAACTGTTACCTTCATGCTACAAGAAACCAAGGTTTTTTTAGTTTTGAGAATCTGAAAAATACCGATATTTTACCCGAATTAATTGTACATAATTATGCTGGAAATGAAAAAATAGCTAATGATAATAGTCATGAAGGTCTAGGTCTTCAGCAATTAGGCTACAAAAAAGGGAATATTACCAAAACAACAAATACCATTCGTTATAACCAACCAATGGCAGATGGACATTTTTACGAAGTATTGATCCTATGGGAAAAAATAAATAATAATATAATAGGTTCTTGGACAGTTTCTAAAGACGCAGTGGCAACTATTCCACCCATTTCATCAACAGCTAAAGAACCAACTAGTTGGGATGCACATATCAAATGGTGGACAAATTTCTGGAGTAAATCTTCAATTTCCATTCCTGATGAATTGGTGGAAAAGCAGTATTACCTAGAACAATACAAACTAGGTTCAGTAGCAAAAAAAGGTGCTCCAGCTATTACTTTGCAAGCGGTGTGGACAGCTGACAATGGAACCTTACCGCCCTGGAAAGGTGATTTTCATAATGATTTAAATACCCAGTTAAGTTATTGGCCAACTTATACTTCGAACCATTTGGAAGAAGGTAAAACATTTACGGATTGGCTTTGGAAAGTTAAGGGCGAAAGTGAAAAATATACAAGAAATTATTTTGGTGTATCGGGAGTGAATATTCCAGGTGTAGTTACATTAAGCGGTTATCCCATGGGCGGTTGGATACAATATGCCATGAGCCCTACAGTGAGTGCTTGGTGTTCTCAACATTTTTACTGGCAGTGGAAATACAGCATGGACAAACAGTTTTTAGATAAAGAAGCTTATCCTTACATTACCCAATCGGCTACATTTTTAGAAAATATTACCTTTTTAAAAGATGGAGTTAGGATGTTACCTTTAAGCTCTAGTCCAGAATATAATGATAACGATATTACAGCATGGTTTAAAAAATGGAGTAATTTTGATTTAGGCCTAACTAAATTTTTGTTTAAGGCAGCAAAAGAAGTCTCTGTAGCTAAAGGTGATAAAAAGGGTGCTGAACATTGGCAAATTCTTACTAACCAACTACCCGATTATGAGGTGAACGAAACTGGATTTACCATTGCACCAGGTCAAAATTTAACTGCATCTCACCGCCATATGTCGCAATATATGGCTATTTATCCTTTGGCATTGCTTGATTATAATAAGCCTGAAGATAAAATCCGCATCGATAATTCATATAAACAATTAGAGGCCAAGGGAACAAGAGCATGGTGTGGATATTCTTTTAGTTGGATGGCTTCCTTATATGCAAGAGCTTATCAAGGAGATAAGGCACTTAAACAATTACAGGTTTTTGCTTCAAATTTTTGTTCTTCTAATAGCTTCCATCTAAATGGAGACCAAAAAGGTGGGCAATATTCGAGTTTTACCTATCGTCCGTTTACATTGGAGGGTAATTTTGCTTTTGCTCAAGGTGTAAATGAATTACTATTGCAAAGTAGAGGTGATTATATTGAAGTTTTTCCGTCGATACCGAGCACTTGGAAAGATTGTTCTTTTAAAGATTTGCGAGCAGAAGGAGCATTTTTAATTAGTGCAAATAGAGTAAATAGCATTGCCGAAAAAGTAAAGATTTATGCAGAACAAGGTGGTCAAATTAGAATTAAACTCCCTTTCAAATCAATGATTGCTAAAGACGAAAAAGGCAGGGAAGTTAAAGCAACCACTACTGCAGGAATTACCAATTATAGTTTTAAAAAAGGCGAAATTATTACGTTTTTAAATAATAACGGATAGTTGCCAAACAGGTAAATAAATATTTAAACGGCAGTTTAAACCCCAGGGCAGATGTAATAATAACTTGTATTGATGAAGATATCCAATATACTTCGAATGATTAGTACAGCCCTTATCTTTGCAATACCCCTTTATAAATACTAAAGTAGTCTACTATTCAGAAGGCTTTAATTAATCAAATCATTGTATAAAACAGAATTCACTAACTGTTTATCTTAATTTGCTGCAAAACAAACGTTTGTGCTGAATTTGTAACAAATTATTTTCAATCACATTTTTAGTGCTATATTAAAATTGAAAATATTGTATATCAGCATATTAATTTTTATTAAGTGCTTTAAATCATTAATAAAAATCCTCCTTTTATTATTCATATTCCTTTTTTAGTTGCTAAAAGGATATTCATCTATAAATCTAAGCCCAACTATATGCCTATAATTTGGAATATTTGCCTTTGATTAAACAAACGTTTGCGCTGAGAAAAAATATAAACTCGGCTTTCTTTACCTATACCTTGCATCAACAAACGACAACGAACTGGATGTTTTTTTATTATCCCAGCACCAAATACATTTTCTTATCAATTAAGTAAGAAGCATAAACCAACCTCTAACCAAGGTATTTAATAAACAAACAATTAACTGTTCTTAATGCAAAACAACTGCACAAAGAATTAATATTAACCAAACTTAACCCAAATCGAATGTGTAAAATTCTACGCTTTGCCTCTAGGCCTTGCTGTTTCCAAAAATCTCCTATAGATACAGCTTTTGCTATAGCATTTAATTTAAAATAAAAACTTAATAAAACTAATCAAATGGTTAAAATCATTACAAGCATTTTCTTTGCCTTGTTGCTATCTTTTTTTGGTTTTCAAAACGCCAAGGCGAATCCTTTAAAAATTGCCTTTTCAACTCAACTTCAAGTAGAAAATAAACTAGTTGTTGCTATTGATACCAATAAGAAAAAAAAGCTAGCGAAGGATTCTAGTGCTATAGATACCTTAAAAAATAAGGGACTAGAGAAGGGCACCGGATTTAATTTTCAATATCAAGGAAATAAAGATTCTCTACGAGTAGGAGCATCAAGAGCTGTTCCAAATCTTTCCTTACAACAGATGTTAAAAGGTAACATTGCGGGTGTATATGTTCAAGAAACTACCGGAGAACCTGGAACAGAACAAAGTATGATCATACAAGGAACTTCCAGTCCAATTTTTACAAAAAAAGATATTTACAGCGTGCAACCTGCTATTTATCTAAATGGTGTTTATTTAGTGCAAGACAATCCATTTGCCTATGATGTGCAAAAATACGATTATAACAGAATCGGACCAGCAACGAATTTATTGGCAAACATAGATGTAGATAACATTCAATCTATTGAAGTTATAAAAGACCCTATTTCTTTAGCCAAATTAGGCCCAAATGCCGCTAATGGTGCTATTTGGATTACTACAAAACTAGCTAAAAGCGGTTTAAGAGAAATTAGTTTAAATTCATACGTTGGCATTGTACCTGCAAATAATGCACAAACAGTAAATGGCGTGTTCGAGAATAATTTTCGTGCTCCGTTTTATAAAAAATATGCAAGCCCAACAAATTATGATAATTATGCTAGTTTCTTAAGAGATTCTACTAACCTTGATTATTTCGGTAAATCAAATTGGAATGATCTATATTATAAGAATGCACAAATTTATGGGGTTAACTTAGGAATTACCGGAGGTAATGAACGTGCAAACTTTAGGTTTTATGGAACTGGTATGAAAAGTGCCAGCAATGCTGATGAAACTTCTTTAAGTAAATACAACGCTTATTTCGCAATTAATATGATGCCATTTAAGTGGATGACTGTTTCCAGTTTCTTAAATGCATCGAGGATGGATAGAGATAGAAATAGAAGTTTACGTGATCGTTTTGCAGAAGTAAGGTACTTGCCCGATTTTTCTAATCCATTATCTCCTAATAAAGATAACTACCAGTTGTTTTTAAATGAATATTCAAAAGTTGTTGATGACAATAGAAACAATTTACTAAATGGTTCATTGGCAGTTAATTTTAAATTGATGCCGAAATTAAATTTCAATACCGCAGTTGTATTTGATTATAATGAGGGTTTAAGAGATGCTTTTTATCCTACGACTTTAATGGACGGAGTTAATTATGTATCTGGTTTTTTTGGTTATAATCAACGTTTTGGTATTAATAATTTATTAAGCTATCAATACGATCTTAATAAAGATCACTCATTTGATTTTCAATTGGGACAATCTTTACAAGCTGATGCTTATAAGTATAATTATGCAAGAGGATATAATGGAAACAGCGATTATATTAAAATCAATGTAGTTAAAGGAGATCCAAAGAATACCGATCCTGGTTACCTAAATGCTATTGATAACTTTTACTTATTTAGGTATAGTGATAAAATGGAAAATGGTTTGGTCTCATTTTTTGGTGCTGCAAAATATAGATATAAAGACCTACTTAGTTTTGGAGCTATTTTAAGAAGAGATGGTTCATCAAATGGACAACCAAATAACCGTTGGATTACCACACCTGCTTTCAGTGCAGATTGGAACTTAAAAAATCAGATCTTAAGCAACAACAAATTTTTTAATCAATTTACCCTAGGTGCGTCATGGGCTAGATCGGCTAAGATATTTTTAGATGATCGTTTTGCGGCTGGGCCGCAGTATCGTACCGAATATGGTTGGAATGAAGAACCAACTATACCAACATTTGGTGGCTTCCAAGGAATTTCTCGTCCTTATAATACAGGATGGGTAGGTTATGGTGTAACCTTACCTTACTCAGATCGCTTAAATATTTCAGCATCCTCAACAATGTTAAAAAATAGATTAAGTACAGCTATAACTTTTTATAGTCGTAATGATAAAAATCAACTCTTAAATATTCCATTATCCGCAGAAAGTGGATATGCAAGCATTTATAAAAATGGAATGGCTATTAACAATAAAGGTATTGATTTAATATTAACAGGTAATGTCCTTCAGAATGAAAAGTCATTGAATTGGACTTCTGCAATTAATTTAAACTATAACAGAAACGAATTAACAGCATTACCTGATGGCTTAAACGAACTTGTAATAGGTAATAATAAATTAAAAGTAGGACAATCAGTAGGTGCTTATTGGTTGTATACCAATAATGGTATTTACAATTCTGACTCTGAAATACCAGCTAATCCAACAACATCGCAAAAGTTAACCTTTAATGGTCTAGCATTGAAAGCTGGTGATCCTAAATGGGTTGATTATAATGGTGATTTTAATATTACAGATGCTGATAAACAATTTATTGGGAATAGGATGCCAAAATTTATTGGTGGATGGATGAATGATTTTAGCTATAAAAATTTCGAATTGAACTTTCACATCTTTTTTGCACTTGGACAAAAAGCAATCAATCAGTTTGATGCCGCTAGATATGATTTTGCCAATAGAGAATCTGCAAGTGATATTAACTCTGTAAAAGAAATTACCAGCTGGGAAACTAGTGATAATTTAAAAAGTTATCCAATATATAATGTTTGGAGTAATGTAATTCCTTATCGTACCGATCAAGATTTGTTTTTAGAAAGTGCTTCTTATGTAAAACTGCGTTCAGTAACATTAGGCTATGATTTAACCAAAACTAAATTTATTACTAATGCAAAATTGGGATTCAGAAGAGCCTACTTATACCTAACAGGAAGCAATTTACTTACCGTAACAAACTTTTCGGGTAAAGACCCAGAGCTAATCAATTATAACGGTAATTATGATGGTACCAGTTTACCTATTGCCAGAACTTTCACATTAGGTTTAAAATTAGATTTATAGGAGCGCAAATTATTATGATAACATTAAAATATAAACGCGTTAAATTAAATAAGTTTTTAATTACGCTGTCATTAATCTCTCTCATCACTACTAATTTTTCTTGTAAGAAAGTACTTGATGTTCAATCAACAAGATTGGCTGCTGAAGAAAACTTATGGAAAAATCAAGAAGATGCAAAGGGAGCATTGATTGGAATGTACACTTTAATGCGTACAGCAATGGTAGCTGATAATACCCACTGGCTAATGGGAGATTTGAGACAGGGAGATTTTGTTTCTACCAACCGTTCTGATTTAAAAGCCATTATTGATGGACAATTGAATGCTTCTTACCCACTGCTAAATAATATTTCAAACTGGAGAAGATTTTATTCAGTTATAAATGCTGCAAGTTTATTTATTGAGCGTTCTCGTGAGATTGTTGCTAAAGACCCACGCTATACACCAATTAATAACCAAGTAGATGTGGCTCAAGCTAGGGCACTTAGAGCATTTGCTTACTTTTACATGGTTCGTATTTGGGGAGACGTACCTTTGTTGATCACCTCACATGATGGTGACTTTAATACGCACCCACGTACATCTAAAGATAAAGTTTTAGCATTTGCTACATCAGAATTGTTATTAGCGATCAAAGTGTTACCATTTAGATATGGTGGTTCAGATCCAATTTTTCCAGGTTTATATTACGGAAGTAGTTGGACTACATGGAATGGTGTATTGCTAACAAAGTTATCTGCTTATGCTATTTTAGCACATATTGCAGCTTGGCAAAACAATTATTTAGATTGCGAAGTTTACACAAAATTCTTTGTAGATAATACTTCGCAACTTAATGGTGATGGGAGTTTTGGTGTAAAATTCATTACAACAGATGAACTAACAGAAAATGTTAATGGCTATAGTCCATTTGCATTTAAACGTGCCGTACAAATTGTAGGTTTTGGTTTTGAATATGGTAATGGTGAAGCTACAGCCAATGGTCACTTAGAACAATTAACATTAGCCAAACCATTAATCCTAAAAGAATATCCGGAAATTTTTGTGCCTAAAGATACTATTAGAAAGGCCTTTACAGATTCAGAAGATTTACGTTTTAGCGTTGATCCATTAACTAATCTTAATCGTACCAATTACTTTACTAATTACAGTAGCGAACGTCCAATTTTTAGTAAAATTAAAGTAATAAATGCTGCACAAACTAGTGGTAATCTAGCCTTTTTCTCTTCAGCAGTATTGTTTACGCGGATTGAAGAAATTACTTTACTAAGGGCAGAGGCATTAGCAGTTTTAGGCTTACGTAATGATGCTATTAATGCCTTAAATCAAGCAGCAGGCTTAAGAGGAACAGCTCCGTATTTATCAAGCTCAACGACAGATTTGGTAGATGCAATTTTTGCCGAGCGTAGAAGAGAATTGATGGGAGAAGGTTGGCGCTGGTATGATCTGGTTAGGTACAACAAAATTAAAAATAATGCAGCGTTTAGAGCATTAATTGATAGAGATGGAATTTATTGGCCTGTATCAAGAGATATCTTAAATGCCAATTCTCAAATTAAACAAAATCCATATTGGAATTAGTGGTATCAATCATTTAAAATAAGATGATCAAAAGAAATAGAAAATTATTGCAGTGGCCAATCATGTTATTGGTTTTAATAGGCACAGCCCTTACTGCTTGTAAAAAAGATTCAGAATATTACGATTACAAAAACGATGTAAAAGAATTTAATGGTACAGTATTGCAATATTTGCAAGCCCAGCCAGCAAATACCTTTGATTCGCTCTTGTTAGTTTTAAACAGACTTCCCGATTTGAAGGATACCTTAACTAACAATAATATAACTTTTTTCGCACCAACAAATGCTAGTTTTCAGGCTGTTGTTAAAAACTTAAACATTTTAAGAAAAAGTCAAGGTAAAACACCTTTGTATTTGAAAGATTGTAATCCATTAGCATTACATATTCTTACCACAAGTTATATTATAAGAGGTGCTAGAACTATTGATGCTTATGCTCCATTTGTTGATGGTGCTTTATATACTAGTGTGTTTTATAACTATCCAATGCATATTCAATATGATAAATTGAATGCATCTGGCTTTGTACAAGGTGGCCCGCAATCTATAATTTTCAGCGATCCAAAGAACAGTATTTTCGAAAAATATTGGCAAAGAACTACCACAAATGCTGTAAATATTAAAGCCAAAAATGGTGTAATTAACATATTGGCACCACTACACGATTATGGCTTCAACGAATTTGTAGAATTGGTTAATCAATAAGATTTAAAGAAATGAACAATAAAAAATATTTATTATTAGTAGCCTTGATGCTTTTAAGCATCACATTTATTACTGCTTGTAAAAAGAATTTACCCGATGTAAGGCTATCATTAGGTAGTGATTCTCAGTTTACAACCACTATTTATCAGCCCTTTTTAGGCCGTAATACCTTGTTTTCGGACAACTTCTTTATTGGAAGTTCTTCAGTACCGCTTGATTTTAAAATAGTAAACATGCGTAGGTTTACAGGAGAACCTGCTCCAGAATTATTAGAATATTTCCCTGTTCAAGTTTGGAAATCAGCTTATGATGGAACTGAAAAATCTCTTGCAGAAATTGAAGCTAAACGTAAAATAGAAAATCATCAGCTATTTGAAATCCGTGAGCATTCTGGTCAGTTCTTAATGTGGAATAAAGCTAATTCTAATTTTGTAAAGGCTCAGCCAGACTCTGGTTATGTGTTTGACGTTGAGGTGTCTAATTCTGGTGGTCGTCGCTATTTTAAGGATTTGAAATTGCGTCCTTTTAAAGAACGCCCTTTTGAGCCTTCAAACTTAAATCCAACTACTGGTCAGGCAATAAGTACAGGGGTATTTCCTTCTATTATGAGTAGTATTAGAGGTGAAAAAACAGGAAGATTTTTAAACCCTTTAGATATAGAAGTACAGTTTAAAAAGAACAACGCTCCAGGAAATTCTCTTTCTTTCAAGTTTTTAGATACCCTACAACAAGTTATCGATCCTAATAAGTTTGCTGCTACAGAATGGACTAATCTATTACATGGCTTTAACATGATTAAGAATAGCGATTCGGTAAAATTTGATGTGGCTTATCCTATTCCTCTTGCAGCCTATCCTACAAAATATACTACCCCAACAGGGCAGCAGGCCAAGGCTATTTTTAGATATGACCGTCAAGGTTTTGGGAATATAAGAGAAAGCGCATTGATCGGAATGAACTTTAACATTTTCGAACAGGGTAATTGGACGATTATATTTTGGTTTAAGACAGAACGCCCCAAATTCATAAATGATTAATAAAATAAACCTGAAAGAAATTAATTTATCGAAGATGAGATATATTTACATATTTGCTTTTTTATGTCTGTTTCTAGGCATGAATCAAGAATTAAAGGCCCAAACTAAAAAGACGGTTACTGGTACAGTTTCCGACAACCAAGGAGGTATTCCGAATGTGAATATCCTTCAGGATAGAAAAGCTATAGGGGTTACTGATTCAGAGGGTCAATTTTCTGTTTCTGTTCTTGATAATGCAGTTTTAGAGTTCTCTTATATTGGCTATAAAACCGTAAAGGTGAGTGTAGCAGGAAAAACTAAACTTAGCATTAAATTAGAAAATGATAACAATAACCTAAAAGAAATAACGATTTCTGGTTACGTAAATAAAACCAAAGAGACATCAGTAGGTTCTAGTGTTAAAATTTCTGGTAAAGATTTACAAGCAGTTCCAGTAGCAAGTATTACAGATATGCTACAAGGTAAAGTGGCTGGATTAAATATTCAACAGAATACTGGTTCACCTGGTATGCGAGGTTCTATGGCCATTCGTGGATTATCCAGCACCAGTATTACAGGTTCAGGTAATCAAGCATATTTGCAGCCTACTTCGCCATTATTTGTGGTTGATGGGGTGCCTATTGATGATAATCAGAACTTTAGCTATGGTTTTCAATCTGCTGGCCCTGGCGTAAGTCCAATTTCATTAATTCCCCAACAAGACGTAGAAAGCATTGAAGTACTAAAAGATGCTTCCGCAACTGCTTTATATGGTTCTCGTGGTGCTTACGGAGTTATATTAATTACCACTAAAAGAGGTAATTCGAAAATACCAGTAGTAACTTATAATGGACAGTTCTTTGTAAGTGCAGTACCAAAATTACGCTCAGTTATAGGTGGTATTGATGAGCGTGATTTGCGTATAGCTCAAATATTATCTAGCGATACCAGTTATTATCATGCATTAGGTTTAATTAACGGAACGTCGTTTATAGCTGATAGTTTAAATGCTTATTACAATAATTCAACTGATTGGCAATCTTATTTCTATAGAACGACTTACAATCAAACACATAACTTAAACATTTCAGGTGGCGACCAAGCCTTTAACTATAAAGTGAACCTTGGTTATTACGATCAAAAAGGGATTCAAGAAAACACAGGCTTTAACAGATCTAACTTGAGAATGAACATGCAATACATGCCTAACCAAAAGTTTAAACTTTATGCTACCATTAACGGCGCATTAGGTAAGCAACAGAAAGGAAGTGGTAATGGGTTATTCAATACAGGTATTGCTACTGGTGGAGCATCATCATCATTACTGCCCTCACCATCTCAATATTCAGCAACTAACTCTGTTTTAGGAGCGGTAACTACCGATAACGATAATAAAACAGTTGATTTAAATAGTACAATTGAGATAAAGTACGAAATCCTTAAAAATCTGAGCATAACCTCAAATTTTAATTATACCTTTTTTACAGGTACAGAAGATAATTTTTTACCAGCTTCAATTAATGGGGATCGATCTTCATTATATGCCTATAATAGTGTAAAGAATGTAGTTTACAATAGAAACTTACTACAGTATGTTTATGCAATTAAAGATAACAAAGGAGAAGATGCACATAACTTTTTAGCGTATGTATTTAATGAAACTAATGCTGCTAATTTCAAGGCAGATGTAATTAAAAATAACAAAGTTGTAAATGACTATTTAAGAGGGCCAATTGTTGGAGTTGATGATTATGAAACTTCACTGGGTGGTACACTTGATAACTTTTATCAAACACGTTCGGTAGCATTTGCGGGAAGTTTTCAGTATAACTACAAGAGGAGATATATATTAGATGCTACTTATCGATTAGATGGTAACTCGTCAAATGGTCCAGATGCAGGTTATACCAAAAGCCCATCAATTGGTGTTAGATGGAATATTGGTAATGAACCATTCTTAGCTAAGCAAGCAGAAAAATGGTTAGATTATGCCTCTATTCGATTAACTTATGGTACAGTATTACAACCTAGTGGTGATGTTTACGATGTATATGGAAAATATTTATCTCTTGGCAACTACAATGGTTCACAAACAGTTGGTATTTCAAATGGCAGAGCTCCAAATACAAATTTACAACCAGCAAAAAATACTACCTATAATTTTGCATTTGATTTCGGGATATTAAAAAATAGAATATTTGGTACGTTTGAGGCTTATTATAAACAAACAGATAATTTGTTTGATAAAAAGCCATTAGCTAATATTAATGGTTTTAGTGAAATTACTACCAATGAAGAAGCTATTGTAAATATTGGATATGAAGCAAGTTTAACAGGAAGTCTTTTACCAAACTCTAGTAAAGCAAGATTTACAGTAAGTGTAAATGGTGCCATTAATCATGATTACTTAGCTGCTTTACCTAATGGTGTACGTCAATTTATATATGTTGATCCAGCTACTGGACAATCTATACTAAAAAGAGTAGGTTCAAATGCCTTAGCTAACTTTATCTACAATACCAAAGGGGTTTATGCCAATAATGGTGATGTGCCAGTAGATCCTTTAACTGGTTTAAGATATAGAGCTCGTAATAGCGATGGTTCTTTAGGTGGGGTATTAAACTATTTTAAAGCAGGCGACCCGAGATATACAGATTTAAATGGAGATTACATACTTGACGCATCTGATCTAGTTGATGCGGGTAATTCTCAAATCCGTTTTAGTGGAGGTGTCACTTTAGACTTCAGATACAAAAATTTCAGTGTCCAAGTGCAGGGTACTGGAATTTTGGGTAGAGATATATTAAACAATGCTTTAGCTTCTCAATTTCAAGCATTTAATAACCCTTTAGCATTAAATGGTTTAGTGCCGATAACTGAATATGATATATGGAAAAATGCAGGACAAAACGCAACTTATCCAAATCCTTATGATTATTTGAGAAGTGGTATTGTTAATCCATATCGTTTTGCTCAAACACTATTTCAAGAAGATGGATCATATTTTAAGCTTAACTACATCTCTTTAGGTTATACCTTAAACCAGAAATTTACTAGTCGTTATGGAATGAATAGGGTAGTACTTGGAGGAACAGTAAATAATGTTTTTATGATAACTAATTATTCTGGTCCAAATCCGGAAAATGTAACTGCATTAGGTAGAGATTATTCTGGTGGTTACCCAAATCCAAGAACATTCATACTTAATTTAAACATCGAGTTTTAATTTTTCAATTATATTCTAATGAAAAAATATACAATTATACTTTTAGCAGTTTTAACTTTCTCTAGCGTTGGCTGTAAAAAGTTCTTAAACATTGTGCCAACAGATGCACTTTCAGGTAACAATTATTGGCAAACCCAAAAAGATGTAGAAACCTTTACAAATGGTATGTATGCCAAATTACGAACAAAGTTAAATGCTGGTTTTATTACTTTAGCAGATATGCGTTCGGCACCAATTAGTACCACAGAGGGCACTTATGGTAGCTATTTGAGCACAAATGATTTAAAAGGTTTACAAAATAATTCAACACCAACGGTATGGAACGGAGAAAAATATGTGCCACAATGGAACAATGGCTGGACTTGGGGAAACATGACCAAGTGGAAACCATTTTATGACATTATTGCTTCGGCGAATTTACTTTACAAACAAATAGACGCAGTACCTGCTGGTGTATTGAGTGAAGCAGAAATAAAACGATATAAAGCAGAAGCTGTATTTATGCGCAACCTGTGCTATTTTTTCTTGGTTCGTTTATACGGAGATGTACCCTATAATACAGATGCACTAACTACCAACGCTTTACCTAGAACACCAATGGTAAAAGTACTAAACAACTGTATTGCAGATTTAGAAGCAGTAAAAGGAGATTTACCATGGACTTATGCAAATCCATCTTTAGTTGGGGTAAGAGCAATGCGAGGTGGAGCTATTGCTTTATTAATGCACATGCATATGTGGGCTGCAGGTTTTGATTCTGAAACTAATAAACCAACTTATTATGCAGCAGTAAAGAGATTAGGTGTAGAGATAAGTAGTTCAACAGATTATGGTTTAATGACTTACACTCAAGAAGACAGTAAACGATTATTTAAAGGACGTACAAAAGAGAGCTTGTTTGAGATTTTTCAAAGTTTTAATAATGGAGAGAGCTTTTCTGTTTATGCTAATCTTGGATATGTTTTAAGTCATTATCCTTATTTAGGGCAACAAACATTTACTACTAGTAGAGGTTTTTACCTGAAAACTTGGATGGATAAAATCTATAGTGATGGAGAACCTGATGCTAGAAAAGAACTTTGGTTCGAAAATAGAACAGTTAATAACAATACTTTCCAGTTTAAAAAGTTCGCAAATGTATTTGTAAATGGTATAACTGTACAAAATGATGATGACCTGATAATTTTCCGTTTATCAGATGCTTATTTGCTTGCCGCAGAAGCATCAGCAGAACTAGGGGAAGACAATGAAGCTAAAATTTATTTGAATAAAGTTAGAAATCGCGCAAACGCAACACCTATTGGGTCTACTGGAGAAAAATTAAAAGAAGATATCTATCACGAACGTGTAAGAGAATTGATGGGCGAAGGTCATTACTACTATGATTTAGTTCGAACCAAGAGAATATGTGATCCTGAATATTGTTTAGCGCCAATTTCGGTAACAAGCTTTAATGCAGGTGCTTGGACATGGCCAATTGATGAATCTGCATTAATAGAAAATCCTAGTATGACTTTAAATAATTATTGGAGATAACAAGATGAAGAAATTAACTATAAAGGCAATTATTTTATTTGCTATAAGCATCACTTTATTCACAGCTTGCCAAAAAGACAAATATTTTTTTGACAGCGGCACACAAAAAGGCACGTTTAATGGAAGTATTTTAGCCTTTTTAAAATCGAAGCCAGTGTACTTTGATACCTTAACCAAGGTAATTGAAATTGGTGGTATGAATGAGGTGTTAGATAAACAAAATGTAACTTTTTTTGCACCAACAAGTTCTTCAATTTATAAATCTGTTAAAGGCCTTAATGAATATCTTAAACAGAATGGTAGAGATACGGTTGCGAAATTAGAGCAGATTAAGCCAGGGGCTTGGAAAGAACTCTTATCACAATACATTTTTAAGGGATCCAATAAGCTTAAAGATTATCCTCAAATAGATACATTAAATATGGCTGCATTCCCGGGCCAAGGTTATACATCTATGAGTGGTAGAACCATGAATATAGGAGTGCGTTTTAATGATGCTGTATCATATGAGGATGGTGTAGAAAAATCAAGGATTAAATATGCGGGTTATCGTCAACTATTTATCGCTTACATTCCAAATTATGCAGATCCTAAAGTAGGATTAATCCATATCCCTGTTGCCAGTTCTGATATTTCACCAACAAATGGAGTTATACATGTATTAGCGCAAGAAGCTGATTACTATAATGGCACACAAAACGTTTGGAAGAGTAAACACAATTTTGGTTTTAGTACCGACTTGTTTATCAATACAGTTTTATCATATGGTATTTTACCTGTAACTCCTTAATTGTTAAAAGATTAATTATATGCGAAATATGTTTAATAATTACAAAAATAGAATCCACTTAAATCATATACTGGTGCTATTGATAGCCTTAGTCATCTATTCATGCAAAAAGGGAGATGTGATTGGTGAAGATCCTTATGCTGGTGGGAAACAACCACTGGGTATAAAGTTTGATAATACCTTGCCTGATCCAGCTTTAGCTACACAAGGTTCAGAAGTAACGGTTTTCGTAAGAGGTGTAAAGAAATTTGAAAACGATTATAAGCTTTATGTAAATGAAATTGAAGCAAAAGTTCTGAAGTTAACCGATACTACAGCGCTAATAGTAGTGCCTGATAATGCAAGTACAGGTGGTTTATCAATTGTTACTAAAGAACAAACTTTCTTTGGCCCTGTGCTTAAGATAGAAGGGAAGGTAAGTATAGACGAATCCTTCCAAACTAATGGAGCCAGCTATCGTGACAATAACTCAAACAACAATAATGCAGCTATAAATGATATTACCGCATTAGCAAATGGTAACTTCTTTGTAGGTGGTTCGTTCAATAATTTTGACAACAGGTGGACTGAGAAAATTCCAAATGGAGGAATAGCGCAAATAGACCTTAATGGAAGTTATGTTGCTCCGGTAACTAATGATGCTAGTTCTGTTAATTTTGGTAAGGGAGCTAATGGTGTATTAACTAATGTAACTCGTTTAACTAATGGTGTTCACAGCGGAAAATATATTATCTCAGGTATCTTTAGTAGCTTCAATTCTACCCGTCCGAACCGCTTTAATATTAATAGTATAACAAGATTAAACAGCAATGGCACACTTGATAGTACTATTATAGATGTAATTAATCCAACACCTAATGATTTAAAGAAAAATAGAGATACCGTACCAACTTTTAATGGTGGAGTAGATGGTTTTATTAGAAAATCATTTGTATTCGGTAATCGCTTATATATAGTAGGTGGTTTTAATAATTATGTGAGACGCTTTTATGAAAGGTCTACTTATGACACTAAAGTACTAGATGTAGTACGGATGAACCAAATGGCTTGTTTAAAAATTAATGAGGCTAATCCTGTTGATGAGGGAAGTTTGGATTTAACTTTTCATTATAATTCTGCAACTAAACAAAGCCCAATTGCAGGCAATGGTAATATCAATGATGCAATTCAACAACCAGATGGAAAACTGATTTTAGTAGGGGCATTTACCACATTTAATGGTTTACCAGCCAATCATATAGTTCGTATTAATTTAGATGGGTCGGTAGACCAGAGTTTTAGTGTAGGTAAGGGCGCAGATGATGACATCACCTCTATTACCTATAATGCAACCACCAATAAAATTATGGTTGCAGGCTTATTTAAGAATTTCAATAACAGCAGCAAACAAGGAGTAGCAATGCTAGAGTTAGATGGAAGCTTAACACCTACTTTTAATTTTGGTACAGTTACTACAGGAATACCAAATTTTGCTGGTCAGCTAAATAGCGGTAAAATTATTGTTTCTGGTAGCTTTAAAACCTATAACGGAGTAATTCGTCAAGGCTTTATGATTATAAATGCCGATGGATCTTTAGCTGCTGGATATAACAATACAGGACAGTTTGTAGGCTCTATACATAAAATGATTGAAACAACTTCTGGTACTAATACCAAAGTTACATTAGTAGGCTTGATTTCAAGATTCGATAATCGAACTTTTAGAAGCATACTTCGTATTACTTTAAAAAATTAACACATAAAATATTTGTTATGAAAACGCTAAATAAAAAGCATCAATTAATAGTAATAAATAGCTTGGGTATCATCTGTTTGCTGCTGCTATTAATGTTCCTCCCATCTTGTAATAAAGATTTTCCTAATACCTTGAGGACGGAATACCCTGGTGATACCACTGATATTAAAGAAGGTAAACGTAAGGTATTATACTTGATATTAGATGGAGTAAGAGGAAACGCAGTAAGCTCATTACTTCCAAAGAATATTAGTTTGGTAGCTCGTAATTCTATTTATACTTATGATGGTTTAAGTGATTACCAAGCCAATACAATTACCAATGCTGCTGGTTGGGCTAATATGACTACTGGCGTAAACGGTGAGAAACATAAAATCACTTCAGAAAGTTTTACAGGAAGTGACTTGGTTAGCTATCCTACACTGTTTACTAGATTAAAAGCTGCAAATCCAAGATATAGAACTATATCTATTGCAGTTAGTACTGCATTTAATACAAATTTGGCAATTGATGCCACAGAAAAACAAACATTAACGACAGACTTAGCTGTAAAAGATGCATTAATTAGTGAGTTAAAAACTAAAGATGCAGATTTAATTGTAGGTCAATTCCATTCGGCAGAAGTAGAAGGTGCTGCTAATGGTTATGAAACCACCAATACAGCATATACTGCAGCTATTACCACATTAGATGGATATATTGGAAACATCATGAATGAGTTAAAGGCTAGACCAAATTTCATTAAAGAGAATTGGTTGGTAGTTATTGCTTCTAATAAGGGTGGTGTTGCTGTAACTCTTCCAGGTAGCAGTGATCTTGGGGCTTATGGAGATCCTACAAGAAATAATTTTATTATTTACTACAACCCTAAATTTTCTACTCAACCTCTATCCAGACCAGATGCAAATTCATTTCCATATGTTGGTTTTGGGCCAAGGTTTCAAGCTACAACTACGTCAAGCGGGAGTGCTACATTAAACAATACTGCTATTGGTAATTTTGGAACCACGGGTGAATTTACCTTTATGTTTAAAATGAGGAATGATGCAAGTTCTCCTAATTATTACCCAGCTTTTTTAGGCAAGAGAGCTAATTTCAATAGCGTTGATGGATTGGGCTGGGGCTTCTTATTTGGTGCAGATGATTACCAATTGGATTGGGGTGGTAGTCCACGCCCTGGTGGCGGTAAAGTACGTGATGGGGTATGGCATAGTATAGCTTTTAAGATTTTTACCTTAAGTGGCACGAGATATTTGGCTTTATTTACAGACGGTGTAAAAAAGACAGCTAATCTTAACATCAATAGTAAAAATGTTAACAATTCAGCAGCGTTAAGAATTGGAGCTAATCTTGCAGGAAACGATAGTGAACTGACTAACATAATCATTAAAGATGTAGCCTTATTTAATGTAGCCATGTCTGATGCGGAGCTCTCAACTAATATGAGAAAGGAATTAACCAATTTAAATCCATTTTTTGGTAATCTAATAGGATGGTGGCCTGGTAATGAAGCTTCTGGAAATACTATTGTCGATTTTTCCGGGAAAGGCAACAATTTTATAACTAATGCTGATGTAACAAGAGCTTCTTTCGAAGATCTTTCTCCAAATGTTAGCCCTTTAATTTCAACCGCAAGTTACCGGGTGGTAATAAATAGTGTAGATATACCAACACAAATTTACCAGTGGATGGGTATCGCACCAACAGCTAATTGGAAGTTGGACGGTAAGGTTTGGAAATTATTATATACCGACGTAAGAAATAATTAACGATATGAAATCAATAAGATTTATAAGCTTTACTACGATTGTAGCAGTCTTATGCAGTTTAACTGCTTGCAAAAAATATGGTGTTGAAGTGCCTGATGGTTACGATGATGCATCGGGCAACCAGAATAATGTAACGGTTGATACTAATATGAAAAATATTGATCGTTCTGGCTATGCCAAAGCTCGTTTATTCCCTGGCTTAGTAGATCAAGCAGAACCTCGTGTTCAAAATAAAGAGTTTACGCTTGATTTAAATTTTGCCAACCAAACAGCAGCCAATTTACGTATACAGGTAGCTCCAGAACCACAGTTTAGCACAGGCTATTATGCAGCTCCAGGAGAGTTGATTAAAATTATTGTACCAGCTGGGGTAAATGGCCTGAGCATGCAAATTGGTGGACATACGGATAATTTATCTGGTAAATCACCTTTGCTTCGCGACCCAATAATTTATAGTGTAAAAGCTTTATATCCTGGTGTAAATTATATGCGAAATATTTATGGTGGTACAATTTATATCCACGCTAGTTTTGCTATTCTACAACCAGTAAAATTTGTCATTTCTGGGGCAGTAGTTTCACCAGATTTTATATTAGGTGTAGATACAGATGCAGATTGGGTAACTAAAGTAAAAGCATCAAATGTGCCTTGGTTAGAATTTAGAGCTAAACGAGTGATCTTTTTGATACCTAAAGATAAGGTAATGGCTACTTTTAGCTCTAGTGAACCATTAACTAATCCAACGGCTGTTATGACCAAATGGAATGAGGTTTTTGATCTTGATTACAATGCATGGATGGGCTTATCTGACAATTCAGCTGATTTAGTAGATCGAAGCCCACAAGGGCCATGGAGAGGCGTGTTGGATATTCAACTTACTAATGGCTATGGTCATTCTGGCTTTCCGTTTGTAGGTACAAATGATAGCGAATGGTTCAAGGGCTTTACCAGCCTTAAAGGTGTTACAACTAGTATAGGTATGTGGGGGAGTTACCATGAATTTGGCCACAACTGTCAACAGCCTAACGTTTGGAGTTGGAGTACCTTAGGGGAAACTACCAATAACCTCTTTAACTTTAAAGTTGCTAATCGTATTAAGGCCGATTATACCAAATTACATCCTTCAGTAACTAGCGGTCTTCCATTGGCTATTGCGTGGGCTACATCTGCTATTGGTACCCGTAATTTTGACAATACTGCAGATGCTGTGTTGGGAGAAGATCCATTTATGCGCATGACACCTTTTGTGCAAATTTTTGAATTATATGGCTATGGGGCTATGACTAAATTATATACTGAAGCCCGCCATGCTCAACGTTTTTCAATTAACGATATTGATAAACATGATTTTGTATATGAAAAATTTTCTGAATATTGTCAAGTTGATTTAATTCCATTTTTTGAGGCTTGGGGTATTGTTGTTAGCCCATTGTCTCAAGCAAAAATTGGAGCTAAATTTCCTTTGTTGGCAAAACAAATTTGGACCTATAATCCACTTACAAAGACAGGTGGAACAGGTAATATTGTTTATACTACCTCAGTAGTCTCGGCTAGTTCTCCTGCGCAAGAAGGTTCAACAGCAAACTTAATTGATAATAACCCTGCAACTTATTATCATTCTCAATATTCAAATCCAACGCCAGCACAAACTTATCCATTTACATTTATTTTTAACGCTGGAGCAAATATGCCGATT
Organism: Pedobacter polaris; assembly: GCF_005116505.1. Taxonomy (GTDB): domain Bacteria; phylum Bacteroidota; class Bacteroidia; order Sphingobacteriales; family Sphingobacteriaceae; genus Pedobacter; species Pedobacter polaris. The sequence continues at coordinate 148,552 of NZ_SWBR01000002.1, forward strand.
AAAGGAATGTACTTTAATGGAAGGGCTACAGGGAGGGCAGGTGATGCAAAATCAATTGAAATTTTTAGCAGTAGAGATAATATTACTTATACGAGTATAGGTAAAACAACTTTGCCTAACTCTGCCAATAGATACGAGTACATATTTCCAAATGGGAATGTTAATGCCAAGTATTTTAAAGTACTTGTGACAAATGGATATACCACTAATCCTTATGTAGTATTTGGGGAAATGAATTTAATTAAGCCTTAGTTAAAAAGAATATGAAATTACATCTTAATATTAAACAGGTATTACCTCTGATAGCGTTAATCGCAATTATTTACAGTAGCTGTAAAAAATATGATAATCCTCCTCCAGTTTTTGAAGAACCAATAACTAGGAGTACTATTCAACGAAGAGTCATGGTCATCAGTATTGATGGATTAACGGGATCTGAGTTAAGAACAATTGCACCACCTGCTATACAAGGTTTAAGAAAAACATCAAAATATACTTATGATGTATTACGTGGCTCTGTAGCTAATGATGTAGCTTCTTGGGCTTCAATGGTCAACGGAGTAAGTTATACTAAACATCAAATAAAAAATGATGACTTTTTACCTACACCAAAAGAAAATTCGCATGAGGCACCTGGAGCTTATCGTAATGCATTCGATTATATATTGCAATATAAATCCTTAAAAACAGTAATTGTAACACCATGGGCTAATCTTCGAAATTATTTACGTATTGCTGATATTGCTCCAATTGTAAGTACCGATGCTGCAGTAAAAGATTCGGTAGTCAATATTTTAAATACTCAAACGCAACTAGGAGCAATCGTAGTAAATTTTAGAGATGTGCAGGCTGCTGGAGATAATGGTGGTTTCGTAGCTACAAATCCAAATTACAAAAATGCTGTTATAAAGGCAGATGAATATGTGGGTAATATTGTAACTGCAATAAAAGCCAGAAAAAGTTATGCCAATGAAGATTGGCTAATTATTGTAACAACTAACCATGGAGGAAGCAATCTTGATCCTAAACCTGGGTTTTTAATTGCATATAATAAAAACCTAAAGGAAGAAGAGGCTAAAAAAAGTGGATTTAATTCAGTGAATTTTACATCTGAGTCAATTAATGCAACCGTTCCAAATGATAATGGTCTTTACGACTTTGGTGCTGATAAAGACTTTACCGTTCAGATGGATACTAAATTTAATGTTGCTTCTTATTACCCTCAGTTTTTAGGAAAAAGCACTCCTCTTGATGCAAGTTTCACTGGTTGGTTTTGGATGCAAGAGGGAGGTAATCAGTGGAATTTAGAGTTTGGTGGAGTAAAAAATGGAGGGGCTGGCAAACAGCAATTAGGAATTCCTGTAAATTTAACCTCTGGCTGGCATACTTTAACTATGACCGTTAAATATGTCAATGCAACAACCAGAACAGCATCTGCTTACGTAGATGGAGTTTTTAAAAACTCATATAATGTGAGCAATGTTAAAAATATCAATACTAATGAACTTCTACGTATAGGCGCTAGGGGTAATTCATCAGACTTTTATGCAGCTAACTTAGAAATTTTTAATGTAGCCTTAGATGCCGCAACAATTTTAGCAAATAAAGATTTAAAAGACATTACTAAACACCCTAATTACAACAATTTGATAGGTTATTGGCCACTAGATGAAGGAACTGAAGGTGTTTTCGGAAATAAAGCACCTGGAGCTGGTTACAATATGTTGATAGCAGGTAATTTTAAATGGAATTCTTTAGGTACTGATGTACCTGCAACTGTAACAGCTGATACAAACGCTAGTGGAAAATCAATTGTATTGACACCTACAGCAGTAGGTGCAACCATGTTATATTGGTTAAACATTAATATTTTGCCAGAATTTGGTATAGATGGTAATCCTTTTTTAAACCAATTTGAAATTGAATTCATAAAATAATAAATAGTAGTTAATTGCTTGTACCTTTTGCCACTTTTGGTGGCAAAAGGTTTTTGCTTGCTAAGCTTTAGTATCGACTCTCACAGATTTTTTTCGCAGCTATATAAAACTAAATGCTGAACTCAAATCGATATTTAATTACTGTTTATTCAGTCACACACCTAATAAGTACACCTATGTTTCAAGAAATCTTAGCTAGCTATGGTTTTCAATACGATAATTTTAAGATAGAGCCCCATGGTTCTGGACTCATTAACCACACTTGGAAAATTTCTGGTCAAGAAAATGACTATTTATTGCAAAGAATAAACGTTAATGTCTTTAAAGAGCCTACCCATATAGATGAAAACCTTTTTGAGTTAAGAAAATACCTGGATCAACATGCACCAGATTACTTATTCGTTTCGCCATTGGCTAACCTAAAAAAAGAAACATTAGTGGTTGTTGATGGAGAATACTTTAGGATATTTCCTTTTATCAAAAATTCTACTTCAATAGATGTTGTAGAAAATACAGAAGACGCTTATCAAGCTGCAAAACAATTCGGGAAATTTTCTAAGAAATTTCATGCATTTGATACCAGTAAACTCAAGTTTACCCTTGTTGATTTTCATAATCTTACCTTACGGATCAATCAATTTAAGCAAGCTTTAAAAAGTGCCAATAGACAAAGACTATATGCAGCTGCCGAAGAAATAGAAGAAGTGGTTAAGCATTATGGTATAGAAAAAAAATATACTGAGATTATTAATAATGGCGACCTTAAAAAAAGGGTAATTCACCATGATACAAAAATTAACAATGTATTATTTAGTAACCAAACTGGTAAAGGAATCTGTGTAATTGATCTTGATACGGTAATGCCAGGTTATTATATTAGTGATGTTGGTGACATGATGAGGACTTACTTATCAGAAGCTAATGAAGAAGAAAAAGATTTAACAAAAATTGCTGTGAGAGAAGGTGTATTCTCTGCTATTTATCGTGGTTATATGGAGCAGATGGAAGAAGTACTCTCTATACCAGAAAAGGAGCAGTTTATTTTTAGTGGTAAGTTTATGATTTTTATGCAGGCCATCAGGTTTTTGACAGATTTTTTAAATAACGATGTTTATTACCATACAACCTACCCAGAGCATAACTTAATTAGAGCTAAAAATCAGTTGCAGCTTTTAAAATCGTACTTATTATCAGAACATAGCTTCAGAAAAATTTTGCAAGAAACATTAGTATAATAAGAGAAAGGTAACTGAACTTGTATCATTGTAAGTCTCAATTCTTATAATTTAGATTAGAATTTCCCTAGGCAATCAAGCTGTCGAAGAATACAAATTCTTCGACAGGCTCAGTATGGTAATAGGTGTGATTATTAGCACAAAATTAACCTTGCAAATTGAGTAGCTATTATTCAATAAATTGTTATTGTTACAAATTGGTATAATGTGGTACGTTATATTTGCAATAAGACAAGTTGTAAAGCTTGTGGTTACCGTATCGCTATTAACTGTAATTTTGGAAATTCGTTAAATAACAATATACAATGAAAATAAAACAAGCCTTTTTGGTTGGTATTGGTTGTATAATTTTATTGCTATCAATTTTAAGTTGTCAGCATAAAGAAAAAAGTCACAAAGTAAACCCCAAAACTACTATTGCCACAGCAAAACTGCCCAAGAGTTGTTGTACCAGTAAAACGCCTTCACGTTTTGCCACTGTATTATCAACAACCAAGACCAAATCTTTAGCAGATAGTCTTGGATATAAAAGTAAAAGGTAGTTGCTATGAAAAATATATACACCAGCATTTTACATTATTCTAGCCTTATTTTGTTGCTGGCTTCCTGTAACCAATTGTCAAAACCAGGTGCAGAAATAGAAGATACTCCACAACAAAACCCTAAACAAGAAATTACTTTTAGCGGAGATACTTCAAAAACTGGGATGGTGTATATTCCAGGCGGAACTTATATGATGGGAGGTGACAATGCCCAAGCTTCGGCAGATGAGCTTCCAAAGCATGAGGTAACAGTTTCTTCATTTTGGATGGATGAGCACGAAGTAACCAATGCTCAATTTGCTCAATTTGTAAAGGCAACTGGTTATATTACAACTGCCGAACAGAAACCAGATTGGGAAGAACTTAAAAAACAATTGCCACCAGGAACGCCCAAACCGGCAGATAGTCTTCTTGTACCTTCATCTTTGGTTTTTACACCTCCAACTCATCTGGTAGAATTAAATGATTACGGGCAATGGTGGAGTTGGGTGCCCGGCGCCAGTTGGAAACATCCAAATGGTAAAGGAAGTGGTATTGCTGGAACAGAAAACTATCCAGTTATCCAGGTGAGCTGGGATGACGCAATGGCCTATTGTAAGTGGGTTGGTAAGCGTTTACCTACCGAAGCTGAATGGGAATATGCGGCCCGAGGTGGTCTAAAAAACAACATTTATCCATGGGGTAATGAATCAATAAACACTGGTAAACCTAAAGCAAATTCATGGGACGGCAGCTTTCCAGATAAAAATACAAAACGTGATGGCTATGTAAACCTAGCCCCGGTTAAATCTTTCGATCCAAACGGATACAAGCTTTATGACATGGCGGGTAATGTATGGGAGTGGTGTTCAGATTGGTATAGAGATGATTATTATAAAATATTAGCGCAACAGAGAAACACAAACAATCCAAAAGGGCCTTCAGATAGCCATGACCCAGACGAGCCTTTAATCCAAAAAAAGGTAATACGAGGTGGTTCTTTTATGTGTAATGAAAGTTATTGTTCTGGCTATAGAACTGCTCGAAGAATGAAAAGTAGCTACGATTCTGGTATGAGTAATTTAGGCTTTAGGTGCGTTAGCACTAACTAATTTAACTTACATACACACTTCTAAAGCTGTCTCTTATCAGTTGCTTAAAAACGTTAGTCAAACCATTAGCTTGAGAGATTGTTGCTACATAACACATATACATGCTGTAATGAAAAAAATAATTTATTTGCTTTCCTGTTTGTTGTTGGTTTCTTGCAGTCAAGAGCAATCGCCAGTTAAAAATACTATCCCAATAAAAACAGCTACAAAAGACAAACCTGTCTTAAATAATAGCCTAAACAAGGTAGTTCCTATTCCTAAATCCGTAGTAGAAATTAAGCAGAGTTATACCGCCACGATAAATAAATTGAAAAATGGCGTACTCGATTCTATAACTCTTAAATACAATTGCAATAACGAGAGGAGTGGTACTATTGTTTACTTTTCTGAAAATGGTAAACTTTTAATGATTAAGCACAATTACAATGAATACGATCACCATTCGGCAACCGATCAATATTTTTTAAACGACAAGACATTGTATTTCGCCTACCTTAACAGGCTGTCGTGGAGCTTTGTTTCTGGAGCAACTGCAGAAGGAGCAACAAAAGATGATATTACCGAACAACGACTATACATTGTAGATAACCAAGCTATCCAATGTCTCGAAAAAAAGTATAGCATCTTTTCTCAAGCTACAAATAACCCTAAACCAAATGCGGTACCGAACAAGCTGGTAAACTGTAAACCTCTAAAACCAATAATAAGTGAGTTTAATAAACTATTGGCCTTTCAGCATAACTCAAAAAAAGGCTGTTTAGAAAAATAAACCATTCGTGTTCCTGCCTACAACATTATTATTTCATTTCACCACAACAATTAGTGCAGTTGCTTGTTTTAAAAGCTCAATAGATTAGTTATGGATACCAACAACGAATTTAACCATAGGGAAACCCAAGGGGAAAACCGAGAAAATCAATTCAGAATTGAAGTGGCAGATGGCAATCAAGCGAAATTCTTTTCCATTAGGCCATTGGGCAACGGACGCTATGAAATAATAGATGACGATGGTACTATAGGAACCATCCAACTTGATGAAACAGATCATGCCAGGTGCGAAAGCCAAGGTTGTGAATTAGATTTGCCTTTGCTACATTCTATCAGAGATCAAATTCAATTCCATCAACAGTTAAAGAGCAATACACAAGAGCCTTAAAGACTGAATTTCATTTGCAGTAAAATTAACAGTTATGAAAGAAGACAACAAAATAGTAACCCCTGTAGTTATTCAAGAAAGTGACATCAAGGGTGAAAAGATTATTTTTGATATCCTCATTAAACAAAAGTTAGCACATGTTATTGTGGTTAAAGAAGCACAACACTATCATATCAACCTAAACGGTGAAGATTTGGGTAGTTTTTCTAAAGATGAGGGTGGAAAAGTTAACCGTTACGGACAACCAAGGGGTGCTGCTGATGATTACGAAGATTATTTTAAACCAATTGAGGCGAAACTTAATGAGCTGAACAAATAGATCTAATTTTAACCCACATTATTCAAGCAAATAATGTTAAATCAAACTCTTTGAAGAAGTATTTGATTTGTATTATCTTTAGGCCTGATCAATACAGTGGATGCCCGATAAAGAAGATTTTAATACAGAGAAGCTAGATTACAGTAAACTTGCGCCTATATTAATGGCAAACAAAACCAGCAGTTTGGGCTTGGCAGATCAGCGCCCTTTAAAAACTGTGGTCATTTTAAGTAGGCATCGTTTTTACAGACATTTAGTAGTAGAGTTGACAACTGCTGCATTAAGCCAAAACGGGAAACTTAAAAACCCAATCAACACGCTAGATCCGCTTGACTTTGTTTGGAAAAGCGAAAAACAAGAAGAACTAAAGTTTTATACTGGCATTTCGAGCTTTAAAAATAATTACAACGAAAACAGAACAGGCGCTGATCTCGAAGCCTTAAAAGTGATCGTAGCAAATCCACTAAACCTACAATTTTACCAACATGATGAAAAAGCTGCTGCAACCGTAAATGCCAGCTCGCTTGTACCGGTAAAGGTTTCTATACTGAAAGTAAATTTAGAGCTCAGTGTAGACGAAAGGGGAGATAATTTTGCCATATCTGGACTACTTCATCTCAATAGCAAAGCCTATGCTATGGAAGACGTCGAACTTCGTTTCCATTACTTTGTGCAGGTAAAAGAACAATTATACTTAATAGATAACCCATATTTTTTAAGTGTAATCGATTTTTTTAAGCAGCATCGCAACAACTTAGTCATAGAAAGACCTGAGTACGAAGATTTTCAACAGAACGTATTAGCGATATTAGAAGAGAAAATTAAAATTAACTACGCTTACCTTAAAAAAGCTACTCAAAAGCAACTCGTTGAGCAGGGTTTCGACCTAGACAATGAGGAAATTGTATACCTATCAGAATCTGATGATTTTGTGCTACTTACTCCTGTAATGAGGTACGGAGCTTTAGAAATCCCTATCATCTCCCAAAAACAAATCAGAGCTAAAGACAAAAGAGATAAATTTTTTACCCTAGATCGCGACAGCCAAAAAGAACTTCAATTTATTACCAACATTGCAAAAATGCATCCTTTCTTCACAGAACAGGCTGCCGAATTTGCTGAACAACTACATGCAGATTGTTTTTATATGCACCGCAAGCACTTTCTAGAACCAGGCTGGTTTTTAACTGCATTTGAAGCTTGGCGAAGCAAGGGCATTGCCATTTTGGGTTTTAACGAACTTAAAAACAATAAACTAAACCCATACCAAGCCAATATTACTATTAATGTGGTGAGTGGCATAGATTGGTTTGAAACTGCGATAAAAGTAAAATTCAATAAACAAACCGTTTCTTTAAAACACCTACACAAATCTATCCGCAATAAAAGCAAGTTTGTACAGCTAGATGATGGTACCACAGGCATATTGCCAGATGAATGGCTAGCTAAGTTTGAAAGTTATTTTGGTGCTGGCGAAATTGTGGGAGAGACTCTGCATACCCCAAACATCAATTATGCAGCCGTAGCAGAACTGTATGAAGAAGAGTTATTAGACTTAGCAACCAGAGAACGTCTTACCTTATACCGCTCCCAACTTTCAGCTTTCGAGGCCATTGAAGCTGTTACTGTGCCTGCAACACTTAATGCCACTTTAAGAGGTTATCAGCAAGATGGTCTAAACTGGCTTAACTTTTTAGATGGATTTAACTTTGGTGGTTGTTTAGCCGATGACATGGGCCTAGGAAAAACAATACAAATATTAGCCTTTATCTTATCTCAACGAGAAAAAATAGGGCACAATACGAATTTGGTTGTAGTGCCTGCATCGCTGGTATTTAACTGGCAACAAGAAATTAAAAAGTTTGCGCCAAGCCTTAAAGTGTTAACCGTTTATGGCTCAGACCGGGCAAAAATTGTAGCTAATTTTAGCAAGTATGAGGTTATCCTTACTTCTTACGGCACATTACTATCAGACATTAAATGGATTAAAGATTACCGCTTCAATTACATTTTTTTAGATGAATCGCAAACCATTAAAAACCCAGATTCACAACGTTACAAAGCTGTTCGCTTGCTGCAATCGCGCAACAAGGTAGTAATGACAGGTACACCGATAGAAAACAATACTTTTGATTTATACGGACAGCTATCTTTTGCTTGCCCTGGCTTGTTGGGTAGCAGAGAACAATTTAAACAATTGTATTCGGTGCCTATAGATCAGTTTAAAGATGCTAGGCGAGCAGCAGAACTGCAAAAACGGATCAATCCTTTTTTACTAAGGCGAACCAAAGAGCAAGTTGCCAGCGAATTACCAGATAAAACAGAAATGGTAATTTACTGCGAAATGGGCGAGCAGCAACGTGAAATATATGATAGCGCTCGAAACGAAATTAGGGCTTATTTAATGGGAACAGCAGAAGATGAGCTTACCAAAAGCAGCATGCATGTATTGCAGGGCATTACCAAGTTAAGGCAAATTTGTAATTCGCCCGCCATACTCAGCAAAGAAAAATACTTTGGCAATGCTTCTGCCAAAATGGATGTACTTTTAGAGCAAATAGAAAGCAAGGCGCCCTACCATAAAATTCTGGTATTTTCGCAATTTGTAAGTATGTTAGATTTGGTAAAGGACGAGCTAGCGAAACGCAACATTACCTTTGCTTACCTTACTGGGCAAACCAAAAACAGAGAAGCGGTAGTAAATTCTTTTCAAAATAACCCCGAAATAAGGGTATTCCTTATCAGTTTAAAAGCCGGGGGCATTGGCTTAAATTTAACCCAGGCGGCTTATGTTTACCTTATCGATCCTTGGTGGAACCCAGCCATAGAGAACCAAGCCATAGATAGGGCCTACCGCATTGGGCAACACCAAAATGTAATGGCAGTTCGCCTCATTTGTCCAGATACTATAGAAGAAAAAATCATGCTCATGCAAGAAACTAAAAAGGATTTGGCAAGCGACCTGATTAAAACAGAAGAGTCTATTTTTAAAGCTTTAACGAAGCGTGATTTGTTAGCGTTGATATAAGTTTGGTAAATGCGATAAGAAGATAGATATGCGGGAATAATAGTCAGCTGCGTAATCAATGCAATGAGCAGCAAAATGTATTTTTTAACACATTTACACGTTATCAGTGTGCTTAGCAATAAAACAATTGCCATCGACAAAAAAATCCACAAAAAAGAATTACGCTATTAGCTTAATTATCAGTGTATAAGCAATAAAATATAATTTTATTTTAAACGTTAATAACTATTCTTGCAATAAATTGACAAATATAATTAGCTTGCATAAAGAAGTTAAGCCAATACTTCAAACCTGCAGCCTGTTAACATAATGATAATTTAATGTTATGCTGAAGTTATTTTAATTTTACCAGACGCTATTACCAGTTTAAGAACTGGCCTTTTTAAAATTTTAATAATGGACCTATGAACACTACTAATTTTGCAATTATTATTTTACTTGTGCTCGATATCGTGGTGATAGGCCTTGCCCTTAACGCGGATAAACAATTACACAACCATATTGTCATATCTAAGCACTATAATTTTAAACCTACTAAGAATGGATTTGATAGAAAAAGTTCATTTGATTTAATTAGCTATTGCAAACGAATTGTAAAGTTATTTAGGATAGGGTAGAAAGGTTGTTGTACTTTACAGGAGATATCTCATCGCTGCGTTACGTTCGATGTAACTGCAAGAGAGAAAAGCTATGCACTTTCTTTCTAACGACCACTCACTAATACGTACTGGCAAATTATTTGTTACCAGTGCTGTATGCTGTGTTGCTTCGATATGAATGTTAAGCAGCAACACTCAACAAGCTTACCTCAACCTCAGTACCTTTACCCGTTTCACTAGCTACTTTTAATTTGCCACCCATTAAATTAGCAAATGTTTTGCAGAGCATTAAACCCAATCCGGTTCCTGTTTCTTTATTGGTGCCAGGTCTGCTGGTTTGGTGATAGGTAGTTTCATCGCTATTTAATTGTGCCAATATTTCTGTTGGCATACCAATACCACTATCGCTTATTTTAAAATTGATATGCTTATTATCTTGTAATGCACTTAGGTTAATTGTACCCTTATTTGGGGTAAACTTAATGGCATTGGCCACTAGGTTGCGCATAATGAGTTCTGTCATGTCGCCATCAGCGAAAACTTGCATATCAGTATCAATAGTATTGGTAATATATATGCCTTTTTTAGCAGCTTGTACTGCTAAAGTGTTTATAACCTGGTCTGCAATAGGTTTTAAATGTTGCATTTTAAGTTGTGGTTGGTAACCTTGTAATTGACTTCTACTCCAGTTTAATAAGTTTTCCATCATTACTGAAGTATGGTTGAGCGTTTGGCTAATCTTTTCGGCATAAACCCTAATCTTGTCCGACGAAAGGTCATGATCTTCCAGTAGGTAATTAAAAGAAGTTAAGGTGTTTACAGGCGCCCGCATGTCGTGCCCAATGATGCTAAAAATACGATCCTTAACGGCATTTACCTGTTCAAGGTCTTTCTTCTGCAATGTAATAAGTGCATTTAGGTTTCTGGTTTTGCGTTGGTTGTAAAAAATAAAAATGGCAATGCCAATAGCCATTACAGCAAGCAAAGCAAAAAAGATTTGCATTCTGTTTTTGGTTGCTATCTCTTGCTTTTGTGTAAAAATCTGTTGTTCGCTAGTTTGTTTGTCTAGTTTAGCTTGTAAACGGTCTTTTTGCATAGCTGCTGTCTGCAATTTCTTCTGATTTTCTAGCTCGTTTTTGCGCTTGGTAAATAACAATTCGCTGTTTTCTTTTTGCTGTAAAGTTAGCTGTAGCAGCTTTTTGTTCAATAGCAACTGCTGTTGTTGCTGTAGGTTTAGTACGTATTGATTGGCTATTTTTTCATCTTTTAACTTGGTATCATACTTAGCCTGCAAGTTTAAAATTTCGGCTACTTTTTCTTTCTCATAAAGACTTTGGTCTATTCTAAAGAGAGAATCAGAATAAGCCAATGCTTTTTGGTATTCGCCTTTAATTTTATAAATGCTATATAGGTTGCTAAATAAACCTCTTTTTAATACCCTTTCATTATTGCCAGAAGAGTTGGCCAAGGCTTGTAAAATATAGGCCTCTGCTTTATCATACTCCTTCATTTCGAAAGTTAATTCGGCTAAGTTTTGGTAAATACTTTGTTTGTAATAAGCACTATTTCCTTTGTCTACTATAATTTTAGATTTTTCAAAAGAGACCAGCGCATCTTTAAATTTTTTGGCCCTACGCTGACTGATACCTAGATTCATTAAAGTGCTGATTTGATTACCTTCTAATCCTTTCTTTTCATTTAAAGATAGGGCTAGTTTATAAGACTCAATAGCAAGTTCGTATTTACCCTGACTGTCATTTAATATGCCAACGTAGTTGTAACTTATGGCTTGTTCTGGAATTAGGTTTTCTTTTTTAGTAATGGCAATAGCGGTTTGGATCAACTGATTGGCATTGTCATAAGCTTTGAGCTGGATTTGGATCCAAGTGAGATCTAAATGAGCACGCCATAGATTTTTAGGTTCATTAATTTTTTGGTAAACAGCCAAGGCCTGCATGTAATAAGGATAGGCATTCGAATATTCGCCAATAAGTATATATGCATAACCAATAGTTAAATAACTAAGGCCAAGCAAGTGTTGATTGTTGTATTGTAGCGCATTTTTAATAGCTAGATTGGCTATTTCATTGCGCAATGGTTTTTTAGTAACTAGCAAATTATAAGCATATTCGTTAGTTTTTTTGATCCGAATACTATCTACTTGTATTTTTTGAAGAGCTACATAGATACTGTCTGTAGCCGCATTTTTTTGTGCGAATAAATGCGTTGGAAATAAGTTGAGCAATACACCGAGGAGTGCACTAATTAACAATCTGTACATGAAGAGCTTTAAGTTGGATTATTTTCTAAAGATTAGAAAAAATGTTAACTTTTAATTAAATTTTTGTTTTTTTTAATTAAGAAGTTATTGTTAAAGCAAGCTTCAATTAGTTAGGGGAAAGGAACACACAGAAAGAAACTGCATCATTTGTACAGTTATGAAAAAAAAGCACCAATCTAATTAAAGTTGGTGCTTTTTATGAATGCAAGTTAACGCTCTTTAGCCCTACTAAAATCTAAAAAACCGAGTAGCAAAATCACAGTTGCATAAGCTGCGGAGCTCCATAACACATAAGGTACTTTCGCCGCGTTTTGCTTGATGAAAATAAAGCCTGAAAAAGTATAGAAATATTTATCAGCATCAACAACATGGTAGCCAACCATGTTAATTATACCTAAAATATAACATAAAACTCCTACACCCATTGGTAATAAAAAGCTTTTGAAACGTAATCCCATCCAAAATTGAATTGTAGAAAGCGCCAAAATAGCAATATAGGTTTTTGAAGTAATGGCTAACAGTTTTTGCCAATCTAAAGCGTGTGAGTTATAGTTGAATTTTGGATTAAGCATACCTGAAAATACGCACGATATACCAATGAGAAGTAAACTTGCTATCAAAAACACCAAAATAAAGAACTGAAATACTAAAAATTTAGATAGATAGAGCTTTCCCAATGACTGGGGAGAAGCAAACACTTGTTTCCAGGTATGGTTTCTATATTCTATCTGTGGTAATAATGTGCTAATTAAAATAACAAACATGGGTAAGAATAGGAAGCTAATCATGCCAATACCCTGATAAAAATAAAAATTCCACCCTTCTTTACTAATTTTTGCTATATCATCAGATAGATGGCCATCATGCGATTCTTTAATAACCAATAACATAAATAAGGGTACAAATGCGGCCATAACCAAAGTTAAGATCCAACTAGGTGAACGTTTGGTTTTTAAGAATTCAGATCTTAAAGAAATAGCTAAGCTCATGCGTGTTGTGTGGTTAAGTCCATAAATAATTGTTCCAGATTGTTTTGCTGCGGATGAAGCAAATAGATATCTAACTGCTTTTCGTGCAACGCTCGGCTCATTTTTGCTATTTCTTGTTCATCTTGGTAAGCAATTGAAATGGCATGTCCAATATACTCAGGCGTGTAAGCTTTAAGCACATCCATTGCTAGTTGATCATCAGAGGTATGAATGAGTACGCTAGATTGTTTCTTTTGTAGCTGCCCTAATGCATGCAACGAACCTTGAAAAATGATTTCACCTTTAGAAATAATTCCTACATGGCTTACCATTTTCTCTATTTCAGAGAGTTGATGACTAGACATTAAAATGGTCATCCCTTCTTCTTTGTTTAATTTCTTAACCAATTCCCTTAATTCAATAATTCCGGTAGGGTCTAAACCATTTGCCGGTTCATCTAAAATCAATAATTCGGGATTTGGCAAAAGTGCTAACGCTACAGATAAGCGTTGCTTCATGCCCAAAGAAAATTGCTTTACTTTTTTACTGCCTGTTTTATCCAATCCAACAATTTTTAGCACTTCGGTCAATCTTGCTTTAGAAGCACCATACAATTCACGGTAAACTTCTAAGTTTTCATTGGCTCGCAAATGTCCATACAAAGACGGAGTTTCTATCAATGAGCCAATCTTTTTTAAAATCTCTATGCGATTAGTGCCAAATTCTTGTCCAAATATTTCAATTTTACCAGTTTGTAATTTCGATAGGCCAAGTAACAAGCGTAAAGTGGTGGTTTTACCAGCCCCATTTGGACCAAGAAAGCCGTAAATTTCTCCTTTTTTAACTGCTAGGTTAATGTCGGTTAAGGTTTTTACCCCTTTGGTATGGCGATGTTCTAGCCCTGTTGTTTTAATGATATAGTTATCGTTCATCTTTAATTTGTTTGGTTGGTAAGCTTAAAGGCTTGAACCTTCAGATACATCATTATTATTAATACCCTTTTTATTTTTCTTAATGGAATCCTTCAATTTACCAAAACGATAATTTAAGCTAGTGGTAAAATTTCTCTGATAGTTTTGATTGTATGATTCTTGGATAAAGTTTGGTCCATTGGTATAATTGATAGCTTTTCTGTATTTGTTAAAGGCATTATTTGCTGCAAATGAAAGGGTCAATTTGTTGTCGAACAAATCTTTATTTAAGCTAAATGAAGAGAAAACAAAAGAATTTGAAGTTCCTTGGATAGATAAATTAGGCCCATTGTAATTTACACTAGCAGTAGCTTGCCAAGTTTTGCTTGGGCGATAAGTTAAAGATGTAAATGCACGTCTCATTAACCCTTGCTTATCTAAATCAACGCCATTAATTTCTGCTTTTACAATACCATAATTCGCCATTGCACCAAGCACCCCTCTTAATTTACTGCTAAAAGGATAGTTAATATTTACATTTAAACCAATTAGTGTAGCACTTCCAGTATTTGCATAACTAGTACGGGTAATTTGGGTTACTGGATCAGTTACTACACTCGGCATGATAATTCCAGTTCCGTGAAGTGCACGGAAGCCTATGTTTAATGATGCTTTTTTGAATCTGCTATAATTAACCTCTATGCTGTGCCCTTTCATTGGTTTAAGATCCGGATTTCCTGATGATTCGAAATTTGGATTAGAACGATCAACAAATGGATTCAATTGATTAATGCCCGGTCTTTGGATTCTGGAAGTAAAACCAAAGTTGATACTACTCATATCCTTGAATTTACGATTAACAGAAATTGAAGGAATTAAATTTAATGAGCTTCTATTTAAATTAGAACTAGTAAAAACAGCATCAATTTCGGTCTGTTCTGCTCTAACCCCAGCTTTTACACCCCATTTTTTAATATTAAATTGATAGGTATTGTATATGCCATATACGTTTTGAGTATTATCGAAAATATTGGTTCTTAGGGGATCAAGAATATAATCACCTGATGAATTTAAAGACAAGTACTCGAAATTACTGTTGTTATCTCTAAAAATAGCTTTTACACCTGCTTCGATTGTTAATTTTTTAATCGGTAATACGTAATCAATTTGTACTGTCTGTTCAGATGAGCCTCCAGAGTTTTGCTGTTGATAATCTTTCAGTGCTTCTGGAGTGGGATTGTTTGGAGAAGGATTAATTACCTGATTAAATATTCCAACATTGTTAAACTGATCATTAGTAAATTTATAGTAACGATAAGAAAAGGTTAACAAACGATTTTTGTCTTTTTTAAATCCCAATTGATAATTTAAGGCTGCATCAACACCATTTCCTGAACCAGCTAAATTATTTCGTAACTCATAAGTATGTAATACTTGATTTAAATTATTTAAGGTTGAATATTGATTGCTTAAACTCTCATTGTCATTAGCATTGTAGTTAAATTGCGCTGAAATTAAGTTCAGACTGTCAATTTCAAAACTTAATTCGGTACCTATATAGCCACTTTTTCCAGAAAAATCTTTATTTCCGGTTTGCCATAATTTGGTCTCATTGGCTCCAAGGGTATTTCTTAAATTACTATTGTTCAATAGGGGCGTACTATTTAAATTTCCACCTGCGTTTGTTGCAATGCCAAACTTTCCAGATTTTAAAGTAAATGAGCCTCCAATACCAGGTCCACCAACAGGAAAACGTTCACTTACGTTTATAGTACCATTGGTTCCGTTATCTGCTTTTTTAAAGGTGATGATATTGATGATTCCAGCCAAACCCTCTCCATCATATTTTGCTGGTGGTGTAGTAATTACTTCAATTCTTTCAATGCTAGAAGCTGGCATACTTTTTAAAATATCTTTCGGGTTTCTTTCCATCATGCCAGATGGACGACCGTTAATTAGAATTTTATAATTGCTGTTTCCTTGCAACTGAATGTTCTCATCTCCATCAACAGACAGCATTGGTACTTTTCGCATCATTTCTAACACATTGTTCACTTTGCTCTCAGGATCAGCTTTAACATCATAAGAAATACGGTCTATCTCTTGCTTTATTAACGGACGATCTGCAGTAACCGTTACTCCTTTTAACTGAGTGGGAGTGGCCATTAGCGAGATGTTATTTAAAACTATAGAAGTTGTGCCAAGTGCCACAGGAACTACTTTTGTTTGGTAGCCAACATAAACAATGGCTAACAAATAGTTGCCAGTTGAAAGACCGGTAAGCGAAAATGAACCATCTTTTCCGGTTACAACAGATTTTAACTGAACCTTTTTATCATTCTTTAATAGAATTGAGGCATAGGTAATTGCTTTATTGGCCGATGAGTCGATTATTTTTCCGCTGATTTGTAATGGCGGATTAGTTTGGCTTTTTGCAACGAAGTTGAAGCAAATGCAGCAAATTAAAAAAATTAAAGTCTTCATATTTGTTTGGTTTTGGATTTGTCGTGTGTCTACTTGTTAGTGTACTAGTTAAATAATACACAAGTATACGTAGTTTTTTTATTTTTCCAAATTAAATGTGACGAACAGCTTAAAAAATGTGATGGAAGACCGAATTTTTATTTTTAATAGGGAGCTTAGCTTTCTTATTTTCTCTATCCAATCACTCATAAATTGGTATTATAGGTCAAATATAATAAAGCGCTTTGAATTACAAAGTAATTTGTTAAAAATATTTAACCCTTAATGTAGGGGGAAGCAAAGAATTGTAATAATAGGATTTGTTTAAGCCGAAGCCATGAATGCCTAGCTATTTCTGGCTTAAATATAAAAGCAATATAAACGAAGCCTTAGTATTAAGGCTCCGCTTCATAGAAAAATAGAGTTTTATTTATGGAAAGTAAGATCTAAAGTAATCATAATGTCTTCTGGCATCATTTTATCTTTTATGGTAGCAAAAAAGTCATGATCTTTTGGTTTCTCTTGTAGGTCTATTTTCCATTTTGCACGAGCTATGGTAAGATTGGATTTAACTGTAATGACCTCACCCTTTTTAACAATAGCAGCAGTGAATTCAATGGGATTGGTAATCCCCTTAATTGTCAGATTTCCTCTCACTCTGTAAATTAGAGGAGTAGGAGTAGGCAAAATTTGCTTGACATCCATTGTAGCAGTTGGATGAATATTTACATCAAAAAAGCCTGGTGATCTTAACTCGATATCAATTTTCTCTCTTCCTTTAGCTGTTGGGCGATCCATACTGCGCATACCATTCATATTTATAGTGAAATATGCTGTAGTGGGCTGGCCTTTCCCCGAATAATTTAATTTTCCAGAACTAAAAAGTATGTAACCATTGTGCTTTCCTACTGTTTCTATTTTCCATAAGATTTTACTTTTTTTAATATCTAATAAATAGTTTTGGGCCTTTACAGAAAGAGAAAGCACACACAATAGCAAAATAAGTGTAGTTTTATTGATCATGATTTTATGGGTTTAAAACTGTAAACCTATAGATCAAGATTAAATTTTAGATGATAGATATTGTAAAAAAAAATGTAAACTTTGTAAAAATCAATAAGAACATTTATGGCAACTTATCAAACACGTTCTGATTCTAAAAATAAATACCTTGTTGGGTTAATAGTTTTAATACTATCAGCAATGGCTTCTGTAGCATTTAACTTAAACAATGACAAAGATTTTGAGTTAGCTAGACAGCAAATACTATTGAGAAAGATTGGACATGAGCTGTTGCTACATTCAGGAGATAGTACCTCAAGAGTCTTACCAGTCCAAAGAATTGCGACAAATGAATACCAAATCAGATTTGAAAACGAGTTTAGTTTCAAGCCAGATTCGCTAGTAAAGATTGTAAAGAGTGCACTTGCAAAAGATCAGCTTGCTACAGACTACATAGTTAATGTAAGAAATTGCTCGGGGTTTGGTGTGATTTTCGGTTATGTAATATCTGGTAATGAAAAGAGTGATATAGTGCCTTGTACCAGTAGGATACAACCAAAGGGTTGTTACCTTATAGAAATTGAGTTTCAAAAGATAGGCATGACTACCTCACAGAAAAGCTATCTGATTGGTGGGATTCCCTTACTTGCTTTTTTAGGGTTACTATTTGTTAGATCTAGAGGAGTAAACCAGAAGATTAAAACTGGTAATGAGGTTGGGCAGTTAGAAATAGGCAATACACTTTTTAATGTAGAAGATCGAAAACTCGTTTTTACAGGTAATACAATAGATCTTACCCTAAAGGAAACAAAGCTACTGCTGATTTTAGCAAGTTCGCCAAATGTGATCATAGAAAGGAGCAGACTCCAAAAGGAGATATGGGAAGATGAAGGTGTGATTGTTGGCCGGAGCCTAGACATGTTTATATCTAAGTTGAGGAAGAAATTAGAAGGAGATATATCTATCCAACTCAAAAATATACATAGTAAGGGTTATAAACTAGTAATAAATAGCAGCACTAACTGAGTTTGTTAAGCCCCTAATTTTCTTGTGTTAGTTTTGTACGGTAAATTGCTAACACTTGATCAAAAGAGATTTTTAGCCATTCTGTATAAAGATCTGGATGTAGTCGGAGATCTTCTACTAAAATATCCAAATCAATATATTTATAAGCTGATACTTCATCTGGATTTAAAGTTGGTTTATCGTCTGAAGAGCCAAAATAGACATGGTCATACTCATGCTCTAAAAGTCCATCTTTTACATCAGCTTTATATAAAAAGCTAAAGCCATATATTAAATCACACTCCATACCCATTTCTTCTTGTAGCCTTCTATTTGCTGCAATAATAGTCTTTTCACCAATCCTTGGGTGACTACAACAGGTATTCGTCCATTTACCACCTGAATGATATTTGCCTAAAGCTCTTTGTTGTAAGAGCAATTGACCTTTTTTGTTAAATATAAAAATTGAAAAAGCCCGATGTAAAGTGCCAGATAAGTGCGCCTGCATTTTAGACATCGATCCAATTTCTTTATCGTTTTGATCTACTAATATTACGTTATCTGTCAATTCTTTATTCTCTTATAGCCTAATCAGCAAAAATAGATAATTTTTCTATACTAAATGACTTTCATCAGTATTGTAAGGGTTCGTGTAGAATTTAGTCCTGTTTGTATAGAATATCGCCCTGTTCGTATAAGGAAGATGTAAAGATCATGAACATTGATCATATTCAAAGAATAAAAAGTGCCCTAATCAATAGATACAGTATGAAAATTCAATTTGGATATATTTTAAAAGATTTAAGAAAATCGAAAAACTTAAGCCAGCAAGAACTGGCAAATTACTTATGCATTAGTAGGCCAACCTATCTTAGGTTTGAGAAAAACCTAGTAGAAGCCCCACTATCTAAACTTTTCGAATTATCAGAGCTTTATCAATTAGATGTAGTTAAGTTAATTTCTAAAGATCAGTTAAAGCGCACCAAGCAGAAAAAGAATAAAAAATTATTGATTACTAATGAAATGCATCATGTGAAACAAATGGTAGATTTAGCGGTTCATCTTACAGGTTGATTTTGCCTAAAATCTATTTGAACCTTTAGATTTTCTATATGAACAGGTGAATTTTCTTTTCAAGATAATTATTTTATTTTGGAGAAATCATCATTTTTGTACATATTGGTATAACTAGAAAATTAGGATGTACAAGTGTATTATAATTGATGATGAACCACATGCCATTGAGGGATTAAAAGGATACATTAATGCAATGCCTGAACTTTCTTTGTTAAAAAGTTATGTTGATCCACTTATTGCATTAAAAGAAATTAATAGCAATGAGCCAATAGATATTATTTTTTTAGATGTAGATATGCCTAAAATTAATGGGATAGAACTTTCTAAAGAGATCAGAAGTAAAACCAATAAACTTGTTTTTACCACAGCACATACTAAATATGCTTATGAAGCATTTGAGGCAAATGCCGATGCTTATCTGTTAAAACCCTATTCATTAGGTAAGTTTATAATTACTATAAATAAATTATTTCCGGCACAAGAAAAAGGTAGTCAAAATTTTGCTGAAAAATCAATTAAGGAAAATTTTTTCTTTGTGAAAAGTAGGGAAGATGATTTAAAGATATTAAAGATCAAATATGAAGATATAATTGCTGTAGAAAGCAAGCAAAATTACATTATGATTTATACTACCACAAAAAAGGTATTAACATATATGTCATTAACTGAAATTGCTAAAATATTGCATGAAATGCCTAATTTCATGCAATTGCATCGAAGTTTTGTAATCAACCAAGATCAAATTGAAACCATAGACGGAAATTTAGTTAAGATGACGAATGGCATCCGACTAACTGTTGGTGAGAATTACCGTAAAGAATTTAATGTATTTGTAGCAAATAGGTTAATCAAAGCGGGAAAACAACCGTAATCCCGCTTTGATTGCCAAGCGATTACCTACCTTTTAAGTATGCCGGTTAACGTAGTAGTTATTGTTGTCATACTGGTAGTTGGTTCTGTTTCGCCTTTGCCGATTTTAGAACTACTTTGTTTGTAAGTGAATAATACACTTGATTTAATTTTAAGAGCTTTTTGTTTCATATTGTTTAAATTTTTATGAAACTTAGGACGATGAAATTTAGAAGTGAAACAAGTTATACAGAAGGGATATTTTTCTATTCGAAACCGTAGATTATGCTGAAAAATAGTTTAAACTGGATAAAAAAATATAAAATTCATTTTATAGTTTGGGCCTTGTTCATGCTATATGAAACTGTTGTTATCGGTCTTCTTTTTAATCTATACGGTAATCCAATAATTTACATTGCTCACTATATTGTTATCGTCTCAATTTTTTATGTACACGCTAACTTTATTTTAGCCTGGGCACTTAGAGATAAAACAAATGTGATTTGGAGGCTCCCTTTCATTATTATTATTCAAATTATACTTTATATTTTACTTAATTATTCAGCTGATTTAATACTGATTGGTCTAAATTTAATTGAGGTAAAAGGAAAGCATAACTTAGATTCGACATTTATATTAAGAAATTTATATAGGGGTATTTATTTTTTAGGCTTTTCTACAGGTTATTATTTCCTAAGTAACTTCTTAAGCCAAAGAAAGAAAACGGAAGAACTAGAAAAAGAAAAGCTAGAAAAAGTTATCCAGCAACAAAAAACAGAACAAGAGTTAATTATTGCTCAAAATGCGTTTTTGAAGGCACAGATTAATCCTCATTTTTTATTCAATACACTTGATTTTATCTACCATAAGGTAAATATGCATTCAGAAATTGCTGGAGAGGCAGTAATTAGGTTGTCTCAAATGATGCGTTATGCTATCGATTCTGATGAAATGGAAAATACCATTTATTTGGCTGATGAAATAGAACAGGTAGAAAATCTAATATACCTTTATCAAATCCGTAAAACGAATGATTTAAATGTCTATTTTTCTTACACTGAAGATGTAAAACATTTGCAACTGATCCCCCTAGTACTACTCACCTTAGTAGAGAATATTTTTAAACATGGTGATATCAGTGATGATGATGATATTGCCTACATTAATTTAAGCATTCTTAATGAATTGCTCCAAATTCAAACTGTAAATTTAATTAACCATCATAAAGTTAAAAATACCACAAATTCTGGGCTAAACAACATTCACAAAAGGTTATGTTATGCCTATGGCAATGAAGTTTCGTTTCAATACCAAAGTATAGATCAACATTTCAAGGCGAATATTGAAATACCTGTTAAACTGTTGAAATTGCCAATTTAGTATGTAATATCCTTATTAAATAATGGTATATAATCGTTTCATATATTCTTTGGTCAGCAAGGAAAAGTCTATTGATGTGCATGTGTATTAAATCTGCTAATAATGTTTGTTTAACAGCTTGGTCTTCACAACTAACCATTAGTTTACTAAATAAATTTTTCCATTTTTTATTTATACCAATTGGTCGTTGAATAATTTCTTTAGCTAAATTTCCTTTTAATTGATTAAAATTTGTATTTATTTTTTTAAAACTTGTAGCCTCTAAATTCATTTCCTCTGCAAAACTTTTAGCCATTTTTTTAACAAATGAAATTTGCTCTTCCAAAGTTTCAAAACAAAGTTCACATAATTCCTTTACTACATGTGTTGCGTTTATCATCAACTGATAATCGGAGGTAGAATGTTTAACTAGGAAGAGTGCATAAATACTATCTTCCTTAAAAAATTGCTCAATTAAATCTATTTTTTTGCTACCATAGCGTTGGTTTTCTTTGTGGTACGTTTGCAGTTTAAAATCAGTAATTAAGCCTTTTTGCATTTCAGGTTCTACTAATTTTTGTAATGCTTGGATTAGTATAAACCCTAAGTTGGTATTTTTTAAATGCAAACGTAAACGAATGTGCGGTTTTGGGTCTGTATACCGGATATAGAACCATTTTTTTAGGTGTATTTTATTGATATTTAAATAGTTTCTAATTAAGCCAAGTAAAATCGAGTTGCTTTTAGCTGGATGGCAATAAATTTCAAAATATAACCATTCAGAACCAGGTAAGTAGAATTGAACAGGTTCATTTGGCTTTGGAGAACTAGGGTTATAAACTCTATCCTGATGGTAATAATTTACAATATATTGAGGAGAATAAAGATTATTTTCTTCGTCTTTAATATAATCTACCTCAGCTAATAAGGCTTCGGTAATGTAAATTTCGTCTTGCTGTTTGCTATAATTTAACAATGCCCATAGATCCTCTTTTTTTTTAGGGTCGAAACTTAAAGATTGGTCTGCATAACCAACTTTAAATATCTTGTCTATGTGTTGAGCTGCTAACCAATTGCTAATGCTTGTTATATCATTTAGCGCTGATGAAGGTAAAAGCCACATAGCTGGGGAAATGATAATCTCTTTAAAATTAACTCTGGGATAATATACTAAACCCGGAAAAAAATCTTGCAATTTAAAATTAAAGCTAGTCAACAGACCTTGACATTGGATATCACATAAAAATCGATAAACAGCCAAATCTGAACGCGTATAATTATAAGCAGATGGAATTCTGGGTATTAACCTCTTGCCTAAACTCTTCGATTTTAATATCACTTCATTCTGCTCAACAGCAACTAAAATATCGTTTAAATCTAATGGATTATTCGTGTCAGACCAAGTTAAAATAGGTAGTTCATATGGGTATAATTGTTTTCTTCTATTTACATTATCTACTTTATTTTCTGCTTGGTAAGCGATATCAAAAAATAATACATTGGAATTGGCATTCATTTCTAAATCTGCAATTGCTCTTGCATCATTTTCAAATTCTTGATTAACTATTGTAAAACGACCTAACAAAGCGTTTGCAGTACTGCCACCAGTATGTGCTAAAACAGGCTTGCCATGATATAAATGAAAAATCAAGCTAAAAGTATTTGGTAACATTGAGTTACCTTTCTCCTCAACCTCAAATTCATTTAAATCTATAGTTACATTTGCTAGCATTTTTTTCAATAAGAATTGTTGCAACTTCCCATAGTTAATTTGTTTTTCTAGTATGTTACCTTTCAAATTCTTTATTTCATCAACCAATATGTCTGTACCACTCAATTGCGCTAAATTGCCATAACCAATCCCTATTTCAGGATCCATCAGCTGAGCTAAACTCATTTCCTTATGTTCAAATCTTTTGACAAACTCACTTTTAAAATTTGACAGATCAGTATTTTGAGGCACTTTAAAACATTTGGTAAAAAAAGCAATCATTTCTGGAAGAGACTTTAATAATTTTCCGTCAAAATGTCCTTGTAGTAATGCTCTTTCTGCAATGATGTAATTCCTCGCCTGTTTTGGGTATGCGATTTGTAGTTTAGTGAAATAATCTTCACCTGTAATGTTGGCTTGTAAATCTGTATGCAATAACTGCAAATCCACCAATTGTTGTAATAGATGTTTTGTACTCCTCTTGTCCATATTAAAAACATTTTTCATAAGCTCATAAATACTTCCTAAACTGGTTTTTATTTTACAGTTAAGTAATATTGTATTGAGCTCTGGCAACGCAGTTACAGCAGCAAGTTCAAATGTATCGGCTGAAGTTTTAAGGTATCTGATTTCATCTTCAACTAGGTAAATAGAAGAATTGCTACATATGTAATTTATATTTGATACATTATTATTTAGGTAATTCTCTTTTTGATCCCAATTTATCCAATGGTGTTGGAACATATCTTTAGTAATTACAAGATTTTTAGTTTCGGCAAATGACAATTTTACATTTAAAATGGCTGCAAAAGAACCAAATGGGGTAGACCTAAACTTTGCTCTATTAAAGTATTTCCAAATGGTATACTTGGCTTTTTCATCAAGTTGATTTAACTCGCTAGTTTTTAATGTTTTAATTACGGAATGAAATCCAGGTGATGATTCTTCAATTTTAAGTTTTAATTCTTCCCATACCTCTTCAATGGTTTGATTAATACCAAAAGCAGGTGTACGACAAATGATCTTGTCAAGTGGTATAATTTTCATAAAATAAAGATTATGGTAGATTTTTATTTTGGATATGTTAGCATAAAAATGCACAACATCTATAAAAACCATAAGTGTATTAAGATAATCATTAAATGATTACCTAACCAAATTTAATCGATAAAGTAAGTTAGTATAGATAGATTAAATATAAAGAAAAAACATGCTAAACAAACTACTTCTTATAGCTAATGGACTTAAAACAGCATTTAATATATTTTTAAATAAAAGCTTGCTTAAGAATAAGGTCTTAACATAGCTAGAAGTCTCTAACGCTATAAAAAGAAAAACGGAGACGCAGTTGTTACCCTGTGTCCCCGTTTAAATTAACGCTCTCGGGACAAAGATAAAATTATTCTATAATTATTAAAAATATTAGGGATATAAAAGGAAAGCCTCGTTTTTTAACGAGGCTTTCCTAGGTAGATGATTATCTTTAGTATAAGTATAGGGTTTGTTAAGAAATCTTACATTTTAATTCTTCGTAAACCTTAAGGTATTTCTTCAAATGTAACCTGGCATAATGGATTCTTGTTTTCACAGTACCAATTGGCATATCAAATTCCTCTGCAATTTCATGGTATTTGTAGCCTTCGAAATACCTCATAAATGGATCATACAAGTTGGCTGGTAATGAACTTAAGGCTTTCTCAATGTCGCCATTAATGAATTTTTGCTCACCTTGGTTTCTAGATGCACTATGTAGTAACTGACTTGATGAAATTTCATCAGTTGTAGATAAAACCTTTTGGACTCTGGTATTTCTGCGATAATCATTAATAAATGTATTGCGCATAATAGTAAATAACCACGCCCTAAAATTAGTTTCAGGTTTAAACTTAGCAAAATAAGTAAATGCCTTTAAAAGTGTATCCTGAATAAGATCGTTAGCGTTTTCTTCATCGTTGGTAAAGCCCATTGCATAAGCCTTAAGTTTAGCACGATAAGGAATAATCATTGAATCGAAGTTTAATGTTTCTGTTGCCATTTTTAGATAGTTTAGTTTTTCAGAGATCCGATAACA
Organism: Pedobacter polaris; assembly: GCF_005116505.1. Lineage (GTDB taxonomy): Bacteria > Bacteroidota > Bacteroidia > Sphingobacteriales > Sphingobacteriaceae > Pedobacter > Pedobacter polaris. The sequence goes on from NZ_SWBR01000002.1 coordinate 174,156, forward strand.
AATTATTGACTTCAAACTTTATACCATGTTCATGGTGGGATGTTATTGGATTACTGTTAAAAAAGTTTAACTATTAATTATTTTTTTTTTGGCATAGCGTAATTATTAAAAGAAAGTAGTTTTTATTGGAATCTAAATCAGATAATATAAAAAAAATAAAATTTATTTTGCCGTATTTAGCGTATTTATACGTTGAATATTAGGTGTTTATCGCAGTAAACCTCCTTTGTCTTTTGGGTAAGATTCCTAAAAAACAATCAGGATTTACAAATATTAGACAGTGATTGTAGTCCATAGAAGCTTAGTTTTGAGTATGAATTATAGTGAAGTTTCTTAAATTTTAGTTATAATTAAGCTCAGTTAAAATATTTTCTAAGCTTTAATATGGCCAATCTAAGTTTAGTTTTAATAGTGCCTAATGGGGTATTAAGTATTTCTGCGGCTTGAACGTGGGTAAATCCTTTAAAATAAATTAAGTTAATAATTTCTTGCTCATCGGCATTTAGACGAGTTAGAAGTTGTTTAATGCCAATGGTTTCTAAATTAATCAGCACATAAGTCTTATGATCAATAATTTCAATTGGAATTTCACCGAGATCATCTGTTTTACTATAATTTAAATGTGCTTTACTTCTAAGTTGATCTATTGCAAGATTTTTTGCAACATTAGCCATCCATGTAAATAACCTGCCTTTTGAACAATCATATTGATTTATGGATTTCCATATTTTAACAAAAGTATCTTGTAAAATATCTTCAGCCACTTCATCAAATTTTATTATTCTTTTAATAATCCCATTTAAAGCTGGAGCATACATCTTGTACAACCTTTTAATGGCTAATGGATTACCTGATTTTAAATCAGCAACTAAAATCTCCTCAATTGAAGGAGGTTTAACTAACCTTAAACTTTGGTAATCAGCTTTCAGAAGGGGAAGTATAAGGGCTAGCATTTCAATGATATCAAATGATTATGATGTTGCAACATATAAGTTGGTGATTTGTTCCGGATATTCCTGCTAAGAATGCGAATTGTAAATGCTTAATAATCAGTGTATTCTAAAAAGGAGTGAAATAATTACGTTTTCTAGCTACTTCCTAAAAACCAAAGCATTTTTTCTGTCGTATGTGAAGCATATAAGACCTTATAACCGAAACTTAAATAAAATTCATTTTTATGGAAAATTTAAACGAAAAACAACAAGATGTACTCAATGAAAGTACTATTTTGGAAGCTAAACTACAGCGCCGTTCTTTCTTGCAATATGCAGGAGCAGGAGCAGCGGTTGTAGCTTTAACAGCGGCAGGCTGTAGAAAAGATCGCGTAAACCCACCTCTTACAGGTACTACGCTAGATTTTAAAGATGATTTTGGAGTTTTAAATTATGCTTATGCCCTAGAGCAATTAGAAGCAGCATTTTATATCCAAGTAGCTTCTGCACCACCATCTGGTTTCAGTACAGCAGAGAGAAATTACTTTAATGATATCCAATATCACGAAATTGCGCACAGAGAATTTTTTAAAAATGCATTAGGTGCTGCTGCTATAGGTAGTTTAGCTGTTGATTTTTCGAGTATAGATTTTACTAGCCGCACAAGCGTACTTGGTGCAGCTATGGCTTTCGAAGATTTGGGTGTTGCAGCATATAATGGTGCTGGTGTTCGTATTGTAAACAATGATTACTTATTATTAGCAGGTAAAATCGTTTCTGTAGAAGCACGTCATGCAGCTTATATCCGTGATATTATTTCTAATGGAACTTTTGCTGATATACCTTCCTTAACTCCACTTGGGGCAAATGTAGCTGGAGCACTTGATGGAGCTTTAACTCCGGACAAGGTTTTAGGTATTGCAGGAAAATACATTAAAACTCAAATTAACGTAATTAATCTTTAATCTTAAACTCAGCAATCATGAATATCTTAAATGTAATAGAAGAAATAGAAAAAGTTGACGGTGAGATCTATGAAAGATTAAATCCGAGACGTAAAGCAATGAAGGACTTTTTTAACGTAGGTAAAAAAGTAGCTGTTGCATCATTGCCATTGGCTTTAGGTTCAATGTTCCAAAAAGCTTATGGACAAACCACACCAACAGCAGTAGTTGATGTGTTAAACTTTGCACTGTCATTAGAATATTTAGAATACCACTTTTATAACCGTGCTTTAACAGGTACTCCTGCTCCACCAATTCCTGCAGGCGCCCCATTAGCTGCAATTACCACCATACGTAACCATGAAGATGCCCATGTTAAGTTATTAGCGGGTGCTCTTGGAGCTAGTGCTAGGCCAGTTTTAGTACAAAGTGACTTTGATTTTACAGCAGGTGGTGCTTTTGCTGATGTATTTACAAACTACCAAACTTTCTTAAAAGTTGCGTTAGCATTTGAAGATACAGGTGTTAGAGCTTATAAAGGACAAGCTGGTGTATTAAATCGCAGTCCATTTTTAACTACGGCTTTACAAATACATGGTGTTGAAGCTCGTCACGCAGCGCATTTGCGACAAATGGTTGCGGCTAATGTTACAGGTGCTAGTGGTTTAAAACCATGGATAGCCTATACTGCAAACGGTAATGATACTGGTATAGCAGCTGTAGATGCAGTTTATGCAGGCGAACAGTTAACTACACAAGCAACTATTAATATTGTTGGCATTAATGGTTCTGCAGTAACGCAAACTCATGCTTCAGAAAGTTTCGATGAACCGTTAACAAGAGCACAAGTAGTAGCTATTGCTAACCAATTTATACCCATAAAAAAATTATCATAAGTTTAATTGGTTTAAGTTAAGGGAGGGAGTTTTATAATTTCCTTCCTTTTTTTATGCCCAAGAATTTGCTGAAAAATAAAAAAGCCCTTGCTTAAATCAAGGGCTTTAACTATTATGGTGTGCCTGCCCTTCACGGATCACCCGTTCACAGGACTTTTTTATCTCTTTTGTTTACTGATAACAATTTAGCATTTTGTTAGTTTAAGTAACCTGAAAACTTTTGCACAGCCTGTGGATTATCCACAAAAAGCCTCAAAAATTGTTGGTTTTTATAATATCTTAAACATTTCTTAACAAAGTTCGTTACCCAGTCATAAAACCAATATTTTTGGTGATCGCCGAAGTTGCAAAGGTTAGAATTGAAACTTTCGTTATGGCATTCATTCTTTAGCTTCAAATTATTAAACAATTGTAGATAAGATATGCTGATACTATAAGCGGTCTTTAATAAATTACATTTTCAATTTCTCCAGCAATCTGATTAATTTCAGGTAAATTTAAAACTACTTTAGGTTGATCATCCGAGTAACTTTGCTTGTAATCATAAAGGGGTAAAATTCCAGGTTCAATTTCATCTTCTGCAACTAATTCCCAATCATGATCTAATTGTTTAATAGCACCCACTATTGCTCCAAAATAAACGATTTTAAAGTAATCTTTTTCTGGTAAAATGGTTAATGTAATTTCCTGTTGATTGTGGTTAATTTTGATATTAAATGGTTCCATAATACTTAAACTAAGTTTAGGTTCAATTGTTTTATCAATTCTCTAATTCTTTAGAGCGTTAGATATACAAGCACTATTTACAGTTATAACCTTAAATAAATAAAAACCTTTTCTGCCAAAATATAGTTATAGCACAAAAATAACATTATGGAAAATAATCAAGATATAATAGCAGATCTAAAGAGCCTAATTAGCATTGTAAACGATGGCAAAGAGGGATACCAATCTGCAGCAGATGTAATTGAAAACCCAACCTTAAAAGGTGTATTTTTAAAAAATGCTACTCAGAGATTTGTATACGAACAAGAATTAAAAGCGCATATTTTAAAACATGGAGGTGTATCTGATAATGAAGAAGGTGGGATTTTAGGGTTTTTACACCGTACTTGGATTGGCATTAAAGAAGCCTTAAGTAGCAAAGAAGAAACTTCGGTGCTTAGTGCTATAGAAACAGGTGAGCAAGCGGCATTAGATAAATATGACCAATGCATTAAAGATTACGAAAATCATGCAGATCATTTAGAATTGCTCATTAGACAAAGGGCTGGTATATTAGATGCTTTAAAGGAAGTAGAGGTCTTGCATCAAGAATTATCGAATTAATAAAAAAAGCCAGTGAATTTACACTGGCTTTTTTTATTCTAGTAAAATCATTTACCTGATAGGCCTGTTGGCATTATAAGCCACTATGTAATTTAGCTCTAAACGCTCAATGCTTTTTTTATCAAGTAAAGCTATTTCCATATCTTCTGCTTGCTTCATTTTTGTTCTAATAGATTGATAAACTTCAACAATTATTCCCTTTGGAATTTGTGTTGCAATAGCAGGTTTGTAATCCTTTACTATTTTTTTCATATCAATTTCATTGGTCAGTTTTAAATCCCATTTTTCATCACTTTTAAATCCACTCTCATCTGAAGTGTTATTTAATTGAAAAAGGAACAGTCCAATTTGGTATTGAATTTCTTTTGCATTCATAACTGTATTTTTAAAATTACCTCTAAATAATGTTGAATAGCTAATGATAGATAAAGCTATGCTGTAACATTAGAAAATTTAAGGAAGGTAGGGTTTGATTTTCTATTTGCAAAGATACGCTATTAATATTTGTTTAAGGCATAGCTCCTCATCAATCTGTCTAAGAACATTCAAAAACAATCTTTCATTACTGATGTTAATTATTTAGTTATAAATTTAAAATCTAAACCTATATTACCAATAGAAAATGAGCCAATAGGCTGGAATGAAAATCAAAATAATCCCAATCTTAACAATGAAAGGAATAAAGTAGAAAACGAGGAAGAAACAGATGATCTTCAAAATGATATTGCTGGTAATGCTGCAGGAAATCTTCCGCCTGAAGAAAAAGAAGACAGTGAAGACGAATCTGCAAATGACAATGATGGAAAAGGATTTTTGGGTGATTTTGCTAAGCCGCAACATGACGATTAATTTAAAATGAAAATAGCAACTTACAACGTAAATGGGGTAAATGGCAGATTACCTGTATTGTTAAAATGGCTTGATGAGGCAAAACCAGATGTGGTCTGTTTGCAGGAACTTAAAGCACCTGATGAAAAGTTTCCTTTACAGGCTATTAACGATGCTGGTTACAATGCAATTTGGCACGGACAGAAAAGCTGGAATGGAGTTGCTATTTTAGCTAGAAATAAAGAAATTAAAGAATTAAGGAGAGGACTTGATGGAGAAGAGGATGATCTGCATAGCAGGTACATTGAGGCTATAATTGATGGTATTGTTATTGGTTGTCTTTATTTGCCAAATGGAAATCCAGCACCTGGACCAAAATTCGATTATAAATTGCGGTGGTTTGAAAGATTAACTACGCATGCAGCCAATCTATTAACTTACAATTTACCAGTGGTATTGGTAGGTGATTATAATGTAATGCCAACAGAATTGGACGTTTACAAACCTGAGCGTTGGGTAGATGATGCCTTATTTAGACCAGAAACTCGTTTGGCTTTTAAAAATTTAATAGCTCAAGGATGGACCGATGCCATTAGAACATTGTATCCAGACCAAAAGATTTATACTTTTTATGATTATTTTCGTAATGCATATGCACGAGATGCTGGTTTACGAATTGATCATTTTCTATTAAGTCCAGATTTAAAAACCAAACTTAAAAGTGCTGCAGTTGATAAACATGTAAGAGGTTGGGAAAAAACAAGTGATCATTGCCCAGTTTGGATTGAGATAGCTTAATCCAAACTAAGTAGCATTTAGAGTAAATGATCATTTACTCTTGCAATGAAATCGTTAACATCAAAGGGTTTATTTATAAAATCTTCAGTTTCACATCTTTGCTTAGCATTACTGTAGTAATCATTTGCAGACATCATTAATACAGGAATATGTTGCGTGCGTCTATTATCTTTTAGTTCGTCGCAAACATCTATACCATTACCATCTGGTAACATCACGTCAAGTATAATAAGATCTGGTTGGGCAAATAAAATTCCCTTTTTAAATTCTTCTACAGTAGCAAATCCCTGTACCTCATAATTTTCATCTGTAAGAATATGAGTAATAACTTCTCTGATATCTTCGGTATCATCTAAAATGAAAATGCTCTTTTTCATTGCTTTAATATTTATAGTCAACGTTGTTATAGTTAACTTCATTAAAATTAAATTGTTTAAAGAAATGGCAAAAAATATGATTTTAAAACTATAGGTTGTATGGATTGTTAATTTATTACTTAGCTAAACATATTGATTAAATTATTGTTCATTCATCTAAATCTTAAATAAATTAACGCATCATTAATGAAAAAGAAGGCCAAAAAGCATATTGCTATTCTAGGAGGCGGTCCGAGTGGATTATTTATCTACAAGCGATTGGTTGAAGCTAATCTCCATAATTTTGAAGTAACAATTTTTGAACGTAAAAACCAACTTGGTGTTGGGATGCCTTACAGCAAAGAAGGCGCAAGTGATGAACATATTACAAATGTTTCTGATAATGAAGTGCCAGATTTTGTAAATTCCATAGAAGAATGGTCAAAAACAGCACCTAAAGCATTACTTGATAAATATAAAATCAATCCCGAAAATTTTAACGAATACAAGGTTTTACCACGACTTTTTTTTGGTGCCTATCTACAAGCTCAATTTGAATTGTTGACAACGAAAGCTGAAGAGAAGGGGATTAAAACAGACATTAGATTAAACTGTAAAGTAGAAGATTTAATTTATAAGAAAGCGCTAAATAAAGTTTGGGTTAAAATAGAAAACCAATCAGTTTTTAAATTTGATGAAGTAATTATTGCCACTGGTCACAATTGGCCACATTTGCATGAAGATAAGGTAAGTGGCTATTTTGATTCACCTTATCCGCCAGCAAAAATTGCACTTAAACTTAACCATCCTGTTGCCATTAAAGGTTCTTCATTAACGGCTATAGACGCCATTAGAACCTTATCTCGTAAAAACGGAACATTCCAAAAAGATAATAGTGGTAAGTTGTTTTATAAGTTAAATAGAGATAGCACTGAATTTAAAATGGTAATGCATTCTAGAAACGGAATGTTACCCGCTGTTAGATTTCATTTAGAAGATTCACATCTTAAAAACGATTCGCTCCTAACCATCGAAGATTTCGCTAAACATAGGGCAGAAAATAATGGATTTATCTCTTTAGATTTTGTTTTCGAAAAAGATTTTAAAGAAATTTTTAAAGAGAAAGATCCATCTTTTTATAAGCAGATTAAAGATTTAGATGTGGAGGGATTTGTAGATGCTATGATGGGGCTAAGGGAGAAGCTCGAACCTTTCCAACTCTTAAAGGCAGAATATGCACAAGCACAAAAATCTATTAAATATAAAGAATCTGTGTATTGGAAAGAGATGCTCGCCATACTCAGTTTTTCAATGAATTATCCTGCAAAGTATTTCTCAGCAGAAGATATGATGAGGTTGCAGAAAAAATTGATGCCTTTAATCTCTATTGTGATTGCTTTTGTGCCTCAAAGTTCATGTGAAGAATTGATTGCCTTAAATGAAGCTGGTGTATTAGAGATTGTATCAGTAGGAAATGATAGTGAAATTGAAATAGCAGATGAAATTGGAATTATTTATCATTATACAAATGAAGATAATGAGGAAATAGCTATTCCTTTTAAAACATTTATAGATTGTGTGGGTCAGCCACATTTAAATTATGACAAATTTCCTTTTAAAAGTTTAATCTCTAACCATGAAATTACTCCGGCTAGGTTAAAATTTAAAGATAAGAAGCTAGCAGAGCAGGAGATTTCAAATCAAAATGAAAATGTAGAACAAGACAATGATGGAGAATTTTATTTGAGAGTTCCGGGTATTACAATTAATGATGATTTTCAGATTGTAAACCGCGAAGGTAAAGTAAATCCCCATATCTTTATCATGGCAGTACCTTATATTGGTGGCTTTAATCCAGATTACTCTGGAATAGATTTTTGTGAAGAAGCCTCTAAAAGGATAATTGCTAAGATGATTTAATTACTTTAAGAAAATAAGTAATCAGTTAAAATACTTTAACTTCTTGATTGTCTTAAAACTATAAGCTGAGCAAAAGTGTTAAGTTCTCATGAAAGATATTGCCCAAAGATTTCCACAAAACCCTTTGTTAATGCCTAAAGATCTGAAACCTAGTATAAATGAGTTACAGATAATTAGTTTGTTAAATCCTGGAGTTTTTACGTTTAAAAACAAAATTTGGATATTAGTTCGCGTGGCAGAAAGTATTGCTCAGAAAGATGGGGTAATTTTTTTCCCAGTATTAAATGATACTGGGAAATTAGAAATTATAGAAGTTCCATTAAATGATCCAGATTTAATTGCAAGTGATGCTAGAGTAATTAATTACAAAGGATTAGATTATTTAACTACAGTTTCACATTTACGATTATTAAGTAGTGAAGATGGTATTCATTTTAAAGAAAGTGAAGATTATCCACCTCTTTTTGGAAAGGGAGAATTAGAACATTTTGGTATAGAAGACTGTAGGGTTACACAAATTGATAAAACTTATTATTTAGCCTATACCGCAGTATCAGGTAGTGGAGTAGGCGTAGGCTTAAGAGTAACAAAAGATTGGAAGAAATTTGATGAAAAAGGAATGATTTTTCCTCCTCATAATAAGGACTGTGCCATATTTGAGGAAAAGATTAATGGTAAATTTTATGCCTTACACAGACCCAGTAGTAAAGAAATTGGTGGTAATTTTATTTGGCTTGCCGAATCAAAGGATGGTCTACATTGGGGAAATCACAAATGTATCATTAAAACAAGGGCAGGCATTTGGGATAACGCTAGGGTTGGGGCAGGTGCCGCACCAATAAAAACAAAAAAAGGATGGTTGGCTGTTTATCATGGAGCAAATATTGAACACCAATATTGTTTAGGTGCGTTTTTAATGGATTTAAATGATCCATCTTTAGTAATTGGAAGAACTGTAGAACCAATTATGGTGCCTACCGAAAATTATGAATTAAGTGGCTTTTTTGGTTATGTAGTTTTTACAAATGGCCACATTATAAATGGAGATAAACTAACAATTTATTATGGTGCCGCTGATGAATTTGTTTGTGGTGCCCATTTTTCTATCAAAGAGATATTGAAATTGATAGAACCTATTTAAGGGCACAGTTAGGAAGACTAAACTAATCTGGAGGTAAGTTTTGTTCTTCCTTTTTAGTAATTATTTTCAGTTTTTTAAGGTCAATTCTAATCAGATTATACAAACTCATGTATACATTTGCAATCCATACAATAGAAAAACCTGCTAATATATAACCTCTCCAACCAGGATAAACCAAAGTATAGTTAGTCATTAATAAAATTAGTACAGTTACGTAATGACTAAAACAATACTCGCAGGTAAAAAGATAAAAAAATTTTCTTTTATATAGTGACTTGCAATTCTGAGATTTGCCCACACAAAATTCTCTAATTTCTCTAAAAACTTCTTCTTTGGTTACAGTCCAGGCGATACACGCCACAGGAATAGCTAAAATAAATATCATTTCCATAATAATAGGCTTAGATGGTATAATCACTTAACTTAATTTTTAAATAAAAGTTTGCAGATTAATTATAAAAAATTAAGCAATTTTTAATGTTTTATATATGCATATATTTAGTTAAACAGCATTGATAAATGTAGAAATTTATTCCTAATAGCATGTAATCTTTCCCAAATTGGGGAATAAAATCGTCAGTCTAATATTTTGTGGAATTTTCAAATTTTCTTTACAATTCATTATCATGATGTTTTGAGCCTTAACAAAGCCAATGTAATAAAACAAGATTAACTGGCTTTGATTTTGATAAAGTAAAATGTCTAACTAACGCTTATAAAAAAAACTTATCATACTATTTTGGTAATCAAATGATAAGATGCTTAATAATATTTAATATGGTAAACAAAAATAGAATAATGATTGTAGATGATAATCCTATAGACCATATGATTACCAAATATGTATTAAAGCATAATTATGCAATTGAGGATATAATGGTAATGGAGTCTGCAGAAGAAGCTTTAAAGTATTTAGAAAAGCATCGCACACAGTTAGATGCTTTACCAGAACTTATTATTCTTGACCTTGATATGCCTGATTTAAATGGGTTTGATTTCCTTGAACGTTTTTCTAGTTACAGTGATGAGCTAAAAAATGCTTGTAAAATTGTAGTGCTTACCGCCTCTGATGTTTTATTAAATCTTGAAAAAATTAAAGCCAATATTAATGTGATCGAATTAATTAATAAGCCACTTCAAAAGGATGATTTGCTAACTATAATTTAAGAGCTCAATAAAAACTTTTTAAATCTAAATTAGAACTCTCGCATAATTCTACAATAAGTTACGCCAATCTCGGGTTAAACAATCCGTTTAATTCCAATTATATTTTAATTCCTTAAAACCTTTCTGCTGTTGAAGTGCTTTTACTATTATCAAAGCATAACTTATGGAAAGCAAAAAACAGAATGTTCCTTCAGTAAATATTAATCCGGTTTCTAGGCCAAGCAATGAAGAAATAGAGGGTAATATTGCAGATGATATTGATGAGCAATTGAGTGAAAATGCTCAACCAAATAAATTTCAAAAAAATGAAAATCAAGGAGAAGGAGTAGAAGATTAATTCTCATCTTCCTGTCATCTAATTTTATTTAATTGGAATATCGGGAATTACCGATATATATTTGCGCCATGGATCAGATAGAGATATTCAAGGCACTTTCTAATAAGACAAGGTTACAGATTTTAACTTGGCTTAAAGAACCAGAAAAGCATTTTCCAGATCATAAAATATCATGTGACCACAATAACCTTGGTGTTTGTGTTGGTCATATTCAGCAAAAAGCTGGGTTAACGCAGTCTACAATTTCAGAATATTTATCGCTTTTACAACGTGCTGGTTTAGTTACCGCAACTAGAATGGGGCAATGGACCTATTACAAAAGAAATGAAGCTGCTTTTGAAGCTTTAAGTAATCTTATCGCATCCGAAATTTAAAATAATGTCAACGTAGAGTTTTTCTAAAGGCTTAGCGAGACAAATTATAAGAAACATGAGTACAAAACAATTATCATCACTTACTTACTCGATATTAGATTTAGCTACCGTTATAGAAGGTAAAACACCTGCAGATACTTTTAAAAGGAGCGTAGATGTTGCCAGACATGCAGAAGAATGGGGTTATGAACGTTATTGGTTTGCAGAACATCATAATATGATCAGTGTGGCAAGCTCAGCAACCTCTTTACTAATAGGGCATATTGCAGAAAAAACCACCAAAATTAGGGTGGGTTCTGGAGGGATTATGCTACCCAACCATTCTCCATTAATTATTGCAGAACAATTTGGAACTTTAGCAACCCTTTACCCAAATCGGATAGATTTAGGTTTGGGTAGAGCACCAGGTACAGATCAATTAACAGCAATGGCCATTAGAGGTGAGCGCTTTAGTGCTCCGCATGATTTTCCTACAGATGTTAGAAAATTGCAAGCTTTTTTATCAGCAGAAAATAAAAATAGTAAGGTAAGAGCAATTCCTGGAGAGGGAACAGATGTACCAATTTGGATTTTAGGTTCAAGCACCGATAGTGCACATTTAGCAGCCGCTTATGGCTTGCCTTATGCTTTTGCCAGTCACTTTGCACCACAGCAATTTTTAGCAGCCATAAAAATCTACAGAGATAATTTCAAACCATCTGCACAATTGCAACAACCTTATGTAATGGCTTGTGTAAATGTTGTAGTTGCTGATACAGATCAGCAAGCAGAGCGTTTAGCTACTTCATTAAAACAACTTTTTATGGGTATAGTTACTGGTAAACGGAAGCTTTTACAAGAACCTGTTGAAAGTATGGATGGAATTTGGGACGATATGCAAGAAGAAGCAGTTTATCAAATGCTAGCTGTTTCTTTTATCGGCGGACCAGTAAAGGTTAAAACAGATTTGCAATCTTTTTTAGCGCAAACCCAAGTTGATGAAGTAATGGCAACATCTCATATTTATGATCATCAAGCGAGGCTTCATTCTTATGAGTTATTAGCCAATATCATTAAAGGAAATTTACAATTGGCAGCTAACAGTTAACGGTTTAACAATCTATCAATATAACAATTTTAATATAATTATATGGAATACAGGCAATTAGGGGCTTCTGGTTTAAATGTACCAGTACTTAGTTTCGGTACCGCAACATTTGGTGGTACAAATGAGTTTTTTAAAGCTTGGGGCACAACCCAAGTAGCAGAAGCTAAACAATTAATTGAACTCTGCATGGAGGCTGGAGTTAATCTTTTCGACACAGCAAATATTTACTCTCGTGGTGTTGCCGAAGAGATTTTAGGGAAAGCTATTGAAGGCTTAGAACGCGATAAGATACTAATTTCTACAAAAGCTACTTTCTCAATGGGAGATGGAGCAAATGAGTTTGGCTCGGGTCGCTTACACTTGGTTAAACAAGTAGAAGATAGCTTGAAGCGTTTAAATACAGATTACATTGACATATACCATATGCATGGCTTTGATGCCAATACCCCTGTAGAAGAAACCCTTAAAACATTAGATAATTTAATTCAGAGTGGGAAAGTAAGGTATATTGCCTGTTCTAATTTTTCTGGCTGGCATTTAATGAAATCCTTATCAGCTTCAGAAAGGTATGGATGGTCTAAATATATCGGACATCAAGTTTTATATTCCTTATTTGATAGAGAATTTGAATGGGAATTAATGCCTTTGGCAATTGACCAAAATATAGGTACAATGGTTTGGAGCCCTTTGTCATCTGGAAAGTTAGGTGGTAGATACGAAAGAGGAAAGCCAATTCCAACAGACAATAGAATTCAGCAAGGTGGATCTCATGGACCAGAAATAGATCATGAGCGTTTATTTACCATTGTTGATGCCTTAAAGATTGTTGCCGAAGAAACAGAAAAGACTGTTCCACAAGTTGCATTGAATTGGTTGTTGCAAAGACCAACCGTAGCAAACATCATTATTGGTGCAAGAAACGAAGAGCAATTGAAACAAAATTTACAAGCAGTTGGATGGAATTTAACCCCAGCTCAAGTTAAGAGGCTAGATGAAGCTAGTTATGTTTATCCTGCATATCCTTATTGGCATCAGCAACAAAATCCAAAATTAGTTCCTCAACCAAAATTTTATTAATCTATAACTAGTTTTAAAAATGACGCATTGAAAGAAATCAATGCGCCATTTTTGTTTTACCACAAAATTAGTATCTTCCAAAAAAACTAAATATGAACAAACTACTTCTGCTATTTCTAACCTTTTTTTGTTTAACAGCTAACGCACAAAATAACTATTGGCAACAAAATCTTAATTATACAATTGATGTTTCTTTAAATGATACAGACAAATCTTTAATAGGGTTTGAGAAATTAGTTTATAAAAATAATTCACCTTCAAATTTAGATTTTATTTGGTTTCATATTTATCCAAATGCGTATAAGAATGAATCAACGGCTATGTTTCAACAAATTAAAAATGACCCATCTCGTAAAAAGAAATTAGAAAAATACAGTTTGGGGAGCATTGAAGGATTAAATTTCAAAGTAAATGGTCAGGTCGCTATAACAGAATCACATCCTAATCCTCAATATATCGATGTAATTAAAGTTAAACTTCAATCGCCATTAAAACCTGGTGATTCGGTAACCATCACAACAGACTTTAAAGTTACATTACCTACTTATTTCTCTAGGTCTGGATTTGCCGATGGCGAATTTATGGTTACACAATGGTACCCAAAACCAGCAGTATTTGATAAAGATGGATGGCACGAATTTCCATATTTAGATATGGGAGAATTTTATAGTGAATATGCAGATTATAAGGTAAACATTACGCTACCAGCTGAGTATGTAGTAGGTGCAACTGGTATTTTGCAAAATGCAGATGAATTGGAGCAGTATAAAATTACTGGGGCTATAAACTATGCACAAAAAACTGATAAGCCTGCCTTATATGTTGCGAAAGATAAAACTGCTAATAAAACATTAAGCTATGTAATGAAAAATGTGCCCGATTTTGCTTGGTTTGCAGATAAAAAGTATGTCATCTCTTATGATACCTTAAAACTGGCATCTGGTAAAAGTGTTGATGTTTTTACCTATTACTACAATAAAAAAAAGAGCCTTTGGTTACAAAGTGTTGATTATGTTAAAGATGCAGTTAAAAAATATAGTAACTGGATTGGCGAATACGAATATCCTGTGGTACAAGTTGTAGAAGGTCCAAAAAACAATGCAAGTGGGGGTATGGAGTATCCAACAATTACTTTAATTACAAGTCCTGATGCAAAACCAGAGTCGTTAGATGCCGTAATTACTCATGAGGTTGGACACAATTGGTTCATGAGTATTCTGGGCAACAATGAAAGGGCAAATACTTGGCAAGATGAAGGACTGAATACTTACTATCAATTTAGGTATGAGGCAGAGAAGTATAAAACAAATTCTATTTTTGGTGATGCTTTGCCTGCAAATGTCAAAGCTTTACCTGTAGATCAGTTTCAAGCAGCTATTTACAATGCAATTATGGGTATCCCAATGAAACCAGCAATTGCAACTTCTGCAGAGAAATTTGCAACATCTGATGATTATGGAATTACATCTTATGTTAAAACTGCTTTATGGATGTATTTATTAGAAGCTAGTGTTGGAAGAGATAAAGTAGATAATGCTTTTAAAGCTTATTTTAACGAGTGGAAAAACAAACATCCGTCACCACAAGACATGAAAACCTCTTTTGAAAAATCATTAGGAACTAATTTAGATAGCTTTTTTGAATTATTAAATAAAGAAGGGTCATTTAAATAAATATTAGCTTGTTAGAATTTTAATCGGGTTAGATAATAATTTGTGAATTGGGCACTTATCTGCAATTACCACTAATCTTTCACGTTGCTCTTGAGTTATTGGGCCAAGAAACTCTATTTTTCTTGTAATAGTGGTTTCTTTGCTCATTTCTTCTTCTTTGCAAATGGCTAAGTCTATTTTAATTGCTTCCAATGGGATTTCTTTTCTATCAGCATACATTCTAATGGTAATGGCCGTACAACTACCCAAACTAGCTAGAAGTAACGCACCTGGCGACATTCCTTCATCTGTTCCGCCTAATTCTGTTGGTTCGTCTGCATAAATTAAATGACCACCAGCATAAACTTTAGTTTTGTATTTAGATTGATCTAATTCTGTTATTGCAGTAATAATTGAAGAACTCATAATAATAATTTAATGGCTAAATTTACCATAAACATAATGTAAAATGGAAGAACAAAATGAAACTCAGCAACGATTAATTAATTTTCAATCATTTACTGGAAAAGAAATTACAAATTCACCTTCTCATTTTATGAATTGGCTAAAACCAACATTAATTAATGCTGAACGTGGAACATTACACTGTAGCTATTTGGTTAGGAAAGAAATGACAAATCCTTATGGTATTTTACATGGGGGAATTACTGCTGGAATTATTGATGATCTAATTGGTGCTACAGTATTTATATTAGGCTTAAATACCAGATATACAACCATAAATAATAATATAGATTATTTTGCGACGGCAAATGAAGATGATATAATTACTGCAAAAACCTCAATTGTAAAGCAGGGAAGAACAATTATAAATTTACAATGTGAAGTTTTCTTGCCATCTAAAAATAGACTAATTGCTAAGGGATATTCTAATATGTTGAATGTTGGATAAGCGTTGATTTATGTCAATAGTTTGTAGTTAATTGC
The DNA here is from genome assembly GCF_005116505.1 of Pedobacter polaris. Lineage (GTDB taxonomy): Bacteria > Bacteroidota > Bacteroidia > Sphingobacteriales > Sphingobacteriaceae > Pedobacter > Pedobacter polaris. The sequence continues at coordinate 189,942 of NZ_SWBR01000002.1, forward strand.
TTGGTGATAAATTAAAGACTATCAACTATTTACCATCAACTACTCTTTAAAAAGATTTCTTAATAAAAACTTAATTTTAGCTAAACAATTGGTTTGTAAGTTTGTTACTACATCACCCTAAACCAAAATACCATGTTGAACAATTATTTAAATCTCCAGTTTGATGTTAAAGGTAAAACCTTTAAAGGTTTTTGTATGAGAATTCAAGACGATTTTCATGTAACTTATGCGGTTATTTTAGAAGATTGTCATTCGTTTTGCATTTGGTTAGACGAAAAAACTGCAAAATGGTATTCATCTAAGTTTACAAATTTAGATCCTAGTGTTTTAGATCAAATTATTGGTAAAATAGACGTTAAAGAAGAGACGCAGTATCTGGTTTCTTAATTCTAATACAATTTATATTTAAATTCATTCTTAATACACTGTTGTGTTAAGTTTAAGTTAATGATTTTTTGTAATTTTCATTAAACTTAAACTTAATTCACAGATTATGAACAGAAAATTTATCCTAATTCTATTCGGATTCTTGCTGTTTGCCACAGTAACTTTTGCCCAAAAAACAATAAGAGGTAAGGTTGTTGATGCTACAGATGGTAAAGGCATTCCTGGTGTAAGTGTACTTGTAAAGGGCACAACATCTGGTGCAACAACTCAAACAGATGGGTCATACGCTATTAATGTGCCATCAGATGGTACTACCTTGGTTTTTAAATATCTCGGTTTTGCTACGCAAGAGGTTGCAATTGGTAGCAAGTCAGAAATTAATATTACCCTAGCTTCTAGTGCAGAAACTTTAGAAGGTGTTATTGTAACTGCACTTGGTATAAAACGTAGTGAGAAATCAGTAGGTTATTCCGTACAAGTAGTAAAGGGAGGAGATTTAACTATGACTAAAGATAACAATGTTATCGGTGCCCTAGCGGGTAAAATAGCTGGCGCACAAGTTACTGGATCTTCTGGTGCGAACTTAGGTGGAACGCAAAAAATTAAATTGAGAGGAGTAAATTCTGTTACAGGTGGCGGTAGCCCTTTAATAGTAATTGATGGTACACCGTTTAATAATGGGAACTTTAGTAATTCGGACGCAAACGGAGTAGACCTTGGAAACTTAGCACAAGATTTAAACCCAGAAGACATTGAAACTATCAGTGTTCTAAAAGGACCAGCTGCTGCAGCCTTGTATGGCTCTAGAGGCCAATACGGTGCAATTTTATATACCACAAAAAAAGGTAAAGAGGGAAAGATGACAGTAGAGTTTAATACTTCTAATATGATGGAAAAGGTTGGGAATTTTACGCCTATGCAAAATATATATGGAGTTGGTAACAATCAAACTTTTTTAACTTTTGGTGCTACAACACCGCTTTCTGGTCAAAAGTATGTTACTGGAAACGACGAGAGTTGGGGGCCTAAAATGGATGGTACACCTATAAGGATGTATTTTTCATTTTATCCACAAGATTCTAGATTTGGACAATTAACACCCTTTTCACCACAGCCTAATAACATTAAAGACTTTTATGAAACTGGTTTTAACACAAACAATGGTATAACAATAGCTGGCGGTAATGAAAAGATAAATTTAAGGCTAAGCTATAATAATACCTATATCAAAGGAACCTATCCAAATACAAATTTAAAAAGGAACAATTTAGGTTTATCTTCTTCTATAAAAATCACAGAAAAACTAACAGCTGGAGCAAACTTGAACTACGCAAACAATGATGGCATAAGACCAGTACAAGGTTATCAAGGTTCTTTCACGGGGGCATCTCAGTGGTTTCAAAGAAATATAGATATTAAAGAATTAAAAGATTACAAATATCCTGATGGAACGATTAAGAACTGGAATGTTAATCCTAGCACTGCAGCAGCAACTGCAGGTATTATTTTAACTAATAATCCTTCAGACTGGAATAATCCATATTTTGATGCCTATGAAAATTTAAATCTAGATGATAGAGATAGGTTTTTTGGAGATATCAATTTATCGTATCAAGTATTGCCAGAACTAAAATTATCTGGATTTGTAAGGTCGGATATGTATGTGCAACGTTTAAGAAACTATAGAGCTTTAGGAGGGAGGTTTATCGGAGGAACTGCAGATGGATATTCAGAAGGGAAATATCAAAATACAGAAAATAATTATGAGTTTTTAGCGCAGTATAACAAAAGTTTTGGAGACATTTCCTTAAATGTTAATGCAGGAGCGAACTTGTTAACTCAAGAGTATTCTTATCTCTCTCAATCTACGGCTGGTGGTTTAGTTAGCCCAGGATGGTTTAATATCGCAGCTTCCGTTGATAGACCAGTTGCAAACGGTTATTTAAGAAAAAAGCAAGTTAGGAGTGTTTATGGCATGGCGTCTTTAGGGTATAAGGATATTTATTTTATAGATGCGACTATCAGAAATGATGTTTCTTCAGCTTTGCCTAGTAACAATAATTCATATGTTTATCCATCAGTTTCGGGTAGTGTTGTATTTAGCGAGTTGCTAAAATGGAAGCCACTGAGTTTTGGTAAATTTAGGATGTCATACGCTGTAGCTGGTTCAGATCTATCTGCATACGAAATTTCCCCTGTATATGTAGCAGGTACAGTGTATACGGGTACACCAGTTATTAATACTCAGACATTACCAAGTGTTTTAAGAAATCCGAATATAGAACCTTCTTTTGCTAATTCTTTTGAAGTAGGAACTGAGTTGAAGTTTTTAAATAATAGGGTTGGTCTTGATTTTACTTATTATAATCAACTTAATGAAAATCAAATCATTAACTTGACGGTTTCTCCTGCAAGTGGTTATGGTGCAACTGTTGTTAATGCTGGTAAAATTAGAAACAAAGGGATTGAACTATCTTTGAATGCAATCCCTATAAAATCAAATAATTTTACTTGGAATACTGTATTAAACTTTAATAAAAACAACAATATGGTAGAGGAATTACATCCTGATGTTAAGCTATTAACTTTAGGTAGTAATGTGTACTCAAACCAGACCGTATTCTTATATGCAGAGGAAGGTAAAGAATTTGGATCTATCGTTGGCCCAGGCTACGCAAAAGATCCGTCTACTGGCAAAATATTATTGGATGCAGCAGATCAACCAGTTCGTCAATTAGGCGTTGATTTTGGATCTGCTATTCCTGATTTTACAGGCGGCTTTAGAAACACTTTTAAATATAAAAACCTTGATCTTGGTGTGATGATTGACTTCCAAAAAGGTGGAAATTTTATGAGTTGGACAAATATGTTGGCTGCAAAAGCAGGTACAGCAGAAATAACTGCCGCTATGAATGATAAAGGATTTAACATAAGAGAACCATTAGCTAATGGGGGAGGTGTAAAAGTAAGTGGGATATATGCTCCCGGAACAATAAAAACTATTAATAGTGTACCTACTAACGTGGGTGGGCAAGAATTTACTGGTTATGTTGATGCTAGGGAATACTACAGGAACAGATTGGGTACTTATATTTACGATGAGTGGATTTATGATGCTTCATACATCAAACTTAGAGAAGTTACGTTAGGTTATACATTATCTAATAAGCTGCTAGCCAAAACCCCTTTCTCTTCTGTTAGAATTGCTGCTATTGCTCGTAATCCATTAATGATATGGCAAAAAGCCCCTAAAGGTGTAGATCCTTCAGAATTATCATCTGGGAGCGGATCTGTTAGCTGGATAGAAAAGGGTGAATTACAAACGGTTAGATCATTTGGATTTAATTTAAGTGTTAAGTTTTAATTTGTAATACGATGAAAAAAATAATTATAAAAGGACTAAGCTTGATATTGATATTAGGATTAGTAGTTCCAGGATGTACAAAGTTTGACGAAAACTTAAATAAAGATCCAAATAGTGCAAGCCAGGCTTCTGGTACTAGGCTTATTGCAAATACTATGTTGTATTTACCTGGAATAAGTTCAAATGCATATGGTGTCCATTATCCGCAATACTTATCGCTTACCACGTTCCCGAATAATGCTCGATATATAGAAACAAATTTCAGTTTCTCATCATGGTACTTAGCTTTAACTAATCTAGAAGTCGCGTTAAACTCTACTTTGGAACCAACAGAAGGTTTAATAGATAATCAAAAAGCGGTAGCAAAAATTTTAAAGGCGTATATATTTTGGCATATGACAGATAGATGGGGAGATATTCCATTTTCAGAGGCACTTCAAGCAGGTGCTAATTATGTGCCTAAATATGATAAGCAAAAAGACGTTTACAATGGCCTATTTAAACTCTTGGATGAAGCCAGTGCCCATATTACGGTAACTACTGCGGCTGGCAACATTAAGAATGATATTATGTATGCTGGTAATATAGACAGATGGAGGAAACTTGGCAATACCATTCATATGCTAATGGCGTTACGTCTTTCGAAAGTTGATCCAGTTACAGGCAAAGCTGAATTTAATAAAGCATTGGCAAGAGGTATTATGACTGCTAATACTGATAATTTTGCTTTTCCACATTTAGCTCAGGCAGCACATCAAAATTTTTGGTACAATTCTTTTACAAGTTTAGGAAGACAATGGTATGCAGTAAGTAAGCCTTTAGTAGATTATATGAAACCTTTGGCAGATCCAAGGTTGCCTATTTTTGCTGATAAAACAAGTGCTACTAATGATTATGTAGGCTTAGCTTATGGATTATCAACCGACTCTCCGCCAGCTAACTTCTCATTGTTAGGTGCGAATTTGCGTAAACAAGATTCTCCTGTTTATTTGGTGACATATTCACAAGCATTATTTGCTTTAGCAGAAGCGGCAAAATTAACTTGGATTACCGGCGGAGATGCTACTGCCGCTACGCACTATAATAACGCAATTACAGAGTCTATCAGACAATGGACTGGCACAACTACAGGTGCAACTACTTATTTGGCAAATCCTAGTGTAGTTTATTCTCCTACTAATGCAATTAAGCAAATAGCTACAGAAAGATGGGTACATTTATTTTTGCATGGTTACGAAGGCTGGGCAGAATGGAGAAGAACTGGATTTCCAGTTTTAACAGCTGCTCCAGGAGCTAATGGTGATCTAATTCCGAGAAGAGAAGGGTATCCTGTAAACGAACCTCAAATTAACAGGATAAGTTATAATGCTGCAGTAGCTGCATTTCCGTATGGTGGTACCGATGGTTTAAATGCAAGAGTTTGGTGGGATAAACCATAGTTAATTAACAGCTTTCAATTGGCAAATTGAATAATGTCATACTGAGCCGTCGAAGTATCGAAGGATAATATCAATAAAAAAGTCCCATTCTACAAAGAGCGGGACTTTTTTTATTGGAAGCGCAATGGCAATGCAATTTTTTAAGTTTGTTCCTGCTTTGCGCTAAATCTTTTTTGATTGTCCTTCGACTACGCTCATGATGACATCAAAAAAGGATATCGCTCCAATCAGGGCTATGATTATCGGATGTGCAATTAGCTGTTAATAATTCAAAAGACCTGCGTATTCTAAACCTGACATACGCGAAAATCTCTCGATCCTTCATCGAGAATTGTAGCATTGGCAGGACTTACATTAATAGTATTATTGCTTTTGCTTTACTGATAATTTAGAGATAAAAATTTATAAACTACTTCCAAAAAACAAATAAGCCAAGCCTATTGCGGTACAAACGCCCACCAAATCTGCCAATAACATTGCACCAACCGCATAACGAGTATTTTTTACAGAAATAGAACCAAAATAAACTGCTATTACATAAAAAGTGGTATCCGATGCACCCTGAAAAATTCCAGATAATTTACTTGCAAATGAATCGGCGCCGTAAGCTGTCATTGTATCAACCATCATCCCCCTTGCCGCACCACCACTTAAAGGCCTAATTAAGGCAGTAGGTAAGGCTTCAACAAAACGAGTATCTGAACCAAAAAACATAAATATTTTCTTGATGCCTAAAATAACAACATCAAAAGTTCCACTAGTACGCAACATGCTTATGGCTACCAACATTCCAACTAGGTAGGGGATAATTTTAACCGCTGTTTCAAATCCATTTTTAGCACCATCAATAAAAGCATCAAAAACATCAATCTTTTTATAAATACCACCTAAAACAATTAGTAAAAAAACAAGTAAAATAAGTCCATTACTTAATATCCCAGAGAAGGATTTAATGCCGTCTGCATTTAAAGAGGTTACATATAAAACCAATAATGCAATAAGGATGGAAATACTTAAAATCCAACCAATAATAACAGGTTGAAATAAATTGATCTTTTGTTTAAAAGATACAATTAGCATAGCTGCCATTGTACCAACGAATGTTACAATTAAACATGGTATAAAAATATCTGTAGGGTCTGATGCATTTTGAGACGCACGTATGGCGATTACACTTACAGGAATAAGACTTAAACCGGCAGCGTGTAAACACAAAAACATTAACTGTGAGTTACTTGCGGTATCTTTATTGGGGTTTAGTTCTTGTAAACTTTCCATTGCTTTTAAGCCGAAAGGTGTTGCAGCATTGTCTAGTCCTAATAAATTAGCAGAAAAATTCATAATCATATGTCCCATTGATGGATGACCTTTTGGTATTTCTGGAAAAAGTTTAGAGAAAAATGGACCAACAATTCTAGACAATAAGCGAATACCACCAGCTCTCTCTGCAATACTCATGAAGCCCATGAACAAAGCAAGAATTCCGATAAGCTTTAAGCACAACTCTACTGATGTCCAGCAAGTTTCAATTATTCCATTTACCTTTGTTAAGTTGGTAGGGTCATCGGCTTTGCCAACAACCATCCAGCTAAAAATTTCGGTTTGACCGAAGAAAAAACATTTTATACCAGCAACAACAATTGCTACAATAATAAAACCAGACCAAATTCTACTTAATGCCATTCGTTTTTAATTTTGATGTTGAATGTAGTATTTTTTTAAAGCAATTTTTCATTTGTATATAATGTTTTTTAATGGTAATGAAGCTATCATGAGTTTTAGTTTCTTAGCGGTAAGCTCATGATGGTTCCATTTTCAAAAGACAAAATTATGTTGTCTCCTTCAAATAATTGAAAATTAGCATTTTTAAATAGAATAATTTCTCCCTTAAGCAGGTAATTAGTTGCAGATAAAGTATGATAGGCATCACAAAAGCTTAAATCACCTATATCTTGAATAGCATACGTTTTAGCTGTACTAAATCCATCAGCTGTTGCACATTCTTCATAATTAATGCCTATACTCACTTCAATTCCATTTAAATTCACATTATGAATTAGATAATGAAAAATCTGTTTATTGTTTTTAGGAATAGCAAAGTAATTTTTAGTGTCTTGTGTTTCAAAACTTTTACTGGCAATTGAAATTATTCCAGATAGGATAGAAGCGAAGTAGTATTTCCTAATTTCTTGCTTTTCGAAATCATTTTGGTAACCACCAGCCTCAATTAATATAGTTGATGTGCCAGCTTTTTGAAAATTATCTCCAAAAGCCCTTGGCTCGAATTCATCGTCAAATAAACCAATCTGTCCTGGTAAATATTTGTCTAAATCCTTAAACATATCTGCAATCACTAACATCGCGTGTTGTCTAGTTTCATCAATATTTAATTCTTCATCAATTGCAGGTGCAAGAAAAGACAATGTTGCAGGTTTTAATGTTTTAGTAACGCTCCAAGTAGTTAATTGATCGTGCAAGTTAAATCCAAAATCAGGATTAATATCTGCTCTGCATTGCTTTAATATTTTAGCTTCTGGACTAGTTTCTTTTAGAAAATCCCTATTGATATCAATTTGCTGGATATTTCTCCTTGTAAAAACCTCAGCCCCATCAGGATTAACCATAGGGATGATATGCAGTTGGCAATTCTCAGTTAGCAGTTTTATTAACTCATTATCGCTCTGCAAAAAGTTAAACAAATCAAATAAAGCCATAGTTCCTGTGGCTTCATCACCATGCATTTGGCTCCATAGCATAATTTTTGTTTTGCCTTTTCCCCAACTAACAAGGTTGATGCTTTTTCCATTTACAGACTTTCCTAACTCCTTAATTTCAAAAGCAGATGGAAGCTTTGTTAATAATTCAACAATATCTTTATGTTTAAAAAAGCGGTCTTTTAACCGCTTTTCTTTAAATATTGCGTAATTATTTATTACAGATTTAATGTTCATTTGTGATTGTCAAATAAAACTGTCAACTGTTAATTATAAACTGAGAACTGATTAAGGTTTTTCGTCTGTCAACTCAAATCCCCAAGTTTTTCCTTTTTCTGTTGCAGGAATACCACCAACCATCCAAACTGGTGCTTTTACACCTTTTAAATAATAATCAAAAAACTGTTGTTCACGAATTTGAATATCTTTTCTGTTTTGACGTTGCACCAAGTTGTGTGCTTCGTTGTTATAGTTTAACAACCAAACTGGCTTGCCTAAACGTTTTAAACCAGTAAACATTTCAATACCTTGATACCAAGGCACAGCTCCATCAGCGTCGTTACTCATTACCACTACAGGAGTATTCACCTTTGGGAAATTAAATAATGGAGAATTTTCGATATATAATTCTGGCTTCTCCCATAAAGTTGCACCAATTCTACTCTGTGTTTTTTCATATTGAAATTGTCTATTCATGCCACTTTCCCAACGAATACCACCATAAGCAGAAGTCATGTTTACAACTGGAGCACCTGCCCAAGCGGCTGCATACATATTGGTTACAGTTATTAAATGTGCAACTTGATAACCTCCCCAACTTTGACCTTGAATACCAATTTTAGAACCATCTACCCATGCGTTTTTCTTTAAACTTTCTACACCAGAATTGATGAACTCTTCTGCAGATTTACCCGGATGACCAATTTCGTAACTGATATCTGGTGCAAAAACTAAATAACCATTACTTACAAAAAATGGAATATTTAAACGAGAAGGAGTAGGGGCAGGAGCATTATAAGCATACAATCCGTCAGATAGTTTTTCATAGAAATAAACAATCATAGGGTATTTTTTATTGGGATCGAAATTTTCTGGCTTGTATAAAATACCTTCAGATTTATAACCTTTTGGTGTTGTCCATTTTACTAATTCTGCAGTTCCCCAGTTGTATTGAGATTGTTGTGGGTTTGTGCTGCTTAATTTGGTGGCAGTTTTTAATCCATCTCTAGAAACATATACATCAGGTGAATTAGTGTAATTTCCTTTATCAAAAATATAAGCATCAGCATTTTTAGCTTTTACCAAATTAGAATAAGTCATCGGAGCCATAATTACCAATTCCGGCGCTTTACTATCATTAATTCCTTTGCGATAAAAACCACGTTCTTTTGTAGTGTTGTTAAAAGCATCTAACCATAACACATCTTTTTTTGTAAAAAATCTATCATCCGGATTTACACGTTCAACCCTAAAAGTAAGGTTATTCGTTCTTCCAAATCCATTAGTGAAGTTTTTTGGTGCAGACTTACCATCTGGCGAAAATTGCCAAATATCATAACGGTCATATAAATAAACAGCTTTATCTTCTTCAGACCAACCTGCTATGCCATAACTGTTTGGTAGTGCAGGAACATCATTTTCTTCGTTATAGAATTTAATATTCATACCTGCATTTAAAATTGTCTTTTTACCTGTAGCAACCTGGTATGTATTCCAAGACATGTCTTTCTCATTGTAATAAATGATATAATTGCCATCTGGAGATGCAGATGCATTGCCATCTAAACTCTCAATTATCTTTTTACGAGCGCCAGTTTTAATATCCACCAAATAATAATCTCGAACAGTGCCGCCAGTCCATTGAGATGCAATGCGATTTCCATAATCTGTTGATGCCAATACGAAAGCAGCATTACCTTCATTTACAAGTGTTGCATCAGGTAATTTTGCATCAGTTAAAGGAACAATTCTTGGATCTACGCTGTAAATATCAATTGCAGTTAGGTAACTTCTTTTAGATTCTCGGTCTGCATTTTTTAATTGCATTGATTGTAAATAATCATCTTTATAACCCCAAATGTCTAGTTTGGCATTTTCAAAATCTACCAGAGTTGTATCTTTTGCCTTTTTAATAGGGGCAATGCCGAAGAATAATTTATTTCCATCTTTACTAAAGGTTACTTTACCATCACCGCTAACTGCAAACCTTTGTGGCATACCAGTCATGTCATTATCTACTAAAATTTGTGCAGTATCTAAAGTTGGTGAGTTATAATAAAGATTAAAGTCTTTGATTTCTGTTTTTTCAGGACTTGTTTCCCCTAAAAATGCCAAACGCTCACTATCATCATCAAATACAAAGCTTTTAAAGTTTCCTTTTGCTTTCACTAGTGTTTTTAAAACTCCTGTTTCATTATTTAATAAAAAGACACCCATTGGGGCTGTTTTCTCTTTTTTAGAGCCAGAGCAGGTAAAAACTAGTTGTTTGCCATCTTTGCTAAAAGCATAGTCTGTTACAAATTTATAAGTGCGCTCAATACCAGTTGTTAAATTTTTAACAATCAAATCAGTACCTTCCTTTGCTGTACTAGCACCTGCAGGTTCATCATCTGCAAAGTAATCTGCATCATTTTTGTTTTCTTGTGTTTGTGTAGTTTTAGTTTTTTTACTTGTATCTACAGGCTTTTCTAAATTATAGGCTAAAATAGAGGCTCCATTTTCTGGAAATTTAAAAGACTTTACTCTGGGGATTTTAGAAATAGCTGTTGTAGTTAGGTTAACTATGCCTAAAGTATCTTTTGTCATTTCATCTGGTTTTTTCTTTTTGATTTTTGCCAATCTTGTATCCTTATATAAAGGTTTAATGGCAAAAGCTGCAAATTTACTATCAGCACTAAATAATGATGAACTAGCAAAACCTTGTTGAGCGGCTGTACCTCTGGATACTTTAATTTTTTGAGCTGTTGAGGTTTGTTGAAAGTATAAGTTTGGATCGCCTTCTTGTTGGGTTATGCTATAGGCAGCCCATAATCCATCGTTTGAAAATTGTTTAATACCAACAGATTCCCAAGTATCGTAAACAGAATGATCTAATGGCTTTTTTTGCCCATAAGCTATACTAGCAAACAATAAAAAAAGGATGGTTAGTTTTTTTTGCATGGTTTATAAATAATTTTAATGGTTAGTCTTATCGAATGCTAAAAGTTGCAAATTTTAAGCATAATTTCATCATGTGTATGCCAAATTTTACATAAAAGTAGAATGTTTGCTCTTGTAAAGAAATTAATAACTCATTAAAAAAATAGTTTGTCATTTCGACTTTGGAGGAATCTATAAGTTAAAATTACTGTACTCCAAATTTCTTTTTTATCGCATTATGATACCTAATCAAGTTGGGTATGACTGATTCGGAATTGGAGTAAATAAAAAAAGCCGCAGATGTTCAGATTTAATTCTGCGCATCTGTGGCTTTTTAATTATCAGTTGGCAATTAGCAGTTCTGAATCCAAAACTGAAAACCTTTAACTCTGTACTGAAAACTTATTTCCCTTTTTTCTCTTGGGTTTTAGCTTGAGCTTGAGTTCTCATGTAATCATCTAAACGAGCTTGGAACTTAGATTTTTTCTTTTCTGCCTGTGGTTTGGTTTTGTTTTCTTGTAAAATGGCGTGGATCTTGTCATCATTAACCATTTTTCTAATTAAGTATTGTTGCAAGAACGTAAACATATTCGCTAAGAAATAGTAATAGTTCAAACCTGCTGGGTAACTATTCAAAACTCCTAAGAAAATGATTGGCATTATGTAACCAATGTATTTCATTTGGCCTGTAGCACCAGAAATTTGGTTGTTAAAATAAGTGTAAATTAATGTAGAAATGGTCATCAAAATACACATCAAACTCAAGTGATCTCCAATGAATGGAATGGTAAAACCAAATTTAATGAAATCATCATAAGTTGATAAATCATGCATCCATAAGAAGCTTTCTCCTCTTAATTCGAATAAGTTAGGGAAGAAGAAGAAAAACGCCATTACAAAGGGTAGCTGTAATAGCATAGGTAAACATCCACCTAACGGATTAACCCCTACTTTTTTATAGAGCTTTAGATATTCTTGTTGTAAAAGTGTTGCATTGTCTTCACCCACTTTGGCTTTAATCTCATCCATTTCTGGTTTTAAGATTCTCATTTTAGCCATTGAGATGTATGATTTATATGTTAATGGAGACATTGCTATTTTAAGCAATACAGTTAAAACCAAAATGATTAATCCATAACCCCAACCAAAGCTTTCTAAGAATTGGAATACTGGTAATACAATGAATCTATTGATGTATTTTAATGGCCAGTAACCCATGTCAACTTGTTTCTCAATGTCTTGACCTTGAGCTTTTAAGTTGTCAAATTTGTTATCACCAAAGTAAAACTTCATCGCATAGTTTTGCGTAGCTAGGTGCGTGTATGGGAGTTGCATATTTGCGCCATACCATTTTACCTTACCGGTATCAGTTAATACCTTAACTTCTAACTCACCTTTTTCAAAAGGAACTTGTGGAATTAATACTGCTGAGAAAAATTGTTGTTTAAATGAAAACCATTCAATTTTACCTTCTTTTAGTTCTTCTTTTTTATCTCCACCCATACCTAAATGGTCTGGGTTTTCACCTATATATTTATAGTAAGGAGCAGAGTGCTCTTGCTCTTTTTTAGCAGATTTTTCTTGTTCTAATAAAGTAGTTTCCCAGTTTAAAGAAACATTGTTTCCTTGTACAATCTGGTTTAAACCATTTAAATTAATGTTAAAACCAACATTATTGCTTCCTGCTTTAACATCATAAACAAACTCAATAAACTTATCTGCACTATAGTTGGCACGCATGCTAATGCTATTTGCAGTTTTTGTAGCAGTTGTAAAATAAAGATTATTAGTGTTTACAATTTTACCATCGATATTGATATTTAAGCCAAATTTGTTTTCGTTGCCTTTAAATAAAATAACAGGTTTTTTAGAGTACGTAACTTCCTTTTTTAATTCAACAGCTAAAATTTTACCACCCAAATTGGTGAATGTTAATTTTAATAAATCGTTCTCTAAAACTGATGTTTGTTCAGCTCCGTTAATATTGCCACCAAATGGCCCTTTTAACGTAGTTGTATCTGGTTTAACTGAATCTGCTGGCTTAATGGCTACCACAGCTGGTGTAGCTTTTGCTGCTTTTACTTTACTTAATGAGTCGGCGGTAATTTTTTCTCTTTCTTTTTTAATATCTGCCTCGCTAGGCTTCATAAAAAAAACAGAAGCCCCTATAATTATCATGATTAGGAAGAGCCCTGTAAATGTATTTCTATCCATTATGTTGTTTTAAACTTGTATTAAATTGTTTTCTTTTTGGTATGCTCCATCGCAGCGGCGACAAATTTAACAAAAAGTGGGTGAGGATTTGCAACAGTTGACTTTAATTCTGGATGAAATTGTCCACCAACGAAAAAAGGATGGTTTTTTAATTCAATAATCTCTACTAAATTACTGTCAGGATTAATTCCTGAAGCCATCATTCCCGCATCTTCATATTGCTTTAAATATTTATTATTAAACTCATAGCGATGTCTGTGTCTTTCGGTAATATGCTGCTTTCCGTATGCAGAGAAGGCTTTTGTTCCTTTTTTAACATCACAAGGATAAGCGCCTAAACGCATTGTTCCACCTTTTAAAGTCACGCTTTTCTGTTCTTCCATCATGTTAATTACAGGATGTTCAGCATTTTCATCAATTTCTGTAGTGTTGGCATTTTTTAGTCCCAATACATTTCTTCCGTACTCAATAACTGCGCATTGCATACCTAAACAGATACCAAAGAAAGGAATTTCATTTTCTCTAACGTATTGGATCGCAGTAATCTTACCTTCAATACCACGGCTACCAAACCCAGGAGCAACTAAAACTCCATGTAAATGGCTTAATTTTTCCTTAACGTTATCAGCATAGATACTTTCTGATGGAATATATTCTACGCGAACTTTACATTCGTTTTTCGCACCGGCATGGATGAAAGATTCGCTAATGGATTTATAAGCATCAGGTAATTCTACATATTTACCCACTAAGCCGATTTTAATGTCAGCTGTAGGATTTTTTAAGCGCCCTAAGAAATCTTTCCAGCTTTCCATATCTGGTTCGCTTTTAGATGGAAGTTTTAATTTACTTAAAACGGTTTTATCCAATTGCTCTTTCATCATCAATAAAGGCACACTATAAATAGAAGAGGCGTCTATTGATTCGATTACAGCATTTACATTAACGTTACAAAATAAAGCGATTTTTTTACGAATATCTGGACTAATGTGATGTTCTGTACGGCATACTAAAATATCTGGTTGAATGCCATACTCTAACAATGCTTTAACAGAGTGTTGTGTAGGTTTTGTTTTTAATTCTCCTGCAGCAGCTAAATATGGAACCAATGTTAAGTGAATTACAATTGCATTGTTTGCGCCTTCTTCCCACTTAAATTGACGTACAGCTTCTACAAATGGTAATGATTCGATATCTCCAACTGTCCCGCCAATTTCTGTAATAACAATATCGTAATCTCCGCTATCGCCCAAAATACGCATGTTGCGCTTAATTTCATCGGTAATATGCGGCACAACTTGAACCGTTTTGCCTAAATAATCGCCAGCTCTTTCTTTATTAATTACATTCTGATAAATACGACCGGTTGTAATGTTATTTGCCTGAGAAGTAGGGGTGTTTAGAAAACGCTCATAATGACCTAAATCTAAATCTGTTTCAGCTCCATCTTCTGTAACAAAGCATTCACCATGTTCATAAGGATTTAATGTTCCCGGATCAATATTGATATAAGGGTCGAATTTCTGGATGGTTACACGGTAACCTCTTGCTTGTAAAAGTTTGGCTAATGAAGCGGAGATGATGCCCTTACCTAGTGAGGAAGTAACACCGCCCGTAACAAAAATATACTTAGTCATGTTTGTGAGTTTGTGAAATTAATTAGGTTTTAAGACCTTTTTAATTGTTTTTGTACGGGATACAAAGCTACACAAAATTCTGATTTGAGCAGTATTTGTTTAAATAAATTATTTGGTTGACAGTGAGCAAGTAACCACAATTGTCATTCCGACTTTGGAGGAATCTGTTTAATAGACCTTACTTCTCTATGATTGAGATTTGAGAAATCGAAAAAGAATGGTAGTAGTCTTTGGCAAAACCAGACCTTCTTTTTGCTGCTGCCGATGAAGAATCGGCATTCGCGTCAATAAGGTTTATAATGCAACTTTGTGGTTCTTTTGGACGTCAGTTCCCCTCAAAGTCTATAACAAAAACCCATACAAATTCTTCTTTATGTCCTCTATTTTGCGAGGTTTTTTCTTGTCATCGTATCTGGTATACATTTCAATTAACTTTTTGAATTCTTTCTCATTATCTGCTCTTTTGCCTTTTGTAGGCTGAGAAATTTCATAAATAGGAACATTTACTGCTTCAACTTTTGTAGCAAACCATGTTGTGTTATATCTTGGGATGGCTAAGCCCAATATCATTCCAGGTAAACCAGTAAATCCCTCTGGACCACCTTTTAATAAAATTTCATCTGTATAAAATGCAACAACATATACACTGTCATTAATTACAGCAATTGCTTTTCTGCAATCGTAACCTGCAATTTTTCTAACATCGTGCATTATTTTCCAGTCTAAATTCGGAATGGTATCTGGTAAAATATAATCTTCACCCATAATTGATTTTTTAATTACACGAGACTTTTTACTAATGTCTGTATACATTTCGGCGGTATTCTGACCAGATGAAAAGGCAAACATATTATCACTTACATTGCTTTCTTTTTTCTGAGCTTTATAACTAGCCGTTGTTTCGTTAAAACTGTAATCCCAGAGCGTAATTACATATTTTTTCATTTTATCTTTAGCATCATCAGATATCCATGTATTGTTAGCCATCTGACGTTGTAAGTTTAACTTCTTCTCATAAGTAATTTTTGCACTCGTTACGAACTCATTTTGAGCTTTAACACCTATTATTAAGAAAGCCAGTAGGAATGTTAATATTGATTTTTTCATCATCTTATTTTTTATCTGCTTTAGCAAAATTTCCGCTTAAATTGTAAGTTAATCCTATTAAAAAGTATCTAGGTATGTAACTGTATGTTGATTCATTGATGTAATTGCCACTAACATATCTATTATAGCCAATTTTTTCATTTAGAATATCAGAAACCGAAAGCTTCATTTCTAATGCATCTGTTTTTAACATTTTTTTAGAGAGGTAAGCATTCCAAATATATACGTTTAATGGAGTTTTAAATGATGCATTTGGTGGTCTGTATGATAATGAAATTGAGGTATTGAACTCGGTTTTATAAGGCAATTGAATTGTTCCATTTATTTCGTGATTGTGGGTAAATGTTTTACCATTATTAATTGATCCAGTTGTAGAATTGCTATTTTGGAAATTAAATGATGGTCTATAACTTAAATTTACTTTTTGTGTGTAGTAACTCACATTTGGCGTAAGCGATATATTTTCATTAAAATTCTCGTTTTTAACCTTGTTAATAATAGAGACAGAAGTTGAAGCATTATACCCAACACTTATGCTCGTTCTAAGGTGAAGTTTACTAAAACCTTTTTGATAAGATGCATTAGCATACATGCTTTTATTACCATTTAGGTTAATGTAACTTGTAACCGTTTTGTTGGAGGTTAAATCTACAGTTTGAGTAGAGACAATGGCATTATTTGTAAAGTTATAACTAATATACCCATACATAAATTGCTCTGATTTAAATTGATAACTGTTAAAATTAAAACTGAAATTGTTGCTAAAAGATGGTTTCAGATTTAAATTACCAACTATTTCATATAATGGATTGCTGATTTGCCTAATTGGCTGCAATTGATCAACTCGTGGTTGATTGGTACTTCCACTATAGTTGATTGAAAAACTAGTGTTTTTACTTAATTTATAATTGAAATTACTTCTAGGTGCCCAGTTTAAATAATTACGACTAAACTTATTGTTTCTATCTAAATCATTTAAATCAAAACTAGTTTGCGTAGCTTCAACACCACCTGATAAAGAGAATTTTGTTGCCCTAAATTGTAGCACTACTTTAGCAATATTAGAGAAGTTATTGAAATCGAAGTTATTACTTAAAGAATCGATACGTTTTCTATTTAACAAATTGTCGTAAACCATTTTATTACTTGATGATTCAATAGTTTTAAAACTATAAGCTGTTTGTAAAGACCATTTTTTACCTAATGGTTCTGTGTAAGAAAATCTTGCTCCTAAAGAGGTTTGCTTACCAGAATTGTCCTTAAAGAGATCTAAAGTCCTAGTATTATCAAGTGTACCTGCAGGTTTATAGAAATCTGTAATATTTAAACTGTTTTCAATACTGCTATTGTTCTGCGTTTCCGGCTGTAAATCTATTGATAAGGTTCTTCCTTTCTTTTTAGATTTTCTGGTGTAATTAATATTTCCATTAAATAATTCACTATCTCCATTACCACTAGTGATTTGATTGTTTCTGCTTGCAAATAAACCAGCCTCATTTGTAGATTGACTGTAATTGATGGCATTGTTTTCACTTGTGTTCTTTTTTCCGGCAAAAGAGATTTTCATGGTGGATAATGAATCAACAAATATTTCAAAATTTCCCTTCAGATTTTGAATTGTCTTTCTAGTATTATCAGTAGTTCTACCAGAGTTAAAAAAAGAAGTTCCATCTGGAAGTAAGTTTTGACCGTTTGATGTTCTATTGTCTAAAACTCGATTGTCATTATTTTTGTAATTTAGTTTTAAGCCTAGTTTATTTTCATTCCATTTATCAGAAAAGTGAGCGCCAAAAGTAGTATAATCTGGCAAACCATTAGTAGGAGAGAAGTAATCATCCGAATCTCCGGCAGACATATATGAAATTGTACTACCATCATCAAGTACTTCAATCATATCGTAATCTCCACCTTTTAGTTTAGACATTGCAGCTGTAATTTTCGAATCTTGATTTAAATTAGATGAATTACCATAAACAGCCGCTTTCAGTTTACCTTTATAAACCCCAAACATACCTCCTATATTTTTATAATGATCTAGGTCACTATTGGCGTCCAATGTAGAGAGGTAGCCATTTTTAGCGTTGTCTTTTAATTTGATGTTGATAATTTTTTCTTTTTTTCCATCCTCAATCCCGGTTAATTCAGTCTCCTTACTTTTTCTATCATAAACTTGAACTTCTTTAACCGCACTGGCCTTTAAATATTTTGTAGCTAGCAATGGATCATCACCAAAAAACTCTTCGCCCTCTACCAAAACAGTATTTACATCTTCTCCTGCTGCTTTAATTGCTCCATTTTTATCAACTTCTATTCCTGGTAACCTTCTAAGTAGGTCTTGTACATTAGCATTGGGTTGCACTTTAAAACTATCTGCAGCAAATACAATGGTATCACCTTTCATTTTTATAGCTGCCTGTCTTTGAGCCTGAATGATTACCTCATTTAGTAAAAATGTTTTGGTTTCCATGTGAATAGAACCAAGATTAAATTTAGAACTATCCGATAATCTAATGTCTCTTACATAATCGGCCATTTTTGGATAAGAAATGAGCAAGGTATAGTCTCCATTTTTTAAGTTTTTCATTTCATATTCGCCTTTGGCATCAGCTCTTACAGACATTACAAGAATAGAATCTTTAACTCTAATTAATGAAATAGAACTGTTTTGTAATTTCTTTTTTTGTAGGGTATCTACTACAGAACCTTTAATACTAGCTTTTTGAGCAAAAACAGTAACAATAGAAAAACTCAGGATGAAAATTAAGAATAGTTTTTTTAGCATATGAGAGTGTATGTGTTTGATTTTTTGTGTGTTATAACGAAAGTAGCCTTAATTAAAAACGCAATTTGTTAAAGTCTTGTTAATTAATGTTAAATACTATTGGTTAAGAATGCTTTGCTAATATATAACTAATTTATTAGTTTTTGTATGTTCAACTAAAATTTTAGTCAAAAAAAATGCCCAGCATAAGCTGAGCATTAATAGGGGAGATTTTAAATTCTATTTTTCTATCATCTTATAATAGCGTACATAATCAATTTCAAATTTTTGTGGAAAAATACTATCGTCAATTCCTTGAGCGCCACCCCAATCTCCACCAATAGCTAAGTTGAGTAGTACATGGAATCTTTTGTCAAAAGGCCAAACTTTATAACCAGTACCTTCATTGGCAAATTCGAAAACTAACACATTATCAAAGTATCCTCGAACTGCATAAGGTGTCCAATCTACTCTATACAAATGGAAAGCCGTACTTGCATCAGCAATCAGCTTACTGCTGGTTTTAGCCGTATTGATTTTGAAGTAGTATGCTTCTGTATGCGTACTAAAATGAACTTTGTTCTGATCGTAACCAACGTGTTCCATGATATCTATTTCACCTGATTTTGGCCAATCTCCATAAGAACGGTCTGTTGGTAACATCCAAATCGCTGGCCAAGTTCCCTTTCCAGTTGGGAGTTTTGCTTTCACTTCAATTCTGCCATAAGTTACATCCATTTTATTTCTGGTTACCAAGCGGGTAGAAGTGTAAGCCATACCGTTTAAGTTTTCTTTTTTTGCAGTAATGGTTAGCAATCCGCCTCCAACATTTACATTTGAGGGAGAATTAGTATACAATTGCTTCTCATTGTTACCCCAACCAGATCCACCCAAATCATAATCCCATTTGGTATCCAAAGGTAATCCTGTATAATCAAATTCATCAGACCAATTTGGTGTAGCCTCAAAGGTCCAATTTTTGTCTACAACAACTGTTGGAGTAGGCGGAATAATAATTGGTTCTTCTACACCTTTTCCAGAAGAACAAGATTGACAAGATAAGATTGAGCCTGCACTAAGTGCAATTAGAAAGAACCCTCTTCTTTTAGTTATAAATTTCATAGTAGCTTAATTTTTTACAGTCTGGTTAACTAAAACCAGACTGTAAGATTATATCTTATTTAAATTCGAAATCGTCAATATAGAAGATACCAGGATGCGGATGACCTTCACCACCTAATTGGACAACTATTTTATCGTAAAGTGTTTGTGCAGCGGATGCAGAATAATCAAATTCTAATTGGATCCATTGGTTTTGTTGAGTAATTGAAATCGTTTTAACAATTTCTATTTGAGTTTGCCAAGCATTACCACCTAATAATGAGTTTTGAAGTTTAACAGAAACTTTTGGCTCAACCTTAGTAAAATCATTTGCACCAGAAACAAATACTTTTAATCTAATTTTATTTTTAGCTGCCAAATCAAAACGATAAGGCATAGTAACATTTAAGTTCCCGTATTGTCCATCATTTCCTGTTCTTTTTTCATAATAACCAACAGTAGCTGATGTGTTTACGCCAATTTTAAATGGATTTGTATAACCTCTTGAGAAATCTATATTCTCAGCATTCCATGTAACCGTACCAGTTGCTTGAAAATCGTCTGAGATGTTTGCTGGTTGCATTGGTTTCTGCACCGGAGGTATAACTGGTCTAACATATCCTTTTCTAATTAATTTTAAATACCAAGCATTACCAGCATTGGATTTATCTAAACATCTTAACCACATTTCATCAGCTGTTAAGGTTAGAATTTGATATTGCGATACGCCTAAGTAATATGATATAAATCCATTATTGCTAATAGTGATATATTTTTTACCATTATTTTCGGTGATCAACCAAGTCATGTTAGTGGGAGGTGTATAATTTACAGTTGGGTCACTGCTTCCGGTTGGCCCACCAATACCTGGTGCATTAGATGCATTTGCAAAGGTTGTTCCATTATTAGCATAAGTATACTTTAATGAGTTCATGTTAAAAGTCATCTCATCATCGTAAAATCCATTTGTTGCTTTTTCATTTGGACCAGCTTGATACCAGTTAGGTTCTTGTAATGCAATCTCACCAACACCTAAGTGACCAACTTGCGTTTGATCTATAACCCAAATTTTGCCATTGGCATTAGTTAAACCACCAGAAAGTAAAGTAAAAGCTGGATCGGTTAACATTGCTGGATTTGTGTTTGCAATTGTAATGGTCTTGGTACTTGATGCATATCCACCATCAGTAACTATGGTTAGTTTAACGGTATATGTACCGGCTAAAGGATAAGACGCTTGTGCAGAGTTGCCTTCTGCAGTTGCTCCATTACCAAAATCCCATATTGCTTTAAAACCTGGAGATGTATTGGTAAATTGGACAATATTTGCATTTGCTGTTGTTGGAGTAGCCGTGAATTGAACCTGGGCTGAAGTAGGAGCTGCTCCCAATTCGCCATCAGTCTCTGATTTTTTACAAGACCCCAATAGTAACATCATACCTAAACTAATCCAGATTGATGTTTTTATAGTGTTTTTAAATGATTTCATTTTCTTGATGATTAATTATAACCTGGATTTTGTTTAATAATTCCTTTGGTAATGTCAATTTCAGTTTGAGGAATTGGTAAATACTCGCTTTTATTAGCTTTAAAACCAACAGTGCCTAAAACTGTAACAGCTTTACCAGTACGTACCAAATCAAAGAAACGATGACCTTCTGTTGCCAATTCTAATCTACGCTCATTGTAAATATTATCAAGCGTAACAGCAATAGAACCTAAACCAACTCTGCCCCTTACAGCATCTAATAGCTCTTTAGCTCTGGTAGGGTTTGTACCAGTTTTAACCAAAGCCTCGGCTTGCATCAAGTATGTATCAGCTAATCTAATTTCTATCTCATTAATTGGCCAATTTTGTTCGGCAACGCCACTAGCTGAGCGATAAGCTTTTAAAGGAGCATATTTTTTAATAAAATAATCTGTGTTTTGATAACGGGCATTGTAGGTTGCACCACCAGCTTTTAAAGCAGTACCATCTATTATAGTTGCACTAAAGCGTGGGTCTGTTTTTAAAGCATTAACTAAATCTAAGGTAACAGGACAGAAACCCCAACCACTAGAGTATGTATCGCCATTATAGCTATCCATTCCAATAAATTGGGTTCCAACATTTCCTTCACCACCATTAATCCAACCCCAATCTCCCCAAGCAGCATTGTTAGAATGAGGGATTTCTAAAATAGATTCAGTGTTGAATTTATTGGCAGGGTTAAAAATATCTGCATATACAGGCATTAAATTATAGCCATATACATTACCAACTTTATTAATGTCTTCAAACAAAGTAATAGCTTCGGCTAATTTTGCATTGTCATTTTGGTACAATAAAACTTTACCTAGTTGTGCTTTTGCCGCACCCATAGAAATTCTGCCTTTTTCTGTAGCAGAAATAGTAGGAGGTAAGCCAGGATAAGCCTCTCTTAAGTCTTTTTCTATTTGGGCATAAATTTGAGCAGGAGTAGATTGAGCCTGATTGTATAAATCTGCAGTAGGTAAAACAGTTATAATTAATGGCACCCTACCAAATAATCTTACTAGATCAAAGTAAAAATAGGCCCTTAAAAACTTTGCCTCTGCAGTTACTCTGGTTTTAAAAGGAACACTTAATGTTGTGGCATTTTCAATCTTGCTTAAAATTAAGTTAGCACGGTTAATACCAGTAAAGTTTTTATTCCATAATCCACCTTGCGGGCCAATTCTAGAATCCATATTAAAATTGTCAAAAGCAACCCAATTAGGTTGATCAGATGCATTACTTCCGCCAGCCCAAGTATCGTCTGATGCTGCACTTAATAACGGCATTTTCATGGTATAACCACCTGTTGTTCCCCATTGCATTACATCGTAAACAGAGATTATGCCCTGCATTACTTCAGTTTCATTTTTGTAGAAGTTGTCTTCGAGCGCAGTTCCCTTTGGGGTAAGCTCCAAGAAATCTTTTTTACATGATACGAAAATCTGCATGATCGCAACTATTGCGATTGTACATTTTATATATTTATTTTTCATCATTCTATTTTTATTAAAAACCAACATTTAACCCTGCAAAAAATGTCCTAGCCTGCGGATAAAATCCACGGTCAACACCATAACTGCCACCACCAATCTCTGGATCGTAACCAGTGTATTTTGTGAATGTAACTAGGTTGTTGGCCATCACATAAAATCTAAGTTTGTTTAATCCAGCTTTGCTAACCAATTTTGTTGGTAAAGAATAACCAATCTGCAAAGTTTTAATTCTGAAATATGAACCATCTTCTAAAAATAAGCTAGATACACGACTGTAGTTTTTATTGTCATCTTGAAGTGTTAATCGAGGAGTAACATTACTTGTTCCTTCACCTCTCCATCTATCTAAAATTGCAGTAGTGTAGTTTGCAGTTGGTAAATCAAATCTTCTTAATGCATTAAATACCTGATTACCAGCAACACCTTGACCTAACATAACGAAATCAAAACCTTTGTAAGCTGCATTAATTGTAAAACCGTAGGTGAAATCTGGGGTTGGATCACCAATAATTTCTCTATCATTATCGCTAATTAAACCATCACCATTTAAATCGATGAATTTAATATCTCCTGGCTTAGCATTAGGTTGAACTAAAGCGCCTCCGGCATTTTTATAGTTATTTATTTCTGCCTGATTTTGGAATAAACCATTGCTTCTATAGCCATAAAATGATCCAATTGCATGGCCAATTACAGTACGTGTAACTTCTAATCCTTGAGGTGTTACAGTCTGCCCTCCTAAGAATTCTTTATCATCACCTAAGAAATCGATATTGTTTGTTAAGAATGAGCCATTTGCCGCAACTTTGAAAGAAAATTCTCCAATTCTTTTGTTGTAACCAAGCTCTAATTCGAAACCTTTATTAGATAAATCTGCAATGTTACCAATAGGACCAGAGTTACCTACATAACCTGGTACTGCAATTTGCAACAACATACCTGATGTTTTTTTGTGATACCAGTCTGCAGTAATTGTGAAGTTGCCAAATAAAGTTGCATCTAAACCAATATCAGTAGAAGATGTTTCTTCCCATCTCAAATCTGGATTTGATAATGCATCAGGACTAACGCCATTGTTTAAACCTGCTGATGTTCCTAAAGTGTAATTTCTTCCACCACTTACTGTAGATAAATATCTAAAATCTCCAATATTATCATTACCGGTAATACCATAAGATCCTCTAAACTTTAAAAAAGTAACTACTTTGTTTTGAGGGAAGAAACTTTCTTTACTGGCAATCCACCCCACAGAACCTGAAGGGAAGTAACCATATTTGTTATTCGGGCCAAAACGTGATGAACCATCTCTACGAACAATTCCAGTAAATAAATATTTTTCATTGTAATCATATGTTAAACGAGCAAACATGGAGTTTAAAGTGTTTAAGTATTCACCACCGTAAAAAACATCGTTAGTTCTTGAAACCGGAAATTGTAAAGAAGCATCTTTTAGGTTATTAACTGGAATGCCATCCTTAGAGCCGCCATTGGTTTCACCTTTGTTTTTTTGAGCAGAATAGCCTAATAAAACAGTAAAGTTGTGTTTTTCAATTGCTTTATTATAGCTAATTGTATTTTCTAAAGACCAAAATAAACCTCTATTTGAATTTCTGTTATAAGAAGTAATTGTTGTTTGGTTAATTGAATTTAAGAAATAGATAGGAGTGAAGCCTTCGTTACCCCAAAAAGCTAAATCAACACCGCCTTGTGATCTGATTTTTAAGCCTTTTATAGGTTCAACCTCTACAAATGCATTTCCTACAACTTTGTCAGACCAACCTTTTCCTTGAGCAACAGCTAATGCGGCTATAGGGTTTAGAATTTCAGATTGAGCATAAGATGAAATCCCATAAGGTAAGCCTTGTGAATTTCTAACAACAGGATTTCCAGTATATAATGGTAAATTATATTTTGCAGGATCTGTTTCTACTATTGGAGTAAGTGGATCAATGTTTATAGCTCTATTAAGTGGAGAACCATATTCTGTATTTGTACTTACACCAACAGAATTGGTTCTGGTATAACCAATTGTTTGTCCGAATTTGATTGCTTTAGTTATCTGGTGCTCTGAATTGAAACGAGCTGTAAATCTTTTGTATTGTGAATTGTCAGACGCAACAATACCATCTTGATCAAAATAACCAAATGAACTGTAATAAATTGATTTTTCTCCACCACCACTTAAGCTTAATTCATGGTTTTGAATTTTTGCACTATTATTAAATATTGCTGATTGCCAATCTGTTCCAACACCATATTGAGATGGGTTTGGAAAACGTGGCGCTGCAACATTTGGATTTGCAGCAAACTCTGCTTCATTATATAAGGTAGCATATTGAGTTGCGTTTAGTAAATCTAACTTCCTTGCTGGAGCTTGAGTTCCTAAATAGGTATTGTAATTTACACTCATTTTACCACTTCTGGTACCTTTTTTTGTTGTTACAATAACAACTCCATTTGCAGCTCTAGCGCCATATATCGCTGCTGAAGCGGCATCTTTTAAAACCTCGATAGACTCAATGTCAGATTGGTTAAGGTAATCAATACCACCGCCAACTTGCACACCATCTACTATGTATAATGCATCACTATTGTTAATTGAAGTTGTACCTCTAATCCTTAACGTTGCTCCATCACCTGGTTGTCCAGAACTAGTTGTAATTGTTAAACCAGCAGTTCTACCTTGTAAAGATTGCTCAATACGCATTACTGGCATGTTTTCTAGATCAGATGCTTTAACTTGTGAAATGGCACCTGTAACTATACTTTTCTTTTGTGTGCCATAACCAACAACAACAACCTGTTCTAACTCATTTTCTGTGTCTGTTAGTACTACATTGATAGGTTCGTTGCTATTAATCGCAAACGTTTGCGTAGCCATACCAATTTGAGAGAAAACCAATACTGTACCAGCCTTTGGTACTTTGATTCTAAACTCTCCATTCTGGTTAGTCGCTACACCAATTTTAGTGCCTTGAATTAATACGGAAACACCAGGGATCGGTAGGCCGTCTTTAGAAGTTACTTTCCCTGATACATCAATTTCTTGTGCCCGAACGGACAAAGAAAAAAGCATGGAAAACAGCAAAAGAATGAACGTAGATTTTCCTTTCATAACAAATAATTTAAGTTTATATTTTGGTTAATATTATTTGTCTAGTTTTTAGATAAAACCTGCCAACTTAGACAAATACGTTAAAACAAATATAAACTCACTATTACCCTTTTGTCAAAAAAACACCCACTACAATACCCATACAAGAACAACTTTTTTCTTTAAAAACGATAAGAATATGCAATGTTTAACCACAACATTAATAAATTTATTATCTTCATGTTAGTTGTAAGAAATTTACAATAGCCAAATATAGAACCTATACTTTTGAATGAAATGAGATATACTTTTCTCTTGTTTTTTGTGGTGTTATTGCCTTCGTATTTTTTAAAAGCCCAGGGTCCAATAGGTTTACCCCAGGTTAGTAGCTATAGCAGCTTACAATATAAAGGTGGCACCCAAAATTGGGGTATTGCGCAAGACAAAAATGGAATTTTATATTTTGCAAATAATGAAGGCCTTTTAACCTTTAATGGCGCTTACTGGAAATTATACCCTTTACCCAATAAAACTATCGTTAGATCTGTTAGAATTGATGACAGTGGCAAAATTTATGTTGGAGGTCAAGATGAAATGGGATATTTCTTTCCTAATCAAAATGGTTCGCTTATCTATCATTCTTTAAAGAATTTAATTCCAGAAGGCGAAAAGCAGTTTGCAGACATCTGGGACATTTATATTTTAAATAAGGAAGTATATTTTAGAATAGTAAATAAGATTTTTAGATTAAGTAATAACAAAATTGATGTTTACGTTACTCGAAATGCATGGGTTTACATGGGTAATGTGAATAAAGAAATCCTTGCTCAGGAGAATAAAATTGGTTTAAAATATTTTAAAAATGGCGAGTGGCTAATGAAGTGTGATGATAAACGCATTCTAAATGTTAACATAACTTCTATCTTACCTTACAATGCTGATACCTTACTAATCACCACACTAAAAGATGGGTTATTTCTATTAAAAGGAAATAAGCTGATTAAAAAACAAACCATTAACGATAAAATATTCTTGAATGACCGTATCAATTGCGCAATTCAAATCAATGAAAGCTTATATGCATTAGGTACTACTTCTTCTGCCTTATTAATTATCAATAAAGAAGGTAAAATAGAAAGGCAGTTTTCTTATGCTGAGGGTTTGAATAATAATAACATTAGAAGTGTATTGTTAGATCAGCATCAAAATTTATGGCTTGGTTTAGATGATGGGATCTCATTCATTGCATTTAATAGTGCAATCAAGCATATTTATCCTGATAGAAACAAACAAGTCTCCAGTTATGCAACTAGAATTTTTAATAACAAACTTTATATAGGAACATCGAATGGATTGTTAGTAGCGCCGATAAACACTAATCTAGATGATTTAAGTAATACACAAGCAAAATTTACAGAAGTAACCAATACCAAAGGGCAAACGTGGGGTTTAGCAGAAGTTAATAAGCACTTATTATTAGCGAATGAAGATGGAGGTTTTGTTGTTAATGGTTCTTCTGCCCTTCAACTATACACAGGTTTAGGAACTTGGCTGTATTCTTCATTATCCAAAGATAAAAATGATGACAATGTAGTAGCTGGAACATATACAGGTTTGCAGCTAATAAATTATAAAGATGGAATATTTAGTGCCAAAGGGACTTTATCTGCTTTAAATGAGCCGCTTAGGTTTATTGCTGTAGATCAAAAGTTGAATTGTGTTTGGGCATCTCATCCCTACAGGGGCATTTACAAATTGGACTTATCCATAGATAGAAAAAGGATAATAAAAACCACTTTACTAACTAAAGATGATGGTTTGCCATTAACACTCTACAATTATATTTTTGCAATAAAAGATAGAATTGTTGCATCAACTGCTGATGGAATTTATGAATATAATCCTACTAAGAAAAGATTTTATCAAAGTTCTTTTTTTAGGCCAATGTTTAGAAATTTATCAATTCAATTTTTAAATGAAGACCAAGATGGGAATGTTTGGTTTGTTTCTGAAAAGCGGGTGGGGGTAGTTGATTTTAAGCATAAAAATGACAATAAGAACTTCAATATTGTAGAATTTCCAGAACTCACTTCTAAGGTTTTGGCTGGTTTCGAAAATATTTATCCATATAATGATAGAAATATTTTTATTGGAGCAAATAAAGGTTTAATTCATATTGATTACCGAAAGTATGCTGCTAATATTTATAAGCCTAATATTCTTTTAGGTCAGATAAGGATAATTGGTAAAACTGATAGTGTCTTTTTTGGTGGCTATTTTCCAAAAGATAGAAAAACTATGCCTAAGTTATCTTACGAGTTTAATTCAATGCATTTCGAATATTCTTCAACTTTATTTGAGCAAAGGGAAAATATAGAGTATAGTTATCAATTAAAAGGATACGACGAAGATTGGTCTGTTTGGAGTAGCAAAAGTGAAAAGGACTACACCAATTTACCACATGGGAAATATAATTTTTTAGTTAAAGCTAGAAACAATTTAGGCAATGAATCTATACCTACCAGTTACAGCTTTACAATTTCACCAGCGTGGTATAGAAGTAATCTAGCTTATGTATTTTATATCTTGTTTTTTGGATTTCTTGTATACCTTTTAATTAAACTTCAAGAGAAAGAACATTTAAAAGAGCAAGATGATTTAAGACAAAAACATCAATTAGAAATAGAGCGTAATGAGCAGCAGATTACAAAGCTCCAAAAGAAACAATTAGAAGCTGATGTTGAATTTAAAAATAAGGAACTAGCAACTACCACTATGCACTTGGTGCAGAGAGGAAAGCTTTTGTCTAAAATTGGAGATGAGCTTTTACCTTTGGTTCAGCAGTCTACAAGTAAGGATACTGCAAATGATTTAAAGAAAGTAATTAGGTTATTAAACGAAGCAAAAAAACTAGATAGCGATTGGGATCAATTTGCCATACACTTTGATCAGGTACATGCAAATTTCTTAAGCAATTTAAAAGATAAATACCCTAATCTTAGTCCAAATGATTTAAAGCTATGTGCCTATCTCAAATTAAATTTATCATCTAAAGAAATTGCACAACTTTTAAATATTACACCTAGAGCCGTAGAAGTAAGCAGATACAGGCTAAGGAAAAAATTGAATTTGAAACCCGAAATAAATTTATTTGATTTCTTGCTTAATGGTTCATCTAAACCAACTTAACAACACTTATAATAAATTTTTACTTGGTTGTTTTTAGTAGACCAAGCAATATAAATGCTCTTATCTTTACCTAAACTATAATAAAAACCATTTAATTTTGTTTGTTTAAGTTCATCGTAAAAGGCTTTATCTGGTGTGTTATTGTCTAATTCTTGATCTTCAGTTATGGCAGGTTCAAGAAAGTGTTCCTCCTCAAAGAAAACGTTAATCTGTTCATTTATGAACTTAATTTTATCGTTTTCTTTTTTTAAATCTTCGCTCGCTAAATAACTTTTTAAAAGTTCAGCTGTTTTAATTTGTTTATGATAAATCTGGCTCCCTTTAAAGTTAGTAATGGTAAAATTTAATACCATATCTGAAGATTTCTTTCCAGTTAAAGTAAGCTTAAAAGTGTCTAGGTTAACTGTATCGGTAAAAGCTTGTAATTTCGTCTTTTCAGTTATAGGATCAACTTTCTTTTCAGTATTACAGGAAGTAAAAGCTAGAAAGGCAAATAAAAGTAGGAGGTAAGACTGTTTCATAGGTGTTATCGATTTAACAACCGAAGATAAAAAAATATCCTAAAAAATTATTTTTTGTAAATCTTCAGGCGTATCGATAGCTATGGTTTCTATTCCCGTAACTTTTGTTTGTATTTGATAACCATTTTCTAACCAACGTAATTGCTCTAAACTTTCGGCTAATTCTAATGAAGATGGGGCTAGCTTGGTAATTTCTAGTAAGGTTTGAGTTGTATAACCGTAAATACCAATGTGTTTATAAAATTGATGAGTGGTTACCCAATCTTCTTTTTTTTCCGCATTGCGGAGATATGGAATTGGATGGCGGCTAAAATAGATAGCCTGCTGGTTAGCATTAATTACCACCTTAGGAATATTTGTATTAAAGAGCTCATCATCACCATGAATTTCTTTAATTAAAGTAGCAAGTTGAATATTTTTATCTGTAAAACAAGAACGAACCAAAGCGATTTGTGCCGGATCAATAAAAGGTTCATCGCCTTGAATATTTATTACCACATCATAACCAGGAAGCTTCAGTGCAACCTCAGCACAACGATCTGTTCCGCTTTGGTGTTTCGTGTCAGTCATTATTACTTCGCCTCCAAATGCTTTAACAACAGAAGAAATTCTTTCATCGTCAGTAGCTACAACAACTTTATCTAAATCACACTTTTTAGCTTGTTCGTAAACGCGTTGGATCATTGTTTTTCCAGCAATATCAACCAAGGGTTTTGCTGGAAAACGCGTTGAAGCGTAGCGAGCCGGAATGATACCTAGAGTTTTAACCCCTAAATCCCCTGAAGGGGACTTTGTATTTCTATCTTGGATGTGATGAGCCATAAAATTACTTTGGGTTAGAAATTCCCTTTTAGGGGGTTGGGGGAAACAATCCGTTAATCTCCGCTTCAATAGATTGGATGATAGAACCTAAATCTTCTGGATTATTCGTAAAATCAAGCTTATCCTTATCTAAAATTAGAAGTTTACCCAGACTATAGTTTTTAATCCAAGCTTCATATTTTTCATTCAGTTTAGATAAATAATCTATGCGGATGCTAGCTTCATATTCTCTTCCTCTGCGTTGTATATTGTTTACTAAAGTAGGTACAGATGCTCTTAAGTAAACCAGCAAATCTGGTGGTTTAATAAATGAAGTGATATTCTCGAAAATTGCTTTGTAATTATCATGATCGCGAGAAGTCATTAAGCCCATTTCGTGCAAGTTTTCAGCAAAAATGTGGGCATCTTCATAAATTGTACGGTCTTGAATCACATTGCGTTGATTGGTCTCAATCTCTACAATTTGCTGAAAACGACTATTTAGAAAGTAAATTTGAAGGTTGAAACTCCATCGTTTCATATCACTATAAAAATCTTCTAAATATGGGTTATTATCTACAGCTTCGTACAAAGCTTCCCATCCGTAGTTTTTAGCAAGTAAACCTGTTAATGTTGTTTTACCTGCTCCTATGTTGCCAACTATTGCTATGTGCATATATTAGTATTGAGATTTGCGTATTGTGTATTGCGATTGTGCCATTTTAGCACAGCCTTTACATTACACAATACTACTAAATTAAAAACTTTTAAACCCTATTAATTCTCTAACTTCTCTAATGGTTTTTTGTGCGCTCTCTCGAGCTTTTAAAGCACCATGCCTTGCCACCTGGCGGAGGTAAGAAGTATCTGCAGCAATTTCATTGATACGTTCACGCATTGGCGTTGTGGTAATGATCATGTCTTCTGCCAATTGTTTTTTAAAATCGCCATAACGGATGGCCATTTTGTTATATTGCTCATCAAAATGCGCTAAGGTGTCTGCTGATGAAACAATTTTCATTAAATCGAATAGGTTTTGAATTGCTTCTGGCTTTTCTTGATATTCTGCAGTAGGGCCACTATCTGTAACAGCTCTAGAAACTTTTTTACGAATAATTTCTGGTGTGTCAGATAAATAAACGGCATTACCTTCACCTTCAGATTTACCCATTTTACCTTTACCATCCAGACCTGGTACTTTTACCAAATTTTTAGAATAGCTAAAGGCATATGGTTCTGGAAAATAATCTTGATTATATAAACGGTTAAAACGATTACCAAAAGTACGAGCCATTTCTAAATGCTGTTCTTGGTCTTTACCAACCGGAACCTTTGTAGCTCTATGTATTAAAATATCTGCAGCCATTAATACAGGGTAAGTTAATAAACCTGCATTTACATTATCCGGATTAGCACGAACCTTATCTTTAAATGAGGTACTACGTTCTAATTCACCCATATATGCATTCATATTTAAATACAAATATAATTCAGCAATTTCTGGCACGTCAGATTGTACATAAATTGTACTTACTTCTGGATCGATACCACAAGCTAAATATTCAACCAGAACATGTTTTACATTTCCATGTAAATCTCCAGGCGTTGGATGCGTAGTAAGTGAATGTAGATCGGCAATAAAAAAATAGCAGTTATAGTCATGTTGCATTTGCACGAAGTTTTTTACTGCTCCGTAGTAATTTCCTATATGTAATTTTCCAGTAGAACGAATTCCACTTAGTACTGTTTCTTTCATAATTGCCGAAATTAAGAAAAAACATAGGAATGGATTTGAAATATTTATTTTTTGTAATAAAATGAGGTGTTTTTATGAAAATTAATTAGGCTTGTTCAAAAAATGAGAAATAGATTTTCTTAATTTGTACTTTTACTTAAATGATTAAATTGCTTAAAAGAATACATTCCATTTATTTTTCTTTTTGGATTGTATTTTTCTTTTTCCTTTTTTGGCCACTTTATTATTGGGGAACACGAAGGCCGAGTCGCTATTTGGCGCTTAATAAAATTAGAGCAGTACATGCTTTTTTGTCCACAGCTTTGTCGGGTGTGTTTTTTCGTTTTAAATTTGAAAAACCCCTTGACAATCAAACTTATATTTATTGTGCTAACCATACTTCTAACCTAGATATTGTTTTGTTTTGCCTTTTGGCCAAAGGGAAATTTCATTTTATGGGTAAAGAAGAACTGATGAAAAACCCAGTATTAGGCATTTTTTTTAGAACAATAGATGTGGCTGTTTCTAGAGATAGTAAAATATCTGCATTTAGAGCATTTAAAAAAGTTGGTGAAAATTTGGATAGAGGAATGAGTTTGATCATTTTTCCAGAAGGAAGGATAGATGATTTATATCCTCCAGTATTACATGAATTTAAAAATGGACCATTTAGGCTGGCGATAGAACATAACATCCCAATTGTACCTGTAAGTATTATAAATTTATGGGAGATAATGTGGGATAGTGGTTTTAAATACGGAACAAGACCAGGTATAGGAGAAATTTATGTGCATGAACCAATTTCAACTGTTATCTTAGCAACCGAAAGCGCTGATGTTTTAAAGGAAGAGGTTTTTAATAAAATTAATAGTAAGCTACAGAGATGATAATAGATAAAGAAACCGTACATAAGGTTGCCGATTTAGCTAGAATAGCCATAAAAGAAGAGGAAGTAGGGGCTTTAACTAAAGAAATGAACAAAATACTTACGTTTATGGAAAAGTTAAATGAGTTAGATACTACAGGAGTAAAACCACTTGTGTATATGAATGAAGAGGTTAACGTTTGGAGAGAAGATGTAGTTAAACATGAAATTAGCGTAACAGACGGTTTAAAAAATGCTGCAAAACATAACGAAAGCTTCTTCTTCGTGCCTAAAATTATAGAAAAACAATAAAGTCCTAATGAAAAATAATTCTACACTGTAACATTGGGTAGGTAAGTTTGGTCTAAAAAAGAAAAAACAATGCAGAAAGCACTAATCAACATTAAAGATATAGGTCGTAAATACGTAATTGGTACAGAAGTAATTCACGCTTTAAAATCTGTAAGTTTAGATATTAATAAAGGTGAATTTGTTGCTTTAATGGGGCCTTCTGGTTCTGGTAAATCTACCTTAATGAATATCTTAGGTTGCTTAGATACACCAAGTAAAGGCGATTATATTTTAAATGGGGTTAATGTTAGTCAAATGAGTGAAAACGAATTGGCTGAAGTGAGAAATAAAGAAATTGGCTTCGTTTTTCAAACATTTAACTTATTACCACGCTCAACTTCATTAGATAATGTAGCACTGCCTTTAATTTATGCTGGTGCCGGAAAAAAAGAACGAGATGCTAGAGCTACTAAAGCACTAGAAAATGTTGGTTTAGGTAATCGAATTACACACAAACCAAATGAGCTTTCTGGAGGGCAGCGTCAACGTGTTGCTGTAGCAAGAGCATTAATCAATAATCCATCAATTATTCTGGCAGATGAGCCTACAGGTAACTTAGATACCAAAACCTCTATCGAAATTATGGGTTTACTTGAAGAAATTCATAGTAAAGGGAATACCATTATTTTGGTAACTCACGAAGAAGATATTGCACAACATGCACATAGAATTGTGCGTATGCGTGATGGTTTGATCGAAAAAGACTATGTAAATGATGATATCAAAACTGTGTCACCCCGTTTATCTCACTTAGATAAAAAAGGTGATGATTTTGAGAACATACAATAAACCCCTAAATCTCCTAAGGGAGACTTTGGTATTTTTTAACATTTAATTCCCCTTTAGGGGCTAGGGGTATGAAAATTTATACAAAAACTGGCGATAAGGGTCAAACCTCACTAATTGGAGGTACGCGTGTACCCAAGTACCATGTTCGCATTGAAAGCTATGGAACAGTTGATGAGTTAAATTCTTACATTGGTTTAATTATGTGCCAAGACATAGAAGCACATCATCAACAGATTTTAAAAGAGATCCAAGATAGGTTATTCACAATTGGATCTTCATTAGCATCAGACCCAGAAAGGTCAAAAATGAAAATTCCTGATTTGTTAGAGAGCGACATTTCTCTGTTAGAAAAAGAAATGGATAGCATGAATGATGTGTTGCCAGAACTTAAACATTTTATCTTACCAGGGGGAAATACAATTGTATCTTATTGTCATTTAGCTCGTTGTGTTTGTAGAAGAGCAGAGAGATTAACAGTTCATTTAGCAGAAGAAAGTTTTGTTGACAGCAATATTACAATCTATTTGAACAGATTAAGTGATTATTTGTTTGTTTTGGCACGAAAACTGAATGCAGATGCTAAAACAGTAGAAAACATTTGGATACCGCGCTTGTAAAATGGTGGAAAAAAATATTTGTTTTGCTCGTTTTTTTTAACATACTTTTGCGCAAATAGAAAATAGAATAATTTAATAATAAGAATATGTATTGGACATTAGAACTAGCATCGCACTTGGAAGACGCTCCATGGCCTGCAACAAAAGACGAATTAATTGATTATGGTATTCGTTCTGGTGCACCTGTAGAGGTGATTGAGAATTTACAAGCCTTAGAAGATGATGGTGAGCCTTATGAAACGATTGAAGAAATCTGGCCAGATTATCCGACAAAAGACGACTTCTTCTTTAACGAAGATGAATATTAAATCTTAAATGATTATAAAGCCCACGATTAAATCGTGGGCTTTTTTTATTTTCCAGAACAATTTAGAGATTGCAGTTGTTAATGGTTAGGAAATCAAATAAATGAATTCGTAATCAATTATTAACTAAAAAACAAAAAAGTCATGGGAAATCTACTTTATGTAATCGCAGTAATCTTAGTAATCATTTGGGCAATTAGCTTCCTCGGAGGTTATTATACTGGTGGTATAATTCACACTTTATTGGTTATAGCAATTATTGCTATCATCTTAAGAGTTATTAGAGGAGCCGCCTAATCATAAAATTGGTCATTTCGGATATTTATTGTTCGAAATGACCATTTAGTTATTTGCCACAAATGAAATAGGCTATTTCAATAAAAAACTTGCTAATTCTAAGTCTTCAGGATAGGTAATTTTAAGGTTGTGCCTTTCTCCTTCAATTAGATTTATTTTGAAGCCGGCCTTTTCTACTACAGAAGCATCGTCTGTAAACTTAGTTTTGTAATGTTGCTGGTAACCTTTTCTTAATTGACTAATTTCAAATGCTTGAGGTGTTTGTATTAAAACTAAATCATCCCTATTCACAATTTTACTTTCAGTCTCTGATTTTATCTTCCTTACGGAATCACTCGGCTTAATATAGGTAATGGCGTTACCTTTTTCTTCGGCAACTTCATAAGCCCTGCAAATTAAACTAGTGCTAACCAAGGGTCTAACAGCGTCATGAACAGCTACAATTCCTTCCCCCTTAATAGTCATTAAACCATTCCTCACAGAGTAAAACCTTTGTTCGCCTGCATTTACCAACAAATAAGGTATGTCAAAATCATATTTCAAGCACAAATCTTTCCAGTACTGATGTAAATCTGGATGCAGAACAAGAATAATTTCGGGTTTAAATGAACATGAAATGAAAGCCGAGATGGTGTGCATAAGCACTGGCTTGTTCTTAAGCAATAAAAATTGTTTAGCTATTACATTCTGCATCCGCTTACCGGAGCCGCCACCAACAATTATTGCATAATATTTCATTGTATAAGGATCAAAATTAAGTATCAAGTAGCAAGATACAATCTCGATACTTGATACTCGGTACTTTTGTCTATTATATAATTAACATTGCATCGCCATAGCTATAAAAGCGATACTTTTCTTTTAACGCTACTTGATAGGCATTCATTACATTTTCATAACCACCAAAAGCACTAACCATCATTAATAATGTAGATTCTGGTGTATGGAAGTTAGTAATCATGCAATTCGCAATGCTGAAATCATAAGGAGGGAAAATAAACTTGCTTGTCCAATCGTTCGCAGGTTTTAATCTTCTGCCAGATGAAACAGCTGATTCTATTGCACGCATTGAAGTTGTACCAACAGCACAGATTTTTCTCTTATCATCTAAAGCTTTGTTTACAATACCAACAGCTTTTTCATCAATAATGAATTGCTCAGAATCCATTTTATGTTTGGTTAAATCTTCCACTTCAACTGGTCTAAATGTTCCTAAACCAACATGTAACGTCACTTCAGCAAAATCTACACCTTTTAATTCTAAACGTTTCATCAACTCTCTGCTAAAGTGCAATCCAGCTGTAGGAGCTGCAACAGCGCCTTCATGTTTTGCGAAAATTGTTTGGTAGCGCTCTTTATCTTGCTCTGTAGCTTTACGTTTAATGTATTTTGGAAGTGGAGTTTCTCCTAAAATTTCAACATTTTTTCTGAATTCTTCATCAGTGCCGTCAAATAAGAAACGGATGGTACGACCACGAGATGTAGTGTTATCTACAACTTCAGCAACTAATAAATCATCATCACCAAAATATAATTTATTACCGACACGAATTTTACGAGCTGGATCTACAAGCACATCCCATAAACGTAATTCTTTATTTAATTCGCGAAGTAAAAAAACTTCAATAGTTGCACCAGTTTTTTCTTTATTACCATATAATCGAGCAGGAAATACTTTAGTGTTGTTAAGAATCATCACATCCTTATCATCAAAATAACCTAAAACGTCTTTAAAAATCTTATGCTCAATCTTGCCACTATCTTTGTGCAAAACCATTAAACGGGCTTCGTCTCTATTTTCTGCAGGAGTATTCGCTAAAAGCGATTCTGGTAAATTAAACTTAAATTGAGATAACTTCATGTTTCTTTAATGTAGTAAATTAGGGCGCAAATTTACGAATTATAATTTTGTTTTTTATAATTTAAATTTATACACTTCCTATCGAAAATTGTTTTTGAATGTATTTTTTATAATATACTTTAAGACCTGTAACCTTTTTAAGTATTTTTGGTCTAAACAATACTATGATGATATTTAGACTAATAGGCGAAAGTTTCAGGTTTGCATGGGACGCACTTCGCCAAAACAAACTTAGAACAGCTTTATCTCTATTGGGCATCACTATTGGTATCTTTATCATCATTGCCGTTTCTACAGGCGTTGATACAATGCGTGATAAAATTCAAAGCAGCGTTGATAAATTAGGCTCAAATACATTATTTGTTCAAAAATGGCCATGGATTTTTAGTGATAATTTTCCATGGTGGAAATATGTAAATAGACCAGAACCTTCTCTTAGAGATTATTTAGCCTTAAAAGATAGGATGGATATGGCAAAGGGCGTTTGCTATGAAGTTTCGGCAAATAACCGTACTATAAAGTATAGAAGTAATTCTGTAGAGGGTGCAAATTTAAACGCTGCTTCTCAAGAATATGATCAAACATGGGATTTAGTGTTTCAAGAAGGTAGATATTTCACGGACAATGAAGGTCAATCTGGTTCTCCAGTTTGTGTATTAGGTGCCGAAATTGCAGAAGGATTATTTGATGGCGACAATCCTATTGGAAAGCAAATTAAAGTAATGGGACGAAGGATTACTGTGATTGGAGTTTTCAAAAAAGAAGGAGAGGACATGATGGGAATGTCTCAAGATAAAAACGTGCTTATTCCATTAAATTTGGCAAAAGGTATTTTTGATGTAAATAACGAAAGATACAACCCACAAGTAACGGTAAGAGGAAAAGATAGTATAAGTTTAGATGAAGTAGAAAGTGAACTGAAAGGGCAAATGCGTTCTATTCGTCGTTTAAAACCAGGACAAGAAGATGATTTTTCTTTGAATAAAACCACGATGTTGTCTAATCAGTTAGATATTATGTTTGGGGTAGTAAATATTGCTGGTCTTATTATTGGTGGATTCTCTGTCTTAGTGGGTGGTTTTGGGATTGCAAACATTATGTTCGTTTCAGTAAAAGAAAGAACAAATATTATAGGAATTCAAAAATCATTAGGCGCAAAAAGATATTTCATATTATTGCAGTTCGTGTTTGAGGCTATTGCATTATGCCTAATGGGCGGTTTGCTAGGTTTAGGACTAGTTTATATCCTTACAGTTGTTTTTACTAAGCTGTTAGATGTAGAAATTATCCTTTATTTTAGGAATATAATTAAAGGAATTGGTTGGTCTGTAGGTATCGGCTTAATTGCAGGATTTTGGCCAGCTTATGCCGCGTCAAGGTTAGATCCAGTAGAAGCGATAAGGTCGTAAACCCCTAAATCCCCTAAAGGGGACTTAAGCCTATATAGTCTTTATATTACAAATAAAAAGAGCTTTACAATTTTGTAAAGCTCTTTTTGTATCGTATTATCTGCAATTTGCAAAGTCCCCTTTAGGGGATTTAGGGGTTAATTTAATTTAGCTAAAGCTTCTTTAATTCTTCTTAAAGCCTCAATTAGACTTTCGTCTGATGCAGCGTATGATAAACGGATGTAATTGTTGTTGCCAAAAGAATCGCCACCAACTGTTGCCACATGACCTACATTTAATAGGTATAAAGCTAAATCTGCTGAATCTTTAATTACATTTCCATCAGCATCTTTTTTGCCGAAAAATGAACTGATTTCTGGGAAAAAGTAAAAAGCTCCATCTGGTAAATTTGTTTTTACACCAGGAATGTCATTTAACAATTCATAAACCAATTGTCTACGTCTAGCAAATGATTTTTTCATTTCTAAAACAGTCTCCAAACCTTGCTCATAAGCAACAATACCAGCACGTTGTGCGATAGAACAAGTTCCAGAAGTTGTTTGGCCTTGCATTTTATCATTAGCGGCGGCTATTTCTTTATTTGCAGCAATGTAACCCAATCTCCAACCAGTCATTGCAAATGCTTTAGAAAAACCATTAACAATAATTACACGGTCTTTAATGCTGTCAAATTGGGCAATAGATTCATGGCTATCTACAAAATTGATATGCTCATAAATTTCATCTGAGAGGATATAAAGGTCTGGATATTTTTCAAAAACTTTAACCAAAGCTGCCAACTCATCTTTACTATAAACACTTCCTGTTGGATTACATGGAGATGAAAACATAAAAAGCTTAGATTTTGGAGTGATAGCAGCTTCAAGTTGTTCAGGAGTTATCTTAAAATCACTTTCAATATCAGTATCAATAAAAACAGACTTACCTTCTGCCAATACCACCATCTCAGAATAAGAAACCCAATAAGGAGTAGGAATGATTACTTCTTCTCCAGGGTTAATTAAAGTTAAAATAACATTAGATAAGGATTGTTTTGCACCTGTTGAAACAACAATTTGAGAAATATCATAATCTAGATTATTCTCTCTTTTAAGCTTATTAACGATTGCCTGACGTAATTCAGGATATCCGGGTACTGGAGAGTAACGCGTATAATTTTCGTCTAAAGCTTTCTTAGCAGCTTCCTTTACATGCTCTGGAGTGTTAAAATCTGGTTCGCCAATGCTCAAACTAATAATATTAATTCCTTTGGCTGCTAATTCGCGACCAAGTTTGGTCATTTTAAGTGTAGCGGACTCTGATAAGTTGTTGATTCTTTGTGATAAAACTGCCATAATATTTTTGTGAATGCGCAAATATAAAAATCCAATGCTATTAGGCAATAAAAAAGATAGTTTTTCTTAAAATTACGTAGCTAAACTGTACTTTTGAGCTCTTAAAAAATCAATTTGCAACCAAAAAAGAAAGCCATACTTATTTCACTTTGCGTAAGCATCATTTTGATGTTAGCAAAGTTTGTTGCTTATTTCTTAACAAATTCTAATGCTGTTTTAACTGATGCTGCAGAAAGCATAGTGAATGTAATTGCAAGTGCATTTGCCTTTTATAGCATTTATCTAACAACACTTCCAAAAGATGAAAATCATCCTTATGGACATGGGAAGGTAGAGTTTTTTTCTGCTTTTGTAGAGGGGATTTTAATTGGTGTTGCAGGAATAGTCATTGTTTTCAAATCAAGTTATGATTTGTTCTATCCAAGTGCAATAAAACAGTTATATGATGGTGCAATTATTATTGGCTCAACTGGTTTGGTTAATTTGATTATTGGCTTTTATCTAATTAATACAGGCAAAAGAAATAATTCAATCACATTAGAAGCTGACGGTAAGCACTTACTTACAGACTCTATTAGTAGTGCAGGATTGGTAGTTGGTATTGTTTTAATTCAATTGACAGGGATTTATTGGTTGGATGGGGTAATTTCTATTGCTCTTGGTTTATATATTATTTTTAATGGGTATAAGCTAACAAGAAGATCTGTTGGAGGCTTAATGGATGAAAGTAATATTGGATTGGTAAAAGACATTGTATCTATATTACAAGCAAATAGACAAGAAAGCTGGATAGATGTGCATAATTTAAGAGCACAACAATATGGTGCTGATTTGCACATAGATTGCCACGTTACACTTCCATATTATTTCGATCTAAATGCTGTGCATCAAGAAATATCAAATATTGATAAATTAATTAATGTTTCTAGCTCTCACCAAACAGAGCTTTTTATACATGCAGACCCTTGCTTGCCAGCTTGTTGCAATTATTGCAAAATGTCAAACTGTGGGGTAAGACAAGAGGAGTTTAAAGGAGAGATTGGTTGGAACATGGAAAATGTAACAAAAAATCAAAAACATTTTAGCCAATGAGTTATTTCAATGTTAGAGTTTATGGCTTGCTTATCAATGGTAATAATGAGATTTTAATAAGTGATGAGTATGAAAATGAGCAATATTTTTCTAAGTTCCCTGGTGGAGGGTTAGAGCTGGGTGAAGGCTTGATAACTGCACTAAAACGTGAATTTATGGAAGAGTGTAATGCCGAGATTGAAGTAACAGGTCATTTTTATACTACAGATTTTTACGAGAAATCTTCTTTTAACAACAGTCAGGTAATCAGTATTTATTATTTGGTTAAAGAACTGCACCCACTTCAATTGAATTTTAAAACTACCGTATTTGACTTTGATGAAAACACTAATCAATCTTTTAGATGGGTTAATCTCAAAGATTTGTCTGAAGATAGCGTGACCTTCAAAACAGATAAAACAGTAGTTGCACTCTTAAAAAAAACAATCTCTTAATAATGGAAGAGAAAATTTTATATTATTTAATGCCT
This sequence comes from Pedobacter polaris, assembly GCF_005116505.1. Classification (GTDB taxonomy): domain Bacteria; phylum Bacteroidota; class Bacteroidia; order Sphingobacteriales; family Sphingobacteriaceae; genus Pedobacter; species Pedobacter polaris. The sequence continues at coordinate 231,542 of NZ_SWBR01000002.1, forward strand.
GTTTTTAAGTTAGTCCTCTTTCTAGCACTAGCATTTATTTGTTTCTTTCCAACATTGATGGTTCTAACATTTGATTTTATACCATTTGATGAGACCTCTATATATACTCAAATTTTTTACGAATTTGGAGTTGCCTTATCTGTTGTTGGCGGACTTTTAATGACTTTTTACATTTTAAAAAATTACGATTTAACAAGTGTTTTCATTGTTAAAGAAAAAGCTGTATCTGGATTTTTAAAAGGGAGTTTAATTGGGTTTGGAATTTTAGTTACATGTTCAGCCTTGGCTTATTTTAATGGGAATGTAGTATTTTCACTTGGAAAGATTAGTATAGCTACATTTTCTCTTTATATTATTTATTATATCATTGTTGCAATTTTTGAAGAATTGCTTTTTAGGACATTCCCTTTAAGAGTTTTTTCAGAACGGTATCCAACTATTTTAGCTATTGTTTTAACTAGTGGTTTATTCGGATTGGCACACCTAGGTAATGTTGGTTTTACATGGCTTGCTATGTTAAATATAACTTTAGCAGGTTCTTTATTCGCCTTATTTATTTTGCAAAAAAGAAACATTAGTTGGGCCATAGGCATTCATTTTGGATGGAATTTTACACAGGGAACTTTATTGGGTTATCAAGTTAGTGGTACCCATTCTCCAGGTGTGCTTTCCGCAAAACCCATAGGATTGGAGTACCTGTCGGGAGGTGTTTTTGGAATTGAAAATTCGATATTTTGTACAGGTGTAATGGTTATTTTAATACTCATTTTAATGATGTCTATTAAAATTGAACCAATTAATGAAAATGATATTTATGAAGAAATAGAAGAGGAGATAGAAGCAACATGAGTTTAGTAGAAAGAGATAAAAAAGTAATTTGGCATCCTTATACCCAGATGAAAGATGCTCAAAATCCCATTCCAATAGTTAGGGGGGAAGGTGTTTACGTTTTTGATGACCAAGATAAAAAATACATAGATGCAGTTTCATCTTGGTGGGTAAATATTCATGGGCATGCACATCCATACATAGCAGAAAAGGTTTCAGCGCAGCTTAAAGAACTGGAACATGTAATTTTTGCAGGGTTTACACATGAACCCGCAGTTAAACTCGCAGAACGATTACTGCCTCTTTTACCAGGAGAACAAGCTAAAATATTTTATAGCGACAATGGTTCTACTGCAGTAGAAGTAGCCTTGAAGATGTGCTTACAGTATTGGAATAATTCTGGCAATACGCAAAAAAAGAAAGTTTTAGCTTTTAAGGATGCCTATCATGGAGATACTTTTGGAGCAATGTCTGTTAGTGGCAGAAGTATTTTTACAAATCCTTTTAATGATTTATTATTCGATGTAGAATTTATTGATCTCCCAACTGCAGCTAATATTTCTGAACTCAAAACTAAAATCTCTAAGCTTCAAACTCAACTTTCTTGTTTCATATTTGAGCCCTTAATTTTAGGTGCAGGTGGAATGCAGATGTACGAGGCAAAATATCTTGATGAACTTCTAAAAGTTTGCCAAGAAAATGATGTCTTAACTATTGCAGATGAGGTAATGACTGGTTTTGGCCGTACAGGAACTTATTTTGCTTGTGAACAATTAATATATAAACCTGATATATTCTGCTTAAGCAAGGGCCTAACGGGCGGTACAATGCCAATGGGGGTTACCAGTTGTGGTGAGAAAGTTTTCAATGCTTTTTTGAGCGATGATAAATTGAAAACCTTATACCATGGACACTCATTTACTGCAAATCCAGTTGCTTGTGCGGCCTCGTTAGCAAGTTTAGATATTTTATTGGCTGATGAAACTTTAGCTAATATCAAAAGGGTAGAAGCGCAACACAAAGAATTTTTTAAAAGAATAGAAGACCACCCAAAAGTTAAAACGATTAGGCAAACAGGAACAATCATTGCCATAGAATGGCAAACCGGAAATGATACTTCTTATTTAAATGGATTGAGAGATCAGCTTTATAATTACTTTTTAGCCAAGGGAATTATTCTTCGCCCATTAGGAAATATCATTTATATCTTACCTCCTTATGTCATTTCAAATAATGATTTGGCGTACATTTACCAAACAATTCAACAAGCATTAGACGAAATTTAATATGCACCTATCCTCAATTTTAGAAAAAATAGTTAATGATAACACTTTACATTCCAAATGGTTAAATACTTTATCCTATATGGAAAATGCAGGTGCAAAAAAAATATCAGCTTCTGAACATAAAGAAGAAGTGACTTTGTTGATTTTAAAACATGCAGCTGAAGAACATCGCCATGCCTATTATTTAAAAAAGCAATTAGCTAAGCTTGATGAAAATTTTTGTAAAACATATAGCAATGCTGAATTATTAGCGCCAAATTATACCAAATACTACTTAAACACACTAGATGTTCAAGTTTGCAGGTATTTGAAGGATAATTTTAACCTCTCTGGTTATGATTTAAAATTTGCAGCTTACCTATTTGTTACTTATGCCATTGAAGTTAGAGCAGATGAGCTTTATCCAATTTATCAGGACGTTTTATCGGCAAAAGATAGTCGTGTAACAGTTAAATCAATTATTTTAGAAGAAGAAGGTCATTTAGAGGAAATGCTTAACCAATTGCGAGAATTTTCTCCCGATTGGGAAAAACACGCTCAAGAAATCATTAAAATAGAGCAAAAAATGTTTAATGATTGGATGATTGGGTTGCAGGAAGAATTAACAATCGTTGCGTAGTTTTAATAGCTAAGTTTCATTATTGATAGTAAGTTTCTATCAATAATGAAACTAATTCAAGTGGTACTATTAACCTAACTAATTATTAGATCTTCTTAAATAGATATTACCATACGATGAGCTTAAATCATAGGAAGGCCCTTTTCCTGGTTCAGCCGTAATTGAGGTAAAATAGCTACTATCTTTCTTTTCTGTGGCTGTTAATTGCAAATTGCTGTAAATTTTTCCGTAACGATTGGTCAATTTAATTTTTCCAATTTGGCTTTCATTCATACTGGCATCAATACCGCCATAAGTAGCTTCAATAGCTGAAGGTGCTTTAAAATCTATCAGTTCAATCATTCCATAAGTAGATTTTATGGTTGAAAAAGTGGAAGATGGTACTTTAACCTCAAGATTTACTGTAAAATTGCGTTGCGTATAAAATGAAGCATTTTGAAGAGCACTGTTTTCTTTCTTGTAGTTTTCAAAATCTTGCTTTGTTGGGAAACTAGTTTTTATTCCGTTGGCAACTACATAATATTGATTAGGAATTTTTTCCCAGTCTATTCTATTGCGAATAGAAACAGTATTGTTTACTACAGAATCACGTAAAATGAATGCATCAATGTGTTCTCCATCTTCAGTGCTCACAGTTGCAACAATAGAAACTTCATTTTTATCCCAACTGCTTATTTTAATTATTTTAGGATAATCGAAATGCAAATTAATCTCTTGGCCTTCTTTTACTGGATAACTTTTGGTTATTTTATTTTGAGCATGTACTATAAGTGATGATAAAATAAAAAATAGTATTGTGAATATTGTTTTCATAATATGTCTGTTAAATAAAAAGTCCCATCTATGATGAGACTTTAAAGTTTGGTTTATTTTTCTCTTAAGTATACGTTTTTGTAGGTTGATTTGAAGATAAAATCAATACCTCCACCATTTAGCTTGCCTTTAATTTGGTCGCCGCTACCATATGTTCCTATAGAATACGTTAAGCCATTACCTGATGTTATTATAGTTCCGCCTGTTGCTCTAGCTGGAGTACTACCGCTTTCTGTTTTTGTAGTAATACTACCACTTGTTGTTTGAGCTCCATTAATTGTATAAATGCCTCTATCAGTCTTTCTATCTGATTCTGTTTTCTCGAAGTCGATTTTAAACTCTTTTCCAGCATATAATTTTCCATAACTAGTGCCAAGTTCAATATTTGCTTTACTGCTAGAAGGCATGGCAACATCTACATAGCCGTAAATTGATATGATAGAGATAGGACCTTTTAATTCGCTATTAAATGTTGCATCAATAGGACTGTGAATGGTTTTAATATTCATCGGACCAGTATTGTTCTCTAATTTAACTTTATTATAAGTTGTAGAAACTTCTATTTCACCTTTTATGTCTTTAATGAAGAGTTCATCAGAATATAATGTGCTGTTATTTGTAAACGAAACTTTCATGTTTTGAGGAACCTTAATAGTTATGATGCCAATTGGTTTTTTAGACACCATATTCACAAGGGCTTCTTGTCCATTCTCAGTAACACTAATTCCCATCCCCGTGTTATCTGTATAACCAGAGCCACTAACGGCAACAAGACCTTTTGCACGTTCGTCTACTTCGTCTATTTTAGCATCTTTACTAGAGAAGATTACTTCTTTTCCATCATAGCCTTCAATAATTGCCCCATTGATGTTAAGTTTTAATTGTCCAGTTGATTTTGATAATCGGAACTCTTTCTGTGCATTAGTGAATAGGCTAGCACATAATAATGTGATTAAAATAATTGATTGCTTTTTCATTTGTTTTTTTGTGTTTATGTTTCTTTAAATTTTATAATTTGTTTTGATTAAGTAAGATTAGGTATGCCTGATCTTTTACTGCTGCAAAAGTTGTAGGATCGTTTGCCAGTGCATAAAGCTTATCATCAAGTTTTGGATTGTTAGTTTGACTAAGTAGTTCAATTAATCCAAGTTGTACTAATGGATCTTTCTGACTTGAAAGCGATTGCATAAACGTATTTCCAACATAGCTATCTTCCGTGTATTTACTCATTAAATTAAGTGCAGCTAAACGAACATTACTATTCGAGTCGTGGTTTAGGGATTTCGCCAACTGATCAATGATAGCATAGCTCATTACATTCGATTTTTGAATGTCGAGTATTGCAGCTAATCTATTACTTGCTGAAGTACTATCAGTTAAGCCTTTATAAGCTGCAAGCATGTTTATCTCTGCATTTTGCTCTTTAAATTTTCTTTTAGCTGTTACTTTAACTAGTGTTTTTTTAATGTCATTTATAGGTTCAACTTGAATAATCGCTTTTGGCTGGTCAACAATTTCAGGGATTGTTCTTTTTGTAATCTGCTGTTTATTAATAAGCTGATCCGTACTGTTATTTGTTATAAATAAATAAGTAATTGATATGGTAATCACAATTGAAGCTGCGACTAACCATTTATGATTAAGAATTAATCGCATTCCTCCCTTTTCTTCTTTTGCTGCACTCTTTAGTTCTCCTTTTATTTTGAAGAAGATATCTGCAGAGGGCTCAAGGTTATCGAAGTCGTCGCGATTATCCTCAATATATTTTTTTAATGGATCATTCATATACTTTATCTTTTAATAATAATAAGACTTTCTTTTTTGCACGATGGTATTGTGTTCTTACGGTATTGTGTGATATTCCTAACATTGCGCCTATTTCTTCTTGCGGAATGTTTTCGAATAAATAAAGACACATTATCGTTTTATAACCTTGTGGTAAATTGTCGATACTCTTACGTACATCACTTACCTGGGTTTCAAATAATTCGTTTTCTTGAATGTCATATTCCTTTTCTGCTACTATTTCGGTGGTATCTACATCCGAAAATTCAATTTTCTTTTTTCTTAAATGTGAGATGGACCTGTTGATTGCAATTCTTTTAATCCATCCTTCAAAATTTACCACATTAGCTAGTTTGTCAATTTCTTTAAAAACAGTTAAAAATGTTTCTTGTAAAATATCTTCAGCTTCTGCTGTGTGTGAAACAATACGGTGTATAGAATTATAAATACGCTTTGCATATCTTCCATATAATTCGGAATACCCCAAATCATTATTTGCTTTGCACATAGCAATTAATTCATGATCTGTTTTTTTCTGTATTGGCGTCAATTAAATAGTCTTAGAGTATAAACAAAAAACCGTTTCTATAAGGTAGTCGCATTATTAATACTTTTGTTGCATCAACTTAATAAATTTTAAAATAAATATAGCCATATCGATTATTGAGATATAATATTTAGAACAAATTAATGAGCTCATCAGAACTTCTTGCCCAAATTATTGTTTTACATAAAATGTTTTCATATGTCTAAGTTTTCTGAATTAATAAATGGCGATAAACCAGTTTTGGTAGATTTTTTCGCTGAATGGTGCGGCCCCTGTAAAATGATGGCACCAATTTTAGATCAAGTTAAAAGTCAAATAGGAGATAAGGCTTCCATTATTAAAGTTGATGTAGATAAAAATAGAAATGCTGCTTCTGCCTATAATGTTCAGGGAGTACCAACATTAATTTTATTCAAAAATGGCAAACAAATCTGGCGACAAAGTGGTGTTGTGCAGGCAACTCAACTTAAAGACATTATTGAAAGTAATATTTAAACCTTTACCACCTTTGTAGGTGTAATGGCATAAACTTGCTCATTTGCTTTAGGTTTTACTAAGCTTAAACCAGTAAATACACTAAAAGCTGGCATTACGGCATAGTCATTGCCAAAATAAAAGCAAGGAAATTTCAAGCTTTGTTTTGCTTTACCAAAAACAGCAACGCCAGGGTGGATATGGCCACTAATTGGATAAAGGTTCTCTTCTTTACATTTTACAGCATCGTGAATGAAACAAAAACTCGAGGTACAATAACTAGGATCATGAATTTTGATTCCTAAATTTTGATATTGCTTTTCATCCAACTTATCATGGTTTCCTTTTACTAAAATGAAGTTTAAATTTGAATACTGCAGCTTCCAACGCCCAAAATCATCAACATCAGTATTTACATCATGATGAAACATATCGCCATTAATTAATAGTGTTTTTGGTTGAAATCGTTCTAAAAGTATACTTAATCTTTCTAGGTCACCTTGTGCTAGTGTAGATGGAACTTGTAAACCAGCTTTGCGAAAGTGGGCAGCCTTACCTAAATGTAAATCACTTATGGCTAAAAGCTCTTGTTGAGGTAAATATATAGCTCTTTCTTTTGCTAAAATCAGCTCTTCATCTCTAATCGTTATCGTCATCTATTCAGTATTGTCATGCTAAGCTTATCAGAGCATCTATAAATTAAACACGGCAAAGTTAAGTGATTTTGCCTTTTGACACGACAAAATTTCCTTATTTAAAAACCTCTACCTTCATACGCTCAATACGCTGCTCTAATTCTTCAGAACTCATATTAGCTCGTAAACTATCTACTTTAATTGGGAAAGATAGGGGTGTAAACCTTTTCGGGTGAGTAATTACAATTGTACTTTGCTGAATGCGATGTAAAGCAGCAGCCAAACGGGGTTCTTCTAATTGTTGATAAAAAACTTCATCATAAGCTTGGCGCAACAATAAATTGTGTTTGTCGAAATCGCTAAAAACATTAAAAAATAATCCTGCAGAAGATTGTAAATGTCTATTTGCTACATATTTACCAGGATATCCTTGAAAAACTAAACCAGAAATGCATGCAATATCTCGAAACTTTCTACGGGCCATTTCTGTAGAATTAATGCTTAAGGTAATATCTTCAGTTAAATTCTCTGGCGAAAAAACTTCATAGGCAATCGCATCATCCATCGGTATTTCGATATCACTCAAGAGCTCAAAACCGTAATCGTTCATTGCCAAAGAAAAAGTAATTGGTATTAATTTACTTAAGCGATAAGCAACTAACGCAGCCAGAATTTCATGAACTAATCTGCCTTCAAAAGGATAGGCAAAAAGATGGAATCCCTCTTTGTTATTAATTATTTCAACTAATAACTCATCATTTCTAGGCACATGAGAACGTTCTTGTTGAACCAAAAATATTGGATAAACAGCATTTAATTCTTCTTCTTGATGAGTTTTATTTAAAACCTCATTATATTTTTTTCTTAAAACTGTTCCTAGGTTTGATGAAAGTGGCAATCTTCCTCCTAACCAACTTGGCGACATTGCTTTCTTTTGTTTGCTTTTACGAACAATAACTGTCATGTCTTTAATGTGCACAAATTCGAGAATTCTGCCTGCCAAGGTAAAGCTATCGCCAACTTTAAGCTTAGATACAAAATACTCCTCCACCATTCCAATATATCCACCAGATAAGAATTTAACTTTCAGCATTGCATCGCTTACAATCGTTCCAATATGTAATCGATGTCGCATTGCAATTTGTCTGCCTTTTACCTTCCAAAGCCCATCTTCTTCATCTTTAACTACTTTTTTAAATTCTTGGTAAGCTGTTAGACTATCACCTCCAGAAGTGATGAATTGCATTAACCAAGACCATTCTTGTGGTAAAAGCATTTTAAAAGCATGAGTATTTTTCACTTCTTCATAGATAACTTTATCATCAAAACCATCGCCTATGGCTAGTGTCACTAAATATTGAATCAATGTATCGAAAACCATAATTACAGGCTCTCTACTTTCAATATTATTTTCTTTTGCAGCTTCTTTAATCGCTGCAGCTTCAACTAGTTCTAAAGCATGAGTAGGTAAAAAATATATTTTAGAAGTTTCCCCTGGTGAATGACCAGAACGACCAGCTCTTTGCAAAAACCGAGCGACACCTTTTGGGGAACCAACTTGTATAACAGTATCTACAGGTTTAAAATCTACTCCTAAATCTAGTGAAGAGGTAGCAATAACAGCCTTCAGCAGACCTGTATGTAAAGCATCTTCAATCCAATTGCGTAATTCAAAATCTATAGATCCATGATGGATTGCTATTCTTCCGGCTAATTCTGGCTCCAGATTGAGCAAATGCTGGTACCACATTTCAGATTGGCCACGAGTATTGATAAAGATTAAAGTTGTTTTACTCTTTTCTATAATTGGCAACAGCTTATAAGCTAATTTTAATCCTAGATGTCCAGCCCACGGCATGGTCTCAATATCATCTGGTAAGATTGATTTTATGATTGTTTTTTTATTCAGCTTTGCTTTAATTATAATTCGTTTTGCATTTAAATCGGGCTCAATTACGTCTAAAGCTTCTTCAATGTTCCCTATAGTTGCAGAAATTCCCCAAACTCGTAAATGTTGTTGCTTGGCGGCTTTTTGTAAACCTTTAATTCTAGAGATAGCCAATTCTACCAAAACACCACGTTTATTACCTAAAAGTTCATGCCACTCATCTGCAACAATACACTTTAAAGTTTCAAACAAAGTTGATGAACCTTTTTGCGCTAATAAAAGATGCAAACTTTCTGGCGTAATAAGCAAAACCTCTGGCATTGATTTTTTCTGTTGCAGTTTTTCTGCCTGAGTGGTATCTCCATTTCGTACACCAACATGCCAGTCGAGTTCAAGTTCGGTTAAAACTTCTCGCATCGCTCTTGCAATATCTTTCGCTAATGAACGTAAAGGTGTAATCCAGATGAGTTGTAAGCGGTCTTTGGCTTTTTTTTTATCCTTTGTGTTGGCTAAATTTATTCCTTCAATTACAACAGCTAAAAATAAAGAAAACGTTTTTCCGAAACCAGTAGGGGCATTAACTAATCCACTATAGCCTTTGGCATAATAACTCCATGCTTCTTCCTGAAACTTGAATGGTTTTTTATCATCTTTTTTAAGCCAATCAAGAACTTTTTGCTGTCCCTTATTCATTCGGTATTTTAAGATTAAACAAAAATAAATAGCATTTGTGTTACAGACTTAAATATTATTCAAGCAGATTTTGATAATACAAAATACATATTACTTTTGTAGGTATAAACGCTCTAATTTTAATTCATAAATGAAAAAGCTATTACTTTCCGTTCTCCTGTTATCTTCTTCAATAACTACTTTTGCACAAAATAATTTTAAAAAATCATCAGCATTTATAGAATTAGGTCCAAGTATACCCACTGGCGATTTTGCTTCTAAAGTGGCTTCTGATGAAAAAGCAGGTTTAGCTACTACAGGTTTTTATTTTGACTTAGGGTATCAATATCAGTTTTCTAAAAACGTTGGGGCAATTGCTATGTTTAATTGGAGAATTAATGGAATTGATAAACAGGCTTTAAACTATTCATTACCTACAGGTTCTGGCGGTAGTATGTCTGTTACAACAACAACCTGGAGAATGGCATCCATTTTGGGAGGCTTAAATCAATCGTTTCCATTAATTAAAAACGAAAAATTATCAATAGAGTTTAGAGAGTTAGCTGGTGTACAATTTAGTTCATCACCCGAAATAAATGTTAGTTATAATATTCCGGGGGTTGGTTCTTCATCGGGCAAACAAGAATCATCAAATGCTACATCATTTAGTTATTTGTTAGGATTAGGCTTTAAATATAAATTAAGTAATAGTTTGGGATTAAGATTAAACGCAGATTATCATTCGTCTAATCCTAAGTTTACTGTAATTACTTATCCAGCTGATGCTCCGGTAGAACATAAATCTGAACAAAAAATAAGCACAATAAATGTTGGTGTTGGACTAGTTATTGGATTTTAATTATTGGCTAGCTATTAGTAACTGCCTCAAGTCATCTAAAGTATTAATTTCATCGGCTTTTTTATCTTTTCGCCAACGGGCGATGCGTGGAAAACGTAAGGCCAAACCAGCTTTATGTCTTTTGCTCTCGGCTATACCTTCAAATGCAATTTCAAAAACAAGTTCTGGTTTTACTGTTCTAACCGGACCAAATTTTTCTATTGCATTTTTGTTTACAAATGAATTTACTTCTTTAATTTCTTTATCTGTTAAACCAGAGTAAGCTTTAGCAATGGTAATGAGTTGCTCTCCATCTCTTACAGCAAAAGTATAATCGGTGTAAAAATTGGCTCTTCTTCCGCTTCCTTTTTGTGCATAAATCATTACGGTATCAACGGTGTAGGGGTTTATTTTCCATTTCCACCAATCGCCACGCTTACGTCCGGTATGAAACACCGAATCTAATTTTTTAAGCATTATGCCTTCGCTATTGATAGCTCTAGCTGTCTCTCTTAATTCAGCCAGCTTTTCCCAACTTTCAAATTCAATAACCGGAGATAATAAAACGATGTCTTTTATTGCTAAATTTCCAATAATATCCACTAAAATCTTTCTTCGTTCTGCTAAAGGTTCCTGTCGGATATCTATCCCTTTGTGTTCTAAAATATCATAAGTAAAGAAGCCTATTGGTGCATCATTAAGTTGAGATTTATTTATTGTTTTACGGTTTAGTCTTTGTTGTAGCATACTAAATGATTGTACATTTCCATCTTTAACCGAAAGTATTTCTCCATCTAAAACAGTACCATCTGGTAAATCATCTTTCAAAAAATGCAATTCTGGAAATTGGTCAGTCACTAGCTCTTCACCCCGCGACCAAATAAATAATTCGCCATTTCGTTTTACAATTTGTCCACGAATGCCATCCCATTTCCATTCGGCTTGCCAAGCGCTTGTTTCTCCTAAGTTTTCTGGTTCGGTTTCTAAAGCATAAGCTAAACAAAAGGGGTAAGGCCAAGAATTATCAGTGTTTACGTGGGCGCCAGCAATTAATTCTTGATAAGTGATTTCATTCGGCAACCACTTACCCATAATGCTGTGCATTATCTTGCTACTGTCTTCTTCGCCGTGTTTAGCGATAGCATTAACCAACATTTTATTAGAAACTCCAATTCTAAAATTACCAGATATTAACTTGTTAAAAATGAAACGTTCTTGCGTATTAAGGCTATTCCAAGCATTTAAAATGTATTCTTTTTTAGCCTCATCTGTTTCTCCATTTAGTTGAGCAAGCTCGGTAATCCATTGGTGTAAAGGTTTATCAACTGCATTTTCTGCTGGTGGAAGGACCAAAGCAATCGTTTCACTTAAATCGCCTACGCTACTGTAACTTTCTGAAAATAACCATTCTGGAATTCCACTTAATTCAATTGCCCATTGTTTAATTAAGGCCGTATTTACAGGTCTTTTAGGTTTTTTACCAGTAAACATTGCAATAACATAAGGTTTATCTTTATCATTGGCTTCATTAAAATAAGAAACCAATGCTGCAATTTTATCATTTGTTTTATTGCTAAGCTCTAATTCTTGGATCAGTTGTGAAAATCGCTTCATTTTGTTTCCTCTTTAGGATTTTCATTCACTTCACCAATTACCTCATCATCTTCTGCACCATATTTAGTAGTAACTTCTTCAGAGCAGATGCCAATTTCATTTAAATATTTCGAGAAAACAGCAGTAGAGCCATGTGTAACAAATACTTTTTCAGCTTCTGTAGCTTTAATGGCTGATAATAATCCTGGCCAATCTGCATGGTCGCTTAAAGCAAAACCAGCATCTGCACTTCTCCATCTTCTGCCTGCTCTAACAGCCATCCAACCAGAGCAAACGCCAATTGCAGGTTGTTGTAAGCTTTTCACCCATCTTCCATCAGCTAACGCAGGAGGGATGATTATAATGCCTTTTTGCAATTCATCTTTTTTGATGTCTATATCAATTCTTATCGTTTCAGGTAATTCTACTCCAGCCGCTGCAAAACCTTCGTTTAAATTGGCAATAGAATTATGTACGTAAATTGGGTATTCGCCAGCTAAGTTTTTAATTAACCTTTGTGCTTTACCCAAACTATAAGCAACCAAAATGCTTGTTTTACCTTTGTTATTATTGTCTTTTACCCAATTCTTTATTTGCGCAAATATTAATTCTTGCTCTTGCCAAGTATAAATGGGTAATCCAAAAGTACTTTCAGAAACAAAAGTGTGGCATTTTACAGGTTCAAAAGCGGTACTAATTCCATCATATTCTACTTTATAGTCACCAGAAACCACACAGATTTCTCCTTTGTATTCTAGCCTAATTTGCGCCGATCCAATTACATGTCCTGCTGGGAAAAGACTCAGTTTAACACCATTTATATCTATTTCCTTATTGTATGGCAAGGTTTGCACATTATCTTCTAAACCATAACGTTGTTTTAATATGGGCTTAGTAAGTTCATGGCATAAATAATTCTTATTTCCCCATTTTACATGATCGGCATGGCCATGTGTGGTAACCGCATAATCTACAGGATGCCAAGGATCAATATAAAAATTGCCTTGCTTGCAATAAATTCCTCGATTTGTAAATTTTATTAGTGCCATTTTGCTATTATAACGAACAAACAAACAATAAGTTTTTGTTTTGTTATCGGCATTTTAGCCGATAAATACAATTATCGGGTATTTAGCCGATATATTAAATTATCGGGTAATTAGCCGATATTTGGAATTATCGTGCATTTACCCGATATTAGTATTATGATTGCTGTAATAACAGGAGATATAATTAACTCTAGGACATTGCCAGAAGAATGGATAAGTACATTAAAAAGTGCTTTAGAGGGGTTATTTGGTGAAAATTTGAAGTGGGAAATATTTAGAGGAGATAGTTTTCAGGTTGAATTAAACGCAAAAGATGCCCTAATAAATGCCATATATATTAAGGCTTGTATCAAAACGTTAAAAAAGGCAGATGTTAGAATAGGCATAGGTATTGGAAAGAAAAGTATCAGTGCTGAAAAAGTTACTGAGGCTAATGGAGAAGCTTACATTAACTCTGGATCTGCTTTTGATACTTTAAAAATAAACAAGACAAATATGGCACTAAAAACTCCTTGGATTAATTTTGATGAAGAAATGAATTTATCAATTCGTTTAGCATTAATTGCCATGGATAGTTGGGGCCAAATTACTGCTGAAATGGTAAGATATGCTATTGAAAATCAAAATACAAAGCAAGATAAAATTGCCAAAATATCAGGAAGGAGCCAATCTTCTGTTAGTGAGGCTTTAAAAAGAGCCCATTTTACAGAAATTATGGAGCTAGAAAATAGATATAGAAACCAAGTGACTAACCTAATTAAAAAATAATGGAAATCGCCTTGCTAAAACTTTTGTTGGCTCATGTATTGGGCGATTTCTTTTTACAACCAAATGCTTGGGTTATAGAAAAAGAAGATAAAAAACTCAAATCTAATAAGCTTTATCTACATCTTGTAATTCATTCTGCCTTAATCTTTATCATTTTTGCTTCTTTTGATGTTTGGGCAGTAGCTTTGACAATAGGTTTAGGTCATGGGATTATTGACGCGATGAAGTTGATGTTTCAAAAGGATAAAACAAAAAGAATATGGTTTTTTGTTGATCAGATATTACATGTAGCCTTAATTATTGCTTGTTGGCAATACTATTTCCATGCTCCAATAAATTTAGGTTTTTTACAAAATAATCAGTTTTGGTTATTCTTGCTCGGTGCATTATTTTTAACATCGCCTGCAGCTATATTTATTAGGGTAATTATTGCGAAATGGATACCAGAAAAGGCTTCAACCTCATTACAAGATGCAGGTAAATTTATTGGTATAATGGAACGCTTGCTGATTTATCTTTTTGTATGCACGCACCATTTTGAAGCTGTCGGCTTTTTATTAGCGGCTAAATCTATTTTTAGATTCGGAGATTTAAAAGACGCACATGACATTAAACTTACCGAGTACGTATTAATTGGGACTTTGTTGAGCTTCGGAATAGCCTTAATTGTAGCCATGAGCGTATTAAATTTCAATCTCTAAGGTTAAGTGTGGTTCAGCGAAGACCTCAGTTAAGGTAACTGAAAGCCTATCGGAAATGACAAACATTTGAAACAAAGAGAATAATGAATTGCATTCAACTAAAAAGCCTCAAATATTAAATACTTGAGGCTTTTATTATTTAGAGATTTCTCTCTATTATCTTGCGCCTGGAGGGCAGTTCTCTTTTAAGAATTTAGTAAAAGTTAAGCCTAAATGTTGTCTAGTTCCTTCGCCTTCAGAAATTCCATGTGTACGATTTGGATAACTCATTAATTGAAATACTTTTTTGTTTTTAATTAATTCATTAATTAACATTTCTGCATTTTGATAATGAACATTGTCATCTCCGGTACCATGTACATACAATAAATTTCCTTTCAAGTTTTTAGCATAAGTAATAGGCGAACCTTTTACATAAGCATCTGTATTAGGGAAAGGTGTTCCCATATAACGTTCTTGGTAAATATTATCGTAAGTTAACTGGTTAGCAACCGCAGCTACAGCAATACCAGTTTTATAAATTTCTGGATATTGGAACAATAAGTTAAGTGTTGATGAACCACCACCACTCCAACCATGTACAGCAACACGATCCTTATCCATAAATGGATAAGTTGCCAATAGTTTTTTAGTAGCCATAGCTTGATCACGAATATTAATTACGCCTATGTTTTTATAAATAGCCTTTCTCCAAGCTGCACCTTTTGGAACTGGAGCACCACGGTTATCCATAGAAATATAGATGTAACCATCCTTAGCCATATCACCTGCATATAAGCCAGTTGTGCCAGCGCCCCAAACATCAGCAGCAGTTTGGGAAGCAGGTTCACCATACACATAAAATAAAACAGGATATTTTTTTGTAGCATCAAAATTATCAGGCTTTTTCATCCAACCATCCATTTCAACACCATCTTCTGTAGTTACTTTAAAAAATTCTACTTTGTTTTTAGGAGGTGTTTGTTTTGCCAATTGACTAGTAATGCTTCCATCCATAGAAATTGGTTGGTTTGCCGCAAAGTTCATCCACTCTGTTACTGGAGAAATTACAGAACTATTGTAACTGTGACGAGCAAATAATCCATTAGGAGAAATAGAATAACTATGTGTGCCAGGTAAAACAGAAGGAGTAACCATTTCTAATTTACCTTTACCATCTAATTTCGTTTTATATAAATATTTTTGAGTTGCATTAGTTGGTGATGCTAAAAAATAAACTGTATTATTTTTTTCATCCACTAAACTTACATCTATTACATCGTAGTTGCCTTTTGTAATTAATGTTTCTTTTTTACCATCTCGGCTAATGCGATACAAGTGTGTATAACCGTCTTTATCTGATTGGTAAACAAATTCCTTATTGCCATTTAACCAAAAAAAGCTGTCTTGAGCATCTATCCAAGCTTTATTATTTTCTTTGTAAATTTCTGCACTAGCTCCAGTTGTGGCATTGGCAACAAATAATTTACTTTCATTTTGCTCACGATTTAATTGTTGTAAAATTACTTCGTTTGTATTTGGAATCCAATCCATACGAGGGATATAGTGTTGAACATTATCACCAGGAACTGCTAACCAGTTTGTTTTCGCAGTTTCAATATCTACAACACCAATTTTGCAAGAAGAAGGATCTTGGCCAACTTTAGGGTATTCTACAGGAACATTAAAAGAATAGATCGAATCTGTATTGTTAATCATTAAGAAATTTTTGATTTTGGTTGCATCAATTTCCCAGTAAGCAATAGATTTTCCATCTGGCGACCATCTAAAACCATCTAAACAGCCAAATTCTTCTTCATAAACCCAATCAAAAGTCCCATTTATCATTCTCGCAGTTCCATTTGTAGTTAATGCTTTTATAGCACCACTTGCTAAATCTTCTACATATATATTATGCTCACTAACATAGGCAACTTTGCTACCATCAGGTGAAAATTTAGCAAACATTAATGATGATGCAGGTTTGCCCTTTCCAATTTGTTTTAAAGTATTATTTGTAATGTCAGCAACCCAATAGTCTCCACGGCTATCTTGACGCCAAACTCTCTTTGTATTTGTATAAATTAAAGCTTTTGTACCATCGCTGGTTAAATCAAAGCTCCTTACATTTAATGGACTAGTTGCGTTTGCAGGTGTTAGCAATTGCCTGCTTACTACTGTTTTGCGATCGTTTTTAGGTAAAGTAATGGTAACGATTTCTCCACCAGCATTTTGATAATAACTGTTCCCGTCTTTAGTCCAGTTAATGCCACCTCTCTGTGCTTTTACATTGCTATTACCAATAAAGGCTACAATTGCAACAGCGATAAATAGTTTAGTTAATTTCATGTTATAGTTTTATAAATTGTTGATATACTGTTTGTAAGTAGGATTGTCCTAATTTAAGATTGTGATTCGTTTTTATAATATCTTTTGAATTGCTATTGTACAAAATATTTTTCCCAATGTTATCAAATGTAACGCAATGGTTATCATTTACGAAGCCCAAGCCGTTGTCCCAGGTAAAGAAGGCAAAGTGTTTGGTATATGGATTTAATAAGTTTTTACTCCATAAAAAATCTTGATGAGGAATATTTAATTGTGCCAATAAGGTTGCTGCAATGTCTTGTTGACTACCTATTTGACTTAATTTTTTGCCTTTATATTCATCTTTAATTACATCGCCATAAAAGAGTAAAGGAATATGGTAGCGCTGAGGTTGAAATATTTCGAACTTGTTTTTTGGATAAAGATGCCCATGATCTGCTACAAATATAAATAGTGTGTTTTTATACCATGCTTGTTTTCTAGCTGCAATTAGATAAGAATTAATACACGAATCAGTATAAAAAGCTGTGCTTTTAAACTCTTGAATGATATCTTTTTTACCAAACTTAGGTGTAGTAGGAACTTCAAAGGGTTCGTGATTGGTTAAAGATAAAATGGTAGAAAAGAAAGGTTGCTTAGTTTGATTGAGTTCTTGCAACTGCCTATTGAAAACCAGCCCATCATAAGCTCCCCATTTGGAATTCATGTCTTTCTTGTCAAAACTATTTTTATCTATTAGTTTTTGATAGCTGTGACCTAAAATAAAAGCTTTGTAATTATCAAACTCTGACTCACCACCATAATAAAATGAGGTTTGATAATTGTTTTGGAAAAGCTTCTGACTAATGGCAGGGATTTTCTGCATCTTTTCAGGCCACTTTACAATACTTCCTGTTCCAAGAGTAGGAAAGCCTGTAAGAGTTCCAATTAAACCTTTGTCAGTTCTGTTTCCGGCAGCATAAATATTAGTAAATAAAACGCCTTTATTTGTTAAACTGTCAAAATTTGGGGTAATTCCATCTTCGTTTCCAAGTGTTTTTGTTAAGTCTGCTGTAAAACTCTCTAAAATAAAAATTACAATATTTGGTCGCTTAGTTTTTAAAATAGAAACCGTTGTATCTTTTTCTACGCTGTATAACTCTGTAATTTCTTTTTCTGCAGTTGCATTATCAAAGTATAAGTATGGATTTTTGTTTGTCTTTTTAGATGCTAAAATACTTGAGATTAAATTCCACTCTGTATTTAAGGAAGCATGATTTAAAATCTCATATTTAGAGAAATAGGCCATGCTTTGATTGTTAGGTGCAACATCCCAACCACCTCTAATCAATAAAAAGTTAACACCAAGCAGAATAACAGTAACAATTACTTTTAGCCAAAATGGTGTTTTAATAAAGTTAATTTGTTTTTTATTGATTAAAAAGTTCAGGTATAATCCTGACCCAATCAATATAATTAGCACAAATAAAGACAATAGGATAGGGGAAGAAGCGCTTGAAGCAAATGCTTCATTTGGTGTGTCAACAGCAAATGAAAGTGCTCTCGCATTAACTTTGCTACCCCATTCTCTATAAATATTAAAATTAATAACAGAAAGCAGACTGAAAACTACAATTAAAATCTTGTTGTAAACTGATGCCCATTTTAAACTGATATGATCTCTTTTAGAGAAATACCAAATAGAGAAAATAATTAGCGGAATCACGACTAAGTAAGCAGTCATTGATAAATCTAAGCGTAACGCATGGTAAAAGGTAGATAGCTTTTCTCCAAATGGGAGGCCTCTCAGTTTTTTATGAAAGATAAATAAGAAGATAAATCTATCTAGGGCAAAGAATAATAACCAGAATAAAAAAAATCGTACAAAAAAAATCAGGCTTTTAAACATTGGCGCAATTTAATAAAAATGCCAAAATAAAAGCCTGATTCGATAGAAAGCATTATTAAAGGTGATTATTCTCCACCACCACCTTGCATGGCCATAATTTCTTCCATAGTTTTAACTTCATAACCCTTAGGAACATCTAAATTAAAAGGACCTGCTTTTTCTTCTTTGATTTCTTTAACGGTTAAAGTTTGTTTAATTCCTTGTTGAAAGTGCGTGTATTTAATCAAAGAACCTTTAACATCTTTAAAATTTTCACCAGAAAAACCAGTTGGCAATTCGATATCAGTTGTTGCCCATAGTTCATAAGTGCCACCTTTATCGTCTTTATAAGTATATTTTTCTGTGTTGTATGAGCCAATCATTTTTTTCTCACCAGTAGCTTTGAAATCACTAAATTTTGGAGAGCTGGCTTTTTGTTTATCATATTCTGCTTTGCCTTGTTTAACAGCAAATTGCATTTGCGCAACTGGAA
Source organism: Pedobacter polaris (assembly GCF_005116505.1). GTDB lineage: Bacteria > Bacteroidota > Bacteroidia > Sphingobacteriales > Sphingobacteriaceae > Pedobacter > Pedobacter polaris. Next base: position 250,705 of record NZ_SWBR01000002.1, read on the forward strand.
CATCAATTAATACTAAACCTAAATTTGAAACTACATCTTGCAAAACAGTAATGGTAGCGGGACCTTGTTCCATTTCCATTCTGATCATTGGACCATTAAATTTTACTTTTTGCTCAGTAGGCAACATAGCAACTGCTGCTTCTTGTTCTGCTGTAGGAGCATATTCAACTTTATAAGTAATAGTTCCTTCAGTTATTTTCTTTTGTGCATGTGCAATAATTGCTGTGCTGATTAAGATTGCGGCTAAAATGCCAGTTTTCATAGATTTAAACATAGTATTAATTTTAGTTATTTATTTACCATTTAGTTTTTTCTTTGTTTAGGAATGATGCTACTCCTTTTTTAAAATCATCACTTTCCCTAACTCTTGCATTGATCTGTACAGCCATATCCAAACTCTTTTCTAACAAAGGATAAGTAGTTTGGTTTATTAATTGTTTAGTAACCATTAATGCGCTTGCAGAAGCATTGTTACACAAATCTAATGCAAAATCCTTTACTCTTTGAGCAATATCTTCCTTTTTTGTTACAAAAGTTATGAGGTTATACTTTAATGCATCTTCAGCCGAAAAGAGCTCGCCTGTTAATAATATCTTCTTAGCCACGGTTTCACTTGTTTTACGCATTAAAAAGCAAGATACAATTGCTGGTACAAAACCCAATTTAACTTCTGTATAGCCAAAATTAGCTTCTGGGACAGCAAATATAATATCACATACTGTTGCCAGACCACAGCCACCTGCAATAGCATGGCCCTCTACTTGTGCAATTACAATTTTCGGTAAGTAACAAATCGTAGTAAATAGTTTCTTTAAATTATTTGAGTCTGCTAAATTTTCTTCATAGGTGTTTTGTTGCAACTGTTGAAGATAAGCTAAATCTGCACCTGCACTAAATGTACCTCCGTTAGCTTTTAGCACTATCACTTTTACTTCCTCATCTTCGCTAGCCTTTAATAAATAGTCAGTAAGTTGGGCAATTAGGTCCGGATTCAGCGCATTTCTTTTATCAACCCTGTTAAGTGTTATGCTAGCTATTCTATCTTTTACTATATATAAAACAAGGTCTTCACTCATATATTTATTTTATGTTAATCAAATATGCCTTATTTTTCTTTAAAGTGTAATGTTGCAATTGAAATTTATTTGCTTCTTCTTCAAATCTTTTAATTTTATAGTCTTTGTTACTTGCATCTATTAACAAGGTTGAAAATATAATCTCAGTCCTTAATTCTTGTATGGATTTTTTAGGATTTTGATGCAACCACACGGAATTAAACTTAGGTAACTGCTGCATTTTTCTATAGTTAAAACCTTGATCTATAAGCAGAATTTTATAATCGTAAAAGCTAATTTGATGCTCTTTTTTTATCAAAGAATTGATGGTGGTGTCTTGTCCCCATTTCACAAATAAAATTTCTTTAATCTGCATTTTTTCTAGTGCAGGATTAACAAAGAATTGAAAATTTTTATCTTCTGCCATTAAATCAGTAACTAGAATAGCTTTCTTTGAATCGATAAATGCTACTGCATAATTTTTCCTTAAGCTAAAAAAAAGTATTTTTCTTTGGCGAGATGCTAATATTTTATTATATGCTGAATAAGATTGAAAAGCGACAAGCAGAATAATTGAAACTATTAAAAGTTTTTTTCGATAGTTAGTCAAAGCAAAAATTAAAATGGCTAAAGCAACACTTAGTAAGAGCAATTGCCAACAATTTAACCAAATAGCAGTAATTCCTGAAAATGGCAAACTGGCTATCCATTTTAATCCATCATTAGTAAATGTTATAATCCATTCAAAAATTGGGGCTAAGAAGTAAAGTTTTAATAGCAAAATGCCTATTCCAAAATACATCAATGCTATTAATGGCAAAAGAATAAATAGGTTTCCCAATATAAAATAGATAGGGAATTGATGAAAATAGTAAATACTCAATGGAAATGTAACCAATTGTGCAGCTAAACTTAAAGCTATTGCAGACCATAATTTATCCAGCCATTTATTTTTTACATATAACCATTTATAAATTTTAGGTTGAAGATAGATTAATCCAAATACAGAAATAAATGATAGCTGAAATCCCACATCCCATATAAAAAACGGATTGTAAATCAACAGGCAAAACGCCGTAAAAGCAAGTATGTTATAGTTATTACTGTTTCTATTAAATGCTTTTGCAAGAATAAAAATGGTAAGCATAATTGCCGAACGTAGCGCTGAAGACGAGAAACCCGTTAGTAAAGAGTAATACCAAATTAACGAGCAAATAAACAGAAGTTTAAATATTTTTAAAGCTCTTTTTCTATCTAAAAAGGACAAAATTGAATTTAAAAGAAAGAAAATAATGCCAACATGTGCACCAGATACAGATAAAGCATGTATTGTTCCGGTTTTACTATAAGCAAGCAAAGTTTCCTTACTTAAATCGGCTCTATAACCCAAAACTAAGGTTGATGCAACTGCAAATGCTTCATCATTTTTAATTAGCCTCCTATATATTGCAACTTGCTTTTTGCGTTCTTCAATTGCATATTTTATGATTGGATTGCCTTTATTGGTAGTTAATTTAGTAAGCTGATTTTCATTAATGAATGTTTGTTCATAAATATTTTTAGATGCTAACCATGCTTTAAAATCAAATTCGCCTGGATTGTAACTTGGTTCGACAGTAGAGTAATTGCTTGTTATAATTAGTTCATCACCATAATTAAGCTGAATTGGTTTTAAGCTGTCAATTTTTAAAGCAATTAATAATTTACCAGTTACTGCTTTTGATTTTCCATTTTTATAAGCAGTGGTAACTTCAACCTCTAAACGTAAAATATTATTGGTTAACTGTGGTTCGTTGTTTACCCAGACTTTTAAATACTTGTAAGATTGATTTGCGTAATAGTCTTTTTTAATAAATTGTGTATTAAATAGACAAATCATTCCGCCCATGGTGAAGCAGAAAAGGTAGCATATAACTCCTGTAATGCCTTTAAATTTATAAGCGTTTATTTTGTTATAAAATAAATTAATGGCTATTAAGTAGGATAGCAATACAATATTTGCAACTATAGCTGATAATATAAGGCTTGGACTAGCAAATAAATAGGCACAAACTATTCCTGCAATAAAAGGAAGTAAAATCCTAACGAAAACTATTTCTGATTTAAATGTCACAGCTTAAAATTGATAGCGAATTTGAATTTTTACGTCATTTTTTTTGCTACCATTTATTTCATCAAGCCCAGAACCAACGGTTTCTACATTTCTATATAAAAATAAAGCATGTCTTGCCCAAATATCTAGCCTTTTCCAGAGTTTATATTTAATGTTGACGTAAGTTCTAAAACCGTTCCCACTGTACATTCCAAACGCAAAGTTGTATAGAACATCATCTTCGTATGCGTAAATTCTACTATTGTAGCTTGGTGTATTGAAATACGCAATTCTTATGTTGCCTGATAATTTTGAAAGGTTTGGAGAATAATCAACATCTTGATAAATCATGTATCCAAATTCTGCCTTTACATTACCCTTTTTAAATTGCGATACTTCAACTCTGTTTTGAAAACTTAGTGATTTGTTTAGCCTCCAGCTCACATCACCTCTATAAGTTTCCTTTTTAACATCATCTAAATAATTAATAGGAACTTCTATATCTGTATTCTGTTGCTTTAATTCAGACTTGTATCTTAAAAAAGCTTTGAAAGTTTTAGTCGGTGTATAGGTTAATTGACCTAAAAACTCGTAACCATCAGATGGAGCATCAATTCTAAACTTAAGCCAAGGGAACTTAAAATAATCGGCATAAATTGCTATAGACCAATATTTTATAGGCGTAATGTTTAAGCCTGCATAAAATCCTTTTTCATTAAAAGCTTCACTGGCTTCAGCAGTTGCTTGATTAAAAAAATTATGATAATCCTTTTGATAATTTCTATGTAATAAAACAGCTGAAACTTTAGCAGATAAGCTAATCAATGCACCATTTAGGTATGCGAAACCACTCTTTAAGTTTTTAGCACCTTCACCGAAGAAATAGATATTTTTATAGGTATAATTATAATGTAGACCAACATTTGTGATAGTTTTACCTGTGAAATTATAGTTACGATAAACTTGGCTGCCGGTTTCAAATTTATTGCTATATAAGGTATGATAAGCTACTGCACCCAAACTTAAATTATCCTTTTGGTATTGAATTGCACCACCAAATAATTGCTGATTTATACTGGTTTTGTTTTTGATCTCCGTTGCTGTTCGATGTAAACCAGTTTCATTAATGGTAGATAAAACTTCATCACCATTGTTATCTAAATTTAAGCTTGCGTCAAGCTTTCTGTAAGAACTGAAAATTGTAAGGTCAATATTTTTATTTAAAGATACCGTTGTTGCCAAGCCTCTAAAAAATGAATATTCATTAGCAGAAGTGTAAGGCTTTAACCCAACGTCTTTTTTGGCTACACTTGTTACATCTGGTGCTTTACCAAAAGAAAAACCAGACCACAAAGTTAATCCCTGTCCAAATTGTAATGTATAATCACCAGCTACAATTTTTTTAAAGCGTCCAGTATTAAATATTGCAATATGGGCTGATTGATAGTCTAAAAGAAATTGTTTTTCTCCACGAATAAAATTTTCACCAGCATCTTTTTCAAAAATTAATGATGCCGAAACTCTATTAGAATAATTGTATTTATAACGCAATAAAAATCGTTCTGGTGAACCCAAGTATCTACTTCCCTTCAAATCCGTAAATCCCTTTTGGGTTTCTATAACCCTTCCAAATCTTATTACTAAATCATTGTCTGCTAAAACCCTCATATTTCTCAGGGTAATTTTATCAACTAAATCCGTTTGGTTAAGCGTTACAAAGGGTAAAAGTCTTTGTATAGTTTCAGTATCAAAATCTGCAATGCTTTGTAATTCTAGTACATCTATTAACTTTCCATTGGTTTTAATGTGGGTAAATAAATTACTGATTTGCAGTGGGGAAAGAAAAATTAAGCTTTTTAATTCTTCAGCTGTAGTTTTATTTAAATTAATTGGATGTTTTTTAAAGAATATTAACCTGTCTTGTAGTTCAGATAGGTCATAATCTTCAGGTAGGTTTTCTGTTAAACTTTCAATTAGATCTTTGATAAAGGTATCTTCCTGTGCCCGTACAGTCCCAATACAACTAATAATAAGCAAAGTGAGTAAAATTCTAAAATACATAAGCGAGGGAAATTTGAGGTGTATAACCTTGGTAAGCATTTGTTTCTATTGCAAAGTCTAACAGCAATTTTTTATAGTTAATGCCAAACCCACCATATTGCTTAAATGGTTTGGCTGTTAAACCAGCCCTTAAGCTTAATATTTCTAACAGTTTATAATCAATACCCAAACTCACATCTACTACAGCATTCATATCCTTACTTATTGTAGTAGCAATCAGTAGCTTATCTGATGCTTTATAGCTAGCACCTACATGGATTATAGTAGGGATAACCGTTTCTATTGCTTTACTACTATATTTTTGGAAGGATGGATTGTTTATATAAACTCCTAATGTTAATTGTTTATTCAAGTGATACATAGCACCTACGTCTACTGAAAAACCTGTTGAAGCCCCATAATTGCTAATTTTAATTTGATGGTAATTTCCTTTTAAGGCTATAGATAATTTGTCTCCAAATTTCTTTGCTAATGCAATTCCAGCCTTAATTTCATTATATTCAGAAATGCCATAACGTTGGAAACTAGTACCAATGAAATTATTTTTTACTGGCAGTACAAATGAAATTGCTTGTTTACTTAGTTCGCTATCAACTAAATATTTTGAGTAATTCAGGGCAATTATAGGTGTTGTTATACCAGTTATTCCGGAAGGATTTGCCTCTACGCTCCAAATGTCCTGTATGGCAGATCCATTATTTCCCATAGCCGATAAACGGGGCCCAAAATTAATTTGTGCTAAGCATGGAGTGATGCTAAGAAATAGCATCAATGATAAGTTAAATATTTTGTTCATTGATTTAAAAAAAAAGCAATAAACAAAATATTGTTTAATTATAATCAATAATTATAAAATTTAATTTCATAATTAACTATAAATCAATATTTAATTCTTTAACGAATTATTTTATACTTAAAAGAAAAGATTTCTTTTAAGTTAAGGTAGGTGCTCTGCTATTTTTATCAAATGATGTTTAGAGTTTTTAGACTATTATTATAAATAATTGAATACTCCATTTATATCTAGCTTAAAAACTTTAATACTAGTTATTTAGATCGCATTTGGCGTAATATTTGAGGTGTTTTTACTTTTAAATTAAACTAAAAACACATGAAAACCTTAACTAACAAAAAACCGGCACTCTTGCTTATGGTAATAAGCATGTTTGCCATATTAATATCTTCTTGTAAAAAAGACGATGATCCAGCTCCGATTGTTTACGGTGATGCAAAAATTAGCGTTACAAATACGGCATCTGGTTCAAACGCTCAAGATTTTTATCAGGGTGATACTAAATTAACAACAACCGCAGTTGCTTATACAGAAACTAGCCCTTATTTAACTGTAAAAGCGGGTAATAGCGTACTTTCATTTAAAAATACTGGATCTACAACAAATACTGCCTCTATATCAGTTGGCTTAGATACTGATGCGTCTTATACTGTTTTTTATTATACCAATTTAGCTGGCACAGGGTTAATAACTGGTGCTGGAAATGATAATATACCCCCTGCAACGGGTAAAGTGAAAGTTAGATTTGCAAACTTTGGAGCAGCATTAAATAATACTTTAAATATTGGTGTAACGGGTGGTGCGAATCTTGTAACAGGCTTAGGCTTCGGTAATATCACTAATACTTATTTTACGATAGATGCCAATTTAGGTCTAGACTTCACTGTATTAAATTCTGGAATAACAGTTCAAATACCAAGTTCAAACTTTGTTTCTGGAAAAATTTATACAGTTTGGTTTGATACTAATATTGCTACAACTGCAAAATTTCATGTAATACAAGAGAACTAATATTCATATTGAAAACTTAAAAGCATCCTATCTAATGGGATGCTTTTTTTATGCCTAAAAACGAGGAAATTTTCTATTTTTGAATAGTATAATGGAAAATAACCAAGCTTTACAACTAAGAACAGTTAATGTTACAAGATATGTAACACCTTTACGTGAAGGTGGTTCTATGCCAGCAATTGCAGAAGCTGATGATGGATTCTTATATGTTTTAAAATTCCGTGGAGCCGGTCAGGGCCATAAAGCTTTAATTTCTGAAATTATTGGCGGTGAGATTGCTAGAAAACTAGGATTGAGAGTGCCTGAATTAGTTTTTGCTAGATTAGATGAAGCTTTTGGGAGAACTGAGCCCGATGAGGAGATTCAAGATTTATTGAAAGCAAGTGTAGGTTTAAATCTAGCACTTCATTATTTATCGGGAGCAATAACGTATGATCCAATGGTAACTCAAGTAGATCCGCTACTTGCGTCTCAAATTGTTTGGCTCGACTGTTTATTAACCAATATGGATCGTACTGCTCGTAATACAAATATGTTGTTATGGCATAAAGAATTATGGTTAATTGATCATGGAGCATCTTTATATTTTCATCATTCGTGGCAAAATTGGGAGGAACAAGCCAAACGACCTTTTGTATTGGTAAAGGATCATGTATTGTTACCTCAAGCAGAAAATTTAGCCGAGGTTAACCAAATATTTCGTTCTATTTTAACACCAGTAGTTATCAATAACATTCTCAATCTAATCCCAGATGAATGGCTAAATGAGGATATTTTTATAAGTAGCGGAGCTCAAAGAGAAGCTTATGCTCTATTTTTGAACACAAGAATTGCACATTCTGCAGTTTTTGTAAAAGAAGCACAAAATGCAAAAGAAGCACTTGTTTGAGTACGCTGTAATTCGCGTTGTGCCTAGGGTAGAGCGTGAAGAATTTATAAATGTAGGGGTAATTTTATATTGTGCCGATCAGAAGTATTTAAAATCTTTGTTTGAAATAAATGAGACTCGCTTGAGCGCTTTTATTTGCGAAATTGAGCCTGATGTAATTTTATCAAACCTTAAAGCAATTGAGAAAATTTGTTGTGGAGGAATAGATGCCGGGCCTATTGGTAATTTAGATATTGCTTCTCGCTTTAGATGGCTTACAGCTACAAGAAGCACAGTGGTACAGGCTTCTAAAGTTCACCCTGGTTTTTGTATTGATGCAGAAAAAACATTAGATAAACTTTTTAATCAGTTGGTTCTCTAATCTACATGGCAATTCATCTCAAAAAATATAGCCAAATTATATCTTATGGAGTAGGGTTTGCTGTTTTATTGATCATTATTAAGTGGCTTGAGATTAGGTTTATTGTAATAAATTATTCTTTTGAGATTTATGCAAGTGCAATTGCTGTTCTTTTTACAGCATTAGGTATATGGATCGCATTAAAACTTACCAGACCAAAATTTAAAATTATTGAGAAGGAAGTTTTAGTTACTAATTCAATTGATTTTAAATTTAATGAGAAAGCTTTTGCTGAACTTGGCTTAAGTAAGAGAGAATTAGAAGTTTTACAATTAATGGCGAATGGATTAAGTAATCAAGAAATTGCCGAAAAGCTATTTGTATCGTTAAATACCATCAAAACTCATAATAGCCGTTTGTTTGAGAAAATGGAAGTAAAACGACGAACTCAAGCTATTGAACAAGCTAAAAAGATGTCTATTATTTCATAAATATTCACACTTAAGTATTATCATAGGATGATTTTAACAAAATCATCCTAAAGTATGAATGCTTTTTTACTTCGTTGACTTTACTTTGCAACCTAAACTATTTTAAAGTATGAAACCATCATGATTTACAAATCACACAGTGACATAATTAAATCATGATAGCTTCATCACAATTGAAACAAAATTTAAACAGATGAAAAAAAATATCTTAATTTTTGGGTTAATAGCAGGATTGATTATTAGCACAATGATGGCAGTAAGTGCTATTAAATGTTACGAACAAAAAGATTTTGAAGGAAGCATGGTGTTAGGTTTTACAACCATGATCATTGCTTTTTCAGTTATTTTTGTAGCAGTTAAAAATTACCGCGATAAATTTAATAATGGTGTTATAAGTTTTGGTAAAGCTTTTAAAATCGGAATCTTAATAACACTAATTGGTTCTACACTTTATGTAGCAACCTGGTTGGTTGTTTATTACAATTTTGTTCCGAATTTTATGGAAGTAATGAGTGCTGATAGTATTGAGAAAATAAAATTGAATAAAGATTTGACTGCATCAGAAGCTAATGAGCAAATTGCAGGAATAAATAGCATGAAAGAGATGTATAAAAATCCTGTTATGGTAATTTTGTTAACCTACATGGAGGTTTTTCCTATTGGTTTAATCATCACCTTGATTAGTGCCTTACTCCTTAAAAGAAAACAGAATAAAAATATCAGCGTTGCATAGGGATTTTTGCGTTAACGATGGAAACGACATCCTTTATGGCTTTCTTTGTTCTTGAGGATGGAGAAGCCATAAAGATATAGTGGACAGCGTGTTAAAACACCCAAAATAAAACTAAAATCTTGTTTTCTAAATTTTGCTTAAAATGATGTAAATTGCGTCAAAATTAAAACTATGAGCGAAACTAATGTCATTCCAGAATTTAAAGATTTTAAAACTTTTTATAAAAAAGCTGTTGAACCTTTAAAAAAAGCTAATATTGGAATTGTTAGGCTCGACGGCAAGTTAAAGGGTGATACCAGAAATACTTTTGCTTATTTTTGGTATAAGGATAAAAAATGGAGGGTTAAAGCTGATACTTTCATTGATCGTTTAAAAATAGCTTTTGATGAATCTCAGAAATCTGATGAACCATTTGTAATTAAACCAACTAGAGATTATAAAGGTGAAACATTAGCTATAAAGGGTCAACCTATAAGAGATTATAAGTTTTACGTTTACTTAGTAGTTTAACCTTAAAGTTCTAAAGTTTCTCCTTTTTTTGGAATAACCACTTGATATCCCTCTTCTTTTAAAGAGTTGGCTAAAGCATCGAGGCTCTTTGTCTCACCATGAACCAGAAATACTTTTTTAAGCGTATTAACGTTTTGTTGCTTTACAGTCTCTACTAAATCTTTGTGGTCTCCGTGTCCACTTAATAGGTCAGTTTTTTTAATTGAAGCATAAACCATTAGGTCTCTATTACGTAATCTAACAATAGGATCACCTCTTAATAACCTATCTCCTAATGTTCCTTTAGCACAATAACCAATAAATAGGATAGTGCAATAATAGTTCTGTATGTTATGGTATAAATGGTCTTGTATTCTTCCTCCTTCTAACATTCCGGCTGATGAAATGATAATACAGGGCTCTAGGTAATTCATTACAGATTGACTTTCTTTTCTGTCGTGAACATAAATCAGGTTCTCAAATTCAAATTCATCACCCTTGGTTTGATAAAAATGTTTGGCTTCATCATTTACCAGTTGATGATGTTTTCTATATACCTCTGTAGCATAATTAGCAAGTGGGCTATCTACAAAAATTTGCACAGGTGGCAATAATCCTTTACTAAATATTTGATTTAGAGCAAATACTAAAGATTGTGTTCTTCCAATGCTAAATGCTGGTATAATTAATCTTCCAGGACTTTTAATACAGGCTTCTTCAATAGTCTGGATTAGTTTATCTTGTAAAGAGGTGTCTGTTGTATGTAATCTTCCTCCATAAGTAGATTCACTTACCAAGTAGTCTAACTGTGGTAAAATTTGTGGATCTATTAAAACAGGATAATTTTTTCTGCCTATATCTCCAGTAAAACCAATTTTCTTAGTTACTTCATGTTCTGTAATGGTTAAAATTACAGCAGCAGCACCTAGTAAATGTCCAACAGGAATAAATGTTACTTCTATATTTCCATTAACTTTAAATGGTTTATTAAAACCAATAGTAACAAAACGATCTACAGTTTCCATTACATGTTTTTGAAGATATAAGGGTTGTGGGCCAGAATATCCTTTCCCTCGTCTAGTTTTTTTGTTTTGCTTACTTAAAAATATGTTTACAGAATCTAATAATAGCAATTCTGCTAAATCTGCAGTAGGAGGAGTGCATAAAACCTGACCTTCAAAACCCATTCTTACCAAAGTTGGAAGATTACCTGAATGATCTATGTGAGCATGGGTAAGAATTACTAAATCTATGATAGCGGGGTTAAAGGGGAAATATTGATTCTCTTCCTGATAAGTGCCTTTTTCATAATCAAGGCCGCAATCTATAAGTATAGTGTAGTTTTCTGTTTGCAACAAGTGCATGCTGCCAGTTACCTGTTGTGCAGCGCCCCAAATGGTTAATTTCATTTATAAAATACTAGGCTAGCTTTTGGGCAAGATATAGTTTTTTAGTTCTAAATCATAATATCAAAATTGTAATATTGTTGATTATGCTATAAACTAAAACTCCCGCATTAAGAGCGGGAGCGAGGTATTGTTATTTTTTTTCTGGTGGTGTAGAAACAATTTCACCGAATTCATTTACGTAAGCCATCATGCTTTCCAAATCTCCACCTGTAGAGTTTTGTTGACGCTCTTGTTTACGTTCTAATTTTTCTTCTTTTTTCTTTTGTCTATTTTTTTCTAACTGTTTTTTCATGAAGGTAGCCTGCGACTTTGCCATATAATGTTGTTTTAATTAAAAACTGACTATTCTCTAAGTAACCTTTGGTTGATCTTTTAACTGATTGTTAAAATGAATTAGATCAAGACTTATATTTTATCCTGCATGGTAACGGTTTCCTGCTAAAGATTGGAATGCTGAAATAAAGTATTTCAGTAGGTATTGTAAAGAGAAAAGTATATTGATATTCCGTTGTTGCAAATATACGTAAATTATGCGTAAAACTCAATTAGATTTCTATTAGTTGTGTAAATAATAATACTGCTCACTTCATCTTTATAAATTATTTTCAACATTATTAAATCTTGGCATCATTTTTACAATACATCATATATTATTAATTTATAATTAACAGACATGAAAAAGATATTCGCAATAGTTGCATTGGCTACAGTTTTAGCTTCATGTGGCAATAGTGCCAAAGAAGAGGCATTAGCAAAACAACAGGCAGTAGCTGCTGTTAAAGACAGTTTGAAATTAGATAGTTTTAAAAGGGCAGAAGTTGCCAGACAACAACAACAATTAGAAGAGAAACACCAAGCAGAACTTGTTGCTGCAAGACGTAGAGCAACATCATCAAGTTATTCATCAAGTGGAAGTACAACAACTTCATCTGCAGGTACAACAGCTGCTAAGAAAAAAGGATGGAGTGATGCAGCTAAAGGTACCGCAATTGGAGCAGGTGTAGGTGCTTTGGGTGGTATTTTAATTGATAAAAAAGATGGTAGAGGTGCTGTAATTGGTGGCTTAGCTGGCGCAGGTGCCGGTTATGCAATTGGTAGAGCGCAAGATAGAAAAAGTGGAAGAGTACAACCTAAAAACTAATATATAGTTAATTTGTAAAGCCTCCAACCTTAAATGGTTGGAGGCTTTTTTATTGTCGTTAGATTTCTTATTAAACAATGTTTTTAATCCATTGTATCTCTATCGTCACTTTAATTCTAAAATATGGTTATTAATTGTAAGACACCAAAATAGTACATATCATTGTGATTTTATTTTAATATTTAAGATGTACATCACATTAGTCCTAATTATAACAGTTACACTCCTTATCTTCTTTGTTATAAACTTGCCTGTTTTTGGTAAGCTACCAACTGGTAAAAGGTTAAATAAAATTAAAAATCTATCAAACTATTTAGATGGTGAGATTAAAAACTTGTCGTTAACACCTGTAAAACCCGAAGATGTTTCCTATTGGCAAATGTTGGGTAAAGTAATTGAAGGAAATAAGAATGGTTCTCCAAAAAAAACTATCCCACATCAAATTCCTGATTTTACTTCATCAGAAGAGTTTAAGATTACATGGTTTGGCCATTCTTCTTATCTAATTCAAGTTGATGGTAAAAACATTTTGGTCGATCCGGTTTTTAGTAAAAGAACATCTCCATTTCAATTTTTGGGTACAAAAGGTTTTGAAGGAACAGATTTTATTAAACCAGAAGAACTACCCAATTTAGATATTATTTTAATAACACATGATCATTATGATCATTTAGATTATAATTCAATATTAAAATTAAAAAATAAGACTAAGTATTTTTTAACCTCATTAGGTGTTGGAAGCCATTTAGAAAATTGGGGTATTTTACCTGAAAAAATTATAGAATTAGCCTGGGGTGAAGAAGCCTTCCCATTAGAAAATATAAGCTTTACTGCAGCAAATGCAAGACACTTCTCTGGTAGATTATTTAAAAGAAATCGAACAGCTTGGTCTTCATTTATATTAAAAACAAAAAATAATAAAATTTATTTAGGTGGGGATTCTGGTTATGATACACATTTTAAAATCATAGGAGAAACCTATGGGCCGTTTGATTTGGCTATTTTAGAATGTGGTCAATACAATGCAATGTGGCCATTAATACATATGGTTCCAGAGGAAGTTACCCAAGCAAGTTTAGATTTAAATGCTAAACATTTATTGCCAGTACATTGGGGTAAATATAGATTAGCACTCCATGACTGGGATGATTCAATTAAAAGGGTAGTTAAAAGTGCCAAGGATTTAAATATATCAATATTAACCCCAGAATTAGGTCAAACATTAAAGTTAAAAGATAATTGGGATTTTAAACCTTGGTGGGCAAATTTATAATTGCTTAAATGAACAATTGGTAGTAATTTAGTGTTATAAAAAGCATAAAAGCTAAACTTATGAAAACAGACCTTGTAGAAATTTTTCAAACAATAAGAGCCGAAATGCAGCCATACACAGTTCAGGGCTTAAATGCTAGAACCAATTCTGAAACTGCCTACGAGCTTTGGAGTGAAAAAGCAATTGAAATAGAGGGTAGAAAAAAAGATGAAGTATACTTTGCTGGTGTGGTAATAAGAAAAGGTTATGTTGGCTTTTATTATATGCCAGTATATGCAGAGGCTGAAATGAAATTAATTTTTCATCCAGAATTAATGAAATTGTTGAAAGGTAAATCTTGTTTTCACATAAAAAAACTAGATGATGAGTTATTAGGATTCATTTCTCAAGCATTAGTTGCAGGCTTTACAAGCTATAAACAAAAAGGGTGGGTTTAAATTCTTTTTGGCAAGAAGATGTTTTTTTAACTGTACAGGGATTTCAACATCAGGTGCAGCTACTTGATGTAAATCCTTATTTTATTATAGATACGCAAAAAGATTTCCTCATACACTTAGTTCCATTAAATAATCATTTTACGCCTAAAGACTTAATTCAATTACAAGTCAGTTTTCAACAAGAAAACAAACAGTTAATTCACCTATGGGAAGATGTATGGCATAGTAAAAGAGAACAAGTTTTAAGTAGATTTTACTCCTTTTTTGGTCTTAACAAAGGTTTTCATGGCCGTAAAGCTGGTATTGTTGAGCTTGATATTCAACAAACATCCCAGTTTTTAAATACTTACCATTTACAGGGTTATGTAAAATCAAAATATAGCTTCGGACTAGTAAACAATAGTGAAATTATTGCGGTAGCAAGTTTTAGTGCGACTAGAATTATGAAAAGCAAAAACGCAAACTATAAGTCAGCAGAGTTGGTTCGGTTTGCGTCAAAAGATGGAGTTACAATAGTGGGCGGTTTAAGTAAACTCATTAAACACTTTCTAAAACAATTTGAGCTAAATGACTTGATGACTTACGCAGACAGAGACTGGTCATTAGGAAAGGGTTATGAAAAATTAAATTTTCAATTATCGGAAAAGACCGAACCCTTGGATTTATATGTTAACACAGACACATTAATTAGATACACTCCTCATCGTATTCCTAAAAACCTATTATTAGCATTTAAAGCCCAAAATATTTTAAATTTGCCTGATTTTCTAGCAGCAAACGGTTTCATAAAACTATTTAATACTGGTAACTTAAAATATCACCTTTACCTATAAATATGTTTCCAAATCCATTATTGATTATTTTAGGACCCACTGCATCTGGTAAAACTAAGCTTGCAGTAAGCTTGGCTGATGAATTTAATGGAGAAATAATCAGTGCAGACAGTAGACAGATTTTTAAAGGTATGGATATTGGTACCGGAAAGGATTTAGCAGAATACCATATCAATGGCAAACAAATTCCATATCATCTCATAAATATTAGATCAGCAGGGGATAAATACAATGTGAATTTATTTAAGGAAGACTTTTATCATTCATTTCAAGATATTAATCAGAGAAATAGATTGCCTATTCTTTGTGGCGGAACTGGGATGTATATTCATAGTGTTTTGCAAAATTATGAGTTAACTGCAGTTCCTAGAGATGAAAGTTTAAGAGCGAAATATGAAGGGTTTTCCAGAGAGCAGTTACAAGATACGCTCAATTCTTATCCAAAAAAATTAAGAGAACAAGCTGATTCTTCCTCATCTAAAAGATTAATTAGAGCAATTGAAATTGCTGAATATCTTCAATATAATGATGTTAAAAAAAAAGAAAGGCCGATTATTAATCCTATTGTTATTGGCTTGCAGAGCGATTTAACTACTAGAAGGGATAGAATTTTGGCAAGATTAGACTTAAGGTTAAAGAATGGTCTAATTGAAGAAGTTGAAAGTTTATTAGCTAATGGAGTTAGTTTAGAAATATTAACCTTTTATGGATTAGAATATAAATTTGTTGCTTCATACTTAGTTGGTGATATAGATTTTGTCTCTTTAAAGGAGAGATTGGGTATTGCCATTTGTCAATTTGCAAAAAGGCAGATGACTTTTTTTAGGAAAATGGAAAAAGATGGTGTCCAAATTAACTGGCTTAATGCCGATGACCAATTTAGTATGTTAAAATCTAAGGCAATTCAATTAATCAATTCTAAATTTGATAATGAAAAATAAGTTAAGGCCAATTATTAAATGGACAGGGGGGAAGTATGATGAATTTGCCTTATTTGCCAATCACATTCCAACATTTACACGCTATATTGAACCTTTTTTTGGTGGCGGAGGAGTATTTTTTGCATTACAACCAAAGGTGAAATCTTTTATAAATGATAAAAGCACAGACTTAGTTAACTTTTACCAACAGCTTGGTAACAACGACTTTAAATCTGAAATCTTAAAGTATGCGGATGCTTGGGACGAACTAGGAAAGATCCATAATTTACTGTGGGAAAGTTGTTCAGAAAGCTATTCAAACTATATCAATAAAGAAACTGAAATAAGCCAATTAAATGATATTATCACTGAAAAATTAACTAAGGCTTTAAAATCAGATTTATTAATTAATGATGAGGCGTTTATAATTGATAGAGCTCTTTTTAAAAAGATGTTATTATCTAGTATTGCTGATAAAGCAAGAAGAATTAAAAGAATTTGTGAGAAAGAGCAAAGAGTTTTTAATTATGAGGAATTAAGAAATCATTTTGAAACTGGGATTAGGAGTGGTGCTTATTTGTTTTTTAGAACTTTACTTAATAAAGAATATCATAAAACATTGCTATTAACACCTGCTAAAACTGCAGCTAATTGGTACTTTGTAAGAGAGTTTTGCTACGGATCTATGTTTAGATTTAATGCTAGAGGTGAATTTAATATCCCATATGGTGGTATTGCATACAATAAAAAGAAATTCCGCCAGAAAGCAGAAAAAATATTTGACAAGTCAATTACTGAGCTTTTTAATAATACTGAAGTATTCAATTTGGATTTTGAAGCGTTTTTGAATAAAATCAGTTTGGAAGAAAGTGATTTTATTTTTTTAGATCCTCCTTATGATAGTGAGTTTTCAGAATATGATCAGAGCGCTTTTACTCAAGATGATCAACAACGTTTAGCCACTTTCCTTATTCAAGCCAAATCAAAATGGATGGTTGTGATAAAGGAAACAGGTTTTATTAAAGAAATTTATACGCATCCATTAGTTAAAATTACAACTTTCGATAAAAACTATGTTTACAATGTTCGGGGCAGGAATAACAGAGCTGTAAGACATTTGATTATCACCAACTATTAAATAATAGATAGTATGAAAATGAAAAATCCAGACTGTACCACTACAGTCTGGATTAATAAACTCAGTTTTTATGCTTCTGGAGATAGATATTGAGCATAACAATAGCCCTCCTCGTTATCTTTTGTTCTTACAAGCCACCATTGTTCATTACTTCTATTTACCAGAGTAATAACTTCTCCATGCGCAGCTTTTCCAACAATGGGTTGGTCTGTTCCTGGTCCTTTTCTAATATTTAGGTTACTATTTTCAGTTACTACTTTTACTTTGGTAACACTTGCATCAATAGAAACATTAACATTTAGAATTAAGTCTCCAGAACTAAAATTTGGATCAATGCTATTATAAATATCCCACAATTGGTCTTTAATCGCACCACTTGGAGCTGTTCCGTCAATATATAATATACCATCTTGCTCTCTCACAATTAAATCTGAAATGCCAGCAGCACTTGCAGCATCAGTTAGTTGTTTATATTTATCTTGTAAAGCCATGCTTTTTATTAGTTTGTAGTTAATTGATTATTAATTTTCTTTGGTTTTAGTGCGCTTATGGCCATCATTAATTTAGGCAAGGCTTCTTTTTTAATTTTCCCAGTTAAAGAAATAATCCCGTCTTTAACATTTGCAACAACAGTTGGGTAATCTTTAACTGCATCATTTACAGCTTTTGTTAAAAGGTCATCAACGGCAACTAATACAGGAGTAGTAATGCTAAGATTGTTCACCACAGACTTAACTCCTTTCACAGCTTTCGTAGTAGTTTCTGCTAATCCTTTAGCATTGTCATCTTTTAACTGTCCAGTAAGTGTTACAATGCCATCTTTAACATCAACAGTTGTACCTGTTAAATTTGGTAAGGCAGAAATACTTTTTTCAACTGCAATTTTAATGTCAGCATCTTTTGGTTTACAGCCAATAAAAAATGTGGATGTAATTAGTGCCATTAAGGCTAGTGATTTGATAATTTTCATATGTATAGATTATGTTTAAAATTGATTGAAAGTAAAAATTTTATAGACGCTATGCTATTAATTTTTGTAATAATTATCAACATAAACTATTAGTTAATAACGTTTTACATTTTTTAACTACTAAGAATAAAAATTAATTATTTTGAATTTTGTTTTTGTTAAACGAAAAGTATTTAATTGCTTTTTTGCCCTAAACCAATAATTTCTATAGTTTAATATTCCCAATTGAGCTAAGAATTTAATGAGGTAAAATGTTAATATGTTATTAAGTATTTCGGTTTTCATTTGGGCTTGTGGCATACAATTTGTTTAATTTTAAGTATCTGAGTAATTAAGCTCGAATAAAAAACTTAACCAAAGTATTTAAAAAAATGAAAAACTCTACAAAATTTTTAGCTTCTGCAGTAGCTGTGGTAGCTTTGTTCTTTTCAGTTAATGCAAATGCACAATCCCCGAAATTTGGTATTGGCTTAAATGTAGGCGCAGGAACCTCTTCAGGTACTGGTTTAGCTATAGGTGGTGATTTACGTTATCAGTTTGACATTGATAAACAATTATCTGTACCAATTACTGCTGGTTATACAAATATTGCGATTAAAGATACAGACCTAAATTTTGGATTTATTCCAGTTAAAGCAGGTTTAAAGTATTTCTTTAATGATAGCGGTGCTGGTGCTTACGGTTTAGCAGAAGCTGGCGCAGCATTTTCAGCTGGCGATAATGCTGGAACTTCCTTTGTTTATTCTCCAGCGATAGGTTATTCTTGGAGTAACGGATTAGATTTGGCCGCTAAGTATGAAGGATATTCTAATAACGGTAGTGTGGGTTATGCTGGTATTCGTTTAGCATATGGTTTTAAACTATAATTAAGCAAAAACTATAAAAAAACCCTGGTCAATTTGGCCGGGGTTTTTTTATGATTAATATTTTAATAAATAAAATTTGAAAAAAATGATCATTTAGAAAACTGAATTGATATTTTGCTCGTAAATAGGTTAATAAATTCAATTAAAATTAACACTATGAAAATTACTACTAAAATTCTTATGTCTGCTTTTCTAATCGCTGGAACATTAATTTCATCAGATTTAAAGGCTCAAACTATGCCCATGTCTTCTAACGGACTTGGCTTTAAAATCGGCATTGGAGCGGGTGCAGGTATTGTGAGAGATAGTTCTCCTTTTAGCTATGGCTTAGGTGCAGATGTACGTTTGCAATTAGATTTGGCTCCAGCAGTTGCACTTACTGCTTCTGGTGGATATACTCGTTTAATGGCAAAAGAAGCAAGTCCGTTTGCTGACTATGATTTTATTCCAGCTGTTGGCGGTGTAAAAGTATTTCCTATTAAAAGAATGTATATCACAGGTTTACTTGGCGCTGGTTTTGCAATTCAAGAGGGTTCTAAAACCTCATTCATTTTCGGTGGTGGTACTGGTTATGAATGGAATAATGGTTTGGAACTGAGTGTACGTTATGAAGGTTACCAACAAGACGGAACTTCAACAACGTATCAGCCTGTTAATGGACAATATGCATTACGCTTAGGTTACAATTTCAAAATGTAATTAAAAACTAATTATTGAAAGCTCCAATTGAAGAAATTGGGGCTTTTGCTTTTTATGGAGGAATTTGATTACGAATTCATTGCGTATTGATTTATCTTAATAATATACTAAATAGGATGAAAACTCTTTAACTTATTCGTCTTTAAATGGATATGTTGCTTTTCGATTAGCATATCACTTCTAATTATAATTAAAATCTAATTTTATTAAAAAACCATTAAAAATTTAGTAGGCTTTTTTGTTATTTTAAAATTATAAATGCTATTTTGAGCAAGAAACAAAATCTATGAACAATCTTAGTATTTTGTTATCAATACTACCTATTAAATTATTAAATAAAATGAAAAACTATTTCGGAATTGCTGCCATTATGATTTTAATGGCTTGTAATAATAACGCTAATAAATCTGCCGAAACTAAAGATACTGTAGCTAATAAAACTGATAAAGTTGCTATATCAAATGTTAGTTTTAAAGATGAAAAAGTACAAAATCTTTATCATTCTTACATTTCATTAAAAGATGCTTTAGTAGCATCGAAATTAGAGGATGCCAAAAAGGAAGCAACAATTTTAGCTGATCAGTTAAAGACTTATAGTGGATGTGAAAACACCGCTTTAATTGCAAATAAGATTAAAAACGCTAAAGATATTGTAGAGCAACGTAAACAATTTACTGCTTTAAGCTCTGATGTTATTGCTTTGTTTAAGCATACAGAACTTGCATCAGGTACAATATTTATTCAACATTGTCCAATGGCTAATGATGGAGATGGGGGAGATTGGTTAGCTTCTGAGAAAAAAATTCAAAATCCATATTACGGAAGCGAAATGATGGAATGCGGAGCTGTAATAGAAGAAATTAAAATTAAATAAAATCCATTTTATTCAAAAATTAACAGCATTGTTAGGTTCAAACCCCCATTTTTAAAAACAGATTAACTATTTTTGTTATCTATAAACTATAATATATGTCAGCTATTGCAGAAATTAAGATAGACGGTAAAACCTATGAGTTTCCGGTTATTACGGGAACTGAAGGTGAGAAGGCCATCGATATTTCAAAACTAAGAGATTTAACAGGTCACATTACTTTAGATTTGGGTTATAAAAATACCGGATCTACTAAAAGCGCAATCACATTCCTTGATGGAGAACTTGGTGTTTTAAAATACCGTGGTTATCCAATAGAACAGTTAGCAGAAAAATCTACATTTTTAGAAGTTGCATATTTATTAATTTATGGTTCACTACCAAAAAAATCAGAATTAGAAGATTTTCAAAGCAACATAAGCCGCCATACTTTAATTCATGAAGACATGAAAAAGTTTTTAGACGGTTATCCATCTAAATCTCACCCAATGGCGCAGGTTGCTTCTTTGGTATGCTCATTGTCTACATTCTATCCAGAATCGCTAAATGCAAATTCTTCTCAAGAAGAAATGAATTTAACGATGATTAAGCTGTTGGCTAAGTTTCCAACTATAGTATCATTTATTTATAAAAAGTCTTTAGGACACCCACTTATTTATCCTAAAAACAAATATGATTATGTAACCAATTTCATGAACATGATCTTTGGTCAACGTACAGAAGAGATTGAAATTGATCCTGTTGTAGTTAGTGCAATGAATACTTTACTTATTCTTCATGCAGATCATGAACAAAATTGTTCAGCTTCTACTGTAAGAATGGTTGGTTCTTCAGATTGTAATTTGTATGCTTCAGTTTCTGCTGGCATTTCAGCGCTTTGGGGCCCACTTCATGGTGGTGCTAATCAAGCTGTAATTGAGATGCTTGAATTAATTAAAGAAGATGGTGGCGATACCGAGAAATGGATTAATAAAGCCAAAGATAAAAACGATCCATTCCGTATGATGGGTTTTGGCCACCGTGTTTATAAAAACTTTGACCCAAGAGCTAAAATCATTAAAAAAGCATGTGATGATATTCTTGAAAAATTAGGTATTAATGATCCAGTATTAGAAATAGCTAAGAAATTAGAGGAAGCTGCATTAAGTGATTCATATTTTATTGATCGTAAACTATATCCTAACGTTGATTTTTATTCAGGTATTATTTATAGAGCATTAGGTTTTCCAACAGATATGTTTACTGTTTTATTTGCTTTAGGCCGTTTACCAGGATGGATTGCACAATGGAAGGAAATGCATGAGAACAAAGAACCAATTGGTCGTCCGCGTCAAATTTATGTTGGCGATGTAGATATGGACTTTGTTGAAATAGAGAAAAGATAATTATATCAAATTATAAAAAAAGCCAGTGCACCTCGCATTGGCTTTTTTTATGGTTGATTATTTTTATGTAGTAACATAAAAAATTAGATTCACCATTATTGTTTCTGCGATTTCTAAGGAAATTCCATATAGACAAATGATCCAAATCATTCTCCAAATGGTAGTTGAAGTTTTACGTTGATAGAATATTTTTAAGCTTTTAAATAAATACCAGCATATCCAAGCAATTAATCCAAGTCCCATTACGCTAGCAATCATGGAAAGACTTTCGGGTAGCACTCTTCTTAATGGCTGTACTATAATTGAAACCATAAAGAAGGCAGTCATGCCATGAATGGTAAAAATAAGGTGATCTAAATATTTAATATGATTTTTTCTGAAATTAATCATGACAAACAATGCCATTAATGGCATAAAAAGAAAATATTGCTTGGGGCGATTGTATTCTAATTTTTCATTTATAATTTCAGCATTTTCTCCAATGCTAATCCTTCTTTTCTCGATGTATCTTTTGAAGATATTATCCTTTTCATCAGGAGCTAAAGTTTTTTGTCTAGCTAAATAAGAAGCATAGGTGCTATCATTTTTAATGATATGTATTTCATCTAGCTTTTTGATCATTTCTAAAAGTGAATCAGATTTATTAACTTGATAAGTAAGTTTAAGGTTTTTTAAGATTGTATCTTGCTGCTTGAAGCTCATCGAGCTAAAATTTTCTTCGTCTAAGTCCTGTTTTACAGCTTGTTGAGTAGTGGTTATAAATTCACCACTTAAACCTGCTGCAGTTAAAGGCTTACTTATACTATCTAATACTGCTCTTTGTTTTTGCTGTTTTTTAACAACTTCTATTTGTTTTTCTTTTTTTGGTTTTTCTTTTATTTTAGGAGGAGATACTATGATAAAATATACAATCGATACAAAGATGTACATGCTGATTGGATTAATATATCTAGCTCTTTTTCCGGCTAAGTATTCTAGAGTAACCTTGCCCGGTTTTGTAAGTAATGGAACTAGGGTTTGAAAGAATTTATTATCGAAATGAAAGTAATGTGCAATGCTATGACTTATAAATTGCCAAAAGCTTTCTTTAAGTTCCAAATTGGGTTGTCCGCATCTACTGCAATAATGTTCTTCAACATGGAAGCCACAATTTAAGCAATTGTGTTCTTTTCTATATTTTCCGGTAGACATATGAGAGAGTTAAATCATTACAAAACTAACCGCAATAACAATTAAGAAACAAATGGTAAGCACAATATTATAGGCAAAGCTTAAGAAAAACATTTTCAATACAGTTATCCACCTTGTACTACCATAAAAAGTTCTTAATGATCGATATATATACCAAATAATGTAAATGGCACATAATATACCCAACCATGCATCAATTTCATATATAAAGCCGCATAACCACTGCAATAACATTGTGATTAAAATGCTTAAGAAGATAGCAGAATGAAGATGGAATGAGTAGATTAAATGTTCATAGTAATACCTTTTTTTATTAATGTAAACCAATTTTAAGATTAGGGCAAACATTGGTAGCAGCAAAAACATCATTTTAGGGATATTGTGCAAAAAGTCTTCTAAAAACTTCTCTTCTGGATTTTCATATTGATCTAATTCTAAAGTTCTTTTAATAAAATAGTGTTTAATAAAACCATCTTTTTTATCTTTTGACAGTGCTGCTTGATTTTTTTCGTACTGAACAACGGTGGTATCCTTGGTTTTCCATTTATTAGAAAAACCTTTCTTTTTCCCTGTTCCAAAGCTAATACTACCATTATCATCTTCCTTTTTGCCTGATGATTCTTCAGCTATTGCTTTTTTGATAATGCTATCACGCAAGCCATTAGCATTTGGTACGTATTTTAAGCTTTCTTTAATTTCTTTTATTTGCGCAGGCGTAAGTTCTTTTTTTGCTGTGGTATCTTTTGGATTTGTTACTGATTTTGAAGTTGTAGCTTTTGGCTCTTCTTTTTCTGTAGATTTATTCTCACTTTTTCCTTTGCCACCCAAAACCACCAAAAAGAAAACTATGCTTATGAAAATGTATAAACGAATAGGGTGGATGAATGAAACCCTTTTGCCTGCTACATAAGCTGTTGTAAGTTGGCCAGGTTTTATTAATAATGGTTTAATTGTGCCAAAAAACTTATGCTCGAAGTGAAAATAATCAGCTACAGCATGTGCTACCATGTGGATGGCATCTTCTTTAACTTCTATATTCTCTTGGCCACAGGTTGGGCAAAAATGCTTTTCTACAGTATTGCCACAATTGAGACAATTTTTTTCTTTTCTAAGTTTAAAGGATGACATGAGGCTATTAACAATTGGGATTTTGCTTATTAATGAGTTATTGCTTCAATTGCATTTTCTTCTGTTTTGGTATGTTTATGTTTAAAGAAAATCATGAAGAGTATTGTAATTACTAAGGCATATATGGTAAATGAAAGCCATATGTTATGCCAATCTTTTACATCTAATGCCCTGCTTAAATCGCCATTACCAGATACCATAATACCTTTATCTCCAAGAAATTTAAGCAAATGTTTATTATCTGTTGTTGAGCCAACATGATCTGCAAGAGATTGGATGTTACTATATGCCTTTGTGAAATATTTTTGGATCATCCAACCAGAAACAACACTTCCTAATATTGCACCAAAGCCATTTGTCATCATCATAAATAAACCTTGAGCAGAAGAACGAGTTTTAGCTGTTGTTGATGTTTCTACGAAAAGTGAACCAGAAATGTTAAAGAAATCAAATGCCATTCCATAAACAATACACGAGAATACGATCATCCATAAATTACCAGATGGATCACCATAAGCGAATAATCCGAAACGGAAAACCCAGGCAAGCATTGCAATTACCATTACTCTTTTAATTCCAAATCGTTTTAAAAAGAATGGAATTGCCAAAATAAATAAGGTCTCAGAAACCTGAGAAATAGACATAATAATGGTAGAATACTTGATTACGAACGATTCAGCGTAAACAGGAAATAGTTTAAATTCATCTAAAAAAACATCCCCATATGCATTAGTTAATTGTAATGCCCCGCCTAAAAACATAGAAAAAATAAAAAATAAAGCCATTTTATAATTGGCAAATAGTTTAAAAGCATCTAATCCGAATTTTTGAGATAGGTTAGATTTTTCTTCAAGCAGTTTAGATGGAGGGCATTTAGGCAATGAAAATGAATAAGCACCAAGTGCTAAAGCCGCGATACCAGCAATATAAAATTGATTTGCACTCGCTTTACTTCCCGTTAAATTAGTAATCCACATTGCTGCAATAAATCCTATTGTTCCCCAAACTCTAATTGGGGGAAAATCTTTAACAACGTCTAAATTGCTAGATTTTAATGTAGTGTATGATATAGAATTGCTTAACGAGATTGTTGGCATGTAAAAACACATAGCTAAAAAAATCGTCCAGAAAAATTCATTTGGAGTTTCTACCTGAGGAATATAAAATAAGGTAGCAGCGTATAGTATATGAAGTATTCCATAAAGCTTCTCGGCATTAATCCATTTGTCTGCAATTATTCCAGTAATGGTAGGCATAAATAAAGAAGCAAATCCCATGGTTGCGAAGATTAACCCAAATTGTGCGCCATCCCATTGCTTAGTGCCAAACCAATAATTTGCAATTGTAATTAACCAAGCGCCCCACACAAAAAATTGCATAAAACTTACTACGGTCAACCGAAATTTAATATTCATATAGCCTAGTTGTTTGTTTAGTTTAAAAGTAGCTGAAAGTTACTATTATTTTTAATAACAAATTACTAGATAAAATGAAAATCGTAGAAATAGAAGAGATTATTGAAACTTTATATAAATGACGTCTTATTCGGCATTTCTTTTACTAATTTCATCTCTAATTCTGGCTGCCTTTTCATAAGCTTCATCAGCCAATGCTTCATTTAACTTTTCTTGAAGTTCTTCTATTGTTAATGACTGGTATCCAGAAACCGGAATAGAAGTAGGCATATCTTCAGAACTATGTTCTTTTGTAATTGATTCCATGTTTTCTAAAAATAGAAAATCATTACCTTCAATTACAATACCTGCAGATGATAAGATAAATTCGTAAGTATAGATAGTTGCATTAAATCGTACAGCTAAAGCAATTGCATCTGAGGTTCTTGCATCAATCTCTTGGGTAGTTTGGCCATCGGTACAAATTAATTTGGCGAAGAATACACCGTCAACTAAATTGTAAATGATAATTTCTGTGATTTCAATATGATAAACTTGTGCAAAGGTTTTAAAAAGATCGTGAGTGAGTGGACGAGTAGGGGTCATCTTTTCAATTTCTATGGCAATTGCCTGGGCTTCAAACGCGCCAATAATAATTGGTAAACGTCTTCTCCCATTTACTTCGCCCAGAACCAATGCGTATGCGCCAGACTGAGTTTGGCTATAGGATAATCCTACGATATCAAGTTTTACTTTCTTCATAAATATTAAAACCTTGTGGATTAAGCACCCACAAGGTTTATTTTTTGTTTATCCTTTATGTGCTTTTAATGCAGCTATAATTTTTGGAACTACTTCAAAAGCATCACCCACAATACCATAATCAGCAACTTTAAAGAAAGGAGCTTCTGGATCTTTGTTGATTACTACGATAACTTTTGAAGAACTAACACCTGCTAAATGCTGAATAGCTCCAGAGATGCCAATTGCGATATATAAGTTAGGGCTAATTGCAATACCTGTTTGCCCAACGTGTTCTGAATGTGGTCTCCAATCTGCATCAGATACTGGTTTAGAGCAAGCTGTAGCCGCACCTAAAAGCGAAGCCAATTCTTCAATCATTCCCCAGTTTTCAGGACCTTTTAAACCTCTACCTGCAGATACAACTAATTCAGCATCTGGTAAGGATATTTTATTGGTTGCTCTTACAATTTCTTTAACAATTGCAGTTAAATCTGTTGGTTTAATTTCTGGACTAAAATTTTCAACTGTTGCATCTACAGCATTTTCCTTAACTCCAAAAGCATTTGGGTTTAAAGCAATTACTTTATTTTCTGATGTTAATGAAGTAATTGCGAAAGCTTTACCAGAAAACGCTGTTTTCTTCACAGAAAACCCACCATCAAAGTTTGGCATTTCTACCGCACCATCTACTAAACCAGCTTTAAGTTTTACTGCAACACGTGGTGCTAATCCTTTACCAGAGAAAGAGTTAGACAATACAATTAAATTTGCTCCTTCTTTTTTTGCAGCTTCGGCAATTACTGATGCATAAGCCTGATTTACGAAGTTTTTTAATTGATCTGCGGCAACATTTAAAATCTTTGATGCCCCATATTTGCCTAATTCTTTTAAATCTCCTTCTGCAACATTACCAATTGAAATTGCAGTTAAGCTTGTATTTTGATTATCTGCGATAGCTTTTGCATAAGAAACTGCTTCGAAAACAGATTTCTTAAATTTACCATCGGCTTGTTCTACATATACTAATACTGACATATTTACCCTTAAATCCCCTAAAGGACTTTATTTTATAATGAAATTAATTCTATTAATTATCTCTATATTATTTTAAGCAACTAGAACTGAAAATTCTAAACTGCCAACTCTTTTATATAACCTTAGCTTCGCTATGTAATAACCCTATTAAATTTTCTGCGTTTTCTGCCGGAATTAACTTAACAGCACCTCGAGGAGCAGGGGTTTCAAATTTGGTAACCTTACCTAGTTCATCAATCGCAACAGCTTCAACAACAGTTAAAGGTTTTGTTCTTGCAGACATAATGCCACGCATATTTGGAATTTTTGCTTCTGCAGTACCTTCTGCACAACTTGCAACAAATTTACCTGTTACAGAAACAACTTCTTTTCCACCTTCAATCTCACGCTCAATTGTTGCTGTAGTTCCATCAAAATCTAATTTCTTAATAATTGAAATAGATGGGATATCTAAAAATTCTCCAATCATGGCAGCAACCTGAGAACCATTGTAATCAATAGATTCACGTCCACATAAAATCATGTCAAAATCATTTGCTTTTGCATATTCTGCAATTTGGAAGGCAGTAAAATAAGCATCCCTTGGAGCAGCATTAACCCTAACAGCATCATCAGCCCCAATCGCCAATGCTTTTCTTATCGTAGGTTCAGTAGCTACTTCACCAACATTAATAACGGTTACTGTTCCCTTTCCACCTTCACAAAGCTCAATTGCTCTTGATAGTGCAATTTCATCATAAGGGTTCACAATAAATTGCACACCTGCAGTATTGAATTGTGTATTATCGTTAGTAAAAGTTATTTTTGTCGTTGTGTCTGGCACGTTACTAATACAAACTAATATTTTCATATGTATATATTTGATTAAAGGTAATAAAACCAACATTAGCAAACATTAAAGCGAACGATGATTTCCTTAAATTGTCTTTGTGCAAATCTAATTAAAAAAGCAGGGATTTAAAATGCAAAATACGCGATTAGCTAAGTTATTAGAGTTTTTAGAGAACGAACCTAACGATAGCTTTATATTATACGCTTTAGCAACAGAATACAACTCATTAAATGACATTGAAAAGGCATTTACTTATTATTTGAAATTGGTAAATGATCATCCTGATTATGTAGGTACTTATTACCATCTGGGTAAATTGTACGAGAAAGAAAACCAAAAAGACAAGGCAATCGAAATATACCAGAAAGGAATGTTAGCAGCAAGAGCAAAGCGTGATATGCATGCGCTTTCTGAACTACAAGGGGCATATAATACAGCTGCTGGTTTAGATTATGAAGACGACTAAACCCTAAAGTGGCTAATAGTTATGGCGAAAAGACAACTCTTATTTATTAGAAATGTAATCTTTTTTACGTTTACCGCTTTTGGGGGTGCGCAAGCACATATTTCTCTCTTGCTGAGGTATTTTGTTAAGAATATACATTTTATAACCGAAGAAGAATTGTTAGAACTTAATGCATTAGCACAAGTTTTACCTGGCCCGTCTTCTACGCAAACCCTAGTTGGTATAGGTTACAAAGTTGGTGGATTAAAGTTAGCCATTATCACTTTTTTGATTTGGATTTTACCTTCTGCAGCGATTATGACATTTGCCGCCATAAGTTATGCACTATTAGATTCAAAGGAAAAATTTATAGAAATACTTCAATATATTCACCCAATAGCACTTGGCATTGTAGCCTATGGAGCTTATAATTTGGCTCGTAAAGTTTTAAAATCAGAAGTTTCAATTCTACTAGCCTTAGCTGCAATTGTAGCAACATTAGTTTTAAAAAATGCATACGTGTTTCCCATTGCAATTTTGGTAGGGGGGATGGTCTCATCAGCAATTGGTACTCCAACGGAAGAGGCTCAAATTAGAGTTCGCTTGTTTGCCAACATCAATCCTCGAAAGCTGAGTTATTTCATCGGTGTACTACTCTTTATGGCTATGTTAGGTGCAATAATTAATAGAACATCACCTTTTAGTCTACCTATTAGGTTGTTTGAAAATTTTTACCGTAACGGAATTTTTGTTTTTGGTGGCGGACAAGTATTGGTGCCGTTGATGTTTACTGAGTTTGTAGAAATGAAACATTATTTGCTACAATCTGATTTTATCTCTGGCTTTGCTTTACAACAAGTTTTACCGGGCCCTACTTTTTCATTTAGTAGCTATTTAGGTGCACTAAGTATGAAACAGGGTGGTTATGGAATTATCGGACAAGTATTTGGAGGTCTTTTAGCGGTAGTGGGTATCAATTTGCCAGGCTTAATTTTGGTATTGTTTATTGTTCCATTCTGGGATGATTTGAAGAAAATTACAAGAATTAAAAAATCACTTTCTGGGATTAATGCCGTAAGTGTAGGTTTTATTATTGCAGCATTTATTTTGTTAGCAAAACCTATTGGATTTCAAATTTTACCTATTTCCCTAATAATTTCTACTTTTTTAATTTTAACTTTTACTAAAGTTAGTCCACCGTTTATTGTGCTTGCAGGTATACTTTTAGGTTTTATATTCTAATTTTTTGAAAAGCAAATACGGTAAAATAATAGAAAGTCAGTCGTTTTGCTTAATTCTATTTAGAAAGGAGCATCTTCATCACTATAATCATCCATTTTAGATGGTTTAATAATCACATTACCAGCAGGTTTATCAAAATTGGACGATGGCATCATTTGGCTTTCTGAAGAGAAGCTATTTTGAGGCATGAAACTTTCTTCTAAATCGGCAAACTTAACATATTTACCAATAAAGCGAAGTGGAACGATACCTGTTTCACCATTACGGTGCTTTGCAATAATAACCTCACCAACTCCTGCAAGCGATCTTCCTTGTTCATCTTCTGTTAAACCATAATATTCTGGTCTGTATAAGAAGAGTACCATATCTGCATCTTGCTCAATAGATCCAGATTCACGTAAATCGGATAACAATGGTCTCTTACCATTTGGTCCAGGTCTATTTTCTACCGCTCTACTTAACTGAGAAAGTGCCAATACAGGAACTTCCAATTCTTTTGCAACAGATTTAAGTGCTCTTGAAATACTACCAATCTCTTGCTCACGGTTACCTCCACCACTTTGGCCTTCGCCTTTACCATGCATTAACTGCAAGTAATCGATAATAATCATTTGAATATCGTATTGTGATTTTAATCGACGACATTTTGCTCTAAATTCGAAAATATTTAATGCAGGGGTATCATCAATTAGTAGCGGAGCCTCTGTTAATGTTCCAATTTTGCTGTGTAATTGTTGCCATTCCCATTCAGCTAAATTTCCTTTTCTAATTTTCTCTTGTTCAATTTCAGTTTCTCCAGAAATTAAACGATTTACCAATTGAACAGAAGACATCTCCAATGAGAAAACCACAACTGGTTTTTTAAAATCAACTGCAGCATTACGAGCACAGGTTAATACAAACGCAGTTTTACCCATCGCAGGTCTTGCCGCAATAATTACCAAGTCAGATTTTTGCCAACCCCCTGTAATTCTATCTAAGTCTGTAAAACCAGAAGGTACACCAGTTAAACCGTCCGTTTTTGTTCTTAATTCTTCTAGTGTAGCCAAGGATTGCTTGATAATCTCGTCCATTTTTTGCGTATCTCTACGTAAGTTATTTTGGGCGATATCAAATAAATTCTTTTCAGCGTGGTCTAATAAGTCGAAAATATCTGTTGTATCTTCATAAGCGTTGGTGATGATTTCTGTAGAAATTCTAATCAATTCACGCTGAATATATTTTTGAGAAATGATACGAGCATGGTACTCAATGTTTGCAGCAGAGGCAACCCGGTTTGTTAAGTTGGTAATGTAATATGCACCACCTACAACTTCCAATGTGCCTTGTGTGCGCATTTCTGAAGTAACAGTTAAAATATCAACTGGTTTAGATTTTTGAAACAATTGTTGAATGGCCTCAAAGATTTTTTTATGTGCTTCTGCATAAAAAACTTCAGGTTTTAAGATATCGATAACTGTAGATAAAGCATCTTTTTCTAACATTAAGGCCCCAAGTACAGCTTCTTCTAAATCAATGGCTTGGGGCGGTATTTTGCCCATGGTATTCATTGAGGTAGTAAGTCTAGCTTTTCTTGCTGAAGTTGAGAATTTTCCTTGACCTTGTTGTTCGTTATCGGTAATCATAGCATCAAAATTAAGTAAAAGAAGCATCCAATTTTTATTTCTTTTTAAACAGACTGTGGATTAAGAAGTTGTATTTAATTATTGTTTTAACATCTTTTATTTATTTGTAAACAATTAAATGTTAATAAGGAGACAAACAATTCGCCACAGAAATTTATTTAAATTACTTTTGTAGCAGATTAAAAAGTATGGATAATTTTAGAAGACCGCAACGCGTAAAAGAGAATAACGAATTTGTTTTTGGAATAAGGGCTGTTATAGAAGCTATAAAGGCAGGACGAGATATTGAAACAATTTATTTGCAACGTGGTTTAGCTGGCGAATTATTTACAGAGTTGAAAACTTTATTGCATGGCACTTTAATTCCATTAAATTCTGTTCCTATCGAGAAATTGAATAGGATGTCTCAGAAGAACCATCAAGGCGTTATTGCGGTAATTTCTCCCATTACTTATCAAAATATTGAAGATATTATACCTGCTATTTTTGAGAAGGGGGAGACCCCATTAATTTTAGTTTTAGATAGTGTTACCGATGTTCGTAATATGGGTGCAATTGCTCGTACAGCGGCATGTGTTGGTGTTCATGCTATTGTTGTTCCATTAAAAAATGCTGCTCAAATTAATGCTGATGCAATTAAAACATCTGCAGGTGCTTTATTTAGCATTCCAATTTGTAGACATTCAAATTTGCATAAAACCTGTTTATTTTTACAAGACAGTGGTTTGCAAATAGTAGCCTGTACAGAAAAAACCAATGATTTAATATATGTTCCTGATTATACTTTACCCACAGCAATAGTAATGGGATCTGAAGATGAAGGAATTTCTAATGAATTGTTAAGGGTGGCCAACTATCTAGCTAAAATACCAATGGCAGGTAAAATAGAATCATTGAATGTTTCTGTTTCTGCTGGAGTGATTTTATATGAGGCAGTGAGACAACGAAATACCTAAATTTTCTTTAGGGTTTTATATAAATTTATTTCCAAATTTTAGCTTAACGTCTGCAACGATATTTTTTACACTTTGCTCTTCAGAACGAGGACAAATTAATAATGTGTTATTGGATTCTACTACAATATAATCATGCAGGCTTTGTAGAATTACCAATTTGTTGGCAGGAACATTTACCATACAATTAGAAGAGTCGAACATCATCACTTGCTCAGAAGGAATTACAGCATTACCAACATAATCCTTTTCAGCCATTTCATAAATTGAAGCCCAAGTTCCTAAATCAGACCAACCAAAATCTGATGGTAAAACATATACATTGTCTGCTTTTTCCATGATTCCAAAATCTATAGAAATATTGGTACATTGTAAATAAGCATTTGCAATAAATTCAATTTCGTTCTTGGTATTGTAAAAAGATTTGCCCTGATTAAAAATCTCATGCATATCTGGTAAGTGCTTTTCAAATGAATTATTAATTGCCTTAGCAGACCAAATGAATATACCTGCATTCCAAAGAAAATCTCCACTTTGAAGGAATGACTGAGCTAATTCCAGATTTGGTTTTTCTGTAAATGTTTTTACTTTGTGTATATCACTATCAGTTTTTAAAACATCATCATTGTATTGAATATAGCCATAGCCGGTATCTGGTCTATTTGGCTTAATGCCTAAGGTTATCAAACATTTATTATTTGCAGCTGCTTCCATAGATTGCTCAATGGCTGTTATAAAACCTTGCTGGTTAGCTATTGTATGATCTGAAGGGGCAACAACTATTACTGCATCAGGATTTAATTCAGCAATTTTCATAGAACCATATGCAATACAAGGTGCTGTATTACGCATAATTGGTTCGGCTAAGATTTGATTATCCTCAATATTTGGGATTTGCTCTTTTATTAAATTTACATAAATATCATTGGTTACAATAAATATGTTTTCTGCAGGACAAATCTGCAAAAATCTTTCATAGGTACTTTGAATTAATGTTTTACCTACACCAAAAAAATCGATAAACTGTTTAGGGAATTCTGTTCTGCTTACTGGCCAAAAACGACTGCCTACACCGCCAGCCATAATTAATGCGTAATTATTTTTATTCATTTATAGCAAAGATAATCTTATTTAAATAATACCTTCTTGTAAAAGGTCATGCATATGTATTAATCCATAATAGGTATCGCCACTAGTAACCAATAATTGTGTGATATTGTTTGCTTTTATTATTTCTAATGCATACAACGCTAATTCATCTTTGTCAATCCTTTTAGGATTTATATTCATTAGATCTGATGCCTTGATATTTTCAATTTCTGTATATCTTTCAAGCATTCTTCTTATGTCACCATCAGTTATAATACCTAGTATTTTTTCATCAGCAATAACAATAACAGCACCTAAACGGTTTTTACTAATTTCTATTATTACGTCTTTAACAGATGCATCTGGCTTAATACTTGGTCTTTCATTTTTTAAGGCCAAATCACCAGCCTTTAAGTATAACCTCTTACCAAGCGAGCCCCCTGGATGATAGCGAGCAAAATCTGCTGTGTTAAATTCTCTAGCTTCTAATAGGCAAATCGCTAAAGCATCACCCATAGCCAATTGAGCAGTTGTACTTGTTGTAGGAGCTAAATTATGTGGGCAGGCTTCTTTATCAACAATAGTATTTAAAACTAAATCGGCTTGTTTAGCTAAATCAGAATCAACTTGACCTAACATGCCTATTAACAAGTTGTTAGACTGTTTTAAAAGGGGAGCAAGTAATTTAATCTCAGGTGTATTTCCACTTTTTGACAAACAAAGGACAATATCATCTTTTTGGATCATACCTAAATCTCCATGTACAGCATCAGCTGCATGCATAAAAATTGCGGGTGTACCCGTAGAATTAAAAGTTGCTACAATTTTTTGTGCTATGATTGCGCTTTTTCCAATCCCTGTAACAATAACTCGACCTTTACTGTCTAAAATGGCCTGTACAACTTTAACAAAATCATCGTTAATATGTTGTATGAGGTTTAAAATAGCATCTGATTCTAACTTTAAAGTAGATGTAGCAGATTCGATAATAGATTTTTTACTTTTCAAAGAGAATTTATTAGTATATTGATGCTTTAATTACTGCAAAATTATGTTATTTTGAACAATAATAGCACAGAATATTTGATACAAAAAATGGACGTGAAAAAGTCGTTGTTTGATAACTTACAAACTTTCTTCGGTTTTGATAATTTTAAAGGAGACCAAGAGCCCATCATTACTAATATATTAGAGGGGAAAAATACGTTCGTAATTATGCCAACTGGTGGTGGTAAGTCTATTTGCTATCAGTTGCCAGCATTAATGAGTGAAGGAACTGCAATTGTGATCTCGCCTTTAATTGCATTGATGAAAAACCAGGTTGATCAGTTAAGAGCATTTGGAGGAAGTGATAGTATTGCACATTTTCTTAATTCATCTTTAAATAAGACCGAAATTACACAAGTTAAATCTGATTTACTTGATGGACAGACTAAGCTACTTTATGTTGCACCCGAATCTTTAGCTAAACAAGAAAATATTGAATTTTTAAGGTTGCTTAAAATTTCTTTTGTGGCGGTTGATGAAGCACATTGTATTTCTGAATGGGGTCATGATTTTAGACCAGAATACCGTAAAATTAGGCAGGTAATTACAGGTTTGGGAGAACATATACCTATTATTGCCCTTACAGCTACGGCAACTCCTAAAGTACAACAGGATATTATCAAAAACCTGCAGATGACGGATGCAACTTTGTTTAAATCGTCATTTAATAGACCCAATTTATTTTATGAAATCCGTCCTAAACGAGATGTTATCAAAGAAATTATTAGATATATTAAATATAACACTGGTAAATCTGGGATAATATATTGTTTAAGCCGTAAAAAGGTAGAGGAAGTTGCAGAAAGCTTAAATTTAAATGGAATTAAGGCACTGCCTTACCATGCAGGCTTAGAGCCTAAAGTAAGAGCAGATACTCAAGACAAGTTTTTAATGGAAGACGCCGAAGTAATTGTGGCTACAATAGCTTTTGGTATGGGAATAGATAAGCCAGATGTGCGTTTTGTAATTCACCATGATATTCCAAAAAGCATGGAAGGTTACTATCAGGAAACTGGTAGAGCTGGTAGAGATGGCGGAGAAGGGTATTGTTTATCATTTTACGCACAAAAAGATGTAGATAAACTGGCTAAGTTCATGAAAGATAAACCAGTTTCTGAGCGTGAAATTGGAACCCAAATCTTAAAAGAAGTAATAGATTACGCAGAATCTGGCGTTTGCAGAAGAAAGCAAATTCTACATTATTTTGGAGAAAACTTTAATGAAACTGGTTGTAATTGCATGTGCGATAATTGCAAAAAACCAAAACAACAGTTTGAAGCCGAACAGCATTTATTAATCTTTTTAAAACTAATTCAATCTACAGACGAAAAGTTTGATGATACGCATTTGTTAAACATTTTTATGGGTAGCGAAACAGCTCAAACTATAGCGTACGAACAGAATAAATTACCAGAGTTCGGTTTAGGGAAAGAAGAAGGAGAAATTCTATGGAAATCTCTCATTAGACAAGCTGTTTTGAATAATTTTGTTTCTAAGGATATTGATAGTTACGGTGTTCTTAAATTAACAAAAGCCGGCAAAGAGTTTATAGAAAACCCTTATAGTTTAAAATTTATTTTAAACGAATTAATAGAAAGTGCTGCTGATGATGACGAAGAGGATGTTAAACATGGAACCGGAGCTTTAGATACCCAGTTATTAGGATTACTTAAAGATTTACGCAAGAAAATTGCTAAGCAAAAAAGTGTTCCACCTTTTGTTGTTTTTCAAGATCCGTCTTTAGAAGAAATGTGTACTCATTATCCAATAACAATGGAGGAGCTGAAGCAAATTTCTGGGGTTGGCCATGGTAAAGCGGTTAAATTTGGTAGCCCTTTTATTGAGCTGATTAAAAAATATGTTGAGGACAATGATATTGAAAGACCAATTGATTTAGTAATTAAAACTCAAGCGAAT
This sequence comes from Pedobacter polaris, assembly GCF_005116505.1. Taxonomy (GTDB): domain Bacteria; phylum Bacteroidota; class Bacteroidia; order Sphingobacteriales; family Sphingobacteriaceae; genus Pedobacter; species Pedobacter polaris. Next base: position 287,243 of record NZ_SWBR01000002.1, read on the forward strand.
AAATCTGCTTTAAAAGTTTCAATCATTCAAAATATAGATAGACAAATTGGATTAGAAGATATTGCTCGCTCAAAAGGTATTACTTATTTTGATATTTTGAAAGAAGTAGAGGCAATAGTTAATTCGGGCACAAAATTAAATTTAGGTTATTTTGTTGATGAAGTAATTGATGAAGACAGACAAGATGAAGTTTTCGATTACTTTAGGGCAGCTGATAATGACTCTATTGATGAAGCCTTAAGTGATTTAGGCGAAAGCGATTACACTCGCGAAGAAATACAACTGATGAGAATTAAATTCATGTCTGAATTAGGAAATTAAAACATAGATGTGAGATGTTAGTATTGCGTAGTTATCTCAATCCGCAATACCCAATACCAAATAAAAATGCTACAACTAGATAAACTCAAACACCAAGATTCAAATAATTTCTTTTTAATGGCTGGTCCTTGTGCGATAGAAGGCGAAGAAATTGCTTTACGCATAGCTGAAAGGATAGTTTCATTAACAGATAAATTAAATATTCCATTCATTTTTAAAGGTTCTTACCGCAAAGCGAATAGAAGTAAAGGAAGTTCTTTTACTGGTATTGGCGATGAAAAAGCACTAAAGATTTTAGAAAAAATCGGGAAAATATTTGATGTGCCAACTGTAACAGATATCCATGAAAGTGGAGAGGCAGCAATGGCAGCGGCTTATGTAGATGTTTTGCAAATCCCAGCTTTTTTATGCCGACAAACAGATTTGTTAATCGCAGCAGCAGAAACTGGAAAAGTTGTTAATGTTAAAAAGGGTCAGTTTTTATCTGCAGGTTCTATGAAATTTGCAGTTGATAAAATTAAAGATTCAGGAAATAATAGAGTTATTCTTACTGATAGAGGTAATACTTTTGGCTATCAAGATTTAATCGTTGATTATCGTGGTTTACCAGAGATGCAAAGTTTTGGTGTACCAGTGGTGATGGATTGCACTCATTCTTTACAACAACCAAATCAGAGCAGTGGTATTACAGGTGGTAAACCAGAATTGATAACAACCATTGCTAAAGCAGCAATAGCAGTTGGTGCCGATGGATTATTTATTGAAACTCATCCTGACCCTGCAAACGCAAAATCTGATGGAGCTAATATGTTAAATTTGGCTTTGCTTGAAGAGTTATTATTAAAGTTAATTCGAGTTAGGCAAGCTGTGATCTAAATGACTGGCAATAATATCTTTTTATCAGCTGATTGGCGTAAATTAGCTTTAGCTCAATATGAAGTAGATAAAGAAATTCTATTAAAATATCTTCCGCCATTTACAGAATTGGATGATTGGCAAGGCAAATATTACGTAAGCCTTGTTGGATTTATGTTTTTAAATACCAAATTAAAAGGCTTCCACATTCCGTTTCATGGTAATTTTGAAGAAGTTAATTTGAGGTTTTATGTAAAATATAAAGATGAAACTGGAGTATGGAAAAGAGGGGTGGTATTTGTAAAAGAAATTGTGCCAAAACCAGCAATTACCTTTATTGCAAATACAGTTTATAAAGAAAACTACCAAACTTTGCCAATGAAACATTGTTGGATTACAAACAATAATGAGCTTTTTGTAGAGTATGCTTGGAAAACTAAAAATTGGAACACATTTTCTGTAACAGCAAACCGAAACAGCGAGCCAATAGCAATTGCTAGTGAAGAAGAATTTATCACCGAACACTATTGGGGTTATACAAAAATTGGATCCAATATCACTTCAGAATATGGTGTAGAACATCCGCGATGGGAAATGTATCCTGTAAAAGATTATAAAATTGATGTGGATTTTGAAAGAAATTACGGTATAGATTTTGGTTTTCTATCTAATGCAAAACCGGATTCAGTAATGTTAGCAGAAGGTTCAGCAATTTATGTCAAAAAAGGTCAAAAGTTAAAATCTTGAATTTTACAATCGGTAACGATCCTCTCTCCATTTTTTTATTGAAGCTTTAATTTCTTTTGAAGATAACTTCTCTGCAATAGCTCTATCAACAAGTATAATTAGTTCTTCATCAGAGGCAAAGCGTAATGCGATGATTTGACTTCCTCTAAGTTCTTGAGGCAGTAATTTTCCAGCAAGAGAAAAGTACCTTAAGTTTTCTTGAGCAAAAATTGCTCTATCTTGTGCTTTAAGTGGGAACTGCCTCACATACCAAAATAGAATAATGGCAATCAGAAATAAAATCAACAACAATGCTGAGTTATAATGATTAGCGTTACTTAAGGAATGATAAAAATTAATTATTGCTCCAATTGTACCGATCAATATTAAGAAAGAGAGTACAAAATGATACCCTTTTACATATCTGCTATGATTTTTTAAGTTCTGTTCCATTATATTTTTGTAATGATAAATTCTGTTCTTCTATTTTGTTTTCTACCTTCTTCGGTTATATTATCGGCTTGAGGTTTTGTTGCTCCGTAACCTTTATAACTTAATCTTTTCTTTTCAATGCCATTGCCAATTAAAAAATCATATACAGCTTTTGCTCTATTTTCAGATAGCTTATCGTTTAATTTAACATCTCCAACATTATCCGTATGACCCTGAATTTCAATCGCAACATTTTGATTGTTTTTGAGTAGCTCTGTCAAAATATTTAACTCAACCATTGATGATGGCAAAAGTTCATATTTATTCGTGTCAAAAAAAATGTTTTGAAGTGTAACATTGCTACCGACTTTTATTTTTTCTAATAGAATTTCAAATTCAAATGGTTTATTTCCTTCGATCTTTTCTAATTCAAAATGCTGTGAGTTAAATAGATATCCATCTGCATCTACATTGAAGCAATATTGGCTTCCAATAGGCATAACTGCCATAAAATCTCCAGTTTCTTTTGATGTATAGTCGTTAAAAACAGGGTTATTTGTTTTTAAATCAATTACTAAAACATTTGCTTCAAGCAATTCTTTGGTATCTTTATCTCTAACAATACCTTTAACATAAGTAACTTGTAGTGGTTTCACCTTCTCTGGCAATTTGAAATGATAAACATCCAAATCACCAAAGCCCCCATCTTTCATATTGGATGAGAATAATCCTTCTGTTCCATCTGCTGTAACAATTAATCCAATTTCTTCATTATAAGTATTAATAGGATAACCTAAGTTAATTGGAGTTGTAAATTTTCCACCTTCACCAATTCGACTGTAGAAAATATCTTTATCTCCAAAACCTGGCCATCCGCTTGATGAAAAATACAATGTTTTTCCATCCGCATGGATAAACGGCGTATTTTCATCGTAGATTGTATTGATTTCTGGCCCTAAATTTATTGGGGCTGTCCACTGGCCTTCATTAGTAAGTGTGCTCTTCCAAATATCATACCCACCAATTCCGCCAGGTCTATTGCTCACAAAATAGAGCGTAGAACCATCTGGACTAATTGAGGGTTGAGATTCCCAAAATTCAGAATTGATTGCTCTCCCTAAATTAATGGTTTTGCCCCATTCGTTTCCTTCTTTTCTTGATACATAAATATCACATCTACCTAATCCATCAGGGCGATTGCAACCTGTAAAAAACAAATATTTTCCATCTGGTGATATAGATTGTGCACCTTCATTATAATTCGGTGTATTTATTTTATTGCTTAGGGATTGAGCTTTGTGCCACTCATTGTTCTCTTTTGTAGAAATAAAGAAATCCTCATTTCCATCAACAACACGTGTAAAAATAATAGTTTGGCCATCTGCAGTTAGGGCAGGGAAATAATCACGATTTGGACTATTAATATAAAAGCCCATATTTATAGGTTCGTATTTGGTTGGTGATTTTATGGCAGTTATCGCAAAATCACAATCTAGAATATACTTTTTGGTTCTATGTATAAAGTCTCCATCATTACCCGTATATTTTTGTTGAAAAAACAAAAAATTAGATTTAGCATTTATATAGTCGCCAGAAAGCAATTCGCTTTCTCCTAATACATAATAAATTCTAGGCTCTATTGTTGGTGCTGAACTAACAGCTTTGCGATAATTTTCCTTTGCTTTTAGATAAGTTTTTAGTCTTCTATAAATATCCCCAAGTTGGATATAAGCCATTTGAAATTTTGGATCTAATCTAATAGCTTCATCTAAGTGTTTAATGCCATCGTCATAAATATTCTGTCTTAAGTATTGCTGGGCATCTTCAAAGCTTTCTTGCGCTTTCTTGTTGAGAGAATTCTGGGCATTAGCCGAAAATGTAAACAAGCAGAAGAAAAATATGAAATATTTTTTCATTTAAGCCATTTGAGTTGGTAATGACTAATGTAAATAAATTATCGAATAATTAAGGGATATTGAGGAATTTATGCGTTTGCAGAGATATCTCCCATTTTGGATTTGCCATTACATAGTCAACTATTAGTGGCGTCATCTCTTTAGATTTAGACCACTCTGGTTGCAAATAAAGCTTACATGTTGCAGAAACACTTTCGGCGTATTTCTCAGCCCATTCGAAATCGCTTTTGTTAAAAACAATAACTTTTAATTCATTAGCAAAGGGAGTAATATCTGGCCTGGGTGCTTTAAATTTCTTTGGAGAAAGGCAAATCCAATCCCAAGAACCCGAAAGTGGGTATGCGCCAGAAGTTTCAATAAATGTTAAGATACCTTTGTCTTGTAGTTTTCTGGTCAAATAATCTAAGTTATAAATCAATGGTTCCCCGCCAGTTACAACAACAGCTTTACCCGGAAAAGTATCTGCTTTTTCAACAATATCATCAGAAAGAGTGAGTGGATGTAATTCTGCATCCCAACTTTCCTTTACATCACACCAATGGCAACCAACATCACAACCTCCTAAACGAATAAAATATGCAGCTTTTCCGGTATTGTATCCTTCTCCTTGTATTGTGTAAAATTCTTCCATTAAAGGAAGTAATGTGCCATCTTCTGGTATATTGTGTGCCATTTCGTAAATTAGAGCGCAAATATACACATTCAAAAAAGCAGAAAAGATGATTTGGGTAAAGGTTTTGTCAAAACAAGAAACTGAAAGAGAAGATTTTGTAGAAATGGCAAAGGCCGATAGTAAGAAAATTTGTATTGTTAAACACAACGGAAAGTTTTCTGCTATTCAAAATACTTGCCCACACGCTGGAGGAATTCTAAGTGGAGGCTGGTGTAAGGAAGGTAATATTATTTGTCCAATACATCGCTGGGAATACAATTTAACAAATGGAAGAGGAGCAGAGGGGCAAGGAGATTATATAGATATCTATCCAACAGAGTTGAGAGAAGATGGATTATATGTTGGCTTTAAGCAAAATTGGATTAAAAAGTTATTTTCTTAGTCACTTGTCATCCAGAACGAAGTGAAGGATCTATTCTGAAAAACTCAATTCTGAGATAATTTCGCATTGTTCTATATTACAATTTAAGGAGGTCGTCATTGCGAGAATTGTTTTCACAATCCGAAGCAATCTCCCTCTAGTTTTACTTTAATAGGAGATTACTTGGTGCCTTTAAATGACGAAATATGAGCGAAAATTCTTAATTCAATAAATATCGATTGAAAAATGCTACACAATCCAATACTTCAATTTCAGAAAAATAAAAATCCTCAATGTCTTCAGTAACTATGCAAGTACATTTATTTTCTTTAGCAGCATAATATTCTAAACCATCTTCAAAATCATGTATTTTCTTATTACTTAAAGTTTTAAGTACACCATCTGTTAAATTTTCTGCAATAATTATATGCTCACAAAGTATATCAATTTTTTGCTTGGCTAATTTAGATTTATGCTTTTTCTCTGCAAAATAAAAAGCAATTGCTAAACAAAGAGGAGAGGTGTAAACCTCAAATTTTGGATGAGAAGCTAAACTTAAAATCCTAGATGAATAAGTAAATAATGGATATTCTTTGTTTAAAACAGAAACAAGAACATTAGCATCTAAGAAAATTCTTATCATTATTTTTTAGATGAAAAGAACTCATCCTTGTTAGATTTACGAGATGTTTTTGGAGCTCTTTTGTATTCTACTTCACCTTCTGCAACCATGTTAACCCAATCTGCAACTGGAAAATCTTCTAGTGATTTGTATTGTGTAGATGTAACCTGAGTTAATAAATGCTCAATTAACCTAGATAAACTAATATTGTTATCAGCAGCATATTTTTTAGCCTTTGTTACAACTTCTTGATTGAAGCTTAAAGTTAATTTCGCATCCATATTCTTTTGATTAATAATCAAAGATAATAATTAATACGTGAATTAAAAATTATCTATACGTATTAATTGGTTTTTCGCTTGAAGCTTTTACCTTTCTGCTTAAGAGTATATTTCTCCTTTTGCTGATGCCAATGTGTTTTTTAACAAACCAACTATAGTCATTAAACCTACACCACCAGGAACAGGAGTAATCCAAGATGCTTTTGGAGCTACATTTTCGAAATCAACATCACCAAACAGTTTGTAACCAGATTTAGTTTCTGTTGAAGTTTCTCTATTGATACCTACGTCAATGATGATAGCACCAGGCTTAACCATATCTGCAGTAACAAAATTCTTTCTGCCAATTGCTGCAACAACGATATCGCCTTGCAAAACCATTTCTTTTAAATTATGAGTTTTGCTATGTGTAAGAGTAACGGTACAGTTTCCTGGGTTAGCGTTACGAGCCATTAAAATACTCATCGGACTACCTACAATGTTACTTCTACCTACAACAACACAATGTTTACCAGTTGTATCAATGTTGTAAGCTTGTAACATCAATAAAATCCCATAAGGAGTAGCAGGAATAAAACAAGGTAAATTACGCATCATCCTGCCTAAGTTAACTGGATGAAATCCATCAACATCTTTACGATAATCAATAGTTTCCGTAACTTTTTCTGGATCAATATGTTTAGGTAAAGGCAACTGCACAATTAAACCATCAACATCAGTATCTTTATTTATTTCTTCAATTTTAGCTAATAGTTCAGCTTCGGTTACCGAGTTGTCATATCTAAATAGTGAAGATTTAAAACCAACCTTCTCACAGTTTTTCATCTTGCTAGCCACATAAGTTTCACTACCACCATCATTACCAACTAATATGGCAACTAAATGTGGCTTGCGTCCACTTTGCGTTAAAAAAGCTGCTGCTTCTGCTGCTATTTCTGTTTTTATCTTTTCTGATGCGAATTTGCCGTCGAGTAATTGCATATTTATAAGTATCGAGTATCTAGTATCAAGTATCTAGAATTGCAATGTCTTGCTACTTGGTTTAATCTAATTTTAAAACTGCCATAAACGCTGATTGTGGAATTTCTACGTTTCCAACCTGGCGCATACGTTTTTTACCTTTTTTCTGTTTTTCTAATAACTTACGTTTACGAGAAATATCACCACCATAACATTTAGCAGTAACATCTTTACGTAAAGCACTAAGTGTTTCGCGAGCAATAACTTTGGCACCAATAGAGGCTTGTATTTTAATCTCAAATTGCTGACGAGGGATTAATTCCCTCAACTTATCGCAGATTTTTTTACCAAAATCATATGCATTGCTACGGTGTATCAAAGATGATAATGCATCAACGGGTTCTTCATTTAACAACAAATCTAAACGCACCAAGTCAGATTTACGGTAACCAATTTGATGATAATCGAATGAAGCATAACCCTTAGAAATTGTTTTTAACTTATCATAAAAGTCGAATACAATTTCTGCCATCGGTATTTCAAAAATCAATTCAACTCTATCAGAAGTTAAGTAAGATTGATTAACAATAGTTCCTCTTTTTTGAATACAAAGTGACATTACTGGACCAACGAATTCCGCTTTGGTAATAATATTCGCTTTAATAAAAGGTTCTTCAACAGAGTCCAATTTACTTGGGTCTGGTAAATCTGAAGGGTTATTTACAATAAATTCATCGCCTTTGGTAGTGTGTGCAATATATGATACGTTGGGAACCGTAGTAATTACCGTCATATCGAATTCACGTTCTAAACGCTCTTGGATAATTTCCATATGCAGCATTCCTAAGAAACCACAACGGAAACCAAAACCTAATGCGGCAGAACTTTCTGGTTCAAATACGATAGAAGCATCATTCAGTTGCAACTTGTGCATTGCCTCACGAAGCTCTTCAAACTCATCAGTATCAACAGGATAAATACCTGCAAATACCATTGGTTTTACTTCCTCAAAACCTTGAATTGCACCAGTAGCTGGTCTAGCAACATTGGTAATCGTATCACCAACTTTTACTTCACGAGCCTCTTTAATTCCAGAAATGATATAACCAACATCACCAGTTTTAACTGATGTTCTTGGTGACATATCCAATTTCAAAATGCCAACCTCATCAGCTAAATATTCTTTACCAGTGTTAATGAATTTTACTTTATCACCTTTTTTAATTTCACCATTAACTACTTTGAAATAAGCAATAATTCCTCTAAAAGAATTAAAAACGCTATCGAAAATCAATGCTTGTAATGGTGCTTCTGGGTCACCCACAGGAGCAGGAACACGGTCTACAATTGCTTGCAAAATTTCAGGAATTCCCATTCCTGTTTTACCAGATGCAGGAATAATTTCTTCTCTTTTACAGCCAATTAAATCAATAATTTGGTCTTTTACCTCTTCAGGCATCGCCCCAGGCAAATCCATTTTATTTAAAATCGGAATGATTTCTAAATCGTGCTCTAATGCCAAATAAAGGTTAGAAATTGTTTGGGCCTGTATACCTTGAGATGCATCTACAATCAGTAATGCGCCTTCACAAGCAGCAATAGAACGAGATACTTCATAAGAAAAATCAACGTGTCCAGGGGTGTCAATTAGATTAAAATTATACTCCTGACCATCAATTTTGAAATTCATTTGTATAGCATGACTTTTAATCGTGATACCACGCTCACGCTCCAAATCCATATTATCAAGCAATTGTGCTTGGGATTCTCGTTGAGAAATCGTCGCTGTATATTCTAGTAACCTATCAGCTAAAGTGCTTTTGCCGTGGTCTATATGTGCAATTATGCAAAAATTACGTATGTGCTTCATCTTTGTGCAAAGATAGTTTTTTTAAGGTAAGATGGGAAACGGAAAATAGAAGATGTTTCAGCAATAAAAAGTATGATTTGAAAAGCAATTTCAGTGGTTTATTTGATATTTCAGTCCAGCTTTACACTGTATTACCGATGAAAAATCGGGAGATGCCGTTTCAATCTGGTTTAGCTAACAAAGGGCTGTGGTACTATTAAAAGTTGTATAGTTTCTTAGGTAGGTGCGTCATTGTGAGCAAAGCGAAGCAATCTTTCCTGTTAGATAGATTGCTTTCCCGAAAAGTCCAGGACAGGCTGGCGTTCCTCTTCGCAATGACGAGTTAGCTATTTAACCGTTATCTCATCAAAAAAAGTATGTGCTTTACCACCAGCACCTTCATGCCAAGCGGGAAGTTCGCCATAATTTTTGGCGATGATTTTAATGTATCTACAATCTAAATTTACTTTTACACCTAATTCTTTAATCTGTATGTTATAATCTTTCGCATCAACTGGCGCTTTAACAGTTCCAATTAACTTGAAATTCATATCGTCGCCAGCGGTATAAAATTCAGTCGATGGGGGAAAAACAATCCAAGCATTTGTATCTTGCAAAGCACCAATACTTACAGAATTTACTTGTTGGTCTTTTCCTAAATCTAAAATAGCTTCGAAATCTTTTCCCCAGAAACCTTGCCACCTATTGCCAACTCTCCAATTGATAGAGCCTCTAACACCGTCAATTAAGGCATCATTTCCTCCGCCAGTAAAGCTTTTGTTAATTTCAGAGTTAATTTTGATGGTATAGTTATTATTAATCCTTTTATAGGTTGCAGTGCTTACATAACTTGTTTTGAAACCTTTTCTGTAAGCGATGGCATTTACAGTTACATCTTTATTAATACCAAATGGAGCTACATATTTTGTTGAATTCTGATTTGGTACAGCACCATCTAATGTGTAATAGATTTCTGTGTTTGGAAGGGCAGAAGTGATGGTAACCTCCGCTTTATCTTTAAAGGTTTCTTGCGGACCATCAATTATAGGATTTGGAACAATGAGATTTTCTGTAATTTTCATCACAGGTTTTTGTAAGCCGTTTAAGTATTTCATATTTGGTGTAGACGACAGCGTAAAATTTAAGGTTGCTCCATTTGCTAAATCTTCAAAGTTTAAAAACAGTTTATTATAGGTTTTTCCATTTAACGAAATTCCTTTGATGTAATAATTTGCATTAGTTTTAGCAGGAGCAGAGATGATGATTTTTTTACCATTCTCTAGGTTAATCGTCATCTTTTTAAACCAAGGTGTTCCGATATTGTACATATTGTTTCCAGGAGAAACGGGATAAATTCCCATAGCACTCATCACTAACCAAGCACTCATTTGTCCGCAATCTTCATTTCCAGACAGACCATCAGGCTGGTCGTGGTATTGCTCATTCATTATTTTGTTAATATAATACTGTGTTTTTTCTGGGTGAGATGTGAAATTAAAAAGATAAGCCATATGATGACTTGGTTCGTTTCCATGAGCATATTGACCAATTAAACCTGTAATATCACTTTGATCACGACCTGTTAAGCCTTGTTTTGTAGTAAATAATTCATCTAATTTTGCTTGATAAGTTTTCTCTCCACCCATCAATTCCATATGTCCATTTATATCTTGCTGTGTACTAAAGCTATAATGCCAAGAATTCCCTTCAGTATAGTTATTATTTACTTCTGTTGGATTAAAAGGCTTCCACCAACCACCATTATTTCTAGCTCTAATATGACCCGTTGACGGGTCGTAAACGTTTTTCCAATTTTGTGCTCTGGTAATGTAAGTTTGATAATCAGCTTCTTCACCAATCATTTTTGCAAACTGAGCAATGCACCAATCATCATAAGCATACTCTACTGTTTTAGAAGCGCTTTCATGTTCCACATCGGCCAGTACTGCACCATTTTTTGCATAAACATCTATGCCAAATTGTTTGCGGTTTACAGCATGTTTCATTGCTTCTAAAGTCAATTTTGTATCAAAGCCTCTAATTCCTTTTGCATAAGCATCAGTTATTACTGGAATAGCATGGTTACCAATCATGCAAAAGGTTTCATCATTAGCCAATGGCCAAATAGGTAATTGTCCACCTTGTTGGTGCATTGCTAAAAAAGTTTTGATGAAGTCTAAAGTTCGCTTCTTATCAATTAATGTTAGTAAAGGATTCTCAGTTCTATAAGTATCCCATAGTGAGAAAACAGTGTAATATTCAAAGTCTTTTGCAGTATGAATTTTATTGTCTAATCCACGATATTTGCCATCCACATCCATATATAAGTTTGGATTAAGTAAGCTATGGTAAAGTGCAGAATAAAAAGTAGTTAGTTGTTTTTTATTAGTACTTTCTGCATCAATTTTTGAGAGTTCCTTGTTCCAAGCTATTTTAGCTTTTGAAAGCACTTTAGTAAAATCCAAACCATCAGTTTCAGCATTCAGATTCTTTAAAGCACCTTTATCATCAACGGCAGAAATTGCAACTCTAGAAAGAATTGCTTCTTGCTCATTTGTTGCAAACTGGATATATAATTTGATGTTTGTTCCTTGAGCTTTTTTAAGTCCAGGTTTCAATTCATCATTAACAACAATACCATAAGCTTTAAAAGGTTTGTTATATCGAACATGAAAATATAGTTCTTGTCCGGTTGCCCAAGCTTTCGATTTTCGGAAACCTTTAATTTCTCTATCATTTACAATTTCAATCCAGCTATCTAAAACTTTATCTCTATGTTTTAAATCGATAATGATATTTGCTTCGTTAGACCTCGGATAAGTGAATTTATATAGTCCTGAGCGTCTGGTGGCTGTAATTTCAGCTTTAACTTTATATTTATCTAAAAAAGTACTGTAATACCCTGGACTAGCTTTTTCATTTTTCTTTTGAAAGGGCGAGGCGTATTGCGTATTTAAAAATTGAGGTTTTCCAAGTGTTGGCATAAAAAGAAAATCGCAATAATCTGCAATACCAGTTCCGCTTAGGTGAGTTTGTGAAAATCCATATACTAAAGAATCGGTATAATGATAACCAGAACAACCATCCCAACCTTCTAATCTTGTATCTGGTCCCGGCTGTATCATCCCAAAGGGAAGGGCAGGCCCAGGATAAGTATGACCGTGGCCACCAGTACCAATAAATGGATTAACATATTGATTATAATCCCTTTTAGTTTGGGCAGTTGCAAAATTTACAAATAGTAAGATTGCTATTAATATTTTAGAGAACTTCATTAAATTAGTTTGTAATAGGTTTTATTTCAACTCTTTTCATTCTAGAGAATGGATAACCATTGCATCCCTTTTTAGGATTTTGTCTATCGGCAGCAGCAGTTTTCTCAGCAATTACGTCAGTTTCTGCATCATAGGCAGTTAAGCAAAATCCCCATAGATAAGGTTCCATCCCACTAAAAGTCATATAATCAATACGTGTGTATTTGTTTCCATCAGCTTTATTTCCAGCATCATTTCTTGCAACTAAATATTGCTTTTCTGGATTCCATTTAATGATGTGGTATTTAGTTTTTGGGTTTTGAACCCACAATGTATCATTTATCGAATAGCTTATTCCGTAATCATCAGTAAAAGTTCCTAATGCAAATTCAGGAGCTTTTTGTTTGGCATTTTGTGCATTAGCGATTAACGCACAAGTGATTAATAATAAAATAATATTTAGTCTTTTCATATAAGCTTTTCTACCATCTGTTTTACTAATTCTGCTGATGTTTGTTGATACTGATATTCATCTTCAATATTCCCCATTTTAGCGGTTTGATTACGGTATTCCATTTTACTTTTCACTGTTATCCTTGCCGAGGAGTGGAAGTTTTTAGCTCCGGTTTTAGTAGCAATCTCTTGAATGTTATGAGGATTTATTCCAGCACCTGGCATAATTTCTATTTTTCCATTGGCTTGTTTAACCAATTTATGGATAGTATCAATTCCTTCGTATGCATTATTTGCTCCACCTGATGTTAAAACCCTTATAAAACCTAACTCAATTAAATCATCTAAAGCTTTTTCCAAATCATTGCTCATGTCAAAAGCTCTATGGAAAGAAACAGGTATCGGCTTTGCTAATTCTATTAATTCAACACAACGTTTTTTGTCTATTTTTCCATTGGTTAATAAAATTCCGGTTACAACGCCATCACAGTTTAATGATTTACAGATTTTGATGTCTTCTTTCATCAATTCGAATTCATCATCAGTGTATAAAAAATCTCCACCTCGCGGGCGAATAATTGGCCATACTTGGATACTTAGTTTTTCTTTACAAAGTTTAATTTGAGCATAACTAGGTGTGGTGCCACCTTCAGCCATATTTTCACAAAGCTCAACGCGATTTGCTCCCCCTTTCTCTGCTGCAAGAGCAGAGGAGAATGAATTTGCGCAGATTTCTAAACCCCAAACTTCTAAAGGGGGCTTTTCCAGTAATGTGTTCATAACAAAGTCGTCATATATTTTGCAATTGATTATTCGGTTTGCAACTCCACCTTTAGGGTCGGGGGTTTAATAATAGCTTTTTCCTTTAACTACCAAATCCTGCTTTTTGCTATCACAAACAGCGTAGCTGAAACCTTGTTGAATAGCATATGCGCCATATTCGCCTTTTTTATTCATTGCTAAAAAGCCAACCTGAATATTTTTAGCGGTTTCAGGCTTCTTTTTAATGATACGCATTACAGCTTCTTTACAAGCTTCTTCTGGTGAATAACCTTGTCGCATTAATTCTACAACCAAGAACGAACCCACATTTCTCACTACCTCTTCTCCGACACCTGTCGATGTGGCCCCACCAATTTCATTGTCAATATATAACCCAGCACCAATAATCGGACTGTCTCCAATACGACCATGTAATTTGTAAGCCATTCCACTTGTAGTGCAAGCACCAGAAAAATTGCCTTGAGCATCCATTGCAATCATTCCAATGGTATCGTGGTTATATTTATTTCCAGGTAATTTATTAGGAGCAGCTTTATCATAAAGCTTATTCTCAATGTTCATTACAGGTTCGTACTTAGCTGTCTTTAACCATTCTTTCCAAGCTTTTTCTGATGATGGAGTAAGGAGGTTAATTTTTTTAAAACCTTGTTCTAAAGCAAACTGCAAAGCACCATCTCCAGCTAACATTACATGCGGTGTTTTCTCCATCACTTTACGAGCCACAGAAATGGGATGTAAGATGTGTTCTAATGCTAAAACAGCTCCGCAATTGCCTTGCTCATCCATTATGCAGGCATCTAAAGTAACTTTACCATCTCTATCAGGTAAGCCGCCATATCCTACAGATTGATTGCTTTCATCAGCCTCTGGTACCCAAACACCTTGTTCAACAGCATCTAAAGCTCTACCATTTTTACTTAAAATTTTCCAAGCATCAGCATTTGCTGCAACACCGAAATCCCAAGTAGAAATTACGATTGGTTTGTTAATAACATTGGTAGCGGTGGGTAGGGTATGAGCTATACTTTTTTTATCAATTGCTAATAAAGCAGTAGATAAAGCCGAAGCTTTTAAAAATTTTCTTCTATTGAGCATTTTGGAGTTGAAATATTAGGATAAACTAAATTCATCAGCATCTTTTAGAAAGGGAAATTGTCTTCTTATCTTTTCTAAATCAGGATAGTTGATGCTAAAAGTATATAAATCTTCATCTTCTGGTTTGTAGTAAACAGTATTGCCATAAGGGTCTATACACATAGAATGGCCACTATGGTAAACTTGATTACCATCATGCCCGACCCTGTTCACACCAATAACATAGCTTTGATTTTCTACTGCACGAGCATGTATCAATGTTCTCCAATGAGATACACGTTTATCTGGCCAACTTGCAACTAAAAGAAGAATATCATATTCAGCATTTTTATTCCTTAACCAAACAGGAAAACGTAAATCATAACAGATAGCTAAACGAATTTTCCAACCTTTTAATTCTACAATAAGTTGCTTATTCCCAGCTTCAAAATTTTTATTTTCATCAGCCATGGTAAATAAATGATGTTTGTCATAATACTGACATTCACCAGTAGGCAACATCCAAATCATTCTATTATAGAAATTGTTATTTTCTTTAATGATTAAGCTCCCAGTAACAACGCAATCATAACTTGAAGCTGTTTTGATTAACCATTGCATGGTTTTACCATCCATTTCTTCAGCCATTTCTTCAGCTCTCATGGTAAAACCAGTATTAAACATCTCAGGTAAAACAATGAGATCGGTTTTCTCTCTAACACCACCAGATAATCTCAATGAGATATTTTGAAGGTTCTTATCTACATTTTCCCAAAACAAATAGGCCTGAAAGACAGTAATCTTTAGGTTTTGAATGTTCAAATATTGTGGACTTTCCATTTTATAATTTTTTAGGGATAAATTATATTTTTATTAGTCTTTCAACAGCAGTTTGTAGTGTATTTTCTTCTTTTGCAAAGCAGAAACGTAATATTTTGTCGTCAGTATTTTTAGTGTAAAACGCAGAAATTGGAATGCTAGCAACCCCAAAGTCAGTCACTAATCTTTTCGCAAAATCAGAATCTTTTTCATCACTAATTCCACTAAAGCTTACACATTGAAAATAAGAACCTTTACAAGGTAATAATTTAAATTTAGTGTTACTTAATAGGGAACGGAACAAATCTCTTTTTTCTTGGAAGTAGCTAGAAAGATTTTCATACACATTTTCGCTTTGTAAGTAATTAGCTATACCAAGCTGCATAGGTGTATTTACGCTAAATACATTAAACTGGTGGATTTTTCTAAACTCTGACGTTAGTTTAGTAGGTGCCATGCAATAGCCTAATTTCCAGCCGGTAGTATGCAATAATTTCCCGAAAGATGCAATTACAAAACTTCTTTCTTTTAATTCTGGATAGATTGAAACACTAAGATGTTTTTCTCCATCAAAAACGATGTGTTCATAAACTTCATCACTTAATATAAGTATATCTGTATTTTTGGTTAACTTAATAAGTGCATCAATATCAGTTTTGTTAAGTATGCTACCAGTTGGGTTTTGCGGACTATTTAAAATAATCATTCTCGTGTTTGCGGTAAATAATTTTTTTACCATTTCCCAATCAATAGTATAATCTGGAGCATGTAATTCGAATGGTTTCACTAAACCACCTAGTAATTTTATGGTTGGTGAATAACTATCATAAGCAGGTTCAAAGATAATTACCTCGTCGCCAGGATTAATTACAGCCGCTAAAGCAGTAAATATGGCTTGTGTACCACCTGCAGTAATTGTTATCTCTGTTTCTGGATTGTAGTTTGCGCCATAAAGTTTAGTGGTTTTTTCAGCTATTAATTCTCGAAGGACAGGTAGCCCAGTCATTGGTGCATATTGATTATGACCATCTTTCATTGCATTGGCCACAAATTCAATTAGCTTAGGATTTGTTGGATAATCTGGGAAACCTTGAGATAGGTTAATTGCGTTGTGTTCTTTGGCTAATTTAGACATCACTGTAAAAATGGTGGTGCCTACGGTAGGGAGTTTAGAGTTTATAAGTATCATGCACTACGAAAATAGTAATAATCCGAGAGAATTATAACGATCCATTTAGTTCGATAGATATAAATCTATAAGTTATTAATGTTAGTTTTTATTTTTCTTCCACCTATAAATAAGCAAAACAAGGCAATTAATGCTGCAATTGTCATCACGGCTGGCATTGGCCAAATTACGTCAGCAGCAAACATGCTAATTACTGCCGAAGCTAATGCACCCAGCCCCATTTGTAAAGCTCCCATTAATGCCGATGCACTACCAGCATTTTTAGAAAATGGAGCCAATGAAAGTGCTGATGCATTTGGATTGATAAAGCCAAGGCAGCCTAAAAATAAAGCTATAAATGTAATTGTTGTATACAGGTTTAATAGGTTATAAACTGCAGCAATAAGAAACAATATGCTGAATATACTTTGTATTATTAATGCCCAGAATACAATTTCTTTACTTGTAAACCATTTTAAAATGTAGCTATTTACTTGACTAAAGCCAATAAAAAACACTGATAGTAATGCAAAAATCCAACCATATCCTGTTTCTGTTACCTTATACAAATCCATAAATACCACAGGTGATGAAGATACATAAGCAAATAAACCGCTAAAAGTAACAGCACTTATTAATGCATAAGTATAAAAGCTAGGCTCTTTTAAAACAATTAAAAAGTTGCTTAATATAGGTTTCGGTTTTAGTGAATAATGAGGATCTGGTTTATAGCTTTCTGGTAGCCACCATATGCTAGCTAATAACATTAATATTGCCACTAAACCTAAAAACACAAATACAGATTGCCAACCTAAAGCAGTAATTAAATAACCACCTCCAGTTGGAGCTAGCATTGGTGAAACCGCAATCACTAACATTAAGGATGCAAATACTTTAGGGCTTTCTTCTACAGTAAATAAATCTCTTACCATGGCTATTGCAGCTACAGATGCTGCACAGCACCCGATTGCCTGTATAAATCTTAATACAATTAATTGATCTATGGAAGTAACGAGCAAACAACAAATTGATGATAGAATGTATAAAGACAATCCAAAATAGAGTGGCTTTTTTCTTCCGAATTTGTCTAATAAGGGGCCATAAAGTAACTGTCCTACAGAAATGCCGATAAAAAAAGTTGATAACGAAAGTGATACTTTTGGTACGTCTGTATTTAAATCTAGTGCAATTGCTTTAAATCCTGGCAAGTACATGTCTATAGAAAATGGTGCCAATGCGGCTAAACAACCAAGAATTAGTATTAAAAAGAAAGATTTAGATTTTGCCATGAATTTTTTAGAAGTCGCAAAGATGAGAATTTGAACCTTGATGCAGGTAGGCTAATTGTAAAAAATTAGAATGATATATGTTTAAACATGAAGCTTACATTTAATTCTATTAAAATAATCGTATTTTAGCTACCATGACTTTTAAAACCAAAGAAAGCCGATTGCTACTTGTTCTGGGTGCATTTTTTGTAGCCAATGCCATTTTATCAGAATTTATTGGGGTTAAGATTTTTTCAGTTGAAGGGACTTTAGGGATTAAGAAATTAGATATTAATTTATTTGGTGTTCCTAATCTTTCATTTAACATGTCTGCTGGCGTTTTAACTTGGCCAATCATTTTCATAATGACAGATATTATCAATGAATATTTTGGTGTAAAACAAGTTAGGTTTCTTTCTATCTTAACAAGTGTACTAATCGGTTTTGCATTTTTAGTAGTTTGGTTAGCTATGAAGTTACAACCATCTGATTTTTGGTTAATGCAAAAAGTTGATGGACAAGAAATTAACATGTTG
Organism: Pedobacter polaris; assembly: GCF_005116505.1. Classification (GTDB taxonomy): domain Bacteria; phylum Bacteroidota; class Bacteroidia; order Sphingobacteriales; family Sphingobacteriaceae; genus Pedobacter; species Pedobacter polaris. Next base: position 305,594 of record NZ_SWBR01000002.1, read on the forward strand.
GTTGCCTTTGATGCTATTTTTGGTCAGGGAATGTGGATTATAGTAGGCTCAATTACTGCCTTTCTAATAGGACAAATGGTAGATGTATTGATTTTCCATAGAATTAAAAAATTCACCGGAGAAAAAGCACTTTGGTTAAGATCTACTGGTTCTACTTTGTTTTCTCAACTCATAGATAGTTTTGTTGTTATTTTTATTGCCTTTTACTTAAATCCAGCCTATCATTGGAGCTGGCAAATGGTTGCTGCAATTGGTATTGTAGGTTACACCTATAAATTCATTATAGCGTTAGCGATGACACCCATCCTTTATATTGTACATGGAATAATAGATCGATATTTAGGAAGAGATTTGGCACATAGAATGATAAAAATGGCAGGAAGAGGATAATGACCAACAAAACATTGCTTGCTTTAACATTTATCAGGAAAGTTGTTTTTGAATTTCCTGGCGTAACAGAGCAAATATGTTTTGAAACACCTGCGTTTTATGTCGAGAAATATATTTTTGCTAGATTAAAAGAAGATGGGGAAAATTTAGTAATTCACACGCTTGAGCGAGACAAATGGCTGGAAAAAGATCCTAATACCTTTTTTATCACACCCCACTATCTCAAATACAAATACATGTTGGTTAACCTAGATAGGGTAGTACCCGAAGTTTTAAGTGGGCTTTTATTTACTGCTTGGAAGAACAGAGCGCCAAAAAAATTGTTAAAACAGCTAAAAGATTAACCATGTATTGCTAATAGGGACTCTCAAAGCTTGAACTAAAGCTTAAAAATATTTTCTCATTTCAACACAAAAAGGGCAGTTTTATGTTATAGCTATTAAACTTTTGATGACTATTATTTTACTAAGCTTTTTTAAGGATATAGAAAAATTATTAATTGGGGATGAAGATTGGAGTTTCATTCCAGAAATAATGATCCGAACATTGATAATGTATCTCATTGTCTTGGTGAGCTTAAGAGCTTTAGGCAAACGAGGGGTAAAACAATTATCGGTATTTGAATTGGTTGTGATAATCAGCTTAGGTTCAGCCGCTGGCGACCCAATGTTTTATAAAGAGGTTGGTTTAATATCAGCAGCAGCGGTTTTTGCTGTAGTTGTTTTGGCATATAAGGTTACCTCTTATTTCGTAAACAAAAGTAAAAAGGTAGAAGAATTACTTGAGGGAAGTTGCACTTGTTTAATTGAAGATGGAAAATTCGCAATTGACAATTTTAAAAAAGAAACATTGGCTCAAGATGAATTTTTTTCTGAATTAAGATTGAAAAGCGTGGCTCACTTGGGGCAGGTTCAATTGGCCATAATTGAAACATCAGGAAGTATAAGTGTTTTCTTTTATGCTGATACAGAAGTTAAATATGGATTGCCAATTTTACCCTCTTTATTTTGCGATAAACATACTGAAATTAAACATAAGGGTTATTATTCTTGTAGCTTTTGCGGTTTTACAGCCCAACTTTCGGCTAGCGAAAAAACTGTTTGTGAAGTGTGTAAAAAATCAGAATGGGTAAAATCCTTAAATGTGACTAGAATAATTTGATGTTATTTCACTAATTATATGGAAAAATAATAGCTTATAAATAAGATTAACTGACACTTAGATAGCAAAATACCCATTTTTTTTTGTATCTTTGTACAAATTTTTAAACATTAATGAAGATATTTATTACAGGCCTTCCTTTAGAAGTAGGGGAAGATGAATTAACAGCCGTATTTGGTGATTTCGGTCAAGTAAAATCACTTAGAATTATTAAAGATCGTGAAACTAATCAAAGCCGCGGCTTTGGTTTTGTAGAGATGCCTAATGATGAGGAAGCTAAAGAAGCTATCAAAAGAATGAACGGTGGAGACTACAACGGTAACAGAATTAAAGTTGCTGAAGCTCAAGATAAGCCAAATACTGGCGGTGGAAACACAGGTGGTGGTGGTTTTAAACGTAACAACACAAGAGAACGTAGTTACTAAATTGTAGATTTCATTTACCTTATATTAATTAAGGTATTGAATTTTGCGCATTAATATTTCTATAAGAAACTTATTCTTAAGTTTCAATAATATAAAATGATTGCGGGTTTTTAACCTGCAATTTTTTTTGCCTCAATTTCAGCTAGTTTCAAATGCATTTTTGTATCAACGTTATTTTAATGTTAAAACAGATTTATTTTGTTATAAATTAGTAAAATGAAAGTTGATTATATCGCTTTATCTGTTCCCATTTTCTTTATTCTTATCGGGATAGAATTAGCGTATTCTTTTTATAAGAAGCTTGGATATTATCGATTAAACGATTCTATATCAAATTTAAGTCAAGGCATTGGTTCTCAAATAACAGGTTTGTTTATGAAAACAGCTTTGTTTTTTGGTTATAAATATGTGTTTGAGCACTGGCGCTTATTCGACTTGCCAAAAACAGTTTGGATATGGGTTATTCTTTTTATTGGAGTTGACTTTTTCTATTACTGGTTTCATAGAATGAGTCACCAAATTAATGCTTTATGGGCCGCACATATTGTCCACCATCAATCTGAAGAATATAATTTAACTGTTGCCTTACGTCAATCTTGGTTTCAAAGCTGGTTTTCATGGGTGTTTTATCTTCCTTTGGCTTGGTTCGGTTTTGATCCTTTAATGTTTGTAACCTTAAGTGCTTTTAATACTTTATATCAGTTTTGGATACATACTAGAGCAATTAAAAGTATGGGGTTTTTAGAACACATATTAAATACACCATCTCATCACAGAGTTCATCACGGAAGTAATCCGAAGTACATTGACAAAAACCACGCAGGTTCTCTAATTATTTGGGACAAAATGTTTGGTACATTTCAGAAAGAAGAAGAAGAAGTTTATTATGGAATTACAACTCCATTGGCAAGCTGGAATCCTGTTTGGGCAAATGTGCACTATTGGTCTGAACTTTGGAATACAGCAAGAAAAACTGATAGCATTGGAGATAAATTTAGAGTTTTTATTAAACCTCCAGGTTGGTTTCCGGCTTCGTTAGGAGGTTTTAAATATGCACAAGAAATTGATGTTGTAAACTATAAAAAATTTGATTCGGAATATAATAGGAGTGCAACTGCTTATATAATTTTTCAATTTTTAGTAGCATTGGCAACCGGATCTGCTTTGTTATTTCTATATACTAAAATAGAAATGGGGCAAGTTTTTGTTGCTGCAATATTTACAATTTTTACTTTATTGACTTGTGGGGCACTATTAGAAAATAAACCATGGTTGAAATATTTCGAATATACTAGGTTTTTTTTAAGCATTGCTGGATTATTCTTTTTTAGAGATATTTTAATATTTAACATACTAGCTATAAGTTTAATTGCTGTTCAAACATCTTCACTAATTTGGTTTTATTATTTACTCAATATCGCTTCTCATGTTAAAAAAACATCTTGAATTTAGTTTTGCCTTTATCATTATTTTCGTTATTCAGCTTTTAGCTGAGTCTGATCAAAAAACAACACATTTGGTTCTCGGGGAATTCAAATACATACTTAAGCCATCAATCACCATTTCTTTAATGATATTTTATGCTTACCAAACTCAATTAAGAGGTAGGTTTGCCAAAAGAATTTTCATGGGGCTGTTGTTTGGCTTAGTTGGGGATAGCTTGTTGATGTTTGTGGATGTTAACTCCTCATTTTTTATGTTTGGATTAATTGCTTTTCTTTTAGGGCATTTAATGTACATATTTGCCTTTTACCTAGATTATAAATGGAATCCTCAGATAGAGAAATCTGCAACTAGAATTGCCCTAGCTGTATTCGGAGCTTTTTGCCTTGGATTTTATCTTTACCTAAGACCCTATCTTGATTCGATGAAAATTCCGGTAATGATTTATGCTTTTGTAATTTCTCTAATGGCAATTATGGCTGTTAATAGAAAAGGAAGAGTGAGTACGTTGAGCTTCAATTTAATATTTATTGGTGCAATACTATTTCTAATTTCAGACTCTTTTTTAGCTTACAATAAATTTGTTAAACCTTTTGAAGGGGCAGGAGTAGTAATTATGGCTACTTATATGCTAGCCCAATATTTAATCACCGTTGGGTCTGTAGAAAGAAAATTAAAGAAATCCATAGCTATAAATCCACGGGACTAATTATTTTTAGCTTTTTATCTTTTTCTAAAACTGTAAAAATCTGTGTTAAACGTTCTCCATTTTCATCAACAATTGTTAAAGCATGTTTTCCGGGTTTAGGGCTTACTGCCAACTGATGAAATGATTTGGTATTACCCATATATTCAGCATCAATATGCCAGTATATTTTAGTTTCGGGATTTCTATGTGCTGCATTGAGAACTATTTTACCTCTGGTTCCGTCTAATTCAATAGGAATATAAACTATAGCATTGTTTTTGGGATAAATCATGTCCATCACTGTATTTCCTCCAGCTTCATCACAACCTGGCATAAAAGGAGGTAATATTTTATAATCGCTGTTTTTAATCTTATAATAATACTCCATTGCTGGGGGTAAAATGAACCATTTCTGATGCTGCATTACAGCTGTACTTTCGCATTTATCTGTTACTCTAAGTGTTCCTTTTGAGTTTAAATGAACCAATTTATGGTAAGGGCAAACACCCGTTTTCTCTCCAGAAAACGGAACAAGTTCAATTACTTTATTTGTACAATATTCTCCAGCTTTAAACCCACTTTGTTTACAAGTAAGCATTTTTTTAAGCTTTGTTTTGGGTATTTCAAACCATTTAGACGATGGTAATTGCCTAAAAATATCAAATAAAACTGGGGCCGCTACATCAATCCCCATTAGGCCAGGTCTACCTTCACCATCGGCATTGCCCACCCAAACACAGACTATGTAATTTGGTGTTAAGCCAATTGCCCAAGCATCTCTAAAACCAAAACTTGTTCCGGTTTTCCAAGCTACTCTTTGTGATGATGAAAACTGTTCCCATAAACCTTCATCTCCTGGGCGCATTACTTCTTCCATTGCATTAAAAGTAGCCCAAATAGAGCCATGGTCTAACATAGAATTTAATTCTATACCTTCCTTTTTAAAGGGTGACTTTAAATCTTTAACATACACTGGAGCATCATAATCATGTGGATTGTATTTGCCTTGATATTCATTAAAATGATTAAGTGTTCTTGCCATTCCCATATAGCTTTTTGCTAAATCCCACATGGTTACTTCACTTCCTCCTAAAATTAATGATAAACCATAGTGATCAGCGGGTTGATTTAGTGTTGTAAAATCTAACTTTTTGAGTTTGTCATAAAATCTTTCATATTTATATTGCTGCAGCATTTTAACTGCTGGGATATTTAACGATCTACTTAAAGCTTTATCAGCCGAGATTGCTCCATCGTAACTCAAATCATAATTTTGTGGTGTATAACCTGCTATTTGAGTGGGCACATCGGCAACGAGTGTATGTGGTAATAACATTCCATCACTTAACATACTCGCATAAAGTAGGGGTTTTAATGTGCTACCTGGGCTTCGAGGGGCTTTAATCATATCAACATAACTTTCAAATGCAGCATTTTCTGGTTGATAACAATTACCGATATAACTTTTTACAGTTCCAGTTTTAATATCTAATACTAAGGCTGCAATGTTATTGATATCATTTGCTTTATAGCGATTATTATAGCGTTTAAGCAACTCATTCAGTTTTAACTGTAAATCATAGTCTATGGTAGTTTTTAAACTTGTAGAACTAATTTGTAGCGATTTTCTTTCTTCTTTAAATCTACTTAACAAATAAGGTGCATTTTGAGGCAATGGAAGTGGATTTCCAGGAATGGGTTCTGATTTAGATAAATCAGCAGTTGCTTGGTCGATAATAGCTAACCTAGCCAACTTGTCTAGTAAATCATTACGCTTTTTAATTAAGCGATTTGAGTTCTTTCCAGGATGAACTAATGATGGGCTGTTTGGTAAAACTGCCAAAGTTGCCATCTCTCCCCATGATAGATTTTCTGCTTTTCTACCATAATATCTCCAGCTTGCTGCATTTAATCCAACTACATTACTCCCAAAAGGAGCATTAGCAGCATATAACCCAATTATTTCTTTTTTAGAATGAGTAAACTCTAATCGTACTGCCAACCACATTTCTGTTAGTTTTTGCCAAACATTTCGGTTCTGTTTTCGTGATAATCGAATAACTTGCATCGTTAAGGTACTTCCGCCACTAACTACAGTTTTCGCTGATAAATTTTGTTTCATCGCCCTGCTCATTGCAACTGGATCTACACCTAAATGCAAAAAGAAACGTTGGTCTTCAAAGGCAGTAATACATTTTACAAATTTACCAGGAACGCTATCTGCTACAGGAAATCGCCATTGGCCATCGCTAGCAATTGAAGCGCTTAAGAGCTCACCATTGCTAGCTTCAAGTACAAAAGAGGTTGGGGATTTAAACAGTTGTTTTGGTAAAGAAAATAGAAAAAATAGAAACACCAAAAAGCAAATGCAATCGGAAATTAGTAAGGCTTTTTGTTTGTTATTCATTTTTTGCTATCATCTTGGGTAACATTTTCTGCATAGTTTTTATATATAACAAAATGCATTGTTATGGAAAAATTAGCTACTTTTTTAAGATTGCTCTTGGGTTTTATCCGCTTTTTATTAATTAATATTTATCCAAGGTTATAGTTTAAATCCGTTATTGGGTACTACTGTTTTACAGACCTTGCTTTGGTAGGTGATGGCTTTGTTATTGATTTATCTAGCCTTTTCTTTTTTGAAAACGAAAGTCAGTTTTCCATAGCTTCTTCAGTCTTGCTATTCGTTTCAACAATGAAAAATTGTTTATACTACTATCAGGTTTATAGAACTAAGGACAATGTTTCAAACCTTCCTAATAAGTTCGTCATTGCGAGGTTCTGTTTTTCACAGACCGAAGCAATCTCCTTTCAAGTTTTCCATTTAGGAGGAGATTGCTTCGCTTGCTCGCAATGATGATATATTTTGTCTGTCTATTTAACCACCTGAACCCATTTCCCAGCTTGTGTTGCACTAATGTTGTTATTATACATCGCTTCACATTGCACAGCTGATAAATAATACTTACCTAAATAAGATGCATTTAACAGTACTCTATAGGTTAAAGTTTCATTTTCGCGGATATTGAAATAAGTAAATACTCTATCGTCTCTTATATCACGATAGGTGTAAGGTGCAGATGCCAAGGCACCTTCATTATTATTCAATCTTGTGTTAATGATTTCCCAACCAGATGGGAAGATCTGTGTTAAAGCCATTTGTTCATAATAGCCCATTTTACCTGGATTCTTAACCATTACTTCTGCATAAAAATCTGTACCTTGTTTTAAGGTAGTTGGATCTAATGCTAATCCTTTTAAAGTTTTATAGCTCACGTTCATCTCTAAAACTTCAGGATTATTAGGCAAGAAATTATTTTGTCCTGCAACAGGTTGACCTTGCAAAATCAATCTTATAAATAATACATTTTTACCTGTATTGGTAATGCTAGCTGTATTATTTTTAAACGTTAATGCAGTTGTGTTTAGGTATTGCTCGCTGTTTGTATTTCCTTTAGCTCCATTTAGCAAATAGTTGTACTGCAACCTGTTCGACGAACTATTTTGCCCACAGAATTTAGCTATTGCCAATAAACAATATGCGGTTGTTTGCGTACTATACCAAGTATCTTGCCCTAAACGAGAAGCAACTTTGGTTAATAATTGAGCTGCTTGATTTTTCTGACCCATTAAAGTTAATGTTTCCATAATCATCGCTTCATCCCTTAAATCAGAACCATAAGTTCCGCTTAATTGGTTGTATGGTTTTACAGTTTGGGCTAAACCTCTAATTAAAGCATTGGCAGCAGCAGCTTGTCCGGCCAATTGATATGCAGCAGCTAAACGCCATTTTGATGCAACCGATAAATATTCGAAAGCTCTCAATCTATTCATTGCGGCCATTTCTGGTTTTTTAGCCAGAGCCAAAACATATAAACGGTAAGCTTGACTTAAATCGCCACCATAGAAATTCTCTGAATTTGGCACCCAATTATTTGCTTTGCTTTTTTGGTAACGGATTAATTCATCAAACATTCCAGCTGGTAAAGTATACCCAGCATTTTGTGCTTCAATTAAGAAATGTCCGGCATAATTTGTTCCCCATTCATCAGATGAACCTTCGCCTGGCCAATAACTTAAACCACCATCTGTAGTTTGGAAACCTTTTAATCGGTTGATGCCTGATTTAATATTTCGTTCTACTTCGGTTTTTCGTTGTGTAGAAAGTGGTGTCAACTTATCTAACATTAGTTGAGGGAAAATGCTAGATGTAGTTTGTTCTACGCAACCATGTGGGTATTGAATTAAATAACTCAATCGTTTATTCAGATTGATAGGAGGGATTGACGATACTTCAACCGAACCAGAATTTGTTCCATTCATTCCAATTGGTACGTATTTTAGCGTCCAACTTTGTTTAGGCTGAAGAGTTGCTGAAACTACATTGGTAACGTAAGGGTTTGGATTTCTAATGTCCATCTCTACGTCGTAAACGGTTTTCTCATTTCCACTTTGTGCTATGATTCTCACTTTTGCTACCCCAGTACTATTTGGTGCTTTAACTTGGAAATAAGTCATCTGTTCGCCTGCTTGTTTAAAGCTTAATTGTTGAGTTTTCGAGCCCCCAACTATCAAATTAGAACTTTGTAATTGAACTGAAACATTTTTTAAATTGTTATTAGTTGCAAAAATATTAACTGGTAAAGTAAAGCTTTCTCCTGGTCCAATTACCCTAGGTAACGTTGCTAAAACCATTAAAGGTTTTTTAACTTCCACTGCTTTTTCTGCAAATCCATAAGCACCATCCTGACCAGCGATAACCATCGCTCTTACCGAACCAATGTATTGTGGTAGTTTAAATTTATGCGTGTTGCTTTCGCCTTTACTTAAATAATAAGGCCCCATAAATTTAACAACAGGTTTAAATCTATTTGCCTTAGCAGGATTTAAGTTTCTATTGATAGAACCATCTCCACCAATACTTAAAATTCTTTCTAAATTTCCACCCCAAGCGCCTAAAACTTGATCAAATAAATCCCAAGTTTTAACACCTAAACCTTCTCTAGCATAAAATATACTATGTGGGTCTGGAGTTTTAAAACGAGTTAAGTCCAATAATCCTTCATCAACCAATGCAATGGTATAGGTCATCGCTTTGCCATTACCTTCTGAAACTGCAATTGTACTTTCTACTTCCGGTTTTAAAGTAGAAGCCATTTTTATGACTGGTTTTAAGATAGTTTCTGGGTCTTCAATAGTTATAGGAATTGCCCCATACATCCTTATAGGTAAATCATTTAACGTTTGAGCATGAGGTTGTATTAGCGTAACGTTCGCAAAAACATTTGGCGCCATATTTTTCTCAGCTTTAAAACTAAATTGAGTTTGTCCTTTTTTGGTATCAACCCAAAAGGTTTTTAATACACGACTTCCATTTTCAATAGAAACTAAAGCTTTACCATTTTCTCCTGTCGGGATGGTTAAAGTAATATCTTCTCCAACTGAAAATTTCTGCTTGTTGGCTGTAAAAGATAACATCGATGCCTCGGTTGGATTACTGCCTTGCTCACGTTGTGCCCAACCTGGCCAATCTACGTAAACAGATCTTCCTGTTGTGTGACCACCATTTTCATCTCGAACTAAGATTAGATATCTGCCCCAGTTAGGCTCATTGATACGCAATGTGTAATTTCCTTTTCCATCTGTTAGGTTTACATATTGTTTTGAAATAAGCTTGTTATATTCATTTTGTGTAAAATTGGCATAACTCTGTTGATTATCTTGTTCCCACCACCAACGCCATTGAACTTTATATAATTCAACTGAAACTGTTTTACTTCCACCTAATAATTTACCATCTCTGTTTACGTTTACAATTTCTACTTTGTGGTCTCTATCAGTGAGCAACATTCCACTTAAACGATCACCAACAGGAGCTTTAACACCTAGGTAATTGTTGTAAACATGATAAGGGATACTGAAGTTGTCTATACTGAAATTACCCCCTGGTTCAAATACCTTCGTCGTAAAGTTTGCTCTTAAAACACCTGGTGCAACACCACTTTCACTTAGATTAGTGTTAACAATAGCTGTTCCCAAAGCATTTAATGTTCCTTCAAAAATGGTTTTAATTTGCGACTCAAAATTTACTGTAGGGTTGTCAAATGAATAACCGTCAAATCCTTTAAACTTAGTTTCCGTTGTATTCAAGTTTACATCAACTTTAGCTTTCAAGTTTTGCGCTGGTGTACCGAAAAGCCATTTTGCAGATAGGGTAGTAGCAGATGATGTGCCATTGCCTAGGTAAGTTTTTCCGCCTAAATCAAAATTGATTTTTAAACGATTTGGCATTATGGTTTCAATCTTAATTGTTTTTGAAAAAGAGGCACCACCAACTTTAGCTTTTACCAACCAATTTCCTGTTGGTGCCGTATTTTCGGTAGCTGTTTTAAAAGTGTAGAAACCATTTAATGCTTGTGCAATTACTGTTCGTTTGGCTAGTTGCCCCTTTGGATTAAAGAGTTCGAAAGTAACTGGATAATTCGCAGGAAGTTTCTTCAATTTATCTTCTAAAATAAATGAAACAAAAACGCTATCTCCAGGTCGCCAAACACCACGTTCGCCATAAATAAACCCTTTAATTCCATTCTGTACAACATCTCCACCAACATCAAAACGACTTAATGGCAATGAGTTTCCATCATCTAACTTTAAATAACCTCGTTCTTTTCCATTTTTGGCAACCAACAAAAAAGGTTTACTTTTCAAATCAAATATTGCCAAGCCATCGCTATCAGTTTTTATTGTAGTTAGTATTTGTCGTTGGTAATCTTGCAATTCTAAACTTACACCACTTAAAGGCTTGGCTGTCAATAAATCAGTAGCCACAATAAGCATACTGTTATCATTTCCTCTTTTGGCTACCAAGCCGATGTTTGATGCTAATAAATTTCTACTTGCCCAACGTTCGTTTGTATAGTAGGAAGGGGTGCAAGGGTTGTCTCTATCTGCCCATCTATAATGGTTTGGATAATAATCTTGGTAACTATTCCAAAACTCATCATCTTCATCAATCGTTTCGCCGTAACTTTCGTAATCTCCTTCGTAGTCATCACCATCTTCGTTAGTAGTGGTTGAAGAACTTTCTTTACATTCATAAACGTTATAAGCTTTTCTAAAACCAATCGTTACCCGGTACATTGCACCTGGTTCTGTACGAATTAGCTTATCTAAATCTAAGGTAAAACGTGTTTTCTTATGTAAATTAACCCCTTTATCTTCATCTAAACGGATTGTTTTTTGAACAACAGGTTTAGCAACTCTTCTTAATTCATTTCCTTCCTTGTAGTTATTTACTTGAAAAAATTGAGGAATATTGTTCTCGTAAATTTTAATTACAGTTACATCAACTGCTTTTAGGTTAACGGCTTCGAAAGGTAAAACTAGCTTTCCAGAATTGGGTAGGATAGTCCCAGTTCCTGCAATCGTAACAGAAGGTAATTTATCTTCGAAAATAATATTGGCACTTTTAGCGCTTTCTAATTTTTTGCCTTCAATATCAGTAATGGCAGCATTTACGGTTACTGCATAGTTTCCTTGCAATTCATCAGGTGCATAAACTTTAATCTGACTTGCATCTATCGTAAAACGGAGGTCTTGCAAATCGCCCAAAGAAATTAAACCATTTAAATCTTGTGCTACATTTATTGGTTCAGAACATTGAATTAAAGCATAATCTTCAGCACCTTGTACAGCTTTAATATCTAATACCTTAAAAATAGTTTTTGCTGGAATAATTACCTTTTCCTCACCTTTATCTTCATCCGCATTTATTGCATCGCCATTCCATTTTAAAGTTAAAGTAGTCTCTTTATTTATTTTTTTTATACTATCAATTACAAAAGTAGAACGATGTTTTTCAGGGTCATGTGTCCACTTAACTTTCAATTGCTGAGCAAAATCTAAGCTCAATGCTTTCTCCACACCTTGCTGTTCTTCATAATCTGAAGTATTGATTTCGCCCATCAACTTCATATATGTTAATGATGTGTTGTTTTGAGAAACCAAACCATTTTGGCTCAAGTTCAATCCAGGTTTAATTACTTTAAAATCGAAATCAAATTCTTCTAAACCTTTTTCGGTTGTCGTTATCTTACTTAAATTAAGTGTAGCCTCATATTTTTGGTCTGGCTCTAATTGCTCGTCTGGTCTAAATTCTATGGTTTGCGGGTCAATCCAAAATGTTTTTCCTTTAATGCTTGGCGAGAAATCGAAAATTTCCCTGTCATCAGGCTTGCCTAAATCACTTAAACTTTTTACCGCACTAGCTAAATGAACTCTGATGTAACTTTTTTTAGAAATAGTCCCAGAAGTATAAGACTCTACATATTTTGCATAAGCCTGATTGTCTTGTTGGTTTTTCTTTTTGAAGAACAGAAAGTAGATTGCAAAAATTGATACTAAAAATAGTGCTCCAAAAAGCACTTTTTTCAATGTAGATGAAGAATATTTAGCGGTGTTTTCCATACAATTTAAAGGAGTAAATGTTGTATGAAATTTAGCGAAAAAAGAAGTGAGAAAAAGAAATTATTTATTAATTTATTATGTTAATTGTTAGCAAAGCAAATTTAGTGCTAATCGGTTCAGATAGTCCGTCTTTCCGCTAAATCTTTTTTGGGCTTCTATACGCTCAGCCTGACAAAAAGGATATCGCTTCAATACCGTTTAGCTGGCAATGCTTATGCAGGATTATAAGATTTATGTTATCATCGTCCTGATGAATTTATTTCAGCATCTTTCTAGCGTAAAAGACCCTGAAATAAATTCAGGGTGACGTATCTTTAGTTAAGGTGCCCAAATACTTATTTAATCATCACCCCAGGCATATTCAAAACCGGAACTCTAATTAAATTATTCTCAACTATACTTTCTGGAAGGAAGATGAATTTCTTGTCGTAGATTTCTTTACCAATGTAATAGCTTAACCAATATTCATTAGTTAATCCAAAAACTGCTGGATCAATAGCTTCAACTCCTGCAAAAGAATTTGCATTTAAGTCTCCAATAAAATGTCTTAGCAATGAAGTTTTGACTTGTTTACCATCCTTTTCTCCATAACCTTTTGATGTGATTAAGACATTAGTAAGCGGTTCGTTTTTGTAATTCACAATATAAACCGTCCAACTTCCAACTTCTGGCGTTTCACCCACTAAAGCAACCGCAATAGCTACATCCTCAACTATATTTTCTGGTAAATCTGCTTTCATAAGTTAAATAAAAAAGAATGTCACGTTGAGCTTGTCGAAACGTCCTTCGACAGGCTCAGGATGACAATACAATAAGTTTAACTATTTTTTCTTCGCTACCGCTTTCTTTTTTGCTGGTGCTTTTTTCTTAACGTCAAACGCTTTTGGCAATTGTTCAACTATTAATTTTTTAACATCTTCCAAAGGAATTTCTGCCAATTCTTCTGCTGTATATTTGGCTTTAGTTTTAGGATTATTCCTCAATTTCAGCATTTCTTTACCAAAACGGATGAAAGGTCCCCAACGGCCATTTTCTATAGCAATTTTCTCACTTTCCCATTGTTGGATATAGCGATTGTTTTCCTTCTCAATTTTTTTCTCAATCAGTTCCTTGATATCATTTGCTGATAAACTTTCGAAATTATAAGCTTTCGGAACATTAATGAACAAGCTATTCCATTTAATGAAAGGACCAAAACGTCCAGTTCCTTTAGTTACTGGTAATCCTTCATATTCAGCAACTGGCGCATCAGCAGTAACTTTTTCGCCAATAATTTCAATAGCTCGAGCTTGGTCAACAGTTAATGGGTCTTCATTTTTAGGAATTGAAATAAAAGCTTCTCCCCATTTCACATATGGGCCAAAACGACCAACGCCAACTGAAACTTCCTTACCTTCGTAATCTTCCAATTGGAAAGGCAATTTGAATTGATCCAAAGCTTCTTCAAGGCTAACTGTGCCTACGGATTGAGATTTACCTAAACTTGCGTAACGAGGTTTATCTTCCTCGTCATCAGATAATTCGCCAATTTGAACTAAAGGGCCATAGCGACCAACTTTGGCATAAACATTTTTGCCAGTCGTTGGGTCTATACCTAATAAACGTTCACCGTTTGCACGGTCTGCATTTTCTAAAGTATTTTCTACTTCACTATGGAAAGGTGTATAGAAGGAGTGAAGCATTTTTGTCCATTCTTGTAAACCCTGTGCAATCTCATCGAACTGTTTTTCTACTTTAGCAGTAAAGTTAAAGTCTACAATTCCTTTAAAATGTTCTACTAAAAAGTCATTTACAACTTCACCAATATCGGTAGGGAAGAGCTTTGATTTTTCAGCTCCTGTTATTTCAGATTTTGTTACTTTACTAATGCTTCCATTAGCCAATACCATACTTACAAATTCCCGCTTTCTTCCATCTTTATCTTCTTTAACCACATACCCACGATTTTGAACCGTAGAAATTGTTGGTGCATAAGTAGATGGTCGGCCAATGCCTAGTTCTTCTAATTTCTTAACCAAACTAGCTTCAGTATATCTTGCAGGTGGACGAGAAAATCTTTCTGTTGCCGCTAATTCTTTTAAAATTAAAGTTTGCCCTTTGGCCAATGGTGGAAGTAGATTGTTATCGTCATTATCTTCATCTTCCTCATCAGTTGATTCTAGATAAACTTTCAAAAAGCCATCAAATTTTAATACTTCGCCCTCTGCTAGTAATTCTTCTTTTCTGGTAGATATACTGATGTTAACATTCGTTTTTTCAAATATAGCCTCACTCATTTGAGAAGCAATGGCACGTTTCCAAATCAAATCATACAAACGTTTCTCAGAGTTATCTCCATCCACACTGTGCTGATTAAAATAAGTAGGACGGATAGCTTCGTGAGCTTCTTGTGCACCTGCAGATTTTGTTTTGTAGACTCTAGGTTGATGATATTTTTCACCCCAAGCAGATCTAATTTCAGCCGATGCTGCAGCAATAGCCGTTTCAGATAAATTTACTGAATCGGTTCTCATGTAAGTGATTTTACCACTTTCATAAAGCTTTTGCGCAATTTGCATTGTTCTTGCAACCGAGAAACCTAGCTTACGGGAGGCCTCTTGTTGTAATGTTGAAGTTGTAAATGGAGCTGCTGGATTTCTCTTTGCAGGTTTTACTTCCAAACTGCTTACCGCAAAGCCTGCGTTAATACAATCTTGTAAGAATTTCTCTGCATCTGTTGCTTTCTCAAAACGTTGTGGCAATTCTGCTTTTACAATTTCTTTACCTTTTCCGGTATTAAATTGAGCAGTTATTTTAAAGGCTGCTGTACTGTTAAATTTATTTACTTCACGTTCACGGTCTACAATTAACCGCACTGCAACAGATTGAACTCTACCAGCAGATAAAGAAGGTTTTACTTTTTTCCACAATACAGGAGAAAGTTCAAAACCTACTAACCTATCTAAAACACGACGGGCTTGCTGCGCAAAAACCAAATTGTAATCAATTGTACGTGGGTTATCTATAGCCTTTAATATGGCAGGTTTGGTAATTTCATGAAAAACGATGCGTTTTGTATTACTTTCTTTTAAACCTAAAGTTTCATATAAATGCCAAGAAATAGCTTCTCCCTCGCGGTCTTCATCGGATGCTAGCCAGACCATTTCGGCTTCCTTCGCCAGTTTTTTTAGTTCGGCAACTACTTGTTTTTTGTCGGCAGGAACTTCATAAGTTTGGGAAAAATTATTTTCAGTATCAATTCCCATATCGCCTTTTACTAAATCTCGGATATGACCATAACTAGACTTAACCAAAAAATCCTTCCCTAAATAACCCTCTATGGTTTTAGCTTTTGCAGGTGACTCGACTATTAGTAAATTTTTTGCCATTCAGAACGTTTTTCTGCAAATAAAACTATAAATAAGTCTAAAATCAAAATTGGTATAGCAATTATTTTAAAAATAACAATTAGATTTAGTGCTTAACATGCTGTTTTACATCACTTAAAGCTTATATAATAGCCCTTTATTTATTTTTTTAAAATATCAATTTCTTTACGATATAATTATTTAACACATCTAATTAGTAAGTATCTTCGTTTATTGAAAAGAGAATTGCTTAGCGAGTATAGCGTATTGAGACAAGGAAGATAGCTAGCAAAAGAACAATTTAACAACTAAAACTAAAAAAATGATCAATACCTTATTATTACTATTAAACTTATGGATTGCTCCGAATCCACCTAAATCTGTTTATGATTTTACTTTTAAAACACTTGAAGGAAAGGAAATAAAACTTTCAAAATTTAAAGGAAAGAAAATTTTGATTGTAAATACTGCCTCTAAATGTGGTTATACACCACAGTATGAAGATTTAGAAAAATTACATAAAAAATATGGTAAAAATGTAGTTTTAATTGGTTTTCCTGCCGGAAATTTCAAAGAACAAGAATTAGGTACAAGTAAAGAAATTCAAGAATTCTGTACTCAAAAATATGGGGTTACTTTTTTAATGAGTGAGAAAGTGAGCGTAAAAGGGGCAGATATCAATCCTTTATTTGCTTATCTGACTAATCAGATAAATCCAGATTTTACAGGTGATATTAAATGGAATTTCGAGAAGTTTCTAATCAATGAAAAAGGTCAATTGGTGCACCGTTACCGTTCTCCGGTTAAACCTTTAGACGCTGCTATCGTTCAAAATCTATAATATTTCTTTATAGTTTCTTAATCCCAGGGCTTCATTGTTTTGGGATTTTTTTGTTTATAATTGATCATGAACTATTCCCCATACCTAATCCTCATATTAGTTTTAATAATAGCGTTATATTTTATTTTCCGTAAGAAGAAAGTTGTTTCAATTCCATTAAGTAAAGCTGATAAAAAGTTATTAAGCAATAATGTCGATTTTTATACCTGTCTTAATGGCACTAAAAAGTTATTGTTTGAACAAAAAGTTGCGGCATTTTTAGCAGCCATTAAAATTGAAGGTGTTGGATTAGAAATTATCCAATTAGATAAGTTATTAGTTGCTTCTAGTGCTGTTATTCCAATATTTGGCTTTACAGATTGGGAATATAAAAACTTAACAAATGTGGTTTTGTATCCAGATACTTTTAATCATGATTTCCAATTTGAAGGTGGTGAAAGAAACATCATGGGGATGGTTGGAAGTGGATTTATGAATGGCCAAATGATACTCTCACAATCTGCCTTAAGACACGGGTTTTCTAAAAGTGCGGGAAAAGAAAATACAGGAATCCATGAGTTTGTACATCTTTTAGATAAATCTGATGGCGCAACAGACGGCGTTCCTGAGAATTTAATGGCTCATGAATATACTTTGCCTTGGGTAAAAATGATGCACGAAGAAATTGAAAGAATTGAAGAAAATAAATCTGATATTAACCCTTATGCAATTACCAATCAAGCTGAGTTTTTCGCAGTCGTATCTGAATATTTTTTTGAACAACCAGAAATATTAAAAGAAAAACATCCTGATCTGTACCATATATTAAGTAAAACTTTTGAGCAAAATTTGGTAGAATGAGGGTCACCCTGAGCGTAGTCGAAGGGTAATTAAATCGAGTCTTCAACTACGCTCAGACTAACATCCCGTCAACCAAATGGCGAATTTATTTTGCTTTTCCCTCTTTATCAATCTATCTTAGCAAACATCAAAACAATCCTTTTATGACTGTAAAAAACAGGATTCATCTTCTTTCTATTTTATTACTCTTATTAGCATCTTGTACAACAAAATATGCCCTTGTAAAGTCAAATAGAGAAGAATACAAAATAAGCAATGACGTTCAGGTAGATAGTTCTATCATTAAAACCTATATGCCTTACAAAGCAAAGGTAGAAGCAGAAATGAATGAGGTGATAGGTTATACTGAAGTTTTATTAGCTAAAAGCTCTACAGTACCCGAATCTGTTTTAGGAAACTTTTTCGCTGATGCAGTATTTAATCAGGTTAAAAAATTAGAACCAAATGTAGATTTTGTTTTCCCAAGTACTAAAGGTGGATTAAGAAATGATATTGCCAAAGGACCCATAAGTGTTTCTAATATATTTGAATTGATGCCTTTTGAAAATCAATTGGTTCTGTTTAATCTAAAAGGCGAAGATTTTTTAAAAGTACTTAACTATATCGCAGCTACAAATGGACAACCTGTTAGTGGATTAAAAATGAATATTAAGGATAAGCTTGCTGAAAATATTTCTATTAATGGGAAGCCTTTTGATGTAGCTAAAAATTATTGGGTAGTTGCCTCAGATTATATTGCAAGCGGTGGTGATGACGCTGTAGGCTTTAATACACCTATTTCAAGAAAAAATATTGGACTGTTAGTTCGTGATGCACTATTAAGAGAAGTTAGGCAAATTCAAGCTGAAGGAAAGAGAATAAATGCAAAATTAGATGGAAGAATTACAAAAAATTAATCGTCGGAATTTTATAAAAGCTGGTGGTATTGCAAGTGCAGCAGTAGCATTGAGCTTGGATTCTTTAGATGTTTTTGCAAATGGTCGGCTGCAAAAACTAACCATTCTACATACCAACGATGTGCATAGTAGGATAGAACCTTTCCCAATGGATGGTTCTCGTAACCAAGGATTAGGTGGAACCGCTAGACGCTCTGCATTAATTAAAAAGATTAGAGCCGAACAAGAGAATGTACTGTTATTAGATGCTGGCGACATTTTTCAAGGAACACCTTATTTCAACAAATTTGGTGGCGAGCTAGAAATTAAATTGATGAGCCAAATGCAATATGATGCCACAACTTTAGGTAATCATGATTTTGATAACGGTGTTGAAGGGTTTTACAAACAACTGCCTCACGCCAATTTTCCTGTTTTAATTGCCAATTACGATTTATCTAATACGGCTCTTTCTAAATCTACACAATCATTTAAAGTTTTTAAAAAAGCAGGACTAAAAATAGGAGTGTTTGGCTTAGGTATACAATTAAAAGGATTAGTAGACCCTAAAAATTATGGAGAAACACAATACTTAGATCCAGTTGCTAAAGCAAACGAAACTGCAGCCATATTAAAAAATGATTATAAGTGTGATTTAGTGATTTGTTTATCTCATTTGGGTTATTCTTACCGAAGCAATATGGTTTCTGATAAGGTTTTAGCTGCAAATACCAGAAATATTGATTTAATTATTGGGGGACATACGCATACTTTTTTGGATGTGCCAGAAGATGTAAAAAACTTAGATGGACAAATTACCACCATTAATCAGGTTGGTTTCGCGGGGATTAATTTAGGTAGAATAGATTATTATTTTGAAGCTTACAAAGACAAAAAAATGAAAGTAGGCACCCCTTATTTGATTAATAATAAATTGGAACCCCCAACCCCCTAGAGGGGGCTTTGCAACTCTAAACATAACGCTTAGCATATCTTTTACATTTAATGCTTATGAAACTAATATGATCGCTAGGTAAGTCCCCTTTAGGGGATTTAGGGGTTTTAAACCAAAAAACCGCCACCTAGCAAATCATTGCCTTCATAAAAAACAGCAGATTGTCCTGGTGCGATTGCAGATACATTATGATCGAAAATTACACGCATTTGGTCTTTTTCCTGCACAATGGTACTTAGCATTCCAGCATCTTTATAACGAATTTTAGTAATTACATTGTCCATCGGTGCATAAATATTCTCATATTTAACCAAGTTGATATTCCTAACCATAGCTTCTTTACGCTCCAATTCATCAGCTCTGCCTAAAACAACAGTATTGCTTTCTGGTAAAATTTGGGTAACAAACATTGGCTCGCCAAAAGCTACACCTAAACCTTTTCTTTGCCCAATAGTATAAAATGGATATCCTTTATGTTGACCAATAATCATCCCATTACTGTTAACGAAATTTCCACCGGCAACTCTATCTTCTAAGTCTTCCACTTTGTGTTTTAAGAAGGCCCTATAATCGTTATCAGGAACGAAACATATTTCGTAGCTCTCAGATTTTTTAGCCAATTCTTCTTGCCCCATATCCATTGCCATCTGGCGGATATCAGCCTTAGCAAAACTGCCTAACGGGAATTTGGTACGCGATAGATTTTCTTGAGAAACACCCCACAGCACATAAGATTGGTCTTTATTTTCATCTTTACCTTTAGAAATTACATAGCGTCCGCTATCTTGTTGATGAATATTTGCATAATGACCAGTTGCAATAAATTCGCAATCTAGTTTATTGGCACGTTTCAATAAAGCTTCCCATTTGATATGGGTATTACATAAAACACAAGGATTTGGTGTACGACCGGCCAAATACTCATCTACAAAATTGTCGATAACAAAATCACCAAATTCATCACGAATATCTAGAATATAGTGAGGAAAACCATAATTTACAGCTAAGGTACGAGCATCATTAATACTATCTAAGCTGCAACAACCAGTTTCTTTACTACTTCCACCAGATGTAGCGTAGTCCCAAGTCTTCATGGTAAGGCCGATTACTTCGTAACCCTGCTCGTGCAACATTACCGCTGCAACCGAACTGTCAACCCCGCCACTCATGGCAACTAAAATTCTACCGTGTTTACTCATTATTAAAAATCAGGATGCAAAAATACAGGTTTTTGGTGAAATAATCTGATAAGGTAGTCTGAACAATGTAAAAAAGGCTATTTGCTTTTTTGACTAGATGACCTTACTTGAATTTGAGTATCCAAAAGAATAGTTTCGAATGGAGTATTGGTTTTATCATCAATTAAAGACAATAATTGTTTAGCGGCTAAGCTTCCAATTTCAAAAGATGGTTGATAAATAGTACTTAAAGATGGATTTAAGGCATCTGCTAAATCTGTGTTGCTAAAACCAATTAATGCTACATCGGTTGGAACAAGGTAGCCTAATTTATTTAATATGGCTAAGCATCTGGTACTCAATTGGTCTGTTGCTGTAAAAATTGCATCGGGTTTAGTGTCAGCATGCATTAATGCTTGAAGTATTTTTTCTAAATTTTGATTTAGGTTATCAGCAGTAGTTGTATCAAAAAATTGAACCAAGTTAGCATTGTAAGGTATTTTCGCATCAGCTAATGCTTTTTTGTAACCTTCGAAACGCTCTGTTGCCATGCTTAATTTAGTATCACTATTAATATGAGCTATGTTTTTGTAACCATTATCAATTAAATGCAAAGTTGCATTATAAGCACCTTTAAAGTTATCTACTGCAACTTTATGTGTATCAATTTTATCGCTTAGCCTATCAAATAAAACAATAGGTAAGCCTGATTTTTGTAAATTAATTAAGTAGTCGAAATCTGTAGTTTGGTAAGTAGGAGAGATGAGTAGCCCATCAATACCGCCCGAATAAAGTAAGTTAATGCAAGCTTTTTCTTGTTCAAATAGTTCCTTGCTTTGCATAATAATAATTTGATACTGATGCTCAGTACAATAATGATCTATACCATCAAGCATTTGTGCCACAAAATTGTTATCAATAGAACACACTACTACTCCAATAGATCTACTTTTACCTTCTTTTAAACTTCTCGCTATTCGATTTGGAACATAATTATGCTCATTGGCATATGCTAAAACCTTTTTTTTAGTTTTATCTCCAATTTGGTAACTATCTGTTAATGCTCTAGATACGGTAGAAACAGATAATTTTAACGCTTCAGCAATATCCCGTAAGGTAATGTTGTTATTCATTTAAGTTGTTAACTCTTATTGGGCTAAATATACGCATTTTTGTAGATTGAAATAATTCGTTAAATACTGATTTTTTGTTTTACTAAAACCATTTAGTAAAGATTTAATGTAAAATTAATACCTTAGACTTTCGAATTATAAATCATTATTAAAATATGAAACAATTTTTTTTCTATTGTCTACTTTTCCTATCATTTGTAGCTAATGCACAGCAAAATTTGGTGAAATATGTGAAACCTCTTATTGGTACCGAAAAGATGGGACATACTTACCCTGGTGCTACTGTTCCTTTTGGTGCAGTACAACTAAGTCCAGAAACAGATACCATCCCTTATGAAATGAATGGGAAATATAATGGTGATGTTTATAAATATTGTGCAGGTTACAAGTATGAAGACAAAACTATTGTAGGTTTTAGCCATACTCATTTTAGCGGAACTGGTCACTCAGATTTAGGAGACTTTTTAATTATGCCAACGCAAGGAAAATTACAAATGAACCCAGGAACCGCTAATAATACTAAATCTGGTTTTCGTTCTGCCTTTTCTCATGCTAATGAAACTGCCGAAGCTGGATATTATAGAGTAAAATTAGATGATGACAACATTACAGCAGAAATGACAGCTACCACGCGTGTGGGTATGCATCAATATACTTTTCCAAAATCTGATCAGAGCCATATAATATTAGATTTAATGGCCGGAATTTACAACTATGATGATAAAACAGTTTGGACTTATGTTCGCGTAGTTAATGATACTTTGGTAACTGGTTACCGCCAAACTTATGGTTGGGCTCGTACACGTACAGTTTATTTTTCTATGAGTTTCTCTAAACCGTTTAAATCATACGGACAAAAGAATTATGATGCAAAGCAAGCTTATCGTGGCTTTTGGGGTAAATTTGATCAAAGCAAGAACTTCCCAGAAATAGCAGGCAGAAAAGTAAGAATGTATTTTGATTTTGATACCAATGAAGGAGAAAAGGTTAAAATTAAATTTGCTTTATCTCCTGTAAGCCAAGAAAATGCATTAGAAAATATGCGTGCAGAAATAAGTGGATGGGATTTTGATAAAGTAAAAGCACAAGCACAAGCAACCTGGAATAAAGAATTAAATAAAATAAATATTTCGGCGTCTGAAGATGATAAAATCAATTTCTATACAGCCATGTATCATGCGTTTATCAGCCCAACAACTTATACAGATGGTAATGGACAATACAAAGGTTTAGACCAAGGCATTCATACCGCAAATGGGTTTACCAATTATACAACATTCTCTTTGTGGGATACATATAGAGCGTTGCATCCATTTTTTAACATTATACAGCCCTCAAGAAACAATGATATGGTTAAATCTATGATGGCACACTATGATCAGAGTAGTTTAAATATGTTGCCAATCTGGTCGCATTATGCAAATGACAATTGGTGTATGAGTGGTTACCATAGTGTTTCTGTAGTTGCCGATGCAATTATTAAAGGAGTTTATACTGGAGATGCAAATAAAGCTTTAGATGCTTGTATCATGACTGCTAAAAAACGCAATTATGAAGGTATTGGTTACTATATGGATTTAGGTTACATTCCTGCAGAGCGAAGCGGAATTTCTGTATCTAATACTTTAGAATATGCTTATGATGATTGGGCAATTGCGCAAATAGCCAAGAAATTAAACAGAATGGATGTTTATAATGAATTCATTAAACGTTCTAACAATTGGAAAAACAATTATGATGCTTCTATAGGCTTTATGCGTCCTAAAATGGCAGATGGAACATTTAAAAAAGTATTTGACTCTAAAGATACAGAAGGACAGGGGTTTATTGAGGGAAATAGCTGGAACTATAGCTTCTTTGTGCCCCAAGATCCAGCTGGGTTATTTGAGGTAATGGGTGGTAAAAAGAAATTCGCATTGAGATTGGATACTTTATTTACCATGCACTTGCCAGATGAGTTTTTTGCACATACCGAAGATATTACTCGTGAAGGTATCATTGGTGGTTATGTACATGGAAATGAGCCTGCCCATCATATTGCTTATTTGTATAATTGGACAGATCAGGCTTATAAAACTCAAGCCCAAGTACGTCATATTTTAAAAATGCAATACAAACCAACTCCAGATGGATTGGGAGGAAATGACGATTGTGGCCAAATGAGTGCTTGGTATATGTTTTCTTCATTGGGTTTTTATCCTGTATCACCAGGTGGTGATGAATATGCATTAGGTTCTCCGGCTGTAAATAATGCAAGTTTAACTTTAGAGAACGGCAAAAAATTTACTGTTGAAGCAATTAACCAAAGTGATAAAAATGTGTATGTTCAAAAAGTGTTGCTAAACGGAAAGGAGTTAGCTAAACCATTTATAAAACATAGTGATATCACATCTGGTGGAAAATTGACTTTTTACATGAGCTCTAAACCAAAAAAGAGTTAAATTTAAAGCTTACCATAAATTTAAAAAGCCATCATTTTTATGATGGCTTTTTGTTTAGGGTTAATTGTTTTGTTATTGAATTTTGTTAACCACAACATTGTCAAAGTAGATATAACTTGTTTGGCTAGAACCCCAAACAGCAACGTCTTTTCCACCTCTAAAATTATGAAATGACAACCTTTTGATTAGCCTTTTGCTATCATTAGTTGTCCATCTTATAGATTGGTCTAACACCGTATTATTATCGATTTTAAGTTGTACCCAACCATTTTTAGTTGAACCTGTATTGCTTTTTAAATACATATGTACCGTATAAGTTTGGCCTTTATTTATACTACCAGAAGTAGGATAAGTTTTACCAAAGGTATCACCACAAGGGCCAGCCATATCTCTGTGATAAAGATAGGGTTGAAAATAAACACGACCAGCATCATTTTGATACCACATTAATCTGAAGCTGCCTCCATTACCATCTGTTGCAATGTCACAACCTGTATTTTCATCACCGATTAAAAAACCAAAACCTACTTTTCCGCCTCGGCTCCAATCAAACTGACTGTGAAAACGTACATTGTAAGTGAGTTCGTACGCAGCACCATCAGAAATATCAAATCCGGCAATTAATCCATTTGAAACTGAATTAGGTGCCAATGTTGCACGGGCTTGGTTACCAGAAATATAGGCTCTAGATTCATTCCATCCGGTAATAGATGCGCCTCCGAAATCTGCACTGGCTTCCTCATAAGAATATGATCCATCTGCATGGTTAAATCCAGTGTTGATATTACTTGGGTAAGCGGCAGCAACATTTGCAATGTTTGTAGCTTCAGTAGTAACTTTTGTCTCTAATTCTCCAGGGGACTTTGTTTCGATCTGGTCTTTACTGCAACTTGAAGCAAGTACTGCTAAAGAAATGGTAGTCGCTAACATTAACGTTTGTGAAATTAAATTCTTTTTCATACAATTTTAGGTTTAGGGTTTAAATATTTGGGTTGATTTTATTTAGAAATAAGCATGCTGTAATTAAGAGCTAAAGAGCTTCAGCGTAAATAGAAACTTGAGTTACAGATGTGAACAATCCTTTGGGAAAGGATAATCTTTCGAGGTAATTTTTCATACAGTAGGATGATTTTGCCGGTTAACAAAATATTTGGTTCATCAAATATATAGGATACTAATTGATAAATACAATAAAAAAATAATATAAATATCTGATTTACAATATGTTATATTAATTTTGAAACGCTTGAGGCACAACCTTAAAATTTTTAAAGTATTGATATTCAGTAGTGTATGTTTTTGTCGATAAAAAGCCTGATACGTTTGAACCGCATTGAAAAAAATATGTTTTTATTATTAAAATGTGCAGATTAATTAACTGAAATAGGCCATTGTCGAAAACTTTAATCCGTATCTCTCTAAAATTTTCTGATATTTAACGCTCTAAAATAGCGAAGCGTAAGAATGAAGATTGTAATTGCCGAGAAACCATCAGTAGGACGAGAATTAGCAAAAGTATTTGGCGCAACCACCCGCAAAGATGGTTATATAGAAGGCAAAGGTTACTCATTTACATGGGCTTTTGGTCATTTATTGCAATTAGCTCCGCCACAGGAATATGGTTTTATTGGCTGGCGTAGACAACATTTACCAATGTTGCCAGCTAAATTCAAGCTTTCAATCCGTAAGGTAAAAACTAAAGATGGTTTTGTAGAAGATCCAGGTGTTAGGAAACAATTAGATATCATTAAAAAGCTTTTTGATGAAGCCACAGAAATTATCGTAGCTACAGATGCTGGACGTGAAGGAGAATTAATTTTCAGGTACATTTATTATTTTCTTAAATGTAAAAAACCGTTTAAACGTTTATGGATTTCTTCGCAAACTGATGAGGCCATAAAAGATGGATTTAGAAATTTAAAACCAGGAACAGATTATGATACCTTATTTAACTCAGCACATTGCCGATCGGAATCTGATTGGTTAGTGGGGATGAATGCAACTCAAGCACTAAGTATTTCCGCAGGTTCTAAAAGTGTACTTTCATTAGGCAGGGTGCAAACACCAACATTGGCCATGGTTTGTGCTCGATTTTTAGAGAATAGAAATTTTGTACCTCAAACCTTTTATCAAATTAGCATACAGTTAGATAAAGATGGACAGTTATTTAAAGCAATTTCTGTCGCTAATTTCAAAACCCAGCCTGAAGCACAAGGAATATTTGACAAAGTAGAAGATGTGGCATCAGGTTTTGCCACTGGTGGAAATATAACGGCAGTTGAAGCTAAACCGAGGAAAGAACCACCTCCTTTATTACATGATTTAAGCAGTTTGCAACAAGAAGGAAATAAGAAAAATGGCTTTACAGCAGATCAAACCTTAAATTTATTGCAGAATTTGTACGAAAGTAAACTAGTTTCATATCCACGTACTGGAAGTAGATATATTGGAGATGATGTTTTTTCAACCGTTCCTCAATTGATAAGTACGTTAACTGATCATCCAACTTTTGGTAATCAAGCTAATTTTCTGCAAACAGCAACTTTAAATAAAAGAAGTGTAAACGCTAAAAAAGTAACTGATCACCATGCTGTTTTGCCTACTGGTGTAAAACCGTATAATTTAAGTAAGGATCATCAGGCAATTTATGATATGGTTGCAGGGCGGATGTTAGAAGCCTTCCATCAAGAATGCATTAAGGAAATTACTAAAATTACAATTGAATCTGGTTCAATATTTATTGCAAATGGTACTGTAATTAGATCTGCAGGATGGCGATCAGTATTTAATGAAACAGAAGACGATAAAAAAGATGAGGATAATCCTGCACTGCCAAAAGTAAAAGCCGGAGAATTATTACCGATTGTAAATAAAGCTTTATTAGAGAAGCAGACCAAACCAAAGCCATTATATAACGAAGCTTCATTATTAAAAGCACTAGAAACATCTGGTAAAGAAATTGAAGATGAAGAGTTACGTTACGCAATGAAAGATAGTGGATTAGGAACACCTGCAACTCGTGCTGCAATTATTGAAACCTTGCTAACAAGAGAATACATTATTCGCGAAAAAAGAAATTTAATTCCTACTCAAAAAGGATTGGCGGTTTATGAGGTAGTTAAGGATAAAAAAATTGCGCAGGCAGAATTAACCGGACAGTGGGAAAAACGACTAGAAGAAATTCGTTCTGGTGCTTCAGTAACTGATTTTAAGGCAGAAATTGCAGATTACACTAAAACGATTACGCAAGAGCTTTTATTGGCAGGAGCAGGTCTTTCTGCTCAATTGGCAGAGGTTCCGGCTACAGTATAGTTATTACAACCTTAAAATGAACTGAAGTTTCTTAACTGGTAAATTATCTTTTATATTTATATTGCTTAATAATGAATCGTAAATATTTCTTATCCCTTCTTCCAGCTTCATTAGTAATAAACCCTTTAAAAAGTATTGCTACAGAAACCCCAAACATACAATCACTTAAAAGAGTCAAAATTCCTTCCTATTTATTGTCAGGTGATACTATTGGAATTACTTGTCCTGCTGGTTATATTACTCAAGCAGAAATAGATCCATCAATCATTCAAATGAAAAGTTGGGGATTTAATGTTAGCGTTGGCAAAACCGTGGGTGCAAGAGATTTTACTTTTGGAGGAACAGATCAGGAGCGCTTAGCAGATCTTCAACAAATGTTGGATGACCCAAACATCAAAGCAATTATGTGTGCTCGTGGCGGTTATGGAGCAATTAGGATATTAGATCAATTAGATTTTAGTAAATATAAGTCTTCTCCTAAATGGTTAATTGGCTTTAGCGACATTACAATATTGCACAGTCATATCAATACAAACTATCGTGTAGCTACAATTCACTCTAAAATGTGTAACAGCTTTCCATCAGATTGGGCTTTAGCAGAACCAATACAAATAGAAACCATTAATTCTATTCAGCATGCTCTAAAGGGAGATCGAATGAAATATACTACTCCTTGTAATGTAAGCAATAGGATGGGATCTGTTTCTGGAGAATTAATTGGTGGTAATTTACGTTGTATCGAAAACTTAGCAGGAAGTAAATCTGAAATAGAAACCGAGGGGAAAATACTTTTTGTTGAAGATACTGGCGAATATTTGTACAGTATAGACCGTATGTTTTACAACCTTAAACGAAGTGGTAAATTGGATAAACTTAAAGGGTTAATTATTGGAGGATTTAAAGTTAAACCAGATGATGCTGGCTCTGAATTTGGCAAAACGCTAACGGAAATAGTTTTAGATAAAGTAAAAGAATTTGAATATCCGGTTTGTTTTGATTTTCCCGTTGGACACCAAAGGGCAAACTTCGCTTTAAAATGTGGTGTGAAACATAACTTTGAGGTTTGGGAAAGTGGTACAAAACTAGAGGAAGTTTAGACCCTTCTCCATCCGTCATTTCGAACGAGGAACGAGGAGAAATCTCAAAGATTTGAACAAAAGCTAATTTTCAGAATTAAGGAGTCTACTAATAGATCTCTCGTCGCACGCTCTGTCGAGATGACGGAGAGTTATGTTTCTATGTGGTAAATTAAGCAGAAATATGGTAAACTGCTGTTTCTTGCAGCCTTGAGGCTACAATAATCTTTGTTCCATTTGAATGTGATTGAAACAGATTATATACTAATTCAGGGCAATTGTTATCCTTACTTAAATGAGAAAGAAATAAATGACTCATGTAAGCTGGTTTATGCCCCAAAAATAAATCTAATGCTTGTTTATTAGACAAATGCCCATTACCACCTCTAATTCTATTCTTTAGAAAATACGGATATCTACCATTGTCTAACATTTCATCATCATAATTTGCTTCTAAAAAAGCAGCATGGCAATTTTTAAAATTCTTAATCACATGCTCACAATGCCCACCAATATCTGTAAAAACACCTACTGTAACCCCATTACAACAAACTGTAAAGCTGTGAGGTTCTGCAGCATCATGTTTTTTAGGGAAAGCTATAACGCTTAAATTTCCTAGTTGAACAGGAATGTAGGCTAAAAAAGATTGAATAAGGTTAGGTTGAATCACCTGTCTTCCTCTAAGTAAGGTATGTTGGGTAATATAAACTGGTATTTGATACTTTTTAGCTAAAACTGGTAATCCACGAATGTGGTCACTATGTTCGTGAGAAATGAAAATTGCTTTTACTTTATTTATACAAAGTGATAAGCGCTGCATCCTGACTTCTGTTTCCTTGCAACTTAAACCGGCATCAATCAAAATTGCTTCATCAGCATTGCCAATATAGAAACAATTGCCGTTACTGCCTGTGTTTAATGAACTAATAAATAATGCCATAGGATAATACAAAGAAAATGAATTTATCAATTCATAAACATCTTATTTATAAACATTATGTTGATTTGAAACAACTTTAACTAATTTACTGTTTTTATGAGGTAAATAAACAACTATGGAAGAGAAACACAACAATGCTACGCAACGGAGACCAGAAGGTGCAAGACCTTTGGATGCAGGAATAATTCCTATTCATATTCCGAAATATATAGAGCAGATTAAAAATGAAGAGGCCTACCACAAAAATGGTAAAAATGCAATCACTGTTTTTAAATCTGATAAAGTAACAATAACGCTAATTGCACTTAAAAAGGAGGAGAGTTTTCAGCCTGGTAAAGAAGAAAATGAAGCAACAATGAGTTTACAAGTCATAAAAGGTCTGATTTATTTCGAAAGTTTTGATCATAAAATTGATCTACAAGAAGGTGAACTAGTTACTTTACACCAGCAATTATCATTTAAAACTGTAGCGCTGAATGATACAATTTGCCTCTTAACAATGGTCAAATAGCATTTAGAGGCACTTTTTTTTGAAAAAAAGAAAAATAAATGATTTGCTAACAAATTAGGTTTCAGGAGCTTTTGCCCAAAAAGTGGCTTAGCATTGCTAAAAAGCAATATTAATTATTCAACAGATACTTGTTTATTAGGTTTAAATGATATATTTGAATTCAAATAAAAACTAAAAAAATGGAAAAATTCTCAAAAGTTAAAGAAGTAATTGCTGCTATTGAAGCAGATGCAGAAAAATTTTATAACGGTGGTAATGCTGCTGCAGGTACAAGAGTACGTAAAGCTATGCAAGACCTTAAAGGCTTAGCTCAAGAAATTCGTACTGAAGTAACTGAGAAAAAAAACTCGGGTAAA
Source organism: Pedobacter polaris (assembly GCF_005116505.1). Taxonomy (GTDB): domain Bacteria; phylum Bacteroidota; class Bacteroidia; order Sphingobacteriales; family Sphingobacteriaceae; genus Pedobacter; species Pedobacter polaris. The sequence continues at coordinate 335,972 of NZ_SWBR01000002.1, forward strand.
TAAGCTTTTGAGCTCAATCATTACGAAGAGAGACTTTGCTATGGCAAGGTCTTTTTTATGTTTAAAGGTTTCTCATTTGTTGTGTCCTAAGGTATTTTTAAGATTTAACAAAAATTTGTACATTTAAGCATTTAATATAACTCAAAGATGATTTCAGTAAAAGTTAGTTATACCGTTAAGCCTGAGTATGTTCAGCAAAACAAACAAAATATTAATAATTTCTTATCAGACTTTAAAAAACAAAAAACCTTAAATTTTCTATATAATGTATATTTACAGGAAGATAAGGTAACTTTTATTCATATTTCTATGTACGAAAATGAAGAGGTGCAAAATCAAATCCTTAACATACCTTCTTTTATTCAGTTTCAAAAGGAGAGAGATAAAAGTGGTTTAAATGATAGCCATAAAATTGAATACATTGAGTTTATTGGATCTTCACTGAATTTATTATAACTAATTTCCTATTCACAAAAATCTGTTAATTATCTTATTTATAGGTAATTAACTTGGTTGTTCTCTACCGAGATTATTGATGCCCAAACTTTATAACTTTTTGTTTGTTTTAACAGGTAAAATATAAAAGTTATGAAATATCCAAAATTAACATCAATAGCTTTTGCTCTGGCTATATTAACACAAGGTTGTGTTAGCAATAAAAAATTTCAAGAGCTACAGGCAAACAATAGTAAGTTACAACAAAGTAACCAAGACTTAAATAAACGTTTGCAAGACAGTGAATCAGATGTATCTGGTCAGAAAATTAGAGTAAAAAGTTTAGAAGAGCAAATTGCAAGTCAAAAGTCAAACCTTGTTTCATTACAAGCTGCGTTAGATAAATGCTTAAATTCTACTAGTCAAGGTAATGTTAACATTTCAAAGTTAGTTGATGAAATAAATGCATCAAATAAATATATCCAACAACTAGTTAATGCCAAAAACAAAAGCGATTCATTAAATATGGTATTAACTAATAATTTAACTAGATCATTAAGTCGTGAAGAAATGACTGATGTTGATGTTAAAGTATTAAAAGGAGTTGTGTATATCTCATTATCAGACAACATGTTGTATAAATCTGGTAGTTATGAAATTTCAGATAAAGCTGGAACAACCTTAAGTAAAATTGCAAAAATCATAACGGACTATAGTAATTATGATGTGCTGATTGAAGGTAATACTGATAACGTACCAATCTCTCAGCCAAATATTCGTAGCAATTGGGATTTAAGTGCTTTAAGAGCCTCTTCAGTTGTTCAATCCCTCCAAAAAAACTACAATATAGATCCTAAACGTTTAACTGCAGGAGGTAGGGGTGAATACAATCCTATAGCAGGAAACGATACTCCAGCTGGGAAAGCTCAGAATAGACGTACCCAGATAATCATTACGCCTAAATTAGATCAGTTTATGGATTTGATTGGTAAAGCACCAGAGGCCTCAAAGCCTTAAGGTTACAGCAATAAGTAAAAAGCCCCGAATTTAATTTTCGGGGCTTTTTTATTTAGACTTTGCGGTTAAATTTAGAAAAGATTGGAATTGTGCTTTGTGTTTTTGTTTGTCCAATTTAAAATAGAAAGCTCCGCGTCTTGAGTTAGATTTGTCTTTTTCAGTTTGTTTTATCAGCAATCCACTAGCTGTTATTTTCCGAATAAAATTCCTATTGTCTATAGGAGAATCATAAACTTGTTCATATAAGGCCTGTAGTTGAGGAATGGTAAACTTTTTTGGCAAAAGTTCAAATAGGATGGGATGAAGTGCAGCCTGGTAACGGATTTTGTCCATTGCAGCCTTCACCATTTTATCATGGTCAAATATCAGTTTAGGTATTTCTTTTAACTTGAACCATTCTGCATGATATTGATCATTAATTTGTTTGCTATACTTATTGATGTCAATTAATGCAAAATAAGCTACTGAAACAGTTCTTTCAATTGGGTCTCTATCAGGATTTCCGTAAGCATGCAATTGTTCTAAATAAACATCATGCAAACCCGTTAATTCTAATAATATACGTTTTGCGGCACCATCTAAATTTTCATCGTCACCAACAAAACCTCCCATTAAACTCCACTTGTCTTTTTCGGGTTCAATTGCTCTTTTTACAAGTAAAAGCTTTAAATGTTCGCCGTCATAACCAAATATAATGCAGTCTACTGCTATAAGAATGGGTTTAACGTTACTATACTTGGCCATACGAAAATTAAGCGTTAAATAGATTTGGTTTAATAATTAGTTCCATATTGTAGGATTTCGCTAAATTATATATAATTTTTTTGATGTAACTAAAATCCTTCTTTATTAATAATAAATATAATCGTTATTACAACGTTAATTAAATTTACTATTTTAGCACAAACCAAAATAAATCTCATGAAAAAAATCATTCTTAAAGCACTTCCTTTTGCGACATTTTGTTTAATTGTTGCATTTTCATCTTGTAATCAAGCCCAGAAATCAGTAGAAACCGTTAAAAGCGATTCTCTTCAATACGATACTGTAATTAATGATAAACAAGTAAAACTTTATACATTAACTAACAGTAATGGTGTATCTGTTACTATCACAAATTTTGGTGGTCGTGTAGTTTCATTATTAGTGCCTGATAAAAATGATAAATTAACAGACGTTGTTTTAGGTTATGATAGCATTAGCACATACCGCAAAACAGGTGAACCTTTTTTTGGAGCATTAATTGGTCGTTATGGCAATAGAATAGGAAAAGGTAAATTTACCCTAGAAGGAAAAGAATATCAATTGCAATTAAATAATGGGCCAAATACTTTACATGGTGGTACTGATGGTTTTTACGGAAAGGTTTGGGATGCAAAACAAGATGGACAGAAATTAGAATTAACTTATTCATCTGCTGATGGAGAGGCTGGTTATCCTGGTAAGTTAGACGTTAAGGTAATTTATACTTTAACCAACGAAAATGCCCTTCAAATAGACTATACAGCAACAACTGATAAAACAACAATAGTTAATTTAACTAACCATGCTTACTTTAACTTAAGTGGAGAGGGTAATAAAACAATTTTGGATCACGAGTTAATGATTGCTGCTGATGCTATTACACCAGTTGATAGTACCTTAATCCCGACAGGCGCATTAATGCCAGTAAAAGGAACTTCATTTGATTTTAATGTAGCTAAAGCAATTGGCAAAGACATTGAGTTAAAGGAAGAACAATTGAAATTTGGTAAAGGTTATGATCATAACTTCGCTTTAAAGGCTAATGATGGTAAAACACCAGTAGCTACTTTAAAAAGCCCTGTAACAGGTATTAAAATGGAAGTGTATACAACTGAGCCAGGCTTACAATTTTATAGTGGGAACTTTTTAACAGGCGAAACTAAAGATGGTAAAAAAGGAAAATCTTATCCTCATCGTTCTGCATTATGTTTAGAAACACAACATTTCCCTGATGCACCAAATCATGCAAATTTTTCTTCTACAACGCTTAAACCTGGTCAGACTTATACAACTAGTACAACTTATAAGTTCTTAAAATAAATCCCCAACCCCCTAAAGGGGGCTTTACAAGATTAGATAGCACAAAAAAGCAAGACTCATAAAGTCTTGCTTTTTATTTTTAATGTAGACCTTACAGCTAAGTTTCGTCATACTCAACTCGATTGGGTATCGTAATGCGACATAAAGGCTAATTTGGATTGCAACTTGCATTAAGATTCCCATTTTCATGCGAATGACAGGGGCGAACATTGTTTCCCAATAGGACTATTCTGTAGAATTTTTAAGGGTAAAGCAGTTGCCTTTTCCATGGTAAGCTGCAGCCCCGCTATTCGCTACAAAATCTTTTTTTCCTTCGACTTCGCTCAGGATGACAAAAAGATTTTTCTACTGCTATCGGGTTTGTTTTACACAGGCTTTTGCAACTATTTAGGTTTGCACCTAGCAATTGCCAAGAACCACCAACTTTGTTAGTTAAACCTGATTAAGGCGATAGCTCTTGAGCTGAAAGCGAAAAGACTAAAGCTGAGAGCAGGACTGTATTTGCGATGAAAAACTGACATTCTTTTTCAAAAAAAAAACCTCAACAATTATGTAAGGTTTTATAGTTTTACGACTTGCAGGTAAGTCCCTTTTAGGGGATTTAGGGGTTTAATAACCGCTCTGGAAACTGAGAAATTTTCTCGATGGTTAGTTGTTGCATTATTTGGTATAAATGAGTCTTAAACATATTAATTGTATGTTCTCCTCCTTCGTTACCCAAGGCGCCAACCCCATACATAAAAGGCCTGCCCATAAAGTTAAATTCAGAGCCAACGGCGTGTGCTCTTGCTAAATCAACACCAGATCGAATACCTCCGTCTAACATTATTTTTAGCTTAGATTTATACGCTGGATTATTGGCTAACTTAATCAACGATTTAATTGAAGACTCACCTGCATCGATTTGCCTTCCGCCATGATTGGATACAATAACGCCATCTACACCGATTTGAATAGCCGCCTGCATATCTTCATCTGTTGCAATTCCTTTTAGTACTAAAGGCCCTTTCCATATATCTCGAATTGCTGAAACCTTTTCTATATCAACCTTACCAGTAAACGTTTTATTCATAAATTGTCCCAATTGAGACATATCTAAACCTTTTTCCATATAAGGTTTCAATGTAGCAAATGAAGGAATTCCATGCTGTAAGGTTTTAATTCCCCACAAAGGACGAGCAAAAGCCTGTAATATGTTGTTAATTGACATTTTAGGAGGAATAGACAATCCGCTCTTGATTTCTTTATATCTTAATCCGAACGCAGGGACATCTACTAAAACTACTAAAACTGGGCACTCGACCACTTTTAACCGATTTAAAATATCGTCTCTTAATTTGTTTTCTGTAGGATGATACAATTGGAACCATGCTTTCCCTTCTGATACTTCTGCAATTCGCTCGATGCTACTTGTTGATACGGTGCTTAATGTATAAGGGATATCATGTTTGGCTGCAGCTTTGGCTAAAATTTCTGGAGCATTTGGCCACATTAAACCTTGTAAACCTATTGGCGATATGCCAAAAGGAGCACTATATTTACGACCAAATAATTCGACAGACATATCAATATCTCCGCCAACACGTAAATAATTTGGTTTAAGATAAATATCATCGAAATCACTTTCGTTACGGGCTAAATTAAGTCCCTCATTACAACCGCCTTCTAAGTAGTCAAAAGCGAACTTAGGAATTCTACTCTTTGCTTTGCGTCTTAAGTCTGCTACGGAAGGGTATTGAGAATGGTAGGGGAATGTAATTTTTTTGCTCATATTTAATTTGTTGTCTGGTCAGATCCTTGATTTAAAAGTGGGAAACTAATATTTTATATTTTATTTTCCATCCTGCTCTATCTGCTGTTCTTTAGTTTGCGTCACCCTGAATTTATTTCAGGGTCCTTTTATGTTGGTCTGGATTTGCAATCCAGAACCTTTAATTGAGGATTTAAAATCCTCAGGTAATAAGGTCGAGATTACAAATCTCGACCAAGATGGATTTAAAAGTAAGTTAACATACAGATTCCTCCGAAGTCGGAATGACAAAACGTGTTATATCTTGTAAAATGCTTTTGCATTACTTGAAAAAACTTTCATTTTTTCTTCCTCAGTAAATTGGGAAACGTACTTATTAACCAAGTTAAACCAATCTGTATAAGGTTTGCTTACTAAAACTACTGGCCAATCGCTTCCATACATTATTCTATCAGTTCCGAAGTGTTTAAATATCACGTCAAAACAATTAAAGATCTCAGTTTCTGTCCAGTTAAACCAATCAGCTTCTGTTAATAATCCAGAGATTTTACAATATACATTTGGGTTTTGTGCTAGTGTTTTAATGTTTTCATCCCAAGCTTTTAAATCCTGAGTTTTAGCATCAGGTTTGCCACAATGATCTAAAACCAAAAGTTGGTTTGGTAATTTATCAACTAGTCTGTTGATAGCTTTTAGTTGGGTGTGATAACATAACAAATCATAGGTATAACTGAAATCATTTAATGTTTTTACACCTTTTGCAAATTGATCATCTAAGATAAAATCATCTTGCTCTGCTTGTAAAATGTGCCTCCAACCTTTAATTAAAGGAAATGATTTCCAATGATTTAATCTTTCTTCTAAACTATCAGCCTTCAAGTCTGTCCAACCAACAATACCTTTAATAATAGAGTTTTGTGAAGCTAAACCGAGTAGAAATTCTGTTTCTGTTTCACTCTGATTGGCTTGTACGGCAACACAGCCAGTTATTCCTATTTCATTATAAGTTTTAGAAATATCATTAGGCGTAAAATCATTTCTGATTATACCCATATCTTCAGTTATCCAATTATCTCTAATTGGGTCGAAATTCCAAAAATGAACATGACTGTCAATCATTTTATAACTCAAATATTTGATCCATCATTACCCATTTTTCTCCTGATTTTGCCCAAGGTAACGGTTGTTGGAAATTCCACATCAATTTTTCCCATTCTTGCACTTTTGAGTTTGCTAAATCGGCTTTCTTTTTTGCTTCGAAGGTAAACTCATCATCAACCTCCATGATCATAAAAAGCCTATTTGCAACTAAATAGATTTCTAAATTTTCTATTCCAACATCCCTTAAGCTATCTTTAATTTCGGGCCAAACAGATCTATGATACTGCTTATAAGTTTCAATCAATTTTTTGTCTTCCTTAAGGTCAAGTGTGAAACAGTATCTATCCATAAATTAATTTTAAATCCGATGCTATCGGAATACGATTGGCTCGTTAAATTAAAAAAAATAATTGGATGTTTATTGATAGGCCTTTACATTTTGTTTGCTGCTTCCTAATCCGTCTATCCCTAACTCCACAACATCACCAGGTTTTAAATACCAAGGTGTAGGTTTCTGTCCCAATCCAACTCCTGCTGGTGTTCCGGTTGTAATTACATCTCCTGGTAAAAGGGTCATGAACTGACTGATATATGAAATCATGAAAGGAACATTGAAAATTAAGTTGCTGGTATTTCCATCTTGTAGTGTTTTTCCATTTACGGTTAACCAAAGGCGAAGATTGTGTACATCTGCAATTTCATCTTGAGTTGCAATAAATGGTCCGATAGGTGCAAAAGTATCTGCACTTTTACCCTTTACCCATTGTCCGTTTCTTTCTAATTGGAATTCGCGTTCACTATAGTCATTGTGTAAAACATAGCCTGCGATATGGTCATAGGCGTCAGCTTCTGAAACATATTTAGCTTTTTTACCAATCACAATTGCCAATTCAACTTCCCAGTCTGTTTTAATACTGTTTTTAGGAATTTCCAAATCATCATTCGGACCAACAATAGCAGTAGTTGCCTTGAAGAATAAAATGGGTTCAGTAGGGATAGGGGCATTTGTTTCTGCAGCATGGTCTTTGTAGTTTAAACCAACGCAAATTATTTTAGAAGGTCTAGCCAAAGCAGGGCCTAATCTTACTTCTTTATCAATTTGAGGTAAATCTGCGGTTTTTATTGCTTCAGCTAGTTTTTTTATCGCATCACCCGAAAAGAAGTTTTCATCATAATCACTTACTAAACCAGATACATCGTAGTATTTCTCGTCTATAATTACTCCCGGTTTTTCAGCTCCAGCTTCGCCAAATCTTATTAATTTCATTCTATAAAGTTTTGTATAATTTAATTATTTAAAGTCGTAAATCCACCATCAATTGGGTAATCGCATCCTGTAATAAAGGCTGCTTCATCACTGCAAAGAAATAAAGCTAAAGCGCCAACTTCTTCAGGTTTGCCCATTCTGCCAATTGGTTGAGATTTTGATAATTTCTCGAACATTTCAGAGATATTGTCAGGATAATTTTTCTGTAAAAATCCATCAACAAAAGGTGTATGAACCCTTGCCGGAGAAATAGAATTACATCTGATATTCTCATTGATATAGTCCTTTGCAATACTCATTGTCATGGCTTTAACAGCACCTTTTGCAGCACTATAAGCAAAACGATCAGGCAAACCAATTAAAGCTGCAATAGAAGCCATATTGATAATCACACCTCCGCCAGCTAAACGAAGTTGAGGAATTACAGCGTGTAAACAGTTATAAACTCCTTTTACATTTACATTCATCACTCTGTCAAAATCGGTTTCTGAAGTTGTATCTACTTTTCCAACGTGAGCAATTCCTGCATTATTAATTAGAATATCAATTTTCCCGATTGTTTTAAAAGCATCAACAACAGCTTGATGATTAGCAACATCACAAGCATAACTAAAAGCTGTACCTCCAGCATTTTTAATTTCTTCTAGTGAAGCTGAAGCTTGTTCAATTCCCAGTTCTATAATGTGCACTTCGGCACCTTGTTTAGCTAATATAGTTGCAATTGCCTTCCCAATTCCACTTCCACCCCCTGTAACAACTGCTTTTTTGCCTTGTAATGAAAACATATTTATATTTAGTTTTAATATTCTAAAATTATTTGGGCGTTTTAATCCCGAATATTCGGGATCCGCTGTATTCCCGATAAAGAATCGGGAGAGGCCGCTTCCATCGTTAACGCTTGCAAATCGTTCACCCTATATTATGGATAATCTAATGATATATTTTACCTCAATGTTAGCTTATAAATCATATCAGATTATAAATTATCCAAGTTTACAAATAAACTAGTAATAAGGTATTTAAAGTTGTATTTTTTTGCCTAAATATTATGTTATATTGGCATAGTTTATCAAAATAAACTAAATCGAGATCTATGATGTTTTTGTTCGAAATATTTACTTACGTTATAGGTAAGTTAATATTGGTGAATCTGGGTATACTGGTTAAAAAAGGTTTTTATTCTATAATTGGATCAAAGTATCAACCAAAAAAAATGAAACGTTATGATTTGTTCGATGCCGAAGATTATAGTAACTGTTTTTTTGGTGTATTAACTATCGTGTTTATTGTAGTTGTTATTAATCTTGTCATTTAATTTGATGCCATGATGCATGCCCATGTGAACCAAACAATTTAATTGTAAAACTTGACAGTAACTTAGAAATTGCTTTTTTTCTCGCAGATAAGAACCGACTTGGCTCACCGAACATTAGCGTTCTTTTAAATCTGCAATTTTCTGCGGTAATATTAACTTATGACATACTTTAACAAATTTCAAATGCTAATATGCTACATTAACTTGCAGAAATATTACATTAAACAAAATATGTATTTACTTATATTTGAATATTAGTTTTATATTTAAATAATATTGATAACCAAATATAGTTTTAAACCGTTAGAAGTTTAAAAATACTTGAACCAAATTGAATGAGAAATTTCATTATATTTATTTCCCTTTTATTTATAGCTCCTATAATTACTGAAGCAGCAAAGCTGCCTAAGGAATCTAAAAATATCTATATTTCTTCGCAAGGTGGACAAAGAGTAGGTTTTGGAACAAAACGTTTGCTTAATAATTTAATTAAAGCAGGTTATGAAATAAAGCTTACCGTTATTAACTATAAAGAAAAACTACCAAAAGGAAAAAATTCCATTGTAATTGGTACTGCAACTGATAAAGTTTTAGTTAGTTTACTTCCAAATTCTTTTAAAAATAATGCTTTAACAGCAGGGAAAGAAGGTTTCTCTATCTCTTACGATAAAGATGGTACACTATATATTATTGGAGCAGATAATTCTGGAACTTTGTATGGTTGTGTAGATTTAAGTGAGAAAATCACATCTGGGGGAAAAATCCCATCTCAACTTTCCATCACTGACCATCCTCAAATGGTATTAAGAGGAACTTGCATTGGTCTCCAAAAACCAGATTATTTACCTGGTAGAGATGTTTATGAATATCCCTACACGCCAGAAAGCTTTCCTTGGTTTTACGATAAGGCACTATGGATAAAGTATTTAGATATGATGGTTGATAATCGTTTTAACTCATTGTATTTGTGGAATGGGCATCCATTTTCATCATTGGTGAAGTTAAAAGACTATCCTTATGCTCTGGAAGTTGATGAAGCTACTTTTAAGAAGAATGAGGAAATGTTTCGTTTCTTAACAGCAGAGGCTGATAAAAGAGGGATTTGGGTAATCCAGATGTTTTATAATATCATCATTCCTAAACCTTTTGCAGAAAAACATAACCTAAAAACTCAAGATAGAAATCGTCCCATCATTCCTTTGATAGCTGATTATACGCAGAAATCAATTGCTGCATTTGTGCAAAAATACCCTAACGTAGGTATAATGGTGGCTTTAGGCGAGGCGATGGAAGGTGTTGGACAGGATGATATTGATTGGTTTACCAAAACGATTATTCCTGGTGTAAAGGATGGATTAAAAGCTGCTGGAATTAAAGAAGAACCTCCAATCGTTTTACGTGCACATGATACAGATGCACCTGCGGTAATGAAAGCAGCGCTGCCAATTTATAAGAATTTGTATACTGAAAATAAGTTCAATGGAGAGGCATTAACTACCTATGCACCAAGAGGTGCTTGGGCAGAACTGAATAGAACTTTGAGCAGAATTGGTACAATGAACATTTCTAACGTACACATTCTTGCAAATTTAGAGCCTTTTAGATATGGTTCTGCTGATTTTATACAGAAATCTGTACAAGCAATGGACAAAATTTATGGGGCCAAAGGGTTGCATTTATATCCACAATCAGGTTATTGGGATTGGCCTTACACAGCAGATAAGATTGCAGAAAGACAATTACAAGTAGATAGAGATTGGATATGGTACAAAGAATGGGCAAGGTATGCCTGGAATGCTAATCGCGATAGGAACGAAGAGATTAATTATTTGGGAAACCAATTGGCGAACAAATACGGCACAAACTTAACAGGAGGGAAGGCTATTTTAAATGCATATGAGGAGTCGGGTGAGATTTCTCCGAAGCTGTTAAGACGTTACGGAATAACTGATGGTAACCGCCAAACTTTAACCTTAGGGATGTTGATGACACAACTCATAAATCCTTACCGTTATGGTGTATTTACATTGATGTATGAATCAGAAGCTCCAGAAGGAGAAATGATTATCGAATACGCTGAAAAAGAATGGAATAAACAGGCTCATATTGGCGAAACTCCAATACAAATTGCAAAAGAAGTTGTGGAACATGGGAAAAAAGCTTTAGCATCAATTAACCAAGTATCAACCACTGTTACCAAGGATAAAGAAGAATTTAGAAGGCTTAAAAATGACATGTATTGTTATGATGCAATGGCAAATTTTTATGCGGAGAAGGTTAAAAGTGCATTATGGATTTTAAGATTTAAATATTCTAACAAAGTTGAGGATTTGGAAAAAGCCTTGCCATCATTACAAAAGAGCGTTGATTATTATACAGAACTGGTTAAGCTAACAGAAAACGATTATTTGTATGCCAACAGTATGCAGACCAAACAACGTAAAATACCAATGCGTGGCGTAGATAAAACTTTCATCACTTGGAAAGAAATGTTGCCTGTTTACACTAAAGAATTAAATCATTTCAAAAAAAGTATCGATTCTTTAAAATCTATTAAGCCTGGAGTTGTAGCATCAATTATTCCTTTTCAAAATGCTGATGTACAATTACTTTCTAATAACCAGACTTATATAATCGATAAATCAGCAATTGTATTTACTGATACAACTTCTCAAATAAAAGAAGTGACTGAAAAATTAATCGGCTTAAAAGGAATTCAGTTTGCTAAAAAACAACAAATAACTGCCGGAACAGAAATTAAGTTCACTACAAAAACACCTGTTAAGTTATTGATTGGTTTCTTTAATGAGAAAAATCCTAAATATTCTCCTGCGCCACAATTAGAAATAGATGCAAGTGCTAACAATTATGGTCAATCTGAAATCAAGATTTCTAATGGAATAATTGTAAATGGCTTTCCGCCAGTAAATGTACATGCCTACTCATTTGCTGCTGGTACCCATACTTTAAATTTAAGTAAAGGTGCTTGTTTGGTGTTGGGTTTTATAGATGACAAACAAGAATTAAGAATTTTTAATGCAGGTCTCGATGGACGTGGAAGAGATATAGATTGGCTATTTGAATAATGAGAAAAGAAAAGAAAATATTATCAACATTGTTGTTGCTACTGCTAACTGCAACTGGTTATTCGCAACAGCAACACTTGTTAAGTACAGCTAAACTGAAAAAGTATGTAACTTATTTCAATGGTATTGACACAGAGGCGGTTAAAAATTTTGTACCTAATGTACAAGCTTTCGATTGGCTAGCTGCAAATGTGCCTTTGTTAGATTGTCCAGACCCAATTATCGAACAGAATTATTATTACCGTTGGTGGACATTTAGAAAACATTTGGTTAAAACTCCAGAAGGTTTCATCTTCACAGAATTTATTGAGCCAGTAAAACATGCAGGTAAGTATAACTCCATCAGCTGTGCTTTAGGCCACCATATTTATGAGGGTAGATGGCTGAAGAATAACAGTTATTTAAAAGAATACATCAATTTTTGGTTGTACAAAGCAGATGTTGGTCAGACTAAGCAACGTTTCCATCAGTTTAGTAGTTGGGTTGATGACGCTGTTTATCAAAATTATTTGGTAAAACCTGATGTTGGATTTCTAAAAAGTATTCTCCCAGCTTTAGATGCAGATTATACCAAATGGGAAACAGAAAGGCAAGTTAAAAACGGCTTGTTTTGGCAACACGATGTAAAAGATGGGATGGAAGAATCTGTGAGTGGCTCAAGAAAAGACCAAAATAACCGACCAACCATTAACAGTTATATGTATGCAAATGCAAAGGCGCTAGTTAATATTTCAACATTGTTGAAGAATGAAAATTTAAAACAAAAGTATCAAGCTAAACAAGCAATATTAAAAAAGCTAGTTCAAGATAGTTTGTGGGATGCATCGACTTCGTTTTTTAAAACTAGAAATGCCAAAGGTGGTTTAGCAAAAGCCAGAGAAGCTATTGGTTTTATTCCTTGGGATTTTAATTTGCCAGATGACAATGCCAATTACGCCAGAGCTTGGGATCAATTACTAGATACTGGTGGATTTAAAGCACCTTGGGGATTAACCACTGCCGAAAGAAGAGAACCAACATTTAGAACTCGTGGAACAGGACACAGTTGTGAATGGGACGGTGCTTTATGGCCGTTTGCTACCTCACAAACTTTAAAAGGATTGTCGAACTTGTTGGTTAATTACAAAAACCACGGTAAAATGACGCCAAAGGTTTTTTATACTGAATTGCAGCAGTACGCTAAGTCTCATGCCAAGAATGGCAAACCTTATATTGGTGAATATCAAGATGAGAAAAATGGCGAATGGCTAAAGGGTGATAACCCAAGAAGTAGTTTCTACAACCACTCTACTTTTGCTGATTTAGTAATTAATGATTTAATCGGCTTTAAACCTAGAGCTGACAATATTTTAGAAATTTATCCCTTAATACCGAAAGGGCAATGGGATTGGTTTATGTTGGATAGAATTTCTTATCATGGTAAAACAATTACCTTGCTTTGGGATAAAACAGGAAAGAAATACAATAAAGGAAAAGGGTTTCAGATTTATGTGAATGGTAAATTAATTTACAAAACTGCTGATTTGAAACCGGTTAAAGTTGCAATGAAATAAAATAACATAATCGTCATTACGAGGAGGAACGACGAAGCAATCTTTCTTACTAATAACTTAGCTGGAAAGATTGCTTCGCCTCGATGAAAAATCGAGTCTCGCAATGACGATATAAACGTTTTGTCATTCAGAGCGCAGAGAAGAATCTAATTAAAAGAGTTTAACTTAATTGATTCCTCCAAAATCGGAATGACAAAGCATAAAAAGAACAAAATGAAATATATCTTAAAATCATTAATAGTTGCTTTACTTACAAGTCTGAGCATATCCGCAAATGCACAAAACTATTACAATGTGCTTAATTACGGTGCAAAAAACGACAGTAGTAAACTAGCCACAACAGCTATTAAAAACGCTATCGATGCAGCTGTTAAAAAAGGAGGAGGGACAGTTTATTTTCCGGCAGGTAAATACTTAACAGGACCAATTCATTTAAAAAGCAATATTACCATTTTAATTGATGCTGGTGCAGAACTCCACTTTAGCGATGATTTTGATCAATACCTACCAATGGTAAAAAGCAGATATGAAGGTGTAGATGTAACCAGTTTTTCTCCACTTTTTTATGCTTACAAAGCAGAAAATATAGCTATTAAGGGTAGAGGGATTATTGATGGTCACGGGAAAAAATGGTGGGATTTTGTAGAAGGCTACAAAGAAGGGCAAACTCGTTCTAAATGGCAACTTAAATTTGATGAACTAAATAAGGATATCCTCTTGCCAGACGACCCGAAACAAATGAAACGTGGCTTTTTACGTCCACCTTTTATTCAATTTATGTACAGTAAAAACATTCAAATTGAAGGGATTACAATTCGTAATTCTCCTTTTTGGACAGTCAATCCAGAGTTTTGTGAAAATGTAAAAATTCATGCGGTTACCATTTTTAATCCGCATAAAAATGCACCAAATACAGATGGCATCAATCCAGAGTCTTGTAAAAACGTTCATATTTCAGACTGCCATATAAGCGTTGGCGATGATTGTATTACGGTAAAATCAGGAAAAGATGGGCCAGGTAGAAAAATGGCTGTTCCGGCAGAAAATTATACCATTACCAACTGTACCATGTTATCAGGTCATGGGGGTGTGGTAATTGGCAGCGAAATGAGTGGTGATGTGAGAAAAATTACCATTTCTAATTGTGTTTTTGATGGTACAGATCGTGGAATTAGAATAAAATCAGCAAGGGGTAGAGGTGGCATTGTTGAAGAAATTAGGGTAAGCAATATTGTGATGAAAAACATAAGGGATCAGGCCATAGTACTCGATTTACAGTATGCAAAAACCAATTTTGAGCCAGTTTCTGAGCGAACACCCAGATTTAGGAATATTCATTTTAGCAATATAACAGGGCAAGTAAATCAAGCTGCATATTTAAATGGATTAGAAGAGATGCCAATCGAAAACATCACATTCAGTGATATCAATCTAGATGCTAAATCTGGTTTCAATATTTCTAGTGCTAATAGAATTGAGTTCCACAACGTCCAAATCAATACAGAAATAGGTGCTTCCATCATTGCTTCGAAAGTAAATAACCTAACTATCGATAATGTGAAAAGTTACACGCCTTTAGCAATTTCACCAATTTTAGATTTGAAAAATGTGAACGATGCTTTTATTTACAATTCAAATCCATTTACAGGAACAGCGACTTATTTACGTTTGAGTGGAACAGATACAAAGAATATTAGCCTGGGCAATAACAATTTCAGAAATGCTAAAGTTCCCGTTAAAAAAGAAGCTGATGTAAAGGAAGAGGTTACAGTTATTTCTGGAGATAAATAAATAATATGTGCGTCATTGCGAGGAGGAACGACGTGGCAATCTATCAAGCAGGAAAAATTGCTTCATGGCGATGAAAAATCGACCTTCGCAATGACGAAAATAGTTTAATAAACTATATTAAAAAAACAATGACTAATCAAACCAAGCATATTGTCCTCACATTGTTTTTGCTTATTGCCTTGAGCAATAATGCATTTACCCAAACAGACCATCACCTTTGGTACAATAAACCTGCAGAGAAATGGACGGATGCTTTGCCAATAGGCAATGGACGGATAGGTGCAATGATTTTTGGAGGTATTTCACAAGATCATATTCAATTTAACGAAGAAACTTTATGGTCAGGCAAACCAAGGAACTACAATAAAAAAGGTGCCTCTAAATACCTTCAAGAAATCAGAAGATTGCTTTTTGAAGGTAAACAAAAGGAAGCAGAAACTTTAGCTGAAACCGAATTTATGGGTTCAAAAAGTGAAGCAGGAGATAAAACCAGATGGGTTTCGGAAATGAAAGCTGGAAAAGGGATTACAGGAAACCCTTCGGCTGAAAGATACGATGATAAACTTTGGAAAACCCTCCAAGTTCCATCTTATGAAGGTTGGGAGATTGTTGGTTTATCAAATTTAGATGGTGCCGTTTGGTTTAGAACAACTTTTGAAGTGCCAGCAAACTGGGTTGGGAAAGATTTAGTTTTAGATTTAAATAGAATTCGCGACCAGGATTTTACGTATATCAATGGTCAATTGGTTGGCAATACTGATAACACAGAGCCACGAAAATATACCATTCCAGCAAAGCTGATCAAAGCAGGAACAAACACCATCGCCATACAAGTTTTAAACTATTATGATAAAGGTGGAATTGCTGGCTACAAAGACACAAAAAGACATATTGGAGTATATCCTGTTGGTTCTAACATTGAAAATGGTGTTTCATTGGTGAAAAAGTGGAAATATAAAATTCAAAATGAAGAGCCACCTGCAACTGCTCAATATCAAGCAAGTTACCAGCCATTTGGCGATTTAAACTTGTATTTCAAAAATGATAAGTCTACAGTATCGAACTATAA
Organism: Pedobacter polaris; assembly: GCF_005116505.1. Lineage (GTDB taxonomy): Bacteria > Bacteroidota > Bacteroidia > Sphingobacteriales > Sphingobacteriaceae > Pedobacter > Pedobacter polaris. Next base: position 352,420 of record NZ_SWBR01000002.1, read on the forward strand.
AAGAACATTAGATTTATCAACGGCTATCTCAACCACAACTTATACTTTAAACAAAGTTGATTATAAGAGAGAATATTTTGCTAGTCAACCAAATCAAGCCGTTGTAATTCATTTATCTGCCAATAAAACCAAATCGATTACTTTTGAAGCGGGTTTGTCAAGTCCTCATTTACATTCCATTGTTAAGGTTGTAAATAACAATACAATTTCTATCTCGGTAAAAGTTAAGGATGGTGCTTTAAAAGGCGAAAGCCGATTAACAGCAGTGGTAAAGAATGGAACACTGAAAATCGTAAATCAGAGGATAAATATCAGCAATGCTGATGAAGTTACTTTATACTTAACTGCAGGAACTAATTTTATCAATGCTGATGATGTTTCAGGAAATCCCGTAAGCGCCAATACCAAAGCATTAGTAAGTTTAAAAGGAAAAACTTATAATCAAATTAAACAGGCTCATATTCAAGAATATCAGAGTTATTACAAAACATTCGATGTAAACTTTGGGATTGCTGAAAATGCAAAATTACCAACGGATGAGCGTTTGGTAAAATTTGCCAAAGCTAGCGACCCAGCTTTTATGGCTTTGTATATGAAATATGGTAGGTATTTGTTAATTTCTAGTTCAAGACCTGGCGGACAACCAGCAAACTTGCAAGGCATTTGGAACGATTTATTGTCTCCACCTTGGGGAAGTAAATACACTACCAACATCAATATGGAGATGAATTATTGGCCGACTGAAATTTTAAATCTATCAGCATTAAATGAACCATTGTTTAGCAAAATAAAAGCATTATCTGTTAAAGGAACAGAAACTGCCAAGGAATATTACAATGCAAATGGTTGGGTTTTACATCACAATACAGATTTATGGAACGGAACTGCACCCATAAATGCTTCTAACCACGGTATTTGGGTTACAGGTGCAGCTTGGTTATGTCAGCATTTATGGGAGCATTATTTGTTTACTGGAGATAAAAAGTTCTTACAGGAAGAGGCTTACCCGATGATGAAACAATCGGCGCAATTTTTTGAAGATTTTCTAGTGAAAGACCAAAAAACAGGTTGGTTGATTAGTACTCCCTCAAATTCTCCTGAAAATGGTGGTTTAGTTGCTGGCCCAACAATGGATCATCAAATTATTAGAACATTGTTTAACAATTGTATTGAGGCCTCACAAACTTTAGGGGTTGATGAAGGTTTAAGAAAATCACTTCAAGAAAAAGTTAAACAAATTGCCCCTAATAAAATTGGTAAATACGGGCAGTTGCAAGAATGGTTAGAGGATAAAGACGATACGACTAATAAACATCGTCACGTTTCGCATTTGTGGGGCGTTTATCCTGGTAACGATATAACATGGGATAAAGATGCCAAAATGATGGAAGCTGCTAAACAATCGCTTTTATATCGTGGTGACGATGCCACAGGTTGGAGCTTGGCTTGGAAAATAAATTATTGGGCAAGGTTTAAAGATGGCAATCACGCTATGACCTTGGTTAAAATGTTATTGAAACCAGCAACTGATGGAGCATCAGGCTCGTATGTTAATCTTTTTGATGCGCACCCACCATTTCAAATTGATGGAAATTTTGGAGGAGCTGCAGGTATTGCCGAAATGATTGTACAAAGTCATCAAGGTTATATAGAACTTTTACCTTCGTTGCCAGATGCTATTCCCTTTGGAGAAATTAAGGGGGTAATGGCAAGAGGAGGTTTTGAGCTAAGCTTGAAATGGAATAACGGAAAATTGGAAAATGTGGAGGTTAAATCAAAAGTTGGTGGGACTTGTATAATTCGTTATAAAAATCAAATGATCAGCATTGCTACAAAAATGGGTGAGACTTATAAACTGAATGGAGCTTTAAAATTGCTTTAAAGTAAATCGTCATTGCGAGGTACGAAGCAATCTTAAAGCGATTGCAGAACTAGTTAACGAATGAGATTGCTTCGTGCCTCGCAATGACGCAAGTGTGTTATTTATGAAAAATATAAAAGTATTATTAGTTATTCTTATCCTTTCATTCGCCCCCGAAGCTTTTGCGCAAAATCTACGTAAAGACATTTTACTCAACAATAATTGGTTAAGCATAGCTGATGAGAAGGACATCAGCGCTTATAATGGATTTGAAAATAATCCATACAAAACTTCTAACTGGAAATCGGTAAATGTTCCTCACAATTGGGACCAATATGAAGGTTACCAAAGAAAGCTCCACGGCAACAAACACGGTTATGCTTGGTACAGAAAAACCTTTAAAAGCAATGAAGTAAAAACAGGAAAGCGATTTTTTCTTTATTTTGAAGGGGTAGGGTCTTATGCTACAGTTTGGTTAAATGGTAAAAAAGTTGGTTATCATGCTGGCGGAAGAACAACTTTTACGCTTGATGTAACTTCTGTTATCAAACTTAATAGCCAAGAAAATTTATTGGCAGTTCGGGCAGATCATCCCGCAAATATTCAAGATTTACCTTGGGTTGATGGTGGCTGCTCAACCGAGCGAGGTTTTTCCGAGGGTTCTCAACCAATGGGGATTTTTAGACCAGTACATCTCATCGTTACCAACGAAATTAGAATTGAGCCTTTTGGTGTCCATATTTGGAATGATGATCAGATTTCTGAAAAATCAGCTGAGCTTAATTTTGAAACAACTGTAAAAAACTACGGCTCTCAAACCAAAACCATCACAATCATTAACCAATTGGTAGATGGAGCTGGCAAAGTAATTACTGAATTAAAACGCAATGAAAAAATTGCTGCTGGAAAAGATTTAGTGTTAACTCAACAATCAGATAAACTGATTAACCCTAAATTATGGTCGTTAGAAAATCCGTATTTGTATACAGTTAAAACTAAAATCATTGAAAATAACAAAGTTGTAGACGAATTAAATACACCTTACGGCATAAGATGGATCAGTTGGCCAATTGGCGATAAAGCAAATCAGAAAGTATTTCTATTAAATGGAAAGCCGGTTTTCATCAACGGAATTGCAGAATATGAACATTTGATTGGCCAGAGCCACGCTTTTAGCAACGAGCAAATTCGTTCGAGAGTGATGCAAATTAAATCTGCTGGTTTTAACGCTTTCCGCGATGCGCACCAACCACACAACTTACTTTATCAAACTTATTGGGATAAATTAGGGATTTTAAGTTGGACTCAAATGGCTGCTCACATTTGGTACGATACACCAGAGTTTAGAAAGAACTTTAAATCGTTATTAACAGATTGGGTAAAGGAGAGAAGAAATAGTCCTTCGGTTGTGTTATGGGGATTAGAAAATGAAAGTACCCTGCCAGAAGATTTTGCTAGAGAATGTACAGAACTGATTAGAAAGTTAGACCCAACCGCTTCATCACAACGTAAAGTAACTACTTGTAATGGCGGCAAAGGAACTGATTGGGATGTGCCTCAAAACTGGACTGGAACTTACGGTGGCAACCCACTAACCTATGGAGATGATTTGCAGAAGCAGGTTTTAGTAGGCGAGTATGGTGCTTGGAGAACTTTAGATTTGCATACGGCAGATCCACAGGCTAAAAACCCAACACATACTGAAAATTATATGACCGAACTAATGGAAACAAAAGTTCGCTTGGCAGAAAGTGTTAAGGATAAAACTGCAGGGCATTATTTCTGGCTGTACAGTTCTCACGACAATCCAGGTAGGGTACAAGGTGGTGAAGGCTTAAGAGATTTAGATAGGGTTGGCCCCGTAAATTACAAAGGAATGTATACGCCTTGGGAAGAGCCTACTGATGTTTATTACATGTTTAGGGCAAATTATGCGCCAAAACAAACCGAGCCAATGGTTTACATTGTATCGCATACATGGCCAAATCGTTGGTTAACTCCTGGTATAAAAGATAGCATTACAGTATATTCAAATTGCGATGAAGTTGAACTTTTTAACGATGTTAATCAGCAATCGTTAGGTAAAAGAACTCGAAAAGGAATTGGAAGTCACTTCCAATGGGATCGCCCGACTATTCAATATAATGTACTTTATGCAGTTGGTTATGTAAATGGAAAGGCAGTTGCTAGAGATTATATTGTTTTAAACAATTTGCCGAAATCACCAAATTTTAAGAGTTTAATTGAAAATACAAACATCACAGAACCCGTAAAAGGTTATCATTACCTATATCGCTTAAATGCTGGTGGACCTAGTTATACTGATCAATTTGGTAAAGTTTGGTCTGCAGATCAACAAGCTGACTCCGAAACTGGTGCATATGGTTCAACATCTTGGACGGCCAACTTCCCAGGTGTCCCTTCTTTTTTTGCTAGTCAGCGAAGAACTTTTGACCCAATAAAGGGAACGTCAGATTGGAAATTATTTCAAACTTTTAGGTATGGAAGAGATCAATTGAAATTTCAATTCCCTATTCCTGCTGATGGAGAATACTTGGTCGAATTATACTTTATTGAACCTTGGCTGGGCATTGGAGGCGGAATGGATGCAAAAGGAATGCGTTTATTTGATGTAGCTATCAATGATAAAACAGTTATCAAAGATTTAGACATTTGGAAGGAAGTTGGTACTAATAAGATTTTAAAAAAGACGGTTAAGGTTTTTTGTAAAGCCGGACAAATGGTTGTTTCTTTTCCGCAAGTTAAAGTCGGACAAGCAGTAATTTCAGCAATTGCAGTAGCAACTTTAAACCCAAATATTAAACTCGCGGCTTTAAATAATTCTATAATAGAGCATTCAAATAATATTGAAAACTCGACTTGGTTGGATATTGGAGATAAACAATATACGGATGAACAGATAGAATTTACTTCATTACCATCAAACTTATTTGGTGCCGAATGGATTCAAAGTTCAAATAAAACCAATAAAAGTTTATCATTTAAAATAACCACAGCAGCTGATGTTTTTGTAATTGCAGATGAAAAAACTAAACTAGATTGGTTAACAAATTATGAGGATACAAAATCAATTGTGGTTAATAATGCAGGTATAAAGTTTAACGTTTTCCGTAAAAGGTTTGCCAAAGGTGATGAGATTAAACTAGGCCTAAAGGGTTTAAATACGCAAATGTATTCGGTAGCTGTCGTTCCTCCAACAAATTTAGAACCTGCTTACGATTTAAAAACTGTAACAACATACAAAGCAACTGACGCTAATTTAAAAGGGGCGGGGTTGGTTAAAGAAGACTTAATGGGCAGGGCAAGAGTCGTTTTTAAAAACAACGAAAGCAGTGTCTTAGAATGGAAAATAAACACAGGGGTTGCTGATATTTATTCACTAACTATTAAATATCATAATTCTTTTGACTACAATTTGAAGGCGAAAATGGAGTTTTTATCAGCTGATGGTACAGTAATGAAAACTGAACTGGTAGAATTTATCCCAACTAAAGAAGGTAAATGGAATTATTTCAACACCAATACGGGCAGTATGATTAATGCTGGAAGTTACTTAGTTAGAATTATCCCAACAGAAACCAAAGGTTTGTATGTTGATGCTTTAGATGTGCAGTGATGGGTTACGAGTTACAGGTTGTGGGTTATAGGTCTGGGCGTTTATTTGTAATATCTGAATTATTAGGTTGGCTACTTGACCCGTAACTCAATTAGATAATATGCTACAATACAAAGACAAAATTCGATATGAAAACTGCTGTTTATGCATTGATATTTGTTTAAACCAATTATAAACGAACAACCAGAAATGAAGGGTCTCCCTATTCTCGATTTAGCAATAATCGTAATTTATCTCATAGGGATGATATTGGTTGGTGTTTATTTTTCGCGAAAGAATAAAAATTCAGAGCAGTTTACAAAGGCTTCTGGACTTATCCCTGGATGGGCGATAGGGTTATCAATTTATGCAACTTTTTTAAGCAGTAATACTTTTTTGGGTGTTCCCGGAAAAGCATTTGGAACCAACTGGAATGCATTTGTTTTTAGCATTTCAATGCCATTAGCGGCTTGGATAGCCTCTAAATACTTCGTTCCCTTTTACAGAAGCACTGGAGAAATATCAGCTTATACCCATTTAGAAAATAGGTTTGGACCTTGGGCAAGAGCTTATGCGGTAATCTGCTTTTTGTTAACGCAATTGGCAAGAATGGGTTCTATATTTTTCGGAATTGCCCTCAGCTTACAAGCCCTAACAGGTTACTCAATGCAAATTATAATGATTGTGATGGGAATTTGCATTATCATTTATACGGTGCTCGGTGGTATAGAAGCAGTGATTTGGACTGAAGTGGTGCAAGCAGTGATAAAAACTTTGGGAGCATTATTAATCCTATATCTTATCATTACAAATATGCCAGGTGGTATAGCAAAAGTAATTGAAATAGGAAAAGCTGACCATAAATTTAGTCTCGGAAGTTTTTCTCCAGATTTTGTCAGTTCATCATTTTGGGTGGTATTGCTTTATGGGTTTTTCATTAACCTGAATAACTTTGGAATGGACCAAAACTACATTCAACGCTACCATACGGCATCATCTAGCAAAGCTGCTTCAAAGTCAATTTGGTTATGTGTATGGTTATATATTCCGGCTTCACTTTTGTTTTTTGTGATTGGATCGGCTTTATATGCTTATTATCAGGTTAATCCAGATTTGATTTTAGCCATCAAACATCAAGTTGCAGTTGAAAGATTACCATTAAATGCATCAGCAGCCGACATACTTAAAGTGCAAAATGCACTGGTTCCAGCAGACTATGGCGATAAAATCATGCCTCATTTTATGGTAAATAAGATCCCGATTGGATTAGTTGGGTTAATTGTTTCGGCTATTTTGTCTGCTGCAATGAGTACAATTAGTTCGGGAATGAATTCTTCGGCAACTGTATTTACAGTAGATATTTATAAAAGATACTTTAAAAAAGACATTAACGAAAAGCAAAATCTATCTGTTTTACACATTGCTACAGTTGTTTTTGGTTTGTTAGGGATGATAGCGGGGATTGCAATGATTGGGGTTAAAAGCATTTTAGATGTGTGGTGGGAGCTTTCAGGAATTTTTGCAGCAGGGATGTTAGGATTGTTCTTGTTGGGTATTGTAAGCAAACAGACCAAAAATCACGAAGCTATTACGGCAACAATAATTGGTATAGCAGTAATTATTTGGATGACTTTTTCTTATCTCTTGCCGACTGAATACGAGACGTTTAGAAATCCGTTACATAAAAATATGATTATTGTAGTAGGTACTTTAACCATATTCTTAACAGGAATTTTCTTGACTAGAATTAAAAATAAAAATTTAAAATCAACAGGTTGATATCAATCAGGTAACAACCATTAAATAGTAACGAATTATATATTAAATAGCAATGGAAAACTCACAAAAAGGGTTCATCCCGGTAATGCTCACGCCTTTTTCGAGCAACGGAAATATAGACTATACTGCATTAACTCAATTAACTGAGGTATATCTACAAGCAGGTGCGGCTGGGTTATTCGCTAATTGTTTATCGAGTGAGATGTTCGAATTAACTGATGTAGAAAGAATTCAGGCTATTAAACACGTAATAAACGTTGTAGGTGGGGAAGTTCCCGTTATTGCGACTGGTACGTTTGGTGGAGCAATTGCTAAGCAAGCTGATTTTGCGAAGAGCGTAAATGATACAGGGGTAGAAGCCGTAATTGCCATTACCAGTTTGTTGGCCGATGAGAATGATAGTGACGAAGTTTTTGATGCCAATGTTTTTGATTTACTGAAGCAAACAGATGGCATTCCGTTAGGATTTTATGAATGTCCAGTGCCTTATAAAAGAGTTCTAAAACCAAGTCAATTACAGCAATTTGTTGCAACAGATCGAGTAATTTATCACAAAGACACAAGTTTAGACCTCGATCAAATTAAGGAAAAGCTAGCCTTAACAAAAGGGCATAAATTTGGATTGTATGATGCATATATGGCTCATGCAGTCGAGTCTCTAAAAGCGGGATCTGCAGGTCTTTCTTGTATTCAAGGAAATTATTTTCCTGAGCTTATTGTTTGGTTATGCGATCATTATAATGATAAAAGCCTAACTCATGAGGTTAATGTAGTTCAGCAGTTTATCATCGACAATATGGATGTAATGCATAATGTTTATCCCATTGTTTCTAAATATTTTCTTCAAAAAAGAGGATTAAATATTTCAACCTTTACTAGAAGGGATGTAGGGGTCTTTACACCTAAAATTGTAAAAGAAGTAGAAAGCCTGTTTGAAGATTATACAGCATTGCTAAATGATTTTAATATTAAGGTGATTATTTAAGTTTACCGTCATATCGACAGCGCGTAGCGACGAGATATCTGCCTTCTAAACTACTGAATCTATTATAGCACAAGACCCTTCGACAGGCTCAGGGTGACATGCCTTAGAAGCAATATTTCGAAAGACTCAATGTGATGCTAGGTAGATATTATGCATTCAAACCCTGTCAGTCTGAGCTTGTCGAAGACTCTGGGTTGGTCCTTCGATAGACCGTTCAGTGCTAAAGAGCGTTAGAGATTTCTCCTCGATGAAAAATCTCGTTCGAAATGACGACTAGGGGTTTGATATCCTAATGAACCAATGATACCAATGAACTATCTATTCATTTAAATACTTTCTTTTATAATCTAACGGTGTCATTCCCGTAACCTTTTTAAAGTGTCTGTAAAAGTTGGAAACGTTATTGAAGCCGCAATTAAAGCAAATCATTTCTGTTGGTAACTTGTTTTCTATCAGAAATCTGCATGCATGACTTACCCTAATTTCAATTAAAAAATCATAATAAGTTTTTTTAGTCATTAGCTTAAAATAACGACAGAATGATGTAATACTTAAATTACTTAAAGAGGCTACCTCCTCTAAGCTGATATCTTTTTTATAATTGGTAAGGGTATAAGTGCAAATTTTGTTAATCCTTAAGGTTTCTGATTCATTTGACTGATAGAACGTATTTTTACTTGTAATGATCTCATATTCATCTGTTTCTGCTAAAGTTTTTAAGATGGTTAATAAAATAATAATGCGTTCTAAATTTGTAGCATGAATGGCATTTTCCATCAAAACTGCTAATTTTTCCTTTGCCTTACCATGAATTACCATTCCGCTTTTAGCTTTTTCGAACAATTTAGGAATTAAGTAAGCCTCTGGTAAATTCAATAAATGCTTTCCAAGGCAGTCTGGTAAAAAATGAATAACCATAGCCTCTACTTTTAGGTCTGGATTATTCTGAAAATATTCTTCCTTGCAGCGCCATGTATGTGGTAAATTTTCTCCCAATAATACCATCTCATCAGACACGAAATTGCTAATGTTATCACCTATAAATCGCACACCTTCTCCCTTCATATTATAGTGCAATTCTAACTCTGGATGGTAGTGCCAAACATTGCCAAAATCTGGTTTGATATCGTGTCGAATACTGAACGAACTTTGTAAAGTAATCGGAACTTTGTGGAAGTGAGGTTTCATTATAAAAAATAAATATTTGGTTTTTTAGGTGTTCATAATTTTTGCAAATCATAAGTCCTAAAAAGCTAAAGGTAGGGTGTTTTATGATAATATCCTATATTAATTTGGTAAAAACTTAGAGTAAATAGTGTTTTTCTTTGTTCAGTTTTGTATAAGGCCTCTTTGCCTATAACCAAAATATAAACCGACAAACTCTTTTTATATAAATTGTTTGTTCAGTAATGAATTATGAAACAAGGTGTACTTAACCAAATTGTATTAGTTTCAAGTGGAGATTTAAGGCTCTCAGCAAACCAAAATTGCTGGGCTGCTCAACTTCAAATGGAAGGTAATTTAACTGCCGCAATTGAGAAATTTGGTTGGACTGTAAGACGTGCTCATCCTTATAATTCTACAAAAAAACATGGCTTCATAGATTCCCAAAGAATGGGGATGGATGTGTTTCATGATATAGACCCAAACCAACCATTAATTGTAGCCGAAAGTGTATGGCAATATTCGCACCATGTACTTGCTGGCCTTACCACACATAAAGGACCAATTTTAACCGTTGCAAACTGGAGTGGTCAATGGCCAGGCCTAGTTGGCATGTTAAATCTTAACGGTTGTTTAACAAAAGCACAAATTCCTTATAGCACCTTATGGAGTGAAAATTTTGACGACGAATTTTTCACAGATGGTTTACAAGAATGGCTTTCTACTGGTAAAATAAGTTACGATCAAAGCCATGTTAAAAGCTTTAGCCTCAGTAAAATTCCATTAGCAGATGAAAAGAAAGGTAGAACGTTTGCTCGTAGCTTGAGAGATAGAAAAGTAATAATGGGAGTTTTTGATGAAGGTTGTATGGGAATGTACAATGCCATCATCCCTGATGAACTTTTACATCAAACTGGTTTCTTTAAAGAAAGACTAAGTCAATCTGCCCTATATGCAGCAATGCTTCAGGTAACAGAAAAAGAAGCTGAAGCGGTTTTGAATTGGTTAATAAAAAAAGGAATACAATTTAATTGGGGAACCAATGAACAAACTGAATTAACTAAAACGCAAACTCTAGAGCAATGTAAAATGTATATTGCTGCAGTACGTATAGCTGATGATTTTAGTTGTGATACGATAGGAATTCAATACCAACAAGGTTTAAAAGACTTAACAGTTGCCAGTGATTTAGTAGAAGGTTTATTAAATAATGAGGATAGACCACCAGTTTATTCATTAAAAGGAAAAGAGCTTTATGCAAAAAAAGCTCTACCACATTTTAATGAAGTAGATGAATGTGCAGGTTTAGACACATTAGTAACTTATAAACTTTGGAACGAGTTGGGTATGACTGGAGAAAATACATTGCATGACATTCGCTGGGGAGAACATTATAAAGGAGAAGGCATAAATGAATTTGTTTGGCTTTTCTTAATTTCAGGAGCAGCACCGCCTGCCCATTTTATTGATGGTTATGCAGGTGCAAGTAGTGAAAGACAACCACCAATGTATTTTAGATTAGGGGGTGGTACACTTAAAGGAATTAGTAAACCAGGGTTTATAGTTTGGAGTAGGGTATATGTTTGCGATAACGCATTACATTGTGATTTAGGTGTGGGAGAAGTTGTAGCTTTACCCATTGAAGAAACAAACAGGCGTTGGAATGGAACAACGCCAGAATGGCCAATAATGCATGCCGTTTTAAAGGGTATTAGTCGTGATCAAATGATGGCCAGGCATAAAGCAAATCATATTCAAGTAGTTTATGCAAATTATGAGGCAAGCGCCCATGAAGCATGTAGAGTTAAAGCAGCAGCAATGGATGAGTTAGGGATAACGGTACATTTTTGTGGCGATGTGAATTTAATTAAGAAAAGAAATTAATTTAAAAAGAGAATGAGGTTTTTAGGAATACTGTTTTTTATATTGATAAACGTTACAAATACGTTTGCACAGAATAATCCCGTTTCAGATAAGGACACCTACGTAAAAGTAATTACAGAACGTGCTGCTAAAATTGTAGCAGTTTTAGCTATTGATGATAAGGCCAAAGCAGAAAAAGTAACAAATACCATTAGAGACCAATACAGCAATCTTAATGATATTTATACTGCCAGAGATTTAAATATCAAATCAATTAAAGAAAAGTATAAGAAAAATAAAGCAGAAAGAGATACAGCAATAGCAAAAGAAAATAGGGCTGCTAATGTTTCACTTGCTAAACTTCATAAAAAATACCTAAAGAATTTGTCAGCTCAATTAACAGCTAAACAAATTGAACAAGTAAAAGACGGAATGACTTATGGGGTTGTGCCACTTACCTATAGAGCTTACCAAGAACAAATATTAACACTTACTGAAGACCAAAAGAAACAAATTTTAGTTTGGCTAATCGAAGCTAGAGAAAAAGCCATGGATGCAGAATCATCAGACAAAAAGCATGCTTGGTTTGGAAAATACAAGGGTAAAATAAATAATTATTTATCAGCCGCAGGCTATGATTTAAAAAAGGAGGGCATTGAATGGGAAAAACGAAGGAAAGCAGCAGCTGCAAAATTAAATTCTATTAAGTAGAATAAATAATTAAAGATAAGAACACAAACTAACCAAATTAATAAATTATGAACTTAAAATTTTTACAAAAAATTTCATTGTCCTTACTGGTAATGTTGCTCGTAAGTACATCTCTATTTGCTCAAGACCGAAAGGTTACAGGTAAAGTAGTAGACGAGTCTGGCCCTATACCGGGAGTTAACGTAAGTCTAAAAGGTATTCCAAGTAATGTAAGCACCAACGCAGATGGTGTGTATACTATTCAGGTTAAGTCTGATGCTGATGTACTGGTATTTTCTTATATTGGTTTTGTACGTCAGCAAATCGTTGTTGGCAATCGTAATAAGATCGATGTAACCATGATCTCAGAAAACAATACACTTAATGAAGTAGTGGTTAATGTTGGTTATGGTACTAAGAAACGTGCAAATGTACTTGGAGCTGTAGCAAGCATTAAAGCAGAAGATATCGAAGATTTACCAGTTGCGAATTTAGGCGCTGCATTACAGAATAGAGTAGCAGGTTTAGGGGTAAGTATTGCTTCTGGTAAGCCTGGTGCAAATACTTCTCTACAAATTAGAAATCCTACACTTTTTGGAGCTTCAGGGTCATTGGGTCTTACTTCAGATCCATTATTTGTAATTGATGGATTAACTGCTACAAAATCTGACTTTGATAATTTGGATGCAAGTTTAGTGGATAATATTTCATTTTTAAAAGATGCATCTGCAGCAGTTTATGGTGCAGCTGGTGCTAAAGGTGTTGTGTTAGTAACTACAAAAAGAGGTAAGCCAGGTAAACCTAGAATTAGTTATTCTAGCTATTTTGGTACATCAACATCTACAGAAAAACCAAATGTATTAACTGCATATGAGCACGCTAAAATGTTAAATGATGGTTTTGAATTAAATAACTCTCCAAATAACGTTAGATTTTCTCAAGCAGATTTAGATTTATTAGCAAGTAAGCCTAACGAAAGTTGGTATGATGAACTTTGGAAATCTTCACATTTAATGCGTCATACAATAAACGTTAGTGGTGGTAATGATAAAGTAACATTTTTTGCTGGTGGTAATTACTATGATGAGGATGGTAATTTCGGTGATGTTTCCATTAGAAAATATGGTATCCGTTCTGGTATGGATGCTAACATAACTCCTGAGTTGAAAGCAAGTGTAAGCTTAAATATGGACTATGCAACTACTGATAGAAATACATTAAAAAATAGTGGTGTAGATACTGAAGATTTAATGACGAGAGCGTTATTTCTTACTCCAGCTTGGGTTCCATTAAAAATAAATGGCTTACCTAACAACTGGGCAAACGGACCAAACCCTCCGGGTGCTTGGAATCCTCAAGCTTTATTTGATTCTGGTGAATATGAAAGAAACAATAACCAAGGTTTAAGTTTAAATACAAGTATAGAATATAGGCCTAAATTTATTAGTGGATTAGCTGCTAAAGTTCAATTTGGTAAGTTTAACAGATTTGGAAATGCTAAACAATATTTCCCATCATACACGGTTTATAACTTTGTTAGAGGTGGTCAAAATGGATTATTGTATACAAACGTACCAACAACTAGTCCAACATCAACCATTGCAAACTCAAACCGTTTGTCTATGGGTACTACGTTTAGCGGTAGTTATCAACTAATAGGATCATTATCATACGCCAAAAAAATTAAAAAACATGACTTTGATGTTTTAGTTTTAACAGAGCAAATCGAATCTAGTGGAGATGGATATGCAACTTACCGTGATGGCCAACAAATTCCTGGTGTAGATCAGTTCTTTGCATTTAATGCTGCTACAACTACTGCTCAATTAGATGGGGCAAGAGAAGCTGGTAAACGTTCTTATTTAGCTAGGTTAAACTATTCATATAATGATAGATATATTTTAGAGGCTGTTGCAAGGTATGATGGTTCGGCAAACTTCCCTCCAGATAAACGTTGGGGTTTATTTCCATCAGTAGGTTTAGGTTGGAGAGTGAGTGAAGAGCCATTCTTTAAAGACAATGTTAAATTTGTAAATTCATTAAAGCTAAGAGCAAACGTTGGTTTAGTAGGTGATGATAGAGTTCAATCTTATCAATATTTGGCACGCTTTACTCAAACAACAGGGATGTTATTTGGTACAGCAGTAACAAACGGTTTAGATCCAAATCTTTATCCAAACCCAGATATTACTTGGGAAAAAGCATTTACTCAAAACTATGGTATTGATGCAACTTTCTTAGATAATAAACTAAACTTTGCTATGGATGTTTGGCATAGACATACTTATGACGGTTTTGACAACTACACAGTTACAGGATTACCTTATACTGTTGGTATCAGTTCTGGATTAAAAAATTATGGTATTCAAAATTCTTGGGGAACTGAATTCACTGTTGGCTACCGCGATAAAATTAATGACAATTGGGGTTTCAGTGTAGATGCGATTGCAGGAACAAGTGATAATCAGTTAATACAATCTTATTATAGCTTATCTAGATTAGGTTTGGTAACAGAATACGCGGATGCGCCTATAGGTAAAAGTTCAAATAAATATACAAGTTCTAACTATGGCTACCTTGCAAAAGGAATTATTCGTACACAAGCACAGGTAGACGCAATTTTAGCTAATAATCCTAACTATAAAATTGGTGGACAAAAACCTCAAGTTGGTTTTATGGATTTTGAAGATGTTAACAAAGATGGTGTAATTGATGATAATGATATCACTGTTATGTATGAGAATGTAGCAACCAAAATCAATTTCGGTTTTACATTAGGGGTTTCGTATAAAACTTTTAGATTAAGTACTAATGTTGCACTAGCTGTAGGTGGACGTAAATTTATTGACTCAGAGGCAAGAAAAGTTCCTACTACAACACAATCTGCTCCTTCATTTTGGGCAGATCACTGGACACCTACAACACCTGATGCAAAATATCCAAGAGCTGATGCTCCATTGGCAAGAGAAAATTCTACTTTCTGGTCGGTAAGTGGTACAGTAGCGCGTGTAAACAATGCTCAACTATCTTATAGTTTACCAAAGAAAATTTCTGAAAAATATAGAATTCCAGAATTTAGAGCTTACTTAATTGGAACTAATCTTTTCAATATTTATAATCCTTATGATTATAAAGATCCAAACACTAGTTCTTTTGCAAATTATCCAACCTTAAGAACAATCTCTTTAGGTTTAAACATTAGTATGTAAATCACTTAAAAATATCAAAATGAAAAATAATATAATTAATAAACTCTTCTTACTTATCGCTTTAAGCATGGTCTTGTTATCATGTCAAAAAGATATTTTCGATAAAAGAGATTTAAGTGGTCTTGATCCTGATATTTGGAATACAGAATCGGCAACTAATTTATACATTAATAAAACATATGACTTAGTTATGCCAAACTGGCCAATTGCTGGGGCTTTGCACAATACTTCAGATGAAAGTAATGGTGCAACAACAGCTTTGTTATACGGACAATTAACCGAAACAAGTGTGCCAGATATTGCATCCAATAATACAGGTTCTGGTAATAATCAATATTTTACAATTAGACGTATCAATCTTGCTATTCAGGGTATCGAAGAAAGCACTTTGAGTACAGAAGTAAAAGCTAAACTAAAAGGACAAATGTATTTCTTTAGGGCTTACATGTATTTTAACTTGATTAAACTTTATGGTGGTGTTCCCCTGGTTATAAAGTCACAAGATATTAATACTGATGAATTAGATGTACCAAGAGCAAAAACGAGTGATTGCGTAAAACAAATTGTTAAAGATTTAGATTCTTGTTATGGGTTGCCTTACACTTGGCCATTAAGTACTGATGGTGGAAGAATCAACAGAATGGCTGCTTTAGCACTTAAAGGAAAAGTTTTAATGTACTGGGCAAGTCCGCAGTTTAACCCAACAAACGATTTAACCAGATGGGAAGCAGCTTACACAGCTTGTAAAGAAGCTTATGATAAAGGGTTGGCGAATAATTATGATTTGATAGCAAATTATGCTAACATCTTTACAGATGAAACCACTGGAAATAAAGAAAGAATAATGTGGAGAACATACGATGCAATTACTACAAATCCTGGAAGAGGAACTAATATCGAAAATGCATTAAGACCCTTTTCAGAATCTACTGCAGGTGGTGGTAGTTATCAACCAACATGGAATTTAGTGCAAGCATATACACTTAAAGATGGTGTGCCAATTACAAGTGCTGCTTCTTCATCTTTCACTTATAATCAAACATTGTTTTATTTAAATCGTGATCCACGTTTTGATGCTTCTATTGCTTATAATGGAAATGTGTGGGCACTAAGCGGAAAATCAGGACGCAAGCAATGGAATTACATAGGGATTTTAGAAGATGCCAGTAGACAAACAGCCACGGGTTTTTACATTAAAAGAATTTCAAATCCTAATATAACTGCACTAGGTGCTGCTTATAACAGTAATACAGGCGGTGGTAGTGGTATGGATTGGATTGAGCTTCGTTTTGCAGAAGTATTGCTAAATCTTGCTGAAAGCGCAAATGCAACTGGGCGTATAGCTGAAGCTAAAACACTTTTAGTTAAGTTACGTACTCGTGCGGGTATTGTAGCAGGAACCAAGAATTACGGTTTAGATTTAGCTACCAACTCAACACAATTGGCTACCGTTATTTTAAACGAACGTCAAGTTGAATTTGCAATGGAAGGTAAACGTTATGATGATTTAAGACGTACAAGAACTTTTCATTTATTAACAGGTACAGTTAGACAAGGTTACAGATGGACACCGAAATCTCCTTATGTAGCAGGGCCATTACCACAAACTCCAGATTTAACTAAGGTTTATTTAGACATTACAAATGCTCAAGCTTTCAAGCCTCGAGATACCATCACTGTTACAAATTCTGACGTTATCAACAAAGTGTTTACATTATCAGTGGTAAGTTTAGACACGGCGCAACCGATTAGTTTTCCAACTACCTATTATTTCTATCCATTACCAACAGGATTTTTAACATCCTCTGTTAAAATAGAACAGACCATTGGGTGGTCTGGTGGAACATTTGACCCACTATTATAATAAAGCTAAAGTATAATTGAATAAATATTAAAGAAAATGAAAACTAAAAACATAATATTTTCAGCATTACTTAGCTTATTAGTTATAGTATTTAGCTGTAAAAAAATTGATATCCCGAATACAAATAAAGTTGCTGTGTCTTTCGCTAGTCCAGGAGCAAATTATGTAACTAATGATATTACCGTAGCCCCTAATGCAGTAATTAAATTTAATTTCACAATAACTTCAGAAAGTGAAATGGAAACTGTATTGATATTTAAGAATGCTACTGAAATTTCTAGAGAGACTGTTATTGGTAATAAATTATCCTTTACAAGCGACAAGAGCTTTACTGCAGATGCAGCTCCAGGTGTTTATACCTATCGTTTTTTAGCAAGAGATAAAGGTGGTATTTATATGGGTGAAAGGAAACTTGTAGTTACGGTAACAAATGCTAATGATATGAACTTTTATACCATTAAGCAATTATTTGTTCCAGATACAGTTGCCAAAACTAATCCAACTTATTACTCACTATCAACTAATGAGGCATTTAGTTACAGTAATGTAGGTACAAAAAGTAATTTAATTGATTTTGGTTATTTCTGGGATCCTGAACTAACAGGTAATCCGTTAGCACCAAAAGGACATACTATTTATGCATTAAATATAACTCCAATACCCGCTCCGCTAGCAATTTATGACATTAGTGGCTTTACTAAAAATGCAACTTTGCTGAAAACAATAACGTCACCAACATTTGCAAACCTTACTTCATCTACACTATTGCAATCTACTGGGGTTACGCAGTTAGCATCAGGCACATCCAGAAGCATATTTCAAGCCGTAGGAAAAACGATTTTGTTTAAGACTGCTGCAGGTAAATATGGTGCCTTGCAAATTACTTATGGAAATCAAGAAAAACCTAATAAGGATACTTATATAGTATTCGATATTAAGATTCAAAAATAATTACTAAAAAACGTTCTTATAACGATAGGCTCGTTATGTGTTTTAGTATATTTGGTTAAAGGGATACGAAAGTATCCCTTTTTTTATTTGGAAATGTTACATTTATATATAAATTCTTATTATTCAATTTAGTAACTTGCAGGATACAATGAATTAAGATTGTTACGCGATAAATGGGCCAATGGTAAGATGGTATAGTCTTTTGAGAAGATGATAGATTAAATAGCCATTTTTAGCGTTTATTTTTGAGATATAATATACATTCTAACCAATATAAATTACTCGGTTAAACTAAAAATAATGTCCAATTTTATGTTGGAAAAAACCATTATTACTAATTTAACCAATGAACAAATCAAAATGAAAACAAAATTTTTAAGTCTTTTACTGGTTGTATCATTAATCCTCTTAGCAAAATATTCTTTTGCCCAGTACCCAAATATACCTGCTGATGTTAAAAAAGCTTCAGACGATATGATGCGTGAAGCAACCAGACAATCTGATATTGCATGGGAAAAAGCTAAAATAATTATTGCAAAAGAAGCCAAAGAAGGCAAACCTTACATTCCTTTCGCTGGTCGCCCTACAGATTTACCTCAGTCAGAAATTATTGCATTTCCAGGTGCTGAAGGTGGTGGCGCCTATAGCTTTGGTGGTAGAGGCGGTAGAGTGATTGTTGTTAAAAACTTAAACGATAGTGGCCCAGGTTCTTTGCGTGATGCTTGTGAGCAAGGTGGCGCTAGAATAGTTGTCTTCAATGTTGCTGGTATTATTCGCATTAAAACCCCTCTAATTATCCGAGCTCCATATATTACAATTGCGGGTCAAACTGCTCCTGGTGATGGTGTTTGTGTAGCGGGAGAATCGGTTTGGATCAATACTCATGATGTTGTAGTACGTTTTATGCGTTTTAGAAGAGGCGAAACTTTTGTGGGTAGAAGAGATGATGCAATAGGTGGTAATCCAGTAGGAAATATTATGATTGACCACGTTTCTGCTAGTTGGGGATTAGATGAGAACATGTCTATGTATCGCCACATGTATAATGATAGTACTGGTAAAATAGAAGACAAATTAGCAACTGTTAATATCACTATTCAAAACTCTATATTCTCAGAAGCTTTAGATACTTGGAACCATGCTTTTGGTAGTACCTTAGGTGGAGAGAATTGTACATTTATGCGTAATCTCTGGGCAGATAATGGTGCTAGAAACCCATCGATTGGATGGAATGGTATTTTCAATTTTGCTAACAATGTTATCTTTAACTGGAATAACAGATCTACTGACGGTGGAGATTACACAGCGTTGTATAACATCATCAATAACTATTACAAACCTGGTCCAGTTACAAATCTAAAAGAACCAATAAGCTATAGAATTTTAAAACCTGAATCTGGACGAAGTAAATTGCCTTATGTTGTTTTTGGTAGAGCTTATGTAGAAGGAAATATTATTGAAGGGAATGAAAAAGTAACTAAGAATAACTGGGATGGCGGTGTGCAAGTAGAAGATAAAAAAGGCGAATTGATGACTTACGAACAGTCTCAGCCATATTTTGCAGCAATGCGTGTTTTTAAACCATTCCCTATGGCTAAAATTACAATCTTACCTACTTTAGCAGCTAAAAATTATGTTTTAACTAATGTTGGTGCTAATTTACCTAAAAGAGATCCTGTTGATACAAGAGTAATTAAACAAGTTCAAACTGGTAAAATTGATTATATCGAAGGTGTAAAATTACCTGAGAAAGACTTTGAACATCGCCGTTTACCTAAAGATTCATATAAACTAGGCATCATTACAGATATTAGTCAAGTTGGTGGTTACCCTGTTTATAAAGGTACTCCATATACAGATTCTGATAATGATGGATTACCTGATGCCTATGAAACTAAAAATGGCTTAAATCCAAAGGATGCTACTGATGCAGCTAAAATTGCGAAAAGTGGTTATTCAAATATTGAAGTTTATTTAAATAGTGTTGTTCCGGTTAGTATAGTAAAACCTTAATATCATGCGTAAGTTATTCTCATTTACCTTATTTACAGGTATTGTATGTATGGCTAGTTTGGCAGCAGCACAATATCCGGTAATTCCAGAAGCGATGGAAAAGAAAGCAGATTCTTTACTGAATGAGATCGAAAGACTTTCCGAGCTTCAGTTTATGAAGGTTAAACCCATTGTAGATGCAGAAGCTAAATTAGGCAAACCTTATATTCCTTGGGCGGCTAAACCAAGTGATTTACCACAATCAAAGTTATTAGCTTTTCCTGGTGCAGAAGGTGGTGGTGCTTACACTTTTGGTGGCCGAGGCGGAAAAATTTATGTAGTTACAAGCTTAGCCGATGCTGGGCCAGGTACTTTAAGAGAAGCCTGTGAACAGGGTGGAGCTAGAATAGTTGTCTTCAATGTTTCTGGTATCATCAAATTAAAAACCCCATTAATTATTAGAGCTCCATATATTACTATTGCTGGTCAGAGCGCACCAGGTAATGGTATTTGTGTAGCAGGAGAATCTGTTTGGTTAAATACCCATGATGTGATTATCCGCTTTATGCGTTTTCGTAGAGGTGAGACAGATGTTACCCGTAGAGATGATGCAATTGGAGGTAATCCAGTTGGAAATATCATCATTGATCATGTTTCTGCTAGTTGGGGTTTAGATGAAAATATGTCTATCTATCGCCACGTTTACGACCCTAAAGATGGCTCTAAACCTGTAAAACTGCCAACAGTAAACGTAACTATTCAAAACTCTATTTTTTCTGAGGCATTAGACACTTATAATCATGCTTTTGGAAGTACAATAGGTGGTTTAAACAGTACATTTATGCGTAACCTTTGGGCTTCAAATATTAGCAGAAACCCTTCTGTAGGCATGTATGGTGATTTTGGTTTTGTAAATAATGTAGTTTTCAATTGGTGGAATCGTAGTGCAGATGGTGGAGATAATGCATCATTTTATAGCTTTATCAATAATTATTATAAACCAGGACCAATTACTCCAGCAGGAGAGCCCATAAGTTATAGAATTTTAAAACCCGAATCAGGTAGAGACAAAAAGTTTACAACCGCCTTTGGCAAAGCATATATAACAGGCAATATTGTTGAAGGTAATGAGAAAGTAACAAAGGACAATTGGGATGGTGGTGTACAGCCAGAAGTCAGAGGGGATAAAAAGAAATTATTAGACTCCATTAGAACAAACACACCGTTACCAATGGCAAAAGTTAGTTTAATTGACGCCAAACAAGCTTACAGTTATGTTCTAGCGAATGCCGGCGCCACGCTGCCTCAAAGAGATGCTGTAGATTTAAGAATTGTTGAGCAAGTTAAAACTGGAAAAATAACACATGTAGCAGATGGAAAATTACCAGCTAAGCAAAGTTATGTGAAACGTCGTTTGCAAGCAGATTCATACAAAAAAGGAATAATATCAGACATTGCTCAAGTTGGCGGTTATCCAGAATACAAAGGGAAACCATATATAGATGCAGATAAAGATGGGATTCCTGATGCTTGGGAGGTTAAAAATGGTTTAGACCCTAAAAATACAGCTGATGCTGAAAAAATTGCGAAGAATGGATACGCCAATATTGAAGTTTATCTGAACAGTTTGGTTGAAATTAATCAAGTAAAACCTTAAATTACATGCTGCTCAAAGTATAAAATTAACTATTGTAAAACACGGTTGTGGTAAATAAACATCATATATACTTTTATGAAAAATCAGTAAAACAGTACATATCTCTAGCATGTGCTGTTTTACTGTGTTTTGGATTCATAACCACTACAGCTCAAAATAAAAAGATAGATCCACCAAAACCTCTTTTTAAAGGCAAAGATGGTAAACTAGCCTATACACCAGATACATACGGAAATCGAATCCCAGATTTTTCCTATAGTGGTTACATGGCAGGTGAAAAGGCAATTCCAACAGCGCCTGTAAGCGTATTTGTTCCTGTTAAAGAGGGCGATGCGACGTTAAGAATTCAATCTGCCATTAACTATGTTTCTAAATTACCGATTGGAAGAGATGGTTTACGTGGTGCAGTTTTATTAGAAAAAGGATTGTATAAAGTTGCTGGAACGTTAAAAATCACTGCTTCTGGAGTTATACTTCGTGGCAGTGGAATGGATAATGGTGGAACTTTAATTCAAGCTTCAGGCTTGGATAGAATTGGTGTGATTAGAATTTTAGGAAAATCAGATAGACTTGAAGAAGCTGCTGTTCAAATTACAGATGAATATGTGCCTGTAAATGCGATGAAATTTTCTGTTGGTAATGCAGCTAATTTTAGAGTTGGCGAGCAAATTTTAATTCACCGTCCGTCTACTAAAGAGTGGATTGAAACACTTAAAACTGCCGAATTTGGTGGTGGGGAAAGTGCTTTAGGGTGGAAACCTGAAACTAGAGATATTCATTGGGATAGAAAAATTACCAATATTTCTGGAAATGTGATTAGTATTGACGCACCCATTACAACTGCTTTAGATGCAAAATATGGTGGCGGAACGATATCAAAATACAAATGGGATGGAAGAATTACTCAATCTGGTGTAGAAAACTTAAAACTTCAATCAGATTACCACAAAGATAATTTAAAAGATGAATATCACCGTTGGACAGCTATTAGTGTAGAGAACGTGGAAGATGCTTGGATCCGTCAAGTCATTTTTCAACATTTTGCTGGATCAGCAGTTTATGTTTCAGAAACAGCAAAAAGAATTACTGTTGAAGATTGTAAATCCCTAACACCAGTTTCTGAAATTGGTGGAGAAAGAAGAAATACTTTTTTTACAGCAGGTCAGCAAACACTTTTTCAAAGAATTTATGCTGAATATGGCATACATGATTTTGCGGTAGGATTTTGCGTACCTGGGCCAAATGCATTTGTGCAATGTCAATCTTATTTACCATTCAGCTTTAGTGGTGCAATTGATAGTTGGGCATCAGGTACTTTGTTCGATATAGTAAATATTGATGGTCAGGCAATGAGTTTCATGAATCGTGGACAAGATGGGCAAGGAGCTGGTTGGGCAGGAGCAAATAGTGTTTTTTGGCAATGCAGTGCGGCTCGAGTAGATAATTATCAGCCACCAACTGCACAAAATTGGGCTTTTGGAACTTGGGCACAGTTTGCTGGAGATGGCTATTGGGACATGTCTAATGAACAAATTCAACCTAGAAGTTTGTATTACACTCAGTTAAAAGATAGAATTGGAAATGAAGCTGACAGTCGTACAATTTTATTACCTGTAGAAACTGAAGCATCAAGCAGTCCACCTGTGGATGTGGCTGAAAAATTAACCAAAATAGCTTTTAAACCTGCGTTAGCACTTGCAGAATATATAGATAAAGCTTCAGAAAGGACCAAAATCTCATCAGATAAAAATCAGGCTAAAAGTATTGAGGCTATAGGACTTGATAAGATTACAACCCCAACCTTAGCTGCTATGATGAGCATAAAGAATGGTTGGTTAGTTCGTGGCAATGAAATAGTAGTTGGCAATAGGCAAGATGTGCAATGGTGGAATGGTAGTGCAAGACCTTATGGGTTTAAAAATAGCAAGCCACATGTTACTCGTTTTGTTCCTGGGCGCTCTGGCAAAGGGCTAACAGATGACTTAGCTGAAATTACTGACTCGATGAAAAATGGAACTGTAAAGATTTTAGATCATAATTATGGACTTTGGTACGACAGAAGAAGAGATGATCACCAACGTGTTCGCCGTATGGATGGTGATGTATGGGCACCTTTTTACGAACTGCCATTTGCACGAAGCGGGCAAGATAAAGCTTGGGATGGTTTAAGCAAATATGATATTTCTAAATACAATCTTTGGTATTGGGATAGGCTAAAGCAGTTTGCAAACTTAGCCGATCAAAAAGGTTTGGTTTTAATTCATGAGAATTATTTTCAACATAATATCATTGAGGCTGGCGCACATTATGCCGATTTTCCTTGGCGTACTGCAAATAATATCAACAGTACTGGTTTTCCAGAACCCGTTCCTTATGCAGGAGATAAACGCATTTTTATGGCTGAGCAATTTTATGACATCAATGACCCAGTTAGAAGAAAATTGCACAAAGCTTATATTTACAAGTGTTTAGAAAATTTTGATGATAACAACGGAGTTATCCAATTAATAGGTGCAGAATTTACTGGTCCAATCAGCTTTGTACAGTTCTGGATTGATACCATTAAAGAATGGAAAAAAACCACAGGCAAGCATCCAATAATTGGTTTAAGTGTAACTAAAGATGTTCAGGATGCAATTTTAGCAGATCCGAATAGGGCTAATGTTATAGATTTAATAGACATTAGGTATTGGCATTATCAAGAAGATGGAACAGCTTATGCACCACTAGGAGGGCAAAATTTAGCACCTAGGCAGCATGCTCGCTTGCTAAAACCTAAAAAGACATCATTCGAGCAAGTTTATCATGCCGTTTCCGAATACAAAACTAAGTTTCCGACTAAAGCTGTCATCTATTCTGGTGATAATTATACAGGCTATGGATGGGCAATTTTAATGGCAGGTGGTTCATTATCAAATGTTTTTGGACTTAATAATGAACAATTAATTTCAGCCTCTGCTATGAAACCATTTATACCTAGTGGAAGTACCAAACAATATGGCTTAGAAAATGTAGGTAAAGCTTATATTTTATACAATGCATCTGCAGATGCCCTTAACCTCGACTTAAGCAAAGTTTCTGGCAGTTTCAGTCTTAAAATCCAGAATGCAAAAAATGGATCAGTATTAAAAGAAGAGAAAGTTAATGCAGGCTCAATTATCAAAATAAATAAAACTGGGAGTGGTGACGAAGTGATCATCCTTAACAAAATATAACCTATGGCTTTGCTTACAAAAAAAATAATTTTAATCCTTTTAGTGTGCGCTGTCATATTTGGCTGTAACCAAGATAAAAAAGCAGCAGAAAAAATTTCAAAAGATCCTAAAAGTCTGCAAATTTCAGAAAATGGCAGGTACTTGATGACTGGAGATGGAAAACCATTCTTTTGGATTGGAGATACAGGATGGTTATTATTTAGTAGATTAACTAGGGAAGAAGCCGTTCAATACTTAGATGACCGTAAGCAAAAAGGCTTTAATGTAATACAGGTAATGCTTTTACATGATGTACCTTCTAGAAATGTGTATTTAGATTCTTCTGTAGTGAGGGCTGATGTAGCAAAACCTGCAATTATTGAAGGAAATAATTATAAAGACTCAATTCAATATGATTATTGGGACCATGTAGATTATATTATTGACGAGGCAGGTAAAAGAGGAATTTATATGGCATTAGTTCCGGTATGGGGCACAAATGTTAAAGAAAAGAAAGTTAAGCAAGTACAGGCTGGTACTTATGCTAAGTTCTTGGCAAATCGGTATAAAAACAAATGGAATATTGTTTGGTTAAATGGGGGTGATATTAAGGGAAGTGAACAAATGCAAGTTTGGAAAACTATTGGCGAAACCCTTAACGCTAATGATCCAAATCACTTGATAACTTTTCACCCAAGGGGAAGAACCGCATCTTCTGATTGGTTTCATAAATCAGATTGGATGGACTTTAACATGATACAATCTGGACATAGGCGATATGAACAGGATACTTCTAAAAATGAAAAAAACCATTATGGACAAGACAACTGGAAGTATATTGATGTAGACTATAAATTAAAACCAATTAAACCCACTATTGATGGAGAACCTTCTTATGAGGATATTCCGCAAGGTTTGCATAACACTAAAGAGCCAAGATGGACTGCTAGTGACGTAAGAAGATATGGATACTGGTCGGTTTTTGCTGGTGCTTTTGGTTACACTTATGGTCATAATTCTATCATGCAGTTTTACAAAAAAACTGATCCAAAACCAGCTTATGGACCACACGATGAATGGTTCGTGGCTATGAATTCTCTAGGAGCCAAACAGATGATCCATTTGAAAAACTTAATGCTTTCTCGTTCTTATTTTGATCGCGTTCCAGATCAGTCTTTAATTGCTGGTACAAATGGCGAAAGATATGAAAGAGTAATTGCCACCAGAGGTGCAGCTTATGTAATGGCTTATACTTATACAGGAAAAGATTTTAGCCTGAATATGGGTAGGATAGATGGAACAAAAGTTAAAGCATTGTGGTATGATCCAAGAACTGGAAAGTCTACCGCTATTGGTGAAGTAGAGAACAAAGGCATTCAGAATTTTAATCCTCCGGGCGAACCAAAAGATGGAAATGATTGGGTTTTAATATTAGATAAAATATAAAACCCAATTCGTCATTGAGAGGAGAAAGACGAAGCAATGTGCTAAGAGCGATGGGAACTAAAGTAATTAAAAAAACGGTGTAAGTCTGAGCGTAGTTGAAGACTTGTATAATTGAAACAAATAGTGTTAAAAACAAAGTTCATATCATCATTTCGTATAGCTATAATTGGCTTAATGGCTTGTGCATTAACTTCTTGCTCAAGATACACTTATGTTTTTACATCATTCCACGAACCAGCTAATGAAGGATTAAGACTGTTATATGCTAAAGATGGTTTACATTGGACTGACCTGAATAAAATCTTCTTGAAACCAGAAGTTGGAACACAAAAAATAATGCGTGATCCTTCTATTGTTCAAGGACCTGATGGTACATTTCATTTGGTTTGGACTTGCAGCTGGAAAGGAGATAATGGATTTGGTTATGCAAGTTCAAAAGATCTGAAAAATTGGAGTGAGCAAAAATTCATTCCAGTGATGCAAAAGGAGCCAACAACAGTTAATGTTTGGGCACCTGAAATTTTTTATGACGATGAAAATGCTCAATTTATTGTCATTTGGGCATCAACCATTCCTTTTCGTTTCCCTAAGGGGATTGAGGAGGAGGATAATAACCATAGAATGTATTCAATTACTACAAAGGACTTTAAATCGTTCTCTGAACCTAAATTATTCTTAGACCCAGGTTTTAGTGTAATTGATGCTGTAATTGTTAAAAGAGCAGTTAAGGATTATGTGTTGGTTTTAAAGGATAATACTCGACCAAATAGGAATTTAAAAGTTGCCTTTAGCGACAATGCCTTAGGCCCTTATACCAATATTTCTGAAAGTTTTACTCCGAAATTAACAGAAGGACCAACGGTTTTAAGACAAGGAAATAAGTATTTGATTTATTATGATGCTTATGGCGATAAAAAATACACTACACTAAAAACATACGATTTTAAGAATTTTGAAGATATCAGTTCCTCAACGGTAATACCAGAAGGACATAAACACGGTACGGTAATGAGGGTAGAGAAGAAGATTGTGAGGGATTTAAAGAAAGATTGATAACCGCAAAGAACGCCAAGAACGCAAAGTTTGGTTTAATACTATTATGCTCTTTGTGTCATAGTGGTTAAAAGAGAATTGATAAACAAAAAACACTTAGTTAGCATTAAAATTCTTTGCGCTCTTTGTGTCTTTGTGGTTAAATTAAAAAAAATGAAATTGAATAAACTATATATCATCTTATTTTTTGCCTTTGCGATACATACCTCGCAAGCGCAAGATACTGTGCGTTATACTGGTAAAACATTGGTTAATGCAGATTATCATCATGGCCAATTAACGCCTGTTATGGGTGTACACAGCATTCAAACATTCCGTGCCAATCGTGAACATCCAGAATTGGCAGAAAACTTTGGTTGGACGTATAATCATGCTCCAATGATTGCTTATTGGAACAATAAATTTTATGTAGAATATTTAAGCGATAAATTAGGAGAAAGCATCCCGCCAGGGCAAACCTTATTACAAAGCAGTGCTGATGGTTATAATTGGACAAAACCAGATGTAATTTTCCCAATTTATAGAATTACTGATGGAACCAAAAAACCTGGAAGAGATGATGTGGCAAAAGATTTAGATGCTGTAATGCACCAAAGAATGGGATTTTATGTTTCTACAAAAAATGTGTTTTTGGTGTTAGGTTTTTATGCCATAAGTTTTGATGCAAAAGATGATCCAAATGATGGTAATGGAATTGGTAGAGCAGTAAGAGAAATTCAATCAGATGGGAAATACGGACCAATCTATTTTATTCACTATAACCCGAATTGGTCAGAGAAAAACACTTTATATCCATTCTATACAAAAAGTAAAAACAAAGCTTTTATTGATGCTTGTAATGAGCTGTTAGCTAACAAGTTAATGACACAGCAATGGAATGAAGAAGCAGATCGGAAAGACCCTTTAATTACGTTGCAGAAGCAATATAAAGCATTTAATTATTATCATCTAAACGATGGTAGGGTTGTTGGCCTATGGAAAAATGCGCTAACAGCAATTAGTACAGATAATGGTAAAACTTGGCCAGAAAATGCAAGCAGAGCACCCGGTTTTGTAAATAGTAATGCTAAATTTTGGGGTCAAAGAACAGCTGATGGAAACTTTGCAACGGTTTACAATCCATCCGAATATAGATGGCCGTTAGCAATTTCTACCAGTAAAAATGGATTAGATTATACGAATTTGTTATTGGTTAATGGAGAAGTAGCACCAATGCGTTATGGAGGTAATTACAAGTCTTACGGTCCACAATACGTTAGGGGTATTATTGAGGGTAATGGAAAACCTGCAGATGGAAAGCTGTGGGTAACCTATAGTATGAACAAAGAAGATATTTGGGTTTCATCAATTCCATTACCTGTTTCAGAAATTGCTAAACAACAAGTGGATGATGATTTTTCTAAACTTCCAATGGGGAAAGAACTAGCACTTTGGAATATATACAGCCCACTTTGGGCACCTGTAAAAGTGGAGAACAAAGTTTTAATTTTAAAAGACAAAGACCCTTTTGATTATGCAAAAGCGGAAAGAGTTTTTCCAGCAGCCTCAAAAGTTACCACTCAGTTTTCAATTACTCCTAAGCAAGATAATTTTGGTGTAATGGAAATTGAGCTACAAGATGCAAAAGGAATGGCAACCGTTCGTTTAACTTTCGATTCTACTGGTACATTAAGTGCAAAAGCGGGTGCTCGCTACAAAAACTTTATGAAATACAAAGCTGGAGAAAGCTATGATATTAAAATCAAGCTTGATGCATTTACTAGATTTTATACCATCACCGTAAATGGAAAAGATGTATTAACGAGTTTAGCATTTCAGCCTGTAACAGAAGTTTCAAGAATTGTTTTTAGAACAGGAACGGTTCGCCATTTCCCTGATGTTGATACACCAGCAGACCAAACTTATGATTTGCCAAATGCTGGTGAAAGTGAAAAAAATGAAGCCGTTTATGCTATTAAATACTTAAAAACAGGCAAATGGTAAGGAAGTTTTCAGTTTTCAGTTTGGAGTTTGCAGTTTTAAAGCGAAACGTCATTGCGAGCTTTCGATTTTTCATCGAAGCGAAGCAATCTTTCCTGCTAATGGTGTTTACGATCTTCTCTTTCTCTGCCAATGCAAAAATCTTATTACCTCAAATTTTAGGAAATGATATGGTTTTACAACGCGATAAACCTATCAATATTTGGGGTTTCGGCGCTGTTAGCGAGAAAGTAACAGTAAACTTTGCTGGACAAACAAAAACAATTGTAACAGATACTAAAGGAAATTGGCTTATTGTCTTAGCTCCTTTAAAAACATCAGCTACGCCGCAAAAAATGACTATTTCTGGAAGTAATAAAATTGAATTGACCAATATTTTGGTAGGAGAAGTTTGGTTGTGTTCTGGTCAATCTAATATGGAATATGCCATGCGGAAGCTAGCTAAAATACCAAAACCAAAAAATGAAAAATTAGGTTTTCCAGCTGATGAAGTTGCAAAAGCAAAAAATAAACAAATCAGGATATTTTTAGTAAATCGTAAAGCTTTAATCAAACCAGATTCAGTTCATAAAAGTTGGGCTATTGCGCAAGATTCTGCTTTAAGAAATTTTTCTGCAGTTGGCTATTTCTTTGCTAAAGAGCTACAAGAAAAATTGGGTATTCCAATTGGTATAATATCATCGGCTGTGCCCGGAAGTGCCATAGAACCTTGGATTTCTAATGAAGCCTTCGCTAATGAACCATTCTTTAAAGGTCAGAAAATAGGTAATGACCCAAGTAAGTTTTATACACCAATGGTTGAACCATTAAACAAATTTGCTTTGCGTGGATTTTTATGGTACCAAGGGGAAACCAATTGCTTTTTAGGCGAAACCATCAGCTATGCTTATAAAATGAAAGCATTAATTACCAGTTGGAGAAAAGCTTGGAATGATGATAAAATGCCTTTTTATTACGTACAAATAGCACCTTACAATTATTCGAAAACCACTGGAAAGGTAATAATGACTTCAGATACTGAACCAGGATTTTGGGAAGCTCAAGCACAATTGTTACGCTTACCAAATACAGGAACGGTAATAACTACAGATTTAAATGATAATCAAGAAGATTTGCACCCAACATATAAATGGGAGATAGGCAGAAGGTTATCACTTTGGGCTTTGGCAAGAACATATCATCAGAAAATTAATTTTTCGGGACCAATTTATAAAAAAAATAGAGTGTATGAGAACTACCTTATACTCTCATTTGAACACATAGGTTTCTTTGTTTCTAAAGAAAGAGACCAATTTGAGGGATTTGAAATAGCAAATAAGGATGGAAAGTTTATAAAGGCTAAGGCATTTCAAAAGGGCAATGAAATAATTGTTTCATCACCAGAAATTGCAAATCCTAAATATGTACGCTACAATTGGACAGAAAATCCTACTGGTAATTTTTATAGTAACGGTTTACCTGCATTACCATTTAGAACTAACAATCCACTAACAAATCAATTTAAAATTAATTAATGAAACGCAGATTTATACTCTTCTTGTGTTTAATAGCTATGTTTTGTACGGCAAGTGCACAGCAAACAGAAAAATTATATCTCTCTGGAACTGGAAACGACAAAACTGTGAATTGGGACTTCTTTGTTACTGGAGGAATGAATGCTAATAAATGGACTACAATCCCTGTTCCTTCTAACTGGGAATTGCATAGCTTCGGTAAGTACAATTATGGTTTCGATAAAGACACTTTAAGAGGCAAAGAACAAGGATTATATAAATACAAATTTAAAGTTCCTGCTGAATGGAAAAGCAAAAAAATTAACATTGTTTTTGAAGGATCGATGACAGATACCGAAGTAAAAATCAATGGCAAATCTACTGGAGCTATACATCAAGGTTCATTCTATGTTTTTAAATATGATATTTCAAAACTGTTAAAATCAGGTGATAATCTTCTTGAAGTTAAGGTCTCTAAGCACTCAGCTAATCAATCAGTTAATGAAGCAGAACGCAAAGCAGATTTCTGGATTTTTGGAGGAATTTTTAGACCAGTTTATTTAGAGGCTTTACCTAAAGCACATATCGAAAGAGTTCAGATTAGCGCGAGTGCTAATGGTTTTTTCGAGACAAACATATTGGCAACTAACGGAGCGGATAAAGTTTCTATTCAATTATATGATAATAATGGAACAGCGTACGGGGATCGTATCGATGCCGATATTAAACATCAAATCAGACTCCAAAGAGAATTTATTAATCCAAAATTATGGTCTACAGAGTTCCCAAATTTATATACAGCTAAGTTTATTTTATATAAAGGAACCCAAATAGTTCATACAATTTCTAAAAAAGTAGGTTTTAGAACCGTTGAAGTAAAAGAGCGTGATGGAGTTTACATTAATGGGGTAAAAATGAAGTTTAAAGGCGTAAATCGTCATTCATTTTATCCTACATCAGGCAGAACTACGAGTAAAGCAATTAGTATAGCTGATGTGAAGCTGATGAAAGAGATGAACATGAACGCAGTTCGTATGGCTCATTATCCTCCAGATGGACACTTTTTAGATGTTTGCGATTCACTGGGTTTATTTGTAATGGATGAATTGGCGGGTTGGCATGGTAATTACGATACAAAAACGGGCACTAAATTGCTTGCAGAAATGATGGAAAACGATGAAAATCATCCATCAATTATATTTTGGGCTAATGGGAACGAAGGTGGCCATAATAGAGAGTTAGATCATTTATTTGCAGAGCAAGATATTCAAAAACGTCCTTTAATTCATCCTTGGGAAGTTTTTGGTGGGTTTGAGACTACTCATTACCGCGATTATAATTATGGTATTGGAAACTATGATTATGGTCATAACATTTTAATGCCAACTGAGTTTTTACATGGAATGTGGGATGGTGGACATGGTGCAGGTTTAGAAGATTATTGGAAAGCAATGTGGAACAATCCATTATCTGCAGGAGGGTTCCTATGGGATTTTGCAGATCAAGGGGTGGTACGAACAGATAAAAATGGTTTTGTTGATACTGATGGAAATCATGGTCCTGATGGAATTGTAGGACCTTATCATGAAAAAGAAGGAAGTTTTTATGCCATAAAAGAAGTTTGGAGTCCAATATTTTTTGAACACAGAGAGCTGGCTGCTGGATTTGATGGCTCGTTTAATGTAGAAAACAGATATGCTTTCACCAATTTAAATCAATGCACTTTCGAATGGAGATTAGAAGAATTGACAAACCCAATTTCAACTTTTGAAAGTGGCACTGCAATCGCACCATCCATTAAACCTTTCGAAAAAGGAACATTAAAGGTTAATTTGCCAGAAGGTTGGAGAAATTATGATGTACTTTATATCACAGCAAAATCTCTTAGTGGCCAAACAATTTTTACTTGGAGTTTCCCAATTACTTTACCAAAAGAAGAGGTGAATAAATTGGTGGTGAAAACTGCAAAATCAAAGGTTACTATTGCAGCTAACGTATTAACTTATGAAGTTTCGGCAAATGGAATTGAAGTTGTATTCGATAAAACTACTGGATTACTGCAGAAAGTTAAAAATGCAAAGGGCGAAATTCCATTTACAAATGGGCCAATTTTACAAGAAGGGGTAAACAACTTCAAGAATTTTACTCAGAAAATAATTGGCGACACTGTAGTCATTTCTTCAACTTTTGAACGAAAAGAGAACTTTAATACATTAGAGTGGACAATTTATCCTTCTGGAATTGTTAAAATGCAGGTTAAATATTTCCCATTAGCTTACTTTACCACATTTGTGGGAATGAATTTCTCTTATCCTGAAACTGAAATGAAAGGAATTGAATATAAAGGAAATGGACCAAATCGTGTTTGGAAGAATAGGATGAAAGGGAATCAGTTTGGGATTTGGAAAAAAAGTTACAACAATTCAGCAACTGGAGAACCACCATTTTTATATCCAGAGTTTAAGGGATATTATTCAAACATGTACTGGTGTAAGTTTATTGGTAGGTCTAATTCTTTTAAAGTTTATACCGACCAAGAAGATATTTTCTTCAGGTTATTTACACCGAAAAAATCAAAAGATACGTCATATGATAACATGAATCCAACTTTTCCAAATGAAGATATTTCATTTATGAACGGGATTTCAGCTATTGGAACTAAAACTCAAAAGCCAGAAACAACTGGTCCGATGGGAATGAAACACGTATTTTATGATTTTGAAAAAGAACCAGCAAGGGCATTAGAAATGACTTTGTATTTTGATTTTAGCACAGAAGATAGGAAATAGAGAATGGAGAATAAGAAATAGACTGGATTCATAGCAATTTCGCTAACTGTTTTGTCTATTTCCCATTTTCTATTCCCACAAATACAAAATATATGAACCTAAAAATATATATCGTACTGCTTGGCATTCTGCTTTTACCATTTCAAAAGATGGTACCGCAGGTGAGCTTGCAAAATACCACTTGCGAAATGCTGGTTAATCCGATGGGTATCGACGTAATGAAACCAAGATTTGCTTGGCATATTATTTCTGCAGAAAGGAATGTAATGCAAACTGCTTATCAAATTCTGGTATCGTCTACACCAGAAAAATTGAATGCTAACGAAGGCGATTTATGGGATTCCGGAAAGATAAATGAAAATGCGTCTATCCAGGTTGCATATAATGGTAAGGAATTAACAAGTCGTTTGCGTTGCTATTGGAAAGTTAAAGTATGGACTAACAATGGACAAAGCGAATGGTCTGCTAATAATTCATTTACAATGGGCTTGCTCTACTATAAGGATTGGCCAAAAGGATGGATTGGATTTGATAGGGCTTTTCCTTGGGATAACACCAAAACAGATTCACGATTATCTGCAAGATATTATAGAAAGGAATTTCAAAGCGCTAAACAAATAAAATATGCAACTGCATCTATCATAGGGTTAGGTCTTTATGAGCTTTATATCAATGGAAAAAAGGTTGGTAATGATGTGTTAAGCCCAACACCAACAGACTATACTAAAAATGTAAAATACAATACCTATGATGTAACTGAATACATCAAAAGTGGTAAAAATGCAGTCGGTGCAATACTTGGAAATGGCCGTTTCTTTGCAATGCGCCAAAATGAGAAGCCTTATAAAATTAAAACATTTGGTTTCCCTAAAATGCTAATGAATATCAATATTGTGTACACCGATGGTACCACTGCAAACATTGATACAGACGATAGTTGGAAAGGTACTACAGATGGACCAATTCGTACCAACAATGAATATGATGGAGAAGAATATGATGCTACAAAAGAATTTCCTGGTTGGAATTCTATTGGTTTTGATGACAGTAAATGGCTAAAAGCAGAATTTGTTCAAGAACCTTCAGGAGTTATCGAAGCCCAAATGAATGAGAATATTAAAGTAATGAATACTTTAAAGCCAATTTCTATCAAAAAACTAAGTAGTGGAAGGTTCATTTTGGACATGGGCCAAAATATGGTAGGTTGGTTACAAATCAAAGTAAAAGGCTCAAAAGGAAAACAAATTAAGCTTCGCTTTGCCGAATCCCTTAAAGAAGACGGTGAACTTTTTACAGCTAATCTTCGCAATGCGAAATGTACTGATTTATATACTTTAAAGGGGAATGAACAAGAAACCTGGGAACCAACATTTGTGTATCGTGGATTTAGATATGTTGAATTATCAGGTTATAGCTATCAACCATCTGTAAATGATTTAATAGGCAAGATGATTTACGATAACATTAAAACCGTTGGCACATTCGAAACTTCAGATGCTTTAACGAATCAGATTTTTAAAAATGCTTGGTGGGGGATTGCTGGTAACTATAAAGGTATTCCAATAGATTGTCCGCAAAGAAATGAGCGACAACCTTGGTTAGGAGATAGAGGTGCGGTAGCTTTTGGCGAAAGTTTTGTTTTTGACAATGGCAGATTTTATACCAAATGGTTACAAGACATCAGAAATTCTCAAAAAGAAGATGGCGCTATTCCGGATGTTGCACCTGCATTTTGGCGTTACTATAGCGATAACATGACTTGGCCAGGTACAATGTTGCTCATCACCGAAATGGTTTATAATCAAACTGGAGATGTGAATGTTGTTAAGGATAATTATCCGGCTATGAAAAAATGGTTGAGCTATATGAAGGATAGGTATATGAAAGACTATATCTTAACTAAAGATAGTTATGGCGATTGGTGTATGCCACCTGTAACCATTGAGGCTGGAAGAGGTAAAAGTGCTGATAAAAAATATCCTTCAGAATTAATTTCTACAGCATATTACTATCACTTCACACAGTTAATGATACAATTTAGTAAAGTGACTGGCAAAAATGGTGATGCAAAGGAATTTGAAATTTTGGGAAATAAAATCGCAGCTGCTTTTCATCAAAAATATTATAATGAAAAGGGCTATTATGCAACCAATGTTTTAACTGATAACATTATTCCACTTTATTTTAAAATGGTGCCAGAAAAACAAGTCGACAAGGTTTTTAAAAATATTGCTTACACTGTTGAAGTAACAAATAAAGGGCATTTGAGTAATGGATTAGTTGGTATTCAATGGTTAATGCGCTGTTTAAACGATTACGGCAGGCCAGATTTAGCTTATACAGTTGCCACTAAAAAAACCTACCCATCTTGGGGATACATGATCGAGAATGGCGCAACAACCATTTGGGAATTATGGAATGGAAATACAGCCGACCCTAAAATGAATTCACAAAATCACGTAATGATGTTAGGCGATTTATTAACCTGGTATTACGAGAACTTGGCAGGAATAAAAGCTGCTTCGCCAGGATTTAAAAAGATAATAATGAAACCCGAAATGATTGTTGGCTTAGATTATGTAAATGCTTCCTATCAATCTGCTTATGGAATGATTAAAAGCAATTGGAAAAAATCTACAAAACAATTTAACTGGGCAATAACTGTTCCGCCAAATACAACTGCTGTAGTTTATTTACCAGCAAACGAAGGTGATGTGGTTGCGGAACAAACGATAAAAGATTTAAAGCTAATTAAGAATGAAAATGGTAGAGCAGTTTACGAAATAGGCTCAGGTGATTACTCATTTATAGTGAAGAAAAAGTAATGTACGTTTTGTCATTCTGAGCCTAGCGAAGAATCTACATTGATGAATTATCAAAGAAATCCTTCCTTCATCAGGATGACAAAATATAAAAAAACAATTATGAAGAAGATAATCATATTCACATTTTTAGCTTTAGCAATTACATTTGCAAAAGCACAAACAGCAGCAAATGCTGACGAAGAGAACAGTAAAAAAGCTGCTGAATGGGTTGCATCCTTAAATTTAAGTGATGCTCAAAAAGAAGCTCGTGTAAAGGACGTTGTGTCTAATCACTTAACAACCATTCGTAATTGGCACAATTCTCACCCAGCTTCAACCGTTCCTGCCGGGATAAATCCAGTTACTGGTAATAAATTAACTGATTTAGATAGAGAGATTATTGCAGATAGTGCAATGCCTGCAACTGTTCACTCAACTTTAATGGATGGCTTAAAGAAAGATTTAACACCAGAACAAGTAGAAGCAATTTTAGATAAGTACACAATTGGCAAAGTTGCTTTTACAATGAATGGTTACAAATCGATCGTTCCAGATTTAACAGCTGATGAAGAAGCAAAAATTCTAGGTTTTTTAAAACAAGCTCGTGAACAAGCAGTTGATTATAAGAACATGAAACAGATCTCTGCAATTTTCGAAATCTATAAAACTAAATCAGAACAGTTTTTAAATAGTAATGGCCGTAATTGGAGAACACTTTATAGCGATTACACCAAAAAAATTAAAGCAGAGAAAGCGGCAAAGGCTAAGCAGTAAGCAGTTTGCAGTTGGGAGTTTTCAGTTTTAGATACCTAGAAAAATCTGTGAAATCAAGTTAAATCTGTGAAATCACACTCTAAGAGAAAGAAAGTAGAATTATGAAACTAAAAAAAACATACATCACATTAAGCCTTGTTTTCGCGATAGCGATAGGAGCAAACGCACAATTAGAAAAATGGCAAAAGGGAATAGTAACACAAGAGTTTTTGTATGATAAAGCACCTTTTCCATCTTGTCACTCAGCAACAATTGTTGAAACTCCAACTGGTTTAGTAGCCTCTTATTTTGGCGGAACAAAAGAACGTCATCCAGATGTTGAAATTTATATCAGTCGTTTTGTTGATGGTAAATGGCTAACCCCAGTATCTGCTGCAAATGGTATTCAGCCAGATGGCAAAAGATTACCAACTTGGAATCCGGTTTTATATCAGGTTCCTGGTGGAGAACTAATCTTGTTCTACAAAATTGGACCAAAACCAGCTGAGTGGTGGGGAATGATGAGAACTTCAAAAGATGGTGGTAAAACTTGGTCTGATGCTACAAAATTACCAGAAGGATATATCGGTCCTGTAAAAAATAAGCCTGTATTGTTAAGTAATGGAAATCTTTTTGCGCCATCTAGCAAGGAAGGCAAAGGTTGGAGAATTCATTTTGAAGTAACAAAAGATAATGGCAAAACTTGGCGTACAATTGGCCCTATTGACAGTAATGGTTTAGATGCCATTCAACCTAGTATTTTGCAACACGGCAATGGAAAACTTCAAATATTAGCAAGAACTAGGAACCGTGCTTTAGCAGAATCTTGGTCAACAGATAATGGAGAAACTTGGTCGCCCATGGCAAAAACCAATTTACCAAACAATAACTCTGGTACAGATGCAGTAACCATGAAAGATGGTAGACACGTTTTAGTGTATAATCACATTCTGCCACCGGGAGAATTAGCAAAAGGACCAAGAACACCTTTAAATGTTTCTATTTCCAAAGACGGTAAACAATGGTATGCAGCTTTAATTTTAGAAGATTCTCCAATTAGCCAATATTCTTATCCTGCCGTAATTCAAACCTCAGATGGTATGCTTCATTTCATCTATACTTGGAGAAGAGAAAAAATTAAACATGTTGTTGTTGACCCCTCTAAATTAAAATTGAAAAAGATAAAAAATGGAACATGGCCAAATATGAAAGGTTACTCAGCTCCAATATTAACCGAAACTAAAAACGAAGAACCGTGAGAAAGGAAATAAATTTTCACAGATTTTACTCGTCATTGCGAGGCTTTTTTTCAAAGCCGAAGCAATCTCCTGCTTCTTATGGTTTTGTAAAGGTTTTACCTTTGCATAAAGGAGATTGCTTCATTTCGATGAAGAATCGAAAACTCGCAATGACGAGCAGGACGGCAAGGTGTTTAGTAGTGGTTATCTTCTACTTATTTTCTATTAATATAGTTTCTGCCCAAAGTGGAAACACAGATAACCAATATAGAAAGCCACTACTACAAGTACTTAAGGATATTGAAACCCGCTTTGGCGTTAAAATCAAATATTCAGATCCACAGGTAAAAGATAAATGGGTTAATTATGCCGATTGGCGTTTTAGAACAAATGTCGATCAAACTTTAGACAATGTCCTTAAACCTTTGGATATGAAGGTGAACAAAGAAAAAGACAAAGTTTATAAACTAAAAGAATATGAATATAATCGTTGGGACGTAAAAGATGGTTGGGCTTATCTAGATACTTTAGCCACCAAATATAACGATGTAGCAAGTTGGGAAAAGCGTAAGGCATTAATCAAACCTCAATTGTACGAGGCTTTATTATTATCTCCCTTGCCTGCAAAACCAAACTCAAAACCAATCATTACTCCTAAAAGAGTTTTTGATGGTTACACCATAGAAAATATTGCTATTGAGATTATGCCAGGTTTATATATCAATGGTTCATTGTACAAACCATTAAACTATAAAGGTAAAATCCCTGTGGTCTTAAGTCCAGACGGGCATTGGGAAAAACAACGTTTCCGTGCCGATTGCCAAACTAGGTGTGCTATGATTGCCAAAATGGGGGCAATGGCTTTTAGCTACGATCTCTTTGCTTGGGGCGAATCAATGCTTCAATTTAAATATGAAGACCATAGAAGAAGTTTAGCACAAACTGTTCAAACTTTGGGAGGCATTAGAATTTTAGACTATTTCACTTCCTTAAAAGAAACAGATACAGCTAGAATAGGCATTAGTGGGGGCTCTGGAGCAGGTAGCCATTCTATTTTAATGACTGCAATGGATGCAAGGATCAAATTAAGTGCACCCGTTGTAGCGATGTCTTCTTATTTTTATGGTGGCTGCCCTTGTGAAAGCGGAATGCCCATTCATTTTTGTGCTGGCGGAACAAATAATGTAGAACTAGCAGCTATGGCAGCTCCAAGACCTCAATTAATCGTTTCTGATGGTGGAGATTGGACAGCAGAAACTCCTCAACACGATTTTCCTTATCTGCAAAAAATGTATGGTTATTATGGATTGAGTAACAAGGTTGAAAATGTTCATTTCCCTACTGAAAAACATGATTTTGGAGTAAATAAGCGTACTGCTTTATATGATTTTTTAATTAAAAATTTTAAGCTAAATGCTACTGCTGTTAAAGATAAAACAGGTAAATACGATGAAAGTAAAGTGACCATCGAACCAGAAACTGCTTTATATGTATTTGGTGATAA
This sequence comes from Pedobacter polaris, assembly GCF_005116505.1. Classification (GTDB taxonomy): domain Bacteria; phylum Bacteroidota; class Bacteroidia; order Sphingobacteriales; family Sphingobacteriaceae; genus Pedobacter; species Pedobacter polaris. The sequence goes on from NZ_SWBR01000002.1 coordinate 392,305, forward strand.
AGGGCAAAATTTACCGAAAAATGCTATAATAGGTTTCGAAAGCCTGAAGAAATTATTTCCAAATTTTAAAGATTAAGATGCAAACGCAAGATAGAAGAACATTTATAAATTCATTGGCTTTGTTAACAGGAAGCTTAATGTTACCAAGTGGATTTCTATTTGCAGCAACAAAAAAATCAAAGTATAAGATTGCAGTAATTGATTTGATGATTTTAAAGCGTCAAAAATTAAGTGCTTTGCAATTGGCAAAGGAAATTGGAGCCGATGGTTTGGAGATTGATATGGGAGGTTTGGGAGATAGAGAAACCTTTGACAATAAGTTAGCTGATCCGATAATTAGACAACAATATTTAGATAAAGCTAAAGAATTGAACTTAGAGATTTGCGCTTTAGCCATGACCGGTTTTTATGCCCAATCATTTGCTAAAAGACCAACATATTTAAAAATGATTCAAGATTGCTTGGATACAATGAAAGCAATGAATGTTAAAGTTGGCTTTTTGCCATTAGGTGTTCAGGGGGACTTGGTTAAAAACCCAGAATTACGTCAACCAATTGTTGATCGTTTGAAAATAGTGGGGAAAATGGCTAAAAAAGCTGGGGTTGTTATCGGTATTGAAACTTCCTTAGATGCAAAAGGCGAATTAGAGCTGCTAAAAGAAATTGACTCAAAAGCCATCAAAAGTTATTTCAATTTCTCTAATGCCATTAAGAATGGAAGAGATTTACATCAAGAATTGAGGATTTTGGGTAGAAAAAATATCATACAAATTCACAGTACAAATGAAGATGGCGTTTGGCTAGAAAATGACCCTAAAATTGATCTGATAAAAGTTAAAGAAACCTTAGATGACATGGGATGGTGTGGTTGGTTAGTAATAGAACGTTCAAGAGATGCAAAGCAACCAACAAACGTAAAGTATAATTTTAGTGCAAATACAGCTTATTTAAAAAAGATATTTCAATCTAATTAAAATGAACAGAAAAGGCTTTTTTTATTTGTTTTTACTTTTTAACGTTACAATAACGGTTATTAATGTTGATGCAGCTGATATTTATGTCTCATTAAAAGGTAATGATTTTAATTTAGGGACTAAAGAAAAACCTTTATCAACCCTTCATTCTGCTTTACGAAAGGCAAGGGAATTACGTCGGCTAAATGACCCATCAATAAAAGGAGGAATTAAGATCATCCTAGAAAATGGTGTATATAAATTAAATGAACCACTAATTGTTCACCCAGAAGATTCTGGAACAAAAGATAGTCCAACAGAAATTATTGCCGCTTCAAAGGGCAAGGTAGTTTTAAGCGGGGGGGTAGAATTAGTTGGTTGGAAAAAAGTGGTCGGAAATATCTCAGGACTCCCTAAAAATGCAATAGGAAATGTTTGGAGTGCAAATGTTCCTTCACCAGCAGGCCAAACTTTAGTTTTTAGGCAACTTTGGCTAAATGCGAAAAAAGCAACCAAGGCCAGAGATAAAAATGGTGAAGAGATGAGTAGAATATTGTCTTGGGATTTCAAAAACCAGACTTGTAGAATTCCGCTCCTCAAGAATATACATCCTTCAACAATGGCTGGAATGGAAATGGTCATTCATCAATGGTGGGCAATAGCTAATTTGAGAATTAAATCTGCAAAAACCATTGGTAATGCTATTGAACTAACTTTTATGCAACCAGAAAGTAGAATTCAATCAGAACATCCTTGGCCAGCTCCTTGGATTTCTGAATCAGGAAACTCTGCTTTTTACCTTACCAATTCTATCCAGTTTTTAGATGAGCCAGGAGAATGGTATGAAGATTTATATAACCATAAAGTTTATTATTGGCCTAAAAAAAATGAGCAAATGCAAAATGCAGATGCTGTAGTACCGCATTTAGAAACACTTTTAAAAATTGAAGGAACAATAGACAATCCTGTAGTGTATGTTACTTTTAAAGGTATTTCATTTGAGCATTCTACTTGGTTACGTCCATCAAAAGAGGGACATGTGCCTCATCAAACTGGAATGTATATGCTAGACGCTTATAAACTAGAAATTCCAGGAACTCCTGATAAACAAAGTTTAGAAAACCAAGCTTGGGTTGGAAGACCAGCAGCAGCAGTAGAAGTAAGTTATGCCACTAATACTAATTTTGAAAACTGCAGGTTCGAACATCTAGCTTCAACGGGTTTAGATTATAAAAAAGGCACTAGAGATAATGTGGTAAAGGGAAATCTATTTAAAGATATTGGTGGTTCTGGAATTTTAGTAGGTACTTTTTCTGATGAGGCTGTTGAAGTTCATTTGCCCTATAAACCATCAGATTTAAGAGAGGTTGCCACAGGTAATCGTATTGAAAACAATTTGATAACCGATGTTACTAATGAAGATTGGGGAGCAGTAGGTATTGGTGCAGGTTATGTGAGTGATTTGAAAATTTTGAATAATGAGATTAACGAGGTTTCTTATACAGGGATAAGTGTGGGTTGGGGATGGACAAAATCACAAAATGTGATGAAGAATAATCTCATTAGCGAAAACAAAATCCATCATTATGGTAAAAGAATGTATGATGTTGCCGGAATTTATACACTTTCTGCACAGCCAGGTACACAGATTATCGGCAATGATATAGATTACATTTACGATGCTCCATATGCGCATTTACCAGATCATTGGTTTTATATTTATACCGATGAAGGTTCATCAGGTATTACGCTAAGAAACAATTGGACACCAGCAGAAAAATATCTTCAAAATGCAAATGGGCCCGACAATTTATGGGAAAACAATGGTCCTAAAGTAGCAGAAAGCATTAGGCAAAATGCAGGCTTACAAAAGGAGTTTCATTATTTACTAAAAGATAATTCATCGCCATCACTAACTCAGAAAATTAAGAAAGCAGAAGACAAGCAAGCGCTTTTCGAACTTGTCTTTAAATCAGATGAACTGCCAAATACAAAAGAACTCACAACTTTTGCAAAAGAGAATAACCTTCTTCCATCATCATTTTTCAAATGGAATAACAGGTTGATTATATATACTTCTAGTTTAAAGGTAGAAAGCCTAACACAAACACTAAAGAAGTTTAAAGCAAATGAGATTAAGCTTTACGATGATATGTTTTATGATTTCAATCGTAAAAAAATATGTGGGGTAGAACCAGCAAAGGAGTGGGATCATGTCATTTTATCTGCCAACTTGGTTGACGATCAAAAACTGCAAAAAGAATATTTAAACTATCATAAAACACAATTCGAAAAGTGGCCAGAACTTTCTAAGGGATTTTGTAATGCAGATTTTCAGCAGTTGGTTATTTTTAGAAATGGTAGACAATTAATGTTAATCATTAGCATTCCGAAAGGAGCAGATTTAGATAAATTAAATCCAAAAACAACCGAAAATAATCCTCGTGTAAATGAATGGAATGCTTTAATGAAAAAATATCAAGAAGGAATAGAAGGAACGAAAAAAGATGAAGTTTGGGTTTTCTTTAAAAAGATAAATTAGGCAGTATGTTGTCCCCCTTTGGAGGGGGTTGGGGGGAGGAAATAAAAAATATTAATAATTATAACTAATGTTAAAACTAGGGATTTTAGGTTTAGGGGAAGGTAGAAGTACAATTTCAGCAGCATTGGCAAGCTCAGCATATGAGCTGATTACAATCTGTGATGCTAATGAAGAAATCTGCAGACTCAGAGCTAAGGAGTTCGATTTTCATCATTATACTACCAATTATCAGCAGATGTTAGATGATAAAAACATTGATGTAATCGCTATTTACACACCCGATCATTTACATGCTGAACACATTAAACAAGCTTTGCTTCACGGTAAGCACGTTGTTTGTACCAAACCTTTTATTGATGATTTAGCTAAGGCTAACGAACTGTTGGTACTTGGTAACCAATCTGGAAAGAAAGTTTTCGTTGGACAAAGTTCTCGTTTTTTTGAACCTGCAAAACGCCAGAGAAAAGATTTTGAAGAGGGCTTAATTGGAGAACTAATTACCATAGAAGCGCAATATCATGCTGATCATCGTTGGTTTTTAGAAAAAGGTTGGTCGTTAAAACAATCATTTAAATGGTTGTATGGTGGCTTAAGTCATCCAACAGATTTTATTCGTTGGTACTTGCCAAATATTGAAGAGGTAATGGGTTATGGAATGTTAAGTAGCAATGGCAGCAAAGCAGGATTGAAAAATCAAGATACAATGCATTTCATTTTTAAAGCTAAAGATGGAAGAATTGCTCGTGTAAGTGGTGCTTATACTGGTCCCACACAACCCGCAAGTAGAGATAGCGGAATGAGTACAATTTTAAGGTGTACTGAGGGAGCAAGCCAAGCAGATTACCACGAATTACGATATGCTGTTACAGATAAAAGTGGCGAGGAAAAAATCATTACTTGGGGTGATGCGACTTTAAAACATTATTTCCGTTTTGAAGGGCAAAGTCACCATGCTGGTGAGTACCAAAATTACCTAGAATACTTTGCTGATAGTATTAAAAACGATACAGTTGCTTACCCAGATTTAAAAGAAGGAATTGGTACAGTTGCTCTATTACAAGCAATGGACAGGTCCTTGGAAACTGGTTTGCCAGTAAAGATTGATGATATTTTAAAGGAATATAACATTTCGAAAGAGGAGATAGGACTATAGTAAGTTCGTCATTGCGAGTCCCGATTTTTCATCGGGCGAAGCAATCTTTTTAGCAGGAAAGATTGCTTTGTCGCTCCTCCTCGCAATGACGAAAAGAATAAATGATTTGATTGGTGAGGACACCAACCAAGGAACCAAGTCGAAATGACAAAGTGTAAACTAAATCGTGAAATCAAATAAATCTGTGTAATCAAATATAATATGAACAACATTGTAGAACGTTTAACGGCTTTAGATTACATCATTGTAGTTGCTTACCTCGTTATTTTAGTTATCATAGGTTATCGAGCTAGTTTTTCTAAAAAGAAGAATGCAGATGAGAACTTATTTCTAGCCGATAAATCTTTAAATTGGAGTAGCATTGGATTCAACATGTGGGGTACTAATGTTGGCCCCTCTATGTTAGTTGCATTTGCAAGCATCGGCTATGCCACAGGTATTGTTGCCGTAAATTTCGAGTGGTATGCTTTTATTTTCCTATTTCTATTGGCAATTGTTTTTGCACCTAAGTATTTAGCGGCAAATGTGAGTACAATGCCAGAGTTTATGGGAAACAGATATGGAGATTCTACTCAAAATATTTTAGCTTGGTATGCATTAATCAAAATCTTAATTTCTTGGTTATCACTTGGTTTGTTTGCTGGTGGCGTTTTAGTTCGGCAAATTTTAGGGATCCCTATGTGGCAATCTGTTACTGTATTGGTCGCTTTTGCTGGCTTGTTTGCCTTTTTTGGTGGATTGAAGGCCATTGCCAAAGTGAATGTTTTTCAAATGATTTTACTGATTTGCGTTTCACTAGCCCTAACTTATTTAGGCTTAGAAAAAGTTGGCGGAATTGCAGCTTTATATGAACGTACGCCAAAACATTTTTGGAATTTAGCGCAACCAGCAAGCGATCCTCAATATCCTTGGTATGCTATTTTATTAGGTTATCCAGTTTCTGCAGTAGCATTTTTCTGTACAGACCAATCAATGGTGCAATCTGTTTTAGGGGCAAAAAACTTAGAACAAGGGCAATTAGGCGTAAGTTTTATTGGTTGGCTTAAAATATTATCGTTGCCACTTTTTATCATTACAGGCATACTGTGTTATGTTTTGTATCCAGGTCTAGAAAATCCTGATATGGCTTACATGACTATGGTAACCAACTTATTTCCCCCCGGAATGAACGGATTAGTTATAGTTGTGCTTATTGCTGTTTTGGTTGGTACTATAGGCTCTTGCTTAAATTCTTTAAGTACCGTTTTTACTATGGATGTGTATGTGAAAAAGATTAATCCCAAAGCAACCAATAAAGAAATCATTAAGGTTGGTAGATTAACGGTTATTGCAGGGTGTATTTTTGCCATTTTAGTGGCTTTAGCAATAGATAATATCAAAGGTCTTAAATTATTCGATGTGTTTCAAGCCGTGCTAGGTTTTATCGCTCCACCATTATCAGTTGTGTTTTTGTCTACTGTCATTTGGAAAAGAACAACAAAGAAAGCCGTTAATTTCACACTTTCAATTGGCTCAGCCATCAGTTTGGGCATTGGTGTTTGTTACCTGTGGGTATTTCCTTCTTCAAAGTATGATTTTTGGCCACATTATATGGTTTTGTCTTTCCTAATCTTTGCTTTTCTAACTGTATTAGCTGTTGTTATTTCTCTTGCAGATACTTCACCATCAGTTTATAAAATAAATGAAATACACCAAGCAAATATTGAGAAACCTACGCGTAGGGTTTGGATTTCTTTTGGAGCCTTGGCAATAATAATGGTAGCACTTTACATTTTCTTTAACGGACATTAAAACATCTCGTCATTGCGAGGCACGAAGCAATCTTAAGCGGTTTATATATTAAAAAAAATAATATGAAAAATTTAAAAAAAATAGTACTTCTAATAATTTTAAGTTGTTTAACGTTTCCAATTTTTGCTCAAAAAGCAAGTTGGATTTGGTATCCAGGCGATTTTGATATTTACATGAGCAATGTAATGCAAAATCGTAGAACAGAAAGAGGTTCCTTCTTCCCAGTGTTCTGGAAAATGGATAGTCATTTTGTTTTAGTAGATTTTCATAAAGAATTTAACCTGTCATCACCCGAAGAAGTTAAACTCTATGTAGAAGGAACTTACAATGTTAAGATTGATGGACAGGCAATAACAGGTTTCCCAAAATCTATTACCATTCCTGCTGGAAAGCACAAATTGAGCTTAAAAGTTTACGGAACGGATAAAGTTCCAGCAATTTTTGTACAAGGTAAAACTGTGGTTTCTGATGATACTTGGTTAACCACTTTTGAAGACAAAGAGTGGATTGACGCAAGCGGAAAAACTTCAGATAAATCTGGAACTACTTTCGTTAATGCAGGAACTTGGAATTTAACTGACCCATTAACACCACCATCAAAATTCAAGTTGCCAACAGTGCCAATGTTTGCAGGTAAAACAGACAAAGTAAACAAAGGCTTCGTTTCAGATTTTGGTAAGGAAACTTTTGGTTTTATTAAGGTTCACGGGCTCAAAGGAAAAGGGAAATTGAATATCTATTATGGCGAATCTAAAGAAGAGGCTTTGTCGGTTGATAAATGTGAAACTTTAGATTTATTGGAACTTGATTTATCAAGAAAAACTGATTCAATAATGATACTTTCTAAGGCATTTAGATATGTAAATGTTCAGCCAGAAGGTTCAGTATCTCTTGATTCCGTTTCAATGCTATATGAATATTCGCCTGTAGCTGAACGTGGAAGTTTTAAAAGTTCGGATATTGAATTGAATAAGATTTATGACGTAGCTAAATACACTTTTCAATTAAATACAAGAGAATTTTTTATTGATGGAATTAAACGTGACAGATGGGTATGGAGTGGAGATGCTTATCAAAGCTATCTAATGAATTATTATTCGTTTTTTGATGCATCTACTGTAAAAAGAACTTTATGGGCACAACGAGGAAAAGATCCAGTTACAGCTCATATAAACACCATTATGGATTATTCATTTTATTGGTTTTTAGGTATATATGATTATTATCAGTACGCCGGAGATAAGAAATTTGTAGAAGATATTTATCCAAGAATGAAAACATTAATGACTTATATTGATGGTCGTAAAAACAAAAATGGTTTATTAGAATGGATGCCTGGAGACTGGATTTTTATAGATTGGGCAGATAAATTAAGTAAAGATGGCGAAGTTAGTTTTGAGCAATTATTATATTGCCGAAGCTTAGAAACGATGGCCTTATGTGCTAAATTAGCAAATGACAATGCAAGTGCTGCGCTCTACACCAAACAAGCAGCCGACTTAAAAGCTAAAATATTTGCTTTGTATTGGAACCCAACCAAAAAAGCTTTAGTTCATAGCCGCATCAATGGAAAACAGACTGATAATGTAACGCGTTACGCCAATATGTTCGGTATTTTCTTCGATTATTTTACGCCAGCACAAAAATTAGCAGTAAAAAAGAATGTATTATTAAACGATAAAGTTGCCAAAATCACTACACCTTATATGCGTTTTTATGAACTGGAAGCACTTTGTGCGATGGGAGAGCAACCTTATGTTTTAAAAGAAATGAAAAATTATTGGGGTGGAATGTTAAAGTTAGGAGCAACTTCATTTTGGGAAGAATACAATCCTGATAAGAAAGACACGGAACATTTAGCAATGTATGGTCGTCCCTATGGAAAAAGTTTGTGCCACGCTTGGGGTGCTAGTCCAATTTATTTATTAGGTAAGTATTATTTAGGAGTTAAACCTACATCTGCTGCATATCAAACTTATGTTATTGAACCAAATTTAGGTGGTTTAGAATGGATGGAAGGCAAAGTGCCAACCAATAATGGAGAAATTGCTATTTCGGTAAGTGAAAAAGAAATAAAGGTTAAAGCAGCAGAGGGTGTTGGTAAATTGAGATTTAAAAGTGTTACTAAACCAAGTGTAAACGACGCAGAAGTAAAAGAAATTTCAAAAGGTTTATACGAAGTAACGATACAAAAAGGAGTAGAGTATTTGGTGAAGTACGAAGGGTAAAAAGGCTTCGTCATTCCCGTGAAAACGGGAATCGTAAAGCGCTGAAAAGGTATTGTTATTTTCCTATCGCATTACGATTGCCAGTCAAGCTGGCAATGACGACACTATTAAGGGTTACAACCCTAAAACACCAATCCTTTGTTCAATTTTTTTAACACATTTATTAGCTTCGGCTAATATCTCATCGTTCTTTATATTCTTGTTAATGTTTAAAGTGCTTAACATTGAGATGGTTAAACATGCTATAATGCCATTTGTGCTGTGTTTTCCTATTGGGAGAGAAATATCTGAAACACCTTCGGCCAAATCACTGGGTTTAAAATATGCTCCAGTTTCTTTGATGTTAGCTAAAGAAGCTAAAAATTCATCTCTTTTAGGTTTTGGATATTTCTTATAAATTGGATTAACTTTTAAAACTGTGGCTCGCTCTGTTTCATTCATATAAGCCAGTAAAACTTTGCCAGAAGCAGTTAAAGGCAAAGGGAAAAGATTTCCCTCTTCTATAGATAAAGCAATTGGTCCGGGACTTTTAGCGTGAATTATTACCATTACTTGGTTCATGTATAAAATACTCAAATGGCAAGATTGTCTAACTATACCAGCTAACTCTTCCAATGGAAATTGTGCAGCTTTTCTAAGTTCATCTACTGGAGAATGCCTGTGTGAAAGATAAAAAAGCTTTAAAGATAATCGGTATTTGCCCGAAACTTCATCTCTTAAAATGTAACCTCTACTCTCGAGACTCATTAACATTCTGTAAATTTCATTTGGAGTTTTATCAATTCCTAGTGCAATTTCAGACTGAGAAAGGGGAATGGATTGTGCTGAAAGGTATTCTAATATATCAAGACCCTTATCGAGAGCAGGTGCCTGATATTTTGATTCGTTTTCGTTCATCGTACCGATTTAATATAATGCTTACTTTTTCAAACATACAAAATGCTTTCTAATTTATGATTTAACAAGTAGTAATTTTTTAACGAGAATAACTTTCATATTTAAAAAAAACATTTATATTTGAATACAAGAGTATTTTAAGCCTAAGTAAAAGTAACCAATTATAAACTGATACCTTTTGTATCACATTACAACTAAAATATTAGCAATAAACAATGGCTAATGTATTTATAGAATGAACAAAGTTTTAACAATTTTCTTGCTCTATTTTATTTCACTCCCAAGTTATGGACAGCGACTAAAAGTTGTTGATTTAACCTGCGAGTACAGAACAGAACCTATTGGCATTGATGTTGTTTATCCTTCTTTAAGTTGGAAATCTACTTCTTCAGAAAGAAATGTCTACCAAACTGCTTATCAAATCTTAGTTTCAGATAATCTTCAATCATTAAACAAGAATATTGGAAATGTTTGGGATTCAAAAAAGATAACTTCTAATCAGTCCATTCAATTGAAGTATAAGGGGCTAAAGCTTATAGCAACCAAAAAATATTATTGGAAAGTTAAAATTTGGGCTTATAATAGCATAGCTGTTTGGAGCAAGACCGCCTTTTGGCAAATGGGGCTTTTAACTGTAAATGATTGGAAAGGAGCACAGTGGATTGCTTATGATAAAATTGCAGATTCAAATAAAAACACCCTTCCTGTAGACGGAAAGAAAGATACTTTCAAGGAGAATAACATCTTGCCGATGTTTCGCAAAAGTTTTAGCGTAGCAAAGCCGATAAAAAAAGCAACCGTTTTTATTTCTGGTTTGGGTCATTTTGAAATGAGTTTAAACGGACAAAAAGTTGGTGATCATTTTTTAGATCCAGGATGGGCAAAATATGATAAAGAGGCTTTATACGTAACTTTTGATTTGACAAAACAGCTAAAATCTGGCGAAAATGTTATGGGTGTAATGTTAGGCAATGGTTTTTATTACGTTCCACCAATAAGTTCAAGGTACAGGAAACTTAAATCTGCTTTTGGTTATCCAAAAATGATTTGCCGATTGGCAATAGAATATGTTGATGGCACAACTTCAAATATTATTTCTAATCCATCTTGGAAAACTACTCCATCTCCAATTACTTTTTCAAGTATTTATGGGGGTGAGGACTATAATGCCAACTTAGAACAAAAAGGATGGGATTTACCAAAATTCGATGATAGTAAGTGGAAAGCAGCTTTGCTAGTTGATGGACCAAAATTGAACGCCCAGAAAGAAGAGCCAGTAAAAGTATTTGAAAACTTTAATGCAAAAACAATTCAGTCTGTTGCAAATGGCGAATGGGTTTATGATTTAGGTCAAAATTCATCAGCTATTATTGAGTTAAAAGTTCGTGGTAAAAAAGGAGATACTATTCGAATTACGCCAGCTGAACTATTAAAAACCGATGGTTCAGTTACACAACGCAATATTGGTGGACCATCATACTTCACTTATATCTTAAAAGGCGATGGCTTAGAAACTTGGCGACCAAGATTTATGTACACTGGTTTTCGTTATTTACAGGTTAAAGGTGGTATTCCTGCCGGAAAAGAAAATCCATCAAATAAAGCTGTTGTTGAAGATTTAAAAGGACTTCACATCCGCAATGCGGCAACAGCTGTTGGAAGTTTTAACAGCTCAAATGATTTGTTCAATAAAACATTTAGTTTGATAGATTGGTCTATTAAAAGTAATATGGTAAGTGTATTTACCGATTGTCCACACAGAGAAAAGTTAGGTTGGTTAGAGCAATTACACCTAATGGGAAGTTCCGTTAGTTACAATTATGACGTTGCACCCTTGTTTAAAAAAGCTTTACGGGATATGCAAAATTCGCAAACAGTAGATGGTTTAATTCCTGAAATTGCGCCAGAATATGTAAAGTTTGAGTGGGGTGGTGATATGTTTCGTGATTCACCAGAATGGGGAAGTAGTGGTATTTTAATGCCTTGGTATTTGTATCAATGGTATGGCGATAAACAAACAATGATAGATTACTATCCAATGATGCAACGCTACGCCAACTATTTAAAAACAAAAGCAAACAATCATATTTTAGCTCAGGGCCTTGGTGATTGGTATGATTTAGGTCCAAATCCTCCTGGAGTTTCTCAATTAACACCAATGGGTGTTACAGGAACAGCCATTTATTATCACGATTTAATTATACTAGAAAAAATTGCCAACCTCATCGGGAAACCTCAGGATGCGATTACTTACAAAAGCCTTGCATCACAAGTTAGAAAAGCATTTAATACTAAATTCTTTAATGCCAGCACTAAGCAATACGCAACTGGAAGCCAAGCTGCAAATGCAATGGCAGTTTATATGGAATTGGTTGAACCACAATACAAACAAGCAGTTGTAGATAATATCATTAAAGATATCAGGAACAGAAATAACAGCCTTACTGCCGGTGATATCGGTTATCGTTATTTATTAAGAGTTCTAGAAAACGAAGGTAGGTCTGATGTAATATTTGATATGAATAATCGCTCTGATGTGCCCGGTTATGGAATGCAAATTGCAAAAGGTGCAACCGCATTAACAGAAAGCTGGGCTGCATTACCCACTGTTTCTAACAATCATTTCATGTTAGGTCATTTAATGGAATGGTTTTATAGTGGCGTTGGTGGCATTAGGCAAGAGGAAGGCTCAATCGCTTGGAACAAGATTAAAATATATCCAGAAATTGTTGGCGATTTAACATCTGCAAATACAAGCTACAATTCTCCTTATGGTGTAATTGCTACGAATTGGCGTAAATCATCTACAAGTTTTGAGTTAGACGTAAACATACCTGCAAATACCTCGGCTACAATATATTTACCTGCAAAAATATCTCAAAGTATAATTAATGAAGGAGTTGGGAAATTCAATATCCTCAATTATGATGGAGATAGAGCAAAAATTGCAGTTGGTTCAGGAGTTTACAAATTTAAAGTTCAGAACAAATGAGAAAGATAAGTCTATTTATTTTCCTCTTTGTTTGCGCATTAAACGTAGATGCTCAAAAATACAATCCTGTTTCTCAAATAGAAATGGAGAAGATTTATCAAGAAGTAAGAACACCTTACAAATACGGTTTAGTGTTAGTTCCTAATGATGAGCAGCATAAAATGGATTGTCCTACTATCTTTCGAAAAGGAAAGTTTTGGTATATGACTTATCTGATTTACAGCGGAAGGGGTTATGAAACTTGGCTGGCAAAAAGTAAGGATTTATTGAACTGGGAAAATCTTGGAAAACAAATGTCGTTTGGTGATGCAGGCAGCTGGGATGACAATCAAAAAGCTGGTTACAATGCTTTAATAAACACCAAGTGGAATGGAAATTATAAGCTAGGTAAATTCGATGGCAAATATTGGATGTCTTATTTCGGTGGTAAAGAAAAAGGTTATGAAACAGAACCTTTGTCAATCGGAATGGCTTATGTAAAAAGCAATCCTTGGGTTGCACAAGAATGGACAAGATTAGAAAAGCCAGTTTTAACTTCAGCAGATGCCGATGTAAGATGGTGGGAGAATAGAAATAAACTGTTTAAAAGCTCGATAATTGAAGATAAAAAGAAGTTAACCGGGCATCAGTTTGTAATGTATTACAATGCAGTTGGAGATTCATTGGTAAACAATAAAAAAACAAGGTGGTACGAGCGTATCGGGATGGCTGTTTCTGATGATATGTTGAACTGGAAAAGATTTCAAAAAGATCCAGTGGTTCATCACCCAGTTGGGATAACAGGAGACGGTGTGATCCAGAAAATAGATAATACTTGGGTAATGTTCTATTTCGGTGCTTTTTGGGAAGACAGAAAAGGGGCATTTAACCGTTTTGCGGCATCAAATGATCTAGTGAACTGGACAGATTGGAATGGTGGTAATTTAATCGAGTCATCAGAAAAATATGATGAATTGTATGCACATAAATCATTTGTTTTAAAGTATAAAGGAGTTGTTTATCATTTCTATTGTGCAGTAAATAAGAAAGACCAACGAGGAATTGCAGTAGCAACCTCAAAAGATTTAGGGAAAAGTAAAGTGAATTTTGTAAACGAAAACAAGAACTAAGAATGTTAGGGTTAAATATAAAATATAAGTTTTTTATCTTTTTGCTTAGCGCAACGTTAGCATCAAGTTATTGCCTTGCTATTATTGCTCCCTTGCCTTCATTGCGAGTAGGCACGACAAAGCAATCTATCTTGCAGGAAAGATTGCTTCTCCCGTTGAAGGATCGGGATCGCAATGACGAACCTCCTCGCTCAAGAATTAGCTTTAACAAAGATTGGAAGTTCTTTTTAGGCGATGAACCAAATGCAAAAAGTACAACTTACAATGATACCAAATGGCGTAAATTAACGTTACCTCACGATTGGAGCATTGAAGGAAAATTTGATGAGAAGAACCCTGCTAAGCCAGAAGGTGGTGGTTTGCCAACTGGAATTGGATGGTATAGAAAAGATTTTATCGCCCCTGCAAATTTTAAAAATAGAATTACAACCATAGAATTTGATGGCGTTTACAAAAACTCAGAGGTTTGGTTAAATGGTCATTTTGTAGGCAAGCGCCCTTATGGCTATATTTCGTTTTCTTATGAGCTAAGCAAATACCTAAAAGCTGGTAAAAATACAATTGCTGTAAAAGTAGATAATTCTGCTCAACCAGATTCTAGATGGTATTCAGGCTCTGGAATTTATAGAAATGTATGGTTAACCTCAACTTCTAAAGTGGCAATCGCACACTGGGGAGTTAAAGTAAATCCACAGCTTTCTAAAGATGGGAGCAAGGTTTTAGTTAATGTTGGCACTATCATTTACAACAAGACGAAACAAAATCAAACTGCGGCTTTAATCAACTCAATTTATGATGAAAATGGTAAATTGATTAAAAAGAGTAATCCATATTTTTTAAAACTGGATACTACTAACCTAGATATGACCACAGATTTATCTATCAAAAATCCAATTCTTTGGTCGGTAGATAACCCTAAACAATACAAACTGGTTACTGAAATTTTACAGAATGGAAAAGTAATCGATAGCAAAACCACCTTATTCGGTATTCGTTCATTTAGTTTTGATGCAAAAAAGGGTTTTTCATTAAATGGAAAATCAATGAAAATTCAAGGTGTTTGTTTGCACCATGATTTAGGCGCTTTAGGTGCTGCTGTTAATACCAGAGGAATGGAACGCCAATTGGAAATTATGAAAGCAATGGGGGTAAATGCAATTAGGACAGCACACAATCCGCCAGCACCAGAGTTTTTAGATTTATGCGATAAAATGGGCTTTTTAGTAATGGATGAAGCTTTTGATATGTGGGTTAAAAAGAAAACTAAAAACGATTATCATTTAGATTTTCCTGCTTGGCACAGAAGAGACTTAGAAGATATGGTTAAACGTGACATTAATCACCCATCCATCATTTTATGGAGTATCGGAAATGAAATTCGTGAGCAGTTTGATAGCACAGGAATTGCCATTACAAAAGAACTGGTTACCATCGTTAAAAATTTGGATAGAACTCGTCCCGTAATCTCTGCTTTAACAGAAACAGATCCGAAGAAAAACTTCATTTATCAAGCTGATGCTTTAGATATTTATGGATTAAACTACAATCACAAAAAGTATAAAGATTTCCCTATAAACTATCCAAATGTTAAGTTTTTAGGAACAGAAACTACATCAGCCTTAGCCACAAGGGGTTATTACGATACTGCAGATAGCATTCGCCGTTGGCCAAAAGATGGAAAAACCAAATTTACAGAAGGAAATAAGGATTGGGCAGCTTCATCTTATGATAATGTTTCTGCTTATTGGGGTTCAACCCACGAAGAAACTTTAAAGGAAGCTAAAAAATATGAGCACGTTTCGGGCATTTTTGTATGGACAGGATTTGACTATTTAGGCGAACCTTTGCCTTATGCTTGGCCAGCGAGAAGTTCTTATTTCGGCATTGTAGACTTGGCGGGTTTTCCAAAAGATTCTTATTATTTATACCAAAGCGAGTGGACTAACAGGCCCGTTTTGCATTTATTACCACATTGGAACTGGAATACAGGAAAATCTGTAGAAGTATGGGCTTATTACAACAATGCAGATGAAGTTGAATTGTACCTGAATGGCAAATCATTAGGTAAAAAAAGTAAACAAGGTGATGATTTACACCTAATGTGGAATGTTCCTTTCGAAACCGGAACACTAAAAGCTATCTCTCGAAAAGGCGGAAAAGAGATTTTAGTTAAAGAAATTAAAACAGCGGGTGCTCCAGCTAAAATAGAATTAATTGCAGATAGAAAAGTCATCAAAGCTGATGGTAGGGACCTATCATTTATTACGGTTAAGGTTTTAGATAAGGATGGAAATTTAGTGCCAAATGCAGCTAATTTGGTAAATTTTAAAATAGAGGGTGAAGGATTTATAGCAGGAGTTGACAATGGTTTTCAGGCAAGTTTAGAGCCTTTTAAAGCAAATTATAGAAAAGCATATAATGGACTTTGCTTGGCTATAATTCAAGCTAAAGAAAAAGCAGGAACAATTAAATTAACAGCAACATCGAATGGATTAACAAGTTCATCGGTTTTGATAACAACTAAATAATTAGAAATTAACCACATAGAAACATAGTACATATAGAAATAGCTGCAAACAACCTATGTTTTCTATGTGCCTATGTGTTAAAAAAATTAGACAGTGAGTAAGAATATAATTTTAAAAGGAATTACTTGGAACCATAGTCGTGGCTTACTGCCAATGGTAGCAACTGCGCAGCGATTTTCTGAGCTAAATCCTAATGTTCAGATTACTTGGGAAAAGAGAAGTTTACAGCAATTTGCAGATTTTTCTATCCAAGAATTAGCAGAGCGATTTGATTTATTGGTTATTGACCATCCTTGGGCTGGTTTTGCTTCAAAAACAAAATCAATTATCCCATTGGATGAATATTTGCCAGCCGATTATTTAAAAGACCAAGAAGTAAATTCAGTTGGTGCCTCTTATGAGAGTTATAATTTTAATAACCATCAATGGGCATTGCCGATAGATGCAGCAACTCCCGTAGCGTCTAGTAGACCAGATATTTTGGCCGAAAAGGGATTGTCTTTACCCAAATCTTTTGAGGATTTATTAGCATTAGCAGATAAAGGTTTAGTTGCTTTTGCAGCCATTCCAATTGATGTTTTAATGAATTTTTATACGTTGTGTTGCTCACTAGGAGAAGATCCTTGTCAAGCAGATGATATTGTAATTTCTCCGGAAATTGGCGTTAAAGCTTTAAAAATGTACCTCCAATTGGCATTAAAAATTGATGTTGCAAATTTTAATAGAAACCCAATTCAGGTGTATGAAGCAATGACACAGAGTGATGAAATTGCATATTGTCCATTTGCTTATGGTTATTCAAATTACTCAAGAAATGGTTATGCTCGCAAGCCCTTACACTTTCACGATATGATTTCTTTAGATGGCAAAACCAATTTGAGAAGCACACTTGGTGGAACAGGTTTGGCAATTTCTTCTAAATGTGAAAACTTAGCAATCGCAGTCGAATATGCTAAATATGTAGGTTCAGAAGCTTGTCAATCAAGTTTGTATTTTGAAAGTGGCGGTCAACCAGGGCATTTGTCGGCTTGGAAAAACAAAGAAGTGAACAGACAAAGTCAGAATTATTATTTGAATACTTTACCAGCTTTACAAAGAGCATTTCTTCGCCCACGTTACCATGGCTCAATGTCTTTTCAAGACCATGCTGGTGATGTTGTAAGAAATTATTTAATGCAAGGTGGAGATGAATATCAGGTTTTAGCAGATTTAAATAAACTATATCAAGAATCTAAAACCTTAACATTAGCATGAGAAGACCGTTAGAAGGAGTTTTGGTTTTAGAGTTTTGTCAATTTTTGGCAGGGCCATCTGCTGGACTAAGGTTAGCAGATTTAGGTGCAAGGGTGATCAAAATTGAAAGACCAAAAACAGGAGATGCTTGCAGGCAATTAGCTATCAAAAATCTTTTTGTAGATAATGATAGTTTGCTTTTTCATACCATCAACAGAAATAAAGAAAGCTATGCTGCAGATTTAAAAAATGCTGATGATTTGATGCGGTTGAAGAAGTTAATTAGCAAGGCAGATATCATGATTCATAATTTTAGACCGGGAGTGATGGAGAAAATTGGTTTAGATTATACTTCAGTGCAACAAATCAACTCTAAAATTATTTATGGACTTGTAACTGGTTATGGCGAAAAAGGCCCTTGGGCAAATAAACCTGGTCAAGATTTGCTAGTACAATCTGTTTCTGGCTTAACATATTTGTCTGGCAGTGATATTGATGGACCAGTTCCATTTGGTTTATCAGTTTCTGATATCATGTGTGGCAACCATTTGGCGCAAGGTTTAATGGCGGCATTAATCAAAAGAGCCAAAACAGATAAAAGTGTTTTAGTTGAAGTTAGCTTGTTAGAATCAATTTTAGATGTTCAGTTTGAAGTACTTACTACTTATTTAAATGATGGCGGAAAATTACCAGAACGCAGTGCTGTAAAAGGAAGCGCCCACGCTTATTTAAGCGCACCTTACGGAATGTACAGAACTAAAAACGGACACATTGCATTAGCCATGGGTGATTTAAAATTGATCTGTTCAATAATAGGTTGTGATATTTCTGATTTATACATAGATGCGAATTCAGCATTTAAAAATCGTGACCAGTTGATATTAAGATTGGGAGAAACCTTTAAACATCAAAATAGAGAACATTGGCTTGGTTTATTGGAGAGTAATGGAATTTGGTGCGCTGCTGTTTTAAATTATAAAGAAGCAACAAACTTAGATGTTTACAAGAACTTGAAAATTGAACAACAATTGAATCTAGGGGAAGGCAAAAACATAAAAACAACCGCTAGCCCAATTAGATTGGATGGTATTAAGTTATATGCAGCTAAACCTGCTCCAGTTTTAGGACATCACAATGTTGAAATTAATAAAGAGTTTAAATTAAATTAGAAATCTAACCGTCACCCTGAATTTATTTCAGGGTCTGTATAGCAGGAAAGGTGCTGAAATGAATTCAGCATGACGAGTTTAAAAAAATAAAAATATGCGTCCTCTTGAAGATTATTTAGTTATAGATTTTAGTCAGTTCCTTTCTGGCCCATCTGCAAGTTTGCGTTTGGCAGATATGGGTGCTCGTGTAATTAAAATAGAGCGTTTAGGTTTGGGAGATATTTGTCGCACTTTGTACACTTCTAATTTGGTAATGAATGGTGAATCATCAGTTTTTCACGCCATCAATAGAAATAAAGAGAGTTTTGAAGTAGACTTGAAAAATGAAGAAGATTGTGATATGGTTCGTGAACTGCTAAAAAGAGCAGATGTAATGATCCATAATTTCCGCCCGGGCGTAATGGAAAGATTAGGTTTTGATTACCAGTCCGTTTCAAGCATTAATTCATCTATTATTTATGGTGAGATTTCTGGCTTTGGCAATGAAGAAAGTGAATGGCGAAATAAACCTGGTCAGGATTTGCTTTTACAGTCAATTACAGGTTTAACCTCGCTAACAGGCAATGCCGATAGTGGCCCGGTAGCAATGGGTTTATCTATTATTGATATGCTAACGGGAGCTCATCTAGCGCAAGGATTACTAGCTTGTTTATATCGCAAAGCAATTACAAATGAAGGTGGTTTGGTGCAAGTAAGTATGATGGAATCTGCTTATGATTTTCAGTTCGAGACTATTACAACTTATTTGAATGACGGCGGTGCTTTACCTGAGCGTTCAGTAAAAAACAATGCAAATGCTTATTTAGGAGCACCTTATGGAATTTATCAAACAGAAAATGGGTATTTGGCTTTGGCAATGGGTTCAATCCCTGTTTTAGGAAAGTTATTGGAATGTGAAGCGATGTTGAGTTATACGGATATTAAAGAGGCATTCGATAAACGTGATGAGATTAAAGCAATTTTAGCTAAACACTTGTTAACCGGAACAACTGAAAAATGGCTTTCTAAGTTAGAACCAGCAGATATTTGGTGTGCTGATGTTTTAAACTGGGAGCAATTAATGGCTCATGACGGATTTAAGGTTTTAGATATGGTACAAGAAGTAGAAATGATCGATGGTTATAAATACGAAACTACCCGTTGTCCTATTCGTATTGATGGAGAATTATTAACTTCATCAAAAGGTTCGCCTAAGTTGGGCCAGGATAATGAAAAAATCATTAAAGAGTTTAATCTAAAATTTATCGCAAGTGCATAATCCACAAGAAACATTTAGAATTGCGGTACGCAAATTTGCTCCATTTGAATCTGCAATGCAGAAATTTTGGGATAAATATTGCCTACAATCTGGATGTGAATTGAAATTGGATATGGTAGTGATGGATTTACACGAACTCCACGAAAGAACCTTAACTAACAACGGATTGGCTGATGGAGAATTTGATGTAGCACATATCAATACAGATTGGATTTATGAGGGTTTTGTAAACGATGCCTTTGAAGTTTTAAATGATAACATTGAAAAAAATCCGCCAGTAAACTTTCCTCATGGATGGAGCAAATCATTATTGGGTTTACAAAATTTTGATGGTAAAATTGTCGGATTGCCATTTCACGATGGTCCAGAATGTTTAATCTATAGAAAAGACCTTTTCGAAAGCCAAAAAGAACAAGCTGATTATTTAGTTCAATACGGTAAAAATTTAAGGGTGCCACAAACGTGGGAAGACTTTACGCAAATTGCGGAGTTTTTCAATCGTCCTGCGGATAATTTATATGGAAGCATTTTTGCCTGTTATCCAGATGGTCACAATACGGTTTTCGATTATTGTTTGCAATTATGGACCAGAGGAGGAAGTTTAGTCGACAAAAATGGTTTTATTGATATCAATACAAAAGCTTCTGTTGAAGGATTAAACTTTTACAGAAACATTGTGAAAGATAAAAATGCCGTTCATCCAGGTTCTGATCAATTTGATTCTGTTGCTGCTGGTTTAGCTTTTATGAACGGTGAAGCTGCGATGATGATCAACTGGTTTGGTTTTGCCGCAATGTGCGAAGTTGATGCAAATTCAAAAGTGAAAGGCAAAATTTATGTAGATGTTTTACCTTCTGCTGTCGACCAAATATCAGCATCGCTGAACGTGTATTGGCTTTATACCATTGGAAAGGGAAGTAAAAATAAAGAAGTAGCTTATGATTTTCTTCGTTTTGTAACCAATCAGGAAAACGATAAACTTTTAACTTTAGAAGGTGGAATTGGTTGTAGAATTTCTAGTTGGAATGATGCAGAGATTAATAAGATTATTCCATATTACCATAAATTAGATACTTTACACGCAGTGGCGAATATGTTGCCGCAAAAGAAAAACTGGGCGGCAATTGCATCAGTAATCGATGAGATGGTTTTATCTGCGATTAACACCATTGAGCCAACAGAGAAATTGATTGTGCTAGCTCAGCAAAAGATTAATGAATTAGAAAAATGAGTATTGATATAAAATATAAACCTGAACTTCCAGTAACTGAGCAACCTATAATTATTATTGGTGCTGGTGGAATTGTGACAGATGCACATTTGCCAGCCTATAAAATAGCAGGTTTCAAAGTTCACGGCATTGTTAACAGAACAAAAGAAAGAGCAGAAAAAGTAGCTGCTCAATTCAATATCCCCAACGTTTATAATTCTGTTGCCGAAGCGGCACAACTAGCTCCTGCAAATGTGGTTTATGATTTAACCATAATGCCAGAGCAATATTTGGAGACATTAAAACAACTACCAGATGGAAGTGCGGTTTTAATTCAGAAGCCGATGGGTGATGATTTTAACCAGGCAAAAGAGATTTTAACGTTATGTAGAGAGAAAAATTTTAAGGCAGCAATCAACTTTCAATTGCGTTATGCACCATTTGTAAGTACAGCAAAATACCTAATAGATGCTGGTTTAATTGGCGAGTTATACGACATGGAAGTTCGTGTAACGATTAAAACACCATGGGAGATTTTTCCTCACGTAATCATACATCCTAGACTAGAAATTCAATACCACAGTATTCATTATATCGATTTAATTCGTTCGTTTTTGGGTAATCCAGAAAGCGTATTGGCGAAGACATTAAAACATCCAGCCAAGAATTTATCATCATCGCGTAGTACAATACTATTCGATTATGGAGATACTTTACACGCAGTAATTAATACCAATCACGATCATGATTTCGGTGCAAAACACCAAGAAAGTTATATCAAATGGGAGGGGACAAAAGGAGCAATTGTAGCTAAAATAGGTTTATTGATGGATTATCCTCACGGAGTACCTGATGTTTTTGAGTATTGTATTATAGAAGAAGGTAAATCGCCCGAATGGCAAACTGTAAAATTGGAAGGTTCTTGGTTTCCAGAAGCATTTATTGGCACAATGTCTAATTTAATGAGATATAACGAAGGTTCAGATAAAATATTAAATACCAGTGTAGAAGATGTAATTAATACAATGGCAGTGGTAGAAAGTGCTTATCAGTCCAGTGATAATGGCGGAGTAAAAGTGAGTGAACAATTAAAATAATAAATAAGCGTCATTGCGAACTGAAGCAAAGGCAAAGCGTGGGAGTGAAGCAATCTATCTTACAGGAAAGATTGCTTCGCCCGATGAAAAATCGGACTCGCAATGACGACAATTAAAATAGATGAATAATAATCAAAAAATGTCATCCTGAGCTTGTCGAAGGAATTTTTTGAACAAGAGTCTTCGACAGGCTCAGACTGACAAATAAAAAAAAGAAACAATGTATTTCAAATCAACATTTTTTGAAGATTACCTTTTAAACGACAAACGTATAACCTTGGGTCGTACCATTACAGAAACTGATTTTGTGGTTCACGCCGGTCATACAGGTGATTTTTTTCCTCATCATATGGATGCAGAATGGTGCGCAACACAACCATTTAAGCAACGTATAGCTCACGGAACAATGATTTTTAGCATAGGAATTGGCTTAACAGCATCAGAGATTAATCCTGAAGCAATGTCTAAAGGTTATGATAAATTGCGTTTTGTAAAACCTGTTTTTATTGGCGATACCATTCATTCTGAAGTAACAATCTCAGACAAAGCTGAAGCTAAAAAACCAGAATACGGAACAGTAACAGAACATGTAGAAATTATCAACCAACACGGAGAAGTCGTTTTAGTATGCGACCATCTTTTAGTAGTTAAGAAAAAATAGTTCATTTGTTCACTAGTTCATTTAGGATATGCCAAACTTAATGAACCAATGATACAGCTGAACTAATATGACACCAATGAACTAATACACTATAAATTATAACCAAACTTTAAGTCCCTTAGGGGGTTTAGGGGTAATTAAAACCAAAATATGAACCATAGTAATCAAACCGAAGTTGTTGTAGAAGAAGGAACTTCAAGCAAGAAATTTCTAGTTCCTTTCATTTTTGTTGTCAGTCTATTTTTCCTTTGGGGGATGGCTCACAATTTAGATTCTAGTTTAATTCCCCATCTAAAAAAAGCTTGTAATCTTAACTTTATTGAATCAATGTTTATTGATTTTTCAATCTTCTTTGCTTATTTCATAATGGCAATACCTGCTGGAATGATTTTAAAGAAATGGGGGTATAAAAAAAGTATGATTGCAGGTTTGGTAGCCTTTGCAGTTGGGGCCTTTCTTTTTGTTCCAGCAGCTAATTCCTTATCTTATATTACATTCTTAACTGCATTATTCATTATTGGATGTGGTTTGACAATTTTAGAGACTACAGCAAATCCTTATGCAGCTGTGTTGGGAGATCCCAAAAAAGCTACATTCAGACTTAATCTTGCAGCTTCATTTAATGGTTTGGCAGCAGCAGTTGCCGCTTACATCGGCACTCGTTTTATATTATCTGATAAATCATTTACAACCGAAGAACTTAATGCGATGCCAAAATCAGAAAGTTTAGCCTACTTTTTAGAAGAAGCTGCATCTGTTAAATTGCCCTATATAATTTTAGGTAGCGTATTGATCATTATTGCAATTATTTTTTGTTTTATCCATTTTCCTGAAATTAAAACCAAAAGTATTGATGGAGAAGCAAAAGGAAGTTTTTTAGGTGCTTTGAGACATAAACATCTAAAGTGGGCAGTAGTTGCTCAGTTTTTTTATGTTGGTGCACAGGTATGTGTAACTAGTTCTTTTATTTTTGCAATGCAACAAGGTGCTGGATTTGATAAAGAGACAGCAGGCAATTATCTAATTGCTTATGGAGTATTATTTACAGTAGGTCGTTTTGTAGGAACAGCCTTATTAAGATTTATTTCACCTAATAAATTACTTTCTACCTATTCTTTAATTGCCATTATACTTTGTTTAATTGCAGTTTTCGGTAAGGGCGATATAATGGCTTATGCGCTTGGTGGATTAGGTTTTTTTATGTCAATTATGTTTCCAACCATATTTGGTCTTGGTATTGATGGCATTGGTGACGATACTAAACCTGGCTCTTCTTGGTTAATTATGTCTATTGTAGGTGGTGCTGTTGTTCCTCTCGCTATGGGTGCTCTAATGGATAGTAATAAAGAAAATGTGCAGATTGGTTATAGCATTCCCTTAGTTTGCTTTTTGGTCATCCTATATTTCGGTCTAAAAGGTTATAAAATTGCCCATAAATAATAAAAAAATAACCCCAAAGAAACGAAGAACGCAAAGAGGGAAATCAAAATAGCTTTGCGTTCTCTGCGCTCTTTGCGGTTAAATAAATTAATAAAATGAAACCAATGTTTAGTAAAATCTTCTTGTTCTTTCTGCTTTGTGCTTTTAGCTTTCAGCTTAATGCGCAACAAAACGAGAATGCTAAGCCTTGGGTTTTCTGGTATTGGGTACAATCAGGTATTTCTAAAAAAGGTATTACAGCAGATTTAGAAGCAATGAAAGCCAATGGAATTGGTGGTGCATATCTAATGACCATAAAAGGTAGTAAATCTTCAAACCCATCATTATATGAAAAACCGGTAGAGCAATTGACGCCCGAATGGTGGGAGATGGTAAAGTTTGCAATGGATGAGGCCAAACGATTGGATTTGAAATTAGGGATGCATGTTAGTGATGGTTTTGCCCTTGCTGGCGGGCCTTGGATTACTCCAGAATTGTCCATGCAAAAGGTAGTTTCATCAAAGATAACTATCAATAATTCAAATACTAAGATTAAGTTACCTCAACCAGAAACAAAGGATGATTATTATAAAGATATTGCAGTTTATGCTTATCCATCACCGATAGGAACAGATCAATCTACTCAAACCATTATCCCTAAAATTACAGCAAGTAATGGAGCAGATGCAAGTGGATTAATCAGACCAGGTAACAAACAAAACTTTGGCTCAAGTGAACCGCTTTATATCCAGTATGAATTTGAAAAGCCTTTTACTTGTCGCACAGTTAAGATTAAAGTAAGTGGCAATAACTACCAAGCACAGCGATTAAAAATAGAAGTAAGTAATGATGGTAAAACCTTCCGTTCTATTGGCAGGTTAGAACCACCAAGACATGGTTGGCAAGATACAGATGAAGATGTAACACATTCAATTGTTCCAACTACAGCTAAGTTTTTCCGTTTTGTTTACGATAAAACCGGTTCTGAACCTGGTTCAGAAGATCTAGATGCCGCAAAATGGAAACCATCCTTAAAATTAGTAAACCTTGAATTGTTCGCTGAAGCACAAATTAATCAGTTTGAAGGTAAAAATGGCTCAATTTGGCGCATCAGTAAAAGAACTACAAATGAGCAATTACCAAGCAATTTATGTGTACCATTAAATAAAATGATTAACCTAACTGGAAAATTAAAAGCAGATGGCAGTTTAGATTGGAAAGCTCCAAAAGGTAATTGGACAATCTTAAGAATTGGGCATACCTCAACCGGGCAAACAAATGCCACTGGTGGTGCTGGAGCAGGGCTAGAGTGTGATAAATTTAATCCGACAGCAGTTAAGCTACAATTTAATAAATGGTACGGAGAAGCCTTAAAACATGGTGGACCAGAAATAGCTTCAAAAGTTTTAAGCATTTTCCACGTAGATAGCTGGGAATGTGGGAGTCAGAATTGGTCTAGTAATTTTAAAGCAGAGTTTTTAAAACGCAGAGGATATGATTTAACCCCATATCTTCCAATTATGACTGGATTGCCAGTGCAAAGCGCATCAGTTTCTGAAAGCTTTTTATATGATGTGAGAAAGACTATTTCAGAATTGGTTGTCGACCAGTTTTACAAAACCTTAGCGGCTTTAGCCAAAGAAAAAGGAGTAACGTTTACCGCAGAAAGCATTGCGCCAACAATGATGAGTGATGGTTTATTGCATTATAAAACCGTAGATGTACCAATGGGCGAATTTTGGTTAAACAGTCCAACTCACGATAAGCCAAATGACATGTTAGATGCCATTTCTGGTGCTCATATCTATGGGAAGAACATTATTCAAGCAGAAGCTTTTACAACGGTTAGAATGGACTGGAATGAAAGTCCGATGAATATGAAAACTTTGCAAGACAGAAACTATGCTTTGGGCATCAACAAGTTGTCTTATCACGTTTTTACACATAATCCTTGGATGGATAGAAAGCCAGGAATGACTTTAGATGGTGTTGGTTTATACTTTCAACGTGACCAAACTTGGTGGAAAGCTGGAAAAACTTGGATAGATTATGCAACAAGAACGCAAGAATTATTGCAACAAGGTAAACCAGTAGTTGATATAGCTGTTTTTACAGGAGAAGAATTGCCTCGACGTTCGGTTCTACCAGATAGGTTAGTTTCAACTTTACCAGGTCTTTTTGGTAAAGAGGTAGTAGAAGCTGAACGCAAAAGATTAGCTAATGTAGGCGAACCTTTAAGGTCAATTCCATCCGGTGTTTCACATTCAGCAAATATGGCCGACCCAGAGAATTGGGTAAACCCATTGAGAGGTTATGCTTACGATAGTTTTAATCCAGATGTTTTAAGTACTGCAACAGTTAAAAATAAAGAAGTTGTTTTTGCAAGTGGTGCATCATATAAGGTTTTGGTTATTCCTGGAGATATGAAAATGAACCCAAATTACCAATACATGAGCTATGCAACTGTTAAGAAATTGGGTGAATTGGTAAAAGCAGGGGCTACTGTTATTGTTGGAGAAAAGCCTTTATATCAAATTGGACTCCAAAAAGTTAGTGATGTTGAGTTTAATGGTTTAGTTAATCAAATTTGGGATGATAATCTTAAGAGCAATTTCATTAAAAAAATTGGGCTTGGAATGATTGCGAAGGCCCCATATTATAGTGAAAACCTCAATAAGTTAGGTTTAGGAAAAGATTTAGATGTTAGAGAAAAAATTGAAGAAACGGATACCCCAATGCCTTCAGCAAAAAATATAGCATATACACATAGACAAGAAAATGAGAAGGAAATCTACTTTATATCAAATCAGGAAAATAAAAAAAGAGAACTTTATTTAACCTTAAGAAATGGTAAAAAATCAGTTCAAATATACGATGCTGTAAGCAACACTTATTCCAGAGCACACAGAGTTAACAATTACTTTTCAGGAACAAGCTTGAGTTTAAATCTGTATCCAAATCAATCTGTTTTTATCATATTAGATACACCTGAAGTTTATTCTTTTTACTCAGAAAGTGCGGAAAAACAATTGAAAGCTGCAAAAGGAGAAATAACTATAAATACTGGTATAGATATCTCTAAATCTTGGCAGGTCACGTTCAATCCATCTTATGGTGGTCCATCTTCTCCTGTTGAATTTAAAACTTTAACCGATTGGACATTAAATGCAGATAGCGCTATAAAGTATTACTCTGGCACAGCAACCTATACCAAAACATTCAACTTTGAAAGTAAAAACAAAGATAAAGTTTGGATAGATTTAGGCGCTTTCTCAAGCATCGCTGAAGTGAAAATAAATGGAATTGATTGCGGTACTTTATGGACAGCACCTTTCGAATTAGAAATAAGCAAAGCTTTAAAACAAGGCGAAAACCAGATAGAAATACAGATCATAAATACTTGGGCTAATCGTTTAATTGGAGATAGCAAATTACCTGTTGATAAACGAATTACAATTACTACTGCACCTTTTCGTTTAGGTGGAAAACCATTAAATCCCGCTGGTTTATTCGGGCCAGTTACCCTTAAAATTGAAGAGAAATAATGATGAAAAAACTAAATATAAATTACGAGCTTTCAGTCTTTCGGACTTTCGGACTTCTTTATTTTTACCGCAAAGACACAAAGACCGCAAAGGTTTGTTATTCGATTTTTCGTCTTCCCGACTTTCGGACTTTCGGACTAATCGCTTTATTCTCTCTAGCTTTAAACTCCTCGAAAGCGCAACAAAACGCCTTAACCAACAATAGCAATAGTCCATACGCTAAATTAAAAAGTCTAGATATGAAGGATGTAACCTGGACACAAGGTTTTTGGGCCGACCGCTTTAAAGTAGCTACCGAAACAATGGTGCCAAATATGTGGACAATTTACAACGACTCTAAGACAAGTCATGCCTTTAAAAACTTTGAAATTGCTGCTGGATTAGACACAGGAAGCCACAAAGGACCTTCTTTTCATGATGGAGATTATTACAAAACCTTAGAAGCGATGGCAAGTTTGTATGCTTCTACAGGCAATCCGAAATTGAATGAAATGATGGACAAAGCAATTACAGTTATTGCTAAATCACAGCGTGAAGATGGTTATATCTACACCAAAGCAATGATAGAGCAACGTAAAACAGGTTCAAAAAATCAATTTCAAGATAGGTTAAGTTTCGAAGCCTACAATATCGGGCATTTAATGACGGCTGCTTGTGTACACTATCGTGCTACTGGAAAAACAACCTTACTAAACGTAGCAAAAAAAGCAACTGAATATTTATACAATTTCTATAAAACCGCATCGCCAACATTAGCCAGAAATGCAATTTGTCCATCTCATTATATGGGCACAATAGAAATGTATCGCACCACAAAAGAACCTAGATATTTAGAACTAGCAAAACATCTCATCGCTATTAAAGGCAAAATAGAAGATGGAACAGACGATAACCAAGATAGAATTCCGTTTCTTCAACAGAAAAAAGCTACTGGTCACGCTGTTAGAGCAAGTTATCTGTATGCTGGCGTAGCGGATTTATATTCAGAAACCGGAAACGATAGTTTAATAAAGTCTTTAAACTTGATGTGGAATGATGTAAATAGCCACAAAATGTATGTTACTGGCGGATTAGGCTCTTTATATGATGGTACATCGCCCGACGGTACTTCTTATAACCCAACTGAAGTACAAAAAATTCATCAGGCCTTTGGTAGAGATTATCAGTTACCAAACTTTACTGCTCACAATGAAACATGTGCAAATATTGGCAATGTGCTTTGGAACTGGAGAATGTTGCAATTAACCGGTGATGCAAAATATGCTGATGTAATGGAATTGGCATTGCATAACAGCGTTTTATCTGGCATCAGCCTTAATGGCAAAAACTTTTTATACACCAACCCTTTGGCACAAAGCGATAATTTACCCTTCAAACAACGTTGGAGCAAAGATCGTGTGCCTTATATTGGCTTATCCAATTGTTGTCCACCGAATGTGGTGCGTACCATTGCCGAGGTAAGTAATTATGCTTATAGTATATCTGATAAAGGCATTTGGTTTAATTTATATGGTGGCAATAAGGTAAATACTAAATTGGCTGATGGATCTAAAATTAACCTCACAGAAGTAACCAATTATCCTTGGGATGGAAATATTAAGGTTACAGTAAATGAAACGAGTGAGAAAGCTTATTCGATGTTTTTTAGAATTCCAGGTTGGGCTTTAGAGGCCGAAATAAGTATCAACGGCAAATTGCAACTTCTTCAACTTCCTCCAGGTAGATACGCAGAGCTGAATAGAACTTGGAAAGTTGGCGATGTAATTGAATTAGTCTTACCCATGAAGGCCCAATTGATTGAGGCAAATCCACTAGTAGAAGAGAACAGAAACCAAGTAGCGGTAAAACATGGGCCAATTGTTTACTGTCTGGAATCGAATGATTTTCAAGGTAAAAGCATTTTTAATGCTATAATTCCTTCTTCTATTGTTTTGAAAGCAATGCCAATTACAATTGATGGCACACAAATGATGAGTTTAGAAGGTACAGCGAAATTAAGCGCAAAAACAGACTGGGCAAATACACTTTATCATCCAATTTCAAGAACTAACGAAACCACACCAATCAAATTAGTTCCGTATTTTGCCTGGGGAAATAGAGGTCACTCAGAAATGTCGGTTTGGTTACCATTAAGTAGATAATTTAATATGATGAATAATTTAAAAACATTTTTAGCAATACTAGCCTGCTTTGTTGGCTTTGGTGCAAATGCAACAGTTAAACCTGCATCAATTTTTACTGATCATATGGTTTTACAGCAACAAAGTAATGTTGCAATATGGGGTTGGGCAAAACCAGCAAGTAGTGTTAAAATCATTACTTCTTGGAATAAAAAACTGTATACAGTGTCTGCTGATGCCTCAGGAAAATTCAAAATCAAAGTATCAACCCCTAAAGCTGGTGGACCATTTGAAATTAGCCTAAATGATGGCGAATTATTGGTTTTAAGAGATATTTTAATAGGGGAGGTCTGGTTCTGCGGTGGTCAATCTAATATGGAAATGCCAATGAAAGGTTTCAAAAGTCAACCAATTTTAGGTTCAAACGAGACTATTCTGAAATCTAAAAACCAGAATATTAGACTGTATACCGTACCACGTTCTTCAATTACAACTAGACAAGAAAATAGTAAACCATCAGATTGGAAAATAGCAGGCCCAGAAGCAGTTTCAAACTTCAGTGCTACCGCTTATTACTTTGGGTCACTATTAAACGAGATGCTAAACGTACCTATCGGCTTAATTAATGATAGCTATGGCGGCTCTACTATAGAAGCCTGGATGTCATCCGATGATTTAAAAGCTTTCCCAGAGGTTAAAATCCCAATACCAACAGATACGATTAAGGAAGCGAGTAGAACGCCCACAACTTTATACAACGGAATGCTCCATCCTGTAATTGGTTATGGTATTAAAGGTGCAATATGGTACCAAGGAGAGTCTAATGTAGGAAATCCAGATAGATATGAGGATTTATTTCCAGCAATGGTAAACAATTGGAGAAAAGCCTGGGGTAATGGCGAATTTCCTTTCTTCTACGCACAAATAGCTCCTTTTAAATACATTCCAATTATCAATAATCCTAAGTCAAATTCTGCTTTTTTAAGAGATGCACAAAGAAAATCGTTAGCTAAAATTGCCAATAGCGGCATGGCTGTTTTAATGGATATAGGCGAAGATAAAAATATCCATCCGGCACATAAAAAAGAGGGTGGAGAAAGATTGGCTTATTTAGCTTTGGCCCAAACTTATGGCTTAAAAGGTTTTGGTTTTGCAAGTCCTAATTACGAATCTGTAACAATAGATAAAGATAAAGCAGTGCTGAAGTTTCAAAATGTCCAAAACGGCTTAACTTCCTTTGGCAAAGAACTAACTTTATTTGAAATAGCTGGAGCCGATAAGAAGTTTTATCCTGCTACGGCTAAAATTACAGGAAGTAGTGTTGCAGTTACTTCTACAGATGTAAAAGCTCCTGTTGCTGTTCGTTATGCTTTTAAAGACTTCGTAATTGGAGATTTGTTTGGTAATGATGGGTTACCAGTTTCATCGTTTAGAACTGATAATTGGGATTATTAAAATGAGATTAGCCACAAAGCCACAAAGAACACTAATTTGGAAATTTAAGAACTTATATGTTCTTAAATGCCTTATATGGTTTATAACCCAGGCACTAAAATCTTTCTTTGCGCCCTTTGCTTCTTTGCGGTTAAAAATGCTCTCTGTGCTCTTCATTTCTCTATGGTTAAATAATAATGCTGGTGCACAACAAACAGAACTTTTAAATAACAATGTAGTTTGGATCAGCCAAAGCAAAAACTCATCAGAATCTATGCCTGTTGGTGGTGGTGATATTGGTGTAAATGTTTGGGTAGAAAAAGGAGAAGTTTATCTTTATCTCTCACGTAGTGGAACATTTGATGAGAACAATACCTTATTAAAATTAGGAAGGGTAAAATTGAAGTTAAATCCCAATCCATTCGAAGGAAAGAATTTTAAACAAGAGCTGATTTTAAAAGATGGATATGTTCAAATCATTGGTGTTAATGGTAAGCTTAATGCTCAAGTAAATATTTGGGTAGACGTTTTTAAACCTATTGTAAATCTTGAAGTTAAATCAAATCATAAAGTAGTTGTTGAAGCTAGTTATGAAAGTTGGCGTTTTGAAGATAGAATAACTAAAGGCAAAGAAAATAACCAGAATTCTTATAAATGGGCTCCTCAAGGAGTTGTTAAAACTCTTAAAGATGAGATTGGTTTCAACGGCAATAAAATTGAATTTTCTCACCAAAACAAAGATGAAACCGTTTTCGATGTAGTAGTTAAACAACAAGGTTTAGAAAACTATAAATCCACTTTGTTTAACCCCTTAAAAAACTTAAAGTTTGGCGGAGTAATGCACGGAGAGCAGATGGTTGCAGCAGGAAATTATACAGGTCAATATTTAAATACACCATTTAAAGGCTGGACAATCAAAAGTGTCAAACCTTCCAAATCAAATCAGATAGCTATTCTATTAAAGAGCAGCCAAGATAACAGCCTAACTGAAAATCAAAAATACAATGCAACCAAGTCATTTGCCGAAACTAAAAAATGGTGGAATAATTATTGGAATAAAAGTTTCATTCATATAAATTCATTAGATACACTAGCAAATCAGGTTGGTAAAAACTACCAATTGTTTAGATACATGCTAGGAGCAAATGCTTATGGTTTATCACCAACCAAATTTAATGGTGGACTGTTTACTTTCGATCCGCAATTAACTGATACCTCCTTAAAATACACACCTGATTTTAGAAACTGGGGTGGCGGAACACATGCTGCACAAAATCAACGTTTGGTTTATTGGCCAATGCTCAAAAGTGGGGATTTTGAATCGATGAAGCCACAATTCGATTTTTACCTGAATATTTTAAAAAATGCCGAAATAAGAACAGAGGCCGCTTGGGGACATAAAGGGGCGAGTTTTACAGAGCAAATAGAAAATTTTGGTTTACCAAATCCTGCAGAATATGGATGGAAACGCCCAGCAGATTTTAACAAGGGAATGGAATACAATGCCTGGTTAGAATATGAATGGGATACGGTGCTGGAGTTTTGTACGATGATTTTGGAGACAGAACGTTATAATGGAGAGAACATTGAAAAATATATACCAT
Organism: Pedobacter polaris; assembly: GCF_005116505.1. Taxonomy (GTDB): domain Bacteria; phylum Bacteroidota; class Bacteroidia; order Sphingobacteriales; family Sphingobacteriaceae; genus Pedobacter; species Pedobacter polaris. Next base: position 425,248 of record NZ_SWBR01000002.1, read on the forward strand.
TGATAGAAAGTAGCTTAACTTTTTTCAGAGAACATTATACCTATTTAGCTAAACAAAGAGGGACAAAAGCCCTAGATGCAAACGGTCATTTGGTTTTATATCCAGGTTCTGCCGCAGAAACCTATAAGATGGCCTATAATGCCACTTCAACCATTGCTGGCTTAAAAACTGTATTGCAAAGATTGTTAGTATTAAAATCAGCCTCTGAACAACAAAGGAAGAATTGGCAAGCAATGTTAAATACCATTCCTCCAATTAGTTTCCGTGAGTTTAACGGGAAACCAACCATTTCTCCGGCTAAAGTTTGGGAAAGGATAAACAATACCGAAAGTCCACAATTGTACCCTGTCTTTCCTTGGGGAATTTATGGAGTTGGCAAACCTGGATTAGACACAGCAATTAACACTTATCAGTTAGATGCTGATGTTTTGAAATTCAGAAGTCACATTGGGTGGAAACAAGACAATATTTTTGCAGCTAGATTAGGTTTAACAGAAGATGCAGCAAGATTAACCACTTTAAAATTAAGAGATTCTGGTAGAAGGTTTCCAGCTTTTTGGGGGCCAGGATACGATTGGACACCAGACCATAATTGGGGCGGGTCTGGAATGATTGGCTTACAGGAAATGTTAATGCAATGTGATGGGAATAAAATTTTACTATTTCCTGCTTGGCCAAAAGCCTGGGATGTACATTTTAAACTTCATGCACCTTATCAAACAACGGTTGAGGGAGTTTTGAAAGATGGAAAAGTAGAAAGCTTGAAAGTTATACCAGAATCCAGAAGAACTGACATTATTAATATGCTTAAATAATAATAAACCACAGATGAAAAGGATAAACACAGATGCTGAATAACAAAAATCTGTGTCTATCTGTGAAATCTGTGGTTAAAACATAAAAAACTAAAAATGAATTTAAACTTAAAAGATAAAGTAATCATCATTACTGGTGCCGCCAAAGGCATTGGTAAAGCAATGGCAGAGTTATTTGCTAAGGAAGATGCAATTGCTGTGGTTGTTGGTCGTAAAGAAGCCGATAATTTAAAAGTTACAGATGCAATTAACACCAGTGGAGGCAAAGCTTTCCAGTTTGTAGCAGAGCTAGCAAAACCAGAAGATTGCGAAGCAGTAATTAAAGCGATTGTAGCGCAGTTCGGAAAAATTGATGGTCTTGTAAATAATGCAGGGGTTAATGACGGTGTAGGGCTTGAAAATGGGAATTATGAAGACTTTATGTCGTCATTGCATAAAAATGTTGTTCATTATTACTTAATGGCACACTATGCTTTACCAGAATTAATTAAATCTAAAGGCGCTATTGTTAACATCACTTCTAAAACTGGAGAAACTGGACAAGGAAATACTTCTGCTTATGCTGCAGCAAATGGGGGTAGAAATGCATTAACTAGAGAGTGGGCAGTAGAATTATTAAAATACGGAATTCGTGTAAATGCAATTATGGTTGCCGAATGTTGGACACCAGCTTATGAAACTTGGATAGATACTTTACCAAATGCCCAAGAAAAACTAAATGAAATTACGGCAAAAATTCCATTTGAAAATAGAATGACAACTGCAGAAGAAATAGCTAATATGGCTGCGTTTTTAATGTCTGATAAATCAAGTCATACCACTGGACAAATTATTCATGTGGATGGTGGTTATGTGCATTTAGATAGAGCACTGGCGAACGCATAATTAGTTTTCAGTTTGCAATTTTCAGTCTTCCCAACAATAAAGCAATTCAACAATATAAACAATCAATACCAATGAAAACCCTAACCTGCACAACTCCCGGAAACTTCGAATACTCAACAACTGAAAAACCTCAACTACAAAAAGGTCAAGCTATTATTAAAATTAAGCGCATTGGTATCTGTGGTACAGATTTACATGCATTTGAAGGTACACAGCCATTTTTCAATTACCCTAGGGTTTTAGGTCACGAGCTTTCTGGCGAATTAGTGGCAATAGATGGTAATGACAATTTTAAAGTTGGTGAGAAAGTAACTTTTATTCCATACTTTAATTGTGGTGAGTGTATTGCTTGCAGAATGAACAAACCAAACTGCTGTGTTAAAATGCAAGTTTGTGGTGTACACATCGATGGGGGAATGCGTGAATACCTTTCGGTACCGGCTAGCACCTTATTGCATGGCGAAAACTTAAGTTATGATGAACTAGCTTTAGTAGAACCTTTAGCCATTGGAGCACATGGTGTTCGTAGAGCAGAAGTTCAAGAAGGCGAATTCGTTTTGGTTATAGGTGCCGGACCAATTGGTTTAGGTACAATGGAATTTGCCAGAATAGCAGGAGCGAAGGTGATTGCTTTGGATATAAACAATAATAGATTAGCATTTTGCAAGGATAAATTAAAGGTTGATTATGTTATTAATGCTTTAGATACAGATGTAGTCGAACAGCTTGCTGAAATTACAAATGGCGATATGCCAACAGTTGTTATAGATGCCACAGGAAATCAAAAAGCAATTAATAATGCCATAAACTATATGGCACATGGTGCTAGGTTTGTTTTAATCGGGTTACAAAAGGGTGATTTAATTTTCAATCATCCAGAATTCCACAAGCGCGAATCTACTTTGATGAGTAGCAGAAATGCAACCATTCAAGATTTTGAACATGTAATTAAATCTATGAAAGCCGGTTTGGTTAATCCTACAAATTACATTACACACCAAGTTCAATTTGAAGAGGTAAAAGATGAGTTTACAAGTTGGCTAGACCCTAAAAATGGTGTAATTAAAGCAATGGTAAAAATGGAAGATTAAGACGTGTGTTAGTCGAGATTTGTTATCTCGATTAATATAGGTGAGGATTATAAATCCTTAATTAGAAAGGTCTGGATTGCAAATCCAGACCAACTTACTTCAGCAGCTACAAATTAAATCTTGTTAGTCGAGATTTGCAATCTCGACTTAAATAGCTTAGGATTTCAAATCCTCAAATTAGAAAATCTGGATCGCAAATCCAGACCAACTTAGTTTCAACAAAAAAGGCGATAACCACTAAGATTATCGCCTTTAACATGATTAGAACTTTTTTACCAGAACCTAACGTAGATTAAGGTTATTACTAGAAGGGTAATTACAATTAAAGCCATTGTAGAAGCTGGCACTTTAAACATCGATTTATCGATTTCAAAAGCTTTTGGATTAACTTTTGGTCCAGCTAAACTCATTACCACCATAACCAGCATGGTAAAACCGAAAGATAAGCCCATACAAATTAAGAATGGAATTTCGTAAACACCATCTTTATTGATGAAAGCTGTATACAGAAATGTTTCATGACCGAACCAGCTAGGAGCATAATTGTTAAATACAACAGACAAGATAAAACCAGTTAATAAACCTGCTATTGCAGCTGCTCCAGTAGTTCTTTTCCAGAACATACCTAAAATAAACATTGCAAATACTCCTGGACTAATGAAACCAGTATATTTTTGAATGAATGTAAAACCACCTTCACCACCAATACCCAGTAAATCTTTCCATGTTAAAGCAATTGAAATAATAATCGCCACAAGGATTGCTATTCTACCAACAACAACTAATTTTTTATCATCAGCAGTTTTGTTGATGTATTTTTTATAGATATCAAGTGTAAAAATAGTTGAAATACTATTCGCCTTACCAGCTAAAGATGCTACGATTGCAGCAGTTAGGGCAGCTAGTGAAAGTCCTTTTAAACCAGTTGGTAAAAATGTTAAGATTGCTGAATAGGCATTATCTGCAACTAATTTACCATTTGGTGCCATTTCAGCTTGTAGTGCACCGTTTTTATGCAATACATAAGCTGCAATACCTGGTAACATTACAATAATCGGCATACCTAATTTCAAGAAACCAGCGAATAAGATCCCTGTTCTTGCAGTTTTTAAATCAGCACCCAAAGCTCTTTGTGTAATGTATTGATTACAGCCCCAATAGTTTAAGTTCACAATCCACTGACCTGCAAAATACATTGCGATACCAGGTAAGGCTAAGTATTTGTTTACATATTCTTGAGATGAATTTGCATCAGGTTTAGCTAAGATCATTTTAAAGTGATCTGGTGAGTCTTTCATTAACATTTTAAAACCAGCAATTGCATCTTTACCCATTCCAAAATGATCACTCACCATTGTTAGCGCAATATAAGTTGTTGCTAAACCGCCAATAATAAGTACCACTACCTGAATTACATCTGTATAGCCAATTACCTTCATGCCACCAAGTGTAATAATTAAGGCAAAAACCGCTAGACCTAACATTACAATACCAAAGTAATCTGGATTAACCATGCTACTAATAGCAATAGCACCTAAATATAAAATGGAAGTAAGATTTACGAAAATGTATAAGAATAACCAGAAAATAGCCATAATTAAACTTACGGTCTCATTATATCGAGTCTGCAAGAATTGAGGCATGGTAAAAATCTTATTCTTTAAGTAAATTGGTATAAACCACACGGCTACAATAATTAAAGCAATTGCAGCAAGCCATTCATAAGCTGCAACAGCAATACCTACGGTAAAGCCTTGGCCGCTCATTCCAATAAATTGCTCTGCAGAAATATTTGATGCAATTAAAGATGCACCAATAGCCCACCAGGTTAGCGATCCTTCTGCTAAAAAGAAATCGTGACTACCAGATACTGATTTGTTCTTTTTACGACTGTAGATCCAGTAGCCGTATCCAGAAATTAAGATAAAATAGAAGATAAATACTCCATAATCTATCGCAGAAAAACTGTTCATAAATTTGTGTTTATTTGGTTAGGGTTTAATTATTTTATTTGTAAAAAACTTCATTCCAATGAAGCTCGTTTCTAAATTGGTTCAATTTAGTATCTGCTCCAATGTTAATGTATTCTAGTCCAGCAATATTAGCAAAATCTAGCAAATGTGCAGTAGTTAAATTTTGACTATAAACAGTATGGTGCGCACCACCAGCATAAATCCAGGCCGCACACCCTGTTTTCATATCTGGCAGTGGCTTCCATAATACCCTTGCGACTGGCAAATTCGGTAATTCATTTTCAACTTCAACTGCTTGTACTTCATTAATTAATAGACGGAAACGATTACCCATATCAATTAAAGATGCATTTAAAGCATTTCCACCAGCTACATTAAATACCAAACGAGCCGGATCTTCTTTACCACCAATTCCTAATGGGTGAACTTCTAGGTTAGCCTTTCCTTTAGCCAACGAAGCATCAATTTCTAGCATATGCGAACCTAATACCATCGAATTTTGAGGGTCGAAATGATAGGTATAATCTTCCATAAAAGCATTTCCACCAGGTAAGCCAGCACCCATTACTTTACAAGCCCGTACTAGCGCTGCAGTTTTCCAATCACCTTCACCAGCAAAACCGTAGCCATCTGCCATTAAACGTTGAGCAGCAATACCTGGTAATTGGATCATTCCATGTAAATCTTCAAAAGTATCAGAGAAACCTTTAAAGTTTCCATCAACTAGAAATTTCCTTAAGCCAATTTCAATTTTAGCTGCTTCATATACAGAAGAATGTTTTGCACCACCAGTTTTTAGCTCATCAGCCATGTAGTAGCTTGCTTCATACTCAGCAACTAACTTTTTTACATCCTCATCAGGTGTACTGTTAATGATTGCAACTAAATCACCAATTCCGTAAGTATTTACAGAGAAACCAAATTTCATTTCAGCTTCTACTTTATCACCATCAGTAACGGCAACATAGCGCATGTTGTCTCCAAAACGAGCAAATTTTGCACCTTGCCAATCGTTCCATCCAGCAGCAGCTCGGCACCAAGTATCAACTTGTTTTGCAACTTCTTCATCTTGCCAATGGCCAACAACAACTTTTCTATCTTTACGCATACGCGAAACCATGAAACCAAACTCTCTATCACCATGTGCACTTTGGTTTAAGTTCATGAAATCCATATCAATCGTATCCCAAGGAATGTCACGATTAAACTGTGTATGCAAATGTAATAGTGGTTTTTGAAGAATGTTTAATCCTCTAATCCACATCTTAGCAGGAGAGAAGGTATGCATCCAAGTAATTACCCCAATACAGTTTTCATCTATATTTGCTTGTTGTAAAGTTTCAAAAATCTCATCTGGAGTTTTTACTATGGGTTTGTAAACAACAGAAACAGAAATATTAGAATTATTATTTAATGAATTTGCAACTTGTTGAGCATGTTCTGCTACTTGTTTTAGTGTTTCTTCTCCGTATAAATGTTGGGTTCCGGTAATGAACCAAACTTGAAATTTCTTTAAATCAATCATTATATTTTTTATTGGTTATTTGTTTTTTCGCTTCGCGGATGATTACACTGATTATATGATTACACAGATTATTGCTGCGTTAGTCTTTCTGCTTTAGTCTTTCAGCTTTTTTATCCTTACTCTTTGTTCTTTTATCTTTATTCTTACTTATTCCTGTCCGTAATAAGCATCAACACCATGTTTACGGTCATAATGCTTTTTAATCAGCGAATCCTTTAACCTTGGTGCATTTGGATTAATTTGCTGTGTTAACAATGCCATTTGTGCCGTATATTCTAAAACTGCACTATTGTAAACGGCTTTATCGGCTGTTTTTCCCCAGGTAAAAGGAGCGTGGTTGCCTACCAAAATCATTTCTACCTCTTTATAACTTAAACCTAATGCTGCAAAATGATTAATGATTTGAAAACCTGTTTCATATTCATAATTACCTTTTATCATTTCATCTGCCATTGGTGGCGCACAAGGTATGTCAGTTGTTAAATGGTCTGCATGTGTAGTTCCGTAAATAGGAATTGGTAATTGCGCCTGCGCCCATGAGGTAGCATAAGTAGAGTGTGTGTGCACTATTCCGCTAATTTCTTTCCAATTTTTATACAAAACAGCATGCGTTTTGGTGTCTGATGATGGCCTTAAATTACCTTCAATGATATTTGAGTCAAAATCTACTACAACCATTTTATCTACAGTAAGTTGCTCATAAGGAACACCACTTGGTTTAATGGCAAAAACTCCTTTAGTTTGATCTGCCGCACTTACATTACCAAAAGTAAAAAGTACCAAATTCAATTTAGGCAATTGCATATTGGCTTCGTAAGCTTGTTCCTTTATATCTTGATAACTCATGATTGATAAGGTTTTACATCTCTTTTATTATATTTTTCAATATACCTGCCTAAGCCTAAATATTGTTCGTAATGTTCGCGGTACAGTTTTCTTTTTTTAGCATTAGGCTTGTATTCTTTTTCAAAACCAGTCCCCATTTTATCCATAGCTATTTCAATAGTAGGATAGATGCTAGCAGCAACCGCAGCAAACATTGCCGCACCTAAAGCACAGGTATGCTCAAAACGGTGAATACGTATAGGCATTTCCAGCACATCGGCCATCATTTGCATAATGTATGGTGATTTTTTGGCCACACCACCAATGCCTATAATCCCTTTAACAGGAACTCCTTCATCTTTAAATCTATCTACTATGTTTTTAGCACCAAAACAGGTTGCTTCGGCCAATGCTCTAAAAACTCTGGGCGCATCAGTGCCTAAACTTAGTCCTTTAATTGCACCTTTTAATTCCTGATTGGCATCTGGAGTTCTTCTGCCGTTTAACCAATCTAAAGCAAGTTCAGCATTATCATCATCTGGTAATTCTGCTGCTTGTTTACTTAAAGTTGCGATAATCTTTCCTTCTATTTCTTCTTTAAGTGCAATGGCAGTTGAATTATCTATTAATGAACTTTCTGTTAGCAAATGATTTAATGGCCAACTTATTAAGTTTTTAAACCAAGCATAAGTATCACCAAAAGCAGATTGGCCAGCTTCTAAACCAGCCATATTCGGAATAACAGAGCCATTAACCTGTCCGCAAATCCCTTTAATCAATTTGCCATCCATATCTTTGTTTGGAGCAACTAGAATATCACAAGTACTCGTTCCCATTACTTTACTCAAGTAATAAGGTTCAATCTGACCACCTACAGCGCCCATATGGGCATCAAAAGCACCTACACCAATTACTACATCAGTGCTTAAGCCAAGCTGTTCTGCCCATTCCGTACTTAAATTCCCTGCAACTACATCTGATGTGTAAGTATCTTTAAATAATTTTTCTCTATAACCTTTTAAAAGAGGATCTAACTTACTGAAAAATGTTTCTGGAGGTAGTCCATCAAATTCTTCAGCCCATAATGCTTTATGACCAGCGGCGCAACGACTACGTTTCATAGCTGTAACATCAGTTCCGCCAGTTAATAAGAAAGGAATCCAATCACAATGCTCAACCCATGAACTTGTAGCTTTTCTAACCTCTTTATCTACACGTAAAACATGTAATAATTTAGCCCAAAACCACTCAGATGAATAAGTGCCACCAACATATTTTAAATAATTGATACTGAATTTTGTTGCATGGTTATTGATTTCCAAGGCTTCACCTACAGCTGTATGATCTTTCCAAAGCACAAACATGGCATTTGGGTTGCTTTCAAAATCTTGATGTAAAGCCAAAGGAACGCCTCTTTCATCAACGGCAACCGGACTAGAACCTGTTGTGTCTACAGAAATACCTTTAACTAGCTGTGCGATAGGAGAGCCACCTGCTTTTGATATACAATCTTTAATGGTATGGGTTAAACCTTCGATATAATCTAATGGATGTTGCCTGAATTGATTTTGAGCAGGATTACAATATAAACCTTTTTGCCACCTGGGATAAAAGAATACTGAAGATGAGATTTCGTTCCCATTAGCGGTATCTACAATTACCGAACGTACAGAGTCTGTTCCATAATCTACGCCAATTACATATTGTGCTTCGTTCATACAAGAAATTAATAAATGTCTAATTAACGTTTATTTATTCAGAATAAAAAATTTATATGAACTTTTTTAAGATTAGATTTTATTGTTTGTGAATACTAATTCGTGCATGCTATGTAATGTTAAATTTATGATGGCATACGGTTTGTCAACTCTGTTTCTAAAAACATATGATGAAACAAATATTTTTCTACCTAAGCATGCTATTATTTTTTAGCAGTTGTAATGTAAACAACAAGACATCAGCTGAAAATGAAATCAATTCGAAAATAGACAGCCTCTTTAAAGACTATGATTTTACTTCAACAGCAATATATTCAACTGATTTAAGAAACCTGCTTAACGAAGCAATTGGAATGGCTAAAGCTGATGCTGAACGAATACTAAGAAGTGATCATCCTACTGACAAGCCTAGAACTATGGAAGACTTAACTTTTACAGGTGTACTTGATGGAACTAAACAAAAGGTAAAGAAAATAGCCATAACAGGAAACACTGCGGAAGCTATTGTAGAAATTGAGGCTAGCGAGGCCGAGAGTGAGGGTAAAATATATCCAGCAGTAATTTGGGAAACTAAAGTTCAACTTATTAATGAGAATGGCTGGAAAATAGACAACATTATCTATACTGATAAACCTACTTATAAAAACCAAATCAAATATTTTATTTCGGAAACAAAGAAAGAATTTACTGAGAAATAAATACTTATAAAACTGTGGACGGCGTGTAGAGAGGTGCGGTGTAATGAGAAATTCTGTGGATTTAATTCCATAATAAGAAGGGCTATACTTTGTAAGCTTTGCAACGGTATATTGGATAGATGTTTTTGTCCGTCCTTTATATTGTGATATTTTGGTAGAGAGCTTGACTTATTGCAAGGCAAACCTGGGCCTTGAGCTTTATTGCTGGTGCATCATGCCAAGCCACGTGCACCTGATATTCAAGGCAAGGGAAAACAATCCCGATATTTTGTTGGGCAGGTTTAAGGAACATACCTCAAAACAGATTGTAAGGGCGATAAAAGAAAACAACCAGGAAAGTAGAAAGGAGTGGATGCTTTGGATGTTCGAGAGGGCGGCGTTAAAGAGTAGCAATGTAAAGGGAAGCCAGTTTTGGCAGCATAACAATAAACCAATAGAACTGTGGAGTGCAGAAGTGATAGAGCAAAAGGCAGATTATCTACACTACAACCCGGTAGCTTCTGGCTTTGTTAATGATGTCCTGCATTGGAAGTACAGTAGTGCAATTGACTATGGTGGGGGTAAGGGATTAATTGAAGTTGATTTTTTATGATTTATTTAAGAAATGGGTTTATGATGGAAAATAGGTTTGCACACGCGACACGCGGGCGCTAGCATGGGTTTTCTTTTGATCTCATTTTACACTCAAAAAAAACCGCCTAAGTATGACGGTCTTTTGTATATTATTAAAATAATATTCTATTTTTTGGTTTCATCTAATTCAAAATCTTCTTTTTTAGGATCCCACACGAATGACATTGTAAAGGGTTTATTATTTTTCAGACCTGAGAAAATGATGTCCTTTTGTTTATCATTATTAACGTCTTTCAGTTCAAATGGTAATATTTTTGGCGAATAATTATTTCCGTCAATAGTTTGGATGGTCCAGTCTTTAGTATTCAGATATTCTTTAACGCTATCTTTATTGATTCCTACAAAATGGTGAATTCCATTTGCTTTGGAAGTTTCTTCCGTGATCATTAATAAAGGTGATTGATTTTCAAAAGCGGTAACCGGCTCATATTTTTGGGTTAAGAAATTACCCTTTATCTGACCTTTATCGTCCAAAATAAAAAGTTCTTTATACGGCCAGCCAGACATTGCTCCATCAATTTCGTCTACATAAGCAAGAGTATACGGTCTATCTGATCCGTAAAGTTTTATTTCTTCTGTTTTAATCAAACGATAGGGTGTTCCTTTATCATCTTTAGGTTGCTGTCCCAGTTTTTTGTATAAACTTATTAAGAAAGCACTTTCATCCTTATTTTGCTTAAAACTGTCTAGTAAAGTTTTAGTTGTTGTTTGCGCTGTAGAATCTTTAACTAATTCTGATTCCGACTTAGGTTTATTTGTTTGGCATGCCGATACAGAAGCTATTACTGCTATTGCACCAGCGATTAATTTTAATCTCATTGTGTATGTTTTTACTAAGTTCACATGCTAAAAGTATACCAGTATTTAAACACAAGAAATTATTTTTTAGATATTTAACTTTTCACTGGAGTCAGTTCAAGGCGGTCTTTATTGATTTTAAAATTATAAGTTCCGTTCAATGTTTTGGGTTCATCACAACCATTGGACATATCTATTGAACCTTCGCTTATATCTACCTGATTATTTTCATACATACTGTACGTTCAAGTCATATGAAAACAAGAATTTCCGTTGTGGGATTTTTCTATCTTCAAACTGAAGAAAATAAAACTTAAGTTGTTCATCAGGAAATTTGACCTATTTTGCTTTTTTTAAAATAGCGCTTCCATCGTTGAGCATTTTTTCAACTTCCCAGGTTGTTTTGGGAGGAAAAAATCCAACTTATTAATGATAATGGCTGGAAAGTAGACAACATTATCTTCACTAACAAACCTACTTATAAAAACCAAATCAAATATTTTATTTCGGAGACAAAGAAAGAATTTACTGGGAAATAAATAATCTAACACGATTTAAAATTCTAAAATTGCGTTTAATCTGTGTATCTAATAGCTGTACTGAGGAATACTGGGATTTTTATTCCCCTATATGAGGAAAGACTTTAATGTATATAATGGATTTTACCTTTAGTTGGTGTTATGGCTGAATAATTGTTGTTTATTGTTTTATAATGCATTCAATGGATCATGAAGTGATTCTATAGACATAACAAGAGTATTTATTATGTGCTACAGATATAAATAAATTAGATAAGATGGTAAGACACGCTTACATTTGAGGCATGCAAATGGAAAAAAATAAAAGGAACTTAATTTTGAGTTCCTTTTATCTAGGATATCTTTTTGTTAAATTTACAAGCTTATTTAAAATTCTTTTTGAGTCTTTCATTTTCGGCTTTTTGTTCTTTAGAAAGAGGTGTTGCTTCCCTAGTTTCAGAAATAGGTACACCTGTATTTACATCATTTATCTGATAGTAAACTGAACCCGTCATATCTCCATTTTCACTCCAAAGCTGATTTAAGTTCTGATCCAAAACCTGAAAACAATTTTCAAGTGGTTGGCCGTTATTTAAAACATAAATAGTTCCATATTTTTCAGATTCCTTTACCATAAAAGATCCTGTACTATTTATATTCTTTAATTTTTCACCTTCATACATACTTCCTTTAGGGTAAATTACAGAGCTTTTAAATTCTCCACCATCACCTTTTTCATTTAAATCCAAAGTAAGTGTTTCTGTAACTATCACATCCATGATAGATGTGAATCTACTTTTATAAATTTTAGTTTTAGATATAGTAGGCGGTTTTTTAACATTAGTTTCTGCTAAATTTTCGTTTTGGTTTTTTCCTTTGCAAGAAAATAATAAAAGACCAGCTATAACAACTGACAGATTCAATGCTTTTTTTATCATAATTTTTATATTTTCTAGGAGTTATTGCAAATGGCATTCCAAATAAAATTTTAGTAGGTCAGGATTAATTTCTGTTCTCCTATCCATATCATAATCATAATTTCAGGAAACCCAATGCCCATTTTTGCAAAATATGTCTTATGAAAACCAAAGCTGTTCGAGATGTTCTGAAGGTCATCTCGAACTTTCTATCATTAGGATAATAACATTTAGAGTTAGTATTCAACCTGGTTTAGTAAAGTATTCTTAAATTGTTCTACTTATAGATTCCTCGTACCTCGGAATGACAAAGGCTATTAAAACAAAAAAGCCCTACATTACTGTGAGGCTTTTTGTGATCCCGCTGGGATTCGAACCCAGGACCACTACATTAAAAGTGTAATGCTCTACCAGCTGAGCTACGGAATCATTTCCTTTTGTTTAAGGAGGTGCAAATATAGAAATTAAAATTTATTTGCCCAATTATTTAAATAAAAAGTTGAAAATCATCATTTTTAATGCAATAAAGGCTTTTTTGAATGATATTTAAGAAGTGTTTCTTTTACAAATCAAACAATTCAGGCCTATTTTATATTTCATAGATAGATAATTATAATGCTATGGAAAATTCAAATCAAGAAAACAAGGATACACAAAATCCAAAACCTACAGATCAAGTACAATTGGAAATAGAAACGGTAACACCAGAAACCGAAATAGATGTACCTGCTTTAGCAAACACCAACAAGCAACCGAGTGAAAATGATACAACTGGGTTAGCAGAAGGGGAGGCTGAAACGAAAGATAAAAATATACCACAAAAAACTGCATCGATCTCAACAGAAGGAGGTGAGGTAGCAACTGAAACTCCGGATAAGAAAGAAGAACAGGTTCCCACAGATAAAGGTATACCAAGTGAGAAATTAGAAGGAGATTCACCCAAAGACCATAAAGATGAGGATGATGAACGCAATCAAGTTGAAACCGTAAGTCCTTAAAACTATAAATTGTAATGCATTCGCCATAATTTCAAATGACCATTTTATCGCCATGCGTTTATGATAACTTTACTAGCTTAAAACGAAATAAAAATTATGATACAGTCAAAAGGATATGCAGCACAAACCCCCGAAACTGATTTAGCAGCTTGGGACTTTGAGCGTAGGGAAGTTGGACCTCATGATGTTCAACTAGAAATATTGTACTGTGGTGTTTGCCATAGTGATTTACATCAAATTAAAAACGACTGGTTTCCGGGTGTTTTCCCAATGGTGCCCGGTCATGAAATTGTAGGTAAAGTAATTAAAGTAGGCGACCATGTAAAAAACTTTAAATTAGGAGAATTAGCAGGCATAGGTTGTTTGGTAGATTCTTGTCAAGTATGCGAAAACTGTAAAGATGGCTTAGAGCAGTACTGCCTTGATGGAAATACACAAACCTATAACAATAAGGGCAGAGATGGCGTACCAACTTATGGAGGCTACTCAAATAATATTGTGGTTCGTGAAGAGTTTGTATTACACATTTCAGCTAAATTACCTTTAGCAGCAACAGCTCCATTATTATGCGCAGGTATCACTACTTATTCTCCCTTAAAACATTGGAAAGTAGGTAAAGGCCACAAATTAGCAGTTTTAGGTTTGGGCGGCTTAGGGCATATGGCTGTTAAATTTGGTGTGGCTTTCGGTGCAGAAGTTACAGTATTAAGTACTTCGCCTTCAAAAAAAGCAGCAGCTAAAGAATTAGGTGCACACCACTTTGTGGTAACTTCAGATGCCGAACAATTGAAAGCCGTTAAAGGCAGTTTTGATTTCATCTTAGACACCGTATCTGCCGATCATGACATGAACATGTATCTTTCATTATTACGCACTAACGGTGTGCATATAGTGGTTGGTGTACCTGCACCTTATCCAATTCATCCATTCTCATTAATTGGTGGTCGCAAGAGCTTGGTTGGTTCTGGCATTGGGGGTATTCAAGAAACCCAAGAAATGTTAGATTTTTGTGCCGAACACAATATTGTTTCTGATATAGAATTAATTGATATTAAAGACATTACTGCTTCTTATGAAAGAATGGTTAAAGGTGATGTAAGGTATAGATTTGTAATTGATATGGCTACCTTATAAGGTTAGCTGTTTAAGGGTTATTTTACCTGCAGTTGGTATAATTGGTCTGGATTTGCAATCCAGACCATATTATTTAAGGATTTGTAATCCTTACCTGTCTTAATCCAAATTAAGCTATGCCTTAGCCTATGTTCCGGTAATAGTAATAGCATTTTCCTTAGGGTTTACTCCATAGCTACACCGCATCTAGTCCGCATCTAGTCCGCGTGTAGGTAATAAAACGCGGACTAGTTGTGGTTTAGTAGTGAATTAGTTGTATATTAGATACGAAGAAAGCTCGGATGGGCCATACTTCAATAACAGCCGAATAGCCAATCATCCCTAAATGATTAATGGATATTAAATAAATAACAAAAATTTATGGCTTTATACGACGGAAAAAACATTAAAGGAAGCATTGGGAAGCTTAGCTTTAGAAAAAGAGACAAAAAGACAACTACAATTCAAAGTAACCCAGGTAAGGGCACGATGAAACAAACCCCAGCGACGAAAAAAAGTGCTTCACTTTTTGGTAGCGTCGTTAGTCCACTTGCCAAGCACATTAGGCATAACCTACAACATTTGGTAAATGGCTTTTACGATATTAAAATGGTAAACCGAATGAACTCGGACATTGCAATTATCATTAACCAACATTTACAAGAGGATAGACAAATTGTATTTAATCAAGATAGCTTCAATCGCTTGAATGGGTTTGAATTCAATACCAAATCTTTATTAATTGATTCATTGTTAATTAGTCCGAAATTAAGTTTTGAAAATTCACAAGTTCAACTTACGTTTCCGGCTTTAAAGGTAGCTAAAGATCTAAAATTTCGAGTAGGGTCAAACAAGGTCATGCTACAAATTCAACCCGTTTTCTTTTGTTTAGCAAAAGGATTATGGTTAAAACCAACCATGCAAACAATTTGCCTAGAGAAAGGTCAAGCAATAACAGCTATACAAAACTTTAATTACAGTTTCCCTAAAGGCACTACCTGCCTGTTTGGTATTGGACTTGTATTTTTTAATGGATCTATTGCCATTAACGATAAGATATTTAATCCTGCAGGTATTTGTGCCAGTGCATATAATGAAGGGACAATTGACGAAACTGAGCTTACGGGATGGTTTAAAATGGGATTGTAGCCTTAGCTAATTATCAACTATGTTGGTAACAAAATATAGCTAACTAACGTAGTAGCTTTGGATTTGCAAATTAAGCTGTAACAAAAATATATTTAACTACTCAAAACATTTCTAAAGCATAAATGTTAAACCTAAAAAATATAGAAATTATGGGATTATTTAGAACAGCATTAATAGGAGCGGCCCTTTACGGTGCCTATAAATACATCACTAAACCTGATGAATTAACAGGTAGAACGATTGTAGACGATTTGAAAGAAAAAGCACCAGAATGGATTGATAAGGCTAAAGCTTATAAGGAAGACTTAGAGGCTAAATACATGAATGATGGCTTAGCGAAATAATTGAGCTAACGAAATAGAAAGAGGTTGTGAAAGCAACCTCTTTTTTGTTTTAATATACTTTTAGCAAGTGATAAGTTATTTCCAAAATGTATCCAATCTAGCTATTCATTAGTTGTGCTATAGCAATTGTTATTTCTATTAAACAAACGTTTGTCCTAAGTTTTATGGGGTTAATTTCTGGTCTATGGCGATGATGGTTTCTATGCTGGTTTATATTTTTACTAAAAATGTGCTATGAATAGTTTTTAATAGCTATTCATACTGTTTTTCAAGCTGTTTAATACAAGCGATCTAATTTTAATAAATATTTACTCTTTCCCTGTTTGCTCAGCTATCTAGTAGGTGCTATGCAAACGTTTGTCCAGATAAAAATAAGAACTACCACATTGTTATCAATATCTTGCATTGAGTAATTAGCATTAAATCATCCCCATAAACAATGAAACAGTTACTATCCCTTATTTTTTTAATAACCTGTACAATTAACTTAGCTGCACAGTCAAAGCTTTCTTTAATTCCACTTCCAGCAAAAATGGAAGAACGTGCAGGAAATTTTATGCTTAACAAAGAAGTATATATTAGTTATGCCCCTCATTTGAAAAATTTGGCAGTATTAACACAAGTTGCATTAAGTGAAACTACCGGTATAAAACCTGTGTTAAAAATAACCAGGGAACTACCAAAAAATGCCAAAGCAATTCGCTTAATTATTGATCCAAAAATAACTGCTAAAGAAGGATACGTATTAGAGGTTAGTAGCAATCAAATCCTACTAAAAGCCGGCACCGAAAATGGACTCTTTTACGGTATCCAAACTCTTGTACAACTGGTACCATTAAAAGGTGATTTAAAGCTGCCATGTGTTTATATAGCAGATGAACCAAGGTTTGGATGGCGTGGAATGTTATTTGATAGTTGTAGGCATATTTGGTCTGTTGATTTTATTAAGAAGTTTATAGATCAAATGGCCAAGCATAAATTAAACAAGTTTCATTGGCACCTTACAGAAGATCAAGGCTGGAGGATAGAGATAAAAAAATACCCACGCTTGCAAGAGGTTGCAGCCTATAGAAATGGAACCCAGATTGGGCCTAACAGACAAAAAGATGTAGATAGCACTAGATATGGAGGTTATTATACCCAAGATCAGATTAAAGAAGTTGTGGCCTATGCAAGCTCAAAGTACATAGAAGTAATTCCAGAAATTGAAATGCCTGGCCATTCGGTAGCAGCAATTACCGCTTATCCATACTTGGCCTGTGGCAAGGTAAGTTTTGAAAATGGAAAACCTTTTGAAGTAAGAAAGGTTTGGGGTGTATCTAAAGATTTATATTGTGCAGGTAACGATACCGTATTTACTTTCTTACAAGATGTATTGACTGAAATTATACCTTTATTTCCTTCTAAATACATCCACATAGGTGGAGATGAGGCACCCCATGATGCCTGGAAAACTTGCCCAAAATGTCAGGCACGCATGAAAAAGGAGGGACTAAAAGATGAGGCTGCGTTGCAGAGCTGGTTCATTCAGCGCATGGAGAAATTTATCAATAACAAAGGGAAAAAGATTATTGGATGGGAAGAAATTATGCAGGGTGGACTTGCAGAAAATGCAACCGTACATTCATGGCTAGGTGTACAAAGTGGTTTAAAAGCTGCTAAAAGCGGTCATGATGCGATCATGTCTCCTTATTCACATTTATATTTTGATGGCTATCAGGCTGAAGCTAAGATTGAGCCAATGGCTATTGGGTATTGGGTACCATTGGACAGTGTATATGCCTTTGAACCTGTACACCCCGATTTGAATGAAACAGAGGCAAAGCATATTTTAGGAGCCCAAGCCAATTTATGGACAGAGTTTATTGCAACGGAAGATTACTTAGAATATATGGCTTTTCCGCGTATGTCAGCATTGGCTGAAATTGATTGGTCTCCCAAATCATCAAGAAACTTTGCTGATTTTAAGGGCAGGTTAAATGCACAATACCAGCGTTACCATAATCAGGGTATAAACTTCCGTATCCCTGTACCGCTTATACAACTAACAGTAAATGCAGATAGTACCAATAACATTACCCTTACAGATCCTACAACGAGCAGTACAATTAGGTATACAACAGACGGAACTGATGTTAACTTAAATTCGCCCATTTATACCAAACCGGTAACTTTGCAAAAAGGACAATCGATACGCTATGCATTGTTTTTTAATAATTTAAGGAAAAGTAGTACTGATTATTTTCCAAAACTTAGCAAGAGAAGCAAATAGCAACCTTAAAATAGCGATATGTTGTATTTATTAAAGTTTAAAATTATTTAACCTTTATTACAACTTTTCCTTTTGTACGACCAGATTCTACATAAGCCATAGCTTCATTTGTTTGCTCAAATTGAAAGACTTTATCAATAACAGGCCTTATCATATCTGATTCAATAAGCTGAGTGATTTGTTCTAATTGGCTGCCTTCTGCTCTCATGAACAAGAACTTGAAACTGACATTTAATTTTTTCGCTTTTTTCTTTGCCCCAGAACTTATCAGCTTCCATAATAACGCAGCAGATTTTTACCAACCATTAGGAAAATTTATTAAATTTAAATCGTAATCATCTGTTTGTTTTATGAAGTACCACCAATACCCTGTACATCCTGCGCTACAAAACTGGATAAGGTATTTTTGGAGCTATGAGGGAGATACTACAGCTATTAATCAGCTACATATTCGCTCTTTTGCTGATTGTTATCCACGTCTTATTTTCCAGGACATAGCTTCATTCTCGCCAGTTAAAAATGGTAATGGTGACATTATGCCTATTTGTTATTTAAGCGGTTTAGACACCAAACCGTCAGATGGTTTTTGGGAAAGTCGTTTCTCTCATTTTGGTGTAAGTTTTTTTCCTCATGCACTGCATGCATTATTTAGGATAGACGCTTCAGAAATTACCAATGAAACGCCAGATATTCTAGCATTGGACAAAACGATAATTCCACAAATTTTGTTAGCCACAACAAATAATTTTGAAAGAGTTACCATTCTAAGCAAATATTTTTACGATAGGCTATTTGATGGTAAAAACGATAAAATTATTAATGACCTTATCCATCAGCCTTTGATATATCAACTCAGTATTGATGGAAATTTGGGAAACATTTCAGACTATTATAATATCTCAGAGAGACAAATGCAACGAAAGTTTAAACAAAATGTTGGCGTATCTCCAGGTAAATTCTTCAGACTCCAAAAATTTGAAAAAGCATTAAAACTACTGCCCTCTATCCAATATGGTACTTTGACACAGCTTGCTTACGATTTAGGCTATGCTGACCAATCTCATTTTATTAGTGATTTTAAATCATTCTCTGGACTTTCTCCTTATGAGTTTATGAGAAAACCAAGTTTAGGTTCTGAAAGTGCTTCATTTATCTATGCAGAGCAAAGTTCCTAATATTGGAGGTGTTATTAGCCCCACAATTTTAACTGCTGCAGCACTAAGGGGGGTGAAGGTTTTTCAATCCTTTGTGGTAATTATTAATAATCAGCTTTATCTTTTACAACCAATTGAAATAACCCCACAACTTGATTTAGATGTTAAGATTCCCTACCTTAATGTTATTGCTGGGCCTGTTAATTTGGAACTGCCTAACTTGCCCAATATTGGCCCAGACTATAACGAACTACAACCATAAAAGCGCTAACAGGCCTATGAAAGTTTCCGTTAAAAATATAAAAGGAAAGCAAGTTTTGGAATGGGTCGCATCCGGGAAGGCAATCCTTAGAAATGACCTGCGAAGAACCGATCTTGAAGATTGGCTGGACTTTTATGTTTTAGAGAGCGGAGAACTGTTGCTAGTCGACAAATTTGAGAAGAGAAATGGTACGCTGTACCCAAACTTTGAAGACTATCAGAAAATGATGGATAGGTTTGATCAAAAACAATCTATTGTCGCTAAAAATACAGATAAGGCCACAGGGGCCTTTAACGAGTTTTATCATGTTAGCCAAAGTGAATTCGAGCAGATAATTCCGAAATCTGCCACGCTGCTCGCTAACGAATTTAAGTTGGATCCCAATAAGTTGGATTATTCGATCGAGAGCCTAAAGGTAGTCCATCGAGAAATGAAAAAGTACTTGAGGAAGAATGACACTTATGATTTTATCGACCATTATTTTGTGTTAATTACAGCGTACTGCGGAGAGATCATGAAGAGAGAAATTAATGGTGAATGGCAAATAACTGGCGATGGTACGGGAAGGATTAATAAAGTGGTGATCGTAGAAAAAGAAAACCCCGAATATAGCTATTTACCCCAATTGCCATTAAATGAAATATTAAGTGGCGACGCTGGGAAAGGAATAACGCTATTAATGGAAGTAAGGGCCCATCTTGGAAAACACGACTTTATTAAAGGAGGACTTTTACCTAAATAACACAAGTTAATGGGAAGATTTGTTCACATACTAGAGGGCCCTAGAAATTAAAAAATCCAGCTGTTCGTAATATGCTGAAAGGCATTTCTAAATCCTATCTAAGGGATTTGTAATCCCATTAAGCGAATTCTGCTTGGATAGTAAGGTATTCAATTTTTAGATTCCTCGTGCCTCAGCATGACAAATCTTGTTGCTAAAACAAAAAGCCCCAAATGCTGCAAGGCTTTCTATGATGGCAGTGACATTTATTCTTAAACTGTCAATTTCTTTTTTATGGTATTATTTTGTGCTGCAAGTTACTTTCTTTAACATATAGGAAAGGAAAAATGCAAAGGTTACGTAACCTACAAAGATGATAAAGCCGGGTTGCAAGGAAGTGTAATTAACTGTGGCAGTAGTTAAAAACTCATCTTTCATGTTCAATCCAGAAAGTTGACTTTTAAGAATTCCGTTTAAGCCAATGTAGGTCATCAATATCCCTACCACCATTACATCAGCCATGTCCCATTTGCCAGATTCAAATGCCAAGTATTTTGTAATGGCATTTTCTGCAATGGGTGGTTTGCACAACATGTGAATTCCTCTGGCAGTAATACGCAATATGGGCAGTATAATTACAAAAAGTATAATGATAATGCCCACAGTAATTGCATCTGGTTTAGGTTGTTGTATAAGCACTTCTCCAATACCCAGAACACTTTTGCTCTGGAAAAAAAGCACTTGATTTTCGAAGACTACCTTTTCGCCCATCATTAAAAACTCAAGTGAGCTCAGGCGGGCATCTACTTCAATAATTGAAACCGTTACACCAGTTGCCAATAAGGCCAAAGCAAAAAGTAATGACATTATGAATAGGGTATTGTGCAAATAGGTTTTTTTTCTTAAGATGAGCCAAGCTATAAAGGCCATAGCTACACAACCTAGCATGGCATAAGCATAGTTATAAGTAACCTTACGGATGTTGCTTAACCTTGTTTCTATGTGTTTATTGAAAGCCTGTTGATTGTTTACATAATACCTGCTATAAAGCTGTTTTGTAACTTGATAAATGGCAACTTTAGTGCTGTCAAAGGTTTGATCTGCCAGTTTATCTAACTTATTTGTAGCAATGTTTTTGAGTTTATTGGTTGCTTTTGTACTCGTAATTCTATTGACAATGGTAGTAGCGAAGGAGGGAACCTGGTCATGAAGCTCTTTAGGATTAACAAATTGCTTAAAGGCAAACTTTTTGAGTTTATTGCCAAGGCCTTTTTGGGGTTTGGTTATTTCCTTAGTTACTTGATTAATCATGGCATGAAGTTGTGTTTCAATTTCTATGCGAATCTCTTTTTTTTGCTCACTGGTAATTTTGAAACCTTTAATCTCCTTCGTTACGATATGCGCTATCTTATCTCGCCAAAGATCTACAGAAAAAACACCAAAAGTGATGCTATTCACAGTAGCATAATCGGTTGCAATTTGCTCTTGCTCGTTAGACAAGGTATAGAGCTTGTAACCGCTGTAGTATGTTCCAGCTAAAAAAATACCAAGACTCAAAATCAAAAGAACATGAGCTAGTATATTCTTTTTAGCTTTGTTTTGCTGCTGGTTATGTTTTTCGATAGTCAAGATATAGCTGATTATGGGGTTTAAGAATTAGTTTTTTGCACTAAAATTTAAGAGGCATCGTTTGGTGTAATGAATTTGAGAATGGTTGATAGTATTAAGCCAAACAATACAAAAGCAATAAATATAATGTAACCAGGTTGAAGCGCTGTATTGTGAGTTGATAGGAGTGTAAGTGAGGTAGCAGGAACATTAAGTTGATGGAGTTGATTTTCTAACAAACCATTTAAACCAATGTAAGCCATTAGTATCGCTATAACTATTACATCGGCCATACTCCATTTACCAGACTGAAATGCAAAATACTTGATGATCTTGTTTTCTGCCAAACTCTTTTTTCCTAGCAGATGTATACCTGTTGAGCTAAGTTTCATAATTGGAAAAAGTATACTGAATACTAGAATAAGAACGCCTACCAGAATAGAATCTATTGCTGTTCCGTTAACTAGGATAATGACCACATCTAATATACTCTTGCTTTGAAAGAATAATACTTGGTCTTGAAAGGTAATGTGCTGACCAAGCAATACAAAATCTAGTGCATTGATGCGTGCATCTACCTCAATCATTGAGGCCGTGAGGCCAACACCCAATAGAATGAAGGCAAACAGCAATGACATGATAAAAAGGATAGCATGTAATGCTTTTCGTTTTCTAAAGATCCACCATAAAGCGAGCACTACTACAATGCATATTAGCATGGCTGTGCAATAGGTATAGGTAGCAGTTTCAATATGTTTGAGTTCTGCCTTGATTTTTTGATTCAGCTGCTCGGTAGAAGTAACGTTGTACTTTTTGTAAACCTTGCCTATGGCTATGGCATTAGCTGTTAAAATACTGTCTATTACTTCTGTCTGCTCAAACTTATCGAGCTCTTTGAGCGCCATTTTACTCAGTTGTTTTTTGTTGTTGGGATTATCGATTTTCTTAATGATACCTTTGGCAATACCTGGCACCTGCTTTTTAATCGTATCTGTGTTCACAAAATTTTTGACTGCAAACTTGACTAATTTACCTCTAATAGACTTTTTTTCTGGCTTTGTTACTAGTGCTTCTGCCTTGTTAATGAGCGCAATAATTACCCCTTCTATTTCCTTTTGAAGTTCTTTTTTCTCTTTGGCAGAGATATTTAAGGTTTTAGCTTGGTGGTTGATGATATGCTGTACCTTATCGTGCCACTGATCAATTGAAAAAAGACCTAGATTAATATTGTTCATATCCGCATAATCCTTTTTCAAGTGCTCTTGGCGTTCGGAAAGGTTGTGTAATTGATAACCAAAATATCCTTCACCAATCAATAGCAAGGAGAGTCCTATAATCAATATGATTTTGACTATACTCGATTTATTTGCGGGAGTTGTTTGTAGATTTTTAGACAAGTGCGTAGGCTATTTGCTACTAACAACCAATAAGAGATATTGTTTTTAGCGGGTAAATTGAAATGATAAATTTTTATCAAAACTATGCGGCGCTCAAGTTCAAACATCTCGAAATGACAAACACTGTTAATACTATTTAAAAGCTTTAAGATTTCTTACACCAGTTCACTTGAGTTATTGATCTCAACTTCGTGATTAAATAGAAATTGTGGATATCTCAAATGTACATTAATAATTTTATAATATAATCACTAACAGTAAGATAGGAGACAATTGCTTTTTTGTAGAAATTATATAGTGTAGAATATTGGGCAATATTATCTACACTTATAATCAAAAAATATAATTTTATCCACATTTCATGGAAAATAATGCTCCTATCAAATTTTGTACCTAATTTTGGGGAAAGGAAATAATACAAACACACTACTACCTATTTTATGTTTGGTTTACAACAGTCACGCTCTTGCAGTGCATACTCTTTTGAAATATGTATTGCGTTAGGGTTGTAAATATATTGAAGCTATCATTATTAACTTCACGGCTTTCGCTGTGTGGTTTAGCCATTATTTTACTTTCTCTTTTTACCCAAACCACTTTTGCAGAAGGTAGTAAAGATCTTTACCCTGCTGGAGCACTAGGCAATAGGGCATTTTTACTATGTAATACCAACTCTGTTTCGCTTTTTTCCAATCCTTTTAAAACTACTGGTACGCATTATGTATATGCCAACGCTGGTGAAATTATTGCTGTTGCATCGAGTGCTCAAGGTAAAGGGTTAGGTACCATCATACTTACAGCACCAAATGGCATGGTATATACATCAGGAAGTTCTACTACTGTAGGACTTATTCCAGACCGTAATAGGGAACTCGCCGGACCAAGTGGCGTGGGCCCACCAGGAGGTAAGTATACTCCATTCACCAAAACCGTATTATTGGAAGAAGCTGGGATTTGGAAAATAGATTTTATAACACCATTAGGGCCTAACGGAAATGCAACTTCTCTTGCGCCAGCTGATGTATTAGCAGATGACCCTTGGACACAAGGTTCAGGTAATACCAATGCAGATAATGGAGATATACTTGCCGCGTGGGATGTTTCGGTAAGAGCTGGAACAACATGGTTAACAGGAAGGGTATTTACCAATGTTCTAACGCTTTATATAAACGGGGGATTTACACAAAATACATCGTTCCATGTTACCAATTATATTTTAACCCAAGATGGTAGGGCATACAGGGTAAAAACTAATGGAAACAATGGTATAGGATTCACATTTTTTTCAAATAATAATGGTTTTGCTGTTAACGGGGTACCAACATATAAAAGTTTAAATTTTTCTGATGCTAGAATAAATCCGTATGTGCACGATCCAAGAAGTTTGGATGATGATAAAAATATTACCCACAAAATTTTCTATAACAAACCCAATCCCGACCTACCGCAATCGGCGCCAACATATATTACTGCGGCCGGTCAGAGTACCTGGCTTAAAAATATAGCAGTCCTCCCAGTTATCTCTAATTTACTGGTAACCGGAGTTGAGGGGACTATTGGACGAGTAAGTCAAAAGGGTGCAAATATTAGCTTTAATTCAACTACCACCGGAACTTTTACCATTACAATACCCGTAGCATCTGGTACAAATAGGGTTATGACTGGTGTTGCTAATGTAGGTGCAAATTCTATTTTTTGGGATGCAAAAGATGGAAATGGAAATTTTGTTCCCGCTGGATCGGTTATTAGTCAGCTAAAGACGATGTTGCGATCTGCCGAGGTTCACTTCCCATATATTGATATGGAAATAAATCCGAATGGAATTACCATCGAATTAACAGATAATACAACCAACTACGATTTACAAACAGGTAATCCAGACCGATCGGTTTATAGTGATTTAGTGTATTGGGACGATTCCGATATTAGTAATAGAGGTAATACCGCTTCTGAAACTTCTGATCCTTACCAAAATTTAACAGGTATATCCAGTAATTCGAATGGTCATATATGGGGTAAATATTCAGGATTGGGAGGTAGCAGTTTCGGTAATGAAAAATCGATGGATACCTGGGCTTACATTCAGGGTAGTGAAGAGGCACAACCTATTAACATGGTTATTACTGAAGCAGACCTGAAAATTGAAAGCATTACACCAGATTTATCCAAGTACTTTTCAGATAAAACGATTACTTATACCATTAGTGTGAAAAATGATGGTCCTTCTGCGGCCAATGGAGCAAAGTTAGCGATTGCCTTACCAGCAGGATTAACTATTAGTTCGGTAACCCCAGCCAACCCAAGCACAGGCGTAAGCTTAAGTAATGGTGTTACAAGTGCACAGAGCTATACGGCTTCACTTGATCTGCCAAATCAGGCTATAATCGATTTCGTTATCGTGGCTACCTTTACCGGAAGTTATAATCAAACATTTGACATAAAAGCAAGTATATTAAGACCTGCCGATTTAAGCGATATAGATGCTACAGGCAACAATGCCGCAGGTCCTGTAGATCCAGATGAAGAGTGCAAAAATGGAATCTCTTCTAGCGTTGGCTTGTGCAACAACATTAAATATAATACAGTTAATGGACAGGAGGTATGCCAAGGAAGCACTATTGTTTCCGTCAGCTATCCTTTATCTGCAGATGGAACACAATTTGAAAACCCAACGCTTCCTACAGCATTAAGCTCACAGGATGCAGCTGGAAACCGGACAATAAGTGGCAGCCTATCTTCTTCTGGTATACAAATGTTCTATATCAAAACATTGAACACTAAAAGAACACAAACTAATGTAATCATTAGGTCCTATCCCAAACCTACAAAAGCACATATTCAATTAAACAATTAATAAAAAACCACCAAAAAATGAAAGCAACATTTATCAAATCAATCTTAGCTGCATTTATCATCATCTTGAGTGTAAGTGCAAGAAGTAAGGCGCAAACTTACTATCCAGTTTATTTATGCGATGCCGGAACAGCCACCCTGCATACCCCAGAAGAGACAACCCTGGCAACTGGGGATAAGGTCTATTGGTACTTGGAAGGCGTTGAGGTAGCAGTTAAAACTTTCAATGGCACAGCTAACATAACCGACTACGTTACGCCTAATAATCTTACTGCTGGCGTTCATAATTATACGACCAAAATATTGTCTGTCGCTGGTTGTTGGGGAGACGTGTCAGATCCTTTTCAGGTTTACCAACTACCAAGCAAAACACTTGCTTTAACTGCAAATAATGCTTCCTATTGCGGTGATAATGCTCTTTTAAGTTCTGTAATTACTGCTACCACTACACCAGCACAAGCATTGCCTGACGGTATAGAGTACGGATACGCTTGGACGGCCACGAAAAATGGTACTGCTGTGAGCCCGCTTACTGGAATTGGCTCAGATGATGCCTCAAAAACAGCTGTAAACAAATTTACCCTTACTACAACCGGGGCAGGAACTTATGTTTTTAATGCAACGGTAATATACGTAAAAACAGTAGCCAATACAGGTGTGATAAAATCGGGCGATAACAAAGGATGTGAGGTTACAGCTACTGCAACTCAAACCGTAACCGTAACGCCAAAGCCTGTTAAACCTACAATTGTTATCCAATAATTTTGATTTTTACAAACCACTAGGGTGAACGTAAAACGGTATATATTACTGGCGTTCTTCTTTCTGCTGACCAATTGGGCATTCGCACAAACAAATCCTACGGTTGTTAGGATCCGTTTAGGTGCTTCAGTCAATTTTGCAGTAAGAGATCAGGCTGGGTTCTACTCGTACCAATGGTATAGAGATGGGAAGCCTATAGCCAATGCCACTGGAGCAGTATATACCGCAAGTGTGGCAGGCTTATACCAAGTTGCTACAATGAATTTAGAAAAATGTAAGTCTGATCTGTCTGATGGTTTTTTATTAATAGTTGAATATGCGGATTTAGAAGTTCGCAAAATTTCTGAAAAGAGATTTGTTGGCCCGGGTGAGGCCTTTGAATATCAAATTTCAGTACAGAACAATGGAAATACTGATGCAACGGGGGTAGAAGTAGTAGATAAACTACCAAGTAACTTAAAATATATGGGCACTACAGGTGAAACGGTTGGAAACGTTACGGTAGTTGATCAGGTAATCCGTTGGAAAATTGGTGCCCTAGCGAATAATCAAAAATTGGTTTTGTCGATAAAAACTTCAGCAATTAAGGCGGGAAGGGTAGTGAATACCGCCAATGTAACTGCGATTGAGCCAGATCCAAATTTGGCGAATAACATATCTACAGATGTAAAGGAAATTATTGGCGAGGTGGTGGCGCCTAATGTAATTACACCAAATGGTGATGGCAAAAATGATGTTTTTAGAATAGATGGGTTGGAACTTCATCCAAACCATGCCTTATATATTTTTAACAGATGGGGTAATGAAGTATATAAGAGCAATGGCCCTTACAAAAATGACTGGAATGGAAATGGTCTTAATGAGGGTACTTATTACTACTTATTGAAGATCAGAGAAAAAGATGGAAGCGAAAGAAGCACTACAGGTTGGATTACATTGATAAAAGATTGATATGTGGAAATTAACTAAGTTTATTTTATTGTTATGTGTGGCAAGCCCATGCTTTGCCCAGCAAGATGCGCAGTATAGCCAATATATTTTCAATGGCATTTATATCAATCCGGCCTATGCCGGATATCGACAACGTGTAAATATAAATGCGACCTACAGAAACCAGTGGACTGGCATTGAAGGTGCGCCAAAAAGTTTTTCTTTGGCAGCAGATGCCCTAATGCCAAACGAACGGGTTGGATTATCGTTAACAATGAATGCAGAACAGTTGGGTGCCCAGAAAAGCATATCAGTCTTTGCCAACTATGCTTACCATTTGCCAATTAACGAAGATAGAACTTCGAAACTGGCCTTTGGACTAGGCATTGGGGTTATGCAATCGAGCTTAAATGGCGATATGTTAAACCCTAGAGATTTGGGCGACAATTATATTCCAAGCGGTACGGTAAAACAAATACTTCCAGACGTGCATGCTGGTGTATTTTTCTCTACGCCCAAAATGTATATTGGCGCATCGGTAAACAATTTGATAGGTAAATATATATTGGACAAAAAATCATTGGATTACAACTTTCCAACGCCAAGACCACATTATTATTTAACGGGTGGTGTATTAATTCCATTAGAAGAATATGTGATAGATTTTAAACCTTTCTTTTTAATTAAAGATGATATTAAAGGGCCAACAGTATTAGATATAAATGCTTTTTTTCTGTTTAAGCAAGTGGTTTGGTTGGGTGTAGGTTACAGAACAGGCATCAAACTTTATGATAAGCCCGCTTTGCAAGGTGATATCAATAACAAAAATGCACTTATCGGCATGAGTGAAATATTTATTAGTCAACGTTTAAGGTTGGGTTATTCGTACGATCATAGTATGGGCAATTTGGCGGGTTATGCTGGTTCAACCCACGAAATCTCTCTCAGCTGGAACTTCTTTACCGAAAAGGAGAGGCAGTTGAATTTCTGTTATTTTTAAGCGTTGTTTAAAATTAAATAGAAAAACATTTGGTGGATGTCATCAGCTACCGTCCATGACAATGTATCCACCATTGGTTTTTACATAAGCATTACGTTGAAGGCTTTCTACGAACCCGTTGGTACAAAATTCTAACCATTTATTGGAAGATTTAAGCTTTTGAGTGAATAATGGCTGCTTTATTGGGCTATTCTTATTAGGTAAGCTTCATAGGTGTATCTTAATTATCAGTTAAATGCCTGCCGGAATTCAAGAGGTGACAAACTGGTTTTCTTTTTAAATAGCGTACTGAACGATTGTGTGTGTTCAAAGCTAATATATAAGCAATTTCGCTTACCGATAAATTTGTAGTTTTTCCTTCGCCTTTTCAATCAACCTCTGGTGTATATGCTGTTGTGTATTTTGCCCTGTATGCATGCGCAGTAGATCGCTCAGGTAATTCGGGTACAATTGGATAATAACTTAGAAGCTAACAGTGCTGAAAGATAATTGGCTGTACGTACTTTTTGTTTCCAATAGCATCAAGGCAGAAGTATTCATCAAACTGTTAAAAATGTTATAATTTTAAGTTACCAGCTTTCATAATTAAACATATCAATATATTTGCCCCGAGCAACTGTATAAACATCACGTCAGACATAAAATGAACGACAACGACACAAAAAGACTTTCACGACTGACAGCAATTCTTATACAACTGCAAGCAAAACGACTATTAACAGCTACTGAATTAGCTGAAAAATTTTCAATTAGTAAACGGACAATTTACCGTGACATTAAAGCATTGGAACAAGCAGGAGTTCCCATTATTACAGAAGAAGGAAAAGGTTATACTTTAATGGACGATTATAGAATTCCGCCAATAATGTTTTCAGAAAGAGAAGCAAACGCTTTGATTACAGTCGAACAATTGGTTTTGAAAAACAAAGACGCATCTTTGGTAAAAGATTACACCGAAGCAATCAATAAAATCAAATCTGTATTAAAAAACAACACTAAAGACAAAGCTAATTTACTTTCCATCCGTATTATATCAGGACAAAACACCAACAACGACCGTACAAGTAATAATCTATCAACCCTTCAATTGGCTTTGACAAATTTTAATCTTATCAAAATAAAATATTTCTCGCCAGACAATAATCAAACAACAGAAAGAACCATCGAACCTTTTGCGATTTACACCTCTCAAGAAAATTGGTTGCTCATTGCACTTTGCAGATTGAGAAATGATTATAGAGCTTTTCGTTTGGATAGAATTGAAAGTTTGTTGGTGCAAAACCACACATTTGAACCGCACAAAATAACCTTTGAGGAGTATTTTGATATATGCAGAAAAAAATGTTCGCCACCCTTGACATAGGGTTGTCGCAAGAGCATTCTAAATTGCAGCTTAATCAAAATAAGATGAACAATCAAACTATTCAAAAATTTTACGTAATCGGAATTTCAACAAGAACAACTAATGCTAATGGACAATCTGCCAAAGACATCGAAGCATTATGGGGCAAGTTTTGGGGCGAAGAAATTCAAAAACAAATCCCTAATAACGCAAGTGATGAAATTTATGCAGTTTACACCGATTATGAAACAGACTTCACTGGTCTTTACACCACTATTGTAGGATTACCAGTAACTTCCTTAGAAAATATCCCAAAAGGTTTTATAGGCATAACAATTGAAACTTCGTTGTACCAAAAATTTGTTTCCAAAGGAAAAATGCCAGAGGCTGTGCTCAATACTTGGTTGGAAATATGGGAAAATAAAGAGCTAAACTTAAAACGTGCCTATAAAGCTGACTTTACTATTCATGGAAAAAAATATTATGACGGAGACAATGCGGAAGTAGAAACTTTTATATCCGTAAAAGAATAAAATCACAGCTATTCGAGATGCTCTGAAAGGCATCTCGAAATCCTATCTAAAGTATTTTAATATCATTTAAGCATTAGATTCCTCGTACCTCGGAATGACGGTCTATTAAAACAAGAAAGCCTCACATTACTGTGAGGCTTTCTGTGAACGTCATGGTACAAAGTTCGAACCATTTATTAGAGGATCTACGCAAATTGGCAGCTTTGTTTACTTGATCATAATGTATAATTCTGTAGAAGGAAACGGCAAGATGTCGTAGCAACAAGCAATCTTTCTTCTTCAATTGAGCGTGTACTGCTTCAATCAATTTAATTCCTGCCTTCCCAAATCTTTCCAAGCAAATGGATGGTGAATAGATACAAACCAGCGTGTAATTACATAATAAAGCGCTGATATTACATATAGAAAACTATTATTGTATTTTACCTGCCTATCCTAATCATTGCCAGTCATTTTTATAAGATTAAAACAAATTCAGTGCCGCTATTCACTTTGCTTTTTACCGATATCGTTCCATTTAGAGATTCGATTTGAGTCTTCAATAGGTACAGACCTATGCCTCTGCTATCATACCCTTTATGAAAAGTTTCATTGAGTTTAAATATCTTATTTCCAAACTTTTTCAGATCAATACCCAATCCATTATCTTTTACAGAGAGAATCACATTATCTCCGATCTGTCGGGTTGAAAGGATAATTTTTGGTGCGACATTTTTCTTAGAATATTTTAACGCATTGCTAATAAGATTGTATAAAATGTTTTCAAGGTAGATTTTTGGGTAGCTAACTATATAAACTAGGAAATTCTGTGTGATGATGGCTTTCTTTTCATGGATAACCCCTTGTAGTTGGCTAATAACCTGCTCAGTAGTGGCTTTAATATCACAATTGTCATAAGTGATTCCACGATCTAACCGCATTTGTGTACTTATAATCAGCGTTTCAAGACTTTCAAGCAACGAAGTACTCGCCATATCGATCATCCCTATTATTTCTAAATTACCAAATAGATTTTCTGAAGAATCTGTTTTCTTAAACATTTCAGCAAGCATCTGTATGTTTTTAGCCGGACCTCTCACATTGTGCGCAATAATATGACTGAACTCCTCCAATTGCTCGACCTTTTCTACCAATTTGCCTTGTGTTGCTTCTAATTCCTCATTTTTCCTCCTAAGCTCATCTGTCAATTCTTTACTCTCGGTGATATCTAGTATCTGTGAGATAAAAAAATTTGGTGTATTCTCATCGCTCCAGACAAGAGAAACTGTTAGCAATACCCAGACAACTTTACTAGTTTTAGTTATATATCTTTTTTCAAGGTTATAGTTATCTATTTCCTTATTCAGCATTTGCCCGACTAATTCCAAGTCAATTTCCAAATCGTCTGGATATGTGATGTCCTGGAAGGTTAGTTTCATTAACTCATGCTTAGAATATCCAGTAATCGTGCAAACAGCATCATTAACCTCTAACCATTTACCGTCAGGGCTTATTAATGCAATACCAGTAGCCGAGTATTTAAAGGCATTTGAAAAAATGTCTATACTTTTTTTAAAGTGTTCTTCTGTTTTTGTCGGACTATTCACGGAATTTGTTCTCCTTATGTTGTGTTTTTGCACGCACTTTTCTACACTAAATGATTTACTCTAAGATAAAAAAGATGATGTTATCTGTACGAAATGTTACAGGTTTCCACCTTAAAGGTACTGCACTATCGACTATATAACAATGACCGCTAGTCATCAAAAATAATGATTGTAATCATTATTTGGAAAAACTATCACTTATTGACCCTTCTTCATCAAAAATAAATTGTTGATTACTTTCTGATAGCCTATTTGTTTTGTAATATTCTAAATTGGTAGCTAAAGATAGGAAAAATTCAATTAATTATTTATGCTTATGTACCACAATCGTTTGACCCCTCATCCGCTTTGTAAACAATAAATTAGCTGAAAAAAAAGGGAAAGAGCTAGATTTTTCTAGTCTTTCCCATCATGTGATCCCGCTGCGATTTTCCGATATCCGCTACGCTACATCGGGATAAACTTCTTATCCCAAAGGGAACTAAAATAAAAACCTCCAAGCTATTCGCTTGAAGGTTGGTCTGTGATCCCGCTGGGATTCGAACCCAGGACCACTACATTAAAAGTGTAATGCTCTACCAGCTGAGCTACGGAATCAATTTAAAGTTTTCGTTTAACCGTTTCCTTTAAAGTGGTGCAAATATAGCTTTATGGAATTTTTAATGCAAGGTTTTTTTTTGGCAATGCCGTAGTCTACTGATTTATAAGGGGATTAATTATTAATTACATAATTTGAATTTAACAATAGCCGTTTTAGACTTAAAAATTTTGTAAAATTGTTTACGAATCAAAGCTAATCCGTCATCCAATATGCAATTTAAGTTCACCACCCTTCTGTTATTCTGCTGTTCATCTTTCTGTTTTGCACAAAATGCACCTTACCTAAATACACAATTACCTTTAGAAACTCGTGTTAAAGATTTACTGAAAAGAATGACCTTAGAAGAGAAAGCTTTGCAGATGGATAACCGCACACCAGCAATAGAGCGGTTAAAAATACCTGCTTACGATTGGTGGAACGAAGCTTTGCATGGTGTAGCAAGGGCAGGTTTAGCCACTTCATTTCCTCAGCCCATTGGTTTGGCGGCAACTTTTAATACAGCTGGCATTTTTACAATGGGAACAATGGTTAGTGATGAGGCAAGGGCAAAACACCATCAATTTGTAAGAGAAGGTAATAGGAAAGAATATACAGGGCTAACATTCTATTCACCCAATGTAAACATTTTCAGAGATCCACGTTGGGGCAGAGGTCATGAGACCTTTGGCGAAGACCCATATTTAACCGGAAAACTGGGTGTAGCTTTTGTTAAAAGCATGCAGGGGGAGGATCCTCGCTATTTTAAAACGATTACTACAGCTAAACACTTTGCTGTACATAGCGGACCAGAACCAAGCAGACATGAGTTTGATGCTAGGCCTAGCAAAAGAGATTTATGGGAAACCTATCTGCCTGCTTTTAAAATGTTAGCACAAGAAGGGCACGTGTATTCTTTTATGTGCGCCTACAATCGCCTGTATGGTCAACCTTGCTGCAGTGATGCTTTTTTATTAAATGATATCCTCCGCAACAAATGGAATTTTAAAGGTTTTGTAGCAACTGATTGTGGTGCGGTATACGATTTTTATATGTTTCATAAAACGGCTAAAGATAGTGTGGAAGCTGTAGCACAAGCCATAAAAGCAGGTGCAGATAACCAGTGTTATGGATATGCAAAAGCCGTTATTCCGGCTATAAAACAAGGTCTATTGAAAGAAAGTGAATTAGATACAGCTGTTGCTAGGTTATTAAGAGCCAAGTTTAAATTAGGGGTTTTTGATTCAGATGAATCTAATCCGTATTCGAAAATTCCTTACAGTGTGGTTAATAATGAAGCACATCAAGCTCATGCGTTAAAAATGGCAAAGGAATCTATTGTTTTGCTAAAAAATAGAGGAAACATTCTGCCATTAAAAAGTAACTTGAAAAACTTGGCCGTTATTGGACCAAATGCAAACGACTCGGCAGTTTTATTAGGAAACTATAATGGTGACCCTAAACATATTGTTACACCATTAGAGGGCATTCAAAAAGCTTTCTTAAACGCAAATGTAATGTATGCCAAAGGCTGTAATGTGATAGATACTCCAAACTATAACCATCAAAAAGAATTTGATGAGGCTTTAAAGATTGCTGCAAAAGCCGAAGTGATTGTTTTTGTAGGTGGAATTTCACCCAGATTGGAAGGAGAGGAGTTGAAGGTTAAAGTGCCAGGATTTTTAGGGGGCGATAAAACAGATTTGAATTTACCTGCTATTCAAACTCAATTGTTAAAAGAATTAAAAAAACTGGGAAAACCTATTGTACTGGTGCTGTTAAATGGAAGTGCTTTAGCTATCAATTGGGAACAAGAAAACTTAGATGCCATAGTTGAGACTTGGTATGGTGGTGAAAAAGGGGGTGCAGCATTGGCTGATGTATTGATTGGGAAATATAATCCAGCGGGAAGACTTCCAATTACTTTTTATAAATCGATTGCTGATATTCCTGCTTTTGACGATTACAGCATGACTGGAAAAACGTATCGTTACGTAAGCAAACCTGTGCTTTATCCTTTTGGCTATGGCTTAAGTTATACCAACTTTACGTACAGCAATTTAAAATTATCATCAACAAAATTGACAGCCAGGTCACCTTTAAAAATAAACTTAATTGTTAAAAATACAGGTACTTATGATGGTGATGAAGTAGTTCAACTTTACATTAAACAAGTAGGTATAGACATGCCTTTAAAAGAGTTGAAAGGCTTTAAGCGCATTCATTTAAAGAAAGGAACACAACAGCATTTAACCTTCGAACTAAAGGCGTCTGATATTCAGCACTACGATGCCAAATTAGATGATTTAAAAACTAAAGCAGGTAAAGTCCAACTGATGATTGGCCCATCTTCTGCTAAAGCTAAATTAGTAGCAACCTTTGAGCTAATTAAATAAGTTTTACCACATATGCACACAACTATATTTACTATGTCCCTATGTGGTAAAAACTAAAGCAGGTAAGTCACTACTTATGACTGTAAAAAGAGGATGTCACCCTGAGCCTGTCGAAGGGTCGTAAATTTCCCTTATATCTTCTCTTGTTTTTTAATACCGATGTTATACAACACAAATCCCATAAACAAGAAGAACAGTACCCCTAAAATCTGGTAACCACCATCACCAAACCAACTGGTAAATAAGGGTTCGATGTTTACTTTACTCAAATTGTCTCTTACAGCAGGAATAACCATTAAAATAGCTACGATAACACCTGCAATGGCACCACCTGCCACTAAGCCTGTAGCAAATAAGTTGCCCGGTGCAATTTCTTCCTCTTCAGCAGATTTAGCCTTTTGTTTTTCTTTCCAATTGATTAAACCTTTAATTGCACCACCTGCAAAAATTGGAAGGGTAGTAGATAATGGCAAATAAGCTCCAACTGCAAATGAAAGTGCATTAATTCCACAAAGTTCAATTGTTATGGCAATAAAAACCCCAACCAACACATACTGCCAATCTAAATTAAATGACAACATTCCTTTAATTAATGTGGCCATTAAAGTAGCCTGTGGCGCAGCATAAGTTTCTGTTCCAATAGCATGATGAATGCCTTGTTTTAGCATTTCGGCAGTTGGGGTATCTAAAATTCTTACTGTTAAGCCAATTACTATAGAAGATACAATTGCACCAATAAATAAAGCAATCTGCTGGTATTTCGGTGTTGCTCCAATTAAATAGCCGGTTTTTAAATCTTGTGATGTTGCTCC
Source organism: Pedobacter polaris (assembly GCF_005116505.1). Lineage (GTDB taxonomy): Bacteria > Bacteroidota > Bacteroidia > Sphingobacteriales > Sphingobacteriaceae > Pedobacter > Pedobacter polaris. Next base: position 461,453 of record NZ_SWBR01000002.1, read on the forward strand.
TGCATTTGCAGCGGCAATACAAATCATTCCGCCAACTACTAAGGCCATTGGCTCATATATTTTGCCAGTCCATCCAACAGCTATAAAAACCAAACAAGTTCCCATAATGGTAGCAATGGTCATCCCAGAAATTGGATTATTACTAGAGCCAATTAAACCTACAATTCGACTAGAAACGGTAACGAAAAATGCACCAAATACAATCACCAAAACCCCAATTAAGAGTTTATTAACAATGCTATCACCAGGAATTTGGGGTAAAACCGCCATCAATAAAATTAAGGCTAAACTTCCAATACCTACAATTTTGATAGATAGATCTCTATCGGTACGTTTAACTACACCACCAGCTTTACCTTCTTTAATAGAACTCACACTCTCTTTAAATGAAGAAATGATAGTAGGAATGGTTTTTAATAAAGTAATGAAACCCCCAGCAGCAACTGCTCCGGCACCAATTTGCTTTACAAATGCTTGGTAAATAGCTCGAGGGTAATCTGCAAAAGTTTGTGTCATCGGGTCCCAGCTACCAGCACCACCAGGTTTAGTAATATCTGCTAGTAAACCTAATTTAACCAATTGCTTTGCAGCAACTAATGGATCTATCAAAGTTGAGAGTAATGGGATTAAAGCTAACCAGGCTAAAACACCGCCTGCCACTAAAACACCCGCTATTTTTGGACCAATAATGTAACCCACACCCATATATTCTGGAGTAATTTCTCCACTAATTTGGGCTGATGGTAGGAATTTATTGGTTTGTTTAGATGCCCAAGTTGGAGCCTCTGCTACTACATGGAATACTTTCTGCATTAATGCATATACCAAAGAAAAACCTAATCCCCAGAAAGCTGTACGAGCAAAACTACCCCCTTTTTCTCCTGCTTGCAGAACTGAGGCACAAGCCGTACCTTCAGGATAAGGTAAATTATCGTGTTCTTTAACAATCAAAGATCTTCTGAGGGGAATCATCATCAATGTGCCTAAGATCCCACCTAAAATGGCGAGAATTAAAATGGTCATGTAATTGAAAAAAGCTTCTCCAGAGCTCTGACCTCCAATGCCGCTTAAGAATAGAAATCCTGGTAAGGTAAAAACTACTCCAGCAGCAATAGATTCGCCCGCAGAGCCAGTAGTTTGGATAATGTTATTTTCTAATATGGTAGTTTTGAAGAACCTTTTACCTAATGTAATGGCCAATACTGCAATTGGAATTGAGGCTGAAACTGTTAATCCAGCCTTTAAGGCCAAATATACGGTTGCTGCTCCAAAAATTATTCCGGCAATACAGCCTAATAAAATTGATTTGATGGTAAACTCTGCAACATTACTTTCTGCAGGTACAAAAGGTTTAAATTCTTCTTTACTCATTTGAACAAGATTAGAGAATAAAGATAATTTTTTTTACGAATATCTTCATCATTTATACGAGAAGTGGATAACGTCATTTCGAAATGAGCTTTTGCGATTGAGAAATCTCTAAGTTTCATGAGCACTTACCAAATTTCTGTTCTCATTAAGCCAGCAATTCTTAGCCAAGAGCTATATCACTGTTCCTCGTTCGCTAGGATGCCTCAAGATGGAGAAGACGAAAATTATTAAGATATTAGCAGAATGAAGAATAAAGCAATTTTTTTAGATAGAGATGGAGTTTTAAATCACGAGATAAACGATTATATATGTAGGGTAGAGGATTTTGAAGTATTGGAATATCAAATTCCACCATTAAAGAAATTTTATGATGAAGGGTATTTATTAATTGTAATTACCAACCAAGGCGGAATTGCCTTAAATAGATATACAGAACAGGGCCTAGCAGAAATGCACCAGATTTTATTTAATACTTATCAAAAACAAGGCGTAACCTTTAAGGATGCCTACCATTGCCCGCATCATCCAACTGTTAACGATCCGTGCTTATGTAGAAAACCAGGTTCTGGGATGATATTAGATGCAATTGCAAAATACGATATCGATCCAACTTTATCTGTTATGATTGGAGATAAAACAAGAGACGTTGAAGCAGCAAATGGAGCAGGAGTGAAGGGCATCTTAATTGAACCTGACGAGCAGATTGATTATGATAAAGTGAAAGAAGTTCTAGCAAATTAGCTGGTATTGTCATTCCGACTTTGGGGAATCTCAGCATGAATTTACTTCAGAGATTAGCTTCGCTGAGGCCTTCGGGGTTCTTCGTTTCACTCAGGATGACAAAATAAAAAAAGCCTCGAAATATTCGAGGCTTTCAATATGTTTAATGATCGGGATGACGATCGATTATTTTCCGCTTGCTTTAGCATGATCTGCTAAGAAAGTAGCTAAACCACTATCAGTTAATGGGTGTTTTAATAAAGCTGTAATAGCAGCTAAAGGAGCTGTAATTACATCAGCACCTAATTTAGCACATGCTACAATATGTAATGGACCACGTATTGATGCAGCTAAAATTTCAGTAGGGTAACCGTAGTTATCAAAAATTAAACGGATATCTTCAATTAATTGTAAACCATCAGTAGAAATATCATCTAAACGACCTAAAAATGGAGATACATAACTTGCACCAGCCTTAGCAGCCAATAATGCCTGTCCTGGAGAGAAAATTAAAGTACAGTTGGTTCTAATTCCTTTTCCAGAAAAATATTTAATGGCTTTAATACCATCTTTAATCATAGGTACTTTAACCACAATTTTAGGGTTTAAAGCAGCTAATGCTTCACCTTCTTTAATAATGCCATCATAATCAGTAGCAATTACTTCAGCACTTACATTATCATCAACAATATCACAAATCGCTTTGTAATGAGCCAATACATTCGCTTCGCCGGTAATACCTTCTTTGGCCATTAGGCTTGGGTTAGTAGTTACTCCATCTAAAACGCCTAAATCTTGTGCTTCTTTAATGTTATCAAGATTTGCGGTATCAATAAAAAATTTCATAGTCCCTAGAATTCCGTGAGGAAAATTTAAAATGACAAAAACCCTGATTAGTTTAACATCGCCCCTTCAGGGGGTAAGGGGAAAAAATGGGCAAGCAACTTTTATCGCACCGCTACAACCTTCTACCCTTGCTTCGTTCCCGCCCTGGGGGAGTTCAAAGGGAGCTGATCGTAAAAGACTTGCCCGGCACAAAGGTAGAAAAAGGAAGCGTTTTACAAAAAGAAATGTGCGAAAAATTAGATTAAAACATATATTACTGATTGTTAGTTTGTTATAGGCGGTTATATTTTACTGATGTATTGTTTTATTGTTGAGTTAGCATTTTATATTGTATAATTTGAAAAACTATGGTCATGCTTATCGGCATTTTCAGTCCTTCTTTTCATTACAATAAGGTTTATAATTTAATTGGAGTGGTTCTTGGCAAACTGCTATCCCTCACAGTAAAATTTCCCGTTGCTTCAACCTTTGGTAGGAGGCATCCTTTTAATCGTCTTTCATGACCAAAAGATACAATGGAAAGTCAGATTTACATAAATAATTGCACGTCAAAAACCTTTTCAATTCCCCTAAATTCAATTTCTTATGCAAGAATAGTATTTTTTCATATTAACAATATGGTAAATGATAACGATATCAATTGCCATAATTGTAATAATTACTCTAATTTGTGGGTAAAATATAAATCTATCTCAAAAATATTACCGATTATGTAATTTGTCATAAAAAATGAGTATCTTAGTGTTTCCTATACACTAACTAATACCAATAGAATGAACCACTTGAATGAACAACAAGGATTATACCGTAAAAGCTTCGAACATGATGCCTGTGGCATTGGTTTCGTTGCGCATGTAAAGGGGCGAAAATCCCACCAAATTATCTCAGATGCCATTACCATTCTCGAAAACCTAGATCATCGTGGTGCTTGTGGTGCTGAACCAAATACAGGCGACGGAGCAGGGATTATGATTCAAGTGCCTCATGAATTTTTATTTGACGAATGTTTGAGAACTGGTTTCAGTTTACCTGCCTATGGCGATTATGGCGTTGGCCAACTCTTTTTGCCTAAAGAAATTCGTGCCAGAGAGGAGTGTCGTGAAATTATTTATCGTACTGCAGAAAAACTTGGACTAGAAGTACTGGGTTTTAGAAAAGTACAGATTGATACTACAGATATAGGCAATATGGCGCTGTCTGTAGAGCCAGAAATTGAACAAGTGTTTGTGGCTAGACCTTATCATATTGCTGAGGGGGCAGATTTTGAACGTAAACTATTCGTACTTAAGACTTATTTAACCAAAACGATTTACAATACAGTAGCCGGAAGTAAAGAAGATTTTTATATTGTTTCTTTTTCTTCTCGTACTATTATATATAAAGGTCAGCTAACTTCTTTGCAAGTTAGAACCTATTTTACAGAGTTAAGTGACAAACGTATGGTTTCGGCCTTTGGTTTAGTTCACTCACGTTTTGCAACCAATACTTTTCCATCTTGGAGATTAGCGCAACCTTTTAGATTTATCGCCCATAATGGCGAGATCAATACCTTACAAGGTAACTTAAATTGGTTTAGATCTAGTGTTAAATCATTCGCATCTCCATATTTTACGCCAGAAGAATTGAATATGATTCTTCCAGTAATTGATGAAACGCAATCTGATTCTGGCTGTTTAGATAACGTAGTTGAATTGTTATTACATGCTGGTCGTTCATTGCCACATGTATTGATGATGTTAATTCCTGAAGCTTGGGACGGAAATGAGGACATGGATCCGATTAAAAAGGCATTTTATGAATTCCATGCTTCATTAATGGAACCTTGGGATGGGCCTGCAGCTATCGCTTTTACAGATGGTAGGTTAATCGGCGCAACTTTAGATCGAAATGGCTTACGTCCGTCTCGTTATGCGCTAACCAGCGATGACAGGGTAATTATGGCGTCAGAATCTGGCGCATTGGCAATTGACCAGAGCACGGTAATTGAAAAAGGCAGATTAACTCCAGGCAAAATGTTTGTAGTAGATATGCAACAAGGCCGAATTATCAGTGATCAAGAAATTAAACAACAAGTTTGCAGCCGCAGACCATATGCCGATTGGATTAATCAATACCAAATAAAATTAGAAGAATTACCAGAACCAAGGGTAATGTTTACCAACTTGGCAGAAGATTCTATCTTTAAATACCAACAAGTTTTTGGATATAGTAGAGAAGACATTGATTTGTTATTGAAACCAATGGCTATTGAAGGTAAAGAGGCAATTGGATCCATGGGTACAGATACTCCATTGGCGATTTTATCTAAGCAACCTCAACATCTTTCCTCTTACTTTAAGCAATTGTTTGCACAGGTAACCAATCCGCCAATTGATCCAATTCGTGAGAAAGTAGTGATGAGTTTGGCTGGGTTTATGGGTAATAATGGTAACTTATTAGAAGAAAACCAGATGCAATGCCATTGCGTAGGCATTAAACATCCTATATTAACCAATTTAGAATTAGAGAAGCTACGTAGTATAGATACTGGTTTATTCCAATCTAAAACATTACAAATGTATTTTAGAGCAGATGGAAAACCAGGCGCAATGCAAAAAGCTTTAGACCGTTTATGTCGCTATGCTGTAGATGCTGTAGAAGATGGTTTCCAAGTAATTGTACTTTCGGATAGAGCAATCGATTCAGAACATGCTGCTATTCCATCTTTATTAGCGGTTTCTTCTGTTCACCATCACTTAATTAGAAAAGGATATCGTGGTGCAGTTGGGATTGTAGTAGAAGCTGGTGATGTTTGGGAAGTACATCATTTTGCAACCTTAATCGGCTTTGGTGCAACAGCGGTAAATCCTTATTTAGCGTTAGAAACCATTAGAAGGTTTGATACAGAAAGTGGTTTAAAACCAGAAAAATTAATTTCAAATTATATCTATGCTGTAAATAATGGTTTGTTAAAGATTTTCTCTAAAATGGGAATTTCTACTTTACAATCTTATCACGGTGCTCAAATCTTTGAGATTTTGGGTATCAATGAGCAAGTGGTTAATACACATTTTACAGGTGCGGTATCTCGTATTGGTGGTTTAGGTTTAGATGAAATTGCGCATGAAACGCTAATTAAACATCGTCGTAGTTTTGGACCAAAAACCCAAGCAGAACCTATTTTACCAACTGGTGGAACATATAAATGGAGAAGACGTGGAGAAAAACACTTGTTTAATCCAGAAACCATTCACTTGTTACAAAATGCGACAAGAACGAATAACTATGCAACTTTCAAAAGATATTCTAAGTTAATTAACGAGCAAACACAACAAGCTTATACCATTCGTGGTTTATTAGAATTTAATTATGCTCGCCCTGCAGTTAGCTTAGATGAAGTTGAATCTACAGAATCTATCTTAAAAAGATTTGCAACAGGGGCAATGTCGTTTGGTTCAATTTCTCACGAAGCACACTCTACTTTAGCAATTGCCATGAACCGCATTGGCGGAAAAAGCAATACAGGAGAAGGTGGTGAGGATGACATGCGCTATGAAAAATTAGCAAATGGCGATTCAATGCGTTCGGCTATTAAACAAATTGCATCAGCACGTTTTGGCGTAACCAGTAATTATTTAACCAATGCTGATGAGCTACAGATTAAAATGGCACAAGGAGCAAAACCTGGTGAAGGTGGACAGTTGCCTGGTCATAAAGTAGATGACTGGATTGCAAGAGTTCGTCATGCTACACCTGGGGTTGGTTTAATTTCTCCTCCACCACACCATGATATTTACTCAATTGAAGATTTAGCACAGTTAATCTTTGACTTAAAAAATTCTAATAGAGCTGCTAGAATTAACGTAAAACTTGTTTCTAAAGCCGGTGTAGGTACAATTGCAGCAGGTGTGGCCAAAGCACATGCTGATGTGATTTTGGTTTCAGGCTATGATGGGGGTACAGGTGCGTCTCCTCTAACCTCTATTCAACATACTGGCCTACCTTGGGAATTAGGTTTAGCCGAAGCGCACCAAACTTTGGTTAAAAATAGATTAAGAGGTAGAGTAGTATTACAAACTGATGGTCAGTTAAAAACTGGTCGCGATATTGCTATAGCTGCTTTATTAGGTGCTGAAGAGTGGGGTGTTGCAACTGCAGCTTTGGTAACTTCTGGCTGTATTATGATGCGCAAATGCCATTTAAATACTTGTCCGGTAGGTGTGGCTACTCAAGATCCAGAATTAAGAAAACTATTTACTGGTGATGCAGATCATGTGGTAAATCTATTCTATTTCTTAGCAGAAGAGCTACGTGAAATTATGGCTGAGCTTGGTTTTAAAACCATTAATGAGATGATTGGCCAATCTCAAGTTTTACAAATGAGAGAGATTGCAGATGCAGATTGGAAATTGAAATATGTAAACTTAGCACCAATCTTGTATAAAGAGCCAGATAATGGTTTACCATTGTATCAAACAGAATTCCAAGATCATGGATTGGCCAATGTTTTAGATCATCAATTGATTGAAAAAGCACAACCTGCCATATTAAACAACGAACCTGTTTTTGCTAATTTTGAAGTTAAAAACACAGATAGGGCTATAGGAACCATGCTTTCTAATGAGATTTCCAAAGTTCATAAAAGTGCAGGTTTACCTGCAGACACTATCAACTTTAAATGTTTCGGTTCTGCAGGTCAAAGTTTTGGTGCATTTGCTGCTAAAGGATTAACCTTAACGTTAGAAGGCGAAGGAAATGATTATGTAGGTAAGGGCTTGTCTGGTGCTAAATTGGTAGTTTACCCGTTCAGTAATATCAACTATGTGCCAGAGCAAAACATTATAATTGGTAATGTGGCTTTGTACGGCGCTACTTCAGGTGAATTGTACATTAGAGGCAAAGCAGGCGAACGTTTTGCTGTTCGTAACTCTGGTGCAACATCGGTTGTAGAAGGAGTAGGTGATCACGGTTGCGAATACATGACTGGTGGTGAAGTTTTGGTACTTGGAGACACAGGTAGCAATTTCGCAGCAGGTATGAGTGGAGGTATCGCTTGGATTTACGATGTAAGCAAAACTTTTGCGAATAAATGTAATCCAGAAATGGTTGATCTTGATCCACTACAAGCAGAGGATGAAGAAAGAATTACTACACTGTTAAAAAATCATATTCGATTAACTAACAGTAGGGTTGCAGAATTTATCTTAAGCGATTGGGAAAATCAATCAACACACTTCGTAAAGGTATTCCCTAAAGAATACAAAGCAGTTTTATTACAACGTCAACAAGTTAAAATCAATTAAGATGGGAAAAGTTACAGGATTTTTGGAGTACGAAAGAGTTTCGCCTACCAGACAACAACCTAGCGAACGCCTAGAACATTATAATGAATTTTTAAACCCACTTCCACCAGAGCAATTGAATCATCAAGCTGCTCGTTGCATGGATTGTGGTGTGCCTTTTTGCCAATCGGGTTGCCCGTTAGGAAATGTGATTCCAGAATTTAATGATGCCGTTTACAAGGGCGATTGGTTAAATGCAGCTGAGATTCTATTAAGTACTAATAATTTTCCGGAGTTTACTGGTAGAATTTGCCCTGCACCGTGCGAAAGCGCTTGCGTGTTAGGAATTAACAAATCTCCAGTATCTATCGAGGAAATTGAAAAACATATTATAGAAATTGCCTTCGATAAAGGTTACATTAAAGCGAACGCACCATTAATTAGAACTGGTAAAAAAGTAGCTGTAATTGGGTCTGGACCTGCGGGTTTAGCTGCTGCAGCTCAATTAAATAAGGCTGGTCATGAGGTAGTGGTTTTTGAACGTGATGATGTGCCAGGCGGTTTATTACGTTATGGTATTCCAGATTTTAAACTACAGAAAGATGTAGTGGAGCGTAGAGTTAAATTAATGGAGGAAGAGGGTATAGTATTTAAATGCAATGCAAATGTGGGTGAAAATGTAGAACTAAGTACCTTATTAAGAGATTACCAAGCCTTAGTTTTAGCTGGTGGTTCTACTATTCCGAGAGATTTAAATTTATCAGGAAGAGAATTGGAGGGCATTTACCCTGCAATGGATTTCTTAAAGCAGCAAAATAAACGCGTTAGTGGTAGAGCTGTTGAAGGAAAAGAAATAAAAGCAACAGGCAAAAATGTAATTGTTATTGGTGGTGGTGATACTGGTTCTGATTGTATTGGTACTTCAAACCGTCATGGCGCTAAATCTGTTACTCAATTTGAGATTATGCCTATGCCACCGCAAAGCAGAACTGAACACATGCCTTGGCCACAATACCCAATGTTGTTAAAAGTAACTTCATCTCATGAAGAAGGTGCACACAGAAACTGGGCGGTTAACACACAGAAATTCAATGCTGATGAAAACGGTAATTTAAAATCATTGAGCGTAATTGAAGTGCAATGGGAAATTGATGCCAATGGAAGAGCATTAGGCTTTAAAGAAATTCCAGGAACAGAAAAAGAATATCCTTGCGAATTGGTTTTATTGGCGATGGGTTTCTTACATCCTCAAAAACAGGGATTATTAGAAAAACTTGGGGTAGAACTTGATGAAAGAGGCAATGTGAAAGCTATCGAAGGTAATTTCCAAACCAATATCCCTAAGGTTTTTGCCGCTGGAGATATGCGTAGGGGTCAATCTCTAGTAGTTTGGGCCATTTCTGAAGGTAGGGAAACTGCTAGAAAAGTAGATGAATATTTAATGGGTTATAGCAAACTACCATCTAAGGATGCAGTTGCTTATGCTTAAACAATAACTCGTCACTGCGAGGGTCGGTTTTAACCGCCCGAAGCAATCTCACTCGATAAATTATAGCCGCAGATGCACAGATTTAATCTGATGCCTGTGGCTTTTTTTATTCAATAAATCGTCATTGCGAGGCTGTGTTGGGCTAGAGCGAGCCGTGGCAATCTCCTTTGCGAATTTTTTGTGTCTCATCGTCATTTCGAACGAGTTCTTCACGAGGAGAAATCTATTAATAAAAACCAAATTTTATCTAGCGTAAATGAAGAATTTGATTTATAAGTAAATACATCCTTAAAGAAAGGTCAACCTCTTATAAAAATATTAATCATCCTTTTTGAATAAATTAAGTTTATATTTCCAAATATCGTAAATATGAAATAAAAGAATTATTGATATGATTGATATTGCGAAAATATCAATCATTATCCATTCTTGTTTTTTAAATGGATATTTTATCACAGGTAAGAAAAAGCAAGCAATCACACAGAAAATTAAGCCAATAAGTTTTCTTTTACTCACCCAGTTAAGCATAAAAAGATTTATTAGTCCTATCAAGAGTGGTATTTTAAGTATAAAATAGTAACTGTATTTTAGTTTCAAAGTTAATAAACAAGCCAAAACCACGAGGCATATTAAATTTAATGGTATACTAAATCTGTAATACTCTTTGCTCATATTTCTCCGTTTTTTAGTAGTTACAAACCTTGTTCTTCATATTCATAATTATCCTCGTCATATTTGTCTTGACTTTCATTGTCAACCGTATCTGGAATAACTTTTATGATTTTGAATTGTATGATATACAGACTGTCTGAGGCTCTAATAGTATCTATTCCGTTCATATCCCTAGGGGTTATGACATAATCTGCTTCTGGCTCGGTTCTGTTTTTTTTATTACTACAATAAAAGCTTAAAGCCATTATGCCGAAAAGTATTATGAAGCCTAGAACAATTTCAAAAGATTTTTTCATTTCTGAGAGCGCCTTGCAGTTCCAGTAAGGCAATATAGTATGAAGCGTGGAACCGAAAACAATTACCCGCTCTAAAGGCTCCGCAAAATCCCATTCTGCAAATAAAGTTCAAACCACACTTAACAGCAAGGAATTGAAACTCTATTATTTGTGTACTTTATTATTTTGCGAATTTTAAAAGCAAGTGTAAAAGTTAACGCTTCTGTATAAATATGTAAAATTGTATTTATTTAATTACATCAAACTTAGTAATATATAAATAGATAATTGTAATTATGGGATAGAAAAACGAATTACCCATATTATGATATAGTTTTAAAAAAACATTTTCAGATATACTAAAGGTAATCGCCCCTTGAGACTAATTCACTAATCGTATTTGAAGCGACGTCAGCACAGGCAGGTTGTTCTAAAATTTTTATTTTGGCGTTTTCGCTTATATGCGCTTTTACTGTGCTGTAGAAAAGCGTTATCATTTCGGTCAAAGTAATTAGGTCTTTTTCTTTACTTTCAATATCATATGAAAACCCTTGTTCCAATCTGAAACCTAGTAATTCGTCATTATCACTACGCCTTATTACGTGTATTCTATAACCCATTTGAAGTATATTTCCTACTGAAGGACTAGACCCAATCAAGAAATATAATTCAGTCTCTTGTTGTGTATCGGTTGAATCAATATTTTTGATACCATCATTAATATCAAATCTAATTTCTTTTGGTGCGTATAGTTGCTTTATTATCATAAGTTTACCATAATAGTAAATACTAAAATAACAATTTAAAGCTAATTTGGTTAGCTCTGTATATAAATCTTTAATTTTACAACACTTTACATTTATTCAAAGGATGAAAAGGGTTTTTAACTCTGAGGGAAACTGTTTCTCCCAAAGAACCACTGCCTTGTATATAAACCTTCCTTCGACAGGCTCAGGATGACAAATTGATAATAAATTGGAAAGAAAGGCTGTTTATGCCAAGAAATACTGACATTGTTTTCTAACAACCTTTGTCATCAAGAACACAGTGAAGGATTTATTTAGGCAGTGGATTTCTACACTGAGATTCTTCGCGATGCTCAGAATGACAAAAATGTTTATATGATAAAAGTTATAATAGACTCCTTCTAAATTATCAAAACCTAGTAAAACAAATTTTGTTATTGCGATATTTAGCTAAATATCCCATTGTAATATTAATTGTTTTCCTATGTCTGAAATTGACAATAACCAATCTGGTGATACTCGCCGTGATTTCTTAAAGAAAACTTCACTTTTTACTGCATTGTCCTTAACACCTTTAACGGTTTTAAAAGCAGCAGACAACAAAGTTGATGAACGTTTTGCGGAACTATTCGAGAAAATTCCTTTAAACTTAAAAGTAAATAATAAACCTTATGTACTTAAAGTTGAGCCAAGGGTTACCTTGTTAGATTTATTAAGAGAACAATTGCATTTAACCGGTACCAAAAAAGGCTGCGATCATGGTCAATGTGGTGCATGTACCGTACATGTAGATGGTGAACGAGTTAATTCTTGCCTAAGTTTAGCAGTAATGAATGAAGGTAAGAGCATTACCACCATTGAAGGCTTAGCTAAAGGTGATGAATTGCACCCTATGCAGGCTGCCTTTATTAAACACGATGGTTTTCAATGTGGATATTGTACACCCGGACAAATTATGAGTGGGATTGCTTGCATACGTGAAGGACATGCAAATTCTAAAGAAGAGATTAGAGAATATATGAGTGGAAATATCTGTAGATGTGGAGCTTACCCTAATATAGTTGATGCCATACAGGAAGTAAAAGAGAAGGGAGCAACGATATGATTAATTTCCAATACTTAAGAACTTCTGTAGTTAAAACTGCATTGAATTTACTTGCTAAAGACCCAAAAGCTACTTTTATTGCTGGTGGTACCAATTTGGTAGATCTAATGAAAAGAGGAGTGACAGCTCCAGAAAAATTAATTGACATTAATCATTTACCACTTAAACAAATTGAACTTAAAAATAATGTTTTACGTATTGGAGCTTTAACATCCAACTCTGCACTGGCTGAAAATGCAATTGTAAAGGAGAAATTTCCTTTGTTAATGTTGGCTTTACAATCTGGCGCATCAGCACAATTGCGAAACGTAGCTACAGTTGGCGGCAACATGATGCAACGCACACGTTGTGGTTATTTTTATGATACCACAATGCCTTGCAACAAACGTCAGCCTGGAAGTGGTTGCGGAGCCATTGGCGGCTATAATAGGATGCATGCAATATTTGGAACCTCAGAAGCTTGTATTGCCGTACATCCAAGCGATATGTGTGTGGGACTAGTGGCACTAGAAGCACAAGTGGTTATTGCAAGTACCAAAGGCGAAAGAAAAATTAATTTTATAGACTTTCATCGCTTGGCAGGAACAACCCCTGAAAAAGACAATAACCTTCAAAAAGGTGAATTGATTGTAAGATTAGAAATTCCTTTAAATAATTTGAATAAGAATTTCCACTATTTAAAAGTGAGAGATCGTTCATCCTATGCATTTGCCTTAGTTTCTGTTGCAGCTGCTTTAGAGCTAAAGGATGGTGTAATTAGCAATGTTCGTTTGGCAATGGGAGGTGTGGCGCATAAACCATGGCGTTTAACGGCTTCAGAAAACTTTTTAAAGGGCAAACAAGCTACTATTGCCAATTTTGAAGCAGCTGCTAAATTGGCAATGAATGGTGCGAAAGGGTTTGGAGAAAATGATTTCAAACTTAAATTGGCACCAAATACAATTATTGAAGCGTTAACCGTAGCCAAAGCTAAAGCGTAATGGAATTTTTTGTAGATGAAAACGACCGCGTAGACGGTGTAGATAAGGTAACTGGAAAAGCGAAATATTTTGCTGAATATCAATTACCTGGATTAACTTATGGGGTTTTAGTAACAAGTACCATTACAAAGGGAAAGATTACAACTATCGATACCAAATTGGCTAAGAGTGCACCTGGCGTTTTAGATGTGTTATCTCATTTAAATAAACCTGTTGCGGCTGGTTATGAGCAGGCCGGTGGGTCGCCAATGAAGATTTTTTATACAGACCAAGTTTTTTTTAATGGTCAGCCAATTGCTCTAGTAGTGGCAGATACTTTTGAAAGAGCTACTTATGCTGCAACATTGGTAAAAGTAAATTATGAAAAAGAAGCTTTTAACACTGATTTTGAAAATAGCATTAAAGATGCAAAAGCTAAAAAACTCCAAGGTCAGCCACCATACATACGAGGTGTAGCCGATGCTTATAAAACTGCTGAAGTAAAAATTGAGCAAATTTATACCATGCCTGTAGAAACGCATAATCCGATGGAATTACATGGGATTATTGCAGATTGGTGTGCAAATGACCAAGTTACTGTTTACGCAAAAACCCAAGGCGTTAAAGCGGCACAAGCAGCTATAGCCAATGTTTTTAAAATTCCGCAAGAAAATATTCAGGTAAACTCTGAATTTGTAGGAGGTGGTTTTGGAATGGCTTTAAAAACTTGGCCAATTGAAATTGCCACAGTGATGGCCTCTAAACATTTAAAGAAGCCTGTTAAATTGGTTGTTACACGTGATCAAATGTTTACCATGGTCGGAAATCGTCCTGCTGCTTATCAAAAAGTTGGCTTAGGTGCTACAAAAGATGGTAAGATCACTGGAATTACCCATACTGCATTTGGACAAACTGCTACTTACGAAAATTTTACCGAAGGTGTAGTGAACATGACTAAGTTCATGTATGATTCTGAAAATGTGAACACCAATTACTATGTTGTTCCATTGGATATGAGCGTGCCTATTTGGATGCGCGGTCCAGGTGAAGCGACAGGAGCTTTTGCTTTAGAAAGTGCAATTGATGAAATGGCACATGCTTTAGACATGGATCCATTGGATTTTAGAATGAAAAATGATCCTGAAATTGATCCCGCTAAGAAAATACCATTTTCGAGCAAAAACATTAAAGAGGCTTATAAATTAGGTTCGGCTAAAATTGGTTGGAGCAATAGAAAAAATAAACCTGGAAGTATTGTTGATGGTGCGTGGCAGATTGGTTATGGGGTAAGTATTGGGGTTTTCAATGCCAGTAGAGGTAGAGCAAGTGTAAAAGGTATTTTAAAGGCTGACGGGACTTTAGTTTTACAAAGTGCAACGAGTGATATTGGCCCAGGAACTGGTACAGGAATGGGGTTAATTGCAAGTAGATTATTAAATATCCCAACAAACAAAATTACTTTTGAACTGGGCGATTCTTCTTTACCACCAGCGCCAAGTCAGGGTGGCTCTGCTACACTTTCTACAGTAGGAACAGCAGTTAATGATGTTTGTGTCTCATTAAAATCAACTATTGCAGAATTAGCAGCAAACTCAAATATGGATGCTACATCAAATTTTGTTGATGTTCTGAAGAAAAATAATCTACCTATGATTGAGGTTACTAAACAATCTCAGTCTAATCAACAAGGTAAAGATTACTCTATGTATTCTTTCTCTATCCACTTTGTGCAGGTAAAGGTGCATCAATTAACTGGTGTAGTTAAAGTAAGTAAAATCGTTTCGGTTGGTGATTCTGGTAAAATTGTTAGTCCTAAAACTGCTCGTAGTCAGATGATTGGCGGCGCAGTTGGTGGCATAGGTATGGCTTTAACAGAAGAAGCATTGCTTGATAATCGTTATGGTCGTTATGTAAATAACAATTTTGCCGATTATCATGTTCCTGTACATGCCGATGTGCCAGAAATTGATGTAATTTTTATAGATAAACCAGATTTTATTGTCAATCCGATGGGAGCAAAGGGAATGGGAGAGATTGCTTTAATTGGTTTTGCGGGTGCTGTAGCCAATGCGGTTTTTAATGCTACTGGTAAAAGGATAAGGAGTTTACCTATTACACCTGATAAGGTTTTAGAGGGATAATTAAAATATTTGTCACATTGAGCTTATCGAAACGTCCTTCGGTAGGCTCAGGATGACATTATTGAAATTACTTTTCACTAGGATTTTTCTTACCTACGGACAATTTTTGTACTGCTTTTTCTATCCTATCTAATCTTGTTTTTTCTTGCTTTGCAGATACAACCCAAAGCACATATTCTTTTCTGTTTGAATAAGATAATTGTTGGTAAAATTGAAAAGCAGATAAATGTTTGTTGAGTTCAATTGCTAAATCTTCAGGTAAGGTAATGATCTTGTTTACAACATCTACATAATTACCATATTCACTATTAGCAATTTCTGTATTTCCCAACCCAGATCTTTTCATTTCTGTTTCGGGCTTAATTCTTAAAGCCGTCCAAATTTCATCTATAGCGGCAGAACCACAAGGAGTGAAGTTAAATGTTTTTAAATCTTCCCAACTTTGCATTAAGTTTAAATCGCTAGCTAATTTAGTTTTTGCTTTTGGGTATAAAATCCAACAGATTGTCTTAGCGTTTATTTCTTCTGCTTTTAAAGCAGCTAATAGGTCTACTTTATTAATTGCAAAAATTAGTAAAGCTTCAAATCCTATTTTATCATTAAATGAAAATTCTATATCAGTGGGTAAATCGCCAATTATAACAGGAAAGTTTTCTGGGGCATTAAGTACTTTAATTTTAAACCCAGACTTAATTTGTAGTTTTTTCAATAACTTATTTTCCATGATACTATTCATATCTCAAATCTAATAAAGTTTTAAAAACAAAAAAGCCCTCAATTTCTTGAAGGCTTTTCTATTATTTAAGTTAGAACTTAGTATAAAGTAAATTCTACTCTTCTGTTTTGTTGACGACCAGTTGCACTATTGTTTGATGCAATTGGTTGACTTTCGCCATAACCTGTTGCTTCAACTCTGCTAGCATTAGCACCTTGAGATACTAGGTATGCTTTTACCGATTCTGCTCTGTCTTTAGATAAACGTAAATTCAATGCATCAGATCCAGTATTATCAGTATGACCTGCTAATTTTAAGCTAAAGTTTTTCTCTACCAATAAAGCAGCAACTCTATTTAAAGTACTATAAGATTTAGAACGGATAGTTGCTTTACCTAAGTCAAATTCTAAGTTAGAAATTGCATCAGCAACAACTTTACGATCTGCTTCTGTTACAACAACTTTTGTTTCTTTAATGATTTGAGGTCTTGGAGTAGCTAAAGGACATCCTGATCCATCAACAACAGTTCCAGCAGCAGTACCCTGACACTTATCAAATTTATTTGCTACACCATCATTGTCATCATCTCCCATGTCTTTAGCATATTGATCTCTGTCTCTTTGCGCATTTTGTTCTGCCGTAGATAAAGCTCTTCTTAATTCATCGCTTTCTTCTTTAGACTGCATACGTAGGGCAGCTAATGAGCTGTAGTTTTGCAGTTGAGGTTTTTCTTTGCTACCTAAAGCAAATTCTAAACCAGCGTGTGCATAAGTAAATTTGTCATTTGTACTACTGTTAAGTCCATCAAATGTAGATGATTTAACAAAGTTTACATCATAACCCATATCTAAATTAATTCCTTTAGCTACACCTAATTTAAATCCAATTCCGGTAGGAATAAACCAATTCTCTTGATAGTTTTGGTTATTCTGAACAGCTCCTACATAAGCAGTAGCACCAGATGACATATAACCAGCACCAGCTTTCACATAAGGAATTAAGATAGCATTTTCGTTATTGATGTTAATGTTAGCAACATTGTAAACTGCTGTTAATGCACCAGACCATTGAATTTTAGATTCAAAACCAGAGTTTGCTATATATGTAGGGTTGCCCATAGCATCTACACCACCTCTTGCTCTTAAACCTTCAACTTTACCAGCTAAAAATTCGGCCTGAATACCTAATGCAGGTAATATTTGTTTTTTGATGTAACCACCATAACCAACATTTTCTTTTGCAGTTTGAAAATCTCTTAATTTTCCGTCGAACAATGTTCTAGGAGTTAATGCTCCGCCATGTATACCAATAGACCAAGTACGAAATTGTTGAGTTGAAAAGCGTGAAACACTTGTAGATGGCGTTTGTTGAGCCATTACTGAACCTGAAATACCTAATAAGGCAATCATTAATGCAGATTTTGTAATTTTTGAATTCATTTTTTTATATTTTAATAGATAAGATGAAATAGTAACCTATTTTCAGCTCTCACTAGAAAAACCTTGCCAAGAATTAAATAAATTAGTCAATCAACAAGCTATCAGGAGCTTAATGTATCATTGGTGATACAAGAGCATATGGTTAGGAGTGGGTAATTATGTATACAAAAAAAGACATTTTGTATATAATGTTCTATATTAGAGTTTAAGTTTTGCAAAAAAATCCCAAAGTACAATTCCAGCAGAAATTACAATATTAAAAGAGTGTTTTGTCCCGAATTGTGGGATTTCTATACATTGATCAATTTTTTCCATTGCTTCATCACTTACCCCATTCACCTCATTGCCAAAAATAAGTGCATATTTTTGATGGCTATTAGGTTTAAAAGTATTAAGCATGGTACTATTTTCAGCTTGCTCTATAGCAATGATTTGGTAACCTTCTGTTCTTAAGCTTTCTATAGCTTTTAGTGTATCTTCAAAATGGACCCAATCTACAGATTGCGTTGCTCCTAAAGCAGTTTTTTCAATTTCACGATGTGGAGGTTGTGCTGTAATGCCGCAAAGCACTACTTTTTCAATTGAAAAACCATCTGCAGTTCTAAAAACAGAACCTACATTATGCATACTTCTCACATTGTCTAGCACTACAACAACAGGTAATTTTTCTTGCTCTTTAAATTCTTGAATATCTACACGATTGAGTTCATCGAGTTTTAATTTTCTCATGCAACAAAATTAGCTAATAAGCTTATCAATTAATCAGCTATTTTTTTAACACCATCACCAATTTGATGAACATAAATTGCAGCAGGGTAGCCCACTTTAGCCACATAATCATCTGTTAATTTCTTTGCGAAATCTTCTTCATAACCCTTTTTAAGTAGGGCAATAGCGCATCCTCCAAAACCAGCGCCAGTCATTCTTGCGCCAATAACATGCTCATAACTTGAGCAAAAATCTACTACTGCATCTAATTCTTTTCCGGTTACTTCATATAAATCTTTTAAAGATTTGTGAGAGGCATACATTAACCTTCCAAATTCATCAAGTTGTTTAGCATTTAGAGCTTTGGCAGCTAGATGTACTCTGTCATTTTCTTTAACAACATGTGTTGCACGCTTTAAAACAGTTTCATCAGCAATTAAATGACTATGTAAAGCAAATTTTTCGGCACTAAGTTCACACAAATTGGTAATGTTAATTTCTTTCTGCAATGCAGTTAGTGCGGTGTTACATTCTTCAACTCGCTCATTATATTTTGACTCTGATAATTCTCTTCTTTTGTTTGTATTTATGATTGCTAGAACATAATCTCCCAAATCGCAATCAACTACCTTATATTTTAGCGTATCGCAATTTAAAACTAGTGCCTTATCAGCTTCTCCAAAAGCAATAGAAAACTGATCCATAATACCAGAATTGACACCTATAAATTCATTTTCTACCTTTTTTGATAGCTTAACCAATTCTAATTTATCATGTTCTAAACCATAATAGTCATTCAATGCAAAAGCGGTAAGTACTTCTATTGAGGCAGATGAGGAAAGACCAGAGCCAATTGGAATATTGCCAAAGTAAAGCAAATCTAAACCACTTGCATTCCATTCTCCATCTTGCAATTCATGAAAAACTCCCAATGGGTAATTGTACCATTCCTTACCTGTTTTAGTATATCTTTTTTGAACTGGGAAAGTTCCTTCTTCGTTAAAATTTACACTACTAAATCTAATTACGTTATCATTATTCGGGGTTAAAAGTAACCAAGTTCCTGCTGTTATAGCACAAGGCATTACTAAGCCACCATTATAATCTATATGTTCTCCTATTAAATTCACTCTTCCTGGAGCGAAGTATGTTGCTGTTGGTTGTTGGTTATATTTCTTTAAAAAAGTATCAACTAATTGATTGGTCATAAATTGTATTTTCTTCGGGACTTATAAGTTTTAATTGTATTTTAGCTCGACTAAGATACAATTTATGATAGTAAAACAAATCAAGACGGGGCATTTTATTGAAGAAAAAGAAGTAATCGAAATTGAGTTAATAAATGATAGTGGAAGTAGGGTTAAGATCTATAATTACGGAACTATTATTAGCCAGTTTATAATAAAAAATGCCAAAGGTGAGGAGCAAGATATTGTTTTAGGATTTGATAGTTTTGAACAATACATTAGTAAAGAATACCTTTCTAACTATCCATATTTTGGGGCAATAATAGGACGTTATGCAAACAGAATTAAAGACGGCAAAATTAAAATTGATGAGACCGAATACCAACTTGCACAAAACAATGGTCCTGACTGTTTGCATGGCGGTGTAAATGGTTTTGATAAGAAAGTTTGGGATATAATTGATGTTACTGAGGAGCCAAATGCAAGCGTAACTTTCCAGTATTTCAGCCTTGATGGCGAAGAAAATTTCCCTGGCGATTTGGCCATACAACTTCGCTTTGAATTAACCAATAGTAATGAGCTGATTTTAACATACCATGCTGATACAGATGAAAGTACACCTATTAATTTAACTCATCATAGTTATTTTAATTTATCTACAACTGGCGATAAAATAATGAATCACATTCACCAAATGAATGCCTCAAATTATTTAGAGCAAGATATCAACAGTGTTGTAACTGGTAAATTATTACCTGTAGAAGGTACACATCATGATTTTAGAAAGGGGAAAAAAATAGGTGAGGGTTGGGATGAAAATAGTGGCTACGACCAGAGCTATGTTTTAGATAAAGAATATGGTGATCTGACCTTGGTTAGTAAAACGGTTGAAACTAATAGTGGTTTATCTTTGTTAGTTTATAGTACAGAACCAGTAGCACATTTATATACTGCTAAATATTTAGGTGTAAAAAATGGCAAGGGAGGGAGAGACTATTCCGAATTTGATGCTTTTTGTGTAGAAACACAACATCATCCAAATGCAGTTAATATCCCTCATTTCCCAACAACTATTTTAAGCCCAGATGAGGTTTATACACAAACAACCATTTATAAAGTTATAACCAACTAAAGAAATTATGTTTACCATTGAAGAAATACAGGTTGCAGTAGAGAAAATTAATACTGGTGCAGATTTTCCACAGTTTGCTAGAGATTTAAAAGAAATAGGGGTAACAAGAAGTGATGTTTTTGTAATGAATGGAATGGCTATTTATTATGGCAAAGATGATTTCGTTGTAGAGGGGCCACCAGTATATGAAAATTTAATTGTTGAACAAGAATCTTCAGTACCAGATTTAAAAGATGCGTTATCTATCCATCAAAACGGTGAAACTGATTTTCAAACATTTTGTAGACAAATGGCTGCTGCTGGAGTGGAAAAATGGATTATTGATCTTTCTACAATGAAGGTAAGTTACTTAGATATGGCAGGCAAAGAATTAATTGTTGAGCATATCCCTAATTAATTTTAAATATTTTGTTAATTATTGTTTTGTAACAGAAATGTTGTGAATAGTTATATATTTGTATAACCAAATATTACAACTTAATAATTCAAATATTTTGTGTATAAAAAAATAAATCCGATTGTAAAATCAACCGCTCTCCACGGTTTATTTAAACTCCTTAATAATCAAAAATTCATACTTGGAGTATGGATATTATTAGCGCTTTTAGTTGCAATTAAGCAAGCATTTCAGCCAACAAATAATAATTATCTCATTTTTAAATATGTCTATTTTCATGCTGTAGAGCGGCTTCCACTTTATATTCCATATCCTAATGAGCATTTAGACACTAACCATTACGGTCCATTATTTAGCCTTTTAATTGCACCTTTTGCGCTATTGCCAAATTATATAGGCATGTTGCTATGGCAACTGGCGAATACGCTATTCTTATACTTTGCTATCAAACAGCTTCCAATTGGTATTCGAAAAGTAAATGCGATTTATTGGATCGTTGCTCATGAGTTGTTAACTGCAATGTTTGGTTTACAGTTTAATATTTCAATAGCTGCAATTATTATATTTGCTTATGTTCTTATTGATAAGAACAAGAATTTTTGGGCTGCTTTTGTAATTATTTTTGGTTTTTACATTAAGCTTTATGGTATAGTTGGGCTTGCATTTTTCTTTTTTGCCAAGCAAAAACCAAAATTTATTTTGTACTGTATTTTCTGGGCAATTTTGCTTTTCATTTTACCAATGTTATTCTTTTCTCCTAGCTATATACTACAGTGTTATCAAGATTGGTATGTATCTCTGTCAGAAAAGCAAGCATTAAATGCATCCTTAACTTCAATGCAAGATATTTCTGTGATGGGCATGGCAAGAAGAATAACAGGTGATGCAAGTATTTCTAATTTACCATTTTTAGTAATCGGACTAACTTTATTCATCATTCCCTATTTGAGATTTAAAATGTATAAAATTCCTGATTTTAGGCTTTTATTCTTAGCATCTGCTTTGATATTCACAGTTATATTTAGCAATTCATCTGAATCTCCAACTTATATCATTGCATTTGTTGGTGTAGCAATTTGGTTTGTCTTGCAAGAAAAACCAATAAATCCATACTCTATTGCTTTATTTATATTCGCTCTACTACTAACAAGCCTATCACCATCAGACTTATTTCCAAAATATATTAGAGAAGCTTATATTAAGCCATATTCACTAAAGGCTTTACCATGCATTTTAATATGGATTGTGGTTACCTACCAATTAATGTTTAAAAAATTTATTTTAAACCCCGTTAAAACCGATGGAGAATAAACTTGTTTCTGTTGTAATTCCTGCTCACAACGAGGAAGATAATATTATTGTAATTATAAAAAGAATTGAGAAAGTATTTTCAGAACTTCATTATAACTATGAGATTTTGTTAGTAGATGATGGGTGCACTGATAATACACTTTCTATTATTAAGGATCTTTCATCAAGAGACCCGAGACTATTTTATGTAGAATTCTCTAGAAATTTTGGTCATCAGCCTGCTTTAAAAGCTGGTTTAGATTTATCTCATGGAGACTGTGTGATTTCATTAGATGCAGATTTGCAGCACCCACCAGAGCTATTTAAACAAATGTTAGAGAAATGGGAAGAGGGATATGAGGTAGTTTATACAAGGAGAAAAGAAGACAAAAATCTTTCCTTTAAAAAAAGAAAAAGTTCACAATATTTTTATAAGCTATTAAATTCATTATCAGATATTGAATTGGAATCTGGCACTGCAGATTTTAGGTTATTAGATAGGGTAGCAGTAGAGGCATTTAGAAATTTTAATGAAGCAGATCCTTTTATCAGGGGCTTAGTAAAGCTATTGGGCTTTAAGCAATTTGCCATTGATTATGTGCCGGACAAGCGATTTTCTGGCGCTAGCAAATACAGTATTTCTAAGATGCGTAGACTTGCTATTCAAGGTGTTACCTCATTAAGTATTAAACCTTTGCATACAGCAGTTTATCTTGGCTTTACATTTTCAATGATCTCATTGCTTTATTTACCTTATGTATTTTATGCATTTTACAAAGGGCAGGAAGTAAATGGTTGGGCATCATTAATTATGACAATTTCCTTTTTTGGCGGATTACAGTTAGTTATTTTAGGTATAATTGGAATTTATGTGGGTAAAATGTTTATCCAAACTAAAAATAGACCGAATTACATTATTCGTTCTACTAATTTAAAAAATATATAAATGATTTTATTGAGTTTTGATATTGAAGAATTTGATATGCCATTTGAATATGGTAAAGAACTCTCGTTTGATGAACAAATTCGAATATCTACAACTGGCAGCCATATTATATTAGATTTATTAGCTAAACACAAAATCAAAGCTACTTTTTTTTCTACTGCAACATTTGCAATTAATGCGATAGAAGTTATAAATAGAATAAAGAATGAGGGGCATGAGCTGGCATCTCATACCTATTATCATTCTAAATTTGAAGTGGCAGATTTACTTAATTCCAGATTAAAATTAGAGGAACTTTCTGGCACCCAAGTATCTGGTTTTAGAATGCCGAGAATGATGCCTGTGAGTAATGAGGAGATTGAAAAGGCAGGGTATACCTATAACAGCTCTATTAATCCAACTTTGTTACCAGGAAGATATAACAACTTAAAGGTTTCTAGAACTCATTTTAAAATAGGTAATGTACTTCAATTACCGGCTTCAGTAAGCCCATTTCGTATTCCTCTGTTTTGGTTATCATTTCACAACTTTCCATTTTGGTACTATAAATATTTAGCGAAAAGGACAATCAAAAAAGATGGTTATTTAAACATCTATTTTCACCCATGGGAGTTTACTGATCTTACTGATAAAGAAAAATATGGTTTCCCAAGTTATGTAAGCAAAAACTCTGGAGAGCAAATGACTGCAAGAATGGACAATTTCATGAAATGGATTATAGCACAAAATTATAAATGTGGTACAATTCATTCATTTACAGAAAGCTTGTCTAAGTAATTTAAAGCCTATCGAGTACCATTTTAATAGCTTTATCAACTATTTTATTTGGTTCGCTGCTAAATTCAAACTTTACTCTACTAGCTAAGATAGCATTGACTGACAAGGCTTTATGCCCAAGTGTTTTTGCTAATGCATAAATTCCTGCTGTTTCCATTTCAAGGTTAGTAACTCTGTTATTACTTTGCTTAAAGTTAGTTAACAGACTTATAAAATTTGGAACAGCATTTTTAGCCCTTACTTGTCTACCTTGAGGTGCATAAAAACCAGGTGCAGTTACGGTAATTCCTTGTTCCATACCACTACCAATTGTACGCAATAAAGACTGATCTGCAGCTGTTAAATAAGGATGGATATTTTTGATATGTGAAAAATGAGATTTAATACTATCTAGCAAGCTATGTTCATCACCAGAAATTTCATGTATATAATAATGCATCAATGCATCAAAACCTAAACCATAAGAAGAGGCTAAGATTGTACCCATTGGAATATCTTCTTGTACAGCTCCAGAAGTTCCAATACGAATGATATTTAAAGATTTCAGTTCTTTTTTAATTTCACGAGTATCAAAATCAATGTTTACTAAAGCATCTAGTTCATTAAAAACAATATCAATATTGTCTGTACCAATGCCAGTAGACAGAACTGTAATCCTTTTTTTTCCTAAATACCCTGTATGTGTAATAAACTCTCGTTTCCCTTTTTTAACCTCAATAGAATCAAAATGTTTGCTGATCTCTGCAACACGATCTAAATCGCCAACTGTAATTACTGTATCTGCAATATCTTCTGGCAATAAATTTAGATGGTAAATACTTCCATCCGGATTGATAATTAAATCTGCTTCTGATAATTTTTGCATGGTTTAGTTCATTAGTTCCTTCTATCATTGGTTCATTATTTGATAGCAGGGGTAAGACAAACTTAATAAAAATAGTTTATTAGTGTTATTGGTTCATTAGAAAGCTCATCATGCCCAACTCCATTAGCTATCATAATGCAAAAAGATTTCTAATTAGCTTGCTTTAAGATTCCCGTATGCACGGGAATGATAGCAAGATGTAGAAACAACCTATACAGTAGCCAAGTATTTAATTTCTATACCATCAACCTTTTCTAATTTACCTAAAACACTGTTTAGATTTGCTTTTCGAACTTCAAACTTAATTAAACAATTGGTGTCAAATTCTTGAGTGGTAATTTCTAATTGCTCATCTTTTACAATTCGCATCACTTGGTTCATTGCCAAATAATCAAAGTTAATTTGATAAATGTCATTTACTGTTTTTGTAATGATTTTATTTTCTTTAAGTGCTTCAACAGTAGCAGTTTTATAAGCATTAATTAAACCCGGAACACCTAATAATGTTCCACCAAAATAGCGAACAACAACCACCAATATATTCGTTACATCAGTAGAAAGTAATGTATTTAAAATTGGTCTTCCAGCAGTTCCAGAAGGTTCTCCATCATCATTAAGTTTAAATATATTCCGGTCTGGAGTTAAACGTAAAGCCCAACAAAAATGTCTCGCTTTTGCATGATCTGCTCTTAAATTATTAATGATATTTTTAACTTCTGTCTCACTTCTAATGGGATAAGCATAACCAATAAATTTACTTCCCTTATCTCTAAAAACACCTTCAGAAGCAAACGTTATGGTTTGATAAGTATCATCAAACAGCATGTAATTTTGATAAAGTGATTAATATAATTGCCACCAAAGCAAGCACTAGACCAGCATAATTCCATTTACTTAATTTCTCTTTAAATAAAATGATGCCAATAAAACTTCCAATAATAATTACTCCCATATTCATTGATGCAAAAACAACTGAAGGATTGTCTGCCATTGCTCTATGAGCCTTTAAATAGAACAATATATTACCAAAGTTAAAGAAGCCCAGTACACAACCGCAAATAAAATTGATAAGCTGCAACTTTGTTTTTCTGATAGCTGCTAAATACAAGATATAAATTAGGGACAATACAAATGAGATACAAAAAATAACAAATAGGGATGTAGTGTAAGGTAAAACAGTAATTTGACTAACTAACTTAAAAAGTACGTCTATTACACCGAAACCAGCAAATACCAATAACAAATACAACCAGCTATTTTTAGACGATATACCACTACTTTTGCGGTACATAGTTAAAATAATTGCAGCAAAGCCAAAAATTAGACCAACATATTTTAGTCTATCAAAGTGATCATTAAATAAAAAATATGCCGCACAAAGTGATAAAAACAATGATAAGCGTTGTGCTATATCGGTTCTGGCTAAACCTGCTTGTCTAACTGCAATACCTTGAAATAGAAATATGATAGGTAGCAAAACGCCTAAATAGATATAAATAGGAGAGATTACCTGTAGATTTAAATTGCTCAAATCTGGTTTAAAGAAAAAGATACTCAGGCTTATTGCAAATAAGTAATTCCAAGTAACGGCTTGCATTACATTAATTTCATATCGCTTTGCTAATTTGAGTAAAACACCAACTGTAACACTACAAATTATACTTAAAACTAAAAAAATCATTATTTTATATTTGGTGTATAAATTGTTAAGTCATCGTCGCCAAGTGACAATTGTTCTATTACATTTCCTTTAATTTCTGGCGCCTTAATTCCTTCGTTCCAGTTTATTTTTGATGTAAATATCCTAGCCTCATCCCATAAATTAGCGTTGATAAACTGATTTAGTATTTGAGCCCCACCCTCAATAATAACTGATTGGATATCCATTAAATACAACTGAAAAGCTATTTTTTGTGCTAAGTAAAATTTCATGTCTTCCATTTGTATAAAGTGAATATTCTCCACTACAGCTGTCTTTACCTCATTAAATATAATAGTTTTGGCTTCATTATTATAGAGATGATGAGTTGTAGGTATTGTTAATGATCTATCAATAACTATTCTGATGGGGTTTTTCCCTGAACTATTTCTATTTGTTAATAATGGATTATCTATTAATGCAGTTTGTTTACCTACTAAAATCGCATCTTCTTCGCCTCGCCATTGATGTGAAAGTTGTTTGGATAATGGTCCAGTAATCCATTGCTGAGTTCCACCCATTGGTGCAAAGTATTGATTAGCAGTTTGGGCCCACTTCAATATAATGAATGGTCTTTGTTGTTTAATTCTGTTAAAAAATCTTCGGTTAATATAGCTGCATTTATCTTCTAAAATACCAATTACAACTTGAATCCCCGCTGATTTTAACTTTTCAATTCCTTTTCCATTTACGATTTCAAAGGGATCAGTATTGCCAATTACAACTTTTTTTACTTGATGTTTAACCAATAAATCTGCACAAGGTGGAGTTTTGCCAAAATGAGCACAAGGCTCCAAACTAACATAAACTGTTGCATTCTTTAAAAGAGTAGGGGCAGAATCACCAAATTTGGTAAAAACGTTATTGATCGCATTTACTTCAGCATGTGCTTCTCCAATTTTTTGATGGTAGCCTTCGCCTATAATTTCATTTTCATGAACAATTACACAACCTACCATCGGATTTGGACTAACATTACCCATACCTAATACGGCAAGTTCTAAACATCGTTGCATGTAAAGCTCATCACTCATTGCTACAAATGTAGGTTATATTTTGGATTTACGATTTTTGATTTACGAATAGCAATTTGCATGATTATCACTATTTTTACAGCAAATGCAATTAAAACAATTAGCTCAGAAATTTAAAGAAACCTTAGTCGCTATTTATCAAGAAGATGAGGCGAAAGCTTTGTTTTTAGTTACATTAAATTATTTTTTAAATTTTAGTAGGGCTGATTATCTATTAAAAAAAGAAGTAGTGCTTTTGCCAGATCAGTTGACCAAATTTGAAGATGTTTTGAATGAGTTAAAAACAGGCAAACCTATTCAATATATTTTAGGAGAGGCTCATTTTTATGGTTTGACCTTTAAAGTTAATTCATCGGTTTTAATCCCAAGACCAGAAACCGAGGAGTTGGTAGAATGGATTTTGAATGGTGTTACGAGTTATGAGTTACAAGTTGTGAGGCATAACCCTTTAACACACAACCCACAACCCATAACTATCTTAGATATTGGTACTGGAAGTGGTTGTATAGCTATTTCATTAAAGAAAAATCTTCCCAACACAAAAGTCTATGCCTTAGATATTACAGAAGACACTTTAGAAACCGCCAAACAAAATGCAGTATTAAACAATGTTGATATTGATTTTATAAAAGATGATATTCTTACATCTCAATACGAAACACATCAAGCAGAATATGCAGTTATAGTAAGCAATCCCCCTTATATTAAAGAAGATGAAAAACCAGCTATGCATCCCAATGTTCTGGTTAATGAACCGCATAGAGCTCTATTTGTAAGCAATGAAAATCCATTAATTTTTTACGAAGCAATTGCGAATTTTGCCTTGAAAAATCTTTCCCAAAAAGGATTGCTTTTTTTTGAAATCAATGAATTTTTAGGTCAACAAACAGTTGATTTATTATCTCATAAAGGTTTTAAAAACATTGAGTTAAGAAAAGATATGCAGGGTAAGGATAGGATGATAAAGGCCAACCCACCAACCCCATAAAAGAGAGTCATCATATTGTAAATGCAGTTCGTTTACATGCTGTGAGAAATTATGTCTTAGTGGAAAGTCCCCTTTAGGGGATTTAAGGGTTAAGACCTGGGATGGAATTGTGTAATAACACTCCTCAAATAATCCCTATCCAAGTGAGTATAAATTTCTGTAGTGGTAATACTAGCATGACCTAACATTTCTTGTACTGCTCTTAAATCGGCTCCCCCCTCTATTAAATGTGTAGCAAAAGAGTGCCTTAAAGTATGTGGACTGATATTTTTGTGAATTCCGGTTGTTAATGCTAGAGATTTGATGAGATTGAAAACTGAAATACGAGATAACCTGCTTCCAGAACGATTTAAAAAGATAAAATCTTCATGACCTTTTTTAATATCTAAATGAACCCGGATTTGACTTACATATATTTCTAAAAATTTTAAAGCAACGGATCCAATAGGCACCAAACGTTCTTTGTTTCCCTTACCAATTACCTTAATAAATTCTGTTTCTGCATAAATGTTTGAAATACGAAGCTCTACTAATTCTGTAACACGCAAACCACAACCATAAAGCATCTCTATTATGGCTTTATTACGCATTCCTTCTGGTTTAGAAGCATCAATAGCATCAATTAATTTATTTATTTCATGAATACTTAATGTGTCTGGTAATTTTCTAGTTAATTTTGGTGCTTCTAACAATGCGGTCGGATCTTCTTCTATCATTTCTTCTTGCATTAGGTAGGTAAAAAAAGCCTTTATGCCCGAAATTACCCTAGCCTGTGTATTAGATTGCATTCCAATTTCATTAAGCCAAGTAATAAATTCTCTTAAATCTTTAAGTTGAACCTTATTTAAGATCAATTCTTTATCCACTGCTAAATAAAATTGCAACAACTTATCTACATCATTTAAATAAGCATTAATAGAATGTTTGGAAAGCGATCGCTCCAATTTTAAATAATCTTTAAATCCTTTTAGGTAAGAGTGGGTATTCACTATATTTATTGAGTTTTTTTTATAACATTGCAACGTTACAACATTATAAGCTTACAACGCATGAAAATACAAATTATTAATGGTCCGAATTTAAACCTTTTAGGGTTAAGGGAGCCTACAATATACGGTTCGGAAGGATTTGATAATTATATTTCGCAGCTCCGAGAATTGTATTCAATTATTGAAATTGATTATTACCAAAGCAATGTAGAAGGAGAATTGATTAACAAATTACATGAAGTTGGTTTTTCCTATGATGGAATTATCATCAACGCTGGTGGCTATACGCATACATCAGTAGCTATTGCTGATGCTATTGCAGCTATAAAAACTCCAGTAATTGAAGTTCATATTTCTAATATCTATGCTAGAGAAGAGTATCGTCATGTTTCCTTAACTGGAAAAAACTGCAAAGGTGTACTTACTGGCTTCGGTTTAGATGGTTATCGCTTAGCAATAGAAAGTTTACTAAAATAATTTATCCATATAGACATGAAGAAATACGTATTGATGCTTAGCTTGTTTTTTGCGATTAACTCTTATGCACAAAATATAACAAGCTCTACTTCCACTAGATTAGATGAAAACACAATTGTAAAAGATGGTTCAGGTACTGTATTGCCTTATGCTATATGGAAAAAACTAATGCAAACAGGCGAGTATAACCTTAAAAGAGTTGATGGTACTGCTGAGTTTATAGCTTACCAGATGACAGACGCCGAAAAGGTAAAGGCTGCAGAACGTAAAAAAGCACAAATGGAAATGATGCCTAAACCAGGATCAGCTGCCTCTTTTAAAGAAGGCGAGAAATTTAAAGGCGAGAAAATTACTGATATGAATGGTAATAAATACGATCTTAAAGTTTTGTCTGATAAAATTTATGTCATTAACTTTTGGTTCATCAACTGTCCTCCCTGTAAACAAGAAATTCCAGAATTAAATAAATTAGTTGCTAAATACAAAGAGAATAAGAATGTAGTATTTCTTGCAATTGCTTTGGATAATAGCATTTTATTAAAACAATTCATAAAAACGAGTCCTTTCGATTACAACATAGTTGATGATGGCAGATATTATGCCCAAAAATATGGGGTAGAAGGGTATCCAACTCATGTAGTTGTTGGAAAAGATGGGTTAATTAAGTTTAGTACACTTGGCCTAACTGGAAACACAGTTTATTGGGTAGAAAAAACAATTAAAGACCAACTATTAGCAACACTTTAATTACCAATTTAACTGGCTAAACTTTTTAATCTTGTTAATAAAGTAGCTATAAACAATACTGTTTTTATAAACACCGGTATGCTGTAATAAAGGGCTTTGTTTTATAGTTCTTTTTTGAGCCGTATGTTTAATATCTCTAAAAAAATGGAAGTGAGCTTTACTTACTGCACCGCAAAATTCAGTTTTTCCCTTAAGCAAAAATTGTAACCAAGCGGCTAGATCGAACCACATTCGTATAAAAATCCTAAAATATGCATCTTCTTTTGGCAAGTTCTTTTGCATAATTATTAAGTTATTTCTAAAGTTGAGGTAAGTTTTATAAGGATTATTTGCGTTTAACGTTCCGCCACCCACATGATAAACTTCTGCAGCTGTGCAACAAACAACCCTGTAACCTAGGTTTTTTAATCGCCAACACAAGTCTATCTCTTCCATATGGGCAAACAAATCTGCATCTAAGCCATTTACTTCTTTCCAAGCTTTACTCTTGATAAAAAATGCTGCACCGCTTGCCCAAAAAATATCAATATCAGTATCGTATTGATTTTCATCCAGTTCTACTTCATCAAAAATTCTTCCTCTACAAAAAGGGTACGCATATAAATCTAAAAATCCGCCAGCAGCACCAGCGTACTCAAATTGGTTTTTGTTTTTTTGATACTTAATTTTTGGCTGAGCGACTGCAATACTTTCATCACTTTGCATTAAATCTATTACAGGTTTAATCCAATCCTTAGGTACCTCAACATCAGAGTTTAACAATACAAAATAATCTGCTTCTACTTTTGCTAAAACCTGATTATATCCTCCGGCAAAGCCATAATTTTTGTCATTTTCTATAATAACTATTTGAGGATATGTAGCTTTTACAAATGCTACTGAATCATCCGTTGATGCATTATCGCCAACAATAATTTGAAGATTTGGATAATTTGAAGCAACTACACTAGACAAAAATTTATCTAGCCATGTTTTACCATTCCAATTTAAAATAACAACTGCTACACTAGCTTCCATATGCATTTAAACAATAAATTTCCATCGCCTATGGCTCCAAAGCCAAAAAGCAGGTTCGCGTTGAATAGTATGAGTTAAATATTCAAATAACAAATCTGTTATTTCATGATCCTTTGTAGCTTTCGGATCTAAGCAAAGAGGTAAACAATCAACTTCATAATATCCTCTTTTCACTTTTATTACATCAAAATAAAATATAGGTCTATTGGTTTGTAAAGCAATTTTCTCTAAACCCAAAAGAACTGCAGTTGGCTGGTTTAAAAACTGCAAAGTGTATTGTGTTTCTTCGCGTACGGGTGTTTGATCGCTTGCAAAACAAAACATTGTTGGTTGGTTTTTAGTCGCAATTACTTTTCTTAAAGTTTGGCGCATTGGCACAAATTCATTTCCATATTGGGTTCTCCATTTTTGAAACCAACACTCAAAAACCTCACTTGCTAAAGGCTTGTAAATTACATGTGCCGTACCACTTATATTTAAACCTAAAGCTAGCATACACAACTCCCAATTACCGTAATGACCAGTGCAGGCTAAAACGCTTTCTCCTTTATTAAAATAGGTTTCAACTTGGCCTAAACCGTTAAATTTAACTCGTTTTCGCAGTTCTTTTTCAGAAATATTGGTTAATTTAATGATCTCGAAAATTAAATCAGCCAAATATTTATAGAAACGCTTCTCAATGTTAATAATTTCATCTAAACTCTTTTCTGGAAAAGAATTTAACAAATTTTCTCTTACAACTTTTCTACGATATTGAACAATGTAGTACAGGGGATAGTAAAGTAGTCTTGCAAAAAATAGGAGTACAGGTAGGGGGAAAAGAGATAAAATATATAAAAAGAATATACCGATATACGAAAAACCTTTTAGAATCATTAATTTGGGCAGCTAGAATACAAACATAAAGCAACAGATGCAAAGTTTAGCAATATTTCCTCTTTTTTATCTTCCACCAGTTAGTTATTTCACTGCTTTAAAAGAACACCATTTCGACTACGTTATCGAAAAACACGAGCATTTTGTAAAACAAACCTATAGAAATAGAGCAAGTATTGCATCTCCAGATGGTATTTTAGATTTGATGATTCCTGTTGTAAAAGGCTCTAAATTTCATACCCCAATTAAGGATGTAAAGATTAGTTATGATTCTAAGTGGCAACGCTTGCATTGGTTAAGCTTACAAACGTGTTATAGAAGTTCTGCTTATTTTGAATACTATGAAGATGGTTTAGTGCCCTTTTATACAAAAAAGTATGATTTTTTATTAGACTACAACCTAGAATTACTGAACTGGATTTTAAAGCAAATGAAACAAAGTTCACCAGAGAATTTTACGCAAGAATATGAAAAGGAAATAGGAACTGAATTAGATTTCAGGGATAAGTTTAATAAAAATACAATTCATATAGGCGAAACGAAAACCTATTTTCAGGTGTTTAGCGATAGAAATAAATTTATCCCCAACTTAAGTATTGTTGATTTGCTATTTAACCAAGGTCCACAAGCAAAAACTTATCTTTAACGTATGTCAAAACCTACTAAGCATAAACATAAAAAACATCGTTATGTATTGCCATCGCCAGGATCTAGCCCAGGTATGGTTTTTATTGATGAAAACTCTGTTGAGCCACACATTAATCTTTATATCTATAATGAAAACTATTACAAAGTAGAGCATCTTGAAAACATTGAAGGTTTAAAACAGCGATTAACTGATAAAACCTATAATTATTGGATTGAAATAAAGGGCTTTAATTCTATGTCCATGTTTGAGACTTTAACCAAAGATTGGAATATCAATAAGCTCATTTTAGAAGACATTACCAGAACTTACCAAAGACCTAAGTATGAAGAATACGGTAATTATGATTTTGCAGTTAGCAGGATGTTATTTATTGATGAAGAAAATGGGTTGGAAAATGAACAATTGTCTTTTATCTTAACAAATAATGTATTATTTACTTTTCAAGATAAATATGAAGATTGTTTAGATCCAGTTCGTAATCGCTTAGAAATTGGAAAAGGAAACATTCGGATTGGAGGAAGTAGTTATTTGATGTATGCTTTAATGGATATGATTGTAGATGAGTATTTTACAGTTTTAGGAACATGGAGTGAACAATTAGATAATATTGAGGATCGTTTATTCGAGAAACCGGATAAAACCATCATGTTTGATACCCAACTGATTAAAAGAAATTTAATAACAGTAAGACGAGTTGCTTGGCCAGAACGTGATAAAATGAATGATATTTTACGAACGGATAGTGCTCAAATAGACGAAAAAACAAAGGTTTACATTCGCGATGCCTATGACCATTGCATTCAGATCATTGATATGGTAGAATCGCTTAAAGAGATCTCTGCAAGTAATATAGACATGTATTTGTCTATCATTAGCAATAGGATGAATGAGATTATGAAAGTACTTACCATCATATCATCTATATTTATTCCACTTACTTTTATTGCCGGTATTTACGGTATGAACTTTAGTAGGGAAGACCCAGTTACAGGAAAAGTGTTGCCACAGAATATGCCAGAGCTCTATCAAGAACATGGTTATTTGTACACCATGATTGTAATGGGCTTAATTGCTGTTGTACAAGTTATTTATTTTTGGCGCAAGGGGTGGTTTAAATAATTAGTTCCTTGGTTAAATTGGTTCATTAGCTCATTTGGCATAGTTTGGCACCCTGAGCGTAGTCGCGAAGGGCTTAGATAAACCATACTTGAATAAAGAGTTTTTTGAAAAGCAAAGCCAGCATTCCAATTAATGGTTCTGTCCCGCTTTCCTTACAGCCACAAAAAAATGTGGCTTTCATACAATCGGGTTTAGGTAACAAAAGCTTGATTTTCATAGGAAGGAGTAAATCCTAACAAAGAGAAAAAGTATTAATGCTATAATTTATTATCAATGAAATTTGCTAGAATTATAAAAGATACTTTAATCGTAACGATAATAATTATTATTGCTATTCCATTAATTATTCTAATTTCTCCAATAGTTTTTATTTCCTTAATTAACACACATTTTACTAATAAGGCATATAAAAAAGCTTATCAAGAATATTTATTAAAAATTAATGGCTGTAATTTCTTTTGTTACAATAATAAGCGGTCAATACAAAATTTAATTGAGCAAAAAATTTTACCATTACTTGATAATGAGATAAATATCATTTTCTTAGATGGTAGGAAACCCGTATCAGATTTTAATAACTCTTATATTTCAACTGCATTATATGAAGTTAAAAACAAAATTGGTTTTCCTTATTTATTAAAAATTAGGGACGGTGTTGTGATCGATAAATCAATTAATGCTGAATTATATAAGACAATTAACCATAATAAAGATATGAATTCCCTTGTGGAGAAAATTGATTTGTTTTTTAAGGACTAAATATTTTAAGCTAGAAGATTGCCATATTGTTCCTCCTTGCAATAACGGAAAGTACAAAAGGACTACTGCCTGTGTGCTATAAACCTTATTGAAGTGTATGCCGTTTTTCACGGCAGCAACGAAAAGAAGGACTACAATTGCCATAAAATACTGACACTGTTTTTCTAATGTTAAAAAACCTTTTATATCTATTCTAAATGGCTTTTTGTGGCATTTTGAAAATAAATTATTTCTATCTTAGTAGCATATGCAATCATTTGATTTAGATAAGACAGACGTTTCTAAGCTAAAGCAAGCAATAAGTGGTGATAATGAACAACTTAAAGCTACGCTGGCAGAATATCATGCGTCTGAAATTGCTATTTTATTTGAGAGTATTAGCAGTGAAGACAGAGAGCGAATCATCAATTTGCTCGACATAGAAATTGCATCTGAAGTAATTTCTGAAATGCATGAAGAGGCGCATCCTGAAGAATTACTTCTACAACTACATCCAGACAAGAGAACCGAAATTGTTGAGGAACTCGATTATGATGATGCGACGGATATTATTTCGCAGTTAGAGGAGCACGAGCAAAAAGAGATTTTAGGTGATTTAAGTGAGGATGATGCATCGAGCATTCGTAATTTATTAAGTTACGATGAGGAAACTGCGGGCGGTTTAATGAATACTGAGGTTATTCGAATTAACCTTAACCTGACTAAGAAAGATGCAATTGACGAAATCATACGTCAAAGTGAAGAAATAGAAGAGTTCTACACCGTAAATGTAGTTGATGACCATAATATTTTTAAAGGTATTGTTTCCTTAAAAGACATTATTAAAGCTAAAGGTAATGCCAAAATAACAGATATGGTTAATGCTGATGTGGTTTATGTAAAAGCAGGTACCGATCAAGAAGAAGTGGCTAAACTAATTTCTCAATATAATTTAACAAGTATTCCGGTTGTAGATGATGAAATGCATTTACTTGGACGTGTTACTTTTGATGATGTAATTGATGTTTTAGAAGATGAGAATACAGAAGATTTCCTGAAAATATCTGGGGTTTCTGAAGATGAAGAACTAAGTGGTAACTGGATAGAAGCGGTAAAATCTCGTTTACCTTGGTTAATTATCAATTTAGGTACGGCTTTTTTGGCTTCAGCAGTTGTTCGTCATTATGAAAATACATTAAATCACTTAGCCGTACTCTCTGCATATATGGTTATTATAGCAGGGATGGGGGGGAATGCGGCTACGCAAGCTTTAGCTGTAACAGTTAGGCGTATTTCATTAAACGATTTAACTGATAATCAAGCTTATAGAACTGTTTTAAAAGAATTTACTGTAGGCTTAATTAATGGTGCTGTTACGGGTTTGATTGTATTTGCTTTTGCTTACTTTTTTGATGCCAACCCTATGTTAGGTTTTGTTATCTTTTTAGCCATGACAGGGAATTTAGTAATTGCTGGTATTACTGGTTCTAGTATTCCATTAATTTTAAAACGAGTTGGTATTGATCCAGCCATTGCATCCTCTATAATTATTACGACATTTACAGACGTTTTCGGATTTTTACTTTTATTAGGTTTAGCAAGCAAACTGCTTTTATAAAGACGAGATTAACTTAAAACTTATTACTAACAACGTATAACTCAACTATGCAAACATTAAGACACGATTGGACAAAAGAAGAAATACAAGCTATTTATGATAAACCATTTTTAGATTTAGTTTATGAAGCTGCTAGTATTCATCGTGAGCAAAAAGATTATAACGAAGTACAAATTAGTTCATTAATTTCTATCAAAACAGGTGGTTGTGCAGAAGATTGTTCTTACTGTCCACAAGCGGCACGTTACCACACGGATTTAGAAGTACAACCTTTAATGCAAATTGGGCAGGTTGTAAGTGCAGCGGTTAAGGCAAAAGAAGGAGGTGCGTCTCGTTTATGCATGGGAGCTGCTTGGCGTGAGGTTAGAGATAACCGTGATTTCGATCGTGTGATAGAAATGGTTAAAGCTGTTAACGATATGGATATGGAGGTTTGCTGTACATTAGGCATGTTAACAGAAAATCAAGCTCAACGCTTAGCAGATGCTGGTTTGTATGCTTACAACCATAACATTGATACTTCTGAAGAGGATTACAAAAGAATTATCTCAACCCGTACCTATGATGATCGTTTAAATACTATAAAAAATGTACGTAAAGCAAAACTAACGGTTTGTAGCGGTGGTATTATAGGTTTAGGAGAAACGCCAGCTGATAGAGTTGCTATGTTGCAAACATTGGCTAATATGCCCCAACATCCCGAATCTGTTCCTGTAAATGCATTGGTACCAGTAAAAGGAACTCCTTTAGAAGATCAACCTAGAGTACCAATTTGGGATATGGTTAGAATGATTGCTACCGCTAGAATTGTAATGCCAAATTCTGTGGTACGTTTAAGTGCCGGTAGAAATGAAATGAGCACATTAGAGCAAGCTTTCTGTTTTATGGCTGGAGCTAGTTCTATTTTTGCTGGTGATAAATTATTAACTACACCAAATCCATCTTTTATAGATGATATGGCAATGTTTGAATTGTTAGGTCTAAAAACTAGAGAAGCCTTTAAAAATGGTAGACCAGAAAATACCAAGAAAGAAGTTTTTGTATAATTGTAGAGCAGATAT
Organism: Pedobacter polaris; assembly: GCF_005116505.1. Taxonomy (GTDB): domain Bacteria; phylum Bacteroidota; class Bacteroidia; order Sphingobacteriales; family Sphingobacteriaceae; genus Pedobacter; species Pedobacter polaris. The sequence goes on from NZ_SWBR01000002.1 coordinate 499,506, forward strand.
AAGGTTAAATTGAACTAATAAAAAAAGCTTCCCGATCTTCAGGAAGCTTTTTTATTAAACACAGCTTATAATTCTTTATACTGCCGTTACTCTAACTTCAATATTGCCTCTAGTTGCTTTAGAGTAAGGACATGTTTTATGTGCCAAATCAGCTAATCTTTGTGTTTCATCATGCGATAAACCAGGTACATGAACATCCAAATCTGCAGAAAGCGCAAATCCTTTTCCATCTTTGTTAAATGATATTTGAACATTAACAGTAGCTTCACTTACATCTACCCCTTCAGATTCTGCTATACTACCTAAAGCACCTAAGTAACAAGGTCCCCAAGCTGCAGCAAATAACTGTTCAGGATTAGTAGCGCCACCCTGACCTTCTAATTCTTTCGGTCTTTTTAATTCGAAATCTAAAATTCCATCACTAGATTTAATGTGTCCATCTCTTCCGCCTTGGGCGGTAACAGATGCAGTATATAACTTATTCATAAATATTTTTCTTTATTTATAAATTAACAAACTGAAGGTTAAGAAGTTTGAAATACTAAGAAAACAATACTAAATGCAATGGATTTTAATTATTCAGCATTTATTAAAATGTAATGAAGCTATTTAAATTTTCAGCTTTTCTGTTAGCTTAAATATGTCATAAGCTACTTTTTGAATAGAATCAAATTGTTCTGCTATAATCATACTTTCATTTTCAAGTGCTAATTCGTTAATATTTTTTCGTCTTATTAGCGGTACATTGCTGATATCATCATTGTGGGTAGTTAAATTTTGCGAAGACTGACTGAGTAGATAAATTGTATTTTTTGAAACAGGCTTTAAATCTTCATGATTTAAATATACAAAAGAGTGTTCCTTATTATATAAAGCTAAAGTAGCTATGTAAGAGGAAAGCAAATGATTAAGAACCGTAAACTGATGAAGTTCTTTAATGTGAAGTTGTTTGCTTTTAGGTTCAGAAAACATCCTTTGAAAAAGAGAAGACAAATTCGATGAATTTACATAAACTTCTTTTCTTGCTAATTTATAATTAGTAAGGTTAACATTTTGTTCAAAATATAACAAAGTAACTTGTTCAAAATAGTTCTTATTCGCTTTAATAGTATCAATCATGGCCTCTTTCAATTTTTCATGTTCCCAATTTGGAAACAAAGAATAGCTAGCTAATAAGGCAATACCAGAGCCTATTAGTGTGTCGTATATTCTTTCACGAGCTAAAGAAAGGCTTCCCATGCCTAAAAAATCAAATAATACTAGAATATAGGGTGTCATAAAAAGCACGCTTACCACATAATTCTTACGTTGAAAACTATAACTTCCAATCATGCAGATCAATAGAATTACAAAAAGCGTGTTCTTATCGTGGATATAAACAAGAATACCCATACCAATAAAAGCACCTATAATAGTGCCTATTAAACGTTGAATATTCCTCTCCTTAGTTAAGCTAAAGCCAGGTTTAGAAATTACAAGAATAGTTAGTAGAATCCAATAGCTATGTGCAAAATCCAGGCTTTTAGCAACTACAAAACCTATTAACATCACAATAGCCACCCTTAACGAATGTCTGAATGTAGATGAGCTAAATGTTAAATTATCAAAGAATAATTTAACATCCATGTTCTGTTTAGTTACAAACTTTTCTACATCAATATCTCTACTTTTTAGATTTTTCTTTTCTTTCTTATTAAAATAACTGTTAATTGTTTTTACTCTACCAACAATGTTTTCAATATTTACTTCAATGTTTTTAAGCGCAATTAAGCCTAATGTATTGTATTTCTCATTTTGGTTCTTTTCGAGAAGGGTAATTTTATATTTAAGTTTTTCTACTCCTATAATTAGCCTTGAATCTAAATGTGGAATTCCTCCACTTTTAAGTGCAAACGCAATTTCATCTAATGAAGATGCGATTTGATTAATAACCCTTTCATATCTAGGTAAAATACCAGATGAGTCAAACTGTTCATGTAACTGTTTGTAATTGTAATAGGTAGACATTACTTGCTCAAATAAATCAACCATATCAACAAAAACTAGCAATAAAAATCTTCCTTCTGGCGTAGATTCTCTTACAATTTCTCTTGTTCTAAATAATACATCACGTACTTCATCTTGCTTTTCATGTACATGAACCTGTAATTGTAATAATTCAGTATAATTCTTTTCATAATCGGTATTTTCATGATAAAATTTTGCCTTAGCTCTTAAAAAAGTACTCACTTCTAAAATAGAATCACTCAACATTTGTTGTACCAAACGATAGGGGCGTAGCCTGTAAACAAAGTAGCTTAATAAAGTATACCAAATACTACCTGCTAAAACTAGTAAAGCATAAAAGATTACTTCTCGCCAAGGTCTAATATCATCGATGCTTAAAACCATGATCAGTAAAACTGATGTACCTACAGATGCAGCTCTATTACCATAAAGAAAAAACATGGAGAAGAAGAAGCTACAAAGCACTAATAATGTACCTGTTACATATATATTTAAGTTGGTTAAACCTACAACAATAGAGATAATGAATAAAAGTACAGTGGTAATTAACATCGCATTGCGACGATGAACAATAGGGCCTGGCGAGTCTACAACACTAATACAAAGTGCACCTAACGATAGGGTCATTCCATATTGCAACATCCCAAATTGTGCCATGATAAGGGAGGGGCAAAGTACACCAATTGTAATACGTAAACCATCTGCAAAATAAGTACTGAGCAAAAAATCCTGTATATTTCTAATTGGCTGATTAAGCATGGTTCAAATTTACAATATTTAGCACTTAAAATCCTTTCAAATTAGTATATATAAATTTCAATAAATTAGTAGTAAGCAGAAAAATAAGCAGAATTTAATTTGATAAAGTTTACTAAACATTAAATATATGTGAAGAAGTAGAGCGTATTAAAATGTTAATAATGTTTAGCAAATTGAGGTATTAAATGCCTAATGCCATAATGAAATTAGGGTTTACAAGATTCAAAGTGTTGATAACCAGTAAAAAAAGGTTCATAACTTGTTAAAAAAATAATTCGATTTTTCTTGACATGTATCACTTCAAGTCCTAATTTAGATGATATCAATAACGAAGTACTTTGACAGTCTGGTAGAATAATCCAAAACAAAAATGAAGTCTCAAGGCTAAAATTTTTGGGAATATTCAAAGCTTAAAAATCAAATTCGAAAAGCATTGCAAAATGCAGATCGGTTTACATAAAGAAGTCGCAAGACTGTTAGTGTGTAAAAAATTAGTAACTGAAAATTCAATCACTCGCAAGAGGAGATAAATTGAAAACAACTAAGGTTTCAATACCAATAATTAATTTGAGGTAACAAATTCGATGAGCATTGAGAAATGCAAATCGTTTTACATTAAGAAGTCGCAAGATGGTTAGCATGTAAAAAATTAAGTCACCAAACTCAATCACTCGCAAGAGCGGATAAGTTTAGAAAACTTAAGGGCTGCAAAACCCATAATTAATTTGTAAGCAATACTAGGCACTATTTTAATTGCCGCATTTTACGGAGTAACGCAATAATAGAATAGGTTATAAACGAGTTTCGGAATTCGCAAGAAGACCAGACCACGAATTAGGTTAAGTATATTCAATTGATGCCATATTTTTGATTACGGTTAAAAATAAGGTTAAAACGGAGAAACCAAATCGCAAGAAGAGGGTCTCCGTTTTTCTTTTTATAGGGATTTAGCAAATAAACTATAATCTTTAATTGCTAAATGCTAATTTTAAGGTGCAATGGCAAAAAAAGAACTTCAAGATAAAAATTCATCCAAAAAAATATTTGTATTAGATACTTCAGTTATTTTATATGATCACGATGCTGTAAATAACTTTCAGGAGCATGATGTAGCAGTACCAGTATTGGTTTTAGAAGAATTAGACAATTTTAAAAGCGGTAATGATACACGTAATTTCGAAGCTCGTAACTTTATAAGGTTAATTGATCAGGCATCTAAAAATCATTTGATTAACAAGTGGTTTACGTTAAAGAAAAATAGTTTAGGAAAGTTTAAGGTTGTTTTAGATGAGCATCCAAAAAAAATAAATGCAGAAAAATTATTTGGGGAGGGAAAATTTGACAATCGAATTTTAAACGCCGCACTAGCACTCAAAGAAGAAAATCCTAAACGTAAGGTGATTTTAGTTTCTAAAGATATTTGCTTGCGTTTAAAAGCAAAGTCGCTAGATCTACATGCAGAGGATTATGAAACTGGAAAAATCAAGAATGCTGACGAATTATATACAGGAAGGACAGAATTAACAGATTTTGATTCTAAAGTTATTGATACCCTAAAACGAGGTATTACAATAGAAACTACTCAACTAAATTTACCTTATACTGATTCAAATCATTTTTATATTCTTAGAAATAAGAAAAAAAGTATAATTGCTTTTTATGATCAAACTGCTAAAAGTTTGCGTAAAGTTGATGAAGGTTTGGTGTTTAATATTCAGCCACGTAACGCAGAACAATCTTTTGCTATTGATGCTTTATTAAATCCCGACATTAAACTGGTAACAATACAGGGTAATGCTGGAACTGGCAAAACCCTTTTGGCATTAGCAAGCGCTTTAGAACAAAGAAAAGATTTTCGGCAAATTTACATTACAAGGCCAATTGTTCCCTTAAGCAATAAGGATATAGGTTTCTTACCTGGTGATGTTAAGCAAAAAATTGATCCTTACATGGCTCCAATATGGGACAATTTAAGGTTTATAAGAGAGCAATATGCGAATGATGAGAAGATGCAATTTAAAATTGATGAGCTGATCAGAACAGAAAAAATTCAAATTGCTCCTCTAGCATATATCCGCGGCAGAACCATTACCAAAATCTACTTTATAGTTGATGAAGCTCAAAATCTTACTCCACATGAAATTAAAACCATTATTTCGAGAGCAGGGGAACATACTAAGATTGTTTTTACAGGAGATATTTATCAAATTGACACCCCTTATCTTGATTCAGAAAGTAATGGTTTATCCTATCTAATTGAAAATGCTAAAAAGCATCCACTGTATGCTCATATCACTCTTCAAAAAGGAGAGAGGAGTGAGTTGGCCAACTTGGCTATCGAACTACTTTAATGGTGTTTTCGTAATGCAGAAATTGCTATAAATAAAGCAATTAGAGTTAAAACTGCACTAAAGATAAATGGTGCTCCCGGAAAATAAACATTATTACCTTTATTTATAAAGTGTGCAAAAATGTAAGCCATAGAAAATGGGCCTAATATTGCACCCGCACTTTGCATACTTGTTACGATGCCCTGAATTTCTCCTTGGGCATTATCAGGTACCTGATTAGAAATGATGGTTTGCATAGCTGGATTTCCAATTCCTGCCAAACAATAGGGAAGAATAAAAATCATCATCATTAATCCATTTGGCGCGAAGGCAAAGCACATAAACCCAATTATATAAAGAGATAAACCTAATATAATTGCATTTTTGCTGCCTATTTTCGGAATTACAATTCGAATTAAGCCGCCTTGTACTACAGCTACGGCAATACCAACAACAGTTAATGAATAACCAATCATAGTTGGATCCCAGCTAAATTTTTCTTTCACATAATAACCCCAATTAGATTGTACAGAATGACTTGCTATAAAAAGTAATAATAAAGCAACCACTAAACCAATAATTGCTGGGTATTTTGAAACACTTTGTAATGCTCCAATCGGATTTGCTCTTTTCCAAGAAAATTCTCTACGCTTATCTTTGGCTAACGATTCAGGTAAAATAAAATAACCATAAAGCCAGTTTAATAATGCCAATCCAGCCGAAATCATAAAAGGCACCCTAAGTCCCATGTTACTAACCAAGCCACCAAGCAACGGACCTATAATAAATCCTATTCCAAATGCTACACCAACCATTCCGAAATTTTGCGCTTTCTTTTCTGGTGTACTAATATCTGCAATGTATGCCATAGCTGTAGTAAAACTGGCACCAGTAATACCAGCAATTACTCTACCTACAAATAGCCAAGCTAATGTTGGAGCAAATGATAAGAAAATGTAATCTATCCCTAAACCTAAAAGAGATATCAATAATATCGGACGCCTTCCGTATTTATCACTCAAGCCACCAACAATTGGCGAAAAAGCAAACTGTGCTATTGAATAAGCAACTAATAATAACCCACCATATTCTGCTGCTTCTGCAAGTGATCTACCAGAAAGTTCTTTTATTAAATCTGGTAAAACCGGAATAATTATTCCAAAACCAATACAGTCAATTAAAATAGTAATGAATATAAAGCCTAAGGTCGATTTTTTGTTGTCCATTTTTTACAATTTGCTATAAAAATATAAGTTTAAGGTTAAAATAATTCAAAAGGAGAATTAACTTGACTAAATCCTTCTTTTAATTTGCCATTCCTAAATTCATTTACAATTTCATGTGCAATTCTTGTTGGCTCAGGAATTCGATATTTACCAATGCAGTTTTTCATAATTTCTAAACTTTTCTTTAATGTTAAACCATAACCTGGAGAAATATACACCGGTTTTGTGTTATTTTTTGTACGTAATGCAAACCCAATATGTTCATTTGAGCGTTTCTCATAAACAGGATTTGCAGCAAATTTCAAAACCGATGGTTCTTCATAAAAACCATATAACGAACTTTTAGCACAACCGATAGTTGGATGATTTGTTAATACTCCAAAGTGAGAGGCGATACCCATCCTTCGAGGATGAAGATAACCTTGTCCATCCAATACCACAACATCTGGCTTGTTTTCAATATGTTTCCATGCCTGAAGCAAAGCTGGGACTTCTCTAAAGCCCAAAAAACCTGAAACGTAAGGAAATTGTGTTTCAGCAGTTGCTAATGAATAAGACTTCAATTTTAGATCTGGATAACCTAAAATTACAATAACAGCATACATGAGTGTACTATTGGCATTAAATGATATATCTGCTCCTGCAATTGAGGTGATGCTAGTTTTGTCTGGAATATTAAATTTAAGTTGTTTCCTAAATTCCTCCTGCATAACAATTGCTTCAGGGATAGTTACTTTATCGTAATTAATCATTGAATAAATTTAGTTGACTTGAAATAGGGGCTTTATCTTTACCAAATACAGTTCTACCTCCATATTTCCAAGAATTAGTTCTTTCTTTCTCAATTAGTTCATCTAGATTTTCATTTGGTGTAAAATTATCTTCTGCTTTTGCAGCAATTTGAGATAGAGATCTAATTGCGTTTATTTTATCTGAATTTCCCAATTTTGATTTGTCAATTGCATTCCTTAATGTGTTGATGGTTTCATCATATACATTAACTGGAACAGGGAAGGGGTGACCATCTTTACCGCCATTGGCAAATGAAAAGCGTGCTGGATCTTTGAATCTAGCCGGATTTCCATAAATAACTTCACTAACCAATGCTAATGATTGCAATGTTCTTGGCCCAAGGCCTTGTAATAACAGCAGTTCTTCAAAATTTGATATGTTGTTTTCTTGAGCCAACCAAAGAATAGCACCCAGCCGTTTTAAATCTACATCTTTTGCTTTTACATCATGATGATTGGGCATTACCAACTTCCTAATTTCAGCTATCATTTTTTCAGGATGCTCAGATGTTAAACTCAACATTGATTTTTTAAGTGGGCTTGCCTGTTTATCAGTTAAATTTAAAATTTTACCACAATTTTGTCCATAAATAAAGGTATGAGGCTCTTCTGTAAAAGATTTTAAAGCAGAAGAATGCCAATGGTATCTTCTAGCAGTAGCACTTTGATTACTCATGCCTTGCTGAATAACGGTCCAGTTACCTTCATCACTAACAATAAAATTATGTTGGTACAATTGAAATCCATCTTGAACAGCTGTATTGTCAACTTTTGCACTTAGTTTACTACATTTTACAAGACTGTTAGCATCCAATCCATTTGTTTCAGAAAACTTAATAATTTCATTTGGTGTATTTGTTGAAAGTTTTCCTTTACCACCACAAATGTAAATACCAAATTCTTTAGTATGTAGATTTATATTTCTTTTTAATGCTCCTAAAACAGATGTTGTAATACCAGATGAATGCCAATCCATTCCCATAACAGCTCCAAGACTTTGAAACCAAAAAGGATCACTCATCCGCCTTAAGAAATCATTTTTACCGTTATTTGCAATAATTTCTTCAGTAATAGCTAAGCCTAATTTACCCATCCGCTCGGCTAACCATAATGGTACATAACCGTAATGTAAAGGTAAATCTGCAATCCCAGCTCTCTTCATAATACTAACAAATTTAGCAAAAAGAACTATAAATGCAAATAAGTTTAATAAAAATGAATTATTTATTGACGGTAGTGGCTGACAGCAATTTTACTTTATAATTTGTGTTTTTATAACGTTTTACCTTATTAGATACCTGCAGAATTTGATCTGGTTGAATAGTTTTATTGATTACAATTTCTTCTTTATCTAATTCAATACCTTTATTTGAAAAATACACAATTTGCAACTTAATATCTTTATAAATAGTTAATTGAGCAGTATTTTTTAATTTGATATGAATTGATATGAATTAAATAACCGATACTAGAAATAGTGAGAAGCGATAATTATGCATAAATGTATTTTGGTGTTTTTATTAGCCTAAAGTAATAAATATATAAGTATGATGCACAAAGCCATGTTAATCATCGCATTTATTATTGTCTTATAATTAACATTATGTTAAGTAATAATTTAAAACATATCCTCTACTATGTAGATCATGATTAAAATTCGTTAAGCTTTCTTTTTAATTCTTGAACTTTATCCAACCTATTCTTCCTGGTATAAATTTCAATTAGCAATTGAATTGTGTTTCTGTCGTTCAGATTTATTTCATGTGCACGCTGTAAAATAAATTCTGCACGATTTACATAGGATGTAAATTTTTGTTTGTTTTTATCTTTTAATGATTCATTAGCAATATTAACATAAACCAAACCTAGTTGATATAGTGCATCAAAATAGTTTTGATCAATATCTAATGCTTTTTTATAAGCTAGTTCTGCGGTGCCGGCATTCTTTAATTGAGATTGCTGTAAATAACCATATAGGAATAAAAGCAATTTACTTCTTTTTTCTGTTGCAATTGACCCCTCAATTATTTTAACAGCTCTATCATATTTCTCATTATCTAATAGCAAATTAATATAATCTGTTGTTAAATTTGAATGGTATGGATTAATTTTTAATCCATCCTCTAAGGTTTTAATAGCCAATTCACTTTCAAATTTTGAAGCATAGATATTTGCCATACTTTGAAATACTATTGGATTTTTAATTCCATTGTCTTTAGCCCTTTTAAAATAATTTAAGGCCTCATTATAGTCTTGGATATTCTGCGCACATATTCCAACGTTTATTGCTAGAGTTGTATCAGTTGGCAAATAGTCACTTACTTGTTTTAGCGTGTTGAAAGCGCTTGTAAAATCATTTTGTTGGTATGCTTTATTGCCATCTGTTTGTTTTTTGATATTTACATTGTAAGTTGCAGCTTTTATTAATGAAGAATTAGCCTGGTACTTGTCTAAAGAAATTGCTTTTTCTAAAGCCTCAACAGCTAGGCTATAATATTTATCAGCATTTGCTTCATTGTCAACTATAGCAATATATGAACTCAAATAAGCTTTAACAGCCCATGTTTCTGGCCAGTTTTTTGTTTTCTTGTCACTTTGAGCTAATTCTATAGCCTTAATGCCCTCACCTATTATAGTGAGCTGTTTTTTAACATCTTCCTTATTTGCAATACTTACTTGTAATTTACCTACACTGTTTTGGGCAAGTTGAACTTGAGATTTTTGAGCAATAGATTTAACGCTAAAAAAAAGGAGAATAATTAATATATGCTTAAAGTTCATTATGATGCTTTTGATATCCAAAAATAACAAAAATGAATAGAACAATTAGTCTTCATTATTGCTGGTACTCATTATTTTTCAAAAAAAAAGGGATAAATAAATTATCCCTTTTTTTAAAGTAATTGATTTTAATTTTTTGCTGGTATAGCATCTAATCTTTTCTTAATCTCATCATAGCTTTTAGTATCTCCTTTAAAAGCATAAATCTTAGTTAAGATATCTAAGGTTGGCGCATGATTGGCATCAATTTCTAAAGCCTTTTTATAGAACGGAATTGATTGATCAATTAAGGCTACTACTTTAGCAGTTTCAGCATTATATTCTTTAACCTTTTTCTGATCAAGCTTATCTCTTTCTTTTTGTACAAAAAGTGCTTTATTGAAATAAGTATTACCCATTAAATACTGATACAATGCATTTTTTGGATTAGTAGCAATTAACTTAGATAATGATTCTTGTGATTTAGCAATATCACCTTTGGCAATATAAATATCAGTTTCAGCAGCTATAAAATCCCCTTCATTTGGGTATTTTGCCAAGGCTTCTTTAATAATCCCCAAACCAGCAGTAGTATCTTTTAGATTAGTTAATGTTATCCCTATAATTTCCGCATAATAGTTCTTTGCATCAGGAACATTAAATTCAATCATCTTTTTAAAGTTTTTTACCGACTCTTCATAATTACCATCCATTTTAGCAACTAAACCAGCATTCATGTATGTAGACGTATCACTTGGATTTAGTACTAATAATTCTTTAAATGAACTTAACGCTGCTTTATAGTCTTTTTTATTGTAAGCTCTAATTGCTCTTGCACTAATTGCATTACGAATATTAATTTTTGCAAGATCGATATTCTCTTTTTCAGAATTTTTAGCATCTAAACTTTTTGCTTTTTCTATTGCTTCTTCAGCAATTTTTTGTTTAGCTATAGAATTGGCTAAATCAACAGAATCTGTTAATGCAATTGCAGATGCAAATAAAGCCCTGTATGACCAAGCATCTGGTAAAATTTTAGATTTTTCATTCGCAATAGCATTATCTGTATTTGTTAAACCAGAATTTAAAGCAGTCATTGACTTATCAAATGCTTGTTTATTAGCAGTAATGCCATAAATATCCCACTTCTTTTTTGCTTCTGCTACTTCACTTTTTTGAGCATTTGCAAGTGTAGCACTACCTACAATTAATATACTTAAAAGTAATTTTTTCATATTATTTGTTTTTAATGGTTGTGAAGCTATCATAGGTTTACCAAACCTAATTAGTAAAATTATGATAACTTCATGTTTCTATTTTTTTCGAAATTATATTAATTCTCTTCTTTTTCTTCGTCGGTATCAGGATTGTTATCTTCTTTAGGGGCTTCGTTTGTTGGCTCTTCTACTTCTGTTATAGTTTCTTCGCCCTCAACAATTTCTGCTTCCTCTTCGTCAATCTCATCTTCATGCTCAATTTTTGCTACCGATGCAATTTCATCATTTCCTTTTAAAGTAATTAATCTAACACCTTGCGTTGCTCTACCCATTACTCTCAATTCGCTAACAACAATCCTAATAACTATACCAGATTTATTAATGATCATTAAATCATCAGCATCTGTTACATTTTTAATAGCAACTAGTGCGCCAGTTTTTTCAGTAACATTAATTGTTTTAACGCCTTTACCTCCTCTATTTGTAACGCGATAATCATCAATATCAGTACGTTTACCATAACCTTTTTCTGAAACTACCAATACAGTTGCCGTAGGATCATCAATTGCAATCATACCTACAACTTCATCTTTATCGTGTGCTAAAGTAACACCTCTAACTCCTGTTGCAGTTCTTCCCATTGGTCTAACTGTACTTTCGTTAAAGCGAATTGCTCTTCCAGAACGTAACGCCATTACAATTTCACTGCTTCCAGTTGTTAAACTTGCTTCTAATAATTGATCACCTTCATTAATGTTTATTGCATTAATACCATTAACACGTGGACGAGAGTAAGCTTCTAAAGAAGTTTTCTTAATAGTACCTTTTTTAGTACACATAATAATAAAGTTATTCTCTAAGTATTCTTGATCCTTAAGGTTTTTAACTTTAATGTAAGCTTTAACTTTTTCTTCTTTAGGAATGTTGATGATATTCTGTAATGCTCTTCCTTTACTTAATCTACTTCCCTCTGGAATTTCGTAAACTCTTAACCAGAAACAACGTCCGGCTTCGGTAAAGAACAACATGTAATTGTGGTTAGAGGCAATTAATAAGTGTTCGATAAAGTCTTCATTTCTTGAATCACTTCCTTTTGAACCTTTACCACCCCTACCTTGTGTACGGTATTCTGAAGCTGGTGTACGTTTAATATAGCCTTCATGTGAAATGGTGATAACAACTTCTTCATCTTCTATGAAGTCTTCCATGCTCATATCTTCTGCCGAGTGAACGATTGTTGTTCTACGTTCATCACCATATTTATCAAGCATTTCAGCTAATTCATCTTTAATGATTTGCATACGTAAAGTTTCATCAGCCAAGATAGATTTTAAATACTCTATGGTTTTCATCAACTCTGCATACTCATCTTTGATTTTATCACGTTCTAGACCTGTCAATCTACGTAAAGTCATATCTAAGATCGCTCTAGCTTGGATATCACTCAAACCAAATGATTCCATTAAGCCAACTCTAGCTTCTTCTGGTGTATTTGAAGCACGAATTAATTTAATTACTTCTTCAATATGATCTAAAGCAATTAATAAGCCTTCTAAAATATGTGCACGTTTTTCAGCCTCCGCTAACTCGAACTTAGTTCTACGAACAATTACATCATGCCTGTGGTCAACAAAATGACGGATTAAGTCTTTTAGATTTAACATTTGCGGACGGCCATGAACCAACGCAATATTGTTTACACTAAATGAGGTTTGTAAAGCTGTTTGTTTAAATAAATTATTTAGTACAATGCTTGCATTCGCATCGCGTTTAATTTCATAAACGATACGAATACCATCTTTATTTGATTCGTCTTTAATGTTAGAAATACCTTCTAGTTTTTTCTCGCCAACCAATTCAGCAGTACGCTCAATCATCATTGACTTGTTTACCTGATAAGGAATTTCTGTAACAATAATTGTTTCGCGATCTTTAATAGTTTCGATTTCAGCTTTTGCACGCATTACAATACGACCTCTACCTGTTTCGAAAGCTTCTTGTACACCTGCATAACCATAAATAATAGCTCCTGTCGGGAAATCAGGACCTTTTACATATTTCATTAACTCAGGTATGGTAATTTCATTATTTTCGATGTAAGCAACAGTAGCATTGATAACCTCTGTAAGGTTATGCGGCGCCATATTTGTTGCCATACCTACTGCAATACCAGATGAACCGTTAATTAACAGATTTGGTACCTTAGCAGGCAATACAGTTGGTTCTTGTAATGAATCATCAAAGTTTAACTGAAAATCTACAGTATCCTTGTTGATATCGGCCAACATTTCTTCTGCAATCTTTTGAAAACGAGCCTCTGTATAACGCATTGCTGCTGGCGAGTCTCCATCAATTGAACCATAGTTACCTTGTCCATCAACCATTAAATAACGTAAGCTCCACTCCTGAGCCATACGCACCATAGTCATATATACAGACGAATCTCCATGTGGGTGATATTTACCCAACACCTCTCCTACAATACGTGCAGATTTTTTGTAAGGTTTTCCTGCACCTAAACCCAAGTCTAACATACCGTATAAAACACGGCGGTGTACTGGCTTTAACCCATCACGTACATCAGGCAAAGCCCTACTTACAATAACAGACATCGAATAATCGATGTAAGCAGATTTCATCTGCTCGTCTATGTTTATTGAAATGATTTTGTCGTTCTCTTGATTTTCTAAATCTTCTGCCATAAATTTTTGTTTGTTGCGTTTGCGTAGGGCTTTGTGCGTTAAACGCTTACCCTTATCGCTATTCGCAATAATAAATTAGGTTTTACTATAACCTTGCGAATTTAACAAAATAACGGTCAATATGCACCTTAATGTGGAAAAGTTTTAGCCTTGGGGATAACCTTTTTTTGAAGGGTATTTTTATACAGGATTCGTCTTGCTGAACTTGTTTATAATAGCGATGTGGGGTGCTTTCACGTAAATTTTTGTTTCAACGGCTTACTATCTGTTATTAACACCGGATTATCCATAATTGGCAATTTAGCAAACTTGATAACCTCGATACTGGGTACTCCAAAATCCAATACAACCTTACCCAAAATTAAATAACAGCCCTTCCCCCTAAAAGGATAAATAGGTGAACTATTCGGAAAATGCGTGGTATCAAAGAAGTTTCCTTCACTATCAATGAAGGTACCAAACCACATCTTCGTATTTTTTATGGTATGCACAGTTTTGTCGCAGACAAAGTTGCCTAACATTTTTACTATTTTCCCTTCGTATTGCTCTAAATCTTTAGCCAAAACATCCCCACGGTAATCTGTTTTAAGTAAATCGAACATACTCAGGGTAATTGGATATCCTAACAATTCCAGTTCCTGGTAAGCATCCTCTATCAAATGATTATCTAAATTTGGTAATACATATTCCTTAGTTGGCAGATGAAATAATTCTTTGCCTGCAATAATTTTAGTCTTGTTCCCTAGGTAATTATGTACCTCCCAAAGCAGCTCTTTTTTGCTTTTACCTGTAAAGCGTAAAGCACCAATTCTTATTAAGATAAGTGATTGTTCTAGAGAAAGATAAGTTCGCTTAATTAAATCTTCTAAATCGATATAATTTCCATTTGTTTGCCGTTCCTGCGGAATGATTTCAATCAGCTTATTCTCCAAACCTTGAATACCAATTAAACCCAGATAGACTTCATCACCTTTGATATTTACAACAGCATAACTGCAGTTTACACAAGGCAAATTCACTTTTGCACCTGTTTGTTGTAAAGCATGAACATACACCCAACGTTGATAGAACCCTCCATAATTGTTCAAAACAGCCACCATAAACTCCATAGGATGGTAAGTTTTGAGATAAAGACTTTGATAACTTTCTACAGCGAAACTTGCAGAATGGGCCTTGGAGAAGCTAAATCCGGCGAAACTTGATACCTGTCGCCATACTTCCTTGGTAATTCCCTCATCTCTACCTAAGGATTTTGCAGTTGTAAAAAAACGTTTAGATAACTTGTCAAACTCTGTATCCTTGGCTCTGTATTTACCACTCATTCCACGTCTCAAAATATCGGCATCGGCTAAATCCAAACCTGCGTAATGGCAACAAATCTTAATCACATCTTCTTGATAAACCATAATGCCAAAAGTTTCTCCAAGTTGCTCTTTCATCACTTCAGATAAGTACCTCACTCCTTTTGGATTATGATAACTTTCAATATACATTTTCATCATTCCAGAACTTGCCACACCAGGCCTAATAATAGAGCTTGCAGCAACTAGCGTGTTGTAATTATCGCATTCAAGTTTTTTAAGTAATTGCCGCATTGCAGGAGATTCAATATAGAAGCAGCCAATAGGCGTTCCGGCCCGCAATTGCGCATTTAGCTTTGGATCGGTTTTAAAGGTTTTAAAATCGTGTATGTCAATTGATATATCTTTATTTTTTAATACCAATTGAACCGCTTCTCTAATATGACCAATACCTCTCTGACTAAGGATATCGTATTTATCAAGGCCAATGGCTTCTGCTTCATACATATCCCATTGCACAGTAGGTAAGCCTTTTGGCGGCAAATCTAAAGCTGTGTAATATGTTAATGGTTCCTCGCCAATTAAAATACCGCCAGCGTGTATAGAACGTTGGTTTGGCATATTCTTCATTTTCTCAGTAATAGCCAGTATTTTATTAAAAGTGGGATTATTTCGATGAAGATGACCCTTTGAAGGATCTGTGAAACTATCTATTTCGCTTTTGGGCAAGCCCAGCACCTTACCAATTTCCCTAATGATCGCTCTATCTTTAAAGCTACTCATTGTGCCTAATAAAGCAGTATTAGGGTATTTTTTAAATATGTAGTTCTGAATATCTGGACGCTCATCCCAACTAAAATCGATATCAAAATCTGGTGGTGAACTTCGTTTGTGGTTTAGAAACCGTTCAAAATAAAGGTCTAATGCAATGGGATCTACATCTGTAATTTTAAGACAATAAGCCACAATACTATTTGCTCCAGAACCGCGGCCAACGTGGTAATAACCCTTTTCTTCCATTGCATAACGAACTACATCCCAAGTAATGAGAAAATAAGCACAAAAATTAAGCTCATAAATAACTTTGAGCTCCATATTTACCCTTGCTAAAGCATCAACATTGTTCGTTCCATAACGATAAGCCAAACCCTTCATAGCCAGTTCTGTTAAAAGCGCTAAATCTTCTTTAGGACTATTTTTAAAATTATGCTTATTCTTTCTGCCAAAGGTATAATCGCCCATACAGCAACTATCCAAAAGTTGCTGAGTATTTGCTAAAATAAACTCATGGTTTTCAAACTTTTGTACCAACTCATCTTCACTTATTAGCATTTCGTCTTCTTGGCAGAAATCGCTTTCTGTAAGCTTTCCAAAAACCGTACTTAAACCAATAGCTCTTAAGTACTTATGCAACCTATGTTCAAGTTTATTTTTAACTGTTACCGGATGAAAAACAACTAGCTTTTCCTTGATATTTAGTAATGGTTTACCAGCAATTTTATTGAGCTCATTGGCTCTAATTCCTAAATATTCATTTTCTCTTAAATCGATTTTACTGCCATACGGATAAAGCACAAATGCATTGTTAAACCTAAAAGGTTGATCTGGCAAAGGCAATTGATTAAGGTTATGATGAGTTAAAAAATCATTTAACTCTTTCATTCCTTCTTTGTTTTTGGCAATTCCGATGTATAAAAGCTGGTTATCTCGTCTAAATTCTATTCCGATGATTGGTTTAATATCATAAGCAGGAATTAGTTTGCCATCCGCATCTTCTTGGTCAAATGCTGCTTTACGGCAAAGCCGAATAAATTCCATACAACCTGTAGAGTTGTTAATATCCGTTAACACCATTTGATGTACGTTTTTCGCTCTCGCTTCAACAATCAATTCTTTGATATCAATTGTACCGTAACGAAGGCTATATTGAGAATGAACGTTTAAAAACATAATTAGCTTGGTTGATAGTTAATGGTCAATAGTTTACAGCCTAGTTGTTTATGACTTTGACTTAAACATCATAGCCATCAACTATTGACTATAGCCCATTAACTCAAGGGCGCCTATATAATTTCTTAGCTTCGCCTTTATTAGGCATAACAGTTGCCAATTTAATAGCATCCACACCATAACGAGAACGCATTTTATCCATACTTTGGTAAAGGTTATAGATTTTTTCTGAGGGTCCGTATAAGCCAATTTGCTCATTTCCGCTTACTAAATGAGATAATTTTACACCAACTAATCGCAACAACATTCGTTTGCTGTAGAGTTTATCGAAAAGTTCTTTTGCTTTGGCTATTAACGTACTATCAAGCGAAGTGTATGGAATTTTTGCTTGTTGCGTAACCGTTTCGAAATTGGCATAGCGAATAGTTACAGTAATGCAAGCTGTTAACTTCTGTTTTTGCCTAAGTTCAAAAGCCAAGTTGGTAATCATATCAGTTAAAATGATTTTCATACCAGCTATATCCATGCTATCACTATCAAAAGTGGTTTGTTTACCTATAGATTTCTGTTCTCGATAAGGTATAACTGGAGAATTATCTATTCCATTTGCCTTTTGCCATAGACTTAACCCATTCTGACCTAATATTTTAAACATTAAATCTTGTGGAATTTGTGTTAAGGTATGTATTTTACGGACACCCATTTCACTCAATTTCAAGAAAGTAGAATCGCCCAAGCCAGGTATCTTTTTAATGGAAAGCGGATCTAAAAAAGATTGAACCCCTAGTTTTTCCACCTGTCTTTCTCCATTTGGCTTACATTCATTGGTTACCATTTTAGACACGGTTTTATTAATGGATAAGCCAAAGGAAATTGGTAAGCCAATTTGGTCTAAAACAGCTTTACGGAGTTCATGCGCAAATTTCATACAACCAAAAAATTTATCCATTCCCGTCATATCTATATAATGCTCATCTATACTGGCCTTTTCTAGTAAAGGCACCTTCTCTTGTAAAAGTTCAGTAATTTGATGCGAATATTTACTGTACTCATCCATACTGCCTTTAACAAAAATAGCGTGCGGACAAAGTTGACGAGCCATTCTACTTGGCATTGCCGAATGCACTCCAAATTTACGAGCTTCATAACTACAAGATGCCACCACGCCCCTATCAGACATACCGCCAATAATAACTGGTTGTCCGGCCAAGCTACTATTCTTTTTTATTTCTACAGAAACAAAAAAAGCATCTTGATCCATATGTATGATATGTTTATCTGCGAAATCCATAAATTGACAAACAAATATAATACTAATTATTTTAGTAATTAAAATTACCAAGACTTTTAGCTAAATATGTTAGTAAGTTTAAATTGATCAGGAGCTAACAAAATCGAATGTTTTAGAAGAATTTGAAAAGCAAATACAGTAGCTCATATTAAAGTTAGCCCCTGCTGTACACTTTACTCACTTCGCTCGTGCTCATTACCATCAGGTTTTGAGAACAAAAAATTGTGCAAGAAACTGCATTGCATGATGTTCAGAGTGTAGTGAGCAACAGCATTTCATTGCTGTTGGTTGAAAAGAAAATAGCGGGACGTAGAGTAAAAAATCGCTGGCTTTGTTTTTCTACTCTTCGACAGGCTCAGAGTGACAATTATATTTAACCCAGTTAACTTTTTAAGAAAATCTATTGCTCTTCAAAATGTTAACGAAGCGCATTTCAAATTAAAAGATGAAGCGGATTTGAAATCCGCAAATATCAATGCTTCAAAATCTATTAAACCCAATCAATTCCTTTTTTAAGGAAATTTAGCGTTTTTTCTTCTTCGCTTTCTGCTAAAATTTGCGGATTATAATTCCATTTTGCAGTTGGTGGCAAACTCATTAAAATACTTTCGATGCGGCCATTGGTTTCTAAGCCAAATTTTGTACCCGCATCGTAAACTAAATTAAATTCAGCATAACGACTACGGCGTAGATATTGCCATTCTTTATGCTCTTCGGTATAGTTTTGGTCGCGGTTACGGTCTATTAATTCTGTATATACTGGTAAAAATGTATTGCCAACAGCTTTTGAAAATTCCAAAATCTGATTGAAATCTAGATTGGTACTTTCAGGTTTTAACCTATCATAAAATATGCCCCCTACTCCTCTTGTTTCTTCACGATGTTTGATGTAGAAATAATCGTCGGCAGTTGCCTTAAATTTTGGATAAAAAGATGGATCAAACTCATCACAAGTTTGCTTTAAACGATGATGAAAAAAGCGAGCATCGGTTGGGATTACATAATGAGGTGTTAAATCAATGCCACCACCGAACCATCGAGTTTGCTCATCCATTTCAAAATACCTAATATTCATATGAATAATGGGTACAAATGGATTTTCTGGGTGCATTACAATAGAAACACCAGTTGCAAAAAAATCATCGCTCTCTACATTAAAAGCCTTTTTTACCGCTTCAGGAAGTTTGCCATGAACGGCAGAGAAGTTAACACCGCCTTTCTCTATCACATTGCCATTTTGCATTACACGCGTTCGGCCACCACCACCACCATCACGTTGCCAAAGCTCTTCTTCAAACTTTGCTTTTCCATCTGCCTGAACCAATCCCTCACAAATGCTATCTTGTATTTGCTGGTATGCTAACGCTACTTCGTCCCTAAACATCCTCATATAAATTATATAGCAAAGGTAAGGCTAATGAAATGCTTATGATTAACTAATAATTAGAATTACGTTTTTTTGACATTGTAAGCGTATTGAGAATTGAGTATAGCGTACTGCGATTGAACTACTGAACCAGTGAACTATTAAACCTCTACGTAATCTAAATCTTTACTAAAAGTTTCTTTTAATTGACTTAAAGCTATTAAGGCGATGATTAAGCAAATAAAACCAACAATCATTGCTCCTTGTAAAATGCCAAATTCAGCTTTAAAGAACTGAAACGCAATTAAAATAACTACCAAAGAACCACGTACAAAATTTGGCACCGTAGTAGTTACAGTGGCTCTTAAGTTTGTACCAAATTGTTCTGATGCAATAGTGACAAAGGTTGCCCAATATCCAGATGCAAAGCCCAAAAATAAACTTAGCCAAATGAATGTTTTTGGAGTTAAACCAAAAGCATAAAGATAGACCAGAATAGCAACAGCTGTTAAGAGCAAGAAAATAAGCATAACCTTTTTCCGAGATTTTAGCATCTGACTTAAAAAGCCTGCTACAATATCGCCAACTGCAATACCGATATAACAATACATTACACCTTCTCCTGCGTTTATAATGCCAGTTGCACCTAAAGCCTTACCAAATTCTGGTGAAAATGTAATCAGCACGCCAACTACAAACCAAAGGGGTAAGCCTATTAAAATGCAGCATAGATATTTTTTAAATCGAATTTTATTGTTAAAAAGCATGAGCATATTGCCACGTTGAAATGCGCTTTCTTTTACTTCTTTAAACATGCCTGATTCTGCCAGACCTACACGCAAGAATAATAAAAGCAACCCCATTCCACCACCAATGAAATAACTGATTTGCCAAGTATAGTGGCCGCCAATTAAGGCTGCTGCAACAGCACCAAACAAACCAACACCGGCTACTATCATAGTACCATAGCCTCTATTCTCTCTACTCATATTCTCAGTAACAAGCGTAATACCTGCTCCTAATTCTCCTGCTAAACCAACGCCAGCTATAAAACGAATAATAGTATACCAAGTAACGGAGGTTACAAAGCCATTGGCAATATTAGCTAATGAGTATAAAATGATTGAACCAAATAGAACACTTAACCTTCCCTTTTTATCGCCCAATACTCCCCATAAAATCCCACCTATCAGCATCCCAAACATTTGACTATTAATGATTGTAGCACCTACATCTAGTAAATCTGCATCGGCAACTCCCAGTTCTTTAAGGCTTTTAACTCTAACTATAGAAAATAAAATAAGGTCGTAAATATCAACAAAATAGCCAAGAGCAGCCACAGTGATAATAAGCGCAACATTTCGCTTGTTAATTTGGTCCATTAGTACGTTTAGTTTGGTGGGCTTAAACTACAAAAAAAATAATGAATCAAAAAGCCTCTTCCAAAATATGAAAGAGGCTTTAAAATTAATTAATTATTTACTGAAATTTATTTTGGCATTAATACACCATCAATAACATGGGTTACACCATTGCTAGAAACTACATCGGCAATAGTAACTTTTGCGCCATTTATCATCACTACACCATCTTTAATAGACACCATTAATTTACCACCTTGTACGGTAGTTAATTCTTGTCCATCCTTTAAATCTGCAGCTTTTAGTGCACCTGCAACAACATGATAAGTTAAGATTTTAGTTAAATCTGCTTTCATCTCTGGTTTCATTAAACCATCTAAAGTTGCTTTAGGAACCATTGCAAATGCTGCATTAGTTGGAGCAAATACAGTAAATGGTCCTGTACCACTTAAAGTTTCAACCAACCCTGCTTGTTTAACAGCAGCTACTAAAGTGGTGTGATCGCTAGAACCCATTGCATTTTCTACAATGTTTTTAGAAGGAACCATCATTGCACCACCAACCATTACTCCAGCTTCATCCATAGTAGTATCTGCCATGGTGGTGTCCATTGAAGTGGTATCACCCATAGAAGAATCTGTTTTAGTAGAATTACATGCACTAGTCATAGCTAAAATTGCTACAGCCATCGCTAAGCTTAAGAATTTTGTTTTCATTTTATTTTCTGTTTTAAGTTTTGTATAATGATATACGAGACCAAATGAAAAATGGTTTTCTCATCTTAACATCAAATAATTTATTCAAATTTCATTTCAAATAATAAGTAGTGTTTAATTCCAAATTTCTTACCCCAGTTTTCAATATCTTTTCCGCTACTACCTACTTCACACCAAGATGATGAACCATCTTTGCGTTTATATGGGAGAATGTAGGCCATGAAATAGAATTTCTCTCCATAACTTATTGGCAATTTACTTTCATCTACTAAATTTCTCAAGCTATAGTCTTTACTATCTATAGCGTCATATTCTTTTGTATTCGAAAACCGATCAAATGCAAAAGTTACTTTTAGTTTGTTTTTTGGGGTTAGTTTAGACATCACTTTTATCTTTAAAGTTGTATCTTTTACTTTATCTAAACCAGCTTCAGCTAAATCTTTACTGTTAAAAACAGTTTTTTCTGATTTGGTTTTACCATCCCAAATTTCCTTAACTGTAATGATATAGGTTTTACCCTTAAGTTCACTTCCAGTAAAATCTATTTTGTAATAATCGATATTTTCGAACCTAAACAAATCCAATAATTCTTTATTATCAGTTCCGTAATTTGAAACCATCTTCAAATCTTTTTTTTGTTGGCCATAAGATGGATATACCAATGATGCCAAAAGCAGTAATGCCAATATTGTTATTCTTTTCATAATTTATTTGTTTCTACAAAATTGGGATGAAAAAGAAACCCTAAAAGTTAACTGCCGTTAAAGCAAAGTTAATTAGTGTTAACTCAGTTCTGAATTTAACATTAGAGCCTTATGTTTGTGCTTATGCAAAAGAAGATTGTTTTTGTTTTGATCATGATGAGTAGCTGTGTATTAGGCATTACAGGATTACAGCTCTATTGGAACTATAAAAATTATCAAACAGTTGTTGCAAACTTTAAAAAAGATGCCAATAATGCACTGGATGTTGCAGTTGATAAAGAAATGCTACTTAGAAAAGAGCAACTTCTGCTGACTATAAAAAAGTGGATGAATGATACATCAATCATAAGAATAACCTGCGATACCCTTAACAAAGAACACGAAACTGCCTTTACGATGGAAGATGTTGTTCCTTATTATGCTGATGAAAAGGCTGATAAAATTACAATGGGCATTTCATCGTACAAGGAAAAGGTAGGTAAAATCACAGTCCAAGCAAAAACAAGATTTATTGATCACTTTGCTGAAATAGTTAGAAGCGATTTAAAACAATCTACAGTACATTATTACACCCAAGGTTTAGGTCATAGGATTGAAAAAGCATTCTCCGCTAGTAAGATTGATAAAACTAATTTTACAAGAATTTATAAAGAAGAGTTAGCAAAAAGACAAATATTAACCTCGTTTAAACTTAATTTAGATAGCACTAAACATACAAATGTTTTCTTTACGCATAAAACTAATACGGCATTTAGAAGACCATATGTTAATGCTTCAGTTTGGGCTGGTTTAGAAAACCCTAGTCAATATTACTTAAGAGAAATGAAATGGCTCATTATCTCCTCTTTTTTACTGATTGCAATTACTTTGTTTTGTTTTTATTATACTATTAAAACATTATTTAACCAATATAAACTACTTGCGATAAAAAACCAGTTCATTAGTAACATGACACATGAAATAAATACGCCATTGTCATCTATACAAGTTACTGCAGAGGCACTACAAAAATTTAATTTTGATGAGGAAACAAGCCAAAAATATTTAGATATCATCCTTTACCAAACCAAAAAACTTAATGACCTATCAAGTGAGATTTTGGCTAATGCAAAGTTGGAAACTGCAACTTTTACAATTGATGAAACAATAGATTTAAATGAATTGATAATAGATATTATCAGTAACGAAGAACTAGTGAAACGTACCAGAGTTAAATATCAACCAGTTTCAGAAACGTTCATCATTAAAGGAAATAAAATTCATTTATCAAGGTCGATAGTTAATTTAATTGAGAATGCTGCTAAGTATAACGTATCAGAAAGCCCTACAATTGAGGTTAGGTTACAGATAAGTTCAAAAGGAATTAACCTAAGTATAATTGACAATGGCCCTGGTATTGCAGATGAATTTAAGGATAAAATATTCGATCAATTTTATCGCATTCCTACAGGAAACATCCATAATGTTAAAGGTTATGGTTTAGGATTAAGCTATGTAAAAAAGGTAATTATTCAACACCATGGCAACATCAATGTTTTCGATAATCAATCAAATGGAAGTATATTTTTAATAAACCTACCAAATGACAGAAAGTAATAATCTCCTTTTAGTAGAAGATGAACCATTTCTTGCCAAGGTAGTAGAAGACAGCCTAAAGCATAAAGGTTATCGAGTTACCTATGCTGGAGATGGCAAAAAAGGATATAACCTGTTCTTAAATGGTAATTTTGATCTAATTATTTTAGATGTGATGTTACCTTACACAGATGGTTTTACATTGGCTAGGCAGATTAGGATGAAAAATCAACATATTCCTATCCTATTTTTAACGGCAAAAACTGAAACTGATGATCTGATCAACGGCTATAAAAGTGGAGGAAACGATTACCTTAAAAAACCATTTAGCTTAGAAGAGCTTTTTTTAAGAATAGATGAATTATTAAAAAGAAGCATGAGGCAAGTTGAGTTAAACGTAGCCGAAATTGCTATTGGCAAATACCTGTTTAATTACCATAAACAAGAGCTATGTTGGAATAATGAAATTATTAAACTTTCGAACCGTGAATCTGAGCTACTTTTTCTTCTGTACAAAAACAAAAATGGCTTAACCGATAGAAAAATGGTTTTAATGACGCTCTGGGGCGATGATAGTTTTTTTAACACCAGAACAATGGATGTTTTTATTACTAGACTGCGCAAACATCTTAAACAAGATCTACAAATTGAAATTTTAAATGTACGAGGTATGGGATATAAATTGATTTGTTAATCTTTTTTTACTTTGGAAAGTCTGTAATTGAGAATTAATACATTAGATTCTTCGCTGCGCTCTGAATGACAATTACTAATTATCGTGATGGACTTTTAATTTATCTAGCAGTTCCGCAGAAATGTTTTCCGCATAAGCGCCATAAGCATCAATAATTACACCTTTTAAATTGCCAACTGGCGATGAGATTGCATAAATGACCGAACTGTCGGCAGGATCTGTCATTCCTTCGAAACGATAAAATTCATCAATCTCAAATTCCTCGGGCATTAGCTGCAGGTCTAAAGATTTACATTCAATGCAGTCTTGAGCCAGGTTAAAATCATATTCGTAACCTCTTTTTTCTAAATCAGCTACAGCAGCCGTTAGGGTATCATATATATACATACAGCAATTTAATAATTTATTTAATGGTTAACGAATCAACTGTAAAAGTAGATGCGCTAAAAAAACCCAAAGCACCATTATTAAAGTTAGAGTTTGGATTTGCAGGAGTTGTTGGAGGCCCGCCATTTCCACTTATCTGCGAAATAGAGAAAAGGTATTTATAAACATTTTCATCAATGGTAAGTAGCTGTATTTTAACTTTATCACCGGTAACAAGATCAGGATCATCTATAAAGATTGTGTTCTTCACATTTCTACCATCAGTAAACCTATCAGATTCTACATTAAATTGATCTTTTTTTAAGTTGTTTATAAAAAGCCTGTTGTAGTAAAAATTGGTTACACCTGCAGGGTCATCATAATTAACCTGGACTAACTTTCGCGTTTCGCCAAAAGCCGAAAGCTCAATTTGATTTAACGATTTTATTGGTACTGCTAACGGCATTACCGATGTTGCCGTATAAGTAATTCCATTAGCAACTACAGTAATTGTATATTTTTTACCTGGAATGCCTTTATATTTTGTAGAAATATAATTACCTGGAGTTTGTTCAGTATAAATAATTGTAGGTCCGTTTTCTTCCTTTATACTTACCAAAGCGCCAGAAACTGGGATTTTTGTATTGCTAGCATCAAAATTTGCAGTATTAGAAAGCGAAACGATGTGCTTAACATCTAAATCGGTTAAAATGGCTTCGATAACCAATTTAGGTTCAGTATTATCTAATTTCAGGTCTAAAACTTTCTCGCATGATGAAAATACAACGGTAAGGATTAGTACCAATAAAATATAATATTTCTTAAATAAGTTTTTCATGTTTAAAATTTAAAATTCCAGGTTACTGATGGGATGATACCAAATAATGAAGTTTGCACGGCCTGAGTTTGTGAAGTATTATCAGGGTTATCCTTGAAATCAATTGAAAATGGATTTTTTCTATTATAGAGGTTATAAATACCAAAATTCCAGCTCGATTTAAATTTTTTATTTGGTTTGCCTTCTAAGGTTGCAGAAACATCTAACCTATGAAAATCAGGAGTCCTACTGCCGTTACGCTCGCCGTAATAAAAAACTGTTTGTCCGTCTATATTGTATTTACCTATTGGAAAAGTAACAGCATTTCCGCTACTGTACACAAAGGTTGATGAAAATATCCATCTTTTGCCCGGTTTATAAATCCCAACTAGAGAAATATCATGCGGTCTATCTTGCCTTGCGGTAAACCAGTTGCCATTATTTATTTGATTAAACTGTCTTTCAGTTTTCGAAAGCGTATATCCTATCCAACCATTAAACTTTCCGTATCTCTTTTTAAAGAATAGTTCCATACCATAAGCTCTTCCTTTGCCATAAATTAGATCTGCCTCTACATTTTGGTTACCTCTTAAATCAGTTCCATTTCTGTATTCAATTTGGTTTTGCATAGGTTTGTAGTAAACTTCTGTAGAAAACTCATAATCATTATCTTTAAAATTATTAAAATAGCCCAAAGAAAATTGATCGGCCAACTCTGGTTTTGTATTTAAACTATTCATAATATACAAATCTGTTGGCGATGTAGCTGTAGAATTAGACATCAAGTGCAAATTTTGGACATTTCGAGTATAAGATGTTTTTATAGATTTTGTATCATCTATTTGAAAACTTGCCGAAAATCTTGGTTCTAGATTCAAATAGGTTTTAACAATTTCGCTGGATTTGTAAAAAGTTGCACTTGTTTCATTGCCATCAATATCGAATGTTTTAAAATTTCCTCCACCCAATAGTGAGAATGATGAAATTCTTAAACCATAAACAAGTTTAATTTTATCACTCAGGTTGTATTGGTCTGAAATGTAAGCAGCTAACTCAACTCCTTTTCTGTTTTCAATTTTAATTTCGTTTACGCTAGAGGTGCTTGGAGATGAGATTTGGCCTGGAGCGATGGTATGATGAATAGCATCAAACCCAAACCTTAGTTCATGTTTGTTATTCAATGCAAATGTAAAATCTTGTTTTAAATTAAAATCACTAATACTTGAGTTCACTTTAAACTCACTACCACTCAAAAGATTTTCTATTGTATAATCATATTTACTTACTATAAAGGAGGTATTCGAAAATAGCTTATTACTGAAAAGATGGTTCCATCTTAATGTTCCGGTTGCATTGCCCCAATTAAAACCAAATGTATTGCTCAATCCTAATTTATCTCTACCAAAATATCCTGACAGGTAAACCGTATTTTTATCATCTAATTGGTAATTAGCTTTGGCATTTAAATCATAAAAATATAGTGTGTTTCCACGTAATGAAGTATCAGGAGCTAAAGACAAAAATGCATCTGCATAGGTTCTTCTACCACTAATCATAAACGAACTTTTATCTTTTACAAATGGGCCTTCAATTTTTAACCTTGATGAGATTAGACCAACACCTCCCTCAAAAGTGGTTGTTTTTTTATTCCCATCGTTCATTCTAACATCTAATACTGAAGATAACCTACCTCCATACTGAGCAGGCATACCACCTTTATAAACTGTAACATCTTTTATTGCGTCAGAGTTAAAAGTAGAGAAAAACCCAAGTAAGTGTGAAGCGTTGTAAACTGGTGCTTCATCCAATAAAATTAAATTTTGATCTGTAGAACCACCTCTCACATAGAAACCGCTATTTCCTTCGCCTGCAGATTTAATACCAGGTAAAAGTTGTAATGTTTTTAAAATATCCTTCTCCCCAAATAGTACTGGAATATTCTGAATATCCT
Source organism: Pedobacter polaris (assembly GCF_005116505.1). Classification (GTDB taxonomy): domain Bacteria; phylum Bacteroidota; class Bacteroidia; order Sphingobacteriales; family Sphingobacteriaceae; genus Pedobacter; species Pedobacter polaris. The sequence goes on from NZ_SWBR01000002.1 coordinate 527,390, forward strand.
TAACATTTAACTTCTCAACTCCCATTTGTGCTTTAATTACATTTTCATTCCTTTTGGCAATGCTAATTACAACTTCACTAAGGTTATTAAATTCTTCTATACTAAAGTCTTGTTTTGTATTGGCATTTATAATTATATCTTTAATTAATGTGGTATAGCCAATGTAAGAAACCTCGAATTTATAATTGCCTTCTGGCAGATTTAAGCTATAAAAGCCATAAGAATTTGTAGAAGTACCTAACTGTGAACTGCCACTAATCTTTACGTTTGCACCGATTAATGTTTCTCCGGTTGACGAGTTTCTTACCACCCCATTTACCGTATATGTTTTTTGGGCGAACAGTATTGAAATAGTAGAAAAATAAAGAACAGCTAAAACAAGGGATTTTTTAAAAGAGAGAAGTTTAATCAAAATATGTCTATCTAAATAGTTGAGTTACAAAGTAAGTTAACAGATAGTTAAATCGTTACATCTGCAACGAAATAATGATAAAAAAATTGTAAAATTTATGTAGATAGTTTTACAATTCGATTATCAGGTTTATGTACTAAAAATTTTTAAAGCTCAATTGTATTGCTGATATTTAAAACATCATGATAGTTTCCGAGAGCACCCTTAAATGGGCAATGTGTTTATATCCACCACTTTTATTTCAGCGCATTTGGGTTAAAAAATTCCATACAGGGTTTTTGGGTGTAGATGTTAAAATTAGTAATAGCTTTTTAAACAGAAACTATAATGGCTCTATTTTTGGCGGTACAATCTATGCCGCTACTGACCCCTTTTACGCCATCTTATTTGACCAATTAATGCAGCGCAGAGGCTTTAAAGTAAGGGTTTGGTTAAAAAGTGCGTCAATCCAATATTTAAAACCCGGATTAACCAATTTGTATTTTACTTTAAAAATAACTGAAGAAATGATTGCAGAGGCAGAAATTTCATTAAAAGAAACAGGGAAATTTGTAAAAGCGTATCCTATGGAATTATTTAATAAACAGGGTGAGTTATGTGCAACAGTAATGAATGAAGTTTATTTAAGGACAAAATTCCCTGGAGAGAAACAGCGAGTTGCTATTTAATTATGTAGAGCCGAAGCAATGAACATTAAAAGACTAATTCTAGAAGGCGAAAATGTAAGCTTGGATTTCAAAAAAACCATCAGCAGTAGCGAAAAAATAGCTAAAACTTTAGTTGCTTTTGCTAATAACAGAGGTGGTAAATTGTTAATTGGCATTGCCGACGATGGCAATATTAAGGGTGTAAAATCTGAAGATGAAGAGAAATACATGATCACAAAAGCTGCGCACGTATTTTGCAAACCAGCTTTAGAGCCAAAATTTGAAGAGATTTACATTGATGATAAAGTGATTTTAGTTGTTGATATACCCAAAAGCGACATAAAACCACATTATGCAATGGATGAAAATAAAAAGTGGTGGGTTTATTTTAGGGTTAAAGATAAAAGTGTTTTAGCAAGCAAAATTATTGTAGATGTTTTAAAAGAGAGCAATAACGAAGCTGGTCAGCTCATCTCCTACTCTGAACATGAAAAAAAATTGCTATCCTATTTAGAAGAGCATGGTCGTATCACTTTAAAAGAATATAGTAAATTAACAAGGAGTGCATATAAAAAAGCCCAAAAAATTATTGTTAGTTTAATTCTAACTGGTGTTTTACTTCCCCATATTTCTGAAAAAGAAGAGTATTTTACGGCTGCAGAACTAAAATAATTCAAATTATTTTTTGTCCTCCACAGCATAGGATAACAAATAAAAATACGATTTTTGTAAGCGTATGTTTCAAACTCTATTTACCAAATATAAATCTTATTACAAAGAAAATTTAATACTTGCTTTACCAATTGTTGGTTCTCAAATTGGGCATATGGCCGTTCATATGGCCGATAGTATTATTGTGGGTCAGTTTGCTGGCACTACACAACTAGCCGCAGTTTCTTTAGTGAATAGTCTATTTATGTTAGTGCTGGTTTTAGGATTAGGGATTTCTTATGGTTTAACTCCTTTAATTGCACAAGCAAATGGTAGAAAAGATAACAATGAATGTGGCAAGCTCCTATCAAATAGTCTAATTATCAATATCGTTACCGGTCTATTTCTTTACTCACTCATTCATTTTGGCACATTAGCAGTAATCGATAATATTGGTCAATCGCCAGATGTTGTTTTTCATGCTAAACCTTACCTTGGTTACCTATCATTTTCTATTGTTCCTTTAATGATTTTTCAAACCTTTAAGCAATTTGCAGAAGGTTTAGGTTTTACGCTGCAAGCAATGCTCATTTCTATTTTTGGAAACATCCTCAACATTATTATAGGAATTATTCTGGTGAAGGGAATGTTTGGCTTCGAACCGATGGGTGTTAAAGGTGTGGGCATAAGTACGTTGATTGATAGAACATTAATGGCAATTGTGATGGCAATGTATGTGCTAAGGTCTAGAAATTTCAAGATTTTTTTAAAGGAGTTTAAGATTTATGCAATAGATAAAATTAGAAGCATTCAAATTATTAGAATTGGAGCTCCTGTAGCCATGCAATACATTTTTGAGATTAGTGCTTTTAGTGGTGCAGCAATTATAATTGGTACTATCGGTACAGCTCCACAAGCAGCTCATCAAATTGCAATCAATTTGGCTGCTTTTACTTATATGATAGCAAGTGGTGTAGCTTCATCGGCCACCATTAAAACCGGAAATTATTTAGGACAGCGAAGTTTTACAGATTTACGTTGTTCTGCAATAGCAAGTTATCATGTTGTTATTGCTTTTATGACATTTACAGCAATACTGTTTGTTTTGGCGAACACACTCCTACCATACATTTATACCAAGGATATAGAAGTTATCGCGATAGCAGCTCAATTGCTAATTATCGCTGGCTTTTTCCAGTTGTTTGATGGCACTCAAGTTGTTGGTTTGGGAGTTTTACGTGGTATTGGCGATGTAAATATTCCTACAATCATAACCTTTTTATCGTATTGGGTAATTGGTATCCCTTTGGGTTATATTTTAGGATTTTATTTTGATTTGGGCGTTAAGGGTATTTGGTACGGATTAACTTTTGGTCTATTAACTGCTTCAATACTACTATTTCTTAGGTTTCAATTTAAAACAAGACAATTAATTTCTACTACCACTACTTAGAATTATTCTAAACAACTTGCGTATATAGTGTATTTTTTACACCTTTGCGTCAAATTAGAATTAGTCTAAATTGAAACAGCTATACATTTTACTCCTCGTCGTATTATTTGCTCACAGGGGAAGTGCGCAAGTAAATAATTTCATTACCGCTAAAATAGTAAACATTAAAAGCGAGGCCTTAGAACTTGCAAATGTTAAGGTAATAGAAACAAATCAATATGCTACAACTGATAAAAACGGCATATTTAAAGTTGGTGGCATACAATCCAATTCAAGTTTAACTTTACAGATTTCATTTATTGGTTTTCAAACACTTAGAATCCCTGTTCTATTTAAAACTGGAGAGAATAACCTGGGTATCATTACCTTAAAGAATCTTGATCTAAGTTTAGAAAACATCGAGATTAATGCTAAAAGAAATTATTCTGGGACAACAAACTCATCTTTAATCATTACAAGGGATCTTATTGAGCAAACTCCTGCATTGAGTTTAAATGATTTATTGAACCAAATTCCAAATAGAAAAATACAACCACCATCTTTGCAGCGAGTTCAAAATTTAAATCTAAGAGCAGCCTATGAACCTACAAGAACAGGGAAAGGAGATTTTGAATTAAATAATGCCTTTGGTATTGCAATTATCATGGATGGGAATGTAATTAGTAATAATGCTAACATGCAAAGTTTTAATCCAGGGCGAGCTGGGGGACAAGGTCGATCTTTTGTTACTAGTGGCAATTACGGATTAAATGGCGCACCATCACCTGTGATTAATGGCATACCATCTACATCCTATTCTGGAGATTATACGTTTGGAGGTACAGATTTAAGGCAAATCCCTGCCGACAACATTGAAAGTATAGAAGTTATTGCAGGTATTGCACCAGCTAAATATGGGGATTTAACCGATGGAGCTGTTATTATTGAACGTCAAGCTGGTAAATCTCCTGCTTATGTACGCATGCAGTTGAGAGATAATGCTACCTCATATGGTTTCTCTAAAGGTTTTGAGCTCAGCCCTAGATTTGGTGCAGTGAATGTTGGTGTTAACTATGTTAATTCATTTGAAGATAATCGCGACAAACTAAAAGCATACCGAAGAGTAAATACAAATGCCATGTGGACAAACTCATTTGGTAAGACAAATCAACTAAAAAATACCTTCAGCATAGATTACGGCAGAAACTTAGACGGAATTAAAAAAGATCCAGATGATGAAAAAGGAACTAGAACTAGATTTGATAGTTGGAATTTTAGCGTAGCAAACCGAAGTAATTATCGCTTTAATAATGGTTTTTTAAAAAACATTGGTTTTAATCTAAGGTATTCAGAAGGGCATCAAGTAAGTTATAATGAACAATTACTGAATGATGCTTATGTACTTTACACAACGGCAACAACCACCGGAATACATGAGGGTACATATGATACAGGAGTTTATACAGCAAAATCTTTAATTGATGGTAGACCAGTAAATGCCGGTGCTAACTTAGATCTTACAGGTGGATTTGAAACAGGAAGTATTGCGCATTATCTTTCTTTCGGAACAAGTTTTAGCTATAGTGCAAATAAAGGATTGGGCCAAACTATAGATCCAAATGAACCAAGAAGTGGAACAAAAATAGCTACAAGTTCTATTGGAGCAGAAAGTTCTGAACGTTATTATGATTTTAAGTTAGCTATAGCACAAAAAGACCTAGGTTTTTATGTTGAAGATATGTTTACCGCAAGTCTATTTGGCAAACCTTTAAATGTTAGAGCTGGTATTAGGACAGATATTCAAAATGGTTATACTTCACTTTCACCAAGAACCAATATCAATTATGAAATAAGTAAAAAATTTAGGTTAGGTGTAGCGTACGGACTATCATACAAATCGCCAGGATTGGCTCAACGCTACCCAGGACCTACATTTTACGAAATTCCATTATTAAATTCATACAATGGAAAAGTAAATGAAAGTACCTATCTGGTTTATGTAGAACGCTATGAGCCAACAAATGCTGGTTTGAAACCATCAAAAAGTGAAAGCATAGAATTATCGGCACAAATTAAGGTTAACAAGTTTAACCTTTCCCTAACTGCTTTTAATAAAAAATCGAGGAGTGGTATTTCTACCGTTCAAAACTTACAAAGCATAGTATTACCAATTTATACTGCTACAACAAATGCGGGTGTAAAGCCCACTATATCCCAAATTGGGGTAAAGCCATATGCAATCAATTATTTTACATTTAAAAATGATCTTTCATCAGATAATCAAGGATTTGAGGTTATTATGAACACTCCAGAAATTAATGAAATAAAAACATCATTTAATTTAAGCGGTGGTCTTTTTAGAACAGCCTATAAATCGATATCTAATATTTTAAGTAGCAAAGTTCCAAATACGATACCTACAGATCCAGAATACGCATATATCGGTGTTTACGAACCTCGCAACACAAAAGCATATTTTAGTAACGGAAGAATAACAAGTGTAACTCATATTCCAAAATTGAGCTTGGTCATTCAATTCATTGCGGAATTTGATTTATTAAACAAAACCGTTAATACCGCAAGTTCACGAATTCCATTAGGATATTATAATCGCTCTAATCAGTACACATCAATTACTAATTTTGACAAGACTAATCCATCTTATGGTCATCTTTATATTACTCCAGAAGAGCAAAAGGCAAATGATTTACCTAAAATTATATCAAATTATCATTTTAGTATAGCTAAAGAAATCAAGAAGCGCTTTAAATTCGCTTTCAATGTTTATAATGTATTTAATTATCAGCCATACTATTTAACTACAGCTGGTTCATATACATACCCAAATAGCTCACCAACCTTTGGAGCAGAATTATCTATAAAACTTTAGGATATGAAAAATAAAACATTCACACTTCTATCTATTGTATTAATTGCAATTATTTTTTCAGCTTGTAAAAAGTATCAAGAAGATACAACAGGTATTCATCCTGTAAAATTTCAGGTTTTAACATCTTACTCATCCACAGACTTAGGTAAAGTTTTGCCTAAATCTCAAATTGAAGTTAAGTTTAAAAATACTAAAACCAATATAGAGCAGAAGTTTTTGACTAATGCAAATGGTATTGTTGAGTTAGATTCTATCTCTCCAGGAGAGTATGACATTTCTGCAACCATTAAGATTCCTGCTTTATATTACATTGCATTAACAGGCGAGCAGGTTGATAAAGAAGTAGTTTTTAATGCATCAGAAAAGGCTAAAACTATAACAATTGAAGATAACCAAAAAATAGACTTGAAACTTATTTCTGGAGCTACAGGTCCATGGGCAATTAAACAGATTTATTATGCAGGTTCTAATACAACCACAGGAGCAACATTTAGAGATCAATTTATAGAAATACACAACAATTCTGATTCGCTATTATATGCCGATAGCTTGTACATTGCAGAGGCCATTGGTGTACAAAATTTTACAGGAACAACTGTACATAGACAAGTAAATAGCCGTCAGTATGATTGGAGTAAATCACAAGGTATGCAAGCTGATATTGATGCCAACAATGATTATATATATGCAAGAGCTCTATTAATGATTCCTGGAACAGGAAAACAATATCCTGTTAAACCTGGAGAAAGTATAATTTTGGCTCAAACAGCTATTAATCACAAAGCACCATTTGTTGGTAGCGATGGAAAAACAATTACAGTAAGAGATCCTTCATTAACTGTAGATTTAAGCGGAGCAGATTTTGAAGCTTACTATGCTCCATTTTTACCAAGACCTTTAGCATCTGATATCGATAATCCTAATGTTCCTAATGTTGAGGTATTGTCTTATAATGGAACAGATTTAATTCTTGATAATCCTGGAAGAATGGGCTATGTAATTTTTAAGAATAAAGGTACAGTTGATATAAAAAAGCTAAATCAATATCCATTTCCATCTATTACCCCTCCATCATCTACAGCAGATAAATATTATCAAATTCCGAGTAGCTTTATTATTGATGCTGTAGAAACCCAACCAAATACAGCCGCTGCAAGAGTACCTAAGAAACTCGGGCCTAAATTAGACGCACTTTATACTTATGCACCTAATGGAGCTTACTCATCACAATCTGTAATTAGAAAAACAGAAAGTATTGTTAACGGAAGAAGAATTTTAAAGGACACCAATAATTCTGCAGAAGATTTTGACTTTCTGCCACTTGCAATACCAAGAGGATTTAAATAATTGAAAGCTATACTGCACAACATACAATGAAGCACACTCCTATTTATATTTTATTATTTTTAAGTTCAGTTTTTTCTGCTTTTGCACAAAAAAAGGATACAATTAACCTTGGCACTAATGGTAAATCTTTTGTTGCCGATTCGACCAAAAACATAGCCTATAATTTTGCTCAATCTAGTCCATACTACCTAAAATCATTAATGCCTGCTAAATTCAATAAATTAAGCGCTGGCTATAATTTTGAAAAAGGCAATTTAACACCAGCTCAAAATGCTACTTCATTAAATGAAACTTATTTAAGTACTGAAGGAATCTCTCAATTAAATTCAATAAGTATTTGGGGCCAGTTTACTTATCGCAGAATTGTTGAAGACAGTACGGCTTTTACTCATGAAACCAGAAACAATCTTGCAAATTCTTATTATTTTGGCTCTCCTAAAAGTGTTAGTTATCAAAGAGCTATTTATAATTTAAAAGCTTTAGCTAGTAAAAATTTTGTCAAAAACAATTTGCCTATAGGTTTAGGTGTTGACTATAGAATCGGCAACCATTATTCTACTAATGATCCAAGAGGTGATGTTGGAGACTACCAACTAAATTTAGTAGGTACAATTGCTTATAACATTTTAAAATCTTTAACTATTGGCGCTGGTTACAGATATGGTTATGGACTTGAAAAAGTAAATATTGCTTATAAAAATAGCAGTGTTTCTCAAGGGCACCTTATTCCAGAATATAATAATTACTTAATAAATGGGTATGGTGAGCCTGAAATATTTAACACCAATAGAAGGTACCAAAACAATGAAACCAGAAATGGATTAGATGTTTATTTAAGTTATAAAAATGATGAAATTGGACAACTTAATCTTAATTATCAAACCATAAAAGAAAAGCAAAACTTTAATTACCGAAGCGATGAAGGAATCGCGGAATACATAAAATTTAATATTATAAATGAGCATTATAAATTCTTTTGGTTAAAGAACATTGCAAAAAATAGCTTAAGTATAGAGTTAGGTTACCAAACTAATGATGGCGATAATTTCTTGAATAAGTATTTGGCAAACAGTTACCTATATAGTAATAGCACAGCTAATTTAAAGGCATTATTAGCCATTAAAAAAAGCCAATTTATCCACAATATTGGAGTTGGCTTAAAAAAATATGAAGAACGCAGGCAAGATGGGATTGCTGGGAATGATATCAGATTTAATCAGTTAAATTATGCCATTAGTTACGGCTTAAATCATACTAATAAAAATAATCATAATTGGGGATTCAGTGTAACAGGACTATATAATCAATTCTTAGATTCTGATTTTAATGTACTTTTAGTTAATGAGGGCATATTTACCAGAAATGTAATTTATCATGATTATGCATACAATACTACATCAAAATTTGGAGGTAATATCGTTATCGATTATAGCATTCCATTATTTAATCAAATCCAAGCAGGTATTAAGCTAAGTACATCCTATTTGAGAAGAAACGATTTAAAAGACTTTGATCGGACTTTAACTAAAACACCTGGTAAAGATAGGTTTTTTAATAATATCAGCTTAAATCTGTATTTTTGACACAATGAATAAAGTATTATCAGGCTTAACTGTTCTATTTGTCTTTTTATTATTTCTATCTTTTAAATCTATCGATTTAAGTTTTAGTGGTGATATTTCTATTGATTCACTTAGAAAAATATACTCAAAACCAACAAGCGAGTGGCCAAAACCCACTATTGATAGTGGCGTAGCCTTTCAAGAATTAGGAGAGCTGCTACCTTCTCCCCTTAACCTAAAAAGTGATTCTATTAAAAAGTTAATTGAACTTGGAAAGATTTTATTCTTCGATCCTCGTTTGTCTGGTTCAAATCAAATTTCTTGCTCTAGTTGCCATGCTCCCGATTTGAATTGGCAAGACGGAAGACGAGTTTCTGTTGGGCATGATCATCAAGAAAACATCCGCAATGCGCCTTCTTTAGAAAATGTATGGTTTTATAAAAAACTATTTTGGGATGGTAGAGCAAATAGCTTAGAAGAGCAAGCTGCTATGCCTGTTACAGCCCACAACGAAATGCACCAAGACATGAAGTTGTTACCTAAAAAGCTAAAAAAAATTAAAGGTTATCAGCCTTATTTTTTAGCTGCATTTGGGTCTAAAGAAATAACTAACGAACGTGTTTTTGCAAGTCTTGCTACTTTTCAGCGTAGCATTGTAAGTAGACGTACAGCTTTTGACCGTTTCTTAGCAAAAGATAAAAAAGCATTAACAGATCAACAATTAGTGGGTTTACACTTATTTAGAACTAAGGCTCGTTGTATGAATTGCCACAATGGTCCATTTTTTACAGATAATCAATTCCACAATGATGGTCTTACTTACTATGGTCGTAAATACGAAGATTTAGGTTTATACAACGTGACTAAAAACCCTGAAGATGTAGGTAAGTTTAAAACCCCAGGCTTAAGAAATGTAATGAGAACTGCACCTTGGTTCCATAATGGTTTATTTGGTGATATGGATGGTGTGATGAACATGTATAACATGGGAATGCCTGTTCAACGGGTTAGACCAGAACAAGAAAAAGATCCTCTGCTACCCAAAAACGACAAACTTTTAAGAGGTATTAGATTAAGTAATTCGGAAAAAGAAGCTGTAATTGCTTTTCTAGGTTCACTCTCTTCTGTACCAGTTTTATTAAGAGTTGAAGAACTTCCAAAATAGTATTATATTTATTAGTTCAAAATTTAATTACCTTTGGGGCTGAATTATATATCTAAATGAAAAAACGCGTTTTAGTTGTCGAAAATAATAAGGATATCCTTGAGTTAATTTCATTGGTACTTGATGAAGCTGGATATGACATTCATGCTTTTACCAATGATAAAGACATTTTTGATCTTATTAAAACTTTTCAGCCAGATGCTATTTTACTAGATATCATTCAACCTACGTTACAAGGAACCGAACTTTGTAGGCAAATTAAGGAAGCTGAAGGAACTAGTCATATCCCAGTAATTGTGCTCTCAACCCATCCACAAATACAAAAAGTTAAAGAGGTTTGTGCTGATGAAATAGTTGAAAAACCTTTTGATATAGATGGATTATTGGAAATTTTAAGTGAGCAACTTAAAAACGCTAGTTAACAATCATACAGAAACACGGTATTTTCTCTCAATAGTCTCAGATTTAAGGCTAGATTTCTATTCAGCGATTTAGAAATTATATGTGTCAGTGCTAATCAGCGATAAAAAACAATCTAAAAGTTACTTTGAGTTTTAAATCTTATTTTCATCATGTTTATCTGGAGTTAATTCTTTTTGATTAAGCTCATTTTCTAATTCTTTCTGATCTTTTCTATTTCGTTTTACAATGAAATAAACAAATGCCAAAATCGCTACGATTATAATTGCAATTACTACAATATTGAGTTTCATAAAACTGATTACTAAATTATCTTCAATAAATATAATCATTAATTGTTTGGTTAAGATTAACTTAAGATTAATTCTCAGCGCATTTCTGGAAACAAGGTTTGTTGGTATCCATCAAAACGATCTCTAACCCTTATTTCACCAAAATTAGAAAAACTTATACCAAGTAACCTTACTTTTTTACCATCTAAATCCGTATTTGCCAAAAGCATCTTACTTGTATCCAAAACTTGCTCAAGTTCATTTATTGGTGTAGGGAAAGAAATACTCCTTGTAATTTGTTTAAAATCTTCGAATTTGATTTTTAGGGTTAGTGTACGACCATAAATTTGATAATGTTGCAAACGTTTAAAAGCAGATTTCGCAATTTGGATTAACCACTCATCTAATTCTTCTCCCTTGTCTAAATCATAAGAAAAAGTATCTTCAGCACTTATTGATTTAATTTCTTGATGTGGTTGTACAGGTCGATGGTCAATGCCACGAACAATGTTGTAAAAAAACCTACCACTTTTACCAAACAATTGCATTAACCTTTGTTCTGTTTGATTTTTAAGATCTAAGCCAGTGTGCAAGCCTTGTCTTTTCATTTTTTCGGCAGTTACCTTGCCTACACCAAAAAACTTTTCTACCGGCAATTTTTCCATGAATTTTTCCATTTTGGATGGACCAATAAAAGTTAGCCCATCTGGTTTATTCATATCTGAGGCAATTTTAGCGGTAAATTTGTTAATTGAAACCCCGGCAGATGCTGTGAGGTTAAGTTCGTCTTTAATTGCTTGTTTAATTTGTTCTGCAATAGTTATAGCAGAGCCGATATTAAGTTTATCTTCTGTAACATCTAAATAGGCCTCATCTAAAGAAAGTGGTTCTATTAAATCGGTATAACGACTAAATATTTCTCTAATTCTTCTCGACACTTCTTTATAAGCATCGAATCTTGGTCTTACAAAAATAGCATACGGACAAAGTTGTTGTGCCTTTTTACTTGTCATTGCAGACTTGATACCAAATTTTCGAGCTTCATAGCTTGCAGTTGCAACTACCCCTCTACCCTCTGGCGATCCACCTACAACAAGAGGTTTGCCCCTATATTCTGGATAATCTCTTTGCTCAACAGCTGCATAAAATGCATCCATATCGATATGGATGATTTTACGAACAATGTTTTTGCTTTCAGCTTCCATTTATTTTAAAATGAAATTAGAGTACACCCTATCTTCCCAAAAGTTATAGTTTATTTGGTGAAAAGCTGTTCCATTAAAAACAAGTTGTATAAAACCATTTTTTTCTACCAAAACTGTATGGTAAATTTTAGCAGCTGGGTTTTTAATCAGTGTAAATTCAATGAGCTGTTTTTTATCATTCCAGTTTAACCGATGAGGTAAATCAGCTTTTTTTAATTTAAAATCATTTTGCAAGTCATTAGCCATCAACTTGCTTCTGTACCAAGTTCCGCCTGTAGGCGATACTAAAGGTTTACCATTATAAACTACAACGCTATCATTATAAGCTATAACTTGGAGCGATTTATTTTTCGCTTTTAGCCAACGTTTAAGCTTCTCAGCGTGCTTTTCTGTTTCATAACCATAAGTTGCATCTAAAAACCCTATTCGTTGAATATACTTTGGTATTTCTGTTTGTGCGTTGATATATCCGAAAACAAAGCTTCCTCCTCCACTATGGCAACTTAAAATAAGTTGTGGGTTATATTTAAGATATTTGGCTCTCGTTATTTCTACAATTGTAGTTAATCGCTCATCTTGGTAACCAAACTTTTTTCTCCAAGCGGGCCAACTTTTTAAGTTATTTTCAATATAGGCAACAATATAATTTGATTTTTGATCTGTATTGCGAATAAATGCTGTTTGTGCACCAATGTGCTGAATATCGAAATGCCAATCATCACCCCCTACTAATTTTTTACCAAAAGATTGAGCTGAAGTATTCCCATTAGGTAAGGCAAATAAAATAAGTATTGTTGGTTTTGAGACATCAATTGTGCTAGGCTCGTCAAAGGTTAAAGTAACTCCGCTGTCTACACTCAGTTGTTGCAAACTATTAAATCTTTCTGCAAAGCTTAACTGAGCATTTACATTTGAATTGCAAACAAGTAAACAAATGATAATTAGCAACCATCTCATGCTAACAAATTTACAATAATCTCTTATTGTTTTTTCGGTGCTCTACCTAAATTTACAACAGCACCAATACTAAACACAGAATTCCCAGCATTTAAAAATTTTCGACTTTTTAGTCCAAAATTACTGCCACTCGTATACTGCAACTGTACTTGATCACTTAAAATCATTCTCGTAAAGAATACAGGTTCTAAAAAAATATTATCTTCATTAGCTTGTAAAAGCCCATTCTTGTAAAAATTATTTGTATTTACAAAACTCATTCGCAATGCAGTACCATAATTCAGTCCAAAATTAGCACCAAACAAACGCAAATTACTCCTCTTCTTAGAACTGTAATTTACCTGGATAAATTTATTGTCATAATCAGCTTTTTGATGATCTAAGCTTATCAGAGCCTGGTTATCATCATACTCTCTAAACAATCTATCGCTTTTTCCACTCCCAATACCTGCATAAATTTCCAAAATACGATTGTTATCAGGGCCAAAAGTATTAAAGTACCCACCGCCTATCTCTATCATTTTATGTTTAATATACTTTTTAGTCCTGTCATTTTGCATAAAACCGCCATTTGCTAGAACTGCAAAATGATTACTCACAGCATAGGCCGAATTAAAATTGAAATTCCCTTTTAAAGACATATGTGCACCTGCCGCTACCTCTCCTTTAGTAGTTAGCATTGGTGTGTTAGGCACACTTGGTATATAAATAGATGAACAACTGCTTAATAAAATAGAAAGTACTAAAAGTGATGGTAAATATTGTTTCATATCTATATTAGAACTCAATATTTAAGCCAATTATTGTATTAATTGCTAAACTTCATTAAATCCATTACCCTTTTAAACTCATCATGAATGTTAGCATTTAAGTTTACTTGAGCACCTGTAACTGGATGTATAAAAGAAAGTTCTGATGCATGAAGTAACATTGTTGTCATTTCAAATTGCTCCTTAAAAAATTTATTCTGTTTATTGCATCCATGTTTTCTATCACCAATAATTGGATGAAATATATGTGCAAAATGTCTTCTCAATTGATGCATTCGTCCTGTTTTTGGCGTAGCTTCTACCAATGAATAACGAGATGTTACGTGTTTACCAAAGGCTACATCTATTTCTGCTCTTTGCAAAGTTTTAAAAGAGGTAAAGGCATCTTGCATATTGCCATTTTCTTTTGCCAAAGGATAATCTATATCTAGTTCGTCTGGCGCATAACCTCTTAAAATAGCAATATATTTTTTTACAACTTCGCTTTCTTGAAACTGCTTATGCATGGCAATTTCTACATCTTTATCAAATGCAAATAGCAATAACCCACTTGTCTTTCTATCTAGGCGATGTACAGGACTAACATGTTTACCAATTTGATCCCTTAAGATTTGTAAGGCAAATTCAGTTGCATCATTTGCAATTTTAGAGCGATGAACCAAAAGGCCATGTGGTTTATTGATTGCGATTAAATGATCATCTTGATAAACTATTTCTAACATTAAGCGAAGGTAAGGAATAAAAAAGATGTCACCCTGAGAGATTTTGTCATATCAAATCGTCATTAGAATGAACGAAGCAATCTTCTTGCTGGTTAAGTGCTCATTGCATAAAGGAGATTGCTTCACCCCTGTGAAAAACAGAGGCTCGCAATGACTAGAGTTATCAACCTAAAACAGGATGATTACTTTAATGTAAATGGTATTGATCTTTTAAGGGTAAAATAGGTATCTAAATCTATTTCATTTCCACTATTACTAATAATTTTGCCATTAAAATCTATTTGATAAGTACTTATCTTAGTGGATTTTATATTGCCTGAGAGAGCAATGTCATATTCATGGATTTTTTCTTCTATTTTAATTTTATCATTCTTAAAAACATAGGTGTAAACAGACCTACCCATTTCTCCATAAAATGTTACAGTCAATCTTTTTATCTGATTATCAACATAAAATGCTTTTCCTTCATTTCCTTCAGCACTTAAATTCTCGTCTAATGAGAATTTATAAACCGTTGTATCATTAACTGAACTATCTAAGGTCAATATTTCTCTTTTAATAGAATCTATATTGATCGTTAATATTTGATTTTTAGGGAGCTTATTTTTCTCTATAGCAATGCTATCTATTTTTGTATCAGTTGTTTTTAGGTTGTTACAAGCAATAATTATTATACACAGCAGTAGTAAATAAAATCTACTCATTTTCTATATCAATCTTTTTTTGAGAAATCTATCTTATTTTTAAACTCTTTCTTTATCCCCATCAAAATTACTCCATTTGCAGCTTTCGAACCATAAAGTGCAGTTGCACTCGCGTCTTTTAAAATATCTAGTTTCTCAATCCAATTGGGATTTATACTTTTAACTTGATTAGCATTTGCCACACAACTCTTATTACCATAATAAATTACATATAGCGGCTCTTTAGTGGTTGATATAGACGATATGCCTCCTAACATTATTACTATTTCTTTCATTTTAACAACCATATCAGCTGTTATTGACATTTCTTTTTTGTCATATCCAGCAGCTTCAAACAAGAGGATATTAGTTTTATCTTCTTCTGCTACAGAAAGCGTAAAATTGCCAGAACTATCCGTCAGTGCTACTACATTATTAAAGTTTTTGTATTTAATCTTAACACCTACTAATGGTTTGCCAATATTTACATCAACTACTTTCCCCTTTACAATATCAACTATAGGATCTTCGACCAAATTAGACTGTTGTGAAGATGAATTACGAGGTAAAGGATTATTTCCATTCTGACTAATAATAGGAGTAAAACCCAAAGATTTTAACGGCGAAAAAATACTTACTCCCAATGCAATTGGCATGAGCCAATACCAGTTAGGTCTTTGACGAGGCACCGTTAGCTCTCGATTAAGTTGTGTTGATAACAACCGCCCACAAACATTTGCTTTTTTGTTTTTAAAAAAATCAATGAGCTCTGTATCAGTTTTGGCAGTAAGATCTATAATATGCTTTGTGCACTGATCGCAAAAGCGCCCAGCTTTAGCGGGTTGCATTTCATTCCAATTCTCAGAACAGGGATTAGTAAGTACGAGATGTAATTTTTTCAATTGCTCTTTTGTTTAAAGTTTGATGCAAAAGCCTAGCTATTTCCATAATTTAAATTAATAAATCTTTTAACTAAGTTAGCATTAAATTATCCATACAGATCAAAAGCAACCCTAAATGTATTACAGTGAGCGTCTACAATCGTTTTAATATCTGCAGAATAGCCACCTCCCATACTTACTTGAACTGGAACTTGATGTTTTAAACAAGCTTCAAAAACCAGTTGATCACGTTGTTTGCAAGCCTTTTTTGTTAGCGAAAGCTTACCCAATTTATCGCTTTCCAAAACGTCTACTCCCGCTAAATAAAAAACAAAATCTGGTTGATGTTTTTCGAATACAAATTTTAAACTTTCTTTAAGTTTACTCAAAAACACATCATCGTCAGTTTCATCCGGCAATGCGATATCTAAGTCAGATTGTTCTTTTCTAAATGGAAAATTTTTAGCTCCATGCATAGAAAATGTAAAAACTCTTTGCTCATTTTGAAAAATTTCTGCTGTGCCATTTCCCTGATGAACATCTAAATCTATAATTAATATACGCTTAGCTAAATGATTATTTAACAGATAGTTTGATGCAATTGCCTGATCATTCAATAAACAAAACCCTTCACCCCAATTACTCCCTGCATGATGGGTTCCA
This sequence comes from Pedobacter polaris, assembly GCF_005116505.1. Classification (GTDB taxonomy): domain Bacteria; phylum Bacteroidota; class Bacteroidia; order Sphingobacteriales; family Sphingobacteriaceae; genus Pedobacter; species Pedobacter polaris. The sequence goes on from NZ_SWBR01000002.1 coordinate 544,069, forward strand.
CCAGCAACATTAAACGCGGCGCCATTCTGTAAAGCATACAAAGCGCCATTAATGGTTCCTTTTGCAATTCTTATCTCCCGTTCTACCAATTGCGCATTTAACGGAAATCCAATTCTTCGTTGTTCTTTTAATGGTAGTGTTAAATTCTTAAGCTGTAGCCAATAGACCTCTTCATGGGTAGTAATAATGTCTTTTTCGGTTAAAGGTTCTGGCGAGAATAGATTTTCTTGTTGTATGGTACCCTCATGTAATAATTGTGCAGGTATCAGTTCATATTTAAGCATCGGAAATCGATGCCCCTCTGGCAAGGGATGTGCATAAATTGGATGATAGGCTATTTTTAACATCAGCATTGTTATATGGTTTGATTGTTAAATTGTTAGTATGCCCTAACTAAAGCAATCTAACAATGTTGCAATAGAGCAATTAAGCTAACTTAAAATCTCGCCAATATGTTTTTCAATGTTATTACAAATGGTGTCTACAGGCAAATCATTTGCATCTACACCAAATGGATTTTCAATTTCTTCGGCAATTAGCTCTAAACTTGCTAGTACATAAAGAATAAACGGAACAATTGGCACTACAAAATAGCCTAAACTAAAAACCCATCCTATTGGTAAAGTAAGCACATAAATAAAGATAAATTTCTTGATAAAAGCACTATATGAATATGGAATAGGTGTATTCTTAATCCTTTCACAACCACCACAAATATCTGTAAACTGGTTCGCATCGTTACTTAGCGTAATCAATTGCTCTTGAGAAATCCTTCCTTCAGTTTGCAAGCTATATAGCCTTGTTACTAAACTAGTTGCCACTTGATTTGGGATATGTTTACCTCCATCAATCTCAATTAAAAAGCTATCCTTACCGAAATATTGTTTCTCACGAAGGTGTTCTTTTAAAGCAAAGGCATATTTAGGAATACCATATTTAAAAAATTCTATATCCTCTTTACTTAAGTTTAATGCTTTAATTTTTATTGCAAAATTGCGGCTCACATTAGTTAAGGCACCTAGCAACCTTCTTCCTTCCCACCACCTGTCGTAAGATGTATTTGTTCTAAAAACCAACAACATAGAGATTACAAAACCTAAAAGGCTATGCATCATGCCTACATTTTTGATATATGCTGTTTCTGCGAGCTTTAGATAATTGAGCTCTAGAAAAGCTATAATAGCAGAAAATATTGCTATACTGAGCATTAAAGGCCACAGTTTTCTAAAAGTATCTGCTTTGTGGATATGGAATATAAAGCTTATCCATTCTTTGGGATTGTAATTTATCATTTGATAGATTGGCTTATAGTTAACAACAATTCTCCGGTTCTAAAAACATCTTCAAAACTATTATACATTGGTACTGGGCTTAAGCGAATTACATTAGGTTCACGCCAATCGCCTAATACATTATGAGCAACTAATGCATCGAATATTTTCTTTCCATCTGCCTTTGCAATAATAGAAACTTGCGCACCTCTCTCATTTTCAGCTTGAGGGGTAATAATTTTAAATTGCTCCTCTCCTAGTGTATTATTCACTTGATTTATAAGATAAAATAAATAGCTAGTTAAAGTTTTACTTTTAGTTCTCAAGCTATCTAAAAACCCTGCTTTTTCAAATAATTGAAGCGATGCATGATACAAAGCCATTGGCATAACCTGTGTACAACTCACTTGCCAACCATCAGCTCCTGCTTCTGGAATAAAGCCTTTCTCCATTTTAAACCTTTGGTCTTCTTTGTAGCCCCACCATCCTGCAAAGCGATTTAAAGAAGTATCTCCGAAATGCTTTTCGTGAACAAATATCCCACTAATTCCACCTGGACCAGCATTTTGGTATTTATATGAGCACCAACAAGCAAAATCTACATTCCAATCGTGTAGCTGTAAGGGAACATTGCCCGCAGCATGTGCCAAGTCGAAACCAACGATTGCACCAATCTTGTGTCCAGCTTTAGTAATCGCTGGCATATCAAACCATTGACCAGTAAAGTAATTTATACCACCAAACAATACTAAGGCTATTTCATCCCCATTTTCTTCTATGGTTTTTACAATATCTTCAATTCTTAAAGTATATTCCCCCTCCCTAGGTTTAACTTCAATTATTGCATCATTGGGGTCGTAGCCATGAAAACGAATTTGGCTTTCAATAGCATATTGATCTGATGGAAAAGCACCAAATTCCATGATGATTTTATATTTTTTCGCTTTTGGCTGATAAAAGCTAACCATTAACAAATGCAAGTTAACAGTTAAAGTGTTCATAGGACAAACTTCTAAGGGTTTAGAACCAACAATTGGAGCCATCAAATTCTTTAGTTCCTTGTGGTAGAACATCCAGGGTGAATCTCCGTCGAACCAACCTTCAACTGCAAGGTTTTGCCAGTTATTTAATTGCACTTCTAACACCTCTCTTGCCACTTTAGGTTGCAATCCTAATGAATTACCACACAAATAGATAAATGGTTTTCCATTTTGTTGTGGAAACAAAAATTCATTACGCATTTCTCTTAAAGAATCTTGTTGGTCTAAAGCTTGGGCAAAGGCTAAATTATTCTCGAAATTCATATCGCAATATTACAAAAAAAGCCTAACCGTAAGGCTAGACTTTTCATTAACATATTAAACTGATTAAAATTTAATCGTATCGTGTTTACCCAAATCGGGTGTATCTCCTGTTACAATTGCCTTTAATATTTTAAACGCTACTACCATCTTACTAGAATTCGAATCCCAATATTCGGCAGTAGAGGGGCTTACTTTAATCAGTATTAAATTTGGGTCTTCAACACCTTCCGGAAACCACGCTTTTATACGTGGAGAGAAATACGCATCTTTTCGAGCTTGGTCATCTACGAATTCCGCTTTCCCATTTACGGAAATGTAAGTGTTACTTGATGGATCGCTATAAGCCAGATTAACTTCATTCTCTTTAGAAATCTCCTTACTTTTTAAAGAATATTCATTTGTAAAACCAAATGCTACCATCATCTTCAATTTTAGCCGTCCCCATAGGCCTACTGCTAAATACATCGTCAGCACTTAATGTTGTGAACATACAAATCCTTACCTTTTCTGCCATTTCTTGAAGTATGGCTATATTTTTTTCATTTTTCATAACTAATGTATTTAGTTATGAAACACCGGAGAAATTGAAAAGGTTTTAGAGTTTATTTTATTAAGGCTTATTTTTAACAATCCAGTCTTAATATAAGGTTATAATAATTGTAAACTATCCATCCTTCGTTCATCTTACGTTCATCCTTCGTTCATCTTTCGTCTTTATAGTGTTTCTAAAGGCTCTGTGTAGAGGTCTGAATAATAACCAATGCTATGATGCTAAGAATTTGGTTTACTCACAAACTTGTTACCCTTGATGTAAAATCGCCAAGGCAACAAAGCATGATCTTCTGCATAATCTACACCAACTCTAGGAGAAGCAATTATCTGTTCTGATTTAAAATGAATACCGTTGTCTTCAATCCAAATTTCATCACCTAATAAATCTTTAGCATTCAGGTTTTTATCTATTCCTAAGGCTTTTGCGAGTGCACCTGGCCCTGCCGTTATTCTTGGTGCTATACTTTGCATATTTCTACGCACTAACATGGTTGACAAACCTTCAGTAGGCTCAATTCCTCTTATCAAAACAGCGTGGGGATTATCCTTAGTGTTTGTAACCACATTAAATAAGTGATGAATGCCATAACACAAATACACATAAGATATCCCTCCATCTTCATACATGGTAGAAGTTCGTGGTGTAAACCTTCCGTTGTATGCATGAGAAGCTTTATCAATTATACCATTGTATGCTTCGGTTTCTACAATAGTTCCCCCAGTTAGTTGTCCATCAATTAGTGTAAATAATTGCTTGCCTAACAATTGAACTGCTAGACTAGTAACATCTTCTTGTTGGTAAAAAGAATAAGGTAATTTAGGCATTTAATAAGTTGATAACCTGATTTAAGTACTGCTCGTCGATATGATCAAAGTGAGCAAGATATTCGCTATCAACATCTAAAACGCCAATAATGTTTTCTCCTTTGTAAAGTGGTAATACAATTTCGGATTTTGATGCCGAAGCACAAGCAATATGACCTGGGAATTGATCAACATCAGGAACAATGATTGTTTCAGCTTTTTCCCAAGATGCACCGCATACCCCTTTTCCCTTTTTAATTCTTGTACAAGCAACAGGACCTTGAAATGGTCCTAATACCAATTCATCGTTTTTAACTAAATAAAAGCCTACCCAAAACCAATTAAACTGTTCTTTTAAAGCAGCACAAACATTCGCCAAATTAGCTATTAAGTCTGTTTCGCCATAAAGCAAAGCCTCTATCTGAGGTATTAAAGATTGATATTGTTCTTCTTTGGTGCCAGTTTTAGCAATTGTTAAGTCTTCAGCCATGATACAAAGTTACTAAATGATTAAATAATCTGGATTCGATATAGAATAATTAACAATTCTACGACTATTCCACAATGCACCCATCCTAGAAACAAAATCATTAGATTTGAAATTTACAAGTATTATACACAACACTATGAACAAGAAAACCTTATTAATTACTTTACTATTATTAAGTGGATTTATTCAGTTTGGCTACAATTTACCAGAAGAAGGAATGTTTCCGCTTAGCGAAATACATAAACTAGATTTAAAAAAAGCTGGATTAAAAATAGATCAAAATGAAGTTTACAATCCAAAAGGAATAAGTTTGGTTGATGCATTAGTAAATGTGGGCGGTTGTACAGGATCATTCGTTTCAAATGAAGGGTTAATCATTACCAATCATCATTGTGCATTTAGTGCAGTTCAATTGGCAAGTACACCAGAGCACGACTATTTAAACAATGGTTTTGTTGCAAAATCTAAAGAACAAGAACTTGAAGCAAAAGGCCTAACATGTCGTATTACTGATAGTTATGAAGATGTATCAGATCAAATTTTAGGCGCAGTAGCTCAAATTGAAGATCCCGCATCAAGACTTCAAATGATTAACAATGCGATGAAGAACATTGCAATTGAAGCAGACAAAAAAGACCCTAGCATTAAAGCAGAAGTTTCTGAAATGTTTATAGGCAAGAGCTATGTTTTATTCAGATATAAAATCATTTTAGATGTTCGTTTGGTTTATGTACCAAATCGCAAAATTGGAGAGTATGGTGGCGAAACTGACAATTGGGTATGGCCACGCCACACTGGAGATTACTCTTTTATGAGGGCTTATGTTTCAAAGGATGGTAAACCAGCAAAATATGCTAAAGACAATATTCCTTATACCCCTAAAAAGTTCTTAAAAGTAAATCCGGCGGGGACAACTGAAGAAGATTTTGTTTTCATTTTAGGTTATCCAGGCAAAACTTTTCGTCATCGCCCAGCGCAATTTATAGATTTTCAACAAAAATATTTACTTCCTTATACTTCTGAATTGTACGATTTTCAGAATACTACTATGGAAAATATAGGCAAAAGAGATAAAACAACAGAATTGAAATTGGCTACCCGAATTAAAAAGAACGCCAATGTAATGAAAAACTATAGAGGCAAACTAAAAGGATTGCGTGACATAGATTTGGTTGCACAAAAGAAGCAAGAAGATGCAGGTTTAGCACAATTTATTAACAATAATGTTGAAGTCAAAGCTCGTTACGGCAACTTAATGACAGATATCGATCAGCTTTATAAACAATTAAACGGCGATGTTTACCGAGATATGTGGTTTAGTCAGATTTATACCTCTACCAGCCTATTAAATATTTCTAAGCAACTTAATGCGTTTAAAACAGAAATGGATAAGCAACCACCTTCACAAAAAGAAATATTTTTTAATGCAAATATTGAAAAGCTAAAACAAGGATTAAGTGTAGTTTATGATGCTTATGACATTGATGTTGACAGAAGGATTTTCAAAAAAATGATGACAGATGCAGCTCTCTTTAATTCAAACCAAAGAGTGAACGCAGTTGATAAGATAATAAGTAAGGGTTCAAATAATGAAGCCATGATTAATGAATATATCAACGACACCTTTGGTTTAACAAAGTTGAAGGACAAAAACTATGTATTCAATAACCTGCTAAAGTCCAGCAAGGCTATTACAGATTATAATGATGGTTTATTACTGTTCGAGAGAGATATCTCCATGCAAATAACTGAATTAAAACCAGAAAAAGACCGAAGAGATGGCGTATTAAATAAGCTAATGGGCGATTATGTAAATGTAAAGGAGAAATTTTTAAAGAAAGATTTTATTCCTGATGCCAATAGCACATTAAGATTAACTTATGGCCATGTTAGGGGCTATTCTCCTGCTGATGCCAATTACATGTCGCCATACACAAGCGTTAAAGGTATATTGGAAAAGGGAGCCACAGGAAACCCAGAGTATACCTACCCAAATATCATTAAAACATTATGGGACGCAAAAGATTTTGGCCTATTTGCAAAGAAAGAGTTAAATGATGTACCTGTTGCATTTTTATACAACATGGATACTACAGGAGGGAATTCTGGATCTCCCATCATGAACGCCTATGGCGAGTTAATTGGAGTTAATTTTGATCGTGCCTATGGCGCAACTATTAATGATTATGCTTGGAATGAAAGTTATAGTCGTTCTATTGGTGTTGATATTCGTTATGTATTGTGGGTAGCCTCAAAAATTGATCATGCTGATTTCTTGCTAAAAGAAATGGGTGTGAATTTGTAAAAAAAACATTTTGTAAAACGAGAAAATAATGGCTATTAATTAAACTAATTAGCTTCATTATTTTTTAATAAAACTTTAAATTATCATGAGAATAATTGCCGAATTGCCACATCCTGCATGCAAGATTACTTTGTTTAATATGAACCAAAAATACATAGTAAAATTTGAACAGGGGCAGCTTGAACAAAGCTATAAATTATCAGAACTTGACCTTACAGGAGGAGGGGCAAATGAGATTTTTCAAATCATAGATGAAGAATTTATGAATACAGTTATAGAGCGTTTTAAAACGATGAGAGCGGATTTTTCATTAGCCTACCAAAGACAACAGTAACAGTTTACATAAAACATATAACTAACTGTAAATTAATGAGTTTATTTGGTATTCAGAATTTAATTTTGATTTTTCAGCAATTTTAGCAGAAAATTAGGTGCTAATTAATAAGTTAAACTTGACATAATAATATTTAAGTTATTGATATATAAATTATTAAATAATTATAAAAAATATAATTTTGTTTGCCAAAACAGCCAAATAAATGGGAAGTTTGGCCTAAATTGAGATGGAATCTCCTAACCTAAGTAATTATTATTTTATTAATTTAAGCAGTGCTTTTAGTGCTGCTTTTTTTATTGGGAACATCATTTCAAACAATACCCTACTCCTGCTGTTCTTACTAAAACACAATCTCATTAATCATGAAAAAATATTTATTAGCTTCACTAATTGGAAGTTTATTTTTGATAATTTCTAATCAATCTAAAGCGCAAGAAAGTACAACAAGACCAGACAAATTATATAGCATGAGTGGCATAGGTTTCTCCCTCCCAGTTGGCGAAACTGCAGACTACCTAAAGCCTAAATTTTCTACTTCTTTAGGTATAAACTTAGGCTTGGGAAATGGAGGATTATTCTTGTACCCTAAAGTAAGTTTACATGCCTATGCTTTTAATGAACTTACACCAGATGCGGGATATAACTACGCACTACAAAAAGGAAGGACAACTACCTATTTGTTAAATGTTGCCTTAGGGTATCGTAAAATAAGTGGGAAATTTGCTTTTTACGGATTTGCAGGTGGTGGTGGCGGTGTAATTTTAACACCAAGAATAGCTGTAAACCCAACTACGCTACAAGCAGAGTTAAATAACAAGAGCAATAGCATGGGAATGATAGAAGGTGGTGCAGGTACAGAATACAATATTGGTAACGCAGTTTTATTTCTTGAAGCTGGTTATATGCATGGCTTTAGTAAAATACAAAACAGAAGTTTTAGTGCAGTGCCAATTAGCGTTGGGATAAAGCCTAACTTAAGTAAGTTATTTAAGAAGAAATAAATTTAATCAACTGGTACTAGATCTATATACCAATAGCCAGTTGGAATATCACTTTGATTGGGACTTGGGAAAGTTTTAAAAACTTTCTCGCCCAATGTAAAATCTATTGGTTTAGCAAAAATAGGTCCGTCAAACACAAAAGTATGGAATTCTCCATTTTCTCCACATGGATCAATATCTTTAGGCAAATCAGCCAAAAATGCATCATCAATTATTCTTCCACAAAAATCTTCCAAACCCTCTTTCGTGCAAACTACAACTGTTTTGTAGCCTAAATCAATAAATTCTTTAACCAATGTTAAGCTATCTCTTTTCCAAAGAGGAAAAACTGCTTTCATATCAATTTTAGCTAATTGATTTTCTCTATAAGTTTTTAAATCTTCTAAAAAGATATCTCCAAATATAGAATGGTAAATACCTTCGCTTTTAAGCTGCTCTAATTGTAAAGTGATCTTCCTCTCGTAAATATCCATATCAGGCATTTCTGGCAAGCGTACTTGAACTAAAGGAATTTTTAAGCTACTTACTTGTTCTAACAATAAAGTCTCCCTAACGCCATGCATTGCAACTCTATTAAAAAAGTCGTTTACTGTGGTAAGCAAATAATGTACATCATATTGTTCTTGAGCTAGTATGTGGTGTAAGGCTAAAGTACTATCCTTCCCTCCGCTCCAATTAAATACTGCAGGTATTTTAGGCATTGGCTTTTAGTATATTGTAAACTTCTTTTAATCCAGCTGTAGCTGATTTTTCTATTTTAATAATATTTTTATAGTGATTTACCGATGGTATGTTAGGATCAACTATATATTTAGGAACCTGATGAGGAACGAAATCTATTAATCCAGCAGCTGGATATACTGCTAAAGATGTACCAATAAGCAAAAACAAATCTGCTGCTTCACAAATTACAGCAGCAGTTTCTATCATGGGCACCGCCTCACCAAACCAAACTACATGAGGCCTTAGTTGCGAACCCAGTTCACACAACTCTCCCATTTTTATTTCATCCCCTTTGATAGGATAAAGTAAGGATGAATTTTTATCAGACTGCGCAAAAGTAATTACACCATGCAAGTGCGTTATATTGGTAGAACCCGCTCTTTCATGTAAATCGTCAATATTTTGTGTAATGATCTGTACATCAAAATCATCTTCAAGTTTGGCTAAGGTAAAATGTGCATCATTAGGTTTAGCTTGCAAAACTTGCTTTCTTCTTTCATTATAAAATTGTTGTACTAGTGTTGGATTGCTCTCCCAGGCTTCTGGAGTAGCCACATCCATTACGTTATACCCTTCCCACAGTCCATTAGCATCTCTAAAAGTTTTTATGCCACTTTCTGCACTAATCCCTGCACCTGTTAAAACAACTAACCTCTTTTTCATCCCTCTATGTCTTTTAATGGATTTTCTATTCAAATTTAAATAAAAAACCCTTTTGTATTCATACAAAAGGGTTTCAATTTATTGTTTAGCTTAAAATTTTAAGCTGAATTTCTATTTAAGCTTAAAGCTGGATATTTAACTTTTAAAGTTTCAAAAGCACCAAACATAATAGCAGCATAAGCAATTGTTCCATATAGGAAATTTAACTCGTATGGAATGGCAGCAACCAAACAAGCCCAAAAGCCTGCTAATGTTTGCGGATAAAGTGTAGAACCGAACCAAACACCATAATCAGAAACTATCCAATGTATAAAAACTGCAGCAATGCCTGCCCCAAAAACATTTTGAACATTTACCTTTTTAATAATTAGTTTACCAACTAGTACCATTAATACAAAAGCGATATAAGTATAGTACCAACCGCCGTAAAAGCCATAATCTTTACCCATTGTTAATACAAGGCCTAAATCGCTTAAAAATAAAACCAATATTGGCAATAAAAATGCATTGATGTTATTTTTAAAATAAGCCCCGCCAAATATTGCTACAGCTCCAAGGCCAGAGAAATTGGCTATTATTTTAAAATCAGGAGAAAGTGGTGCAATAACTCTTAAACCAATAATTACTAACATTAATAATAAAAGCACTACCGTTCTGTAACTAGATTTTTTTTCCATTGTATATTTAAATTGATATGCAAAACTAGCTTTTTTAATGCTGAATAAAAAATATCTGTTTTATTTAATATTTATGGGCATAGACAATTTACACTAATAGAAATATACCTATTACTACAACCCTCTTTATAAGCAAAAAATTTGCTTTATACATTAAAGATCTTTTTTTATGAAGATGATTAAACCCTATCTTTAAGACTCAAATTAGCATATGCATAGATTATTATTTTGCCTAATCTCCTTAATTAGTACCCAAACAATGGCCCAAAAAACAGATACCCTGTTCTTACAGCAACTGATGGAAAGCAAACCTGAATTGTTTGCCAAGATTTTAAATAATCATAATAAAAATGATGTACAAATTATGTACACTCAAGTTAATAGAGATAAAAATAATAAACCAAGCTTTAAAACCTTTAGTTACAACTATAATGCAAAGCGTTATTTTTATCCTGCAAGCACAGTAAAATTAGCAGGGGTGATATTTGCACTAGAGCGGGTAAATGAATTAAAAAACAAAGGGTTAACTGCTAATTTAACTATGATAACTGATAGCAGTTTTAAAGGACAAACCAAAGTATTAAAAGATGAAAGTGCAGCAAATGGAAAACCAAGTATAGCTCATTATGTAAAGAAGGTTTTGTTAACCAGTGATAATGATGCTTTTAATAGATTATTTGAGTTTGTTGGCAGAGCAGAAATTAACTCAAAGCTTAAAAAATACGGCTTAACTGAAAGTAGAATTTTAAATCGCTTAGCTATAGGTGATGGTGACGAATCAGCTAAACACACAAATGCTATAAATTTTTATAATGGAGATCAGCTAATCTATCAACAAGCTGCTCAATATGACAACAAAGAATATCCTTTAGAATTAACCAATTTAATTGTTGGCAAAGGCTATATGGATAGCAAAGATCAATTGGTAAATGAGCCCTATAGTTTTGCCAACAAAAACGTTTTCACTATTGCTGATCAGCTGTCCTTAATGAAAAGATTAATGATGCCTGAAGCTTATCCTGTGAAGGAAAGATTCAATTTATCCATAGAGGATTACAAACTCATTTATACCTATATGAGTAAGCTACCTACAGAAAGCGATTATCCCAAATATGATCCACAGGAATTTTGGCCAACTTATGCTAAAATGTTATTTTATGGAAGAGAGAAGGAAGCTTTTTTAGATCCAAACATTAGGATATTTAATAAATATGGAGATAGCTACGGATTTATCATCGACAACTCCTACTTTGTTGATTTTAAAAACAAGGTTGAATATTTTTTAACTGCTGTAGTGCAAAGTAATGAAGATGGTATTTATAACGACAACAAATATGAATACGAAACGGTTTGTTATCCTTTTATGAAAAACTTGGGTAGAGCAATTTATGAATTTGAGCTCAATAGAAAGAAAAAGCAGTTGCCAGATTTGAGCAAGTTTAAAATGGATTATACAAACAAATAAAAAAGCCCCGAATTTCTTCGAGGCTTTAATTATTAAGTATGAAGATTATTTAAAATTAAAGCTTACACCAGCATTCATATTGAAGCCCATTGTACGGTAACCAATAATTTCAGTATATTTTTCGTCAGTTAAGTTCTTCAAATCGGCGAAGATTTTAAGACGCTTTTTAGCTAAAGCATATTCTGCATAAAAATTAAATATCTGATAAGAATCTAAAATTTTATTAACAGAAGGATAAGTACTAAAATCGCTATCAGTTCTTTCTCCTGTAAATTTATAGTTTGCACTTAAATATAAGTTTTCAGTAGCCTGTACACCAGCATTTACGCCATACGTATTTTTTGGTCTACGTAATAGGATATCAGATATGGTAGTTCCTGCAATTTGCTTCCCCTCTACATAAGCATAATATCCGTTTATGTAAAATCTATCAAACTTCACTCCTGGTTCAATTTCAAAGCCTTTATCCTTTTGTTGATCTTGATTTATATACCCAACTGAACCATAGATAATTGCATCTTTCATATCTCTTTTAAAGCCAACTACACGAAGGTTTAACTTTTCATTTAAGAAATTAAAAGTTGCACCAGCTTCATAATTTGTTGCCTTCTCTGGCTTTAAGTTTAAATTTGCTCCATATTGACCAAATAGCATTTCTAAGGTTGGTGCCCTAAAAGCAGAAGAAACCGTACCGAATATTTTTATTTCTTTAATAAGATTGATACTTGGTGTAACCACATAAGTATAATTTTCGCCATATTTATTATGTTTATTATAACGTCCTCCTACTTCTAAATTAAACACACTTAAATCATGTAGAAATAACGAGGCATAAGTACTAAATAGATTTGCTGATGGCTCTCTATCCTTTGTAGCATTAAAATGGGTAACTGAAGTTGCTCTATTATCTAAGCCTAAAAGGATGTTTACTTTATCTCCTAAATTTTGATTGTAGAAAACATCTAGCAGATCCATTTTACCCTGATATTGGCCACTATACTTGCTTATATATTTCCTATTTGTATTTTGATGACTATAGTTGAAAGTAATTTTTCCATTATCTAATTGATAAATCGCATTTAGTCCGCCATTAAAATGCTTTGATGTTGATGTATTTCCTGCATCGGTAAAAGCATTATCATCATAGTCAAATCTTCCTTCAAAATACCTAACAAATGGATTTATGCTCAATCTTTTATCTAATTGTAACGAGAAATTCGCATTTAATGCATCTTGCTTTACTCCGTCTTTATCAAAAACTAGATTGTTCCCTACTGGATTTTCTGCTTCAGAAATACCATCAGTTCTAAAATGACTGTAACTTAAATTATAAGTAAAAGCATCTACTTTACTACTTAAACCAATTGTCCCCTTGTAGGTATTATAACTTCCGGCAGTTGCTACACCATACACATTGTTGCCTTTTGTACCACTTTTTTTAGTGATGATATTTACTACACCTGCAACTGCATCAGAACCATAAATGGTAGATTGACCACCTCTTAAAATTTCGATTCTTTCAATTTGATCAATTGCCAATAATCTTAAATCAAAAGATGATCCTGAAACTGAGGGATCTGTAGCTAAAACTCCATCAATTAAAATTACAGCATAAGAACTACCAGCACCCCTAAAGAAAAGGCTTTTTTCTTTACTAGCATTGCTTCCAAACCCTACAACTGTAATACCAGCTTGTTGATTTAGTAGGTCAGCTAAATTTCTTCCACTGCTGCGAGCTAATTCTTCACTTGTAATAATGGTTACTACTTTACCTGTTTGTGATTGTTTTTGTTCATTTTTTGTGGTAGAAATAACCACTTCATTTAACGTTTTGGCATCTTGTGCCATAGCAGATTTACCCAAAAGGGTTAATTGTACAAGTCCTAGACCTGCAGCAATTAATTTAGTTTTTTTGTTCATTTGTTGTGAGTTTTTCACACACAGCAACAGAATCAGAATAGAAATGAGTATAATAAAGTCCCACTCCTAGCTTCAATCCCCGAAAGCTATGAAATATTAAACTTTTAGGCAGGTCTTCTGACTTACTCTAGTTTTCCTGTCTTCCCATCCCGATTTATCGGGAAAGTGACTGTAGATTTGAAAAACTTTTTTTAGAGCTTACAGCTGCGGGACAGTTACAGATTTACACTGTATTCCCTTTTAATCCTAATTCGAAAATCGGGAACCAAAAAGCGATGCAAAGGTATATTTTAATTTATTAGTAAAAAATGAATAATCATTAATTTAAATAAGCGTAGGCAAAGCATGCTTATAACATTGAGAACTCATATGCTTATGAAATTAAATCTCATTTAAAAGTTGTTGCTTTAGCACCTCTAATTCGGCTGTTTCATCTGCAGGCAATACCGGAAACTTTAAATCCATTGCTGTTAATGTTTCAGCAACTATTTGACTAATTGCTAATCTCGTATACCACTTATTGTCTGCAGGAATAACATACCAGGGAGCTTTTTCGGTAGAGGTTTCTCTAATTGCATCTTGATAGGCAGTCATGTATTTATCCCATAATGCTCTTTCTTTTAAATCTCCAGCAGAAAATTTCCAATTTTTAGATTTATCTTCAATCCTATCCAAAAACCTTTGCTTTTGTTCATCCTTACTTACATGTAAGAAAAATTTAATAACGATAGTTCCATTTTCTACCAGGTGGCTTTCAAAATTTCTAATGCTCTCGTATCTATTATTCCAGAATTTTTTATCAATTTTTTTAACATCATCATAAGCTGGAATACGTTCGCTCATTACATATTCTGGATGTACCTTACAAACTAATACATTCTCGTAATGTGAGCGATTATGAATTCCTATTCTGCCACGTTCTGGCAAAGCTTTATAGTGTCGCCATAAATAATCATGCTCATACTCTTCACTATTTGGAGTTTTAAAGCTATATACTTGACAACCTTGAGGATTTAATCCAGACATAACGTGTTCAATAGCACTATCCTTACCGGCCGCGTCCATAGCTTGAAAAATGATTAATAAGGAATGAGAATTAGCAGCATATAACGTTTCTTGAAGTACAGAGAGTTCGTCTTTTACTTTTTCTAGCTCTTCTTTGCCATCACTTTTATTTAAATGACCGTTGTAAGTTGTACTAAAATCTTTAAGAGAAAATTTGCCATCTGGCTTTACTAAATAATTTTTTGTGTTGGTTTTCAAAGGGTAAGTTTTTTAAAGGTTAATGTTTTGTTTTATTTTTAAATATAGAGTAAAATTTAAGTAAATTAAATACGTTAATTTGTACTTAGAATCTGTTTAATCATTATTTACAAAACGTACCATAAGTAACTCTTGTTTTGCGTTTTTTTTGTATGAAAATAATTTTAAACATTTTTATAGTTTAACACTATTTTAACAGATAATAATTCACGTTTTTTCCATCTTTATACCATGTTTCGAGAAATAAAAAATAAATACGTTCGCTACATTACACTACTTATATATTTCATAGTTATTTTCTTTTGTGCGTTACAAGTTAACTTTTTATGGCTTTTTGGTTATTCTCCAAGCTATGCTGATATTAAAAAACCAGCACAAAGAGTTGGTTCAGAATTATATACCGCTGATAGTGTTCTAATTGGTCGCTATTTTAAAGAAAATAGAACCCCAGTTGATTTTAATCAAATTTCTCCTAGCATAATCCATGCATTGGTTGCCACAGAAGATGTTCGTTTTTATAACCATTGGGGTATTGATGCTCAAGCAGTTGGAAGAGCTATTGTAGGAATGGGAAAAGATGGAGGAGCAAGTACAATTACACAACAATTGGCAAAAAACCTATATCGCACTCGCTACAGCAAATCTTCGGGCTTAATTAAACATGTCCCTTTAGTTAGGACATTGGTCTCTAAATTTAAAGAATGGATGACGGCCATGAAATTAGAATCCAATTATGAGAAGAACGATATCATAACTATGTATTTAAACACCGTTTCATTTGGAAATAATGCATATGGTATTAAAACAGCAGCAAGAATTTATTTTGATAAAGAAGCTAAAGATTTACAAGTCAATGAAGCTGCCTTACTTGTTGGTATGTTAAAAGGTACAAATCTCTATAACCCAACAAAAAATCCAGCAGGTGCTTTAAATAGAAGAAATATAGTACTTAATCAAATGAACAAGTACAATTATTTAAGTAAAGATAGTTTAACATTACTTTCCAAACTTCCAATACAATTAAAAGAAGGTAAAATGAGAGATGCCAGCAGCGGCGATTCTTATTTGCGAGCTGCAGTTGATAAATATTTAGAAGAGTGGTGCAAGGAGAATAACTACGATTTATATGAAGATGGTTTAAAAATTTACACTACTATCGATTCTAAGTTGCAAGGCTACGCAGAAGAATCAGTTAAGGATCAAATGAGGATCATCCAAAGAAGATTTTATAATGTATGGGGTAATGAAGATCCGTGGGAAGATTCTGAACGTAAAAAAGTAGACTATCCCGATAGGGCTAAAAAGAACCTACCTATTTATGCCATGTTGCAAAAGAAATTTAACAACAATACTGATTCTATTGATGCTTATTTTAACAAGAAAAAAAAGATGAAAATCTTCTCTTACAAAGGAGATAGAGATACCTTATTTAGCACGATGGATTCTATCCGCTACTATGGAAAAATCATGAATGCTGGAATGATGACCATGGAACCTAAGAGCGGTAAAATTAAAGTCTGGGTTGGCGGTATCGATCATAAATTTTTCAAATATGACCATGTTAACCAAGCAAAACGCCAAGCAGGATCTACCTTTAAACCTTTTGCTTATTTAGCAGCTTTAGAAAGCGGAATGAGCCCTTGCGATACTTTTGTAGATAAACCAGTAAAAATAGCCTACCAAAATAAAGGTAAAACTGAATACTGGGAGCCTAAAAATGCCGATTGGAGTAATAGTTATCAGGAAATGTCATTACGTTGGGCAATGGCTAAGTCTGTAAACACCATAACTGCACAGGTAACTGAAAAAGTTGGATCGGATAATGTAGTAAAATGGGCACATGAATGTGGAATAGAAAGCAATTTAGAATCTGTTCCATCTGTAAGTTTGGGGCCAAATGATGTTACTGTTTTTGAAATGGTTAAAGCCTACAGTACTTTTTTAAATGAAGGTGTAAAAACAGATCCTATTCTTGTAGAGAAAATTACTGACCAAAATGACAATTTAATTGAAGAATTTAAGCCAAAAACCAAACGAGTTTTAACTGAGGAAATTGCTTGGTTAATGTTATATATGTTTAGAGGCGGTATGGAAGAACCAGGTGGAACCTCGCAAGCACTTTGGGAGTGGGATCTATTTAACAAGAATAACCAAATTGGTGGTAAAACTGGTACCTCATCAGATTATGTTGATGCTTGGTATATGGGCATAACCAAAGATTTAGTAACGGGTGTTTGGGTTGGATGTGATGAACGCACAGCACATTTTAGAAACGGAGAAACTGGTGAAGGCTCTAGAACAGCATTACCAATTTTTGCCAAATTTATGGAGAAGGTTTACCATGACCCAACCAGTGGATATACCTATGGTCCATTCCCTAAAGCGAAGGTAGAAATCAATATAAAATATAATTGTCCTACACCGAGACAACGAGTTGACACTACAGTTGTTGATAGTACATTAGTGGACTCATTAGATATGGTAGAGCCAATTATTGAAACACAACCAGTTGTAGTACCTGAAACGGAAGTTAAAAAAACAGAAGAAAAGAAAGTTCCAGAAACACAACCAAGTCCTACCACTACCCCTACGGTTCCATTAACTAAAAAGGAAGAAAGAGAACTGCGCAGAAAGCAACGACAAGAAGAAAAAGAAAAAAATAAAAACGGTGGGGACTAGTTTAGTGTTCATAAAACTATAAAGCATATTATATCGTAAATTAACCATCATATTGTTCTTAAAAATCACACCATGAATAGAAATTTTACTTTTATAAAAAAGTTATTACTAATATTATTATTGGTTTTAACATCTGTTATTTCTGTTAAAGCCCAGTATTTTGGGCAAAATGTAGTTCGATATAAGAATGCTGATTTCAAGGTATTACAAACACCACATTTCGAGATCTATTATTATATTAAGAATGATAAACTCCTAAAAAAATTCGCTCAGGATGCTGAAACTTGGTATAAAATGCATCAAGAAGTTTTTCGTGATACATTTTTAACTAAAAATCCTATTATTTTATATAGTAATCATCCAGATTTTCAGCAAACAACTGCATTAGGTGGCGGTTCTCCAGGCGTGGGTACCGGTGGTGTTACCGAGGCATTAAAGAACAGAATTATTATGCCTGTTTTAGATTTGAGTAGCCAAACAAGGCATGTACTTGGACACGAATTGGTACACGCTTTTCAATATCACGTATTGTTAGAGAAAGACTCTATTAGCTTAGAAAATATTGGAAATACACCTTTATGGATGGTTGAAGGTATGGCCGAATATCTTTCTGTTGGTAAAAAAGATGCATTTACATCTATGTGGATGCGTGATGCATTATTAAATAGAGATATCCCTTCACTTAAAGATTTAACCAATTCAAATAAATATTTCCCTTATCGTTATGGACAAGCTTTTTGGACATTTGTAGGGTCTCTTTATGGGGATACTACTATTGTGCCATTGTTTAAAAACACAGCTAAGTTTGGTTATGAAAATGGAATTAAATACACTTTTGGGTTTGACGACAGAACTTTATCAGGATTGTGGAAAAACTCTATTGAAGAACATTACAGGCCATTATTAAAAGCAGATAGCTCTCAAATTAAAATTTCTGGAACTAAAATTATAGACAATAAGAATGCTGGAAATATGAATGTTGCTCCAGCTATTAGTCCTGATGGTAAATTTTTGGCGTTTTTATCTGAAAAAGACTTATTTGGTATCGATTTATTTCTAGCAGACGCTAAAACAGGTAAAATCTTAAGAAAGTTAACTAGTCAAGTTGCAAACTCTCACATTGATGATTTTAACTTCATTGAATCTGCAGGAACTTGGTCGCCAGATAGCAAACAATTTGCCTTTAGTATTTTTAGTAAGGGAAAAAATCAAATGCTTATTGTTGATGTTGCAAATGGCAATACTGTTTTAAAAACAGATATGGGCAATGTAGAACAGTTTAGTAATTTAACATGGGCTCCAAACGGAAAAGATATTGCTTTTTCGGGAATGGTTGAAGGACAGAGTGATATTTTCTCTTATAATTTAGACACAAAAGTTGTTACTCAAATAACCAATGATGAGTTTTCTGATTATGCTCCTAATTATTCTCCAGATGGAACTAAGCTTGTTTTTTCATCAGATAGGGCAGCAATGTCAAGTGGGAACATCAGTGCTGTTAACCCATTAAACTTAACAAGTTATGACATTGCTAGTAAAACTTTGAGCAATGTTCCTGTATTTAATGGTGCAAATAATCTAAATGCACAGTTTTCTGGCGATAGTAAACGCATCTTCTTTTTAAGTAACAGAGACGGTTTCAGAAACTTATATGAAGTAACCTTAAGCGACAATAGTGTTAAACAGTTAACAGATTATTTTACAGGTATAAGTGGTATTACAGAGTTCTCTCCTGCTATTACTGTTTCAAGAGATGATGATATCATTTATAGTTATTATCGCTACCAACGCTATACGTTGTACAATTCTACCTTAAGCAATTTTAAAGCTAAAACTGTTAATGCGCAAGATGTAAACTTTAACGCTGCGATATTGCCCCCAATGGAAAACGTAGGTGTAAATATAGTTAACTCTAATTTGGGCAACTTTGATAGGTTTGAGAAGACAACAACAGATTCTATGAAAACTGTAGCTTATAGACCTAAATTTAAATTAGATTATTTAGCAAATAGTGGTGTTGGGGTTTCTGCAAGTAGATTTGGGGCTGGTTTACAGGGTGGTATTATTGGGATGTTTAGCGATATACTAGGCCGTAACCAAATTATTGCTAACTTATCTATCAATGGAGAAATTTATGATTTTGGAGGTTTAGCCGCATATATCAATCAAAAAAATAGAATTAACTGGGGTGTTGCAGTTTCTCATATACCTTATATAACTGGTTTTACAACATATGGACTTTATAATCCACAATATAGCTCAGAACCAATTGATACAATTAGTACAAATATTTTAAGAACTTTTGAAGATAAGTTGGAAGTTTTTGCATCTTATCCTTTTAGTAAAGTTCACAGGTTTGAAGCAGGAACTGCATTTTCTCATTATGGTTATCGTTTAGATAGGTATAATGAATATCAAGATATAAGTGGATATTATTTAGGTGCAGAAAGACAAAAAGTATCTAATTCTGAAGCAACAAACACTTTAGGAATTCCTCTTAATCCATTTACCATATTTTCGGCCAATGCCTCTTTTGTAGGAGATAATTCTATAAATGGGCTAACAGCTCCTTTGGATGGATTTAGATATCGAGTTGGTGCGGAACAATATTTTGGAGACTTTAGTTTTTCTGCTGTAACTGTAGATTTTAGAAAGTATTTAAGAGCAAAACCTGTTACTTTTGCAGTTAGAACCTATAATTATTTAAGGCTGGGTAGAGATGGAGAGAATCTTTATCCATTATATGCTGGTTATGGTTATTACATTAGAGGATATGAAGCCAATTCATTTTATAATAGCAAATATCAAACTACTGGAACATTTGATATAGATCAATTATCTGGAAGTAAATTGGCTGTATTTAATTTTGAAGCTAGACTACCTTTTACTGGCCCTAAAAAATTGGCTCAAATACAATCTAGACTTTTATTTTCAGATTTAAATGTATTCTTTGATGCTGGCTTATCATGGAATGAAGATTCAAAAGTGGTTTTCAAGGGCCAACCTACCTATCAAACTGTTCCACTACTAGATCAGCAAGGTAATCCTGTTTTGGATAAACAAGGTAAACCACGAACAGCCCAGGTTACCAATGAAAGAGTGCCGGCAATGAGTGTTGGTGTTTCTTTAAGGGTAAACTTATTTGGTGCACTTATAATTGAACCTTATTATGCATTTCCTTTTCAACGGAGAGATTTGGGTGGCAAAGGTGTGTTTGGTTTAAATTTTGCCCCAGGTTGGTAGATTAATCTCAAAACATAAAAAGAGCATCTCAAATATTGGGATGCTTTTTTTATATACTGATATTAGGATAAAATACTTAAGGGTAATGCAACTTGAGTATTTAACTTTTTCTGATAAATGATATTTTCGAAATCAAGACCAATAGTTAAATCAATCCAAT
The DNA here is from genome assembly GCF_005116505.1 of Pedobacter polaris. GTDB lineage: Bacteria > Bacteroidota > Bacteroidia > Sphingobacteriales > Sphingobacteriaceae > Pedobacter > Pedobacter polaris. Next base: position 564,926 of record NZ_SWBR01000002.1, read on the forward strand.
CAGGATTACATGAGCGAACAATTCTTTCTTTTTGAGGTCTTGTAAAGCGACTAACTACTTTAAAACGGTTCAATGCCTGAGATTCAGTTTTAAACTCTTCAAAGTAAACCAAACGTGTTAATTGCTGGCCGCTATCAAAAAATAAGTTAGGCATCTGTTTATAGAAATCAAGCGTTTTAATTAGATCTGCGCTCATTCCTACATGTAAACTAGTGCGGTTTCTGTCGGTTACGATATAAACAAATTTTTTCATGACTTCTCGGCTTAAAGGTTAAAAACTAAATTATTTAGATAAATGTTTGTACTTTTAATAAATATTACTAACTTTATGAGCACAATAATACTAACAATTTTAGTAAAAACAAATTTATTTTAAAATTATTTTTTATGTCAAACATTTCAGGCAACCTTAAATACTTAAGAAAGAAAAAAGGTCATACACAGCAACAATTCGCTGATGCTATGGAAATTAAACGTTCATTGATTGGAGCCTATGAAGAAGATAGAGCAGAACCAAAATATGATTTACTAAAAAAAATAGCAGAATATTTTGATTTAACTATTGATGAGTTTATCAATGAAACTATAAATGACAATTGGAAACCAAAACCAAAAAGTCAAGGCTCTAATTTAAGAGTGTTAAGTATATCTGTAGATCAAAACGATAATGAGAATATAGAACTTGTTCCTGTTAAGGCAAGTGCTGGTTATCTAAATGGCTTTTCAGATCCACAATACGTAAAAGACTTACCTAAATTTCAACTTCCCCTACCCGCTTTAAAACAGGGAACATTTAGAGCCTTTGAAATTATGGGGGATTCGATGTTACCTATTCAACCCGGTAGTGTAATTATTGGTGAATATATGGATAACTGGAATGATGTTAAAACAGGAGAAACTTATGTAATCATTAGCAAAAATGAAGGTGTAGTATATAAAAGAGCAGGCAATCGTTTTAAAGAGAACAAAGAGCTCAAATTAATTTCAGACAATACAGTCTACGATCCTTACTCGGTTGCTGCTGATGATATTTTAGAGATATGGAGAGCAAAAGCATATATATCTACTACTTTACCAGATCCAACACCAGAACCTACTATAGAAACTCTCTCTAGTATGATGGCACAAATGCAAAAATCAATTTCTCAATTAAATAAGAATTAACATAATTTAACAGAGGCTGATTAAACTCTGGCTTACTTTTTACATCTATGCTATTAAACAACCAATTAATATACAGATGAAAAAATTATTTTACACGGTAGCTTTAGTAGTAATGGGAATTACAGCTAGCTATGCACAAAAACCTGAAAGAGAAAAATTAACTCCAGAACAAAGAGCTGAAAAAACTGCGACTGCATTGGAACAAAAATTAAGTTTAAATGCAGATCAAAAAACCAAAGTTCAGCAATTAGAGTTAGAACGCATTAAGAAAAATGATGAATGGCGTAAGCAAGACGTAGGTACCATGAAAGACAAGATGGAAGAACGCAAGGCTTACATGAAAGCTTCTAAAGAAAAAATGGATGCTATTTTAACTCCAGAGCAGAAAAAAACATTGGATGCTTCTCGTGATAAAATGAGAGACAAAATGAAAGATAGAAAAGGCGGCAAAGGATTAAGAGGTCCCAAAGGGACTAAACCTGGAGAAGGAACCCCAACTCCCCCAGCAAAAAATAATTAACAAAAGAAAAGCCTCGACAATTATCGAGGCTTTTCTTTTTAAAGATGATTGAAAATTATTTTAAGTAGCCAGTAGCATTTAAAAAATCTGCCCATACCTTATATCCCTCCGGAATAAGATGCAAACCATCTTTAGTTAACTCTGCTTTTAAATGATTGTCCTTATCTAAAAACTGGGTATATAAATCAATTACAGTTACATTTTTCGCAGCTATTTTTTTAATCTCATTATTGAGATAAAGAATATGCTCATCCTTACCATAATGGTTTTTAAACTTTTCGAAAGAAGCATTTACAGGAAGAAGCGTATTAAAATAGATTTGAGTTTTCTTTGACCCTTCTCTAATTCGCTTTACAATTTTCTTGTAATTACCTAAAATTACACTGTCAGGGATATTTCTAGAAATGTCATTTATACCTATAAGAATAAATATTTTTTTTGGTTTACCATCTATCACATCTTGTAAGCGTTCTAAAACTCCAAAAGTAATATCACCAGAAATACCTCTATTTTTTGCTTGTGGTAAACTTAACAATTTTGCCCAATCTGTACCTGCAGTAATACTATTCCCTAAAAAAACATAATCTTTTTTAGATTTAACATCTGCTTTGAATTTGGCTACTTGCTCTATATACTTTCCTGGGCGATATGTACTGTCCCATTTAACTGTTTGAGCACTTGCAAGATTTACATTTAATGCAATTAGTAATCCTAATGCAATTGAAACCTTTTTTAATAATATCTTCATTTATATCTTATTTAAGATCTGCTAGATTTTGTTTCTCTCTATTCCAAGTAAATGCCGTAAAGAATATGGCTAAGACGCAAGCTGCAACGATAACTAAAAATCCTCCATCCCATCCCCATTCATCAACTACAAAGCCGATTGCAATGTTTGCAAATAAAGCACCGCCTAAATAACCGAACAAGCCTGTTAACCCAGCTGCTGTTCCTGCTGCTTTTTTAGGCACTAAATCTAAAGCTTGAACGCCAATTAGCATTACTGGACCATAAATTAAAAAACCAATAGCAATTAGCGCAGAAATATCAATCCAAACATTGCCTGGAGGATTTTTCCAATAAACTAGTACAGCTACCAAAACTAAAGCCATATAAATAACAGTGGCGGGTGCTCTTCGTCCTTTAAAAATTTTATCACTAACCAACCCACATAATAATGTTCCAGGTATACCTGCCCACTCATAAGCAAAATAAGACCAACTAGATTCATTAATAGAAAATCCTTTGGCCTGCTGTAAAAAGGCTGGGGCCCAATCTAAAACCCCGTATCTTACTAGGTAAACAAATGCATTTGCAAAAGCAATGTACCAAAGCATTCTGTTATTTAAAACATAATTAAAGAAAATTTCTTTGGCTGAGAATTCTTTTTCTTGATCTGCAGAATAATTTTTTGGATAATCATTTTTGTACTGTTCAATTGGTGGTAAACCACAGGATTGGGGTGTATCTCTAACAAAAATATAAGCAATTAGTGCAAAAACCAAAGCAATCAATCCTGGAAAGTAGAGTTGCGCATGCCAATTAGCAAAAATTTCTATTGCCAATATTGATATAGGCCCAACTAAACCTCCACCCACATTGTGTGCAACATTCCAGATAGACATCGCTGTACCTCGTTCCCTGACAGAATACCAATGCACTACCACTCTGCCACAAGGAGGCCAACCCATGCCTTGAAACCATCCATTTATGAATAGCAGAACAAACATAATTGTAACTGAAGATGTCGCATACGGTATAACTCCCATAAAAATCATGGTTACCGCAGATAAAACCAATCCGATTGCTAAGAAAATTCTTGCATTGCTTCTATCAGAAAAATTACCCATTATAAATTTACTTAAACCGTAGGCAATGGAAACACTAGATAATGCTATACCAAGTTCTCCTTTAGAAAAACCTTGCTTCTCCAGTTCTGGGATTACCAATGAAAAGTTCTTCCTAACTAAATAATAACCAGCATAACCTAAAAATATCCCTAAAAAAACTTTAATTCTCTGCGATTTATATTCAGCATCGATTTCAGATTCTGGCAATAACGGTTTATGCGCTGCTGGTGGTGGAAAAAGTCTAAAACTCATGTATTATTTAGGTCGATTTAGATTAGTAAATTGTATATTAAAACAAATTAGGATAATCTGTGATGATGCCATCAACTTTTAAAGATTTTAATCTATTGATTTCTTCAATTGTATTGACTGTCCAAGGGATAACTTTAATTCCATCAGCATGTGCTTTTTTAACTAAATCAGCATCAACCATATTATAATTAGGACTTAAAATAAATGGTTTGTAACCTAAATCAGCTATGTTTTCTTCGTAGGTTTTTTTATTGGCTACCAAGAAAGAAGTTTTAACACCAGGATATTTTTGATTAATGATTTGAATTGTTCTTTTATCAAAAGACTGGATAACCACATAAGGGGTAATTTTTTTACTTTCTATAACATCCATTAATAACTTTACAAAAACTTCTGGTGTTGGATTAACGACATTATCTCCAGCAACATCACATTTAGTTTCGATATTGTAAAATACTTGTTTTTTGCCTTTAACCTTAATATCATTCTGAACAGCATCAATTAAATCAGATAATAAAGGAATAAAGGTTTTAATCTTTTTTTGTTGTGGAAAACCTGTATTTATCTTTGTTCCTATATCAAAAGTTTTTAAAAGATCATAATCCATTTGGTAGATTGCATACTTTTTACTGTCGGTTTTAGGAATTTCATTTCCCTCTGGAGTAAGCATAAAACCAGGACTTAAGTAGTCATCATGTGTTACTACCACTTTCCCATCTTTGGTAATATGAGTATCCATTTCTAAGGTTGTAATAGAATCAAATTTCATTGCATCTTGCATTGCAATAATGGTATTTTCAGGCATTAAACCTCTACCACCTCTGTGGGCTTCTGCACTAAAGGCAGGAAATTTGGCTGTCTGTGCACTCATTTGACAAGAATAGCCTAAAAAGGTGATTAAACCTAAAGATAGTGTTTTTACAATTTTCATCTTATTAAATATGCTTTTAGCGGTAAGCTACCATGACTTTAAACAATTCATTATATGATTGTAAAATCATGGTTGTTTTATTTGATCATTTGTAATTAAATATACAAAGAGCTATTAAAATAAATAGCTCTTTGTCCTGTTTTAGATTCCAGTAAATGTTATTAGCAAAGGATTAACAACAGTAAACCTTATAATTAGCAATGTACCTTTACTAAAGGCAATACCGCAAAATTATGGAATGATAATATAGTCTGGGCTTGACAACAAACGCAGGTAATAACTTCTTGAATAACTGTTGCCCTCATTGTTGGAGTAAGATCCATAAAAAAGAACATCGCTGGCTAATAAATCATAACCTTCCTGCATCAAATACTGACCATTTTGGCTAACGCCATCAGGTAGAAATGGAGATGTTGCAGATGGATCTAGACCAAATAGTATGTTGATTGCATAAGTAGGATAAATCCGGGTTGTCATACTTGCATCGCTATAAAAACGAACCATATAAGTTCCTCTAGTTTCAGTACTCCAATTGTCTCCATTATCTTCCGTAACGGTATAATCATCTTCAATTTCAAGATGAGCGTAAACTTGTGAACGACCTACTAGGCTGCATAGCACAATACTGAATAATAAAATAATTTTTTTCATTGTTTTTTGATTAAAATGTTTAATTTTTACTAAAGTAAAACAGTATTATTAGCTAACTATTAAGCAATTATAAATTATATTTATTAACTCATCTCGGAAATATATTTCTCTCCGAAACGATCTGTTGCTACTACTTTTACTTTTTTAACAGATGGCTCGAAATGGGCTATAAATAAATGATCTGTCATTCTAGGTTCTGGAAAAGTTCTACCTAATGGTAATTTATCGCCCTTATATAATTGAACAGAAAGTGGATCAAATCCTTTTTGTTGTTCCATTATTCCCATCGGCTTTCCATCTAAAAAATATTCTACTTTCCACTTAGGATCATAGTTCCAAACATTGGCAATTAACCTTTTTTGATTGGTTAGCTCATCAACGTAAAGACGAATTTGTTCTTTTCTATCTAAGCCTGTTGGTTGGTAATACCATTTTAAATCAGTACCATTAACTTCATATACTCCATATCCACTAGGCGTTCCATCTTCACAAATTGGACCAGTCCACCAAGCACCACATACTGTTCCATGGTTATGTTCAAATACATCATTTGTAATCATGTTTCTGTTGTAATGGGTATGACCAGACATGATATGTACATTAGAAAATCCGGAAATAACCTTAAAGAAATCTTCGTTATTTTTAACTCCACTATTAACAGGAATATGTAGTGAAATGATTATCAAAGCATCTTTGGCAACATGTTGTAAATCTTTTGCCATCCAATCTAATTGGGCTTGACTTATAAAACCATCGTAATTGCGTTCGGTACCTAAATACCTCACATCATCTAAAACAATATAATGCGCTTTACCCCTATTAAAAGAATAATAAGTTGGCCCATAATGCTCACTGAAAGTCTTATCGGATGTTTCATCTCCGCCCATGCGGTAATCCATATCATGATTACCTAAAGCCTGAAAGAATGGAATACCCATTTCAGCCACTGCTTTATTATAGTCTGCAAATAATTCGTGGTTATCCCAAACGATATCACCAACACAAATACCATGAACAGGGGTATTTCCCATAGACTTGATGATTTTTTTTGTATCTGGTACAGAATAGGTCATCATTTTCTCCACATCCTTTTTATTCTTTACTTGCGGATCTGCCCAAATGATGAAATTATGTTTATCATCATTTCTACTCAATGCTTTTAGTTCAAAGTTTAGCTTTGTTGAAGTAGCAAATTTCTCATAGTGTTTAGCTAAATAGCTTTCCGTTTTAAACTCATACCCTGATGGTGTGCTTAACCAAATAAATTTGGCTAAAATATTTACTTCAATAGTATAATTACCATCCGCATCTGTTTGCACTACATTAAATCCATCAGAAACTACAACGTTTGCAATACCTTTTCCCTTGCTGGTTATACGACCAGAAATTTTGATTACGGTGTCAAAAAAGGAATGAGCTTTTAGGCTAATAAATAAAGTTGTAGCTAATAAGCTTGACTTTTGTATAAATGATCTTCTATTCATAATTAGTTTATAACCTTAGTTACATCAGCTTTTCCTTCAATATCAGCAAGGGTTTTAGGTGTAAGAATCGGTTTGTCTACACGTAGAGACCCTACCCATTTTTTAGCTGTAGCATCATATACTCCACCCAAATAACTGAAACTATTAACACCAGGATTAGCCCCTACTTTGGTTGTATTGGTACCCTGTGTATAAAAAGGCTGAAAAGTGGCTCCATTATTTCTTTTATAACGATCATTATCACATATAGCATAACCAACACCATTTCCAAATAAGCTACCACCACCAGCAAAGAAAATAACATCAGATGGAACAGTGTTTAGATCAACGTTGGTAGTTGCAAAAACTGCAATTCCTCCAGCGTTACCTGTATTAGCCAATAAATTTGATGTCTTAGTTCCAATACCGTTATCACCATCTATATTAGCATATTGCTTACTCACTGCCCAGTTAGCATTGCTAATATCGGTAGAGCCATTGCCATTGATTACTTTATTACCACCAACATAAAAGAAAGTACCTTTTGCTACAGTACCTCTAGTAATATTAAATTTATAGGTCCTCAAGTCGCCAGTAGCCCAACCGTTAACAGGAAAGCCTGTTGGAGTAGAAGCGCCAGCATTATTCGTTGTAAATAGACTAAAATTCTTTTGTCTAAAATCAAGATCTTGAGTAGCCATTAGTTGTATGTACTCAAAATTGGCATCAGTACTAGTTGGGTCGGCAAAGAATCCAGTAATAATTACTGGATTTGGACCTAATGGAATACTTGCATCAACTGTAAGACTAGTAGGTGTAAAATCTGACTTAACACGAGGATAAATTTGTGACGCAACTGTTGCTGATGGGATAACTATACCTTTTATAATTGCAGAATATGGTAAAAATTCACGTTTAAAACTTGCATTACTACTCACATTCATTTGCATATCTCCTGAGCCTTCGTTAAAGGTTTTTACACCTTCTATAGTTTCAACACCTATATTAGGTTCGAAATTACAGTTGTAGATGACGGCTAAACAGCTCTCGAAACGTTCTGGAGCTAATTTAAGATTAGACGTAGAAACTTGAACAGTTCTTAAGGTTACACCAGACGCTTTTTTCTCTACATTGGCTGCCGTTAATCCAGTAATTTGTAAGATACCACTTATTCGTTTAAGTACCCCTCCCTCTAGATTTATATGAACAGAATCTCCTGGAATGTAATTCGCAGCAGCTGCACCAATATTAATAGCTATTCCTCTTAGGGAATCTATACCGCCACCAAAATCTTTAGCATTTTGAACGAAAAGCAAACCATTTGGCATATTACCACCAGTTTGATCAGAAATAACCTGCCCTCTTAAATAAGATGCTTCACGTAAATTTTCCTTAGTAAGCGTTACATCAACACCTCTATGTATCCTTCTCAAATCTAAATTTGCTATATAGGAACTAACCGAACCTTTTACAACATTAATCTCGTCGTCTGGCTTACAGCTAGACCATAGTGCAGCAAAAACAGTAAATACTACAATATATTTTATAAGATCTTTCATTATATTTTTTTATTTTAAAATGATGTGAAAAATTATGGTTTTTGCCACCAAACCAATGTATTAATGTCGTCAGCTCCTTGCGTAGCTATAGCATTTTTGTAATTAGTTGGATTAGTTGATTGGGTAATAGTTGGATAAAACAATCTAGCAGGCATTTTAGCTCCATTTACTAAACCCGGTCCTTTTGGTAATTGCGGATGCCCAGTGCGTCTATATTCAAACCATTGTTGAAAGTCTACCAAAAACATAGCGTAGTATTTTTGAAGATGTATCATTTCCATTTTACTATTATTACCGTAGGTCGAATCGTCTAAAGGAAGTGCTGGCTTCCAAGCTAAATTATTATCATTTAAATAGCTAATAAAATTAGCTTGAGTTAAACTCGAAATAAAATTTGGTCTCCAATAATTGATAGCGTCAGCTATACCCTGATGATAAAAATCACCTGCATTACCATTAATCCATCCTTTTGCAGCTGCCTCTGCTTTTATAAAGCTAACCTCAGCTACATTCATGATAATGCCTGTGTAAGCATCTCGTTGTAAATTATATGATTTTTTTCTAGCAGCAGTCCCCGTACCATCTACATCGTCGTCGGCATTAAAATGTGCCAATATACCTGGAATCGCACCTGGAACAGATCCGCTAGGGATACCTTCTACTCCATCTATGCTCCAACGTGATGTATAAGAAGGTGCCCCCATGTTAGTTACGCATGGATGTCCCCAAGTCATCAATTTTCCCAAAAAGAAGTCACATAAGCCTATTGCCCTGAAATCATTAGGACGTATACTAGACATAAAAGGTGAAGTATATAATGCCGCTGCTGAATTTGAACCTGTCCATAATATCCTACCATTATCTCCATTTTGATTAATAGCACCTTGGTCATTGTTTGTAATAATAGGATAATTAGCAGGATTAGTATCGATAATCTCTTTTATTTTAGCTACTGTATTAGCAGCTACTTCTGACTTTCCTGCAATACGCAACAACAATCTCAAATATAAAGAATTGCCTAATTTACGCCACTTAGCTACATCTCCTTTGTAAACTGGGTCACTTTGAGGAACAATTGCCCTTCCCTTTTTAAGTAGTTCGTTAGCCTCTTCTAATTTTTTAAACAAATCCAAATAAATGTCTTTCTGTTTATCAAAAACCGGTTGTAGATTATTTCTACCATCATTAGCTTGGGTATAGGGTACATCTCCGTAAGTATCGGTTAATAAAGAATATATCCAAGCCTGCGTAATCAAGGAAATACCCTGATAAGATTCGTTAATACTTTCCGGCTTACTTGCAATAGTGTAGATATCTTTAATATTGGTTAAATTAACATACCAACCGTTCCAAGTATTATCTGCCTGGGTACGTCTGATATCATATCTAAATACCTTTCCTTCTGCAGGGCTCAATTCAACAGTAACCTGCATTAACTCGTTATTGAAATTACGGTTACGCAGCATATTGGTTGCCATAAGATTGACTAATGTTGGCGCTAAAAGTTGCTCAGGAGTAGCTTTCACATTGCCCAGTGGATCAGTATTTACCTCATTAAAGTCTTTCGTACATGAGAATGTAGATAAACTTAAAGCGGCTAAAAGTATATATATGATATTTTTTTTATTCATTTTCATCATTTTAAGTATTAAATGCCCACAACTAAACGTAATCCATAATTTCTTGTTGATGGTAGCTGTCCAACTTCAAAACCTTGTTGAATATCAGAACCAGACAATGTTCCAAACTCAGGATCGAAACCTGGCCAACGCGACCATATAAATAGGTTACGTCCATACGCACTGATTGTCATTTTACTAAAACCAATTCTTTGCAAGAATTTCTTATTAAAACTATAAGTAAGATTGGCTTCTCTAAACTTCAGGTAATTTGTGCTATAAACCGCTCCTTCTGCTTGGTTATAACCTATTGTCTCATAATAACTCTGTATGTCGGCAGCTATCACATCATTTGGCCTATAGGTTCCCAAACGATTACCATTCACATCTGTATTCTCTACCACTCCTTGTCCTAAAATACCATTATATCTACCAGGCAAGGTAAGTGATGATTTACCAAATCTTAATAATTGAGCCATTGTCATAGAGTGCCCTACCGCTCCTAATTGAGCATCGAAAAGTACATTCATACTTACTTGTTTGTATGTAAAACCTGTACCAAAACTATATCTAAATAAAGGCATTGTATTGCCTAAATACCTTATATTATTATCAATTCTTGGTACGCCAGTTTTTTCGTCAAATATGATTTGCCCATCAGATGTGCGCAAAAAGCCATTGCCATATAAATCACCCATACTACCACCAACTTGCGCCACAATTTGTCCTCCATTACCAAATCCACCAGTACGTAACACAACTGAACTATCAGCCAATTCTTTAATTTTATTACGGTTGGCTGTGAAAGTACCATTAACCGTCCAACTGAAGTTCTTAGATTTTATTGGCGTAGCGTTCAATGCAATTTCAATACCCTTATTATCAACTTGTCCTACGTTAAACACACCTATATTATACCCTGTTGATTTATCGAGGATACGGCTAAGTATTTGATTTTTGGTATTCCCTGAATAGATGGCAAAATCTAAATTTAAGCGATTATTAAACATCTTTAAATCTAACCCTAATTCTACGGTAGTAGTAATTAATGGTTTAAGATTTGCATTAGGCAAAATGGTTGGATTAGTCAATGCATTGCCTGGATATGTATTATTTGCAGCTATTAAATAGTTGTATTCAGTACGATAAGGAATAGTACTACCACTACCTACTTGTGCAATAGAAGCTCTAAATTTCGCAAAGCTGATAGACTTTGGTAATTTCCAATAATCTGAAGCTATGAAAGCTAAACTTGCAGAGGGATAAAAGAAACCCACATTATCTGTTCTTGTAATGGTCGCCAAAGTACTGTTCCAATCTTGACGGGCCGTTAAATCTAGATATAAATAATTTTTATACGAAAAAGATGCTGTTCCATAAAAACTGTTGATCCTGTAACGTGCAGTATCCGGCGCATATACTAATGGATTAAGGTTATTATCTAATCTGAAAATATTTGGCGTAACCAAACCATCAGCACGAACTTCTAATCTATTATATTCGTTACGCATTTGGCTTCCACCTAAGCTAGCATTCAGTTGAAAATCTTTGCCTATTTTTTTATCATATTTCAACATGAAGTCAGCACTAATTTCGTAAGAGCGTATGTTACTTACACGATAAGCACCTTGAGCCCATCCAGTTCCATTAGCACCAAAAGGTCTTTTAGTTTCTCGCACATCCTTATTCAAATCCCCAGAAGCACGAACCATTAAACTTAGTTCTTTGGTAAATTTATAGTTAGCTTGTATATTACCCAAAAAACCATTACGACGTTGTCCATTCAAGTACTGTTCAGAAATGGCGTAAGGTCCTTCTGGAAATGAGGTGGTTAAATCCGAAAATTCTATAAATTCTCTACCAGTTTTCCAATAATCTCTGTACCAATCGGTATTGATGTTCGGTTGAGAAAATGCAAACCAGTACATTAAAGATTGATTACCAAAACCTGTAGTAGGCAAATTATCGGCATTTCGATTACTATACTGTGCCTTTATGTTGACACTAAGTTTTTTGGTGATATTTGAATTAGCATTTAAAGCTACAGATGTACGTTCTAAACCTGTATTTGGAACGATCCACTCATTTTCACCATGACTAGCAGTTAACCGTAATCCAACTCCTTTATACGTACCATCTAAAGTAAGGGAATTTGTTTGCTCAAAACCAGTAACAAAAAAAGCGTCAATAGGATCTTCGTATGCCACAAATGGTGTACGTGTTGTACCAAGTGCTTTAGTTGCTGGATCATATTGATAAAACATTAATCCCGTACCCAATGGAGGTCCGTAAGCGGCACTAACAGCACCTGTTCCCCATTGATAGAAATTGGAACCATCATTACCCAAACCAAACTCAGTTTGCCTATCTGGTTTTCTATTCACTTGCTCCCAAGCACTGTTAGAAGTAAATGTAATCCCCACCGTTTTTCTATTCTTGGTTGCAGATTTAGTGGTTATGACAATAGCTCCATTAGCACCACGTTGTCCATACAAAGCCGAAGCTGCTGGTCCCTTAAGCACAGTCACACTTTCAATATCCTCAGAGTTTAAATCATTCAATCCACTCCCAAAATCCACTGGCATAATATCACCACCTGTACCGTAAGCACCACCACCTGTAGCTGCAGTTCTTCTGGAACTACTTGAAGCAACCACACCATCAATTACAATAAGTGCTTCGTTGTCTCCTGTTAAATTGTTTTCACCCCTTAATATAATTTTATTTGAAGCAGCAGGTCCACTATTACGCACTAAATTTAAACCTGCAACTTTACCAGACAAAGCATCAGTCCAGTTACTCGAAATAGCATTAGTAATCGTGGTGCTGTCTAAAGTTGTAGTTGCATAACCTAAAGCTCGTTCAGAACGTTTAATACCTAAGGCGGTGGTAATTACAACCTCACTTAACTGGCTTGAAGATTCTTTAATACGAATAACTAAGTTAGCTTGGCCATCATTAAATGTTCTAGTTATAGTAGCGTAACCGATCATAGAAAAGCTAACTACCGTGCCTTTTGGTACACTGATTGAAAACTCTCCATTTTCATTAGTAACACCTAAAACTTTTCTAGTGTTATCAACAACAGTAATACCTGGCACCACCTGTCCATCAGCATCATCAACAACTTTACCTTTTACAACCACATTTTGTACAGTAGTTTGTTGTGCAAAAGATTGTGCTGATGTAATTGCTAGAATTAAACTTCCAAACAAGAATAGTTTACAGGAAAAAATACCACTGTAGATTAAATTAAAACTACTTCGTTTTTTGTACTGCTTTTCCGCGTCTTTAGTTTCACTACGCAAGTTATGCCAAAGCAGAGCAACATGTTGAGTAAATGTTTTGTTCATAATTTATTGATATATCCGGTTAGTTTATGCAAACAATTTAGTTCTGCTACCGAAGTCGCAAAAGTAAGCGACGAACGTTAAGCCAATATTAACTATTCGTTAATAGTTTCGAACTTTTTTATTCCGATTTATTTAATTTTATGTTATTAAATATTTCGATATAAAAATATAAAAACAAATTGAAACTACTAATTATTTTTAAATATTCAAAAATGATTGGCTTTTTTAGAACAAAAACAAGGTTTAATTAAATTAACAGCGTAAGTAATTATTCAATAATAATTGCCATTACAAATCAAAAAGACTTAAATTCCCTGCTGAAGAATATTATTTTAGCTAACATAGATTTAACACGCAACATTTCGGTTACAAGGAATAAGTTCTATGAAAGAATAGCAATGAGATTAATATCGAAACTTGCTCGAAAGGTTAATAACAGAAATAAAACTTCTTATTAGTTAATTGAAAGGAACTGAATAGCCATTAATATATAAGAGTAAAGGACTAATTAAACGATAGTGACCGTAACACCTAGTCCTTCAAGGTGATTTACAATTTGCTGAGATATACCTTTATCAGTAATAATATGATCTATATCTTCAAGCCCACAAATTTTACCAAAGCCCCTTTTACCAAACTTAGTAGAGTCGGCTAGAACAATTGTTTTTTGTGAAACATTGATCATTTTACGGTTTAGATGAGCTTCCATTGCATTAGTGGTGGTTAAGCCGTAATCTAAATCAATTCCGTCAACACCTAAAAACAGTGTGTTAAAATAAAAATCTTGAAGTACTTGTTCTGCATAAACCCCCATTACAGACGATGAGCTTTTACGCAATATACCACCCAATTGAATGACCTCAATACCAGGCTCTCTTAACAATTCTAATGCAATATTTAAAGCAGATGTTACAACTGTTAAATTAAGTCCAGCGGGAATGTTTTTTACAAAATATAACAAAGTAGTACCAGAAGCAACGACTACAGAATCATTCTCTTTTAAAAGCTTGGCAGCAGCAGCACCAATCTTGTTTTTCTCAATTGATTGTAGCTTTTCTTTTTCGTTAACTGGCCTGTCAACTGTATATGGATTATTAACTGTAGCACCACCATGTGTTCTAAAAAGCAAGCTTTTATCTTCTAATAGCTTCAAATCTTTCCGTATCGTTACAGATGAAACTTTTAGTTCTTTACACAGTTCAACAACATTTATATACTGATCTTTTTGTATCCTGTTCAGTATAAACTGATGTCTTTCAGCTAAGTTCATTATCATATTTGGGTCTTCTTGTTTGCAAAATAATAAATAAAATAAAGACTCAATCTATTTGGTTAAATAAAATATTTTTTTTAGTTGATTTTTTATATTTCGAAATGATTACTTATACTTGCTTATTGTTTCGTTTTATTATTTTTCATTATTAATGCGTAGAATACACAGTTATCGTTTATCAGATCAATCAACCTGGGATGTAATCATTATTGGTGGTGGCGCAACAGGATTGGGCACTGCACTTGACTCGGCTAGCAGGGGCTTAAAAACATTACTCGTTGAACAGTCCGATTTTGCCAAAGGCACATCTAGTAGAAGTACCAAATTAGTACATGGCGGCGTGCGTTATTTGGCTCAAGGTGATATAGGACTAGTTAAACATGCTCTTCGTGAGAGAGGATTGTTAGAACAAAATGCTTCTCATCTAGTTCATAAAGAAGAATTTATTATCCCTTGCTATGATTGGTTTTCTGTAGCAAAGTACCTAACTGGATTAACGCTATACGACTGGCTTGCAGGTAAATATAGCTTTGGAAAATCTAAATATTTATCAAAAAAAGAAACATTAAAAGTAATGCCTGGCATTAAGCAAAAAGGCCTTAAAGGAGCTATTAGGTATTTTGATGGCAAGTTTGATGATGCTCGTTTAGCTATAAATATTGCTCAAACTGCAACTGAACAAGGAGCTACCTTAATTAATTACATGAAAGTAGTTAACCTTTTAAAAGAAGGAGATTGTGTAACCGGAATTGAAGCTGAAGATGCGATAACACAGGAAAGATTTAAACTTAAAGGGAAAATAGTAATCAATGCAACAGGAGTTTTTGTTGATGAGATTTTACAAATGAACAACCCTAACGCAAAGAAAATGGTTCGCCCTAGCCAAGGTGTTCACATTGTACTAAAAAAGGAATTTTTAAATAGCGAATCTGCACTTATGATTCCAAAAACTGCAGATGGAAGGGTTTTATTTGCAGTACAATGGCATGAACATCTATTAGTTGGAACTACAGACACACCTTTAGACGAACATAGTTTAGAGCCTCGAGCTTTAAAAGAAGAAACAGATTTTATACTAGCCACTGCCGGATCTTACTTTAACACTAAACCTACTGAAAATGATATCTTAAGCGTTTTTTCTGGTTTAAGGCCATTAGCCGCTCCTACCGATTCAAATGGCAATAGTACTAAAGAAATCAGCAGGGATCATAAATTAATAGTTTCTGCAAAAGGTTTAATTACAATTACGGGAGGTAAATGGACTACCTATAGAAGAATGGCAGAAGAAACAATTGATTTAGCGATTAAACATAGTGGATTCGAGCCCAAAAGCTGTGTAACAAAAAATCTTAAGATTCATGGGTGTGCAATTAGTACGGATAATAACTATATGAATATTTATGGGTCTGATAGGGAATTTATTGAAGATTTATGCAAAAAACAACCTGAACTAAGTAAAAAACTACACCTTAACTTTCCATATACAGAAGCTGAGGTGGTTTGGTCAATCAGAAATGAAATGGCAGAAACTGTTGAAGATATTTTAAGCAGAAGACTAAGAGTGCTTTTCATTGATGCAAGTGCAGCAATTGAGATGAGCGAAAGAGTTGCTTCAATTTTAGCAGAAGAATTGGGTGCAGATAAAAATTGGAAAGAGAATCAAATAGAAATATTTAATAAATTAGCTTCTGGATACATCTATCACGCTAATAAAATTGATCACAAACCAGCTTTAGCGAGTTAGTAACCTAACCAAATATAAACTTATGAGCAAATACATCCTATCTCTCGATCAAGGAACCACAAGTTCGAGAGCAATAGTTTTTAACCATGATGGTGAAATTGTTGCCATTGCGCAAAAAGAATTCACACAAATTTATCCTCATGCAGGTTGGGTTGAGCATGATCCATTGGAAATTTGGTCTACGCAATTATCTGTAGCTGCCGAGGCTATTGTAAAAGCTGGATTATCGGCAACTGATATCAACTCAATTGGAATCACTAATCAAAGAGAAACTACAGTTGTATGGGATAGAGAAACTGGTCAACCAGTTTACAATGCAATTGTTTGGCAAGATAGACGTACATCTGATTATTGTGATAGTATTAGAAAACAAGGGCTATCTCAAAAAATTCAAGATAAAACTGGTTTAATAATCGATTCTTATTTCTCTGCCACAAAAGCAAGATGGGTTTTAGAGAATGTAGCAGGTGCAAAAGAAAAAGCAGCTGCTGGTAAATTGGCATTTGGAACAATTGACACTTGGTTAATTTGGAAATTAACAAATGGTGCAACTCATGTAACTGATGTAAGTAACGCATCTCGAACCATGATTTACAATATCCACACTTTAAGTTGGGATGAAGAATTACTGGATTTATTTGGCATTCCAAAATCAATGTTACCAGAAGTAAAATCATCAAGTGAGATTTATGGCGAAACCGCTGGGAATGTTTTAGCAGCTAAAATACCTATCGCTGGTATCGCTGGTGATCAGCAATCTGCCCTATTTGGACAAATGTGTACAGAAATTGGAATGGTAAAAAATACATACGGCACAGGTTGTTTTATGTTAATGAACATTGGTAAAACTCCAAAAATCTCTGTTAATAACCTTCTAACTACAATTGCTTGGCAAATAAATGGTGAAGTAAATTATGCATTAGAAGGAAGTATTTTTATAGGTGGGGCCGTTGTACAATGGCTTAGAGATGAACTTGGCATGATATCTAAATCTGCTGATGTAGAAACGTTAGCTTCTAAAGTTCCTGATACACAAGGCGTTTATATTGTTCCAGCATTTGCTGGCTTGGGAGCCCCACATTGGGACCAACATGCTCGTGGAACAATAACTGGCTTAACTAGGGGTACAAATAAATCGCATATTGCAAGAGCTGCATTAGAAAGTATTGCTTACCAAACCATGGATGTTTTGAAAGCTATGGAAGCTGATGCTGGAGTTGGTATTTCAGAACTAAGAGTTGATGGGGGTGCAACAGCAAATAATCTTTTAATGCAATTTCAGGCTGATTTATTAAACTGCAAAGTGATTAGACCAGAAGTTACCGAAGTTACGGCAATTGGGGCAGCCTATCTTGCAGGTTTGGCAACAGGTTTTTGGGATAGTATAGATCAAATAAGATCTCAATGGAAAATCAATAGAACATTTGTAGCAAGTGATAATATTGACAATACAACCCGAATTAAAGGTTGGAATAGAGCGATAAAAGCTGCAAGAGTTAACGCAGAAGATTAAAAATATTTACAAATTGCAAATCCCTTTGGATATTGCATTTAACCAAATAAAAATATGAACGTATACCTATCAGAATTCATTGGCACAGCATTAATGATATTATTAGGCAATGGTGTAGTAGCAAATGTTGTACTTAAGGATACAAAAGGCAACAATAGTGGTTGGATGGTGATAACTACTGCTTGGGCCCTAGCTGTATTTGTTGGTGTTGTAGTTGCCGGTCCACATAGTGGTGCACATTTAAACCCTATTGTAAGTTTAGGTTTAGCTATTGCTGGAAAATTTAGTTGGGCATTAGTGCCAGGATATGCAGGTGCTCAAGTTGCCGGTGCAATGACCGGTGCATTCTTAGTTTGGCTAATGTATAAAGATCATTTTGATGCTACTGAGGATCAAGGATTAAAAGCAGCTCCGTTTGCAACCGGTCCAGCAATAAGAAATTATACTTCTAATTTAATATCAGAAATTATTGGGACTTTCGTTTTAATCTTCGTCATTTTCTATTTTACTGATGCTAATATGGGCACTAAAGAAGAGGCCACTCCTATTGGTTTAGGGTCTTTAGGCGCAATACCTGTAGCATTTTTAGTTTGGGTAATTGGTTTAGGTTTAGGTGGCACAACTGGATATGCAATTAACCCAGCTAGAGATTTAGGACCAAGAATAGTTCATGCTTTAATTCCAATGAAGGGTAAAGGTGGTAGCGACTGGGCCTATGCATGGGTACCAATTATAGGTCCGATAATAGGCTCTTCCTTAGCTGCTTTAGCTTTTTTAGCATTAAACCCTTAATAATTTGATAAATATTAAATAAGGAAAGCCTCGATAATCTCGGGGCTTTCTTTATTTTTGAATGAATGAACCAAGCAGAAAATTTTCTTCAGAAAAAATTGAATGAAAGGGTTGAAAAAGGGCTATTAAGGAAACTTACAAGTACCTCACTCCCAATTGATTTTTGTTCAAATGATTACTTAGGTTTTGCAAGATCGTTAGCGTTAAAGGAATTAATCGATAAGCAAAGTAGTGAAATTGAAAATTTTAAAAATGGATCTGGTGGTTCACGTCTATTAAGTGGAAACCATCCTTTTACCGAAAAAACGGAACAATTCATTGCAAATTTTCATCATGCACAAAGTGGATTGATTTTTAATTCTGGCTATGATGCGAATATTGGCTTATTATCCTCAATACCTCAACGTGGAGATACTATAATTACAGATGACCTTATACATGCAAGTTTAATAGATGGTGCAAGATTAAGCTACGCAGAACGATTTAAGTTTAAACACAATGATTTAATAGATCTTGAACAAAAACTAAAAAATGCAAAGGGCATTACCTATGTAGTTGTAGAAAGTGTTTATTCAATGGATGGAGATACTGCTCCCCTAGTAGAAATAAATGAGCTCTGCAAAAAGTATAATGCTAATTTAATTGTTGATGAGGCACATGCTACAGGCGTTTTTGGGCAGCAAGGCAAAGGATTAGTCTACCAATTAGGCCTAGAAAATGATGTTTTTGCCAGGATTGTAACTTTTGGCAAAGCGATGGGAACTCATGGTGCTATTATTTTAGGCAATGATACACTTAGAAACTACCTGATTAATTTTGCAAGATCTTTCATTTATACAACTGCTGCTCCTTTACACAATATTATCTCGATAAATTGTGCTTATCAGCTCTTATCAAGTGGAGATTTTGAATATCAAATCCAACAAAAAATAGCCTTATATAATCAATTAATTAAAAATATAAATTTGCCAGTAATTAAAAGTACAAGTGCAATTCAAACTATGTTGTTTGATGATAACGATAGCGCTAGAAATGCAGCAGCTGTTATGCAAAGCAAGGGTTTTGATGTCAAAGCAATTCTAAGTCCAACTGTGCCAGAAGGAAAAGAACGGTTAAGAATTTGCCTTCATACTTATAACAGTGATCAAGAAATAACCGATTTGGTTAATGAATTAAAAGTTTTGTAATAATGGCCAATAAATATTTTATTACTGGAATTGGAACTGGAATTGGAAAAACAGTTGTTAGTGCAATTTTAACCGAAAAATTAAAGGCAGACTATTGGAAACCTATACAATCTGGGGATCTAGAGCAAAGTGATAGCTTGACAGTTGAGAGTTTAATCAGTAATCAAAAAACTAAAATTCATCCAGAAACTTACCGATTAAATCACCCACTATCACCACATTTATCTGCAAAGTTAGATGGAGTTGAAATCGAATTAAACCAATTTCACCTTCCAAAAACTGATAATTCGCTTATAGTTGAAGGCGCTGGTGGCTTACTAGTTCCGTTAAATGATAAAGAACTAATTTTAGATTTGATTAAGCATTTGAATCTTGAAGTTATTGTGGTTTCACAAAATTACTTAGGAAGCATAAATCATACATTACTTACCATTAATACCCTACAGCAACATAATATTGCTATTAAAGGCATAATTTTTAATGGGGAAGCTAATTCGGAGAGCGAAAGCTATATTTTGAATTATACTCAAATTAATCATTTAGGAAATATCCAGGCCCTCAAGAGTTTAGATAAAATAAATATTATTGAAGCAGGAAAAAGTTTAAATCTTTAGTAATCCCCTTTTGCATCTCTGTTTCTTGCACAATTTGAAGTTTATAAACTGGATTGAAGCGATCTCCTGATTCTTCATCGGGAATAGAGCGTAAAGCCAGACTGACATTAATAAAAGTGATGAAATTGCTTTTCTAAAACATTACCTGTCATACCGACTTCGGAGGAATCTGATCAAAGAGATTCTTCGCTGTGCTCTGAATGACAAAAAAATGGTCATAAAAAAAGGGGAACAAATTGCTCCCCTTTTTTATTGTAATGTATTTCTTATTTTACTGCATCAATGATTGCTTTGAAAGCATCTTTATGGTTCATTGCTAAGTCTGCTAATACTTTACGGTTTAAACCGATGTTTTTAGCTGCCAATTTACCAATTAATTGAGAGTAAGATACACCGTGCTCACGTGCTCCAGCGTTGATACGTTGGATCCACAAACCGCGGAATTCTCTTTTCTTAACTTTACGGTCACGGTAAGCATATTGCAAACCTTTTTCTACCGTGTTTTTAGCAATGGTAAATACCTTGCTTCTTGATCCCCAATAGCCTTTGGCCATATTTAGGACTTTTTTCCTTCTGCGTCTAGCAGCTACTGCGTTTACCGAACGTGGCATAGTGTGTTGTTTTTGATAAGCGGTGTTGCTTTCGCAATCTTAGTTACCGAGTATCTGGTTAAAAATTAATTATTTACCGATTGCAAGCATACGTTTAACGTTGCCCATATCAGCTGCACTTACCAGACTTGTCTGGCCTAAGTTACGCTTACGTTTAGTGCTCATTTTAGTTAAAATGTGACTTTTGTATGCGTTCTTTCTTGAGATTTTACCTGTTCCAGTAAGCGAAAAACGCTTTTTAGCACTGGAATTGGTTTTCATTTTTGGCATAACCCTGTTTTAATTTATATAATTGTATTACTTCTTTGCTACTTTAGGAGCTAATGTTAAAAACATACGCTTTCCTTCTAATTTAGGTAATAATTCTACCTTACCTATTTCTTCTAAGGCTTGAGCAAACTTTAACAATAAGATTTCACCTTGTTCTTTGTAAACAATAGCTCTACCTTTAAAGTGTACATAAGCTCTTACTTTCTCACCATTTTCTAAGAAACTAACAGCATGCTTTAATTTAAATTGAAAATCGTGATCGTTTGTATTAGGACCAAAACGAATTTCTTTAATTACCGTTTGTTTAGCATTTGCTTTTATCTCTTTTTGCTTTTTCTTTTGTTCGTAAACAAACTTGCTATAATCGATAATACGGCAAACTGGTGGAACTGCATTTGGTGAGATTTCTACTAAATCTAGCTCCAATTCATCAGCAAGTGCCAAAGCTTTAGCCAAAGGATAAATCCCTGGTTCAACATTATCTCCAGCTAACCTAACTTCTTGAGCCCTGATATACTGATTAATATTATGTTCTGCTTCTTTTTTCTTAAAAGGAGGACGTGGTCCCCTATTAAATCCTGGTCTTCCTAATGCCAAATGTAAATCCTGTTTAAACTGTTATTTCTTTATTAATTAATGCACTAAATTCTGCTAAAGTCATCGAACCTAAATCTCCTTCGCCATGTTTACGAACTGAAACTTTTTGCTCTTCCATTTCCTTTTCGCCAATTATTAGCATATAAGGCAACTTTTTAACTTCAGCATCTCTGATTTTTCTTCCAATCTTCTCATCTCGAAAGTCTATCAGCCCGCGAATATCGGAATTATTTAGTTCATCTGAAACTTTTTTTGCATATTCTTCATACTTTTCTGAAATAGGAAGGATAATATATTGTTCGGGCGAAAGCCATAATGGAAAATTACCAGCACAATGTTCAATTAACACCGCCACGAAACGCTCTAGCGAGCCAAATGGAGCACGATGAATCATTACCGGACGATGTTTTAAATTATCGCTACCTGTATACTCTAACTCAAACCGCTCAGGCAAGTTATAATCTACCTGTATTGTGCCTAACTGCCATTTTCTACCCAATGCATCCTTAACCATAAAATCTAGCTTAGGTCCATAAAAAGCAGCTTCACCAAGTTCTACTACGGTTGGTAATCCCATTTCTTCTGCAGCTTCTATAATTGCAGTTTCAGCTAGTCTCCAATTCTCATCAGAACCAATGTATTTTGCTTTATTTTCTGGGTCGCGTAAAGAAACCTGTGCAATATAATTATCGAATCCTAAAGATTTGAAAACATACAAAACAAGGTCGATTACTTTTTTAAACTCTTCTTTAACTTGATCTGGACGGCAAAATAAATGTGCATCATCTTGAGTAAATCCTCTTACACGGGTTAAACCATGTAACTCACCACTTTGTTCATACCGATAAACAGTACCAAATTCTGCAAAGCGAACTGGTAAATCTTTATAAGAACGAGGTTTAAACTTGTACATTTCGCAGTGATGCGGGCAATTCATCGGTTTTAAGAAAAACTCTTCTCCTTCTTGGGGTGTTTTTATTGGCTGAAAACTATCTTTTCCATATTTATCATAATGACCCGAAGTAACATATAAATTTTTATGGCCAATATGAGGAGTAATTACCTGCTCATAACCAGATTTAACTTGGGCTTTTGTTAAAAATTGAACTAAACGCTCACGTAAAGCGGTACCTTTTGGCAGCCACATTGGCAAACCAGCACCAACTTTTTCAGAGAACATAAATAGCTCTAATTCCTTACCTAGTTTACGGTGATCACGCTTTTTAGCTTCCTCAATCATCAACAGGTACTCTGTTAGTTCACTAGCTTTTGGAAAAGTTACTCCATATATACGAGTTAGTTGCTTTTTAGTTTCATCCCCACGCCAATATGCACCAGCAACATTCATCAATTTTATAGCTTTGATAAAACCAGTGTTTGGAATATGTGGACCGCGACATAAATCAGTAAAAGCACCTTGAGTATAAAAAGTGATTTTACCATCATCTAACCCTTCTAAAAGATCTAGCTTATATTCATCACCTTTTTCGGTAAAATATTGAATTGCATCAGCTTTGCTTACGCTTTTTCTGCTAAACTCTTCTTTCTGTTTAGCGAGCTCAAGCATTTTGGTTTCAATGGCTTTAAAATCGTCTGAAGAAAATTCTCTATCTCCAAAATCTACATCGTAGTAAAAACCAGTTTCTATGGCAGGGCCGATACCGAATTTTGTTCCTGGATATAGCGATTCTAGAGCCTCAGCCATTAAGTGGGCTGAAGAATGCCAAAATGTAGCTTTTCCGGCAGTGTCGTTCCAAGTTAATAATTTTACGCTTGAATCAGATTCAATTGGTCTCGATGAGTCCCAAATTTCTCCATTCACTTCTGCAGCTAAAACGTTTCTTGCTAAGCCTTCTGATATAGATAAGGCTATTTGATGGGCAGATGTGCCCTTTTCGTACTGACGACTAGAGCCATCAGGTAAAGTAATGTTAATCATCTACAACTATGATTTAAAAGTTAAAAATTTGTTTAGTTAAATCACCTACTACGTGATTTTTGAAATGCAAAGATAAGAGTTATCAGCATTATAAAAATACATATATAAAAAAAGCCCCAATTAAAATTGAGGCTCTTAAACAGATATTTAGTAAAATTAATTAATTATCACGCTTCTTGCCTGACCTGTTGCACCACCTGGTCTGCCACCACCTGTAAACCTTTTCATCATGGTTTCCATTTTGGTTTTGTATTGCTCTGCTGTAATAGGCAAAGCCTTTTTAGGGGCAGTAACATCTTTGGCACTAACATTTCTATATTCTATACTTTTTGCCGTTGTAGTTTTACCTTTATTTTCAATTGCTAAAACTGTTCCTTCAGTCCAAAAA
Source organism: Pedobacter polaris (assembly GCF_005116505.1). Classification (GTDB taxonomy): domain Bacteria; phylum Bacteroidota; class Bacteroidia; order Sphingobacteriales; family Sphingobacteriaceae; genus Pedobacter; species Pedobacter polaris. Next base: position 589,216 of record NZ_SWBR01000002.1, read on the forward strand.
TTTGGGTCTGGAGAAAAATTAAAGCCTAGGTCATTGGTAAACCAAACTGCTGTTTCATCAATTACATCTCTATCTTCACCCAATACCTTTGCTTTGCGAATTGATTTTACAATTACTTTATTACAATTAAATCCAATAATTTTTTTGGTTTCATCAGATTTAACAACTTCTAATGTTGGTGGGCCAGGTAAAAACTGAACTGCACTAACAGTAGTTGTATTTCCTGTAGTAGTTGCCGCATTGTTATTGTTTTGAGATCTGTTACCCATGTTAATTGGTTGTGCTGGTAATGCTACTGCTAATTTACCTTGCATAACATAAGTTGTATCACTTACATCAAATACTTCTACTAATTTCTGATCTGCAAACGTGTAATAATATTCTCTTGCACCACCGGCACCCCCAAATCTCATCATCATACGACCCATTCCACCACCACCTTGACCACCATTACTATCTTCCGTCTCTTCTACAGGCATGTAACTAGCACTAGTGGCATTAAAAAGTAATTCGAAATTTGTTTTCACTGCTTTAGGCATACGTGCCCTCATTTCATCACTTAATTGAATACCGTTTGCAGATGCCATTGCAGCTGGATCCATTGTACTTTCAAATTGAATTGCTCCCGACTTTTTTTGAGCTTGCGCACTTATCGTTAATGTTAATAAGCCGACAAAGGCCATACATATTTTTTTCATAGGTATTTTTATTGTTTTGATACTACAAATTTATTGTAGTTTTTAGACTTAAAATGTTAAAAAAGGTTAATTTGTTTTAATATAACTTTTCTTTTACATAAGCCCTTAATCCCCTAAAGGGACTTTAAACTCACAATTCCCCCTCCAGAGGGTTAGGGAGTTAATAATCTAACCAACCATTTGCCAATACATCAGCAATATGCATGGTTTTAATTGGAATGTTATTCTTTTTGATGTATCCTTCTAAATGCATTAAACATGATAAATCCGTTGAAATGATATATTCTGCTTCCATTTCTATGGCATTGTTTATTTTTTGCTCTGCCATTGCTGATGAAATTGCATCGAACTTAACAGCAAAAGTACCCCCAAAGCCACAACACATATCAGTATCTTTCATTTCTACCATTTCTAAACCATGTACTTTAGAAAGTAGCTGACGAGGTTCATCTTTAATTTTACACTCTCTTAAGCCACTACAAGAATCATGGTAAACAGCTTTTCCATCAAGTTCTGCTCCAAAATAATCTTTCTTTAAAACATTGACTAAAAAATCAGAAAGTTCAAAGATATTACTTTGCATATTTCTACACTTGTTATGTACTATAGTATTGGTAAATAAATCATTAAAGCCATTTTTAACCATACCAACGCAAGAAGCAGAAGGTGCAACAATGTAATCGCTTTCCGAAAAATCATTTAAAAATTTATTACCGATTTCTTTTGCTTGCTCCCAATAACCTGCATTATAAGCTGGTTGTCCACAGCAAGTTTGTTTGGCATTATAATTTACTTCACAACCTGCTTTCTCAAGCAATTTAATTGTGTTAAAAGCGGTTTCTGGATATAATTGATCTACAAAACAAGGAACAAATAACTCTATCTTCATTGGTGGATGTTAAATTCTAGGCGTCCTATTCTACAATAACAGACTTTGGCTCTACCTTTTTTAGGAACAGCAAAAATAGTAAACCTAAAATGAAAAACACTGCTAATGCGATAACAGAATTTCGCATACCTAACTGTTCATCAATAAAACCGAAAATAAACATCCCAAAAACAAGTGCTACTTTTTCCGCAACATCATAAAAACTAAAGAAAGAGGTATGATCTGGACTTTCCTGTGGCAAAAATTTAGAATAGGTAGAACGAGACAAAGATTGAATACCACCCATTATTAACCCAATTACAGCCGCTAAAGCATAAAATTGATATTCTGTATGAATGAAATAAGCTGCGATACAAGCCCCAATCCAAATAACTACTACACCAATCAATACATTTACGTTTCCATATTTTTTTGAGGATAGATATGACATCAGCATTGCACCAGGAATAGCCACCAATTGTAAAATTAAAATTGTGGCAATTAATTTTTCTGTAGGTAAGTGTAATTCCTTTTCTCCAAATATGGTTGCTACTAACATGACCGTTTGCACACCCATTGAGTAAAAAAAGAAAGCGAATAAAAAGCGTTTTAAGTAAGCCATTTGCTTAACCTGAAGCCATACTTTATTTAGTTCATTAAAGCCATTTGTAAAAATATTTTGGTTCTCTGCTTTAAAGTTTGGACTTCCTTTTGGTAGATTTTTAAAAGGAATTTGAGCAAAAACCATCCACCAAACACCAACCATAAAAAATGATAATCTAGCGGGAATTGAACTATCTGTAATGCCAAACCAATCTGGTTTAAACACAAATACAAAGCATATTATTTGTAAGATAATACTACCTATATAGCCGTACGTAAATCCTTTTGCACTTACTTTATCTTGCTGATCTACAGTTGCTATTTCTGGTAAATAAGAATTGTAAAAAACCAAGCTTCCCCAAAAGCCAATAGCTGCAACCACGCATAAAACAACTCCTAGTTCTAATGTATCTGTTTTAAAAAAGAAAAGTCCACAACAGGCCAAAGAGCCTAAATAGGTAAACATTTGCATGAAAACTTTTTTATTTCCACGAGTATCTGCTATTGAAGACAATATTGGAGACAATATTGCAATTACTAAAAATGCAAATGCCATTGCATAACTATAAAGTGCAGAGTTAACAAATTTTCTTCCAAAGAAAGTTACATAATCAATGGTATCAGGGTTTTTATCTGATGTGATAATGGTATAATATGCTGGAAATATAGTGGAAGTTATAACCAAGTTATAAGCTGAGTTAGCCCAATCGAAATAAGCCCAAGAGCGAATTGTCTTTTTGTCGTTTTTTGCTTGCATAATTTTAGATTAACTAAAAGTAGATAAAAAAATAATAAACAATGTAAATGTTAAAAATTGCTCGATTGTTAAATTGTTAATTGCGGCAAGTATTGTCTCAATACTCACTACTCAATCCATTATTATAAATAATACTTTTTCCCATCACTCTTGATTTTACCCGCATCTAATAGCTCGCGAATACGGTCTATCTTTTCAGTTTCTGTACCAGAATTTACTGAACCTACTAGTTCATCTAAACTATAATGTTCGCTTTGCAATAGCGTAATAAGCTCAAAATCTATTTTATCTTTTAATTGAGCTATTTCTTCTAACTTCTTTTCTGCTAGACAGATATCGCAAAATCCACATTTATCCGCATTTATTTCTCCAAAGTAATAAAGCAATTGTCTGCTTCTACAAAGTTGTGTTGAAGCATAACTTAGAACTGCGCTTACTTGGTCTTTTTGAATTTGTTGTCTTAGCAAAATATATTTCACATCAATGTCTAAGTTCACTTGATCTCTTCGAGGTAAAATAAATTGTAATTGAGGTTGGTCGGTTTGAGGTAGGTAAGATAAAACACCAAATTGTTGAAGGCGATTTAAATAATCAATCACATCCTTATAAGAGATTTTCAACCGGTTAGACAAATCCGCTTCTTTAATTTTAACATAGCCATCAAAGGCGCCCCCATAACTACGTTGAATTGTCTTTATAATTGGATCATAGGCAGAATTCTCAATCTGAAAACGGTATACATCTTCATGGCCTGTAGTAAACATTATTCTCGATTGTAAAAAGATATTTTCAGACAATGCGATATAACCATCATGCTCTAAGAATTTTAAAGCAGCTAACGTTTTAATTACACCTAAGCTAAACTTCTTACAGAAATCTGCAACATCAAATTCAAAACTTAGGCCCTCACCTGCACCAAAAGCCAATTGAAAATAATTTCCTAAATAATGGTAAGTCTTTTTTATTTCATCAACTGTAGGGAAACTATCTGCATACTTAGCATTTAAAATTAGCTGATCAGATTTATTAGCTAGCAACACAGCAAATGCACGTTTTTCATCTCGTCCTGCCCTGCCTGCTTCTTGATAATATGCTTCTAAACTGTCTGGCAAATCTAAATGAATCACAAAACGAACATTAGGTTTATCAATCCCCATTCCGAAAGCATTGGTGGCAACCATAATTCTAATTACATCCTTTTTCCAATCTTCCTGTTTTTTAAATCGGAGTTCTTTTTCTATTCCGGCGTGATAAAAATCTGCCGCAATTCCGTTCCGTTGTAAAAAATGGGCAACCTCTGCTGTTTCTCTCCTATTTCTAACATATACTAGACCACAGCCTTTCACATTGTTAGCAACCTCTAATAATTTTTTATGTTTATCTTCTAAATCAAAAACTACGTAGCTTAAATTTCTACGTGAAAAACTTTTTACAAAAACCTGAGCATCCTTCATCTCCAATTTATGTACAATATCTTCTTTTACAAAGGCAGTTGCTGTAGCTGTTAAAGCCAAAATTGGTTTATCTGGATGAATTTCACGAAGTTCTTTAACTTTTAAATATGGCGGGCGAAAATCATATCCCCATTGAGAAATACAATGTGCTTCATCTATAGCAATTAAATTCACCTTCATATAAGAGATGCGTTCTCGAACTATTTCTGAGAGTAATCTTTCTGGAGATAAGTAAAGAAATTTAATATTTCCGTAAATGCAATTGTCTAAAAGAATGTCTATTTCACGTTTACCCATACCTGCATAAATCGCGATAGCTTGAATTCCTTTAGCCTTTAAATTTTCAACCTGATCTTTCATGAGGGCAATTAATGGAGAAACCACAATACAAATTCCGTCCATAACCATTGCAGGCACCTGAAAGCATATAGATTTCCCTCCGCCAGTTGGCAACAAAGCAAGGGTATCTTTTCCGTCTAAAACTGATTGGACAATTTCATCCTGTAATGGCCTAAAATTATCAAATCCCCAATATTTTTTTAATATCTCCGCTGCTGTCATAAAAAGGTGTCATCAAAACTAATAAAAACGATGTGATATTATTAAATTGCGGGCTAATTAATCTTAATCCTTAAAATGAACAAATTTTTCCTATTCACAAGCTGTTTATTTATTACTTTCTCAGTTGCGGCACAAGATAAAAAAGAAGCCACAAAATGGGATATAGAACAATATAAAGGTCAAACCAAAACTTTTACAATAAATACCGATGAAGGTACTTGGATGAACTTAGATGTTAGTCCAGATGGGCAAGAAATTGTTTTCGATTTATTAGGGGATATTTATAAAATGTCTATCAGTGGTGGTCCTGCCAAATTAATAAGTGGTGGTATTGCTTATGATGTTCAACCTCGTTTTAGTCCGAATGGCAAGTATATTTCTTACACAAGTGATAAAAGTGGTGGTGATAACATTTGGATTATGGATCGCGAAGGAGGTAATAGAAAGCAGATTACCAAAGAAACTTTCCGGTTGCTAAATAATGCTACTTGGATGCCAAATAGTGAATATATAATTGCTCGTAAACATTTTACTGGTTCACGTTCATTAGGTGCCGGTGAAATGTGGATGTATAGTATTTATGGAGGAGATGGTGTTCAATTAACCAAAAGAAAAAATGACCAGCAAGATGCTGGTGAACCAAATGTTTCACCAGATGGCAAATTCTTATATTTTAGCGAAGATGTTTCTCCGGGACCAAATTTCGAATATAGCAAAGATCCAAATGGTTTAATTTACGCCATTAGACAATTGGATTTAACTACAGGGAAATTAACTAATTTAATTGCTGAACAAGGTGGTTCTGCTCGTCCGCAAATATCGCCTGATGGCAAATTTATGGCTTACGTTAAACGTGTTCGCTTAAAGTCTGCTTTATATATCCAAAACATTAAAACAGGCGAACAATGGCCACTAACTGAAGAATTAACGCATGACCAACAAGAAACTTGGGCAGTTTTTGGAGTATATCCAAATTTTGCATGGACACCAGATTCTAAAAAAATCATTTTTTACGCTAAAGGAAAAATTAAACAAATAGACCTTAATAATTTATATGTTTCTGATATTCCATTTGAAGTAAATAGCCAACAGACCATACAACAATCATTGCATTTTGAACATAAAGTTTTTAGCCCAGAGATTAGTGTGAAAATGATTAGACAGCTAACTACCTCACCTGACGGAAAAATGGTTGTTTTTAATGCTGCAGGTTATTTATATAAAAAAGAATTACCTAACGGTGTACCAGAAAGACTTACAACTGGACTTGATTTTGAGTTTGAGCCAGAATTTAGTCCCGATGGTAAATTTGTGGTTTACACTACTTGGAGCGATGAATTTAAAGGCTCAATCAAAAGAACTGAGCTAAAATCTGGTAAAACTATTTCATTAACAGATGAAAAAGGTTATTACTATTCTCCTTCTTATTCCAATAAAGGTGATAAGATTGTTTTTAGAAAAGGTGGTGGTAATGAAACTTTAGGTTTAACTTATAGTAAAAATACAGGTGTTTTCATCATCTCATCAAATGGTGGTGCAAAAACTTTAATAAGCGAAAGTGGTATCAAACCAATATTTAATAGCGATGATACAAGAATTTATTTTCAAGGATATGATGCTAGTAAAAAAGCATATAAAAGCATGGATTTGAATGGTGGTAATGAAAGAACTCATTATACATCTCAATATGCCAATCAATTTATCCCGAGTCCAGACGGGAAGTGGATGGCATTTACCGAATTGTTTAATGTTTACATTACTCCTATGGTTACCACAGGAATTCCAATGGATTTATCAGCAAGTAATAAATCTATCCCTTTGGCTAGGGTTACAAAGGATGCTGGAACCTATTTACACTGGAGCTCAGATAGTAAAAAATTATTTTGGACTTTAGGGGAACAATATTACAATAGAGAAATTAAAAACACTTTCAGCTTTATTGAAGGCGCACCACAAGTTTTACCCGAATTAGACACTGCTGGGATTGCTATTGGTTTAAAGTTAAAGGCTGATGCCCCTACTGGGTTATTAGCTTTAAAAGGCGCTAGAATTATCACCATGAAAGGTGATGAAGTGATAGAGGAAGGAACCATTCTTTTAGAAAACAATAAAATAATAGCTGTTGGTAAAACTGCTGATGTAATTGTTCCCTCAGATGCTAAAGTTGTTGATGTAAATGGTAAAACAATTATGCCAGGAATAATTGATGTGCATGCTCATTTACGTACCAGTCCTGATGGGATTAGCCCACAACAAGATTGGTCTTATTTAGCTAATTTAGCATTTGGAGTAACTACTTCCCATGATCCGAGCAGCAATACAGAAATGGTATTTAGCCAAAGTGAAATGCTAAAAGCTGGTAGAATGATCGGTCCACGTTTATATTCAACTGGGTCAATATTATATGGAGCAGACGGCGATTTTAAAGTAGTGATTAATAGTTTAGATGACGCTTTATCACATTTAAAAAGGCTTAAAGCAGTTGGTGCTTTTTCAGTTAAATCATATAATCAGCCACGCAGAGATCAACGTCAGCAAATTTTAGAAGCGGCCAAGCAATTGAAAATGGAAGTTGTGCCAGAAGGTGGCTCTACATTTTTCCATAACATGAATATGATTGCAGATGGACATACTGGAATTGAGCATAGTATTCCGGTAGCGCCAGTTTATAAAGATGTTGTTAATTTCTGGAAAAACACTTCAGTTGCTTATACACCTACTTTAATTGTAGCTTATGGAGGTCAATGGGGAGAAAATTATTGGTATGATAGAACAAACGTTTGGGAAAACGAAAGGCTTTTAAACTTTACACCACGCTCAATAATCGATTCGCGTTCTAGAAGAAGAACAACTTCAGAATATGGAGATTACGGACATATTGAGGTTGCTAAAACAGTTAAGCAACTTGCTGATGCTGGAACTAAAATTAACTTAGGCGCACATGGGCAAATACAAGGTTTGGGTGCACATTGGGAACTTTGGATGTTTGTACAAGGTGGAGCAACACCATTACAAGCGATCCGTAATGCAACTTTAAATGGTGCAAACTATTTAGGAATGGATAAAGAAATTGGCTCTTTAGAAGTAGGGAAATTAGGAGATTTGGTAATAATGGACTCCAATCCTTTAGATGACATTAGAAATTCTGAGAAGATAAAATATGTAATGGTTAATGGGAGGTTATATGATAGCATGACGATGAATGAAACAGGAACTAGAGAGAAAGTTCGTTCAAAACTTTGGTTTGAATTAGATAAAGGTGTTTCATTTTCTATTCCTTACAAACTATCTGAAACCTGGACTTTTACTGTTCCTAATTGCGACTAGAAGTTTTTTATGCTTGTTTTGTCATTCCGACTTCGTAGTTTGTCATTCCGACTTTGGAAGAATCTGTTGGGTTGTTTTATTGTTATAGATTCTTCGCTTCGCTCTGAATGACAAAATTGGCAATGAGAAGTTTTTTACCCTGTTTTGTCATTCCGACTTTGGAGTTTGTCATTCCGACTTCGGAGGAATCTATTGTGTTATTTTATTGTTATAGATTCTTCGCTTCGCTCTGAATGACAAAATGTTCTGAATGACAATTATTTAAAAATAATGACCGAAATAATTCTTTACACTTCTATCAATGCGCCTATTCAAATTGTATTTGATTGTGCACGTAGTATAGACATCCATCAGTTATCTACTGCAAAAACCAACGAAAAAGCAATTGCAGGAAGATTGAGTGGTCTGTGTGAATTAGGAGATGAAGTAACTTGGAGAGCTAAACATTTCGGGATTTATCAAACATTAAGCTCAAAAATAACTAAACTAAAAGCACCTTTCTACTTTCAAGATTGTATGGTAAAAGGGGCGTTTAGCTTCATTAAACATGACCATTATTTTGAGGAGAAAAAAGGAGTTACTGAGATGAAAGATGTATTCTCCTATGGCGTTCCTTATGGGATATTTGGGGAATTTTTTAATAAAATTATCCTTAACAAATATATGATAGCTTTGTTAACTGAGAGAAATAGAGTGATTAAAGAGGTTGCGGAGAAAGAATAATGTAAAACTCGTCCTGCTGGATTTATTTCAGCATCTTTTTCATGCCAGACCCTGAAATAAATTCAGGGTGACGTTAACATTTACAAAACAAGCAAGCCAAACTCTCTCAACGTATGAATCGGTTTGGAATACCAGAACAATTCAAAATGTTCTATCGTGTTTTCAAAATCAGTTTTGATTTCTTGAAAAGTCAAGACCTTCTCGTTTACAACAGAAATCTTCTCTAAAATAGAAACCAACCACTCTCCTTCTTTTTTATTGGTTTGAATGCTGTAAGTTTCCTTTTTACTATGAAAATTTAAAATCATCATATCCCAAGTATTGCCTTTTTTAGATTTGGTAAAGATTTCTATTGTTGGTTTCCCTCCTAACCAAACTATTTTGGCTGTAGGTTTAACATTGAAATTTTCATCAGTTTGTAAAGCACTGTCAATAAAATTAGATGGAATAGAAGTTCTAGGAATTTTAAAATCAAACCAATCTTGCAGTTTGTAATCAAAACAAATGCCGTGCATAAAGTTGAAAAGCGATTTTTTCAGTCCGAAGCTGAACTTGTTATGGTCTATCCCAGTTTTATCAGTGTAATTGATATCATTATTGGCAAATGTTCCAATTTCTTCAGTTTCTTTTACCACACCAAACTTTTCAGGATATAATCCAACTGGACTATGAGCCGTCATTGCAAATTGATGCCAGAAACCAGATTGTAAAACCCCAACTTCAAATAACTGACGAACCATTTCTAAACTATCAACAGTTTCTTGAACAGTTTGAGTTGGATAACCATACATTAAATAAGCATGAACCATTATTCCGGCTTCAGTAAAGTTTCTTGTTACTTTAGCCACTTGTTCTACCGTTACGCCTTTATCAATCAGTTTTAATAACCGATCAGATGCAACTTCTAAGCCACCAGATACTGCTATGCAACCAGATGCCTTTAACAGTAAACATAAATCTTGCGTAAAGCTTTTCTCGAAACGAATGTTCGTCCACCACGTAACCGAAATCTTTCTTCGTAAAATCTCTAATGCTACTTCACGCATTAAGGCCGGTGGTGCAGCTTCATCCACAAAGTGAAACCCATTCTGGCCTGTTTTTCCAGCTAAGTCTTCAATTCTATCTACAATGAGCTTTGCTGCAACAGGTTCATAAACTTTAATATAATCGAGAGAAATATCACAAAAAGTGCATTTACCCCAATAACAACCATGTGCCATTGTGAGTTTGTTCCAACGACCATCACTCCACATTCTATGCATCGGATTTACAATCTCAATAACAGAAATATACTTGTCTAATTGTAAGTCAGTATAATCTGGGGTACCAACATCGGCTTGCTTGTAGTCGTTTTTTAAAGCGTCATTTCTATAAATAACCTCTCCATTCTCTAATAAAAAAGTTCTTTTATAGAGGTTAAATTCGTCGCCTCTCCTAATCGCATTGTACAACAATTCGATTGGTAACTCTCCATCATCTAAAGTAATGTAATCGAAAAATTCGAAAACCCTTTTATCAGCTAATGAGCGTAATTCTGTATTTGGGAAACCACCACCCATAGATATTTTAATATGTGGATAGTTTTGTTTTACATATTGTGCACAGCGAAATGCCGAATATAAATTACCAGGAAAAGGGACAGAGATAAGGAATAATTGAGGTTGAACTTCTTCTATCCTATTTTTAAGGATATCTATTAGAATTCTATCTATATAAGTAGCTCCCTCATTTAAAGCCTGATATAACTCATCAAATGAATTAGCACTTCGCCCCAATCTCTCTGCATAACGACTAAAACCAAAATTTGGGTCTATACATTCTACAATAAAATCAGAAATATCTTCTAAATAAAGTGTAGCTAAATGCTTGGCTTTATCTTGCGTTCCCATTGCACCAAAAGCCCAATCTAACTCTTCTAATTGTGCAAATCGAGAAGCTTCTGGCAAATAATCTTCCTGACAAATCTGTAAAGCTAAAGTCGGATTTTTCCCCTGCAAGAAAGCAATAACGGCATCTATGGTTTTAAGGTATTCTTCTTTTAAAGAAATGATTCGTTGAATGTTGAAAGATGGTGGTACTGCACTTCGACTGCGCTCAGCGTGACAAAACAAGTTTAACAAACCGTTTTTTGAAAACAGCGCTAAAATAACTTCGATACCTAAATCGGCTTGAGTTGAGGAAATTCCTTTTGTATTTAAAAAACCTTTAATATACGCAGTTGCTGGATACGGTGTATTCAGTTGTGTAAATGGCGGTGTAATTAAAAGAAGGTCGCTTTTCAAAGGATTTGTTTTCTGCAAAAATACAGGAATTTTAAGATTAAACTAATTTGCATTTTTAAGGCTACGTCTTGCTGAATTTTTCAGCAGCATTTATTTGTTTTTTATCTTCAAGTAAGCTTCGCTTTTTATTTCATTATCTGCCTTGCAGGGAAGACCCTGAAATAAATTCAGGGTGACGCAATTACAAATTCTGTGCAATTACAAAACCACTTGCCCAAGCCCATTGAAAGTTATAACCCCCAAGCCAGCCTGTTACATCCATACATTCGCCACCAAAATATAAGCCAGGTATCTTTTTGCATTCTAATGTTTTGCTAGAAATTTCATTGGTATCAATTCCACCACGCATCACCTCTGCTTTATCGTAACCTTTGTCGCCTGCTGGCTTAACTTTAAACTCGTGAATGGTCTGATAAACCAACTCCATATCAGCTTTGCTTAAATCGGCTACCGTTTTAGTTAAAGGCAAAAACTTACCCAAGGCATCTGTAAATTTCTTTGCATAAAAACGGTTCAGCAGAGTTGATAACAATGTTTTCCCGTTTGATTTACGCTCTTCTTCTATCAATTCGAGAATGTTTTGATTGGGTAATAAGTTGATATTAAATACTTCACCCCTACGCCAATAAGATGAGATTTGTAAAATTGCAGGACCGCTCAAGCCCCAATGTGTAAATAGAATATTCTCTTCAAATGAGATCTCATCATTACTTACCTCACAAAAAACGGAGTTTCCAGAAAGTTGTGCATACCAATCTTCATCCTTACCCGTAATGGTTAAAGGAACTAATGCTGGAGCGGTTTCTATAATTTTTAATCCATTGTTACGAGCAAACCTTAAAGCAAAATCAGTTGCACCCATTTTCGGAATTGGTAATCCACCACTTGCAATAACTACTTTTGGAGCAGAAATAGTTTTCACTTTATCTCCAACAGTATAGCTCAAGATAAAACCTTTTTCATTTTGTTCAATGTCTTTTACATCTGTATTACACCAAATTTCCTGCTCCATTTCTTCGCAGAGCGATATAAAAACTTCGACTATGTCTTTGGCATTTTTATCTTCAGGAAATAACTGACCTAATGTTTTTTCTTTACCAATGATGCCGTAGGTTTCAAAAAAATTGATGGTGTCTTCAACAGTCCATTGATTAAAAGACGATTTTAAAAAATGGGGATTAGCAGAGATAAACTGTTCTGTGGTTGCCCATTGATTGGTATAATTACATCTTCCGCCACCAGAAATTAAGATTTTAGCACCTGGTTTACTGTTCTTTTCGAGTACAATTACTTTTTTACCTAAAAAACCAGCTTGTACTGCACACATTAATCCACAAGCACCGGCACCAATAATTATTGCATCTGCATCCATATTTAAGTTCAAAGTTAAAAGTTTTTAAGTTGAAAGTTAATAATAGCACAAATGTTTGTTTATAGCCCCAATTGAAGCGACATCCTTTTTTGTTCCTTCGACTACGCTCAAGATGACAACAAAAAAGATATAGCGGAAAGCGGGACTGATTTTAGATAGCTGCACTAACCTTGCGCTTCAAAAAATTGACAAGGCTTCATTTAACAAAATCACAAATGGCGTTTATTTTTTGTTATTTTTGCAGCTTATCAATCTATTTAGATAATGGCAAAACAAATAAGCGAGTTAAAATTAGGAATATTAGGTGGCGGACAGCTGGGCAGAATGCTGATACAAGAAGCCATCAACTATAATTTAACCACTTTAGTTTTAGATCCAGACCCAGATGCGCCTTGCAAAAGCATAGCTAACAAGTTTGAATGTGGTTCTATCACAGATTTTGATACCGTTTACAACTTCGGTAAAAAGGCAGATATCATTACCATTGAAATTGAAAAGGTAAATATTGAAGCTTTAGAGCAATTAGAAAAAGAAGGTAAAGTGGTATTTCCTCAATCTCGGGTTATTCGCTTAATTCAAGATAAAGGCGTACAAAAACAGTTTTTTAAGGAAAACGATATTCCTACTGCTCCTTTTCAATTGGTAAATTCAAAAGAAGACTTATTAAGTACCAATTTTACTTATCCTTATATTTTAAAACAACGTAGGGATGGTTATGATGGTAAAGGAGTAATGAAAATAAACAGTATTGCTGAAATTGAAAATGCATTTGATGCTCCTTCCTTAATTGAAGAATTAATAGATTTTGATAAGGAAATAGCGGTAATTGTTGCCAGAAATGCTAATGGTGACATGAAAACTTTTCCGATGGTTGAAATGGAATTTAATGCCGAAGCTAACTTGGTAGAATTCTTGATTTCGCCGTCAACTTATCCAGAAGACATACAACAAAGAGCTGAGAAGATTGCGATAAACATTGCATCGGCTTTAAATATTACAGGTATTTTGGCAGTGGAAATGTTTGTAACCAAAGATGGGAACATCTTAGTTAATGAGCTCGCTCCTCGCCCACATAATAGCGGTCACCAAACCATTGAAGGCAATTATGTATCACAGTTTGAACAACATTTGCGTTCTATTTTTAATCTGCCATTAGGCGATACTCGATCTATCAATAATGCAGTAATGATTAATTTATTGGGTGAAAAAGGTCATGATGGTTTAGCAAAATATAACGGTTTGGAAAAAATAATGGCTATTGATGGGGTTTATGTACATTTATATGGAAAGAAATACACTAAGCCTTTTCGTAAAATGGGACACGTAACAGTAGTTGACCAAAACCGTGACCATGCTATTGAAAAAGCAAGATATGTACAACAGACTTTGAAAGTAATTTCATAAAGAAGCTGAAAGACTAAAGCAGAAAGATTAAGGACATTAAGTATTAAAACAAACAATATGAGTGCAAGAGTAGGTATTATAATGGGTAGTAAATCAGATTTAAATGTGATGCAAGATGCTGCTGATATCTGTCAGGAATTTGGTGTTGAATTTGAAATGACTGTTGTTTCTGCTCATCGTACGCCAGAACGAATGTTTACCTACGCTAAAAAGGCTGCTCAAAAAGGTTTAAAAGTGATTATTGCTGGTGCCGGTGGTGCTGCTCATTTACCTGGCATGGTTGCCTCTATAACAACATTACCCGTTATTGGTGTTCCTGTTAAATCTTCAAATTCTATTGATGGTTGGGATTCTATCTTATCAATTCTTCAGATGCCAAACGGTATCCCTGTGGCAACCGTTGCCTTAAATGCTGCTAAAAATGCCGGCTTATTGGCTGTTCAGATTTTGGCAACTGCCGATGACAGTTTAGCACAAAAAATTCAAGCATATAAAGAGGATTTGAAGAAAAAGGTAGAGGAAAGTGCCGAGGAGATGGAAAAATAGTCCGAAAGTCCGGATGTCCGTAAGATTAAGTATCATTATCTTTCCGACTTTTCTGACTTGCTGACTTCCGACTATTTAATTCAAACTTGGGTCACTCGGAAAATTACTTACATGAGCATATTTCGGACCTAAATTGATGATTACTTCTCGCCAAAGCTCTTCTTCATTATGTGAAAAAACAACATCTTGGTTAAATTTGTCTGAAACTATCCACGTATTTTCGTTAATTTCTTCAGCCAGTTGGTCTATTCCCCAGCCAGAATAACCTAAAAAGAATTTTACTTCATCTGATGAGATACTATTGTTGTTTACTAATATTTTAAGTGTTTCGAAATTACCTCCCCAATAAATACCCTTAGCAATTTCTTCACCACTATTTAGTTTATCATAACAGCGATGAATAAAATGAATTGTGTCTACTTCAACTGGTCCACCAATAAATACCTGAAAATCTGCCTGCCATAAATCGGGCACTAAATCCTTTAATAACAACTGGCTTGGATGGTTTAAAATAAAACCTAAAGTACCTTCATCACTATGCTCTGCCATTAAAACAACCGAACGTTTAAAGTTAGGGTCATTTAAAAATGGCTCAGATATCAATAGTTTTCCGGTAGCAGGTATTACTTTACTTAACATTTGCGAAATTTAAGAAACCATTGTGATTTTACCAAAACAGATGTAGTCGCATTGGTTATTACCAATATCAAACAAAATTATATTCTAAATCAGAAAATTAAATAAACTAAAGTCTATTTTTGCCTTATGGAACTAACAAAAGAAATGATACAAAGTTTGAGGCAAGATTATCGCTCTGCAGAATTAAGTGAAAAAGATGCTGATAAAAGCCCTATCAAACAGTTCGAAAAATGGTTTACTGCAGCAATAGATGCTCAATTATATGAACCAAATGTAATGACTTTAGCAACAGCCGATAAATCTGGTAAACCTAATGCCCGTATTGTTTTATTAAAAGGATTTGATGAAAATGGTTTCAGTTTCTATACAAATTACTTAAGTCAAAAAGGTAAAGAGATTAAAAAAAATCCTCAAGCTTGTTTAGTATTCTTTTGGGCCGAATTAGAAAGACAAGTTCGAATCGAAGGTAAAATTGAGAAATTATCTAAAGAGGCATCAGAAAAATATTTCCATTCTAGACCAGTAGAAAGTCAGATTGGAGCAATTGTTTCTCCTCAAAGTCAAATCATTACAAATAGGCAGCTATTAGAAACAAAGGTTAAAGAATTAACTGCTCAATATGAAGGTAAAACAATTCCTAAACCAGCACATTGGGGTGGATACATTGTTAAACCAACATCAATAGAGTTTTGGCAAGGTAGAACTAGTCGTTTGCACGATAGAATTAAATATGATTTGATTAATGGTAAATGGCAAACCAATAGATTAGCACCTTAATATTATATATGAAAAACATTACAGTAATCGGTTCTGGTACAATGGGCAATGGAATTGCGCACACATTTGCGCAGTTTGGTTATCAAGTAAATCTTGTAGATATTAATATCGAAGCACTTGACAAAGCCATTGTAACTATAACAAAAAATTTAGATAGACAAGTTGCAAAAGGAACCTTAACTGAGGAGGCAAAAGAAGCAACACTCAGTAATATTACAACCATAACAGATTTGCAAACTGGAGTTGAAAATGCAGATTTAATTGTGGAAGCAGCTACAGAAAATATAGAGCTCAAGCTTAAAATTTTTAAAGATTTAGATCAATTTGCAAAGCCAGAAGCCATTTTAGCAAGTAATACTTCTTCCATTTCCATTACCCAAATTGCAGCTGTTACCAATCGTGGAGATAAAGTTATTGGTATGCATTTTATGAATCCAGTTCCTGTAATGAAATTGGTTGAGGTTATTAGAGGTTATGCAACTAGTAATGAAACAACTCATCAGATAATGGAGCTTTCGAAAAAATTAGAAAAATCTCCTGTAGAAGTTAATGATTATCCAGGTTTTGTGGCTAATAGAATTCTAATGCCCATGATTAATGAAGCTGTATATACGCTATTTGAGGGTGTAGCTGGTGTTGAAGAAATAGATACAGTTATGAAATTAGGAATGGCCCATCCGATGGGACCCTTACAATTGGCAGATTTCATTGGTCTTGATGTCTGTTTAGCCATTTTAAATGTATTACATCAAGGCTTTGGAAATCCAAAATATGCTCCCTGCCCCTTATTAGTTAATATGGTAATGGCAGGTAAAAAAGGAGTAAAATCTGGCGAAGGTTTTTATGATTATAGCAATGGTGTAAAAGAAGCTAAGGTTGCTGCCAAGTTTATATAATTTTTGGCTCATGGCTCATGGCTAATTGACCATGAACTATTGACTATTAACTATTATCTTTACCAAATGAATGAAAATCTAGACCCTTCTTCAGATAACTTAAGTCCAATAGAACGTGATATTGAAAAAGTATTACGTCCACAAGAATTTGAGGATTTTACAGGTCAAGAAAAGATTTTAGAAAATCTCAAAATTTTCGTTAAAGCAGCAAAACTAAGAGGAGAAGCATTGGATCATGTTTTATTACATGGCCCTCCGGGATTGGGGAAAACTACGCTTTCATACATCATTGCTAATGAAATGGGTGTGAATATCAAAGTAACCTCTGGTCCTGTTTTAGATAAGCCTGGTGACTTGGCAGGCTTATTAACAAATCTAGAAACGGGAGATATTTTATTTATTGATGAAATTCATCGTTTATCACCTTTGGTAGAGGAATATTTATACTCTGCAATGGAAGATTTTAAGATTGACATTATGTTAGAGAGTGGACCAAATGCTCGCTCAGTACAAATAGGTTTAAATCCGTTTACCTTAGTTGGCGCCACAACACGTTCTGGACTATTAACGGCACCATTAAGAGCAAGGTTTGGCATTAATTCTCGTCTAGCCTATTATGATGCAAAAATTTTAACAACTATTGTCTTACGTTCATCTGCTATTTTAAACACGCCAATATCTGATGAAGGAGCTTATGAAATTGCCCGTCGTAGCCGTGGTACTCCCCGTATTGCCAATGCGCTTTTACGTAGAACTAGAGATTTTGCACAGATAAAAGGAAATGGAAGTATTGATACAGAAATTGCTCGCTATGCATTAACGGCTTTAAATGTTGATGAACATGGTTTAGATGAGATGGATAATAAAATTCTACTAGCCATTATTGATAAATTTAAAGGTGGCCCAGTTGGTTTAAAAACCATTGCAACTGCTGTTGGTGAAGACGATGGTACTATTGAAGAAGTTTATGAACCATTTCTCATCCAAGAAGGTTATTTAATGCGTACAGCTCGTGGTAGAGAAGTAACTGAAGCCGCATACAAACACCTAAATAGGATTAAACTAGGGCAAACGGGCAAACTATTTTAGCAAATTGTTGTTAATAAATTAAGACTAACCTTTAGCAATAAAAATTTCCTTTATTGCTTTTAATATCATTTTATGAATATAGAAATACGAAAACTCACAATAGAGGATTATAAAGATTTACGTGAATCGATGGTACAAGCTTATACCAGTGGAAATGGAATCTGGAGCAGAGCAAACATCTTAAATTTATTGACATTATTTCCAAAAGGCCAACTTTGCGTAGCTGTTGATAATAAGGTTGTAGCCTGTTCTTTATCTATTATAGTTGATTATGATATTTTTGGAGACAACCATACCTATGAAGATATCACTGGAAAATATACCTTTTCTACCCACACAGCAAGTGGGAATGTTTTGTATGGCATTGAAGTTTTTGTTCATCCAGAATATCGTGGTTTGCGCTTAGCTAGAAGATTATATGAAGCAAGAAAAGAGTTGTGCGAAACATTAAATCTAGAAAGCATTATAGCGGGTGGTAGAATTCCAGGTTATCATGAATTTGCAGATACACTTTCACCAAGAGCATACATCGATAAAGTTAAATCTAAAGAAATTTACGATCCTACGCTTACTTTTCAGATTTCAAATGATTTTCACGTTCGTAAAGTTTTAAAGAATTATTTACCTGGTGATTTAGAATCAAAAGAATATGCAACTTTAATTGAGTGGAACAATATCTATTATCAAGACAATGTTTCAGCAAGATCTGCCAAGACTATAAGATTGGGATTGGTACAATGGCAAATGCGTTTATTTCCAGATATAGATGCATTTTACGAGCAAGTTAAATTTTTTGTTGATGCAGTAAGCGGATACAAATCAGATTTTATCATGTTCCCAGAATTTTTCAATACGCCACTGCTAGAGCCCTACAACCATTTACCTGAAATGGAAGCCATGAGAAAACTGGCCGAAAGTACGGCTGAGATTGTGAAGAAACTCCAAGAATATGCAGTTTCATATAATGTAAATATTATCTCTGGTAGTATGCCGATTATAGAAAACGGAAAACTATACAATGCCACTTATTTATGCCATAGAAATGGATTAACAGAAGATTACAGGAAAATACACATCACGCCTAACGAGCAAAAATACTATGGCATGTCTGGAGGAGATAAGATAGGTGTATTCGATACCGACTGTGGTAAAATTGGAATTTTAATCTGTTACGACGTCGAATTTCCAGAACTAAGTAGAATTTACGCAGACCAAGGAATGCAGATATTATTTGTTCCATTTTTAACTGACACTCAAAATGGATATACCAGAGTTCGGAGATGTGCGCAAGCTAGAGCGATAGAAAATGAGTGTTATGTAGCAATTGCAGGTTGCGTTGGTAATCTACCTAAAGTAAATAACATGGATATTCAGTTTGCACAATCTGCAGTTTTTACTCCTTCTGATTTTGCTTTTCCTACAAATGCAGTAAAAGCAGAAACTACACCTAATACAGAAATGATGTTAGTAGTAGATGTTGATTTACATCTTTTAGACGAATTACATCACTTTGGTACAGTTAAAATATTAAAAGACAGACGGAAAGATTTGTATGAGGTTAGATTATTAAAATCTTAGATTATCTTCAAATATTTGTCATTCTGAGGAACAAATATAGTTTGCTCAGAATGACTTATTAAATGTAAATCTTTTTAATTTGAAACATTGTTTCTAAAGAAGATGAAATAAACAATAAGTAAGACCACAATAACAATTGGAATAATCCACTTCATGGCCTGTCCAGCCCCTTTGTTATCAGGTTCATTAACAGTTGGCGCAGGTCCAGGATTTTCCTTATGAGCCTCATAATTTGTTTCTACTGGTGGAGCAGCTTTATTTGGGTCTTCTGTATGGTTAGGCGTTGAATTTTCCATGATATTTATAATTTAATTTTCCATGATAGGATAATTTCCAATCAAATACCTAACAAATAGAAAGCATAAAAGGTTTTTTACTTAAAAGCCTATCTTTGTATAAATGTTCAACAATTCTGCAAAATATAGTCAAATGATTAAAGCGGAAGCTTTACGCTTAGGCTTTATGGCTTGTGGAATTAGTAAGGCCGAATTTTTAGAAGAAGAAGCTCCTAGATTAGAAAATTGGCTCAACAATAACCATCACGGCGAAATGGGTTATATGGAAAATCATTTCGATAAGCGATTAGATCCGCGTCTATTGGTTGATGATGCCAAATCTATAGTTTCTTTAACGCTCAACTACTTTACCGAAGATAAACAGTTGGATATCAATGCGCCTAAAATTTCTAAATACGCTTTTGGAACAGATTATCACAGTGTGATAAAAGAAAAACTTAAAGAATTATTAGCATTTATAAATGAAAACATTGGAGAAGTAGCTGGTCGTTGCTTTGTAGACTCAGCTCCTGTAATGGATAAAGCGTGGGCACAAAAATCTGGATTAGGTTGGCGAGGAAAAAATTCAAACTTAATAAGTAAGGATGCAGGATCTTTTTTCTTTTTGGCAGAACTGATTATAGACTTAGAATTAGCTTATGATTCTCCCTTTGCAGCAGATCATTGCGGCTCATGTACACGTTGCATAGACGCCTGCCCTACGGATGCTATTGTTGCTCCCTATACTGTAGATGGAAGCAAATGCATTTCTTATTTAACCATTGAATTAAAGAACGAAATACCAACAGAATTTAAGGGTAAAATGGAAAATTGGATGTTTGGTTGTGATATTTGCCAAGATGTTTGTCCTTGGAATAGATTTGCCACGCCACATAAAGAGCCAGCATTTGAGCCTGCCCTAACCCTTTTACAACTTAAAAAAGATGAGTTAATTGAAATGACAGATGATGTCTTTAAACAGGTTTTTAAAGGTTCTGCGGTTAAGCGTACAAAATTTACCGGCTTAAAAAGAAACATTGATTTTTTAAGAGAAAATTAGATGAGATATTTGATAATAATTGTACTTGTACTTTGCTTATTAGAAAGCTTAAATGCCCAAGTTTTGAAATTGAAACCACGCAAAGCGAATGCTATAACAGGTTCAGCTTTTGCGAAATCTATTGCTGATAGTACTTTATCATTAGCACAACGCGAAGTATTGATTTTAAATGAAATTAAAAGTGGAAATGTCCCAGATTTTTTAAGGAAGCTCAAAGAAATTACAGATAATACTGATCATAGTATGGGGATAGAAAAGGTATCCATAAGTTATTATGTTTTACCTGATTATTTTTGCATAGGTAGTAATGAAGATTTTTTTTATATACCTATGACTCCAATTTTGGCACAAAAAGTAGCTGATTTAACTAAATGTAGTTTACCCACAAAGCGGATGGTTGATCAAATCTATAAAAATGCTACAATTAAGCTTTCTCCGCAACCAATTCCTCCTACAAAAGCAATGACAACAGTACCCATCTTTATAGCACATAATGATGTATTAAATAAGCAATTAGCACCCTTTCTATTAAAACACAATGCTAGTGATTTAACTGCTGGGAATAAAAAGGACATCATTATTAGCAATAAAATTTATGGAGAAAAAACTGATAGAGTTGTTATTTATGGTTGGCATAAATTAGATGGAAAAGCTATTCAACCAGTTTATAATAAACACACTAATACTTGGGCAGATTACAGCCATGGTGTTCGTTTAGTTCAAAACAAAGTATGGGTTAATGGTAAAAAAACCAATATTGCTAAAGTTTTAGCAGATAAAAAAAATTGTTTTTTATTGAGTGAGGAAGGTGTAATAGAAAAGCCTTATTATCCGATTACTAAGTATTAATTTCTTTTAAATCATAACAATTTAAAGAATACCAAAGTACGGAGTAAAACAAAAGCCCGATTAATATTAATCGGGCTTCTAAATTTGCTTTTAATTCTTTACTACAAAAGTATTGTCACTCCTATCCTTATCTGGAACATGGCTGCTGCCCAATACAACTTTATTCAATTTTTTGGTAGTGGGGAATCTGCTTACCACTTCTTTGTTTCCATTTTTCCAAGCTATTATACTTAAGTGACTTTTTTCAGTTGTTCCGTCATCATAAGTCAAGGTTAAATCAACTGGCAAGGGTTTATTGCTCTTATTTTGTACAATAACTGAATAACCTGTTTGGGTTTTAATTACATCTGTTATCGCCAGATCCGTTACTCCCTCCTCAAAAAACCAAGGTTTCCAAAACCAATCTAGATTTTCTCCAGCTCCAGTATTCATGCTGTAAAAGAAATCATACGGCATTGGGTGTTTGCCATTCCAGTTTTTAATATAATGATGTAAGGCTTTGGTAAATAATTCATCTCCTAAATAGTCTTTTATAAAAAGATAGCCAAAACCAGGTTTAGGATAGGAATTGATAAATGAGCCAACCCCTTTTAATTCTGTTGTTAAAGTTACAATTGGAGAATCGTCTTTATTACCCGAAGAATTACCGGTTTGTAATACTCCATAATCATCTACAATTGTACTATCTATCATGGGCGAAATTAGCCACTCACCTATTGTAGCCCAGCCCTCGTCCATCCAACCGTATTTTGTTTCATTTATCCCCATATAAAACGGGAACATGGTATGAAAAATCTCATGATCAGTTAAGGTAATTGCATCAAAAGTGTTGCTAGTTGGATTGTCATTAACCATCATTGGATATTCCATCTGATCTAAACCATCAAAAACTGTAATGTGATTATATGGAAAAGGCCATTTTGGAAAATTATAACTCATTGCATAAACTGTCTTCCGAGCAAAGTTTATAACTTCATAATAGTCTTTATGTTTTGCATTAAATACGGCATCTACCCTAGTCCTTCTTTTAGTAATAGGATCTACCACCAAACTATTCGATTTCCATAGGTAGTGGTTACTGGTTGCAAAAGCAAAATCAACTACATTTTTAGCATCGAATTTAAAAGTGTTGAATGGTTTTTGCACTGTTATTTTATTACTTGCTAAATCGGCACTATCAATTACATTGATAGTCACATCACTTTTTTCTGCTTGTTGGAGCTTTTTATAAACCTCTTTATTAAATACTTCCGCACCATTTACCAAATCTCCAGTTGCCCAAACTCCAAAATTTTTGGGTACGGTAATAGTTACGTGAAAATTACAAAAATCATTGTAAAACTCTTCTGCACCACTGTAAGGTATTCTATTCCAACCATCTACATCATCATAAACAGCAATTCTGGGAAAGAAATAGGCTATAAAATGTGCACCTTCGTCTACCTGACCAGTTCTTTGATGAGAACCCTTATTTAACGTGTAACTGTACTCAATTTTAAAATTAATAGTTTTACCAGGTGACAAGGCCGGAATTTTGGTATGCATATTAGTTCCGTCGATTACTAAACTTGAGGTATCTTTAAGCTGATTATTTAGTAAAACACTTGTGATTTTAACACCTTCACCTAAATCACGTTCATTGAACTTAGATTTTCTAGGAACTCCCTTTTTATAAAGGTTTGGATATAACTTAAACCAAATTTCTTCTAAAACATCTGGGCTATTATTGGTGTATTGAATTTCTACCGTTCCTTTTAACAATCTAGTTTCAGGATTAAAATCTACTTTGATATTGTAGTTAGCTGTATTTTGCCAATAGTTTTTCCCCGGTGCACCATTAATGTCACGAGTTCCTTTTTGGTAAGCTTTTTGAAAAACTGTTTCTACCGGAAGCTGAGCCTTAGCATTGATGGCAGTAGAAAAAGCAAGAACCGCACATGCAAATAGGTAAACACAGATTTTTTGTTTATTTCTTTTAACCATTGTATTTCATTAATATAAAAAAATTTAAAACCACAGATTACACAGATAAACACAGATGTTTTGCTTAACTAATAACCATTTAACATTCTTTTAATTTCAACTCGGGGTTTTCCAAAGTTTATGAGTAAACCGCATTGCTTGTTGCAAGCTACTAGGTAATTCATTAATTGTGCTTGATGTATTTCTGTTAGCTCTTTTACTGCTTTTAGTTCTACTACAACCTTGTTTTCAACCATTAAATCTGCAAAATATTCACCTACAACCTCACCATGATATAGTACTTGTAAAGGTTGCTGTTTCATAACTAATAAATTGCATCTCACAATTTCTATAAACAATGCATTTTCATATACCTTTTCTAGAAAACCTGAACCTAGCGTATTGGAAACTGCATAGGCAGAACCAATAATTTTTTCTGTTATAGCATTAATTTCTTCCATAAAAAAACAAGTAATTATTGCAAACAGATTTTAGAAAACGGAATAAGCACATTCATAGACATTTATATCTGTGTTCATCCTTTTCATCTGTGGTTAAGTTTATTTGTAGTGAAACGACCTTATTTCCCAAATTTCATTTTTAACTGTTCTAACATATCGTTATTGATAGGTTTTGCAGGCTCTTGAGGTTTAACAGGTCTTGGGCTTTCCGTTTTTGAAGGTTGAACTTGTTGTTTCGCTTGTTTAGCTTCTTCTTTCTTTTTATTCCAACGTGCCCAAATTTCATCCAGTTTCTTTTTGGTATATAATGGGAAATCACCTTGTTTCATCCATGAATAGTAACTTGGTTCAACATCTAGCACAGATTCTACTGTACGGCCTTTGTGTTTACCGAAGTTAATTACCTCTTCTCCGTTTTCATTATAAACCATTCGGCCTGCAAAATCAACTACCTTATTCATATTGGTAAATTGATGTAAAGCATCAACATCATTTTGAACGGGCTTAGATTTAACTCCTTTTTTATCTTCGAACTCAGTATCCTGGTATTTGTCAAGTTGAGATAGTAAAACTTCATAAGTTGCTCTAATATCAGCCTCTGCAGAGTGCGCATTGATGATATCTTTTTCACAATAAAACCTATATGCAGCCTTTAAGGTACGTTGTTCCATTTGATGGAAAATATTCTGTACATCAACAAATTTTCTATCAGTCATGTCAAAATCTATCCCAACCCTTAAAAATTCTTCCAATAACATCGGAATATCGAATTTATTAGAATTGTAACCTGCTAAATCAGCGTCACCTATAAATTCTGCAATCTCTTTAGCTGCATCTTTAAAGGTTTGGGCATCTTTAATGTCTTCATCATAAATACCGTGAATTAGTGAAGTAACCAACGGAATTGGCATCTCAGGATTAATTCTTTTAGTCAGAATTAATTCTGTTCCATCTGGCATAGCTTTTAAAATGGCAATTTCAACAATTCTGTCTGAGCCTACATTTATTCCCGTTGCTTCTAAATCAAAAAAAGCTAAAGGACGTTTTAAATTTAATTTCATTTTTATAGATGTGAATATTAGAACTGCTATTAAGATAAAAACATATCTCTTTCTGCAATTCAAAAATGCTAAAAAGGTTTGGTTAGTTTTGAACTATTTCATTTAAAATTTTAATGCAAATTAATTTCATAATGTTAAACTGTACATTTATCTTGCCATAAGACAAATAAACTCTATATGAAGAAAATTTTAACGCTTTTCTCCCTCCTTCTATTTCATTATTCTGCTATTGCTCAGAGTTTTAATTATGGATCAATTACCCAAGAAGATATAAATTTTGATAAAAATAAAATAGACAGCAATGCCAATGCAGTTGTTTTAAAAGAATTTGGAACCGCAAGACTACAAATTGATGATGCAACAGGAAGTTTAGTTTTAATGTTTGATTATCATGTTAAAATTAAAATATTTAATAAGGATGGATTTGAGCAAGCAAACGTAATTATCCCTACCTATAAAGATGATATAAAACAAGAATTTGTTCAAGAGAT
Organism: Pedobacter polaris; assembly: GCF_005116505.1. Lineage (GTDB taxonomy): Bacteria > Bacteroidota > Bacteroidia > Sphingobacteriales > Sphingobacteriaceae > Pedobacter > Pedobacter polaris. The sequence continues at coordinate 614,949 of NZ_SWBR01000002.1, forward strand.
AAAAGCTACTACTTATAACTATATTAATGGAAATCTTCAAGAAAGCTTGATGGATAAAAAAGCCATTTTCACAGAAAACAGATCAAAATATAATTCATTAACAAAGTTTACATTACCGAACATAAAAGAAGGTTCTATTATAGAATATAGTTATCATATCCAATCTCCTTTAATATTTAACTTTAGACAGTGGGAATTTCAAAGTAACATACCTAAAGTTATTAGCGAATATGTAGCTTTTATACCCGGAAACTATAATTACAATGTGTTATTAAGAGGTTTTTATAAATTAAGTGATCAAAAATCTGAAATAAATAAAGAATGCCTGCGGATAAATGGGGTAAATATTGATTGTTCAAAAATGACCTACATTATGAAAAATGTACCTGCATTTATTGAGGAAGATTACATGACAGCTGCTAGTAATTTTAAATCAGCAATGTATTTTGAACTTTCTGATGTACAAATGTTAAATGGTAGTAAGCAGAATATTACCAAAGAATGGAAAAATGTAGATAATGAGTTAGTTAGTGAAAGAAGATTAGGTTCACAAATGAAAAGAAAAGATCTTTTTAAGGATCTAATGCCAACTATCTTAACAAACACTACTGATGATTTAAGTAAAGCAAAAGCTGTTTATAATTATATCCGTAAGCAAATAAAATGGAACAATTATTATGGTAAGTTTAGCGAAGAAAGTGTAAAAACTGCTTTAGATACACGTTCTGGAAATGTTGCAGACATTAATTTGAGCTTAATAGCTGCATTATCTGCAGCTAATTTAGATGCAGAAGCGGTAATATTATCAACAAGAGATAATGGTACAGTAAACAAGCTTTATCCAGTAATAAGCGAATTTAACTACCTTGTTGCAAAGGTAAATATTGGCGACAAAAGCTATTTATTAGATGCAACTGAACCTTTAATTACTTTTGGTTTATTGCCATTAAGATGTATAAATGATCAAGGTAGAGTAATTAATCTTAAAAAACCCTCTTATTGGATAGATTTAAAAGCAGCACAAAGAAGTGTAACCAGCTATATGCTTACCGGCAAATTAACTGCGGATGGTAAAATTAGGGGATTGTTAACCACTACTACATCTGGTTATGCTGCATTTAATAAAAGAAGAGAAATTAAAAAGTATAATTCTATAGATGAATATGTTGAGAAATTAGATGAATCTTTACCCAAATTGAGCATCAAAAAGCATGAGATCTCTAAAATAGATAGTGTTGATCTTGCTTTGATAGAATCTTATGAAGTTGAGTTTGCTGTACACGATGGGACAAATAAAGAACAATTGTTCCTTAACCCCTTTTTCATTAATCGTATTTCTAAAAACCCCTTTAATTTAAATGAGAGAACTTATCCCGTTGACTTAGGAGCATCATCAGACGAAAGAATTATTATTAATATCACCTTACCAGAGAAATATACTTTACAAGATAAACCAAAAGACATGGCTATGGCTTTACCCCAAGCTGGTGGTCGATACCTTCTTCAATCTAGTGTAACGGATAATGTTTTAAGTCTAAGTCAAATATTACAGTTTAATAAAGCCATTTATACCTCTGAAGAGTATTTGTATCTTAAAGAATTTTATAGCAAAATCATCCAGAATCAAAAAACAGATTTAGTATTAAAATCAACCAACTAATGAGGTTATTTCCGTTTTTTATATTATTTTCTTTGTGCTTTTCTGTTTGTATTGCCCAAGATAACTATGATGCAGAACTAATTCCATCGGCCTTACGAAATAGGGCAAATGCAACGATTAGAAATGAGGAAACAGTAGTTGATATGCGTTCACCTAATAATGTAATGTATACTGTTAAACAAGCAATAACTGTATTAAACAAAAATGGTGATGAAAATGCGAGATTAGTACTCTTTTATGATAAAAATATTTCGATAAAGAGTATTAAAGGAGAAGTTTACAACGAAGTAGGCAAACTAGTTAACAAGTTTTCGCAAAGCGATTTTAAGGATGAAAGTGCTGTGCAGGGGTTTTCTTTATTTGAAGATAACAGAGTAAAACATTTCTTACCATCAGTTAATACCTATCCGTACACTATAGTTTATAATTATGAAATACGTTATAAACAAAATTTAATCATTCCAGATTGGGTACCAAAACCAGCTAGCGATGTTTCTGTAGAAAAAAGCAGCTATACTTTTATTTGTAAGCCATCAGATCAGTTTCGTATAAAGACGCAAAGTTTAACCACAAGTGTTGATGAGAAAGTAGATGATAAACAGAAAGTTTTGGTTTGGAAAGTAAATCATTTATTGGGTGTAAAACCAGAGCCTTACAGCCCATTAAAAGAAACATATCAAACTTATGTTAAAATAGCTCCTCAACAATTTAGTTATTTCAATTACAAGGGAAGTTATGCCAATTGGCAAGAATTGGGAAAATGGTATTATGATAATTTATTAAAAGACAGAAATAATTTACCCCCTGCTACCATTGAGGTCATTAAAGATTTAATAAAAAACGAAAAAACAGATAAAGATAAAGCAAGAAAAATATACCAGTACCTACAAGATAAAACCCGCTACATCAGCATTCAGGTAGGCATTGGTGGCTTTCAACCTTTTACAGCTGCAGATGTAGATCGTTTAGGTTATGGAGACTGCAAGGCTTTGGTAAATTACATGCAAAGTCTTTTAAATGTTGCAGGTATAGAATCTTACTATTGTGTAGTAAAGTCAGGATCAGAAAAGAAAAGCCTAGATCCTACTTATGCAAGTATGAATCAAGGTAATCACATTATCTTATGTATGCCATTAAAAGGTGACACAACTTGGTTAGAATGTACGAGCCAGAAAATACCCTTTGGATTTTTAAGTGATTTTACTGATGATAGATACGTTTTAGCCTGTACATCGGAGGGTGGTAAGTTGCTAAAAACACCCACCTATAGCATGCAAAACAATTTGCAAGTTCGTAATGCTAATTTAGTTATAGACAACAATGGAAGTGTAAATGGAACTGTAAAAACAATATTTTCTGGAACTCAATATGATAATCATGAAGAAATTGTTGGAAAACCCTTAACAGAGCAACAAAAATTACTAAAGGAAGATTATAACATTGATAATATTAATTTTGATAAAATAGCCTATCTACAACATAAAGATGCAAATCCGAAAATTACAGAAAATCTGAGTTTAAACATTAGGAACTATTGCGCTATTAATAACAACAGAATGTTTATTGTAGTTAATGCATTTAATGTTATAGCAACCATACCAGAGGTTAGAAATAGAACAATGCCTGTTTATCTAAATAGAGGTTATACTGATATTGATACCATTGTTTATACGATACCTGAAACTGTAATAGGGATTATAGAACCTATTCATAAAAACATCAAAAGTGAATTTGGTTCTTATGCTTCATCAGCTGTTTTAGATGGAAATAAATTAACTTATTACCGCAAAATTGAATTGAACGAGGGCACTTTTCCTGCAGAGAGTTATGAGAAGTTTTCGAGATTTATAACAGATATTAATGTAGCCGACAACTTGAAGCTGATATTTAGCTTAAAAAAATAATTCCAAGTGTTATACCAATAACCATAATTAAATACATCAGAATTTCTGTAGAGGCAAATCGCTTGTATTTTGACCAGAAGGAATAATCTTCTTTAGGTTTAGACATAAAAAATCCCGAAATTTTTGTTTCGGGATAAAGTTATGATTTTTTTATTCTGTGGTTCCTTCTTTTTTCCACTTAATACTACAACCAACTGCTTTTGTAGCTGTAACTGTTGGCTTTTTTCCATCTAATAGAAGATTTACCGCATTTTTAACATAGTTTTCTCTATTGGTATTTTCTTCCTGCTGATCATTATCAATGGCACCAATATAAGCCACTTCATTGCCTTTGGCGGTTTTTTGCAACACAAAAATGTGGGGTGTTTTAGTAGCACCAAATTTTTTGGTATACACATGATTTGGATCCTCCAAATACACGTAGCTGTAGCTCTTTTCTTTAGCTAATGCCTGCATTCTTTCGTAGCTATCTCCTGGTGATGTCACTGGATCATTTGTGTTTATAGCAATTACAGGATAGCCTTTTGCCGCATACTCTTTATTCAGTGCCTCTATCCTAGCTTGATAAGCCTTTGCTACTGGGCAAGTATTACAAGTAAATACAACAATGTATCCTTTCGCAGCAGCATAACTTGCAAGAGAAACATTCTTTCCATCAACATTTTTCAAACTAAAATCTGTAGCAATATCTCCTACTTGGTAACCGGTTTGTGCTTTTGCCATAATGCCTAGCATTAATAAGCAAACAAATAAAAATTTTCTCATTTATTTAAGGTTTATAATCTCCGTGAACTATATTTTTAACTAAATCTTCTAATTCTTTACTTGTAAATTCTCTTTCAAAAAATAACCTGCGATTCTTTTTTGCAATCAAAGTAGCTGGGATTGCCCCAGACCAATTTTTATCAACTTTTTCTATAAATGCTTGTTGGTCTTTTTCATTAATAATATAAACTTCAGATTTGAGCTTGTGTTTTTTAACAAATGGAATAACCTCCGACTTAAGTTTCGACTTGAAGTCTAAACTCATTAAAATTACTTTTAGCGGCTTATTTTTATTTTCAAACTGCAATTTCTCAAAGCTCGGTAATTCTTCTACACATGGTCTGCACCATGTTGCCCAAAAATTAACAACATAGGTTGTGTCTTTTCCTTTAGCTATTCTTTGCTCTAATTCATTTAAAGTTAACAACTTAACTTGAGATTTAGCGGAAATAGTTATAAAAAACAATAAAAGTATGAAGCAGTATTTAATCATAATAAAATTTGAAATGCCTCAATAATTTAAGACATATTATTTACTGTAGCATTTTATTAACTACTTGTTCTACAAACTTATTTTTTGGAACTTTCTTTTCATCTTCCTCATCATCAATTTTACCAATATATTTAATAAGCAGGCCATTAGGTTTTTTCTGAAACACAACAGCGCTTGGTGTTTGTTTTATACCCAATAAAAAAGTGTATTTAAAGTTGTCATCTGTTAAATATGGAAAAGTAAAGCCTTTGCTTACCGCAAGCTTTTTCATTTCTGGCATCGCATCTAACGGATATTTAATCGGATTATCTCCATAAGGTCCAATAGCAACAACAGGAAATCCCTTAACTTTATATTTTTTATCTAGGGCCATAACTCTTTTTTCATACATGATACAATGATCACAGGTTGGTGTCATAAAAACAACAATAAATCCCTTTGCAGATTTTTGAGCTCTAAAATCATATACAGTTCCTTTAGTACTTAAAAGTGCAATATTTGAAACAGTTTGGCCTACAGTTAGTTCCTTTTGCGCAAAAAGAGTAGATGATAGACAGCTTAACAAACACAGGATGATGGTAATTTTTCGCATAATTTTATTTTAAAGTTCCTGTTTTAACAATTGCATTCTGATATACAGGTAAATTCAGATCGTCAACTACAACACCTCTGGTAGTGGAGGCATGTACAAAAAAATCGTTATTTAAATAAACGCCAACATGATCTACTTCATTGCCTCCAAATGAGAAAAAGATGAGATCGCCCTCTTCTAGATTGCTTTTGCTCCTTTTTTTAACCGCTTCTGCTTGATCCTTAGATCTCCTTGGCAAAGTAAAACCGTAAATATTTTTTTCAAGTAATAGCGCAAAACCAGAACAATCAATTCCACTTTTATCTAAGCCACCTAAACGATATTTTACACCAGTCCAATCGGTAATGAAGCGATATAAACCCTTGTTTTTTAAATTAGCCATAGCATCAGCTGCTTTAGCGGCTTTGGTATTAGATTTTGCAGTATACTTTCGCGTACCACATGAAGATAAAAATAATGCTAACAATAAAATGAATAAACAATTTAGCTTAAAATTTTTCATACTTATGTTTTTATCAGTCTTTGTATTTCATCCAATTTTAACAAAGCTTCAACAGGTGTTAATACGTTAACATCAAGGTTATTTAGCGTATCTCTAATTTTTACTAAAACTGGGTCATCAATAGCGAACATTTGCAATTGGTAAGCCTGGTTCTGTACTTTCTTAATACTGTCTTTTATGCTTTGCCCCTCTGTTCTATCAATTTCTAAACGTTTTAAAATTTCATTAGCACGATTAATCAATTTAGAAGGCATACCAGCCATTTTAGCTACATGAATACCAAAACTATGCTCACTCCCACCCGGCACCAACTTACGCAAGAAAATAACCTTATTGCTCATTTCTTTAATAGTTACATTAAAGTTCTTAATCCGAGGCATGGTATTTTCAAGTTCGTTTAATTCATGATAATGTGTAGCGAATAAAGTTTTTGGTCTAGCCGAAGGATGCTCATGTAAAAATTCGGCAATTGCCCATGCTATAGAAATACCATCATATGTACTTGTTCCACGACCAATTTCATCTAATAAAATTAAACTTCTATCAGATATGTTATTTAAAATGCTGGCTGTTTCATTCATTTCTACCATGAATGTACTTTCACCAGATGATAAATTATCTGATGCACCTACTCTAGTGAAAATTTTATCAATTAGTCCAAAAGTTACATCTTTGGCAGGAACAAAACATCCCATTTGGGCCATTAAAACAATTAAAGCTGTTTGCCTTAATATTGCCGATTTACCGGACATGTTTGGACCAGTAATAATGATAATTTGTTGGGTATCATTATCTAAAAAAACATCATTTGTAATATATTCTTGGCCAATTGGTAGTTGTTTTTCTATAACTGGATGGCGGCCACCCTTAATATCCAGGTCTTTTTTATGGTTTAGGTGAGGTTTTACATAATGATTTTTAACCGCTAATTGAGCGAAACACAATAACACATCTAACTTGGCTATTAAGTAGGCATTTAACTGAATTGGTTTAATAAATTGGGCAACTTGATACATCAATTCGCCATATAAACGCACTTCAATTGTTTGTATTTTCTCTTCTGCACCTAAAATTTGTTCTTCGTATTCTTTTAGTTCTGGCGTAATATATCGCTCTGCATTTACCAAAGTTTGCTTACGGATCCAGCTTCCTGGTACTTTATCTTTATGGGTATGGGTAACTTCTAAATAATAGCCAAACACATTATTAAAAGAGATTTTTAAGGATGGAATTCCTGTACTTGCAGCTTCTCTTTTCTGAATTTCAACTAAGTACTCTTTTCCACCAAAAGCTATTTTACGTAAACGATCCAATTCATCATCAATTCCATCTGCAATTACATTTCCCTTAATTAACAAAGCTGGAGGATCTTGATTTAGCTCTCTTTCTAATTTTTCTTTAATGCTTAAGCAAGGGTTTAATTGTGATGCTAACACAGTTAAAAATTGGTTTCCGGTTTTTTCGGCTAATAACTTTACCTCTTCTATATGTGAAAGCGCCCTTTTCAATTGAACCAATTCCCTTGGACCCGCTTTTTGTAAACCAACTTTAGAAATTAGCCGTTCTAGGTCTCCAATAGGTTTAATGTGATTTAAAAATGCCTGCAACAAATCATCATGACCTACTAAATACTCTACCATTCCTAGTCGTTCCTGGATAGGTTTAAGCTCTTTTAATGGCATGATAATCCATTTATGCAGCATTCTGGCTCCCATTGGGGTTGATGTTTGATCAAGTACATCAAAAAGGGTTACCCCATTATCATTTGCAGTACTTACCAATTCTAAATTGCGAATGGTAAAACGATCTAACCACATGTAACGGTCTTCCTCTAACCTAGAAATAGAAGAAATATGTTGCAAGTTTCGGTGTTCGGTTTCTCCTAAATAATAAAGCACAACGCCAGCTGCTACAATACCAGATTGCAATTTATCAACCCCAAAACCTTTTAAAGAATTAACTTCGAAATGTTTGGTCAATATTTCATTCGCATAGTCATTGGTAAAAGCCCAATCATCAAGCGTATAGGTGTAAAATTTATCACCAAATAGGTTTAAAAACTCTTGTCGTTTATTTTTCTGAAAAACAACTTCTGTTGGCCTAAAGCCCTGCAAAAGCTTATCTATATATTCTGCATTGCCTTGAGCAACTAAGAATTCTCCTGTAGAGATATCGCAAAAAGCAACACCTAAATTTTGTTTATCAAAAAAAACTGCAGCTAAATAGTTATTAGATTTTTGACTTAAAATATTGTCATTGTATGCAACACCTGGCGTAACCAATTCGGTAACTCCACGTTTTACAATTGTTTTAGTTGTTTTTGGGTCTTCTAACTGATCGCAAATGGCTACTCTTTGCCCTGCTCTAACCAATTTAGAAAGATAGTTCTCTAAAGAATGATGCGGAAAACCAGCCAACTCTAAAGCTCCATTAGGACCAGTACCTCTTTTGGTTAAAACTATACCTAAAATATTAGCTGTTTTTACTGCATCCTCACCAAATGTTTCATAAAAATCCCCTACTCTAAATAACAATAATGCACCAGGATATTTCGCCTTAATGGTATTGTATTGCTGCATTAATGGTGTTACAGTTTCTTTTGCTTTGGCCAAAATCTTGATAAATTACTAAGGTGTAAATATAGCATCTTGAGACTTAGCGTTGAAGTTTTTGTGGATAAATTATTAAAATGTTAAGAGGTAAAAATTTATTAGATTTTTTGGAAATCAGTTTCATCACTTTTTTAAAAGTTAGTCCTGCTGTACATTATAGCCCTCTCCGCCAAGGCGGATTCAGGGCTGTCATTTCCATCAGGTTTAAAAAGCAAAGCTTGTAAAACTATTAATGGGTTGGGCACTTAAAACAAACTCTGCTGAGGATTTGGTTTAGGTTCAACCCCAAGAAACTTGAAATCCTCAGAAAAAATTTCATATTGCCTTTTATTCGGATTGAATTTCCTGAGCACAAGATTGGCACAATCAAAATCAAGTTTAACATCAGCAAACATTTGTAAGGCAATTTTAACATTTTGCTCACTTAATTTCCTCCCTATAGACATATGTGGATCTTTGCTATTATATGAGTTTTTGATGTCCAAATTCTTTTGGATTCTTTTCATTAAACTGGTTAAAGTTATTTTGGTTTGTTCATCTGGAGCTAAAAAAACCGCACCATTAGCATAACTATTTACTCCATCAAAATTTAAATGAATTGGATTTTCATAACTAACTACTTCTTTTAGATGGTTTATGATTCGATTGACTTCATCTTCATGAGTTACAAATTCGCTTATGGTAATATGAGCATCAGAATTTCTACTATTATACCATCCTATTTCTGAATATAAATCATTCTTTAATTTGGCAACAAATTCAATTCCATTCTGTAAAGGCATTATCGCGATTGAGTATTTATCTTCTAACAAGGTCATCATACTTAAAATTAGTAAATCTAAATTGTGAGCCGAATAAAAAGTATAATCGGCTCATTAATTGCCATTTTCTGAGCCGAATAGTAATACCTATATTTGCAAAACATTAAAAAATCAAATGGCAATTTTACATCATAAAGAAGAAAAAATACAGGTAGTGCTAGGTAGGTTGCCTAAAAAATACACACACGAACAATTCGTTGAAATGTTCATTAAATTATATTCTAAAGATTGGGGCAAAATTAAAGCTGCTTATATTAAACAATCTCAAGATAAAGAACCGGGAACAGTAATCAATATGCCTAAACCAGATCTTTATTTAAAGCAAATCCTAGATACCTATATTATTGCTAACCCTCCAAAAGCAGAAGAAATAAAGGAAAAAGCAGTAAAAGTTGAAAAATCTCCAGTTACTAAAGCTGCTCCTAAGAAAAAAGTAGATTTAATTGTAGCTGAAGAGCCAGTTAAAAAACCAAAAGTTGTGGCTAAAAAGAAAACTGATGCAGTTGATAAAGTTGAAATGGTTAAAAAGCCAAAAGCTGTATCAAAAAAGAAAGTGGAAATAGAAGAAACAGTTGAGCCAACTGCAACAGCTAAGAAAAAGGTTCCTGCTAAAAAGAAAATTGAAGAAGAAAAAATTGCTCCTGCTAAGGTAAAAAAGGCAAAAACTACAGAGAAATAAAAAATTAGTGACTAATAACGGGGATCAAATCATACCGATTGATCCCCGTTTCTTTTTTTATAAATATTTCAACGTCTTTTTCAGGCTAATATTCTGTGTTATTTCGCTTTAAACCTTAGCGGTAAATTCGGTGCAGCACCATTTAGCTTAACTTTATACCTATAACCGTTATTAAAAGTATCTTCCTCTTTTAAAAGCTCTTTATTCTTTTTACTGATCCAAAAACGTTGAACAAATTTATTCCCGTTAAAATCCGATTCGTTCCTTAAAATCCAGCAGTCTACTTTTTGCAGATCGTTTGTTTCTAGTATTTCGCTACCTTCTACTTTATATAACACATATTTTGGCGTTGAATATCCTGCATCATAAAAGTTAATAGCAAAAGTTTTTCCCTCTGCAAGAGGCAACATTTCAAATGTTTCAATATCCAAGTTCCAATTAAAACAAGGCCCAGTAAAATCCTGTTTAAAATCTTTTTTCAGGTTTTGCGCTACGGTATCAGCTCCTTTTATTTGTTTAGAATCCCAATTGTAAGCACTTAACTTGATTCCAATCTGCTCTGAATGATAAATAGGGGAAAAATCTTTGGCGTTATTTACAGAATATACTTTGCGGTACATTGCAGTATCATTTGAATACCATTGCTGATTAATCACAAATACATCTTGGCCATTTCTCTTTTCTTTTTTAATATCTCTCAACCATAAAGACATCATTAATGTTTTAGCTTGTTTTGGCATCTGAAAATAAACCAGGTATTGTTTTAGCCCAGGTTTTAATGCAGCGGTGTTGAGTTTTCCTTTGCCAATTTGAATAGTATCTATTTTTTGAGCAGATACGGGATTAAACAGGCAACAAAGCATCATTACCGTTAATAATGCAAAAGGATAATTGAAATTTATTCTTTTCATGTTTGAAAGGTTTTTATGTAAATAATGAACCTAAAATTTGTACTATTATCTTATCTCTTAAAACTTTTTCAACGGTTAGTGTCTTATTTTTAATGCTTAGTCGTTTTTAAACTATTCATATTTTACAAGCATTTTTAAGCAATTGATTGAAAATAATAGGCAAATGGTTTAAAGAAACTAAGCAGAAAAGGATAAGCTTTGTATATTTAAAAATGAATTTTTTGAACTTAAAGAAGATCACCATAAAACAGCTGCAGTGGCTAGCATGGATTGCTATTTTTTTAGTTTCATTTTTTTCTATGGTTACTGTAGATGCCTTCACTTGGTCTCTTACCTATAGTTTAATTAACACGGGCTTTTATGCCATTATAATTTATGGCAACATTAACTGGCTATTTCCACGCTACTATGAGCGCAATAAAAAGTTTATCTATGTTATTTTGGTAATTGTGTTTTTAACGCTCTGTGGTTTTGGGAGAGGTTATTTAATTACGTTTGTGTATAATACTTTCTTTAGTATTAAGCCAATTACTATAGAATGGTATAGGTTAATTTATTTGAGCATTAGCGGTATCGTTATTTTTATATTGAGCTTTATGTTGAGGATAGTTTTGGCGTATTTTGTTTTGAAGCAACAAACCGAAGATATTTTGCTGCAAAAAACTACAGCAGAACTTAATTTATTAAAATCACAAGTACAACCTCATTTTTTATTTAACACCTTAAATAACATTTATTACGAAGCTTATTTAGAAGCACCTAAAACTGCCGAGTTAATTGAACGTTTAGCTGCGATGATGCGTTATTTTGTAGATGAAAGTCCAAAAACAGAGGTAACCATATCTACAGAACTTAATTTTTTAGAAAACTACATTGCATTAGAAAAAATCCGCATTAGGCATCAGATTTCTATTAACTTTATTAAAGATTATTCTACTGATCATTTATTACCTCCAATGTTGATGATGACTTTTGTTGAGAATATTTTTAAACATGGGATTGATAAATTGAGCGATAAAAATCAAATAGAGATTACGCTTACAGCGTTAGATGGAAATCTCTTATTTAAAACAGTAAATAGCAGTAACAAAAACACGGTAGATAAAGGTGGTTTTGGTATTGAGAATTTAAAGAAACGCTTAACCATTTTATACGGAAATCGGTTTGAATTACATACTGAACTTATAGCTAATTGCTATACCGCTTACTTTAAAATCCCAATCTGATATGAGTTTAAGTTGCATGATTATAGATGACGAACCCAATGCAGTTGGCTTGTTAACCGTACTTATTAAGGAAACTACTACCTGGAATTTAGTTGCCTCATGTTACAATGCGCTTGAAGCACTTTCATTTCTAAAAAATAACACAGTAGATTTTGTCTTTCTAGACATAAACATGCCCTTATTAAGTGGAATGGAATTGGCTGAACTCCTACCCCAAAATATTAAAATAGTTTTTACTACAGCCTATACTGAGCATGCTGCCGAGAGCTATAATTACCAAACAATAGATTATTTATTAAAGCCCATAACACTTAAGCGTTTTTTAGCGGCAATAAAAAAAATTGAATTCTATTTTCAAAATCCTAATCAAAACATACAAAATGATAATGGTAATAACAGTGACGAATATTTTTTTGTTAAATCTGGTAAAACCTTAAGCAAAATATCGTTGGCCAATATCTTATATTTTGAGGGTGAAAAAGAATATGTAAGATTAGTTACCCCATCAGAACAGCTGTTAATTTATAAGAGGTTAAAAGACATTGAATGCCAATTAAAATTACCTTTTGTGAGAGTGCACAATTCTTATATTGTAAACATTAACCAATTGCATAAAATACAAGATAACCACCTATTTATCGCTGATAAACAAATCCCCATCAGTGATAAGTTTAGAGATTATTTTATGACCCTGATTAAAGAACGAATCTTCTAAATTGATTATCAAATACTTAAAAAGAGAAGCTAATAATCCTTTAAATTTTTAAGAATTTTAAATACATACTCTTTATAATTAGTACCTATCGGAATTTCTTGGCTACCTATTTCAATATCATTGATTGTAAATGCTGTTATTTTTTGCTGATTAACTATATATGATCTATGGATACGTAAAAAGTTAAATGTTTTTAGCTCTATTTCTATGTCACTTATTTTATACTTAGCGTTTATCTTTTGATTCTTACAATGGATCAACACATAGTCTTTTAAGCTTTCTACATATAAAATATCATCAATATAAAGCTTATGGAACTTGCCACCAGTTTTAATATAAATAAACTGATTAGTAGTACTTTGTATGGCAGTTAATTTTGGATCTTGTGTTTGTACAGTTCGGAGATAGCGATCTATTGCTTTAAAAAAGCGATCAAAAGTGATGGGTTTCAAAAGATAATCCACTATATCTAAGTCATAACCATCTAAGGCAAACTCTCTGTAGGCAGTAGTAATAATTACTGCAGGTGGATTTTTAAGCGACTTTAAAAAGTCAATTCCAGTAAGTAGAGGCATTTTAATATCAAGAAATATAAGGTCGATAGTTTTAGACCTAAGCACTTCTAACGCTTTTATTGCATTACTACAAGTGTCTACCACTTCAAACATTTCTAATTGTGCCAAATGGTTTTCTACTAGCTTAATGGCTAAAGGTTCATCATCTACTAAAAGACATCTTACTTTCATTTATAGGCTAAACTTTAAGGATTAATAGATTCGATTAATTTTATTGTAAGTGTAGTTATAAAGGTACTTTCCTCAATTACGATATTGAATTGGTGATTTCCTGGATAAATCATTTCTAATTGCCTGCGAATATTATCTAGCCCTATTTTATTATTTCCAATTTGCTCCTTTTTTGATAAGAAAGTATTAGAAACCCTAAAATGAAAATCATTTTTAATCAATTTGAGATCAATGTTGATAATTGGTTTGCCGATGTCTTCGCTTGCGCCATGTTTAAAAGCATTCTCTACAATAGATAGTAAAATTAGTGGTGCAATAGGCTTATCATCATCTATGTAATGCGTAAAATTAACCATTAATCGATCATCGTATCTCAATTTCTCTAGACCTATGTAATTTTTCAATAAGGCAATTTCTGTAGATATGGGGACATAAATATCATTACATCGATAAAGAATATGGTCTAAAATCTCTGATAAGCCAGCAATAGATTTAGAGGTAATAGGTGAATTAACCAATGAAAGTGAATAGATATTATTGAGTGTGTTAAATAAGAAATGAGGATTAAGCTGTGCTTTTAAAATTTTCAGTTCCGACTCTGTTTTTTCTTTCTCCAACAACAATGTCCTCTGCTTTACCAAATACTGATCTTTAAGCAACTTTATAAAGCCAAAAATCCAAGCAAGCGAAAAATTCTGTAAAAAATAAACTGTAAAAAGTACATGAATGTCTGTTAATATTTCAAAAATTGATTCTTGATTAAAAGGTGGTGTACGTACAATAGGCTCTAATACATGCACTACCGCTATTCTTAAAAAAGCACTAATAATATAACCACCAGCAATAAAATAAAGAATAACCAGCAAGTAATTTTTACCACGTAAGAGTTTAGGGATGATAAAATAGGCAACAAAATAAGAAGCAAGCATGTAAAAAAAAACATAGAATATGTTTTCAATCAGCATATTTCGGAAACTCACTCCTTCTTGATACTGAGGAACAATAAATACAACCAGCCAAAATAAAAGGTGGCTAGATACCCTATAAACAGAGCTGAAACGTATTATTCTATCGAAAATTGACATCTGTTCTCAAATATACCATTCGTTTGAATTCAAATGGTCGTTATAGACGAATATCAAAAAAAAACAGCCGAATAGGTTAAAAACACCTATCAAACTATTTTAGGCATTAACATAACTCATATAAGTGCATTTCTGATGTATAAAACATGTATTTATTTTTTGAATGTAACAGCAATTCATCTTTGAGGTAACAAACAGAAAATTAAATAAACCAAATAAAATACATGAAAAATATTTTCACATTTACGCTCGCTTTAGTTGTCATTTTCCAGTCCCAAAGAGCAATCAGTCAAACTAAAAGCACAACAAGCAATATTGATGAGCTAATTGAAACAAGACTAAAAGAGACAGGTATAGTTGGACTTGGTGCAGCCATTATAGTAGATAAAAAATTAGTATGGACTAAGGGATATGGCTATGCAGATAGAGACTTAAAAACTCCATTTACTCCAAACACCATCATGAATGTTGCTTCAACTGCTAAAGCTTTTACTGGCGTTTCTTTGATGCGTCTTGTTGAAGAAAACAAGATATCACTTGATGAAGATATCAATACCTATTTGCCCTTTAAAGTTATCAATCCAAATTTCCCAAATGAAAAAATCACTTTAAGGCATTTGGCAACTCATACCTCTGGTCTTATAGATCGCTATCCTTTTTACGACAGCACATATGTTGTTCCAGGTAAACCAAGAGAATCTTTGGGAGAATTTCTGAAAAATTATTTTGTACCAGGTGGCAAATACTATTCAAAAGATAATTTCTTAAAATCAAAACCTGGTACCTATCGTAGTTATGGCAATTTTGGTGCAGGTTTAGCAGGTTATATTGTTGAGTTGAGAACAGGAAAAAAGTTAAATGAATATACCAAAAAGTACATTTTTAATCCTCTAAAAATGGATAATTCAGGTTGGTTTTTATCAGAGGTCAATGTAAAGAATCACACGAAACTTTACAACAAAGAAGGAAAAGATATTAAGCAAATTGATTTGTATGAAGGTATCACTTATCCTGATGGTGGCTTACGTACCACTGTAAATGAATTATCAAGATTCTTTATTGCCTTATTGAATGAAGGAGTATATGGCAAAACAAGCATCCTGAAAAAAGAATCAGTTAAAAATATGCTTCAATTTCAGCATACACCTATAAATAAGCCAGAAAACGTGAATTTAGACAAGCTCAATTCTGGAATTTTTTGGGCAACAAAAATAGGTGCTACTACAATTGGCCATAATGGATCAGATCCAGGCGTAAGAGTTTTTATGCTCTCTGACCTAAATAAAGAAGTAGCTGTTATATTTTTCGCTAACACTTCACTTACTGATTCTGAAGAAGGAGTATACTTTGATATCTATGAAGATCTCTACAAATATGGCTTAACATTAAAAAAAGCCCAAACTAACTAAAATAGAAATAGTAAGTAAGATTTAACAGAAAATACAATCTAAAAACATAAACGTGAAGAAAAAACTAATCTTTATTTTGCTCTTAATTTGCACTTTACAAAGTTTTGCGCAAAACACAAAAAGCATCACTATCAAAGGAAAAATTATTGAGGCCCAAACTAAACAACCCATAGAAAATGCAGGGATAACTGTATTGTCAAGCATCGACCAAAAGTACATCAAGGGTATTGCAACAAATAAAAATGGAGAATTTACATTGACAATCCCGCCAGGAAAATACCATATCAGAATAGAATTTATATCTTTCAAGTCCATCTTGTTAGAAAATAGACAGATTGATTCAGATTTAGACTTAGAAATCATCTCTTTAAAAGAAGACACTAAACTTTTAAAAAGTGTTGAGGTAATTGGAGAGAAATCTACCTCTGAACTTAATTTAGATAAAAAGGTATTTAATGTAGGTAAGGATCTCATGTCAAAAGGCGGAAGTGCAAATGACATATTAAATAATGTGCCTTCAGTAAATGTTGATGCAAATGGGGCTATTAGTTTAAGGGGAAATACTGGAGTAAGGATATTAATCAATGGCAAACCTTCAATGATGTCCATGAATAATGGTTTGCAGCAAATTCCGGCAAGTAATATCGAGAAGATAGAAGTCATCACCAATCCATCAGCTAGATATGAGGCCCAAGGCGGTGCTGGAATTATTAATATCGTTTTAAAGAAGAACAATTTAACAGGACTTAATGGTTCTATACAAGCGGGTATGGGTGATCCTACCAATTATACTAGTAATATCAATCTAAGTTATAAAACAGAAAAGATTAACTTATTTACCAATTTTGGTTTACGTTTAAGAGATTTCATAATCAATGACGAAAGGAAACAGACTACCTTAAACAATTCGATAAAAAATGTATTGTTCCAGAATAATGTTACCAATAGAACTGATGAATCTTACGATTTTTACATTGGAGGGGATTATTACATTGATGCAAAAAACACTTTAACAGGTAGTTTTTATCATAGCACCTTAATTATCAATAACAAGATTGATTACAACTATAATTATTTTAATGCAAATAATACAAGAGATAGCACTATCTACCGTTTTGAACATTATAAAGAACCAAAAAAGTATAATCAACTTGAATTATACCATGTTAAAACCTTTAACAATAAAAATAAAAAATGGGCAACCAGCTTACAATATGATTTTTGGAATGATGATGAAAATCAAAACATCAACCAACAAAAGATCTTCCCTATTGCAAATCCCATCAATAATTTAATTTCAAAGAACATTGAGAGTAGTAATGATATTTTTATACAAAGCGATTTTATAACAACTTTTGGTGAAAGTGGTAGGTTTGAGACAGGAATTAGAAGTGATCTTAGAGCTATTAGAAGTGACTATTTGGCAAAATCAAATGATGTATTGTTAACGCAATACAACAACAAACTCAACTATGATGAGAACTTATTTAGTGGATATTTTCAGATTGGAAATAAAATTAACAAGTTCAATTATCTTTTAGGCTTAAGATCTGAGCTGTCTATAATTGGAATATCTGATCGTGCTGGAACATTTAGAGATCATAAAGAGTATATCAACTTATTTCCAACGGCACATTTTATTTATAACCTACAGAAAACAACAGATTTACAGCTAAGTTATAGTAGGAGAATTGACAGACCACAGTTTTGGCAATTGAATCCTTTTGGAGGGCTTTCTGATACGCGTAACCTAACAATCGGTAATCCAGACTTGGACCCTACCTATACCAACTCTTTTGAGTTTGCCTTATTAAAAAAATGGACAAAGTTTACAATTACTCCATCAATTTATTATTCAAGTACTAAAAATTATTTTCAATATGTACTTAAACAATTGGCAGATGGGAGCTTTTTAAGGACGCCCGTGAATTTAGATTTTGAAGAAAGGTATGGCCTTGAAGTATCAAGTAGTTATAATCCTTTTTCTTGGTGGCGTTTATCATTGAATTTTAATTATTATGGCTTTAAACAGGAAGGAGAGTTTGAAGGAAAACGCTATAATTCTGATGATAAAACGTGGACCACTCAAATAAATACCAGAATCAAACTTCCAAAAAGCCTAGCAATTGAATCTCTCTTTAGCTATAGAGGGAGGTTTAAAGATATACAATCTATTAACAAGGCGGTTTATAGAGCAAATATTGCCATAAGTAAAGATTTGTTTAAAGAAAAAATGACATTTAACATAGCTGTTAACAACATATTCAATTCAAACATTGATAGGCAAGAACTTAATACACCAACCTACCAACTGGAATCTACTTTTAGATCAATTCGTAGAGCGGTAAACTTAGGAATTGTATATAGGTTTAATAGAAAGAAAGGCGAAAAAGATCGTTTGCCAGGTGAAAATTAAATTTGAATATATAAAGGTTTAGAATTTAAATCTAAACCTTTATTCAACTTTTTAATATTACTAAAGTTGTTCTATATAGTTTAAAAACAATGCTAACGCCTTTCTTTTGTCTGCTGTCAATTCAAAATCAAGCTTATTAAAAAGGTAATCTTCTAAATCAAAGTTTGATATTTTTGGTAATTCTCTTAAAACTTCTTTTCTATTAGCTAAGCCAAATTTTAAAGCCTGATCAAAATCTTCAATAAATGATTTTGAAATAGTTTTATTTGCAACCCAAGCTGCATATACAAAGGGCAAACCAGTAAACTTCATCCACTCCTCTCCCATATCATAGGCATATGCAAAATCAGCTTTTCGACCAAATGTTCGATCACCAATTAAAACCATAGCATCAGTATTTATAGCTGAATCAGTAATAAATTCTACATCAGTTTTAAAGTGAAATTTCAATAATACTTTAGCTAAATTATTTGAGGTACGCGATTGCGAATCTAGTTTTAAAGTCTTGATTTCTGCTACAGGAACTTTAGAAAAAATGAAAACAGAATTTACAGCTCCAACTGAACCGATACAGTAAGAACCTATAATATTTGCATTAGGTACAAAAGGAATTGCTGCTATCGGAATTAAACCTATATCAACTTGATTATTAATTAATTTAGTAGCACAATCTGAAGGGATATCTAAGCTTAAATCTATTTGATTATAAACTTCACTTCTTTCAATCCCGTAAATAAATGGTTTGGTATTGGTATAGGAAACTGCTGATATTTTTATCTTACTCACTTGTTATTTCTACTTTATATTTCGTAACCCTGAACTAATTTCAAAGGCTATTCATTAAGATGCTAAAATAATTCAGCATGACGAACTCATTATTTTAAATCTTTTAAATGCACTGTATTGTTAAAATCTATTACTGCGAATTTACCATTTTCGTAACTCATTCTGTACAGCGTTGTATTCTGATGAGGAAAATCACCCATTTCGCAAAGCTCTTTTTCTAATAGCAAACAAAGCAACAAACGCATTGCTCTACCATGCATACAAACCAGCACTAAATTTTCATCAGTATGATCTGTTATCACTTTAAGTGCCTCTAATAACCTTACCTTAACCTGATTAGGGCTTTCACCACCTTCAAAACCAGCTTCATAATTGCCACCTTGCCATTTTTCCATTATTTCTTTAAAGGCCATTCTAGCTTCTTCGGTATTTGGTTTTCCTTCCCAAACTCCCCAAGCCAATTCGTCTAAGCCAGTTAATTGCTCCCAGGGAAGCCCTAAGTCTATAAAATGTTGTACAGTTTGGTGTGTTCTCTTTAATACAGATGTATATATTTTATCGAATTTTAAGTTTTTATAGTGATGGTAAAAAGCTTTGGCTTGTGCTCTTCCAGTATCGTTTAAATCGCTGTCTATACCTCTTCCTTGTACAATTCCTAAACGGTTTAACTCTGTCTCGCCATGGCGGATGATATATATTTCTTTCATAATTAAGCGAATTCACTAACTAGCTTATTAGCTAATTTATTACCGGCAATTTATAATAAGAAGGTTTTGCTTCATTTTCAAAAATAACATCTGTATAATCAGTAACTACATTATACAGCGTATCTCTTTCAATTGGTTTACGACCAACTTGTTTAATCAAATTTACCAATTCTTGAGTACTCATAGCGGGATTTTGCTCCTCTGCGCCTGCCATAGAATAGATTTTAGTGGTATCATCTAAAGTACCGTCAATATCATCAACCCCAAAATTTAAAGACATTTGTGCAGTTTCTCTACTGATCATTGCCCAATATGCTTTAATATGGTCGAAGTTATCTAAATAGATTCTTCCAATTGCATAATTTCTTAAATCTTCAATTACAGAAACCTCTGCAACATTACTCATTTGGTTATGTTGGTTTCTGAATTTTAAAGGAATAAATGTTTGAAAACCTCCTGTTTTATCTTGTAACTGGCGAAGTTGTTCCATGTGATCTACACGATGCTCAAATTTTTCAATATGACCATATAACATTGTAGCATTAGAACGCATCCCTAATTTATGCCATTCTTCATGAATAGCCAACCATTGATCGCCTGTACACTTATCTTTTGCAATTTGTTCCCTAATTTCAGGATGAAAAATTTCTGCACCTCCTCCAGGTATTGATTCTAAGCCAGCATCTTTCATTAATTTCATTCCAGTAGCATAATCAATCTTAGCCTTTTTAAAAATATAATGATACTCTACTGGAGTTAAGGCTTTAACATGTAAATCTGGACGGTGTTTTTTAATAGCAGTAAATAAAGCAGAATAAAAAGCTACATCATACTGTGGCAAAACTCCACCAACAATATGAACTTCAGTAACTGGTTCCTCATCATACTTTTTAACCACATCAAGCATTTCTTCCATTGTTAATGCCCAACCCTCTTCCTTCTGCTTAATTAAGCGAGAATAAGAGCAGAATTTACAATCGTAGACACAAAGATTTGTTGGTTCTAAATGAAAATTGCGGTTAAAATAAGTTTTGTCGCCATGCTTATCTTCTCTAATAAAATTAGCCAAAACACCTAAATAACCTAATTCAGCATGTTCGTATAAATATACTCCTTCATCAAAACTAATACGTTGATGGGTTGCAACTTTCTGAGCTATAGCTTTTAAGGGAGTTGAAATATTTTGATTGTTAAGAAGAATATCTAAGGCCTGCACAGTGATTCTTTAATAATTTAAGCAAAAGTACAATAATGCCCTAATTGTAAATCATTTTCTTGTAAAAATGGCTTATTTAGAAACAATAAAAGCCCTGAAATTTTCAGGGCTTTTAAAACAATGTTGTTGATTATAATTATTTAACTGCTTTTGTAAAATTCATTACAACATAAGCTGTTCTTCCACCATATTCAATAGGCGATTTAATTACCATGTTAGCACCATCAGCGCTAGCTAATGCTAATCGATGACCGTCTGTTACATCTTTTGCTTTATCACCTTCAAATAATTTTTTAAATTGGAAAGTTCCATCGGCTGGACTAACTGACCAAAAAATAGTTTGGGTTTTAGCGGCACAACTAGCACTACTTGGCAAGCTATAGCTACCATTACCACTATTTGTTAAAGTCCATGCACTACCAACAAAGCATTTATAAGAACTTTCACCCAAGAAAGATTTTACGGCAACTTCAGGTATACCATCAAAAGTGATGTCATTAACAACCCAATTACCAGATACATCACCTCTTTTTGCTGCTACAGCACCAGATGTTGTTGTTTTCGGAGAACAGCTTTGTAACACTATTAATGAACTACAAATTAAAGCTGCTATTAAAAATATTCTTTTCATATACTTGTTTTTTGATAAGCTAATTACATAAATCTTGCCAAAACAGATTATTTGCTTAAGATTTTAATTTAGCTTTGTTTAATCCGTAACAATCAGCATAAAAAAATGAAAACAGAAACTATAGCGATACATGCTTTAAATTTAGTTAAAAGTGCTACAGGCGATGTAACCATGCCTATTAGTCTATCCACTACATTTTTACGTGATGAAACAGGTGGTTATCCTGGCGGGCATATGTATAGTAGAGTGAGCAACCCAAATCGTGCTGCTTTAGAACAAGTAATTACCGAGTTAGAGTTTGGTGAAGAGACTTGCACTTTTTCTTCTGGAAATACTGCTGGTATGTCCATTTTTCAGGCCTTAAAATATGGAAGCCATATTATAGCACCTGATGATATGTATTGGGGATTAAAAAAGCAGTTACTTAGTTTTTTTGCCGATAAACTTACCTTTGATTTTATTGATTTAACTGATGTTGATAAAGTAGAAAGTTTCATCAAACCCAATACGGAAATGGTTTGGGCAGAAACACCATCCAACCCATTACTTAAAATTACAGATATTGAGGCATTGGCAAAAATTTGCAAAGCAAATAATTTAATATTTGCTGTTGATAGCACATTTGCTTCTCCTATGTTACAAAATCCAATTCTTTTGGGAGCTGATATTGTAATGCACTCTACCACCAAATATATTGGCGGCCATAGTGATGTTTTAGGTGGCTCATTAACTACGGCAAGTAAAAATAAATTTTGGGAAAGAGTTAGAGATATACAACAAACAGGAGGAGCAGTTCCCTCGCCATTTGATTGCTTTTTACTACTTCGTAGTATTAAAACTTTAGCTTATAGAATGAAGGGGCATTGTGAAAATGCAATTCAATTGGCTAAATATTTAGAAAACCATCCAAAAATAGAGGCAGTTTATTACCCAGGATTAGCTTCTCATGCTCAACATCAAATTGCAAAAAACCAAATGAAAAATTTTGGCGGAATGTTATCAATACTTGTAAAGGGAGATGCGGTAGATGCCCGTAAAGTGGTGAATAGTGTGAAGATATTTGCACAGGCAACAAGTTTAGGTGGGGTTGAAAGTTTAATAGAGCACCGCGCCTCTGTAGAAGGACCAGATACTAAAACGCCACAAAATTTAATTCGGATATCTGTAGGCTTAGAACATATTGATGATTTGATTGCTGATTTAGAGCAAGCTTTGGGGTAGTTTGGTCATCATCAACTCGAGTGGTAGTAGCAACTTCTTTTGTCACTTCGATTTATGGAGAAATCTTTGAGACTACACTTTCTCAAAGATTCTTCATTACATTATGAATAGTCGAAATGATGAATTGGTACTTACCCAAACAAATTGCTACTTAAATATCTATCTCCTCTATCGCAAGCAATAAAAACGATCAAACCGCTTTCTAGTTCTTCAGCTAGTTGTAAAGCACAATGCAAAGCACCACCACTACTCATTCCAGCAAAAACACCTTCTTTTCTTGCTAAATTTCTTGAAGCTATAATTGCATCTTGCTGAGAAACATCCATAATTCTGTCTACACGTTCAGGCTCATAGATCCTTGGCAAATACTCAATAGGCCATCTTCTAATACCAGGAATAGATGATTCTTCTGTTGGCTGACAACCCACAATTTGAATAGCTGAATTTTTCTCCTTTAAATACCTGGAGTTCCCCATAATACTACCTGTAGTACCCATACTACTCACAAAATGCGTAATCCCACCCTTAGTATCATTCCAAATTTCGGGTCCAGTAGTTTTATAATGTGCTAAATAATTATCTGGATTAGCAAATTGGTTCAATAAGAAATAACCGGGTTGTATCCCTTTCTCTTCTGCATAATCTCTACAAACCTCAATAGATTCAAGTAAAGTTACTTTAGCTCCGAAAGCTTCCATAGTTAAAGTGCGCTCTCTTGTAGAGCTTGCAGGCATTACCAATTCTATCTCAATTCCGTAAATAGAAGCAATCATCGCCAATGCAATTCCCGTATTTCCACTGGTTGCCTCTATAAGTTTGGTGTTTTTATCAATTTCCCCTCTCTCCATCGCACTGCGTATCATATTCAAAGCTGCTCTATCTTTTACACTGCCACCAGGATTATTGCCTTCTAGCTTGGCGTAAATTTTAACATTAGGGTTTGAATTAAGATATCTGATTTCTGCCAATGGTGTATTTCCAATGCAATCTATAATCGTCATCATGCTTTTTTAGTCTCCTTAATTTTAATTTCTGACTGGTGATAAACCGTTGAATTTTCTGGAACACTAACCGTTAACCACACGTTTCCACCAATAATACTATGATCGCCAATAATAGTAGAACCACCTAAAATAGTTGCTCCAGAATAAATAATAACATGGTTACCTATTGTTGGATGCCTTTTGATATTTGACTTAGACTTATCGACACTTAAAGCACCTAAAGTTACACCCTGATAAAGTTTTACATGATCTCCAATTACGGTAGTTTCACCAATTACCAAACCTGTTCCATGATCGATGTACAAATATTCGCCTATGCTAGCCGCTGGATGGATGTCAATACCTGTAATGGTATGTGCATATTCTGTAATAATACGGGGAATGTGAGGCACTTCTAGCAAGTGTAATTCATGCGCAAAGCGATACATGGAAATGGCAAAAAAACCAGGATAGCACCTAATAATTTCGAACTCACTTTGTGCTGCAGGATCCCCATCTACGAGAGATGTCAAATCCGTATTCAGCTTTCTATATATTTCAGGCAGCCTATTAAAAAAAGTATCTGAAATTTCTTTATAATGCGTTTTATTACATGCTTTAGTCGATTTCAAAATTAACTGAAGTTCTTCTTTAAGTTCAAAAAATACGCCTTTAAGTATCTCGTGATTGTAATTTGTTGAAGCTCCACGTTCTGGAAAAATCAGATCAAGTAAAGCCTGTGCCCAATTAGCAATCGTCTGATTTGAAGGTACTACTTGTTGCTGGTTTTGGCGATAGATAATACTATCTAAAAATTTTGAATCCAAGGGTATAAAAAATTGTTTATACTACAAAGTTAGTATTTATTTTGCCCCATCTACCCGTTGCTATTGGCTAAATCAAATAAATTCATTTCTAGAACAATTTAAATAGCTAATAATCAAATCATTAATATATATTCAGAATTTTATTTTGCATTAATTATAATTTCACACTATATTTGAAACATTATTTGGAAGAACCAAGTAAAAATCAATTCCTTAGGTATTGATTTATAAAGAAGTGGCGAGAGACAGGCTCTTAGACCCACTGGCAACCCTCCCTAATGGAGAAGGTGCCAATTCCTGACCACTCAACATGGTGTTGATTGGAAATATAAATTAAGAAGATGAAAATATTAAATTCAATTTCGCTCATTAGCGACAATCTTAACTCAAAACTCAGCAGGTCGGTTTCACGCTTAAAAATGAATCTATTTTGTTGTAATACGCAGTCGATGAACTGTATGTGCTATCGCATATACTAATTCAAAAATCTTCCTTTTTGTACTTCAATCCGGAAGGTCCTGAAAAATCGGGATACGCTTGCAACTATCAGACTCCAAACCCCTTAAGGGGATTTAAGCAATTTAGCATAAAAGAACATGTCAACTAATATAAATAGAGAAAATTCAAAGTCACTTTCTGGAGAGTTAGGGATTTATAAACACCCAAAAATTTTTAAACTAGAGAATGGTAAGAAATTACGCAATCTTGAAATTGCTTACCAAACATTTGGTAAACTAAATGAAAAAAAAGACAATGTAATTTGGGCTTGCCATGCACTTACTGCAAATGCTGATGTACTTGATTGGTGGAAGGGCTTATTTGGTAATAATGACTTATTTAACCCAGAAGAACATTTTATCATTTGTGCAAATATTATAGGTTCAAATTACGGAACAACAAATCCATTGAGTGAAAATCCAGTTACTGGACAGCCTTATTATTTATCTTTCCCTGAATTCACAATCAGAGATTTAGCTACTGCTCACCAATTATTAGCTACACATTTAGCAATCAGTAATATTAAAGTTTTGATTGGCGGTTCTTTAGGTGGACAACAGGCTTTAGAATGGTCTTTGGCAAAAACGCAAACTATTGAAAATCTTATCCTAGTTGCCACAAACGCTGTTCATTCTCCTTGGGGAATTGCGTTTAATGAAAGCCAGCGTTTAGCAATTAGTGCAGACAGAACTTTCTATGCTAATAACCCTCAAGGTGGCTTAAAAGGTTTAAAAGTTGCACGGAGCATTGCTTTACTTTCTTACCGTACTTATCAGGCTTATGCTGATACACAAATAGAGAGTGTAAATGATAAAACAACGGGTTATAGAGCCTCATCTTATCAAAACTATCAGGGAGAAAAATTATGCAAACGCTTTAATGCTTATAGTTATTGGTATTTAAGCAAAGCGATGGATAGTCATAACGTTGGTCGTGGTAGAAAAAGCATCGTTGCAGCATTGGCTGAAGTTAAAGCCAATACATTAGTAATTGGCATTGAAAATGACATTTTGTTCCCTATTAGCGAGCAAAAGTTTTTAGCAGAAAACATTACTAATGCACAATTTAGTAGTATTAACTGTGCTTATGGCCATGATGGATTTCTAATTGAAACCGATAAATTAACAAACATTATTGGCAATTTCTTAAAAGATAGTGCGAATAAAAAAATCATAAAATTAAACAGAACAGCTTAAAGGCAATAAAACAATAAACAGATAAATCGGTGAAATCATTTTATCTGGTAATCAAAATTAAAAAATGAGCAAGAAACTTAAAATAGGATTATTTGGATTTGGAGTAGTAGGTCAAGGCTTACATGACATTATTCGTGGGCAAAACTTAAATTTAGAGGTAGTTAAAATTGCGATTAAAAACCCTGAAAAAAAACGCAGTTTAGATGCCCATCTTTTTACAACTTCACATGATGAGATTTTAAATGATCCAGAAATAAACACTATAGTTGAATTAATTGACGATGCAGATGCGGCTTTTATAATTGTTAAAAAAGCTTTAACCAGTGGTAAAAATGTGGTATCAGCTAACAAAAAAATGATTGCTATCCATTTAGAAGAACTAGTAAAATTACAGTTGGAAAATGGTACGTCATTATTGTATGAAGGTGCTGTTTGTGGTAGTATCCCGATTATTAGAAATTTAGAAGAATATTATGATAATGAACTTTTACATGGCATTAGTGGAATTTTTAATGGTTCATCAAACTATATTCTATCAAAAATATTCAATGAAGGCTTAGCCTATTCAACAGCATTAAAACAAGCTCAAGATTTAGGTTTTGCAGAAACTGATCCTATTTTAGACGTTGGAGGCTATGACCCTAAATTTAAACTAACTATTGCTACAGCACATGCTTATGGATTGTTTATTAATCCTGATCAAATATTAAACGTTGGTATTCAAAATATTTCAGATGCTGACATTCAATATGCTAAAGAGAAAAACTTCAAAATCAAACTTGTACCAACTGCTCGAAAAATCAGCACAAAACAAGTAGTTACTTTTGTATTGCCAAAATTTGTTAAACCTGATGATTTTCTTTACAACGTTGAAAATGAATACAATGGAGTAACTGTTCAAGCGGCATTTGCAGATAAACAATTCTTCTTCGGAAAAGGCGCAGGCGGCCACCCTACCGGTGCTGCAGTGCTTTCGGATATTGCTGCGCTTCGCTATGATTATCGTTATGAATATAAAAAATACAATCAAAATAATGGCTTAATTCATACCGATAAAGTAAGCATTGAAGTTTATTTGCGCTATGTACATGAGTATACAGTAGAAAAGCTGCAAGTAGAAAATATTTCTGAACGTTTTTCTCGTAACGATTATAAATATGTGATTGGTAGCATCAGTTTAAAAAGCTTAATTGCCAACCGAGATTTACTTTTAAATAAAGACGTATTTATTGCGCAGACTGGAAAGTTAACTTATAGTCAACAAGATATTGCAGCAATTGCCGAAGAGGCTGTATTGCTAAATTAATTATTTTTTGTTTTGTTTTGATTGCAAAGAGCCTTGATGAAAATCGAGGCTTTTGCTTTTTAAGATTAATCGTCTTACTCCGATTTATCGGAGAGGAACGACGAAACAATCCTTTATTGATTACTATAAGTTAACCGCAAAGACACAAAGAGCGCAAAAACATTTAGTGCAGTTGAAAAAGTATTCTTCATTGCATTAAGAATGACAAAAAGCAAAAAGGTCTGTGAAACACAGACCTAAGCAATAATATTTTTATAATAGTCCAAAAGAACTAACTAATCTTTCTATTAATATCCCAATTCTCTAAATAATCTGCTACTCGGCGAACAAAAGAACCTCCTAGTGCACCATCAACAACTCTATGGTCATAAGAAAGTGAAAGGAACATCATATGTCGAATTGCAATTACATCGCCAAATTCTGTTTCTAAAACTGCAGGTTTCTTTTTAATTGCACCTACAGCTAATATTGCGACTTGAGGTTGATTGATAATTGGAGTTCCCATTACATTTCCAAAAGAACCAACATTGGTTAATGTAAATGTACCATTCTGAGTTTCGTCTGGTTTTAATTTAGAGTTACGAGCTCGTGATGCTAAATCATTAACAGCTTTTGTTAAACCTACTAGATTTAATTGATCTGCATTTTTAATTACGGGTACAATTAAATTACCGCTTGGTAAAGCTGCTGCCATACCTATATTAATGTCTTTTTTCTTAATGATTTGAGTTCCATTTACAGTTACATTAATCATCGGAAAATCTTTTATCGCTCTACTTACTGCTTCAATGAAAATTGGCGTAAAGGTTATCTTTTCATTTTCACGTTGTTCAAATGCTTTTTTCACTTTATCTCTCCACATCACCATATTAGTCACATCAGCCTCAACAAATGAAGTTACATGCGGAGAGGTATGCTTGCTCATCACCATGTGCTCGGCAATAAGTTTACGCATTCTATCCATTTCTATAATTTCGTCCCCACCATTTAAACTTGGTGCAGGAGATTGTTGTTTTACGGTATCAGTTGGTTTTTGAATTGGAGGTGGGGTTTGGATAACAACCTCTATCACTTTTTCAGGAGTATTAGTATTTTTGCCGATGTAATTTAATAAATCATCTTTTGTTAAACGCCCATCAGCACCACTTCCTTTAATCTGATCTAGTTGTGCTAAAGATATATTCTCTTGAGCAGCAATGCTTTTAACTAGAGGTGAATAAAAGCGATCTGAACTTTTTAAATCTTGTGGTTGATTTATTGTGTCATCAACTTGTAGTTGGTTAATCCCTGGAATTTGCTCAGCTACTGGTGCAGCCTGAACAGTTTCTTCCTTTACTTGAGGAGCTGCTATAGTTTCTTCACCACCTTCTGTTTCGATAATTGCAATTACAGCACCAACCTGAACAACATCATCAGTAACAAAAAGTTGTTTTATTAATTTACCTGCTACAGGAGATGGAACCTCAGAATCCACTTTATCAGTTGCGATTTCTAAGATGGTATCATCTAGTTGAATTGTATCCCCTGGTTGTTTAGTCCATTTGATAATTGTTGCTTCTGCAACGCTCTCGCCCATTTTTGGTAACAATAATTCGTATTGAGCCATATTGTTGGTATGTTTTATAATTGGTAACTAGGCGCAAAAGTACGCCTTTTTAACCATTTAATTCAAATCTTGTTTCAATAGATTTAGCAGCATAGTTAAAGCAGCTGTAGCAGAACGTTCTATGTTTTGTATTCTTTTATTGCTAAATGTAAATAGTTTCGCAACTGTTTTATCTTTTGATGCAATAGCAACCCAAACTGTACCAACAGGTTTACCTGGCATGCCACCATCAGGGCCAGCAATACCACTTACGGCAATTGAATAATCAGTTTTAAAATGGGTAATTGCTCCTGCTGCCATTTCCTTAACAGTTTGCTCGCTAACGGCTCCAAACTCTGTTAAAGTTTCATGTTTTACTCCCAAAACAGCTTCTTTTAAATCGTAAGAATATGCAACTGCCCCACCTACAAAAACTGTAGACGAACCTGCATGCTGTGTAATTAAGTGAGAAATATAACCTCCTGTACAACTTTCAGCGGTTGAAAGTGTAAGGTTTTTTGCCTTCATCATATCTAAAATGGCTTTTTCTAAAGGAACATCTTCTTCTGCAGCTATATATGCTTTAGCTCTTTCAATAATTTGCTGTGCATATATATTCATTTCAATTTTAAGTTTCAACTCATCCTTTCCGGTTGCGCTTAACCTAAGTCTCACCTGGCCTAGTTTAGGTAAATATGCAAGCTTAATATGGCTTGGCAAACTATCTTCGATATCTTCAATTTGTTGTGCAAGAAATGATTCTCCCTGACCAACAGTTAGGATGGTTTTGTGTACAATAAAAGGTAAATCAAAGTTGTTTTTAAGGCGTGGCAAAATCTCTTCTTCCATTAAGTACATCATTTCAAAAGGCACTCCAGGCATAGAAATAAAGGTTTTTCCATTAACCTCAAACCACATACAAGGTGCAGTGCCATTTTTATTCTGAATAACAGTACAACCATCGGGAACATCAGCTTGCCTAATGTTTACATCAATCATTGGTCTATTAAATTTAGCAAATAGCGCTTCTACATGATCTAATGTTACTTTATCTCGCCTCAAAGGCATATTAAAGTATCTAGAAAGTGTAAGCTTTGTGATATCGTCTCTTGTAGGACCTAGGCCACCGGTAATAAGTATAACATCAGCTCTTTTTTGCGCCTCATCTAAGGCTTCAATAATATGGTCTGCATTATCAGAAACTGATGTAATTTGCTTTACTCCAATTCCTATTTTATTTAATTCTCGGCCCATCCATGCAGAATTGGTATCTACTATCTGACCAATAAGTATTTCGTCTCCAATGGTAATGATTTCGGCAAGCATATAAAATTTTAATATTTGGTGTAGTAACCTTTACGTTTACTCAATTTAAGATCTTGAAGTATTGATGCCTTTACTTTAATGTCTATAGAATAACTTTGATATAGACCAAAAGGAACCCAAGTTGCACTCAAATCCCAACAATGTAAATCTCTGTATATTGTAAATGAGGTTGGAGAAATTTCAGTTCTTTTAAAATCGAAACCAGAAGTAAATTGAATCTTCCACTTTGGTGTTAGATTAAAATCGCCATTTATGGATAAACTATTACTCACCGTTCTTGATTCTTTTCGACCTAAAGGATTACTGTAATTAAAACTATAACCAAGTGCTATATTCCAAGGGATATTAAAATCTACAAAAGCATTAGGATCCCTACTTATCATGGCAAGCTGTTCAATTTGCTCCTGCGTTTTATTGCCATTATTAGCTTTATCTGTTGCTCCCTTTACAGCATCCATATTTTCATTACGCTTTTTTAGGGCATCTGGATTAAAACTAAAATCAGTAGAAAAATTAAATGAGGTTAATCTTGGCAATTTCCCATCTTTCCAAACATATCTATCAACCTCTTGGTAACTATAGGTAGTTACTTGTGTAGTACCAGCCCCATAAGTTGTAGCAATATTGTCTACTGCATAAGGACTAAAAACACCACCAAAATTAAAACCTAATTTATCAGTAAACTGTGAGCGTCCGCTAAAACTAATAGGTGCTAATTTTTTTTCTTTCGCAACAAAATTATATGAACTAGCAAATGATAAACCTTGTATAATTGGTATTTTCTTCTCTCCAGTACCTGTTGTATCTTTAGTTGATAAAACTTTTAATTCTACGTTGTTATCAATTGAAAAGTTTAAACCTGCATATTTTCCCGCAGAAGGCCCGCCAAATGCAGCTTGTTCAAATATTGAATATTTTAATGGTTTACCATCACTACCCCTAATAATTTCCGAGCCATCGTTTGCAATAGGAACACTTTTTCCTGGTCTGATATCATTTGTATAATAAACTTGCTCTTTGTAATAACCGTAATTACTGCTAGAGAAATCTGGTTTATATGAAAACCCAATATTTGGAGTAATTACATGTCTAATAGCTGAAATATTACCAATAGGTTTTTTAAATTCTTTCTTTCCATACAACTTGGTAGACATCCCCATGTTTAAACTGTACTCACCCGCTCTTTTAAAGCCACTTACAGTATCAATTCTTGTACTATCAGAAGTTGGCAACCGAATAAATCTCTTTTCAATAGTCTGAAAATACCATTTTTCAGAATAATTAACACTTGTATTAAAGTTAAGAAACTGGAGCACGTTAAAGGGCAAACTTATAGGCACATTATGTTGAATTCCATTTTGAAAACGGCTAAGGCCTCCCTTTTTAAAAACTAAACTTTCTTTATCACTTACAAAATTCTTTGCTTCTAAACTATATCCAACAGTTAGTTTCTGATAGAATTTTTGCGGTCCAACTCTATCTTTCGAATCAAATGGATTTATTGTCGACATATTTAAACTAACTGTAGGTAAGGTTAGCGTAATGGTTTTGGTACTAGTTTCTTGAGAATGGGTTAATGCTGATGTTAAATTGAATAATCCATTTCCAAATACTTTTCCGTAAGCTATACTTGAACTTAACGTGTTTTGGGCAATTTGATTAAAGTCATTGGTTGCCATTGCTCCTGTAGTTCTAAAATAGGTGCTCGTTCCTGCATTTACCGAGGCACTAAAAGTTGTACCAGGCCTAGCATTTGGATTTTGAGAATGTGTCCATCCAATGTGGAAGTTTTTTTGAGGAGTATACTCAGGCGTTCCCTCTAGACCGTTCCTTGTGCTTGAATAGGCTAGGTTAAAGTTACCAGTGAATTTATATCTTTTGATATAATTGGTTGCTAAACTCAAGTCATAAGAACCGTTTGTAAAAATATTACCTGTAAGCTTTGCGTCCCAATAATCATTTAAAGCAATATAATATCCACCGTTGGTTAGAGAAAAGCCTTTTGTAGCATCTTCACCAGGTGTAGGCAAGATAAAACCAGAGGATTTTTTATTGGGTTTTGGAAAAAATGCAAAGGGCAAACCAAGCGGCATCGGAATTCTCTCAAATTCCATATATAGCGGTCCGGTAATAATTTGATTTTTAGTAATGATTGCTTTTGTAAAATGAATTCCAAAATGTGGTTCTGGTAAATTACAAGTACTAAATGTTTGTCCAAGTGAGTGTATTTCTTCATCAGGCTGTATTTTAGCTATACCTCCAGAAAAAAAGCCTCCTTCTTGTTCTGTAGATACACCATATACAATTCCCTTACTCATTTTTGTATTATAAGTTAACGAATCGGCAATAGATGTTCCATCTTTACCCATCTTAAAAATTGGCCTACCAAAATATTTTCCTTTATCATTTTTTACACCTCGAGCAAAGATGGTGTTGTTTCTAGAATCAAATCTGATATATTCTGCATCTAATTCAAAGTCTTCATAAATTACACGGGCACTACCGTACAGTTGCATTACACCATTCTTTCTATCAATAGCTGTTGTGTCTTTAGCGTAATATTCTAGTTTATCATCTAAACCACCACCACCTTTAGTCATTTTTTTACCTACCTTGGCAGTATCTTTCTTAGAAGAATCTGTTTGTTTAGTTATTTGTTGAAAGGAAAAATTGGATAGCGCAAAAGCCTTGTTACCAACAGATGTTAGTAAAAGAGCGCAAATAAAAAAAATGATATACCGTAAAAGTTTCAAATTTGTGTGTGAATGTTATTTTTGCAATAATGTTTATCACAAAACGTTCAAAATTAATGAAAAATATACCATTGCTTAGGTCAAATAAAATTTTGATGCTATTTATTTCTGCATTAACCCTACTATGCATTGACAATCAATTACTTGCACAAGAGTATAAAATAAAAACAATTGTGATAGATGCTGGTCATGGAGGGAAAGATGGCAGTACACGTGGCGAATATTCTACTGAAAAGGATGTTGCACTAAAAACTGCACTTCGATTAGGAAAGTTAATTCAGGAAAATTTAAAGGATGTAAAAGTAATTTTCACACGTAGTGACGATACTTTTATCCCATTATATGAGCGTATAGGAATTGCAAATAATGCTAAGGCAGATTTGTTTATCTCTATCCATTGTAATGATATGCCAGTATATAGTACTCGTTATATTAGTAGTTATACTAGAAATAAAAAAGGCAAAAAGGTTCCTGTTTATAAAACCAGATATACTAAAAGTACATCAACTAGAGGAGTAGAAACTTTTGTATCAGGTAGTGGAAGAATAAACGAGCAAGATGCTGCAATTAAAAGAGAAAATGCTTCCATCTTTTTAGAAGACAACTATAAAGAAAATTACGATGGTTTTAATCCAGACGATCCAGAATCGGCAATTATCCTGTCATTAATGAAAAACACTTTTAGAACCCAAAGCTTAAAATTTGCTAAAATGGTTCAAGATCAATATGTAAGTGTGGGGCGAATAGATAGAGGTGTTCAAGAAAAAAGTTTGGCAGTATTGGCCAGAGCAGGTATGCCTGCTATTTTAACAGAAATTGGTTTTATCAGTAATCCAGGAGAAGAAGATTACATGAACTCTGAAGCTGGCCAAATAGAAATTACCAATTGTCTTTTAAAAGCAATACAAGCTTATAAAATAAGTGTAGAAATTTAGTTTATTATTTTTATTATAAATTTGCAGGAAAATAAGCTTAAATGAGATTAAAAAACATCCTATTTTTTATATTAATACTCTCTTCGTTTCACATAAATATTGCAAAAGCCCAAGGTTATAAAATAAAAACCATAGTAATTGATGCGGGTCATGGCGGTGTTAAACCCGGTGCTGCTGGCAAATACTCTTTAGAAAAAAACGTGGCTTTAAAAGTAGCACTTAAGCTTGGTAAAATGCTTGAAGAAGAATTACCGGGTATTAAAATATTACAAATAAGAAAAACAGATGTTGATGTAGATTGGTACAGAAGAGCAGAAATTGCAAATGATGCAAAAGCAGATTTATTTATCTCTATTCACTGTAACTCTATGCCTAAAGGAAATAATACAACCAGAGGAACGGAAACCTTTGTAGGCGCTTATCGTCGTATTAACGAAATGGATGCCGGCATTAAAGAAAATGAAGACATTATAAAAGATAAAGATTATAAAAAGAAAGGTGCATATAATCCTACTGATCCTGAAGAATTAATTATGTTATCTTTGTATAAATCTCTATTTAGAACCAAAAGCCTTGCATTGGCTAAAATGATTCAGAAAAACTATACTGAAGTAAACAAAAGGGTTAATAGAGGTGTTAAAGAGCAAGGGTTATTAATTTTACAACGCTGCGCAATGCCATCGGTATTAACAGAAATAGGTTTTATTTCTAATCCAGCTGAAGAAGATTACATGAACTCTGAAGATGGGCAAAAAGAGATTGTTACTGCAATTGTTGATGCGATAAAACAGTATAAGAAACAAATAGAAAACTAAACAAACACCAAACAACTTGAAATTATCATAACATACTGAGAATATCTATGATAACTTCATTACTATTAAAAGACATTTTACACAAATGAAAATAAAAAACGAAACTAAGGTTGGCGTATTAGCTGCATTTGCTATCGCCTTGTTAATCATTGGCTATAACTTTTTAAAGGGAAATTCTATTTTCTCTAGTGAAACAGAGCTATTTGCAATGTATACTCAGGTAGATGGTCTTGGAGTTTCAAAACCAGTGTTAATTAATGGCTTTCAGATTGGAAGGGTTGATAAATTAGAGCTACAAGCAGATGGTAGAATTAAAGCAACCTTAAAAATTAAAGACGAGTATCAAATTCCTATAAATACTGTTGCAAGACTGGAAAGTACAGATTTGTTAGGCGGCAAAGCTGTTGTTATGATTCTTGGCAATAGCAAAGAATATGCAGAAGATGGTTATGTTTTAAATGCTAATGTTGAAAGAAGCTTGATGGAATCTGTTCAGCCGGTACAAAAGAAAGCTGAACTGATCATTACCAAAATGGATTCTATTTTAACAAGTGTTAATTCAATCCTTAATCCTAGTTTCCAAAAAAATGTAGACAAAAGCTTTACAAGTATTGCCTCTACTTTAGGCGCTTTAGAAGCAACATCTAAAAAGGTTGACGCTTTGGTAGGTTCTGAGAGTTCTAAACTATCTAGTATCTTATCTAATGTTGAAGCAATAACTGCTAACTTTAAAAACAATGGTGCTAAAATTGATGCCGTTTTAACAAATTTAAACACAGTTACAGATAATGTTGCTGCTTTAAACTTTAAAAGCACAATTGATAATGCAAACAAAGCAGTGGCCGATTTACAAGTAATGGTTTCAGATCTTAAAGCAGGAAAAGGATCATTAGGTAAATTACTTAATGATGAAGAAATGTACAGAAACTTAACTAGTGCTTCTAAAAACCTAGATGCATTGATGATTGATCTTAAAGCCAATCCTAAACGCTATGTTCACTTCTCTGTATTTGGCGGTGGTAATAAAACTGATAAATAAGTAAAACGATATTTATTTAAGCCGCAGATGCGCAGATTATTCTTCTGTACATCTGCGGTTTTTTATTTAGAAAGAAAATTGGAGTTTCTTCATTCCCACGCAGGTGGGAACCACGATTGCTCAGCGCAGCTAATCTTAAAGCGGAAAACATAAATTATGGTGCATTACGATACCCAATCGAGTTGGGTATGACGACCTACCAAAATATTATTCTGATCACAAATCAAAAAATTATTTTAATTATATCTCAAAGGTTAAACCTTCTATTGCTAATTCTGTTTTGGGGAAAACAGTTCTTGCTTCATCTAATAATTCAACAAGCGTTTTGTAACGAGATGAAAAATGACCAATGAGCAATTTCTTTGCTCCTACCGTTTGAGCAACCTCAGCGGCTTGTAAGGCGGTGGTATGATGTGTTTCTTTTGCTCTCTCTATCATCTCATGTAAAAAAGTAGCTTCATGATAAAGTGTATCACAACCTCTTATACTTTCGAAATACTTCGAATCATATAACGTATCTGAGCAATAAGCGTAAGATTTTGGTGTAGCAGAATCAGTAGTGTAATCAATGTTTTTTATCACATTACCATTTGGCAAATCCAGGTCTACTCCTCTTTTTAATAGTGGATACAGTTCGATTGGGATTTCATCTTGTTCAAGTTTCTCAATGAGTAATTTCCTTAAACGTTTTTTCTCAGTAAACTTAAATCCCGTGCAAGGAATACGGTGATTTAATATAATCGTTTGTACACTTACATCATTGTTTTCAAAAATAACTTCTGATTTTGTCGGATCGATTGCAAAATAGATCAGTTCATATTTCAAATTCGTATCAGAATGTTTAAACTGAAGTTCTAATATTTCTTGGATCGCTTTAGGTGCAAAAATATGCAATGGCTTTATACGCCCATTTAAATGCAGACTAGAAAGCAAGCCAATTAATCCAAAATAATGATCGCCATGCAAATGACTAA
This sequence comes from Pedobacter polaris, assembly GCF_005116505.1. Lineage (GTDB taxonomy): Bacteria > Bacteroidota > Bacteroidia > Sphingobacteriales > Sphingobacteriaceae > Pedobacter > Pedobacter polaris. The sequence goes on from NZ_SWBR01000002.1 coordinate 652,283, forward strand.
TGAATATATAATCTATTTTAGACGCTTTGAGGCCAAATTTTATCAATTGTTGTTGCGTTCCTTCTGCACAATCAATTAAGTAAAACTTATCATTGCAATTTAATAGTTGCGATGTTGGATTTCGATTAAATATGGGAGTAGCAGAGCTGCTACCTAAAATGGTTACCTCAAATGTCATTAAAATTATCCCTTATCTACGCTACCACGTAATTCTTTCTCTATTTCTTCCATAAAGATCAAATCTGTAGCCTCATCTAACTTATTTACAAATGTAATTGATTGATGAAGATTAGACATTTTAACAATATTAGCGATTGAATTGTTTACACTAGAAACCACAAAAACACCTCCAGCACTCTTACAAAGTCTATCACCCACTAATAGGCAACTCAGGTCTTGAGAATCATTGCATTCTTCTACCATCGACAAATCAAGTACGATATTACGGTATCCTTCAGTATTTAATAAGATAAATTCCGATTTTAAAGCTGGTGTATTGTTATTGGTGAACCTAGGTTCATCCAATTTTAAAACAACATATTTTTCGTGTTTATCTGTAGAGAATTTCATGCTTGTATATATTTATGTAAAACGAAAGTAGCTATTTTTATCTTGATAATAAATCGTTAATCGCATTATTAACATTTGTTTCTATTCTATTTACAATGTTTGATGATGAATTTTTAACGAATTGATCACCTGTTATTTGTTCATATAGCTCAATGTAACGCTCTGATATAGAATTAACAATCTCTTCAGTCATTAAGGGAACAACTTGTCCATCCTTACCTTGAAAATTGTTTTCTATTAACCATTTCCGCACAAATTCTTTCGATAATTGTTTTTGAGGTTCTTTTTTTTCTTGTCTTTCTTCGTACCCATCAGCATAAAAGTAACGCGACGAGTCTGGTGTATGAATTTCATCAATTAGATAAATGGTGTCTCCTATTTTACCAAATTCATATTTAGTATCAACTAAAATTAGGCCTCGCTCAGCAGCTATTTCTGTACCACGTTTGTAAAGGGCATGGGTATATTCTTCTAGTTTCTCATAATCGAGCATAGAAACAATCCCTTTCGCCAAAATATCTCCTTTAGAAATATCTTCATCGTGCCCAACAGCTGCTTTTGTAGTTGGTGTAATAATTGGCTCTGGCAATTTATCGTTTTCACTTAATCCTTCTGGCAAAGCAACTCCACAAACACTTCTTTTGCCTAAACTATACTCTCGAGAAGCATGACCAGCTAAATAACCTCTAATTACCATTTCTACTTTAAATGGTTCGCAAATTCTACCAATGGTAACCATTTCATCTGGGGTAGACAAAACCCAATTAGGAACGATATCATGTGTAGCAGCTAAAAATTTAGCCGCAATTTGATTCAAAACCTGGCCTTTAAAAGGAATGGCTTCTGGTAATACAACATCAAATGCAGATATTCTATCTGTTACAACCATTGCCATTAATTGGTCATCAATTGTATACACATCACGAACTTTACCTTTATAAAAACTGGTTTGTTTCGGAAAATTAAAGTGGGTTTCTTTGATTGCTTTCATTGGCTATAAAAATACGATTTTTATTAAAAAGCAGAGAAATTATTAGGTTAATAGTTAATGGTCATTGGTTCATAGATTTACAAACCACTAACTATCAACCATAAGCTATTAACTAATTATTATAAATTATCTAACACGTTCTTAAAATCATTTGTTGATATAATAGCGCTTGGTTTGTTTTTAATTACAACCTCGATAATTTCATTGCGTTTATGTAGCTGCAATCGTCCTTTAAAAATATTAATCTCATCGGCTTTCAAGAAATTTTGTAAGTTTTTATAAGTTTCTTTTCTACAAACTAACTCCATATCAGCTTCTGAAATAATTAACCTTACCCCTTTATCCAAAGTTTCAAAAGATAAAGTTAATTTCTCATTGAGGATGATTTGCCGCATTATATCTAACTATTAAATACTTAATTTAAATACTTGCTCCTATTACTGAATATCTCCGTAAGCTTTTAGTATTGCTTTAACCAATTTATGTCTAACCACATCATCACCATTTAGATAAATAATGTCTATACCTTTAATCTCTTCTAAAATTCGAAGCGCATTATGCAATCCAGACTGCGCTTTTCTTGGTAGATCTATTTGAGTTACATCACCAGTTACAATAAATTTAGCCGTTGGCCCCATACGCGTTAAAAACATTTTTAACTGTAAATCTGTAGAGTTCTGGGCTTCATCTAATATTACAAAACAGTTATCTAACGTACGTCCACGCATAAATGCTAGTGGAGCAATTTCAATTGTTCTGTTTTCTAAATATAATTTTAGTTTTTCTGGCGGAATCATATCATCAAGTGCATCATAAAGCGGACGTAAATACGGGTCTACCTTTTCTTTTAAGTCACCAGGTAAAAAGCCTAAACTCTCTCCTGCTTCAACTGCGGGCCTTGTTAAAATAATTCTTTTAATTTCTTTATTCTTTAAAGCTCTTACTGCTAGCGCTACTGCGGTATAGGTTTTTCCCGTTCCTGCAGGGCCTATAGCAAACAAAACATCATTTTTACCAATGCTATCTACCATTTTACGTTGGTTTGCAGTACGGGCTTTAATCATTAAACCATGATTACCAAATACAATTACCTCACCTGTATTAATGGCCGCTGTTGGTGTTTCTTCTGTTTTTGTCGCAGTTTTTTTTGATCCTAAGATAGATTCTACGTCATTATGCGAAAGTGTTCTATACTTTTCTAAATGGGCAACCAATTGTTCGAACTTTTGCTCAAAAGCCTTAAGCTCAGCCTCATCTCCCAATGCTTTTACGTCATTTCCTCTTGCTACGATTTTTAATTTTGGAAAAGCAGTTTTAACTAACTCATAGTGCTCATTGTTAGCACCCCAAAATTGTACCTGGTCTGTTGTTTCTAATGTTAGCTTTAGTTCGTTCAAAATATTGTATTTTTATTTTAGGAGTGTATTTTTGATTTAAAAATTGAATATTTGTAGGCGCTTAGCCTCTACACAAGAATAAGAATAAATATTGAATTTTTAATGGCCATAATTACATTAACAACAGACTTAGGTTCTAAAGATTTTTATCAGGCTGCTTTAAAAGGCAGTATCCTGAATATCTTACCGACAGCCAATATTGTGGACATTACTCATGAAGTTCCATCATTCAATATTTCTTATGCAGCTTTTGTACTTAAAAATGCTTATCCATATTTTCCTAAAAATACAGTACACCTAATTGGGATTGATTCTGTGTTTAGTGAAAATACAAAATACATAGCTCTGCGCTATAAAGATCATTATTTTGTTGGTGCCGATAACGGGATTTTCTCTCTCTTGTTAGATGAAAAACCAGACGAGTTGGTAGAGCTGAATATTATGCAAGACTTAAAATATTTGCATTTTCCACTGGTAGATATTTTTGTAAAAGCAGCCATTCATTTAGCCAAAGGCGGAAAATTAAAAGACATTGGCTTACCTACAGGAGAGATTGAACACAGGATGCTTTTACATCCTGTTATAGAGAGAGATATAATTAGAGGAAGTGTAATTTATATTGATACTTTTTGTAATGTAATTACCAATATTACCAAAGACCTGTTTACAAAAATACAACGTAACCGCGACTTCACTTTGTACTTTAGAAAAAGCGAAACAATTACCCAGTTAAGCTGGCATTATAACGAAGTACCAGAGGGAGAAAAGTTATGCTTATTTGGTATTAGTAACCATTTAGAAATTGCAATTAACAAAGGCAAGGCAAGTGGTTTACTAGGTTTACATCTAAGTGATATTGTGAGAGTGGAGTTCCATCCTTAAAGGAAAAGCTGAAAGACTAAGAGAATGAAAGTTAGATTTGTCATGCAGAGAGAAGCGTGGCACCTAATTAAACTAAAGAGATTCTTCACTGCGTTCTGAATGACAAATTAAAAAACACTTCTATGCTGGTTCGTATTGTAAAAATGCACTTTACCCCTTCATTTATTGAAGATTTTAAGGTTCTATTCAATGGTGTAAAGTCAAAAATATCAAATTTTGAAGGATGTAAAAGCGTCCAACTATTACAACATGAGAGCGATCCAGGTATTTTTTTCACAATTAGCAATTGGCAAAGTGCAGAAGATTTAGATAACTACCGTAAATCTGAATTATTTATTGAAACTTGGGCACAAGTAAAACCTAATTTCTTAAGTAAAGCTGAGGCATGGAGTTTGCTTGAACATTAAAAACAAAGAACATGATCAACAAAACAATCTTTCTACTTTTACTTTTTCCATTTCTTTTAACGAATATTTATGCACAAGATACATCTGCTTATGAAATTCAGCGTGCAAAAATCAATGCACTCTTAGCCGAAAGAAGTGCAAAATTTGGTCAATATGATGAAAGTTTAAATGCTAGAACAGGTATTTTCGGTTTCCAAACCAAGCGAGATATCAAAAATTCTAATGAAATTTTAAGGCAAATTGCAATTAACGACAATGAGATATTTACGCAATTAAAGGTTTTAATGGATTATAAAGATTTACAGGCAGAACAAATTAAAACTGCAGCAAACAGTAACTCTGAAAGCATACAGAACTATAGAAAAACGATTAAAGATCTTCAAGAACAAAATCAGATCCTAGCAGATAATCAAGATAAAAAAGATAATGCAAAAGATTTAGCCTATTTATTAATGTTTATTTTTTTAATTGGTTGTGCTGTGTTAGGCTACTTTTTAAATCTAAAAAATAAACAAATTAAGCAATATGAAAAGACAGCTGTTTAAGTTTTTAGTAAAGCTAAATAAATTAATTTTGCCAAGTTATTATCAAAAAGATCCAATGAAGTTAACCACATTTCAAAAGGCTATTTTAGCTTTTAGGTATTGGGCATTGACTAATTCGTTAGCCTAAATTAGCTATTAAAATAGTGGCTTAATAAGCCTACTAAAAATTTAGGCTCTACCCAAGTGGATTTGGGAGGCATAACCTGATTTGCATCAGCCACCTCGATTAATTGATCAATTGAGGTAGGAAATAGTATAAATGCAACAGTATCCAAGCCATTATCTACCCTACTCTCTATTTTTTTTGTTAAACCTTTACCACCTTCAAACGTAATTCTAGAATCAGTTCTTGGGTCGTTAATATTTAAGATTGGAGCTAATATAAAATCCTGTAATATAGTAACATCCAATACACTAACTGGATTATCCGTATAAGTTTGTGGCTTAGCAACCAAAGTGTACCATCCCGATTTAAGATACATTGCAAAATGATGCAGGGTTGTTGGTATCACCAATTGTTCTACTCTTTTAACTTCAAAATATACAGCAATCTTTACAATAAATTCTTCTTCGGTTAATCCCGCTAAATCTCTTACTAACCTATTGTAAGCTAATATTTTTAATTGTTGTGTGTCCATATACACTGTAGTAAAATAGTTAAAAGCAGCATTTTCGTCAGTTGAAACCGTTTTTTTGTGTAAACACATTTTTGCCATTGAGGCTGCCCTATGGTGTCCATCTGCAATGTATACGGTTGATATATCATCGAATGCTTTAACCATAATATCCAAATCCTCTTCTTTATCTATTCTCCAAATTCGATGTTGTGTATCATCTACATAATCCAAATCGATAGTAGGTTTTAATGCTATATATTTTTTAATGATAGATTGAATAATTTGATTTGGATGATAAGTAATTAAAACAGGATTTGCATCTAAACCTGTTTGTTGTAGATATTCTGCCAGTAATTTTTCTCTTCTTTCTACAGTTAATTCGTGCTTTTTAATATTTCCTTGTAAATAATCATTAATATGTGTTAGTGTCCATATCCCTGTTTGCACTAATCCATCATGTTTTACTTCATAAATATAAATAGAGGGGGTTTCCTCTAGTATTAATATTTTATCTTCGATAAAAGCTTCTAAATTATCGCCAATTGTTTTATAAACCAACTCTTGACGTGATCCACGTAGGTAGGGATTATCAAGTTCTGGACTTATTAAGTGCAAAAAACTAGTTGGGTTCTCAGATGCCATTAATCTAGCTTCTCCCAAGCCATAATATTCAAGAGGTCTAGTAACTACATTATTAAGCAAAGCTGGTGCTGCTTTTAGGGCGCAAAATGGCTTTATTTTTGGCATTAAAGATTTATAAATGGTTAGGACGAAGATAGGTTTGATCTCTATCCATTTCAAAATAAAATTTAAGTTATTTTGTTATTATTTCTAACCCCTAGCAATGTGATATTATTCATTATCAACTCTGCTTTAATTTTTAGTCAAAAAAAAAACCTCCAGCAATGCTGAAGGTTCAAATTATTTAGCGTAAAACTATTTTTTATTAAAGTGAGCTATAATTAAATTAGCCAATTCTGTACCAACACGTTCTTGTGCCTCATTTGTAGATGCACCAATATGTGGTGTTAAAGAAACCTTCGGATGATTTAATAGTTCTTTTAATGGTGTTGGTTCATTATCAAAAACATCCAATCCTGCAAAAGCAACTTTACCTGAATTTAGAGCCTCAATTAAGGCTGGTTCATCAATTGTACCTCCACGAGAACAGTTTACAATACCAACACCAGGTTTCATTGCAGCAAATTCATCTGCCCCTAAAATAGGTTTATCTGCAAATGGAGTGTGAAGTGAAATAAAATCACTCAGTGAAATTACCTCTGCTAAGCTTACTGTTTCTACTGGGATATCAACTTTGACCCCACCTTGAAGATTTAAAGTAATACTACCAACAAAAGGAAATAAATCATAAGCTAAAACATTCATACCTAAGCCTAAAGCAACAGCCGCAGTTTCTCTACCTATTCTACCAAAACCAATTATACCTATAGTTTTACCACGTAATTCTATACCTTTTGCATAAGCTTTTTTCAAATCGTTAAATTTTGTACCGCCTTCTAAAGGCATTTTACGATTTGCATCATACAGAAAGCGAACTCCTGAAAACAAATGAGAGAAAACCAATTCTGCAACTGATAATGAGGAAGCAGCTGGTGTATTTACTACATTTACGCCTTTACTACGAGCATAATCAACATCAATATTGTCCATGCCTACTCCACCTCTACCTATTAGTTTAATATTAGGGCAAGCATCAATTAATTCTGCTCTAACTTTAGTAGCGCTACGAACTGTAATTGCATCATAATTTAACAATGCTTCTGCTAATTGATCTTGAGGAATTGTTTGTGTATCGACTGTAAAACCAGCTTCTTCTAATAATTGTTTTCCTATTGGGTCTATGCCATCGTTGGCGAGTATCTTGATCATACGATATGATTTCACTAATTAAATTGATTACACAGCTTATGCAATCAATAATATGTTAATTTATTTTATTTTTATTTTGGTTCTCTTCAAAAGTTTGCATTAAATCTATTAATGCATGAACGCTAGTAATAGGAAGTGCATTATACATTGAGGCTCTAAAGCCACCAACACTTCTATGTCCTTTTAAACCTTCAAAACCATTATCATCTGCAAATTTGGCAAATGATTTTTCTAGTTCAGGTTTTTCCATTACAAAACAAACATTCATTCTTGAACGGTCTTCAACCGCACAGGTTCCTTTGAACAATGGATTTCTATCTATTTCTTTGTACAAAGCATCAGCTTTTGCTTTATTTTCTTTTTCAATTTCGGCAATGCCACCTTTAGATTTTAACCAATTTAGGTTCAGCATAGCTACATAAATTGAAAATACAGGCGGTGTATTGTACATTGAGTCATTATCCTTGTAAGATGCATAATCTAACATAGATGGAATTGCTCTTCCGCTTTTGCCTAAAATATCATCTTTAACAATTACAATTGTTAATCCGGCAGGGCCAATGTTCTTTTGAGCACCAGCGTAGATTAAATCGTATTTAGAAACATCTATTTCACGGCTCATGATATCAGATGACATGTCACAAACTACAGGAACTTTAGTAACTGGTAAAGTAAATAATTCTGTTCCGTAAATGGTGTTATTTGAAGTGTAGTGAAAGTATGCACTATCTTCAGGAATTTCATAATCCTTTGGAATAAAAGTGAAATTAGCTTCTTTAGAGGTTGCAACTACGTTTGCTTTTCCAAAATTTTTAACTTCTTTAATTGCTTTATTTGCCCAAACACCAGTTTCTAAATAAGCAGCTGTTTTTCCTTCTGGTAATAAGTTCATTGGCACCATTGCAAACTGCAAACTTGCACCACCTTGTAAAAATAAAACGGAATAACCAGATGGTACATTTAAAAGTTCCTTAACCAATTTGTTTGCTTCAGCCATCACTTCCTCAAACTCAGGACTACGATGCGAAATTTCTAAAATTGATAAACCGTCTTTAAAATCTAAAACCGCTCTAGAAGCTTGTTTAAATACCTCTTGTGGTAAGATACAAGGGCCTGCACCAAAATTATGTCTCATTTTTTATTGTATAAATTATTAATATTTTGTTTATGATTTTCATTTGTATTAATGAACTCGTAAACTCGGTTTGTTTTTAATGGTAATAAAGCTATCATGATTTAATAGTTAGCTAATTGGGTAATCATGATAGTTATATTTAAGTTTTAATGAGCGTAAATCTAGTAAATCAGTAGCACTTATTGATGATTTTTAAACTTTAAAATTAATTTAAAATTAAACTGACGACCAGTTAAATAATTAGGTACAGCATATTGAATGTTATCTACATCTTTTAGCCATAAATATGATACAGTATTATTGATATTTAGCAAATTAAATACTTCGATATAAGCCGTGAACGAATTAAAATATTTTTCTAATAATTTAGGTTTTCTTAAGGCAAAATCATCTAAAAAATCTTTAGAAAATCCGATGTCAACTCGCTTATAGGCAGGGATTTGAAAATCATCACTGTAATGGTCACTTTGTGGAGCACCAATTGGCAATCTAGAGCCATACAGCATAGTTAAGTGCACTTTATAGGTAGGACTTTTAAGAAGTCTATCTTGGAAAAATACAGAAAAATTAATTCGCTGATCTGTTGGTCGTTTTAAATAGCCGGGATAAATAGTAGTTTGTTGGCCTACTGCGTTTTTCATTACATAAGAATCGCCAATAATGTCTTGGTTGGCCTTCATGAAAGAAATTCTAAAATAAGAAACCAAATCCTTTACAAATTCGCCTCCTATGCTAAAATCTGCACCGTAGGTATGCCCTTTGGCCGTTTCAGAAGACAGGTATTTTATTCTAACATTATCTATAATATAAGGAACTAACCTATCAGAATATTTAAAATAAGCCTCAGAACTAAATTTTAATCGGGTACCCAAACCATCAAATGCATAATCAAATCCTATAGAAGAATTGTAAGAACGTTGTGCTTTTTGCGTAAGATTTAAATTTCCATCAAAGGCTCTAATGCTTCGATAAGTTGGCGCTTGCTGATAGATTCCTGCTGTAAAACGAATAATTTGTTTGTTGTTTGTGGGCCTATAGGCTAGCAATAATCTAGGACTAACCAATAATTGTTCTGTTAGGCTATTATAGCTTCCTCTTACCCCCAGTTGCAGGGTGGTGTTTTTTGATAAACTGTAACTGTCTTGAGCAAAGGCACTATAATTATCTATATCTATTTCGTTTGCTTTTTGAATAGATTGCTCTAAATAAAACTTTTTAGAATCATATGGTAAAATATATCCTGCAGAATCTGTTAAATGATATTCACTTAACTCATCCTTAAATCTACTTTTTTCAAATCTTATACCCCATGAAAAAACATGATTATCGAAATTTTGATCGGCTTTTATTTCTGAGCTTAAAGTTTGGGAATTTAAACTGTTACGAGCATAATTTAAATAGGTACCTATACCCCTATTAATTCTAACAGATGTAAACCTATTAGAACTAAGACCAGTTTCTAGCTCATCAAATATATATCTCCCCTCAATATCAAAACGTTCTCTTTCTTTTGTATTGAAATAACTATTGATCCACTTAATAACTAAATTGGGTTGAGGACTAAATGTTGCCGTTACAGCTGCACCAGCAGTGCGATAACTATCAATTTCTTGACCATTATATGCTATGTTTAACCTAAGTTGGGTACTAAGTGTACCAAATTGAGTTTCTCTGTCTTCAGGTATTAACTTAAATTGTCCAATGTTAAAATTACCTAAGGCACTTAAACTAAATTTATCAGAAAAATTATATTGATATAATAATTGAGCATCCGCAAAATTTGGATTATAACTTCCTTTATTATCTTGCTTATTTAATACGCTACTATTGTTTTTATACCTTAAGCCAGCTAAAAAAAAACTTTTATCTGCTACATGTTTAGCGCTAAATGATGTACCCAAAAAACCTGTAGTTAAAACGATTTGATTACTATCTGGCCTATCATATTTTACATCTAGTACAGAAGAAAGTTTGTCTCCGTATCTAGCTTCAAATCCTCCAGCTGAGAATTTTGCTCTAGTTACAAGATCTCCATTGATAAAACTTAAACCTTCTTGCTGACCATTTCTAATTAAAATTGGCCTGCTAATTTCTACATCGTTCACATAAATTAGGTTTTCATCAAAATTACCACCTCTAACACTATATTGCGAGCTCAGTTCATTGTTGGTAGAAACACCAGGAAGTGTTTTTAAAATTGCCTCAAAATTCCCTGATACAGATGGTAAAGATGACAAATCAGCAATATTAATAGTACTAGTATTACTTAATTGATTTTGCTTATTAGTTACCGTAACCTGTTCAAGTTCATTGATATTGGGTATGAGAATTAAATCTATAACAATTCTACCAGCAGCTTTTTCATTTACTTTTGAAATTACAGGTTTATAGCCCAATAAGTTAAATTTTAAACTGAAAGATGTTGTTTTAGAATAGATGGTATAGTCGCCATTTAAATCTGTTAATGTTGATTCTTGCTGACCTAAAACAGACACCGTTACCTGTTGTAAGGGATTAGATTTTGGGTCTAAAATTTTGCCTGTAACCCTCACTAAAGGTTGTGCATTTACAAAAGTAAAGCCCAATACAAAAGCCAATATCAACAGATAAACTTTATGCATTCAAGAAGATTATATTTGATTAGCAGTAATATCTATTTTTTTCATATCTGAAATCATATGAGCAGGATTTTCCGCTGCGAAGATTGCATTACCAGCTACAAAAGCATTTGCACCTGCTTTAATTAGGCTGTCAATATTGGAAATACTTACCCCACCATCAACTTCAATTATAAGTTGGGGATGAATCTCATTAGCCATTCTCCTTAGCGCTGTTATTTTATTTAAAGATTGATGAATAAACTGCTGACCACCAAAACCCGGGTTTACAGACATGATTAAAACCATATCTAAATCATGTAAAATATCTTTAAGCAAATTAACAGGTGTATGCGGATTTAAAGCTACACTTGCCTTACAGCCAGCATCCTTTATCATTTGTATTACTCGATGTAAGTGTGTGCAAGCTTCATAATGTACAGTAATGATATCCGCTCCTCCTTTTGCAAATTCTTGGATATATTTTTCTGGATTTACAATCATTAGATGCACATCTAAAGGCTTTTTAGCATATTGTTTAACTGATTTTAAAACCGGGAAGCCAAAAGAAATATTTGGTACAAATACCCCGTCCATTACGTCAACATGAAACCAGTCTGCTTCACTATTATTGATCATTTCGATATCGCGTTGTAGGTTGGCAAAATCAGCAGAAAGTATAGATGGAGCTATGATGTGTTTCATTTGTTATTCGGTTATTTTATTATTTCGTCATTGCGACTTCTTAGAAATGCAATATACAAAACAAGCTTGAAAATCCGTATATAACGAACTTTCTAAAGGCAAATTTCCGTTTGTAACTAACAAAAAAACTCCCAGTAAACTAAAAGGGTTAGTTTATTAATCAAGTTTTGTCATTCCGAGGAACGAGGAATCTATCGAGTTAGATCCTTCGACTGCGCTCAGGATGACAAATCTCAAAAACAAAAAACCCTTCCAGTAAAACTGAAAGGGTTTATATAACTTCCGACTTTCCGACATACGGACTTTCGGACTTTTTTAATTATGCTTGTGGAGCTGTAGGTTTTTCAGGTCTTGGCAATAAAACTTTACGAGAAAGTTTCATTTTACCTTGTTTATCTACATCTAACAATTTAACTTCTATTTTATCGCCTTCTTTAAGTACACCATCCATAGTTTCTAAACGTTCCCATGAAATTTCAGAGATATGTAATAAACCATCTTTACCTGGCATAATTTCTACAAATGCACCAAATGGCATGATAGATTTTACTTTACCTTGGTAAGTTGCACCAATTTCTGGCTTAGCAGCAATTGCACTTATACGAGCAACGGCAGCATCAATTGCAGCTTTATTATCAGCAAAAATTTCAACGATACCTTTGTTACCAACCTCTTCAATAGAGATAGATGCACCAGTTTCTCGTTGCATTTCTTGAATAATTTTACCACCTGGGCCTATTACTGCACCAATAAATTCTTTATCAATACTTAATGAAACAATACGAGGAGCATGTGGTTTTAAATCTTCATTAGGCTTAGCGATGGTTTTCTTCATCTCACCTAAAATATGTAAACGACCTTCCTTAGCTTGTAATAAAGCTTTAGTTAATACTTCATATGATAAACCATTGATTTTTAAGTCCATTTGACAAGCAACAATACCATTTTCAGTACCAGTTACTTTAAAGTCCATATCACCTAAATGATCTTCATCACCTAAAATATCTGAAAGGATAGCATATTTACCAGTTTTCTCATCAGTAATTAAACCCATTGCAATACCAGAAACTGGAGATTTGATTTTAATACCTGCATCCATTAATGCTAATGTACCAGCACAAACAGTTGCCATTGATGATGAACCATTAGATTCTAAAATATCAGAAACAATACGAATTGTATATGGATTTTCTTCACCTTCAGGTAATACTTTCTTTAATGAACGTTGTGCTAATGCACCGTGTCCAATTTCTCTACGTCCAGCACCTCTATTAGGTCTAACCTCTCCAGTTGAGAAACCAGGGAAATTATAGTGTAATAAGAATTTGTTGTAACCATTAACAAAAGCACCATCAATCATTTGCTCATCATCTTTGCTACCTAAAGTAACTGATGTTAAAGATTGAGTTTCACCACGTGTAAATACCGCTGAGCCGTGAGCTGCAGGTAAATAACCTACTTCACTCCAAATTTTACGAATTTCAGTTGTTTTACGACCATCTAAACGGATACCTTCATCTAACAATAGATTTCTAATCGCATCATACTGCACATCATGGTAATAATGTTTAGCCATTGCTTTGGTTAAATCTGCAGTATCTTCAGGCATTGCCTCAAAAAACTCATTGATGATATCAGTAAAACCTTTTTTACGAACATCTTTATCACCACCAGCTTTCGCTACTGCGTAAACTTTATCATAAGTATCAGCATAAACCTTCGCTTTTAAATCAGCATCATGATCTTCGTGGTTATACTCACGTTTTACAGTTTTGCCTGTAGCTTCAGTTAATTCAACCTGAATAGCACATTGAACTTTAATTGCAGCATGTGCAAATTTTAAAGCCTCAACCATTTCATCTTCTTGAATTTCATCACACTCACCTTCAACCATACCTATATCGTTAGCTGAACCAGCAACCATAAACTCTAAAGTTGCACGCTCTAATTCGCTAGCTAATGGATTGATTACCAATTTACCATCAATTTTAGCTACACGTACTTCAGATATCGGGCCATTGAAAGGAATATCAGAAACTGATAAAGCTGCAGATGCTGCTAAACCAGCTAAACAATCTGGCATGATATCTTTATCAGCCGAGATCAATGAAATCATTACTTGTGTATCAGAGTGATAATCACTTGGGAACATAGGGCGTAAAGCTCTATCAACCAAACGAGAAATTAACACTTCATAGTCAGATAATCTTGCCTCACGACGTAAAAATCCTCCTGGAATACGGCCAGTAGCCGCATATTTTTCTTGATAATCTACCGATAATGGTAAAAAATCTGTACCTGGTTTGGCACCAACTGTAGATACTACTGTTGCTAACAACATTGTATCACCCATTTTAACTACAACAGCACCATCAGCTTGTTTAGCTAATTTACCTGTTTCAATTTCTACAATTCTACCATCGCCCAAATCGAACGATTTTTTTATTACATTCATATTTTAATGTTGTGATCTGTTTTTCCTCTTTCGAACAGATCGAGTTTATATTTTATTTTCGAGTATTAAACTAAAAAAAGCCACTCTAAAAGAATGGCTTTTATAACATTACACCGATTTGATGATATCTCTTAGCTGTAAGGCTTTGATGATAGCACGATAACGATTAATATCTTTTTTAAATAAGTACGCCAAAATACCGCGACGTTTACCTACTAATTTTTGAAGTGACAACTGAGTAGAGAAATCTTTACGATTTTTCTTTAAGTGTTCTGTTAAGTGCGCAATACGGTATGTAAATAACGCTACTTGACCTTCTGCAGAACCAGTGTTGGTTTCTACTTCGCCGTGTTGTTTAAAGATTTCGGCTTTCTTTTCTGGACTTAAATACATTCTTGAATAATATTAAAGTTAAAATTAATTAATGTGGCGCAAAGATAAGCTAAGTTTAGTATAAAAACAAGTATTGTCATCGGATGAATATATCCATTTTACAAATATTCATCCGATGACTAGTTTTTAGTTAAATGTTTGAAAATCAGAAGTACTAAGTCTTCGGCAATTTCAGTCCCGCCCTCGCTTCTGCCGTGAAGGCGGCATCTCGCTAAGTCGGGTTTATTTAACAAAGGAATTGGTTCTTTTGAAATGTCAATTTCCCCTCGGCATTTACAAGATTTAAATAACTGAGGATTTGAAATCTCGGTTCTAAAGGTCTGGATCGCAAATCCAAACCAAATAGCGTCTTTAAGGTAAATATCTAAATCTCCAGTTGTGCGATTATAACCATATCGATTGACTGCAAAACCACCAACAATTAAATAATGTACATGGTATACAAAAATTACATCGAATAATAAAACACACTAGTCGAAATTTTAAACGCAAATCTAACCAATTCAGAGTGAATCACCACAAGTTCACCGTCCGTATAGGCTCGGTATACCGTCGGTTCACCGTCCAAATAGGCTTTTCGACGGTGAACCGACACAGGATTGACGGAGCGCCGACGGTGAAAATGCATTATTTTGACATTCTAAATAATAAATCATTTACTTTTGCTGCTGATGGAAAAAAATCAATTCAGCATCTTCGAAACAGTGTTAAATGTTCGTCCAGACGATATAGATATGTTTAACCATGTGCATAACAGCAAATATTTAGATTATGTATTAGCAGCCCGTTATGAGCAAATGGAAAAATTTTATGGCATGAGTTGGGAAAAATTTTCTGAACAAGGTTTTGGGTGGGTTGTAGCAAAAGTTAGTATCAATTTTAAACGTCCTTTAAAAATGGGCGATCAAATGATAGTGAGAACCGGGATTTTAGAAATGAATGAAAAAGGTAGTAATGTACAATTTGAAATCATTAATAAAACAACAGGTAAAATTTCTTCAGATGGGGTTTTTGAATATGTAATGATTGATTTAAAAACTCAGCGTTCTTGTAAGGTTACTGAAGAAATGATTAAAGCTTATAGTATTTAGAAGTTGATTTCACAGATTTTAGGTGAATTTCATAGATTTTAGATGATTGCACTGGTTCAGGGCTTACACTGATAATTCTTTTAAGTCTAAGCTATTGTAATTCCAAAAGAAAATAATAGTGGAAAGAATAATAACAGCTAAACTAAAGGGTAAATAATACCCACCAAGAATAGCAAACATACTTACAAAGAAAAAGAACAAAAGATACTGTAAATACCTATCCGTGTTTGCCTTTAATAAATATACTAGGGCTTGCAGAACTAATATAGAACCCAAGCAAAACAAAACACAATTAGCAAATTGTAATGGGGTAATTCCGGTAGAAACTACAAGCAATATCAATTCTGGAATTAACAACAAACCAAACACAAAAACCCAATAAGTCAACCTCTTAATTGCATTAATGGGTAAGTTTTTAGCAAAGGAGTTATAGAAAGCATCAAATTTTGTGAGGTTCAAAATCAGTATGGCGTGACTTAAAACCACAGCTAACAAAGCAGTTAAATAAATCCTAATGTCATTAGGTATGTCTGCAAAAACCAATAAGATAGCCTTAAAAGCCAAAAAAGAAACGATTTTACAAATCAATAGCATTATTCGTTGTTCGTTTAACAAATACCAAATTGGCCAAGACCAAAATGGTTTATTAATTTTAAGATTAGGGAAATTTAACCAAGCTTTTGAAACATTAAAATTGAAATTGCTAGAGCGATAGGTATAAATAGCTAACGATATCATTACTAAACCTAACATCGCAATGGTAGCAAAAAAGCTAAAGAAATACTGATGAACAATTGAGGTAATTATAACTAAACCTGCATAACACAAAACTGGAACAAGAAGAAATGAATAAACCTTAATCCATATAATGATTTGTGCTTTTTTAGAAACAGCTGTTAATTCTTTTGCAAAACCATAATCTTCTTGAGAAAGCTTTTGCCTTACAAAAAGCAAGGATTTTAACGAATATAAAATCCAAATACCAAATAGAATTAAAAGATTTAATGGCGAAGAACAAATGGAAAGCAACAAAGCTTTATGAAATAGAATTAAGTCATAACCTTGTATCATGCCGAATAGTAAATAGAAAATAACCAAAAACAAACCAACATGCCGTTGGTAAAAAGTTGCGCCTATTGTTCTAATTAATAGCTTTAGCATATCATTACTTTTTTGTTTTCGATTACAAAAACACCATCAACCTTTAATTTAGCTGCATCAATTTCTTGATGAGATGAGATTAAAAAACTTTTCCCTTGCTCCGATTTTTCAATTATTAATCGGTACAATTTATCAGCCGATGCTGTATCAATGGTAATTAAGGGTTCATCTAAAATGTAAAGCGATACATCGCCAATAAACACACAGATTAAAGAGAGTTTC
Source organism: Pedobacter polaris (assembly GCF_005116505.1). GTDB lineage: Bacteria > Bacteroidota > Bacteroidia > Sphingobacteriales > Sphingobacteriaceae > Pedobacter > Pedobacter polaris. The sequence goes on from NZ_SWBR01000002.1 coordinate 669,341, forward strand.
TTTAACATTCCGCTAGAATAATCTCCAATTTTTTGATTTAAATAAGCTGTCATTTCAAACAAATCAGTTAACGAATCTATGTCGCTTTGACTGGCCTTTCTTATAGCCGCATAAAAATTGAGTAATTCTTTCCCTGTAACAAATAATGGATATTGTGGTTCAGCTTCTGCATAGCTAATTTTTGAACGGAAATTAGTTGGCTGTTTTTTCAGATTTATCTCATTTAATAAAACAGTTCCCTCAAATGGAGTTTGACCAGATATAATTCTAAACAGCGTAGTTTTCCCTGTTCCATTTCCACCTTTTAGCCAGTAAATTCCCGAATTGATTTTCCATTCATCAAATTCTAAAACCGTATGGCTACCATACTTTTTGCAGATATTATTTAAGGTTAAATTCAATTAGTTTAGTTTTATTGTTTTGATAAAAATTAGCAATTCTTGTTACAGCAATCTCTTAACAAACTGATAATCAAGTTAAATTTTGCTGTTTAAATTTATTTTATATTTTTGCAACATTAAATTCTACTGAACCATGATAGTATCGAGGGAAAAATTTGGCTGTTAATAAGCTAAATCCACATTCTTTTATCAAATAGTTGATGCTTTACAACAAGCATCTAATGGTTTATATCTTAATTTTTTATAATGTTACAATCTTCAAAAACTAAAAATAGTTTTACTAATTTTTTTACTGTTTTATGGCAAGCAATTATTGGCAAGGAAACAGATTATACAACTATTAGCATTCGCAAAGCAATTTTTCTGTTGGCAATTCCTATGATGCTAGAAATGATGATGGAATCTGTATTTGCCTTGGTAGATCTTTACTTTGTAGGTCATTTACCAAATAGCAGTAATGCCATACAAACAGTTGGTTTAACAGAATCTGTTTTAACCATTATTTATTCACTGGCTATAGGCATGAGCATGGCGGCTACAGCTGTAGTTGCTCGCAGAATTGGCGAGAAAAATCCAGAGGCGGCTGCAAAAGCAGGAATGCAGGCAATTGTGATTGCTGTATTTGTAAATGTAGTAATCAGCATTGCGGGATTAATTTATGCAAAGGAAATTCTCTTGCTAATGGGTGCTACAGAAACTACAGCTGTACAAGGCACTACTTTTGTTCAAATAATGATGAGTAGTAGTGTGATTATCATGCTATTATTTTTAATTAATGGGATTTTTAGAGGAGCTGGAAATGCTTCTATCGCCATGCAAAGTTTAATTATTGCAAATGTTGCGAACTGTATTTTATGCCCAATATTTATTAGAGGCCTTGGTCCTATCCCAGCATTTGGGTTAACAGGTGCCGCAATAGCAACAACTATTGGAAGAGGTCTTGGTGTTTGTTATCAAATATTTCATTTAGCCAGGGGAAACAGTGCGTTGAAAATTAAATTATCTTATTTTAAACCACATTGGGAACAAATTAAGGCGATTGTTAAAATAGCTGCCCCAGCAATTTTACAGTTCGTTATTGCTTCTTGTAGTTGGATATTTTTAGCAGAATTGGTAGCTACTACTGGCGGAGATCATGGATCGGCAGGTTACCAAACAGCATTACGTTTAATGATGTTTTTTATGCTACCAGCATGGGGCTTAAGTAATGCAGCAGCCACATTGGTCGGCCAGAATATGGGTGCAGGGCATATGGATAGGGCAAAACAATCTGTATTTGTAACCATGAAGTACTCCGTTATATTTATGGCTTGTGTTACTATATTGTTTTTAACCTGCGGTAAATATTTTGCTGCTTTCTTTACTACAGATGAGCAAATAAAAGTTGTAGCTATTGAAGCCCTAAGAATTTTAAGTTATGGCTTTGTGCTATATGGCATAGGGATGGTATTGGTAAGTGCCTTTAATGGTGCTGGTGACACTTGGACACCAACAAAAATTAATGTAATTGCATTTTGGTTGTTCCAAATTCCATTTGCTTTCTTTTTAGCGAAATATTTAAACATGGGCCCAACAGGAGTTTTCATTGCTATACCAGTAGCAGAAGTTGGAATTACCATAGCCGCATTTATTTTATTTAAGCGAGGTAAATGGCAGAAAACAATAGTATAAAAAATAATAATCCTATAAGGTTAAAACCTTATAGGATTATATTAACTTAAATTGATTCTTCAATAACTTGAGTATAAAACTCCTTTAATTCCATGCCCATAGCCGCCACTTGTTGAGGAATAAAACTTGTTGCTGTTTGACCCGGAATGGTATTTATTTCGATAAAATAAAAGTTATCGGTATCGTTCTCTAAAAAGTAATCGATACGAACAATACCATTACAATTTAACTTCTCGTAAACTGCTGTAACAACTGTTTCAACTCTACTTTTTTCTTCATCAGACATTCTACCTGGAGTGATTTCTTCAGTAGCTCCCGGCGTATATTTAGCTTCGAAATCAAAGAATTCATTTGCAGGAATCACCTCGGTAGCTGGTAAAACAATTATTTTGCCTTTGGTTTTAAAAACACCAACCGAAAACTCTCTTCCTTCTACAAATTCCTCTATTAATACCTGATTATCTTCGTTAAAGGCTTTATCTAATGCTACTTTTAAATCATCTGCATGTTTTACCTTGCTCATGCCTATGCTACTGCCCCCATTATTAGGTTTAACAAAATAGGGTAGTTTTAATTGATTTTTAATATCCTCAATTGAGTAAGTAGCATTTTTAAATATTTGAATAGACTTTGCAACTTTCAAATCTTTAATCCCATCAACAATTGCTTTTGTATAGCCTTTATTCATGGTAATGGCAGATGTTAACGCGCTACAAGTAGTATAAGGAATACCCAACATATCGAAATAACCCTGTAGTTTTCCATCTTCACCTGGCGAACCATGAATGGCAATAAAAACACCATCAAATTTTATCTTTCTACCATTTATTGTCAATGAGAAATCGTTTTTATCTATATCAATTTTAACAGAATCTGAAGGTTCATAAAACCAACCATTTTCATTAAGCATAATTTTATATACCTCGAATTTAGTTGTATCTATGTTCTGAGCTATTGTTGCAGCGCTTTTTACTGAAACAACCCACTCACCTGTTGTGCCTCCTGTTAATAATGCAATTGTTTTCTTCATTGATGTTAAATTTTACATCCAAAAATATAAATTAGTTGATGCAGATTTGATTTTAATTGAGATAAAATATTTTTTTAAGCTAAATTTGAACTGTTAACATCAATCCTAAAGAAAAATAATGGGCAAATTTATTGCATACCTTAAAACAAAATCTTTCAGAAACAACCTCATTGCTGCTGTATGTACAGTTGCAGCTATTTTATTAATCGCATTTTTTAGTTTACGTTATTACACCAAACATGGCGAGGGCTTAAATGTACCAGAAGTTAAAGGTTTAACGTTAGCACAAGCAGTTAGCAAACTAGAAGACTTGGGTTTACGTTATGAAATTGATTCGGTTTATATTATGGATAAACCTCCTGGTATTGTAACCGATCAAGATCCTGATGCTAACACTTTTGTAAAGGGAAATAGAACTATCTATTTAACTATTAATACTGCACAAGCTCCAAATGTTAAATTTCCAGATATTGAAAATAAATCTTTAAGAGAAGCACAAGCAATATTAGAAAGTTACCGTTTAAAGTTAGGTGATACGACTTACAAACCAGATGTAGCAAAAGATGTAGTGCTTGAAACTTTCTTTGGCGGTCAAATAATTAGAACTGGTGAAGTTTTACCTACTGGTTCTATTATTAACTTAACGCTTGGAGATGGTCGTGGTGCCGAAGACATTGAACTGCCTAACTTAACAGGATTTACAATTGACGAAGCTAAATTCTCTTTAAGAGGCTCTATGTTAACTCTTGGCACCATAACTTGGGAAGGTGAAATTACAGATTCTGCAACTGCAGTTATTGTAACCCAATTTCCTTTAGTAGCTGATACTTTAGTAAAAGTTAAAATAGGTACACCAGTAAATATTACACTATCAAACAAACCAAAAAATTAGTAATACCAACATGATTTTAGAACACGATAAAAAAGCGAAGAAAAGCACAAAAATTATATTAGCCATTCTCTTAATTCTTTTAATTATAGGGGGAACTTATGGATTTAACATTTATAAAACTTACTTAGCAGCAAACATTATTGGAAACCAAAAGTATATTTATGTGAATACTGGTATGACCTATGATGGATTTTTACATAATTTATTAGAAAAAGGTATCTTAAAAAATCCGGATGCGTTTAAGGAAGCAGCTGAAAAGATGGGATTGCCTAAAAGTTTAAAACCTGGTCGTTATGCTGTAAAGGAAGGAATGAATAACCGTACTTTAATCAACAAATTAAAGGCCGGCAATCAGGATGCAGTAAAACTGAAATTTCAAAATATAAGAAAGAAAGAAAACTTTGCCGCTTATCTTGCTAAAAACATGGAAGCAGATTCATTGGCATTTATTAATGTTTTAGATTCTGCCGCATTGGTAGAGAAGTATGGTTTCAATACCGAAAACATTTATACCATGTTTATTCCAAACACTTACGAGATGTATTGGAATAGTAGCCCAACAGACTTTTTTGAGAAAATACAAAAGGAATATGCTAAATTTTGGACAGCCGAACGCAAGAAAAAAGCAGCAGCATTAAACCTTACACCTATCCAAGTTTCCATTTTAGCATCAATAGTAGATTCTGAAGCGCTTTACGACAAAGAAATGCCAACCATCGCAGGTTTATATTTAAATCGCTTAAATCGTGGCATTTTATTACAGGCAGACCCAACAGTAATTTTCGCTAATGACGATTTTACTATTAAAAGGGTACTTAATTCGCATTTGGCTTTAGATTCTAAGTACAATACTTATAAATACGCTGGTTTGCCTCCTGGACCAATCATGATGCCTAGTATAAATGCCATTGACGCTGTTTTAAATAGAGAGCAAAATAACTTTATTTACATGTGTGCAAAAGAAGATTTTTCTGGCTATCATGCCTTTGCAGAAACCAGAGAACAGCATGAAATTAATGCAAATAAATATAGGGCTGCAATGAACAAACGTAACATTTATAAATAATGTTTGTATACGAAAGCAAAGTAAAGGTTAGGTATGTAGAAACTGATCAAATGGGTGTTGTACACCACAGTAACTATGCACAATATTACGAGCTTGCAAGAACAGAATGTTTTGAAGCATGCTCTGGGATGACCTATGAAACTATGGAAAGCGAAGGTGTCATGTTGCCTATATTAGAATTACAATCAAAATTTTATAAGCCAGCTTTATACAATCAGGTATTAACCATAAAATCTATAGTAAAAGATCTACCAACTGTTAGATTAACTGTAGATTACGAGATATACAATGAAACACAGGAATTGATTAATACGGGTAAAACGGTTTTGGTTTTTGTAAACAAGCAAACAAGACGGCCATGCCAACCACCAGAAAACTTCATGCAACAAGTTCGTCAATACTTTAAATAAATGGATTGGGTTCATAAACAACTGTTAAAAATTGGATTATACAGATTGTTCATTTCATGGACAAAAGTTTGTGTACTGCCAGGTTTTAGCCCACTACCACTTTATACAGTAGCAACTTTCTTCTTTAAAGAGATTGGAAAAGAAGCTCTGGTAAACAAAGCCTCTTCATTATCTTATAATTTCATGTTGGCTATCTTTCCTGCCATCATTTTCTTGTTCACCTTAATTCCATATATACCGAAAAGCATAGGCTTTCAAGATACCTTAATGTCTTTATTGGCTTTGGTACTGCCAAATAACGCCTATTTAGCATTTGAAACAACCATTATTGAAATTGTTAACATTCAAAATGGCAGTTTACTATCTGTGGGTTTCTTGCTATCACTATTTTTTGCTACAAATGGTGTGCATAAATTGATGGTTGCTTTTAATAAATCATCGCTTATTGTAGAAACCAGAACTTGGTTTAAGCAAAGGATGGTTGCTGTAGTTTTAACAGTAATTATTGCCTTATCTGTTATAGTTTGCATTGTAGCGATGGCAATTGGTGAGATTTTATTAAAATATTTGCAAAAAGAGTTACACTATAAAGGTGGCATTACACTTTTTACTATTCAGTTTACTCAGTGGACATTGTTAGGTGTCTTGTACTTCATAACAGTTTCTATTTTATACCGCTACGGACCAGCCCATGCCAAAAAGTGGAAGTTTTTCAGTGCAGGTTCTTGGTTTGCCACTATCCTTGCTTTTTTAACCATGTGGGGATTTTCATTTTATATTAATCATTTTGGCTCTTACAATAAAATTTATGGTTCAATTGGAACCTTGATTGTAGTGATGATTTGGCTATACTTAAATTCTTTAATTTTATTGATCGGTTTTGAGTTAAATGCGAGTGTAGATTTATCAAAAAGAAGTGTTAAAATTATACGTCCAAACTTCAATCTCTTCAAAAAACCACTTCCAGTAGAAGATAAATTGGAAAAATAAGAAATTTTTATTGCTCTGTTATAGGCATTTAGCCAGTTTCTTCAAAAAAAAGCTATTCATAGTTTGCAGATTTAAAGAGGATTTGTACTTTTGCGGCGGAGAGTTGGCAGAGTGGTCGATTGCGGCAGTCTTGAAAACTGTTGACTTGTCAAAGGGTCCGCGGGTTCGAATCCCCCACTCTCCGCACAATTAAAGCCTTTAGTAAACTACTAGAGGCTTTTTTATTTTTATAGTTTAGTCAACAAGTTTTCATCAATAAATCAATTTGGTTGATATTGATTGGATTTTGGATATGAGTTAATATTTGTCATTGTGATCGTTTAGATTATTTAGGTTATATATAAAATGATTTAAAAAATTGGGAAATATGGTAATGGGTACAAATACTTTTAAATAATGTCTTGTTAATTTGATTTCAAAATAATAGATTGCATTGTAAACCAAATCTCACATAAAGTAGGAAAATATAATATGTCATTAATTATTGTACCTTTGCACCTTCAAAATGAGATTAAAAAACTATATAATCTTAATGTCTAATTGGCTCTCCAAATCCATTAATTCTTTCGCCATTGCAAACAATGCTGGACTCAGTGTGTTTAATGATAACCGCGTCCATTGCTTTTACTATGGATGTGTACAATTATTGAAACATGTAGTCCTAAATAATTTCAATGGTATGGATGTTGAGCAGGTTGAAAATGAATGTAACCCTAAAAAGAAGCCAGAAAATAAGGGTACTCATCAATACCTTAAACTGAAAATAAAAGAAGATTTAAATAATAGATCTGAAAGGTTAGTTAGTGTTGATTTTAACTCAAAATTATTGGCATTACAAAATCTGAGAACCAAAGCTGATTACGGCATTGACAATATTTCACAACTGGAAATTGAAAATGCAAAACAGTACTCAGATTTAATTAATAATACATTAAATAAATTTTATAAAATCTAAAGATGACTATCAAAGATTTTTTATTAGAGCAAGCTAATGCAGTTGTAACCAAATTCGACGATATTAGAATTAGGTTGTCATACAACGAGCTTTCAGATATACATTTTATGGAGATTCATCCGGAATCAGCATATAATGATGAAATTAAGTTGTTTTTATCATATGTGATGGATGATTTTTATAACATCTTTCCTGAAGATTCCTTATCTTTTGTTACTGAATGTGATTTAATAGATTCTTCTTCTACTGATGAATGGGTTACAGGAGAAAATTTCCAAATGGATTGGAACTTATGGTTTGAAAATACAGCTTCCGAGTTTATTGTCGAGCCTGTTTATGCAGATGATTCATATTTTATAGCCGCATAATGACTAAAATAGCAGAACTACATGGATCTCCATTTGCTTTAAACCAATTTCACATTGACGAATTTAGCATTAAAAGAAATCCTGTAAAACCAGGGAAACCAATATTTACATTCAATCCTTCCGGGTTGATTGATTACGACACTAGTGGATATGTTTTAACTATTGATTTTGAAGTTAAAGACGCTAATGATGCGTTTACAATTAAATGTAATTGTATTGGATATTTTAAATTTAAAGTTGAAGAGGGGAAAAGTGCAGATCTTAAAAGTTTTTTTTATCTAAATGCCCCAGCTATAATATTTCCTTATATAAGATCATATATTGCTTCTGTAACAGCATTATCTGGGCTAGAAGCTGTGAATCTTCCTCTGATAAATTTTCCAAAATCGATAGCTGAAAACTTAATGCAGAACACAAAAACTAGAGAGCCAAATAACTCCGATGTAACAACTAGCCAAGCATGATAACATTTATGTTGTTTTTGGTATTTTCATAAGAATACGTAGAGCAATCTAACTCTCCGCACAATTAAATGCTATTAGTCGAAAGATTAATAGCATTTTTGTTTAATATATAAACTCAATTTCGCATTTTTATTTCTAATAACAGGTTCAAATGATCTACGCGAATAAAAAAGTAACAGGTAAAGTTAATTTAGCACAACAAACTGCTAAAATTATCGCCAACGTACTAGAGTTAGAAAGCAAAAACCTAATTAGATTAGAAGCAGATACTATTTTCTTGTATCCACAGCTATGGAAAGATAGAATTTCAGCTATTAATTGGATCAATTGCCTCCATCATTACTACTGCTTAAAAAAACAATTAAAAAGTAGTCAACCGCTTTATTTTAAAAACATTGAAACTGAAGAATTAATTGGGAATATGGTAAATAAAAAACCTAAAGTTTTAATCTTTAATTGATTATTGTAATTTTAAGTTAAATCAACCAAGCGCTCTCATGACAACTGACAAAAAACGCATCCTCTCTATAGATATTTTGAGGGGATTAGTGATGGTAATTATGGCCTTAGACCATACCCGTGATTTTTTTCATAACAATGGAAACATGATGAGCGACCCAATGAATCCAGAAACAACAAATCTGTTTTTGTATTTCACAAGGTTGATTACCCATTTCTGTGCCCCTACTTTTGTTTTCTTATCTGGCATTTCTGCTTACCTATCAGCTAAAAATAAGGAACCAAAACAAGCCAGTAATTTTTTAATAAAGCGTGGTTTATGGCTGTTATTTGTAGAAATCGTATTAATTACATTTGGTTTAACTTTTAACCCATTCTATAATTTTATTGTATTACAGGTAATTTGGGCAATTGGCTGGAGCATGATTTTATTAGGGATATTGAGTAGAATTTCTCATCGGTTGGTTTTAATAGTCGGCTTAATCTTATTTTTTGGTCATAACTTATTAAACTACCTACAACTTCCTGCACCTGATACGCTTAGCGGAGGCTTGTTAGCTGCATTATTCACCACAAGAGGTACATTTATCCCACTAGGAACCAACCATTTAATTGGGCTATTTTATGCAATTTTACCATGGACAGGCGCCATGTTATTAGGCTTTTCCATTGGTAACTGGTACAATTCAAATTTCGATGCCAACAAAAGAAAACGCTTACTATTTTACAGTGGATTAAGCCTCCTTTTATCTTTCCTTATTTTACGTTATTTTAGTTTGTATGGTAACCCAGATCCAAGAACAGCACATACAGATCAACTAAAAACCATTTTCGATTTCTTTAATGTGAGCAAGTATCCGCCATCATTGCAATATTTCGGAATGACTTTAGGCCCTGCATTAATGCTCTTATCCGGTATAGAAAACGTTAAAAATTGGTTTAGTAGGATAATGATGGTGTACGGAAATGTGCCATTCTTTTATTATGTATTACACTTTTATGTAATTCATATTGCACTTGTGGTATTCTTTTTTGCAAGTGGGTATGGCGTAGACCAGATTAGCACACCACAATCACCATTCTTGTTCCGTCCTAATGATTTTGGATATACCCTACCAATAGTGTACGTAATTTGGCTTGGAGTTGTAGCAATCCTTTATATACCTTGTATTTGGTTTCAGAAATATAAAGCTACGCATAGACAATGGTGGCTTAGGTATTTGTAACTATAAAGAGTTTCGAAGGGTTAGATAGAACGGAATTTCTATTTTTTCTGTTTTATTTTCGAGGATCAGTTCAGCTGCTTTACTGCCTAATTGTATGAAATCTGTCGAAATGGTAGTGATACCGTCTAAAATAATCCGTTTTAATGGGGTTTCGTTATAAGAGATTACACCAACATCTTTACCTATCTTTAATTTTAAAGCAATTAAACGTTCAATTAAAATCACTAGATCATCTTCCATTAAGTTGATATAAACTTCGCCAACATTAATTTCTTCATCTTTAATATTATGAATCACTTTGTGATTAAATGCATATTGCTGACAGAATCTATAAAAACCTGTTAATATTTCTTGGGGGAAATAGCTGTTCTTAGGAAAGATAATTTTTATCGTATCATAATTAGCTAATTTAGCTAAAGCTTGCTCTAGGGCGCTGTAAATATCTTGTGCGAAGTTTTCATAGGCTGCAGCATAATCTCCAATAATACCCGGCAAAAGCTTATCTACGATAATTAATTTTTCTTTCGGAATGGTATTGATGATATCATGTGCATTTTCTCCCCCCTCGTTAAAATGAGGAATAATTACAAAATGAGAATAATCATTGCTTTTGCTAATTAGCATTTTTTTAAACAGCGCAAAATCATTGTTGTAAATATAAAAATCTACCATCGCTTGTTCACCAATTGATTTGATGAACGAATCGTATATAATTTTTTTGTGCGTACTTAACTTATTGAACAATAAGCAAATTTTAAGTTTACGAGCAAAATCTACATTTACAATGAAAAAACCTTTTCCAGGTACAGATTCTACAATCCCTAGCTTACGCAGGTGTCGATATCCTTTTTCTGCAGTATCCCTTGAGATTTCGAGTTTAAAACTTAACTCATTAATTGAAGGCAAAAGACTGTTTTTCTTCAGCTTACCACTAGAAATAGCCGATAATATAGCATTTGTTAATTGCTTATATTTTGGTGTGGAAGAATATTCATCTACAAGAATATGTGCTATAAGGTCTTCTGGTTTCAAAACGATATCATTAAGGCTCTTTCGAAGGTAACAATAATTAACTAGTGTATAACCAATATTTTGCTAAACTGTACGCTGAATAGATGAATAATATTTAAGCTCAATAATATCTGTTGGAATTGGGTTTTTATTCCATGCTTCATTGATAGCTAATGCTGTACCAATGGCTGTTGCCTGTGAAACTGAAGATGCATACACTTCGATATGAGGAATTGAAATAGCTAACAGATGCATATAGATTGCATTTTTTCCAAATCCACCATCCACAAAAATTCTGGTAACCCCAGGATTTAAAATTAATTTTAATGAATAAATTTGTTGTTTTACTAGGTCATAGATCAGTTGATGATAGGCTTCTTCTGCAGTTCTAAATAAGTTTAAATCTCTTTCGGAAAATGCAGATACAGTTGAAAATTTAAGTTGTGGTTCTTGATTTTCTGGCACTTTAGCTGCCAATTTTAAAAACAAACCAGGGTTAAACTTTAAATGTTTAAAGAGATAAGCTGCTCTATCAAAATGATCTGCAATACGTTTTAGCTGTTGCTCATGCTCATAACCTGCAAAAATACGTGATGCCTTTACTGCTTTTCCTTTAAAATGCATGTAACAAAGGCAATCTTGCTTTAACTCTTCTGCTGTTAGCGGTTGTTGATTAAAAGGGTTTAAGCTGATGCACCACGTTCCTGTTGACAGTAACACAAAAGGAGTTGAGAAATTTGCCAGATATGGTATAAGCGCAGCTGAGCTATCATGTAAGCCAACTCCTACTTTATAGCTAATCCCCTCATAATTGGTTTCTAAACTAGAATCTGCCGGTGTAAATTCTCCCAGCTTTTCTGCTAAGCCTTCTTCTATCACCCATCTATGGTATTGATTTTTGGTAAAATCCCACAAATGAGTATGGCAACCAATACTTGTAATATCTGCAAGTGCCTTTCCGGTAATTAAATAACTTAGGTACTGAGGTAGATGTAAGGCATATTTTACCTTTTCAAAAACTTCAGGTTTTTCTTTTTTAAGTCGATATAACTGCAAACCTGAATTTAAGCTTCCTAAAATCGGAGAAGCTGTTTCTTGGGCAATTTTTTCTTCACCCCCATATTTCGCATAAAATGCTGCGCTTAACTCTTCAGGGTAAGCTTTTAAATAATTGTAAAGCGGTGTTAACGGTTTTCCTTTTTCATCAAGATAAACAAAGCTTGCACCATAGGTAGAAAAATTGATGGCTTTGATATCAAATTCTTGCATTTTCTGAACTTGATGTAAAGAATCATGAACAGAAGAAATTAGACTTTCTAAATTTTCGCAAGGTTCTCCATCTTCATCTAACGTTTCTACAAAACGGGCAGAACGTTCGTACACAATATGATACTCTTCATCTATAAGGAATAACTTTTTATTCGTTTTCCCAACATCAAATATGGCAATTACAGGTTTAGGCATTTTATTAAATTATAATCCTGTTGCTACAGTATTTTGTCCACGTTGCCCAATTAATGTTTTTCTACAAGCTAGATCTCTATATAAATTTAAGGGAGCTAATGCAGCACCGGCTCTTAATCTTGCTTCGGCAACTATTGCTCTCAAATCGCTACGAAAAGTATATTGTAATATCTCTTGACAAAGTACAACATCATTATTTTCTTGTGCTGCAACTAATGCTTTTCTGTCTACCAATAAAGCTTGCGCATAGGCAATCATGATTGCTTCAATTGACTGTAATAAATCTTCTAAAGGATCTTTTACGTTGTGAGATGCATCAATCATCCAGCCTAAACCAGTTGCGTGATCCATACCTTTTGCATCCATTCCTTCAACCAATTCGTTAAAGATTAAAAACAATTGATAAGGTTTGATACTACCTGTAGTTAAATCGTCATCGCCATATTTAGAATCGTTAAAATGGAAACCACCTAATTTACCTTCCATTAATAATAAAGAAACAATTTGCTCAATATTTGCATTTGGTAAATGGTGACCTAAATCAACCAAAGTATAAGCTTTATCTCCTAATTTATTAGCGTATAATAAAGATTGACCCCAATCTCCAACAGTTGTTGAATAGAAATTAGGCTCATAAGCTTTATATTCTACAAACATTTTCCAGTTTGCTGGCAAAGCCGAATAAATCTCTTGTAAACTTGCTAAAGTATTTTCAAATGCTTGTCTGAAGTTCAATTGACCTGGAAAGCAAGAACCATCTGCCAACCAAACGGTTAAAGATTCTGAACCTAAGGCAACACCTTGTTTAATTACTTCGATGTTATGCTCAATAGCTTGCTTGCGAACTGCTTTATCTACGTGTTGCAAAGAGCCAAATTTATAACTTACTGGAGAACCAGGTTGGTCTTGAAACGTGTTTGAGTTTACCGCATCGAACTTTAATCCATAACTAGCTGCTAAACTTTTAATCTGATCTGGGTTTTGAGGAATATCCCATGGAATATGGAGAGAAATAGCTCCACTAGAATTATTTAAAGCATGTAAAAGGCCAACATCTTCAATTTTCTGTTCAAGATTTGTTGGTTCTCCACCACCAGTCGCAAAACGTCCAAAACGTGTACCTCCAGTTCCTAAAGCCCAACTTGGAATGGCAATTTGAAAGTCTACTAACTTTTTAATTACAGCTTCAATATCAATATGTGACCACTCGCTTTTTAGGTTATTCAGTTTTTGTTGGTGTTTGCTGATTAGCGAATCGTTATGTTGTTCTATTTGGTTTTTCTCAATGTTCATGAGTACGGTTAGGTTATAGGTTTAATATTAAACCACAGATTACACAGATAAACACAGATTTAATTTCTTATCTGTGTCCATCCTTTTTATCTGTGGTTACATTTATTATTTATCTAGCAAATGCCATTGCCACACCACCATCAACATTTAACATGTTTCCTGTTGATTTACTTAGCAAGCCACCTACAAAAGCAAAACAAGCGTTTGCAATATCTTCTGGTAATATAATTTGGTTTAACAAGGTACGTTTTGCATAATAAGCAGGCAATTCTGCAACGGTAATTCCGTATGCTTTTGCTCTACCTTCTGCCCAACCACCTGCCCAGATATTACTATCGCTAATTACAGCGTCTGGATTTACCACATTTACACGGATACCATCTGCACCTAATTCTGCAGCATTTAAACGACTTAAATGTAATTGAGCAGCTTTTGCACTGCCGTAACCTGCATTATTTGGTCCGCTAACTAAAGCATTTTTACTTACAATATTAATAATATCTCCGCCAATATGCTGCTTTTGCATCACACTTGCTGCTGCTTGAGTTACAAAAAATTGTCCTTTTACTAAAACATCATACAATAAGTCCCAGTCTTTTTCACCATGATCAGCAATTGATTTAGAGATTGATAAACCTGCATTATTAATTACAATATCAATTCCTCCAAAAGCTAAAGCTGCAGAATCGAATGCGGTATTGATATCATTAGCGCTAGTTACATTTAAAACTGCTGTACTGTATGCGTCTTTGCCATATAATTTTTCAAATTCTGTTCCTGCTTCTGCTAATCGCTCTGCATTCATGTCATTTAAAATAACTACACCACCTTCAGCAATGAATTTTTTAGCAATTGCTTTTCCAATTCCGCCAGCACTGCCCGTAATTAAAGCAATTTTACCAGTTAATGGTTTTGGTTTAGGCATACGTTGTAATTTCGCTTCCTCTAATAACCAGTATTCGATGTTAAATGCTTCTTGGTGTGGTAGTGAAGTATACTCTGAAATAGCTTCAGCACCTTTCATTACGTTAATGGCATTGGTGTAGAATTCTGCAGCTACCCTAGCCGTTTGTTTATCTTTAGAAAAAGTAAACATTCCAATACCTGGATATAAAATTACAACTGGGTTAGTATCGCGAATTGCTGGACTATTTGGATGTTTACAAGTCTCGTAATAATCAGTATACATTTGTCTGTATGCTTCAAATGCTGGTGTTAAACTAGCTTTTAAAGCAGCTACATCAGTTAAATCAGCATCACTGGCTAAATCTAAAACCAACGGACTTATTTTAGTACGCAAAAAGTGATCTGGACAACTTGTACCCATTGGCGCTAAGCGACTTAAATCATTTGAGTTAATGAATTCCAACACCCTTGTATCATCAGTAAAGTGACCAATCATGTGTTGCTTTGAAGAACATAAGCCACGTAAAACGGGAGCTAAAGCAGCCGCTTGTTTTTTACGTTGATCTACTGCTGCACTTTCTATTTTTTGTCCACCAAAAACTGAACCTCTTTTACCATAATTTTCATTTAGGTATTCTGAGCATATTTCAATTACATCTAAAGTGTTGATATAACTTTCGTAAGCGGTATCGCCCCAAGTGAACAAGCCATGAGAACCTAGCATAATCCCTCTAATACCTGGATTTTCGTCTAAACATTTTTTAAGGGATAAACCTAATTCAAATCCTGGTTTTTTCCATTCTACCCAACCAATTGTTCCGTTAAAAAGCTTTTCAGTAATTGCCTTTCCATCTTTAGCTGCAGCAATTGCAATAGCTGCATCAGGATGTAAATGATCGATATGTGCAAAAGGTAAAAACCCATGTAAAGGCGTATCAATTGAAGGCGCTTTAGAACTTAAATCGAAAATACAATGGTTAAATAACTCAACCATTTCATCTTCATGTGCTACGCCACGATAAATATTTTTAAGACTTCTTAATCTATCAACATAAAGTGCAGCTAAGCCACTTTTTTTCAAAGTACCTAAATCGCCACCTGACCCCTTAACCCACATTACTTCGGTTTCTAAGCCCGTTAATGGATCTTTTTCTTGCAACTTACAAGAAGTGTTACCACCACCGTAATTGGTTAAGCGTAAATCTGCACCTAATAAATTAGAACGATAAATTAATAAAGCCACCTCATCACCCGCTAATTTTGCAGCCTCTTCATCATCCCATAAATAACTTACGTATTTATAACTCTTTGTATCGATTGACATTTTATATAATTTTTATTTTTTTAAACCTTAATTGAATTTCCATAACCTACTATTAAAACAGAAAGTATAATTGTAGCTATACCTACTATAATAGTAATTAATGTACCTTTTGACACACCTTTCCATTCTTTTAATATAAGACCCCAAGCATTGGCAATTAAAATGATAAACGCCATGTGCAAAATCCAAGAACTTGCTCCATTGCCCATTTTGCTTTCGCCCATACCGTAAAAGAAGAATTGTAAGAACCAAGTTGTCCCGGCTAATGCCGAAAAAATATAATTTTTTAACAGTGGAGTTTTTGCATTAGTATAATCTCCGAAAGTTTTATTTCTGGCATTTAAAATCATACACCAAATGAAGTTGGTTGTTAGACCACCCCAAAGGATAACGATATAAGTTACATTATTTGAATAAAGGAAATTAGTAGTTTCAGTAGGATTAGCTGCTTTCCAAACTGTATTAACTGCATCTGAAATTGGTTTCCCGGCTTCGATACCAAAATTAAAACAAGCACTTAGCACACCAGAAACAATACCTACAAACAAACCTAACCCAAATTTGTACTCTGTTTTTACTTCTAACCCATGAGGATCTGTAACAGCCGTTTTTAACTGTCTTTCTTTCATCATTCCGGCTTTACCACAAATGATAATACCAATTACACAAACTAAAAGCCCTAACAGTACCATCTGACCCCAATCTGTTGTTAAAAACATCGTAAATGTGTCTTTACCTTCTTTCGGGAATACATCAAAATAAATTGATGGCAGAATTGAAC
This sequence comes from Pedobacter polaris, assembly GCF_005116505.1. Lineage (GTDB taxonomy): Bacteria > Bacteroidota > Bacteroidia > Sphingobacteriales > Sphingobacteriaceae > Pedobacter > Pedobacter polaris. Next base: position 686,052 of record NZ_SWBR01000002.1, read on the forward strand.
CCAACACCATACAAAGTCCTAATATAATAGAACTACCTAATGAAACACCAAGGTAACGAACACCTAAGCCATAGGTTAATCCACCTATACCCCATAAAACACCAAAGAAATAAGTTAGCAACAACACACTTCCAGTTGCGCTACTTAAAAATTCTGTAAAATTTGGAACTGTTAAATAAGCTGCCAATGGCGGAACAATTAGCCATGAAAAGATACCGCCTACTATCCAGTAACTCTCCCAAGACCAGCCTTTTACCTTTTTATACGGAATGTAGAAACTACCAGAGGCGAAGCCACCGATAAAATGAAAGAATACACCTAAAATTGCTTGCATAGTTTTATATTTGGTTTGTCTAAAATAAAAATTGATTGAAAACTAACTGTTATGCACTGTTATGACAGAAATGCAAAAGCAAATAACACATTTATTAGTAAATATATAATTTTTACTAACACTAAATATTAGCTTGTTAATAATTACGCATAACTTATTACAAAAATATTATGGCTAAGCTATATAATGATTGTAAATTTGTTAGGTCAACAAGTAGTAAAACTGTTGATTTCAATTTAAGCTATGCCAGTAAAAACTAAGGTTCCACAAGGCGATATTTTATCGATAGACATCGGTGGCACTAACATCAAATCTTGTTTATTAAGTCCAAAAGGGAAGTTATTAACGGATTTCAAGAAAACCCCTACCCCAAAGAATTCTACACCTGAAGAAGTTTTGAAAGCTATCAAGAAACTTTGTGCTGATTTTAAAAAATTTGAAAAGATTTCAATAGGTTTTCCTGGTTATGTAAAAATGGGTATAGTACAAACTGCACCTAATTTAGCAGAAAACCAATGGGTAAACATTGATTTAGCTCAACAAGTGGCAGACTTATTCGGCAAACCTGTTCGTTTAATTAACGATGCCGACCAACAAGGCTTAGGAATTGTAAGTGGTAAAGGATTTGAGATTGTATTTACGCTGGGAACTGGCTTTGGCACTTCTCTTCTTTTTGATGGAGAACTACTTCCACATTTAGAATTAGCACACTTACCAGTAAATAAAACAGATGATTATGATGACTTTATAGGTGACAGAGGTTATCATAAGGTTGGTAAAAAGAAATGGAATAAACGTCTACAATATTTAATTGAGATCTATAAAACAGTTTTTAATTACGACAAATTGTATATTGGCGGCGGAAATTCAAATGAGATTAATTTCGACCTAGAAAAAAATATCAAGCTTGTTTCAAATAAAGATGGTATAAAAGGTGGTGCTAAACTATGGTTAGCTAAAGAAAAATACCATGTTCACACTACTCATCCACAAAAAAAATAATGAACGATATAAAAATACTTTTCTTAGATATTGGGGGTGTTTTACTAAGTGATGGCTGGAACCATACCTCGCGGATACAAGCCATAGAAAAATTCAACTTAGAGCCCATTCAATTTCAAAAAGATCATTCCGTTGCTTTTCCGCTATTTGAAAACGGAAAACTAAACTTAGACCAATACCTTGATTCGGTCATTTTTAACATTGATAGAGACTTTTCCAAACAAGAATTCTCTGATTTTATGTTTTCTAAAACAACCCAGTTGCCAGATTTTCTGCCTTGGCTAATTAATTGGAAAAAGCAAACAGGTGTTAAAATCTTTTCTATTAATAACGAAGGCAAAGAATTTAACGATTACAGAATTAAAAAATTCAACCTTCATGAATGTTTCGATGCATTCATATCCTCTTGCGAAGTAGGTTTCTCTAAACCAGACCCATCAATTTTTAAGCTAGCTTTAGGGGTTGCACAGGTAGAACCTCAAAATTCCCTTTATTTTGATGATAGGGCGATTCACGTAGCCATTGCAAAACAAATGGGCATAAATGCACATGTGCATGAAAGTTTCGAAAAAAGTAAATTAATTTTAGAAAGTATAAAATAAATCATAAAATGAATAAGGATAATAAAGCACAATTTGCATTCGGGATGGTTGGTTTAGGAACCATGGGACGTAATTTGTTATTAAACATGGCCGATAATGGTTTTGCCGTTACAGGTTATGATAAGAGTGAGAAAATGCTTCAAATATTTGAAGAAGAAGGAAAATCGCATAACCTAAAAGGATACGCAGATATTAACGAATTTGTTGAGAGTTTGCAATCTCCACGCACAATTATCCTTTTAGTTCCTGCAGGTGCAATTGTTGATAGTGTGATTTTAGAATTACAGCCTTTACTAGATAAAGGTGATATTATTATTGATAGCGGAAACTCTTATTTTGCAGATACAAGCAGAAGATATTTAGAATTAAAGGATAAAGGGATTCACTTTTTTGGCATGGGTATTTCTGGCGGAGAAGAAGGCGCTAGATTTGGTCCAAGTATGATGCCTGGCGGAGATAAAGAAGCTTATGCTGTTGTAAAAAACATGCTAGAAGCTGTTTCGGCTAAAGTAAACGACGAACCTTGCGTAACTTATATTGGCGCTGGTGCTTCTGGCCACTTTGTAAAAATGACACATAATGGGATTGAATATGCGATTATGCAGTTATTAGCAGAGACCTATGAAATCCTAAAAAATGGTTTGGATTATGATAATAATCAAATTCAACAAGTTTTTGAGAGCTGGAACAATGGTCGTTTAAAATCATTTTTAATGGAGATTACCAAAGATGTTTTCTTATTTAAGGATGTAAAAACTGGTAATCTTTTGGTTGATGAAATTAAAGATGAAGCAAAATCGAAAGGTACAGGCAAATGGACTTCGCAAGTTGCAATGGACGTTGAAATGCCTATTCCAATAATTGATACGGCGGTTTCTACAAGAAATTTATCTAAACTTAAAAAACTTAGAGTAGAGCTAAACGAAGCTTTTGGACCAACAGAAAAAATCAAAGCAAGCAAAGATTTTATTGATGATTTAGAAGAAGCTTTCTATTTTGCAATGGCAAACGCCTATGCACAAGGCATGCATTTATTATGGAAAGCATCTATTGACTATGAATATGGTTTAAAAATGGCCGAAATTGCTAAAATTTGGCGTGGGGGATGTATCATTAGGGCAGAATTTTTAGAAGATATTTATCAAGCCTATAAAAAACAGCCAGATTTACAGCACTTATTTTCTGACGCAAACGTTCAAGCTAAGATTAAGAAAAGCTTAAAAGGTACCAGAAATGTGGTTTCGTCTGCAATTTCTGCTGGCTTGGCTATCCCGTGCTTTGCTGCTGCGCTAACTTATTTTGATACTTTAAAAACTGGCAGAATGCCTTCTAACTTAACGCAAGCTCAAAGAGATTTCTTTGGTGCCCATACTTTTGAACGTATTGATAGCGAAGGGATATTCCACGCAGACTGGAACCAAAAAAACCTATAATTTAATACATACATAGAAACCCTGAGCAAAATATCAATATTGATCTAAGCTCAAATAATGAATACAAAAATTCATAAATCATGAAAAAAAAGAGTAACCTTCATCCAACTATTTTTGTAATTTTTGGTGGTACCGGCGACTTAAACAAACGCAAACTTGCACCTGCATTATATAACTTATTTACAGAAGGTTATATGCCAGAAAAATTTTCGATAATTGGAACAGGTAGAACAGAATTTACAGACAAAAAATACCAAGAGGTAATACTAGAAAATGTAAATGAATTTTCTAGAAATGGAAAGGTTAAAAAGGAAACTTGGAGCTCTTTCGAATCCAACATTCGTTATTGCCCTACTGACATTACAACTCCAAAAACTTTTGAAAACTTAAAAGAGACAGTTGAGAAGTTACAACAAGAATTTGGCAAGGAAACTCAAATTATTTATTATTTAGCTGTTGCACCTAACTTTTTCCCTTTAATTGCAGAATGCTTATGCAAATACAAATTAACAGAAGATGAAGATAACAGCAGAATTGTAATTGAAAAACCTTTCGGCAACGATTTAGAAAGCGCAAAAGAGCTTAACCTATTATTGAGCAAGATCTTTACCGAAAAACAAATCTATCGTATAGATCATTATTTAGGTAAGGAAACAGTTCAAAACATGATGGCTTTCCGCTTTGCGAATTCATTATTTGAACCATTATGGAACAGAAATTATATTGAACACATACAAATTTCTGTAACAGAGCAATTAGGTGTTGGAGATCGTGGTGGTTATTATGAAGGAGCTGGTGCATTAAGAGATATGATCCAAAATCACTTGTTGCAGTTACTTTGTTTGGTTGGCATGGAGGCTCCTATTTCATTTGATGCAGATGAAATTAGAGATAGAAAGGTTGAAGTTTTAAGAGCAATGCGTCCTTTTAAACCTGAAGAAATTAGTTCTAATGCGGTTCGTGGCCAATACAGTAAAGGCTGGGTAGAAGGAAAAGAAGTTCCTGGGTATAGACACGAAACAGGTGTTGATCCACATTCAAATACAGAAACCTTTGCTGCCGTTAAGTTTTTTATAGATAACTGGCGTTGGCAAGGAATTCCTTTTTATTTACGTACTGGTAAAAGGATGAACCAAACTTCTTCAATCATTACCATTCAGTTTAAGGACGTTCCTCATCATATCTTTTCGTCTAGAGCTACTGAAACTTGGCAACAAAATCGTTTAATCATTAGTATACAACCAGAAATGAGTATTCGTTTACAAGTTCAAGCGAAAAGACCTGGGGTTAAAATGGTTTTAAATCCGGTTGATATGGTTTTTGATTACAAAGGAACTTATGATACTGATACTCCCGAAGCTTATGAGACCTTGCTTTTAGATGCGATGAATGGTGATCAAACTTTATTTATGCGTGGCGATCAAGTAGAGGCAGCATGGGAATTAGTTATGCCGATCATCAATACGTGGGAAAGCAAAAAATCATTAAACTTCCCTAATTATCAAGCAGATAGCTGGGGACCAGAAGATGCAGAAGCATTAATTGCCAAAGATGGCTTTCACTGGTTTACCTTACCTTTAAAGGATAAATAATAATTTATTTGTCATGCTGAGCTCGTCGAAGAACGTCATTGCGTTTCGACAAGCTCAACGTGACATTCAACTATAAAACATGAACTTACATATCTTTAAATCTATACCAGAGCTTAACGAAAATCTTATAGCTTATGTAATTAAAATTGCGAATGAGGCTATCTCAACAAAAGGTCGCTTTGATTTCGTTTTAACTGGTGGAAACTCGCCAAAAGAACTTTATAAGCAACTTTCTACCACTTATAAAGATAAGATAGATTGGACTAAAGTATTCTTCTTTTTTGGTGATGAAAGAAATGTATTGCCAGATCATAAAGATTACAACGGTTTGATGGCAAAAGAAAATTTATTTGATAACCTACAGACTCCTCCAGGCCATATATTTTATATTGATACTACATTAATCCCTAAGGATGCTGCCATTGCTTATAAAAATGCCTTGGATAATCATTTTAAAGGCGAAGAAATTGTATTTGATCTAATCCTCTTAGGTATGGGTGATGATGCACATACTGCCTCTATTTTTCCAGACACTGAATTGGTAAAAAGTATCCATGCAACAGTTGATTCTGTTTGGGTTGAAAAGTTAAATACATTCCGGATCAGTTTAACAGCACCACTAATTAATAAAGCTAAAAATATTGCTTTTATCACTTTTGGAGAGAACAAGGCTAATGCTTTAAAACATGTAATTGGCGATGAACAAAAAGACTATTTCATCTATCCTGCACAACTGATCAAACCATTAAATGGTAATTTAAATTGGTTTGTTGATGATAAAGCAACCAGCTTTTTAGAGCTATAATTTTCTAATTTGTAATAATCTTAGCAAGTTTCGGGTTTTATCACGTTTAACGGCAACTTACTTTTGTATATCAAAACAAACGAAATGAGTACACAAGAGCAGTTAAATTACCAACGTATTGCAGAAGCAATTGGTTATCTACAAGAAAATTTTAAAATACAACCAGATTTAGATCTCATAGCAAAAAAGATAAATCTAAGTCCGTTTCATTTTCAGCGGTTATTTACTGAATGGGCTGGTGTTAGTCCCAAAAAATTCTTGCAATACCTTAGCCTGAATTATGCAAAAGACATGCTTAAGGATCAACAAGCTACACTTTTTGATGTTGCTTACGAAATAGGTTTATCTGGAACTGGTCGTTTACACGATTTATTTATAAATATTGAAGGGATGACACCCGGAGAATTTAAAAATGGAGGAGAAAACCTAATCATCAATTATAGTTATTTCCATACCTTATTTGGCAATTTATTAATAGCATCTACATCAATAGGGATTTGTTATATGGCATTTGCCGATGATGAATTTATAGCTTTTGAAGAATTAATAAAGCAGTTTCCTAAAGCTAAATTCAATAAACAAGAAGATAAAATCCAAGAAGATGCACTAGCTATTTTTAACAAAGATTGGACTAAAAACACAACAGTTAAACTACATTTAAAAGGAACCCCGTTTCAATTAAAAGTTTGGGAAACACTATTAAAAATTCCTAAAGGCAATTTTACAACCTACAGAGCTATTGCCAAAGCGATAGGTAGCTCAAATGCATCTAGAGCAGTGGGTTCTGCAATTGGCAACAATCCAGTTGCCTTCTTAATCCCATGCCATCGCGTTATTCAATCATCAGGTAATTTTGGACAATACCATTGGGGAAGTGTGCGCAAAACAGCGCTATTAGGTTGGGAAGCATCTCAAGTTAATTTAGGAACTATTTAAAATGGAGCTTTTGCAAAAAATAGGAAGCATTGAGAAAGATGCTTTAGCCGAGACAATGCACCAAAAGGGTTATGCAATTCTAAACGAAATCTTAACAAATGAACAATGTGATGAATTAATTAAAAATTATGATCAATCTGAATTATACAGAAAAACAGTTGTAATGGAACGTTATCGTTTTGGGTTGGGAGCGTACAAATATTTCAATTACCCATTACCAAGCATCATTAATAATCTAAGAACTAGTATCTACCCTATTCTGGCACCAATCGCAAATACCTGGATGAGGGCACTGAATATAGAAATTAGTTATCCGACAGGTTACGATGAGTTTTTAAAGCTGTGTCATGATAATGCCCAAACAAAAGCAACTCCACTAATTTTAAAATATGGTAAAGGAGGTTTCAATACGCTTCATCAAGACTTGTATGGAGACATTTATTTCCCCATGCAAATGGTTATATTTTTGAGTGATCCTGAAATAGATTACAATGGTGGAGAATTTGTATTAACTCAACAAAATGTAAGAGCGCAGTCTAAAGCTATTGTCTTAAAGCCTAAAAAAGGAGATATTCTTATTTTAACCACAAATTTTAGACCTGTTAAAGGCTCAAAAGGGTATTATCGGGCAAGTATGAAACATGGAGTTAGTGAGGTTCATAGCGGAGAAAGATATACGCTAGGAATTATATTTCATGATGCTTTAACTTAAAATTATAATTCCGTCATTCCCGTGAAAACGGGAATCGTAATGCAAAGAACAGATAATCAGCACATAAAATTCAACTAGAATTAATGACAATGCATTAAGATGCCCAGTCGAGCTGAGCATGACGAACTAAAGAAGAGCGTAACTATAAAAATAACAATTGAAGATGTAAATTTGGATTACAAAATCTATGGATTTATTCAACACTCAACCTGCTCAGAACATCAATGTTTTGCCACAAGGTGGAACGGTTAACTATTATGGAATAATCATGTCCAATCAGCAAGCAAACAGCTATTACAATTGCTTGTTAGAAACTATAGCGTGGAAAAATGATGAAGCGGTAATTTTCGGGAAGCATATTTTAACCAAAAGAAAAGTAGCTTGGTATGGCGATTTACCTTTTGAATATACTTACTCAAACACAACTAAACAAGCTTTGCCTTGGACAAAGGAATTGCTAGAATTAAAGAGATTATGTGAAGAAAAAACAGGAGAAACATACAATTCTTGTTTATTGAATTTGTACCATAATGGAGATGAAGGTATGGCTTGGCATAGCGATGGAGAAACGGATTTAAAGAAAAATGGTGCAATTGCTTCTGTAAGCCTCGGCGCAGAGCGAAAATTTGCATTTAAGCATAAAGAAACCAAACAAACTATTTCTATTATACTTCAACATGGGAGTTTATTAGTTATGAAAAATGAAACTCAAAAAAATTGGTTACATCGTTTACCACCAACAAAATTGGTTACCAAACCAAGAGTGAATTTAACTTTTAGAACGATAGTTAAATAGTTTGCCATCTTAGAAATCTAAGATGCTTTCTAGATAGTTGAGGAATAAGATAAAATGATCTTAAATAGTTCAAACAATTGTTAGATGACTTTTTGAACATTAAGGAGTTAGATTAAATACTTAATTCCTTAATGTTCATTTTTTTCTAATCTTAGGTGTCCTTTGGTTTCTTTGGTGGTTCAACTTATCATAAAACTAAGATGAACTTAGATTTCTTAGATGGTAAAACTAAGAACCCAAATTCTCTTCAATCAGTAAATTGATAATCCCATCAACCATTCCAACTTTTGGCACATACATTTGTTTAATACCAGTCCACTTCATTAAAGTTAAATAGATTTCGCAAGCTGGAATAATTACGTCTGCCCTATCCGGATTAAGTTTCATTAAGCTAATTCGTTCTTTTAAAGAATAAGAATTAAGCTCATTATACATGGTTTTCAGCTTTAAAAAAGATAAAGGCATATCATCTTTTTCATCAGACATTTTAAATAATTTATTGATATTTCCGCCTGTTCCTATGCCTGCTAAGTTCTTTAAATCCTTAGTGTAACTTTTAACCCAATCTCTCATTTCATCCCAGGTTTCATCTTTATCTTGATTGTCTAAAATTCGAATAGTGCCTATATTAAATGACTTAGAAGCTAAGGGTTGCTTATTTACAAATACAGAAAGTTCAGTACTACCTCCACCAACATCAATATATAAATAGCTTTTATTGGCGTCTAGATTTTGTTCGATGTGGTTAGCATAGATAATATTGGCTTCTCTATGACCTTCTATAATCTCTAAATCGATATCGGTAAGTTTTTTGAGTTTTTTAATAACTTCATTACCATTTTCAGCTTCACGCATAGCTGATGTTGCACAAGCCAAATAATGAGTAACTTGATAAACATCCATCAAGTTCTTAAAAGCACTCATGGTTTTAACCAGATCGTCAACCTTCTTTACAGAAATTTTATGGTCTAAAAAAGCATCATCACCTAAACGTAGCGGGACGCGAATTAAAGTGTTTTTTTTAAAGCCATACCCCTTTTCACTATGAGTAATATCAGCAATTAATAATCTAACGGCATTAGAGCCTACATCTATGGCAGCATATCTTAACATGGCATTATTGATGTTTATTTTTAAGGTAGTTGTAAGTCTGCACCTGTGCTCTAACCTTGTTAACTAATCTATTTCTATGGTATTTATTGTTATTTAGTCGAGTAATGTCTCTCGCTTTTACATTGTCTTGTAACTGAAAATCGATAATATCTTTAATCTCCTGCCTCACATCTTCATCCAAAACAGGAAAACCAACTTCAACTCTATGCTCAAAATTTCTGCTCATTAAATCTGCAGACGAAAGAAACATTTCTTCTTTACCATTATTGCCGAATATAAAAACACGAGCATGTTCTAAAAATTTGTCTATAATGCTGATTACTGTTATGTTTTCACTAAAACCTACAATGCCAGGAACCAAGCAACAAATACCCCGAACAATTAGCTTTATCTTAACTCCCGCATTACTTGCATCATACAATTTCTGTACTATTCCTTCATCTGCTAAGCTATTTACCTTTAAAATCATGTAAGCAGGTTTTCCAGCCATAGCAAATTTTATTTCCCGATTTATTAGACCATAAATTTTGTTTCTAGATTCTAAAGGAGATACGATTAAATGCTTAAAACCTTTAATAACAGTACGTTTATTTAAAGCAGTAAAAAGCTTAAGTAAATCTAATGTGATTTCTTTTTTTGCGGTAAAAATGCTGTGGTCACAGTAAATTCTTGCTGTTTTTTCATTAAAATTCCCAGTTGCAAGATTTGCATAATATACAGCTTTACCTTTTTCTATCCGCTTTACTAGACATATTTTAGAGTGAACTTTATAATCTGTTAAACCATAGTTTACATTTACACCCTCTTCCATTAATCGGTTTGTCCAGAAAATATTAGCTTGCTCATCAAATCTAGCTTTTAGCTCCACAACACAGTTGACTTTTTTTCCGTTTTTAACTGCATTGATAAGTGCATTGATAACTTTAGAGTTTTCTGCTAGGCGATAAAGAGTGATGTTAATTTCTGTAACTTTTGGATCAATAGCAGCTTCGCGAAGAAACAAAATGATATAATCGTAAGATTGATAAGGCAAATTGATCAGATAGTCTCTATCTGCCAACTTATTAAAAATGCTCTCCGTTCTATGCAATCCATGCACCTTAAGAGGCGCTGCTGGGGTATATTCTAAATCTTTGCTTCCAACATTTGGGAAAGCAATAAAGTCGCCAAAACGATGGTAACGATTGCCAGGAATCAAGCCTTCTGCTTCAATCTTAAGCTTTGCAACCAATACACTTAACATCTCGAAAGGCATTGCGGTATCATAAAGCAAACGCATTGGTTTACCCTTCCTACGTTTATCTAAGCTGGTTTTAAGTTCCTCAATAAATTTATCACTAATATTTTTATCAATATCAAGTTCTGCATCTCTAGTGAGTTGAATAGAAAAAGCTTCGATATGATTGTAATTGAAGACGTAAAATATATCATCTAAGCAATATTTAATAATATCTTCTGCAAGAATGATAAATTTCAAACCATTGGTTTCTGGTAAAACCAAAAATCGTGGTAAACTATTTGGCAATTCAATGAGTGCGAACTTCTCACTCCTTTTAGTGCCTTTTTTGGTTAATCTTACAAAGAAATATAAGTATCTGTCTTTTAATTCTGGAAATGGCTCTTCCAAATCTATCATTATGGGTACCAAATTGGATAAAATTCTATCTCTAAAATGGTTTCTAACAAATTCACCTCTTGCTACATTTAGCTGAGTATCATTTAAAATGAAGATCTTGTTTTGAGCTAATTCGTTTATTAATATATGCTGAAAAAGACTTTCAAACTTACGTTCATGCTTTACAACAATATTTTTGATTTCATTTAGAACCTTTTTTGCATTAAAACCCAAAAGCTCTTTTGCTTTATCATTTAAGTTCACTAATCTACTTAAGGTAGCTACCCTAACACGATAGAACTCTTCCAAATTAGAAGAAAAAATAGACAAAAACCTTATTCTCTCTATCAAAGGAACGGTTTCATCTGCAGCTTCCTGCAAAACACGTTCATTAAAATATAGCCAACTTATTTCTCTATTTAAAAATGGTAGCTTTTTTTTAGCCATGTATTAAAATCAAAAAAATCCTCTTTTTGGAGGATTTTCAAATCTGCGAATTTTAAAGTTAAATTAGTGTTAAATAACAACTAATTAAACTACAAAAATTAACTTATTATTTTTTGTCAGCTGCACTAGTGGTATTCTTTTTAGCTGGAATATTTTTAACAGTCACTTTTTTTACCGGGTTATTTGTAACTGCTTTTACCACTGCTTGTTTTGCAGATGATGCTGTAGTTGTTGCTTTAGCTGCCATAGTTTTAGTTGTTGCTCTTTTTACTGGTGCCTTTACTGCTGTAACTGTTTTCTGTTCCGTTGGCAAAGGTGTTACTTTAACACTTGTGGCTACTGGTTTAGCTTTTTTTACAGCTTTCTTCACCACTTTAGTTACAGATTTATCTACCTTTTTCAACAATTTAGAAGTATCTTTCTTAGCCAATTTAATTTTTTTAGCTACAGGCTTTTTTTCTGTTGCCGCATCTTCAATTTTAAGTTCAACTGCAGATTTTACCTCTTGAAATTTCTTAGCTAGTTTTTTAGCTGCCGCTTTGCTTACTTTTGCAATATCTTCTGCAATAATTTCGGCATTATGGCCTAAACCTTTAACAGCTTCTAAAAACCTATCTGTTAAACTTTGCTCTATTTGTTTTTTAACCGCTTTTTTAGTGGTTTTTTTCTGAGGCTTACTTTTATTGGTTTTCATATATTTTTTCGCGTTTTTTGTAATGATATTTATATTTACCTAAATCTATAAATTTTAATCAATTAAATTCAAAATCATGCCATCTTTCGATATCGTTAGCAAAGTAGATGCTCAAACATTAGATAATGCCATCAACAATGCCAAAAAAGAAATTTTAAACCGTTATGATTTTAATGGCTCTAAAAGCACAATAGAACTTGATAAGAAGACAAATGCTATCACTATTGTAACTGAAGACGATATGCGACTTAAAGCCATTACCGATTCGATCATTTCTCGTATGATGAAACAAAATTTAGACCCAAAAAGTTTGGATTTCGGAAAAGAACATGCTGCTTCAGGCAATATGATTAAAAAGGAAATTAATATAAAAGAAGGAATTGACAAAGAAGCCGCAAAAAAAATCGTTGCGAAGATTAAAGATAGCAAGTTAAAAGTGCAAGCTTCTATGATGGATGATCAAGTTAGGGTACAGAGCAAAAACATTGATGATTTACAAAAAGTAATCTCATTATGCAGAGGAGAGGATTTTGGCCAGCCATTGCAGTTTATTAACATGAGGAACTAATTATCATTGGTTCATTAGCTAACAACTTAAGGATGATAAGATTTTTTTAACGATTACAATAGTATGTTCGATTTAACTTTCACCTAAAGCTCAGAAGTTCTACAAAATCCAGATAATTAAATTCAATAGGTTTATGGTCCATAGACCATGGACTATAAACCATATTTACAAATGGAAATTAAAGATAACGGTTTCATTTTCTCAGATGACAGTAATTTAGTTGATGTTAAAGCCGTACATCATTACTTAAGCACACAATCCTATTGGGCAAAAGAAATTCCTTTACAAATTGTACAAAAATCAATTACAAACTCACTTTGTTTTGGAGTTTACAAAGATGGTAAACAAGTAGGTTTTGCTCGCTGGGTAACAGACAGAACTACCTTCGCCTACCTATGTGATGTTTATATTGAAGAAAATTTTAGAGGTTTTGGCTTATCAAAAAAATTGATGTCACTAATGATGTTTCATCCTGATTTGCAAGGTTTAAGAACTTATTGCCTGGCTACATTAGATGCACATGGCTTATATTCACAATTCGGATTTAAAGCTGTTGAAACTCCAGAAAAATTAATGGAAATTAGAATACCAGACATTTATTTAAATGGGAAAGGGCAGCTGTAAGATGCGTTTCTCATCTTACAGCTATCATCTTACCTCTACAGTTTATTCTTCTTCACACCCTCTTTAGTAATCTTAACAGGATTAATCAATCCATCTTTATCAAAAGTCATTAAATCGATACAAGTTACGCGGTGATTACCATCTTTTTCTCCTAGTGGTCTGCGGTGGTAAACAATATACCATAAATCTTTTTTAGCATCATGGATTACAGAGTGGTGCCCAGCACCTGTTGCTACTTCTGGATCTTGTTTTAAAATCTTCCCAATCCTTTTAAATGGGCCCATAGGTGAATCGGCTACCGCATAAGCTACAGAATAATCAGGACCAGTCCATCCGCCTTCACTCCACATAAAGTAATATTTTCCATTTCTGATAAACATGAAAGAACCCTCTACATATCCTTCTGGAGTTATTTCTTTAAATGTCGAGCCATCAGAAAACTTCTCAAAACCTGTAAAATCCTTGTTTAATTTGGCTATATTACAATGAGACCAACCACCATAAATTAGGTAATACTGTCCATCTTTATCCTTGAAAACGAATTGATCTATCGGCTGTGCCTTATTATGAAATTTATCTATTAAAGGTTTGCCCAACAAATCCTTAAACGGCCCTTCTGGTTTATCAGCTACGGCAACTCCTATCCCACCTAATTCGTTATCGCTCTGTATATCATTTGCACCAAAAAACAGGTAATATTTACCATCTTTTTGGGTAATCGATGGCGCCCACATTGCCTTATTTGCCCATTTAACAGATGCTGTATCTATAATTCTTTCGTGTTTTTTCCAAGTTATCAAATCTTTTGATGAAAATGCATCCATAAAAACTTGCTCCTTGTATTTTGCAGAATAGGTTGGATAAATCCAATAAGTTTTACCAAAAACTATTGCCTCGGGATCTGCATACCAACCAGGAAATATTGGATTACCAGATGTTTGTGCTTGAGCCAACACTGGAAGTATCAATAAGAAAAGGATAAATCGATTTAGTTTCATACTGCAAGATAAAAAATGATTTGTTATTTTGAGTATTTTTATCATTCTGAGCTTTTTGTCATTTAGAGCGCAGCGAAGAATCTATTTAGATAAATTAAGGAATTAGATTCCTCCAAAGCCGGAATGACAAATCTATTTGGAATGACAAAGTCGATTACCAACTCTTAACCCAATCTTCTTGCTGTTTTTCGTTTAAGAAAGTCCAAGCTACAATTCGGGTTATTTTATTACCTGTAGACATTTCACTTGTTCTAATTTCAGTCACTTCTGCTCTCTCAAGCATTGCATATATACCACCCAAATTTTCACTCTTAGAAACTAAACTCGTGAACCAGAAACATTGTGTTTTATAACTTTTACTTTCTTCAATCATCTTACCAACAAAAGCAACTTCACCACCTTTTGTCCATAATTCGCTGTTTATACCACCAAAATTGAGGACTGGATTAGTATAATTTTTATTCCCTAAATTTCTATTTTTTCTTTGCGAGCCAGCATTTGCTTCTTCTGCGGAAGAATGGAAAGGAGGATTGCAAATTGTTAAATCGAATTTTTCTTCTTTATGAACGATATTCTTGAAAATATCCAATTTAGAAGGCTGTAGCCTAATCTCAACGTTCTTTTTTAAAGTTTGGTTGATTTCAATTATATTCTTTGCAGAACGGGTAGCAACTTCATCAATGTCAGAACCAACAAAATACCAACTATATTCCTGATGCCCAATAATTGGATAAACACAATTTGCTCCTACCCCAATATCCAAAACTTTAATCCTTTTTCCGGTAGGTATATTTTGATGATTACAAGAGGCCAACAAATCTGCAGCATAATGTATATAATCTGCTCTTCCTGGTATTGGAGGGCACAGATATCCGTCAGGAATATCCCAAAAGTCGATTTGATAAAAATGCTTAAGTAAAGCCTTGTTTAAAGTTTTAACAGCCTGTGGATTAGCAAAGTCTATAGATTCATCTCCATATTTATTTACAGCAACAAAATCAGAGAGCTCCTTTACCGTCTCAGTTAAAGCTTTAAAATCATACCGAGATTTATGCTTGTTTCTAACATGCAAACTGCTTTTTTCTGTTGGAAAATTTTTCTTCTTTTCCATTAAGCAGTTTTTACATCATCCTCGCTATAATCTTTAATATCAGTAATGTACCCATTAATCAATAAGAAATCAAATAGCGGTTTAGCGTCTGGTGTAACCGGCATATTAGAGGTAGAAATTACAGTATTTGTCTTTTTATCCATGAAAGGATAAGCGAAAAGCTTTACATTTTTCGTAAACATATCACTTACATAGGCAAGCAGCTGACTTGAATAATCTTCACCAAAATTGGTTGAGTTAAATACAAATTTAAGGTTATTGATATTAGTAGAGATCCCAACACTTTTTGGTCTACAGCGATCTAAGTATTTGGCCAATCTATGGTTACGTGTAAAATTAGAAACAATAACCAAGTTCCCAGTTTTGCACATATCTTCTGCTCTTTTCGCTACTGATTCTAAATCAATATCATCTGGTGTTTCTTGCTGGTCTGTTAAAACATTGGTTAATAAAACTTCAATCATTACGCTCAAATTACCAGGTTCTACATTATTTGTACGTGTAAATTGCTCAGTAGCTTTATTAAACAGGTTAAAGTTCGGATTAGATTTTTGTCCAAATTTAGTCCGTAAAATCATGATATCCTTTTTATATAAAAGATCTTTAGCTTGTCTTGGGTGACCATCCGCATCAAAAATTGCAGCTGCAGAAAAATCTTTCATAATTAAATAAAGATTTAGTAACGTGTTGTTCACTTCACCAAAAGCTGGACCTTGAACAGAAATTAAATCTATTTCTACAGAACCTACAGTTAAGTTATCAACTAATGATTCTATCATCACCTTTGGTTCATTATGATGGTAAAAAGCTGCGTAAACTAAATTTACCCCAATAATGCCCAATACCCGTTGTTGCATATTAACATCGGTATCAAATAAACGAATATGAAAAAATATTTCATTTGGTAACCCACCCGGCTCTGTTTGGAAACGAATACCAACCCAACCGTGAGGCTCATTTGTACGTTTAAAATTTAAAGTAGTAACGGTATTAGCAAAAGCAAAAAAAGTACGATTTTCATATTTTTCTCCATGCAAACGCTCGTTTAACAAGCTAAATTCATGTTCTAACATACGTAAAAGCCTATTCTGACTTACATATCTTCCAGAAGCTTCAGCACCATAAATGGCATCACTAAAAGTCATATCATAAGCAGACATTGTTTTAGCAACGGTACCTGCAGCAGCACCAGCAGTAAAAAAATTACGAGCAACTTCTTGTCCAGCACCTATTTCTGCAAATGTGCCGTAAATTTTTTCGTTTAAATTTATTTTTAGTGCCTTACGCTTGGTATCAAGGATTTCTCTTTCCATGATGCAAAGGTAATAAATTGGTTCATTAGTTCATTCGTATCATTGGTTCATTAAATCTCCCAGCCCAATGAACTAATGACTAATGAACTATAAAAGACAAAAGGCGATATCTTTCAATATCGCCTCTGTCAACCTTAAACTTAAATCAAACTATTGTATTATGAAACTACAATTTCTTTATGTGCTTGTTTTGTGTCATCTAACTTACCAATAGTGATATATAAAATCCCATTGATATATTCTGCACTTATTTTATCCGCATCAACTCCTTCTGGCAAAACAAATGATCTAGCAAATGAGTTGTATTCAAATTCTTTACGGGTATAATCTTTTTGTGTATCGGTAGCTACTTTTTTCTCGGCCCAAACAGAAAGATTATCTTTTTTTAAATCAATTTTAAAGTCTTCCTTGTTTAAGCCCGGAGCTGCTAACTCAATTTTATATTCGTTTGCGCTCTCATAAATATTTACATTAGGCACTTTATTTACAACGTAATTTTTATTTAACGCATCGCTAAACAAAGAATCGAAAACATTGTTAAAGTAAGGGGCTGTGTTTCTAGTTTTGTTGTTAAATTTTACTAAAGTCATTTTTATTTCCTCCGTTATTTTATTTTTTAAATTATAATTGTTCATATTCAAACCTTATTCCAAAGTATATATTTATGTTTTTTAAGTCATTTTGGCGCAAAAAAGAAACAACACCAGACAAAAAGTCAGTAGAACTCAATAATACTGATAGTTATAAGTATAAAACGAGTCTAGAAATGCGTTTTGCTGATTTAGATATGATGGGTCATGTAAACAATGCTATCTATTTCACTTACATGGAAATGGGTAGAACAAAATATTGGAAACACGCCATTAAATGGGACTGGCATAAAACGGGAGTTGTAATTGGAAAAGCTTCTATAGATTATATTGCCCCGATATTTTTAGATGATAAGATACATATCTATGTTAAAACATCGAGGATTGGAACAACTAGTTTTGATTTGGATTATCTTATTGTTAAAGAGATTAATGGAAAAGAAGTGGTTTGTAGTAGAGGCAAAACAGTTTGTGTAGCGTTTGATTACACCACAAAAAAACCAGCTCCAATTCCGGATAAGGAAAGAGAAAAAATGATAAGTTTTGAGCAGTTACCCCCAACCCCCTAAGGGGGCTTATTCCATGAACACCAGCCCCTTTAGGGATTTGGAGTTGGTGTGATTTTACCAGGATTTAAAATTCCTTTGGGGTCAAAAACCGCTTTAATGCTACGCATTAGATTAAGATGGATTTCACTGTACTTAATTGGCATATAATCTTTTTGCACCAAACCTATACCATGCTCTCCAGAAATTGTACCACCTAGAGCAGTTGTCAATTCGAAGATTTCAACAATCCCATCTTTCAACCTATGTTTCCAATCTTCATCGCTCATACCCGCTTTGATGATATTAATATGCAAATTACCATCGCCTGCGTGACCGTAACAAACACTTTCAAAACCATATCTGGCACCAATTTCTTTAATTCCATTTACTAGTTTAGGCAATGCCGCTCTTGGCACAACTGTATCTTCTTCTTTATAAACTGAATTTGATTTTACAGATTCTGCCATCGTTCTCCGCATACGCCAAATTTCTTCTTTTTGTTGTGAGGTATCTGCAAATAAAACTTCTGTACACCCAAATTCTTCTAATACCATGTTTACTTTTTCACAATCTTTAAATATGGTATCCAAATCGTCACCATCAAATTCTATCATTAAAAAAGCATTTACATCATCTTTTAAATCAAATTTAATATCATCAAATTTAATTACCCACTCTACCCCTTTCCGCTCCATAAACTCTAAAGCTGAAGGTGTAATACCAGCCCTAAAAATTGCAGAAACAGCAGCACATGCCTGTTCATTTGTACTAAAAGAACCTAACATTAAAACACTTTGGCTTACCGCAGGAATAAGTTTGGTTACAATTTTTGTTACCACGGCTAATGTACCTTCAGAACCAATCATCAACTGTGTTAAATTGTAGCCAGAAGCATATTTTAAAGTATTTGCACCTGTCCATATAATGTCTCCATTTGCCAATACAACTTCTAGGTTAAGGATATATTCCCTAATAGTTCCGTACTTTACTACTCTTGGTCCACCAGAACCGTGAGCCACATTACCACCAATAAAACATGAACCCTTACTACTTGGGTCAACTGGGTAAAGTAAGCCTTTTGCTGCTACAGCATTCATAAACTCCTCAGTAATTACACCAGGTTCTACTGTAGCCTGTAAATTATCTGTATCGATATCAATAATAGCTTTAAACTTTTCCATTGACAATAAAACACCACCATAAATTGGTAAAGCTGCACCACTTAGCCCCGTTCCGCCACCACGTGGGGTAACAGGAACAGCGTAATGATTACAAATTTTTAGCAAAGCTGATACAGCTATAGTATCCGTAGGTTTCACTACAACCTCTGGAAAATATTTTAAATCTTCAGTTTCATCATGTGCATAATTGGCTAAAGAATCATCATCAATAAACACATTTTCTTTACCGATAGCATTTTCAATTTCTGCTAAAATAGCATTGGTTATTTTGGTGTATTCCATTTTTATTTTTGGGAAGTATAACTTAGTTGTACAAATGAATGGCCTATTTCTCCTGGCATAGGCGGATGTAGTTTTTTAATTCCAACTACTGCTGTTGTTACAAAAGGATAGATAGAAATTAACTGGTCCAATATATTTTTAACAACGGTTTCTAAAAGTTTCTGCGTATTTTTCATTTCAGCAGTAACTACCGTATTTATAACTTCATAATTTACAGTAAACTCCAACTCTTCAGTATTACCTTTTGGCGTAAAAGTTACCTCTACATCTACCAAAAAATGATTTCCAATGAGCTGTTCTTCGGGATAAAACCCATGATAGGCATGAAATTTAACTTCTTTTAGCGCTACAGTTTGTACAAACATTAGGTTTAAATTATTTAAAGCAATATTCTGCGCAAAATTAATTTTTTGCTCGGTTTTTACTAGTCATTACACTAAATTATTACCTTTGGAACATTCACTTTGCTTAATCAAATATAGTGTAAAACATGAATAAATCAGCTAAGAAAGACCTTTACGAAGCACCAGATTATTATCAATTGGATGAACTTTTATCTGAAGAACACCTTTTAATTCGCTCAACCGTAAGAGATTGGGTGAAGAAAGAGGTAAGTCCTATTATTGAAGATTATGCACAGAGAGCAGAGTTCCCTAAACATTTAATAAAAGGTTTAGGGGAGATTGGTGCATTTGGACCTACAATTCCAGTGGAATATGGTGGAGCCGGTTTAGATTATACCGCATATGGTATTATTATGCAAGAAATTGAGCGTGGCGATTCAGGTATCCGTTCTACAGCATCGGTTCAGGGATCATTAGTAATGTACCCTATTTATGCTTATGGTACTGAAGAACAACGCAAAAAATATTTACCAAAATTAGCCACAGGCGAATTAATGGGTTGTTTTGGTTTAACAGAACCAGATCATGGATCTAATCCGGGTGGTATGGTTACTAATATTAAAGATAAAGGCGATCATTTTTTATTAAATGGAGCAAAAATGTGGATTTCTAATGCTCCTTTTGCAGATATTGCTGTAGTTTGGGCAAAAGACGAAGAAGGAAAAATCCGTGGAATGGTTGTAGAGCGTGGAATGGAAGGTTTCACCACACCAGAAACACATGGCAAATGGAGCTTAAGAGCTTCGGCTACTGGCGAATTAGTTTTCGACAATGTTAAGGTTCCAAAAGAAAATATTTTCCCTGATATTAAAGGTTTAAAAGGACCTTTAGGTTGTTTAAATCAAGCTCGTTATGGTATTGCTTGGGGCGCTTTAGGTGCTGCAATGGATTGTTACGATACTGCTCTTCGTTATTCAAAAGAACGTGTTCAGTTCGGCAGACCAATTGGTGGTTTCCAGTTACAACAAAAGAAATTGGCTGAAATGATTACAGAAATCACAAAAGGTCAATTATTAGTTTGGCGCTTAGGAACATTAAAAAGTGAGAATAGAGCTACTGCAGAACAGATTTCGATGGCCAAACGTAACAGTGTAGAAATTGCTTTAGATATAGCTAGAAATGCTCGCCAAATGTTAGGCGGAATGGGAATAACTGGCGAATACTCTATCATGCGCCACATGATGAATTTAGAATCTGTAGTAACTTACGAAGGAACTCATGATGTTCATTTATTAATAACTGGAATGGATGTGACTGGATTAAATGCATTTAAATAAGGAGTAGGATAGTGTGATTTTCAGGGAGAAGAGCTGATTTTATAATTGAAAATCAAATAGTGGTTGAACCTAAAGCTTAATCAATTTAGAAAATACACATTTAGCCTAAGCCAAAAATTATGTTGTTGCCTATAAGTTTCCTATTTGATTATTAATTAATTTTGGTTCAACAAGCTTCCAATTTAAAAGGTGTACAATTCAAACAACAAAACTTAATCCTGATGAAAACATTTAAAAAATATATACCACTTCCAGCACCTCCTGATGAGGTTTACTTGGCATTAACTAAGCCTCAAAGTATTCAATTATGGACCGGTGCCGAGGTAGAATTTACTGAAGAGGCAGGAACTGAATTTTCATTTTGGGAAGGTGATATTGTTGGAAAAAATATTGAATTTGAACCCAACAAAAAGATTGTTCAGCAATGGTATTTTGGAGATGAAGGTGAGCCATCAATCGTAACCATTAAACTGCATGAAGACAAAAAAGGAACATCTTTAGAGTTTAGCCAAACAAATATACCAGATGAAGATTATAAAGAATTTACTGAAGGCATTGAAGAATATTTTTTAGGTGGATTAGCAGACTTTTTTGAAATTGAATACTAATGTTAAGTGATTTAGATAACTTTTACCTGCGGTATGAGGAACCTACAAGAGGTTGCTTGTTAACTTTAAGGGATGTTATCCTAAAACATAATGTAAACATTACTGCAGAATGGAAGTATAAACTTCCATTTTTTTGTTTTAAAGGGAAAATGCTCTGCTATTTATGGTTGCATAAAAAATATAAAAAACCCTACATAGGTTTTGTTGATGGAAATTTGATTAAGCACGAAGATTTATTACAAGAAAAACGAGCCAGAATGAAAATTTTATTAATAGATGAAAACAGCAATTTACCCATTGAAAAAATTAACGATATCTTAGCTTCTGCCATATATATTTGTACAACAAAGAATTAATTATGCTTTCATGAAACGAAAATACGCTCTCCTCTCTCTAATATCAGTTACACTATTTTTTAGCTCTTGTTCAACTCCCTCTTATTTTATTCCAGCAGCAGCAGGAAATGATGTTTCGTATTTACCAAAACCAATGGAATCCGATTCTTTAAAAGTAAAAAACTATATCAGTGCAAGTATAGCTGCTCTAGACCTCCCATATGGCACTGGTGCTGTTGACTTAGGTTTTTTGAACTTTAGCAGAGGACATACTTTAAAAAATATTAACATTGCCTATGGGGCATATGGTTTTGCAGGAGCGACTAATTATGATAGTGAGTATAACAAGACGAACGCTGTGCCAGAATTTGATGGAAAGGGTATTTTTGGTGGGGGCTTGAGAACATCTATTGGTTATTATGATAATGCAGGTAATGCAGAATTTAGAATTTTAAGTTGGGAAAATGCACTAAGTTTTGAAAGTGGCAACTATGCTGATTTTAGAAAGAAAATGAGAAACTTAAATGATCCAAACATAATTAGCTCCACAAAAACAACCCTTTTTACAACAGGTGGTGCAACAGAAATTATCTGGCATAGCAAAAGAAATTACAACAATCACTTTGCTTTTAGGTTATTTTATGGTGTTACTCCAGGATTAAATAGTAGTTTGAGAAACGAGTATAATTTAGATGTTAATGGAGGGTCGTTCGACTTCTCATTCTATTTTAAACTCAATAAGCTTTACGGTATATTTAATGCCGGAGCTAATAAAGGCGCCACTAGTAAACTAAGCTTGGGTTATTCTTTTTAGGATTAGGCAAACTTTTATTACCTAATAACTGTTCATATTTCAAATTAATAAATAGAACATCATGGGCAGAACATTAGGCATAATATTAATTGTACTAGGTATAGTATTATTAGTTTGGACTGGATTTACCTATACCAAAAAAGAAAAAGTAATTGATGCAGGACCAATTCAGGTTTCTGCGGATAGAGAAAAATCGGTAAACTGGCCTCCCTATGTTGGCGGCATCGTTTTAATTGCTGGAGTTATTGTTTTTGTGGGTTCTAGAAAAAAGTAAAGGAAAATTCGTCATTTTTTTTTGTCATTCCGACTTTGGAGGAATCCATTAACTGAATTTTAGAAAATAGACTCTTCATTACATTCAGAATGACAAAGCTTTTAATTTAAATCTTCACTAGAAACTGTTTGTACAGTTTCTCTTAAATTATAATGTGATGCCATTACTTCGCCATAAGCGCCCGTACTTCTAATGGCAATTAAATCATTTCTAAAACTTTCTTGTAATTCTACTTCCTTACCAAAACAATCTGTGCTCTCACAAATAGGCCCTACAACATCATACCTTACACTTTCAGATTCCGCATTTACGATTTTAGACTGAGAGAGATTTTCAATTTTATGATAAGCTTGATATAATGCAGGGCGCATTAATTCTGTCATACCAGCATCTAAAATGATAAAGTTCTTTTTCTTGCCATTTTTAACATACAGCACTCTACTAATTAGCGAAGCACTTTGTCCAACTAAAGCTCTTCCAAGCTCAAAATGAACCTCTTGATAAGGTTTTACTTCAAGAAAATCGGCAAAGATTTTAAAATAGGTTTCAAAATTTGGAATTTGTTGATCTGGGTTATGGTAATCAATTCCTAAACCTCCACCAACATTTAAAACAGTTACTTTAAATCCATGGTCTTCAAACCAAGTTGCAAACTCGTTTACGCGTACACATAGATTTTTATAAACATCCATATTGGTAATTTGAGAACCAATATGAAAATGTATACCTATAAATTCAAGATTTGGCGAAATATTTAACACGGCAGCACAAGCTGGCATATCCCAAGAGTTAACACCAAATTTATTCTCATCTAAACCTGTGGTAATATTTGCATGAGTATGCGCATCTACATTCGGATTTATCCTAATTGCAACTTTTGCTTTTTTTTGTTTCTTTTCTGCAAGCTCATTAATTACAGAAAGTTCTTGAACAGATTCTACATTGAAACAGAAAATATCATTATCTAAAGCATCATTAATTTCTTTGTCTGATTTGCCTACTCCAGCAAATACAACCTTCTTTCTCTTAAAACCAACATCGATAGCTTTTTTTACTTCACCCCCACTCACGCAATCTGCACCAAAACCAATTGCTTCGATTTTTTTTAATACAATTGGGTTAAAGTTTGCTTTCATTGCATAATGCACATGAAACTTATAAGTATCAGCAGCTTTTTTACATGCTTTTAATGTACTTTCAAGCAAGTTTAGGTCGTAGTAATAAAATGGAGTTTCTAATTTAGAAAAATGTGCTATATCTTTATCGGAAAACATACTCTTGAAATTTCTATTTATAATCTTCTTAGTTTTTATTGCTATTGTTTATGCTGGCAATTATATCGATTATCGAAAGCAGAACATTAGTCGTAAAGAATTTGAAAGAAGAATTCGGTTAACTATTATATTGGTAATTATTGCAATTTTTATTTTTTTCTATTTTAGAAGGCATTAGAAAATGCGGTCGTGTAAACTCCTTAAAGCTTCTACTTTGTTTTCTGTTCCAACTAATAAAGAAATATTATAAGCGCTTCCACCATAAGAAATCATCCTTACTGGAATATGTTTAATTGAATCTAGAACTTTAGCGGCATAGCCATGTTTTTCTGCACCAAAGTCACCTACAACACACACAATAGATTGATCTCTATCAATTTCTACACTCCCAAAAGAATTTAGTTCCTTTACAATTTCATCCAAATTATCTGTAAAATCGATAGTTAATGAAACTGCAACTTCAGAAGTAGTAATCATATCAATTGGTGTTTTATATCTTTCGAAAATCTCGAAAATTCTTCTTAAAAAACCGTAAGCCAACAGCATTCTGCTAGATTGGATTTTAATGGCAGTAATTCCGTCTTTAGCTGCAATAGATTTAATTTTTCCTTTTTCACTTTCAGTACTAATTACAGTACCCAAAGCTTTTGGCTCCATTGTATTTAGTAAACGAACTGGTATTTTATATTTTTGAGCTGGAAAAACAGATTGTGGGTGCAAAATTTTCGCCCCAAAATAAGCTAACTCAGCTGCCTCATCAAAAGACAAATGAGAAATTGGCTTTGTTCCTTTTACAATTCTTGGATCATTGTTGTGCATTCCATCAATATCTGTCCAAATTTGAACCTCTTCTGCTAAAATTGCAGCGCCTAAAAGAGAAGCTGTATAATCACTCCCTCCTCTACGTAAGTTATCAACCTCTCCAAAGCTATTTCTACAAATAAAACCCTGAGTAATAAATAGTTTATTGTCTTTATGACGCTCTAAAAGTGGAGTTAAGTGTTTTGTTGTAAAAGGAATATCAGGCTCATTGTCTTCATCTATTTTCATGAAATCTAAAGCCGGTAAAAGAACAGATGGTACTCCTATCGATTTTAAATAGATATGGTATAATGTAGTTGACAACAATTCACCCTGTGCTAAAACAACTTTATCCTCAATATTTGTAAATAAATCATTTACCAAAGAAGCTAAAAAATTAAAATGATAATCTACAACTTCCTGACCTTGCTCTCTAAAATCAACATCAGGCAATAATTCAATTACAAATTCATTGTACTTTTGGTGTAACGCCTTTATCAATGTTGTAGCTTCCTGCTTTTCTTCCTTTAGTAATTTAGAAGAAATTTCTACCAAACTATTTGTAGTACCAGACACTGCTGACAATACTACAATTTGCTCTTCTGTCGGATTAACAATATCCAACAATTTTTTCATGCGCTCTGGACTACCTACAGATGTACCACCAAATTTTAATATTTTCATTTACTTAATTATTGTTTATTGGTAATGAAGCCTTTATAATTTTATTTAATTGTTTTTACTTGATTATAAATTATAAAGGTTTCATTTTTTATTTTAGAATGCGTATTTTTCTTATTATTGTAACAGGGCGTGAAAATAGCGAAAAGACCGTTAAATCTCGCTTAAATGACAAAATAAAATTCTGATAACGTTCCCAAAACATCATTTGAACAATTTTAATTTTGTTTTGTAATATATAAGAACATCAACCAAATTAGTATATGCAACTAGAAAAATCGACTTTAGACACCATAAACACATGGCTTAATGGTAGTTATGACCAAAAAACCAAAACAGAAATCCAATCCTTATTAGATAAAGAAGCAACTACAGAGTTAACGGATGCTTTTTATAGAAGTTTAGAATTTGGAACTGGAGGATTACGAGGTATTATGGGGCCAGGCTCAAACCGTATTAATAAATATACCATTGGCACTGCTACACAAGGTCTTGCCAATTATTTGAACAAGAAATATAAGGATGAAAAAATAAGTGTTGCCATTGCCCACGATAGCAGAAATAATTCTGATGTTTTTGCAAACATTACTGCAGATGTTTTCTCGGCAAATGGAATTAAAGTTTATTTCTTTTCTGCTTTGCGACCAACACCAGAGCTTTCTTTTGCCATAAGAGAATTAGGATGCAAAAGTGGGGTAATGTTAACTGCATCTCATAATCCGAAAGAGTACAATGGCTATAAGGCTTATGGAAATGATGGCGGGCAATTTACTGCTCCTGATGATAAAATGGTAATGGATGAAGTTGCGGCTATTAAAAGCATAGATGAGGTAAAATTTAATCGTGTTGAGATTAATGTAGAAACTATT
The DNA here is from genome assembly GCF_005116505.1 of Pedobacter polaris. Taxonomy (GTDB): domain Bacteria; phylum Bacteroidota; class Bacteroidia; order Sphingobacteriales; family Sphingobacteriaceae; genus Pedobacter; species Pedobacter polaris. The sequence continues at coordinate 712,685 of NZ_SWBR01000002.1, forward strand.
GGAGAAGAAATAGACAAACTTTATTTAGATAAAATCACCGCACTTTCTGTTTCGCCAGATGCTATTGCTCGCGAGCATGATTTAAAAATTGTATACTCTCCTATTCATGGCACAGGCATAACTTTGGTACCAAAAGCATTAGCTCAATTCGGTTTCACCAATGTAACCGTAGTGGAAGAACAAAGTAAGCCAGATGGTAATTTTCCAACAGTTGTTTATCCAAACCCAGAAGAAAAAGAAGCACTAACATTGGCTTTAAAAAAGGCAGCAGAAATTGATGCCGATTTGGTTTTAGCTACAGACCCTGATGCGGATAGAGTTGGTATTGCCGTTAAAAATAATGATGGTGAATTTGAATTATTAAACGGAAATCAAACAGGAAGTTTATTGATCAACTATTTACTTACCGCTTGGGAAGAAAAAGAAAAGCTAACAGGTAATGAATATGTTGTTTCAACTATTGTTACAACTAGCTTAATTAAAGCCATTTGTGATGCCAAGGGAGTTGAATATTATAATACATTAACAGGCTTTAAGTGGATTGGACAAGTAATGACACAACTACAAGGCAAAAAAACATTTATTGCTGGTGGAGAAGAAAGTTATGGTTATTTAATTGGCGATTTAGTGCGCGATAAAGACGCTGTGATTTCTTGTGCATTTATTGCTGAAATGACTGCTTTTTACAAAGACAAAGGAAGTAGCTTATATCAGGCAATGATTGACATGTATGTAACTTATGGCATGTACAAAGAAGATTTAGTCTCAATTACCAAAAAAGGTAAAACTGGTGCTGAAGAAATTAAAGCCATGATGGAGAAGTTTAGAAATAACCCACCTGCAAAATTGGGAGGTTCTGATGTAGTAACACTAAAAGATTACGAATTAAATAAAGAAACTGATATTAAAGCTGGTACAAGTAAAGAACTAGGTTTCCCTAAGTCTGATGTATTGCAGTTTATTACCGAAGATGACAGTATTATTTCTGCAAGACCAAGCGGAACAGAGCCAAAAATTAAGTTCTATTGTAGTGTAAATACACCTTTGGCGTCAGCCGAAGATTATAAAGCCACAGAAGAAAAGTTAGCTGAAAAGATTAGTGAAATAATGGAAGATTTGCAGGCTTAATTAAAAGATGAAGAAAATATTATTTACAGTCTATTATTCATAATAATCTTATCATCATGTAAAAAGGATAAAGAGACTGAAATCGATAAAAATAAAAAACTTCTTACAGGCTCTACTTGGTCGCTTTATTCTATACACAAGAAAAAGTATACAAGAACAGATGCTACAGTCTTGTTAGATACTACAATTATTGGAAACTGTTCTATGAAATCTAGGCTAAATCTTAAAAATGATGGAGTAGCTGAATATGACGATAATTGTGATTTCAATAAACAGATTATAGGTACATGGGGAATTACTCCAGATGGAAATATCTATGCAAATCTAGATGTTGCTTTGTCACCTGCTACAGGTTGGACTAGTTGGAGCCTTGGTTTCCCTAAATCCGAAATTTTAGCCTAGATAAAAATGAGTTTAAGCGTAAGCATTTTGACTATTATTCTTTTACTGATGCTAATGGCAGAATAGATTATGTTATGGAGGTAATTACAACCTATAAAAAAGTAAATTAGAATAAAGGTTGGTGTTTTATACACCAACCTTTATTATTAAGTACAAAATAGTTCTAGCTTGGCAAAACGATGATTTTAAATTAATTTTGCTTTATTTGTTAAATTAAAATTAATCATCTCTCAATGTTTAGAACTAAAATTTGTGTTGTTCTTTTATCTATTTTCTTAATATCAAGTGTAAAATCACAAACCAATCAAAGCATCAATCCAACTAATAATTTATATACTGCTGGCCATGCCAGTGCCTTTATTGGTGGTTTATACAATGCTTTTTACTCATACAAAACACTCAAATTACATGGCAATTTTGGTTTAGGTGCACCTGATTTATTGGATGGTGAATTGTTAATTTTAGACGGTAAAATCTATCAAACACAAGCAAGTGGTAAAACATTCGAAATCAATGATAATCACCTCACTCCTTTTGCTGTTGTTAATTTCTTTAATGCAGATCAGACAATAAAAACTACTAGAAGCGTATCAAAAGAAAGGCTATATAGTTACCTAGATAGCATTTTGCCCAATCAAAATGCAATTTATGCTATCCATATCAAAGGAACATTTAAAAATATTAAAACAAGAGCCTTCCCTCCCGTAAAAGAAAAACCGTATTTACCTTTGGCAGAAATGCTACCGTTACAACAGTTCTTTACCTTTAAAAATATTGAAGGCGACTTAGTTGGTTACAGAATTCCAGCTCATATGGAGGGTCCAAACATTAGTGGCTATCATTTTCATTTTTTGTCAGCAGATAAAAAAAGTGGTGGTCATATCATTGAATTATTAACAGATGTAATATCAATTGAAATAGATTTACTGAATAGTTTTACTGTAGCACTACCACAAACAAAAGATTTTGCAGCATTTGATCTCAAAAAAGATAGAAGCGAAGAAATTAAAAGGGTTGAAAATGGTAAAAAGAATTAACAAGGTTGAAAGACAAATTCTTTTCATGCATTAAAAATTTTAAAATTAAGGTTGGTGTTTATGCACCAACCTTTTTCATGCATTAAAAATTTACCTGCTAATTTAAAATTTAGCTTAAGAATTCTAAACACATTGCCTACATTTGCGGCAATGACAGCGTTTAGAAAAATTATCGCAATTTTTTTACTACTTGGAATTGTAACCAATTGTTTCAATCAATGGCTGTTATTTTCTTCTTATTCTTTGAATAGGTCTTATATTGCTACCGTACTCTGTACAAATTTAGACAAGCCAGAAATGCATTGCGATGGGAAATGCTTTATGGATATTAAACTCAAAGAACTGGAACAAAAGAACAAACAAGACCAAGAGAATTTAAAAAGGATGGTCGAAACATTAGCTCCTACTTATGTGAGTTTAATGCCAACAGTTTTCGAACTTCCAATTAAATTAGAAACACCCCACTATTTGCAACAAGAACCCATCGGTAAGGTTGTAGCAATTTTTCAACCACCTAAAATAGCCTAATTTTTCCTATTCATTTGTTGTTATCGCCACAAAGCGATATGTTTCTGCTATGCCTATAAATTTCATGGCATTCAACAAAAAAATCTAAGCAAAACCAGGCTAAAGACCTTGTTATGCAATCTTATTACTATTAATTAATTTAAAATGAATATCAAAAATATATTGGTAACACTTTTCGCTATTTTAACCTTAGGCTTCACTTCTTGCAAAAAAGAAAAACAACAACCAGATGCAAATCAGACTGGGAGTTTTACATTAGAATTTGACAATACAGTAAATGGTGCCCAATTAATGTTAAACACTCAAAATTACACCAATGCCAATGGTGATAGCTATACTATTTCTACCTTTAAATATTATGTGAGCAATGTTAAATTAAGCAAAGCTGATGGTACGACTTATAGCATTCCTGAGAGTTACATTTTGGTTGATGCGAGTAAACCATCATCTTCATTAATTAGCATAGCTGATGTACCTGAGGGAGATTATACTAAAATAAATTTCACTATCGGAGTTAACAAAGAGCGAAATCTTGCAGGTGCACAAACGGGTGCCTTAGACCCCGCACTAGGTATGTTTTGGACATGGAATAGCGGCTACATCTTTGTAAAACTAGAAGGAAATTCGCCTCAATCTACAGCAGCTAATCACACACTAACTTTTCACATCGGCGGAATTGTAGATCCAAACAATACCATCAGAACATTTAGCACAGACTTTAACGTTGCAAATCCATTAAGAATTAGAGAAGACAAAAAACCACAACTACATTTTAAGGTAAATGCAGGTAGTTTATTTACTGGCAAACAGAACGTAAATTTTGCTCAACTCAACTTTACTATGGGGGGTGCAAATTCTGTAATTGTAGCAAATAACTATGTAAGTGGATTATTTGAATTAGATCATATTCACAACTAAAATGAGGCGATTTAAAATTTATCTCCTACTTGTAATAAGTATGGGGGTATTGTATGCCTGCAGCAAAAGTGAAGCTATAATGCCAAAGATTGAAGAAATTGTATTTAAAGTACCTGCAAATTTTCCGGATGCAGTTTACAAATTTGAAGACAATACACTATCTAAAAATGGTTTCGAACTAGGCAAAAAGCTCTTTTATGATACTAGGTTATCAGCAGACAAAAGCGTTTCATGTGGCAGTTGTCATCAACAATTTGCAGCATTTGCACAGTTAGACCATGCTGTTAGCCATGGTGTAGACAATTGCTTGGGCAAGAGAAATGCGCCTGTATTATTCAATTTAGCTTGGCAAAAGGAATTCTTTTGGGATGGTGGAGCAAAAAATCTAGAAATAGTACCTATCAATGCCGTCACAGATGCTTGCGAAATGAGAACTGATCTTACTAAAGTAGTATCTTTTTTAAATAATACAAGTCCATACCCTCAATTATTTAAGGATGCTTTTGGAAATTCAACTGTCAATTCTCAAAACTTTTTAAAGGCTTTAACTCAGTTTACTGCGGCAATGATTTCTGCAAATAGCAAATATGATAAAGTCATTAGAAAAGAAACATCATTTACAATTGAAGAGCAAAATGGGTATCACCTTTTTAATGAAAAATGTGCGAGCTGTCATGCAGGGTCTTTATTTACAGACTTAAGCTATAAAAGTAACGGATTGGATTTGACTAGTATTGATGAAGGTCGTAAAACGATTACAGGTTTGGCAAGTGATTTGGGAAAATTTAGAGTTCCAACATTAAGGAATATCGAACTGTCTTCACCCTACATGCATGATGGTCGTTTTAACTCACTAGAAAAAGTTTTAGAGCATTATAATACTGGTGTAAAGCATGCTACTAATCTTGATGCGACTTTATTTCAAAATGGCAAGTTAGGCATCTCTCTTTCTAGTGCCCAAAAACAACAATTAATTTCATTTTTAAAAACATTAACCGATAATGAATTTATTAAAAATAAAAATTTCAGTGAGAACTAAATGGCTAATCATTTTATTAATTTTTTGCGCTATAAATACATTCGCTTGTGATATTTGCGGGTGTTTTATGGGTTTAACGCCTTATGATAACCAAAGTAGCTTTGGAATATTATATCGCTATCGATCTTTTAGTGGTTATCATGGTCAAAGCCATCAAACATTTCCAAAGGGAAGTAATTTCTTTTTTCCAAAAGATGATAAAATGGCTCCGTTAAGTGGCCACAACAATAACCCTACTGATTATGAGCTTTACCGAACTATGGAAATTAGAGGGAGATATTTCATCCATAAAAGAATTGAGTTAAATGCAATTCTTCCTTACAACTCAAACAGTGAGCGTTACAATGGCAACACCTCTTCCATTTCGGGCATGGGTGACATAAACGTGTATGCTGGTTATCATTTGATCAGAAAATTAGATCAATCTCCCATAAACCAGCGACTAATTGTTGGTGCAGGTTTAAAATTACCTAGTGGAAAAAATGATATCAAAACCCGAGGTGGAATCAGATATTCGGCATTAATGCAACCAGGCACAGGTAGTACAGATGGTTTTGTATATGCAAATTACTTAATAGGTTATAAAAAGCTGGGGATGAGTATCAATACCTCTTATAAAATAAATGGCGAGAATAAAGAATTAGAGGGAATAGCGAATAGCAGTACCACTTTTTTAAACTTCTTTTATACACAACGTTTAAGTAAAGATTGGCAAGTAATGCCTTCCCTTCAATTTTTTTATGAAAATTCTGCTGGTGAAACATATAAGGGTGAAAAAACAGGCGACCATGAAATGAATAACCTAATGGGAGGTGTTGGTGCAGATTTGTACTATAAAAACATTGCATTAAATATTGGGATGCAGCGTAATCTCTGGCAAGCAAAAACCGATCATCCACAGAGTGCTGCTAAAATATATTTAGGGATCACTTATAACATCAATCAATTGTATTATTTAATTAAATCTTAACAAATACTTACAACATACGTTAAACATTATTTGCGTTTAACGTATGTTTGTAAACTAAATTCAATCATCATGATAAAATTTAAAAACACCATCAGCTTTGCTGTATTATTAGCTTTAACAATCGGCTTTGCTGCCTGTAACAACAATAAAAAACTACCAATATATGGGCAACGTGAGGCTGTGATTACTAAAGATAAAGATGGAAACCAAGTAGTAGATACAGTTTATCAAACTATACCAAATTTTTCCTTTTTAAATCAAGATAGCACCATTATCACGCAAGATGTATTTAAGGGAAAAGTGTATGTAGCAGATTTTTTCTTTACTTCTTGTACTACTATTTGCCCTACCATGCATAGAAATTTAAAAACTGTATATGAAGATTTTAAAAGTAATCCAGATGTGATGTTTTTATCACACACTATAGATTTTAAATATGATAAACCGGCTGTATTAAAAAAATACTCACAAAAATTGGGTATAGACAACTCAAAATGGCTATTTGTTTATGGCAGTAAAGAAGATGTGTATCGTTTGGCAGAAAAGAATTATTTAGTTGCTGTTGAAGAAGATAGCACGGCAAGAGATGGCTATATACATCAAGGCTGGTTGGTATTAATTGATAAGGACAAAAAAATGCGTGGGGCTTATGATGGCACCAAAACAGAGCAGGTAGAACAATTAAAGAAAGATATCTCTACCTTATTAGCTGAAGAAAAAGATTAAGCATGCGTAAAATTATATTACTTGCAATATTTACGATTACCATTTGCACTATGATTTATTCTTGTCAGAGTGAAAGTGAAATCGAATTAGCCTCATATGTGAGCAATGGAAAAGATATTTACATTAAATATTGCCAAAATTGCCATGGAGAAAAAGGAGAAGGCTTAGGCCAATTAGCACCACCATTAACTGATAGTGTATTTTTAAAAGAAAATAAATCACAACTGGCTTGTTTTATTAAAAATGGGGTTAATAAACCTATGGTGATTAATGGTAAAACTTATCAAGAAAAAATGCCCTCTTTTCCTCAATTAGAGAATATAGATATTGCACAAGTAATCGTTTATGTAACCAATTCTTTTGGCAATAAACAAGGCATATATCAACATCAGTTGGTAGAAAGCGATTTAAGAAATTGTAAATAAATTAGGTTATAGTCCATGGTGCATAGGCCATTATCCATGGACTATCAACCTTTATTCTTACCTTTACAAAAAAATGCAAGTCGTTCTATCGCCGTATCTTAATGGTAAGGAGGAAAGTCCGGGCAACATAGAGCATCTCGCTTCCTAACGGGAAGGAGTTTAGGATTGAATACCTAAACGACAGAAAGTGCCACAGAAAATATACCGCCACGAAGCATTACGCTATGGGGTAAGGGTGAAAACGTGAGGTAAGAGCTCACGATCATGCTAGGTGACTAGCATTTTGGTAAACCTCGGGAGTTGAAAGACCAAATAGGCTAACGCATGTAGGGCTGCTCGCTCGATGTTAGTGGGTAGGTCGTTAGAGATGAACGGCAACGTTTAGACTAGATTAATGATAGAATACTGATTTATCAGGAACAGAACCCGGCTTATAGGCTTGCATTTTTTTATTTCTTCAAAGCGTAATTACAGTACACTTTTAAAGCCACTGCAATAGAGAATCTAGATTATTAGATTCCTCCAAAGTCGGAATGACAAACTAGAAACAGAAATGGTTGTTTTTTCTTTGTGCCTCTTTGTTAATTAAGGCTTTATTTTAATCTACAAAAACCTTTAAAGTTTTTTATGGTTATAACTGTATAAAAAACTATACATTAAACCAAAAAACAATATATTAGCATTCTAATATAAATTGACTACCCAAAATGGCAAAACTGCTTATAATTGATGATGAGAGAGCGATAAGAAGTACTCTACGAGAAATTTTAGAATACGAAAGCTATGAAGTTGATGACATTGATAATGGCATTGATGGTTTAGAACTCATCAAAAAAAACAACTACGATTTAGTATTGTGCGATATTAAGATGAATAAAATGGATGGTATGGAAGTGCTTGAAAATGCACAGATCCTAAAGCCAGACCTTCCTTTTATCATGATATCTGGACATGGCACAGTTGAAACAGCTATTGAGGCAAGTAAAAAAGGTGCTTTTGATTTTGTTTCTAAACCACCAGATTTAAATAGACTATTAATTACGGTTCGTAACGCGTTAGATAGAGGTAATTTAGTAACTGAAACTAAGGTTTTAAAAAGAAAAGTTAGTAAAACTCGTCATATTTTAGGCGAATCTGATAGCATTAGCAAAATTAAAGAAACCATTGATCGTGTTGCCCCTACAGAAGCCCGTGTTTTAATTACTGGTGCCAACGGTAGTGGTAAAGAATTAGTTGCTCGATGGATCCACGAAAAATCAAATAGAGCTGAAAACCCTTTAATTGAGGTTAATTGCGCTGCCATTCCATCAGAATTAATAGAAAGTGAATTATTTGGACATGAAAAAGGTTCATTTACTTCTGCAGTAAAACAACGCATTGGTAAATTTGAATTGGCAAATGGTGGTACTTTATTTTTAGATGAAATTGGAGACATGAGCCTTTCTGCACAAGCTAAAGTATTGAGAGCCTTACAGGAACATAAAATTACACGTGTTGGTGGAGAAAAAGAATTAGATGTAAATGTTAGAGTTTTAGCAGCAACAAACAAAGATTTACTGAAAGAGATTGAAGAAGGTAATTTTAGAATGGACCTTTACCATCGTTTAAATGTAATTAATATCCATGTACCTCATTTAACAGAGCGTACAGATGATATTCCGGTTATTGCGCAACAGTTTTTAGAAGAAATTTGTGGTGATTATGGCATGCCTGTTAAAAAGATTAACGACAATGCAATGGAAGCTTTAAAAGGCCTTCCATGGACAGGTAACGTGCGGGAATTACATAATATGATTGAACGTTTAATTATTCTAAGCGATAAAAGTATTACTGAAAATGATGTGATTGCTTTCGCCAACCCAACTGGGGGCACAAATATTGGAACTGGAAATAGCAATGGTGCAGCAGCAAATAGTGGTGCAACTGTAGCTTATGAAAAGTTCTCAAACTTTCAGGATTATAAAGATTATGCTGAAAAGGAATTTATCAAATTTAAATTAGAAAAAAACAATTGGAATGTATCTAAAACTGCTGATGACATAGAAATTCAACGCAGTCATTTATATAGTAAAATTGAGAAATTCGGCTTAAAACGAGCTGAGTAATTTAGATCTTAAAAAGCAGGAATGTAGATACATCCCTGCTTTTTATTTATTAAAGATTAATTTCTTTTCACTAATCGCCTTACACATACCAAAAACAACACCTGCTTAAACAAAAGGCCAAATAATACTAAGCATCAAATTTATCCAATAACTTTAAAAGTGTAGTAAAGTCTTTCGGGTATGGCGCTTCAATATGAATATCTTGCTCATCTAATCCTTTAAATGTAATTTCTTTCGCATGAAGTGCAAAACGTTTCATGATAGGCTGCTCTTCTTCATCTTTAGATAAGCGATAACCTTTTTTAAGTGCAGATAAATAAACGGGTTTACCTTTATACATGGTATCGCCGCAAATTGCAGCTCTTTGTGTAGCAAGGTGAATACGGATTTGGTGCATTCTGCCAGTTACAGGTTTACACTCTACTAACGTATAATGTTTATAGTATTTTAAAGAGTTAAAATAAGTCTCCGCACGTTTACCCTCTGCCCTATCTATCGTTACATTTTTATTACCATCATTTAATATTGGAAGATCAACAAATAGGTTATCAAATTGATATTGCCCATCTACTACAGCGTGATATATTTTCTTCACTTTTCTTCTTTCAAACTGCATAGATAAAGAACGATAAGCTTCAGGATTTTTGGCAATTGCAATTGCTCCTGAAGTTTCTTTATCTAAGCGATGGCAAACTTGGGCATCATCAGCATATTGTTTAGCTAAACGTAATATGTTTACTTCGCCTGCACCACCACGTTCATCTAAAGAGGCTACAAAAGGTGGTTTGTTTACAACGATATAATCATCGTTTTCGAATAAAATAAGGTCTTTAAAATTTGGATACTTCACGCTAAAATTTAAATAAGGCACAAAAGTACGGAAATAATAATTAGCTAATTAATGAATGTGATAATTAGCTAATTGACGATGCAATTGCAAAAAAAAGTCTTAGCAAATGCTAAGACTTTTCAATATATTTTGATCTTATAAATCTTTCAGATCTTCAGACTATTAACTCAACTCAAACTTATAGCCAACACCTTTAACTGTAGCTACATAAGTTTCACCTAGTTTTTCACGTAATTTACGGATGTGTACATCAATAGTTCTATTGGTAACAACTACTGAGTCTTCCCATATATTTTTAAGAATAGATTCTCTTGTATAAACTTTACCAGGTTTTGATGCTAGCAAATATAAAAGTTCGAATTCTTTTTTAGCTAGCACAACTTTTTTACCATTTTGGTAAACTAAATATGCTTCTCTATCAATTACTAAATCACCTATTTCAACTTTGTTATCAGAAACTTCTTCTCCGCTGGTATTTCTTCTAAGAATTGCATTTATTCTACTTACTAAAGCTCTAGGTTTAATTGGTTTAGCAATATAATCATCAGCACCAACATTAAAACCTGCTATTTCAGAATATTCTTCGCTCCTAGCCGTTAAAAACACCATAAAAGTATTTTTAAACTCAGGTATTGCTCTCATTAATCGACAAGCCTCAATTCCATCCATCTTAGGCATCATGATGTCTAAAATAATTAAATCTGGATGAACTTTCTTAGCAACTGAAATCCCTTCTTGACCGTTATTGGCTAAAAACACTTGATAACCTTCTTTTTTAAGGTTATACTCAATCAGCTCTAAAATATCTGGTTCGTCATCAACAATTAATATTTTCTGTTTCGCTGTACTCATCGTTTATTTATTTATTACGAAAGTAAGTATACAATTGCACTATTGAGTTAAAATCAAGTTAACAAATTGTTAAACTGATTAATATTTTAACAATGAATTAAGTTTAAGGTAAGGTTTTATTTAAGAAAACACCCAATTCTTCTGCTCTTAAATTTCTAGAAATGATTTTTCCAGTGGGATCTAATAGGAAAGATGCTGGTATTGCTTCAACTTGATACAACCTAACTGTAGGTCCAGAAAAATCAGCTAATTCACTTGCATGTGTCCAAGTTAAACCATCTTGCTTGATTGCTTGCTGCCAAGCTGCTTTATCTTTATCTAGTGAGATACCTAAAATAGTAAAATTTCTATCTTTATATGTATTATAAGCTTTAACCACATTAGGATTTTCGTTTCTACATGGCCCACACCATGATGCCCAAAAATCTATTAAAACATATTTACCTTTAAAATCAGCTAGTCTAATTGTTTTTCCATCAACAGTATTCATGCTAAAATCTGGAGCTTGCTGACCAACCTGAACTGCTTTTAACTTTATAACTTTATCTACAAAAGTTTTAACAGCAGAATTTTTCTTTAAATTTTCATCAACTTTCTCAGCATAAGTAACCATAGCTGCCTCATTACCTGTTGGATTAATAAGGCTAATGGCATAAAAGCTAACCAATGATTTGGTGTTATCGTGTGCAAATTTAATAATCGCATTATTTAAATCACCCAATGCTTTCATATAGCTTGGTGTAAATTTCTGTATCAATGTTTCTCTATCTGCAGCATTAAGTGCAACCTCTTTCTCGAATGCTGTTTTAACAGAATCTAAACTAGTACTATATTTAAATTTTAGCGCATTAAACTCTGCAAGCTTCTCAGCATCATCAGCTCCGCTTATTTTATAGCTATTGTTCTTGTCATTTAAATCAGCCTGTATATTAACTTCATCACCATTTTTAGCAATAAGCATATATTCTTTCTCGCCAGCATTCACTCTAAAAAAATCAGTTTCTGGAGAAACACGACTAAACTTAAATTCTCCCTTATCAGATAATGTTGTTGAATCTAAGACTTTCATTGCATTATTTGACATGCCGTATAAAAACACTTTTTTATCAGCACCTGAATTTTCGAATTTCCCTTCTATTACAAACTTAGTTTTGTCTTTACATGCTGCTAAAACAACAATTAGACTTAACATTAATACTATTTTTTTCATTTATTTTAATTTTTCAATTATCAAATCACTTATTTTCTTTGCATCTGCCTTGCCTTTTGCAAGTTTCATTACCTCGCCAACAAACAAACCTAAAACGCCTTTTTTACCGGTTTTGTATGCCTGCACTTGTGGTTGGTATTTAGCCAATACTTCATCTATATACGTTGAAATCTCGTCATTATCTTCTGCAATCAATAAATTTAATTGAGTTGCCATTTGCAAAACGTCCTCTCCGTTCTTTAATGCAGGTAAAAGCTCTTGTAAAGCATTTTGCTGACTAATTTTTTTCTCATCAACCAAATTAATTATTGTAGCCAATTGATTAGGTGAGATTTTAAACTCAGTAATACTGCAATTTTGTTCGTTTAACAAGGCTCTTATAGAACCTAACAACCAATTAACCAAGCTTTTTTGGTTTTTAACATCAAGTTTAGCTACATTAAAATAATTATACAGATCAGTGTCTTCAGCTAGTAAGTTAGCTTCTGTTTTATTGATGCCAAAATCTACAATCAACTGTTTCGCAATTTCTTTAGGTAATGCAGGCATAGCCGATTTAATTTCTGCTAACCATTCATCGGAAATTGAAATGGGTTGTAAATCAGGGTCTGGAAAATAACGATAGTCATTTGCCTCCTCTTTTGTTCTCATTGGAGAAGTTGTGCCTTTATCTGCATCAAAATTTAAGGTGCTTTGAATAATCTTTCCGCCTTTGGAGGTTACTTCTACTTGGCGTGAGAATTCAAATTCCATCGCCCTTCTAACATTACGTATAGAATTTAGGTTTTTAACCTCACAACGTGTTCCAAATGCCGTGGTACCTTTTTCACGAATAGAAATATTGGCATCACAACGTAAAGAACCTTCCTCCATATTACCATCACTAACATTTAAATGGCGCACCAACTGCCTAATTTCTGTTAGCAAAGCTGATGCTTCTTCTGCACTTCGAATATCTGGCTCAGTTACAATTTCAATTAAAGGCACACCTGCCCTATTTAAATCTACATAAGAGTATTTAATGTCTTGATCATGTAAGCTTTTACCTGCATCTTCTTCAAGGTGGATACGATTGATACCAATTCTTTTTTCTTCTCCATTAGCCAAAACAACATTTAAGTATCCATTTTTACATATTGGACTATTGTCTTGTGTAATTTGATATCCCTTTGGTAAATCGGCGTAGAAATAATTTTTACGATCAAAAAAGTTATGCTGATTGATTTCGCAGTTTAAGGCCAACCCAATTCTTATGGCTTTAGCCACAACTTCTTTATTTAGTTTAGGTAAAGCACCTGGTAGTGCCAAAGAAACTGGAGAAATATGCTCATTTGGTTTAGCACCAAAAGAGGCACTATCTGATGAAAATATTTTTGATTGTGTATTTAACTGTACATGTATCTCTAAACCAGAAACCAATTCTAAGTTAATACTTTCAGTTGTAGTAATTGCACTCATTAACGGGTAATATGTTGTAAAAAGGTCGTTTTTAACTGTTCAAAGATAAGATTAATGTATCAATATTATTTAAAAATGGGTAACAATATACTTATGGCATAGAATTGGATTTGATAACAGTACACACAAAATTTAAAAGCTATGAAAAAGTTCATTTTATTGGCAATGCTCGGAATTGCATTGGCCGTTTATCAACCCGCAAAAGCTCAGGTTAGTTTAAGTATTAATATTGGTTCGCAACCTAGGTATGAATCTTATGGTTATTATACCGATTATGAAAGACCTGTTGTGCATCATACCTATTATGCTCCTGCACCACGTTACGTTTATGTAGATAGACATAAAAAGTATTATAAGCCAACTAGGGTTTATAGATCATCTTATAGCAGGCCTTCTACCAGATATTATAGTGTAAAACAGAATAACTATAAACACTATAACAAATCTTTCAAACATGGAAAAGGTCACGGAAAAGGAAGACATTAATTTAACCAATATCTAAATATAATTACATGAAAAAGTTAATCGTTATAGCGATGCTAGGAATTGCATCGTTATTTTACAACACTGCGACTGCACAAATAAGTTTAAATGTAAACATAGGCTCACAGCCTTTATGGGGCCCTACTGGGTATGACCATGTTGATTATTACTATTTACCAGACGTAGACAGTTATTATAATGTTCCAAAACAACAGTTTGTTTATTTAAATAACGGGAACTGGGTTTTTAACAACTCTTTGCCTACTAGATATAGTAATTATAACCTATATAATGGCTATAAAGTAGTTATCAATGGAGATAGACCTTATTTAAATTATAATACGCATAAAGTTAAATATTCAAAGTTTAAAAACTGGGGTGGTAAACAATCAGTTATCAAGAATAGCAATAATAAAAAATATTATGTGGTAAAAGGTCATCCACATGGTATGCCTCCCGGACAGGCTAAAAAAATATACAATGGGAATGGAAAAGCAAAAGTGAACGTTGTTAATGTTAAAGGTAATAACGGAAAAGGCAACAACGGGAATGGAAAAGGAAAAGGGAAGAATTAATTAGTAAAATCAATATAAAAAAGGCCTCGATACATATCGAGGCCTTTTTTTATTTAAAATCTTTTGCCTATTGTAATGCCCGCTCTTGGATACCCACCAACTCCTTCAGTTCCAAACAATCTACCAGCTCCAAGATATATTTCACCAACAAAGCCATTTTTAGTTAAGAATTTAGCTCCTGCTGCTGCACCTAATCCAAAGTTTGTTTCATTGCGATTACTAGAATAATATGAAGAAGTATTTGTATTGTAATCGTAAACGTAATAATTATCTAAGCTTGAGGTAACCACTGCCATATTCCCTTCAATAAAAAATCCATTTGCTTTTCTACCACCAAAATAAATTCTATAATTTGGAATAAATGCGAACTTAAATTCTACATCATCCTCCAAACCAATCAAAATAGCAACACCTACGCTCGAATCATCTTTAAGGATTCGTTCGTAATTTATTTCTGGAAAACCACCAATAGTATAAGCTAAATTAAGCTTCAATTCATTATTACCACTTATACCTGTTTTTTTTAACGAAACAGTATCAGTCTTTTGTGCTTGTACAAATAAAGTTGAGGCTATTAAAAAGCCAGAGAGCATTAATTTTTTCATTAATAGTGTGATTTTTTAGTTTTTCTAATTGCTAAATTATATAATTCTTTGCCTTTTCCAATACTTTAGTTAAGCCATCTGCATTTTTACCACCTGCTGTTGCATAAAATGGTTGGCCCCCGCCACCACCTTGAATTTCTTTACCTAACTCACGCACAATTTTTGCAGCATTTAATGTTTCTGAAACTACATTTTCTGAAATCATTACTGTAATACCAGGTTTTTCTTCGATTAAGGTAGTAAACACTAAATAAAGATTAGGAACTAAAGCTTTAACCTCAAAGGCTAAATTTTTAACTGCTTCTGCATTTGGTAAATCTACTTGAGTGGCAATAAAATTAATTCCATTTACATTTTCTGCCTTGGCAGCGATATCTTGTTTCATATCACCTGCTTTAGCCAAAATGCTCTTCTCTATTTCTTTTTTAAGTCGAGCATTTTCATCTATTAAGGCCTGTACCGCACTATTAATGTTCTGACTTCCTTTTAGCAGTCCTTTAAGTTGGTTTAGTTCTTTACTTTGCTCAATAATAAATTGTTCAGCTTTATCTGCTGTGATGGCTTCAATTCTACGAACACCAGCAGCTACAGCACTTTCTGATATGATTTTAAAGTAACCAATTTGACCGGTCGCTTTTACATGTGTTCCGCCACAAAGTTCTTTAGAGAAATGATCATCGAAAGTAATTACGCGAACAAAGTCCCCATATTTTTCGCCGAACAAGGCAGTCACACCAGAAGTAATCGCTTCATTATAAGGTATATTTCTCTGTTCTTTTAAACGGATATTAGCTCTAATTTTCTGATTAACAACATGTTCAATCTTCGCTAAATCCTCTTCGCTAATTTTAGCGAAATGCGAAAAGTCAAAACGTAAATTATCGGCATTTACCAAACTACCTTTCTGATTAACATGAGCACCTAATACCTTTTTTAAAGCTGCGTGTAATAAGTGAGTAGCCGAGTGGTTATCTTCTGTTAAAACTCTTTTTTCCTCATCTATTACTGCCCAAAACTTACCATCAAGATCTGTAGGTAGGGTATCAGTATAGTGAACAATAACGCCATTTTCTTTTTTGGTGTCAGTAATTTCTACCCAAAACTGTCTGCTGTGGTCTTCTAATCGACCTGTATCTCCTACTTGTCCCCCACTTTCTGCATAAAAAGGCGTTTGACGTAAAACGATTTGATATTGTTCTTTACCTTTTGCACTTATTTTACGGTATTTTAAAATATCTGTTTCAATTTCCGTTAAATCATAGCCTACAAATTCTGTATCATTATCTGAGTTTACAATTACCCAATCTCCGGTATCTATTGCAGTTGCTGCACGAGAACGATTTTTCTGCTCAGTTAAAGCTTTATTGAATTCCACTATATTAACATTAAACCCTTTTTCACGAGCCATTAACTCTGTCAAATCAATAGGAAATCCAAAAGTATCATACAGTAAAAAAGAAAAATTGCCTGAAATTGAATTTAGCGGAACATTTTCTATTAAAGCTCCATCATAGTCAAATCCATAGCCATGGCCTTCATTATTTGCTGGGATAACAGTATTATTTAAATGATTTTCAAAAAGCGTTATTCCTTTCTCTAGTGTTCTCAAAAAAGAAACCTCTTCCTCCAAAACAACTTTTTGCACAAAATCTTTCTGCAAATACAACTCATCAAAAACACCTTTAAACTGTTCTGCCAAAACGGGCACCAATTGGTTTAAAAAGGGTTCTTTCAAATTCAGAAATGTATAAGCATAACGCACTGCTCTACGTAAAATACGCCTGATCACGTATCCTGCCTTATTATTAGATGGCAACTGACCATCGGCAATTACAAAAGAGATAGCTCTGATATGATCGGCCATTACACGCATCGCTACAGCTTCATTCCAGCCATTATCTCCAGATTCTGCATTGCTGCTATATTCAAATCCAGATTTTTCTGCAATAAATTGAATTAGGGGTTGAAACACATCAGAATCATAATTAGACGTTTTGCCCTGTAACACACGCACCAAACGCTCAAATCCCATTCCTGTATCTACATGTTGTGCAGGCAAGGGTTTTAATGAGCCGTCTTTTACGCGATTAAATTGCATAAATACGTTGTTCCAAATCTCAATTACTTGAGGGTGATCTGCATTCACTAAGTCCTTTCCACTAGAGGCATCTCTTTCTGCCAAAGGGCGGCAATCTACATGAATTTCTGAGCAAGGACCACATGGTCCGGTGTCTCCCATTTCCCAGAAGTTATCTTTTTTATTGCCTAAAATAATCCGATCTTCTGGCACAAATTGTTTCCAAAGTTCAAAAGCCTCTGTGTCTTTGGGTAAACCTTCTTTTTCATCACCTTCAAAAATAGAAACGTACAATTGGTCCTTGGGTATTTTATAAACTTCTGTTAATAATTCCCAGCTCCAAGCAATGGCTTCTTTTTTAAAATAATCTCCAAAACTCCAGTTACCAAGCATCTCAAACATGGTATGATGGTAGGTATCAATTCCTACCTCTTCTAGATCATTATGTTTACCAGAAACGCGTAAGCAACGTTGTGTATCTGCAACACGAGGATATTTAATGGCAGCTTCTCCTAAAAATAAATCTTTAAATTGGTTCATACCGGCATTGGTAAACATGAGCGTTGGGTCATTTTTAACCACAATAGGTGCCGATGCTACAATATGATGTTGTTTACTTTTAAAAAAATCTAAATAGGTCTGTCTTATTTCTTTGGCTGTCATTCTGTGTAGAAAATTTAGAGAACAAAATTAAAATTTTATTGCGGTATTCTACTAAAATCGCATTACATTTGAATACTTTAAGTAAAAGCTACAATCAATTCATAATCAGACAAAAGCATGCCATATAAAGAGAGAGAGATTAATAAAATGTACTATACCATGGGTGAAGTAACCGAAATGTTTGGTGTAAATGCTTCTCAAATTAGGTTTTATGAGAAAGAATTTGATGTATTACAACCTAAGAAAAACAAAAAAGGTAATCGTCTTTTTACTCCAGAAGATATTGAGAACTTAAAAATTATTTTTCATCTGGTAGACGATAAAGGCTTTACACTAAAAGGTGCTAAAGAACACCTTAAAAACAATTCTGGCGAGGTTAAAGAAAATCAAAAAGTTATTGCTTCTTTAGAAAAGTTAAAGGACTTTTTATTGAAGTTAAATGAAGAGATTTAAATTTCCTTAAATTGTATGCTTGAGCTAAGAAACACGAATTGAAATTACCAAATAATTATTTTTCAGGATTATCCTCTGGATTAATTTCTTGATCCTCGATTTCAGCTTGGCCTTTATTTATGTCAATATCAGTATTACTCCTTGAGTCATAATCTGCATCACTGCCTTGTATCTGCTCAGGCAAATCTTTTAGATCTGAATTTGTGATTACACCTTCATTAGGAGCATTTGTTACTTTATCTCTTGGATCTTTTTCTTTACTATTCATAACAACATTTAAAAAAGAACAACTGCAATAAAATCTTGCAGTTGTTCTAGATTTATAACAATTAACTAAATACGCTCTATATTATTGCTGCTTTGTAGTATCTGGTTGTTTTTTAGTTGTATCTGGAACAGTTTTCATTGTATCTCTCATCATCGAGTCTCTTTTCAAACTATCTATTGCTGAAGAATCCATTGTTCCACTACCACTTTTGCTAGAGCTACATCCTGCAATTGCCATACCGGCAACTGTAAGAAACATTAAGAATTTCAATTTCATATTCTGTTTTTTAATTAAACTTTAATTTTCCACCTGTTATTAAGGGTTCTACTTAATAAAGGACTTTGGGCCTAAAAAGTTTTAAAAAAAGAAAAAAAATATTTTAAATTGTTTATACATAAATAGTTACCTACTTACAAAAGCTAAACAACTATATATTCTTTTTTAATAAACAATTGACAGAGTTGAATTATACTAGGCTGGATTTAAACATTCGTGATCTATGAATTTACCTATTTTACTAATAAACTCATCAGGCATTTTACCACCTCCTATTTGCTCCCAGCCATCAGTTACTTTATTGATGGTACCTACCAATTGGTCGCCAACACAGATGTAAAAAACCTCCGAAACATCACCTTGTAATAAAGTAAAAAGTAGTGGTAGTTGATTTTCAAAAATATCGCACAAATAATCAATTTTTACCATTTGAATGAGATTAATTTATAATTGAACAATTATATATCAATAACCAAAATTTTGGCGAATTGTTTAACACAATTAATTACTCATTCAATTTACGTATTTATTCTATTTTTCTAAAATAATTTTGCTACAAAACTTTTAAAATCAGCTCATTTTTATCAAAAAAAGTCTAAGAAAAGATATTTTTAACTTCGACTTAACTTTACCATTATATTGGATTTGGTTTTTCTTACGCTACTGAAGATTAACGTTAGCATTTTAATATATGCTCTTTCTGTTAAAATATTTTTTGGTAGATCACTCTACACCTTTCACCGTCATTGGTAAAGTATAAATAGATTTTCCTGAGGTAATAAATAAGATATTTCTTTTTTTACCCCCAAAGCAAACATTAGATGTTCTAGCTAAAGGGACGTTGATATGTGCAATTTGTTTTCCTGCTTTATCAAAAATAGTCACCCCATTTCCAGTTAAATATATGTTACCATGTTCATCTAGTGTCATTCCATCAGAACCTTGATTAATCAGCATTACTCTGTTCATTAATGAGCCATCAGGTTTAATATCATACTGATAAGTTTTACCACCTTTTGCATCTGCTACATATAATATTTTTCCATTTGGTGTACCTACAATTCCATTAGGTCTTTGCAAACTGTCTTCTACCACAATTATACCGCCCATGCCTTCCTCACGTTTAGTAGCTTTTAGAAAGTAAACTTTTTCTCCCACTATAGCTGGGGCTTTCCTTGTCCAATAATCACGTTGATAATAAGGATCTGTAAAGTAAATTTCACCTTTGCGATTAATCCATAAATCATTTGGCCCATTTAAATTACTATGCTTTGGATTTTGATACACAAGAGTTGGGTTTGCATTTTTATCGAACGATAATATTTTGAAATTCTCATCAGCACAAGCAATTAAATTGCCTTTTTTATCGAAATAAGTTCCATTGGCTCTTCCAGCCTTAGCAGTAAACAAACTTAATTTACCTGCTGTACTATATTTCCAAATGGTATTATTGGGTTGATCCGTAAAAAACACATTACCTTTTTTATCAACTGATGCGCCTTCTGTAAATTTAAACTGAGAAGAGATAAGCTTTAAGCTATCTTGGATGAAAAGAGGTTCGTTTTCTCCTAATTGAGCTCTAACACAACTTGAGGATAAAATTAAAATAAATAGTAGCTGTAATTGAATTTTAAGTTTCATCAATAATTTAATGTTTATTAATTAATGTGCAGTTATGTTTACTTTTTTTAAGCCTTCCACTTACCACTTTTTTTCAAATATCTAATGATAACGTAATAAGCAGCTAAGATAACAAGTGCCGTAATGCCAATCTTATCTCTTAAAACTGTATCTCCTCCTGTTAGTTGAGGATAATAATAAAGTAAAATCACTACAATACCTAACATCCAAACCGTTTGTGTATTGTATTCTTTAATGAGCCAACGTTTACCATTAAAAGCCATGCTTCCAATTGTTTTATGAATACCACCAAAGTTAATCCACCACCTATTTACTCTTGCACAATAAGCGTCAAACTGTTCACCAAATTTATTTCTTAGAAAATTCTCTTCGGCCAATACAATTGCTTGGTAAATGAATAAAAATAGCGGAATGAATATGCACATAAAAACTACAGAGTTCATTAAAATGCCAACTCCTACTAACATTAAAATATTGCCTACATATAATGGATTACGGCCATGGTTAAAGAAACCTTCGGTTACCAAATCATCTGCATGAACTTTTTTATTTAAACCACCACGAACTATATAAGCAAGAGATATTGCTACTCCACGTATAAGTTGCCCAAAAATGGTTACAAATAATCCAATAATTAGGGGGTATAAATAATAGTTTTCCCCAAATGTGCTTTCTCTAAATAGTTGTGGCGATGGGATGAATAAAGCGAGGTACAAAAAAATAAATAAGAAATTTCTGTACTTGAAAAAGAAGTTACCAATTGCGATCATATTAGTTTTTTACAGCGATAAAACCTGAAAAATTATACCATTTAAAGAATGTTTCTACTAAAGGGAAACCTACTTCTCTTAACATCTTAAAGTTCTCACTCAATTTATAAGGAATGAGTACATTTTCTAATGCTTCTCGCTTCTGTGAAATCTCCATTTCACTATATTGATTGCGACGTTTATAATCATAATAATATTTAATGAAATTTCTGTTGAACATGCTATCCTCAGCCAAGATCTTTTCAGAAATAATCAATACCCCTCCTGGTACTAATCCATCATATATTTTTTTTAGTAGTCTTTCTCTGTAAATTGGTCTTAAAAATTGTAAGGTTAAACATAAAATAACAACAGATGCATTTTCAATTTTTACATCTTCATGTAAATCACCTATAATTAATTCATAAGGTCTTTTAAAATTGGCCTCCTTTAACTTAACATCACATTTTTTAAGCATTTCTGCTGAATCATCAAGACCTATAAACTTGATATTTTCGTTAACCAAGGGATTTAAGCCTATCATGGTTGTACCAGTACTACAACCTAAATCTATCACATTAGTGTTGGGCAAAGCATGTTCTGCTGCCAACTCAATAATCATTCTTTGTATTTCATTATAAAAAGGAACAGAACGTTCCACCATATCATCGAAAGCATTGGCAACAGTAGCGCCAAATTTAAAATCTGAAGGTTTCTTAATTTCTTCTTTAAAAACGTTATCTAGGTTGTCTTTTTTAGTCATGTAGTTTAAAATTTATAACTCGTTTTTGGGTCACATATCTGACTAAACAAATTTTAAATAGTTTAGTTAGAAAGAATATATAAATAAGATAAAAACTTAATAAAAAAGCAGATTAAATTATAGGTTCTAAGTTTTGATAACATATAATTTAATAGAAATTTGAATTTCTAAAACACTAATCTTTTCAAAACAATTCTAATTATGATTGGTTACTTATGAGTAAATCATCTACCTATGAATTATCAAAAAATATTAAAATCTTCTTTGTTAGAGAAAAAAGATTCAACAATGTCAACAGTTGCTATAATTGGAGGAGTTGCTGTTGGACTTGCAATTGGTGCATTGTTTGCCACCAAAAATGGACGTGAAACTAAATCAAGGTTAATTAATTTCTTGGATAAGCTTACAGGTAGGTCATCAAGGCTACTGGGTATGAATCAATTAGGTAATATAGTTGAGAATGTTCGTGGACACATTAAGCAAAATACTGAAAGCTTGTTAGGTCCAGAAAATCATCGTCAACAAGCTTCAGAAATTCATGTTGAAAGTGCTGGAACTACAGCCTGGAAGAATCAACAAGAAAAACCTGTTTTTCCTAATGATACTAATCCGAATGTGATTTATAATTAGTTGTTCCCTTTAAAAATATTTACAGTAGTAGTTTTCCAAGCGATATAGCCCTTTAAAGCGCAAGCTTGAGCTACTTCCTTCTCAACATAATCTGGTACATCATTGGCAATTCGCCAGCGCACTGTGTATTTTAAATTGTAGCTAAGGTAAACCACAACATCTGCATCCATAGGCGGCAGTAAGTTTAAGGATTTTAAATTTACATCTTGTAGCTCTGCTGCCAAGCGAATTAACCTTTCTTTCAAAACCTTAGCTAAGGGAGCGTGTGGATTGAACTCATCAAATATGGCGACGACAGTAACGATCATGAATAAAATTGCTATTATTTTTAGTAAAAGTAAGCAATTAATAGAACTTAAGTGCACGAAAACCATCATTTTTTTATCAAAAACCGTATTCCCCTAGCTTTTAGCGTGTTATTTTATAGTCTAGTAGTTCTACATTTGATCAATCTAGCAAGCTGTAACAAAAAGCCCCAATGAAAATCGGGAGCTTCTTATGAATTAAGCTAATAAAAGCATATGTATAAAGTCTTGGAACTTTTTAATATTGAGGGGTTTTTTAAGGAGATAATCTATCCCGATGTCTTTTTTTAATTCATCTTCCGCAATATCTGTAGTAGAGATTACAATGATGGGGGTATCCGCAGACATTGCTTTGATTCTTTTAGAGGCTTCAAAACCATCCATTTCTGGCATGTAAAGGTCCATAATTACCAAATCTGCCTTTTCTTTTTTAAATTTTTCTATTGCATCTAAACCATTTACAGCTATAACCAATTGAAACTGGTACGGTGCGAGTATTTTTTGGATTACCAAAATACTCATAGGTTCATCTTCTACAATTAGAATCTTCTTCTTTATTTCTTCTATTTTTTTAAAGTTGAATTTCACAATAAGCTTGTTTTTGTGTGGCTAATGTAAATATAAAGAATGAAAACTTACTTTCAATATTTCTTTTTTAAATCAATAAAAGAATATTTTTATTATGTAGATACATAATGATATGAACAACAAACTCATCTTATTTGTTTTTAACCAGTTAAAGCCATTTTATTATTTTTTAACGTAACCTCTTTAAGACAAATTAATTTATAATATCGACATAAATTATCTTTGAAGTTAAATTTGTTACATGAAAATTAAACATATTCTCTCTGTCACTATATTAAGCATTAGTCTAACTTTAATCTCTTGGGGTTACACCGGTCATCGAACAATTGGTCAGCTAGCAGAAAACCATTTAAACCCTAATGCCAAAGTAGCCATTAAAAACTTATTAGGAGATACTACTATCGCTGATGCTTGCACTTGGGCAGATGATGCTAGAAAAGACCCTCAATTTGCAGCAACTGCAAATTGGCACTTTCTAAATCTCCCATTAGGATTATCCTTTGAAGACTTTAAGAAACAAATAGATACCATTAGCCAGGGTAACGTATACAGTGCATTATTAAAAGCAGAAGGTGATTTAGCAAATAACGATACACCTAGGCAACAGCAAATTTATGCACTAAAATTCATCATGCATTTTGTGGGCGATTTGCATCAGCCTATGCACATCAGCAGAGCTGAGGATAAAGGTGGTAATACAATTCAACTAAACTATGAAGATAAAGGTACCAATCTGCACAGTCTGTGGGATACAAAAATGTTAGAGCACCAAGGTTTAACCTATACGCAATTGGCAAGTAAATACGATGACATTTCTGCGGAAGATATTAAACAATGGCAAAGCGATACGCTTATTCAATGGATTTGGGAAAGCTACCAAATTAGCTCACAGCTTTATGCAGAAATTGATCTTATGGGCAAAAGGGTGATTGATGATACATATGTACAAAAACATTTACCGACTGTAGAAAAACGAATTAAACAAGCAGGAATTAGATTGGCTGGTATTCTTAATGGGATTTACCCAGAAATTAATTAAAATATTCTCCACTAACATAATACCATCTCTCTTCCTCACAGCTAAAGGTAGAACGTTCATGATGTATATGTAACTGTTTGTTATTTTCATAATATGCTTTAAATTCAACAGTACAACCATTAGCACTACATATCTCTAGCTTGAGCCAAATATTATTGGTTGCCCAGTCTCTTATCGCACCTTTTTGATGTAAGTGTCGTGTTGATGGGTGTGTAGTATCGATTAAGTAAGCTATCAAATGTAAAGCGTAAGCACTATACCTCGAGCGCATTAAAGCTTCCGCAGTTGAGGGAACAGTTTCATTTTGATGATATATTTTGCAACAATCAGTATAATTTAAACCAGATGTGCAAGGACAGAGTATTTGTGACATTGTTATTTACAAATTGTTTTTTCAAATATAAATCTGCCCCTATCATAATCAATAGGCACTTTTTCATCATGAAACCCTGAACCCCATACCAAAATCGTTTCGCCAACACCCATCACAAGTTTTTCTTCTTTTTTAAGGAATGCAACAGGATTTCTATACCACTTATCTATTTTATTTAACTTAAAATCAAAATGTCCCTTAAGTGTATCTCCATTTATGGTTCCTTTCACTTGCCCATCAAATTTTTTAATACCACCATAGCTCATGGTAAGCAACCCATTCATTTTCCTATTAGAAGTATCAATGCTAAGCCAAGCGGTATCCCCTTTATCAATAGCTATATAACAAATCAATTTAAATTTATCTAAAGCCTCTTCTTCCTTCTTGAAGAAGTTACAGCCTGTAGCCAAGAAGATTATGCCAGTTAATGGCAAGATGATTTTACTCAATTTCATGGTATTAAAATAAGATTTCTAAATTAAGTTTTAAAATTTAATGCTGAGCCATTCAACTAATAGCAATGCAATTAATTTAACAATCCGATTTACTCCATATTCCTCCCATTATTTGTAACAGAAATGATGCATTTACTATACACAATATATCATTTTCTATACTAGAATTTGACTTCGTATTTAACAAAGAAAACTCAGTAAATAATTATATAACAAACTGTAAAACAAAACTTTATATATTAATTATAAAATTTATTATCGATATTATTATTTATTTTGAGTTAAATAATCTGCCCTATCGGCATGGTGTTTGTTTAAATATTAACACAAAAACCATATATCATGAAAACGAAAACTAACCGATTATTTACTGGCATCGCCTTGCTAGGCGCCCTGGTAATCTCTATCTCTTCTTGTAAAAAAGATGATGATGAAACCTTAAGTGCAACTGTAACACTTGTAAATTCAGCAGATGGTTCTGCAGCTCAAGATGCTTATTTTAATGATTCAAAATCAAGTGCCTCGGCAATTGCTTATGGAAATGCAGCTACTAATGTGAGTACTACAACCTCAACTAAAACTGTTGCCTTTAAAAATGCTGGCACGAACACTACTACTGCATCAGCAAATGTTAACTTTTCTGCCAATAGCTCTACCTCTTTATATCTGGTTAAACAAGCCAATGGAAATTATACTATTAATAGTTATGCAAATGACAATGCAACAGTTAGCGGTAAAGCCAAAGTTAGATTTGTTAATGTTGCTCCTCTTTTAGCGGGAACAGTAAATGTAACAACTTCAACAGGTGTGGCTTTAGCTAACGCTTTAGCTTTTAGTGCAGCCTCTGCTTATCAAACTGTTGATGCAAATACTGCTTTAAATGTAAATATGACTGGTTCATTAGAAATTACAACCATTGCAGGAAGTGAATTGCAAGCTGGTAAAATTTATACCATTTGGTTTGACAGTACAACTACAACGAAAGCTAAATATCACGTAGTAGTAGAAAAATAGTTATAATTTCAACTTATTTAAAAGGCTATTAACTTTATTGTTAATAGCCTTTTTTTATCCTCACTAAAATCATTTTATTTATCTGGGCTTGTCATTCCTATCTTTTTTAAATATGCTATAAAAAACAAGTAGTCCGCCTGAGCAAGAAATTAGCCCAAGTATCAGTGCTGTTGTATCATTCATAATGTTTTAACATAAAAAAAGGCAGTCAAAGCATTGACTACCCTTTTGTTTAGATTGTATTTTAACAACATCCGAAATACCAGATTGTTTGAAAAATCTAAGCCATTACTGCAGGTTCCTTTTATTCATCCTAACAATTACAAACATTATCAATATCGACATGCCAATTAATAATGTATAACTATAGGCCAAATTAAGTTCATCTTTTGCTGGTATTAAGGCAATTACACCATAGGTTAAAAAAGAAACAATCACATAATTGATCCCACCTGTTAATCCACTTGCAATTCCTGCATTTTTTGGAAATCGAGAAAGACAAAAAGTAAAAAAAGTATTAAAAGTATAACCTGAACAAGCATGAATGATAAAGGCAAAAAATACCATAGAATAGAGATTGGCAACAAAGTTTACACTCACCAACATCGCCACCACAAATAGCAATTGCAAACCAATATTAACCGAAAGTTTAGCAATGAAAGGTTTATTAATTGTGGCCTTACCCAATAAACCACCAACCATTACAGCCCCACCTAATAACAATGAACTGTATCCTGCTGCAATTGGTGAAAGGCCAAAATGGTGCTCAATTACAAATGGCCCAGTCATATTGTATATCATTACCATCCCGTAAGAAAGGCCAAGCATTACAATACCAAGGGTAAAACTAGCTGTACTAACCATATCTATATAAATAGAAGCAATTTTCCGAAAGCTAAATTCCATCTTTTGTTTAATGGTTTCACCACTAAAACTCAATTCTAACACTAAAATTATCATAGCAAACACAGCTAAGAAATAAAAGTTAGACTCCCAACCAAACCAACTTTGCAAATATCCGCCTACAAAAGGTGCTATAATTGGAGCTGTTGCCCATATAATAGAAAACATACTTAAGTAATTTTTCAACTTATCGCCAGAAAAAACATCGACAAAAAAGGTTCTTTTAGATACTACAATAGCTGCTACGGTGATCCCGTGGATAATTCGCATCAAATAAATTAAATAAATATTGGCGGTATTGGCTATAACCACACTAGCCAAAGCAAAGACAAAAAGGCTAATCAATCCAATTCTATATCTGCCAAAACTATCTAGTAAACTACCGACAAATAATTGTGCAACACCATAACTAATTAGAAACATACCAAGAGTTAATTGTACTTGTAAGTCGCTAACACCTAGCTCTCTAGACATGGTTGGTAAGGATGGAATATAGACATCAGTGGCAAAACCTGATAATGGAATGAGTGCAAAAGCAAGTATTGTAGCCTTACTTTGGTTTTCGGAACTTAGTTTTTTAATGTTCAATGGGAGCTCTATTAAAGTAGCAAAGATAGGTTTTGGTTTTTCCTTTTATAATAACAAATCAACACCATAATGTAATAAACTTACCTTTTTTAAGATTGAAAATCATTCATTGTAATCTAGTTTCCTTCCTTCAATGAAAATAAATATCTTGTACCCTTCTTGATGTTTGAAAATATGGAAAGAGTAAATTGGGGTATAATTGGTTGTGGTGATGTTACTGAAGTAAAAAGTGGGCCAGCATTTAACAAAGTACCCAATTCAAAATTAATAGCAGTAATGCGCAGAGATGCTAATAAAGCCAAAGACTATGCAATAAGACATGGTGTGCCTAAATGGTTTGCAAATGCAGATGAACTGATTAACGACCCAGAAGTAAATGCGATTTATATTGCCACACCACCTTCTAGCCATGTTGAATATGTTTTAAAGGCAATCCAAGCTAAAAAACCAGTATATGTAGAAAAGCCGATGTCACTTAATTACACAGAAGGTAAACGCATGGTAGACGCAGCTAATGCAAATAATATAAAGCTTACTGTAGCTCATTACCGCAGAGCGCAACCCATGTTCTTAAAAATTAAATCTTTGTTGGATAAAAGTGCCATAGGCGATATACGTTTGGTTAATCTTAATCTTTTGCAACCACAAATTACTGATATCATTGCACAAACTGCAACAAATTGGCGTATTGACCCATCAATTTCTGGTGGTGGCCTATTCCATGATCTTGCCCCTCATCAACTTGATCTCATGATTTACTTTTTTGGTGCTATTGAATCTTTTTATGGAATGTCTACCTCAGTTAATAAAAGTAGTGTTGATGACGTAGTTACTGGTCAAATTCTATTTAAAAATAACGTTGTTTTTAATGGAAACTGGTGTTTTAATGTAGCTGCAGCTGATGCGCTTGATTGTTGTGAAATTTATGGTACAAATGGGAAAATCAGTTTTCCTATTTTTGGTCACAAAATAACCATTACGCAAAATGGACAAACCGAAATCGAAGAAACTGAGCCCTTAACTCATGTGCAACAACCAATGATTGCTAAAGTGGTTGATTATTTCTTAGGGAAAGCTGATAACCCGTGTACTGGTGAAACAGCGCTTGAGACCATGAAATTGATAGATAAATTCACTACAAAATAAATTAAAATGTTGGAACTTATTAAACAACCTTGGCCTTGGTATTTTTCAGGGTTTATGATTGTTGTCATTATGCTATTATTGGTGTTTTGGGGCAAATCATTTGGTTTCTCTGCTAACCTGCGCAATTTGTGTGCAATGGCAGGTGCAGGACGAAAAGTAAAATTTTTCGACTTTGATTGGAAAAGCCAGCAATGGAATCTATTATTTTTAGTAGGTGCTATAATTGGTGGCTTCATCTCTTCACATTATTTAAGTGATCCTAATGAACTTCAACTTTCAGCAACAACCATTAAAGATCTTAAACAATTAAATATTTCTTTTAACGGTGAGCTAAATCCAACAGAATTGTTTTCACTCCAGACCTTAACCGAACCAAAAACAATTTTCCTACTGCTTTTTGGTGGTATTTTAGTAGGTTTTGGATCTAGGTATGCTGGTGGTTGTACATCAGGCCACGCCATATCTGGCCTTTCTAATTTCCAGTTCCCTTCACTATTGGCAATAATTGGCTTTTTTATTGGCGGTTTACTTATGACATTTTTCTTTATGCCTTATTTATTTAAAATATGAAAGCAATCAAATTTATATTAGCAGGTATTCTATTTGGCATCGTCATGAGCAAGTCTGAAGCAATTTCATGGTTTAGGATACAGGAAATGTTCAGGTTCCAATCTTTTCACATGTATGGTATTATCGGCACTGCCGTAGTACTTGGTGCTTTATCTGTAATGATGATTAAAAGATTTAAGCTAAAAGATACAGCTAAACAGCCCATTGTTTTTAAAGACAAGGATAAAGGCTATTACCGTTATATCTTTGGTGGAATTATCTTCGGATTAGGCTGGGCATTAACAGGTGCATGCCCTGGCCCTATGTTTGTGAATATTGGTTATGGATACCTATCTATGCTTATAGTTGTTGCTGGAGCCTTACTGGGTACATTAATATATGGGATTATTAAAGATCGCCTACCCCACTAATATTAACTTAATTTCCAATCTGGCCTTTCAAAATGACAGGTATAGCCATAAGGGTTCTTTTGTAAATAATCTTGGTGTTCTGCTTCTGCATTCCAAAAATCAGTTGCTGGTAATACTTCAGTAATAATTTTCCCCGGCCAAACTCCAGAAGCTTCCATCTCAGCTATTAATGCATTGGCAGTTTCACGTTGTTTATCATCGATAAAAAAAATAGCAGAGCGATAAGAGGTACCAATATCATTTCCCTGTCTATTTCTAGTTGTAGGATCATGAATTTGGAAAAAATACGCTAACAATTTACGATACGATAAAATCGCAGGGTCAAATACAATTTCAATTGCTTCTGCATGTGTACCATGATTTCTATAGGTAGCATTTGGTACATCACCACCGGTATAACCAACAACTGTTGAAATTACGCCTGGGTAATGACGGATTAATTCTTCAACTCCCCAAAAACAACCTCCAGCAAGAACTGCTTTCTCTGTATTCATATTAATTTATTTTATTTAAAGTTACAGTGATGAGATGAAAATGGCAAGGATTGGCGATATTATGACATAGTTAGGAACTTGGCGAATCCTTTTTCTTTATATTACCACTGTAGCCAAAACATCCTTGTCTCGCTACTGTTATCTTTATTCAATTATATTTTATCAATTAAACAATCATCCCTTTTCATAAAATGATCATTATACACATGAATTACTGAGCCGATGAAAATACTTTGGAAATACCTGAAACCACATCGTGCATTAATTGCACTTTCACTTGGTTTGGCTGGCATAGCACAATTACTTAACCTTATAGATCCAGTTATATTTGGCCGTATCATAGACGAATATTCTACCAACAAAAATAATCTTGGCGAGAGACAACTCATTGCCGAAGTGACTTACTGGTTGTTAATTGCATTGGCAATAGCAGTAGTAGCTAAATTTTGTAAAGCAATACAAGAATTTACTACAAGAAAAGCTGTCGCTCTATTTGGGATGGGTATTTTTAATGATGGTTTAAAACAAACACTTCGTCTATCTTTCCAAGAATTTGAGGAAAGCCGCAGCGGCACTACCCTATCTGTTTTGCAAAAAGTAAAAACAGATGCAGAAAGATTTATCAATGCATTTATCAATATTCTTTTTTCATCAACCGTAGGAATCTGTTTTTTGCTTTGGTATAGCATTAACAAAAACTGGTTATTGGTACCCGTATTTTTTGTGGGCGTGTTACTTTTGGGCTCATTAACTGGATTAATCTCTAAAAAAATCAAAACCATACAGCGCTCTATTAATCGCCAGTCCGATAGTCAGGCAGGGATCATTACCGAAAGTTTGCGCAACATAGAGCTGGTAAAAAGCTTGGGACTTACTTTCTCAGAAATCAGGAGACTGAACATTCAAACCCTTAAAATCTTTAATCTGGAAATGTTAAAGGCAAAAAAAGTAAGTATGCTTGCTTTCTTTCAAGGAAACCTACTCAACCTGCTGAAACAGTCGGTATTGTTTATTTTGTTATGGCTAATTTTTAGAAAAGTTTTATCAACCGGAGAATTAATAGCGATGCAGTTTATTTCTACTGCTATATTTACTCCCCTGCAGGATCTTGGTAACATGATCATTTTATATAGGGAAGCAGATGCATCGCTAAAAACTTTTGATGCTTTGATGCACAAAAATGTAGAACTACGTCCAGAAAACTCTGTAGAACTTGGAAAATTAGAGCGATTAGAGTTTCAGCATGTTATTTTTAAACATAAAACAGCTGGTTACAATGCCATAGATGATATTTCATTCGAGATTGAGAAAGGTCAAACGGTTGCTTTTGTAGGCCCATCTGGCTCTGGAAAATCTACTTTAGTTAAATTATTAGTGGGTCTTTATCTTCCTTTAAAAGGAGGAATAATGTTTAATGGTGTAAATGCTGAAAAAATACGTTACAATCCACTTCGCAGACAAATTGGTTTTGTTACCCAGGATACACAACTATATGCTGGCTCTATCCGCGAAAATATGTTGTTTGTTAACCCAAATGCTACAGAAGACGATATTTTAGGTGCGTTAGAAAAAGCATCAGCTACTGGCTTAATTCAAAGAGCTTCAAATGGCATAGACACTATCCTTGGCGAAAATGGAATGAAGCTTTCAGGAGGAGAAAAACAACGTATTTCAATTGCTAGAGCATTACTAAGACAACCAAGGTTATTGATCTTTGATGAAGCTACTTCTGCACTCGACTCTTTAACAGAAGAAGAAATTTCGACCACTATTAGAGAAATTTCTAACAGGCGTGAGCAAATGACTATTTTAATTGCACACAGGCTTTCTACCATTATGCATGCAGACACGATTTATGTATTAGAAAAAGGGAAGATTTCTGAGGCAGGCAGTCATGAAGAATTGCTTGAACTCAAAGGGCTTTATTATTCTATGTGGAGACAACAGATTGGAGAGCGTAGGTAGTTAATATGATAAACGTAAAAGCCCCTTTTGCAAGAGGCTTTTTTTGAAGTTAAATTTAATTAAAGTCCGTTATCACCTCTTTCTCCCAGGCTACTTTCGTTATCTCCAAATGATCCTTGATCTAGTTCATCATCTTCAAACTGATCTTCTTCATCAGAACCATCACCTTCGTTAGCTATATCATCTTCCTGATCTCCATTTCCAGTAGTTTGATTATTGGTAGTTTGGCCGAAAGTATTCGATTGACCATCATTTTGTAAACCTGATTGATTCTGATCTTGTTCTTGGCTCTGATTTACTTGATTTTGAGCACCTTGGTTCTGGTTTTGTCCTTCTCTAAATTGATTTTCTTCCCTTGAAGGATCGTTTTGCTCATTCTGAGAAGAAGTACCATAAGAAGGGCCCCCATTAGCTTGATTTTGGCTTTGATTTTGAGTGTTTCCGTTTTCTTGATTGTTTTCTTCTGAACGGTTCATTTCTCCAGTATTTTCATCTTGTTGATTTGAATACTGATTTTCTGGTTGATAATCTTGATTTTCCATGATATTTGATATTTAGGTTGATTAGTATCATAAATGCTTTCAATTTTAAAAAGTTTTAAAATTTTTAGCTAAAAACAACTAATTGCACCTTTTAAAACTTGTAAGAGTGTTAATTATATTAAATATCTAGGGGCAGTATATTCTGTATCAAGATCTATTTTCTAATTACAGTAATTAGAAAAATTTAGGCAAAAAAAAACATCCGCCAAATGGACGGATGCTTCTCAATTTATGAAGGATAATCTCTTAGTCTATCTTAACATTAACTGCGTTTAGGCCTTTTTTGCCTTGCTCGATATCATAGCTTACTGAATCATTCTCACGAATTTGATCGATTAAACCTGATACATGTACAAAAATTTCGGCATCACCGTTTGCTGGTGTAATAAATCCAAAACCTTTTGTCTCATTGAAAAATTTTACTGTTCCTTGTTGCATTATATTGTAATTAATAAGTTGCAAATATAATTAAAATAAAGCTTACTACCAAATATTTACAAAAGTAATGCCCTATTTGTTCTAATCGCAATATATATGGATAATAAACTAATTAAGAATAATGTGGGTCGATTGGTTGCTCTACTTTAATTTCTACTTCTTTTGCATAAATTTTTGCTTTGTCTATAAATTCTGGAGCTTTTTCTAATAGCTCATCTAAAATAGACCTTCCAGTTAATATATCTTTTTTAGTAATATATTGTATTCCTGCATAAATTGCTGCTCCAACAAGAGCTGATTTAATAAATCCCATAATTTAAATGTTTTAATTTTATAGGCAACAAGCAAACAGTCAAATAGTTTCTAAAATTCTTAATTTTATCTACCTAAAATACTAGCACTAATTTTATAAATAAGCACCACTAAAAATTAAGTGGCAACAAAGCGAGTACTTATATCAACAGTTAGATAATCTCTAACTAAATAATCTACTCATTTTTTTACGTATCGCTCAATAAAATCCTTTCTTGGAATCATGTGGAGGTAGGCATAATCTCCACTACTTTGCTTCCGTTGTTTCAGTTGATAGAGAAAGTATCCACCTAAATCAATCACAATCATACATTTGGCTTCATACCAAACCCGGTGAGGATTACGCCAAGTAAAGGAATAATAATGTGAGGTTAAAGGAATGTGTCGTAATTCTGGGTGATGAAATGTGAGTACTCTAGGTTTTACAATACCTGACAATACATCACTCTTTCGCACCATGCAAAGGTTGGCTGTATCGCGAAACTCAAATGCAGCAAGCTTAGGATCATCTACATCTGGCAAGTGTTTTAAAATTTTAAAGCCTTTAAATTTTGCACCATTCACCACCCATATCAAATTAGGATAAAAAGCTTCCCTACTCTGCAATTCTGCTACACAAATCGGAGAATTTTGAAATTCGATTGCCGTACCACAAGGTGTAAAAACATCAGCTCTATGGTAATAGCCTTCAAGTTTATTTAAGAACGTTTTTTCACGATAACTAACTGGAAAAGCCTTTTTCCAACCACTATGCCATTCTGTTTCTCCAGGATAGGGTGAAATTACTTTGGTAGCCTCATCATTAAGCAATAAGTGTAGTGCATTTAAGCTTTCAGAAATTTCACTTTCCATTGTATTTAAAAATTCTTTGTTCTAAAAGGTTATTACCTACTGATATACAATTAATGAATTTGGAGCTCTTAATTGGATGTTTTAACAAAGTTATACTAAAAATATTAGTATTAAAAATACGACTTACTCCTGCTTGGAGTAAATTATAATCCCATAAGATTTAACAGAGAATTAATTGTTGCCTTACGCAAAGCGTAAAGCTCAAATACATCGATAAAATTTGCAAATCGACGGCAGGTAGGAAAAATTTATACTTTTAATACTATCTGGATAAAATCAAGTCTGATTGGCAATAGTTGTAATAATTTGATCTAACTCATCTGCTGATGATTTGAGGTATTTCATTAGTTCTAAACGCTCTTGTTCGTCTTTGCTATGTGCTAGCAATTCTACAAGAGACAAGATTCTTGCCAACGGTGCTCTTGCCACATGAGATTGCATCCAACTAATTTCATTTAGCTTTCTATTCTGCTCTTCTATCTCATCCATGTGGCGCCAATACTCACTTACATCTCGTCTAATACTAACCCATCTGGCCAATTTCCCATCCCCTTCAAATATCGGATTAAGGGTAACACTTACGTGGTAGCTTTGTCCTTGTTTAGTATAATTTACCAACTCTACTGCGCAGGGTTTTTGATCTTTAATAGCTTGTTTTAGTTTATTAAGTGCTCGTTGATCGGAATGTTTATTATGCAATATATCTGGAAACTGACCAATCAACTCCTCCCTGCTATAGCCAGACATCTCCACAAGGGCATCGTTTACATAAATAATAACCGGTTGTTCTGCAGCATTTGTAATCAAAATTGCATCTGTTGCATTTACTACTACAGATTCTAATACCTCAGACCAAGCTTCTTCTTCCTTTCTAGCTGTAATATCTTGCATAGCACCTATCATTCTGTAAGCTTTGCCTTTTTCATCCAAGAGTACAAATCCACGATCAAAAATATATTTATAGCTGCCATCTCCGCAGCGAAAACGGTATTCATCTTCCCATTTAGTAGAACCACTTGCTATGCAACGCTCTAATTTAGCTAGAACTCTCTCTTTGTCTTCCTCATGTATCTGTTCTAGCCACCATTTATAAGTAGTATGTTCTTTATTCTTATACTTTAAAACACCATTAATTGCCTTATTCCATGCAATTGTATCATTTACGAAATTACAATCCCAAATTATATCACTGGTGGCTTTAGACACAATATTATAACGTTCGATATTCTCTTGTACAATGCGGTCATTTTTAATGCGTTCTGTAATATCTTTAGATGTACAAACAATACCCTGTATTGCAGGTTCATGGTATAGATTTGTAGCCCTAGTTTCTATCCAAAGCCAATTCCCATTTAAATCACGGTAACGATAAGGCGAAAGCTGAATATGCTTATACTCCCAAATCTGTATAGCTTCCTTTTCTACTAATGCGAGATCATCTGGATGGATGTAGGCAAAAGCATTTTTACCGATAAAAAAATCAGGCTCAACGCCAAATACCCGTTTAGATGCCGGGCTTACATATTTGTAGTTAAAATCACGATCTATTACTGTAATCAAATCAGAGCCATCTCGGACTAAAGCTTTAAAGCGTTCTTCGCTCATTTTCAAAGCCTCTTGTGCATGCAGTATTTCACTAATATCTATTGCTAAAACTACTCTTGCCTCTTTTCCTTCAAAATTAATCAGGTTACTGGCTATCTCAACGTTAATTATTTCTCCATTTTTAAGAATGTGTCTAAAAGTATTTGTGTAGAAAATACCTGTCTCCACATTTTCTTTTATAATCCCTTCTATCCTCTCTATATCTTCAGGGGGTCTGATCTGATGAATAGTCATCGACAAAAATTCGTCTTTACTGTAACCATATTGTTCAATAGCAGCTTTATTTACGTCTAAGAATTTATAGGTAGACACATCAAATATCCAAATGGGTACTGGTGATAACTCGAATAGGTTAAATAAATCGGTATTTTTCATAGTACATTGGACTAGA
The DNA here is from genome assembly GCF_005116505.1 of Pedobacter polaris. Lineage (GTDB taxonomy): Bacteria > Bacteroidota > Bacteroidia > Sphingobacteriales > Sphingobacteriaceae > Pedobacter > Pedobacter polaris. The sequence goes on from NZ_SWBR01000002.1 coordinate 749,506, forward strand.
TAGTTGCACGCTTTTAACTTCAGTACGGTTTCAAAAAACCAATAGTAATATAGCTGTTTTTTTTCTCTTCTAGCAATGGATTTCAAAACATTTGAGTAAAAAAAATAATTTTGAATTCATTCAACATCATTAAAAATGAAGACAAATTGGCAACGAAAAAAACATAAAAAAATAAATACTACTAATTTGGTAGTCTTTATTTAATTTGTATATTTGTCCTGTTCATACACATTTATATTTGGTTTGAAAAAGTGGCTGTCCGGATGGGCAGCCCTTTTCATTTTACAGAGGTAACATCAATATATTTAATGCACAGCTGCATCAAAACGCATATAAGTCATAAATTCAACTAATTTTATTTCTCAATATTATAACTACTGCTATCTAACTTGTTTATGGTTTTACTGATATATTATTTCACCCTTGCAAAGAGAAAATTATTTACATAGTTTACTGGAAAGAATAGTTAAAATAAAACGCAATGTAAAGAATATGAACATTTTACGCATAAAAATATAGTTTAAAACAAGCGTTTTTTAATGCATAAAAAAATCTATTATTTCCAGAGATCGGGAGAGAAATTGGATTGCATCTTGAGATATTACAAAAGGCTTAAATCAAATTTCTGGTAATTTTCCCTTTAATAATATACATGGAGCTAATGCTTTTTTTATTGATTATGGTATCTCCTTTAAAATTCGGATTACTTGAACGCAATATTAATTTATTCGGATCGGCATGTTGATGTACCAGTTTAATGCTTCTAATGCCATTTGTAGTATCATCACCCATAATTACATAAGCTTCGCCCCATTGCAATACTTCAAAATTTGTTACTTCTTTAACTGCTATAATTTCGCCAGAAGCATATTTCGGATACATGCTATCTCCGTATACAGGTAAGTAAGCTGTACAATCATTAAAAGGTTTATAGTTTACAAAGTATTCTGGCTCTTCTTCCATAAATACAGAGTGATTGATATCAGCTAGGCTAACATCAAAATAAGGTACCCCCTCTTTAGTTTCAGAAACGATTGGTCCTTTTTTAAGAAAGGGTTCGCCAATACCTTCGGTTAACCATTCTTGATTCACATTAAACATAAATGTTAACTTATCCTTAATGGCATTAGAGATCTTCATACCACCCTTTCCCCTAATTATATCTGATAAAGAACCACTTTGAATGTTCAATTTAACAGCAAATTCCTTTTGGGTTTTGAAATGAAGCTTATCAATAATAAGTTTTAGTCGTTCGTTTTCAGTCATTTAACAAAATGTTAATAAGATTATCTTACAATATTAAGATAATCCTTATATAAGTCATAGATTAGAGATGACAACGCAAGTTATTAAATCTACCTCAAAATACCACACCTCCTATGAAAGACAACATATTTAACCTAAACGAAACAAAATTTTTAGATGACATCCAAGGGTTTTTCAGCACCAGCGCATTAAACGACCATCTCCTTTTTATAGATTATTGGATGGAATTGTTATTGGGTGGCAAACCACGAAAAAAAAGGATTAACCTATCCAACTTGTATTTCTTCTATGAAAAGATGGTAATACTCTTCGAAAGTTGCCATGAGTTGCTCCAACTACCTCAAGAACTTCCCTTACTAGAAAATAAAGCTAAAGTAGAAACAACCTTCTTAATTACCGAAAAACAAACCCTATCCTACTTTCCTTATCAGCTGAAGGTGCAAGAACTGATCAACCCCTTTAAAGCCATTAAAGCGGTATTTAAAAAACATGACCTTCATTTTTACCTGCAAATTTTAAAAAAATGGATAGCTGTAGGATTAAACACTGGTAGCATTATAGAAAATACCACTTTTATTGTGCCTTTATACGGTAATGCAAAAAAGCTAATTGCAGCTTGCTGGTTAATCCATGAAAGGATTGTGAGCAAAAACAGTTTCAGGATCCCTACCTATCAAAACCCTTTATTAAATTTCGCCTTAACGGAGCCATTTCTTTTTGAACCGAAAGTAGCGGCGAATCCCTTTTCGATGATTGAATCATTTTTTAGCTTTACTAACCTCAGTGGTTACAGACAAGAACTTCAAAAATGGTATACTGCAGCTATTACCGAAAATTTAAGGTACGAAAACCCAAATGATCTATTTTTTATCTACAACCAATACCTCCTACTCATCCAAGCTGGGTACTTTATCGTAACCAACAATTTAACTTATAAGCCTAAGCCAAATCAAAATAACCAGCAAGTTTTTGGCCAATGGTTATTAAAGATTAGAGATGACCATATTGAAAATGGAGAATTAACACTAAGTGATGAATCTCCACATTTGTTGGCCCTAAATTATAGAACAAACCCTTTAGCTTATTGCAAGGAACAATTAACCTTGCCAAATATTATTAAACTTAGGTTGGGCCTAAAAGAATGGTTAGAGGCTGGCCTAAGTAATAATGTAGACATTAATGGTATTACTCCAGAATATGCTTTTGAACAGTACCTAACGCTTCAAAAAATAACCGAAGCCTTTTATATCATCATTACAGCAATTCCTAACGCCGAAGTTTTAACAGTTGCAACACATGAAGCCTAAACAAATTTTGATACTAGATTATGAAAAAGAACTAAATAGTTTGTTCAGGTATTACCCTACCGAACTTATAGAGAGTTCGCTATTGCCTTTACTACCTCCTGATGATGAAATAAATGAGCACATGAGTATTACTCATCTCTTTTATGCAGAGCTCAATTATATTACCCAACGTTGCTTGGCTTCTTATCAGCAAAACTATAAGGATGAAGAATTTGATGAGGAGAATTACACCTTGAAAGACCTCTCTGCTATTGTAAAGATTTTAAAAGAGATAATTCCAGTAGGTTATATTTTTTACCATTGTGCTAGCACCAATAATTGTAGTCTTACCATTGTACTCGATCAATACCTATATAAGCCATTAGATGATATCCAAAGCCTTGTTAATTTCACTTTATTGGCTTATCCAAACATCAGCTGTGCGATACACGCCTATAGTACTATGGCCAATATGATTACACAGTGTCATTTTTATTATGCAACACTATGCATCCGGGCAAATTGCATCTACCAACGAAGCACCGATTTCATGCTCCCAAAACCAAATTTGATTTATTTGGCAGAAAATCAGCTAAAAACAAAAACAGAGTTTAAGCATCACACTCAGAAGGCTACTAACTTCTTTGAGGGGGCAAAATCGTTTTTGGATAACCAAGAACATGGAATGGCAGCTTTTATGTTGCAACAAGCCTGTGAATTTTCATTAAGAAGCTTGATTGTAGCTTTTAAAGGAAAGGATTTCAGAAGTCATGAATTATTGGTATTGCGCAAACATGCATTACATTACTGTCCAGGTCTGATGGGTTTGTTTAACCCCATCCAAAGAAAAGAGCTTCATTTATTTACTATATTAGAAGAAGCCTACATCAAAGCTCGGTATGAAAGTACGTATCAAATAGATGAGCTATTACTAACCACACTATTTAACGCAACAGCAAATTTAATAATAGGCGTACAACAATTATTTGAAGAATGGGTAAAAAAGGCACAAGCCACAACCGTCTAACTTTTTAATTAAGAAGTACCAAAAGTATAACTGCTAAAATTTAAAAATGCTAATCATTTCAATGATAGTTAAGGCTTGTATTTTTGAAATTAACATATTAACCATCAATATCAATAATCAGCGTACTCCTTATCTTAAACTTATTTAAAAAACACAAATAAGGTAGGTCAAAACAGCTCTAATTGCCTATATTTGTGTAACCAGTATAAGCCAATCTACCCGATGGAAAAAATTTCGACCTTAATCGAGCATATCCTTGCGGTATCTCCATTGCCAACGGCAATTGTTGATACCAATATGCGTTATCTTGCCGCCTCAGAAAAATGGATTTCTTTTTACAATTTACATAATACTCCGCTTATTGGCAGATCTCATTACGAGGTATTTCCTGAAATTAGCGATAGGTGGAAAGAAATTCATGCACAATGTTTGCAAGGAAAGGATCAGAATGCTATCAATGATAGGTTTGAACGAGCAGATGGTTCGGTTATGTACCTTAAATGGGAAGTAAGGCATTTTTTAGGTGACGACGGAAAAATTGCTGGCATGATGATGACCAGCGAAGATGTAACCGTGAATAATGATGTAGTGATGAACGAAAATCGTTTCCAGCTTTTCATGAACCATTTTCCGGGCTTGGCTTGGATTGCTGGAGCGGATGGCGTACTTAAATATGCCAATAAGTGTTTTTACGACACTCTTCATCTTACTCCAGATGTAGTAGGTAAGAAGAGTGAAGAAATATTTGGCCATGAAATTGGCATGATTGCTAACTACAAGATTGAGCAGGCACTAGAAAAAGGTCAAGGGATAGATTTTCAGCAAACAGTAAGAGACCAACAAGGCCATCCAAAAGTTTACAAAATCTATAAGTTTCCTTTTGCTGATGAAAATAGTGGAGGACGTATGGTTGGGGCTATTGCATTTGATATTACAAAGAGCACCCTTTTAAGGCAAGAATTAGATAAAAGCGAGGCACAGTTTAAGCTGGCATTTGAACATTCGCTCATTGGCATGGCGCTTATTAGTCCTGAGGGCAATTGGAAAAGGGTAAATAAGAGTCTTTGTCAAATGCTGGGCTATACTGAAAAAGAAATAAAAGCCCTTTCGATAAAAGACATTACACATCCTGATGATCTTGAAAAAACAGCGTCCATGTTAAGTGATTTTGCCACTGGTAAAATGGAACGCACCAAGTATGAAAAACGTTACTTGCATAAAAACGGGAATGTAATTTGGGTTATTATTGCCGCTACTATGTTACATGATTATGATGGTACACCGTTATATTATGTTTCACAAATAGAAGACATTACCAAAAGAAAGGAAATTGAAAACGACCTTGTGCTGAGTGAGAAAAAATACCGTACTATTTTTGAGAACGTACAAGATGTATTTTACCAGACAGACCACCAGGGTTTAGTAACTGAGATAAGCCCATCCATAGAACAATATTCTGGCTACCCTCGCCATGAAATTATAGGTAAGCCTGTAGCTAACTTCTATTTTTATCCACAAGATAGAGAAAGAATTATAGAAAGCCTGCGCACTCATGGTTTTGTAATAGATTTTGAAGTAAGATTGAAAACCAGCGACCAAGAACTGCGTTACGCTTCTGTAAATGCTAGACTAATTGTAGAAAATGGAGTGATCGTTGCTACCGAAGGGAGCATGCGTGATGTAACTACCAGAAAATTTCAGGAAAATGCATTAAAAGCCTTAAATTCAGAACTTACTGCTTCTAACGAACAAAAAAGTAAACTTCTTTCTATCATCGGTCACGATTTGCGCAATCCAATAGCAGGTAGCTTACAATTGCTGAGCTTAACCATTGATGATTTACCAGAAACAGACCCAGAGCAACTCCAAAATTATTTACTGGCCATGAAACGCGAACTTTCAAGTGCCAATGATCTATTAGAAGACTTACTTAAATGGGCAAAATCGCAGTTCAATTCTGTTACCTTCAATCCAATAAAAATTGACAATGTACAACAATTATTGAATAAATGTATACAGACTGTAGAGGCCATGGCAATTAAAAAAAACATCGAGGTGGTTATTGAACTAAAAGAACCCATTGACCTTGAAGCTGACAGAGCCATGCTTGAAACAATTATTCGAAACCTGCTAACAAATGCTATTAAATTCACACCAGTTAAAGGTAAAGTAACCATTGCTGTAGCAACAAATGAACGTGGGATCAGATTTTCTGTAAGTGATACCGGTGTTGGAATCTCTAAAGAACAGCTTGCCCTACTTTTTAATCAAACCAGTTTAAGTACTTTTGGAACAGAAGGAGAAAAAGGAACAGGACTAGGTTTAGGCTTATGTTATGATTTTGTAGCAAGGCATAAAGGACAGATTTGGGCAGAAAGCGAAGTAGGCAAAGGCAGTAGTTTCTTTTTTACCTTGCCACCTATAGAAAAGTAAGGCTTCTATTTATGTGACCCTTTATCTATTGGCACTCTCAGTTATTCTAAATTGTAGAGCATTTACTTTTGTACAATTATACAATGAATCTATTTCAGGTCTTTCGCAATGCTAATGGGATTAAAATTTAGCTCGCTTACTTATAATTAACCTAAAAGAAAATTCATGTTACAATAATATGTGCTTTTTTGAGTTGATTGAAAAAAAATCGTTAATAGTAGCCTCATTATAAGGCTTATAAGTCCATAAACTTAACAATGCAACATTCAAAAATAAATCATAACTAATTGATTTACAATAAATTTCATTCAATTTATTATTAGTTAAAATCTTACACTAATTCCTTTAAACAGAGCATAACCCATTTTTTTATCCGTTGTTAATTTATTAGTTTTTAAAAAAAATTACTTATTAGTTAAGAGCTTTAACCTACATCAAAGGTAACATTACTGTTAAATACCTACCATACAACCGTAAATTTTAAGAGCTCTCCATTCAGTGGCATCTGCTTTGCAAATACAGTTATAACTTATGGCTTAATTATAAAATTCTAATTATATCAACAATATTCTCTTATTGTTAGGCCTCAATTACATCAATTAAACAACATTTGCAATGAAAAGAAAAACTACTCCAACAGAGGGCATTACCTTGTTGCGCCTACCCCTGCGCTATTTTAAAACTTTTAGTTACCTCCTTTCGGTAATTACATTATCAACCCTATTAATAGTAAGTTGTAAAAAAGATGACTTTAAAGACGAAGTTGTTGGCTTATGTCCAGTAATCACCTCTACAGACCCTATGGATAAAGCTGTAGATGTAGTATTGGATAAGTTAATTACCATTACTTTTAATACAGACATGGATGCCGCATCTATTAATGGTAGTACTTTTACCATTAAACAAGCTGGTATTTTAGTTGCAGGAAAAATTGCGGCCACAGCAGATTTAAAGGTATATACTTTTAAGCCTGATTTACCACTTACCCCTTTTGCCACTTACACAGGAACAGTTACTTCAGCTGTGAAAGATGTATTTCATACGGCAATGGTAAATGACTATACATGGACTTTTACAAGTATTCCATTAATTACGTTATCTGCCAATCCAACAGTTGGTGGAACGGTTACAGGTGCTGGTCAATTTGCACAGGCGTCTACCGCAACTGTTTCAGCAATACCAAGTGCAGGTTTTACTTTTACCAATTGGACTGAAAACGGTGTAAGTGTTTCTACAAGTTCTAATTATCAGTTTACGATAGCTGGAAATAGAACATTGGTAGCTAATTTTGCTCCAGTACCAGTAGGTAACTTTGCTGTAAACTTATCATCTAGCCCTGCAGCTGGTGGAATTAACAGTGGATCTGGATCTTACACAGCAGGTTCTCCTGTTACAGTAACTGCTGCCGCAAATGCCGGGTATACATTTTTAAATTGGACTGAAAATGGAAATATTGTAGCAACAAGTGCTAGTTTCCAGTTTATCATTACTGGCAATAGAACATTAGTAGCCAACTATAGAGTGATACCAGCTTCTCAATTTGCTGTAACCTTATCATCAAACCCTTTAAGTGGTGGTACTACAGATGGTGAAGGATCTTACGCAAGTGGAGCTTCAGTTACTATAGTAGCTACTAGAAATACAGGTTACACCTTTGTAAACTGGATAGATAAAGCAACAGGAGCAGTGGTTTCTACTAGTGCAAGTTATACTTTTGCATTAACAGCAAATAGAAGCTTTACTGCTAATTTCATCCTCAATACTTACACTTTAAATGTAACGGCAGTTAATGGTGCTGTTCTTAAAACACCTAATTCGGCTACCTATAACCATGGGTCTACTGTTGTGCTTACTGCCACTCCAAGTCCAGGCTATGTATTTACATCTTGGTCTGGTGATGCATCTGGCTCAGTTAATCCATTAACTGTTACCATGACAGCCAATAGAAATATTACTGCAAACTTTACACAAATAGCTCCAGTAAATATTTTGGGTAGCGTTGCTTTGTTTGGTGCTTTTGGTGGAAATGCTGGTATTACCAATATGGGATTGAATACAGTAATTAATAATGGAAGTATTGGTACAACTGCTGCTTCAACATTAATCACTGGTTTCCATGACGGTACTACTGCAGACATCTATACCGAGACGCCTTTAAATAGAGGTAATGTAACTGGTAGAATTTATACGGCACCTCCTGCCCCAGGAAATGCAACTTCATTTGCAATAGCATCTCAAGGATTAGCGGATGCAACGGTAGCCTACAATAGCATTTCGCCTGCGTCTAAACCAGGTGGTTCTGACCCAGGTGCTGGAGAGCTTGGTGGATTAACATTGCCTCCAGGTATTTATAGATCAGCAAGTGGTACATTTAAAATCACAAATGGTAATCTTACGCTAGATGCACAAGGTAATCCAAACGCAGAATGGTTCTTCCAAACCGCTGCAGGCTTAACTGTAGGTGTTGCTGGTCCAGCTGGAGCTAGAAGCGTATCAATGATTAATGGCGGATTAGCTAAAAATGTATACTGGTATGTAGGAAGTGCAGCAGTAATTAATTCTGCCGGTGGTGGTATTATGACTGGTAACATTATCTCTACAGCAGGTATTACATTCTCTACCGCAGGTAATGCAGTACAAACAGTACTTAACGGAAGGGCGATTTCATTAGTTGCATCGGTAACGATGGTTAACACCACTATTAACGTACCGCAATAATGTTAACGAATCAATCACCGATAAGCAATTGTTTGCAAATTAATTTATCAATTAAAAATATAACTATGTTAGCCCTAAATAAAATCATCCAGAAAACAATAGCATGCTGTTTAATGCTATTGTTGATACAAACTACGCTTCACGCCCAAACTACCCCACCAAAATGGTGGTTTGGGGTTGCAGGAGCATCAAATTTTAATTTTTTCGATGGCACTACACAACGCTTAAACAATGGGTTAATTGTGCCTACTGCCTTTCATGAAGGAAAAGGAGTAAAACCTTTTGGTTCTGTACTTGTTGAATACCGACCTACACCGATATGGGGTGGCACACTTAATATTGGTTATGATGGTAGAGGTGGAAAGTTTGATGGTGTAATTGCACCATGTGACTGCCCAGCAACCTTAGCAACTAATGTAAGTTACCTTACGATTGAACCAACTCTGCGTGTAAATCCTTGGGGTGGTAATCTATTTTTCTTTGCTGGTCCTAGGCTTGCTTTTAACCTTCAAAAAGATTTTGATTACACACAGCTTAAACAAGAAAATACTTCAAGCGAGTTTAGTGAGGTGCGTAAAAATATAATTTCTGGACAAGTTGGTGCAGGATATGATATTGATATATCTTCTCCAACAAGCACCACTAAATTTGTAATTGCTCCTTTCGTTTCATTCCATCCTTATTTCGGACAAGATGTAAGAAAAATTGAAAGTTGGTCTATGACAACAGTGCGAACTGGTATAGCATTTAAATTTGGTAAAGGTAAAGCTGTAGCTAAGCCAGAAACAGCGGTAGTGCCTGTATCTTTAGATGTTAACTTTAGTGTTAAAGCGCCATCTGCTGTAATCATGAAACGTAAGGTAAGTGAGAGTTTACCTATACTTAATTATGTTTTCTTTGATGAAGGAGCGACAACAATTCCATCTCGTTACGTGTTATTATCACCTGCCCAGGCTGCTAAATTTAAACAAGAAGATTTACAACAAGAACCTTCTGAAAACATGAATGTTCGCTCTGAAAGACAACTTAAGGTTTATTATAATATCCTAAATATTTTAGGTGACCGTATGAGAGCAAATCCAGAAGCTAACATTACATTAAGTGGTGCTTCATTAGCAGGTCCAGTAGAGGGTAAAACATTTGCAATGGAAATTAAAAAATACCTTGTAGATGTGTATGCTATTAATGAAAATAGAATAGCCACAAATGGAAGAACTAAACCTGTCAATCCCTCAGAGCAGGTTGGTGGTAAAAAAGAGTTAAATTTATTAAGAGAAGGTGACCGTAGAGTTGACATTCAGAGTAATTCTAGTGCTTTATTGATGGTATTGGGCGGTGAGCTCATGAAACCTATTCAAATTAATGCAACACAGGTTGATCCTAAAGACAGTGCTGTTACTTTTTATGTGGGTAAAGCAAGTGAAGTATTGAGTTCATACACCCTTGATGTTACCGATCCAAATGGCACAACAAAACAGTATGGTCCATTCACTAAAAACGAAGAGCGCATCTCTGGAAAAACCATTTTCACTAACAATACACCTGGAAGTTATAAAGTTGTGATGTTGGGAACTACTAAAACAGGAAATGTGATTAGAAAAGAAAGTGCTGTACAGCTAATGGGTACTGAAGAACAAACAGAAAACGGTTTGCGTTATAGTATCTTATATAACTTTAATAAAGCTAACACTACTGCTACTTATGCTAAATTCCTTACCGATGAAGTAGCTCCTTTAATTAGTGAAAATTCAACTGTAATTATTCATGGCCATACAGATATCATTGGAAGTGAAAAATACAATTTAGAATTATCTAACAAAAGAGCCCAAGAGACACAGCAAATACTAGAAGCTGCACTCGCAAAAGCAGGAAAAAGAAATGTGAAGTTTGAAACAACTGGAAATGGAGAAGCGACCGATAGCGCTCCTTTCGAAAACAGTAGACCAGAAGAACGTTTTTACAACAGAACCGTTGTTATAGACATCAATACTGTTAAATAATTTTAAAAAATTGATTGATAAGGCATACCCCATGGGTATGCCTTTTTTATTTCTCTATTTTTAAGATTTACTGGCTACAATCTCCAAACGTTAATAACTTCTAAAAGGTTGAAAAGTATCGTAAACTTCTGATCATCATTAAAGTTATAGCTATACATCCTAAATAAATGAGCTATGAAAAAGTGCATATATGTAGTAGAAGACAATGCTACAATTAGAGAGATGATAGAGTTTTTGCTTATCGAAGAGCAGTATGATGTTAAAGTTTGTCCAAATACCAGCATGTTTTGGCAAGAGATGCAGCATCACAAACCAGATATGGTGGTGCTAGATGTGATGTTGCCAGATGGAAACGGTTTAGACATTTGTGCTAAGTTAAAACGCAATGTTAAAACATATGATATTCCGGTAATGATAATGTCGGCTGGTAATCAACTTAGCCAGATCAAAGCAAAATGCGAAGCAGAAGATTTTATCAATAAACCCTTTGATCTAAATGATTTTGTGCATCGTGTAGAACATCATGTACAGAACTAGTTTATTTAGTAATTACATACAAGTAATAATTTAGGTTAAACTTAAATGGCGACACTGTGTTTTAATATTAAAAATAACGAACCATGGAAAATTCACCTAAAGATCAACCAGGTCAAAATGAAAAGCAGTCTCAAGTTAATGATCAACTGCAGCAAAACGCAACTAAAGCCAAAGCAAACAAATATACACCAGAAGAAAAGAAATTTACAGATGGTGAAGGAACACCATTAGACAAGGCCATTGATGGTGACCTAACCAATCCTGCAACTAGAGGCGAATAGTTGGTATGGATAAGCTTGATCGATTTATTAAAGCACAACAGAAAGATTTTCATACTGCATTGGCAGAAATTAGAAATGGCAAAAAAACAAGCCATTGGATGTGGTATATCTTTCCGCAAATTGCTGGGCTAGGGTATTCAGAAACTGCCCAATATTATGCTATTGAGAACACAGTTGAAGCTGAAACCTATCTTAACCATCCTATTTTAGGGCAGAGATTAATTGAAATTAGCACTTCACTTTTGAATTTGAAAAGCAAAGATGCAAATTACATTTTTGGTAGTCCAGATCACTTGAAGCTGAAATCTAGCATGACCTTGTTTGCAGCTATATCAAATGCAGACCCTGTTTTTGAACAGGTGTTGACCATGTTTTTTAATGGAGTAAAAGATGAGCAAACGTTGAAGAGGTTAGCTTAATTGTTTTTAATGCTAATTATGTACTTATAAAATATGATGTTAGCAGGGCAGGCATCCACCATGCCCTGTTTTATTAATTAACTATTAAATCTAACATAAATATATAGTCTCTTTTGACTATTATGATGTCTTTTCTACCTTTACATTTTCCATCATCACGTTCACAATCTCATCAGTTCCAAATCTTGGTAGCCAACCCCAATCTTCTCTTGCAACATTATCATTGATTGAAGCAGGCCAACCATCTGCAATTTCTTGCCTAAAATCTGGCTCATAGCTGATTTCAAAATTTGGCTCAACCTTTCTAATTGCTGTAGCCAGTTCTGATGGAGTGAAACTTACAGCAGCCAAATTATAACTCGTTCTGATAGAGATGTTTTCTTTCTGTGTTTCCATCAGATCTAAAGTAGCCTTTACCGCATCATCCATAAACATCATAGGAAGTGCAGTATCAGATTTTAAAAAACAAGTGTATTTTTCACCCGCCTTTGCTTTGTAAAAAATATCAACCGCATAATCTGTAGTACCACCACCTGGCAATGTTTTATAGGAAATCAAACCAGGATAACGTAAGCTCCGAACATCAAGCCCGAACTTTTCAAAATAATACCTGCACCAATATTCGCCTGAAAGCTTACTGATCCCGTACACTGTAGTAGGAATAGTAAAAGCATTTTGACCACAATCCTCTTTTGGACTTTCTGGACCAAATACTGCAATGCTGCTTGGCCAGAAAACCTTTTCCACTTGATAGCTGACTGAAAGATCTAGCACATTCAACAGCCCATTCATATTTACTTGCCAAGCCATTCCAGGATCTTTCTCTCCACTGGCTGACAATACTGCGGCAAGCAGATAAATCTGGGTAATACGCTCTTCAACAATCACCAATTGTAGATATGCCTTATCCATCACATCTAATTTAACGTATTTTACGTCTTTTATATTCGCCTTTGCATACTCCAGCCTATCACAAGCAATGATGGCTTTTTCACCGTACTTATTCTTTAGCGCAACGGTAAGCTCATGCCCCAATTGCCCACAAGCACCAATTACTAATATTCTTTCTTCTTTCATATGTTCAAATCCAGTGTATATCCTCATCTTCGGAAACTACACGTTTGTTTCTTTTTCTATATATTTTAATACCCAAGGTTAGCACTCCTGCACACACCAAGACCAACATCAACTTCATCTTCAAGGTTTTCTTATCAAACATAATTGTACTTCCTTCCTCCTACTTGCACTCTTGTTCTTTTAAAAGTAGCTCTCTTCTGCTGATAGAGGTGTTCTTTTGTGAGTTTCATTTTTATAGCCACAGTACAGCAGCATTTAATAAAAGGTAGAAAATCAATCATCATCGTCTTACTGCTTTTATTTAATAAGCTTAGTCCTTTAACATCTGGGATTAGCGATTCCAAATTAGTTGTGTAATCGATATTAATTCCCTTGAATCTCCAAAGTTGTACTTGTTGAGTTGACACGCTATTTTGATATTATATTTGGTTGTTTCAAATTTCAGTGGATTGTTCGAAAGATTCTTAATGTTGTATAACTTTGGCAAAAACACTCAGTTTTAGTTTAATAAACTTCCTATTTATTTTGTACATCTTCTATTTTAACCCTTAAGCAGAATATTATTTTTTCACTTAACCAAAATTGACATTGGTGTAAGTTAATACTAGGCGCTAACTGCAAAAGTTTGACTGAATTTTGCATTAAGGAAAACTAATTTTATATATTTGAACCAGCTATTATCCCTATTATTTTTACCTAAAGAACGTCCAATAAGCTTTTGGCAAATAATGGATTCATACAAACCTGACCAAACAGATATCAAAATCCTCAACCTTCTTCAAACCGATGGGTTGATGACTTATAGGCAGCTCGCTAAGGAGACGCATAGATCACAAAATCCTATCGTAGAGCGAGTAAATCGCTTAAAAAAACTTGGTTATATTACCGGTACAGTTGCCCTGATTAACGTTAAGAAAATCAAGAGCGTGTTTACTGCCTTTCCAATGATCCAGCTTAAAAACCATTCAGAAGATACTTTTGTTTCTTTTCAGGAGTTAATGAAGCAACACTCCGAAATTATGGAATGCCATCATGTGATGGGTCAGTTTGATTTTATTTTGAAGATTGTAGTTGCCGATGCCAATTCTTATAACGAGTTCTTGCGCAAGAACATTAGTACACTCGAATATGTGTTACGTATAGAAAGTTTTCCGATGCTAGCCGAAATTAAGAGGGATACTGCTTTTAAATTATAACCAACATTTGGTTCATTTGCTAACCCACAGCATCCAACACGGCTAAGTGCTAATTTAAATAGTTAATAAAGCTATTGATAAAATCGACAGAAAAATGCTATTTTTAGACACACACAACGCTATAGATGAAATACCACTACCAGTTCGTTTCCAAAACTAAGGTCCGTATAGAGGTTATTCCCGAAGACAGAAAAGAAAGTAGCCTACTCGAAGCCCTCCTACAGGAAAATGAGGATAACAATTTAGAACTAACTGAATATTTTAGAAAGGGCTTATCTACCTATAATGGTGATGCTATCTTAACTAAGACCAACTTTATGAAATACCCAAAAGTTGCGCTCTGCAGTTTTGAGATATCCGTGGAGGCCATTGAAAATCTAAGCTAAAACAATAAAAAGCTAAAAAGATTCTGGTTTTGTAAAGGTCTGCAATTCAAGCAAAAATTAAAAAACCATGCGACCGGAGCTTAAACTATATCCCTATTTGTTCAAAAACTGCTCCTGGTCGACATGGTTAAGGTAATTAACTATTAAAATTCTTTTCTATCTAGCAATCAACTTTACGGTTTAATACTTACAATCATTGACATTCATTTTAGTCGTGTTACCTTTCTGATAACTGTTGATAATAAGGGTATGCAGGAAATAACTGATAACTCTCAATACCAGCTGTATTTCCTTTAATGCATACCCTCCATCAAAAAATCTGGAATGCTCATCCAAGCAGATTTCATACAGGGTTTAATAAGACGCTCAAACCATATCACCCGTATCGTACATCCAATCTAAATCCAGACATTGAATATCTTATATTAAATGATCTCAATTCATCTTATATTATTTATTTACACCTATCAATATTCTTTTATAATTTTAAATTCTGTTCTTCTATTTAACTGGTGTTCTTCATTTGAACATTTCACCCCATCGTTGCATTTGTTAATCAATTGCGTTTCTCCATAACCACGGGATATAACTCTGTTTTTTACTATACCCTTAGAAATGATATATTTCACAGCTGCATCAGCTCTTTTTTGTGACAATGCCAAATTATAGGCATCATTACCCCTACTATCTGTATGAGAGCCCAGCTCTATCCAAATGGTTGGATTATCTATAAGAATCTTTACCAATTTATCTAACTCAAATCCAGCATCTGTACGGATATTCCATTTGTTAAAATCGTAATAGATGTTCTCTAACCTGATGGCCTTGTTAATCTCAATCGGGGTTAAATAGAAGTCTTTTATCAATGATTTTTTTGTACGGAAATTAGTATCAGCGTATAAGAATTTAACTTTTTTTGCACTTACACGGTAAGAAATATCCTGGTCTATTTTAAACGAATAGTAACCACTATCGTCAGTTTGTACTTTAAGTACACTCCCATCCTTGGTTTTTAAAGTAGCTGTGGCAGCTGCAAGTGGTTGGCCAGTTTTTTTATTAAATATTTTTCCTTCAAGCTTGAATACTTCAGGTAATACTACTGGAATAGTTGGTAATGTAAAATTATAAATATCATCACTACCAAGGCCACCGGTACGGTTGGAAGAAAAATAGCCCGTTTTAGCCGAATTCATGTTATACGCAAAATCGTCTTGTGGTGAATTTATCGGATAACCAAGGTTAACCGGCTTGTTAATGATGTACTCTTTAATGGTAGATTTAAAGATGTCTAAACCTCCCATACCCGGATAGCCATCGCTACTAAAGAATAAAATAGCAGCTTCATCTAAAAAAGGGCTACGTTCATTATTTTCAGTATTAATTGCTGCAAGATTTAAAGGAGTAGCCCATTCGCCAGTAGTATTTTTAGTAGTGGTATAAATATCTGTACCACCTTTACCACCAGGCTTATCAGAAACAAAGTAGAGTGTTTTTCCATCCTTACTAATAAATGGATCACCTACAGAATAGGTATTGACATTATTAAATTTTAAAGCAACAGGTGTTTCCCAAGTGTTTCCATCAGCAGCTTTCTTACTGCTATAAATTTCTACATTTACTGTAGCCAGTTTATCTTTACTATAATCTAAATTTTGGGGTATTCGGGTTAAGGTAAAATACATTTCTTTGCCATCAGCAGTGAAACTAGAAACACCGATATGGTATGCAGTACCTGCATTAAATGGAAAAAGTTGCACACTGTCATTACCTACCTTTTGGTAAAGTCTGAGGTATTGATTACCTGTCCACCCATAAACGTGCTGGTCAGGCATTTTCCCTATACCAAACTTTAAGAAGGGTTTTTCACTTTTGGTATGGTCTTTAATATAATCTTCCCTATCGGAAGTGAATATGGTGTTGCTATTTATTTTAACAGCACCCCAGTCTGACTTTGCACTATTCAGTTCTTTAGCATTTTGAATTTGAATTGCCATTGGGTTTTGCATCCACTTTAATGCCGAATCGCAAGACTGCAACCACAAATCTTTTTGTCTTTGAGACACATCGCCTTTTAAATTAATATAGCGCTGTAACTGTTGTTTGGCTTCAGTGTATTTGCTATTGCTAATTAAGGTTTGGGCATAACCTAAAACATGCTTAGGTGTACTTGTTGGCATGCCAGCAACAGTAGCATACCAGCTTTGGGCCTGTACATAGTTTTTTGTTAAGTTATATCCCTCGGCTAATCGTTCTGCAGCATGTAATGTATTTTTCTTTTTATAAGCCTGCTCATATAAATCAATAGCTTTGATATAATTATATAAACGGTATTGTTCATCGGCCTCATGTAATATATACTGTGCTTTTGCCGACAGGTTAAACATTAGCAATACGGCAGACAAACTTATCAGTAATTTTCTTTTCATATTTCTTTTCTCTATAGGATACATACCGAATTAGAAGTAGCGAGGGGTAAGCATTCTTGTGCTTTTGTTTTTGAAATAATATCCAATAGATATCTCATGTGTACTGCCACTATAACCGCGTAACGCACCTACAGAGAGATCGTAGGCGTACCCGATGCGAAGATTATTTACTGGAAATACCTCCATTGCACCTACAACAGCATTTCGCTTGGAAAGACCGTTTTGCAAATAGCTTTTATCATATAATTTAACCCCTGTACGATAAGAGCCACCAAGCCAAAGTTTTTCTGCTAATAGCACAAAAGCATTGATATCTAAACTTGTTGGACCACCACGATCATCCTTTAGCAAGAATGAAGGTTTAAGTTGAACATCATTAGATAAGGGAATTAACATTCCAGCGGTTAAATAATAATGTGGTTTGGTCTGCAGCGTAAAGCTACCAGACTTTACTTTAGTTGCCTGAGCAATTAAGTTATCTACAGAAAAACCTGCATAAAACCTATCATCAGCATAATAAACTCCTGCCCTTGCATCTGGAACAATTTTACTTTGCATACCTGTGGGTTGTTCCTGCTCAGCATCATTAGTGTTAAGCTTTGATCCATCGATTCCCAATTGTACAATTCCAATGCCTAGCCCAAGTGATAAACGAGCTGTTTCATCTGTATTTACCCTTAAACGGTAGGCATAATTTGCATAGGCTGACAGGGTACTTTGCGCACCAATTTGATCACTTGCAACTTGCAATGCCAAACCAACATTACCGTTATTTGCAATAGCATCTACTGCAAGCGACATACTTTTAGGAGCCCCAGTTATGCCAGTCCATTGACTTCTATAAAAGCTATGCAGATTTAATTGTTCCTTATATCCCGCATATGCGGGATTGATGTAAATTCCGTTAAACATGTATTGGCTATACTGAGTCTCTTGTTGAGCACTTACCTGCTGGGCTCCGAACATCAATAATCCGGCTACTACTAATTTTATGTTTTTCATTCTAAATGCTTTCTAAGCCAGGTTACCATTATAGATTAATATTTAATTTCGGTCTGACAAGTGGCTATTTAATTTTTTAATGATTTCATCAATGTGATATATCCCTTAAACACCTGCCACTCTGAGTTTTGGTTCTCTTTTACACGTATAACGTAGAAATAAGTACCTTCATTTAAACCCTCTCCTGCCCATGTATTTTTATAATTGGTCTGTTTAAATACCTCGTTGCCCCAACGGTTAACCACAAGCAGATCGTTTGCTGCGAAGTGTTCTAAACCTCGAATTTCAAATACATCATTTGTACCATCGCCATTTGGCGTAAAGAGGTTAGGGATTACCAATGAACCTGCAACTGTATATTTGGTAAACCAATTGTCATTGTCTGTTAAGCCTGTAAACACATCTGCACCTAAAGTGGTATGGATACCGTAGCGTGGATTGGTGCTTTTTAAGTTGTTCCATTTTGTACCACCAGCAAATTGGGCAATAACAGCATTAGGATCCTTAAATAATGCTCCATTTGTGTTGGTATTGTGCTGTAAGGTCATATCTACCTTTAATGGTTTTAACCCATAGATATGCCAATTTCTATCCATGCCGAGCTCAGGCTTAAGCCCACTTACAAATGACCCTGTATAATTCTGAACACCTACATAAAGGGTTCCGGCAGTTAATGGGCTTAATGTTACCGGAGTGTAATCGCCTTTGGCAATGCCCAATGGAAATACAAATGAAGAATTGCTACCATATTCTTTAACCATGTGGCCAGCAATGCTGTTGCTGGTAATCACCATCCTGTCAGCGCTATAATTAGTAATTTTACCATCACTGTTAAAAACCAGGTTATTACCATTTAGCAAAATATTGGCATTG
Source organism: Pedobacter polaris (assembly GCF_005116505.1). Taxonomy (GTDB): domain Bacteria; phylum Bacteroidota; class Bacteroidia; order Sphingobacteriales; family Sphingobacteriaceae; genus Pedobacter; species Pedobacter polaris. The sequence goes on from NZ_SWBR01000002.1 coordinate 768,433, forward strand.
TTTACGGCAAGGTCTAGTGTTGACCCTATTTTAAATGCTGCCGCTAAAGCCCCTTGTGGGTTTATTGTTGCGTAACCAGGATCGTTAATATCCGACAAAACCATGTTATCATCATTTCGGTGCTCTACAAGCATCCCGATAAAAGCGCCATTGTTACCATCTATCTTGGTTGGGCCTGCAGGCATTTGTTCATAAAATGGATTGGATCCAGAATTGTAGATGATAATCTTTCCGGCTCCGCTAAAGGTTGCACCAGGTGCAATCCAAATATTTTTGCTGTAAATCTCTAAAGTGCCATCTATTTGCCAATGGGCATTAGGACCAAAGTAACTTCCTTCAGAAAAACGCAGTTCTGTAGTACCTGCATTAATATGCATTATAGAATTGTCTACCGTCATACTGCCTACTCCTGTTTGTGCCAGAAGCCCCGAAGTATGACCTAGCAACGTTACTGACAATAGGATTTTAAATAAAATGTATCTTGATTTTTCCATGTTCTTAGTGTATAAAAATGTCCATTCTTCTATCTGATGCATTTGTTGCCACTGAGCCACTTGTATATAATACCCTGAAAATAATGGTATGTGACCCTGGTGCTAGTGAACCTGACCAAGTTGCTACTGATGAATGTCTAGGTAACTCGCCACTTGCAGCATTTATGATAGTATAATTTCTCGTATTTTGGGCTACGCCATCAATTACAAGATTGTATACACCATTGGTATATACGTTAACCCCATTACTGTTGCACATAGGAACAAAGTTGGCTGTTACCAGTACATTTTGTTTACCAGCTAAGGTAAAGGTGCTGGTTAGCTCTGCAGGTGTATTTATTGTGAGTGTTGAAACATCATCAACCGCAACTGAAAATGTTTTTGAATTTTGACCTACCCAATTTGTGCCATTATAGGTATAAAGGCTCTTTTCATCAGAATTATATATCGTTCTGCCAGGGTTGGGGCTCGATATCGCATTCATTTGCACTGTAGTAAAAGCCTTATGTTCTCCAAATTCTACTGCTTTTAATACTCCTGTAGTATTTGCAGTAACTACTTTATCAGAGGCTGCTGCACCGATAGTTGTATTGATATCACGAACTCTTAGGTTCCCGGTAGCAACATCCAGTTTTTCGGTTGGCGTTGTGGTACCAATTCCGGTATTTTGCGCAAATGAAATACTTGTTAACAGCATTAACATTACAATTAGTATTATTCTCATTATCTTATATTTTTAGTCTACACGGGAAATATTAATTATATAATTTGCAGTTCTCCCATTAGCTGACTGCCAAGTAGCCACTTGACACTGAATAACCTGACCAGCATTAAGTTTGACTACATCTGTAATATTCAATATATCATTCGATACGCTTACAACAGCCGCACTAATCTTTGTATTACCGCCACTATAATATGGTGCTATAGGACCAGTACCGGCTAAAATCCTTGCTCTTCCCAGATATGTAGTACCGTTGTTTGGTTGTGGAAAATTGACACTAAAACTGACTTGATATAATCCTGTTTGAGCAGCGGTAAACGTAGCTGAAGTAAATTCATTCAGGTTATCAAAAGTTTCAGTCCCTGCACCATTATTATTGGTATAGTAGAATTGATTGTCTGATACAAAAGTTACATTACCAGTTACTCTTACGGCACTCACTGAAGCAGCAGTTTTTAGTTTTAAAACACTACTTGCATCCACTACTACCGTCCCTACGCTGCTTGTGGCACCTTGTAAACCACTTATAGCCAATGTATTTGCAGCGGATGTAGCAATTGTAGTAGGAGCCGATAATGTTCCGCCTAATCTAACATCACCCGCAACAGCATTTAAGCCATTACTTGCCGTTGTAAGTATGGGTACTGCAGGTGTACTTGCCAAGCCATTTACTGTTGATATTAAGTTGCCATTTACTGCTGTTAAGATATTGGTTGTAGTTACAGTTTTTAAAACACCATTGGCATCTGCTACCACTGTTTTATCTGTACCTGCTACACCAGGGCTTGTACCGATATTGCGGATCCTCACGTTTCCAGCAGCAACATCTAGCTTTTCTGTTGGCGTTACAGTACCAATTCCTGTATTTTGGGCAAATGAAATGCTTTTTACCAGCATTAGGATTAGGATTAGGATTAGTCTCATATTTAATATTTATGGGGTGCTTTGATGTATAGATTAGCAATTAAATGCAATAAGAGATTTAATCAACCCTAGTGATGCTAACAACATACTTTCCTGTAAGTCCTCCGGTAGTCTGATAAATACCCGCTTGAAACTGAATAACCTGACCAGCAGTAAGTTTGACTATATCTGTAACACTACATATATCACTCAATGCCGTTCCAACAGCCCCACTAATTTTTGAATTACCGCTAGTATAGGTTGATGGTGTAGCAGCGTTACCGGATAAAACGTTCAGTTTTCCCAGATACGCAGCACCATTGCTTGATTGTGCAAAATTGACACTAAAATTGAATTGATATAATCCTGTCTGAACAGCGGTAAACTGGGCTCCAGCAAATTCATTCAGGTTATCAAAAGTTTCAGTCATTGTACCATTATTATTAATAAAGTAGAATTGATCATTGTTTGTAAAAGTTATATCACCAGTTACTCTTACGGAACTTATTGAAGCAGCGGTTTTTAGTTTTAAAACACCGTTTGCATCCACTACTACTGTTCCTACACTGCTTGTGGCATTTTGCAAGCCACTTGCAGCTAATGTATTTACAGCAGATGTAGCAATTGTAGTAGGAGCCGATAATGTTCCGCCCAATCTTACATCAGCCGCAACAGCATTTAAACCATTATTTGCCGTTGCAAGTATGGGTACTGCAGGTGTACTAGCCAAGCCATTTACCGTTGATATTAAGTTGCCATTTACTGCTGTTAAGGTATTGGTGGTAGCTAACGTTTTTAAAACGCCATTGGCATCTGCCACTACTGTTTTATCTGTACCTGCTGCACCAGGGTTTGTACTGATATTACGGATCCTTACGTTCCCAGCAGCAATATCTAGCTTTTCGGTTGGTGTTATAGTACCAATTCCTGTATTTTGTGCAAATGAAATGCTTGCTGACAGCATTAACATTACAATTAATATTATTCTCATTTTGTTATATTATAATGGTGTAAAAATGATATGAAGAAAGGCTTTTCCTTGGGAGTAAGCTGTTGAGTTACCTGTACTTGTTTGAATATAAATGAGATCATTAGCCTCTAGCTGCACCACGTATGTCCCATTCATAGTGTATCTATTACCAGACAAGATTATTCCCCCAACGGTCAAGGTATTCATTGCAGAAGAGGGGCCAGCTTTTATACTAATAACATAACTTCCAGCTTCAACCTCATTGAGTAAAGTACCGGTAACAATCTGATAAACCCCCTTTTTTGTTACTGTAAAAGTATTGGTTGTTGCATCCCAAGTACCTGCAGAAGTTTTAATAAAATTAACTGTACTGAAAACGGTCTGATTAAGCGTATTATTTCCAGACAAAGATGTTGTTAAATCTGTGTTTTGCTGGGCATTAAAAATATTTACAGGTACCTTTAAAGCCTCTACAAAGTCTGTGGTCTTAACATTCAATACATTTCCATTATTATCAGATAGTAAAGTATTATATAAAGTTGCGTCTGTAGTACTGGCAATTGACCTGATCCTTAAATTACCATTTACATCTAGTTTTGCAGTAGGCGTTAACGTGCCAATTCCGGTATTTTGTGCAAATGAAATGTTTTTTAAAAGTATTAACATTACAATTAGTAGTAGTCTCATGTTCTTTATATTAATATATTGATAAACGTATACAGGCAGTCTCTAAATTTTAACAGAGTAATCTTATAAAGGGGTAAAAGTGATATATAAGAAGGCCTTTCCTTGTGAGTAAGGAGTTATGGCGCCCGTATTTGTATAGGTATAAATGGTATCATTAGCGTTTAGAAGCATCACATAATTACCATTTGTAGCATATTTATTCCCAGTCAGGGCAATTCCTCCAACAGTCAATAAGCTCGATCCAGCAATAATGTGCATTACATAATTTGCTACCTCAACCTCATTAAGTAAACAGCCTGCAACAATCTGATAAATTCCCTTCTTTGCCACTGTAAAAACATTGGTTGTTGCGTTCCAAGTACCTGCAGTAGTTTTAATCAGATTAACGGTACCAAAAACAGTCTTATTAAACGTATTGAGTCCAAGTAAAGGGGTCTCTACATCTGTGTTTTGCTGCGCATTAAAAATAGTTGTCGGGATCTTTAAGGCATCAACAAAGTCTGTGGTCTTGACATTCATTACATTTCCGCTATCATCAGACAGTAAAGTATTATATAAAGTTGCATCTGTAGTACTGCTAGCTGACCTAACCCTTAAATCGCCATTTACATCTAGTTTTGCAGTAGGCGATATTGTGCCAATTCCGGTATTTTGCGCAAACGAAATGCTTGTTTCGAGCATTAACATTAGAACTAGGATTAGGATTAGAATTGTTCTCATATTTTATTTATTGATCTACAATGGGTGCAAATAAATTATTTGCACCCATTGTAGTTTTCCTTAGCTTATTTTTTATTTGATGACATTTGCTCTAATCTTATCAATCGTGCTTTCATCTCGTCTACATCTTTTTTCATTGCACTGATTTCTTGATTTTTGCTTTCAATTTGCTTTTGTTGCTCGATTACATGGAGGTATAATTCCTCTAATTTTTCTAAAGACTGAACTGATAATTCAGTTAAGTTGAAAGAATATCCATCTTTTGTTTTAAGCAAATCTTTAATTGAGGTTACCCCAGGCAAATGCTCATTTTTCTTAATGTACTCTTCCACCTCTTTTAAGGTTTTGAATTTATAATCAGCTTTAATTATAGATGATCCTCTAAAATAATCTTGAAACACATAATCAGCATACACACTAAAGGCAGTTCTGATTGAACCATTTACTGCAAGTTTTTCCCCTGCTGAACCAAACATAGCGTTCTGTCCGATGGCAACATTACCAGTGTGGTATATAGCCTGAGCATCCGTAGTTGCCTGTACAGTACCACTTTGAACAAACCAAGGTTCTACTTTAAGTGTTGTTAGGTCTGAAGTTACTTCAGAACCATTTACGCCTATTGTTAACAAATTCGTACTCGTATCAAAGGCACTTAATAAACTTCTTACTGTTGGTGCGCTTGAACTCACTCCATTTACAACTGATGTCATAATATTACCTGTACTTGACAAAGTATTCGTGGTTGCAGGAATGACTGCATTTACAACATAAGCGTCTGTACTTGTTCCTGTACCAGTAATAGTAACATTTGAACCTGCAGTAGTTTTACCTCCAAGACCATCTGCACCAGTTGGGCCTTGTGATCCTTGGATACCCTGAGCTCCAGTGGCACCATTTGCCCCGGTTAGTCCTATTGGACCCTGTGAACCTGTGGCTCCAACCGCTCCATCAACACCGTTTGTTCCATTTGTTCCGGCTGCACCTGTCAATCCGATTGGACCTTGGGGACCTGTTGCGCCAGTGGCACCGGCCGCTCCGGTATCACCTTTATCGCCCTTGTCTCCTTTTATACCTTGGATGCCCTGAGTTCCGGTTGCACCAACGGCTCCGTTTGCTCCGGTCAATCCTATTGGACCCTGGGAACCTGTGGCTCCAACCGCTCCATCAACACCGTTTGTTCCATTTGTTCCGGCTGCACCTGTCAATCCGATTGGACCTTGGGAACCTGTTGCGCCTGTGGCACCGGCCGCTCCTGTATCACCTTTATCTCCCTTGTCTCCTTTTATACCTTGGATGCCCTGAGCTCCGGTTGCACCAACGGCTCCGTTTGCTCCGGTCAATCCTATTGGGCCCTGTGAACCTGTGGCTCCAACCGCTCCATCAACACCGTTTGTTCCATTTGTTCCGGCTGCACCTGTCAATCCGATTGGACCTTGGGGACCTGTTGCGCCAGTGGCACCGGCCGCTCCGGTATCACCTTTATCGCCCTTGTCTCCTTTTATACCTTGGATGCCCTGAGCTCCGGTTGCACCAACGGCTCCGTTTGCTCCGGTCAATCCTATTGGACCCTGGGAACCTGTGGCTCCAACCGCTCCATCAACACCGTTTGTTCCATTTGTTCCGGCTGCACCTGTCAATCCGATTGGACCTTGGGAACCTGTTGCGCCTGTGGCACCGGCCGCTCCGGTATCACCTTTATCGCCCTTGTCTCCTTTTATACCTTGGATGCCCTGAGCTCCGGTTGCACCAACGGCTCCGTTTGCTCCGGTCAATCCTATTGGGCCCTGGGAACCTGTGGCTCCTACTGCTCCATCAACACCGTTTGTTCCATTTGTTCCGGCTGCACCTGTCAGTCCGATTGGCCCTTGGGAACCTGTTGCGCCTGTGGCACCGGCCGTTCCGGTATCACCTTTATCGCCCTTGTCTCCTTTTATACCTTGGATGCCCTGGGCTCCGGTTGCACCAACGGCTCCGTTTGCTCCGGTCAATCCTACTGGACCCTGGGAACCTGTTGCCCCAACCGCTCCATCAACACCGTTTGTTCCATTTGTTCCGGCTGCACCCGTCAGTCCGATTGGACCTTGGGAACCTGTTGCGCCTGTGGCACCGGCCGCTCCTGTATCACCTTTATCTCCCTTGTCTCCCTTTATACCTTGGATGCCCTGGGCTCCGGTTGCGCCAACCGCTCCGTTTGCTCCGGTCAATCCTATTGGACCCTGTGAACCTGTTGCTCCAACCGCACCATCAACACCGTTTGTTCCATTTGTTCCCGCTGCACCCGTCAATCCTATTGGACCTTGGGGACCTGTTGCGCCTGTGGCACCGGCCGCTCCTGTATCACCTTTATCTCCCTTGTCTCCCTTTATACCCTGGGCTCCGGTTGCGCCAACCGCTCCGTTTGCTCCGGTCAATCCCATTGGGCCCTGGGAACCTGTTGCCCCAACCGCTCCATCAACTCCGTTTGTTCCATTTGTTCCGGCTGCACCCGTCAGTCCAATTGGACCTTGGGGACCAACCGCACCAGTTGCACCGGTCAATCCTATTGGACCCTGTGAACCTGTTGCTCCAACCGCTCCATCAACTCCGTTTGTCCCATTTGTTCCGGCTGCACCTGTCAATCCGATTGGACCTTGGGAACCTGTTGCGCCTGTGGCACCGGCCGCTCCTGTATCACCTTTATCTCCCTTGTCTCCCTTTATACCCTGGGCTCCGGTTGCGCCAACCGCTCCGTTTGCTCCGGTCAATCCTATTGGGCCCTGCGAACCTGTTGCCCCAACCGCTCCATCAACTCCGTTTGTTCCATTTGTTCCGGCTGCACCCGTCAATCCGATTGGACCTTGGAGACCTGTAGCTCCAGTGGCACCATTTGCTCCAGTATCACCTTTATCTCCCTTGTCTCCCTTTATACCCTGGGCTCCGGTTGCGCCAACCGCTCCGTTTGCTCCGGTCAATCCTATTGGTCCCTGTGAACCTGTTGCTCCAACCGCTCCATCAACTCCGTTTGTTCCATTTGTTCCGGCTGCACCTGTCAGTCCGATTGGACCTTGGGGACCAACCGCACCAGTTGCACCGGTCAATCCTATTGGACCCTGTGAACCTGTTGCTCCAACCGCTCCATCAACTCCGTTTGTTCCGTTTGTTCCGGCTGCACCCGTCAGTCCGATTGGACCTTGAGCTCCGGCCGTACCTTGTGGCCCAGTTGCACCGGTTAATCCTATTGGTCCCTGTGAACCTGTTGCTCCAACTGAACCCGCTGCTCCGGTATCACCTTTATCCCCCTTGTCTCCTTTTAATCCCTGGATACCCTGGGCTCCGGTTGCACCAACCGCTCCATTTGCTCCGGTCAATCCCATTGGGCCCTGCGAACCTGTTGCTCCAACCGCTCCATCAACTCCGTTTGTTCCATTTGTTCCGGCCGTACCTTGCGGCCCAGTTGCACCGGTTAACCCTATTGGTCCCTGTGAACCTGTTGCTCCAACTGCTCCGGTATCACCTTTATCCCCCTTGTCTCCTTTTAATCCCTGGATGCCCTGGGCTCCGGTCGCACCAACCGCTCCACTTGCTCCGGTCAATCCCATCGGGCCCTGCGAACCTGTTGCTCCAACCGCTCCATCAACACCGTTTGTCCCATTTGTTCCGGCTGCACCCGTCAGTCCGATTGGACCTTGGGCTCCGGCCGTACCTTGTGGCCCAGTTGCACCGGTTAATCCTATTGGTCCCTGTGAACCTGTTGCTCCAACTGCACCGGTATCACCTTTATCCCCCTTGTCTCCTTTTAATCCCTGGATACCCTGGGCTCCATTTGCTCCGGTTAATCCCATTGGGCCCTGCGAACCTGTTGCTCCTACTGATCCATCAACACCGTTTGTTCCGGCTGCACCTGTCAGTCCGATTGGACCTTGAGCTCCGGCCGTACCTTGTGGCCCAGTTGCACCGGTTAATCCTATTGGTCCCTGTGAACCTGTTGCCCCTGTATCTCCCTTATCACCTTTCAGACCCTGAGCCCCAGTTGCACCATCCAATCCAGCGGTACCCTGAGGTCCAACTGCTCCAGTGGCACCTACTGCTCCGGTTACTCCAATATCTCCTTTATCGCCCTTGTCTCCTTTTAACCCTTGGATACCTTGAGCTCCAGTTGCACCAACTGCTCCGTCCAATCCAGCTATACCCTGAGGTCCTACTGCTCCGGTTACTCCAATATCTCCTTTGTCTCCTTTTAATCCCTGGACACCTTGAGTTCCAGTTGCACCGTCCAATCCAGCGGTACCCTGAGGTCCAACTGCTCCAGTGGCACCTACTGCTCCGGTTACTCCAATATCTCCTTTATCGCCCTTGTCTCCTTTCAAACCCTGGATGCCCTGAGCTCCGGTTGCACCGTCTATTCCATTTGTTCCATTTGCTCCTGTTGAACCAGTTAAGCCGATTGGACCTTGGGGACCAACTGCTCCTGTATCTCCCTTGTCACCTTTCAGACCCTGGGCCCCAGTTGCACCGTCCAATCCAGCTATACCCTGTGGACCAACTGCACCCGTTACTCCAATATCACCTTTGTCTCCTTTTAATCCCTGGATACCCTGGGCTCCGGTTGAACCAGTAGCACCTACTGCTCCGGTATCTCCCTTATCACCTTTCAAACCCTGAGCCCCAGTTGCACCATCCAATCCAGCGGTACCCTGAGGTCCAACTGCTCCAGTGGCACCTACTGCTCCGGTTACTCCAATATCACCTTTGTCTCCTTTTAAACCTTGGATACCCTGAGCTCCCGTTGCACCGTCTATTCCATTTGCTCCTGTTGAACCAGTTAAGCCGATTGGGCCTTGGGGACCAACTGCTCCTGTATCTCCCTTGTCACCTTTCAAACCCTGGGCCCCAGTTGCACCGTCCAATCCAGCTATACCCTGTGGACCAACTGCACCCGTTACTCCAATATCACCTTTATCTCCCTTGTCTCCCTTTATACCCTGGGCTCCGGTTGAACCAACTGCTCCGTCCAATCCAGCTATACCCTGAGGTCCAACTGCACCTGTATCCCCTTTGTCACCTTTCAGACCCTGGGCTCCGGTTGCACCATCTATTCCATTTGCTCCAGTTGAACCAGTTAAGCCGATTGGACCTTGCGGACCAACTGCTCCTGTATCTCCTTTCAAACCCTGAGCCCCAGTTGCACCATCTATTCCAGCGGTACCCTGAGGACCAACTGCACCAGTGGCACCTACCGCTCCGGTTACTCCAATATCTCCTTTATCACCCTTGTCTCCTTTTATTCCCTGGATACCTTGAGCTCCGGCTGCACCAACTTCACCTGTATCTCCCTTGTCACCTTTCAGACCCTGAGCTCCGGTTGCACCGTCCAATCCAGCGGTACCCTGAGGTCCAACTGCTCCAGTGGCACCTACTGCTCCGGTTACTCCAATATCTCCTTTATCGCCCTTGTCTCCTTTTAACCCTTGGATACCCTGAGCTCCGGTTGCACCGTCTATTCCATTTGTTCCATTTGCTCCTGTTGAACCAGTTAAGCCGATTGGACCTTGGGAACCAACTGCTCCAGTCTCACCTTTTATGCCTGCTACATAGTCCGTTGCAGTTTTGGTTTCGTTGCCAGGAATTTCCTTCCAGATCTCGAATGCAGATTTACCTGCTGCACCAACTGCTCCAGCATCACCTTTTATGCTTGTGGCATAGTCCGTTGCAGTTTTGGTTTCGTTGCCGGGAATTTCCTTCCAGATCTCGAATGCGGATTTACCTGCTGCACCAACTGCTCCAGCATCACCTTTATCGCCTTTTAATCCTTGAATACCCTGGGCACCAGTTGCACCAACCGCTCCCGCCACTCCAATATCACCTTTATCTCCCTTTAACCCTCGGAGACCCCGAGCTCCAGTTGCACCGGCTAATCCAGCTGTACCCTGGGGGCCAGTTGCACCTGCTATGCCTGGTGCACCAGTATCACCTTTATCTCCCTTCAAACCCCGAGCTCCGGTTGCACCGGCCAATCCAGTTGCACCCTGGGGCCCAACTGCACCTTGTATACCTTGTGCTCCAGTATCACCCTTATCTCCTTTTGGACCGCTGATATTAAGCCATTCTCCTGTTTCAGCATTATAAATCCAAGTACCACTGTCATTTTTAACAATGGTAACTCCTACGCCAGTACCTTTGGGTATCCCTGTTTCTCCAATGTGATTTTCAATTTTTATCGTTCCTGTGTTTCCTTTAACAAAAACCCATTTTGAACCATCATTGTAATAAATACCTGGAACAACATCAGCATTTTTGGCTGTATTGTATACCATCATTCCAGCTATGTGCATAGAAAGCGGTAAAGGATTTGTGCTTTCAATTAAAGCAACCCTTGCATGCAAAAGACCCTTATTGTTACTTTCCAGTTCTAATAAAGCATCCTTACTTGCCAAATTTCCGTTCGAAATTGTTCCGTCTTTTATTTTCTGCTGAGCATTAACAGACAATGCAGCAAGCATAAAAGAGAAACCTAATAGTAATCTTTTTTTCATTGGTAGAGTAATTTAGATGTATGATAGATTAGCATTCACTGTATAATACAGCGCACATACAACAGGGAAATTTAGTAGTGATGTTTTTTCATTTGATAGCGTAGGGTCCTTTTAGCTGTGGGCATGGGCCCATAACTAATTATATTTTTTCTACAAAAATGCGCTTAGTGTAACTTAAGCTGTATGAAAAAAAAATACGCAAATCTACTGCAAGTCAAATAAGTAACTGATAATCAATTTTTTACAAACAGTTTAAAATAAATAGATACATATCTTCAGAAGAAGGGATATTGAATTTTTTCCTAATTCGGTACTTTCTAGATTCACCTTGGTCGTTGTTAAGAGCTATTTGATCATTTCCAAACTTACTATCACTCATCACCAACTTGGCAATTTTATAATGACGTTTTAAGACATTCGATCCCAGCATTCGTTCAGTCTTTGCATTTTCTTGCCGATCTGAAACAATAGTATCCCTTATTTTTTGTTGCCCTTTACTGGTTAGGAGAAACAACATAAGAGATAAACTTAAGAGTAGACGTTTTTTCATATTTAGATAGAGAATTTTACACGTTTGATTACTTCATTACAAAAGCGTTCCATATGTCAATATCTAATACCAAGACTCCTTACCAAAACCGACCAAATATCACTTAACAAACTCATAATCAGCAGATAACTATCTTTATTTTAATTAAAAAATAGAAAATTTATTGCTGAGTGCATCTTTTATAGAATGGGTATGTTGTTCTATAATTTCCTCAAAATGAGGTCTTTTTAACTATAAATCCCCAAAAGAATATCCATTATGTTTTGCGAAATGAATAATTGGAAATTAGATTAGAAAATTATTTCTTCAAAGTGAATTCTATATAAATGGTGAGTTCATCTTCAAGAGCTTCTAAACGAATATTCGGATCACTTATTCCAAAATCGCTCAACCTAGTAAATAACTTTCCCTTTACGGTTATGGTTCTTTCGTTATCAACAACATATATCAAATTCATTGGTGAAGACTTAACCAACTTCATTGCTTTTAAATCTCCAACCATATGAACTACCTTCATCATTGGGAGAATCATTAAATTGGTTTGTGTAAATTCAATTGTATTACAACCGCTACTTTGGAATGCATGTAGTATCAATGTTTCTATTTTATTTCCATTACTATTTAGCGGATCGATTTTCAGACTGAGGGAAAAATCTCGAACTCCCTCCATCACTTGTTCATTTGCAAGAAATCTTGCATCCATCTTAAAGGTTTCTATAACCAACTTCCAATCCTTATACTTCCCAGAGCCAGCAATAGCTATTTTTGGATTAAGGATCTGGTAACCTGCTTCTGTGTTATTAAACTTGGCAGAAAATTTTAGATATTTAGATAAATGTGCACTAGCCAAAAAAACAGCGAACATAATAGAAAAACTCAGTAGCAATGTTTTTTTCATTCGGTAGCATCATTTAGGTGTTTGTACACAAGCCTAAATTAATTAGGTTTTTTTTACAAAAATGCGTTGGACCTAACTTACTCGTAGGGAAAAAGAATACGCAAATCTACTGCAGTAACATAAATTGATTGATAGACAAACATTTAGGTTATTTATTCACATCATTAAATAAACAAAAGAGATAATCTATTTTAGCTCATTTGCTGGAATTCAGCTATTAAAGATGAAAAGGTTGATATCTTCTGAAGAAGAAATATTGAACTTTTTTCTGAGCCGATATTTCCTGGATTCTACTGAGCGAACACTTATATTGGCAAATCTGGCTATTTCTTTAGTATCTAAGTTCATCCTGAGATAGGCACAAAATTCCAGGTCATTAAGACTTAGATCTGGAAATTTGCTAAGCATTTTCTCCTTGAAGGTTGGATATAATTCATTAAATTTTATTAAAAATGCTGGATCTTTTGCTTTTGCCAATTCCAACAGGAGACCTAAAGAATCTATTTCTGCTTGGCTTTTAGTTTCTGAAATTGAATTGAGCAAGTCATTCTTTTCTTTAATGATATTTTTTTGAGTTTTTCTATAAATTCTAAATTTAAAGAAACCTAATGTAGATACCAGAAGAACGCTGACTACGATTAACCCTATCAGGTATCTCATTTTCTTTTTTTCATTATCAAGAACCTGCTGTTCTTTTTCGCCCATAGATTTAACAACAACAGCCAAATTATTTTTGCTATTTATACTATCAGATAGTTTTTTATGTAGGTTAAGGTATTGATTGGCCTCTTTTTCATTTTTGCTTGCAGTATATGCTTTTTGTAGCCTATTATAAACATCCCTAAGTTCATAGGATAAATTTAATTTCTTAAGGGTGGGTACAGTACTTTTTAAAAATATAATTGCAGAATCACTTTTCTTATTCTTTGTGTAATAATAAGCCCAGCCAGAGTTTGTTGTGGCTATAGCATAGGGATGTTTACTCTCATTAGCAAATCTCATAGCGATGTCTAGGTAAAATTTTGCGGAATCATTTTTTTTCTCCTGAATAAATGCAACTGCTAAGTTGTTGGCCAATACAGCTAAATTGATCCTCACCATTGGATCTTTTACTTTTAGCAAAGCATTATAGGCTCTTTTGCGGTAGATGTATGCTGAATCTCGGAGTTTTAATTTATTAAAACAGGTACTAATTTCCCCATTCGCTTGGGCATATAAACCATGATCTGCTATAACTTCAGGCGTAAGCATTTTTTTAAAGCTTTCTATTGCCTTTTCGAATAGTTTTTCCATCATGTACCGCTGACCATAGACGAAATTGATATCGGCCATAAACTTTTCTGAGGTTTTTACAAAGTCTTCATTTTCTGCTAGTTTTAGGTATTCTTCTGCTTTACTAAAGTCCCCAGCTCTATTGTAGGCGTTAGCAATTGTGATACAAGTGCTAGCTATTCCTTCGGAGTAGGAAATTCGTTTAGAATCTTTTATTATTTCTTGGGTTGTTTTAATAAATTCATTTAAACCACCTCCAGTACTAAGTGTTTTATCAGCTTCGAAGATCCTTGCATCAATTTCGTTATGAGCCGTAGGTTTCTGAGCCAATGCGCTATTAGCGAACCAGAAAAAAATGATTATCAAAGAGAGTTTAAACATAAGTTGAGCAACTGAAAAAACCTTAAAATTTCACTTGACCTGTACTTACCAATTGAGTTTTAACAAAGTTATTTCACTACAAAATTAAGACGAAATTATATCAAAAACAAACATTACCTAAATATATGTATCTAAATAGTTACATTATTTATCAAATCATAAAATATGGCAATGCGTAGTCCTTATGAACCCCATTAAAACATGCACAAGTCTATGAGTGTTGAGCATCTTCTACGAAGTATCGCTATTTACAGTTTAATATTATGTTATAGCTAATGTTTTTAAAATTGTATATCTAATAATAGTTGCTAATCGTTACTTTACTGCTGAGTAATACCTTACCTTTGGAGAATTAGGGAAAATGCGCAATGGATTTTATTATTGTTTTTAAAAAGAGAGGTGGGTATATAATTGCCCTGTGTTTGAGTTTGATTTGTTTTAAAACTAGCGCGACTACTTATGGTTGTGTGTCTAATGATACTGGATACATCTATCCAAATGAAGCGTATGGCACAACTTATGAAGCTAGCCCTGTTGCTTACGTAGGTACTGGTGATTTCTGTAGACCAAGCTATAAAGGTAATTGTAGAATAAGATCTAGGGTAGATTGTAGACAATGTACTGGTCCAGTTAATGAGGGAAGTAATTGGAACCAAGACATCTGGTACTACCAGGCAGGTAAAGAATACTCGTATATAGATTGTCCCATTGATACAGAAATTGGGTTCCTATTAATTGGCGTTCTTGGAATGGGTGTATTCTTTATTAGAAAGAATAAAAAATTAGTGATCAATCCCTATTAGGAAGTCCTTTATTATTAGTTGTACTCCATTACCTACTATCCCTCTAAACTATTCTCATCTTAATGTGCTTTCCTGTCGCTCAACTTCAATGGATCATCTCCTTGGTTGGCCTTTGGTGCCTGAAAGGCCGTATCTATCTGCATTACCAAACGATAATGATGTTTAAGCTTAGGTAGCAGTCCTGAGGCAAACTGGCTTATTTGTTTATCAGCAGATCTTTCGGCCAGCGCAAACAAATCGATGGCAGTTTTATGTTCATTGATCATCAGTTGTAGGTAATATTCGTTTCTTCCCTCATCTTTAAACGAATCCATTTTATTGATTAGTTCAATTTTACTATTCGGTAATGCCGATGGCAATACATATCCCTTGCTTTGGGCCAACGCACTTAGTTTTCGATTAGCATCTCCATGATCATTTACCATCATTTGGGCAAAGGTTTTGATAGCAGAATCTTCAGTTGTAACCAAAATCTTGCTGCTGCTCTCTACTTCTACCATACCTCCATAAGCTGCATGCTCAAAAAAGGAAACATCATTGCTATCTAGCTTGGTTGCATCGTCTGTTTTTACCAATAAAGTATCTGGTTGACTGGCACTGCTGTCTTTAGTGGAAGTGCTATCTTTTTGTTCATTGCTACCACAGGCAGCAAGTACAAGGATTATTAGATATAGAAAGGGATTTTTCATAATTCATATTTTAGACTCCAACAATGTGGTTTGCATTTGGTTTCAATAATTTATAAGTATCGAAACGCTCTTGCTGTGCCACCACTCAGGCTTGCCACCCACCTGTCTTCCGTCATTGCGAAGCTGGTCTTCTTCGGCTGTGGCAATCTCATCCTTACTTTATTAGCTGTCATGCTGAGCCTGTCGAAGCATCATTTAGTTAAATGCCAACGCTTAACCTTGCCTCGGCTCTTGGGCGCCGAAAGCCCTAGTCCTTTTTTTCTTGATGAAAAAAGTACCAAAAACATCAAGAAAGAACGATGCTTCCACCCGCAGGCTACCGCATGGCCCGCCGTTCTTTCAGCCCAACGCTCTTGGGGACAGTAGTAAATATGATAATTTCGTGGTTTTCGATTTATGTTCCATCTCCTTCTGCAATGAACTGTGGGTTAAACCCATAGGCTGCCGTTTATTGTAGCAACTCTCCCTTCTTTCTAACATTGATAGCACGCAGGGCTTATCCAGCAACGGAGAAAACTGGCAAATGAAGGTTTGAGGGCGGGAAAGGCATAGCTGTTTTGCCCTTCAGCAAAACCGTAGCCTGTGTTTGCCAGTTTTGTGAGTGGACTAGAGCGCAAGGTTGCCTAGGAGAAGCCTAAGCATTTTTGCATACTTTTGATGCTTCAAAAGTTTGTTGCCTCGCGGCAAAGAGCGTTTAGAGCTAGTTGTTCAGCTGTCATGCTGAGCCTAGCGAAGCATCTATTACTAAAGATGCCAACGCTTAGCCTTGCCTCGGCTCATGGGCGCCGAAAGCCCTAGTCCTTTTTTTCTTGATGAAAAAAGTACCAAAAACATCAAGAAAGAACGATGCTTCCACCCACAAACCTACGCATGGCCCGCCGTTCTTTCATCCCTGCGCTCTTGGGGACAGTGGGGAATGGGATAATTTGGAGGTTTTGGTGTACGCCTCTACCCTGCTACCCCATCCGTCATCTCGACCTTGGGAGAGATCTGCAGCCTACGAAGCAGTGCACCCAAGCTATTATGCTACTAGTAATATTGTCTTGCTGAGCCTGTCGAAGCACTTTTTGCCGTTGGCGCAACTCACAAGCTTGCTTAGCTTAACAAGGCAATACACAGGATAGTACAGGTTGCTAATATTAACGATTGGATATATCTTAGCAAAAACCAATTATAAACCATCCCATGAAGCATAAATTGTTTCTCCTTTTTTTTCTGTCCGCTTTAGGACTTCAAACTAGTTTTGCCCAAAATCAACGTAGTACCTATAACTTCAATCCAGGTTGGAAATTATACATTGGTGATATCACTAATGCTGAAGCCATTGATTTTGATGATAAAAGTTGGAAAGGGATTACCCTACCCTACGCTTGGAATGAAGGCGAGGCTTTTAAAAAATCTATAGAAGATTTATCAACTGGCATTGCCTGGTACCGTAAACATTTTACTTTACCGAATGGTGCTCAAGACAAAAAAATATTTCTAGAATTTGAAGGTATTAGACAAGCGGGAGAATTTTATTTAAATGGAAAGTTTATTGGGAGACATGAAAATGGTATCACAGCTTTTGGTTTCGATATTAGTAACTTAATTATCCCTGATAAAGAAAATGTATTGGCCGTAAGAATTGACAATGCATGGAACTACCGGGAAAAAGCAACCAACTCACCTTATCAATGGAATGATAAGAATTTTAATGCCAATTATGGTGGTATCTCTAAAAATGTACGCCTACATATCGCAGGAAAGCTTTATCAAACGCTGCCACTTTATTCGAGTTTAAAAACTACTGGAAATTATATTTACGCAAAAAACTTTAACATTACTGGTAAAAGCGCCGTTGTTGTATCAGAATCTGAAGTTAAAAATGAGACCAATGAATTAAAAAATATTAGCTACGAAATAGACCTAAAAGATGCAGATGGGAAGCTCATCAAAACTTTTAATGCGATTCCTCAAAATTTAGCACCCGGTGAGACAGCAATTTTAAAAGCAGAAGCTGTAGTAAATGGATTAAATTTCTGGAGCTGGGGTTATGGCTATTTATATACAATTACCTCACGATTAAAAGTAAATGGCGTTACGGTTGATGAACTATATACGAAAACGGGTTTCCGTAAAACGGAATTTAAAAATGGGATGGTTTACCTAAACGATCAGGTGTTAATGATGAAAGGCTATGCGCAACGAACCAGTAACGAATGGCCTGCCGTTGGTTTATCTGTACCGGCATGGCTAAGTGATTACAGCAATCAATTAATGGTAGAGAGTAACGCTAATTTGGTGCGATGGATGCACATTACCCCTTGGAAACAGGATATAGAATCGTGCGACAGAGTTGGTTTGATACAAGCTATGCCAGCAGGCGATTCAGAAAAAGATGTAACAGGAACCAGATGGGACCAACGTAAAGCGGTAATGACTGATGCAATTGTGTACAACCGAAACAATCCGAGCATTGTTTTTTACGAGTGCGGAAACGAATCTATCAGTGCTGAACACATGGTTGAGATGAAAGATATCCGCAATCAATATGACCCCAATGGAGGAAGAGCAATTGGCTCAAGAGAGATGCTTGATATTAATGCAGCAGAATATGGTGGTGAAATGTTATATATCAACAAAAGTGCAAACAAGCCCTTATGGAGCATGGAATACTCTAGAGATGAAGGTTTACGGAAATATTGGGATGAGTTTTCACCTCCCTACCACATTAACGGTGCTGGTCCTAAATATAAAGATGCCGATGCGAGTGATTACAATAGAAACCAAGACTCTCATGCCATTGAAAATGTAATTAGATGGAATGAATATTATCAAGAACGGCCAGGAACCGGTACGAGAGTGAGTTCTGGTGGTGTAAACATTATTTTTTCTGATTCGAATACCCATCATCGTGGTGAAGAGAATTACCGTAGAAGTGGTGAAGTAGATGCAATGCGTATTCCAAAAGATGGCTTTTTTGCACATAAAGTAATGTGGGATGGTTGGGTTGATGCGAAAAAAGAGGGTATACATTTAATTGGACATTGGAATTATAAGGCTGGTACTAAAAAGAACGTATATGTAGTTGCAGCAGGTAATAAAGTAGCGTTATTTTTAAATGGCAAATCGCTAGGCTATGGTGAAAAAAGCAATGGTTTTCTTTTCACATTTAAGGCAGTTAATTACCAGTCTGGCATATTAAAAGCTGTTTCTTATGATGCTAAAGGTGTAAAATTAGCTGAAACACAATTAAAAACTTCGGGCGAACCAGTAAGTATTAAATTAACTAAAATGCAAAATCCAACAGGCTTTAAAGCAGATGGTTCAGATCTTGCTTTGGTACAGGTAGAAGTGATTGATGCAGCAGGAAACCGCTGTCCTATTGCATTAAATATGATTAATTTTGAATTAACTGGACCAGCCGAATGGCGTGGTGGAATTGCACAAGGACCAGATAATTACATTTTATCTAAACAATTGCCAGTTGAAGGTGGCGTAAATAGAATTTTAGTAAGGTCTACAACTACAGCAGGCAAAATAAACATTACAGCTAAGGCCGAAGGATTAAAATCTAGCACAATTGCACTTGAAACCTTTCCGGTATCAGTTAAAAATGGTTTATCTAGCCAATTCCCTGCTGACGGACTAAAGTCTAACTTAAAAAGAGGTGCTACGCCAACAGCGCAAACCTATCAGGTTAGCAGAAAAACTATTAAAATAATTGGTGCAAGTGCAGGGGCTAATACAGATAAAGCAAGATTAAGCTATGATGATAACGAATTAAGTGACTGGGTAAATGATGGAACATTAAATACAGCTTGGATTAAATACGACTTGGAAAAAGAAAGCACCGTTACACAAGTTGAATTAAAAGTAAATGGCTTTAGAACTAAAGCCTATCCTATTCGTATTTTGGTTGATGGAAAGGAAGTTTTTAAAGGAAATACCATACCAAGTCTAGGTTACTTTACAGCCATTTGCAAACCTACAAAAGGGAAAACGGTAACTATACAATTGCTGGGATCTGGTAAAGACAATAATGCAAATATTGGCGTTGAGGTGAATGGTAAAAAATTAGATGATGGAATTGAACGCGTAGAAACGAAATCTAAAGGAGGCCTGAGTATTATAGAAGCAGAAATTTACGAAGCAAAATAAAAACATCAAAATTAAATGAAAATGCTCCCTAACATACGTCTTATTACGGTATTGATCTTATTCGTAACGCAAATAAGCAATGCTCAAAACAAAGCCAATATTGAAGTTAACTTTGATAAAAAAGTTGCAGAGATGAAACCAATTTGGGCTTGGTTTGGATACGACGAACCCAACTATACCTATATGAAAGATGGTCAGAAATTATTGACCGACATCTCAAAATTGAGTCCTGTACCTGTGTATGTTAGGGCACACAATCTATTAACATCTGGAGATGGCACTCCTGCCTTAAAATGGGGTTCTACCAATGCATATACCGAAGATGCGAATGGTAATCCTATTTACAACTGGACAATTGTAGACCGCATTTTCGATACCTATGTAAAACGAGGGATGAAACCATTAGCGCAAATTGGCTTTATGCCAGAGGCTTTATCTATAAAACCTATTCCTTATCAACATAAATGGAAACCCGGTGTTCGTTATGATGAAATTTTAACTGGTTGGGCTTATCCCCCAAAGGATTACAAAAAATGGGGCAATTTGGTTTATGAATGGGTAAAACACTGTGTAGAAAGATATGGCCAAAAAGAAGTAGAAAGTTGGTATTGGGAAGTTTGGAATGAACCTGATGGTGCTTATTGGAAAGCTACGCAAGCCGAATTTTTTAAATTGTACGACTACGCAGCTGATGGATTGAAAAGAGCTTTACCTACCGCTAAAATTGGAGGTGCAAATGTAACTGGCGGAGGAAGTAAATATTTAGATGCATTCATCAATCACTGTTTAAAAGACACGAATTATGTAACTGGCAAAATTGGTTCACCATTAGATGCCATATTGTTTCATGCTAAGGGATCACCAAGAGTAGTTAAAGGAACCGTTGTAATGAATATAGGCACAGAACTAAGAAATGTAGATGCTAATTATAAGGTCATTAGCAAATATCCTCAGCTTAAAAATATACCTGTAATTATTGGAGAGTTCGATCCAGAAGGATGTGCTGCTTGTGGAATGGCAACCAATCCAGAAAATGCTTATAGAAATGGAACCATGTATTCTAGCTATACCGCAGCCTCTTTTGCAAGGTTATATGAATTAACCGATAAGTACAACATCAATCTGTTAGGTGCAGTAAGCTGGTCATTTGAATTCGAAAACCAACCTTGGTTTGCGGGCTTTAGGGACTTAGCTACCAATGGTGTTAACAAGCCTGTATTAAATGTATTTAAGATGTTTGGAATGATGAAAGGTAATCGAGTGGAAGCAAAAAGCAATCAAATGTATTACCTCAAATCTGTTTTAGATTCAAGTATTAGAAAATCAGTTCCAGATATCGGCGTATTAGCTGCAAAAGCTGAAAATTCAACTACAGTTTTAATTTGGAATTACCATGATGAGGATAAAAAAGGCGCTGTTGATACGGTTGCTGTGTCGTTAAATGGCTTAACTAAAAAAGTGGTCAACATTATCCATTATCGTATTGATGAGCTCAACAGCAATGCTTACGAAACATGGAAAAAGATGGGTTCTCCTCAAAACCCAAGTGCTGCACAACTAAAAGAGCTCACCCAATCTAGTGAACTAAAAAAAATTGGCAAACCCATAAAGTTTAACACTACAACTGGCCCCTTTAAATTTGAATTGGGTAGACAAGGTGTTTCTTTGCTAACAATAAATTAATGAAAATACAAACCGGCAATGTGATTAAGATTATTATAGCATTCTATTGCTGCATCGAACTCGGATCAACAGCCGTAAAAGCGCAGACCA
Source organism: Pedobacter polaris (assembly GCF_005116505.1). Lineage (GTDB taxonomy): Bacteria > Bacteroidota > Bacteroidia > Sphingobacteriales > Sphingobacteriaceae > Pedobacter > Pedobacter polaris. The sequence continues at coordinate 789,952 of NZ_SWBR01000002.1, forward strand.
ATACTATCAAAAATGATGCATTCTGGCAAACAAAAGATGGACAGCCAATTAATAGCCAAGGTGGTGGAATATTTAGATTTAATGATCCTAAAACAGGTGAAAAGAAATATTACTGGTACGGGGTACATTATGCAGAAGCCGATGCTTATCGCAATAATCCATCTATAACACAACCTCGGGCTACTTTCGAATCAGTAACCTGTTACAGTTCTACCGATTTGGTTAACTGGACCTTTGAGAGAGATGTGTTAACTAAAAAAGAAACCAATAAGGGAGGAAAAACCTGGGTTGGCCGTTTAGGAGTTGCTTATGTAAGTGAATTAAAAAAATATGCCCTATTCGTTCAACACGGTAACCAAGTGCTAATTACAGTAGCTGATTCACCTACAGGTGATTTTACCTGGCATCAAAAAATAGACATGGAACCTATGATTGGCACTAGCAATACTGGTGATCAGACGGTATTTACTGATGAGGATACGGGTAAATCTTATCTCATTTATTCTTATGGCAAAGGCCGAAACAAAATCTATGTATCTGAAATTGGTGCTAAGGATGGGAAAGTGAATTTGCTAGATTGTACTCAGATCTTTAAGGGTGAAAGTAGAGAAGGGAACTGCATGTTTAAGCACAAGGGTAAATATTACATGTTTGCGTCTAATATATATGGATGGGATTCATCTCACGCCTATTATTTAGTAGCTGATAACATAAGAGGGCCTTACCTACCCACTAATAAAATGTTGGTAATGGATGGTGCAGCTAATGATTATGCACATGTATCACAAACTGGTTTTTTTGTAGTAGTAAAAGGCACTGCCCAAGAAACAGTTGTTTATTGTGGCGACCGTTGGGCTAACTTAGCGGGTAACGGCTTAGGCTACAATCAATGGTGCCCACTATCATTTAAGGGCAAAACACCCTACTTTAATTCATTAAACTCTTGGAACCTCGACGCTAAAACAGGTAAATGGGCAGTAGCTACTGATAATAATTATGTAATGAACGGTAGTTTTGAAGCAGACAGAAAACGCATACCGAGCGTAATAAAACCTGTGCAAACACAATTAACCGGTTGGGTTACTACCGTAATTGAAGGAAATAAGATTAACCTAGATAGCACTCAATCACCCAACTTAAACTACTTTAACACAGCCGCTGATAGAAAAGTAGTTATTGGTGAAAAAAGCTTAAATATGAGTGATAAAGTAAACTTTAGGCGAAGAGTAGCTCAACAGATTAGTTCTTCTCCTTATGTAAAACTTGAAGACGGATTTTATACATTAATAGCCAAAATCAAGAACAACAATAAGTTTAAGAATTTAGAAATGTATGCTACCAGCAATGGCAAGCTGTTTAAATACACAATAAAGGTAGAACATACAACATGGCAAACCATCAGTATACCGAAGATCCTCATTAAAAATGGAAAGGTAGAGATTGGCTTTTTAGCAGATGGCAATGCACATGCTTCTTGTTACATAGATGATGTATCGCTAGTAAAAGTAAAATGATAAACTTTAAGTTTTGCTAATTTCCATCTGGTTTTACCATACTCGCTTGTAAACTTTCTGGCCAATGCCACGTATCAAGTCCATCTGGCTGAGCTGGGTTAAACTTTTGCTTAGGATCAATTAGAAAATTAGCCAGGGGCAATTTCGCTGATTTTATACCTTCAACTATACATTTGGCAATTTCATAGGCACCATAAGGGCTAAAATGAGTATTATCTGCTAGCGGTTGATTTTGCCCTGGATAAGTATTGGCAGGATAATGAACAAATGCTTTTTTTGAGGGTTCTACACCCATAGCATTAAACAAAATAGTAGTTAACTGATTTAAATCAATTAAGGCTACCCCTTCTTGAGCGGCCACTTTACGAGCTGCATCTGGAAAATCGCCCAGTGAATTTTGAATCTTTCCATCTTTATCAAAAGATCTTCTAGTAGTTGATGTCACAATAACAGGTATTCCACCTTTCTCTCTAAATCTAGACACAAATAACTTTAAACGTTCGGTGTACGATTTATAGGCTCCATCATCCGGTCCTTTATCTTTCTGGTCATTATGCCCAAACTCTACAAAGAGATAGTCTCCTCGCTTCATTACACTCATAATTTTATCTAATCTTTTACTTCCTAGAAAAGAACCTAAGGTTAATCCAGATTCAGCATGATTTGCAATGGCTACTCCAGGTTTAAAAAAACGAGGTATCATTTGCCCCCAAGCTGCCCAAGGTTCATAATCGCCATTTACAACGGTAGAATTACCAGCTAAAAATACCGTAACCTGATCTTCAACTTTCTTAATTGTTATGGCTTTTAAAACCACATATTTATCAAATTCTAAGGTGAGTTTATTGTCCCAATCCAGCTTGGTTAATTCTCTTTCTTTAAGCTTCACAGTTTCTTTATCGTTTATTTTCTTGTTTTTTATATTAACGATAAATGTTTTTTTAACAAACTGACCAGCTTTTGTTTGCACATCTTCTAGCATCAATCTCCTCGATTCTGCTTTTACAAAAGTGCCATGTGTACTGCTTAGGATAACGGTAACTTGGTAATTGCCTTCTGGAACGTTTACCGAAAAATAAAAAGGACTGCCTTCTTTACTCATTTTGGTATCAAAATCAAATCCTGCTCCACTGGCGGTTGTACAATTTGATAAGTTTTTCCCTTTACTAAAGTCAAAATTAAAAGTTGTTTTTACTTGAGCTATGCTACAATTGCCTAATAACGCAAATAATATGATGAAGTTGATTTTCTTGATATTCATGGGTTTGATTCGAATGTTATGGCTATTTGATCTTAACTGGTTTTACTTTTTCAAAAACATCAATAGGCATGATATTTCCATCTTGATCAAATCGCAATGGCGAAATACAGGTCTCTCTATTGTAACCATTGCCACCTGGAATTTTAAAACGATGATAAGCAATATACCATTCATCTTTTCCTGGCACCTGAACAATAGAATGATGCCCTGCGCCTTTTACAACACCTTTGCCTTTTAAAATTGGATTTTTAGTTGCTTTAACAAAAGGGCCCAAGGGAGAATCTGAAGTAGCATAAGCTACGGAATATCTAGGGTCTCTGGTATCATATTCTGACCAACTTAGGTAATACTTTCCATTTCTTTTAAAAACAAATGAACCTTCATTATATCCCCTTGGTTTAATGGATATAATTTTGGTGGTATCATAAGAAATCATGTTATCAGCTAACTTTACAATATTGCAATTCCCTTGTCCAAAATACAGATAGGCAGCGCCATCATCGTCAACAAACACCATCGGATCAATCATTTGCCCACGCAACATTGCTTTTTTAACAAGTGGCTTTCCCAATGCATCTTTAAAAGGACCAGTTGGCTTGTCTGAAACCGCTACCCCAATATTAACATCTGCAGAAAAATAGTAATAGTATTTTCCATTTTTGTAAGCGATGGCCGGAGCCCAAGCTCTCTCTTTAGCCCAGCTAATGTCTTTTGGCAAATCCAAAATTACCTTCTCATACTTCCATTTTACCAGATCTTTAGAAGACCAGGCTGTAAAACTTGTCGACTTCCACCCTTCTGAACCATCTGTAGTAGGATAGATATAAAATCGATTACCAAAAGCAGCAATATGCGGATCTGCATAAACATTAGGCAATACGGCTGCTGGGGCATTTAAAGTATCTATTTGAGCAGTTGCTGTTGTAGCAAAAAAGAGTACATTTAATACTATCAATACTATATTTTTCATTGCAATTAATTTATTGTTTTTTTATTAAAAGTTCTGGCACACCACCCCATTTTTCGTTTAAACGTTTAGCTTCCTCATTGGTTATTCCAATTACACTTCCATGTCTTGGATAAAAATTCTTAGTAAATGATTCTGGCGTTTGGGTAAACTCGTACAAATCTTTACTCCGTTGAAACTCATAGCGGTGATTGGTATACAAATCATACATCAATATATAAGTGTCGGCATTGTTTAGTTTAAAAACGCTAGAACCCTCTACCACTATTTTCTTAGCAGAATAAGCATCAAGGTATTTAAACTCCTCAACCCAAGGACCTTGCAAGCTTTTTGCAGTTGCCTGTTGAATACCGTTTTTGATTTCTTTTCCTTTTTCGTCCTTGGTATTCGCCTTAAAGAAGAAATGATAAGTGCCATCCTTATAAATGATATCACCATCAATTGCACCATACTTAGGACTAAACATCAATTTAGGCTCATGCTCAAAACCACTAAAATCTATATTGGCATAGGCTGCATAAAAATCAAGCTTCGCATCATCCTTAAATTTAACGGTAAAATAAACTAAATATTTACCTACTGCTGGGTCATAAATGGTTTGTGGCGCCCAAACCCATTGTACATTTTTAAACTTGGCGGGATAACTCTTTTCTAGGTCTATAAAATTATGTTTCCAGTTAATTAAATCAATCGATTTAAGCATTACAATACCTGGGTTATGTCCCCAACCATTTTTGGCCGTACTCATATCAGTAGCTACTAAATAAAAGCTTTTTTCGTCCTCTCCTCTCAAAATATGTGGATCTCTCACTCCTCCTGTTCCCGATATTTTTTCTGAAGCAATGATAGGTTGGTTTTTATTCAAAGCAAACCAGTTCGAAGCATCAGCACTTACCCCAAATCTAATCTGCTCATCCATATTACGTGGACCTGAACCTTCAAAGTAAGTAAACAAATAACCTTGTAAGGCTTGTTCCTGATAAGCGATGGTAACATCAAATGATTTTTTAAACCTCATGCTACCTACAGCAATGGTAGCAGTCATTTTTGCCTTTATTCTCTTTCCGTTTCGGGGTGATAGTTTAATCAGTTTGCCATTATTGGATAGGTATGTTGGGTTGTTCGATTTCCAAGTAATGGTAGAACCGTATTTACCAATGGTATCAAGAACCAAATCCCAATGCAGATTTTGGGCATAACTTGCTGGAATTTTTAAAGAATCGGCTGCAAGGGCAACCTTCATTCTTGCCGACCCTCCTTGTGGCGCATCCCATATAGTTTGGGCTTGCAAATTTCCACCAGCAATCAGTAAAATTAGGGCGTACACATACGATAAAGCATGTTTTGTCATTTAAATATTTGGTTAGTATAAAATTGTCTGCTGTTTTGAAATGATTTCCCATCAGCTAACTCAAATATCAACAAAGCAATAGTTAAAAGCATCCTGTAGTATCCTGCCTATTAAAACTTACCAAACAGTGCAGGATGGTGTAAAATTAAGAAACCTATATATTTGATACAACCAAATATTCGCCATATGCGCAACTATCTATCTATTCTGTTAAGTTTACTTACGCTGGTGTACTTCCCTACATAACTAAACAAAAAAAGGCTCCCCATACTAATCACTTTTCTGAGCTAATATTAAGCCATTATTAATTAGCTCATTAACAATTATGCTACTTCTTCAACAGCATTTACTAAACCAAAAAAGCTTTATAAATTCATCCATAAATGTCCTCACCTTACGGTACAGTACAGGATGGAATAATAAAACAAATGTTATAATTTTCATTTATCTAACCAATTCTCTTAAAAAAACTGCTTCAGCAGTAACTTAATTTTTAGTCTTATTCTATGTAGCATAAAAATTTAAACCTTATCCACAGCTTAAATAATGCAATCGGTTGCTTCAAGTTAAAACTCTCAGTTAATTTCAAATCAGACACTAATAAAATTATAAACAAAACTAATCCAACTTAAAACCCATAAATAATAGCCTCAGCATAAGCTATCATTCAACAAGTAATCAATTATTTCTAACCAAATAAATAAAACCATGTATTTTTATTTACATCCAAAGTCGTTTCATAGGCGACACGCAAACAGCAGCAAAACTCTGATTATGGGAATTGCTGCGCTTTCCTTATTTCTATTGGATAGTCCAGCAAATGCAGCTATCCGTTTTAAAAATGTTAATCCATTAGTTAAAAAACTTGACATAACTGTTAAAGGAACTATTAGTGATGAAAAAGGTGAAACACTGCCTGGTGTTGGTGTTAAGCTAAAAAACACAACCTTAACTACTACTACTGATGGCAATGGAGCATTTTCCATTACCATTCCAAGTGGAACAGTAAACCCCACCCTTATTATTACCTACATCGGGTTTGCCACACAAGAGGTGATAGTTAATGGCCGTGTAAATATTCCAATTACTTTAAAAAGTACTGTTAGCGACTTAGATGCAGTTGTAATTGTAGGCTACAATACCGTTAAGAAAAGTGACTTAACTGGAGCCGTAGTGAGCATTGGTGCAGAAGAAATTAGATCTAGACCAGTAACCAACGCCTTGCAGGCCATACAAGGTAAAGCAGCAGGTGTAGATATTACCTCAAACGAACGCCCAGGTCAAATGGGAAGCATCTTAATTCGTGGGGTGAGATCGCTTGCGGCAAGCAACTCTCCTTTATATGTTGTTGATGGAATTCCATTACAAGCTGGTGGTATCGAAGCTATCAATCCAAATGACATTGAAAGCATCGACATTTTAAAAGACGCCTCTGCTACGGCAATCTATGGGTCTCGTGGTGCAAACGGTGTAGTTTTAGTAACGACTAAAAGAGGCAAAGTAGGACGAGTAACCTTAGATTACGTAGGTACTTCTACTATAGAACAATTAGAAGACCGCATGGAAATGATGAATTCGGCACAATATGTTGAATTTAGAAGAAATGCCTTCAGGGCACTGGCTGCTACAGACACCAGAAAATACCCAGATGTAGCTACACTTGCTGCCGACCAAAAAATCTTCGCAGGAGATCCCAACGTACTTGCAAATCTTGCATTAGGTTGGCAAAATGGGGTTTATGACGGTAGTTTAATCCCTACTACAGATTGGGGAGATTTGGTTACCAGAACCGGGCTCACCCATGATCATGTTTTGAGTGTGAGCGGGGGTACCGATAAAATCAAGGCTTACGGATCTTTCGGTTACTTAAACCAAGAAGGCACACAATTAGGACAAGATTTTGAAAGATATAGTGGTAAGTTAAGTGTTGAAATTAATCCGGTAAAATGGTTTAAAATGGGCGCTAACTTAACGGCCAATTATGGTTTACAGAACTATGGTTTTGTAGCCGCAAGTGCATCTGGGGCTCCCTACATCTACGCTGCCGCTCGCGGAATGCTACCATTGGCAATTCCTTTTGATGCCTCAGGCAATAGAATAAACCTTCCTGGTGGAGATATCAACATTCAAAATCCGGTTCTTGAGGCAGATTACAATATCAATCTTCGCAAAACCCTAAGAACCATTGGATCTATTTTCGCAGAGGTAAAACTTATTGAGGGATTAAGATACCGGATTAATTTTGGCCCTGATTTTTCACATTTCTATAATGGAAGATACCAGGATGCCAAATCTGTAAATCGTGATGCAGGTATCGTAGGTTCTATTAATAATTTGGCCAATTTAGATCAGAGCACCAGATTTGCCTATACCCTAGATCACTTGTTGTATTATGATAAAACCATCAACAAACACAATTTTGGCGTAACCTTATTACAGAGTTCATCCGCTTTTAGAGATGAATCATCAGCATTGAGCGGCAGCAAATTGTCTTTACCACAATCGCTTTGGTACGGGTTAAATAACGGAGTAATTACAGGACTAGATGGCTTTAATAGTGATTTAGACAAATCTGCGTTGGTATCTTACATGGGTAGGGTAAATTACAGTTTCAACAGTAAATATTTGCTCACCGCATCTGCCAGATGGGATGGAGCCTCTCAATTAGCTGCTGGCAACAAATGGGATTTTTACCCCTCTGTAGCCCTGGCATGGCGCTTGGAACAAGAAGATTTCATGAAAAACATCAAGTGGGTAGATCAACTTAAATTAAGGTTTGGTGTGGGTAGTACAGGTAATTCTGCCGTACAAATTGGCAGCACCCTTGGTATTTTACAGCCGCTAACTTATACGTTCGGTAGCTCTGCGCAAACTGGATATGTTTCTTCAGACGCCTCTTTGGCCAACCCCATTACCTTGCCCAACAAACTATTAAGCTGGGAAAAAACTACACAATATAACCTGGGCTTAGACTTTGATTTATTTAAAGGAAGAATAAGCGGATCGCTTGACCTATACAAATCTAGAACCAATGATCTTATATTGTTAAAATCTATTTCCTCTATTAATGGTTATACAAAATCTTTCGACAATGTGGCCTCTACCAAAAATAAAGGGCTAGACCTTACTGTAAATTCAGTTAACATCAAAACCAAAGACTTTACTTGGGAGTCAACGCTAAATTTCTCTATGAGTAAAGACGAAATTGTTAAGCTAGACAATGGAGATATGGTAGCCGATCGCTTCTTTATAGGGCAAAGAAACGGCGTGGCTTATGATTTTGTAAAAGAGGGAATTTGGCAAAATACACCCGAAGACAAAATTGAAATGGATAAGTTTAACGCAAATATTATTAGTGTAAACAGCCAATTTAAACCTGGAAGTATTAAGATTAAGGATTTAAATGGCGATTATAAAATTGATGCCAATTATGACCTTAAGGTATTAGGCCATTATAACCCAAGTTGGACCGGAGGCTTAACCAATACTTTTGGTTATAAAAACTTCGACCTATCTATATTTATCATTGCCCGTTACAACTTCTTAATCCAAACTGGAGCCGAGTCTCTTCAGGGCCGTTATGCGCAGCGTGTGGTAGATTATTGGACACCTACAAACCCTACTAATGATTACCCTGCACCAAATTATGGCAATGCAAGCGGAGACCAATACGTAAGTTCATTAAACTATCAGGATGCTTCTTTTATTAAAATCAGGAACATATCCTTAGGTTATAACCTGCCAGCAAACTTGGTTAAAAAAATGACCTTATCTAGATTGAGGGTATATGCACAAGCCATCAATCCTGGTTTAATTTATTCTAATATCAAGTGGATAGATCCAGATTTGGGTGTTTCTGCTTTTAACAGAGGTGTGGTATTTGGAATTAACGCTAGCTTTTAACCAAAAAAGAAAAATGAACATGAAACCATCATTATTTCAAATTCACACGTAGCTGAATAAAATCATGATAGCTTCATCACAATTACATAATATATAAAAGGATGAAAAAGATAATAAATACATTAACAGGGTTGGCAATGCTAAGTGGATTAATGATCCTCCCAACTTCCTGTAAAAAGAGCTTCTTAGATGAAGAAGTAATCAATTCTCACAATACCTCAGAGTTTAAAACAACGCTGGGTTTAGATGGATTGGTTATTGGCATGTACCAAAGTTTAAGGTTTCATTTTAACTACACTTGGGCTTATACTACTACCAATTATGGTGTAGACGAGTTTACCGTTGGTGGCGATAGAACAGAACAAATGTTTAACTCTTACGATGGCAATTTCAATGCTAGATCTGGAGATATTGCTACCGTTTGGGACAATATGTACGGCAACATCAATTCTGCAAATATTGTAATTAAAAATGTTCCGTTATTTTATGAGGGAACAAATAAAAATACTCGTTTAGGCGAAGGTTATTTTATGCGTGCCTTTGATTATTTTAAACTCGTGAAACAGTTTGGCGGCGTTCCCATTAAACTTGACCCTTCTGAAACTATCCAAGAAGAGTTTACCAGAAACTCTGCCAAAGAGGTTTATGAACAAGTGATCCAAGATTTTATCCAAGCTTATAATTTGCTTCCAGCAGCTCCAGCAGAAACTGGCAGAATTACCAAATGGGCAGCTGCACACTTTTTAGCCAAAGTTTACCTGTTTCGTGCCAGTGAAATTAACAACGATTGGAACGGCGCCACTAAAACTGATGATTTAGAGAATGCCATAAAATACGCAGACTTAGTAATCAATAGTGGAAGCCATACGCTCGCCACAAATTTCAGCGATTTATGGAACTTTACAACAGTTGATGGGCCTAACGAAACCAACAAAGAAGTAATTTTAGCTGCTCAGTTTTCTAATAACGAGACTACCAAAGGTAGGTATGGCAATCAAATTCATTTGTATTACCCATCTATTTACCAAGTTCTACCAGGCATGATACGTGATCTTCCCGGAGGGCGTGAATTTCAGCGCATGAGGTCTACAGATTATGCACTGGATGTATTTGACCGTGTGAACGATTCTAGGTTCTGGAAAAGCTTTAAAACCCGTTACGTTTGTAATAACCCGGGTACCGCACCAAAATGGACTGCCGCAACAGCGCCTACACCTGGGCAAGTTGGACAATTTAAATTTGTTGGTGGTGAAGAAGCCATTTTATACATTGTAAACAATGCCGGAGATACCAGATACACCGCAGCAGATGTTAATGCAACCAATCCTTTACCAACAGATATTGGTAGACGTAAGTCTAACCTGTTGGTGCGGTATTTTGCTGGGCAACCACAAAGTTACCTCAACGCACATGGCAACTATGGGGTTAGTCAATTTGTGGCCTTATCTAAATTTATGGATGGATCTAGAAATATAGTAGGTTCTCAGTTTGGCCAACGAGATGGCATATTGGCCCGCTTAGCCGAAACTCATCTTATTGCTGCAGAAGCAAATGGCAGGTTGGGTAGATTTGCACAAGCCATTACCTACCTTAACAAGGTAAGAGACCGTGCAGCTTACAAAGATGGAGAAAATAGAGAAAGTTATGTAGATGGTGGCATTGCTTATAAAACCAATCCTGCAACAAATGCTACTGCACTTCCCTCTTATTCAGACAAGAATAGCTATTTCGAATCGAATAACATTCCGGTGAGTACAGTAAATACCTTAGCCGCTATGCATTTAAATGGCGAAGCTGATATATTTAATACCAACAAAGAATTTTATGATAAAATTGGGGCTACCTCGCAAGCAGATAAGTTTACTGCCTTCATTTTAAATGAGCGTTCTAGAGAGTTAATGGGCGAATTGATGAGATGGGAAGATCTTGCCCGTACCAAAACATTGGTAGCAAGAACAGCTGCTTTTAACTTAGAGGCTAAACCTGTTGAAAGTAAACATTATTTACGCCCAATTCCGCAAACGTTTTTAGATGTAATTAAAAGTGGTGGGGCACCATTAACATCCGAGCAGAAACAGGCCATGCAAAACCCTAATTGGTAAGCAATTTAATATTCATAAAAAAGAGCAATTAACGTTATGTTAATTGCTCTTTTTTTATGGCTTATAAATAATATTTTCATCATGGGCCTTTAGAAAGAGCATGTCATCCTGAGCCTGTCGAAGGGCTTGTTCTAAATAAAAAGTAACAATAGTATTGCAAGCAAGGAGATTGCTTCGTCGTGCCTTCTCGCAATGACGATTGATAAGAACTCGTTGTATGATTGGTTGTAACCCTGCCTGTCGAAGGGCTAAACTAAAGAGTCTTCGACAAGCTCAGACTGACATGATTTGTATGTAAGTTCTACTACAGAGCTATGTCACATTGTGCCTGTCGAAGGGCTAAACTAAGAGTCTTCGACAAGCTCAGACTCACATGATTTGTATGTAAGTTCCACTACAGAGTTATGTCACATTGAGCCTCTCGAAATGTTATTGTCACTAGCTTATAAAAAAAATTAAAAAGAAGGGGTAACATTTTTCATCAGGAGTTGATATCAATAAAAACAACCAATTATTAACCTTAAAAAAACAGTTATGAAAAAGTTTATTCAAATTATCGGCCTATTAAGCATTGCATTGGTTACCCTTTTTGCATGTAAAAAAAATGAAGTAGAAGTAAAAAAAGAAGATAGATTTTCTGTTGGGCTACAAGCTGCCACAGCTAGAGGTTCAGAAAATGCCATACTCATTGGCACTAAAGCAGAACTTAAAGCAGCGTTAACAGCCAAAGAAGGGCCTGTATACCTTAAAAAAGTTGCGACAGCTAACAATGTATTTATTCCTATAAAAGGTGAAGGACCTGGACCATTAAATCCAAGCGAACCATGTTGGGATGAGATAGAAGCCTATGTTAGTGCACATCTTGCAGAATGGCAATTGGCAGCTAACCAAACCTGTAGCAATGTAACAGTGTGTTTAACTTGTCCTAATGCCGGCGGGGGTTTATATGTGATGTACGTAATTAAACCTACTTCACCAAAATGTAACCTACTAGAAGCCTTTGAAGCTCAATTTAGCTTAGCTGCCTTTGATTTTGGTAATGACCAATTAGAAAGTGAAGCTGTAGCCGCTCATATCAAAGCGAAATAAATCTTATTAAAACGCAATTTATTAAAACGAATACATCAATTAGGCGCAAGCAAATGCTTGCGCCTAATTGATTCTACAAATCTCTAGTATAATTGTCAAAGAGATTTGGTCTAATTCCTCCCCCAACCCTCCCAATAAATCAGGATAAACCCTCCAAAGGGAAAGCATTTTCAAGCAAAGCAACCGTAATTATGAAAATTGCTATTGCACCCTGTCTCCCGCTGGCGGAGTAATCTAGGGGGTATTCATTTACCTTTTCCTCCACTATATCCAAAGGACAGTATACAGCTAGTAAAGAATAACTATTTCTTCATCACCAATGGTGCACCATTTACCATTACGTTTTCTATTTTAACATCATCGTACTTATTTTTAAGCACAGGGTTTTTGGTAGTTACCTCCATGTTCTTAAACGTAACATTAGACAACACATCTAACGGATTGCCATTCATTATCCCAAACTGGGTACTTTCTACTTTAATGTTAGCAAAGGTTATATTTCTGATGGTTCCAAATGGCTTTTCGGTACTACCTGCTAAGTCAAAAAACTGTTTCCAGGGATTTAAACTAATGATAGAACCACATTTACCAGTGATATTTTCAATCGTAATGTTCTCGTAAATTTGAAAAGTATCTCCCCTCATCTTCAGGTTTAAAATTGGGCAGTTGTTCTCCATAATGCAATTTCTCATCACAATGTTAGTGGCATAAATGCATTCGCTCCCTAGGGTTAGTACGGCATGCGAATTACCAAAAGTGCAATTCTCTATTAAAACATCTTCTACCCTCCCATTTTCGGGCAATACATGTGCAGTTGGTCCTTTACCACCTTTAATGGCTATGGCATCATCATTTACCGAAATATAACAATTGCGTATGGTTACCTTTTTACAAACATCTAAGTCTATCCCATCTGTACTTGGGGCGGGCACGGGTTGGTATGGCGAACTGATATCTGTATTTTCAATCAACACGTCATTACACTGGTACAAATGTGTTGTCCAAAAACCAGCGTTACGCAGTTTCACGTTTTGTATTTTTACTTGGTTACTGCCCCATATCAAAATCAAGCGTGGCCTGCTTACTTCTAAATTGGTACTTTCTTTACCTATCTTTCTTAAAGAGTCACGGTGTGCCCAAAAAGTTTTCCAAAACTTTAGGCCATTGCCATTAATGGTACCTGGGCCCGTAATGCTAAACTGATCTACTTGGTAAGCATTAATTAAGGCGGCAAAGTATTTCTGGCTTCTCCCTTCCATTCTTGAGGGAATAAAAGGATAATTGACAATATCGTCTGATCCTTTTAAAACTGCTCCTTCCTGTAAACGCAGTTTCGTTTTTTGCTTAAAAAATAAGGCACCCGTTAAGTAGGTACCCTTTGGAATGACTATGGTACCACCTCCTTTGGCTGCTGCTTTATCAATTACCTTTTGTATGGTTTTGGTTTGTATAAGGCTACTATCAGCTTTTATTCCAAAATTAGCAAGGTTATATTCTTGTGCATTCGCACAAAAAGAAATACAAATTAAATAGCATAACAGGCTTAGTTTTTTCATTGTATTGATAATAAGGGGTAAATATCTTATTTTTTCAGGTATAATATAATTTTGCAATTAGCTTCCTCCCCCAAAACCCTCCACAGTAAAAAAACAGCATAACACAAGTAAAGCAGTATTAATTATTAGAATTGCTACTGGCATCTTGTGTCCCCCGCTGACGGGGGAATCTAGGGGGTAGTTTGTTCATTTATCTTTTTCCTCTCCCACCTACCGATGAATCGGGATCAACTCTCCAGATTGGAGCAGTATGAAGAATAAATTATTTTTTCTACATTCTCAGGTTTAAAAAAAAAAATTGCCCGAGGCAAGCTCAGGGCAATTAAAGAGAACGGTTATTTAAGTAATGTTATTTCCAATCAAAGGGTAAATACCAGTTGGCGGGGTTCATTAATTTCGCCCTTACGCTAGCTGCGTTGGGGTTACCCGCTTTTAGTAATTTTTGGTAAACACGGTCTGCTAAAAAGGCAGGGTTATTTTGCCTGCGGGCTATCCGTACCAAATCTGGCCAACGGTTACCTTCAAAAGCCAATTCTAAAGCAGCCTCATCAATCAGTTTGTCTTCTAGGCCTATCATATCCGTTTGTAAGGCAACTGGATGTGCTACCAAGCCTGCCCTGCCCCTAATGCCCGAATTACGGTACCAGGTACCAGAAAGATCTGCTGTTTTTCTTGCATCAAAATAATAAGGTGAAGTTGCTGGATAAGGAGTGATCATGGTATTCTGTTCCGCTTCGTTAACTGGCGCGATGGCACCTGCCGTATAAGTACCTACATAATAGGTATTGGTTAAGCCTATATTTAAAAATGCCCAGCCCAATTTGCTTTGTCCATCTCTATTGGCCGCTTCGGCAAAGCGCAAATGTAACAAGGCAGCACGGTAAATACCCCATTTGCCCCCATTGTCTGTAAACTTGGTAATCATATCGCCACCCAGTGTGGTGCTATAAGAAAGCCGGCCCCTAGCATCAGCAGGAATTCCACTAGCATGCATTTGGCTATTCCAGTAATCTTTAATGGCTTGTGAAGGTCTAATCTGGTAGCTTCTGGTTGGTGAAACCAAGTCTATCATGGGGTTACCAGGCTTAAAAGCCGGATTGTAAGGCAATGCCCAAAACCATTCTGTATTCCAAGACGTTAAGGTGGTTGGCAAACCAAAAATAGCACGCCAGCCCACATCAGGACTATTAACCAATGAGCTTGGATCTTGCCACCTAGAGAACTGCACCCCTAAATTGGCATAAACAGCATCAACAAAGGTATTGATTTTGTAGAAATTGAATCTAAAGTTATCATTGGCATTGTTATCCTCTGCTTTCATGCATTTCGAATAATTTTCAGCAGCCTTAAAATAATTTCCTTTCCACAAATACAAATCGCCCAATAAAAAAGGCTTGGTAATGAAAAATCTTGCAGTAGAATTGCCATCAACCGTTGCCAATATTGGGTTACCAGCAGTATAAGCGTATACTTCTTTGTAAGGCAAACTTTCAGTAAAGGCAATCAATTTGTCTAGCAGCGCATCAAAAGAGATTTTAGGGTAATTAGCCAAACCTTTTAAATCATCTACCGTTTCTAATGCATCAGTAATGTAGGGCACACTGCCATATTGAATGCCCAATTGCAAATAAATCCAGCTTCTTAAGGCACCAATATCAGAATAGTGTTTATTGTAATCGTCTACACTCATCTTAAATTCCGCCTTCATTTTATCGAAATTTTTGAGTACATCATTACAGTTTACAATTAATTTGTAATAAGGTCTAGGATCTATGTATGGGTTTGTTTTAGCTGTATTATGGTTAGACAGGTCTTGCAAATCTATAGTAGAATTTGCGGTTACGTCTAATAAATCTGCACGCAGCTCGTTTTGCAAGATGTAGATTTTTTGCAATTCTTGAAACTGACCATAAATACCCAGCACTGCTGCATCAGCATCACTCACATTTTTATAGGCATTGCTATAATCTAAGTTATTTTCTATGGGTACGTCGAGCATTTTTTTGCAAGACCAAGATCCACCAGCTACCATTCCCAATACCAATAGGGTAGCCACTTTTTTATTTAAATTCATCTTCATGATTAATTTCTTCTAAAATTATAATCCAACCCTAATTCCCAATTGTACCGACCTAAATTGCGGCTCAAGTGTAGTATCTACACCCTGTGTAAATAAACTGCCTGTATTGCTAAATTCTGGATCGTAGCCCAAGTAATTGCTAAGGGTAAATAAATTATTACCAGTAGCATAAATTTTTGCGTATTTAATTGCTTTGAGCTTTAAAGGCACATTATAAGTTATACTAACGGTACGCAAGCGCAAGAAAGAGCCGTCTTCTATCCAACGATCAGAGAAACGGGCATTGCCCATAGGGTCGCCATACGTTGCTTTTGGGGTATTGGTAATTTGGCCATTCCCTCTCCACCTGTTGTTTACTGCTAAAGTTTGGTTGTAATAGTTGCTGCTCGATTCTAATTGTGCTCTGGTATAGTTATAAATATCATTGTTGCTTACAAAGTTAACCAAGGCATCCAAACTCCAGTTTTTATAGGTAAACGTACTGGTAATGCTGCCATAAAAAGACGGATTTGGATTGCCAATTACTGTGCGATCTGCATCATCAATAATTTTATCCCCGTTGGTATCTATAAACCTCACATCTCCTCCAGTAAAAGGAAGTAGCGTTCCCAATTCATTCTTTACCATTAAGCCCGAAGCCGCAGCTTCTGCATCTGTAGCATAAACACCATTGCTACGGTGCCCAAAAAATTGATTGGCAGATTTACCTACCGAAGTAAGGTAAGTGCCACCAGCATAAGTAGTAATCACGTCATTTCCATCGGGCAAGGCAGTAATGGTATTACTAGAAGTACCTAAGGTAAAACCAGCATCCCATTTCAGGTTGTTGTTTAAGATTCTTCCATTGATAGTTAAGTCTAGCCCTTTGGTTCTCATGCCACCATTGTTACCTAAAAAAGAGGCGGTACCTGCAATAGAATTCACCAATTGGTAAGTAAGCATATCTTTAGTGCTATTAATAAAGGCATCTACACTGATGCTTAAACGTTCGCTAAAAAATGAACCATCTATACCCGCATTAAATTTGCGCACGGTTTCCCATTGTAAATTCGGATTGGCAAAATTACCAGTTACCAAACCTCTAATACCCAATATATTTTGTGAGGTATAGTATTTACGGGCAGTATAATTGCCTACATCATCATTACCTGTTAAACCATAGCTCATTCTTATTTTCAATAGGTCTACCCTATTTAAGTTGCGCATAAAAGGTTCTGAAGAGATAACCCAAGCGGCACCGATAGCGGGTAACACTGCAAATCGATTACCATTGATTCTTAAGCCATCATCAAAGTTTAAAAAGCCTTGGCCATCTTTGGCTCCAAATCTCGAAGAACCATCTACTGCCATAGCGAAGTTAAGCAGGTATTTATCGGCATAACTGTAATTGGCTATTAAATAATTATTCAACGTACGCCACCTACCTATGTCGCCACCAAAAGTTCTAATGGTCGCATTGCTATTGGCAATCCCAATCAACTGGTCTGTTGCCGAATTAAAGCCCAAGGCAAAATCTTGTTCGGCATCTGATTCTGAATAGCGGAAACCTGCAATGGTATGCACTTTACTGTATTTGCCAAATTTCTTGTCGAAGGTTAGCCTTAAATCGTTAAACACATTAAAAAATCGACCTACTTGTGAACCTAATCTACTATCGGCCACAAAATTAGAAAGGGTATCATTGGTTACTCCTTTTCTTGGGATAAATAAGGTTTCTTGGTATTTATCATACGTAACCCCTGTTAAGTTAGATAACTTGAAAGTTTTGTTAAAGGTATAATCGAAATTAATGTTCCCTACAAAACGGTAAGCCTTTTTTTGGTTCAAACCTTTCTCTATTAAAGACCTTGGATTACTTATTTGTAAGGTATCATAATCTGCCAAGTTTGGCGAAACTGCCCCTGAACTGCTCACATCATTTTTAGCCATAAATGGCGATTTGATCAATGATAAGAATAAAGGATTGGTGGCTGGCGAAATGCTCTGGTCTTTTAAACTTTGTTCGCTATAGGTAAAAGCCAAACTGGTATTGCCCTGTAGCTTTTTAGTTAAATTTAAATCACTGTTAAACCTGGTGCTGTATTTTAAATTATCGGTACTGTCTATTACCCCTTTATCTCTGGCATAAGCTGCAGACAAAGCATATTTGGCAATATTATCGCCACCTGTAACCTTTAAAAAGTAATTCTGGTCGAAACTATTCCTCAGCACTTGTTTTTGCCAATCGGTATCATTATGGTATTTGTAATAATCAGGATTTGCAGTATTGTCATTCATGTAAGGCAAAGCTGCAATGGTAGCATTGCTTAAACCTTGACTTTTTAACACATCAGACAAATAGATGCGGTAATCTGCTGCATTCATTACCGGCAATTGTTTAGGTTTAAAGTTAAAACCGCTATAGGCAGAAAAATCGATATTGGTAGCCAAATCACGAGCCCTATTGGTGGTAATGAGCACAATGCCATTGGCTGCTTTTACTCCATAAGCCGCAGTTGCCGTAGCATCTTTTACAATACTTATATTTTCTATATCCCTCAAGTCTATAAATTGCAATGGATTATTAACGTGACCCTTGGTTAAAGAAAGCCCATAAGAATTCGCGTCGAAAACCATTCCATCAACCACATATAAAGGCTGGTTAGAACCATATAAAGAGTTAAAGCCCCTAATAAAAATATCAGCTCCAATACCAGGTGTACCCGATCTTCTGGTTACCCTTACCCCTGCAGCCCTACCTTGCATATAGCTACCTGCAGATTCTGAGTTGTTGGCCCAATTGCCCTGCATATTTATGTTGTTAATGGCAGGAACTGTTCTAGCTTGTGATACTACACCAGATGGAGTTACTACCTCATTGTAAACAGAGGTATAAGAAATGGGATAAATTTTAGTACGCACCGGTTTGCCTTTATACACAGGTACCACTTTGGTTTGAAACCCATTGGCAGAAATTTGGATGCTCGAGTTAAAATCTGGAACGGTGATGGTAAAATTACCCTTATCATCTGTAATGGCGGCACTAAAACCAGTAACACTGATGTTAATGCCCACCAATGGTTTATTGGTATTGCCATCAATTACTGTTCCGGTTACTTTCTCGCCCTTAACTGTTTTTAGGTTTACCTTAACCGTTGTAGTATCTGTATAGGTTTTTGCAGTATCTACTTCTTGAGCCTTTACGGCCAGGCTAGTGGTGAATAAGCATACCAGCAACAAGCAAGCTCTTTTTATTTTTGTAAAATTATACATAG
This sequence comes from Pedobacter polaris, assembly GCF_005116505.1. Classification (GTDB taxonomy): domain Bacteria; phylum Bacteroidota; class Bacteroidia; order Sphingobacteriales; family Sphingobacteriaceae; genus Pedobacter; species Pedobacter polaris. The sequence continues at coordinate 809,029 of NZ_SWBR01000002.1, forward strand.
TATTTTCTTTGAAAGCTAGATTTAGGTTAAGGTAAAACAGGTTCGAAACGCAAGTAGTCCAATATCAATGTACTTACATTTTGGCCAGTACTATTTGCCGCAGTTAGCCTAAACTGCAAATTACCAAATTGTGCGGGGGTGTATTCTCCGCAATAAGTTTCGGTATAGATAAGTGGGGTAATGGCATGTGTGTAAAATAAAGTATAGGCCAAAGAGCTAGGGTTATAAAAGAAGTAACGCTGTGTAAAAGCAGCTACCTGAGAATCTCCGGGTAAACCCGAAACTGCCCTTGCATACACTTTGTATTTAACTACTGGTAAATTTGTTTTGGCATAAAATGCTGCAAATTCTGCTACCCCATGATTGTAAACCTCTATATCATTGAAAGGAACCCCTAAATTATCAACTTTTGTTCGGTATAAAACTGTGCGTGAAGCACTAAAAAATAGTGGTTTTTCGCCTTCTATTTTAAATTGAGGTACTTTGTCTTTTAACCTAAAAGGCAAGGCATTCAATACATAAACTATTCCATTACTGGCTTTGTAAGATTTTACAATATTGGCTTTGTTAATGGGCACTTTAACTCCCCTTACAGATACTAAAGTATCTGGTAGCTGGTTTTGTTTGTACACGCCTTTAATGGTTAAATCTTTAGCTAAATAGAATGAAGCATTAAAATTAGGATCTGTACTTGGATAATAGGTGCTTAATTTGGCGCTTTCGCTAGTAAATGCATTGTCTTGCAACATAAAGTAGGTGTACTCTTTGCTTTCGTCTCTTAAATCTGCCACATTTACCCAATAGGTATTGCGTGCAATTAAAGGCGGGTTAGGCGCAAAAATTGGATTGCCATTGGTATTGTAACCAATAATGGTAGCATTGGCCGTATCAATTACCATTGTAGATAGATTTTTAATATAGTCTCTTTGCAAAGGTGCATCTGTACTGGCTAGCATGTAATCCCATACATTTGCTTTGGTTACCAAGGCTTGGTCTATGGTATGCAATACGCCATTTTTAACAAATTTCCCTCCGCCAGCAATTGTTGCTTCTTCAAACTGATTAGCTACCAAGTTTGCATATTTATTGTTTAACAATTTCACCCTAATTGTATCTGGTTTATTTGATACTGGATAGGCTGTTAAAGCAATGTGATTGGCTACAAAATCTTTAAGCTTTGTCTGATCTGAAACAATAGCAGGGTCTAGGCCTGCTAAAGCTGCATTAGTTGGTGCCCAAACGGTATAGTTTTGAGAATTAGCCAAGATTATATCATAACCTGTACTTTTCACATAACCATTAAATACACTTAAGTTTGCCTCTGTCGCCAATTTTTGTGATAGGTTAACCGTATTGTCTACGTTCTCTACCTCATTGTGTACCTCCCAATTGTCCTTACAAGAGTACAATAAAGTACTTAAGCTTAGCAAGGATATATAGATTAAATATCTTTTTTTCATCATCATCTTTTTATAGTTTGGTTACTATTTCGTTGCTTTTATGGACGTTTGAATATTGCGCCAGTTGGATGAAACCTTGGATAATTTTGGTCATCATCAATAGGAATAAAATGAATCATATCAATATTCATATTTGCAGTTTGGTTACCCCTTAATGCGGTAAGGCGTAGCCAATGCCTATCGGTTGTTTTAATATCCGCAACACCTGCAAGTTTGCCAACCATAACAGACCATTGGTTATTTACTGAAACTGGCTGTAAACCTTTTGTTACCCCATCTGTTGCAGTTTCAATAGTGGTGGCCATGTAACGTTTAAAACCATTGGTTAACATTAAGCCATCTGCATCTGATCTAGCAGCGTTTGCGGTAGGCACTCCAGAAGAAGTTAAAGACTGAGTAAAATCTACCAAGTTTGGCAATAACTGTTCTTGTGGGGTACCCACATCAATACCAATTTGATCAAGCGGACCATTTTGATTTTGGGTATAACAGATCCATACCTTGTATTTACCCTTTACCAGCATTGGCGTTCTAATTTCAATCCAAAAGTTACGTGCAGTATTATTTGTTGAGGCGTTAAACTGAATAACATCTCTGTTGGCATAACTTCTACCATCTGAAGCACCAATTGGTAAGGACGATACTGCATAAGTTATAGGTTGCCCAGGAATCCTATCTCCCCTTATACCAGCTGGAATAAATTTGCCATTGGCAATTAAATTGAAACCCTGTCCTGGCACCCTCCATGCAGCCATCGCTTTCAATTCTGGTTGATCTGTAATATCAAAGAAAACGCCAGTAGGTACACGAGGTTTAATTTTGTAGAAACTTTTCGATTCGTGTAGCACCCCATTTGAAGCCGTTTGGTTACTAAAGGTTCTATTTACTTCTACACCTGGTTCAATTACACCATTAAACTCATCCTCATTTAATAAAATTTTAGTACCCACTAGTTTGGTGGTTACAATTTCACTGGGTACTAAAGTGGAAATTGAAGGTGATGAAATGATATCAGGTGTGTAACTGGCGCCTGTAGAAATGTGATAAGCTACATACATCCATAAACTATCAGTATGGCTACGTGGATTACCTTTGGATAATTTATTACGTAACTCGGTGTAACTATTAAAGCCTGCGGCTTTTAAGGCTGAATCTGATTCTAATATTACCGTTTGAAAGCGACGTGTAGTATCTGGTATATTGGTTTGTGCGTAATTTAAAGAATCATAAAAACCTGTTGCTTTTAAAGCTTCGGTAAAGATTTTATAACGGTCATTTGCTTCAATACTTTGTGCTAATGTTTTAGTAGCTGGTACCAATACATGGTCTATTACATGGATAATTCCGTTTCCTGTTCTTACATTAGAAAGAAGAATAGTTGTGGTTTTATTAACCACATAACTACTTACCCCACCCTTAAATGCAACACCTGTTTGTAAATATTGACCGTATAAAGTAATCTGAGCTAGCTTACCATCTGTAAATTTGGTAGTGGCAATGGTATCTGCTAAAACATGAAAACGAACCACATCTTTTAACTCGGCTGGAGTCATTTGATCTATACCAGTTTTATTGATAGATTTTAACCATTCATTTACGGCTGTGTTGTTAGGGGTAAACATGGTGTATTTACCGTAAGCGCCTAAATATCCTTTGGTACCAGAACGTTCTAATATTTGCAAAAACAAAGAAAACTGGTCAGGGTTTTTTTCTAGGTATCCTGTAATGTTCACATCTTCTGTAGTGGTTTGCGTGTATTGTTCTTTATTACAAGCATTAATCACGAAAAATACCATTGCACTAAGTATCACCAAATAGGCTAACTTGTGGATGTTTAATTTCTTTTTCATATCAATATTATTTAGTGTAGAATGGATTTTGAACTAATTTCGGATCAGCAAATAGGTCGTCTTGGAAGATTGGTAGGTAATGGCTATTTGGGTCTCTAAATTTGGTAATGGCTGATTGTTGTAAAGTTGGTTGAACGGTTCTTGATACCATATCTAATAAAATATCTATTCTGCTGTAGTTATTGCGTTTGGCATGGCGCAACAAATCAAACCAGCGTTTGCCTTCAAAAGCAAACTCCCTGGCACGTTCGGCTAAAATGTAATCACAAACCGCTTCTTTATCAGCTGGGTCTATGATAGGCTTTGGATTGGGATCAACAGCATTACGTCTAGTACGCAAATCGTCTACAATAACTAAGGCACCAGCTCCATCTCCTGTTAAAGCTAAAGCTTCTGCTTTGATCAATTGTATATCAGAAATTCTATAGGCTTGCCATTTTACAAATGAAGGATTTTCTGTCCCAAACTTTTGTATGGTAAAAGCAGCATTGTAAAAAGAAGCAGCCCTAATGTCGTAGATGTTGTCTGGATCAATATCATCTGGTACAAAAACATCTGAAACCAAAAATGGAGAACCGATATAACGTCTTTGTGCACGCACCAATAAATTATAAAATGGATTTTCAATAGTCTGGTCAAATTCAAAAATAGTCTCTACAGACGAACCTCTAAAAAATACCGTATTGAACCAGTTTGAGTTGGCACCCACATAAGCAAATCGTTGCGAAGAAATGATCTTTTCACACTCGGCTAAACATTCTGGGTATTTTTCCATCCATAGGTAAACATCAGCCAATATGGCGTTAACTGTAAATTTGGTTACCCGTCCTTTATCTGTTCTAGTATTACCATAGCTCGTTACGGCACCTTGTTCTGCTTTTTTCAAATCGATAACAATTTGATTTAAAACTTCTGCTTGTGTACTTTTAGCCAGATCCAATAAATCTGTGTCTTTGGTAGTTGCAGTTAGCTTTAAAGGTACAGCGCCAAATGTACGCGCTAAATAGAAGTACATTAAACTCCTTAGTGTTAATGCTTCGGCTACATAGGCATTTAATGCCGCGTCTGTAAAAGTTGGGTCTGTGCTTTTTACAGCAGGTGCCTCTTGTATTACCGTATTGCAATAATTAATGGTACGGTAAAATGCTGCCCATTTAGTAAAGGAATTATCTGGAGTTGTATTTACATTAATGATATTAAACTCCTCATTAACCATACTTGGCCCAGGACTAACCATATCTGCTCTAAGCTCTCCAAATACAAACATGTATTCTAACAAAGACCTGTCAGACACATTTGGTGGCGAGGCTAGTAAAGAAGCATAACAGCCAGAAACTGCTGCCAATACATCTTCTTTTGTTTTCCAAAATTCTTGTTTTGTAATGCCATCACGAGGTTCTAAATCAAGCCATTTATTGCAAGAAGTACCCAAAACCAGTATGGTAAATAAAGTAATGCTATATATAATCTTTTTCATCTTTTTTACGCTCATTAAAAGTTAGCAGTTAAACCAAAAGTGATGGTTTTAATTGGGGGTGTGGTAGAATAATCGATTACGGTATTAGAACCATTTAAGCGAACCGGCACCTCTGGATCTTGACCTGTATATTTAGTAAAGGTGAGTATGTTTTCTACAGTAACATAAGTACCTATAGATTTCATGCCCAATCTTTTGATAAAGTTCTTTGCAAAATCGTATTTTAAAGTCACTGTTCTTAACCTTAAGAAAGAGCCGTCTTCAATATACCTATCAGAACCTAACCAATTGTATCCACCTTGGTAGACAGCCCTAGGCATATCTGTTACATCACCCTCTTTTTTCCAACGGCGTAATACTGCTGTACTTTGGTTGTTGTATCCATACATATTGGTGGTATTAATTTTAGTACCATTAATAATATCTGCTCCAGTACGGAAAGAGAAATTAACTGATAATTTAAGGTTACCCTTATAAATCCATGAAGAGCCAAAGCCACCTGTTAATTTCGGATTACCATTACCTAAATACACAATATCTTTGTAATCGATATTTCCATCATGGTTAATGTCTTCGTACATAGCATCACCAGGTTGAAAAACATAATCAATTGAAGGGTAAGCGAAACGCATGTAAATTTTATCGCCATTTGGACCAATAATTTGGTTGCCACTTTCATCTACAGCAATAGTTGCATCTCTGTCTTTGTAAACACCTTTAAACTTGAAACCATAGAAAGAGCCAAACGGATTATTCTCTTGTACAAAAACCTTGTATACATTGTTATCGGTTACTTTACCCTTATTCTCTCTAGGTACCAACGGAGAAAGCTGTCTAATTACATTTTCATTGTGTGCAATGTTAAAGCTCAAATCCCATCTCAGGTTTTTCTTTTTCACTACCGTACCATACAAGTTCAACTCCCAACCTTGGTTATCTAAAGTACCTACATTCATGTCTACTCCTCCATACCCATTGTAGGTGGCTACTTGTAAGTTATTTTGGAATAAATCTGTTGTTCTTTTGCGGTACAAATCAAAATCAGCTGTTAATCTGTATTTAAATAAATTTAAGGTAAGCCCTACGTTAGATTGAGTTACGGTTTCCCATCTTAAATCGGTTAACTCCATATTGGTAGAGTACACTCCAGCATTGTCTATGTAGCTAAAGCCATAGTTTTGATAAGTATTGAAATAGCTGTAATCATTACGAGGTACGTTTCCACTTTGTCCATAACTGGCTCTAAAACTAAAATCATCAATGTATTTTTTAGTTTTTTCCATGAATTTTTCACTAGAAACTCTCCATCTACCAGAAATGGAAGGGAAAAGCCCATAACGGTTATTGGATCCAAATCTCGAGTTACCATCTCCCCTTATACTTCCATTGATGATATAACGGTCTAACAATTTATACTGCACACTGGCCAATAAACCAACTGAACGGTATTGACTAGCAGATGAACCAGCAGAACCATTTGTATTGGTACGACCATCTATTGAAGGATCTGTTAAGAAAGAAGAGGCAGAATTAGTAGCATATAGAAACTGACTTGTTCTACGCGTATCTTCGCTATCGAAACGTAAAAATGCGACAATGTTATGTTTCTTACCCAAATCAGGTGTATAACTTAAATTTAAATTGGTATTCATGGTAAATGAATCACCATCAGAATCTGATGATGTATTCACTACTGATTCTGTAAAAGGTCTACCAGTGGCAATTTGAGGCAAGAAAGTTTTTGATTTGGTATTGCTAATGTTGGCCTGAAAAGTTCCTCTAAGTTCAAGTCTAGAAGGTACAATGGTATATAACAAACTGAACTTTGGTGTAATTCTTTCTGCCAATTGAGCATTACTAGCTGCCTTTGCCATAGCTAAAGGGTTGTAAGTACCTGAGTACGTACCTTGAGCTGTTGCTGCTGGACTGAAAAAATTGCCCGTTAAATTTCCATATTCATCATATTCATACAAGCTCTGGTTAGGCATTTTAGCATACGCTACATCCCTAATTCTACTGTTAAAAACATTTGATTGATCTATATGTGTATAGGCAATATCTGAGCTGAACCTAATTCGATTAGAAACTGTATAATCTAAATTTACCCTAGCAGAAACACGGGTTAAGCCTGTACCTACCGTAGTACCATTTTGGCCAAAATAATTTACCGATGCACGGTATTTGGCTTTTTCACCACCCCCAGAGATAGATAAGTTATGATCTTGCAGAAATCCATTTCTAGTAATGGCATTTAGCCAATCGGTATTATTGCTGTAATTAAAATAGTTATAAGGGTCATTTTTATCATATTGAAATTGTTTGGCAAACTCTGAGGTAGAGAATTGACGACCTGCATTGTAAAATTCTTCTAATACCAATGAAGAGTATTGATTTCCATCTAACATTGGGATTGGACCAGGCTGTGCCGAATAAGAACCTTTAAAATTGTATGAGATTGCTGGCGGACCAATTGAACCTCTTTTTGTATCAATTACCAATACTCCATTTGCCGCTCTCGAACCCCAAACTGAAGTTGCTGCTGCATCTTTTAATACAGTGATTGTTTTTATATCTGATGGCGCAATGTTTAACAATTGTCCGTAGCCATTTTCATCAGAAGTAGCAAAATCGAAATCTGAAGGAACAGTAATGTCATACGGCATACCATCTACCACAATCAATGGATCTACCGCTCCGTTAAGTGAAGAGGTACCACGAATACGGATCTGCATGGGTGCACCTGGATCACCAGAACTAGCTGTAATGTCTACTCCTGCCATTCTACCCTGTAAAGCTTGATCGATAGAGGCGGCCTGCATGTCTTCTAATTCTTTGGCATCTATGGTTACAGATGCCGAAGTTTGGTCACGTTTGTCAATCTGCATTCCACTGCCATTACTCGTTTTCACTCGAGATGAAATCACAACCTCATCCATTGTATTGGATGATTCTTCTAATTGGAAGTTAATAACAGGCTTATCGATATTTAATGGTGATGTAGTATTGTAACCAATAAAAGAAACCATAATTCTTAAACTTTTATCAGTTACTGGGATTACATAGTTTCCATTTAAATCTGAAGAAACCCCTTTAACTACCCTTTTATCTTTGTCTACCAACATTACAGATGCACCAGGAATTGGGCCTTTATCTCTTTTATCGATAATGCGTCCACGCACCGAAGTGATAGGTGGTTGAGTTTGGGCTTTAACAACTACTGATAAAAATAAACAGCAAAGCAAGATGAATATACCACTTGTATATTTTTTATGTATAGAGATCTTCATCGTTAAAATTGATATTTTAAATAAGTGTTAATTTGATGGATAACTGTTCGGTTGGAGAGCACATTGCTTCGGTCTGTTGGGCCCAATAGCACATTAACTGTACTGTTGGCAACATCTCTAAGTGTAAGTACATTTGGGCCATTGGTATTGGCAGTAACGGTAACTTTAGCAGCATCACCTGAATCATCTTTTAACAAAGATTCAAATACACCTGTTTTTTGTCCATCATTGGCTACTGTATTTTTAATGATATGGTATTGGATGAACTTGGATACTTTACTAATCTCTGCGGCATCTGTAGGGGCAAAGTTTGGTGTACCATTGGCTAATTTAGGCAACAGGTTAGCTGTTACAGCTGCCTGAACTGCGGCATTGGTAGGCACAAAAATGGTATAAAAAGAACCATCAGAAACACCATTTATTGCACCAGTTGTAGCATTATATAAGGTTACATTACCCTTTAAGTATTGCCAAAATGCATAATATGGGTCGGTTGCCAATGTTCCATTTTTTTCAATGTGCTTACTTACTGGTAATACGGTATACATTAATACTTTAGCAGCATACACATCTGCTCCATTCACCGCTGTTGTTATAGAATCAATAGCAATTGTTTTATCAATCACAGCTGCGTTATCTTCTGTACCTGCAGATGATATTCTACCATTCGCATATTTGATGTATTCTCCGTTTGAAGCTTCTAAAATACCAGAGCTTGCTGCAAAATTCGGTACATCACGATTTCCTAACGGGATGATATGGGTTTGTAATATTCTTCTCAATATTGTTAAATCTCCACGTATTGGGGCTTTAGGGAAAAATGGATCATAAGAAATACCCATGCTCACTAAAGTTGCATCAGTAATTGGAACAATTATATAGCGCAATGAAGCTGTTTTAGGAGGAATGGTATAGCCTAAAAAGTCCATTGCCTGTTTCATAATCTTATAGGTAGGATCTAAATTGATTTTACCGTAAACCGTAGCGAAAGCGTTTGCATTTTGGGCAGTACTCACACCGTATAATAGTCCGTTACTTAAAAACTGTTTATCTACTACATTACCAGTAGTTAATTTAGTTGGCTCTCCTAAAAAACTATTTACAGTTGTGAATTTAGTTGGCCATACAGCTGCTCTATACATGTGAGAGTTGATAAAATCTCTAATGATGTCTGGTCTAATAGCTGATAACTCATTTAATTGCTCTTTATACGTACCTGGTCTTAAAACACTTTTAGCGTAATATTTTAGCAATACCTTTGAATAAGCTTCGACAGCTGCATCAGTTGGTGCAAATATGGTGTACATACCTGTTTGGGCATCATTGGCATCTTCTTTTAAGAAATTTTCATTGTTAGGTGAGAAACCAAGTAAACTGCTGTAGTTTTTTGCATATACATTATCTGCTTTGCCAGTTAGTACTTGATAGCGATGAGAAATATCTGCATTAAGGTTATACGTAACATACTTATCAAGTAGTGATTTAAAAGCACCATATTGTGATTTTGTGTTGATGTATTGATCTATACTTAATGGTGGTGTTAAAACTTTATCTATAATATGAATAACTCCATTTTCTGCTACAATATCTTGTTCAGTAATTTGAGCACCAGCAACATTTTTGCCATTGTAATTTGCATTAGGGTAGAAAAAATTATAATCTACAGCAGAAATGCCCGTAAAGCTCATGAATGGAGGCAAAAAGTATGGGATGTTTTTATTGTTAAAATCTGTAGACAGATAAGTTCCATTACGATTTCCCGCGATTACTTTAATCGGGTTCCCATCAGCATCTGTACCATCATAAACAAAGTCATAATAAACAGTACGACGTCTAAAACCTGTATTTTTCACGAAACCTCTTGAGGTGAGATTATCACTTAAACGTTCAATTTTTTCACCATCATAAGTCATTGCATACCTTACAATAGCTGATGCCAACTCATTACTAATGGTAGTTAAATTGTTTTCTGCCATGTAGGTTGCAAAAGCAGCATCAGTTGGTGCAAATACCGTCCATGAACCCGCAGCGCTTAAGGTTTCCTTATAGCCAGATTTATCAATACAATCTAAAAATTTAGTGAAATTTCCTTTTTGTTGCAGTTGTTGATAGATGGGGTCTCCCAAGTTTTCTGGTCTACCGTAGAATTCATCAAACTCCTTTTTTCTGCAACCAGTCAGTAAAAAGATAAAAGTCAAACAGACAGTTATAAAATTTAGTACAAGTTTAGTCATAGCTATTTTATTAAATAAAACGGCTATTACTTAAGCATAGAAATACAAATCACTCTAATCAAATAGAACTGAAAACTTAATAAATGATGAAGTAGAGTAGAGTTTATTTCATACTTAGCAATAACAACGTTAGTTTATATTTGGTTAGTGTTTTTGGTTTTATCAATTACATTTAATCACAAAGACAATATTAAGCGAGTCTTTTAAATTGGGGATCTTAATAAAAAATGAATTAATCTCAGCTTTCTTAATCGATAACGAATTGTTCACCATTTGATTAAGAATGCAGCGTGAATTATTTCATACTTAAGGGCAGCTTATATTTTGGTTTTGTTCATTTGGTTAACTTTTTAAATGTAAAAGTTAAATATTAAAAGTCCATCCTGTACTATCCTGTCGGTTTACTATAAAATATTATCATAAAAAAATGCAAGCTAGTATTGGAATTGATAAATCGATTTACCTTAATATTAAGGCAATAAGCATCTGGATTTTTAAGCGAAAAAAAATAAAAATAATTCTAACATCTGTTAGTTGTAAGGTGTAATAAATACTGGACCTATAAGCCCAGAGGGCATAACCGACCATTTTGAGGCATCGAAATCCTTATAGTTGATATCTACAAAATTAATTTCATGATAGTTACGCCATTTGATTTTTTTGATGTCCATATCTCGGATGCGATTAGCCATTAGATTTACGACTTCTATTTTTATAGAATTAGCACCAACTTTAAGGTACTTACCTACCCTAGCCTGAAAGGGAATACTCCATAAAATACCCACATCTTGGCCATTGATATAAACTCTTGCACTTTCATCAACCTGGTTTAAATTAAGAACATATTCTTTCGCATTTTTTTCAGGTAAATTAAACGTTGTAGTATATACTCCTGTTCCAGAAAAAGATTGTACTTTATTATCATATAATTCGGTCCATGAAACTAATTTTCCTAGTTTTTGATCTGCTGGTAATTCAGGCCCACCCGCTGTAAAATGTAAGTTCCAAGTCTGGGTGAATGCTAGCTGATTTGCTGGTTTTCCTAAATATCTCCACGCACTAGTAATTAATGATTTTTCTTGTGTAATTTTTAAGATAATGCTCTCGCCTGATTTGAGTTGAAGCCTAACTTTAGTTTTACCACTTTCTACTTTTGTAGCAGCCAAGCCATAAGCCCCATTTTGCGGATCCATTAATAAAACGTTTCCATTCTCATTGATAGGTAAATAACTATCAATATCATTAGCGGTATGATTAACTACAAAGTAATACTTTCCTCCAGCAATATTTCTACGGATAAACTGCAATCCAGAATCTGTTAATTCTTCTCTTCTAATTGATTTAAATTGTAATGCTTTTTGAATATCATTAGCCAATAGAATTTGCCCCTTACCTATTTTAAATTGCTTAATTCCGCTTTCTACAGTAATGAAATTCAATTTGTCTAGGGCAGTTTTTAATTGTAACCTCCTTAACGGTAAATCATTTAAACCTGGTACATCTTTAGGTAATTCTTGAAAAATAACTGTGGCACCTGCATTTGCCATTGCTATTACCTTGTTCAATGTGTTTAAATTTATCATCTCACATTGTGGAATAATTAAGGTTTGATAAGGTGATGCGTTTGCTGAAGTTTTTACAAAACCATTTGCTATGGTAGATTGAGCTAATAAATTGTCTGAAGCAAAATCAAAAGCGTAACCATTTTTAGATAAGCTTGTAGCTAATTTATAAAATGGAGTTGGATGTAACCAATCATCAACATCATGTACTTTTAGTGCGATATCTAGCCCTTTGGCTTGGTTCCAAACATCATAAACTGGCCAGTAGATTAACAATTCATTATCTGCCTTGCCAGCTTGTAATACAGATTGACAACGAGCGATGTAGTTATTAAGTCCATCTATTTGTGGCCATAAACTATTTGTTGGGTTCATTTGCACCGATGCATAAAACAACCAACCTGGCCAAACTGCAGCTGAAGGAGAATTGGTAGTGCCATGATAAAAGATATGATTTACTCCCGAAAGAAATAACTGCTCAGCTTCTGGTTTACATTGAGAAAACGAGGTTTTAAAATGCTCGGTTAACCAGGTAAATGTTTCTGATGAAACTAATTTTTTGCCTGTTGTATGTGCTGCCGATGAAGCAAACTTGCTCATCATTGGATCTGGGTTTACATTGCGTACATCTTCTTTATTGCGACGCAGCCCTGGAATAGCAAAAGCACTTGAACCAAAAGTTTCTGTTTCCGGAATATCTACTGCACTATACAAATCTAACAGGTTGCCTGGAGATCCGTGTGCTTGATTTTTAGATAGAGATTTATATTGATGTGCCCAATTCGTCCATGTTTTGGTAAAGTTATTTAGCAGCAATTCATTCATTGTTTCTCTATAATCAGATTTCACCCTCTTGATTGTTTCCGAATCGCCATCATCTGCTGTTAACTCCTTTATATAATTGCTTAAATCATAACCTCTGTTCTTTTTAAAAACGGTTAAAAAAGTAGGTGTCCAAGTTGCACCATAAACTTCATAGCTGTCGTTAAAAAATGACCTTACACCTTGCGGTTTATTTGCAAAGGCATTATCAAATCTTTTCAAATAAGTGTCAACTGCATTTTTATCTAAGTGATCTAAAGTAAAGCCTTCACCACCAGGTGCAGCACGTTTTACCTGTTGCCTTGTTTTGCCAGCAAACACCGCATAAATTTCATAAGTTCCTTTGCTTGGCGACCAGTTTAAATTTCCATTTGCATCTACTTGGCTTAGTAAGTTTAAAATCTCATCATTTCCATACGCCGTTACCGCTTGTAATTTGGCAAGGTCTTGTTTGGCTTCTTTAACTTTAATAGGTTCACTTAATTTCTCCCCTTCTTTAATACTGTATTTTTGGGTGATGAGTTTAGTAGCAGCATTTTCTGGTTTAATTTGCGGACCACCAAATGGCCATCCTGTTCCAGTATTCATGTCTACCCCTAAACCCAAGGCATTAGATTTATTAACTGTAAACTGCAACATTTTCATCCATTTTGGCGATAGAAAATCAATGTAACTAGATTCGTAACCCACAGCACCATAAATTGGTGTAATCTCTACTCCCCCTATCCCTGCTTTTTGGTAGGTTGCTAAATTTTGACTTAAGTTTTTTTCATCAACAGCACTCCCCATCCACCACCAGCGAACCCAAGGTTTCATTTGTTTTTCCATTACCGGCCAAACGGTTTTAGTTTGAGCAAATGAATAATGAGTAAGGGATAATGCAATAATAAGTATTGAAAAAAATCTTTTCATAATGTAATATTAGGTATTCGTTCAATGTGAGCTAAGTAGAGTGTATTTTTCATATCAGATTCTTCGCGTTGCTCAGAATGACAAAAAATTAATCTAAATGGAAAACTTCTAATAAAGGTTTACTTATTGGAGAATTATCTGGATTGGTATCCATGATATCTGCCATATAAGCCCACCATTTTTGAACAATTGCTGTGCTACCTAAATCTTGAGATGATTGTCCGTTTTGCTGCTGAACGGCAAACAAGATATTTGTTTCTTCATCTAAAAATATGGTATAATCACTTACACCGTTGGCCTTAAGCAAAACTGATAACTCTGGCCAAATTTCATCATGACGCTTTTTATATTCAGCAGCAAAACCTGGTTTAAGTTTCATTTTAAAAGCAGTTTTCATATTCTTTAGTTGATGTTAAGCTTAATAGATGAGTTGTTTTTACCTGATGTTTTAATCCAGAGTATTTTACTTTTTGGATCAAAAAACCAGCCTGCCTTATTCTCTAATGCAGATGTGGTAGAAACAGCATTAACTATTTGGTCATTTTCTATAACTGTTTTAGGTTGATTGGTACCATTCCAATGAATTTCTGTTAAATAACTATGTGTTGTTGGTTTAAATTGACCAATTGGCTTGTCAATGTTAATGGATAAATTTGACCCTACTAAATTTGAAGTAATTTTTGTGTTTGAAAAATTCCCTTTTTGATAGTTTAGGCTTAAGTTATCATCTTCATATAAATCATAACTCGACTTCCCGTAAGGAAAAATTGCTAAAGTGATTACATCAACAGGTTTTTCGCCAGTATAGCGCATTTCGGGTTGCATCGGAATAATACTTCCACCTTTTACAAAAATCGGTATGGTATCTAAAGGTGCTACCACATGGTGATAAGTTTTACCCTCATATTTTTGATTGGTCCAATAATTAAACCATATTCCTTTTGGCAAATAAACTGATCTGGTAATGGCTCCTTTTGTAGTTACTGGGGCAATCATTAAGTTATCACCAAACATGTATTGGTCTGCTATCTCGTACACATTTTCATCTTCTTGGTTATCCAATACCAATGCCCTCATTATAGGCACACCAGTTTGGTATTGCTGATGCATGCTTGTATACATATACGGAAATAAACGGTAGCGCAATAAATCGTACTTTTTGAAATTACGCAATGCATCGTCACCATATTTCCAAGGCTCTTTATAACCTGGATGATCCATTCCAAAAACTAATGCAATTGGACTAAACATACCAAACTGAACCCAACGTATATATAATTCTGGATCTACCTGATGCTCAAAACCTCCCATACAATGGGCCCAAGTACCTACACCTGATAGCCCAACATTTAAGCCTGCTTTAATAACTGGTGCAAAATACTGCCATTCGCTTGGCCAATCGCCAGCAAAAATATAGGGATAGCGTTGAATACCCGAATAACCTTCACGAGTTTGATTTAAACCTCTAAAACCATTAAACTTCTCGAATTCTTGGAAAGGAGCCTTAGCATAAGCAATAGGAAAAACGTTATGTAATTTTTCTGCTTCCTTTCCTGTAGGTCCTACTTTTTCACTTTCATTTGCTAAAGCACCAAAAGCACTACCTTCATCTGTTTTTAAGAATTTTGCACCAAGATTTGCAACCCTTTTTACACCATTCTCCCACCACCATTTTACAGCAGTAGAATCGAAAAAATTAACAAATTCACCAGGTTTTCCGTTCTCAGGGTAAGTATAGCCCTTTTCTCTTGCTTGGTCTAATAGATTTAATTTTTTAGCATTATCAAATCTTGGTCTAATATGCAAACCAACCATCTTATAATTCAAGGCATATAAACTATCAAACATTGATTTTGGATTTTTAAAAGTTTCTCTCCATTCGAAAGTTGTTGCACCCTTACCTCCGTTTTCACCAAATAAACGCCAAGTAGAATCTAACCAAAACAAATCAACAGGAATTCCCAATTCTCTATATTTTTTTGCCAGTTCTACCACATAATGATCAGAAGTTTCCTTTTCGTGCCCCCAAGTACCACCACTATAGGTGCCTGCATGTAAACCTAATGCAAACTGTGGCAACATTGGCGATTTACCAGTAATTGAGGTATAATTATTTAAGATATTTGGAAAAGTTGGCCCATAGATAAAGTAATAATCCAATTCTCCATCAACAGCCTTAAAACTATATTGATCGTTTTTAGCAGCCCCCATATCCCACTCTGTAGCAAAAGAATTATGCAAAAAGATGCCGTAACCTTTGGTACTCATAAAAAATGGAACTGGGCAATAATTAGCTTCTAGGATATTGTAAGCTCCAATTGCATGTGGTAAGCCCTTACCTCTCCCAACATTTAATTTAACTTTCTTACTTCTACGGTCCATAAAATCCATACGCTCACCGAAGCCGAAAAAATGTTCATCAGCATCCATCTTCTTATTTACAACAACAGCATTTCCTTCTTTTTGCATTCCGCTTGCATCAGTACTTAAAAGTTTACCTTTTGCATCAAACACCACTATCCTAAATGGACTTTTAAATAGTTTAACTGTTAGTTTTGCTGTAGTTAGCAAGAAATGATCCTTTTTATCTTCTACTTTGGGGTTTACCAAAGGCCATTTGTAATTGCTTACCATTAGGTTTTCTTGAGCCTCAAATTTGCCATTCCAACTTGCGCTCACTCTAAAAATTTCGGGAGAGCAGAATTCTAATCTAACCTCGCCATTGGTAGTTAAAAACGATAATGTATTTCCAGTTTTTTTGTATCCTGATTTATAATTACCGATAGTTTGAGCACCAACAATGCATGAACTAAAAATTAAAAGAAACGCTATTGATAAAGATCTAATCATACTTATTGTATTTCCAATTGATTAATTACTATTCCAGGATCTAACAGGTAAATTTTAACAACTGAATTGCCCACTTTTGTAATTTGGTGTTTGGTTATACCTGAGGCGAAACCTTGTAACACATTTTTTTTCCAGATATCATTTTCAGCTGCAGGAGAAATATTTATAATTTGGGGTTTTTCGTTACCAACCCCAATGGCATAGCGAACTTTGCCAGTAGCACTTACCCTTTGAGTTGGCAAACACTTAACTTCAATTTGATGTTCTCCTGTGGTTTTGAAATTAACATTGTAAGTTAAAAATGCTGCTTTTTCAAATTCATTATCTTTGGTAGGCACAAAATTTAATGGAAATACAGAAATGCCCTTCCCACTTACTCCTAAACCCTTAATAGTCTGCAACATTGTTCCTTTTGGAGCAAATCTTTGCACAAATGTTGTTGCACTGATAACTTGTTTATTTTCACTTTTTACTTCATTTTTTACCGTTTCGGCTATTGAAGTGGCAACTTTAGGCATATCGAAAACCGGAAGCTTACGTGGCCTATAATCCATTATCCCATCCCATTTACCACCTGCAATTTCTTTATTGTATTTTACAGTAATGGTTTTAATTTCCTCGAAGGCATCTTTTGCTTTTTGGGCATACACTAGGCCTTGTTTATCCCCCCTATCAGCGTATAAGAAACTTTTCTTTGCGTATAGAATTTTCTGGTTCATTAAATATGCGCCTTGCACTGGATATAGGATCAGTTCAAAATATGCATCTTTTAACCTAGGTGGAATTTTTTCGTTAAGCGCAACTGCATTCTTATAAATTGCCGCATAAGCTGCTAATCTTTCATTAGCTTGTTGATCAGTAAAACTAACAGAGCCCATATGTTCTGGCTTTGCCTCATGGGCTAAGCGATAGTAAATGGCTTTAATTTCTGCAATCGGTTTGGCAAATTCTTGTCCAAATGTTTCTGCGGCCCAACTTTCAGCATAATTATGCGCATTTTCAGGTCTCCATTTATTTACATCCCAAGCCAAATCCATTGCAAATTGAGTTTCCATTTCAGCTGGCTTAATATCACCAACATTAATAACCCACAACCGATCTGCTTTATACTGATAGGCTTTGGTTAACTCATAAGATATTAATGAAGGAGAAATTGACGAAAGCCATAAATAGTCGTGCGGAGCACCCCAATAAGAAATATGGTAGTAAACCCCACTTCCACCAGCACGTTTTTGTTCTTGAGCATTAGATAACTGACGGATGTACCCATGATTATCATCAGCCCAAACAATGGTTACATCATCTGGCAAATCTAAACCTGCTTGGTAAAGCGACAAAACTTCTTTGTACGGACAAAAGATTTGAGGGATGGTATTTACTGGCTGGGTTAAATTGGTGGCATCTAACATTAACCTTTGGTCTTTGATCACTTCGCCCAATAATCTTACTTTTTCGTTTTTGTCTTTTGGTCCAGGCATACTTCCATCATGTATACCTCTCATGCCTACGGTATAAACGGCTTCGTAATTTTTGGCTTCGAGCACTCGATCTGTCCAATAAGTTGCCATTTCATTTTTATTCAAATCGTAGCGCCATTCACCTGGTTTCTTGCCGTATTCGTGTTCAAAATTCTCTGCCCACTCAAATACGTTATTCCTTAACATCGGCTCACAATGGCTCCCACCTAAAACAATGGCATATTTGTCGGCAACTTTTGGATTTTCTTTATAGTAAAAAAAAGCTTTAGTAGATGGATGCATGGCTGGCCAGATGTAATTGGCCTTTAATCTCAATAATAATTCAAATATTTTGGCGTACGTTTTTGGACCCATATCTTTCACATCGGTATCCATATTTTTGGCAGCCCAAGGCTGTATGCCCCAATCTTCATCATTAATGAAAATACCACGATATTTTACCGAAGGTGGACCTATTAAACTTTGCCCTGTTGTAACGTATAAAGCGTTTTTATGTGCTGGTTTAACATCTGCCCACCAGTTTAAAGGTGAAACACCAAGCATTCTAGACAGTTCAAAAACTCCAAAGGCTGTTCCTCTTCTATCGCTACCAGCAATAATTAAAGCTCTTTTAACTCCTTTAGCAGGGTTTTCGACCACAGAAATGGAAAATGTTTCCCACTTACCCACCAAAGTATTTTTATTTATTTTACCTGTTTTAATCAGCTGATCGATGTAATAGGACTTTCCGATTGTGCCTACAATGATTGGATAAGTGCTTAAAACTGGGGTATTTTTAAATATTTTTGGCGTTACGTTAGTTAATAAATAGATGTCGTTTTTAAAAGCTTCGGCAGCAATGCCAACTACTTCAGCATCTTTTTCATCGATGTAAACCGAAGAAGATTTTCCATTCTCAACAATTGGAAAAGACAATGGAATATTCTTTTCAGTAATCCGAATTGTCGCTTTTTTTTCTTGTGCAAACAATACATTTGTCGTTAAACACAAAAAGCATAGTAAGGATAAAAGAAAACTCTTTCTGACTAACATAGAGATTACTTTTTCAATTTATAAACTTCAGTCCCAGCCAATAAAAAACAGCCTAAACCATAATCTTCAAAATCTGGCATACTGGTATAACTTACTGGCTGACCATCTTTTGGTTCTTTACCAGTTCCTTGCATATAGCCGATGAAACCCGTTTTCTGAATAGCATCTTTTTTCATGCCATTCCAGGCTTTGGTAATAATTGGTAAATAAACTTTTTTGTCTAAGATTCCTTTATTTACACCCCAGGCTATTCCATAGACAAACAATGCTGTTCCTGAAGTTTCTTTTCCACCGAAATGAGTTGGATCAACTAAACTTACATTCCAGAAGCCATCTTCACGTTGTAAAGGAACTAAAGCTTTAATCATTTCATAATATGTTTTTAAATATTCATCTCTGTGAGGAGCATTTTCAGGCATAATTTCTAACACTCTAACCAAGGCTGCAACTACCCAACCATTGCCTCTAGACCAGTAACAATCTTTACCATTTGGTTCCTTGTATGGTGGCACAAAATCTTTATCTCTCCACCACAAACCATCTTTGGCATTGTATAAACCACCACCTTCTATATTTTTAGTATGCATATACATTTTGTACATGTACTCGTAATAAGTATCATCTTTTGTTAAAACACCCAATTTTGCAAAAACAGGCATTGCCATTTGTAAAGCATCAATCCAAGTCCAATCGTTAACCTTACCAGATTTGATCATTAAATCCATAGATGCTTTGATGTCCTTAATTCGTTCTGGTTTTGGGTCGATATTATATAAATCTATATACGTTTGTCCACAAGCTTGGTCATCTCCATTACGCGTTTGTATACCATTTCTTAGTCCCCATTTATGTTTTTCGCCCCATTGTACAGCGTAATCATAAAATTCTTTATCAGGATTGATTTGATATAAAGCCATTAATCCTTCATAATACACCGCTCTCGTCCAAATATTGCTAGGTCTTTCTTTATTGGTAAAAATTGATTTGCCGGCATCAGGCCATTTATTCATGAAATAGGCATTGGTTGATTTCATCGCTTTCATCACTCCTTTTTTTGAAGGTATTTTTTGTGCAAAAACGGAACACGTTA
Organism: Pedobacter polaris; assembly: GCF_005116505.1. Classification (GTDB taxonomy): domain Bacteria; phylum Bacteroidota; class Bacteroidia; order Sphingobacteriales; family Sphingobacteriaceae; genus Pedobacter; species Pedobacter polaris. The sequence continues at coordinate 829,083 of NZ_SWBR01000002.1, forward strand.
AAAGGGAAAGTATGAATGTAGTTAGAATTAGCTTTTTCATTTGGATTATGCTTCGGGTTATCGTCTTTATTTAGTTTTTTGCTTGGTCTTCAATTCATCAGGAGCATCTTTTGTAAAAGTTTCAAATTGTTGCTTAGATGGGGTTTCAAAAATATCTTTTATCGTACTGAAATCAACTTCAAACTTTGGGTTAAATTGATCTGAGGCCATATATTTTTGCAAACTATAATACAATTGTTGTGCACTTGGCATCTCTTTTAAGTCTGGGGATAAATTAGCACTAGATACGATTAATTTACCTTTACCAACTCTAGCTTCAAAGACCATTGCCAAACGGCGATTTAAAAACCAGGTATCAATAGGTTGGATAATTGGCTTAAATCCTTTCGGGAAGTCTTCCAAATTCATTACCTGGCTTTTATTTACAATTTCCCACCATTGCATATCGCTATGATAAGAAGTTGGGAATTCAGCCAGCGCTGGATTTTTTGGATCTACTACAAAACCTAAGGTATGTGGTGGACGCATTTTAAACCAAGAAGTATTCCAAAATACAGGTAAAAATGTTTGAACAACTTCTTTTCCTTTTACTACTTTTCCAGCAGCGTTTAAAAATACTTTTCCACCATTATTTAGTACTGCTCTGGCTTTATCATCAAGATCATTTGTATAATAAACATCGGTTTTTATTTCTGGAAGTTTTGTTGGAAAAAACCAAAAATCCCAGTCGTTTGCAAATTCCGTTCCATCAATTGCAACTTCTAGCTTTAATTTTCCTGCTTTTGAAATGTGGTTTGATAAATATTTAATTGAGCCAATTTGAGTTAATTCGCCAACAGCCAAGGTGCTAGGTCCGAATTTATATGTAAAAACAACTTTTCCACTTTCATCAATTAATCTACATGTAAGATTTACAGTTAAAGGTGCTTTACCCCAATGTGCAACTTCAATCTTTGGCTCAAAGCTTTCATCACTTGTATAAACAAATTTAGGCACCCTAATTAAAGGAACTGTGCTATTAGAAAAGCGTTTAAATTCTTTAGCGGTAATGTAACCTTTCTCATCCCAAAAAGCATCTAAAACTCCAATTAATGCTGTTCCCTGACCAGGATAGTCATTTAATGATAAGAGCTGAAAGCCATTATAGTTTGGTGTTCTTAAAGCTTTTTCAATCTCATTTTTATAGCATAAAGCCTGAAGTTTACCAGAAGCCATTAAAAATGATTCGGCTTGATCTGCCATGTCATGATCTTTTAAATCTTCTTCAAATAATTCAAAGTTTTTAGCTCTATAAACCCCTGTATATTTTCTGATCTCTTTAAAATTAGGAAACACACAATATTGCCCCATTTCATGCGCTACAAAAGGAACTGTGAATTGTTCAATCTGCTTCGCATAGGTCGCAATACTTTCAGGTTTCTTGCCCCAATCTAAACCTCTAGCTCCTGCCCTAACCATAAATTCATTATTAGGAATAACTGGCCAACTACCTCCTACAGATGCACCGGTATATAATCTCCTAGAATCTTTGGCCTTCCAATACTCATTAAATTTGGTAAGGTATTCTACTTGTTTACCACTAGGTTCATTACCGTAAGCCATCATGCAAAAAGAAGCATAATTACCATAGTTTTTGGTCATGCGATTAGTTTCATCATAAATGAACTGATCAATAGGCCTGCCGTTACCAATGGAAGAACCATGATTGGCCCAACTTGGCCCTTCAGGTTGTAAATAAAAGCCAATTAGATCGGCAGCTATAAATGCAGCTTCTGGTGGGCACCATGAATGAAAGCGCATGTGATTTAGTCCGTGAGCTTTTGAGATTTTAAAAATCCGAACCCAAGCTTCAACATCCATTGCGGGATACCCAGTTAAAGGGAACTCGCAATTATTAACTGTCCCCCTTAAGAAAACAGGTCTGCCATTAATCTGAAAACTTCTGCCTACAGCTTTAAATTCACGCATACCAAACTGAACTTGCTTTTCATCTTTTTTGCCATCCTTGCTTAAAAGAGATGCTTTTAATCGGTATAGTGCAGGGTCAAACTCATCCCAGGTTGCAATTTTATCGCCCATTGGCAGCTCAACTTCTAAAGTACCAACACCATTAGTGATCGAATATGCTTTTGTTATTGGTTTTACATTTAAAATCTCTTTGGTATTGAAACTAGTAGCACCTAAGGTAATTTTTCCTGTTGATGAAGTATTTGAAGGTGCTTTTAATTGAATTTTGACTTTCGCTATCTTTCGTTTCAAATCAGGATATACCTGAATATCCTCTAAATAAATAGGTGAACTAGCCTGTAGCAGCATTTTACCAACTACGCCATTCCAATTTCCTTGTGTATGGTCTGTTAAACTGTGTGAGTCTTTTCCTACATTGATCGCTCTTATGCTATTATCAATTTGAAGTGTAATGGTGTGTTTGCCTGGTTTTAAATTAGCTGGCAATTCGAAATTCTGAGCAACTACAAATGTGTATTGACTACCAATTTCTACACCATCAATCCAAACTTTAGTTGCTGAATGTGGGTATTCTAGCGATAAAACTATTCTTTTTCCATTCCAATTTGCTGGAATTTCAATGTCTTTTTGATACCAAGCTACACCTACATAATGTTTATGTGGAGTTAACCAGAAAGGAATTTTAATGTTATTTGCTTGACGGTATTTAGCCAAACCAGGGTTATAGAAATAAGAGCTATCATAAATACTCCCTGTCCATTTTGTTTTTAAAGTAATGTCATCCCCTTTAAAATTCTCGGCCATTGACCCTGGCAAATTGATAGTTCCTGGAAGAACAGTTGAAAACCACTTGGCTTTTAATCCCTCATCATTGGCATCGATCTTAAATCTCCATTTACCTTTTAAAGAGATAGTTTGAGCTTGAGTAGTATTTAAAGAGAAGAAAATAAAAAAACCAGCTAGCAGCCAATTCTTGAATTTAGGTACATTTATTTGCATATCATTTAAAAAGTGAATGTTTGAACAGTCACTCTATTTGGTTAGAGCTACTATATTAAGCTTTAATAGAGATATGGGCAACCTGTAGTGTCCTGCAATAATTGAAAAAACCCTTGTTAAGCGGTGATTCTAGCTTTCTAAAGGTGATTTTAACCGTAACATATTTGTGGTAGTATTATTTAATTTTACCACATAGGCACATAGCTATATAGGTTTGAGTATTTTTCTATGCAATTCTCATTTAGTTAGTTGTGAGTCTGAGTGTAGTTAAGGAGCATTTATTGGTCAGGATTTGAAATCCTCAGCTAGCTAAATCGAGATTACAAATCTCGACTAAAACAGGTTATTAGACATAACATACTCTTGTAGTATATTTACTATTACCACATAGATAACATGAGTTTAAGTCACCTTTAATACATACGCATAGCTCAATTCGGGTTTATTTTTTGGGAGTTCAACTTCTAGTCCATTTACTGTACGTTCAAATTGAAGTGATGAACCTCCTAAAAGTTCAACCTTGGAAATAGGTTCTGGTCTTAATGAATTTCCAGTTGATAAACTTGTAATGATTGCATTTCCTGTTTCATGCCAAGCCATTCCTAAAACATACAATACACCACCTTTTTGCGTAAATCTATAATCTAGTTCGCTAAACGCCTTTCCATCACTTTCATTAAAACCCTGGGCTTTTAGTGGGTTTTGTGATTTTTGCGCTGGTCCTTCACCAAAAATTCTCCAAGGACGAGTACCAAAAATACCCTCTCCGTTTGGTTGCATCCACTTTCCAATTTCTGTAACAACCGCTAATTCATCGCTATCAATAGTTCCATCTCCTTTAACAGGAACACTCAATAATAAATTTCCATTTTTACTTACAATGTCTATTAAGTTATGGATTACTGTTTTTGCATTTTTGTATCTATGTTTTTCAAAAATTGATTTGTTATAATGCCAAGATCCTAAACATGTACAAGTTTGCCATTCAAAAGGTTCTAAGCGATCGCTTCTTCCCTTCTCTATATCCCAAACCATACATTTCCTCTGTTCTTCATTCAGTATTTTACCATTTATTACAGCTTGTAGTTTTCCATTTTTAGCAATACTTTGATTATAATAATGAGAAGCTATTTTTAATCCAACATCACTAATTGGCCACAATGGCAAAGCTGTATCATCGAAATAAATCAAGTCTGGATTGTATTGATCTATTAAATCTATGGTTCTATTCAAAAAATTGTCACAATATTTTTTATCAGGAACTGTTGCTCCGTTCTCGTAATCCCATTGTTTGTGAATACTTCCAACATCTTCGCTTCCTTCACTTAATTTATGATTTTGGGCATAAAGATCTTTTGGATCATAACCTTGCCACCATTTATTTTTTCCATCTTTTTTAGTTAGATTTCCATCATAAGGCACGCCCTTTAAATCACCCTTTTTGTCACTCCTTTGGGCTGTTTCATAAAAACTCCAAGCATGTGCAGCGTGTACGCTAACACCAAAATGTAACCCGTGTTTTTTAGCAGCTTTAGCCCACCCACCAATAATATCTTTTTTTGGACCCATATTAACAGAATTCCAAGGTTGATGCTTGCTATTGTAATTATCAAAATTATCATGATGGCTTGCCATTCCAACAAAATATTTAGCACCAGCATTTTTATATAATTCAACAAGTTGATCTGGATTCCACTTTTCAGCCTTCCAATCGTTTATCACTTCTTTGAAACCTGCTTTAGAAGGATGTCCGTATTTTTTAACGTGAAAATTGTATTGGGAACTTCCTTCATTGTACATCAAACGGGCATACCAGTCACCTTCTTCTGGTTGGCATTGTGGCCCCCAATGAGCCCAAATTCCAAATTTGGCATCTCTAAACCACTCTGGTGTTTTATATTGTTTTAAAGATTCCCAGTTAGATTTAAACGGGCCTTTAATTAGCCTTTTTTCTGATGTATAATTTAAAACGGAGTCAAAAGCCAGTAATTTTTCGCTTAAAAAAATAGATGGAATACCGATTGATAAACCTTTAATCAGATCTCTTCTTTTCATAGTCAATAATTATTTTAGTTGATGGTTCACTAAGCAAAAACCCCCTATATCAAATATTTAGTCTACTTAGAGTTTATAATGCTCTTAAACTTGTTTTATTTAGTCGGATTCCAATCTGGATCCTTGTGATTGAGGATTTAAAATCCTCAACTAGCCAAAGTCGAGATTGCAAATCTTGACTAATGACAAAACTTACTTTAAATATTTATTCAACTTAGAGTTCTTCAATGTTTTTAATCCTTCCACAACAAGTGAAGCATTTAATTTAGCACCTGCTTCATTGGTATGTGTGTGATCTTTTTCTGTGAAGTAAGTTTTAATTAAATCTGCGTTTGCAGTACCATAGTTATCTTTTATTAATTGGTTTAATGGAATAAAATCTACTTTTTCAGCTTTAGCAACTTCTTCAGCCCACTTTGCATAACTATCATTTGCCAATACAATTTTAGCATCTTTTACTGGATTACGGGGAATTGGAGAGCACACAATTGGTGTTGCTCCTTTGGCTTTAACATCATTAATAAACTTGCGTAAGTACCATCCATAGGTATAAACCTCTTCTTGCTGCTTTTTAATTGGATTAAAGATTACTTTACTTTCTGTACCGATTCCTTTAATCGTTCCACGAGCACGGGCTGTATCATCTAAAGCACTTCCGTCATTATGCCCAAATTGCATCATTACGAAATCTCCTTTTTTGATTTTAGCTAAAACAGGTTCCCACAAGCCATTTGTTTGGAAAGTACGACTACTCGTTCCTCCAAGCGCATTATTTTCAACATTGATTGTGTTGGTATTAAAAAATTCACCTATAAAACTTCCCCAGCCCCACAAAGATCCATCGCCTTTGCCTTTTCCGTTTTTAACAGTAGAGTCTCCAATTAAAAATAGTGTTGGTTTTTCGTTTTGCTTTAAAATTACACATGAAGAAAAAATCGTAAATACCACTGTTAATGCTAGCAATAAATGTTTTTTGTTAGGTTTCATTATTTTTTAATATAATTTTTAAGTGGACAATCTTTTAATGCCTCAATGCCTTCGATAACCGATTGCGCATTTACTTTTGCACCTTCTAAGTTGGTATGTGTATGATCGCCAGGGAAAAATGCTTTCACTTTTTCTGGTCCCATTGCATCATATTTATCTCCTGTGATTTTATTCAAGTCGACAAAAAATGCATTTTCTTCTCTAGCTACATCTGCAGCCCATTTGCCAAAATTTTGATCGGCACGTAAAACCTTTCCATCTTTAAATTGATTTCTAGGTATCATTGAAACCACGATTGGGATTGCCCCTTTTGACTTAGTTTCACGAACAAATTTCCTGATATACCAACCATAAGTATGCACAGTTTCTAACTTGCCATCTGGCCAAGTTAATACTTTGGTTTCTTCTCCAGTACCTTTTAGCACTCCTCTACGACCTGCTTTTGTAGTATCTGGCGCACTGCCATCATTATGACCAAATTGCATGGTTACAAAATCACCGGGTTTTAATGTTTGTAGAACTTTATCCCATCTGCCTTCGGATAAAAAAGTTCTTGTACTTCTACCAGCCATTGCATTATTTTCTACATGTAATTTTGTAGTATCAAACAATGCTGCAATTGGTGTTCCCCATCCCCAGGTTTCCTTATTCGAATTGCGAACAGTTGAGTCCCCTATTGTATGTAAAGCTGGCTTTTGCTGAGTGATGAATGCAAAGGAAGAAATTAGGATTAAACAACCTATAATGGGATAGTTATATTTTTTCATTGATTTATTTTTTATTTGTTTGTGATCTGATAATTTTCTCTTGCTCATTTTTTGGGTTCAACTAAAACAATGTTAGGTTTTGGTGCTTTCTTCATTCCATAGCCAAAATAAAAACCAGTATGAGGGGGCTGATTATAACCTACATTTTGCCAAGCTATACTTAAACGATATTGAGGATCATGCATTAACGTATAAACTCTATGTTGTGTTGGACTTGTTGTGGTATATATTCTTAAGCTTTTATTGTCGTAAGCACGGAAAATTACCTCTTCACGCCAATCGCCAAAAAGGTCTGCACTTAATGCTGGATTAGATTTTGAACCATTATTTGACAGGTAACCATTTGCAGTAAACAATCTACCTCCATTATATTTGTCTATATGATTACCATCTAATAATTCGCGAGATAAATCACCGTCCCAATAAATTAAAAAATTTGTAGAACGAGGTTGATCGCCAATACGGTTGCCCTTAATATCATAAAGTCCGTTTGAGCCCGACCACCACATTTGTGCTCCGATGCGTGTATTATCTATATTATCTGCCACACCTCTACCCACATCTTCATCGTCAGATCCAGACCATAAAATTTTACCTGTTTTGGCATCATATACTGCAGCACCTGGGCCTTTTGTACCTTCTTCAATTTCATGCACACCAAATACCTCTAAACCAGGATGGTCTGGATCTAAATCAGACACATGTAAAGCATCACCATGTCTTAAGCCAGTAGTATATAAACCTTTACCGTCATCATTTACCACCATTGAACCATAAACTATTTCATCTTTGCCATCGCCATCTACATCAGCTACACTTAAGCCGTGATTACCCATTCCTGAATATGGATTTTCACCGTCTTTGGTATCAAAAACCCAACGTGAGGTTAGCTTTCCATTTCTCCAATCCCAAGCGGCTAAAACTGTTCTTCCATAATAACCTCTACACATTACAACACTTGGATGAATTCCATCTAAATAAGCAATGCATGCAGTAAATCTATCCACTCTATTTCCAGTAAAATCATTTTTGCCGTTACCACCTTTACCACCCCAACTTCCAACTTCTCCCCTAGATGGTATATAATCCGTTGTAGCTAAGGCCTCTCCTGTTTTACCACTAAAAATGGTAAAAAACTCTGGCCCGTCTAAAATTTTACCGCTTCTATTCACCCAAGTTTTGGTAGAATCGCCAATTATCTTACCTTTTCCATCCATTGTTCCATCAGCAGTTTTACAGGCAAATTCTGCTATACCATCACCATCTAAATCATACACCATAAATTGCGTATAATGTGCGCCTTCACGAATATTTTTCCCTAAATTAATTTGCCATAAAAAAGTGCCATCCATTTTATAGGCTTGAAATATGGGTGGATCTGTTAAACCACTTGATGAGTTGTCTCTACCACGACCAGTTTGATGTACAATAAGATCATATTCGCCATCGCCATCTAAATCGCCAACAGACATATCATTAGGAGTATATCCTATAGGGGTTTGCAAAGGGATTTGTAAGTATTGCTTTGAACTAGAATTTACGGGCAAAGTAAAAGATTTGCTAGCTGATTGCTCTACGCCAGTAATTATTGCTTTTACAAAATAACTGTTAGCAAAACCAAAATCTACCTTGGCATCTATATAGTTTGTACTTTGAGTAATAGGTTCTTTATTTAACTTAATCGCCTGTTTATCTCCAGTTTTACGATAAAGATTAAAAGAAATATCATCAGGTTCTGTACCTAATAAACGCCAACCCACATAAACAGAATCAATTCCTTGGCGCATTGCAATCATGCCCCTATCTAATTTTTCCATCTGCCTTTGAGCGAACAAATTAGAAGTACTAAAGACCAAAAAGGCAATTACTGCGAATTTTAATTTATATTTTATTTTCAATTTTTTCTGCATTTAATATCCTTCCCCTTTTTTAGTCGCTAATTTTTCAAATGAAATTACATCCGACTTTTGTGCCCAATTGTTATAAAGAGCAATTAATTCTTGTACTTTTTTGGGTTGAGATTTACTTAAATCATTTAATTCGGTTCTATCAGCTACCATATTAAATAAGTGCCATTCATTATCTGGATAATTTGATACCAATTTCCAATCTCCCTTTCTAACTGCACGATTGCCCTCATGCTCGAAAAATAACGCATTGTGGCCAATCCATTTTTGACCTTTAAAAAGTGGAACAAGATTTACACCTGCACTCTGTTTTATTTGACGGTCTTTGTAAATTGATGGGTAATTAGCACCGGCAAGATTTAAACAAGTTGTCATGATATCAATAATATGGCCCGGTTGATGAGAAGTTACCCCTGCTTTAATTATAGTTGGACCATAGGCGATAAAAGGAGTTGCTGTACCACCTTCATATTCCCAGTGCTTAAATAGGCGAAAAGGGGTATTGCTCACGTTTGCACCTTCAAAACCATAAGCCGTAAAAGAACTCGGATCGCTAGCTAATTTCTTGCTGCTTTGAAAAATTTCTGGTAAAAAACCATTTGGATTAATTGTTTCATTGCTAGCCCCATTGTCTGAAAGAAACATAATTACTGTATTGTTCTCTTGTCCAAGATCCTTCAATTTTTTTCTAATCCTACCAATATTTTGATCCATGCAATCTAACATAGCGGCATAAACTGCCATTTTATCATCCCAGTTTAGTTTTTCTGCTTGAGACAATGAATTCCATTCTGGTAAGTTGCTATCTCTTGGAGATAGTTTAATGTTTTTTGGGATGATACCCATTTCTTGCATCCTTTTAAATCGTGCTTCACGAAGTTTATCCCAACCCTGCATATATTTGCCTTTGTACTTTACTATGTCTTGCTGCAATGCATGCAAAGGCCAATGAGGAGCTTGATAGGCTAAATATAAAAAGAAAGGTTTTTTGGTCTTATCGTTCTCTTCGATAAACTTTAAAGCGTAATCTGTATAAGCATTGGTAGAATAATAGTCTTTATCTGGTGTAAATTCTTTATCATCTAAAGCGATGGTAAGTTTTTGTTTGGGACGATAAGGATAAGGGCCGAAATAACTTCCAGCTCCATCTATTAAACCAAAATAACGATCGAAACCTCTTTTAACTGGCCAGTTTGCTGGAGCTTGGCCAACATGCCATTTTCCAGCCATTAAAGTAGTATAACCATAAGATTTTAAAGCCTCGGCAATTGTAACACAGTTCTGATTTAAATAGCCTTGATAAGCGGGTTCTTTACGGGTATTCATCATATCACCAACTCCAGCTTGATGCTGATAAAGACCAGTTAACAACGATGCTCTTGTTGGGCAACACCTGGATGCATTGTAGAATTGAGTCATTTTTAATCCCTTTGCTGCCATTTCATCCAAATTCGGCGTTTTAGTTTCTGAGCCAAAACAGCCGAGATCGGAATACCCCATATCATCAGCCAAAATCACAATGATGTTAGGTTTCTTGTTTAAGGCTTTCTTTTGCGCTTTAGTTGTTGAGAGGCCAAAAGCGAAAAAAAACGAAAAAATAAATAGCAAATTCTTATTAATCATGAGCTATTGAATCTTATATGTGGTTTTAGAAGAAACTGCAATTCCGTTATCAGTAATCCCATCAGCTTTTATAACTACTTCTCCTTTGTTATCAGCATTGAAGAATGATACACTAACCTCGCCCTTATCGTTAGTTTTTAACAATGGCGCCCAAAAAATCGTAGTTCTTAAATCTTTATTATTTGTAGAATTGCTTGTATAATTAGGTGAATAAAAAGATCTAGCAGCGTAATATCCATTTAAGTTAAGATTTAATAGGTGAAGGTTTGGCCCACGTAAGGCACTGTCTTTTAAATCTAAACTAATTACATAAACATCTGTAGCCTGCGGAGCGCCATCAGAAGGAGATGAATTTCCTATTAAATGTTTAACAACAATTTTGTTAATCTGATCCATTGTTAAACTATAATAATCTAGCCTACCTTGTATATCTTCTTTGTTGTTAACTATAATTCTTGGTCTTACCTTTTTTCCGTTAACCAGAAATACAACACCTTCATTACTGTTCGAATCTAAATTTTCTGCTGAACCTAATTCATCAACTGACTGAGTACCCTCAACTTTTGTTAACAGGAAATGTTCTAAACCTCTGTAAGAATAATCTGCAGCTGTTATGTTAAAAACCTGATCTGGATAACCAAAAGTGGTTAAAGTTTGATCAAACAATTGTACTGTTGCACTCTTCTCTCCTATGATATTTACTTCTTTCAAAAGAATTGAATCTCCTATTTTATAGGTGCGGTTATAGGTCATCCTTTTCCCCAATTCATCATCTACATGATTAGGAACAGTTAATGGGTTAATTTTTTGAATGGTTATAGGAAGTGTTAAAAACGAAGTATCTATTTGTAACCAACCACCTTTTTTACCTTTATTGTCTTGAGATGATATTTTAACGGCTTGATTGCCATACCATTTTAAACCATCTAAAAAATAGTGCCCGGCAGCATCTGTTTTGGTCGTAAAGATCTTACTACCGATAAAATTAGAGCCGAATAAAGTAATATTCATATCTGGTAATGGTTTATCTTTCAGTTTCTCTCTAACTAAACCTTTTATGGTTATCCCAGGTTCTGGTAAATGGCTTACTTTTAGAGCCGAATCTCCAAGTTTACGCCATATATATTCTCTCCAACCCTGTGTTAGCAATAGTAGGTCTAACTGCTTAAATCTCCCTGCATTTTTAACATCAAAATATTGGTCGGCATCTTTTATTTCACCTTTTACTTCAGATTGAAGCATTAAATAACTTACAATATTATTTGCATCTGCTGGAATTAAACCATCTACCACTGCTAAAGACAATGATGTTTTTGCTGGTTGCCCAAGCGTGTTAGTTGCCCTTACATTTAATGTTACTTGCTCTCTTGAGCCATAAGTAGGTTTATTAGGGTTAACTGTTAGCTTTATTTTGTTGGCAGATTGAATGTAAATTAAACGTTCACAATTTGGCCTTCCTAAATGATCTAGTACAGTAAAAACAGCTACACCAGCAGGTAAATCTTTTGTTGGTATTGTTATTGAAAAAGTAGCTTTCGATAAAGTGATAGAACCTGTATAAATATTATCACCAGCATGTTTAATTACAATTGAAATTGGTTTCCCTTTTAATTCATTAAACAGTACTTCATTCGCACTAATAGATGCTTTAATATTTGTAGAATCTGTTGTTACATGCAAAGAAAGACCTTTTTTAAGTACAGTTGGCAAAGCTGATGCAAATTTTTCATTATTGTAAGATCCTTCAATTTTGTATTGCTCATTAATGGCGGGTGTAAAGGCGAAACTGCCCATTCCAATTGCTGTGCTTTGAAAAGTAGTTATCGTATCACCTTTTGATGAGATAATGCTTCCGCTTGTTTTTAAGCCATTTCCATATTCATCAGTTGTTTTAAATGCTACAAGAGATGTTAAACCCTCAACTAATGAACCGCCTTCTGGGAAAAAGGTTATCGACTTTTTTGAATTGATAGCTATCGGTTTCTGAACATTATTTTTTGCAGCATTATTGATGTATACTTTTTTCTGAAAAACAAAGTCATCACCAAAATTTCGCATCCAATTGGTGTAAGCCATAATGTTATACCAGCCAGCTTGAAGTGTATCTTTTAACTTAAAATCTCCTTTACCTAAGCCTTTATCTATGCGAATAAGTTTACGGTCTACCACTTCTGATTTGGAATTGATCAGCTCTACATATAAGTTATTACTTGTACTTGTTAAACTGGCACTTTTACCGTTCACTAAATAAGCTGCAAACCAAATATCTTCTCCACTACTATAATAAGTTCTATCTATCTGCAAGTAAGCCTTTTCAAAAAACAGTTTAAAAGTTTTAGGATCTTGGTTAACAACAGCTTTTTTTTGAGCAAGTATATGACCTGAAATCAAGCATAACGAAAAGAAGGTAACGGCTTTTAAAAATTTCATATGAGCATAATTTATTGTGAAATTGTTATTTCGTAAACGGCACCAGGCTTGGTAACAAAGCTTGTGTCATACAACATACTTAGGTTATTCTTAGTCTTTTTAGAAACAGCTTTTTGCCCAGCAATTTTGACTGGTACATTTGTTAAAAGGTTTAATACACCTCCGTTTTTGGCTTGTATTTTCGCCTTACTTAATTTACCATTCTCCCAATTCATATCTACTACAAAACCCCCACGAGCAACCAGTCCTTTAACAGAACCATTAACCCAAGCTGCAGAAAGAGCTGGCAATAATTGAATTTTATCCAAATGACTTTGCAAAAGCATTTCTGCAATACCTGCAGTTGCACCAAAATTGCCATCTATTTGGAAAGGAGGATGTGTATCAAAAAGATTATTTAATGTAGAATTTTTTAACAATTCTTGGTACATTTTGTAAGCATGATTTCCATCGAGCATTCTAGCCCAAAAGTTAATTTTCCATGCTTTACTCCAACCCGTTCCCTCGTCACCACGAACGATTAAAGTCTGCCTAGCTGCGTTTGAATACACAGTATCAATTAATGGAGAAATTTCCCTGCCTGGGTGCAATCCAAATAAATGAGAAATATGGCGATGCTGTGGATCTTCGTCCTCAAAATCACCATACCACTCTTGCAGGTTACCTTTTTTGCCAACTTTAAGCGGATGAAGTTTGGCATATTTTGCTTTTAGCACTGCTGAAAACTCTTTATCAATGCCTAAAATTGCAGAAGCATCCATTACATTTCTGAATAAATCTCTTATGATAGACATATCCATTGTAGAAGCAATGGTTACTACTTCTTTATTCCCGTTAGGTAAAATGTAACTATTTTCTGGAGAGGTTGAAGGAGCGGTTACTAAATACCCGTCTTTTTCTACCAGCCAATCTAAACAGAATTCTGCAGCTCCTTTCATTAATGGATAAGCAGTTTCTTTCAAATATTTTTTATCTCCTGTAAATAAATAATGTTCGTATAAATGCTGTGATAACCAAGGACTGCCTAATGACCAGTTAGCCCATCTTGGATCGCCCCCTCCTTCACCTACCGGATTAGTTTGTGCCCAAATATCTGAATTGTGATGTGCTGCCCAGCCAGCCGCCTTATAATAATTGGTTGCTGTTGCTTTACCGTTAACCGCCATGTGTTTAATCTGCGTGATTAATGGTTCTGTTAGCTCCGATAAATTGCAAACTTCTGCTGGCCAATAGTTCATTTGAAGGTTAATGTTGGTTGTAAAATTACTTCGCCAAGAGGGTCTAATTGATGCATTCCAAATCCCTTGTAAATTGGCTGCAATCCCACTTGGGCGAGAGCAAGAAATCAATAAGTACCTTCCAAAATCAAAGTATAACTGTTCTAGTCCGAAATCTGTTTTGCCAGTTTTATAATTTGCTAATCTTTCATTGGTAGGTACATTGGCTAATAAATCTCCAACATTGTTGATGTTTAATTTTACTCTATTAAAAAAATATTGATAATCTGTAATGTGCGCTTTTTTTAATGCTAAATATGTTTTTAAACTTGCTGCTTTTAAAAAATTAACAGCAATTGCTGTTTCGTCCTTACCGTTTAAATCTGGGTATTGATCATACCCATTATAACTTGTTGAACCTGATATTAGTACTAAAATTTCTGAAGCTCCGTTAACATTTAATAAACTATCTGTACTTAGTTTTCCATCCGTGCTAATTACTTTAAGTCTTGTTTGGTAACGCATGCCATTGTGGTGCAAACTATCAGCGTATATTATAGGTTTAGGATTTCTGCGTTCATCAGAATAAGTCCTTGCCTTTCCTTTTAATACTAATTCGTTATTGTTCTCTCCAGCAACTTTAAATTGAAGTTCAGTATTTAAGCCAAAACTTACATCAATTGCATTAGATTTATTAGAGGTTAATCGCATTACAATCACTTGATCTGGTGCCGATGAAAAATATTCTCTTGTATATTCTACTCCATCTACTGTAAATTTTGTGGTGGCAATTGCATCAGCAATGTTTAAGGTTCTGATGTAATTACTTACTTCGCCAATTAACTTTTGCTTTAAAACTACATTTGCCAAGGGTTGATACATATTTGTATTTGGACCTTGCATTTTGCGCATTAGTTTTACGGCATCTCCATTTTTGCCTTCAAAAAGTAGTTTTCTAACTTGAGGTAAATATTGTGGTGCTTGCGGATTTGGATTAGGATTTACTGGTCCACCGGTCCATAGCGTTTCTTCATTTAATTGAATCAATTCATTATCAATTCTTCCAAATATCATTGCTCCTAATCTTCCATTGCCTATCGGAAGTGCTTCATCCCAGTTCTTAGCAGATTTAGTATACCACAAAGTTTGGGTTAAGGAAGTAGGTTTTAACTTAACTGATTTTTCTTGGGCTAAAAGCGTTGCATCAATACACACCAACAACACCCATAAAATAATGTTTCGAAAGGCCATAAGGATATATTTGGTTGTTATCATTAATTATAATATGCTATGTTTTAATGATAGTTGCCAATTTAATTAGTTAATTATTGAGTTGCATCCTGTGCCATCCTGTTTTTATATCTATTTAATATGTATTGATGTAATAAGGTTATGACAGTTATAAACTAAACTCATTTACCTTCATTATCAATGGTAAATACCTGTTTAAAAATATTCTTAAATAATAATCGTACAAATGACGTTTATTATTCTAAATATTTTACTTTTACAGTTTAGATCTTTCCAAATATTAAACTTTATGAAAATTAATTCTCATACCAAGAGCGTGTTATGTCTCTTTGTAGCTTATTGCTTTATTAGTTTTGGGCTATCAAATCAATCTTTAGCACAGCAAACAAAAACAT
Source organism: Pedobacter polaris (assembly GCF_005116505.1). Lineage (GTDB taxonomy): Bacteria > Bacteroidota > Bacteroidia > Sphingobacteriales > Sphingobacteriaceae > Pedobacter > Pedobacter polaris. Next base: position 844,682 of record NZ_SWBR01000002.1, read on the forward strand.
TTTTGGTTAAAACAGATCAATCAATTGCTAAAATTGAACCTAAAATGTGGGGTGTATTTTTTGAGGATATTAATTTTGGTGCTGATGGTGGCATCTACGCTGAGTTGATCAAAAATAGATCCTTCGAATTTGCCAAACCCTTAATGGGTTGGTCAATTTACAGAAATAGACAAAAAGAGGGTGAAGTTTTGGTTATTAATCGCAAAGAAGTAAATGACGCAAATCCAAGATATTTACAGGTTAAAAGACAAACTGATGATTTCGAGCTTATCAATGAGGGTTTTAAAGGTATAGGAATTAAAAAAGGAATACGTTACGATTTTTCAATGTTATATCGCATGCCTACATTAGGTATTAAAATGATATTACAATTAAAGACTGCCGACAATAAAATAATTGGTCAAACAGTTTTAACTCCATCACAAACAAACGGAGCCACTTGGCAAAAACAAGCTGCCAATATCATTGCAACAGAAACCGATCCAAAAGCCAAATTCTCTATTATATTTCAAGGTAAAGGAGATATAGACTTAGATATGATTTCTTTGTTTCCTAGCGATACTTGGAAGAACAGACCACAAGGGTTAAGAGCTGATATGGTGCAAATGTTGGCTGATATGAAACCAGGTTTTATCCGTTTCCCGGGTGGGTGTATTGTTGAGGGAACAGACTTAGCAAATCGTTACCAATGGAAAAACACCATAGGTCCAATTGAAAACCGTAAGATGATCATGAACAGGTGGAACGTTGAATTTGCCCATCGCCCTGCACCAGATTATTACCAAACTTTTGGATTAGGTTTTTTAGAATATTTTCAACTTGCTGAAGATTTAGGATCTGAGGCTTTGCCTATTTTAAATTGCGGAATGGCTTGCCAATACAATACAGGTGAGGTTGCTGTTTTGGATGAATTAGATCCTTATGTACAAGATGCCTTGGATTTAATTGAATTTGCAAATGGTGATATCAATACCAAATGGGGCAAAAAGAGAGCAGATTTAGGTCATCCAAAGCCTTTTAACCTAAAAATGTTAGGTATTGGAAACGAAAACTGGGGACCACAATATTTAGAGCGTTTAGCAATTTTTACTAAAGCCATTAAAGCAAAATACCCAGAAATTAAACTTATCAATAGCTCTGGCACAGGGCCAGATGGAGATCGGTTCGACTTATTAAATACATCTCTTAGAAACAGCAAGGCAGATTTTATTGATGAACATTACTACAAACCTGCAGATTGGTTTCTAAAAAATGCTGGCCGTTATGATAATTATCCTAGAAATGATTCGAAAGTTTTTGTGGGCGAATACGCTGTACATGCAGACTCTAAAGTTATTGGAAGCAATAGAAATAACTGGCAAAGTGCACTAGCCGCTGCAGCATTAATGACCGGTTTAGAACGTAATGCAGATGTAGTTCAAATGGCATCATACGCTCCTCTTTTTGCACATGTTGATGCATGGCAATGGGCTCCAGATATGATTTGGGTAGATAACTTAAACGTTTATGGCACACCAGATTATTATGTTCAAAAATTATTCTCTACCAATAAAGGTACAGATGTAGTGTCAATTACAGCAGATGAAAAGAACGTGATTGGCCAAGATGGCCTTTATGCTTCAGCTGTTACTGATAAGACCACCAATGAGCTAATTATCAAAATTGCCAATACCGCCAATCAAACTCAAACCATCAATTTGAATTTAGATGGCAAGAAAAAATTAAAATCAAAAGCCTCTTTGGATGAATTGGAGAACAACAACCTATCTGAAACTAACTCATTAGAAAGACCAACTACCATTGCACCAAAAACAACAACCATAACACTTAAGGGCAAAAGACTAAGCTTAGTTTTAAAACCATACTCATTTAACGTAATCAGAATACCATTTAATTCATAAAAGCCATGAAGAAGCTACTCCTATCTATTTCTATAATTTGTAGTGCATTCGTTTTAAATGCACAAACAGAAACATCACTAACCATTAAAGCCGCAAATAATCAGATCATTAGCAAACATATTTATGGTCATTTCTCTGAGCATTTAGGGCGCTGCATTTATGATGGGTTTTGGGTTGATGAAAATTCTACTATTCCAAATAAAGGAAGAATTAGGTTAGATATTGTTGAAGCTTTAAAGAAAATCAAAATTCCAAATCTACGTTGGCCAGGGGGATGTTTTGCAGACGAATACCATTGGAGAGATGGAATTGGACCTAGAAATCTCCGTCCAAAAATGGTAAATACCAATTGGGGAGGTGTTACAGAAGACAATAGTTTTGGAACACATGAGTTTTTAGAGCTTTGTGAAATGCTACAAACAGAACCCTACATTGCTGGTAACGTTGGTAGTGGAACAGTTGAGGAAATGGCTAAATGGGTTGAATATTTAAACTTTGACGGTGTTAGTCCGATGACAGCTATCCGTAAGGAAAATGGACGAGAAAAGCCTTGGAAGGTAGCTTTTTGGGGCGTTGGAAATGAAAGTTGGGGTTGTGGAGGAAACATGACTGCACAGTATTACAGTGATTTATATCGCAGATATGCAACTTATGCACGTGATTATCCGGGTGCACCACTTAAAAAAATTGCTGCTGGTGCCAATTCAGATGATTACAAGTGGACAGAAACCTGTATGAAAAATATGGGCAGACAGATGTGGGGTTTAACCTTACATTATTACACCATCCCTACCGGTAAATGGAATGCAAAAGGATCGGCTACTAATTTTGATGAAAATCAATATTTCACTACCATGCAAAACTGTTTAAGGATGGAAGAATTAGTGACTAAACATTCAGCTATTATGGATAAATATGATCCAAATAAAAAAGTAGCATTGGTTGTTGATGAATGGGGAATTTGGACTGATGTTGAACCTGGCACAAATCCTGGGTTTTTATACCAGCAAAATAGCCTACGCGATGCTTTAATTGCTGGTACAACGCTAAACATCTTTAATAACCACTCAGATAGAGTAAAAATGGCAAACTTAGCCCAAACAGTAAACGTTTTGCAAGCTTTAGTTTTAACTGAAAAAAATAAGGTGATTTTAACGCCAACTTATCACATTTTTGATTTGTACAAAGTTCATCAGGATGCTAAATATTTACCGATTGATTTCGTAAGTCCTGATTATACTTCTGGTGATAAAAAAATTCCTGCACTAAATGTCTCTGCCTCACAAGATGAAACAGGTGCAATACACATTTCATTAGTTAATCTGGATCCGAATAAGAAAATTACTTTAAATACTGTTTTAGAAGGATTAAACTGGAAAAATGTAACAGGTCAAATCTTAACTTCAGCTAAAATTACTGATGTAAATTCATTTGATAATCCTAATAAAATCCACATTGTGAAATTTAATGGCGCTAAGAAAAGTGGCAACAAACTTTCTGTAGAATTACCAGCACAATCTGTGGTTGTTTTAGAATTAAAAAACTAACTAAATTGTTGGCGGGGGACGCCATCAAAAGAAATTCAAACGTTGGCGTCCTCGCCAATGGATTTTAGAATATCATAAAAAACATAATGAAAAAACTCCTATTTCTAAGCTTCATACTCTTCATCTCATTCAATGTAAATGCGCAAAAAAATTACATTTTTGCCTACTTTAACAACAATGGGCAAGATGGGCTTCATTTAGCTTATAGCAAAGATGGTTATCAATGGACAGCTTTAAAAAATGACAAATCGTTTTTAACACCAACAGTTAGTAAGGATAAATTAATGAGAGACCCTTGCATTGTTAGAGGTGCTGATGGTTTATTTCATATGGTGTGGACAGTAAGCTGGAAAGATAAGGGAATTGGTTATGCAAGCTCTAAAGATTTAATTAATTGGAGCGAACAACAATTTATACCAGTAATGGCTAAAGAAGAAGGTGCAAGAAACACATGGGCACCAGAAATTACTTATGATGAAGCCACCAAAACGTATATGATTTACTGGGCAACCACCATCATTGGTAAGTTTCCCGAAACAGCATCAAAAGCCGATGATGGTTATAACCACAGAATGTACTACGTTACTACCAAAGATTTTAAAACATTTTCTGAAACCAAGCTACTATATGATCCTGGTTTTAATGTAATTGATGCCACCATTGTAAAAGACAAAAACAGGTTTGTGATGTTCTTAAAAGACGAAACCAGAGAGCCAGATCAAAAAAATCTTAAAATTGCTTATAGCGATAACTTGGTTGGCCCCTACTCAAAAGCCAGTCCAAAAATTACTGGAAATTATTGGGCAGAAGGACCAACAACTTTAAAAATAGGAAATGATTGGTTAGTTTATTTCGATAAGTACAGAGATCATAAATATGGCGCTATCCAGTCTGCTGATTTGGTAAACTGGACTGATGTATCTGCTAAAATATCTTTACCAAAAGGAATTAGGCATGGTACCATTTTAACCATCAAGAAAAAAGAATTAAAGAAATTATTAGCAGTAAATTAAAATGAAAAATAATACAAAAATTCTTGGTTTAGGATTGATAACCGTTTTTTTTAATCTTACCTCAGCTAAATCACAAGAAAAGATCATCGTTTCAAAAGGTAATCCAATCATAACAGATAAATATACAGCAGACCCTGCAGCCTATGTTTATGGCGATTCTGTTTATTTATATACTGGCCATGATGTGCCGAAACCACCCAAAAATAGTTACGAAATGCATGAATGGTTAGTTTATTCATCTGCAGATATGGTAACCTGGAAGGAACATAAATCTCCTCTAGATGTTAAGGCTTTCGCTTGGGCAAAAAAAGATGCATGGGCTTCGCAAGTAATAGAAAGAGATGGTAAATTCTATTGGTATGTTGCTATTGAACACGGCACCATACACGGTAAATCAATTGGTATTGCAGTTTCTGATAGTCCGAGGGGACCATTCAAAGATGCATTGGGCAAAGCATTAATTACCAATGATATGACCACAGATGTAAAAATTAGTTGGGATGATATTGATCCTTCTGTAATTATTGATGATGATGGTCAGGCTTACTTATTTTGGGGCAACCAGAAGTGCCGTTATGTAAAGTTAAAGAAGAACATGATAGAAATGGATGGTCCAATTGTAACTTTAGATTTACCCGAATTTACAGAGGCTCCTTGGATACATAAAAGAAAGGGATGGTATTATCTTTCTTATGCATCGCAATTTCCTGAAAAAATAGTTTATGCCATGAGCAAAAAAATAACTGGACCTTGGGAATACAAAGGCATATTAAATGAAATTGCTGGCAACTCGAATACTAACCATCAAGCCATTATTGATTTTAAGGGCAAATCTTATTTCATTTATCATAATGGTGGCATCAATACAGAAGGTGGCAGCTTTAGAAGATCAGTATGTATAGATTATTTATACTATAATAAAGATGGAACTATGAAAAGAGTAGTAATGACTAGTGAAGGGATTAAGAAGGCGAATTAATTAATCGAAGACTTCACCACCTAGGCACATAGAAAACATAGGTTTATTTTTTTCTATATGTGCTATGTTTCTATGTGGTTTAAAAATTAGAAAAGCAAGTAGCTTTAACTATCAAAGTCCGCCCTTCTTTACGCTAAATCTTTTTTGCTGTCCTTCCGACTTGGAGGAATCTGCTGAAAGAAGTCCATTGCAATAGATTCTTCGCTGCGCTCTGAATGACAGGTTACGTTTAGAATAAAAAATAATCAAATATGATTAAAAAACTTACACTTTCTGCAATCCTAATCTTCACCGCAAGTTTTGCTTTCGGGCAAGATAAATTGCAAGCTTTTAGCTTAAATGAAGTGCGCTTGCTTGATGGACCTTTTAAAGCAGCACAACAAATAGATTTAGCTTATCTACTTTCACTTGATGCAGATCGTTTATTGGCACCTTATTTAAAAGAAGCTGGATTACCCGCAAAGGCAGAACAGTATGGCAACTGGGAAAACACAGGCTTAGACGGACATATGGCTGGTCATTACTTGTCTGCCCTATCCTTAATGTATGGTTCTACTGCAGATGCTAAAGTAAAAGAAAAGATTGTTTATTTAATTAGTGAATTAGAAAGATGCCAAGATAAAAATGGCAATGGTTATGTAGGCGGGGTTCCAGGAGGTAAGTTGATATGGGAACAGATTAAAAAAGGAGACATTAAGGCCTCCAGTTTTTCACTCAATGGAAAGTGGGTTCCTTTATATAACATTCATAAAATTTACAATGGTTTGTATGATGCTTATGCAGTTACCGGAAACTTAAAAGCAAAAAATATCCTCCTCAAACTTACAGATTGGTGCATTGATTTGGTAGCTAATTTGTCTGATGCTCAAATTCAAGAAATACTAAAAAGCGAACATGGAGGTCTAAATGAGGTTTTTGCAAATGTTGCAACAATAACAAGCGACAAAAAATATTTAACATTAGCGAAAAAGTTTTCAGATTTATCTATCCTTACTCCATTACTTAATCAAAAGGATGCTTTAAATGGGTTACATGCAAATACTCAAATACCGAAAGTAATTGGATTTGAACAAGTGGCTAAAGTAGCTAATGATGCAACTTGGGCAAATGCAGCAGATTTTTTCTGGCAAACTGTAGTTAAAAATAGAACTATTGCTATTGGCGGAAACAGTGTTAGAGAGCATTTTAACCCTGCAAATAATTTTTCTTCGATGATAGATTCGAGAGAAGGTCCAGAAACATGCAACTCTTACAACATGTTAAAATTAACAAAGCAATTGTTTTTGACTAACCCAAAAGCTAATTATGTTGATTATTATGAACGTACATTATATAATCACATTCTTAGTTCTCAAAGTAAAAGTGGTGGCTTTGTTTATTTTACGCCTATTAGACCAGGCCATTATCGCGTATATTCTAAACCTCAAGAAAGTTTTTGGTGCTGTGTAGGTTCTGGACTAGAGAACCATGCAAAATATGGTGAAATGATCTATGCGCATGATAAAACTGACTTATTCGTCAATCTATATATTCCATCAACCTTAAATTGGAAAGAAAAAGGGTTGCAAATCACACAGCAAACCACCTTTCCAAATACAGAAACTTCGGAGTTTACCCTTAAAATTACCAAGCAAAGTCATTTTGCTATTAAGTTTCGTTATCCTTCTTGGATAGAGAACGGACTACAAATTACTGTAAATGGCAAAAAACAAACGATAGTAAAAAACAAGGATGGCTATGTCAGTATTAGTCGCCTATGGAAAACTGGTGATCGTATAAATATCCATTTACCAATGCAAAATACTGTGGAATTTTTACCTGATCAATCCAATTGGCTTGCCTTTCTACATGGGCCAATTGTAATGGCTGCAGAGATAGATACCCTAAAACCCAAAAATTTTATAGCCGATGGAAGTAGAATGGGACATATAGCTTCAGAAACATTACTTCCAATAGATCAAGCACCATTTATTGTGGGTGATAAAAACAACTTGGTTGCTAAAATTAAGGCCGACCCAGCGCATAAAATGCAATTTAAAATTAACGATCTCATTTATCAACAACGTTATAAAAATTTAAAGTTAGTACCGTTTTATACCATACAAAGTAGCAGGTATATGATATATTGGCCTTATACCAATGAAGCTAATTTAAAGGAAAAGTTAGCCAGTATAAAGAAAATTGAGAACGAAAAAAACCAACTCGACTTATTGACAATTGACTTGATAAATACTGGAGAGCAACAACCAGAAACCGATCATAATTTTAAAGGAGAACAAACTGAGAATGGTACTTATCAGGAACGACACTTTAGAAATAGCAAAGCCTGGTTTAGTTATGACCTTAAAAATAAAGACCTAAAGGCAACCAAACTTCGTTTAACCTTATACGGAAAGGATAAGAACAAGGATTTTGCTATTTTCATTAACGATGTTTTGTTAACCAATGTAGCATTAGATGGTTCGAAAGGGAATGATTTTTACAATACAGAATACCTTATTCCCTCAACCCTATTGAAAGAAAATATGCAAGTAAAATTTATTGCCACAGCGAAATCTGCTGTGGCAAATATTTACGAAATCCGGTTAATGAAATAATCTTGTCTCAATTATTTTATCATCATTTAGCATTAAGGGTAATTATGCCCTGAGGTAAACCTTTTGCCGTTACTTTCAAACTGATATTTCCTTTTACTTTTGAAGTTTCTACAATTGCCACTGCCATTCCGCTAAATGCTTTCATTTCTGGTTGATGAAATAGTTGTAATGAAGTTGGATCACCATTACATGCTGCACGGTATTTTCCAGCACCCTCAACTTTAAAAATCAAATCATTGGTTGCATTTGGACAAATATTTCCAGCCTTATCTACCACACTGATGGTTACAAAAGCAAGGTCTTTACCATTTGCTGTTAACTGCGTACGATCTGCTTTTAGTTTTAAATGATGCGGTGCGCCTGCAGTTGTAATCTCTTTAGTCGCCACAGCTTTTCCACTTTCATCATAAGCCACAACTTTAATACTTCCCTTTTGGTAAACTACATCATTCCACATTAAACGGTAACGAGTTTGATTATTCAAATTACTTTTTTTCTGAATACCCATACTTTTCCCATTTACAAATAACTCTGCAGATGGATAATTAGTATAACAGAAAACGGGAACGTTTTGGCCTTCTTTGCCTTCCCAATTCCAATGTGGTAAAAGGTGCAAAGTAGGTTCTTCTGGTTTCCAGCGACTTTTATATAAATAGAATCTATCCTTAGGAATGCCTGCTAAATCATAAATACCAAAATAAGAACTGCGTGATGGCCAATAATCATCATAAGGAGTTGGTTCACCTAAATAATCAAAACCTGTCCAAACAAATTCACCAGCAGAATAAGCTGTTGTATCCTGCACTGCCCATTCATCGTCTGGTACCTGAGACCAATTACAATACTCTAAATCGTAAGATGAACTTTGATTGTCTGGATGATGGATATCTTTACCCATTTTAACTGGAAGATGGTAAACACCTCTTGAACTAACCGTTGAGGCCGTTTCTGAGCCATAAAGAAAGCCTTGTGGTAATTTTTTATATGCTTCGAAATATTGTTTTGGTTTGTAATTAAATCCAGGTACATCTAAAGAGGCTGCAAAGTTATTTTTTAAAGCAGAATTAATACGATCCATTCCAGCTGTCACCAATCTTGTTGGGTCTAATTTATGGCAAATGTTTTGGAGATATTCTACAATCTTATAGCCTTCTTTATTATCTTGATCGGGTACTTCATTTCCAATACTCCACATAATGATACTTGGGTGATTGCGATCTCTTTCTAACATATTGGTTAAATCCTTTTCTGCCCAAGCATTGAAATAATTGTGATAACCGTTTTTCATTTTTCCTCTTTTCCATTCATCAAAAGTCTCTTCAATTACTAAAAAACCCATTTCATCACATAAATCTAAAAACTCTGGTGCTACTGGATTGTGTGAGGTACGAATAGCATTACAACCTAAATCCTTTAACAAAACCAATTGTCTACGCATAGCGGAAACATTTATAGCAGTACCTAAAGGTCCTAGATCATGGTGAAGGCAAACACCTTTGAATTTTACATTTTTATCGTTTAACCAAAAACCTGTTTCACGCTTGAATTCTGTTTTTCTAACTCCAAACTTGGTTTGCTGTTGATCTGTTAAAACATTATTTAGGTAAAGTTTAGTAACCAAGGTATAAAGTGTTGGGCTTTCTGGCGACCACAATTTAGGATTTTTAAGATTTAAATTGATTTCATTTTTACCTAAAGCAGAACCACTTGCTAAAAGTGTTCCTTTTGAATCTAAAACATTATAAACCAGTTTAAATCCTTTAACTAAGCTGTCTGAAAGTGCAGTTTTCACATTTACTTTTGCAACATTGGCTGAAATTTCTGGTGTAGTTACAAATGTACCCCATGTTTTAAGGTTTATTTTGTTTTTAACAATAAGGTGTACATTTCTATAAATACCTGCTCCCGGATACCATCTGGATGATTCTGGCTTATTATCAACCCTAACACTTAGGGTATTAGATTTTCCTTTGATGATATAAGGTGAAATATTAAAATGAAAAGAGCTATAACCATATGGCCAATGACCAATTTCCTTACCATTTACAAATATGGTCGAATTACTCATTACCCCATCAAACAGTAAGCTTACTTCATCACCTGCTGAAATTGCAGGAACCGTGAATTTGGTGCGATACCAACCAATACCCATATAAGGTAATGCACCCGTTCTACCTGTCTTGCGTGTTTCCTTCTGCTCATTATTTTGTGTAATTTTAACAATTTGAATATCATTGTTTTCATCAAACGGGCCATATATAGCCCAATCGTGTGGTACCCTTACCGACTGCCAACCTTTATCATTAAAAGTTGCCTTAGCGGCAGTTGGGAAATCTCCTTTTGAGAATTTCCAGCCATCTTCCAATAAAATATCCTTGGTGATTTGGGCTTGTGCTAAATTTACACTCAAACTTGCCACAATGACAATAACTATTGTTTTTATTCCCTTTATCATGTTTATATCTATCCAGTATCTATTAACGTATATCAATTTTTTATTTCGAAATGCTAAAAACCTTACTTGCATGTGGTGCAATTTGTTGAGAGAAAGATGCTGCTGATCCTTTAGCAATTTCACCTGTCCACAAGTTTTTGATCTTATATTTACCATTAAACCCCAAATCTTTTAAGTCCACCGCAATGGTTGTTGTTTCTTTATCGCCAATGTTAAATAAGGCAAGGTAGCGCTCACCTGTTTTGCTATTGCGAGATGTTACAGCTACTCTCCCATTCTCCATAAACAATTGGCGTACCTCTACGCCTTCTTTATGCATTTTAAGAATATCTTTGTTGTTGAGTAATGAAAGTGTAAAAGCATCATTAGAGGGTAAATCGCCACCAAACATTAATGGTGAACGGAAAATGGTGAAAAACGTCATTAACGATACTTGCTCATCTTTGGTTAAACGAGTCATGCGGTCTTTTCCACGTTCTCCACGAATCGCTATCCTCCCTAGCGGAATCATATCGCAATCAGGCCAAGTACCAGGAGCCGAATAGGCATACCAACCTTTAGCCACATTCATTAAGTGAACCAAATCTTTCCAAACATCCCACACATCATCTACCATCCGCCACATATTGGCATGCTCTTTAACATGTGCTGCATTTTTTATAGGTGTTTCCCCTGGTGAAGTGCTTAGTACAATCGGCCGTCCGGTTCGATCTATTGCCTTTCTAATTAGTTCTATCTCACCCTGATGATAAGGTCTTGATAAATCATCTACCTTAATAAAATCAACACCCCATGAAGCATATAGCGCTAAGATAGAATTGTAGTATTCCTGTGCGCCTGGTTTTTCGGCTACAATAGTATAGTTATCAGTAAGCCATTTACACTGTAAATCGGTAGTGTAAATCTGATCAGCGGTAATTCCATTTGTTCCTTTAATAGGAAGCTTTCGTTTTACAGCATCTACCGGGATACCTCTCATGATATGAATCCCAAACTTTAAACCCTTGCTGTGAATATAATCAGCCAATGCTTTAAAACCTTTGCCCCCAGCAGCCGATGGAAAACGACCACTATAAGGTAAATATCTACCATATTCGTCCATTACATAGCGTGGGTCTGTTTGGTTATAACCTCCAGCTTTATCATTTTCTACAAACCAACGGATGTCGACAACAACGTACTGCCATCCTAATTTTTTAAGATTGGTAGCCATATAATCAGCATTCGCTTTTACTTCAGCCTCTGTTACAGTAGAGCCATAACAATCCCAGCTATTCCATCCCATTGGTGGCGTAAGGGCCCAATTTTTAAATGAAGTTTGCGCTTGTGAAGTATAGTTAAACAAAAGCATTAGCACTATAAGAATTATAATGCGTTTAGGTTGCAATATTCTAAATTTCATTTCAGCTTTACAATTTGGTTAAATCAAAAATAAAAAAATAAACGTTAAAAGTACGTTTATAGATAAAATATATTTCAAGCTAAATTACTTTGTTCTCGTTTATTGATTATTACTATATTAGGCTTCCAAATTTTATCAAATGAACTATATTCCTTTAGCCAGTAGATATCAAAATATGCAGTACAACAGATGTGGTTATAGCGGCTTAAAATTGCCCGCAATCTCCTTAGGTTTATGGCATAATTTTGGAAATGTAGATGATCCAACTAATTTTCGAAACATACTTTTACATGCGTTTGATAGTGGAATAACACATTTTGACTTGGCCAATAATTACGGTCCGCCTCCTGGTTCTGCAGAAGAAAATTTTGGGAAGCTATTGGCTACAGATTTAAAATCACATCGTGATGAATTAATTATTTCTACCAAAGCAGGTTATACCATGTGGGATGGACCTTATGGTGATTGGGGTTCAAAAAAATATTTGATATCAAGTCTAGACCAGAGTTTAAAACGGATGGGGATTCCTTATGTAGATATATTTTACCACCACAGACCAGACCCAGATACGCCTTTAGAAGAAACAATGACTGCTCTTGATCTTATTGTTAAACAAGGAAAGGCGTTGTATGTTGGTCTCTCTAATTACAAGCCAAAAGAAGCAAAAGAGGCCATCAGTATCTTAAAACAATTGGGTACACCTTGCCTTATTCATCAACCCAAATACTCTATGTTTGAGCGAAGTCCTGAAGAGGGATTATTTAAGGTTTTGGAAGATGAAAAAATAGGTTGCATTCCTTTCTCTCCATTGGCACAAGGAATGTTAACCAATAAATACCTAAAAGGAATTCCTGAAACTTCTAGAGCAGCTAAAGCCACTGGTTTTTTACAAGCAGCAGCTATTACACCAGAAAAATTAAATCAGATCAATAAACTAAATGAAATTGCCAAAACTAGGAATCAAACGCTTGCTCAAATGGCTTTAGCTTGGGTTTTAAGACAGCAATGCGTTACTTCTGTTCTAGTTGGAGCAAGTAGTACTGCCCAATTAACTGATTCTATTGAAACATTAAACAATTTGGAATTTTCTTCAGCAGAACTCCTTACAATTGAACAGATTTTGACGGGCTAGAAATTATAAAATTAGTGTAACACCATCATCTGTTTCAACAACATAAGAGTCTAATTTTTTCGAAAATTCATCTTCATAAGCCTGTGTGATTTTTTCAATGAATTCATCTATTTTCTCTTCTTTTACAATGCTTAGTGTACAACCATCAAAACCCTCACCCATCATTCTTGCACCTAAAACATAGGGTAAGCTTTTTACAGAATCAACCAGAAAATCTAATTTTTTGCAACTTACTTGGTAAAACTCTCTCAATCCATCATGTGCTTGAAACATAGCCTGTCCAAGGCCCTTTAAGTTGCCATTTTTTAATTGTTCTGCAGCGGAGATTATCCTTTGGTTTTCTTCAATGATAAATTTGCATTTTCGATAGACATCAATATCCTTATGTTTAACATATTTGTCAAGCATTTTTATGTTCACCTCACTTAGACTTGTTACCTGACTAATATTTGCTTTCACCCAAGCTAAACCTTGCTCACATTGCGCTCTTACCAAAGTAGATGCAGAATTTGATAGTGAGTATTTAATGTTTGTATTTAGCAAAACCAATTGATAACCATTTAGTTTTAATGGAATATAATCATAGAACATGCTTTTACAATCTAGAAGAATGGCATTGCCCCTTTTCCCAAAAACAGCTGCAAATTGATCTATAAAACCATTTTCAACTCCAGCAAAACCCTGCTCAGTCATCTGGGCAATTTTTACTAGATCTAGCTTTGATGCTGACAAAGAAAAAAGTTCCATCAATGCATAGCCAGTTGCACATGCTATTGCTGCAGATGATGAAAGTCTAGTGCCCAAAGGTACATCACCATCTATGTAAAGATTAAATCCCCCAATGTGATAACCCCATTTCTGTAACTGGTCTGCCACACCAAGAATATAATTTACCCAGTCCTTTTCAGTTTGTTTTAAATCAGAAAGCTTAGCCTGAAAAGCTTCTCCATAACTTTCAGCATATAGGTGAATTTCCTCATCATTTCTCCTAGAAACAGCAACATATATTGCAATATCTATAGCTACAGGCATTACATACCCATCACTACAAGCTGTATGCTCACCAATAATATTAATCCTCGCTGGAGATCGGACAATAATGGGAACCCGATTGAAATGCGTTTGAAAAGCTAATTCTATAGATTCAATAATCATGTTAGTTTTTCTGGTAAACCCTTACATAATCTACTTCCATTCTGTTTGGAAACTTTGTCTCCTCAACATCTCCACCATTTAATCCGCCCATGGCAAGATTTAGCAGTATATAATGCTTTTGTTTAAAAGGATTTAAGGCTTCAGCATCTTCATTTTGCAACTGAGTTAAGGATACTTTAAGGTATAGTACGTCATCAACCAATAAGCTAATATTTTCTCTATCCCAGTCCATTCGCCAAACATGAAATTTTTCTGCCCAATCACTTCCTCCTAACTTTTTTACATCTTTGGTCGTACTAAACCATTTTGGTTTTCTATTACTTCCCATACTGGCAATATTTGCTAAGATTTTACCTTTATAATACTCCATAATATCTATTTCACCGTTTGCGGGCCACCTACCACTTACACCTAAAGTCCAAAATGCTGGCCATAAACCATTGCTAACATCAATTTTGCCACGCATTTCAAAACGTCCATACTCCCAACTTTGCAAACCTTTGGTTATTAAACAAGCACTTGTATAATCAATATTCTTTCGTGTTTTCCTCCACTCTTTGCTGCCTTCAACATACAATGGATTTGGTTTTTGTTCCTTTCGCCCTTCTATTATCAATATACCATTTTTACAAAATGCATTTTCGGGCTGGTACCATTGCAGTTCTTCATTGCGAACAAAACCCTTTTCGTAAGTCCAGTTCTTAGGATTTGGTACTCCATCTTGTTCAAATTCATCAGCCCACACCAATTGATATCCTTCAGTGCTATAGTCTGCAACTTTTTGGTAGTCAATAGACTTTGGGACAGAACAAGAAAACACAAAGATTAAACCTAATAATAAGCCTATATGCATGTTATTTAGCCTGCCCATTGTCTTTAATTTACCAATTTGATGAAATAGCTGTAACTATATTTTTTATCCATAAGCCTATATGGCCTGTGGGGATAGGCACCCCAACTGTCATCTCCACCTATCCCACGTTGCTTAAGATCTATATTTAAAAACACATTTTTTCTAACTGGCAAATCAGTTGGATGTTGCTGCTTTTTGGTTAACCCTGGATCAAGATCTTCTGTAGAATGGTTAATGGCTGTAAATGAAAGTGGTTGTAAGCCTTCAATCAAGATACCTTTTCCTTGATCATCAGTTAAACTTAGCCATCTTACATCAGTTTTATTACCACTTTCTTGTGGTCTGATGTAGCCTTTGTAAAATTGATTTGCCACATTATCAGTATATAATCCAACAAAAGAAGAAAAATTTCTATCGCTGTAATTCTCATGAGGGCCACGTCCATAATAGTCTAGCTTATCATACCTTTGCGACAATTCGGTACGCATCCCAAATCTTGGTAATTCTGGTAAATCTCTTCCGCTCATATCCATTGCAGCAGTAACTTTTATAGCCCCATCGTTTGTAATGAGATAGCTAATGGTATATGGAACCATGATGTTATTTAATTGATAGTTTACGCGAATAAACTGACCACTATCTGCTTGTTTAGCAACATCAACACTAATGAGTTTTCTATTTTCATGAGCAGAACGCCATATTCCTAATTTTGATGGCATGCCATTTCCAAAATCATTATCTGTTGGAGCCCTCCAAAAGTAGGGTTCAGGAAAATTATTTAAGGTTCCTCCATTATCTTTCGTGTATCTGGTAAACCTTCCAGCCTTGGTATCAAATTCCCCATGTACATCGCCAGCATCAAAACTTAGTTTGTCGCTATTGGTGCTTATTTTAAGTTTTGCTTCAGTCTTCTTATTTTTTGCGAAAAAATCTCCAGCATATTTAAATTGTTCTTTTGCAACTTCAAATCCAGCTGGTAACATAGCCGATGCTGTTTTGCGATAAGCATATATATTTATGTAAAACTCTGTTCCTTCTATTGCTTTTATTACTGGGAGGTTAAGTTTTACTTCTTTTTTAGCATGAGGATTTAGACTAACATCAAAAGTTCCATCTTTAAATGACTTGCCATTGCTGATTAATTCCCATTTAAAATTATACTCATTGAGGTTTGTAAAATCATGTAAATTCTCTATTGTTATATTTCCTTTTGATATATCATTAGAAGTAAACTGAATATATTGATATACTTTCTTGATTTCATAAGCTGCCGGATCTGGGGTTCTATCAGAACTGATCATTCCATCGGCAACGCCATTTTCATCGTTTTGCCAATAAAAACCCCCAATATCGCCTCCATAAGCCCAAAAAGTTTTACCATTTGCATCTTTGGTTTTTATCCCTTGATCTACCCAATCCCATATAAAACCACCTTGCATGTGTTTGCTACTTCGAATAATATCAAAATATTCTTGAAAATTACCATTGCTGTTTCCCATTGCATGAGAATATTCACACATAATATAAGGTCTCTTTTTGGTTGTATCTGCAGCATACTTCTTCATGTTACTTATGCTCGGATACATCGGACAAACGATATCAGTATTCCAATCCTCTCCAGCCTGTTCAAACTGCACCGGGCGGGTATTATCCCTCTGTTTAATCCATTTGTAATTATCATGAAATACTGGTCCATTACCAGATTCATTACCTAAAGACCAGATGATGATCGATGCATGGTTTTTATCTCTCTCTACCATTCTAACGGTTCTATCCACATGAGCTGCAGCCCATTCTGGCAAGTAAGCTGGGTGTTTGGTCTTATCAAACCAACCTTGCAACTCGGCGCCCATTGCATGTGTTTCTATGTTTGCCTCATCTACTAAATAAAGGCCATATTCATCACATAACTTATACCAAAGTGGATCATTTGGATAATGAGAAAGTCGAACCGCATTAATGTTAAGTTCTTTCATTAAGCGAATATCTTTTAACATCAATTCTTTAGTGGTGGTGTGCCCTGTTACATCATCATGTTCATGCCTATTTACACCATGCACATAAGTAGCCACACCATTAATTAATAACTGTGCATTTTTAATTTCTACTTTTCTAAAACCTATTTTTGCACCGGTAACGGCTAATTGTTTCCCTTTGCTATCTTTTAAAGTAATAATGCAATTGTAAAGGTTCGGTTGTTCCGCATTCCATTTTAAAGCATTTTTAACTGTACCACTAAAGCTTATTGTTTGAATAGAATCACCAATAGCACTAAAGTTCTGTGTTTTTTGGAAAACTGATTTTCCATTTTTATCAATTAAAGACACCAACAATGAACCCTCAGTAAGTTCTGCTTTGGCGAATTTTCTTACATCAATAGCTGCACTAAACAATCCATTGGTATAGGTTTGATCTAAATCACCTTTTAAAAAGAAGTCCCACACTGTTTGTTTTGGCATAGAGAAAAGATATACATTGCGCTCTATTCCACTTAAACGCCAAAAATCTTGATCTTCTAAATAACTTCCATCATGCCAACGAAAAACCTGGACAGCCAATTGGTTAATTCCCTTTTTAAGGAATGGAGTGATGTTAAACTCTGCAGGTGTTTTTGAAGCCTTTGTTATGCCTACCTTTTTACCATTTACATAAATAAATGCACAACCCGATATAGATCCAAAATGAATTAGTGTTTCTCTATTTTCCCAGTTTTCTGGAATATTAAATGTTTTTCTATAGGTACCTACCGGATTATTATCGCCAATAAAAGGTGGATTTTTAGGGTGTGGGTAAGTAATATTAGTATAAATAGGAATACCAAAGCCATTTAATTCCCAATTGGAAGGCACATTTATATTTGCCCAACCAGCGTCATTTAAATCAGTTCTATAAAAATCTTTAATACGATCTGCATGTTTATCTACATAATTAAATTTCCACTGTCCATTTAAAGACTGATGATAAGGAGATTTGGAATAATCATCTTGAATTACATCTTTTTCAGAATCAAAGAGCATAAACGTAACATGGGCCTTTTCTTTTCCCTGATCTACTAACTGTGGATTTTCCCAATCGTTATGCTGAGCCCATAGAGGTGTCGAAAAAAGTAATGCTATTAAAGATAGAGGGAGCTGTATTTTGAAATTCATTATGATTGATATTTGTGATTGTATTTAAGGGTTATAAGGTCCGCTGGTAGCAGTAGGCAAGCCGTCTTTTCTCATGGCTTCTATTAAGATGCAGTTGTATACATAATCCCAGCTAGAAGTTACTTCAGAATTTTGGTTTAATCCAAAAGGCCACCAATGTTGCGTATCGCCACTTAATTGTTCTGTAGTACTATTTTTTATTTTTTTCAACAGTTCATTTGTATACTGTCCTTGAAATTTACCGCCAACAATTTTACCTGTCCACCAACTGGTAGTACCTGTACCAAGCGTATGGTTCATTTCGTGTAGCATTGTCCTTAAATTCTGAAAGCCAGAATTCACACCAAAACGCATCCAGCCTTCATTATTTGCATCGGCAGTTGGTGTGCCTTCTACATAATTTAGATAAACGTGCTTAGTAGCAGAAGTATAATTGCTTAAGTACCAAGCTGCACTATCTACAGCTATCTGCAAACGAGCATAGGCTTCAAGCTGTTCAGCATTTGGGTTTGTAGCTTTATTAAAAGTATAGGTAATTTTGCCTTTTGGGATGGTCTTAAAAGTGACGTTACTACTATAACTAACTCCTTTAGCATTAACTGCATAAGCTCGAACGTGATAATTTGTTCGTTCTAAAAGTCCTTTTATCATTAACCTATACTTTCCAGTACCGGTGCTATTGTGCTTAATCTTGGTATCAACTACGGTTGGATTTTCGATCAAACCATAGACCAAACCACGTTCGGTAACTTGATCTCCACCATCGTTTATAATATCTATATCGCATGTTGCAAGTGTAGCACCAACAATAAACATAGGTACGACATTAAAACTTGCATTACCAATATTGGTGGTAGTAAAAGAAATCTCGTTTCCATAACCAATTCCATTTTTATTAACTGCAAAAGCTCTCACATAATACGTTGTACCTGCTTTGAGTGCGCTAATTTCGCTAACAAATTCTCCGGCACCAGTAACACTAACAGTTCCAATTTTAGTATTTGTTGTAGTTGGCGCAGGAGTTAAACTAAGTACTAGACCACGCTCAGTAACAGTATTGCCTCCATTATCTACAACTGTTCCACCACTTTGTGCTGTAATTGTAGTAACATTTTTAATGAGTGCTGTTTGCACTTTAGGCACAGTACCAGTGCTTACAATGGGAGTAGTTTTAGTTTCATTATTTGGCTTGTCTACCTTTTTGCAGTGCATAAGCAAAATTGTAGCAGCTATTAAAATAAGATAATTAATTTTCATGTTGTTTTTTGGATAGTTTAGATGGAGTCAGCTAAGTGGTCTCATTTCTTGTTTCTAAACAAGTGTTTGAATTAGGAATTAAGAAACAATCTATAGGAATTAACATCCTATAGATTGTTTAAAGAAATTTGATTTTATAAGTAATTGATTTTGTAAAGCCTAACTGAGGCTATTTTTGCATACATTCCGGTACTACCAGTACCAGTTAAGGTAGCAGCAAATCCAATAGAAACCTGTTTGGCCTGATCTAAATTAAAGTTAAGTATCTTGCTTTCTAAATTTGAGAAGGCAATACTGGAACTCGTAATGTTGGCAACGTTTGGAAGTGAAGTACCTTCGGCAACAGCCATATACCTTGATCCTCCAGCATTAAAATCATTCATTACAATTTCCATCCGATAACTGCCAGCAGGTAGATTTACGGTTTGATAGATTTTACCATCAGTAACATTTGGTAGTCCCCAGCCCGCCTCTAATGAAATAAATCCGACATTGCTTCTTTTTTCGTAGCCACCAAAGCCACTCGCATTTTTAACTGAGGGGCTGGTAATCCAATCACTTAATATGCCCCATCTATTACCACTATTAATTGAAGAGTAAGTTACATTTGCACCAACGTTTTTTAGATAGGTAGCTGTTACATCAACTTTACTGAATTTAGGAATATACATATTTGCATATGATGTATAGAAGGTATCGACACTCAAGGTGTCTGGTAAAAACAACGTACGGAATTTGATGGTTCCCTTTTCTTTAAAATTGGGAATAGTATAATTAATCACATCAATAGGAATTCTAACTGTTTTCTCGATGTTTGAGTTATCGAAGTAAATCATTTCTGTTGCAAACACACCGCTTACCCTATCCATACCACCCCATTCTATTGTTGAAACTCCACTTTCATTTGTAAATGCAGAGTTTATACCTCTATTAGATAAAGTAGATTGGTACCTATCTCCATAAACTCTTCCAGTTCTAAAAACTGGAATAGATTTATTGCCAGCAGCATCATAAGTATAGATAACAAAATTCTGTACACCTTCTGTAATGTTATTGATGAATAACTTAAGTGTATCAACCTTGTCTGTTCGGGTAACGGGTATAACAAGAGAATCTACCTTGTTATTCCAATATATTACACATTTTTTAACTTTCGGATCTGCAAGGAACAAGCCATTTAACAATACACGGTATCTTCCCGAGTTAATTTTAACCGAATCTAGCTTACCTGTATAAGAAATCTCCCCATCTTTTGTGAAATTTTTATAGTCATCCATTTTAGTGCATGATGACATGATGCCTACCAATAGAATGGTCAAGGCTGCAAGCAGCAGCTCCTTGTTTAATTTTTTTATATTATTTTTCATCTTAATACTCATTTAAGCGTTTATATTATCTTGGATCACCATATACTTGAAGCTCGCCGATTGACATAAATGTTGTTCCTTGCCAATTTTTTAAACTTTTGATACGTAAGTACCTAACCTTAGGTATACCTGCATCAAACGTGTAGTTTAAGCCAGCTTGGCCCGCAGCAATATCTTCTGTTGTATTTGCCCCATAGGCAGCACCAGATGGTTTCTTAGCTTTAAAAGTTCCAAGCTTAGTCCAGTTGGTAAAACTTCCATCTGATGGTGGGTTATCAGTTCCCCAAATCTCGAAATCTAATAAGTTACCTCCATAAAAATAGGTACGTCCGTTCAGGTATTCAGGATAATCCCATATTACAATGCGGCTTAGTGCAGACAGTTTGCCAATATCAAATGTAACCCACTGTGGTGTCAATACTGCCGAACTAGACATCATTACCTTTGGCCAGTTTAACAGATCTGCATCCCACAATCCGGTTAATGCTGTTGCTGTATGAAGCGCTACATCACTTGGTAAGGTAACGGCCTTATACCCTGTTTTAGGAATTTCGGCCTCAAACAAAGGTATAAGTGTAGTGTAAAGTGTATCACTATAATTTAACCATCGGTCTCTGATGGTGATCGCAAACTTGCGTTGCACAGGATCATAGCCACGAATTGCCTGATCAATATCTACTGTTGAGGTATAGATATTTTTTGTGGTCGGCATCATTCTTCCCTTACTATCTTCAGTTAAAATTTCGATCGCCAAATCTGCTTTTGCAGGGTTTGTTGCAGTAAATCTCAGACCACCAAAATCAGCTAGGGCCTTCATGCTTCTAAAAACACCCCAAATTGGATTTTCAAGAGGTTTTACTTTAATAGAAACCGGTGCAGAGGCTATTTCACTTCGGTTTACGGCGTACAATTTCACTTCATGTTCATCTGTATCGCCAAAGCCTTCTACTGTTAAAGTATTACCATAATAAGAAGCTTTTACCTCCATTACTCGGCCATTTGCCAAAGTGTAAATAGCTTTAACGTATAACAAATCTTTATCCGTTGGCAAGGCATAAGTTAGAACTGCATTTCCAGGACCAGCCGTAAATTTTACATTTGATACAGGGCCAGGAGCATTTGTATTTTTTTCAAGTGGCTCGATCTTATCAACCTTGCAACTTGACACTAATGCTACTATTATAGCTAGCATTAGTGAGAAACTCATTTTAATTGTTTTCATATAGAAAAATTAATTAGTTAGTGATTACCATCCTGGATTTTGAACCAGTTTAGGATTTACAGTTATATCATAGTTTCTAATTGGCGCTAAATAATCTCTTGGTGCCACAAAGTTTTGGGTGTAAATAGTTCTAGGTCTGTAATAATCTGCAGTATTGGCTTGAAAAACACTCCATCCTGTAATAGGTTGGTTAAATGCTTCTGCTGCTTTTTTCCACCTTTTCAAATCCCAGTAACGGCTACCTTCAAAAGCCATTTCTATCCCTCTTTCTTGGTGGATAATTTCTCTTAAACCTTCTTTGGTAGTGGGTTTACTTGGATTGTTAGAAAAACTGTTCCATGATTCTATCACTCCTTTTAAACCAGCACGTTTTCTGATACGGTCAAGATATTCAAAGACATTGTTAGCTGGTCCTTGAGATTCATTTAACGCTTCTGCATACATGAGGTACAAATCAGCTAAACGAACCTGTGGCCAAGGATAATCACGATAAGAAACCCCATTGGAGCTATTTGTCATGTTCCAATCCACTACTTTCTTTAGGTAATATCCAGTCTCATTATAGAAACCTACGTGCGTAGCACCAGCAAGCTGTGTATATTTTCCTTCTACAACCCAAGTATTTTCATCAGAATTACTAGGGCTATCATATTTATACCAAACCCCACCATCAAAACCTAAATCTGCATAGAAACGTGGTTCTCTATCAAAATTTAAACGAGCAGTTTCATGACCTTCTTTGATAAAGAAGCGTTCACTTTTAAGCGCAGTTCTTAAAGTATATTTATTAGAAAAATTAATTAATTTATCTTCATTAATTGGAACTCCATTGCTAGAATAAAACATTTCAGCAATTTTTAATGGTGCTGCTAATTGCATTCTTGCATCTCCACTAGCACCGCCAGTTGCTAATTTAGGCATGGCTGTACGTTGTAAAAAATCTGTTCTACTATTTGGATTTGCCCAAACATGCTCAACATTCCAACGCTCGGTAATTGCGCAACGCAGGGTTAGCTGTAAGTTTGTGGTATCAGATAACTTAAATGTAGATCCAGGAAATACATATAGCTTTGCACCAGCTTGTTCTGCTGCATCGATAGCCACTTTAGCAGCATCTGCAGCATTCTTCCATTTATCTGCATTAAAAGTGCTTGGAAATAAACTCACTCCATCGTTATCTTTGAAACCGGTATAATCTGAATTTCCATTAAACAACGGACTTGCAGCCATTAAAAGTAATTTAGCTTTAACAGCAAGTGCAACAGGTTTTGTAATTCTACCTAGTTCTGTTGTTCTATCGGTAATAATTGGGGGTAAGTTTAGTGCAGCCTCGTCCAAAAGTGCTGAAATAAAACTCACACATTCATCAAAAGGCATTCTCTTGATACGTACATCAGTTTCAGGAGCACTGATATCAATGTTTTTATCAACCAAAGGAATTGGTCCATACATACGCAATAAGTAGAAGTGATAATATGCTTTTAAGAAGGTTGCTTCTGCTATCCATCTGGCACGCTCATCTGATCTTAAATCACGAACCTTGGTTTCGTCTTTTACATTTTCTAAAAAAATGTTACAGTTTCTAATCCCTTTCCAAAGTCCAAAAAGATCACCTGGGCCACCACCCTGAAAATTGCCCTGCCATGCATTCATGTAAGGATTAGCAGCATTCTGACCACCCCTTGCTCCACGCCACGCGTATGATACAAAGTCCCATTCTTGAGTCGGTACCCAAAGCTCATCACCAGATAGATAACCCACATTAAAAATTGGATCGCCATCTTTAGGCAAGAACGAATAGCAAGTGAATAGGTATTTTTCTGCCTCTGTTCTCATGGTAAAGGCATTATCAATTGTTGCCACGTTATCTGGTATAATGTCCAAATATTTTTTACAAGCAGACAAACTGAATAAGGTTGCAGTAAAACATGAAATAAATAACATGTTTTTAATACTTCCTTTAATCTTATTGATTGTTATATTTTTAAATTTCATTTTATTTTCTTTAACAATGTCCTAATTAAAATGATGCTCTAACTCCTAAGTTATAGGTGCCTTGAATAGGATAACCTAAACCATTACCACCCATTTCTGGATCCCAAGTTTTATAACTGCTGATATATCCTAAATTTGTAGCACTTAGATAAACACGAAGTGATCTTAAGCCTATTTTTTGATTGAATTTTTGAGGAGTATTATAGGCAACTTCGACACTTCTTAATCTTAAGAAACTACCGTTTCTCATCCACCATGTTGAAGTTCTATTGTTATTAGGCACAAAATTTGAACTTAAGCGTGGCCATAGTGCGTAAACATTTCTGTTCTCTTCAGACCAGTAACTATCTGAAATGGATTTGAGCAATCCATTTTGGCTACCACCGTTTAATACAAATGGGGCAATATTTTGCGAATTGATGAAAAATGATGAGCGATCAGAACCTTGAAAGAAGAAACTAAAATCAACACTTTTGTAACCAAGAGTTCCACCAAAACCATAAATAATCTCTGGTGAAGTAGGTAAACCGATTGGTACAACATCTTGATCATTTACCATGCCATCATTGTTTACATCTCTGTATTTGATGTCTCCACCACCATAAGTTAAGCCTGGCGTACCATCAAATTGCTGTGGAGCATTTTTTGCTTCGTTATCATCAACAAATAAACGTTCGGCAATTAATCCATAACCTTGTGTGGTAGAATTACCAATAGTTGAACGATAGTATTCGCTATTAGGATAGCTCGGTTCATCGTTAATTAAGATTTTACTTTTTGCATAGGTAAAATTACCCCTCATTTGCATAGACCAGCCATTTCCAAATGTTTTGTTATAAGCAGCAGCAAAGTCTACACCTTCACTTTGAGCCTTATTTGTGTTTGCTCTAACCGTAGCCTGTAACCCCATTGTAGTAGGAATATAGGTACGCCCAGTTAAAATATTTGAACGTGTATTTCTATAGACATCAACATTGACATCCAAGGCATTTAAAAATCTAAAATCTGCTCCAAAATTTATTTGTTCAGATTTTTCCCAAGTAATAAGTGGGTTTGCATATCTGGTTACTAAAACACCTGCTTTTGAATACCCATATTGCTCTCCAAATGTAGCGCCATAAGTAGCATTGTTCATGTTAACTTCAGACATATAGAAGAAACGATCACCATCATTACCAATTTGGTCATTCCCTACTAAACCGTAGGTTGCCCTTAATTTTAGACTATTAATTACTTTTGTTAATGGTTGAAAGAATTTTTCATTGGATACCACATATCCTAAACCAACAGAAGGGAAAAACCCAAAACGATTATCTGTTGCAAAACGTTCAGAGCCGTTATATCCAAAGTTAAACTCGACTAAATACTTATCATCGTATCCATAAGTTGCCCTACCTGAAACTCCTTGGTTACGAGAAGGTAGTGAAGCTTGTAAACTTCCTGCATTTCCTGAAAGATAGTTCCGAAGGGTTGTAATCAACATCCCACCTACAGCATGTTTCTCTGCAAATATTCTATTATAAGAGAAAGCAAGCTCAGCATAAAAAGTAGAATTTAATCGCTTTAAACCTTCGGAATAGCCCAAGTATTCAGTTCCTGTTGCTCCAATAGAACCTTGTCCACCAGGATTTAACACCTGCACACCCACACTACCATTCGGTTGTTCGGTTGCAGAATAGAAAAATGGATTGTAACTTCTAGATACATCAAAGTAAGAGTATCTTCTGGCATAAGTCATCAACCTAGCATTTAATCCTTTAACAAGTTTATTCAGATCTTGTTTAAGCTCAACTTGTGTTTGTAAGGTTGATGAATTGTATTCTGAATAACCTTTAACCATCTCTGCGTAAGGGTTAACGTATAATCCATTATTAGGGGTAACAGCATTACCAAACAAAGCATGGGTAGCAAAAGGAGACAATGAAGAAGGATAAACAGCTGGAAATAAAACCGGATTAGACCAGATAGCCTGGTTAAAAACTCTCTGACCACCATTTACAGGATTACCATTTTCATCATAACCTAATAGAGGACCAGTATAATCATCAAACTGACCATATACCCTAATAGCTGCAGTAGTAGTCTTTGTTAAATTTATATCAACATTAGAACGCACTGAGTAATTTTTCAGTTTTACGTTGTTATTGAAATTATTTAGTCCCTCAACTTTTAGTACACCATTATCTATGTTATAAGTTCCGGCAACATAATATCTAGCTTTTTCTCCACCTCCCTGAACGCTAATATTGTTGCGGTAGTTAATAGTGTAGTCTTTGATCAATTGTTCTATCCAATTATTGCTTGGATACAATAAAGGGTTATCTCCTCTCGCTGTAGCATCAATTTTAGTTTGCAAATAGGGCAATGCAGCAGTAGGGTTTCTTGTTAAAGCAGCTTCATTAGCCAACTTCATGTAAGTAATATTGTCTGCAAACTGAAAGTTTTTGGTATTTGAGGATACTGCAGATTCTGATCTAACCGTAAAGTTGGTTACACCAGCCTCACCAGATTTTGTAGTAATCAATACTACCCCATTTGCACCACGTGCACCATAAACTGCAGAAGCTGTAGCATCTTTTAAAACACTAAAAGACGCAATATCATCTGCTTGTAAACGTGCCATGTCATTTTGGGTAGATTCTATACCATCAATTAAAATCAATGGATCTTGTTTACCTGTTCCAAATGTTCCTAAACCACGAATAAAGAACTGTGCATTATCCGCACCAGGCTCTCCGCTTCGCTGATAAGCAATCATACCAGCCACACGTCCTTGCATCATTGTGGTTAAGTTACTTGTGGGGCCTTTTAATTCTTTTGGATTAATAGTGGTAATTGAACTGATCATACTGGCCTTTTTCTGCGTACCAAAACCTACAACGGCAACTTCGTCTAATGAATTAACATCGTTTTCTAACGTAAGGTTAATGACATAAATGCCTTCTGCATTTGGTGTATAATCGGCAACATTTACCGTTTTAGGTTTAAAACCTATTGCTGTAAAAAGCAGTCTTCCAGATCTAGGCAGTGTAATAGTGTATTTACCCTCTGCATCTGAGTTAGCACCTCGGTTGGTTCCAGAAACTTTGATGCTTACGCCAGGTAAACCACCAATGGTATCTTTAACTGTACCTCTAACGGTTACATCTGTTTGCGCCCAAGACTTTATACTGCTTGTTACTAAAACAAAAAAAACGAGCAGCTTAAAACTAGATTTAAGCGTACTTGTAAAAAATTGTGGTTGAATTTGATTGCGTAGTTTTTTCATCATATTAAAAAAAATTTTGATTGATGATTAGATTGAACTGTACAGGGCATAATTTGCCTTTTTGATGGATAGCATAAAGAGATTTCTGTACAAACGGAATCCCTAATCTTTAATAACATTTTGAGCATTCGATTTAAATATTTGGTTAGTAATTAGATTAATGAATTTGTATAACCCTAATTGAATTTACTTCTGCTTTAACTTATTAAACTTGACTGTTTACCAGTCAATTTGACAGAGTCAAAAACTTTTTAGGTTAGCTTTATTCACATGATTTTAATTTGGTTTTAAACAAAGTAACCATTAAAACCACTGTCTTAGTGAGGGGCAATACAGTATTTAAAAGGGGTGAAATTGTTATTTTGGCTTATAAACCGTGTTATTTGATAACAATTAAATAATACTGAGGTACAGATTAAGAAATTTAAACCTATGAGATTTGAAACATTGCAGGATTACTTCTATAACCATTTTTGGTTACAAGCCAGTTCTATTACAACGAACCGTTGAATGTTAAATTTTGATTCTATAAAGTTTTAAAACCTTATAGAATTGTATTGATTTATACACAAAAAAACTGTGTATCTATTGTAGAAAAGAAGGAAGAAGATTAGCGCTACTTAGACTTAAAAATACTCAGGTCCCATTCATCCATCCAGGCAATCTCTATGTTGTTGGCTTTAAACTGAATGGGTAACCAAAGGTACCTTCCATCAATTGCATTTTTAGGTCTCCAGATATCTGCCATGAAAATAAATTCATCTTTTTTATTGGGTGCTGGTAACACATAAGTACTCTGACCACCAAAAGTTTTTTCTGCTCCCTTACCTATACATGGATTACCCATAAACGTCCATGGTCCCCACATTGATTTTGCAGTAAACCAACGTGCAGGATTTGGTGCCCAACCGGTACATCCAGAACCTATCATGTAATAGACACCGTTCTTTTTAAACAATGCTGGAGCTTCGGTTTGTTGACCAACGTATATTCTTGTAAACTTACCAGTATGACTTAAATAATCTGGTGCTAATTCGGCTACATGTAAAGTAAAGTTCTCTTCAGAAGAAAAAATATGATAAGCTTTTCCGTCATCATCCACAAAAACAGTCATGTCACGAGCCATTTGCCCACCCGCAAAATCACGACAAAAGAAACCATCACTTTTATTTGCTGGAGCAGCACAGTTTAGCTTTTCACTTTCTGATACATCAGCAGTATAAATAGGCATTTTACCAGCATTAGGGCGATAACTTTTGATAAATACATAGGGCCCAGTAACTTTATCAGCAACTGCAACGCCCGCTCTTGCAGCTGCATATCCTTTGTCTTTTAGCTCCAAATGGAACCACATCACAAACTTTTTTGTTTTTTTATTATAGACAACTTTTGGTCTTTCAATTACACTTCCTTTAACTATATCACTTTGTGGATCATCACTCACAGTTAGTGAGGTTCCTTCGTCTTTCCAATTGTATAAATCTTTTGATGAATAACAATGAACCCCAACTTGAGCAGTATTTCCAATCTCACCAGCAACTTTATGTTCACCAAACCAATAATAAATACCTTTATGCACTACAATACCTCCGCCATGCGCATTAATGTGTACACCCTTATCGTCATTCCAAATTTTTCCAGGTGTAAAAGCAGTTAGTTTTGTTTGCTGAGCAATTAACTGAATTGAAAGGCTGATAAGAAGAATTAAGGTTAAACCAAAACTCCAATATTTGTTGATGGTGTGTTTCATAATCAAAATTTCGGATCAATAAGCGTTAATCATACATTTATTAGTATAAAAATAGGAATATTTTCGTATCTCATACTAGTTTCGTCATGCTGAATTTATTTCAGCATATGGCTTGCAGAAAAGACCCTGAAATAAATTCAGGGTGACGAAAACCACTTAACCGTGATCTGTGACCCACAGACCACCTATTGTTGCCATATTATATATGTGTTACTAGAAATTAGTGTTCTGTGTGCCACAGACCACGGAATACAAGTCTTCGACTACGCTCAGACTGACAAAACTAATTCTATCTCTTCCAAGTAAGGACTTGCACTTTAGTGGGTATAGCCTTTGCCTTTCCTTCGCCATCAACCTGCTCTACCTTTTGAATAAACAAATCCAATCGTTTTTTAGCTTTCCATAGTTCGGTATCAAAAGTGGGTTCCCACTCCCCCACACTAAATAAAGTTAGATCTTTGTAAACCCATTCTCCTTTTGTAATATCTTTACTTATTGCGATAGAAACTTTATTTCCTCTTTCGATATCTCTAAAAATAAGGGCACAAGAAATTGTATTTTTTGATGGCCAACTAATTAATTGTGGTCTTGATATTGGAATTTTCTTTGTGCCACCACCACTTAAGCTAAAGGGAGTTTTACGGAAATCTAATTTATTCACAGCCCAGCTTTGATTAACTTTGTAAACAATGTGATATTGTGGAACGGTCTCACCCGCATCTCTCCAATAAGTCGCAATGAATGGATTTCCATTTTCATCTGCAAACATTGAAGTTTGATTAATTAACTCGCTGTTTTGAGGTATTTTCAATGCATACTCTGCATTTGTAGCATTAATTGGCAATTGATATTTAACACCATCAGATTTTTCCCAAGTTATACCACCATCATTAGATTTTGCATAACACAAATCATGATTACTTGCTACATCAGGGCTTTCTCGCCAAACCCATGATAAATGAATGGTTCCTTTAGCATCAATCGCAGTTTGTAAATAGGCATTTCTTTCGCCCTGCCCATCAATCAAATTATCTTGAATCCTTTTCCAGGTTTTCGTATTTAGCTCATAGCGATTGATCATCAAGTTACCATTTCCAGACCCTCCATCCCGATAAAAGAAAAGCAGGTTTCCGTTAGCTAGCTTATAAAACTCTGGGTAGCTCACTTTGCTCTCTTTTAAACCCAACATGGCTTCTTTCTTTCCAAGTATCAAACTTTCGGGTGCTACCGACTTTGCATAGTTGAGGTTGTTGTTGTGTTGCCCCCAGCTTAAGTGTAAATACCCACTCCCATCAACCATAATGCTAATTGATTTGTGTGCATCAGTTGCATCACCTTTATATTGTGTTTTTAAAGCTTCCCATTTTTGTGAATTGAGCTTACGTTTTGCTAAAACCACAAATTGATCGGCATCATAGTAAGCGGCATATTGGTTATTTTTAAAAGTTGTTAATGCATTTTTTCTAAAAATAACTGTATTAACAGAATTGTTTGCCCAGCCATTTGTTGCAATGGTACTTAAGTTAAACTCCTGACTACTAACAGAAAGATTTAGACAAATAAACAATAGGAAAACTACTGAACTTTTAAACATGTATTATCTTAAATCTGCACTATGATCATTCGGAAAATCTTCTCCACTCCATATTTTTTGAGCACTCCATTTTACAGCAGCACTTGCCCAAAAAGCATCAGTTTCTGGTAAACCTAAAGGTAAGAATATATTACTGCAGATGTAAGGGCTACCTTGGTTATTGTAAAAATCGCCTAAATTAGGTTGATCGCCATATAAACCAATGGTTAACCAACCGTTTTTATAAGTGGTAGGACTTTCTAAAGTTTTTTTAATTACTGCAGTTAAGGCGCAACGTACCTGTGCAGGGCTTAGCTGTTTTGGTAATATTTTTTTATAGGCCATATCAGCTAGATGATGAAATGCACCTCCACGATAAACGATGGACCTTCCTGTTGCCGGATACGTTCCATCAGTATTAATCAATCGTTCTTGTATAACTGCATAACGCTCGTTACGCTTCCTTATCTTATCGAACATGGTGTTGTAAGAATTTGTCTTTTTACCAATAATATCAACTAATGTTCCTAAATATGGATGTATAACATAGCTATTATAATAATCAAAAGCATAACTGCTTCCATCTTTGTACATGCCATCACCAACATACCATTGTTCCATTTGTTGCAAAGCATAATCTACACGCATCACATCCCAGTCATAGCCAAACTTTGCCATAAAAGCTTCATTCATAGCCGAAAAAAGTAGCCAGTTAGAAAATACAG
Source organism: Pedobacter polaris (assembly GCF_005116505.1). GTDB lineage: Bacteria > Bacteroidota > Bacteroidia > Sphingobacteriales > Sphingobacteriaceae > Pedobacter > Pedobacter polaris. Next base: position 876,022 of record NZ_SWBR01000002.1, read on the forward strand.
GTTTAAACATTCTAGTAGTAGCAATAGAGTTTAATAGGAGCTGCTGGTTCTTTTTATCCAAGTTTTCCCACAACCAAGACGCACGGATAAAAGCTAATGCAACATAAGAAGCATCAACCAATTGTTGTCCACCAATATTGTAGTTCATAAAATCTTTGGCATTAGAATCCAATGAATTTTTAATACCCTGAATAACCCAAGTACGGTATTGGTTGCGCAAAGCGATTTCTGATTCAGATCCTCCCTCTAACTGTAACCAAGGGGCAATTCCGCTTAATACCCTACCTAAAACTTCAACATATTGTACTTTTATACGGTGCTCCTTATTGTCAACGTGAATAGAAGTAACTTTTGGCATTACAATGCGCAAACTATCTTTAGCTAAATTGTAAATAACAGGTCTTACCATTTTATCCATTTCCTTTAACCAAACTTGTCGATCAGTTAAGGGAGCTACATTCGCTGTTTTACTTTTCTTTTGCGCTGTTACACTACCCACGCTGAAAGCAAGGGTTAAAAAAGTAACGGTAATGCTTTTTACTAATAATAATCTCATACTTATTTTTTATGCGTTAAAAACCTATACATTTCACAATTTGCCAATAAAAATGCCCCTACCCCAAAATTGGAGGTTGAGTTTGCATCTACCACTTGACCTGGAATAGCTTTTTCTCCAATTGGTTGTATATAACCAACTTTTCCATTTGCTTGAAGTGCGGTTTTGGTAAGGTAGTCGTATCCTTTTTTTGCCGCTGGAAGGTATTTATTTTCTTTAAGCACTCCATTGTTAATACCCCACAACAAACCATAGGTAAAAAAAGCTGTCCCACTGGTTTCTGGTCCTGGTGCATGTTGCGGATCAAGCATACTTCTAGTCCAATATCCTTCGGCTTGTTGACTTTTCAAAATCGCCTTTGCCATATTTTTGTACTTAGTCAAATACTCAACACGATGTGGATCATTTTTCGGCAGATCTTTTAAAACTTTGGCCAATCCAGCGAAAACCCATCCATCCCCTCTAGCCCAAAAGTCTTTTTTACCATTTACGCTTTTGTGCTTAGGATAAACATATTTAGCATCTCGATAATAAAGTTTTTCTTTTTTATCGTACATAATGCTATTTGCATACATGAAATAGGTATAAAGTTTTTCTAAATATTGTGGATTTCCAGTTACTTTGTACATTTTAGTCATTACGGGCATAACCATATACAGCCCATCAGCCCACCACCAATAATCATTTGCCGAGGTAGACATTTGATATTCCATTACTTCTTTTGCTCGGGCAATTTTATAAACCTCTGGCTTAAGGTTATACAAATCTATATAGGTTTGAAAGCAGATTTGCCAGTCTCCAAACAATACAAATTCGTCTGTTTCGCCATATTTATATTTCCACTTACTTTTATCTGTACTTTTTGCACCCATCCATTTGTTGTAACTAGCCCAAGTTTCTGAATAGGTTTTATAAGCTTCGTTTTTGGTGATTTCATAAGCCTCCATATTTCCGGTATGATAAGCCGCATGATCCCAAAAAGCCCTTACTTCTGGTTTATTATTACTTTGCCAATAATTATTAGCTTGATTAATTGTTATGAGTACTTCTTGTTTTGAAGGTAAAGTCTGTGCATTTCCGATCTCAACAATCAGCAGCAAGGCAACGAGCCAATTATATTTTTTCATTGGTAGAAGTGTGAGTTGCTTATTCAATTTATATTTGGTAAGCTAAGTACATTAATTTTACTGTTTTTAAACGGGGGCTTACTAATACTTTGTAGGGGGTTATTCAACAAAACATTAGTTCTAATTCAAATTCGTATTTATGTTGTAGTGCTTATGAAATGTTTTTCGGTGTTTTTTAATAAATGCCGAAGGTGTAAGTTTAAACTGATTTTGAAATTGCAACCTAAAATATTTAATATCGTTAATGCCCACCCTAAAGGCAACTTCGTTAATATTCAGGTTGGTATTTATCAGTAGTTCAGCAGCTTTTCTTAATCGAATAAAACGAACAAAACTATTAATTGATAAGCCTGAAGTAGCTTTTATTCTTTTATAAAGGTTTGAATGACTCATGCTCAGTTCAGATGCCAATGTTTTTACGTTGAAATTAGTTGACATCAGGTTATCTTCAATAATCACGATAGACTTTTGGATGAAGCTTTTGTCTTCTTGCGAAATTTTGTTGCTTTCAGATTTTAAGGTAACCTCATTATAAAAATAGGACTGTAGGTTACTCCTATTTTTGATGACACCATTAATTTTTGCCGTAAACAATTCTTTGTCAAAAGGTTTACTAATAAAATCATAGGCTCCAACTTCTATACCCTGCAGCTTAATCTCTGGACTTGGATCTGCTGTTAATAGTATTACAGGAATATGGCTCATGGATGGATCTGCCTTTATTTCCCTACAAAACTCTATTCCATTTAAGCCATCCATATTTACATCAGAAATAATAATGTCTGGTAGGTGTTCACGTGCTGCTTCTAGGCCCTCTAATCCGTTACTAGCTTTGAAAATTTTAAAACTTTGATGAAAAATTTGGTGAATATATTCTATAATCTGTTCATTGTCATCCACCACCAAAATAGAATGCAGGTCTGAAATTAATAGCTCTAAATTTGGAATTTGATCATTATCACTTATATCATCTTCTTCTGCAATCAGCTCATTAATGTACTTCAATTGCTCCTGTTCTTCCGAAGATTCTACTTGTTCTTCTACGTCATCGCCCTTAGGTAAATTAATTAAAAACGTTGTGCCTTCACCTGGTTTAGAAGTATAAGAAATTGAGCCTTTGTGCAACTCAACAAAATTCTTTACCAAATAGAGCCCAATTCCGAACCCAATTTTTATTGAGCTTTTATTCATTACCTTATAAAACTTATCAAATAACTTATCTCCTACTTCAGCAGGTATACCAGCACCCGTATCGGCAACTTTAATTTGTATCACATCATTGACTAAATAGATGGAAATAACAACTTTACCACCTTTTGGTGTAAATTTTAGCGCATTAGAAAGTAAATTAAACAGAATGATTTCTAATTTATCTCTATCTGCATATACCTGAAGGTTCTCATCTTCACATTCAAATTGATAGCTAATGTTATTGTTATTTGCCAGATAGCTGAAACATAAGAATATTTCATATGCAAATTTAAAAAGGTTAATTTTAACTAGTTTCAGGGGCTCATTCTCATTTTCTGTTTTCCTAAAAAGAAGCAACTGGTCTACCAAACTTAATAAACGTCTCGAATTTCGGTATACTACATTCAAATCGTTCTTTTCCTGCCCATTTTCTTTAGTGCTTAAAATATCTTTAATTGGGTTTACGATAAGCGTTAATGGTGTTCTCAGCTCATGCGAAATATTAGTAAAAAAGTTAAGTTTTTTCTCATTTAGCTCTTTCTCTCGTTCCATGTTTAGGTTGGCTATCTCAACTTCATGTTTTAAACGATCTTGTCTTCTTCTGTATTTAACAAAAGTGATGTATAGGGCAATGATTGACATGAGATACAAAGAATAAGCCCACCATGTTCGGTACCAAGGAGGTAATATCTCAATAATGATAATTTTTTCATTCGCTGTCCAAGTACCTTCTGTATCAGTGCTCTTTAAATGAAGTTTATAGGTTCCTTCATTTAAACGAGAATAATAGGCAATGTTCAGCTTGTCAATATAATTCCAATCCCTATCCCATCCCTCTAAGTAATAAGCATATTTAATCTGATCTTGGAAAGAAAATTCGATGGCAGAAAATTTAACAGAAATTACAGCAGCATTATAAGGTATAGAGATTTCCTCTAATCCAACTACAGATAATTCATTCTGATAGGCTGGTTCTTCATCAATTGGGATATTGTTAACCCTAAAATCTGTAATTACAATTTTTGGTACTCGTTTATTAATCCTAATGCTATCAGGAAAAAACTTATTAAAACCGTTTATCCCTCCAAATAGCAATTCTCCGTTACTTAAACGTAGAGCAGCATTGTAATTAAACTGATTGCTTTGTAAACCATCAGTTGCAAAATAGTTTTTAAACTTTGAGGTTTTGATATTAAATTTTGAAAGTCCATTATAGGTGCTGCACCATAGGTTACCTTTGTTATCTTCTAAAATATTTAAAACAGAATTGCTTGGTAGTCCGTTAGATTGGATATACCTCTTTAATTCTTTTGTCTCCCTATTTAATGTCAACAAGCCTCCGCCTTCAGTTCCTATCCATAATTGTTTGTAGCGATCTTCATGAATAGCTCGTATGGCAATATTAACTGGTATGTATTTATGTTTTTTATGAATGGCATCAATCTGGATGAGGTGTGTATAATTCCCACCCCAAAGAATTCCCGCTCGATCTTGATAAAAAGTATGAATATCCTTTAATTTCGAATCAAAAAGTTCAAATTTATCTAAACTACTGTTATATAAATATAAGGCACCTCCTTTAGTAGTGCCAGCCCAAAGTCTATTGTCTCTGTCCTGAAATATTTTCCAAACATTTACTTCCTCTACACCTTTTACGCTATTGTAACAGGTGTAATGTTTAAATTTTTTGGTTTGCTTATCAAAGCGATCTATACCGCCGTTAAAAGTGGTAACCCAAATGTTTTTTTGATGGTCATTTAAAATGCTAGTTACAAAATTGCTAGATAATGTTGATGGATCTTCTTGACGGTGTACATAATTGGTATATACATTTAATCTAGGATTCCACACACTTAACCCACCACCATCTGTACCAATCCAAATATTTTTATTTTCATCTTCACAGAAAGACAAAATAAAATTATTTACCAGTGTATTTGTATTAAAAGGATCACTTTTAATCGTTGTAAACTGTGCTTGTTCATTGTCTATGATATTTACCCCACCCCTTAAGGTAGCAATCCACTTTCTCGCTTCCTTGTCCTCATATACAGCGCCTATAGAATTGCTACTCAACATTCCTTTTGCTCTAGATGTATTTAGAAAACTTGATTTTTTAGTTTTGAGATCTATAATGGTAATGCCACCGCCGTCTGTGGCTACCCATAATTGCTGTTGATGATCGATGGTTAAACCCATGATATTATCATTGCTCAGTTTAACAGGAACTCTATCTAGTTGAGCAGTAGCGATATGGTAGGAGAACAACCCCCTTTCGGTACCAATTAACAATTCGCCTTTTTGGGCATTAATGAGTGTGGTTACCGAATAAATAGTTGATTTGACTAGTTTAATTTTGCCAATGGCTGGATTATACTTACACAGCCCAACATCTTTTATAAATACCCATAAATTAGCATGCTCGTCAATAGCTAAACCTCTTGCTGTAAAATTAAGATCGCTGCCAAAAGAAATCTGGCTTGCAATAAGTGACCCTTTTTTAATAACAAATAAGCCCTTTTCATCTGTAGCAAAATAAGTAGACCCATTTTTATCAGTTGCAATTGAGGTAATTGGAGCTGTAACCTTAGCTCTTTTTCCTTTGTCCATGTAAAAAACAGGCTGCATTCTTGAGTTCGAATAATCAAAAAACGAAATCCCTTTTTGTGTACCAACCCAAATGCGGTCTTGGTTATCACCATTTAGTGCGGTTATATGGTTATTAATAAGAGAATTTTCATCTTCCCACTTGTTCCTGAAGATCTTAAAACTATACCCATCATAACGGTTAAGCCCATCATAGGTGCCCATCCAAATAAAACCAAACCGATCTTGATAAAGAGAATTTACTACGTTATTCGAAAGTCCTTGTTCTACGCTTAAATATTTAATGGCCTTGCCATTTAATTGTGCAAAACAATTACTTACGCTAAAAAAGAGATAAATAACTCCAATAATCGACTTTAGAAAGTAGTTTTTTGGCATTGATGATTAGACTGAAATATTTGGTCTTCCTAAGATACATAATTAATAAACGTTACAAAGACATTTTTAAATTAACGATATAAATAACTAATAATCAAATAATTAATCAGTAAAAAACATAATTTAAAAGGTAAGTATTACTGCAAAAAAAATGCTTTAGAAATTTCTAAAGCATTCATAAAGATGATTATCCTTATCAAAAAGGTAATCAGCCCTTAATTTTGAAGCCAATTACCTTTTAGTTTTACGTATCAACAGCTAACTTATCTTAATTAGTCACATCTTCATCTGCCACAGCTTCTTGCCAAGTTTCCCATCGTTTTATGCTCGCATTGTAACCAGTATATCCTTGATTTTGCCAAAGTTGGGCACCACCATTAGACTGGATAGATCCATTAGGTATTGGCCAGTTGATATTGTGTGGCGCCATGGTATAAGAACGTCCTCTTACTTGTACTTTACCTTTATTGTAAAAATCACTGTAATGTTGAATTCTCTGATACCAATAACTGTTTTGCACTAAATTATCAACAGTATAAGTATTTCCCCACTCATCAGCTTTACCACTCAATGCTAAGGAATAAGAAACACGACTTAACTCTGTAAAGCGCCATTCTTCCATATTCAATTCGCGGGCACGCTCATTCATAATATCACCAATAGTTACAGCAGTGTACATTTGAGTACATTTCGCTCGCTCTCTAATCTTGTTTACATCGGCAGTTGCCCCAGCAATATCTCCTTTATAAAACTTAGCTTCAGCACGTAATAAATAAGTTTCTGCCAAACGATATAGGTACAAATCACCTGCGCCGCCTCTATGGTTTACTTCATTTGGATTTAATGATTCGATTGGATCTTCGATGTAATATTTGTAATGTGGCCAAGAGAAATAACTACGAATGGTATCTGTACATAAAAGAGCTCCCGAAGTATTTCTAAGACGTACGTTTTGACCAAAAGAGGTACTTGTTGGATCATTGTATTTAAGTGATTCCATTTCGAACCAGTTACCTGTTGCTGTACTGTGGCGCAAATCGCCTGCATCATTAAGGCCATTTACATACCAAAGCGATTTTTGTGCAAAATAGGTAGGACGAATGTGCGCAATACCACGACCAATGGCATGCACGTAATCTAAATTGGCACGATAACTTGAATTTGCAGCTGGTAAAAAGCGAATGGCCTGTTTTGCATCTGGCGTGGTTAAGCCTATGTTATCTAAAAATGGAAGCCAGTTACGCATGGTATTCATTTTTATGCCCATATCTGTAGCATTACGGTTTGGCATAATCATAATTGCTTCTGTATTTGCACCAATAGATTTGTTTTCTGGACGGTGTAAATCCCATATTACATTACGTGTAATTGGCCAAGTTGTAGGATAAGGGTTATAGAAGTTGCCAAAATTATTCATCGCTAAAGAATAGCCAGAACTATTAATAAGTAGATCTGCCTGTGCAATGGCTTTATCAAATTGTCCTGTTGCCAAATAACATTTAATTAATAATTGGCGGCATGCACCTTTATTTACCAACCCTCTCAGAGTCATGTCTTTCTGATCTGGCACCCATTGCACAGCTTGCTCCATGTCTTCGGTTATCTTTTGCAAAATAGCCTCACGCTTTGTACTGCGGTAATTTACCTTTGGCACACTCACAATTTTAGTTACAAAGGGCACATCTTTAAATTGAAAACACAGGGCTAAGTACCGAAATGAACGGTGGAAAAGCGCTCTTCCTTTGTATTGATTTTTGGTCGCATCATCTAAGCCCTGTACCCCATCAATAAAGGTAAGGATGGTGTTTGCGTACTTGATTCCGTTATAAGTCTCACCCCAAAAATAGGGTACCCTTTCTGGCATATCTGTTGGCGTGAGCCTAGTGGCCATGTCAGTAAATATATTCCCATCATCCGTTTTAGATGCTACGTTTAACTCTGTAAACATATATTCTGTACTAATTGGAAGACCTAAATCTATATAAGAAGAAGAAGTCCAATATGATCGCAAATGGCGGTCGGCAATGGCTACAGCAGCGTCTAAACCGCTCTTTGTAGTAAATGTTTCTCCCGGCTCGAAAAATGATAATGGTTCTGGCTGCAAAAATGTTTTCTTACAACCAGCAAAAGTCATTGCAATACCTGCACCTATAAAAAGGGCAGTCGATACTTTTTTGATTATGTTGTTCTGTTTCTTTTTCATCGCTCTATTGCTTAAAAATTTACGTTTAATCCAAATGTGTATATTCTAGGTGCTAATGCTCCTGTTTCTACATCCCAATAATCCCAGTTTTTGTCTTTAGTCCAAACTGCTACATTACGAATAGAACTGTATACTTTTAGTCTCTCTATACCAAATTTGCTTGTGAGTTTGCTTGGAAATGAATAACCTAAGGTTACATTTTCTAAGCGGATGAATGACCGATCATACAGCATACCTGGTGCAGATACACCTGCAGGTCCTCTTGCATCAAGGCGAGCAAAATCATTAGTAGGATTTTCAAGTGTCCAATAATTTTTCTTCCAAGTATTGGCAAGATTGGTTACCAATGAAGTACCATTGTCTTGATTAAGGTAAGCACCATTTAAACTTTTGTGCCCCATATAAGAATACATATTGAAGGAGAAATTAAGGTTTTTATAGGTGAACTCATTTCGCAATGACCACATAATGGGAGGATTGGTTTGACCTAAAAACTCCTTATCCTTATCATTATATACAGGTGTACCATTAGCATTATCATCTGCAGTGTAGTTATTAGCTACTTTAGGATCTCCTGGACGTTGGCCATATTTGGCAGCTTCTGTAACCTCATTGGCTTGCCAAATACCTGTTACGCGATAATTCCATATGGCACCAATAGCACGCCCGATGAACCATCCATTTCCAATATCATCTCTTTCTTTTGTAGAGGTTACATTTCCATTTGCATCAATTATATTATCGTATACATAATACAAGTGCTTGATAGTGTTTTTGTATTTAGAAATTTGGAAAGTAGTATTCCATGTAAAAACACTGTTTTTAATATTCTGTGAACTGATTGAAAGCTCAAGACCTCTGTTTTCTACTTTTCCAAGATTGGTATTTATAGAAGGAAATCCAGTAAAATCTGGTAGTGACCTGGTCATGATCATGTCAACCGTTGGAGTGATATAGTAATCAATTGATCCACTGATGCGGTTATTTAGGAAACCAAAATCTAAACCAGCATTAAATGCCTCTGTCTTTTCCCAACTTAAACTTGGGTTTGCCAAACGATCCATTAATAAATACCTGTACTGTATCAGGTTACCACTATTATCTATATAACCTGCTGTTGCTCCAGCTCCTAGACCAAGGTTTGCCAAGGCTAGGTAAGGATCTCCAAGCTGTCTATTTCCATTTTGGCCCCATGATATTCTTAGTTTACCATTACTCATGGCCTTCCATTTAAAGAAACTTTCGTTGGTAAATGTCCATGCTACCGCTGTAGAGAAGAAGGTTGCTCTTGGATTAGATGCACCGAATGCCGAATAACCATCGCGACGAACTGAAGTGGTCAACATATAGCGATCATCATACGAATAGAACAAACGACCTAATAAACCATCAGCTGTTTCTTTGGTATCATTTGAGTCGAAACGGCTTAGGTTTTTGTCGCCAAAAAGTGTCTCATGATAACCTAAAGCGTCACTTGGTAAAATGTTACGGGCTTCTATCCTATCTTGCCAATATTCTCTTTGTTCTGCTTCTTGCACTAAAGTGATGTTAACACGATGCTTTTTAGCGAATTCATGTTCCCAGCTCAGTGTGTTGTTTATCGACCAATCGAAACGCTTAGCTTGTTCGCGGTTTACCAATCCATTTGTTCCTTTCCAGTCTGGATGACTAGCTGATTCCCAATAACGATCATGGAAATATTGGTAGCGTGGAGAAGCATTAAATGAATAATTGATATTAAAAGGCAATTTTACCTTCGCATTTAAAATGGTATTTAATACGGTATAGCCTTTATCTAAATCAAGATATAAGCGATTAAAATCGTAATTGTAACCATAGTTATTAACCATGTTATCGCCCATTGGATGTACCACTAAATTTCCATTGGCATCTTTATAATTGGCATAAGGAGAATTATTCAATATTTGTCTGCTCCAATCTACAGCCAAATCGCCATCAGTTCTGTTTTGGAAGTTTACATTCGCACCTATTTCTAGCCACTTGGTAATCTTACCCTCTAACTTTAAATTACCACGAACAGCACTATATTCATTTCCTACAGCAACACCTTTATTAGACAAGTACCCTAATGATAAATAATAATTCATCTTGTCTGTTGCACCAGAGGCACTGATGTTGTAGTCTTGATTGGTACCTGTCTGAAAACTATGATCGTACCAATTGAATGTTTGACCTGAAAGGAAGTTGTTTAACACGGTGCTTTGTAGTAACATACGTTTTCCCCAAATTTCATTATCAGAATTAACACCAGTATTTGTTGTATAAGCTCTCCATTGTGCAAGTGTAGCACCATACTTATTTACAGCATCTGTAGGTGAGGCGAAATAGCCTGGTTGTGTTTTAAAGGTAGATTGATAAGCCTCATAATTTCCAGTTGTAGTATTTAAACCATAAGTTGGAGCGGTATACCAATCTTCACGGTATTTAATATAACCATCAGCGTCAAAAACCTCACGCTTTGCAGCACTGGTTACAAAACCAGCATTTGATGTGAAATTAATTTTCGGCTTGCCTATCTTTCCTTTTTTGGTAGTGATAATGATTACACCATTGGCAGATTTGGCGCCATAAACGGCCGCAGCAGAAGCATCTTTCAAGATGTCCATTTGTTCAATATCGTCTGGATTAATTTCAGATAGTTCTCCATAAAATATGGTACCGTCTAAAATAAGTAGTGGATCATTGTGTCCACCAGCACTGTATACAGAACGAATTCCACGAATTTGAATAGAGCCCCCTCCTTTAGCAGAAGCATCTAAACCCACACTTACTCCAGCGGTTCCACGAAGAATATCTTGTACAGTGTTTGGGTTTTGATCTGCAATTTTATCAGGTCTAATCTGTGTGATTGCACCCGTAAGATCTTTTTTACGCATGGTACCATAACCTACACCCACTACTTCTACTTGTGAAAGCATCGTAGCATTTGGCATCAGTTTAATGGTAAGTTGCGTTAAGTCTCCCACAGGAACTACCTGTGTGTCATAGCCTACATAAGATACGTTGAGACTGGCATTATTAGCAACAGTGAGGGAGAATTTTCCATTGCCATCAGTACTTGTACTGCTTTGTGAATTGGTAACCTTTATGGCGGCACCTATTAGCGTCTCTCCTGTTTTTGCATCGGTAACTACACCGGTAATCACCTTGGTCTGACCAAAGGCGGCACCAGCTGTAGCAAGTAGCAATGCAAAGCATAAAAAAAAGCAGCCAGTTATGGCTTTTGCTTTTTGAATTTTAAAAATTAAGTAATAGTTGAGCATAGTTAAAAGTTAAGTGGTCTGGTTTGGACTAATTAATTTTCTTTGGATTGCTCTTAAAGCTGATGGTTCATTGCCTAGGGCTCTAGTTTGGAGCAATCGATCGTGGCTATAAAGCAGCCCAAATCCTAGGGGTCGTTTGTAGTAAATTTAAACCTCATGATGTTCGTGTTATATTTGGTAGTATAAAGAAAGTGCATATTTTCTTTCTCGATGAGGGGTATTTCTGTATAATGTAGGGGAGAAATTCTCCAAATGATTTTATCTTTTGTTTTTAAGCCAAAACATATAAAGAGAATCTTAGCCGCGGAGTTGTATACCTAGCCATCATTGCGAAGCCGATGAAAAATCGGCTTCGCAATCTCATTCTTGCTTTTATCAGCGGTCATGCTGAGCTTGTCGAAGCACTTTTATTTAAGTGCCACCGCACAACCTTGCCTCGGCTCATGGGCGCCGAAGCCCCTAGTCCTTTTTTTCTTGATGAAAAAAGTACCAAAAACATCAAGAAAGAACGATGCTTCCACCCACAGACCTCCGCGTGGCCCGCCGTTCTTTCATCCCAGCGCTCTTTGGACAGTGAGGATAGGAATGATTGGGGATTTTGATTTACAGACAATACTTGGGCTCCTGCAATAAACTGTGGGTTAAGCCCAAAGGCTGCTGTTTATTGCAGCAACTTTCCCTTTCTTACAACATTGATAGCACGCAGGGCTTATCCAGCAACGGAGAAAAAACTGGCAAATGATGGCATTGAGGGCGGGAAAAGGCATAGCTGTTTTGCCCTTCAGCAAAACCGTAGCCTGTGTTTGCAAGTTTTGTGAGAGGGCTAGAGTGCAAGGTTGCCTAGGAGAAGCCGAAGCATTTTTGCATACTTTTGATGCTTCAATAATGCGAAGCATTCTTGAACATCTTTAAAAATATAACAATAGGTGAAAAACTTTGTTGCCTCGCGGCAAAGAGCGTAGAGAATTAACAGATCAATCATTCATATGTCATGCTGAGCCTGTCGAAGCATCCTTTAGTTAGTACCACCGCACAACCTTGCCTCGGCTAATGGGCGCCGAAAGCCCTAGTCCTTTTTTTCTTGATGAAAAAAGTACCAAAAACATCAAGAAAGAACGATGCTTCCACCCACAAGCCTACGCATGGCCCGCCGTTCTTTCAGCCCAGCGCTCTTTGGACAGTGAGGATAGGAATGATTGGGGATTTTGATTTACAGACAATACTTGGGCTCCTGCAATAAACTGTGGGTTAAGCCCAAAGGCTGCTGTTTATTGCAGCAACTTTCCCTTTCTTACAACATTGATAGCACGCAGGGCTTATCCAGCAACGGAGAAAAAACTGGCAAATGAAGGCATTGAGGGCGGGAAAAGGCATAGCTGTTTTGCCCTTCAGCAAAACCGTAGCCTGTGTTTGCAAGTTTTGTGAGAGGGCTAGAGCGCAAGGTTGCCTAGGAGAAGCCGAAGGGTTTGCCTTCTTTGCCCCTCAAAGAAGGTTGCCTCGCGGCAAAGAGCGTTAACTAGTTATTCAGTTGTCATGCTGAGCCTGTAGAAGCACTTTTTATTATGCCAACGCACAGCCTTGCCTCGGCTCTTGGGCGCCGAAACCCCTAGTCCTTTTTTTCTTGATGAAAAAAGTACCAAAAACATCAAGAAAGAACGATGCTTCCGCCCACAGGCCTAAGCGTGGCCCGCCGTTCTTTCAGCCCAACGCTCTCTGGAACAGTGGTAAACAGTAATGATTGGTGCTCTTGGTTTATGTACCTTACCTCCGCCGCCTCATCGTCATCTCGACCTTGGGAGATATCTACGACATACGAAGTAGTAATTCTAAACTGTCAAAAAAACCACTAAAAAACAGAAAACATGTAATGATTAATTTCCAATATAAAAGGTTTGACTAAAAGCGCCATTTGCTGCGATATCCCATGCCTCAACCCTTAGCCATTTTCTTCCAGTAAGTTTTGTTTTGAATTGGAACAACTTGTCGCCAAAAGCTCTGGTATTAGTCAGGTCAATTTTATCTCGGTATACCTTACTTCCATCCCCAGATATCACTTCGATAAAATTCATTGGGAATGTCCAGTTGAGCTTCAATTTAATATTTACATTGCCTCCGGTATCTAGTTGTATGGTCTCTCCAGATGTCTTTCCATTTATGGTAAGCTGAGGCATGAGCACTTCTCCGGTACTTGAAAAGAACTTACCCTTTTGCATGGCTGTTAATACTGGTTTCCATCCATCTTTGTATTTGGGCAAATCATCTATCGCCAGGTAATTCACATTTAAATGTGCATACATCTCATTTTCAGGAGTTATGGTAAACAAGTCTGCTTCGGTTATGATGGTTTTCTTCTCGCCCCAATTGTTCATATCATCCAGTAGATCAAGTACACGTTTTCCCAATCTTGGCTGAGACAGGTCTGCAGGCATTGCCTTCCATGCGGCACCCATAAAACGGTCTGATTTGAAAAATGCCTCTTCCTTATAAACATCAGGAGCATTAACAGAACCTTTTGTCCGCGCATGGGCAGTCCAGGCTAAGCCACCTTCCAATTCAAGGAGTTTGAGCATATCATCCTTATCTCCAATATGATAGATCTTTCCGTAAACGGGATGGTTTTCTACCAACGGAACTCCTTTTTTACGTGACATGATCCAATATACTTCGCTTGGAAAAAAATTGAGCCAGTGCCCGCCAAAAAACTCATTAGGTTCTTCGCCTGGTAAAAGAAGCAGTTGTTCATCCGAGTAGCGTTTGCACATTTCAAAAAGCATTTTCAGCTCCAGTAAACGCAATTCGTCTGGTCCATTTGGATGCGCAGTATAATGAAACTCAGCAAGATGAACAATATCAATGCCCGTTTTCTTAAAAACGCTAACAAAATCTGGAACATCTGGCATGTCTTTATTAGCCATCATCACTTTCATTACAAACTCATTATGAAAATGACTTGACATCGTTTTAAAGCCAGGTAATTTCACATAACTATCATTGTGGGTAAATTTCTTAACTTCAGTAAATGCAGCATTTTCATCAACAGGACTTAAATAACAGAAGAAATTTAACCTTTGCCTAGTTTGAGGCGGCGCATTAAACCATGGAACAAAGCGGTTATCACCTTTCAAATCCTGTCGGATACCCATACCATAACCATCAAACATTTTCCGGTACTGGTTTCCGTACCAAGTAAATTTTAAGTTAAAAGCCTCATCCAATGGATAAAAGTACTGATGGGGAGCTGGGAAGATGACAATTGCGCCCTCTTTTCCTTTAGCCGCAATAGCACGATATTTTACAGCAAGATTTTTAGCAGAATCTGTTGTATTCACGCTTTTGGTCATCGTGCTATCCTTGGTGCTGATCCATGAGATATTTTTCCAGCCTGCTTTTCTGTCAATTAATCCAGCATCGTAAACGATAGCAGTAGCATCTTGCTGGGTGCTGATAACCGCAGCAATATTGAACATCGGACTACCATTATAAAAAGTAATTTCTAAATCTCCTGAAAAATGATCGGCCTTAAGTGAATTTATGCTAACGATAGTCTGGCTACCAATCGTTTTAACAGTTGCCGATAATTTCTCCAGTATTATAGGAAAGGTTTTATAAGGTTTTTGGGGTACCTTATCGAAGAATATATTCCAACCGTTTTGAGACAACAGGTCTCTTTTACCTATACTCAAAAGAAAGGCGGGATCAAGATTGGTGGAAACTGTTTTAACAGCACCTTTGACTCCTACAGCTATCGTTTTAAATAAGGGTTGGCCTGCAGTCATATCCAGTGTAACTTGGCCTGTGTTGTCGCCACCGGCGGGCCATTTCAGATCGAGGATATTGCCTTTCTGGACGAGTGTAACTTCGTTTTTACGGTTAAACTGACTGGTATTTACTTTAAATTGCGCGGAAACTGTGGAACTGGCCAACAGCAAAAAAATTAGGATCTTACTATTCATACTGGGTTTCTTTTGAAACCCTAACTTACATTTTTTTCTTTAAAGTTAAAACATATTCAAGTTCGAACAGATTTGAGATGAGAGGTATAGGGTACGACAAAGACATTACCAACTCGATAAACTTGTTTTCAGCCCTACAAAAAACACTTCTCTACAAAGTTCTGGGAAATGGTATTTATTTAGGGATAGTCCAGAACAAATTCGGATTATTTGTTTTGTAATAGGTAAACTTAACGCCATTCTTTTCGTTGACTGACTCTCTTTTTTGTGGAGTTTGCACAATACCGTCCAATGGTAGCAGTTCTACATAAGCTACTTCCTTACCACTTATCCAAGTTTCTGAATCGTATTGGCTCACCAAAGGGGTTTCTAAACGATAAAGGTTTTTTGCCATGTAGGTTTGCAGGTAATGTTCTTTGGATTGCAATGAGGTTCGATTCCAGTTCGCATCTGCATTTAACAACAATGGCATTCCTTTTATCAATCGTTCTCTTACTTCTTGTATACCTAAAAGACTGCCTTTTTCATCCATAACATAGGCATCAAACGTAGGATCTATCCATATCCATTTTTTTAAATCTTTACTATATACCATATTGATGACATGACAGTCGTCGAATTTAGTTTCTTTGGGCATGCAGGTAATGTACCTAGAGGTAATGCCCATCGATAAATAACACTCATTTAATACGGTAGCCAACATTCTGCAGTTTACCCCACGGTTTTCTGCTTTGCATACCTTAATCAGATCAATTGCATTTTTAAGTGTTGGATTGTTGCTGCTGCCATCGTGCCTAATTAGGTTGTGTACCCAGTGCAAAAGGTTAAATACCTTAGAAAGTTCGTTGCCGTTGCCTGCAATAGAATCTAATTTCAGCTCCTTCCTAATACGTACAAGATTAGGGTTGTCCATTGATTGATAAGTAAATTTAGGGATTTCCCGCTGATCTGAAAAATTGTATTTCTCTGCTTTGCGAAGTGTGTCTAAATAAGCAGGTGGATTTCTATTCGGTGCCTTTGGATCGTATTTTACTTGTGTCCTAGCAGTATCTTTACCATTAACTACTATGATAAAATTATATTCCCCAACTTTAGGATCAACATTAAAAGAAATAGATTCCTGATTGGTATAAAACGTTACTTTTTTGGCTGAAGTGGTGTAAACATCTAGCTTTTGTGCAGGTTCAATGGTCCATGCATTTTTTCTGACTGGATTGTTATCATCTTTAATATCCACTTGTGTGGAAGTTGCTTTAATGATAGGTAGTTTCTTTTGTGCAAAGACAGCGTTTACAGAAAGAAAAAGTATGATAATGGGGAAAAGTTTAGTTTTCATTCAATTCAGCGTTTAAAGATGGGGTGTTTTAATATAAGACGATCAGAGGTTTTAGAACGTTGCATTTAAATTAAAATATTTATTCGCAAGGGCAATTGTCAATGCAGAGCTTCTCGACGCAATCAACTGTCATGCTGAGCCTGTAGAAGCACTCTTTTAGCTACCAGTGCCAGGCTTGCCTCAGCTCATCGGCGCCGAAGCCCTAGTCCTTTTTTTCTTGATGAAAAAAGTACCAAAAAACATCAAGAAAGAACGATGCTTCGCCCACAGGCCTTCGCATGGCCCGCCGTTCTTTCATCCCAACGTCTTGGGACAGTGAGGAATAGGAGAATTTTGAGGTTTTTAGTGTAAATATCTACACCGCTCCACTAACCGTCATTTCGACCTTGGGAGAAATCTCCCACCTATGAGCAGTGCATTACTGTCATGCTGAGCCTGTCGAAGCATCCTTAAGTTCAGAGAACATAATTCATCGCTTGTAGATTCTTCACTACGCTCTGAATGACAAATACCCATAAATTTTATTATCAGATTTAACAAATCTACAATTCCAAAAAAAAGCTGCCATTGCTGGCAGCCTTTAATCTTATGATTTTAAATCCCTTAGCTGATAGAAATCTGGCGAGCAACCATTTTCGCTTCTTCCCTTTTTGGGATCTCAACATGCAGGATCCCATTGTTATATTTGGCCTCGATGCCATTGTCATCTGCACTGTCAGGTAAGGTGAACGAACGGGTAAACGAACTGTAATTGAATTCTTTTCTGCTAAAGTTCTTACCCTCTTCTTGGTTCGACAGTTCTTTGGCTACTGAAATCGTTAGCATCTTGTGTTCAAGGTTAACCTTGAAATCTTCTTTTGCCAAACCAGGAGCTGCAAGCTCTATCTGGAAATGGTCTGCAGTTTCGCAGATGTTTACCGCAGGTAGCAGCGCCATGTCACGACCGGTAAAGAAGCTGTCGGTAAAGATTGAATCGAACACATTGTTGAATGAAGGTACAAGACCTCTTTGGCTGTTGTTTTTGTCTGAATTGAATTTAACTAGTGTCATTGGTTTTTCCTCCTTAATTTTTTTAATGATTGAAACTATGATTAATTAAAATGGAATTTGTCCCAAAAACCTATATACAAGTGGTATGCCAAGGCTTATTTGGCATTTTAAAACTGAAAAAATTTCAGGAATTATGAAAATTTTTCAGTTTGAGTTGACAATTTTTCATAATAACTATTGTCAACAATTGGCCAGTTATCCAAACCTTCCACAACATTTGCCACAGCGAGTAATATTTATTTTGCAGCCGAAGGACCCTTGCCAAAACAAATCTGTTTCTGAAACAGACCTAAAAAGAAAGCGAGAAAGACCAAAGACCCTTCCCGCTTATTTAAATTAACACCATCGGAATATTAAATACCGAAAGAATTGAGATGTTTTACTCGACCCATATTTGAAAACTGGGCATCTACAATTATTTTAGTTAAAATTGGCTCATAGCGGTTGATGGTTATCTAAATCGAATGATATCAGCAGCTCCACCATTTCCAGTAAATAGAACTGTTGCCGGATTTGCTGCTCCATTAGCCGCAACAAAAGTGGCTACATAAGTTCTTCCCGCTACAAATCCCCCTGTTTTATTGGGATAAGCTACAGCTCCACAACTAACACTGGTAATTGTAATTGGTAATTGATCTAGGCTGGTATTATTTGCCATATTACCACCTAGCTGATTTACACCGTCTCTTAATTGTAGTTGTTGCCCTGTAGTATTTCTTACTAGTAATGCCATAACTTTATGTTTTAAAGATTGTGCCTACTCTAATTCGGTTTTTCAGCTTCCACCTTTGTCAATTAGCTCATTGTTAGCTGAACGTAACTATATCAGCTGCACCATTTCCAGTAAACCGAACCATGTTAGGGTTTCCATTTCCAGCAGGCACAAATGTTGCGCTGTAATTACTGTTAACCAAAAGACCTCCTCTTTTGTTGTGATAGCCAACATTTCCAAGTGTAATGCTGGTAATGGTAATTGGCAGTTGCTGACCTATTGCTGCAGGTCCTAGATTTGCCAATTGATTTCCACCGTCCCATAGCTCAAGCTGTTGGCCGGTGTTGTTTGTAACTGATGCCATAATTTTATGTTTTTAAATATTGCCTACTCTGATCAGGTTTTTCGGCTTCCACCTTTTATTTAAGATAACTGTCTTTTCAAAATAGCCTCATAACCTTCTACTAATAACTTATATCCTTCCGAGGTTTCTTGTGGAGCGAGGGATATTTCAATTTTACCCCAGGCCATTTTTGGTTTTTTCTTAAAGAAGCCACCATTACCTTCATTGCCAAGATCTAGTTGAACTTCACCATTAACTACAGCCATTTTAAAACTGGCAGTAATGGTAGCCTTATCTATTTTAGACATTGTTAGTGGCACTAAAGTGATCAGCGGAACTGAAACTTCCAGGTTTTCAACCGTACCATCATTACCAAGATGTGGATATTCGAGAATAACACTTCTAGGAACCAGTGTATGTTTATCAGGCACAGGTGCACCTTTAACATTTGGTTGTTCTTTATCTTCATCATCGAGTGGTTGATAATCTCCCATGTTAGATGTTTGATGATCACCAACCTTAGGCCCTTCGATAAAATATTTATCTAAGAGTGATATATTTTTATCCATCAATGCATCACTGGCACTGATAATAGCCTCTTGAATGGCGTTTACAAATAGTTTAAAACTGATCATGATTGATATAATTTATAGGTGGTTGTTCTAATTATTTTGAAGTTTTTCCTTTTGCTGCTTCCAATTTCTCCATCGTTTCTTGAACAAGTTCTTTGCTTTCTGGAGCTAGTCCAACCGATGCTGCACAATTAGGACATGCAAATTGTACGCCCATCATCAATTGTTTAGTATCGAATGGGATTCCAGTACTACAAACTGGACAAGGGATATTTTGACTTTGCGCTATCATGTTGTTTATTTTAATTGTTTAATTTTCTGGTTTATTTTCTGTTGGCACTGCCTGAATAGACTTGGTATAAATATCAATGATGGTAAGTACACCTGCAGGCAACGGAAGCGTAGCTGCATTGAGATTGATTTTTATTTTATTTAAAGTCTTACTCTGATTTGCCGAACCGCGTTCGCTATTTGAGCCCGAATCGCTTACTTTACCATAGAGTTGTGCTTTACGATCGGTAATCGTGTTATTCGATTCATTTGCACTACCTGATGGCTTGGAAGCTACCGAGGTAATTTCCATATCGAAATCTATATTTACCTTCTCTACCGCCAAAGAATTTAACGGAACAATGGTGAGCAAGGGCAAGGTAAAATGGGTAGTTACCATTTGCATCGACTGCGGAATTGCCGGTGTGGCTTCAACTGCTTCAACTACAGGCATTACACCTGGTGCCGAAGCGGCTACTGCTTTTACAGCAGCTTTGCCAGGGTCAATTACAGGTTTGGTTAATGCCATCTGTATCAGAATCGGCTCATAACTCTCTCCATTTTTCTTAAAACAGTATTCAAGCAAAAACCTGGTCTGACCTTGTGCCATTACCACGTTGGCCTTTGAAACTGCCACAAGTGGAGCACTAATTAATGATTCAATATCCAATGCTTTACTAAAGTTTGGGTTGAATTCTCGATTCGTTACTTTTGGCATAATAATTTATAATTAATTGGTGAACAAATAAGTTAGCCGAGCTAACTTATTTGATTTGTTAATTTAATTCGCTCCGATTGTGATTGGAGAGATAGATTGTGCAAACGCTTCAATAATTGTGTTTACACCTTTTGGTAGTGGAAGCTGTCCAGCATGTACATTTACACTGTATTTAGCAGAGTTGCTTTTTTCATAGTGTGTATTGTGTGTAGACGAATCTTTCGAATCGTAACTAGCACTTCCTCTAATGGTTACCGATACCGGACCCCATCCAATTTTAGCTTCAAAACTACCTTCACCTTTGCTTTCTGTTGATTTTTGCTCTGATTGATCTTCAGAGAAGCTCGATTTTACCTCCATTTCGAAATTGATGTCTACAGTATCAACCGCTAATGAATTTAATGGAACGATGGTTAACAATGGCAAGTTGAACTGAGTTACAAAACTCTGAATTTGGGTTGCGGTAGCCGGTGTAGCCGGAACTGGTGGTGTAGCAGTTGGGTCACCAGGGCTTCCGGGAGTTCCGGGAGTGATTACCCCTCTTTGCAATGACATTACAATCATTACAGGTACATAGTTGTCATGCGCAGGAATTGCAGGCGTACCAATTACCTCTGGTGTAGTTACCAAGCCAGTAGCTGGGTCTATTACCGCAGGTACTGCAGTTATTTCTTGAGTTGCAGCAACTGGTGTTTTTGCAAAACAAGTATCCAACATGAATTTGGTTTGTGTTAGCGCCATCGCAGCATTTGCACGAGCAGCAGCATTTAGTGGTCCACCAATAAGAGCATCCATAGGCAAGCCTGAGAACTCTTGGGACATGGACAATAGATTAGATTCCATAACTTTTGTTTTTAATTATTAGTGATTTTGTTGATTACTTGTTTGATTTGGCAGCTATAATTTGATGGTTATAGCAATGCCAATTTTTTAAGGTCGTCCAAGGTTCCGTTAAAAATATCTTTATCTACTTGCCCACTTACACTGTTGATGTTTCCGGTACCGCTATTTTGCCAAAAAGTATATTTATTCCAGCCTGGAGGCAGCAATGGTGGTGCTGATTGGTAGGCTGCAATCCATAATGGATAGTTCTCAAACCCTGTCGGATTACCTAGGAAATCATGCCAAAACACACGATTGGTATAGATCATTGGTGTACGTCTTGTTTCTAAGGCCACACCGGTTAACCAATCTTTGATCAGTTGTACACAAGCTTCACGGTTTTGAAGAATATAAGGATTAAGGGTATCAGGCACTTGCCATTCTACATCTAATACCGGGGGTAAAAGACCTGGTTTCGAGAAATCAACCCCACAATTTAAAAAGTTATCGATTTGTTGTTGTGCGGTTGCACCCTGAAAATTCAAGAAATGATAGGCACCATGTAAAATTCCCAAACCACTTAATTTAGAAGAATTGAATTGGAACATGTTGTCTTTAAAGCCGCCCCCCTGACTAGCTTTGCAATACACAAAATTTACTTCGCTTGCCAGTGTCGCCCAGTTTATAGTGCCATTGTTATGAGAAATATCAATCCCCCTAATGATATTGGTAGGACTATCATTATCCAACAACGCATTGATGGTATTTTGTGTATTCGGACCCACCATACCATCACTAGGGAGCTGATGATCGACTTGAAATTGTTTCACCACATTTAAGGTATTTACTCCAAAAATTCCATCTACCGTAAGTGGGTAACCTAAACTGGATAATTGTTGTTGTAGTAACTTTACGTCGTCACCTTTTGAGTTCAGTTGAAGAATAGCCATAATTTAATTAGTTTAATTTTTAAAGGCAAAATTTCAATAAAAGCGACGCCGTATATTTTACCTTTTTAGGCAATAAGTAGCGATTGAAAAGCTTTTATTGTTTTGCTTATCTCAAATTGAGCTAATAAATGACTTGAATTTACAGGCATAAATGCCTGTTTAAAAAGCAGGCAGAAGTACGTGGTTGTTTAAGCGTAGTACTACTACAATAGTTTATAATACTTCAAATAGGAGGTGCCTAATGGCGAATAATACCAGACCAGCAGTATTGCGACTTTGGGTTTTGAGCAACAGGTTATTACGATGACCTTCAACAGTGCGCACACTTAAGAAGAGTTTCTCAGCAATTTCGGCACTGCTGTTTTCTTTACAGATTAATTCTAACACTTCTTTTTCACGTGGGGTAAGTTCAAAAGAAGGGCTATCGAATATGCTGATGGTTTTACTGCTAGAACGATTTACTTGTTGTATAGCCATCAATACCTGTTTATTCATGTAAAAGCCAGTTTCGTAAGTACTTTTAATGGCAGTAATTAATTCTTCTTTATCACAGTTTTTAATCAGGTAGCCGGCTGCACCAGAAGTAATCATTTTGGAAATTAAGCGATCTTGCGCATGGACTGACAACACGATTACCCGAATATTGGGATATTTACGAGCAATGATCTTGTTCAGTTCAATGCCATTCATTTCTGGCATATTCATGTCCATCAATAAAACATCTGGAATTTGCGCTGGCAAAGTATCAAAAATTGTTAACAGCATTGATGCAGTAGCTGCTTCTGCAACCACTTCAAATTCGGGAACACTTTTAATCAGTAGACTTAAACTCTGCCTAAAAATATTCTGATCATCTATAATGCCTATTTTCATGGTTTCCATTTTACTATTTTAATATAAATTGACACTGATATCCGCTATGCGGCACAGTTGACGGGCTTACTATTGCCCCAATCATTTTTAAACGGCTCTCAATATTGTGAAGCCCCATCCCTTTTCGAGATTTTTGGTCAGCCATTATTCCTGTACCATTGTCTTGATAGATCACCGTAATTTCTTGGCCATTTGCTATAAAATAAATGTCTACTGTTTTGGCTTTTGCATGTTTAATCGTGTTGTTTAAAAGCTCTTCCATAATCCGATATAAAGAAATCGCTGCAGTAGCGTTAAGCTCATCAAGACCAATTTCCGCATGGTTATGGATGGTAATCTGAATGTGTTGGGTCTGGACAACTGAATCACACAATTCTTCTAATGCACCTAAGAAGCCATATAATTCTATTCCAGGGGGAGAAAGGTTGTGCGAAATGTGGCGCACATCTTTAATCACTTTATCTATAATATGCTTGCATCGATCTGAGAAATTGCCCAGGGTATTTTCAGAATCAGGTCTAAAAACATCTATTGTAAGCCTTAAGTTTGAAAGTGCAGTACCAACATCGTCGTGTAAATCTTGTCCAATCCGTTTACGTTCAGTTTCTTGAGAACTAATCATAGTTTGAAGTAACTCTTCCTGATGTTGCAATTGGAGTTGTTGCTCACGGTCTTTCTGCTTCAATGTTTTGTTCTGGAGTTTCACATTTAAAAAGATAAATGAAATTGCCAGAATACACATCCCTGCCATCCCGGCAAAGATTAGGATATATACGTTTTCGTCGATGTTTTCCATTTACTAAATCCAAAAGCCATGAGCAAGTACAGTACAACCACAAGGGAGTTATGCAAGTTCCAGATTAGCATTTTCGCATCATGGCTTAATTTAAAGGTGATTACATTAGAGAGGATAAATACAAATAAAGAACCAGAGAAATATAGCAACAAGCCGGCATTGATGAGGTTAAGACCATTGCTGTACCATGATTGGTCTGGGTCTGTATCTACCAAGTTAAAAAAATACAGCAAGCTGTAACAGATAAAAATCAGGGCCTCTAGTGGTCTAACATAAGAGTTGAACTGATATTTACTCTGAAAAAAAAGCACATTGACCAGGCATAACAGTGGAAATATGACTATAATCAGGTAACTGTATTTCTTGATTGTTTTGTTATGGTTAATGCCAGCAAAATAAACCGCTAAAAACAAAAATTCTACTACGGTATAAATATGCAGCAATGGCAAGTTATTACTTCCAGATTTTAGGATTGCTATTAAGTTAATGCTACCCGAAACGACTAGATAATACAGCAAAATCTTAAATAACCTATTGATATAGCGATAATTATAGATTGCTACACCAATAGGAATAAAAATTGAAACAGGAACAATCAGTCCCTGGTAATAATAAGAAAATGAGTGGCCATAAATCGTTAACAATGTGATCCTTGATTAGAATAAATCACTTTCTGGATCACAGCAATGTGGACATGGCTTGGTGAAATCGTAGATAGACGAATCTTCTACATCAGATGTTGCTGACGGCTCGATGATATCTTTACAGATACCTTTATCATCAACACGAACTGGGACAAGAACGGCCGAAATGCCTTCACCTTTTTTAAAACCAGGCTTATGCAAAGTAAAATAAGCTCTAGCACCTATCGCTTCTGGGTATAGATCTGACAGGGCCTTAATATCTTCAAATGGGATGTAAAAGCCTTTAGGAAGAATGGCATCATGATCATCAAAAAGGGGTTTGATCGCTTCACGCCAAAAATTTGTACGGTCCATTGCCTCAGCAAGTGAAATTCTATTGTCATCAAGAATTGATGTAGGTTTCTTTTTCATTAATTTTAGTTTTTAGAAAGGTTAATTATGAGTTAAAAATGGAATACCGATCGCTAAAAGTAATATCCATTTTATGGTAATACTGAGCATAAATGCCATTAATTCAAATCTATTGATAAGAAATTAGATTTCCTAGTGGACAAATGTTCAATCTTTTTACAAACCAATTTGTTGATGAATCCTATTAATATTTCAACCCATTAACCTTCTAATTTCGATGAAGAATCGCTTCGCAATCTCATTCTTGCTGTTGTTTTATTAACCCTTATACTTAGGTATATTTTGCCATGTTGAGCCTGTCGAAGCACTTTTATTAATGCCACCACTCAGCCTTGCCCCGGTTCATGGCGCCGAACCACTAGTCCTTTTTTTTCTTGATGAAAAATTACCAAAAACATCAAGAAAGAACGATGCTCCCGCATGGCCCGCCGTTCTTTCATCCCTGCGCTCTTTGGGACAGTGAGGAATAGGAGAATTTTGAGGTTTTTAGTGTAAGTATCTACACCGCTCCACTAACCGTCATTTCGACCTTGGGAGAAATCTCCCGCCTATGAGCAGTGTATTAACGTCATGCCGAGCTTCTATAAGTATCCTCTAGTTCAGAGAAATCTCATTCATCGCTTATAGATTCTTCGCTATGCTCTGAATGACAAATAATCATAATCCACACACCACTCCTATTACCGTCATCTCGACCTTGGGAGAGATCTGGAACCTATAGATCACTAAAGCTCAAATTGTAATACAGCTATAATAACCATAATTGCAAAGTTGATCTTTATGTTTAAGGGTTTAGGCTAAACTTTACCTTTAGCGTTTTCATTCAAGCTGTTAGCATACTTATCTTTCCTCCAGTTATAGATCAATAGGTTTAGAAGGATCAGGTTTAGCCCGTAAAATACATCCTCAAATGGAATGGTCATTATCCTAAGCCCAATAATATGCTTTGCATTGTACCAAACTACTGGGGCATCCAGTCCTGTTCCTGTTAAAATTCCATTTACAATGCAGAATGGAATAAGCAATACCAGGTACACCAGATAAAATTTACCGAGCCAACGTACTTTTAAAACGAACCTAGCCAAAATCAAAAGACCAACCATTACCAAACCTGTTGATGCCGTATACAAGCTACCCCAATAGTATATCCCTCCAAAAACCCCAAGAAATACAAATGCAAGTGTCAATACATCTTCAGCTGGTTTGGGCAATTGCAATTTTAAAAGTTGGGTAAGGCAATGATAAGTGAATACGCAGGAATAAGGGATACAGAGAAAAAAAAGCAGTTCCTCTAGCGGCAGGCCTAAAAAATTTGCGCCCAAAATATAGTCGGGGTTAAAGCCCCACACCCCCAGATGTGTAAAATAAATATCCCAAATCACAAATAGCACACCAGTTACGACTACCGCAGGAAAAAATGCCTTCCAGGTTTTATGGAACTGCAGCCTTGGATGGAATGAGAATAGCAAGGGAACAATTATTGTGAAAAAATCGACCAGAAGGTAGGTATATCTCATCATGCCTTTTTTCTAGCTTCCAAAAAGTATTTCAATGGCACCCATAGCATTCCAAAACACTCACCCTGCTCTTTACCCAAGTGTTTGTGGTGCATTTTGTGTGCCCTACGGATGGCTTTGAGGTACCAGTTATCTGAATTTCTAAAAATCTTGAAGCGCTGGTGGATAAAGATATCATGCACCAGAAAGTAACATGCGCCATAGAGTGTAATCCCGATCCCGATAAACAACGCCAATTCATTCCCATAGAAATTACCCAGCGCTAAACATATTATCCCGGGAATGGCAAAGATCAAAAAGAAAAAATCATTGCGTTCCAAAAAATCGTCATGGTCTTTGTTATGATGGTCACTGTGCAGAAACCAGCATAGCCCATGCATTATATATTTGTGTGTAAGCCAAGCCACCCCTTCCATCGCCAGAAAAGTTGCCAGTACAATTCCTATGTTAACCAATACGCCCATCTTTCAACATTTGTGTATAATATTTCATAACCTTCTCCAAACAGATCTTTAGCCATTCGGTATACAACTCAGGATGCACTTTGATATCCTTTGCCAATTCATTCATGCCAATATACCTAAAGCCCGCAACTTCTTGAGGTGCAAAATTAGGCCTATTATCGCTTATCCCAAAATAAACATGATCAAATTCATGCTCAATAATGCCCGCTGTCACCTCTGCCTTATACATAAAATTGAAGCCATATTCAAGGTGGCATACCATTCCCATTTCTTCTAATAACCTGCGGTGGGCGGCAACTGTAGTATGTTCATGTTCTCTTGGGTGACTGCAGCAGGTATTGGTCCACTTGCCTCCCGAATGGTATTTATCTACTGCCCGTTGTTGCAACAGCAGTTCTCCCTTGCTATTGAAGATGAATACTGAAAAGGCACGGTGCAATTGCCCAGAGAAATGTGCCTGCATTTTCTCCATCAGCCCCACTTGGTTGTCATCACTATCTACCAATATCACATTATCTATCACAGTTTCAATTTTTTAAGTTCTTCTTTGGTACATTTTTTCGATGCTATCAAATAACTGGTGATGTTCTCTCTCAACACCCTGTCCTCCATTTGTTCCACCTCTAACAACAACTTTTGCTTATCTGCCTGAATCTGTCCATTATAACCAAGAAATCCAGGCAGATTGTTCTGGAGGGAAAACCTGATGAACCTCATTTCCACATTACTAGGCTCTTTGGATATGGCCTGCTCTATTGCTGCTTTTCCCTTCCTGAACCTGGCAAGCTTTGTAATTGGGTTGAAAGCGTACTTGGCCTCCATCATATATGACGCTCCCTTGTAACACCATAGTATGGGTGAGGAACTTCTGTTCACTGATTTTAGCGATCTAGAAAGTTCGGCAGAGGCCGAAGAATCCTCTGCTGCCTTGTAATAAAGCCTTCTAAGTTCGGCTACTTCGGGTTCTGCACCAGCATGTAATGAAGAACCTACAAGAAAAAAAATCAGCACCATTTTCATAAAGCATTCATTCTATAGCGGATCAGCGAATCGAACATCAGTCCAACCTTGTGTCCATTAGAGATCCTAATCCTTCCCTGCATTACTTTTTCTGCTGATGCCTTTTTAATCTTTTTGAACAGCTCTAGGTAATAGATATAGGCCAAGTAAACCCCACTCCTTGCCTCCCTTGGTAATAACCTAATTCCTTGAAGGGCAACACGGAACTCTGATTCAATTTCCGTTTCGATCTGCTTTTTCTGGTCATTGCCAAATGCCGAAAGGTCTACACCAGGGAAATAGCTCCTGCCCAGCACTTCATAATCGGCATTCAGGTCTCTCAAAAAATTTACCTTCTGGAAAGCCGACCCGAGCAGCATGGCTGATTCCCTGAGCCGCTCGTATTCTTTATTATCCCCGGCGGTAAATACCCGCAGGCACATAAGCCCTACCACTTGCGCCGAGCCAAGGATATATTTATCGTATTTATCTCCCGTATAATATTCTTCCTTTAAATCCATTTCCATGCTGTCCAAGAAAAGGTCTACAAGTTCCATCTCTATCTTGTACTGATTCACTACCTGCTGAAAGGAATTTAAGATCGGATTTAAGCTAATCCCTTGCTCGATTGCCTCATAGCAATCTCTTTTAAACTTGTCTAACAAATAGGCCTTATCAAAATCATGAAAACTGTCTACAATCTCATCGGCAAGGCGCACAAAGCCATAGATCGAGTAGATCGGCTGTCTTAGCTTTTTGTGTAGGAAATAGATTCCAAGTGAAAAACTAGTACTGTAGCGGAGCGTAGTCATCTTGCTGCACTGGGCAGATAGGCTGTCGAATTTTTCTTTCATCGCTTTTTCTCTAGGCTTTTATTCAATTGCGCTGCTGCAAGCTTTCCCGAAATAATTGAGGGCGGAACCCCTGGACCGGGAACCGTTAGTTGGCCAGCATAAAACAGGTTGTTAATTTTTTTATTGTTGAGCGAAGGCTTTAGGTTTGCCGTCTGCATCAACGTATTGGCAAGGCCATAGGCATTGCCCTTATAGGAATTGTAGTCTTGTACAAAATCATTGATACAATAGCTTTTTTTATAATCAATATTGCTTCTAACCTCTTCGCCACAAAATGTTTCTAAGCGATCCATGATCAGCTCGAAATAGCGTTCCCGTAGTTCTTCGCTATCCTGCAGTTCGGTAGCTAGTGGCATTAGCATAAAAATATTCTCATGACCTATTGGCGCAACGCTATCATCGCTCTTCGCAGGGCAACAGGCATAGAAAAGGGGCTTGCTTGGCCATTGTGGATTTTCGTAGATTTCCTTGGCATGCACATCAAGTTCTTCATCAAAAAAAAGGGTGTGATGAGACAACTTATCTAGCTTTTTGGTAAGCCCTAAGTAAAAGATCAAGCTAGATGGGGCAAGCACTCTTTTGTTCCAATAACTTTCGGGATAGTTGCGAAGTGCTTCACCGAGTAGTTGGTCTTCTACATGGTGGTAATCTGCTGAGGCCACTACACCATCGAAGTTTAATTTGTAGCGTTTGGAATTTACCCCAATGATTTTTCCTGCCGAAAACTCGAAGCCTGATACTGGCTCATCAACAAGAAATTTTACACCTAGGTTTTCGGCCACAGTGCGCATGCCGCCAACTACCGAGGCAAAGCCACCCTTCGGGTACCAAGTACCCAATGAAAGACCTGCGTAGTTCATCAAGCTATAAAGTGCTGGGGTATTTTTGGCAGTAGCACCCAAAAAAAGGATAGGGAATTCCATTAGCGCAATGAGCTTTGGATGGCTAAAATATTTTTTAACATGAGTGCGGAAAGATTGCAAAAGCTGCAGTTTAAATGCGCCCCTGATCACATCCATGTCTAAAAATTCGGTTAGTGAAAGGCCTGGTTTATGAACCAGTTTTTCCATACCTACTTTATACTTAAATTCGGCTCCTTCAAGAAATTTCCTGAGCTTTAACGCACTACCCCGTTCAATATCTTCAAAAACTTCTTCTAATTCCTCATTCGAACTCGGAATGTGCATTACATCATTTTGCCCAAAAACAATCGAAAAACCTGGATCAAGTTGGGAAAGTTCATAAAAGTCAGCAGGTTTGTGGCCAAAGTCACTAAAGAACTGCTCAAACACCCCAGGCATCCAATACCAGCTTGGCCCCATATCAAAACTGTAGCCATTAGCTGTTACCAACTGCCTTGCCCTTCCCCCAATTTGTGGGTTCTTTTCATAAACAGTCACTTCTGCCCCATCCTTGGCTAAGTAACAGGCTGCACTTAGCCCAGCAAAGCCCGAACCTATAACTGCAACCTTTGGCTTTGTTGGTAACGATCTATTGTCCATTTCCACCTTTCACTAATTGTGAGAATTCAGCTATAGAAGAGAAGCATGACATGTTAGCCCCTAACTCTAGTTCAGCAATCAACTTTCCATTTCCTGCCAAAAAGATATTTGCATTGGGGAAGGTATTGCTTAGGTTTTGAAGGTAGTTCCCTGTTTCTTTAACAGGACGCTGCCTCACCAAAAAAAACAGCAGGTGATCTACCTGGGTTGAGCTATAAGCATCTTTAAGCGATTCCATAGGCACTCTTTCACCTAGGTAGATGACCTTAAAGCCGTAGCTGCGCAACATGAAACTTGCAAACAATAAGGGGATATCATGAGCCTCATCTTCTGGAAGAAAAAGCAACCATACCGGACCACCCCTATTGCTTAAGGGAAGCGAATTGATAGCCGTCATGAGCTTTTGCCTTACAATCGCTGAAATAAAATGTTCGTGAGCAGGGCATATATGGTCTAATCGCCACATTAGGCCAAGGCGCTGCAGTAGCGGAAACATCACCTGCTCATAAGTCTTCATGATTCCATGTTCTTCAATGCATTGATCAAGAAGAATACTGAAACTTAGCTCATCATATTTAACACCTGCGTTTAACAGTTGGGATACATAAAATTCAAAGCTCGCAAGGCCAGGCATGATAGCTTTTAATTCTTTTTCCAGAAACTCCTCCATCTGGTCACCAGTTAGTGAACAGGCTTGGGATATTTTAACCCCAGCTTGGTTTAAGCTTACAATGTTCAATAGCCTCTTCAAGTGCTCATCATTATAAGACCGGGTATTACCGCTCGATCTCAAAGGTTCAAGTGCATTATACCTTCGCTCCCAAATGCGGATAGTATGTACGGGAACTCCAGAAAGTTGCTCGAGATCGGAAATGGATAGTTTCATTTTGTCTATATTTTAAATAAAATATTTAGACAAAAGTAACATTACTTTGCTATAAAAAGTTTGCTGTCCGGTATTTTTTCTACAAAAATGTTGTGACAAATGTTTTATCACTTGTCATGCTG
This sequence comes from Pedobacter polaris, assembly GCF_005116505.1. Classification (GTDB taxonomy): domain Bacteria; phylum Bacteroidota; class Bacteroidia; order Sphingobacteriales; family Sphingobacteriaceae; genus Pedobacter; species Pedobacter polaris. The sequence goes on from NZ_SWBR01000002.1 coordinate 907,162, forward strand.
AGCTTAACGAAGCACTATTTATTAAAATATTTATAGACACTTTCTGAGTCACCACCACTTTAGCCGTCATTGCGAAGCCGATCTTCATTGGGTATGGCAATCTCATTCTTGCTGTTATAGTTTGTCATGCTGAGCCTGTCGAAGCACTTTTTCACTTAAAACACCAACTCACAGCCTTGCCTCGGCTCATGGGCGCCGAAAGCCCTAGTCCTTTTTTTCTTAATGAAAAATTACCTAAAAACATCAAGAAAGAACGATGTTTCCACCCAAATGGCCTACGCGTGGCCCGCCGTTCTTTCATCCCTACACTCTTTGGGGAAGTGGTAAATAGTGAGATTGATGCTTGATTTATGGACATACCCCAACTCGTGCAATGAACTGTGGGTTAAGCCTGTAGACTACTGTTTATTACAGCACCCCCCCCTCTTTCCAACATTAATAGTACGCAGGGCTTATCCAGCAACGGAAGAAAAACTGGCAAATGATGGCTTGAGGGCGGGAAAAGGCATAGTTGTTTTGCCCTTCAGCAAAACCGTAGCCTGTGTTTGCAAGTTTTTGTGAAGGGATGGGAGCGCAAGGTTGCCTAGGAGAAGCCGAAAGGGTTTGCCTTCTTTGCCCTTCAAAGAAGGTTGCCTCGCGGCAAAGAGCGTTTAGACCTAGTTGTTCAGTTGCCATGCTGAGCCTGTCGAAGACACTTAAGTTAAAACACCAACGCACAGCCTTGCCTCGGCTCATCGCCCCCGAGAGGCTCTTTCGTTTTTCACGGTTATCTATTTTAGAGGTGTTCAAGATTGCTGCGCAATATCTCCTTGATAGAAAAGAAACAAAAGATCAAGAAAGAACGATGCTTCCACCCACAGGCCTCCGCGTGGCCCGCCGTTCTTTCATCCCTACGCTCTTTGGGACAGTGATTAAATTGAAAGATGGACTGTTGAAAAGTAGATGCGATTTCGGGCAACATAAGCCTTAATTTTGTACACATAATGACACTAGAACCCCTGCATGAATTGATCCTCGATTTTATCGAAAAAACAAACAGACCAATCTTCATGACAGGAAAAGCGGGAACCGGAAAAACAACCTTCCTGCGCCACATTCGCTCCAGCACCAAAAAGAACCTTGCGGTAGTAGCACCAACGGCCGTAGCGGCAATTAACGCAGGTGGAGTAACCATCCACTCCTTTTTCCAGGTTCCCTTCGGACCTTTGCTACCACCATCTCCGCAAGAAACAATTTTCACTGAATTTTCTGGCAAAAGCTTCGGAGCGGAAAAAGCCAAACTCATCAAATGCCTCGACTTGCTCATCATCGACGAGATTAGTATGGTAAGGGCCGACACCCTAGACTATATTGATAGGGCACTACGGTTTGTGAAGGGAAATAGCCAACCATTTGGGGGCGTACAGTTACTCATGATCGGCGACCTTTACCAGCTGCCGCCTGTTTTTCAAAACGACTGGCATTTGCTTGGGAAATTTTATAATGGGCCCTATTTCTTCGACAGTTTAATCTTTAGGGCATTTCCCCTACTCACGTTTGAACTTACCAAAGTCCACAGGCAGAGCGATCCTACCTTTATTGAAATACTGAACGAAATAAGGAATGGCTCGATCAGCGATACGCTCCTCCAAAAACTAAATGCGCATTACCAGCAAAATCCAAACAGTGGGGAATTAGCTGACCATGTTACCCTCACTACGCATAATCCGCTGGTTAAAAAGATCAATGAAGAAAGACTAGCAAACCTAGCAGGCGATACACATACCTTTAAAGCAAAAATTACAGGAGACTTTCCAAAAGAAGCCTTTCCTACCGAAGAGGAACTTGTATTGAAGGCTGGCGCAATGGTAATGTTTATTAAAAACGACAGCTCAGGCAAAAAGCAATTTTATAATGGCCGTACAGCAAAGGTAGACAGCATTAACGGAGAAATCATAAGCCTAACCTTTCTTGATGATGGATCGACATTTGAGGCCACTCAGGAAATATGGGAGAATACCAAGTATGCGCTATCAGAAACCGACCAAAAGATAACCCAAACCAGCGCAGGTACTTTCAGCCAGTTCCCACTTCGCTTAGCTTGGGCAATTACCATCCATAAAAGTCAGGGATTAACTTTTGATAAAGCTGTAATTGATGTAGGTGCTGCCTTTGCCCATGGGCAAACCTATGTAGCACTGAGCCGATGCCGGACATTGGATGGCTTGATCCTAAAGGAAAAAGTAGATAGTAAGAACATCATTACCGATCCATCGGTTGCTGCTTTTATGAAAAAGGCCCAAGCGCAAAGTCCAGATCAACATAGTCTTCAACAGTTGTTGGTGGCTGCCGAACTTGAAACTTTGGTTGATTGTTTTGACTTCAATCCAATAACCGAAACTTATACCCATTTAAAAGCAGTACTGTTAGCGCTCCTGCCAAATGAAACAGTATTAAATCAAAAGATCAATGAAGCTGAACAATTGTTAAGCATTAAAATTGGCCCCATTGGAGAGCGCTTCGTCCGCCAGGAACTGAAAACGATAGTCAATAAATTTGAAGCGGGCCCTATAAAAACACGTTTGGCAAAAGCAGCAGGATATTTTCTTCCGAATCTGATTGAACTACACGAACATGTGATTGCCCTGCATAGCTTAATTACGGGTGCTCCCTTTCATCCGGATTATTTCCCGACCTTAAACCAATTGTTAGAACAGCTGCAAGCCAAGATTGAGCTGTTTAAATTGCTACCAAATTTTATTAAAGTGGATGAGTTATCGAAGGCCAATCGAAACACGGCTATTAGCTATAAACCGCTTGACAGTTGGAAGCAAAAACAGCTGAATGAAACCAGTATCGAAAACCCAGCACTCCATCTTGAGTTATTAAACTGGAGAAAGCAAACTGCGGAAAACAAAAAAGCATTAGGCTATCACATCATTTCTGACCAAGCCATAGCTGATATCTCTGCAAAACTACCAAAAACGCTAACCCAATTGGCTAAGATTAAAAATGTAGGAGAAGGAAAAGCAACACAATATGGAGACGAGATACTTAAACTCATTAGACATCACTTGGGCGAAAACGAGCTTTTGTTCTAGCATACGCTACAAACTATTTGGGTTTATTTCTTCCCAAATAGTTTTTTCATGTAATCTAATATTGTGGTTTTTGGCTTTCGCGGATTTTCTGGGCCAATGAGAAAGCCATAGGGTTGCAAATGAGGATAACTGTCGCAGATGATCTTTGCCATGCCCAATAGCGGTACTGCCAAAATCATTCCCGCCACACCCCAAATTAGTTCACCCAGTACAATGGCCATAATGGTAAACAGTGGATTGATATTTACCTGTTCGCCAACGATAATGGGTTCGAGGATATAGGTTTGTATAAACTGAACTAGCAAATAGGTAACCAATACTCCAATAACCATCTTGCTATTTCCACCCTGTGCCATTACAGCCAGTACTGTTAAACCCGTGCCAGTTAGGTTACCAATAAAGGGTACAATTTCTAGCAAACCGCATAGTACGGCAAAAAATAGTGCACTTTCTACTCCTACAATACTGAAACCAATGCCATACATTACCCACAGTACCCCTATCATTGCAGCCAGACCGCTCAGGTATTTCTGAGAAACCTTTCCAGTTTGATGTATCACAGCTGTTGTATCTGCATTTTCCTTATTAGGCACTAGTTTTAAGATGAACTTTTTGATGTGGCTGCGCATGGAAAGAAAAAGGAACATGTACACCAATACAAGGATGGTGTTGATTAAAATTCCCATCAACCCTGCTGCAAAAGAAAGAATCATGCCACCAGATTTGCCCTTGGTACCCTGATCTATTGCCTTCTGCTGGTCAATCTTTTTAATACCAATGGTTTCATTGATCCAAGATTTAAGCGATTCGAGCATACTTACGATCCGCTTTTCCATTCCATCTAGATTCTCGGCCAGGCTACTCAACTCAATAGATAGCAGCCCCAAAACAAGTCCTATGGAAAGGACAAAAAGTACAATACATAATACTGAAGCTACTCCTCTGCTTACTCCTTTGCTTTCTATAAAGCTGCACAGCCTGATAAATACCATAGAGAGTACTGCTGCAAGGGTAAGGGGAATTAGAAAAGGAGAGGCAAAATAAAGTCCGGCAAAGGTTAGTACAAAAAAGAAAAGTGTGTTAACCGATAGGCTGAGTTTTTCCATATCCTAGTCTAACAAAACTAACCAGTGAAAGTTTAAGTTAAATCGTATTCTGTAATGTCCGCACCTTTTTTAAAATTAGGTTAAAAAGAAAACGGGAACGACTAAAGGTCCTTCCCGCTATCTTTTCTTTCAATTTTTATTTTGAAGTCAATTGGGTCCCAAAAGAACTATTTCTTTTTATCAGAGATGTATTTTTCAATTACCGTGCGGTCGTTCGATTTTGTTGCACGTTTTGCACCTACAACCTGTTGTACACTTACACCCATTTTGGTTGCTACGTGTGAAAGCTCATAATCTTGAGATGAATTTACTTTTTTTCTGTCACTTGGTCCTTGCTTTGCCATAATTATTTGTTTTTAGGTAGATATGATAAATTAATATTCCGTTACATTTGGTGCTCGGAGATCAACTCGCCAATTTGCCCTACAAAACCTTCCTCCAGTTCGTCCATAGTTCTCCAATTGGTTCCAAATTTTCCTACTTCGGGATAGACCACCCCGATTTTTTCTTCGCCTTCAAGGATTCGAAAAGTTCCATTATCCTGAGGTTCGACTTGGTATTGCTTTTCTAAAAGCTGTATGTTAAATGTTTGCATATCCATAAGTTTTTTTGTTTAAACAAGGTAAATCGAGGATTGTTTTTACGAATACATTTTCTGTTCATCTGTATAATATGCGGTTCTTCCGCCTATTTTTTCCGACTTGATTTCTTTGCCCGTTGGGCTCTTTTCGATCTTCGCCCCATGCACTTTCATCGCATCCCGCAGTTCACCACGCAATTCATCACCGTTCTCTTTCGCTATAAAATCAATGGCTTCCCGTAAAACGGAAACCATGCTGGCATAGAGCTTCTTCGCTACTTTCTCTGGGATGGCATTTGACAAGGAAAAAGGTGAGATTCGGGCATCCCACAGAATTTCATCAGCGTAAGAATTGCCTATTCCTCGAATCACTTTCTGGTCCATCAGTACCTCTTTCACCATTCCCTTTTTCTTTGCAAGCAGCGTTATAAAATCTGCTTCGGAAATTTCCAGCGCATCGGGTGATTTGGCTTTCACCGGATCAAGTGTTGGCGTGGCCTGCTTTAACCGATCTGTAACTGCAAATCCGCCACCACCTGCAAAGTGGAAACCGAAGACCAGAAACTTAGGTTCTGGGTTAGATTGGTCTAACAATTCCAGTTCACCCCGAAGCATTAAGTGCATGCCAAGCACGTGATTACTTGAAAATTTAAACTGTAAAGTCTTTCCCTCTCGCAGTACTTCTATCAGTTTTTTTCCCTCCAAGGCTTCCTTAAGCTCTGCAACTGTCCCTTTTAGCTTTTTTGCCACCTTTACATCAATCTCCTTTAGGGTCTTTCCTGCAAATTTGCGCGACAGGATCTGCGCAAAAACGGTTAAATCTGGTAGTTCTGCCATCACTTATACACTTAGGTATTTCTTAATTTCTTTAACCGAGTTGCCATTCATTACCATTGCTGCCTTCAGTTCATCTACACTGATCTGAAACTGATCTGCCCAAGCCTTCACATCGGCTGGATCATCGGCATTGATTTCTCTATGCTCATTTTCATCGATAAAGGGTTCTAAGGTATCCGAATCATCCTCAATCGAATACCGCTCCCTGATTTCCTCTGGATCTGGGATATTTTCTCCAAAACCAAAATTGTCCTTATTTTCTTCCATGTCTATTATCTTATTAATATCATCGGTTACGGATAAACTTCTTTTGCTTTCAAAATTGCTGTTTCAAGGTCAATCCCCTTTCCCAGTACACCCTTAAAAATATCACCCTTAGTCTTTAACCTTTCAATTGCATTAAAAATGGTAAAGTCCTTCATTTTCAGTCCTGGTTTCACTTCCTCCCATTCCAATGGCATCGAAACTGTCGCCCCTGGTTTTGGTCGCAAAGAATAGGGTCCCGCGATAGTTGCGCCTGGTCTATTTTGCAAAAAGTCTAAGTACATCTTTCCTTTACGGGCAGGGATCATTCGCTCAAGAGAGGTAAACTTCGGAATGATGGTATTGACAATCCCAACGATGATCCTCGCAAAAAGTTGGCTTTGGTCATAATCGTATTTTCCACCCAATGGGATATAGATATGTATCCCAGTTGAGCCAGATGTTTTTGGAAAGCTTGGCACATTGATAGCATCTAACACTTCCTTCACTACGTTTGCTGCTTCAATTACTTTATCAAAATGGTGTTTATCTGGATCAAGATCAATCACGCAATAATCAGGATTGTCTGGCGATTGCACTCGAGAAAACCAAGGATTAATCTCTATACAACCCAGTGTATTCATCCACAAAAGTGTTGCTACATCATCACCAACCAAATATTCTTTCGGTTCTCCATCACTTGTAGAATAAGGAAAAGTTTTCGCCCATTCTGGCGCCTTGCCTTTCACGTCTTTCTGGTAAAAACTTTGGCCCTTTATGCCACCTGGAAAACGGTTTAAGGAAAGTGGTCTATCCTTTAGGTAAGGAAGAATGAAATCTGCCACCTGATAATAATAGTTGAATAAATCTCGCTTAGTCACCCCGTCTTCAGGCCAATAGACCTTAGAAAGGTGATTAAATTTCAGTTCCTTACCATCTACCTTGCGTACTTGGGTTTCATCTTTTGGATTCAATAAGGTTTTAGGAATGGTTACTTTTGGTGGTCTAATTGCCGAGGCATGTTGATCAACCACCACTTCCTTTTTATCTTTTTTAGTTTCCTTTACTGCTTTTTTGGGGGCTTTATCTTTTGTATTACTTTCTATTTCTGTATGGGTTAATTCCGCCGCTACTTCTTCTACAATTTTTTCGGTATCGGCAGCTGTTTCTCGTACAACGTCCTTGGCATTCTTATCTATACGCATACCCTGAAATGATGGATGACGGAAGATTCCCTCATCGGTTACCTCGGTAAAGGCTACCTCGCAAACCAGTTCTGGTTTCATCCAGGTTGCTTTGGCATTCAATTGCTTGTGCTGAAAACGAGAAAGCTTATTGATATCTGGTACAACTGTAAAAGGACTTTTATCGGTAATGTAAGGCTGAAAAGCTTTCAACATCTTTTTCTGGTCAGCATCCGAAAACCCTGTTCCCACCTTGCCAACATAGGTTAATACTTTATTTTCCCGTACTGCTAAAATGAGCGAACTGAAAAGTTTTGAGGTGTCTGCGTTTTTGGTGAACCCTGCAACAATCACTTCCTGCCTGCGAGAGACTTTGATTTTTAGCCATTCCTTAGACCTGTTGGATAAGGTATAGGTAGAAGATTTTCTTTTGGCCATAATCCCTTCCAGCCCCATCCGTTCTGCAGCTGCAAAAAAGTCTATCCCTGAGGCATCGAACACTTTAGAGATTCGCACCCTATCATCATCGGTAGGGAGCACTTCATTTAAAATTGCTTGCCGCTCCACCAGCGAAAGCGCGGTTAGGTCTTTTCCATCGTACCATAGTATATCGAATACGTAGAAAACGAGTTCTCCATCTGCCTCACTTCTCCAGTTCTGCAATGCCCCGAAGTTAGAAACGCCTTTGTCGTTTAACACCAAAATCTCTCCATCAAATACCGCATTCAGTTCCCAAGAAGAAAGTATTTTATGAATTGGGTAGAATTTATCGTCAAAGGATTTATTGTTACGGGAGAGCAGTTCTACCTTTCCCTTGTTTACAAATGCAAGTGTACGGTAACCGTCCCACTTCACCTCATATTGCCAATCCGGATCATCAAACGGCCCATCTACAAGGGTCGCTAACATGGGTTTCACACCCTTTGGAATAGCGCCTTTAGGTGCAGCTTTCAGCACCAACTTAGCGTCAAGCTGAGCAGATTCAACGGCAACCTTTGTTCCATTATCCTTATCAGCTTCCCCCTTTTTGGCTGAGCTTTTTTTAGCTTTGGGTGATTTTGCCTCCAACTTCTCTTCACGGTCGGAATGCCAAACGGCATCACTGTTCTTTTCCATGAGTTCGATCGTTTTGCCCGAAAGCACCGAGGTATCTTGCTTAGTTATATCTTTTTTTGATGAAAAATCATCGTCATGTTTAATCAGCAGCCATGAATTTTCTCCCATCCCGTTGGTACGCACCAAAGCGAACTCACCATTTAGTTTCTCTCCATGCAGTTTCATCTTTACCGAACCTTTTTTTAGCTCAGCAAGCAGGTACTTTTCCTGTGCTTTTTTTCCTTTGATAGGTTCGATTGTCTCGTACCAACCTTGATCCCAAACAATCACCGTACCACCGCCATATTCTCCTTTGGGAATGGTGCCCTCAAAGTTGCGGTAATCAAAAGGATGATCCTCAACCATCATGGCCAATCGTTTCACTTTTGGATCTAAGGTAGGTCCTTTGGGTACTGCCCAGCTTTTCAGCACTCCTTCCATCTCCAAACGAAAATCGTAATGTAGCCTAGAGGCATCGTGTTTCTGTATCACGAACATCAGTTTATTGCTGTCCATGCTCCTGCCTGCTTTAGGTTCAGCAGTCTTAGAAAAATCGCGCTTCTGTTTATACTTATCTAGTCCCATGGCATCTTGTTTAAGCAAATCAATTTGTGCTTTAAACAGCCAAGAACTTAAAATGTTTAACTGAAATCTGCTAGTATAAAAGATAACCTACCACAGCGCTGTTACTAGAAGAAAGGGCATCAGTATTTCTGCTCCGTATAAATACCCAAATTAAATAAACTTATACTCAATTTCAAATTAGCTGAAACAATCTGCTACCAATGTCCTTTATACCAACAGCGAACGCTTAGTAATCAAATAAAAACAAAAGGACCAAGCGCTCTACCAAAACGTTATCATTTACCTAAATCAATACTATTATGTTCTATCACGTAAAAGACCTACAATTCAATGCACGCGTTTCGCGTCCAGATCCTAGATTTGCAAACATCCTCCTTGAGCAATTCGGTGGAGAAAATGGAGAGTTAGCAGCAGCCATGCAGTACTTTACCCAGGCCTATGGTGCCAAAATGCCCCATCCAGATAAATACGATATGCTGATGGATATTGCCACCGAAGAGTTCTCTCACCTTGAGATTGTTGGTGCCACCATCCAGATGTTGCTTAAAGGCGTAAATGGAGAAATGAAATACGCTGCCGATTCGGAAGAAATTATGCAGGTAATGGAGGGAAGCGAAAAACGCGAATCAATTATCCATGCCGCACTAACCGCTAATCCGCAATTCCCTATACTCTCTACAGGCGGACCAAGGTTAACCAACAGCCAAGGGATTCCATGGTGTGGATCTTACATCCATTCAAACGGTGACCTAACCGTCGACCTGAGAAGCAACTTGGCGTCAGAGTCAAGGGCAAAGTTAGTGTACGAGCACTTGATGAAATTTACTGACGACCCCTATGTAAAAGAAACCCTTTCCTTTTTGATGACCAGAGAGGTTGCCCATTATAAAATGTTCGAAGCTGCTCTTTCTACCATCGAACCGAACTTCCCACCAGCAGTACTTCAAGCAGACCCAAGGTTTACCCAACAGTATTTTAACCTTTCTAAAGGAGATAATTTCCGCGGGCCATGGAACGAGGGAGAAATGCCAGACATGGGCAAGGAGTGGGAATATATTGCCAACCCAATTGTACATGTTAGAGACACAAATGGACTGACCGAACAACCAGAAGATATGGATGAGCAGCTTGCAGCTACTAAGAAGCTTGATGAACAGATGAGCGAAATGAAGAGCGATGAAGTTATCAGTTCAGAACCAGAAGGTGTTGCCCAATGGAGCGACTACGCTGCTCCAGAAAAGGAATCCTAAATTTTAAGTGCCGTGGGCAACTGCGGTACTTTTAAAACTTTATTACCCATTACCATCAATGTTAGCATATTGACAATAAACACAAGTCAAAATGGAAACACAGCCGAACCTTAAAAAGATCCAGCATTGTGCAGACGAACTCATAAGCCAAGGCCTTACTATCGCTTTTGCAGAAAGTGCTACCGCAGGACGCATCTGTGCGGATTTCTCCTTAGCAGATGATGCTGGAAAATTCTTAAAAGGTGGTTTGGCCTGCTATGACGCTAACCTTAAAGAAGATCTTTTGAAGGTAGATCCCCAGTTGATTGAGACTTACACACCAGAATCACCCCAGGTGACTATGGCAATTACAAAGGGGCTTGCCCAGTTAATCAAAGCAGATATCCACATTGGGTGTACAGGATTAACCTGTCCAGGTGGTAGCGAAACGATAGAAAAACCTGTAGGTACAATGTTCTTTTATGGGATACTGAATGGTCAAACGATATTCTCTGAAAAGACCGTTTTTCCTGGGTCTCCTAATGAAGTTGTTGTTCAATCTGTTGATAGAATCACACAGCTCTTATTGGACTATCTCCTTAAGAGTTCAGCAGACGAATCAACCGATGATGGCAGCAATAAAAACAAAGCAAAATCCACTGCATCCAGTGGCAATGGATTCGATGAGTGGTCTGTGTCTTGGCCATAAAAATAAAAAACTAAACATTACCATTATTATATGGTTACCTCTACCAGAAACTAAAAAAGAAAAATATATGGCAACTACCAAAACAGCTGCGAAACCTGCAGCAAAAAAAACAACAACAAAATCATCAAGCAGTAAAGCAAAATCAGAAGGAAATGAATTCCAAGATTTCTTTGTTGATGAACTGAAAGACATCTATTGGGCAGAAAAGCATCTTGCAAAAGCGCTTCCTAAGATGCAAAAAGCAGCAACTAGTGAGGAACTAGCCATGGCATTTGAAAAACATACCCAAGAGACTAAACTCCACGCAGAGATTTTGGAGCAAGTATTTGGCATGTTCGATGAGAAAGCAGTAGCTAAAAAATGTGATGCTATGGCTGGCCTTTTAGAAGAAGCAGATGGAATCATTGAAGACACTGAAGAAGGAACAATGATCAGAGATGCAGCATTAATTCTTGCAGCACAAAAAGTAGAGCATTATGAAATTGCTACTTACGGTACATTAGTAGTATTTGCAAGAACCATGGGTCGTGATGACGTTGCAGATCTATTAGCTCAAGTTTTAGAAAACGAAAAAGCTACCGATGTGGCATTAACCACCGTAGCCGAAGGCTTTATCAATAAAGAAGCGGCTAGCGAATAAAAACCACAGGAAATAAGTAAAATACAACGCCCGCTTCCCAAAAGGAAGCGGGCCTTTTTAAACAAAAAATCTACAAATTTGTTAAGCATTTAAATTCAAGACGTGAATGATAAGGCCAAGATTAGAACGCTATAGAAAATATTTCCTTAACCACTTTGATAATTACGTACTTGCAGCAGAATTTGACCTAAAGAAGAATTTGGTTGTTTATGCCACTCCTTACCAAGACTTTGATGAAATCGTAATAGAAATCTGCGAAGGACTAGTTGATACTGTAGATTTCTCTGACCATGTGCTTCTTTACCTTTATCCATTTGGCAGTAATAAGTATATCAAGATTGCTATCAACCCAACAAATTAAATATTAAAATTTTAGTAAGTATCTCTTACAATTTGGCGCAACATGTTCAAATTCGCATGCGCCTCTCCCATGGTATTGTTAAAATAGACAAAAACCTTTTTACCCTCGCTCAGCCATTCGGTAACATAGCTCGCATATTCATACAGCACATCATCAGCGTAACTTCCACGATAGTTTCCTCCTGGTCCATGAAACCTAAGATAGATAAAATCTAGCCCAGAATCACGAATGGGATTTGAAGCTGGTGTTTTATCGTGGATAACCATACCAAAAGAAAACTCTTCTAAAAGTTCATAAATTTCTTCGCAGTATAGCGAGTTATGGCGAAATTCTAGCGCAATCTTCCACTGATGATCAGGATCATTATCTCTAAGCACAGACATCAAAAAACGCAATTGTGCAAAATGAGATATCCGAACACTGGGTGGAAACTGCACTAAAAGACAGCCCTTTTTCTGGTTAACATGAGAAATTACATGAAAGAACCTAGATACAATTGCTGGATCAAAGGCAAGGTCTTTATTATGGGTGATCTCTTTAAAAAGCTTAAAGGTAAAGAGGAATTCTTCTGGTACATCCAAAGCCCATTTTTTCATTGTAGAGGAAAGTGGGATTTTATAAAAAGAACTATTGACCTCAATAGTATCCATCAGCGAGGCATAATAACAGAGCCTGCTCTTGTCTTGAAACTCCTCTGGATAATAAAGCTTATTGGGAACGGGCAGCAGCAGCCCACTCGTACCAGAATAATAATTGTTAAAGCTGATCTCCATTTAAGTTAAACACCACTGCGGAGATTTTGTTGATAAAAAAACTGCATAAAAACTTAAACATTCATCTCCTAAATCTGTTCCCCTTGCACATAAGAAGAAACGACATGGATACCAAATTTGTACAAAACATCATCAGCGGCATAAAGGAAATTGACTTAAAGCCCTCAGGAGAAAAGAACATTGATACTGGCGAACGAGCTTTATCGCTAATTATGGACAGCTATCTGCTTTATAAATCATTAAAAAGTATCACTAGACACCCGCTAATAGGCATACAGGGAGCAGCGGCAAGTGGATTATTGATCTATCGCGGTGCTACAGGCGTTTGTCCGGTCTATAAAAAACTAGACATAGACACCACCGACCCTCAGGCCATCAATATCTCAGAGACCATCACTGTAAACGCCTCTAGAGAAAAGGTTTATGCCTTTTGGCGAGAACTTTCTAACCTACCAAAGTTCATGCAGCACCTTAAAGAAGTGACTGAAACAAGTGATACAGAGTCTCACTGGATTGCTAATACACCTGGCAACCTTATCCCGTTGAGTTGGAATGCAGAGATTACCCATGAGGAAACTGGAAGTTACCTTGGTTGGCAGTCAACTGAGGGCTCAATGGTCGAAAACGCGGGTAAGGTAGAGTTCACCGATACCTTAAATAGCATAGGCACCCAATTACACATCGAAATCAATTATTTTCCGCCGGCTGGAAGTGTAGGCCGTGGTATAGCCTCATTGTTTAACGGGATGTTCGAAAAAATGATCAGGGCCGATATCCAGAACTTCAAGGCATATGCCGAACAGGCAGACTTTAGAGCCTACGCGGGCCTTAGCATGGAAGAATATTAACCCTTATCCTCTAATCAGTATAAATCACAAAAAAACCAATACCTATGGCACATCTAGAAGTAGAACCAAAACCAAAACGCCCACTATGGATATGGATCCTATTGGCAATTACCCTTGTTGCATTGGCCGCAATGCTTCTTAGAAAATGCGACGCTGAACAGTCAGATGTACAGAGAGCAGCAATGGCAGATTCTACAAACGCAATCGCTTCAACAGTTCCAGATTGGAATAGTGTAGATTTTAATTCTGCAACCTCTACTGATGTAGATATTACTGATCAAGAAATTCAGACTAGAGGAAACGGTACTTATACCATTTATACCCTTGGTGAGAACATCCTTTTTCCTACAGATGGCAATGATGTATCTGAAAATGGACAGGCAAAACTAAAAATAATAGCTGATGCATTGAACAAAAAATTTGAAGGTGCAACGATTGGCGTATTCGGCAGCACCGATTCAACTGGTCCAGCTGATGAAAACAAAGATCTAGGTAAACAAAGGGCCGAAGCAGTAAAGAATTGGCTAACCTCATCAGGAGGAGTACCAAGCGGCACCGTATCAGTACAATCACTAGGCGAAACCCAACCGGTAGCTACCAATCAAACTAGCGAAGGTCGTAAACAAAACCGCAATGTTTCAATCGTAGTCTTCCCTAAACAGTAGAAACAACAAAAAATCACAAACCCACCTTAACCTAAATACATTTACCATGGAAAAATATATCTATAGATACTTACTCGGACTGAAAAACAGTGATTTTCAGATTGTAGAAGGCGAACCCAACATCATTGGATGGGAAGTAAAGTCAGAAAGCGACAGCTATATTGGAGAAGTGAATGATCTTCTCTTTGATCCTGAATCAAGGTCGGTAAGGTATCTTGTTATTGACCTTAAAGACAATGGAATGGAACTTGGAGATAAAAAGGTAATGATACCCATAGGTACGGCACACCTTCATACTTCTGATGACGAAGTAGTATTGCCAAACATTACCGCCAGCCAACTGGCCTCTCTTCCAGCATATGATGAAAACAGTACCGTTCCAGCTACGGAAGTACAAATCCGCGAGGTTATTGGCAGTCCACAGACTCAAAGAGAAAGAGAGATTGAAGAATTTAACCAGAACGAGTTTTATGCTCACGAGCATTTCGACAAAAACAGGTTCTATCAAAGAGGTGGTAGCGGCCAAGAATATACTGGAGATCGCAGATTGAGCAACAGGAAATTCACAATTTGGTAGAAAATTCAAAGGATCATGATTTTCATGCAGCAGACGAGCACACAGGAAATGATACCCATCACAACGAAGGCAAAAGAATTGAAGAGGAACAAAAAAATAATGATGGTTATCTAGATAGTAATAGGCCGCCAAACACTTAAAAATATATTACCAAGGGATGCCACTAGCATCCCTTTTTTAGCTAAAAAGTATATTATTATTCATAAGAGAATTACATTTTATTAGATTGATCAGAACCTATCATTTCTTGCTCAATCCATAATCAAACTATTAAGATAAATAGTAAAAATGCTTCCTTTTCCTGGTTCGCTCTCTACAACTATTTTTCCGCCAGCCGCATTTATAATTTTTTTGGCAAGGTACAGGCCTATTCCACTGCCTTCTATATCCTGATTAAGCCTACCATACATGGCGAAAATCTTGTCTAAACCTTGCGCATCAATTCCCTTTCCGTTATCCTTAATCTTCAAAATGATATTTTTCCCTACTTTTTGACACTGTATGTTTATAAGGGGTTCCTCATTGCCTTTAAATTTAATGGCATTTGATATGAGGTTGAACATAATGCTCCTTAGATTTTTTCTAGAAAAGGACAGCTCGTTTACTTCTAGATTTCGAATGATCTTAGCGCCTGATTGTTTGATCTTGTCAGTCAGGCTCCACTCTACATTATCGATGATTTCATTCAAGTTTACCATTTCCATGACGGCCATCTCATGTTCTACCTTTGCAATAACGCCAATGTCTGTAATTAACAGTCTATAGGTTTTGATCGATCTGTTGATTAAATCCAGTACATCAATCAATTTTGCATCCGAAAGTGCTATATGATTCATTACATTAATACTTGTTTCGATATTCCCAAGCGGAGCTAGCAGGTCATGAGAGGCGGCATGGATGAAATGATCTAAATCTGCATTGATCCTGAGTAAGCTCTGGTTTTTCTCATCCAGTTCAAACTGGATATCCTTAAGCTGGGTAATGTCACTAAAAGTAATAATAGCACCACTCCTTGTCTTTGAACTTTGTTGTAGATAGGGCATAATCATCATCTGGTACCATCTGCCATTGGTAGTTTCTATCTCCTTAGCAAACACAGTATCATTCTCCAATACATTTTTGATGTCTTCTATCAGGTTTTCGAATTTAATGTTGGTTGATATGTGGTTAATTGGTCTTCCCACATCTGAATCCCTCAAATTGATGAGGTTAATTGCTCCAGGAGAGAACTTCATCAGCTCTAATTCATTGTTTATGAACAATTGGCCATTGATATTGCTACGAAAATAGTTGTTAAGATCATCATTGATCTCCAACAATTCCTTATTCTTGAGGTGATATTCAGTATTAATGGTATGCAATTCTTCATTTACCGACTGCATCTCCTCATTGGTACTCTGCATTTCTTCATTGGCTGAGATGAGCTCCTCATTAAATGACTGCATGTTTTCATTTGAAGAATCAAGTTCATCATGAACTTCGTTAAGTTTAAGTTTCAACGCTCTTAGCTCCTGCTCAAGGTTTTGGGTATACTTATCCTGATAGATCTTTTCGTCGAATATTGGCGTGTTGCCAATCATACTATGCTCATTTTCACTGAACAGTGCCATCAATATCTTTTGATATACATTTTTGGTGACGATAGGCACTACTGAAAGATTGATGCTAATGACTTCACTACCATTTTTGATACTAATTGCTGAAACATTAGCTCTTTCATTATTTTGGATAGCGGTTGTTCTTAAGGTATTAAAAGCAATGGCCAATGGGGGTTTTAAGAGTTCTTCTAGGTTAGAATTAAAGTTCTCTTGAAGCATATACCTACTGGTGTCTCCGTATGCGCGGATAACATGGTTGTACTCATCAACAAAAACACACAAATAGCCCATTTCCCTTGCTGCCGCATTAGACATCAGGTCAGTTAGTGTGTTGTTGTTATTTTTACCATCCCCTTCGCCAGAAAAGATTGATTTTCGTTTAATCTCTTGGTATTCGGGAATTGCAAAGGCATCAAAGCTGATTGCTTTTTTATTCTTTGTATTTCTATAGATCTTCCATCTTTTATCTGCAATCTCTAAACTGTTAATGATTGGTGTTGGGTTTTCACTAGAACCCAAAAAGAGATAACCGTCCATCTTTAGACCAAAAAGAAGCATATTAAATACCTTCTTTTGCAATACGGGAGTCATATAGATCAATAAGTTCCTACAGCTAATCAAATGCATATTGCAATAAGGCGGATTTTTAACAAGGTCATGTTGGGCGAAGATGACCATCTTTCTGATGCCCTGTTTGATCTTGTAGTTTTCTCCTTCCTTAGTAAAATAATCATCAAGTCTTTTTTGACTAACAGTTTTTGAAATATCCAAACTATAAGTTCCCTTTGCAGCATGGGCCATAGCGGCTGTATCGATGTCTGTAGCAAATATTTTTACGATAGTATTTTTATGGGCTCCTGTTAGCTGTTCTGCTATTAGTATTGCTAGGGAATAAGCTTCCTCTCCTGTTGCACAGCCTGCTACCCAAATCTTCAGTTCTTCTCTAACTTCTAACTTTTCGAGAATTTTTGGAATGATTTTTTTCTCAATATGGTCAAATGCTTCTGGGTCTCTAAAGAAAGCGGTAACACTAATTAGGAATTCTTTTCCTAAGGCAATAACTTCACTTGGATTTTCATTCAAAAACTCCAAATATGCCTGAAGTGAATTAAAGTTTTCTTGTGATGCCCTCTTCTGTGTCCGCCTTAAAATTGTAGATTGCTTATAACCAGAAAAATCGTGGGGTGATGACTGTTCTATGAGTTTGATGATTTCAGGTATTACCAACTGGTCTTCTGGACTTTCTACCGACAGCTTACCTTCCTTATCAACATAGGCTTCGATAGCTGCAGGCATCAAAGCTGGTTCAAGAATAAAATCAACCATTCCTGTAGCAACCGCATGGGCTGGCATGCTAGAGAAATCTGAGGTTTCAGGATTTCGTACCATTACCATACCTCCCTTTTTCTTGATTTCAATGATACCCTCGGTGCCATCAGATCCAAGACCTGAAAGAACAACACCAATTGCCTTTGTACCACAATCTTTAGCAAGTGAATTAAAAAAAGTATTAATGGTTAAGTGTGGTCCTTTGTTCCCTTTTTCGGTAAGTCGCAACTTGCCATCTTTAATGGTCATGAACTTATTGTTAGGGATTAGGTATACTTCGTTACTTTTCACATTCGATCCATCTTCTGCCTCACGCACCTTTAATTTACTGTGCTTTCCTAGCAATTCGACCATACGGCTTTTAAAAACTGGCGAAAGATGCTGCACAATTACATAGGCTACCCCATCCAATGGGGTATTGTCGAAGAAAGAATTAATCTCTTCCATCCCCCCAGCAGATGCGCCGATGGCAATGATGTACTTTGGATCTAAATTTAACATAATAAGGTAGTTAGAAGAGCGAGGTTCGGTAAGGTAGGGTTTAATTAATGAAAGAACCTAGAATAATATATATATTTATTTGAAAACCAAGACATTGTAGCAACAAAATCTTTTACTGAAACGGACAAAAAGAAAGCGGAAAAGACCAAAGATCCTTCCCGCTCATTTAATAAAAATTTCGGCTAGACTATAAGTCTTTGTATTTCTGCTCTAATACTTCAATTTCTTTTAATGCTTCGGCAATTCCATTGCGCTGAGCAGTTAATAAATTTAAGTGGTCTTCATGCAGCTGGTTATCTTTAATCGCCATGTCATATTTTTCGAGAGCTGCTTTCTCACCAGTCACTACAGCGCCAAGAACAGCAGTTTCACTTCTATCAGTAAGGGCTTCTTTGATATCTATCCAAGTACGATGGATTGCTCCAAGAATTCCGCCCTCTTCGTTATCAGAATTACCACCATGTTTTGCCAAATGTGCTTTCAATTCATTTTCATACAATGCCCTTTCGGCAACATATTTTAAAAATACAGCTTTAAGCTCAATGTTATCTGTCGATTCAGAAGCCGATTGATATCCTTCTTTTCCGTCATTGATGATAGAGATCAGACCCTTCAAGTCTGAAATGATTTCTTGATTATTTTCCATGTTTTTAGGTGTTTTTTATTGAAAGAACCAACATGCCTATAGAAAGGTTTGTCATTTTTTTGTAGCAACAAATCTATATCAGGTTACTAACTGCCTACTATTAAGTTAGAGATCGATTAACATTAGCTTTCAATCATAGCAGAAAGCAAAACAAATAATTTTCCGAGTAAAAACTGCAATAATCAGTTAAAAATGAAAAAAGAAATAAGGATAATAAGTTTAGCTATTAGTTTTTTCGGGCATCTCAAACACGATTTTGAACGTCGTTCCCACCCCTACCTCGCTCTCTACACTAATAGTTCCATTAAGTTGCTGCACCTGCATATTTACCATATATAGTCCCATGCCCTTGCCCTCAATTTCTGGATGAAAGCGCTTATAAAGACCAAAGAGTTGTTCGGCGTTCTTTTCCAGATTGATGCCCATACCATTGTCGGCAAACTCCAATACCAGTTTATCGCTATCTATTCGGCTTGAAATATGGATTATCGCTGCTTTATCAGTCCTTCTGTATTTGATGCTATTGAGTATTAGGTTATAAAAAATGCTATGCAGATAGCTCTTATAGCAATAGGTATGCTGAGCCTGCGAAAAGTCGGTAGTAATTGAAACGCCACTGCTTTCGATTAGGTTTGCGATACTGATTTTGATATCTGCAATAAGTGATGCGAAATCCACGCGCTCCAACGCTTCGGTAAGCTCATGATTCATATTTAGGATAAAGTTAAGGTCTCTGATTACAGAATCTAGCTTTTCTGTCGACTCGGTAAGTGCTGCGATCACATCTTCATCCTCGCAAACACCCTTGGGGTCTAATAATGCGATTAGCGAAATGATGTTCACTAGTGGCGCCCGAACGTTATGGGATACCACGTAAGAAAACTGCTCCAGATCCTTGTTACGTCGCACCAAGTCGGCCATCATTTTTGCCCGTTCCAATTCCGCCTGTTTTTGTGAGGTGATATCTAGGGAGATCCCCAGCATGCCGCGTTCTTGGTTGCCAGGCAATTCATAGGGTACCTTTACCGTATAGAAGTATTTTATGCTTCCGTCTGCCAATGTATAGGGTTGCTCGGGGATCGTTATGCCTACTCCGGTGCGAATTACCTGCTGATCCTGCTCAAGAAAAAGATTCCTTTCCCCTTCCACCTCCAATTGCTTGAAGATATCTTCCAAAAGAAATTCTTCGGCAGAAACTCCGTACAGTGATGCAAAGCTTTTGTTTACGAAAAGGTAGTGGCCATGTTTATCCTTGATAAATATCCCTTGGGGAATCAGGTCCATGATTAGTTGAAGGTTCTGTTCATACCGAGATCTTGCACCCTCGGATTCCTTGATCTGGGTGATATCGTGCGCAACTCCATGCATACCAATTGCCCTGCCCAGTTCATCGAGCTCATACTCCCCTTGCGAAAAGATATGCCTTACTGAACCGTCTCTACGGATGATTCTGTGGTAGATAGCCGAAGGCGCCAATGAGTCTTTTACTTCTGCTATCACTTTATGCACATGTTGGATATCCTCTGGATGCACCATTTCCAACCATGCATCGTAGGGATGGCTGTTATCGGAAGTATCAAAGCCGTAAATCCTACAAAGCTCTTCTGACCAAGTTGAAATACCTGTAGAAAAATCGATCTCAAAACTACCTACGTGCGCAATCGACTGTGCCTGCTTTAGCCTCAGTTCGGAAGTCTGCCGCTGCTTTTCCGCCCTTTTTCTTGAGCGTTCTCTTTGGAAGGCATTGATCGCAAAGGAGATATCCCCCGCTACCTCTTCAAGCAGCCCGCATTCTTGAGCGCTAAAAAGCTCACGTTGTCCTGAATACAAGTTCAGTGTACCAATAATTTCGTCATTCTTTCTGATCGGTAATACCATAAAAGAAAGAATCCCATTGGCAGTGGCAAAATTTCTCCAGCCATAATGCCTAAAGTTATTTATATCATTGCAAACGTATGGCCCTCCCGACGCCAGTACTTGAGAAATTGGTCCATGCGGCCATATCCCTGCTCCGTCGAACCATTCCATAAAAGACTCTGGTATGCCAGATCCTTGGGCTAGAGAAACCTTTGTTCTGTGCTTATTTAACAATCCCACCCAAGCCATTTTAAAATTACCAATGTCTGTGGCAATTCTACAGGTTTCACTGAAAAGCTCGTCTTCGTTATTCGTCTGCACAATCGCCTGATTGATTTGGCTGATAAATCCATAGAGCCTATTGGCGCTACGGGTCTTCTCCTGGGCCAGAACAGTTTCTGTCACATCCCTAAAATTGTCTACGATCCCACGAATATCTCTATCGTGCAACATATTGGTTACCACAGCCTCATACCAGCGCCAAGAACCATCGCCATGACGCATCCTTCCAGTATGGCCTTTTATAGGAACTCCTGGATTTGCCATTACCTGAGCCATTACATCCGATAGTGATGCAGAGTCATCGGGATGGGCAATAGCAGAAATATCAAGTTTTAGCACCTGCTCAGGTGTATAGCCGAGCACCTTAAAAATGGAGGAAGAAGCATGTATCAACTTTCCCTTATCATTAATTACCACAACCGCGTCCCCAGCATTTTCCAGCAGCGTTTGATACCTGCGCTTGAGCCTTTTGAACCTAGAAAAGACAAACCATGCACCAGCGTAAATTAAAAAAAATAATGCCGCAGCTATTACATACTGCATACCAGCACGGTTAAAGTAAACGCAGCGACAATTGTGCAGGTCGCATCAATTAGCGGGCAGCATGATCTTGGATCATCCATAATTTGGGATTTGGTTAGAAGAGTAGTAAATATAGGCAATTAGCCCCACATTCTTCCTATCACACTTAAAAACAAGTAGTTAATAGCCTTTGGATAAATAGAAGCATAAAACATGATTAATCATTGTTTAATGTACATCAAAGGGGTTTTTGGAGTTAATAGCCGCCAAACTGATAGCAAGTAATCCAAGGCGGCAATTCTGCCGAACAAATCTTAAAACCACAAGCTATAAATCATCTTATCCCAAACAAATAAGCAGGCGGTGGGTTATTAAAAAAACATCTACAGAAAACTTGAACCTAATGAAGAAAACAATATTTATACTTGAAGATAACGACGAGCTTAGGGAATTGTATGGCTATATTCTAGAAGGTGAAAATTATGAAATAAGGACTTTTGCTACAGTAACTCAATTTATGGAAAATGCCAGACAGATACCCCATCTTTACTTGCTTGATGTGATGCTTCCAGATGGTGATGGCATTGAGCTCTGTATAGAGTTGAAAAGAAATTCCCTTACCGCAAATGTACCAGTAATCATGATATCGGCACACAAAAATCTGGCAGACATAAAATCAGAATGCCCACAAGCAGACTTTATCGCTAAACCTTTCGATATAGAAGAGCTAACTAAGCGAATTGCCTTAAAGATCAATGCATAAACAATAGTCCAAACCTAGATCAACACTAGCTCTGATTTTTAAGATAAACTTTAAAAGTAGATCCTTTTCCGATCTCACTTTCAACGGTGATTTTTCCACCGGCTAAATTGACGATTTCCCTCACTAGATAAAGCCCGATCCCAGTGCCTTCAACATCACTAGAGATCCGCTCATATTTGGTGAAGATCTTTTCAAGATCAGCTTCAGCAATTCCTCTGCTATTATCGGTAATGGTTATCACAGTAAAAACATCTTCAAGAGCAACATTAATGCTAATCTTTGGTACTCTACCTGCAACTCTATATTTAATGGAATTGCTCACTAGGTTATAAACTACACTCCGCAGTTTTCGGCGTACAAAAACAATCTCCGAATGACAAACCTCACACTCAATTACCGCACCAGATTCCCAAATTTGCTGAGCAAGCGTTAACCGTACATCCTCCAAAATATGCTCAAAGTCAAGTAGTTCCTCTACAGCCTTGTAACGATGTTCAGACTGTCTAGACTCGGTAAGATCATGGATAATATCCTTCATTTTCACAAGACTATTTTCTACTTTTTCTAACAGCATGGGAAACTTTTCCATACCTTTTTCTGGAATTTTTCTTAGCATCTCGATAGTCAAGCCCAAACTGGTTAAAGGTGTTTTGATGTCATGAGAAATGGTATCTAACAAAATTTCATGTTCTGCAATGAGCTTTTCCTGTTCTTTTAGGTCGCGAATCCGCATGGTAATCTCTACAAAGGTAATGATCACCCCATCTGTCTTCTGCGCCTTAGCTACTACGTATGGCAAGATGTTCATCTGGTACCAGCGCATATCGGTAGTTTGAATCTCCTTTTCTAACACCTCACCAGTATCAATTACATGTTGGATGTTATCAATGATGCTGGGAAAACGAAAATTGTCTGTAATATCTGCCATGGGCCTGCCCACATCCTCCAACTTTAAGCTGAACTGTTTCATTGCCGGTGGTGTGAATTTTCGAAGCACAAGGTGAGTATCTACAAACAGTTGTGGAATAATGGTATTACGAAAATAGTTTTCGAGTTCTTCGTTGAGTTCGATCAACTCTCTGATCTGCTGATTCTTGTCCTGCATCTGATATACAGCCGGTTGCAAAAGCCCAGCTACCACACAAAGTTATGAAAAAAGGGTGAATATTCACTCTTAATATTCCCATAAGCGCTGGACTTGCAGTAGGTCTATCAGTCTTCAAGTGGTAGGCTGAAATAAAAGGTAGAGCCTTTACCCAGCTCGCTCTGTGCCCAGATTTTACCGCCATGGAGCCGTACAATCTCTGCACTAAGGTAAAGACCAATCCCAAATCCAGAAATATTTTTGGTTTGCCTGCCCGAGACCCTATAATAACGCTCAAAGATCCGCTCCAAGTCATGCGGAGCGATGCCAAGCCCTTGGTCAGAAACTGAGAAAACAAGTTCCCCATTATTACAGGAGCAGTCCATTTCTACCCTGCCACCAGTGGGAGAATACTTTACTGCATTGCCCATGAGATTAGTTACTACCGAGATGATCTTTTCCCTATCGGCCATTACCATGTGCACGTCCCTGCAGTCCATCACTAGCTGATGACCAGATGAAGACAACTGCAGCTCCTCCATTGCCTCTACTACAAGGCTGGTAAAATCTATTTGGGTTTTTTCGATATGAATTTGTCCAGACTCTAATCTGGATACATTTAAAAAACCATTGATCATCTCAGTCATCCGTTTCACCTGACCAGCTGCCCGGTCCATCCCATCTATGAGAAAACCATCAGCTGAACCAGCTTTGCGCAACCTAATGCCAGCCAACTGCACAATTGCCTGAAGTGAAGTGAGTGGCGTTTTTAACTCATGACTCACTATCCCTATAAAATCGTTCTTGCGAATTTCTTCTCGCTTGCGCTCTGTCACCTCAATGGCAAAGACCAATATACCAACAGCCTTCCCTTTCCCATCCAATCTGGCTTGATAGGTAAAATCAAAGTATCGGTTCTCCACTTCTCCTCCATCTGTCCTAGACATCGGTATCAATTCATCGGTTCCATGATAGGTCTTACCACTGGCCATCACTTCTTCTAAAACACCTATAATGGGGTCGCCCAAAAGTTCAGGAATCGCCTGTAATAACGCCTTCCCCAATAGCTCTCGCCCTGGAAAAAGCTGTTGATATAGTGGATTAACCATATCAAAGCGAAGGTCCTGTCCTTCGAGGATACATATTCCTGCTGGGGCCTGCCTAAAGAATTCCATCAACCGGTCTCGTTCCTGCGCAGTGTGCGCCTGAGACGCTCGCAACTCCTCTTGGGTATTTTCAAGTTCCAAAAAAGCATTGACCTTATCAGTTGTTTCTATCACATTGGTTAGCACTCCGCAGATATTGCCTTGTTCATCAAGAATTGGGCTATAGGCAAAGTCGAAATAACATTCTTCTCGGAAACCGCTTCGTTCTAGAAACACCCTAAAATCTTGTATTCTAACAGGCCTACCTTCCATTACTCCCGCAAACATCGGCCCCACAGTATCCCAGATCTCAGGAAACGATTCGCTGATGGGAAGGCCCAGCGCTTTAGGATGCTTCAGTGTACCAAGCACCGGACGGTAGGCATCGTTATATAATTGTATATATTCCATGCCCCAGGTAATGTGCATTGGAAAAGGAGAGCGTAACATAATGCCCACTGAAATCTTAAGCGCAGAAGGCCACTGCTCAGGATCGCCTAGGATCGTATCTTTCCAAGAAAAGTTTCGGATGAGCTTGCCCATTATTCCGCCCTCGGCCAAAAAGGGATATTGATTTATTGTTGGCACATGTGGGCCCATAATTAAGTATTGAACTTATGTAACCCATTAGTAGAACAATTGTTTTTATTTATCGGCTGTTTGCATCAGTCTCCTTCTCAACTCTAAAAGAATTCTTAGCTTGAGTATTGTCTTAATCAACATTGCAACTGCTTTTAGCATCAAACACCATCTTGCAAGGTAAAATGTAGTATACTAGGAAAATTGGGAAGATACGAAATTAATAGCCTACCTTGCCATAAACCTATCTCCCATGAAAATCGCAGTCTTCAGTACCCGCAACTATGACCAGCAGTTCCTAGAACAGTTTAACACCGGTCATGAGCTTACCTTTTTTACACAATCGCTTAGCCTGCAGAACATACCGCTCACCCAGGGATTTGATGCACTCTGCCTTTTCGTTAACGACAATGCGGATGCACAGGTACTTGCAAAGCTCGAAGAAAATGGAATAAAACTTATTTTGCTTAGGTGCGCCGGCTTCAATAACATCGACCTATTCGCTGCCGCAGAAACTGGAATCAAGGTGCTGCGTGTACCCGCCTATTCTCCGCAGGCAGTTGCCGAGCATGCCATGGCTATGATACTTACCCTGAATCGTAAAACCCATAAGGCACACAACCGCACCCGTGAAGGAAACTTTTCTTTAGAGGGATTGATGGGCTTTAACTTACACAGTGCCAAGGTTGCGTTGATTGGAACGGGCAATATTGGCAAGGCATTTTATAATATACTAGTTGGCTTTGGTTGCCAGATTATGGCCTATGACCCCTATCCGGATAAAGAACTTACAGCCAAGGGCCTGCAGTATGGAACTTTGGAACAGGTTATTTCAGGTGCAGATATCGTCTCGTTGCACTGCCCACTGTTAGAAGATAACCACCATATGATTAATACTACAACCTTGCAGCTTTTTAAAAAAGGCGCTATGTTGATCAACACCAGTCGCGGAGGGCTTATTAACACTCCCGAAGTAATTGCAGCGCTCAAATCGGGTCAGTTGGGTTACCTTGGGATTGATGTATATGAGCAGGAGTCAAAACTTTTCTTTGCAGATCATTCCTCAGAAATCATGACCGACGAGCTGATCGCAAGGCTGATTTCCTTTCCCAACGTGCTGATAACTTCTCATCAGGGCTTTTTTACTAGAGAGGCAATGGAACAGATTGCTCAGACCACATACGCCAATGTAGATGCCTTTGCTTCGGGATCGGCTCTGGACAATGAGGTACGTGAGTAGCAGGGTTAAATACATACATTTTTTCTCCATTAAAACCTGACTGAAATATTGCTGCAGCTACGCTTTAGCGATGCTCAAGGCATTTAAATCAAAGCAAATAGATCAAATTGGAGTAGAAAAATTGAAACAATACCATGTTAGGAAGGTTACCTTATACTATGGAAGATATCACTGAACCTAAAAAATGCGCTTTTGTTTTAGAAGATGATGATGCACTACGCAAACTCTTTACCTACGTGCTCGAAGAAGAGTCTTTTGAAGTTAAAGCCTACGCCAATGCAACAAGTTTCAAGCAAAGCATTCGCACACAGCATCCTGCCATCATTATCATGGATATGATATTACCAGATGGAAATGGAATTGATATCTGCCACGATCTTAAAGCCGACCCAGAAACTGCCCAAATCCCCATCATCCTACTATCGGCACATAGCGAATTGCATATACTCGCAAAAGGATGCCAGGCCGAAGCATATATGCCAAAACCCTTTGACATCCACGAGTTTATCTCTAGCGTTGAAAAATTCGTTAATTAAATTTACTGAAATAAACTTCAATGATCCAAGGTCGCGAACCGAAACCTTCATCTATCATGAAGGTTTTCTCATGCGATAGATATCGGTGAAGTTCAGTGGGTACTTGATCGCATCGGATAGCAAAGCGTCCTTGGCTTTACAGGCTCCAGTGTGAAATACCAAAATGCCATGGAACATATGTGGACGCCCTTAAAATATCCCTAGAAATTTTTTTCGCTTTTTCTTCTTTCCTGACTGCTTTTGCACCTCAGCCCTGAAATTCTCTGCCCGAATCCTCTCCTGTACCAGCCTTTCCTCTTGCGCATCCAACAGTTGCTGATGATACTGCTTTCCAAGAGTGACAAATGGAGGTTCGTAATGGCCAACAGTAACCGGCACAAAAACCTCACTATTTATGGTCAAGCTAAAACCTAAAAAAGCAATAAGTAGTATACATCCGCATGCTAATCCTACAAAGGCTTTCCTTGGTGCACTGATATAATCACCTTGGTGGTATGTTCCACTTTCCTCATTGTATTTTATTCCTGCTTTCAAGGCTAGTGGTCTCAGCAATGCAAGTTCTTTCTCAAGGGCCTCGTTTTTATCTTGGGTCTTTTTAGTAGTTGCAGCATATTTTAGTTCTATGCCAGGCGATGCATTTTGCTGGTTCCCAAAATCTGATGGAGAGTCTAACAACAGGCCATTTGTAAGTGCTTTATATAGCTCCATTCCATCGGCAAACCGATCTTGAGGTTTCTTTTGTATACAACGCCCAATAAATTGAAGCAACCATTGCGGCACTTGCATTTCACTGTTTAATACATCATTTGGAAGTGTATCTGCCAGGTTATTTCTACGAAGTTTCATCGCGTCCGGAACTTCCTTTTCTAGGTGTCCAATCATCACCGAATTGCGATTAGTATCTCCGTTTCCTTCCAAGGGAAAGGGAACCTGTCCTGCTAACAATTCGTATAGAATAATGCCATAACTGTAGATATCAGTTTGAAATAACATTGTTCCTTCATGCTGTTCTGGCGCCATAAATTCAATCGCTCCTGCATGGCGGATGCTTGTTCTGCGCTGTTCTTCGCTCATGATGGCAAGGCCAAAGTCCAATAGCACATAATTGGCCGTTTTCACATCGTATTTTACATTATTACTTTTGATGTCGCCATGCTTTACACCTACTTGATGGCAATGAGCAAGTGCTGCCGCCAATTGTTCAGTTACTTTTAACAATTCCTTGATCGTAAAAACTTTTTGATGGGGCGGCTGCAAAAGTTCATTCAATTCAGGCCCATCAATGTATTCCATCTCAATGTAAGGAAATGAACCGCTTTCGGTTATTCCAGAGCTTAAGATTTTGACAACATTGGGACTAGGATTTTCATTCACTTTTTGCAATTTTGTTACTTCATTCAAAAAGTTCCGATAGTTCTTATCGCTCTCGTCTTCTAGGTAAATTGGCGTAGGAATAAGTTTGATAGCTGAGTAAATTGGTCCCATGCGCATTCCTTTGTAAACCGAACCCTGTCCTCCAGTTTTTAGTGCACCAAGATTTTGCAAGCCCTCTGTAATAGTGAAAACTTTACTCATGGCTTTGTGGCTGATAACTGAACTCCAATACAACTGATTCACCTAAAATAATCTGATCTCCTTCTGCTAACTCCTGCCCAATTTGTGTAGCATGCAGCTTTACTATTTTCTCGGTTAATGCAGACCGTAGCTTTACTTTATTTCTAGGCGGTATACCACCTTCATCTGCAAAAATCATGAATTTGGCTAAATTTTTATTCCACTCTATGTGTGCATGTTCTCTGCTAATATATCTGTTACGCTCATCACTACTTTCTGATGGAAACGCAATGTGGTTTGTTCGAAAATATCCCATATCAGATTGCGCCTTTTCATCTCTTCCAATGTTGTATTTCCCACCATCTGAATTTAACAGATAGCTTGGTTTTAACGTTGTACCACTAAGTGCCTTCACATAAGCTGTTGCTTGCTGCTTTACAAAATGGGTATCGGTTTTAACGAACAATGCAGCAGGCAAATTTGGCATTACTACTGCTTCATCTGGAAACGCTTCCTCAAAAGTAAGTGCAAGTGTCCAGTTGCCAGGCAGATCAAGGGAATAGTCATCGCTGATGCGCTGTATTTCGGATTTTAGCAGATCAGGATTATCAGTATAAACAGCAGCTTCATATACTTGTCGCTCTGCAGCTGTACAGTTTATATAAATACTCAAACCTTTAATATTTGCTCCTTCACCACCTTCTGCCTTTTGTAGTGTTTGCTTAATAAACTGCAGTAATGCGTGCCTAATTCCTTTCACATCATCTGGACGCTCGTCTGTTCTACCTTTAAATAAGTCGAATATCATTTTCATTTCTTTTAGTTAGACAATCTAATAGTGTTATCAATTGCATCTGATGGTACAATACTTTTAATATAACCACCTTCTTTTAAAAACGGAATTACATGTTTACCAGCTAATTTAACTGCATCAGAAGAGCCTTTCGTTGCCTCGATACGTACACATACTACAATGTTACCTTTTCCGCTTGCGGTGGGTGCAAAAAACACATACCATCCATCATTGATCTGTGCTTTTTTCCAAATTCGCTCGGGTGTACCTGTTTTGCCGGCTACTGCTACGCCAAGAGTCCCTGTTTTTAGCTCACTTTGTTTAATCATGTAACCTTTCATTAACTGTGCGTATGCAGGGTCATTTACCAATGTTGTGCCTTTTTTTACTTCCTGCAATTGATCACTTACTTTAAGTACGTACCTATTGGCAATCATATTACCATTGTTTGCAATTCCTGCAGCCATCCTTGCCACAGCGGCTGGGGTTGCAATCAACTCTCCCTGCCCCCAAGACATGCCCGATATTCCTTTTGCCCTAGTTTTGCGGATGTTATTGGGATTATATTTCGGTTTGGTATTAAATTCGGTTCTGCGCCACAGCTGTCTCCATTTCTCTTCCTGAATACCATTTTCACTTGGTTTATTATAATAGTATCCTCCAGCCCCATGCAAAAACATGCCTGTTTTTAGATACAGATCGCCCATTTGTTCTTGTAGCTGTTCTTGGTTGGCCAGTTTAATAAAATAGACATTATTAGATTTTACTACTGCTCGTTCTAAATTGATCAATCCGGTTTCATCAGGCTCAATGCCTTTGGTACGGATACGCTCCCAAGATGCTACCGGATATTTTTTATTTTCTGCTGCCAATCCCAACTTGTTAAAAGATGCCATGGCGGTAATAAGTTTAGCAGTAGACCCGGGCTGTGTAAAATGGGTAAAACCTAAATCCGAGGTGGTTTGCCATGAGGAAAGCTGGTTCTGTTCTGCACTGGTCATGGTTAAACGCTCCCAATCATGGATAGGAGGCAATGGGTATACCGCAGAAGTAAGCACATCGCCAGTACTTGCTTCCATAATAACAACAGAAACACGGTTATCCATTAGCGAGGTATCTTTTGCAATTGATTTTTGTATTTTAGTCTGCAGACCCGCATCTATCGTTAATTGTACATCCCTATTCTTATTTTTAAATGCTTCTACTTCTTTGCTACTAATACCAGCAAGGAGCAATGGAGCAAGCGCTGCATAGTCTTTTTTCACTACTGTCATTTCCTTAACTCCCCTTGCCAGGAAACGGTTTTCTCTATACTTATTGGCAAGTACGGTAAAACTCTTGGTTGGTAGTTTAAAACCACGGAGTTCGGCTGCATGTTCATAATCTGCAAAATAGCCGTTCACACTACCATTAAATACGCCCGAATTTGCATCACCCGTCCAAAAAAACAATTGCTCTTCAAAAGGGTAATACCTATCTAAGCGTTGATGGACCGCAGAATCCAGATTGTAATTGGCTACTCCTACCCCAATTAACTTAAATCGTTGATTTTTAACAGTATCTACGTTACTAGTTGCCAATAAAATTCCTTTCCGGTCATGTAATGTACCTGCCTTTAATCTGTTCATCAATATGGCGATGCGTGGATTGTAGCTAAACATTCGTGCACCACTCCGATCGGCAACCAACGCTGGTTGCACTACCCATTTTTGATTATTCAGCACATAACTCGCTACATTAGCGCCCAATAATATAATACCCAAACAAGCGGCCATTAAAGCTGGCACAAGATTTTTGTCTTGCTGTTTAGCAATGTACTCCATCTGCACCTGGATGCCACGAACCATAGATACCGACATCAAAAATCCGGCAGCCAAAAAATTGAGGACAAGTGATGATCCACCGTAACTTTGAAAAGGTAGGGACACACCCGATAAAGGTAGGGCGCCAGTAGAGCCACCAGCAATGAGCAAAAACTGAACAAAGGTAGACGCCCCTATTCCTGCGCTCAGATAAAAAAGAAATGGCGAGCCCGTTCGTCTGCCGATAATGATTGACCGGTGCAGATATAACAGAAACAGCAAGAAAATGCACAGCATTCCTGTTAATCCAAATTCCTCACCTATTGAAGGTAAAATCATATCTGTATGTGCTTCAGGAATGGTTTTGGCAAAACCTTCACCAACACCTTGGCCGGTTGCACCACCAGTAGACATGGCCCATAAACCATTGGCTACTTGGTCGCCGCCATACACTTCATTGTTCCAGGCATCTTGCCAAATGGCTTTTCGATCGCCCAAGCGCTGTACCGGCCCTGGAAAAATTCGATCTAGGTAGGGAATTTGATCAATCGTTAAAAAGGCCGACATGATAACCAGCACCATTATAGTGGATTCACTAAGTTGTTTGCGTTGAAAAAACATCAGTGCTCCAACCATAAGCAATGTAACTCCAGTAGATATCCAAATGTTATCAAAAATCCATGAGGCTACAACATATAACACCACAGCCCCTGCCATGAACATAAAATCTCCCCGAGAAAATGAAAATAAAATAATAAAAGTGAAACAAACTACCATTGCCGGACCAAGATCTCCCAATATCAGGAAGAGCATGAGTGTTAACAATATCGCTATTACAGCAAATGAGAAAAACGACCACCTTTTGTTCCAACTGGTATATTCACTGATCAACTTTTCATTTACCGCGAAAAATCCCGCAAGAAAGAAAATGACAAGGTACTTTACCACTTCACTGGGCTGAAAACCAAACAGATTTACCTTTACCCCACTGCCCTCTGGCCCGGTTCCAAACAAAACTGTTAGTGCAAGCAACCCAATGGCTAGCAAAGCCCAAGGCCACCCGTTTGCAGCTGAGCGAATATTTTTGAACACAAGTAGACGATAAGCCCAAGTATCGGTATTAAATCTTCGCCATTTAACGCATAACATTAGCAGTATACCACCAAAACCCATCAGTAGATACAGTAATGAATCCTTTGCCAGAAAGCGATCACGTAGTGGATCTTGCAAGCTCAACAGCGTTAAAAAAGAAATGCCAGTAAGTAGCATCACCAATGGAAGGATGACCTGGTCTGCAGTGCTGAATCTCCAAGACAATACCAAGTGGACAACAAAAAAACCTACAATCAAGCTTCCGCAGATGATGAAAAACCATTTATTAAATTCTTCAGGTGTTCTAATAATTAGTGATTTTTCTTTTTTAAGGATACTGAAATCCCTAGCAGAAAAAAGTCTAATGGTATGTGGGCGCTGCTCAAAAGTGAAATCAGTATCATCACCAAGGCTTTGCACGCCCTTAGAAGCACCAAATTGAAAACCTGGCTTTAACGGCAATACTTTGAATGACTTATTGTCTGGCAGGTGACCGAAGCTGAAATGACCTGCTGCATTGGTTCGTGTATAAGCAGTAAGTTGTTGTAATCTGCGTTTGCCGGCACTATCTAAGGTAAAAACCTTTGTAAAGCCATCCGAATTTTCTGTTATGTTTTTAGTGGCTTCCGTCGGCTCATCATTGTAAATGCTGTCTTGGGGCAAAATCATTTCCAAGCGGATCAGCACACCTGCTACGGGCAGTTCATTTTCTATAATCTTTCCGCTAATATTGTGTTTACCAAGACCGAGGTCTACCTCGGCCGGATATTGACGGGGATTATTTCTTTCTTGGGCAAATGTTAACGAATCATCACCAGTGTAACCAAGCAAAGCCCGAGAAGCCATTACCCTTGCCTTGAATGATTTACCCCCTTTTTCAAAGGCTTCATCTGCCAACAAAAAGTATCGGCGTTTGTTAACCTCGCCAATGTTGTCTAGTTGGCTGATATTCTGCGTTGCACCTGCTACGGTTGCTTCAATAAGATCTATGTCCCGTTGATCTTCAAAATAATATCCTTTTTTTAAAAGATTCCTAATATTTTCTGCAGGTTTTCCTGCATTTAGGTTTACCATAGTGCCAGCTTTTAAACGTGGCGCTACTTCGGCAAATCTTGGTTGAACTACCGTGTATAATTGATAAAAAAACAGCGCCAGTACCAGGCCGATAACCAATATAAATATTCTCTCACGAATTCGACTTACTTTACCAGCGGTCTTATTTTGTTCCATTTTTCGAATTTGTAGCTTTAAGGGTTACACTTTTCAATGGATTAAGCATGGGTACCTCAGCGTTTACCAATTGTTGGTTCGGGAAGTTATAGCTGTTTTTTAGTGGAAGTACACAGTTAATGAATCTAACATTTTTTAACAGCAAGGCCTGATTTGAAACAGCGATAGCGGTACCGAATCCCCGAAACTGCAAACTGTCCAACTTCATCAGTTTCGATTGCTGCATCATGGTTATGGCCGCACCTCTGTATCCGCTGTCTGCCTGCAATACAATCCCATTGGCGAAAACATATAAAGTATCTTTCCTTATACGCAACGTATCGCTAATTAAAATCGGGCTTTTAAAAATCGAATCAGAGAGCACCAAGGTATCGCCTACCGCATGATCAAATGCATCTTGCAGCAACTGTTCCTGACTATTCCGCACCAACTTTGGAGTGGGCTGTACCATTGCTGATCCGTGATTCGCTGTGCGTTGTGTTTGAAGAAAAAGCAGCACCGTAGCGCAAAGTAGAACAATACATAAAATAATCAATGCAATAAATCCGGAATGTCTTTTGGGAGACTTGTTAGCCTTTGGTATGGGTTCATCAACTGGTGTTGCTGCTATATATTCTACATCGGCAGATGCAGGAGCTTGATGTACAAAACCTGGCTTGGTGGGCTCTACTCGTTGCGGTGTCTTATCGTTCTGAACTAACACAACTGTGATATTGTCACGGCCACCGTTTTCGTTGGCAAGAGCTACCAAATTACCGGCTTTTTTTTCAAGTGTATCACCCTGCATAAGTAAACTCACAATATCCTGCTTGTTCACCATATCGGTGAGGCCATCACTACAAAGCAACAGCAAATCGCCAGGTAGAAATGGTGATTGGCCCGTTTCGATGTAGCTTTCGTCATCCGCAATCTGATCGCTAAAACCAATGGCTTTATTGAGTTCATTACGTTTTGGATGCTGCATGGCGGCGGTCTCATTTAGTCTTCCCGAATCTTCTAAAAAACCTACAAAGGAATGGTCTTTCGAGATTTTGATCAGCGAGCCATCACGCAATAGATATAATCTGGTATCACCTACATGTGCATAATAAAATTGATTGTGCTCAATATCTGCCAGCACTAGGGTAGCAACACAGGCCATTTCCGAAAGTTCTTTTTCTGCATTCTTTTTGGCAACGATTACCTCATTGGCCTTGCGAAAGGCATTGATCATCTGGGAAATCGGATCTACAGGCCGTGCTTTAAATTGCTTGGAAATCTCTTCCTTAGCTATTGCAGCAGCAACCTCGCCACCATTATAGCCCCCAACGCCATCTATGGCCGCGGCTAAAATAAATTGTCCATTAGCAATAGGCTCCACAATGAAGCTATCTTCATTGTTGTCTCTGATTTTGCCGGTGTCTGTAAGTCCAAAAAAGTGTTTAGCCATTTTTATTTCGAGAGTTTTTAATGTCCTTAAAATGTAGTATCAACAATGAAACAACCAAGAGTAGCAATATAATTGATAAAAGTTGCGACATGTGCTATGATTTAAATAGGTTTAAGCCAATAATACCGTTAAGTAGTAATCGAGAATTAAGTGGTAATGCAATCCATTGTGGTGAATTTATCTCGCTCCTTGCCACTAAAACTTCATTTAAGGTAGTGAGTTCTCCGAATGAAGCCAGATAGAAATTACCATCAGCCTTGTTGTAACGAATATGTAGATGTGGTGAATTAGCCCAATCTGAAGGGATTTTGAAAATATTGCTGTCTTGGCGTTCTTCATCGCTGCCAGAAACAATGGTATCCTCTGTTTTAATTAGAAATTCAATCTTTTTACCTGCATACTGTTTATCAGGAATGATTGTTTCTAAACGGGCAATCAATGTCTGATCACCCTGGACAGGATTACCTTCCACATATTCGAGTTGAGCCTCATAGGGAATTTCCATATAGCCATCACTATAATAGGTGAAACCTTTTAAAATGTCATTGTTTACATCGAATGTTTGGGCAATCCCTGTTTGACGCGGAATGAATGTTACTCGAAGGTTTTCCGCCTTCTGATTGTTGTCTGGTAATAGTTTTCCAATAAAACCTTTATCACCCCTTACATAATCTGGATGTGACACCAGTCTAAAAACCCATTTCGAACCTGAAGGCTCTACCGTTTTCCCCCCAACGCGATATTCCTTTAAGATTTCATAGAATTTTTTAACCGTTTCTTGAACGATCAGGCCGAAAATACCTTGTTTATTTTCTATAAACTCGCGGTAATCTTCTTCGTTAAAGCTGATGATAAATTCGTGATAGAAAACAACGCGATCGGCAAACGAAAGTTCCCTGATGGACTCCCTGAATTTTTCGATGATATAGCTGTAGACTGCTTCTGGTGTCAATTGTGGCGTTTTACCGTTGAGGCCATTTGTTTCATCGGTTAAAAACCAGTCCTGAAGGCCAATACGCTGCCAGAAATTCGACTTTGTTTCCATATTTAATTTGCATGTGCCAATTAAGGCATTTTTTTTATCGGTGTAATTAAAATCCCTGTGGGGTAACAGTTGTATCGGGTGTTGACTCTTCGGTAGAATCTGTAGTTTCTTTTTGGCTGTTTCTTATTTCCTCCCTAAGGGTACTGTCTATTACTTTCTGAACTGCTGCTCTTCGTATCATTTCACGTTGTCGCTTCGCTTTTTCGGCGTCATATTCGTTGGTATCTGTTGCAGGCACTATCGAATCGATTGGATTATTTACTACAGTCTGAACATGATCCTTTTTAGTATACTCTGAATAGCCCACTAGCCCCATCAATCCGATAATTGCAATTATTAAACAGGCAAATACGAATGGAGATAGCAATATTCCAGGCTTCTTTGTTTCTTGCATCCCATTTTCTAACTCGCTTATTTGCTGGCGGAGTGCTTTGTTCTCTTCTTCAATTGCGTTTGGGAAAAGATTATTTACAGGTATTGTAGTGCTTGATAAGCTGCCTGCAACTAATGCTTCCAGTAGTGACATTCCATTTTCAAACCGATGTGCAGGATCTTTCTGTAGACATTTATCGATTAGTTTTAAGAGCCAGTCTGGAATTTGCATTTCCTTTGCTTTTTGTTCCTCGCTCCAGTTTGTAGGTAAGTTCGCTTTGCGCAATTCGGTTACATCTGGCAGTTCACTTTCCAAATGTCCTATCATTACTGTATTGCGACCAGTATCGCTATTGCCTGATAAGGGGAAAGGTACTTGTCCGCCAAGTAATTCGTACAAAATCACACCATAGCTATAAACATCGCTTTGTGGTAGCATTTTACCTTCGTTCTGTTCTGGCGCCATAAACTCAACTGCACCAGCATGCCTGATACTACTGCGACGCTGCTCATCACTCATAATCGCTAATCCAAAATCTAGCAACACATAATTGCCGGTATGAATGTTGTATTTTACATTATTGCTTTTAATATCACCATGCTTAACACCAACCTTATGGCAATGTGCAAGGGCAGATGCCAGTTGCTCTGCCACCTTAATCAGTTCTTTTAGGGTAAAAATCTTGTTATGTGGTGGTTGGAGAAGTTCGGACAGGTCCGGACCATCTATGTACTCCATCTCGATGAATGGAAAAGACCCACTTTCGGTAATGCCAGAACTGAGCATCTTTACCACATTAGGGCTCGGGTGCTCGTTAACCTTCAATAGCTTTTCTACCTCGTTTTTAAAATTTCGATAATTCTTATCGTTCAGGTCCTCGGTATAAATTGGTGTGGGAATAAGTTTTACAGCTGAATAAATTGCACCAATGCGTCTACCCTTGTATACCGAACCTTGTCCGCCAGTCCGCATTGCGCCCAAGTTCTCTAAACCTTCTGCGATTGTGAATACCTTACTCATTGTTACCTTTAACAAATATCAAGTCAATTTTGTTGCCAAGAATGGATAAATATAAATATATTAATCAACTATGATACTTTCTACCATACACCTCTTAAAAAAATCATTTCCAAAGACCCGAACACCTCCGTACTCACCTAAAACTTATAAACCGACCCATAGTTAAACTAACCGTTGCTACCTAATAAGTAAAGCCAAGTTCTACAAGTCCAATTTAACAGACATAAAAAAAGCCCAAGGCCAGAAGGCCTAAGGCTTTAATGTTCTACGAACGCAATAATATAGCTCGGTACTATCTTTTTTTCTTAAGGGCCGTATACAGTACAAATCCCAGCAAGGCAAATATGGCCACCTTAGCAGCAACGCCTTTGGGGTTGTGCTTAAGCTCCATCTTCCACCCACCTTCTGAGAAAGCATTGGGAAAATGACCTTTTTTCAGATCATCTACCAACCGTCCATAGCTAACATAATCTCTACTTTAGGTTCTGGCAGGCCTCGCCTGCCCACTGGACTCATCCAATGTAGTACAACCCCGATATAATTTTGTTTTCGCAGATTTGAAATTATGATTATAGCACATCAGGAACAAAAATAATCTCCTGCATTTGTCACAAAGGAAAATAAGAGCAGATAATCTAAACCCAAACGCCATTTCGCTGTTGTCAGCTTATCAACAATTCTGCAAGCGATCAATGGACTACAAAAGACCCTACCAAAATATAGAGATTTTTCCCGAACCAAGAACCGGTATTTTCAGCCAAGGGGTAAGTCAAAGACAAAGACTGGTCTTGTTGGTCAGCCTAATCGCCTTGTTACAGCTGCTGCTGCACCTTGGGGCAATAGGCCAGTATGGTTTCCATCAGGACGAACTGTTGTACATCTCTCTTAGTAAGCGGCTGGCCTTGGGCTACAGCGAAACCCCACCCTTTATTGCCCTAATTGGAAAGCTAAGCAGCATGCTACTTGGCGAAAGCCTTATTGCTTACAGGCTCATCCCTGCCATTTGCGCAGGAGCCATTGTGCACCTAACTGGAATGCTCTGCATTAGGCTGGGCGGCGGATTTTTCGCAACCGCTATCGCCTGCCTTTCGGTAGCGCTTTCCTCTGCCTTTCTGGCCACAGGGGCGCTGTTCATCCCGCAAGTATTTGATGAGCTATTCTGGCTGCTGGCTGCCTATTTGCTAGTCTGCTGGTGGCAACGGCCGAGGGATATCTACCTGTACCTGCTTGGGGCGGTAATAGGAATTGGCCTATTGGTTAAGTATACCTTGATCATCTACTTGTTGGGGTTGCTACTTGGATTTTTGATTTATCCCCGCTCGCGTAGCGTGTTCAAGCGTCCTGCACTTTACAATGGCGCTCTGATCGCACTGCTTATCTTCCTTCCTCACCTCTACTGGCAGTTCCAGAACGGTTTTCCTGCTTTGCACCACTATCGCGAACTTGGACACACCCAGCTCGTTTACCTTACTAGGACAGACTTTCTCATCCAACAGCTAGTGGTAAATGGTACCGGGATCTTGGTCTGGCTGCCCGGATTATATTATTGCCTAACCAGCCCTAAGCTCAGACACTACCGATTTCTTGGTATCGCCTTTATATTTGTAATGGTCGTTCTGTTGTTGCTCAACGGAAAGGCCTACTACGGCTTCGGCGCCTTTCCGGCAGTCTTTGCCCTAGGAGCCGTTGTACTAGAAAGTGCCATCGGCAAACGTACAGTATTCCGGTCAGGACTGATATCCCTGCTGATCATCCCCAACCTGCTGCTTGCAGTCATCGTTCTGCCTTATCTTTCCATCGAAAAGGCTGCTAAGGTATTCCAATGGACGTATGCCAATTTGGACCTACACTTCCCGTTAAAATGGGAGGACCAAAAGATCCACAACGTTAACCAGAACTACGCCGACATGATTGGCTGGGACGAACTGGCGCACAAGGCCTCCCAACTCTACCAATCATTTCCCAGCACCCAGCAAAGAGACGTACTCATCTTTGCCGATAATTATGGGGAGGCCGGGGCGATGGACTATTACCGCTCCAGCTACCCGCTGCCTCCAGTGGTATCCTTCAGTAGTAGTTTTGCCCTGTGGGCACCCCAAAAGATCAATCAGAACACAATCATCTATATTTCGGCAAGACCACTACCGCAGATGCTCTCAGAGGGTACACGGAAATATGGAGAAATCCAAAACCCTTATTCGAGGGTAAAGGGGATGAGCATATACCTGCTTGGGAACAACGACCGCTTCAGCATCTGGTACAGCCGACATAAAAGCAAAAGCAGGCCTAACAGAAATTATTATGCGGATCGGCAGGCGGCGGCTAAAAGCTCCCAAAAACCAGCATCCAAATTGGAATAGATAGTCTGGGAACACCCCAAATCTTCCAAACCAACACCAATTAACTTATCGAGGCCCACGCCCGTCTGGTACATCCTCCAGGCTCGGGACAAATCATCATTTAACTATTGCTAACGCAGATTTTTATCAAAATCTACCACTTTGACTTTTTATTGTCAAAATCTGTTACGGGCGGATCATTTCTCTTTTCCGCAAATGATAATTTATTATCTTAGCAAAACAATAGTTGAAATAGGAACTAATGTGAGGATAGAAACAAAACCTCAAAAAGAGTAAATTAAATGTATGATTTCTGGAATAAATATAACACTCTAAATTCATACGAAGGGTTATTATACTGAGACACTCCCTTATGCGCGAAAGAACCATTTATATTGTAGAACTATTTAACGTGACTATCAAAAACCAACACAGTACTTACTTGCTCTAAAGCAAATTAGAAGTGTAGTAGTTC
Source organism: Pedobacter polaris (assembly GCF_005116505.1). Classification (GTDB taxonomy): domain Bacteria; phylum Bacteroidota; class Bacteroidia; order Sphingobacteriales; family Sphingobacteriaceae; genus Pedobacter; species Pedobacter polaris. The sequence goes on from NZ_SWBR01000002.1 coordinate 946,908, forward strand.
TTGAAGAGTCACTAATAACCCATAATGAATAAGATTATATTAAGACCATTGAACAACCTAGCGATAAAACTTTTTTGTTTAGTGATTTTTTTCTGCCTAATTAGCTGTAATAACTATACTGATGATGACAATGGGAAAAAGATTGACGAACTGTTGACCTTTAACGAATTTGTTCCAATAACACGTTACCATATCAAAAAGCTTGATTCACTCAGAAATCAGATAGACAACAAAGACATTCCGAAACTGAGTAGATTTTATACGCTCAAAAGTGATTTTCTCTCAGGGGTCAATCCAGATTCGGCACAAATATATGCAGACAGCCTGGTCAATCTTTTTTCCGATGAATCCGACATCAAAACATACAAGAAGGCTTACTTTGATGCACTAATGACAAAAGGCTACCGTTTGTTTAATACCGGAAAATATAATCAGGCTGTTATTCTCTTTCTACAGGCCAGAGCTTTTGGATTGAAGAATTTAGGTATCTGTGATACCAAGGCAATTGACGAGCGCATTGGAAATGTTTACTATGTTCAACGCAATTTCACAATGGCCGCTTTCTATTACAACAAAACATACCATGCTGAGCTTGGTTGCAAAGATAAAAGAAACCCAGAGGATAAGTTTTATAAGATACAAGCCCTTCTGAATAACACTGGTTATTGCTATGAATTGATGAATGACATTGATCGTGCAGCATCTTTTTACCAAAGAGACCTGGCATACATCGATTCAACAAAGGCAACGAAATTGGTTGCAATGCCTGGCTTAAATAATGCCATAGCTGCTGTTACCGACAATTTGGGAAGTATTTATTTAAAGAAGGGCCAACTGGATAAAGCCGAGTTTTTACTTAAGAAAAGCCTCAATACGCCCTACGCTGGCGATGAAGGTATTCGGATTGCACCTCTCATCAAGTTAGGCATACTCTACACGCAAAAAAATAACATTCCATTGGCTCAGCAAAGGTTTTCAGAAGCAGAACAATTGCTCAAGAAAATCCACAACGGATATTATGAGTCTCGCTTGAGCCAAGGTAGGGCTCTGCTCTATGCAAAACTAGGAGATTTTCATAATGCTTATCTGGAAGAACAGAACCATCAGTCATTGAAAGAAAAATTGGATGAGGAAGCTAATAAACTTTCTACCATAAACATCGAAAAGGACCTTGCAGGTGTTGAACAGGAATTTGCGTTGCAAAACCTTAAGAAAATAGATTCTATAAAGAACATTTATCTAATTTTCGCGTCATTTCTGTTGGTTTTGGTTGTAGTAATCGCCCTCTTATTAAAACGAAACTTTGAACAATCAAAAAAGAACAGCCAAATTATCAAGTTAAATAATGAAGAGTTACAAGAAAGTTTACAGAAGTTAGAGCTTGTAAATCAGAATTATGCAAGGATCATGAAGGTAATGACACACGATCTTAAAAATCCATTAAATGGAATTTTGAGTATTTCTGCTTTACTTGCAGAAGAAGAAAAAATACCAAAAAAGCAAAAAGTATCTATCGTTGTGATTAAGGAATCTGCAGATAATGCACTTGCAATGATTAATGAAATCCTTGATTCATCGTTATTTGTAACTGGTAGAGTTAAAATAAGAAGGGAGAATATCAATATCCAGTTAGTATTGCAACAATGCGTTTCAATGTTAAAATTCAAAGCGAATGAAAAAGGACAGACACTTACCTTAACTACCGCCCATGAAATCATCATCCATGCAAATAAGGAGAAGCTATGGCGAGTATTCAATAACATCATTGTAAATGCAATCAAGTTCAGTCCACCAAGTAAAAAAATAACAGTGGGCATAAAGGAATTACCTCGATACATTATTGTTAGTGTAGAAGATAATGGAATTGGTATACCTGAGGTATATAGCGAAAAAATATATGATGTTTTCACAGAAACTAAACGTCCAGGAACTGCTGGCGAAAAGCCATATGGGTTAGGCCTCTCCATCTCAAAGCAAATTATTGATGCTCACTTTGGCAAAATATGGTTCGAGAACAATCCAAAAGGCGGAACGATATTTTTTGTACAACTACCAAAGTAAGCAGCTTATACTTCTTATGCTAGTGAACAACAAGTTTGAGCGCTAATTTTGCGATGGGTGATAATACATCAACGCATCTAGCAACAAGAAAACTTAATGTAAAAAATTAAGTTTAGATTATATTTTTTGCTTATTAATTAAATAGTATTTTTGTCTATCATCCGAAATACTATGCTCAATTTTGATAATCCTAAGTGGACCGATCCCTCTAATGGGCTGAAGGACAGCTTTCGTTTTTACACCGTTGCAATCCTTTTTTTAAGTTTTATCAACATAGCTTACAAAATCGACTGGAATGGAGAGGGTTTAATGGTAGCTTCTAACCTTTGGAATCCACTATGGTTACTCTTAGGACCAGCTCTTTATCTTTCCCAAAAAAGCCTTCTAGCAGAAAAAATCGGAAGAAGCAGTCTACTTCACTTACTACCCTTCATGACTTTCGGCATCTTCTTTGTTTACCTATCATTTACTACAGATATGAGCAATCCTTGGGAAAATACAGGTTTTGCTTATTATCAAGATTCTTATGGTGTATTAGCTATCTCCCTAATGGGATATGCCATTCGTGTACTTATCAAGACCCTTAATACCCAATATACTGGCATCCGGGATGCAGATGCACTGATCATTTCGTTATCAATTGTCTATATTCTTATAAGTTTAGTACTTTTTCTGATGTTTATTAGTTGGAGGATAATACCCATGGAGATGGGCTTTGATTATCGGTATCTAAGCTATGGGCTACTTATTTTCGCAAACCTAATGCTTGTCTCTTATTGGCTCTTCGGCGATAAAGACAATAAGACAAAACATTTGCAAGAGATAGATGAAGAGGAAAATGAAAAAAACAATACTCGTTCGGCGCTTACAGATGAGCTTGCTGATGATTACAGCCATCGTATTACCTCTTATTTCGAAAACACACAGGTATATCTAAACCCAAACATCACCATAGATATACTTTCTAAAGAATTAATGATTCCCAAACATGATTTCTCTAGACTTTTCAATATATACTTCGAAAAAAACTTTCATAATTTTATTGCTGAGTACAGAATCATGCATGCCATTGCCTTAATTAAAGAAAATCATGAAAATCTAAAGATCGAATCTTTGGCAAGCTCATGTGGGTTCAATTCCAAGGCTTCTTTCTTTAAGCATTTCAAGGACAAAACTGGCCTAACTCCAGCCGAATACAGGTTGCAATTAGGTAGAAAGTCGGCCTAATCTGACCATTGTGATTCCTCAAGCTAAATATTAATGGCTCTATCTTTCGCTCTTATTTCATTTACTTTATTTGCAACCAGTATCATTGCCCTTCTTACTTTCCTGTTGAGTAGGAAGATTCATTTACCACGAAATTTTCGGTGGGTATTCCTATTTGCCATCTGTTATATCTGCCTGCATTCCACTTATAGCTTCACCATAGAAGTTTTTGTTTCTCATGGTTCATGGAAAGAGCGACTCGCACCGTTTATCTTATTGTATGGCCCACTGTTCTATTTCGGCATGGTTTCTCTTAAAGATAGCAGAATATCTATAAAATGGGTATTTATCCATTCCATTCCATTTTTGTACTACGCAGGTTGGTTTCTGATACTTGTTCTAGGTCTTTCCAACATTGATGAGCGTACGCAATTGATATTTACCAGACAACTTTATCTCTTCGGTCCAATATCCTTAATCGGATATACTTTGAGTTCTCTTCCACTCGAAAGGCAACTCCTTAAGAATAAGATCAAATATAATGTGGTGATATTTGCCTTTGTGAGGATTGCCCTTTTATTCTTAGGTATTGTACTACTAGCAGTTTCCTTCTCCCACACCATGTTTGAGCATCAAACAGCAGTAAACCTACTTAGGATGCTAATCTATTCGTGTATGCTCATCTTTATATGCTTAACCTACCACTTTGTTGTAAGAGAACTAATTTCCCCAAGCATTACGGTAATTCCAGACAAGTCGAAAGAAATGCTAAAGAACCCTGTAGGTAAGTATTGGAAATCTTCGCTATCCGTTGAACAGTTGAATAATTATGACGACAAGTTAAAGAGTACCATGCTAGAAGAAAAATTGTTTCTGAAACCTTCTTTGTCTCTAAGTGGTTTGGCAACACACCTTAAGATGCCAAATCATCATCTTACGCAAGTGCTGAGCAGACAAGCACATCAAACCTTTCATCAATACATAAATAATCTCCGTGTTGCATACGCCTGCGAATTGCTAACAGATAGCACAAAAGAGGCCAGTCTTGAGACCATAGCAGAGAAAAGTGGATTTAACTCCCAACCATCATTCAACCGTCAATTCAAGGCAATTATAGGCTGTAGCCCTTCTGAATATCGAAATCAACAACGTAGTCAATTGACTTAATATACTTGATTGTTTCTGCCGTTTAGACCAAATAGGTTAAGCAGAACGTGAGTGGTTTCCTTAAGGAATAGGTAAAAAGAAAACCCAGCCGAAACTGGGTTTATTGTCTTATGGTACGAACTTAGTGTTATGTTTTAGAAATTTATTTGGGTTATTATATTAAATAAATAACGATTAAAATTAATGCTATAAATGCAATTAAAATAACTGCAATAGCCCATGTTTTTTTAACTTCCATCATAATAATACTAATCAGATCTTCTTTATAAAAAGATTAGGTTAATAAGCTGTTTTTTCAACAGCTTATTAACTACGCTAATATTTGATTATCTTAAATTCGGTTCTTCTGTTTGCTTGATGTTCCGCTACTGTACAGCTAACTCCATTACTACACTTGTTTAATAATTGGGTTTCTCCATAACCTTTAGCTGTCATCCGTTCCCTTGCAATACCTCGCGTTACCAAATAATTTACAACCGATCTGGCCCTACGTTGAGAAAGATCAATGTTATAAATATCTATGCCTCGGCTATCGGTATGCGAACCTAGCTCTATCTCCAAGGTCGGATTATCTCGCATAGTACGCACAAGCTCATCTAAAATCTTAGCGGCATCTGGCCTGATGTTATCCTTATCAAAGTTGTAATGAATATTTTGAATTGCTATTGTCTTACCTATTTCAAACAACGGCTCTAACTGTAACTTTGCGTTTAGGACTTGAGATTTGTTGATACCTGTTGTAACGATCGTAGCAGAGTCGGCATAAAATTTCTCTTTCTGACCTACCAGTTGATAAGTTTTACCTGGTTCAAGATCAAACATAAAAGTGCCTTGGCCTGTACTGCTTTGACGAGCCACAACTTGATGGCCTTCGTTATATAGGGTAACCGTAGCTCCGGGAATAATTTCTCCTGTTTTTTTATTGCCAATATTACCGTTCAAAGCCAACACAACCTTTGGAGCAATATAGTTATAGGTAAAGCTATAGATATCATCGTTTCCAGCTCCACCTTTACGGTTTGATGAAAGGTATCCTGTAGCAATATTACCTTTGTTGATAAGGGTTAGAAAAGCAAAATCATCTCCTGGAGAATTTAATGGAAACTTTAAGTTTTGTGGTTTAGTCCACGATTGTTTGCTACCTTTTGTACTAAAAATATCAAGTCCCCCCATTCCTGGCCATCCGGTACTTGAAAAGTAGAGCGTTCCATCCTCATCTACATTAGGAAACATTTCATCTTTTACAGTATTAATGTCTGGACCAGCATTTTGAGGTGTGCCCCAGCTTTGATCCGCTTGAAGTTCACAGTACCAGATATCCGTTCCGCCTAAACCACCCGGCATATCCGAAATGAAATATAAGGTCTGTTCATCCTTACTTAATGCAGCATGACCAACAGAATATTTTTCTACATTATTATAGGGAAATGCAGCTTCGACCCATTTGCCATTTGAATTTTTATAGAGATATAGCTCCAAATTAGCTGTACTATATTTGTATTTTCCTGCTTTTACCACCTCAAGTATTTTACCAGTAGTAGTTCTGGTTACATACAAAACAGAACCTGATTTATTGGTACTTACCGGCCCAATGTGATACTCGCCTTTATTATAAAGCATCGAGTCTACTCGTGGATTGCTCAAAGCATTTTGATCTCCTTTAGCAGCTGTAAAAATTCTCAGGTAAGGGTGTCCTGTGCGGTCGTAAAGATCTTTATAACCGTTTGGAGCAGGCTCCCCTGTAAAAAACACTCCGTTTTGGTAAGGGAATATAGAGAAGTTGGCCAAAGGTGTATTTATAAGACTTTCATTTTTAATTTGATGTATGGTTGGATTTGCAATCCATAGCAGTGCCGAATCGCAACCTGCAAGTTCTACTTCAACAGCAGCTTTATTACCTGTTGTAGTTGCATATTGTTGTAATACTTTTTTTGCCGCGTCATATTTCAAGTTATTTTTAAGCGTTTCTCCGTATAACATTAAATTTTCTGGCTTGCTGCCTGATGTTGCTATTACTCTTGCATACCAGTTTTCTGCTGCTTCATAATCTTTTAATTTTACATAGCAATCTGCCAAGCCTTCTAAATCTTCGAGCTTAGGATTTTTAACATCAACCAACTTTTGGAAAAGTGCTGCTGCCTGGTAATATTTATATTCGTTATAAAACTTTTGTGCACGGTCGCGGAGGTTAAATTGTGCCTGTGCAAATGCTGAATTCAGACTAGTGAGTGCAATTAATACGATGATAATATATTTCTTCATAATTTTATGGGATAAACCTCTTAGAAAAATCTTGGACTTAACAAACGGCTAAAGCTTCTTGGAAAGGTCATGCCTAAAGTAATTTCATGTGAGCCAGATTGGGTTGAGCCCAACTTGTTCAGCATATAATCGTAAGAATACCCAATCCTTAGGTTACTGTTTACATGAAACTGCGCAACGCCAGATACCGAGTTGGTATTGGTAAGATCCATACCGTTGCTATAATCTTTGTTCCAAATTTTTAGCCCTGTTCGATAAGAGGCGCCTAACCAAAATCGCTCATTAAAAATGAACATGCCACTCAGATCCAAACTTGTTGGACCTTTAAAATCTTCCTTGAGCAATATGCTTGGTCTAAGCTTTATTCCATCTGAAAGATCTGTCACCATACCTGCGATAGCATACACATGGCGTTTGCGCTTTAAATTTCCTGAGCTTCCTGCATCCCATCTAAAGATCCCGTTATCGCTATCTCCAGAAAAAAGATCCATTACAGAAGCTCCCACATAGAATTTTTCACTGTAGTAATATACACCAAAGCGGGCATCTGGAATGTAATTGCTTAATTGTCCGCTAGGAAGGTTCTGATCGCTCTGATCTACTGGGTTCAGTTGCGTTCCGTCGAGACCATAGTTGGTTACCCCAACTGCAATCCCAAAGCTTAAGCGTTGGGTATCTTCTGCATTTAGCCTAAGGCGATAGGCAAAGTTAGCATAGGCCGATGTAGCCGATTGGGGGCCTAGTTTATCGGCAGTAACCTGCAAACCCACTCCCATTCTTTTGCTCACCGGATCAACAATGCCATCGAATGACAGTTGCCCAGTTTTAGGAGCACCTTCTAAGCCTGTCCACTGCGTGCGAAGAGCAACTTGACCGAACCATTCTTCCTTATATCCTGCATATGCAGGGTTTACGCTCATCGAATTAAAAATGTACTGCGTAAACTGAATGTTCTGCTGTGCACCTGCAGGACTTATCCCTGCGAGGATAAGACCTAGACCGATGATTGTTCGTTTGATATAATGCTTTTTCATGTTTTCTACTATTGAAATATTGTGCAATTTGACCGATTAACGTTTAATTAATACCCACCCTTTTTGAACAGAAACTGTATTTCCTTTTCTAAGTCTAATGGTATAATAGTAAGTACCCTCATTCAGTCTTTCGCCATTCCAATCATTTTTATAATTGTTATTGATATAAACCTGGTTACCCCAACGGTTATAGAACTCTACTTCTACCCTGTCATAGTTAGGCAAGCCTACAATAACGAAGTAGTCATTCTTGCCATCACCATCTGGTGTAATTACATTCGGTATAAATGTACCTTCCACTAAAACAGTTACAGTGGCTGCATTTGTCCAGTTGCCATACTTATCTTTTACTCTATAAGTAAAGGTTTCTGTACCGGTGTAACCATCTTTTGGTGTATAGGTAATGGTTCCATCAGCATTAATTTTAATGGTACCATGTTGAGGTTGTCCTATGATCTCAATTGTAGCCGGATCGAAGTCAGCACCATCTTTCACATCATTTAAGATCACTGGAATGGTTACCGGAGTGTTAAATGTTGTTTTAGCAGCATCATTTGTTGCTTTAGGATTACTTGGCACCACTGTTAGGTTTACTACTGCCGGATTAGAGGTTTGTCCATTTGCATCTTTCACAGTATAAGTAAAAGTGTCTGTACCTACATAACCAGGGTTTGGTGTATAGGTTACCGTACCATCTGCATTTACTTTTACGGTACCATGAGCTGGTTGCACCGTGATTACTACTGTAGCAGGAGCAATTGGTGTACTACCCGGAACATCGTTTGTAACTACGGTAACTGTAACAGGGTCATTCTGACGTGTAGTTGCAGCATCATTATTTGCTACTGGTGGTTTTGCCAAAGATGTTACTGTTGGTGTATTGTTAGTTGTAGTACTTCCAGAAACATCAGTAATCGGGTTGTTCGCCGGATCTTTTGCATTTACTACAGCCGTATTTGTTACATTACCTGCTGCAATATCTGAAGCGATAACCGTATAGGTTCTAACTATTGTAGCTGTTGCATTTGGTGCAAGTGTACCTGGTATCGCTATTGTTCCGGTACCCAATTTAACATCTGTTAAAGTAATGCCGCTCAAAGTAACATTACCAGTATTTGTAATGGTAAAAGTATACTGAATTGCATCACCTAATACAAAATTACCACCTGCGCCAGTTCCAGTATTTGTTACCGTTTTAACTAGGGCAATCGATCCTATTTGTACAATTGGTGTAACAGTACAGGTTGGACATGCCGGTGTTGGTGGATTAATTGGATATTCAGGAGCACCAGGAACCACTGGTGTCGGATCTGTAGAATTAACGGTAATCGTTTGGTTTCTAGGATCTTTTCCAGTTGCTGTTGCGGTATTAAACACACCTTTATTATCTATATCTCCTTGTGTAAGCACATGGTAACCGGTAAAGGTTGTACTATTACTTGCGCCAACAGCTAGTGAGGCTAAAGGACCTCCATTGATGGTGGCATTCGCATCTGCAATTGTAATGTTGGTTAAAGTTACGTTACCAGTATTGGTTACCCTGAAGGTATAGTTGATACGATCGCCTACATTTACCTTACCATCGCCATTGGTATCATTGTAAACACCATCTTTTAATAGTGTCATGCTGCCAGTTTGTACAATTGGTGTAACTGTACAGGTTGGACATACCGGTATTGGTGGCGTTATAGGGTAATTCGGATCAGTTGGATTTAAAGGTGTTGGATCGTTAGAAGTAGTAGTGATGTCTTTGTTCTTAGGATCTTTTCCTTTAGCTACAGCACTGTTAAATACTCCGCCATTATCCATATCTGCTTGTGTTAAGATATGGTAAGCAGTAAATGTAGTGTTATTGCTAGCACCCACTGCAAGTGTGGTTAACGGACCGCCATTTACAACTGCATTTGCATCTGTAACGGTAATGTTTGTTAAGGTTACATTTCCAGTATTGGCTACCACGAAGGTATAGTTTATACGGTCGCCGATGTTAACCTTACCATCGCCATTGGTATCGCTATAAGTACCTTCTTTTGCTATACTCATGCTTCCAATTTGTGGTACTGGTGTAACAGTACAGGTTGGGCATGCCGGTGTTGGCGGCGTAACCGGATAGTTTGGATCTGTTGGATTTAATGGTGTTGGATCAATAGAAGTAGTTGTAATGTCTTTTCCTCTAGGATCTTTACCCTTAGCTGTTGCCACATTAAATACTCCTCCATTATCAATATCAGCTTGTGTTAAGATATGGTAAGCGGTAAATGTGCTATTATTGCTGGCACCAGCGGCAAGTGTTGCCAAAGGACCACCCGTAATTACTGCACTAGGATCTGTAACAGTGATGTTGGTAAGTGTTGTATTTCCAGTATTGGTTACAACGAAGGTGTAGTTAATCCTATCGCCTACATTAACCCTTCCATCAGCGTTAAAGTCATTGTAAACACCTTCCTTGGCCAAACTCATACTACCAGTTTGAACGATTGGTGTAACCGTGCAAGTAGGGCAAGCCGGAGTTGGTGGCGTTACCGGATAATTCGGATCTGTCGGATCAAGTGGTGTTGGATCATTCGAAGTAGTAGTGATTGTTTTGTCCTTCGGATCTTTACCAGTTGCAGTTGCGGTGTTAAACACTCCTCCATTGTCTAGCTCTGCTGCAGTTAATACATGGTAGCCAGTAAATGTAGTATTATCTGTAGCTCCCACTGCTAGTGTAGCGATTGGACCACCAGTAATTATTGCATTAACATCGCTTACATTAACGTTAGTCAATGTTACGTTACCTGTATTGGTCACTACGAAAGTATAGTTGATACGGTCGCCAGCATCTACCTTGCCATTCGCATTAAAGTCATTGTATGAACCATCCTTTGCCAAGGTCATTGCACCTGTCTGTACAATCGGTGTGATGGTACAGGTTGGGCATGCCGGTGTCGGTGGTGTAACCGGATAGTTAGGATCCGTTGGATCTAACGGTGTTGGATCGTTCGAAGTAGTAGTGATATCCTTGCCTTTAGGGTCTTTTGCCTTCGCTGTTGCCAGGTTGTAAACTCCGCTGTTATCAATATCAGCCTGAGTTAATACATGGTAACCTGTAAAGGTTGAATTATCTACTGCGCCTACTGCCAGTGAAGCTATTGGACCACCCGTGATGGTTGCTGCAGGATCGGTTACCATAACATTAGTAAGAGTGGTATTTCCTGTATTGGTTACCACGAAGGTATAGTTGATGCGGTCGCCCACGTTAACCTTTCCGTCTCCATTGGCATCACTGTAAACACCCTCTTTTGCCAGTGACATGCTGCCGGTCTGAACGATTGGTGTGATGGTACAGGTTGGACAAGCTGGTGTCGGTGGAGTAACCGGATAGTTAGGATCGGTTGGATCTAAAGGTGTTGGATCGTTCGAAGTAGTTGTAATCGTTTTGTCCTTCGGATCTTTACCTGTAGCGGTAGCCAAATTGTAAACTCCGCTATTGTCAATATCAGCCTGTGTTAATACATGATAACCTGTAAATGTTGAATTATCTATTGCACCTACTGCCAATGAAGCAATCGGGCCACCAGTAATGGTTGCAGCAGGATCGGTTACCATAACATTGGTCAACGTTACGTTACCAGTATTGGTCACTACAAAAGTGTAGTTAATTCTATCACCAGCATCTACCTTGCCATTTGCATTAAAGTCATTGTATGAACCGTCTTTCGCCAAGGTCATTGCACCTGTCTGTACGATTGGTGTAATGGTACAGGTTGGACAAGCTGGTGTCGGTGGCGTAACCGGATAGTTAGGGTCGGTTGGATCTAAAGGTGTTGGATCATTCGAAGTCGTTGTGATTGTTTTGTCCTTCGGATCTTTTCCTGTAGCCGTAGCCAGGTTGTAAACCCCGCTGTTATCAATATCAGCCTGAGTTAATACATGATAACCTGTAAAGGTCGAGTTATCTACTGCGCCTACTACCAATGAAGCAATTGGTCCGCCGGTGATAGTTGCAGCAGGATCGGTTACCATAACATTGGTCAACGTTACGTTACCAGTATTGGTTACCACGAAGGTATAGTTGATGCGGTCGCCCACGTTAACCTTTCCATCTCCGTTAACATCACTGTAAACACCCTCTTTTGTTAGTGACATGCTGCCGGTCTGAACGATCGGAGTGATGGTACAGGTTGGACAAGCTGGGGTCGGTGGAGTAACCGGATAGTTAGGATCGGTTGGATCTAAAGGTGTTGGATCGTTCGAAGTAGTTGTAATCGTTTTGTCCTTCGGATCTTTTCCTGTAGCCGTAGCCAGGTTGTAAACACCTCCATTGTCAATTTCCGACTGGGTTAAGGTATGGAAACCGGTAAAAGTATTGTTATTTGATGCACCTACTGCCAATGAAGCAATCGGGCCACCAGTAATGGTTGCAGCAGGATCGGTTACCATAACATTGGTCAACGTTACGTTACCAGTATTGGTTACCACAAAGGTATAGTTGATACGGTCTCCGGCATCTACCTTGCCATTTGCGTTAAAGTCGTTGTATGAACCGTCTTTCGCCAAGGTCAATGCACCTGTCTGTACAATTGGAGTAATGGTACAGGTTGGACATGCCGGTGTCGGTGGCGTAACCGGATAGTTCGGATCGGTTGGATCTAAAGGTGTCGGATCGTTCGAAGTAGTAGTGATCGTTTTGTCCTTCGGATCTTTACCTGTAGCCGTAGCCAGGTTGTAAACACCTCCATTGTCAATTTCAGACTGGGTTAAGGTATGGAAACCGGTAAAAGTATTGTTATTTGATGCACCTACCGCCAATGAAGCAATCGGGCCACCTGTGATGGTCGCGTTTGCATCCGTAATGGTAACATTGGTCAACGTTACGTTACCCGTATTGGTTACCACAAAGGTATAGTTGATACGGTCGCCAGCATCTACCTTGCCGTTCGCGTTAAAGTCATTATATGAACCATCTTTTGCCAAGGTCATAGCCCCTGTCTGTACGATTGGTGTAACAGTACAGGTCGGGCATGCTGGTGTTGGCGGTGTAACCGGATAGTTCGGGTCTGTAGGCGACAGTGGTGTCGGATCGTTCGAAGTAGTGGTTACGTTATTGTTCTTAGGATCTTTTCCCGTAGCCGTAGCCAGGTTGAACACACCTCCGTTATCAATTTCTGCCTGTGTTAATACATGATAGCCGATAAAAGTATTACTGTTCACTGCTCCAGAAGCAAGTGAAACAATTGGACCACCAGTAATGGTTGCTGAAGGATCGGTTACCATAACATTGGTCAACGTTACGTTACCCGTATTGGTCACCACAAAAGTGTAGTTAATTCTATCACCAGCATCTACCTTGCCGTTCGCATTAAAGTCATTGTATGAGCCGTCTTTTATTAAAGCTAGACTTGGGGTTTGTACAATTGGGGTAATGGTACAAGTTGGACAGGCCGGTGTTGGTGGAGTAACTGGATAGTTAGGATCGGTTGGATCTAAAGGTGTTGGATCATTCGAAGTAGTAGTGATCGTTTTATCCTTCGGATCTTTACCTGTAGCGGTAGCCAAATTGTAAACACCCCCATTGTCAATTTCAGACTGGGTTAGGGTATGGAAACCTGTAAAAGTATTGTTGTTTGATGCACCTACTGCCAATGAAGCAATCGGGCCACCAGTAATGGTTGCGTTTGCATCCGTAATGGTAACATTGGTCAACGTTACGTTGCCTGTATTGGTTACCACAAAGGTATAGTTGATACGGTCGCCAGCATCTACCTTGCCATTTGCATTAAAGTCATTGTATGAACCGTCTTTAGCCAGTGACATGCTGCCGGTCTGAACGATCGGTGTGATGGTACAGGTTGGACAGGCCGGTGTTGGTGGCGTAACCGGATAGTTAGGATCGGTTGGATCTAAAGGTGTTGGATCATTTGAGGTAGTAGTAATATCCTTGCCTTTAGGGTCTTTTGCCTTCGCGGTTGCCAAGTTGTAAACCCCGCTGTTATCAATATCAGCCTGGGTTAATACATGATAACCTGTAAAAGTATTGTTATTTGATGCACCAACCGCTAATGAAGCAATCGGGCCACCTGTGATGGTCGCATTTGCATCCGTAATGGTAACATTGGTCAACGTTACGTTACCAGTATTGGTTACCACGAAGGTGTAGTTGATGCGATCTCCAGCATCTACCTTGCCATTTGCGTTAAAGTCGTTGTATGAACCATCCTTTGCCAAGGTCATCGCCCCTGTCTGTAAGATTGGAGTAACGGTACAGGTTGGACATGCCGGTGTTGGTGGTGTAACCGGATAGTTCGGATCGGTTGGCGACAATGGTGTAGGATCGTTAGAAGTAGTGGTTACGTTATTGTTTTTAGGGTCTTTTCCTGTAGCCGTAGCCAGGTTGAACACACCTCCGTTGTCTATTTCTGCTTGTGTTAAAGTATGGAAGCCAGTGAAAGTACTGTTATCTACCCCAGCAACAGCAAGTGAAACGATTGGACCACCAGTAATAGTTGCAGCGGGATCGCTTATGGTAATGTTTGTTACTGGAACCGTGCCCGTATTGGTTACTACAAAAGTGTAGTTAATTCTATCACCAGCATCTACTTTACCATTTGCATTAAAGTCGTTGTAAATACCTTCTTTAGCTAATGTAATTTTTGGATCGTAAACAGTAATATTCACTGTAATTGGATCTGATTTTACACCATCTGGGGTTTCCAAAATGTAAGTATAAGTATCGTTGCCCACATAACCGTTGTTAGGTGTGTAGGTAATAGATTTATCAGGGTTAATGGTAATTGATCCATTGGTTGGATTTGTGCCACCTGGAATTACGGTTGTACCTATCCCACTTGGACCATCATTTGCAGTTACCACTGTAGTTGTAGCTGTGTTAATTGGAGTGATATCTGTATCTGTTACTCCAACAGGTTTAACGCTGATTACAAATGTTTGAGTGGCAGATTGATCTACACCTCCATTTGCTGTACCACCGTTATCTTGGATATAAACTGTTACCGTTGTTTTACCGTACTGACCAGCAGCTGGAGTGTAGGTTAAAACACCCGTAGAACTTATCGCCGGTTGAGTGGTAAACAAACCGTTTTTATCATTTGTAACTACAAAGTTTAGGGTTTGTGAGCTTTCATTTGCAGGCCCACTGCTAATTGTAGTTGCCCAAGGTGTTACAGTTTGAGCAGGAGAATTAATTGCGATAACTTGATCAGCACCTTTTGTAAATGAAGGGATATCATTTACTGGAGTTATAGCAATAGCTAGTGTACTGGTAGCAGTTCCTCCATTTCCGTCAGTAATGTTGTAAGTAATCGAAGGCACTGCACCATTATAATTGGCTACTGGTTGGAAAGCGTAACTTCCATTTGCATTAATTGTAATTGTTCCTACTCCCGTTATAATTACAGGAGTACCAACAGTTTGGGTACCTGCTATACCAGCTATGCTGTAGTCTGTTACAGTTAAGGTATTTCCTTCTGCATCTGTATCATTTACCAATATATCTCCTGTAACACCCGTTGCTCCATCAGCAACAGTCAAATTTGTATCTTCTAATGTAGTATTGGTATTTGCGACCGCAATTGGTGCGTCGTTTATAGGATTAATCGTTATAGTTAAAGTTGAAGTCGCTGTAGCAGTGCCATCAGTTGCAGTATAGGTAATTACTGGTACTGCTCCATCATAGTTTGCTGCAGGTACAAAAGTGTAGGCTCCATTCGCGTTGATGGTGATTGTACCAACATTTGCAATTACAACAGGAGTGCCAACAATTTGCGTACCCACAATGCCCGCAATGGTATAGCTGGCAACCGTTAAGGTATTGCCGTCTATGTCGGTATCGTTAACCAAGATGTCTCCAGTTACACCAGTAGCACCATCGGCAACAGTTAGGGTCACATCTTCATTGGTATTACCCGTGTTTGCAACAGCAACTGGTGCATCATTTACTGGCGTTACCGTAATATCTAAAGTTGAGGTAGCGGTAGCCGTACCATCGGTTGCAGTATAGGTAATCTGTGGAACAGTGCCGTTATAGTTGGCAACCGGAACGAAAGTGTAAGATCCGTTCGCGTTGATGGTAATGGTACCAACCGCTGGGATCAGTACAGGTGTAGCAACAGTTTGCGTACCTACAATGCCTGCAATGGTATAGCTGGCAACTGTTAATGTGTTTCCATCAATATCGCTGTCGTTAACAAGTATATCTCCGGTAACTCCAGCATCGCCATCAACAACAGTCAATGTTATGTCTTCGGCAACAGTATTTGTATTGGCAGTAAGCACTGGTACATCGTTAACCGGTGTAACCGTAATATCCAAAGTTGAGGTAGCGGTAGCCGTGCCATCAGTTGCCGTATAGGTAATCTGTGGAACAGTGCCATTATAGTTGGCAACTGGAACGAAAGTGTAAGATCCGTTCGCGTTTATGGTAATGGTACCAACCGCTGGGATCAGTACAGGTGTAGCAACAGTTTGCGTACCTACAATGCCTGCAATGGTATAGCTGGCAACTGTTAATGTGTTTCCATCAACATCGGTATCGTTAACCAGGATGTCGCCGGTTACACCTGTAGCTCCATCGGCGACCGTTAAGGTTACATCTTCGGCGACCGTATTCGTGTTGGCCGCCAAAACAGGGGTGTCGTTTATAGGGTTAATGGTAATGGTTAGGGTTGCCGTAGCAGTGGCCGTTCCATCAGTAACCGTATAGGTCATTACTGGAACTGCACCGTTATAGTTAGCCGCCGGCACAAACGTGTAGCTTCCGTCTACGTTAATGGTGATGGTACTTACGTTGGTAATCACCACAGGAGTGCCTACAGTTTGCGTACCTATAATGCCTGCAATGGTATAGCTGGCAACTGTTAATGTATTGCCTTCAACATCGGTATCGTTAACCAAGATATCACCGGTTACACCTGTAGCGCCATCGGTTACTGTTAAGGTTACATCTTCGTTGGTATTGCCCGTATTGTTAACGGCTACTGGTGCATCATTAACAGGGGTTACCGTAATATCTAAAGTTGAAGTCGCTGTAGCGGTGCCATCAGTTGCGGTATAAGTAATTTGAGGAACGTTGCCATTGTAATTAAGTGCTGGCACGAATGTGTATGAACCATTCGCATTAATGGTAATGGTACCTACGTTGGTAATCACCACTGGTGTACCTACTGTTTCTGTACCCACCACACCAAAAATGGTATAGCTAGCTACAGTTAATGTATTGCCATCAACATCGCTATCGTTAACTAGGATGTCTCCTGTTACACCGGTAGCACCATCAGTTACCGTTAACGTTACATCTTCGGCAACAGTGTTGGTATTGGCAGTCAGCACAGGGGCATCATTAACCGGAGTTACCGTAATATCTAAAGTAGAAGTTGCCGTAGCCGTGCCATCAGTTGCCGTATAGGTAATTTGTGGAACAGTGCCGTTATAGTTGGCAACTGGAACGAAAGTATAGGAACCATTTGCATTGATGGTAATCGTACCAACCGCCGGAATCAGTACAGGTGTAGCAACAGTTTGCGTACCTACAATACCTGCAATGGTATAGCTTGTAATCGTGAGTACATCATTTTCTGGATCTGTATCGTTTACCAATAAATCTCCAGTAACGCCTGTAGCACCGTCGGCAACTGTTAAAGTTACATCTTCTGCAACGGTATTTGTATTAGCTACTCCTGTTGGAGCGCTGTTTGTTGCATTTACTGTTATATTTAAAGTGGTTGTTGTCGTAGCAGTTCCATCACTTAGCGTGTAAGTAATCGTATTAACCGCACCAGTAAAGTTGGTTACCGGAACGAACGAGTAACTACCGTTTGCGTTGATGGTAATTGTTCCTTGACCAGGAATTAAAAAGCCAGCGCCACCTAACGTTTTGTCACCAGCAGAACCTGCAACAGTAAACTTAGTGACAACAAGTGCATCTCCATCAGCATCAGTATCATTTACCAATAAATCCCCGCCTGTTCCTGTTGCACCATCAGCCACTGTTAATGTAGTGTTCATATTAGTACTACTTACGTTAGGCACACCAACTGGTGGAGAATTCGGGATGGTAACACCAGTTGGTGATTTTATATTATTACACCCTACTCCACTTGGATTTCCATCACATTCTGTATCCACATTGCCAGAAAATGTTGGCGTACTTTCGTCTGTTGCATTTGGATCGGCGATATCTGCTGGACGCAAGATGGTTGCTCTAGGTGTAAGTGTTGTATTTTTTAAGGCTGCTCCTATTGTTCCTGTAATTACATAAGTAGCTTGGGAACCCGAAGTCATGCTTAAAGTAGAAGAAAATTTAGTGGCTGTCGTAGTTGGTGAACTTTCAACAATGGTTCCAGTATTTACGGTTAATACCGCAGAGTTCACTGTAAAGCCAGTTGGGTATTCTAAACCAAATGTAGCGCCTGTTACATCGCTCACACTTACACCAGCTGTATTTAAGTTCTTAATTACTACAGTATAAGTAACTGTATTCCCTACAGTTTGGTTAGTTACAGAAGGTGTAATACTGGTAACTTCTAAATCTGCCTGTGCAATGGTAACAGCAATAACTTTTGTTATCTCTGCTCCCGGAACAAACGTATAGGTATCAAGCGACTTTTCATTACCATAATCACCTGCTCCCGCACCTGGGTTGGCACCCCATTTATGCCCATTCGCATTACTACTGATATTTGATATCCCTAATACAGCTTTTTTAGGGTTAGGTGGAGTACCAGCATTAGATACATTGCTGTCGTCCCAATATACAATATCTCCACCGGCAACAAGATTATAAGCACCGTCGGTTGTTAATTGCTCGATAATTAACCCATTTGGATTAATCTCCACATCAATGAATGGGAAATGCACCTCTGCTCCAAATAATTGAACTTTTACTTGATTCAAAACAGTACCAGGAGGCACTTTGATACCTGGACTGACAGGGTCTGCCACAGACAAGCCTGCAGCTCCGTCCCAAACCACGGTATTGTTCCCAGCAACTGTGGTACCTGTCAACACCCTATCTATAAAATTCCCACCACCTGGAATTAAAATTTTGTACGTACCATTAACATTTGAATCAAATTTAATATTTGCTCCTTTACTACTAACATTTGAACCAGAATTCTCCACCCCCTCAAAGACGATGTTAGTTACCGTAGGAACTACAACACTAGCTGGTTTTAACCAAGTAGTTCCCCCATCGGCGAATGTTGCTGTTGCCGGGAGATTGGTATCATCTGGTTTATTATAAAATATCTTATGGGTTATTCCATTAGCATTATCAGCTGTTCGAGGATCTTTAACAAAAACATTAACCGTAGAGGAATTTAAGCTTTTATAGGTAGGACTACCTGCACCACCAGCGGCACTAGTAAAACCCTTACTGTTAACGAAAAATGTGTAAGCTGCTCCATTTAAACCATTTTCGTTTACCAAATAGGCATATCCATCTTTTGTTAATACATAATGCTTTCCATAAAAACCTTCCCCAGCGTTCCATGTTTGAGGTAACATCAGATTCAAAACATTTGAATAAATTCTCCCTGTTACAGGGGTTGTGGTAACAGCATTTGCAAATACAGATACATCCCATGCAGATACTGAAGCATTTGTTGCTTGAGCCCAATTCGCATCAGCATCAATAGTTACAGGGCTTGTAGACACACCAGCACTGGGAGATATAAATTCTATCTTCCAAACTCCCTCTTGGGCTGCACTAGCAACTCTTTCAAAAGGGGCATATCCAATTCTTGAACCAGCCAATTCAGACGCACGGTTAGTGGCCATTGCCGCTAACCCAGCTGCAGGTACATTCACTGCATGGTTATAAATACGACCAATATCAGTATTTGTTGAGGTATATACGGTACCATCTGGAGCAGTAAGCCTAATGCGTCCATTACTTACGTTTTGTGCACTAGAGGCGGCTGCTATTGTTTCTCCATTTTTAACATAAGCGTAATGAGCGCCTTCTGTTAAAAATGGGTAACTATTTGCGGAAATAAATCCCCCTGGATAAGTAGTCGTACTTACTAAGAAAGCTCTATTTCCTGAAACACCCGAAGGATAAAAATCTTTAGATCCTTCAGCAAAAACCGGAGTTGCAAAAATCATCCCAATTAGGATAATAAATAAAAGTAGAATGCGTTTGTAAAATAGTTTCATACTCGACAGCGTTTTATTCGTAATTAAACGCCGCAAATGTACTTTTGCAAATCAGCGAAAATAAATCAACCCTGTGGGGAGTAGTCCTTCCCACAGGGTTGAATAGAATAAATAAAACCCTTTTTAATCAAGAAACTGTGAAATAGAGCTGAAAACGCTAATACCCCCTTTTAGACGTGATAGGATTAGATAACCTTCGTTGAATAATGGTATCTCTACAATTATAAATGAAAACTAATGTCAATAGTATCAAAAATCTGTTCTGAAGCTGACTAATATCAATGGTGAATAAATTATGCTAATAAAGAAGCAATGCA
This sequence comes from Pedobacter polaris, assembly GCF_005116505.1. GTDB lineage: Bacteria > Bacteroidota > Bacteroidia > Sphingobacteriales > Sphingobacteriaceae > Pedobacter > Pedobacter polaris. The sequence continues at coordinate 967,108 of NZ_SWBR01000002.1, forward strand.
GTCTTGTGAAATAATCTATACCCTTTTATATGGAGTTACCGATAGTAACTTCATCTTGTTAACCAAGAGTTCATACACCATTCTAAATATCCAGTATGAATATAAACGCTATTAAATTGATTTTTCAAGATTGTCGTTGAGCACCAATAAATAATTGATGAAACATGGTATTTAGAAGATAAGAGATTAAAGCTTAGCACAAACTACCCAACCGTCATTGCTGCTATTTTAATTGCTGTATCTAACTAGTTTGTCATGCTGAGCCTGTCGAAGCACTTTTTTAGTTAAAACGCCACCGCTCAGCCTTGCCTCGGCTCATGGGCGCCGAAGCCCTTAGTCCTTTTTTTCTTGATGAAAAAAGTACCAAAAACATCAAGAAAGAACGATGCTTCCACCCACAGGCTCCCGCGTGGCCCGCCGTTCTTTCGGCCCTACGCTCTTGGTGCAGTGGGGAATAGGGATATTTAGTGCTTTAGTTTAGTGTCATGACTCTGCTCCTAAAATAACTGTGGGTTAAGCCCATAGCCTGCTGTTTATTGCATCAACTTTCCCTTCTTCCAACATTGATAGCACGCAGGGGCTTATCCAGCAACGGAGAAAAAACTGGCAAATGAAGGCATTGAGGGTGGAAAAAGGCATAGCTGTTTTGCCCTTCAGCAAAACCGTAGCCTGTGTTTGCAAGTTTTGTGAGAGGGCTAGAGCGCAAGGTTGCCTAGGAGAAGCCAAAAGGGTTTGCCTTCTTTGCCCTTCAAAGAAGGTTGCCTCGCGGCAAAGAGCGTTAGAGTTGTTATTTAGTTGTCATGCTGAGCCTGTCGAAGTCTCCTTTAGTTAAATGGCTACGCACAACCTTGCCTCGGCTCATGGGCGCCGAAAGCCCTAGTCCTTTTTTTCTTGATGAAAAAAGTACCAAAAACATCAAGAAAGAACGATGCTTCCACGCACAGGCCTACGCATGGCCCGCCGTTCTTTCATCCCTACGCTCTTGGCAGTGGGGAATAGGAATGTTTTAGTGCTTAGTTTAAGTGTCATGACTCTGCTCCCCCTCCCTTACCGTTATCTCGACCTTGGGAGATATCTATTCCTATGTATCGTCAAAATTCAATTAACTGAGTTCATCATAGTAACAAATACGACAATTTTCATTCTAAAAAGAGGATGGAAAAATTAAATTCAGGTGAGTTCTTTGGTATAACCAATCAAAGGCTAGATACAGATGGACTTATTCTCACCAATACCGCCTATACCCACGATTATGTGGACTGGCATCATCATGAGAATGCTTATTTTACCTTTATCCTATCTGGAAAGGTAATTGAAGGTAGCAAAAAAGGCAAGGTTAACCTCTCTGCAGGCAGTCTTTTATTTCACAATGCTCAAGAATCTCATTACAATATCAAACCAAAAGGAAATACCTACGGCATGCACCTAGAGCTAGAACCACGTTGGATGGATGAAATCTATGCTACGGTGAAAGGGAAAGAAGGAAGTTTTGAAGTTTCTTGTCATCAAACCAAAATCATATTCTACAAAATACTAAAGGAGAGCAGAATGGCCGATGACACGGTAGAACTTGGAATTCAGCACTTGGTGATAGAGGCAATGGCTTCACTTTTCCCTGAGCAATCAGGCTCTAATTTCTACCCTTCTTGGATTAAACGCGTAACAGAACTTCTACAAGATAATTATCTTTCTAAGCTAGACCTTAAAGCAATAGCCGAGGTAGCTGGCGTTCACCCAGTTCATCTTTCGAGATCGTTCAGTAAATATCTTGGATGCACTATGGCCGAGTACATTCGTAGGCTAAAGGTTGAGCGGGCGCTTTCCCAGCTTTCTGCTCCGGGTACTTCGCTCAGTTCTATTGCCTACCAGTTTGGTTTTGCTGACCAAAGTCATATGATCAGGTGTTTTAAAGAAATTAGCGGAGACACGCCACTATTCTTTCGTAAATTAATAAATTCTTTATAACAGGTTAATCTTGTTCTATTTTATAGGGGCAGTCTGTGCTAAATTAGCCGAAAATTACATTATGAAACCTAAAATTTTTGCCGTTGCCTTTCTTTTTTCATTACAACTTTTTGCATCACATACTTGGGCACAAAAGTTAAGTTTTTATGACTTCAGGCCTCTAAGAGACAGTATCCAGACTTCAAGAGCAATTACCTCTTTTAATATCAGCACCGATAGGGATTTCTATCTGCTGTTATCTCCAGCTGCATCCCTTCAAAGCGAACTCGCCAAACTAACCCCAGAACTAAAGCCTGATGAACTATTCACAAAAGGTAATTACAGTTTTGATTTTTTGGTGGATGGTCTAAAGGTCTATTCAGAAAATCTTCATCCAGGTGCTATCCTACTAGAAGATAAACTCACTAAGCGCCCCTTAGATATCGCATTGATCAGTAACAACAGGTCTGGCTTGTGGAGCATTAACCTATGGGAGCGTTTCATGTCAAAATCTGGCTATCGATTACTGGGCAAACAGCCAAAGGTGCTAGAAATCCAGATCAGAACGTATATTGATCACAACGGCCTCAGGTATGGTGAAGTATTGAACCAAGCAAAACTCAGTGTTACAAGAATTCCGAAAACGATAGATCCCCAAACTATGCTTCCTGAACCCATTGCTGCAGGAAGTGGTTTCGAGCTTTCTAAAGCAAACTTAGACCAAAGGCTCATCATTGAGTTAAACACCAAAATAGCCGAGCAAACTTATCGCAAGATTAATGGAATTGTGGTGCTTAAGAAAGGAGAATTACTATTGGAACAGTACTATAACAAAGAAAATAGGGAAAGTCTGCATGATCCAAGGTCAGTGAGTAAGTCGATCACTTCAACACTAACTGGTATGGCCATAAAAGATGGTTATATCTCCTCAGAAAACCAGGTTTTAAAAGAATTTTACAACTTGCATCAATATGCCGCTTACAGTGAAAAGAAAGATAGCGTTAAACTGGTTGATCTACTTAGTATGAGTGCTGCTTTTGAGGGAAACGATGAGGTAGATACTTCCCTAGGAAACGAGGAAAATATGTATCCCACGGCAGATTATACCAAATTTACACTCGACTTACCAATGAGTGCTACCAGAGAAAATGGCAAGAGCTGGGCGTACTTTACTGCAGGAACGAACCTTGTAATGGATATTTTAGACAAAAGGATACCCGGAGGTATAGAAGCCTATGCACAAAGTAAACTTTTCGCACCTTTGGGGATAGAAAAATTCGAATGGGCACGTACACCACAAGGAAAGCCATTTGGTGGTGGAGGACTTAAACTGCGTGCGCTTGATTTTGCAAAATATGGTCAATTATATTTAGACAACGGCGTTTTTAAAGGCAAACGGATCCTTGAGAAATCGTGGGTAAAGAAAAGCCTTTCTCCCTTACAAGTGCTTCCAGCAGATAGACCAGGCTTTTATGGCTTATTGTTTTGGAACAAAACTTTCCTCGTGAATGGCAAGAATCATGAGGTTTATTATTGCAGTGGAAATGGAGGTAATAAAATCTACATCTTCAAAGATCTTCCTATTGTAGTGGTAATTACCTCATCTGCCTATGGTACAGCATTTGGACACCTCCAAGCAGATGAGATCGTTGAAAAGTATTTGTTGCCTTCCCTATTGTAACCGCATCTTCTTTTCCAGCACCAATTTCAGCAATCTTACTATTCTTGCATCAAATTATTATTACCGTTGTAATGTTTGCTTTCCTCATTCATACCCACTCATTATTTATCGGCAAATACTATCTTTGTTAAGCGTAAAAATGGAACTGGGCGAAAAAATAGCACAAGCAAGAAAAAACAAGGGATTGACCCAAGAGCAGTTGGCTGAACTGACAAAGGTGACTGGACGTACGATTCAGCGTATAGAAAGCGGAGCAAGTGAACCCAGGACTTTTACCCTCAAAGTAATTGCCGAAGCCTTGGACACAAGTTTTGAGCAGCTTAACAGCACATCGGCAACAGGCGATATAAGGGTAAATATTAAGCCGGATACTGATGAGCAACGGCATTTTTTGCAGCTGCTCACCCTGTCTTGCTTTAGTTATATCTTAATCCCAGTATTCCACTTTCTCATTCCTTTATTGATTTTTAAAAGATCAAAAGACAGGGACGCCAGCACAATAAAGATAGCGCGAAGGATCATCAGGACCCAAATCTATTGGGTGGTAGCCACCAACATTTTTTTTCTGCTCTGCCTTGGCTATAATCTGATCAGTGCCGTCTATTTTAAAAGGGAATTCCTTATTAGTTACCTTGTTCCATTTTTTGTGACTTACTTATTTAACGCAGGGCTACTCTTTTGGCAAATGCTTGAAATCAGCAAGGCAGATTTGGACGAAAAAAGACCAAACTAGACCTTCAACATCCAAACGTCGGGCTATTGTCGTGCAAATGTCGCCCCTAACAACCCTAAAAAACCTGCCTTCTCCCCTAGCTTTGCAGTTCAAAACAAACCTATATGCACAGCACTCCAAAACTTTTAAAACGCACAGCAGCCATTTGCCTGTTATTGATTACGGCAATCATCCATCCTTCACGCTCCCAGCAGCAACCACAACCAACTAATAAGCTTTCCCTTCCAGTAGCAGCCTACAAGCTAAAATTTAAATGGCAGGGCGATTCGGTGCTGAACAAATGGGAACAGCATTCGGCTATCCTCATTCCGGTGAAGCTAAAAAACTGCCCCAAAACATTCTATATGCAATTTGACCTAGGTTCGCCCTATTCTCTTTTCTACAGCAATAAACTTAAAGCCATCAGCGATAAATACCCAAGTGCCGTAGTTCCAGAAACACCTGCCAAAGCAACCACTGCCATCAATTTCATGTTGCACAATGTACAAATCAATGCAACTGAAATTGCAACTACAAACTTGGGCAAAGTAGAAATTAACTGGAAGGACAAAAAATCTATTGAGATTATTGGCACTATCGGTGCTGACCTGATTGACCAGAAGGTACTCGTTATCGATTATCCGGGCCAAACCTTAGTCATTTCTCCAGAGATCCCCAGCAAACTAAAAGAAATTCAGCTAACAGACTTTGTCTACATGAGAAAGAGCATTATGCTGCCTGCAAAATTAAACGGCAAGCAGACTTTGCTGTTTTTTGATACCGGATCTAGCAGGTATTCACTACTCGCTGACCAGAAGACCGCACAATCGCTGGCCCAACCAAATGGAAAGGCAACAACCAGTAAGGTGAGCTCTTGGGGCCGAATGCTAACCGCAAACAGCCTTCAAACCTCTGCCAACATCACAATTGCAGGATATGAGCTTCCCATCGGACATGTCACCTATATGGAAGGGGTATCTAGCGCACAGGTTGACATGATGAAGGGCCTTGGCATTGGCGGAATGACTGGGAACAAGCTTTTCCTTAACTACAAGCTCATTCTTGATACCAAAGACAAAAAGTTCGCTCTGGTCAACTAAAAAGTCTCGGAATGTTGGGTTTGGATTTAACCTTTATGCTGAGCTTGTGGAAGCACCTTTAGTTAGTGCCAATGCATAGATATAATAGTTGGTGCTTTGTTCACAGACCGCTCCTTTAACCGTCATTGCGAAGGTGATTTTTCATCGAATGTGGCAATCTCATTCATGCTATTGTTTTTAATTGTCGTACCTAACATTAGTATTGTCATGCTGAATCTGTCTAAGCATCTATAGTTAGCGCAAACGCTTAGCCTTGCCTCGGCTCGCCGCCGAGGGGCTCTTTCTTTTCTCTTGATAGAAAAGAAACAAAAGATCAAGAAAGAACGATGCCTCCGCCCACAGACCTACACATGGCCCGCCGTTCTTTCTGTCCAACGCTCTTGGGGCAGTGGGGAGTAGGAATGATGGGGCTTTGGTTTACGGGTCATAACTGCTCCCGCTCCCCATTACCGTCATTACGAAGGCTATTTTTCATCGACCATGGCAATCTCATTCTGGATGTTGTTTTTTTATTGTCGTACCTAACATAGTATCGTCATGCTGAGATTGTCGAAGCACCGTTTTTATTACTTTCCGATGCAAAACTTACTAAATATATTCTCTAACAAATCATCAGTAGTAACTGCACCCGTAATTTCCCCTAAATAATGAAGCGCTTGTTTAATGTCCATTGCCAAGAAATCTGAAGTAACAGGGTTATCGATATTGTTGAGCACATTAGCCAAAGCAGTTTCCGTATTTCTTAAAGCCTGTACGTGGCGCACATTGCTCACTAAAGTTTCGCTGGTGTTAATAGAGTGTAGATTAACTTTGGCTAGTAAGGCAGTTTTCAACTCCTCTACCCCAATATTCTCTTTAGCCGATAAAAACAATACCTCTTGTTTGGCAAAGGCTGCTTTTTGCTCATCGGTAAATAAATCTGCTTTGTTTACGATGGCCAAATAAGGAATACCAATTTTCTTCAGATCAATCAATTGTTCCTCCAGTTCATCTGGCGTTTGTAAAGCATCAGCCATGTACATAATCAGTTTGGCCTGTTTCATACGCTCTAAAGTACGCTCTACCCCTTTGGCTTCAATAATATCAGCCGTATCACGAATACCTGCGGTATCAATAAACCTAAAAATGATTCCATTAATGTTCAGCTCATCCTCTATGGTATCTCTTGTGGTTCCGGCAATGTCAGATACAATGGCTCTATCTTCATTTAACAAAGCATTTAACAAGGTAGATTTGCCTACATTAGGTTTACCAGCAATTACAATCGGTACGCCATTTTTAAGCACGTTCCCCATCTCAAAAGAGGAGATTAAACGGTACAGCACACTATTGATGCGCAAGATTAAAGCTTTCAATTGATCGCGGTTGGCAAATTCTACATCTTCTTCTGCAAAATCAAGCTCCAATTCAATCATCGAGGCAAAATGGATCAATTGATCCCTCAGTTCTTTTAATTCTGAAGAAAAACCACCTCGCATTTGTTGCAGTGCCACATCGTGCGAAGCCTTGCTATCTGAGGCAATTAAATCAGCCACTGCTTCTGCCTGACTTAGGTCGAAAGCCCCATTTAAAAAAGCCCTTAGGGTAAATTCACCCGGTTTAGCTGCCCTTGCTCCTTTTTTAATCAACAGGTTTAAAATTTGCTGAATGATGTAGTTTGAACCGTGACAAGAAATCTCTACCACGTTTTCTTTGGTGTAAGATTTAGGTGCTACATATAAACCTGCGACAACTTCATCCACTATCAATTCATCGTCTTTAATTAAGCCAAAATGCAAGGTATGACTTGCTTGTTTGGTTAAATCTTTACCTGCAAAAACTTCATTGGTTAAAGTAATGGCATCTGGTCCAGATAAACGAATTACGCCAATGGCGCCACTTCCTGGAGGTGTTGATAAAGCAATGATGGTATCTGTTGTGTACATTTTAGAAGGATAAAGCTTAAAGACTAAAGCTTAAAGACCAAAGCAAAGAGCTTTAAAGCCAAGCGAAAGACTAGGCAAAATTAATATTTTAAATGGGAGTTTTAGTAATTAGAAGGTAAGGTGTGAGGTATTGTGATACTAACATTGCCGGAAACGAGCACAAATTGCCAAGCGCTAGGTCTGCTTCAGCTAGCCGCTGAATGGATCTCTTCTATTTAAACTATTCTTCCTTCCTTTGCATTCAAGGCCGGTCCTAGTTCTTAGGAAAGTGATGTGCTCCTATCTCTGCTCCTTATTCTTTCATCTTTATCCCTTATTCATTGCTCTTTGTTCTTTTTTCCTGCTCTTTTTTCACGTAAACAAACAATTTAACTATATTAGTGTTATCTGCTACTAAAACAAACCATCTATGAAAGAATTTCCGCTCACCGTAAAAAGATCCATTGAATTATTAGGCCTAGTGCTGGCGGTTACTATATTGGTAGTGGGCAGAGACATCATTATGCCAGTAATCATGGCATTTTTCATCAGCATTATGCTGTTGCCCATCTATCGCATTTTAAAAAGATACAAGTTTCCTGAATCTCTTGCCATCATTTTACCTATTTTATTTGTGTTGATTTTTATTGCAGGGATCGTATGGTTTTTCTCGGCACAGATTGGCCTTTTGGTAGATGATTTTCCGCAGATTAAGCAAAATGTAGCTAAACATTTGCAATCGTTAAAAGAATGGGTTAGTCAACTAACAGGTATAAATACAGGTAAACAAGAAACATTTTTAAGAGAGAAAAGTGATGATTTGCTGTCTATGGGTGGTAAAGCGGCCAGTGGTGCAGCAGTTACCTTAAGTGGGGTTTTTGTATTTGTTGGTCTGTTGCCCATCTATATTTACCTGATCTTATTCTATAAAGATATTTTGCTTCGTTTCTCTTTCATGTGGTTTAAAACAGACGACCATTCTAAAGTAAAAGAAGTAGTTTATGAAACTGAATCTATCATTAAAAGTTACCTGGTTGGTTTATTGATTCAAGTTACTTATATGACCATCCTTTTAGGTGGTATATTATTAGCCATAGGGATTAAGCATGCCTTATTAATTGGGGTAATCTTTGCGCTTTTAAATCTTATCCCTTATGTAGGTGCCTTAATAGGAAACTTAATTGGGGTATTGTTAACCTTAACTTCTTCTACAGAACTATGGCCTGTACTTACCGTTTTAGTAGTTATTGCAGTGGTTCAATTTTTAGATAATAATATCTTGATGCCTCGAATTGTGGGCTCTAAAGTAAAAATAAATGCACTCTTTTCTATTCTTGGGGTATTTATTGGTGGCGCCATTGCAGGCGTCTCCGGCATGTTCCTCTCCTTACCGATTATAGCGGTGCTGAAAATCATTTTCGATCGCTCTGAGCAGTTTAAACAATGGGGTGTTTTATTGGGCGATGAAAGACCAGAGAAAAGCCCCATGCAGTTCCCCAGTTTTAGAAAGAAGAAAATTGTGGAAACTAAAAGTGGAACGATTGACAAGAAGTAATTAATTAGCTAATAGCTATCGACTCTGAGTATGTCAGGCTTAGCCTGTCGAAGCCTCTTTTAACTACATTCGACAGGCTCAATGTGACATGATACTTGGGTATATATTGTTCAAATTAATAAATGGATTAAGTTTTTTTGTAAAGCAAAACCAGTGCTTTTTTTATGGTTAGTCGGGCTTTTTATTTCAAGTCCTCGGCTCGTTCCTCCCCTGTGGGCTTTCCATTCCAATCCCGTTTATAAAAATTGGCTTGTGCGCTTTACAACCACTCATAGTAGCAGCAGACCAGAGTACCTAAACCTTATTGCAGCGGTATCCTTTAATGAGTGAAGCGAGGAAAAGATTTAGCGGAAAGAAGGACTAGCTTTAAGAATGAGCAGTACTATGCTTTTCTAAACCTATAACAATACAGATAATTTTGTTTAAACTCACACATTTCGACAAGCTCAATGTGACATGATCACAGCTAGGGATTACACCAACAAACTATGTCACGCTGAGCTTGTCGAAGCCCCTTTCAACTACATTTCGATAGGCTCGATGTCACAAGTGAACCAATATAGATGAACTAATGAACTAATATATCCCAAGCAAACTTCATAATCGTTCCAAAAACAACGATTAAAAAGAAAATTCGAATAAATTTATTGCCTTTGAGTAAGGCTAATTTTGCACCAAAAAAAGAACCCATGATATTAAATATGGCCATAGGTATAGCATATTGATATAAGATATGCCCTGTGGAGCTAAAGTAAATTAATGCTGCCAAATTGGTTGCTATATTTACAATTTTAGCATGTGCACTAGCGCCCACAAAATCAAAACCTAAAACTGCAATAAACACTAAGATTAAAAAAGACCCAGTTCCCGGCCCTATTAAACCATCATAAAAACCAATAATTAAGCCAAAGAACCCTGCCAACAATACCTGTTTTTGAATAGAATGGGCCTTGTGTTGGTGAATGCCAAACTGCTTATTGAAATAAGTATAAATGGCAACAAGGATCAGCACTATTAAAATAATTGGTTTAATTACTTCATTATTGATCATACTTACGCAATAAGCACCCAATAGCGAAGCACAAAAAGCAGCAATTACACAAGCGGTTAAAACTTTATAATTGAATTTTACTTGCTTGGAATATTTGTATGCGGCCACAGTAGTACCTGCAAGTGATGGAATTTTAACCGTACCGAAAATACTGGCTACTGGATAATGAGGTAAAATGAGCAAGGTTGCTGGGGTTTGCAACAAACCGCCTCCACCTACTATGGCATCGATAAAACCAGCTGCAAAGGCTGCAATACAAAGTAAAATGAGTTCTAATCCAACCTCACTAAAAGAGTTTATAAAAGCATTCAATATTTTATTTTTTTAATAGCGTTAACCTTTTTTTGCCCCGTCCTAAGCTCCCAGTGTCCCCCGCTGGCGGGGGAATCAAAGGGGGTGGAATCTTTCAAATCCTTCAAGATGATAGTAACAGTTCCTCCCCCTGCCCCTCCTGAGGGGGACATGCATGCTGTCAAAAAGTTAAAATTATTTTCCTCTACCAAACTCATCCAAGAGAAGCGACATAAAGCGTGCCCAATGAACTAATTACCAAATGAACTAATATATTTAAGACTTACATCCGCTCTGGAACATTGATACCCAATATCCTAGTTCCTGCTTTTAACACATCGGCAGTAACTTTGCAAATATTTAAACGATGCTGTTTTAAAGCCTCATTTTCTTCTTTTACAATTGGTGGTACTTCATGGTAAAACTTATTGAACAGCTTTGCTACTTCATATAAATAATTAGCTAAAAACGCTGGACTGTAAGCTTTTGCGGCATTACTTAACTCTTCTGGATATTTAGCCAATAACATAATCATTTCCAACTCTGTTGGATCTAATCCTTCAACTTTACTCAGGACGACATTAGATTTGAAGTTTGCTTTCGCTAACAACGATTTAACCCTAGCATGGGTATATTGAATAAACGGACCAGTATGACCTTGAAAATCGATAGATTCTGATGGATCAAACAACAAACGTTTTTTAGGCTCTACTTTTAATAAGAAATACTTTAAGGCACCTAAACCAATATTGTAATATAATTCTTCCTTTTCTTGTTCAGAAAAATCGTTGATTTTACCTAAAGCCTCTGTTTTTTGCTTGGCAGTTTTAATCATTTCTGCTACCAAATCATCTGCATCAACTACTGTACCCTCCCTACTTTTCATTTTTCCGCTAGGTAAATCTACCATGCCATAAGATAGGTGATGTAAGCCTTTTGCCCAGCTCTTGCCTAATTTCTCTAAGATTAAAAACAGTACCTTGAAATGATAATCTTGCTCGTTACCTACCACATAAATAGACTGATCCATATGGAAGTCATCATATTTCATTTGGGCAGTTCCTAAATCTTGGGTAATGTAAACCGAAGTTCCATCTGCACGTAAAACCAATTTTTGGTCTAAACCATCAGCAGTTAAATCAATCCACACCGAACCATCTTCTTTTTTAAAGAAAACACCTTTTTCCAAACCTTCCTCAACAGTGTCCTTACCTAATAAATAGGTGTTGCTTTCGTAGTAATATTTATCAAAGTCTACCCCTAAGTTTTTATAGCTGATATCAAACCCAGCATACACCCAACCGTTCATCTTTTTCCACAGCTCAATTACCGCTTCATCACCTGCCTCCCATGCCAATAACATTTGTTGGGCATCCTTAATCAAAGGAGCATTCTTTTTAGCTTCATCCTCTGTCTGACCCTCGGCTTTAAGCACATCAATCTGCTTTTTATATTCCTTGTCGAAAATCACATAGTATTTACCTACCAAGTGATCTCCTTTTAAACCAGAACTTTCTGGCGTTTCGCCATTGCCCCAAATTTGCCAAGCTAACATCGATTTGCAAATATGAATTCCTCTATCATTTACCAAATTCACTTTAAAAACCTCATAACCATCGGCTTTTAACAGCTCAGCTACTGCATAACCCAATAAATTATTACGCACATGCCCTAAGTGTAAGGGTTTGTTGGTATTTGGTGATGAATACTCTACCATCACTTTTTGTCCATTCGATTTGATCTTACCAAAATCGTCACTCAACAATTCATTATTGAATAGGTTTATCCAATAACTATCTGCTATGCTTAAATTAAGAAAGCCTTTAACCACATTAAAAGCGGTAACTTCTGCAACATTTTGCACCAAATATTCGCCAATTGCTGTAGCTGTTTCTTCTGGAGATTTCTTTGAAATCTTGGTAATAGGAAAAACAACAATCGTTACCTGACCTTCAAATTCCTTACGTGTTTCTTGTATATTAAGTACACTTTCAGCAACATCTTCATTGTAAATCTGTTTAATCGCGTTAAGTGTGGCAGTGATAATAAAATTCATACCGCGAAAATAGCGATTAAAGACTAAAGCTGAAAGACCAAAGCCTAAAGAAACATATTGATGGCTTTTAGAACAATATTTTGGGCGTTCGGGCGGCTATCTGCTGTATCTTTTAACTTGTCCTTCGCTTCGCTCGGGTTAAAAGTATGCCGCTCCTATCCCTAACGCAAAAAGGCAGAAAATGCATGCACTAATGAACAAATGACACTAATGAACTTAATCATTCGACTTTTACGTCTTCCCGACTTTCGGACTCTCAAAAAATCTAATAGCTTTGTATCAGAACGCACACCAAATATATGAGCAATCAGCAAGGAAATTTTAAAGTAAATGTAAATACAGAAATTGGCAGGTTAAGAAAATTGCTTATCCATAGTCCAGACAGTGGTTTAGGAAAAGTTGTACCTTCTAAAGCACAAGATTGGCTTTTTGAAGATATTGTTCATTTAGATACCATCCGTAAAGGCGAATATGATTATTATTTGAAATTATTGATGTATTTCTTAGATCCAGAAAAAATAAAAGGCAAATTAGCTGAGATTGATTCTGAAGCCGCCGATCGTAATTTCTTTAAGCCTAATCATCCAGATTTCCATAACTCAAAGTCAGTAATCGAAGTTCAGAATTTATTGAGCGAGATGTTAGAGAATGAGTCCATCAGAAAAAAATTAGTTGCTGCAGTTTGTGCAATTGAAGGCTGTACTTATAAGGTTCAATTAGAGCTAACAAATACAGACCCTAAAATATTGGCAGAAATCTTTATTTCTGGCACTTTGGCTAACGATACCATGATTTTTGCACCCATTCCTAATCTTATTTTTACCAGAGATGTGGGTACAACAATCAATAACCATATTTTATTAAATAAACCAGCAAAGAAAGCCCGTGTTCGCGAAACGCTTTTAATGCGTTACATCTTTTTTAACCACCCTATTTTTGAAGATTACAGAAATAACATACTAGAAATTCCAGATGTGACCATGCACTTCTTAAGACCAGGTGATGAACCTGCTTTTAGCACTACTTTAGAAGGTGGTGATGTAATGATGGTTAGCCCCAACCATGTATTAATTGGTTGTAGTGAAAGAACTTCTGAACATGGAGCCAATGAGGCAATTAAGTTATTGTTTGAGCAAAATGTGGTAGAGAAAGTAACCGTTATTAAAATACCTAGCAAAAGGGATTATATGCACTTGGATACGGTATTTACACAAGTGAAACGCAATACTTGGGTAATTTTAAATTCAATTGCACATTCTCCAAAGTTTAATGCAGAAGAACCAATTAACTTTTTAAAAGAACCAGAAAAATTAGAATCTACTACAGCAATTCAATTTCATAAAGATAAACCAGGGCAACCTAAATATTTTGAACACGTAGAAGCTTTATTAAATGACATTAGTCAGAATGATTTAAAGAGCACCGAACCTACAAAAATTATATACAGTGGCAACAATACTTTCCCATACGATTCTAGAGAGCAGTGGACAGATTCATGTAACCTGCTAGCCATTAAAGAAGGGGTTGTTTTAGGTTATGATAGAAATGATAAAACTGTAGAAGCTTTTAGAGCTGAAGGCTTTGATATTGTTGATGTAAAAGATTTAATTAACAATTTAGAAAGTGGCAAGGTTGATGCAGAAACCATAAAAGACACCCTTATTTTAATGCCATCAGCAGAATTATCTAGGGCAAGAGGTGGATTTCATTGCATGAGTTTACCTATATTGAGAGACGATTTAGGATAAAAGAACAAAGATTAAGGATCAAAGACATATTACGTACTACTTACAACGTAAAACTTATAACTCCAAATGCAAACTACAAACCATATTTTAATGATCCGCCCGGTTGATTTTAAGTTCAATGAACAAACGGCAGCGAATAATAAATTTCAACAAGCTAGCGAGCAAAGCGATGTGCAAAAACAAGCTTTAAATGAATTTGATGGCTTTGTAAATATGCTTCGCTCAAACGGTGTTGATGTTACGGTAATTGACGATACTTTAGAACCAGCCACCCCTGATTCTATTTTCCCAAACAATTGGATTTCTTTTCATGAGGATGGTTCTGTCTATCTCTACCCCATGTTTTCAGCTAATAGACGTGGTGAGCGTAGAAAAGACATTCTTGAACAATTGGGACAGCAATTTGAATTGAACCATGTAAGTGATTTAAGTTTTTTCGAACAACAAGTTCTCTTTTTAGAGGGTACTGGTAGCATGGTTTTAGATCGTGAAAACAAAATAGCTTATGCTTGTTTAAGTGTGAGAACAGATGAAGAGGTATTGAACAATTTCTGCATGTTAGCTGGCTACAAACCAATCTCTTTTCAAGCGATAGATGAAACACGTTTCCCTATTTACCATACCAATGTGATGATGTGTATTGGTGATCAATTCGCTGTAGTTTGTTTTGATTCTATTCCAGATTTGAAGGAAAAAGAGTTAGTGAGACAAAGTTTAATTGGTAGTGGAAAAGAAATTGTTGAAATAAACTTTAACCAGATGAACCATTTTGCTGGCAACATGTTGCAGGTTAAAAACAACAAAGGTGAAAGTCTTTTGGTAATGTCTGAGCAAGCTTATAAAGTGTTAAATGTGGATCAGGTAAGTACTTTAGAAAAATATGCTAAACTTATTTATGCTCCTTTATATACCATAGAACAAAATGGTGGTGGTAGTGCGAGATGCATGCTGGCTGAAGTGCATTTACCTCTTAAGTAATTGTAAGCAAGGCAATCCTAATTATATTACCACATAGGTACATAGATTACATAGTTTTTTAAGAAAGCCGTCATTGCGAGCGAAGCGAAGTAATCTATTAATTTGCATACGATAAAGACACGTATTCAACATGCCAGTCTGACCTGTGCCGATTTCACATCAGTAGTTTGTCGAAGACTTATAATACACCTACATTCCTTTTTACAAAGCCCATAATTATATGCTTTTCGTAAAACTTTTCGTTATTAACTTAATAATTTTAAACTACTACCCTAATTCTCAATTTAAAATTACATTTTTGCAAAAATTATTTATAATAAATGCAGAGTTACTCCGAATTTCTTGACTTAAGTGTTGGTTTTCCGCAAGAGGGTTACAGCGTTATAGACGACGAATTGTACTTTCAAGACCTCAATTTAATGGAGATGATAGAAACCTATGGTACGCCATTGCGTTTCACATATTTACCAATGATTAGTAAGAAGATACAACAGGCTAAATTGTTGTTCCAAACTGCTATCATTAAGAACAATTACCGAGGCGATTATAAATATTGCTACTGTACTAAAAGTTCGCATTTCCGTCACATTGTGGAGGAAGCGTTAAAAAATGGCATCCACTTAGAAACTTCATCTGCGTTTGATATGCCGATGATTGAGGCTTTAGAGAAAAAGGGTTCTTTAACAAAAGATATTACTGTAATCTGCAATGGTTTTAAAACCTACCAATACAAACAATATATCATTGATATGTTGCACGATGGCTATAAAAACATCATTCCAGTATTAGATAACAAGGAAGAATTTAACTTGTATGATGATGAGGTTGAGATGGATACACCTTGCAACTTGGGTATTCGTATCGCAGCTGAGGAACAACCAGATTCTCAATTTTATACTTCGCGTTTAGGCGTTCGAATGGAAGATGTAATTGAGTTTTATAACAACAAAGTAGCTGGCAATCCTAACTTTAGGGTTAAGTTATTACACTTCTTTATCAACTCTGGTATTACCGATTCGCCATATTACTGGAACGAATTAGAAAAATATGTTACGCTTTATTGCAAGTTTAAAAAAATAAACCCTGAACTAGATACCCTAGATATTGGTGGTGGTATGCCATTTAAAGATAGTTTGGTATTTGATTTCGATTACGAATACATGGTAAACGAAATTGTAAAGCGGATTAAAGAAATTTGTGCAGAACATGATGTAATTGAGCCTGATATCATTACCGAATTTGGTAAATACACTGTTGCTGAAGCATCTGGAATTTTATATAAAGTATTAGGCCGTAAGCAACAAAATGACCGTGAAAAATGGTTAATGTTAGATGGTTCATTTATTACCAACTTACCTGATGTTTGGGCGCTAAACCAGAAATACATCTTATTACCCATCAACAACTGGGATTCGGAATATGAGCGTGTAAACTTAGGTGGTATTACCTGCGATGGGCAAGATTATTATAACCAAGAAGCGCACATGAATAGTGTGTTTATGCCTAAAACCCGTAAGGTGCAATACCTAGGTTTCTTTAATACCGGCGCTTACCAAGAGGTTTTAAGTGGTTATGGCGGTATTCACCATTGTTTATTGCCTAGTCCGAAACATGTTATTATTCGCAGAAACAGAGATGAAACTTTTAACTTCGAGGTTTTTGGCGAAGAACAAAACAGCAAGCAAGTTTTAAAAATTCTAGGTTATACTTCTTAGAAAGCTAAAAGCTGAAAGACTAAAGCTGAGAGCTTAATCCATATCATAATCCTTTCCGTTCGGGAGGGATTTTTTTATTCACCCATCCGTCATTTCCAGCAAGCATAGCGACGAGAAATCTTATAATTAGATATCAATCTGACGTGTGCCGTTTCACATCCGTAGCTTGTCGAATACTTAGTAAAGCAGAACCAATGTAAATAGTAAAATTAGTCCCGCTATCATTTCAAGTCCTCGGTTCGTTCCTCACCTGTGGGCTTTCCATTCCTATCGGGTTTAGAGAACACAAGCCTGTACAGCTATGATGTGGCTAGGAATTCAAATAATTTCTCTATCTTCAATTTCCCTATTTAAATTCACATCGTAAACATTTTACCTATGCTAAAAGACGTTAACTTAAATAAGGTTTTTGTAATTGATATTGAGACTGTTCCCTTATATGAATATTTCGAACAGATGCCTTTGCAAATGCAAGAATTGTGGGACAGCAAAACTCAATTTCTTAGAAAGGACGACAAAACACCTTCTGATTTTTACGAAAGAGCAGGAATTTGGGCAGAATTTGGTAAAATTATCTGCATCAGTGTAGGTCTATTTCATAACCAAAAAGGCAAACTTAATTTTAGGATTAACTCCTACTTCGGACATGATGAAGTTGATATTTTAAACCAATTTAGCAAACTACTATCGCAGCAGCCAAAAGATCAAATTCTATGTGCACATAATGGTAAAGAATTTGATTTTCCTTATTTATGTCGCAGAATGTTAGTAAATAACATTTCAATTCCACTGCCACTACAAATTGCAGGCAAAAAGCCTTGGGAAATTAACCATATCGATACGATGGAATTATGGAAGTTTGGTGACTATAAAAACTATACTTCTTTAAATTTATTAGCTGCTATATTTGGCATTCCAACGCCAAAAGATGATATTGATGGCAGTATGGTTAAAGAAGTTTACTATCAAGAAAAAGATTTGCAACGCATTGTTACCTATTGCCAGAAAGATGTAATTACCACTGCACAAATTTTGTTACGTTTTAAAGGTTTAGATGCAATTCCATCAGAAAATATTACCTTAGTAAAGTAATGTTAGAAGTAAAAGAACTTGCCATATCATTTTATAACCGAGAAGAAAAAACTTGGAGTGAAGCTGTACATAAAGTTAGTTTTACTTTAGCAAAAGGTAAAGTATTAGGTATTGTTGGCGAATCTGGTTCCGGAAAATCTGTTACCTCTTTCTCTATCATGCGTTTGCACGATTCTAAAAACACTAATATTACTGGTGAGATAGATTTCGACAACATTAGCTTGCTCAATTTATCAGATCAAGAAATAAGAAATTATCGTGGCAATAAAATGGCCATGATCTTTCAAGAGCCAATGACTTCTTTAAATCCGGTTTTTACTTGCGGATATCAAGTCCAAGAAGCAATCATTTTACATCAAAAAGTAACAAAAGAAATTGCTAAAGAACAAACCATAGCACTTTTTAAAGAAGTACAGTTACCACGCCCAGAACATATATTTGACAGTTATCCACATCAACTATCTGGCGGACAAAAACAAAGGGTAATGATTGCAATGGCGTTGAGTTGTAACCCTGAATTGCTCATTGCAGACGAACCAACTACCGCTTTAGATGTAACCGTTCAAAAAACTATTTTAGAGCTCTTATTACGTCTTAAAACCGAAAGAAACATGGGCTTAGTTTTCATCTCTCATGATTTAGCTGTAATTAGCGAAATTGCAGATGAACTCTTGGTAATGTACAAAGGTGATATTGTTGAACAGGGTTCGGCAAAACAGATATTCGAAAATCCACAACACCCTTATACCAAAGGGCTTTTGGCTTGCAGGCCAGCACCGCAAAGAAGATTAAAAAAGCTACCTGTAGTAGCCGATTTCTTAAATGAAGATCAAAATGTGGGTATCAAACATTTACTAGAAATCAACAGTTATACCGATCAAGAAATTGAGTTAAGACGCCATGAGTTATATAGCCAAAAACCATTATTGCAAGTGCAAAACTTGTGCACATGGTATCCAATTAAAAAAGGATTGTTTGGGAAAACGACCTCTTATGTAAAGGCAGTTGATGAGATTACTTTTGACGTTTTTCCAGGAGAAACATTAGGTTTGGTTGGCGAATCTGGATGTGGCAAAACTACTTTAGGCAGAAGTATTTTACGTTTGGTTGAACCAACATCGGGTAATATTATTTTTGATGGAAGAGATTTAATTAAATTAAGCAAAGCCGATTTAAGAAAAGTGCGCAGAGATGTGCAGATTATTTTTCAAGACCCCTATTCTTCCTTAAACCCTAAAATAACTGTTGGAAATGCCATTATGGAACCTTTGCAGGTACACCACATTTTCAAAAACGATCAAGAACGCAAAGCTCATGTTTTACATTTATTAGAAAAAGTAAACTTAAACCCAGAACATTTTGATCGTTATCCTCATGAATTTTCTGGTGGACAGCGACAAAGAATTGTAATTGCAAGGGCTTTGGCATTAAAACCAAAATTTATCATTTGTGATGAATCTGTGTCTGCTTTAGATGTATCAGTACAAGCTCAGGTTTTAAATTTGTTAAGAGAACTACAACAAGAATTTGGTTTAACTTATATATTCATATCTCATGATTTAGCAGTAGTTAAACACATTTCAGACCGTATGATTGTAATGAATAAGGGGAAAGTAGAAGAAGAAGGTTTCCCTGAGATCATTTACAACTCACCAAAAGCAGCTTACACCAAGAAATTAATAGAAGCTATTCCTGGAAGAGAGAATATAGCTGTTTAATTACCCTGCCCCCTTTAGTATGGGAACGAAAAATAGTAAGAAACCTAGGTCTTCATATTAAACAAAAAACAACTGTTTTTTGTTATAGAAACGTTATTTCTTAGAAAAAATAGCCCAAGCTAAATATACAATTGCTATCTTCGATACCATACGTAGATAGCTATGGCAAAGAACAAAAATTCGCAAGTAAAACTCGTTTTAACTCAGTTAATTACAGATATTTTCGAGAAAAATAAAAATATTGCACTAAATCATAAACAAGTTGCAGCAAAGCTGAATTTAACTGATGGTGCTTCTGCAGAAACCATTTTAGAAATATTAGTAGAACAAACTGAAAAAGGGATATTTATTAGACCTGAGCGTGGAAAATTTCGTTTAAAAGAGCTAAAAACCTTTGTAACTGGAACTGTAGATATGACCGCTGATGGTTCTGCTTTTATAGTGCCTGATGATGAATTTGAAAAGGATATTTACATTGCTCCCCGCAAACTTCGCAATGCTTTAAATGGCGATAAAGTAAAAGTGTATGTATTTGCTAAAAAAACAAGCGGTCGCAAAAATGAAGGTGAAGTTGTAGAGATTATCTCAAGGGTAAAAACAGATTTTATTGGTGTTGCTAAAGTAAGTGAACGTTTTGCATTTGTAATTGCTGATGATCGCAAAATGCATCAAGATATATTTGTGCCATTGAGTGATTTAAATGGGGCTAAAAATGGTCAGAAAGTGCAGGTTGCCATTACAGATTGGCCAGAAGGTGCTAAAAACCCTATTGGCAAAATTATTAATGTATTGGGTACGCAGGGTGAGAATGATACAGAGATGAATGCCATTTTAGCTCAATATGGTTTCCCTTTGAGTTTCCCAGCTGAAGTTGAAAAAGAAGCAAATGCAATACCAGAAAATGTCAGCGAAGCAGAGATAAAAGGTAGAAAAGACTTTAGAGATACTGTTACTTTTACCATTGACCCTGCTGATGCAAAAGATTTTGATGATGCAATTTCTTTTAAAAAACTAGCCAATGGAAATTATGAAATTGGTGTCCATATTGCAGATGTTTCTCATTATGTAAAACCTAACAGTGCTTTAGATAAAGAGGCATACGAGCGTGCAACCTCAGTTTATTTAGTGGACCGTGTAATTCCGATGTTGCCAGAACGCTTAAGTAATGGGGTATGTTCTTTACGCCCTAATGAAGATAAGTTGTGTTTTGCCGCTGTTTTTGAGTTGGATGAAGAAGCTAATATTTTAAATCAATGGTTCGGCAGAACAGTTATACACTCTGATAGGCGTTTTAGCTATGAAGAGGCCCAAGAAGTAATTGAAACCAAACAAGGTGATTTTGCTGAAGAAATATTAAAATTAAATGAGTTAGCTTATATTTTAAGAGATAGAAAGTTTAAAAACGGTGCCATTAGTTTTGAAAGCACTGAAGTTAAATTTAAACTAGACGAACGCGGAAAACCAACTGGCGTTTACATAAAGGAACGTAAAGATGCGCATAAGCTGATTGAAGATTATATGTTATTGGCCAATAAAAAAGTGGCAGAATTTATTGCTAAAAAAGGAAATGGTAAGAATAAATATACATTCGTTTATCGTTCACACGATTCTCCTAACTTAGAAAACCTAAACAACTTTGCTACTTTCGCATCTCGTTTTGGTTATAAAATCAACATGAAAACCGATAAGGATATTGCCAAGTCCCTAAATTATCTAATGTTAGATGTAGAAGGAAAAAAGGAGCAGAATATGTTAACTCAATTGGCAATTCGATCTATGGCTAAGGCAATTTATACCACTAAAAAAACTAGTCATTATGGTTTAGCTTTTGACCATTATACACACTTTACCTCTCCTATTCGTAGGTATCCAGATGTAATGGTTCATCGTTTATTAGCCATTTATTTAGATGGCGGCAAATCTGCCAATATTGATGAATATGAAAATGCAAGTTCTCATTCATCTGCTATGGAAAAACGTGCAGCAGATGCAGAAAGAGCATCTATTAAATATAAACAAGCAGAATATTTAGAAGAAAACATAGGTAGCATTTATACGGGAATTATTTCTGGAGTTACAGAATGGGGTATGTATGTTGAGATTTCGGAAAATAAGTGTGAAGGAATGGTTCGTTTAAGAGATATTACTGATGATTTTTACGTTTTAGACGAAAAAAATTACTGTATCGTTGGTCAGCGAAAACATAAAAAATACCAATTGGGTGATGAAGTGCAGATTAAAGTTAAAAAAGTAGACCTTTCTAAACGTCAGATTGATTTTACTTTGATTCAAGATTAACTATGAAAAAACTATCCCTTTGCATTTTACTAGTTACATTTTTCATACAAGTGAAGGCACAAAACCTTCAAGGAAGGGTGATAGATGAAATTACTGGCAAAGGTATTCCCTTTGTATCTGTAGGTAGTGTTGGTACAAACAATGCTACCGTGAGCAATGAGAATGGCGATTTCATATTAAAACCTCCTACCTATCCTATTAAATTAAGGGCAAGTCACATTAGTTATTTATTGGTAGAATTAAATTTAGCACAAAACCCTGATAAATTGGTAATCAGCTTAAAACCTGCTACATTGACATTAAATGTGGTTACAATTGATCCATTTCAAGGTCAAAGGGTTTTAAAAGCAGCTTTAGAACTGGCTACTGCAAATGCAACCACTAATTTTTATACAAATGCATTTTATAGGCAGTTAACTACAGTAAATAATAAACCTACGCAAATTTATGAGCTATTTTATGACTTAAAGTGGAATACAAAACGCGTACAAGGATGGTCTGCTCAGCAAAGTCGTTATGCAGAACTAAAAGATGGTTTAGCATTTTCATTGAACAATCAGTCTTACTTAACTTTTTCTTATAGCGGATATTTGATGCCAGAAAAAGGCGGAAAATTTGTAACCCTAAAGAATCTTGGTGACTTTACCATAACGATAGATAAGTATATTGAACAGGCTTCGCAAAAAATAGCAGTTGTTTCTTGTAAGTATAAAAAGGGAAAGAAAAACCAGTACTACGTTAACTCAACTTATTATATTGGAATTGATGATTCGAAAATTTACAGGTTAGAAAACAACGTTTATAATCTCCCAATCTCTTTGTCAGATGCTACAGCAAAATATCCACCAGCAGTAACTACAGTAGCTACTTTTAATGGTGAAGGACATCCTATTCCTGTATTAGAAAGTGTATCAACAAAATTTTTAATCACACTAGCTGTTAAAGGGCAAGAATTAAACTCAGGAATAAGTTCTTTATTAACTGTTTACAAAGTTGATAACGATTTGAAAAATCAGCAATTTGAAGCCCTGAATAGAAAAACAAAAGATAAAAAGGTAATAGAATCTATTGCTTATGATTCAAGTTTTTGGAAAGATAATCCAATTGTAAAACAAACTACTTTAGAAGATTCATTTATTAAGATGATGGAAAGCAAACAAGCTTTCGGTACCATGATTAACCCATAAATAATGCATACCCCTACTCAATTACAAGAAATAATAGAGGAAGCGATCCCTCAAATAGTATATCCAAACCACCCAAATAACCTTTACGAACCTATTCGTTATATCATGAGTTTAGGCGGCAAAAGAATTAGACCAGTAATGGTGCTAATGGCTGCAGAACTTTTCACAACTGATATTAACAAGGCATTAGATGTTGCCTTAGCAATTGAAACTTTCCATAATTTCACTTTGGTACACGATGACATTATGGACAATGCTCCTTTAAGAAGAGGAAAAGCAACTGTTCACGAAAAGTGGGGAGTTAACAATGCTATTTTAAGTGGTGATGTGATGATGGTAGAGTCTAACAAACACCTTTCAAAAGTTGATATTCTAGTTTTAAAACCTGTATTAGATACTTTCAATGCTACAGCACAAGGCGTTTGCGAAGGGCAACAGCTAGACATGGAGTTTGAGCTACGAAACAATGTAAGCATTGATGAGTATATAGAAATGATTCGCCTTAAAACAGCTGTATTATTAGGTGGGGCAATGAAATTAGGTGCTATTGTTGGTGGTGCTAGTACAGCTGATGCTGATTTACTTTATAAATTTGGAGAAAATCTTGGTATTGCCTTTCAATTACAAGATGATATTTTAGATGTTTATGGCAACCCAGAAAAATTTGGAAAACAAGTAGGCGGTGATATCATTTCTAATAAAAAGACATTTCTTCATCTAAAAACATTGGCATTAGCACAAGAACATGAAGTAGATAGCTTAACAAGTATAGCAATTGATCAAGATGTAAAGGTTAATCAAGTAACTCAACTTTACAACAAGTACGAAATTAAAGAGCTTGCTACTATCGAAATGAATAAATATCTATCAAAAGCTACAGCAGCACTAGATAGTTTGGCAGTTGCAGATGAAAAGAAAAACAACTTTAGGGAATTAGTACAACAGATTTTAAAAAGAGATAGTTAGCATTGGTTTACTATAGTAATCCTGTCATCCTGAGCCTATCAAAGGATAAATCACATAAACTCCTCCAAAGCAAAAAAGTCCCGATCAAATTGATCGGGACTTTTTTGTTGTAATTAACTTACAATATTATTCTGCTGTTTCAGCATCATCAGCTTTAGCTGCTTTTTTAGCAGGTGCTTTTGCTGCTTTAGGCGCTGCTGCTTCTTTTTTAGCAGGTGCTTTTGCTTCTTTTTCTTCAGTTGCAACTGGTGCAGCTTCTGCTTTTGGAGCAGCTTTAGCCACAGCTTTTTTAGGTGCTGCTACTGGAGCTGCATCTTCAACTGTTAAAGGTAATACTGAAACGTAAGATTTATTATCTTGTTTCTTTTTGAAAGTTACAATACCAGGTACTAAAGCGAATAAAGTATGGTCTTTACCAATACCTACTCCTTTATCTGGATGGTGTTTTGTTCCGCGTTGACGAACGATAATGTTACCAGCGATAGCTTCTTGACCACCAAAGATCTTAATACCTAGACGCTTGCTATGCGATTCACGTCCGTTCCTAGAACTACCGGCTCCTTTTTTATGTGCCATTTTATTTTATCTTTAATATAATTAGCTAATTAGCTAATTAATAAATTTGCTAATCAGTTAACTACAGAGTGATACTCTCAATCTGGATTTTGGTGAAATACTGGCGGTGACCATTTTTCTTTTTGTAACCTTTTCTACGTTTCTTTTTGAAAACGATTACTTTATCACCTTTTAAATGAGACACGATTTTAGCTGTAACCGATGCACCTTTTACTGCAGGAACCCCTACTGTAATTTTACCATCATTATCAACCAACAATACATTGTCAAATTCAATACTAGCGCCTTCATCTCCTTGTAAACGGTGTACAAAAAGGTGCTGGTCTTTTGCAACTTTGAATTGCTGTCCTGCTATATTTACTATTGCGTACATTGTTAAATAATTATTTATTAATTTGTTTATTTTTTTATCGAGGTGCAAATATAGAATAAATACTATTCAAACACAAACAGATAACGAAAATAATTTACAAGGCTGTTGGATGGACAATGGTTCATGGTTGATGGCTAATAGTTATTATAAATAATTTCTCTTAAATAGGCAGAAAAATAAGTTTTAGAAGAGCAAGTTGGTGTTTTATAGGATTGCGACCCCGCTTTCCGTTTACTTCGCTGCGCTACGTGTTCACTCAATGTCATTAAGTTAAACTTTTCTAGTTATGCACCCAAGCGTCATTGCGAGGTACAAAGCATTCTCCTTTCAGATTATGGCGCCATTGTATGGAGAAGATTGCTTCGCTCTGTGAAAAACAGAGGCTCGCAATGACGAATTCAAAACAAAATCTCCCTACGCTAGTTATCATCTCGGTAATAAAGCAAGTTAATTCTACGAAATATTCGTAAAACAACGGGTAGAGCAGAATAAACTAACTCATTTAATAGCTGTTTATAAATTACATTCACCAACATCAAAACACTAATAATCAGTTAGTTAATAAATATTTTAAATCTACCTACAGATTAAGCACCCTACTTATTCGTTAAAAATTGTTAAATCATTTTTAGTATTACGAAATAATCGTAGATTTACGAATAATTAATTACATATAATTAAATCTATATGAAAACTTTACTGATAATAATAATCGCTTTATCAATTAGCACCACAGTCTTAGCACAAAATCCTGATAAGGCGCTTACAAAAGTGAGCTACATCTTTACTCATATTCAGGATACTACCCAAAAAGATAGGCCTTATACTGAGAATATGTTGCTCTTAGTCGGCAAAAACGCATCGGTTTATACCAGTTATGAAAAAATCAATCAGACCATAGCGTTAAGAAAACGATTAGAAGAACAGATGAAAAATCAAGCTGGTAGTAATAATATGAATATCAATTTAGATAATCGTGGTAACAAACCTACATCTTCAATAGATTACTTTTATTTCGCTAAAGAAAATAAATTCTACACTAAAGAACGTGTTTTCAATAATTACATCGTGGAGGAACCTACATCTAAAATCAACTGGAAGATTACAAAAGATACTATCAGTTTCTCAGGCATCCATTGCCAAAAAGCCACTACTTACTTTAAAGGTAGAAACTGGATTGCTTGGTATGCTACAGAATTACCATTTCAAAGTGGTCCGTGGAAATTGAATGGTTTGCCAGGTTTAATTATCGAAGCTTATGATGACACAAAAACAGTTTCCTTTCAGTTTGCAGGAATGGAAAACGTTACTGCACAAGATGAAGCAACAAAAACAGATGCAAACCCAGTTACCAAAATGACACTTTCGGGCACAACCATAAGTGCATTTGGAATAGGAGATGGTGGTAGTGCTAGTCCGTATTTAGGGAATGAGATTAAACTTCCAACAGATGCGATAAAAGCAACCAGAAAAGAGCTGGATAACCTAAAAGAAGCGAGAGATAAAGACCCCCAAGGATTTATGAAAGCACAAGCGGCGGCTAGAAACGAAGGAGTGATATCTGTTGTTGGTTATGCGATGCCAAAAACCACAGGACCAGCCTTGGCAAAAATTGTATTGAATAATCCTATTGAATTACCAGAAAAGAAATAAAATTACTTGGCTTCGGATTAGCGTCATTGCCAGCTTGACTGGCAATCTTAAAGCTATTGAAGGCAAAAAACATGACGTTTTAAGATTCCCGTTTTCACGGGAATGAAGGTGTTGATGAATATAAAATAATAAACCAAACAAACATATTATGAAAACTACTTTAATCACATTATTTGCTATTGCAATTTCTTCCATTGCTTCTGCACAAAACCCAGATAAGGCTTTAGCTAGAGTAAGGTATAGCTTTACACACCTACAAGACACCATTCAAAAAGACAAACCATATACCGAAAATATGTTATTGGTAATTGGTAAAAATGCATCGGTTTACACCAGTTATGATAAGTTAAATCGTGATTTAGAAATGCAAAAGCAAATTGCGGAGCAGATGAAAAACCAAGCAGGCTCTGCCAATATGAGTATCAATATTAACAAAACCAATTCGACAAGGGTTTCAGATCTAGATTATTTTTATTTCGCCAAAGAAAATAAGTTTTACACCAAAGAGCGTCTTTTCACTATTTATTTAGTAGAAGAAGAGGCACCAAAAATAAACTGGAAAATAACCAAAGACACCACAAGTTTCTCTGGCATCAATTGTCAAAAAGCAACGGCTTATTTTAAAGGCAGAAATTGGACGGCTTGGTTCGCATCAGATTTGCCTTTCCAGAGTGGTCCTTGGAAATTAAATGGTTTACCAGGTTTAGTTATCCAAGCCTATGATGAAACCAAAACAGTTCAATTCCTTTTTGCTGGTTTTGAAAAAGTAAATGAAGAAGATGTAAAAAATGCAGCAGCAAACGAGCCTAAAATAACAACTCCAAATGGGGGGCCGGGTGTGGTAAAAATCATAGGCATGGAGGGTGGAAGTACTTACTTAGGTGCAGAAATTAAGCTTCCAGCAGATGCTGTAAAAACCACTAAGAAAGATTTAGATAAATTAAAAGAAGCACGAGACAAAGATCCACAAGGATTCATGAATGCACAAATGGCAGCTCAAGGCATTACAATGGCTACCGGCACAAGCATAAGAAGATCGGTTGGAAGTCCGACTGGAGCTGCCCCTGCTAAAATAGTAATTAATAACCCTATAGAATTACCCGAAACCAAATGAGAGCGTTCATCATTATACTAGCTTTCTTCTTATTTGGATTTACTTCTGCTTTTGCGCAAAAACAAATAAAAGGAAAAGTTAGAGATGCAAAAGGTGTTCCGGTTGTATCTGCAAATATTAATTTAAAAGACAAGGAAGGTAACATTTTAAGCTTCACCAGAACAGATGATAAAGGAAATTTCATTTTATCATTTACTGAAGAAAACAAGGATTTATCTATCGAGGCCACTACAATAGGCTACGAGAAAAAAATAATCTCCGTTGTCGAATTAAATAAAAGCTATGACTTGGTAATGGTTGAAAGTGAAACTAACCTTAAAACGGTTGTGGTAAAAAATCGTCCTTCTCTTACATTAAATGGCGATACGCTGAATTACAAAACATCAGATTTTGCCGATAAACAAGACAGGTCTATTGGCGATGTACTTAAAAAAATGCCAGGCATTGAGGTTAGTGAAGATGGCAAAGTAAGTTACAATGGAAAGGGAATATCAGCCCTTTATGTTGATGGCGATAATATTTTGGACGATAAATATAGCATTGGCACTAAAAGCATTCCACATGGTGCTGTAGATAAAGTGCAGGTTATAGAAAAAGATCAACCTGTAAAAATGCTTCGCAAAAATAACATGAGCGATGATGTAGCCTTAAATTTAGTGATGAAAGATGAAGCCAAATTAAAAGTACTGGGTGATATTAGAGCTGGTTTAGGCACTCCTGATCGGTTTGATGGTAATGCCAATGCTATGATGTTTAAAAAGAAAATAAAATTCATCAATAACATTAAAGGAAATAATATTGGTATAGATCCGGGTATCGATTTAACATCCTTTTTTGGTGGAAATTCTGGTAACGATAAACCTAGCGGCTTTCTTTCTGCAGGTGCGGCTGGTGTACCTACCCTACCACAAAAAAGAACCTTATTTAACAAGGCTGGCCTTGCCAATTTAAATAACCTGTATAAATTTAGTGAAGACTTACAGGTGAAGGCAAATATTGCTTACCTGTACGATCAAAGAGACCAGCAGTACAGCAAATTTTCTGAAACTTATTTAACTGGACAAACCATAACCTATAATGAGGTGCAGCAAAATGCAATTAATCCTCAGAAACTGCAGGCCAAACTAAACGTGTTAGCTAATGCTGATAAATATTATTTTAGCGATAATTTAGTAACCAATTATAGCTTAAGTAATACTGTTTCTAATGTAACTACTAACGGGATTGGCGCCAATCAGGCCCTAAACCAGAAAAATTTTGATATTTCTAATGAGTTGGTTTATCGTAAGAAATTAAAATCTGATAATACTTTTAACTTTTTCTCTTATGTAAGCAGGGCTACACAGCCAGAAGTTTTAAACATCACCCCTGGTTTAAATGAAGCTATTTTAAATAATGGTAATTCCTTTGCAGGCTTAAATCAGTATGTAAAATTACCTACTTGGTACACAAATAATTACACTGCTTTTGCCTTTGTAAACAGCAAGTTTACACAAACTTACAGGGTTGGGTTTAACGTACAACATCAGGAATTGGGTTCAGAACTGTATCGAGTGCAAAATAATCAAAGCACAGAACTGGTTTCTGCGCAAATGACAAATAATTTAGAATGGCTAAAAACAAAATTATATACAGATGCTACGTACGAATATAACTCTGGCAAGTTTAAGGCAAGTTTAGGCTTACCAATTAGCTACAATTACATTAGCTACAGCGATGAGACCAAAGATTTAGATAAAAACCTGAACAGGATATTTGTGAATCCATCTTTAAGCCTAAAATACCAAACAGGCATAGAGAATTATGTAACGGCAAATTATAGCTATAACAATAACTTAGGCGGGATTGACGATGTTTACAGAGGTACTATTCTAAAGAATTACAGGTCGTTATTCGCTAATGATGCACCCATAACAGAAAGTAAATCTCAATCGGTTGGTGCTGGTTTTAACTTCCGCAAGGCGATGCAAATGCTTTTCCTAAACCTAAATGCAAGTTATTCTACTTCTACAGTTAATACAATTTCTTCTTATAATTTAGCTAATAACATTCAGCAACGTGTGGTTATATCACTACCAAATGACATGAAAAGCTTAGCTTTTAGTGCAAATGCCAGTAAATATCTTTTCGATTTAAGAAGCACGGTTAACGTTGGAGCAAGTTTTAACCAATCTACTTTTGAGCAACTGCAAAACAATGTATTACTACCTTTTACATCGCAAAGCACAGCATATAAGGGAGGTATAGATTCTAAGATCAATAACTTCATCAATTGGTCTTACAACGCAACCTACGTCATTAGCACCAATAAAACTACTAGTGCAAGTGCTATTAAGAACAACAACCAACAATTGAGACAGCAATCGTCTATAACTGCTACAGCTTTTAAAAGTGTATTTATGACTTTGTCTGCTGAGCATATTTTTACACATCAAACTACACAACCAAATTTAAAATATTTATTCGCCGATTTTAACATAAGGTACAGGATGCAAAAGTTAAAAACAGATTTAGAATTTGGCATTACAAACTTAGCAAACATTAAAAAATTTGAAGCCAACTATCTTTCAGCCAACTCTTTCTCATCAGGCACCTACTATATTCCTGGTCGGGTGGCAATGATGAAAGCAACATTTAATTTTTAAAAGCATTAGCCTGGATGGGCGAAATATAGTTAATAGTTAATAAATCACACAAACAATGAAGAGCCCTGATACTATAAAGTTGAAGGGCTTTTTTTATCAACAAACCGTCTTTGCGAGGAGGAACGACAAAGCAATTCCCTTTCGAGGTAAATTAAAAGCTATTTAAGAATCAACACATCAGCGTTATCTGCGGGATTTTTTTTGAAAAGCAAATACACCATTTCATTTTAAAGTTAGCCCTGCCCTTTGCTGCAAGTCCTCGTCTCGTACCTCGTCTGTGGGCTTTTCGCTTCGGTAAGGTTTATCATACACAGAACAGAACAACTATTCTCGGTTTTCCTTGTACTGTCTTAAATTAAATAGCGCAGATTGAAGCGATATCTTCTCTCAGGCCATCCTGTGAGCGTAGTAAAAGTAATAACAATCAAAAAACCATCGCTTAGTAAGCAAACAATAAAGAGCTTGCCACAGCAGTGAAAAAGCAATTTCACAATAATGATGAAAAACAAAAAACCTTCATGCTTTACAACTTGAAGGTTTTAATGAATTATAATCCGAGTAGCTAAGGATTGGTGGTTTTCTTACCATAACCAATAATATGCACTTCTGATAGTTGTGTGTCTTTTTTAATATTTACACCCTTAATTTCAGCCGCTTTTATTTTATTTAAATCTTCAGCAGAAATTTCTTTCCCATTTAAATAAAACGTTGTATTTGCTCTTGTGCTAGAAAGGTCTGGAAGCTTTGTTCGGGTTGTTGGTTGGCCCTGAACAACAATTGTTTCTCCCATAGCTTTACCTTCAGCTAAAATAGGTTGTTCTCTTCTTTTGAAAGTAAAATTTAAATTTTCTATTGATTTAACCCCATCATTATTATGCACCGAGTCTCTTTTGATCATGATCATTCTTCCAGTAACTTTACCCTTTAATTCCTCTGGCAAGGCTATTATTTCTTGTTTCAATAACGATAATGCTCTTGCTGCATTAAAATCTGGCAAAGTAGAATTTAGTGAGTCTGTACTTAAATTAATGGCATCAATAATTACTTGAAATTTACGAGCAGTATCAATTTTTATATTAAGCACTTGCATTTCTGCTTTTTTCTTTCTTGCAGTATACTTTTTACTTGCTATAACGACTTCAGTTTTTGGAGCTTCCATTATTTTTGCCGTAATTAAAGCTTGTTCAATTGGGGCAAAATGTTTTTTAATGTCTTTTTTAGAAACAGTAAAGGCTAAAGTAGTTAACAACAAGACAGGTAAAACCAACATATAACGGCTTAACGTTAATTTAGAAGAACGTCTAGCGTTCATCATTTTAATGCGTTTCTTTAAATCTGATAGATTAAAGTTGTTCACAATCTCTACTGCAGGCATTAAGTTTCCTACATCTAATAAGCTGTACTGATAAGCTTTTTTGTCTACACCTTTCTTTAAAATTTTCTCATCTGTTATAAATTCTAGGTTTTCTTTCACTGCTCTTTTCATTAACCAAACACCAGGATTAAACCAGTAAAAAACTACACTTAATTCGGCCAAAATAATGTCTAGCGAATGCCATTCTTTAACATGGATTTGCTCATGCTCTAAAATGGTTTTTAATTCTCTTTCTTTATGCAGCGATGGATTGATATAAACAGTTTGCCAAAATGAAAAAGGACTTACAGCTTCATCTAAAATCCTTACTTGAAAATTAGCCACAGAACCTGGAGCAGATTTTTTATGCATTTTATATAGCGAAACAAACTGAACAATCAGTCTGAAAGCCATAAATACAACTCCTATATAAAATAAAATACCTATCCATTGCCAATATTCACCTATAAAGCCAGATGGGACTAAAGATTTAACCTGTTGATTGATCTCTGGTACAAAGGCCACTACATTTTGGTTTTGCCTATGAAAAAAATCTGTTAAATCAATAAAAGGATAAATAGTAGAAAATAAGATGCCAAAAGCCAAAAATATGCGGTTAATTACATAAAATGTTAATCGGCGAAGAATAAGATAATAAGCAGCTGCAAATAAAATGAGTACTAAATTTATCTTAAGCAGAATGATAAAAAAATGTGGCATAACCTTATTTTTTTGGGTTCTCGATTAGATTGATAATTTCTTTCAATTCATCTGCACTGATCTTGTTATCCTTTGCAAAAAAGGCAACCAATTCTTTATAAGAGTTTTGAAAATAATTATTTACAAAACCATTCATGAAACGTTTTTTATATTCGGCTTCTTTAACTTTTGCGCTGTAACGATTTGCATTGGCATAACGTTCACTTTTTAGGAAACCTTTGCGTTCTAAGTTTTTTACTGTTGAGGCTAGTGTAGTATAAGGCGGTTTTGGCTCTGGCATAGCATCCATAAAGTCTTTAATAAAACCTGCACCAACCTGCCAAATGGCCAACATCGCTTCTTCTTCTTGTAGTGTTAACTTCTCCATTTATTTACGAATATATCGTAAATATACGAAAACATATTACAATTTGGGATTTTTGATGTTAAAAAATGTTAAGGTTTTGAATACCTATCTTCCACTTCATCAATGGTTTGCTTAATTACTTTTTGAAGCTCATCTGCAGCTATTGCAATTGAAGGATTTTCATCATAATCTGTTAGAAAGATTATCTTTTTAGTTTTATGTTCATAAGTAAATACCATCTCATAACGCAAAACCTTATCGCTTTTTAAATCTGCATTCTTGTTTGCGATCACGTTTGGTAAATTCCATAAATCAAGCTCATTTGCTCTGCTATGAATAAAAATGATGTTGTTGGCTCGCAACTTCACTTTAGTTTTAATTAACGAATCTCTATTGTTTAAATATTGATAATCGCTTGTAGCAGAATTATAACTGTTTAAGAGTGTATCACCAACGCCCCATTTGTAACTTACTGAAATAAAAGTTGAAACCGGATACTCACTTTGTTTGAGGTTAATTAAATAATACCCTCCAATACCGGCAATAATAATTACAGCAACTGTAGCTATTAACGATAGATTTTTTCTCAATTCAAATGCCATCCTACAATCATTAGTATAACCCCAAACTATTTAGCTAATTTTTTCTGTCTTTGTTCGGCATCAATAATGCTTTGTTCAATCACTTTTTGCATTTGAGCGGCAGCACTTCTCATTTTAGGATTCCCTTCAAAATCTGCCAAATAGGTAACTTCTTTAGATTTTTTTTGGTAATTAAATTTCATAAAATACCTTAAAGCTTTTGAATTTTTTATGTCATTTTCATTATTTGCAACTACATCTGGCAAATTCCAAAAACCTTGTTCATCAGCGTTGCTATCTAAAAATTTCTTGTCTCTTGCGGTAAGCTCAACCTTAGTTACAATTAAGGAATCGTCATTATTATAATACTTATACTCCCCTGTAGCAGAGTTATAAGAATTCTCTAAATTGTTTCCAGCTCCCCACTTGTATTCTAAAGAGACAAACTCTTTTGCTTTAAATGGTGCATTGCGGATAATTGGTGCATAATAAACTATGCAGTAAATTAAAAAGGGAACGATTATAGTTGACGCTAAGAATATTTTTTTTCCTCTTGAACTCATATATTTATTTCAGCTGCTTCTGCACTATTCGGATCAAATTCACCTTCCCATTTGGCAATTACAACAGATGCTAAGCAATTTCCTATTACGTTTACAGATGTTCTGGCCATATCCATTAACTCATCAATACCTAAAATAATAAATATAGGCCATGTTGGTAGGCCGAAAGAAGCCGCTGTGCCCAACAAAATAACTAATGACGCTCTTGGTACACCAGCAACACCTTTACTGGTTAACATTAAGGTAAATACAATAATCAATTGGTGACCAAATGTAAGATTTATACCTGCCGCCTGTGCTACAAATACAGAGGCCAAAGCCAAGTATAGTGTAGTACCATCTAAATTAAAACTATATCCAGTAGGCATTACAAAAGCAACAATTTTACGCGGAACACCAATACTTACCATTGCCTCCATAGCACGCGGTAAAGCTGCCTCTGAACTGGTGGTAGCAAATGCAATAGACACTGGTTCTGCTATGGCTTTGATAAATTTTCTTATTGGTAATTTAATAATCAATGCTATTGGCAATAAAACAATAAGCATGAAAACGATGAGCGCAATATAAAGGGTAATTAACAATTGAAAAAGGTTAACCAAAACTCCGAGCCCCATATGCCCAACTGTATAAGCCATTGCAGCACCTACCCCAATTGGTGCAAAATACATCACAATATTAGTGAACTTAAACATGGTTTCGGATAAACTCTCTGTAAGGTTAATTAGTGGCTTACGTTGGGCCGTTGGAACCATAATTAATGCAATTCCAAAAAACACACTAAAGATTACGATTTGCAATACA
Source organism: Pedobacter polaris (assembly GCF_005116505.1). Lineage (GTDB taxonomy): Bacteria > Bacteroidota > Bacteroidia > Sphingobacteriales > Sphingobacteriaceae > Pedobacter > Pedobacter polaris. The sequence goes on from NZ_SWBR01000002.1 coordinate 1,001,833, forward strand.
TCTCCACTAGACATAGATTTAACAATACTATCTGGAAAAATGTGCAAAATTACCTCTTTGGCTGTTTGTGCCTCAACTTTTGGAATATCTTGCATAACTGCATCTGCCTGCTTAATACCCACACCTGCTTTGCTTATGTTAATGGCGGCTAAACCAATAAATAAAGCAAAAGTGGTAACAATCTCAAAATATAATAAAGATTTCCAGCCCATACGGCCAACCTGCTTAATATCAGAGTGCCCTGCAATACCATAAACTAAAGTTGCAAATAATAAAGGAGCTATGATAACCTTAATCATTTTTAAAAAAATCTGACTAAAAATCTGCAAACCTTGACCAAAGAAAGGAAAGTCGTGCCCAATAGCTATGCCTAAAAATAATGCTACAAAAATCCAAAAGGTTAACGTCTTCTTTATGAAACCATAAAAAACAATAAAACCTAAAGCAACCCACCTTAATACATAAAACAGTTGATCTATTGTTTCAGGAACTACAATACTCCAATTAAATTGGCTATTTAAAAACAAAAATGAACTATAAGAAAGAAATGCAATGAGTAGTAAAAAAAATGCACCATTAGCTATCTTTCTTGGCAAAAGATACATCATCAATCCGCCAGTTGCTAAACAATATAGAGGTAAATAATCTAGTAACGTTAAAGTACCCGTACCATCTTTACCTGAATGAATAACTCCAAAAAACCCTAGTGAATTAATTAATATGGCTAATATAAATACGCAGATTACTGCGATTAACATAGGTTTGTTTTTTGTCATATTGAAATTTAGTTAGGCACAAAAGTAATTAATTGCGCAAAGTAAGCAAACTAATATTATTTTTGGTCAATATTATGTGTAACATAAATAGCCAAATGCTATCTAAAAAACACACGTAACCTGTTTAATGAATCAAAAAGACGTTTTATTTAAGGAAATTTTCGATAAAAATTCTAAGAAGATTTTTCACTTATGCTATGGTTATACAGGCGATAAGGATTCTGCAAACGATCTTTTACAAGAAACATTCTTAAAGGTTTGGCAAAATTTAGATAAGTTCAGAAATAAATCTCTCATTTCTACTTGGATTTATCGCATTGCCGTGAATACTTGCTTAACCTATTTACGCTCAGAAAAACGACAAGCTAAAGAAGAATTAACAGAAAACATCATAGAAAACAGAGTTGAAGAGTTTTCGGAAAAGAATGAACAGGTTGCATTACTTTATAAATCTATTTCGAAACTAGAAGAAAACGATCGTTTGATTATTACTATGGTGTTGGATGAATTACCATACAATGAAATTGCAGACATTTCTGGAATTAGTGAAGGGAATTTAAGGGTTAAAATCCATCGTATTAAACAAAAACTGACCGAATTATACAATCAGCATGCAAGAATTTGATCACATAGAAGCACTTTGGGCCAAGCATACGGTTGATGTAAAAATATCTGCCGATGATATGCTGAAACAAGCCAAAAAAGAAGTAAATGGTATACGTACAAAATCCCTCTTAAATATTGGAGGAATGATACTTTCTTTTTTTGCAATGGCTATGCTTTGGCTATTCTATGACGTGCAAACATGGACCACACATGCCGGAATTAGCATTATTATTATCGCAATAGCAGTTTATACCATTATTTTATATAACAATTACAGAATTATATCTAAAAGTGATTTTACAGTAAACCCGAATGAGTTTATCAGTAGCCTAAAACTATATCAATTGAATCGCTTTGCGCTTTACAATCGTTTATATTGGTTTTATGCAATAGCACTTTCTTTAGGTATGGTCTTTTACTTTGTTGAGATTTTAGCTCAACTAGATTTATGGATGCGAGTTGTTGCCATTGTTGTTAGTTTTGGCTGGATGATCTTCTGCTCTACGCTAGTTAGAAAAGCTGTAATTAGGAAAGACAAAGAACGAATTGCCCTATTAATCGAAAAATTCGAACGCATTAGCGGGCAGTTTCAAGAATAAGAATAATTTATTGGCACGGCTTTCGTTCTATAAAATCAAATGAAGAACGTTAGCATCACTTTTTTAAAAATTACATCCATTTTTTCACTACTATTTTTGTGCGCTTTTCAAACGCAACAAGAAATATATCCTGAGCAAGTTGGTTGGGATACTCACTTTTTGGCAAAACCAGATAGGTTATCTCCTTATGCAGCATTAACCGTTACCAATTGGCATTACAGCTATAGTTCTAAAATAACTGGCAATAAATTGCACATTGATTTCAAGTTTTCCGGAGGTGTTGTTCCTGCAGAATCTTGGGTAAAATCGGATAGAATAAGCAATAGAAAAGTGAGCAGGCAATTACTCAATCATGAACAAGGGCATGTAAACATTAACTTTTTATTGTTAAAAGAAGGAGAAAATCAAGTACGTTTTCAGAAATATTCAATATCGAACTACAAAAGACTTATACAGGCCAACGCCAATAAAGTAGGTAAACATTTTAGCGATATGCAAAGTAGATACGATGTGGAGACCAAACACGGCTCTGACTTAAATGCACAGTCCAAATGGGATGACTACATTAGAGAACAACTGAACAGGTATGAGAAGTAGGTTACTCTTCTGGCTTCACCTCGCTGGTAGAAAAACTATTGCCTCTTAAATTATATTGCAATGTTTTAACTAGCGTTGTTGTTTTGCCACTATCTATACTCACAACTGGTACCGATCTAAACAAATCCCCATTTTTAACAAAGAATTTATCATTGCCTTGGTAACCTTTTTTGATAGCACTATTTAGTCCTGGGAAACTAATTTTATCAAAGCTATTGTTAGCATATTCGTAAACGTTTAAATCATTTTCATCTTTTCTAACCAAGTATTGGATATATAATTCTGGATTACCATCATTATCCAAATCCATGTTCCATGCCTCAGCAATAATCCCTTTTCGCTCAACAGAAATAGATCTATAATTATTTTTAACAGAATCAGACATCAGAATTAAATACCCTCCCAAGGTGTCTATCCCTTTACCCCAACTTAATACTTCAAAATTTAGACCTGGCTTAATTTCGATGTTTTTATAAAATGGAAATGGATTTACTGACTTTGCTGGTGCATCAACTTTTGCCGCAACAGTTGATTTTTCATCAGCTGTGCATGAAGCAATAAAAGCAATTCCTACTAATCCTAAAAATGCAAATTTAATAGCGTTGATTAATTTCATTTTGTTTGAGATGATTTTATTTTTAAATATAGTGCTGAAATTTGTAGTTGATAAAAATGCAATCTTCCAGCTTCAATTTTAATGTTTAAGTTCTCTACGATTTATAAATCTAATAAATTCTTTACAAAAATTATTTCGCTTTAACTTCTGGTGCTCCATTGTTAAAAGTAGTTTCACTTACTACACTTCTTTTACCACTAGGTGTAATTACAATGGTTTTAAGAATTTTCTTTTGTCCTTGTGGAACGTTTATTTTTATTGGTGTAGTATATGCTGTTGCATTTTCTGATGGACGATAATTATCTAATGTATAGAATATTTTAGCACCGATAATTGGAGCTTTCAATTCAATAGTAAAATTTTCTCCATTAACCACTTTCTCAGGTTGACCAATTGGTACTGGAACCCAGTAATTTGTATTTGATTTATCTAATTTGGCTAAATGCAAGGGCACTCGTTCTTCCATAAAGTTTTTCACATCTTTTCTAGCAATAGGGCTCCAAGCGATTTCTGCAAGTGATAAAATTTTAGGAAAAATCATGTACTCAACCTTAGCCGGTGTTTCCATATACTCTGTCCAAACATTACCTTGTACACCAATAATATATTTTTGCTGATCTGTTGTAAGTACTTTTGGAATTGGATCGTAATTATAAACTTTTTGAAAGTTAGAAAACCCAGAACCTAATCCGCTTATGGTTAAAGGCTCATCTGCAGAGGCAGAAGCTTTATGGTCAAAATACAAACCTGCAGAGCCTGGTGTCATAATTACATCGTGATTTTGTTTAGCAGCTTCAATTCCACCTGCCTCTCCTCTCCATGACATCACTGTTGCATTTGGAGCTAATCCACCTTCTAAAATTTCATCCCATCCAATAATTGATCTCCCTTTTGCATTTACATGTTTTTCTATTCTTTGGATGAAATAACTTTGCAAACCATGTTCATCTTTCAAGTTATTGTCTTTTATAAATTGCTGGCAAAATGGAGATTGTTTCCAATATTCTTTCGGACACTCATCTCCACCTATGTGAATATATTTTGACGGAAATAAAGCAATTACTTCATCTAACACATTTTCTAAAAACTTAAAAGTATTATCTGTTGGCACGAAGACATCATCAAACACTCCCCAAGTTTGTTGCACTTGCTTACCTTTTCTATCACCAGTCCAAGGTGCTTTTTCCCCTATCCATGTATCTCTATCAGGGAAAGCACTCAACTCTGGATAGGCTGCAATTGCAGCAGAAGCATGACCTGGCATTTCTATTTCTGGAATTACATTGATATATTTTGATGCTGCATAAACAATTATTTGTTTTACTTCTTCTTGGGTATATACACCGCCATGTTCTGTATTGTCTGTGCCACCTGTACCAGGATAATTACCTACAATAGTTCCATTTCTTTTACCACCAACAGTTGTTAATTTTGGGTACTTTTTAATTTCTATTCTCCAACCTTGGTCATCTGTTAAATGCCAATGAAAAGTATTTAACTTATACATTGCCAATATATCTATGTACTTTTTTATAAATGATATTGGAAAAAAATGTCGTGATACGTCTAGGTGCATTCCACGATATTTGAAGCGAGGATAATCGTTTATTTCAGCAGTTTGAATTGTTATTTTATCATCTTTTTTCTCTGGCATGAGTTGCATTAAAGATTGTACAGCATAAAACAATCCTGCACCAGAACCAATAACTTTAATTTGGTTAGTAGTAATTTGAATGGTATAGCCTTCTGCTGGTAATTTATCTGCCCCTACTGAAGTTAATACAATAGCTTTTTGTGTATTAGTTACTGCCTTGGTTTCTCGCAAAGCGAAGCCTCCTTTTGTTACAATAAATGCATTTAATAAGTCTGCCGTTTTAGCATTTGCAGTCTCATTACTAATTAAAGCAACAGATTTATCTAATTGAAAGGTTCCATTGTTTTTTTTGATTGAAACAGGAACAGGGATAATCCCCATATTTGCATCTGTTTGGGCAAATGCCTGAAAAGTAAGAATAGTTGGTAAAAGCAATAAGAAAATTCTCTTCATATCATTTAGGGTTTGATATGCACAAGATATAAAATTTAGCGTTATGATAGAATATTAACCTATACAAAAAAAGCTTCCTGAAAATGATCAGAAAGCTTTTAAAATATCAAGTCCCCTTAATGGGTTTAGCGGTTTTAATCATAGGTAGACGCCAAAACATTTGGCGCATCGCCTTTTGCAGCTAAATAGCGTTCAGCATCTAAAGCTGCCATACAACCAGATCCCGCAGCAGTAACAGCCTGACGGTAATAATGATCTTGAACATCACCAGATGCAAATACTCCCTCTACATTGGTTTTAGTAGTACCTGGGGTTGTAATTAAATAACCTGTTTCATCCATATGTAACCAACCTTTAAAAATATCAGTATTAGGTTTATGTCCAATTGCGACAAAGAAACCTTCAACTTCCAACTGAGACTTTTCATTGGTTTTATTATTGATAATCTCTAATCCGGTTACATTTTTTCCGTTACCTAAAATCTCAACTGCTTCAGAATTATAAATCACTTCAATATTTGGTGTATTCAATACGCGGTGAACCATCGCTTTTGAAGCACGGAATTCATCTCTACGCACCAACATGTATACTTTTTTACAAAGCTTAGCTAAATAAGTTGCTTCTTCTGCAGCCGTATCTCCTGCCCCAACAATAGCAACATCTTGGCCCTTGAAAAAGAAACCATCACATACTGCACAAGCTGAAACACCGAAACCATTGTATTTTTGCTCACTCTCTAAACCTAACCATTTAGCAGTGGCTCCAGTGGCAATAATTACTGTATCAGCAGTAATGGTTTTAATTTCATCTACTACTACTTTACGAGGGAAAGAAGAAAAATCTACAGAGCTCACATAGCCAAAACGAATTTGAGTTCCAAAACGTTCGGCTTGTTTTCTAAAATCTTCCATCATCTCTGGCCCCATAATTCCAGCTGGGTAACCTGGAAAATTATCTACATCTGTAGTTTGAGTTAGCTGACCACCCATTTCCATACCCGTATACATTACTGGTTTTAAATCTGCACGAGCTGCATAAATTGCAGCGGTATAGCCCGCCGGACCAGACCCTATGATTAAGCACTTTACGTGTTCTATTTCTTGTTCTTGAGACATGTTTTCTTTTTGTAGCTACAAATTTAAGCTTTAAGTTCTAAAGGGCAAAGTACTGTGGAGAAAGATGAAATTGTGAAGATAATTTAATGGGGTTAGCAGTTGACGATTTACAGTTTAAATCTAATTTCCTTTATTAGCTTTAAGCACCCTCAAAAAATTACCTCCTAAAATTTTGGTAATTTCATTGGCTTTATAACCTCTTTTAACTAAGGCATCTGTAATTTTAGGATAATCTGCTACACTGTTAATTCCTAACGGAAATGCTTCTGCTCCATCAAAATCGGCGCCCAAGCTAACGTGATCAACACCTATCATTTTAACGATATAATCTATATGCTCTATTAAAACTTCTACTGATGGTCTTGTTGCATCAGCATCTACCTGGTGAAGAGCTATTAAGGTGTCAATTGCATTGCTCCTGCCGTATTTGGCAGATAGGCTTTTTAATTCAGAATCGTACTTAGCAAAGAAGACTTTTTGTTTATCATTATAAGTTGAATCTAAAAATCCTGCATAAAAGTTAAGCGAAATTAAGCCTCCGTTTTTACCTACTGCTTTAATTTGCTCATCATTTAAATTTCTTGGCACAGGGTTTAAAGCATACACACAACTGTGCGATACCAATACAGGTTTTTTAGTTATTGCAATTGCGTCAAAAAATGTTTTAACACCAACGTGCGATAAATCTACCATTACACCTAAATCATTCATCTTACGAACAACTTGTTTCCCAAAGTCATTTAATCCCGCAATTTCTGGTCTTATCTTTTTAGATGTTTCTTCTGCTGCTGAACTTGCCCAAGGCGTACTGTTATTCCAAGTCAAGGTCATGTAAATCATTCCTCTTTGGGCTAACTTTTCTAGATTTTCAAGGCTATTTTCAATCATATGCCCGCCTTCTACACCAATCATAGCGGCTAGCTTTTTCTCCTTAACTGCCTTTTCTAGTTCAGTAGCATTTTTAACTAATGTTATTTTACTTGGATATCTTTTTATCAAACTATATAAAGAATCTATTTCTTGATTTGCAACTGCATAACCACCCTTTTCATCACACCAAATAGAAAAAACCTGAACATCTAAGCCACCTTGTTTTGCCCTTACCAAGTCAAAGTTACCGGTAGATTGAAGTTTGCCGATATCAATTCCAGATTTGATTTGATTAAAAAGAATATCGCCATGCGTATCTACAACAATTGCTTTTTGATGAATTGTTAACGGATTTTGGGCCACACTCTCTAGCATTAAAACAGACAGAAGCACAATTAATAAATATTTTCTCATTAACTATTCTTATTAGTAACACTCCCTTTTACTATTTTTCCTTTTTTAGTATATTCTCTAGATTTAAGGATTCCCATATCGTAAACTTCTCTTACTTTACCTTTTTCTAACGACCACTCTCCATGCTTTTCACCATTAACATAATTACCAGAAATTACTGCTACTCCGAATCTGTCATAAGTAATAAATATGCCATGCATTTTTCCATCTAAAAATTCTTGAGCACTAAGCACATTTCCATCTGGATAAAAGAGAAACCATTTACCTTGTTCTAGGCCATTAACAAAATTTCCTTCCTGTGAAATAAATCTAGTTTTCCCTTTTAAAGCAAAACGTTCTTGATAAATGTTATTAAATTGAGTTATATCTGAATAAAAAGTAAACTTGCCATGGGCCATAGTTAATGATTCGTCTGCATATGAGCCAGTTTGTATAAGATTATCATATAAATCATACCTTTTAAAGGTCCATACATCTTCTGTGCTTATCTTTCCATAAACTGCATAAGAAGTTGCCTTATCTTTATCTTTTGTAACTTGATTACCGTACAAATAGATTGGCCTTACTTGCGAAAAAGCATTTAAAGAGCAAATAAATAAAATAAAAAGAGTTGAAAAAATTTTCATTTGGGATGCAAAATAGTATTAATTTTCTTTTCTAGAAGTTAATATGTCATTCATATAAACTTCTTTTCTTCCAGTATCATAAGTCCATTCACCATTTTTTAGGCCAAGTTGATAGTTGCCAGAAGTTACAACTTTTCCTCTTCTGTTAAAAACTTTAAACTCACCATGCTTAAGGCCTTCAATATAATTAGTTATGCTAAATATCTTTCCATCTGGAAAAAAACAAACCCATCTTGCAATTTTTTTACCATCTGCATAATCTCCTTGCTCTGATAAGAAACGGTATTTATCCTTCATGTAGAAGTTTGTATTGTTTTGCTCATTAAAAATATCAATATCTTCATACAACAAAAATCTTCCATGAGGAATTGTTAGCTTTTCATCTTTATAAAATCCTGTCAGTAACAAGTTATCATTAAGATCGTACATTTTAAGTACATATAGGTTTTCTGTACTTAATTTACCAGATACTCCATAAGAAGTAGCCTCTGCCTTATTTGTTGTAATACTGTCTCCAATAAAATAAATTGGTTTTATCTGAGCATAACCAGATGAACTTAAACAGAAAAAAATTGCAGCAATTAAGACATACTTCATAAGGAGATAGATTGCATTAACAATTATTTAGCCAGTACAAATTAACAAAAATTGATCAATTCTCCTAAATTAGGTTTGTATTATACCTACATTAAATGCTTTTCTAATAGGTGATTGGTTTGCAGCTTCAATTCCCATAGAAATCACTTTACGAGTTTCTAACGGATCTATAACTCCATCAACCCATAAACGTGAAGCAGCATAATATGGTGTAGTTTGACTGTTATATCTGTCAGTAATAGTCTTTAATAATTCTGTCTCTTTTTCTGGTGTAATGGTTTCTCCTTTTGCTTTTAAAGACGCTTCTTCCATTTGTAATATTACTTTTGCAGCTTGCGCACCACCCATAACAGCAATTTTTGCACTTGGCCAAGCATAAATTAAACGCGGATCATAAGCCTTACCACACATGGCATAATTACCAGCTCCATAAGAATTACCAATAACAATAGTAAACTTTGGTACTACAGAATTAGCTACTGCATTTACCATTTTTGCCCCATCTTTTATAATTCCACCTTGTTCTGATCTACTACCTACCATAAAGCCAGTTACATCTTGTAAAAATACCAAGGGAATTTTCTTCTGATTGCAGTTCATTATAAAACGACTTGCTTTATCTGCACTATCAGAATAAATAACTCCGCCAAACTGCATTTCTCCTTTTTTAGATTTAACAACGTTTCGCTGATTAGCAACAATACCTACTGCCCAACCATCAATACGAGCTAGACCACAAATAATACTTTGACCAAATAACTTTTTATATTCTTCAAACTCAGAATCATCTACCAAACGATGTATAACATCTCTCATTTCGTATGGCTTCTCCCTATTTTCTGGTAAAATACCATACAATTCTTCTTGTTTTAACTTTGGCAAAGCCGACTTAATTCTATCAAAACCTGCATTTTCTGGGGCACCAAGCATGCTCATGATTTTTTTAATGCTATCTAAACAAGCCTTATCATTAGGATGTTTGTAATCGGTAACACCCGAAATTTCACAATGTGTGGTTGCACCGCCCAAAGTTTCATTGTCAACTTCTTCACCTATGGCAGATTTAACTAAGTAAGAGCCTGCTAAAAACACCGAACCCGTTCCTTCAACAATCATAGCCTCATCACTCATAATTGGCAAATATGCTCCGCCCGCAACACAAGAGCCCATAATTGCAGAAATCTGAACAATCCCTTCGGCGCTCATTATGGCATTGTTTCTAAACATCCGTCCAAAGTGTTCCTTATCAGGAAAAATTTCATCTTGCATTGGCAAATACACTCCAGCACTGTCTACCAAGTAAATTACTGGCAACCGGTTTTCCATAGCTATTTCTTGCGCTCTTAAATTCTTCTTAGCTGTCATCGGAAACCAAGCTCCAGCCTTAACAGTTGCATCATTTGCTACAATTAGACATTGCCTACCAGACACATATCCTATTCCAGTAACTACACCAGCGCTTGGGCAGCCACCTTGTTCTGTATACATTCCATCAGCAGCAAAAGCACCCAATTCTAAAAATTCAGTCCCTTCATCGGTTAAATAGGCAATTCGCTCTCTTGCCAATAATTTACCTTTTTCTTTCTGTTTTGCAGCATTCTTTTCTCCACCACCAATATGTATTTTTTTTAATCTGGTTTTAAGTTCATAAACCAGTTGCTTATTCACATCTTCGTTCTTGTTGAATTCTATATTCATCTGTGTTTTTTATTTGGCTAGACTAGGCATAATTATTTTAAACCTGCTGTCACGCTAGCAAGTTAGCTGTTAAATTTAGAAAACTAAAACCTGTTTTGGTATTCAGTTTTTGAATTGCAGGTTTTTATGGCAATAACAAAAACCCAAATCCATCGTTTATAAAGAATAATGAAATATCTTATCATCATATTGGTTTGTTTTACCCAAATTGGTAAAACACAAACATTTTCCTATCCGCTCTTAAGCAAACAGGGTAAAGATATTACAACATTAGTACCTTCAAGATGGAATGCTATAGATACTGCTTTTGGAGATTTAAACAATGACAAATTAGAGGATTTAGTTATTATATTAGAATATAATCTTCCCATATCAGAAAACAGAGCATATGGCGACAATGAAACAGATTTAATAAAAGAGTTTCAAAAACCTAGGGTATTAGCCATTTATTTTAAGAATGCACAAAATGGAAAATACACTTTAGCACTTCAAAATAATAATTTTATTCTTAGGGCCAATGAAGGGGGTTCTTTGGGCGATCCGTTAAAAAACATTAGCACTGCTAATAATAAACTGGTTTTAGAGTTCGAAGGAGGTGCAAACTGGCGTTGGAAATTAAATTATGAATTTAAATATCAAAACAAAGATTGGAATTTAGTTAAGGCAAATAATATTTATTACAATGCTCTTTCAGGCGAAATGACCAACAGGCAATATAATTTTCTAGCAAGAAGAATGAGATTAATTTCAGGGAATTTGGCCGACCAAGAAGGTAACAGTTTGATAAATGAAGAAACGCTCATTTTCACCAATTTTAAAACCTTTGCGACCTTTAAAAAACCCTGGACTTGGGAAATTACCAAGGATAATTTTTTGTAGGTTTTTCTCTTTGCCTATCTTTTTTTATTATCCTTCGACTCCTGAAGAATCTTATTGTGTGGACACAAATCCAAAAATCTGCCGTCATTCCCGTAAAAACGGGAATCGTAAACTGATTTTGATAGTTGAAGATATTTGCTTTTCAAATAGATATTTAAAAAGCATTTGCAAGCAATGTGCCTATTATTTAATATGTTTGGGTAAATAAGCCTCCGAATGAATTTAAGCATCAATACCCCTGCATTGTTATTTCCAGCAATAAGTTTAATCATGTTAGCTTATACCAATAGATTTTTATCATTGGCGAGCTTAGTAAGAAGCCTTCATGCTAAATATGCGGCTGATAGTAAAGATGGTTCGATTATCCATAGTCAAATTAAAAACTTGCGTTATAGATTACGCCTTATTAAAAATATGCAGACTTATGGTATTTGTAGTTTTATAAGTTGCATATTTTGTATGTTTTTTATCTACATAGAAAAAGAGATAATAGGCGAAATATTGTTTGCCATTAGCTTGTTGTTCTTTATTGCATCGTTGTTTACTTCTCTTATTGAGATAAGACTTAGTACCAAAGCTTTAGAATTTGAGTTAAGCGATATGGAAGATTTACAAGACCCATCTTTGGTTCAGTACATTAAAAACAAGTTTGATAAATAGCTAAAGTCTACTAGCAAGTTGCTAACTTAAGACTGATGACTTTAGGCTAAGTCAAGTTCCTATCTCTAAACCAAACTTCATCAGGTGCAGCTTTAAAATTCTGCATTTTAGCAATTAAAATTGATGCATCAATTTCGTTAAAGACTAAATCTCTATTGGTTTGTTTTAAAAACCGCTGTTCTACCATTACATCCATTTGTTTGAATAGATGGTCATAGAAACCATTTACGTTTAATACCCCAATTGGTTTACCATGTAGTCCTAATTGCAACCACGTTAAAACTTCAAATAATTCTTCTAGTGTACCAAAACCTCCAGGCAAAATTACAAATCCATCAGCAAGGTCGGCCATTTTTTGTTTACGCTGATGCATATCCTTAGTAATTATCATTTCAGTTAAACCTTTATGTCCAACTTCTTTATCCATCAAAAATTGGGGTATTACACCGATTGCTTTTCCACCGTGTTTCAAAATTTCATCAGCAATTACACCCATAACTCCAACACTACCGCCACCAAACACCAAAGTAATATTTTGTGAGGCCATTGCTTCAGCTAAATCTTCAATTGCTTTTCTTAAAACCGGATTACCATTAAAATTGGAGCCACAATAAACGCAGAGTGATTTCATTATAGAGTTTGTTTAGAACTCAAAAGTAATCAAATAGTTCATTGGTTCAATTGTCATTAGTTCATTGGGTGAAGAAAGAAAGTCCAATAATCAATGGTATACTGAACAAAATACATTATAGGCAAGTCTAATAAACTAATGGCATTAATTAAAAAATCCATAAAACAAAAAAACCTTGACAAACCAATGCGTACGGCGCATCGGTTTGTCAAAGTTGTTAAATTGGTTCATAGACTAATGAACCAATGATACCACTGAACAATTAAAAACTATAACGCAATGTAGCTCCGTAAGTTCTTGGATCGCCAAGTACGCCTGCATATAAACCAGAGTTACCAGCTGCTGCCTGCAATTGTTCGTAGTAGTTTTTATTGGTAATATTTCTGCTCCAAGCAAATATTGAGAACTTTTCTGATTTAAATCCTATTCTAGCGTTCAATAAAGAATAACCTTCAACATTTAGTACTCGTGATGGAGTTGGGTTTGAAGAATATCCAGAACGGTAACTAGCATCACCTGCAATAAAATATCTTCCATTTTTAGTAGCTAAATTACCAGGAGTGCTAAATTCTGCACCACCAGAAACATTCCATTTAGAAATTCCTGGCAGTCTACCACCAGAAGCATCCTTAAATGCTACTTGAGTAGAAACGCCATTGATAACTTCTGTATGCCCGGTTTCTTCTAACGGTAAGGGAGCATTAGTAAATTTCACATATTTACCATCAAGATAAGCTACAGCAGCATTTAAAGTTAAAAATCTTTCTAATTGGTAGCTTCCATCAACTTCTAAACCTTTTACTTTTACCTTTTCTGCATTAGCCAAATAGCCTCTATTTACACCCAATTGTGGAGATTGCACATTGGTTTGGTAATCTTTTATATCTGTATTAAAAGCAGTTACATTTACTAATAGGCCTTTAATAGGTTTTGTTTTTACACCTAATTCATAATGCTCTACATATTCTGGTTTTACCACAGCTACAGATAAATCTGCTTGTCCGTTTGAAGTAGTAGGCAAACCACCAACATTTACCCCTACAGGTTTGTAAGCAGTAGAAAAAGTTCCATAAGCATTTACCTTATCGGTTGGTCTGTAAGAAAGTGTAATGTTACCAGACAAGTTATTATTGTCTGTACTTGTGGTAAATTGTTGATTAGCATAAACAGCGGCTTTAAGGGCAAGTAATGCAGCGTCTGAAGTTTGTAGACCTCCGTAAGTTTGCCTATCATAATCAACATCTTTCTTATCATAAGTATACCTTAAACCTGGTAAAATGTGCAAGTGATTTAAAAACTCCCAGTCTACCTGTGCAAACACTGCAGCACTTAACGATTTAATTGTCGAATTGGTTTTGATACCAAATCCGTCTAACAAACCAGGAGTTGAGTATAATGCCTGCGAACCAGTATTAGCTGTTTGCACAAACCTCCATTGATCTTTACCTACTTCTTCTGTTTGGTTTAGTCCTTGTAAATTCTGACCAAGAACAAATACACCAACCACACCACTTAATTTTTCGGTTATATTACCAGCATATCTAACTTCTTGTGAGTATTGATCATGACGAGAGTTACCTTGAGATTTAGTTAATGCAGACAGTTCAGAGAAATCTCTGTCATTTGTAGGATCCCAGTTCCAAAATCTCCAAGCTGTGGTAGAAGTAAGCGTGCCGTTGCCAATTTTATAATCCACATTTAAAGAGATACCTCCAATAGATTGGTTGTGTCTCCAAGGTGTATTGGTATTTATTGTTCTTGAAAAAGGATCTACTTTTGGTTGCTGATATCCTAAATCAGCAACAATTTTAGCGTATTGACGATAAGCACTTCTTTCTGTTGTGGCTACACCTGCAATTACAAGAGGGTAACCTGCAGGATGTTGAATGCTTACATCACCACTTAACAATACTTGTAATTTATCTGATGGTGTGTAATACAATTGGCTTTTAAAACCGAGATTATTTTGCCCACTATATTTACGTTCTTCTCTAGTGTTCCAAATTGTACCATCTCTTTGGGTCCCAGAAATAGACAATTTTGCAGCAAGGTTTTTTGCCAAACCACCAGAAACTGACGTTTTTGCCTGTAAAAAATTATAATTTCCAAAACCCAATTCTACTTTTGCAGTTGGTGTTTGTGTTGGTTTAATAGTAGTAATGTTAAATGCACCAGCAGTAGTATTTTTTCCAAACAAAGTACCTTGAGGCCCACGTATAACTTCTATTTGTTCAATATCTAAAAAATCTGTAGAAGTAGCTGCCGGACGTGCATGGTAAACACCATCAACATAAAAACCCACGCCTGGGTCAATTCCGTCGTTGGTTAACCCAAATGTTGAACCCAAGCCTCTAATATTAAGCGTTGTATTTCTAGCATTAGAGGCATATAGTTGTACAGACGGAACAAGTTCCTTTAAACGATTCACATTAAAAGCACCTGCATTTTCAGCAGCTTGCCCTCCAATAACTGTTATGGCAATAGGCACATCTTGTAACACTTCAGAGCGCCTTCTTGAAGTTACCACAATCTGATCAAGCAATGCATTTTCAACCAAAATTAACTCTAAAGGTGTGTCTTGAAGCTTGAAAACTTGAAAATCTTGTGGTTTATAACCAACTGAGCTAACTTGAAGATAGAATGGAAGCTCTTGTTTTGAATTGATACTGAACACACCATTGTCATCTGCACTTACAGAGATATTGGTACCTCTTATTTTTACAGTTGCGTGTGGCACCGGAGCGCCATCTGTACGTTTTATAACACCTGTTATAGGACTTTGGGCAAAAATTGTGACCGGAATAGAAAATAAAATTAGAATAATAAATGATAAATAATTGTGCTTCATTGTATTGGTTTAATATAAATATTGAGATTAATTTAAATAGTCTACTAAATCTATAGAATATATAGGCAAATATATTTTAAAATTATTAACTACCAAATTTTATTTGGAATAATTTTTAAAATATTTGTGTAACGGAATTAAATAAGGAGAATGGAGTAAAACCCAATATTCAATTTTTAACTAGTAAGAAGTTAAGAAGAATGAAGTTTACTGCACAATTTTAGGTTACTAAACCAGATTGGAGTGAAAATCCTTTTTGTTTATTGCAGTTAGCAATTTGTTAGCACTGACAAAAAGATTGTAACGAAAAGCGGGGCTATCGTAACCGATGCCCCGCTGTATTTGTTTTACCCCTAAATCCCCTGAAGGGGACTTGGTTATTATATTACTCCTTTAGGAGTTAAGAGATTTATTATCTAGTATAATTTGGAGCTTCTTTAGTAATTGTGATATCGTGAGGATGACTCTCTCTCATACCAGCAGCAGTAATCTGAACAAATTGTGCTTCTTGTAATTTTTCTATTGTTGCAGCTCCACAGTAACCCATACTGGCACGTAAGCCACCAATATATTGATACATCACTTCAGCTAAGGTACCTTTAAATGGTACTCGCCCTACAATACCTTCTGGCACTAGTTTTTTAATATCGTCTTCTACATCTTGAAAATAACGGTCTTTCGAGCCTTGTTCCATCGCCTCAATAGAACCCATTCCGCGATAAGATTTAAACTTACGCCCTTCATAAATGATGGTTTCGCCTGGTGATTCTTCTACACCTGCAAATAACGAACCTGCCATTACTGTGCTAGCACCAGAGGCTATTGCTTTAGCTATATCTCCAGTATGTTTAATTCCTCCATCGGCAATAACAGGAACTCCAGTACCTTTTAGGGCTTTAGCACATTCGAAAACTGCATATAATTGAGGAACACCAACACCAGCGATAATTCTGGTGGTACAAATAGAACCCGGGCCAATACCTACTTTAACGGCATCCGCTCCAGCATCAGCTAAAAATTTAGCAGCTGCTCCAGTAGCAATATTACCTACAATAACCTGCAAATCTGGATATTTAGCTTTTACCTCTTTTAGTTTATCAACCACTCCTTTTGAATGACCATGAGCAGTATCAATTGTAATTACATCAACTCCGGCTTTTACCAAAGCATCAACCCTTAACAAGGTATCAGCAGTTACACCTACAGCAGCACCAACTCTTAATCTACCTTTTTCATCTTTACAAGCTGCAGGATAGTTTTTAACTTTTTGAATATCCTTGAAAGTGATTAAGCCACATAGGTAACCTGCAGCGTTTACAACTGGTAATTTTTCAATTTTATAATTTTGTAATATTTCTTCAGCTTGAATTAAGTTAGTTCCCTCAGGTGCTATGATTAAATCTTCTTTAGTCATTACATCGGCAATTGGCTTATTCATGTCTTTTTGGAAACGCAAATCTCGATTAGTAATGATACCTACCAATTTATTATCGTTACTTACTACAGGGATGCCACCAATCTTATGCTCTTTCATAATCTTAAAAGCATCTGCTACAATAGCACTTTCTAATAAGGTAACTGGATCTTGGATCATTCCACTTTCAGAACGTTTAACTTTACGAACTTCTTCAGCCTGTCTTTCAATCGTCATATTTTTGTGAAGCATTCCGATACCGCCATTTTGAGCAATGGCAATAGCCAATTCTGCTTCGGTTACGGTATCCATTGCGGCAGAAATTAAAGGCACATTTAGCTTTATTTTTTTAGTTAAAAACGTAGCTGTATTAACATCACGGGGCAAAATCTCTGAATATGCAGGTACTAACAATACATCATCGTAAGTTAAACCAGTAGCAATAAATTTTTGGGGATCGAGTTGCATAGCAAATAAATTAGGAGTTCTTATTTGCAGGGCAAAGATACAAAAAAACCACGCAAATAAAAAGGTAATATTGAAGTTGGTTAAATATTAAGCTTTACTGACAATTATTTATATTGTGCTCATAAAATATATTTTAAATTATGATACAAGAAAACCAATATTTTGATGGCAATGTTAAATCTTTAGGCTACCAAACCACCGAAGGAAAATCGACAGTAGGGATAATTAATCCAGGTGAATATGAATTTGGAACAGCGCAGAATGAAATTATGCACATTATTGAAGGAAGATTATCAACTATGCTAGCTAATAGCAAAGAATGGGAAATTTTTGAAGCCGGAAGTAACTTTGAAGTTCCTGCAAATTCATCATTTAAAGTAAAAACTGAGGTGCAAACAGCTTATTTGTGCCAATACAGATAAATCAAACTATTTGAACAACATAAAAATATCATTACGATTAATACTCGTAAAAAAGATTTAACCATCTTTAGTTATTAATTGATTTATATGAAAAAGCTAGCTTTTATTATTGCCATTTCTTTTATTGCCTTAAGTTCCTTTGCCCAAAACTTTAAATATGCTTTTGTAAGTGATACTCATATTGGTAGTGCAAATGCGGATGAAGATTTAAAAAGAACAGTGGCAGATATTAATAGTCAACCTGAGCTAGAATTTACCATTATTACCGGGGATATTACCGAAATGGGCACCAATGAAGAGTTAAAATTGGCTAAGGAAATCCTATCGGGACTAAAAAAGCCTTATTACATTATGCCTGGCAATCACGATACAGGTTGGTCTGAATCTGGTGGGGTTACTTTCATTAAGGAGTTTGGATATGATAAATTCACTTTTGATTATAAAGGATATCGTTTTATAGGTTGTGCCTCGGGGCCTTATGTGCGTATGTCTGATGGACATATTCCGAGAGATGCCACTGTTTGGTTAACTGATGTTTTGAAAAAAACACCAAAAGAAATGCCTATTATTTTTGCCAACCACTACCCTATTGATAATAGTTTAGATAATTGGTACGAGGTTACAGATAGGCTAAAAGCCAAAAACATTCAATACATTATTTGTGGGCATGGTCACAATAACCGTCAATATAATTTTGAAGGTATTCCTGGTACAATGGGCCGCTCTAACTTGAGAGCTAAGGATAGCATTGGCGGTTATAATGTAGTTAGAATGACCAAAGACACAGTTTATTTTTCATTAAAAAAACCTATGCAGGAATTGTTGCCATCATGGCGAAAAATTCCTTTAAAAACTTTCGTTCATCAAACTTTAAAAGCCTACGAAAGACCAAATTACGACATCAATAAGAAATATAATAATGTAAAAGAATTATGGACTTATCATTCAAGTGCCAATGTAGTAAACACACCAACATATAGTGAAAATGTAGTAGTGTTTGGAAATAGTTTAGGTTTAATAGAAGCCCTAAGTAAAACTACAGGCAAAAAACTATGGACTTACCAAACCAAAGGCGCCATTTATTCATCTCCTGTTGCAACAAAACAATTGGTTATTTTAGGTTCTGGTGATGGAAATATATACGCATTAAACATCGCCACGGGTAAATTAGTTTGGAAAGTACAAACTGAACATTCTGTTTTAGGTTCTCCTATAATTGATGGTAACATAGTTTTTGTTGGTGGTAGTGACCATAGTTTTAGGGCATTAGATGTTAAAACAGGTAAACTAATATGGAAATTTGATGAAATAGAAGGCGCTATGGTTGGCAAGCCTCTAATCTATCGGGGTAAAATCATTTTTGGTTCTTGGGGTAGACATTTATATGCCCTAGATATAAAAACCGGAAGCCTTGTTTGGAAATGGAATAATGGCAATATGAACAGGATGTTTTCTCCCGCTATGGTTACCCCTGTTGCTACAAATGGTGTAGTTTACATTGCAGCACCCGATAGGTTCTTAACTGCAATAGATGTTAATAATGGTCAAACCTTATGGCGAAATAAAGAAGCTGGAGTACGAGAATCTATTGGATTATCAGCAGATAGCACAACTGTTTACGGCAAAACCATGCAAGACGAAATTGCTGCTTATAAAACCCAAACAACTGATCCAGGTATTGCATGGAGATTTAAAGCTAGCTTTGGATATGAACACGCTCCCTCTCAATTAATTGAAAAAGATGGCAAAGTATTTTTCGGAACTAGAAATGGAGTGGTTTATGTTTTTGATCCAAAAACTAGGCAAAATTTATGGGCGCATAAGATAGACAACTCTATGGTTAATACTGTAAATGTAATAGATGGGAAAAATGTTTTAGTGAGTACAATGGATGGAAAAGTGACTCTTTTACAGGCTAAAGAATAAATCATTTTTACATTTTTTAGTATAAATGTTCATAATTTTTACTTTTCATGTTTTGATGTAAAAATAATTACTTGATAAATTAAATAACATCTTAAAATGTTTTTATTATTGTAATAGATAAACCAAAAACATGAAAATTAAAACGCTCTTTCTCCTCGTTGGGATCACTGTATCCCATCTTTTCAGCTACGCCCAAAAAAAAGAATTTAAGTTTGGCAAAATTGCACCAGAAGAATTTCAAACTAAAGCAACAGGCAAAGACTCAGCTGCAGCTGCAATTAAATTGTTCGATATAGGTAATTGCTATTTTGAATATAGTGAAAACACTGGTTTCAAATATGTTTATCAACGCCATATCCGCTATAAAGTACTAACCAAAGCAGGTTATGATTTAGCAAACTATAAAATTGGACTATATAAATCAAGTGGCTCTTCAAAAGAAGATCTTAATGGAATGGAGGCGGCGACCTATAATATGGTAGACGGCAAAATGGTGATTAGCAAAATCACAAAAGATGCAAAGTTTACAGAAGAATTTAACAAAAACTATACCTATAAAAAATTTACCCTTCCTAATGTAAAAGAGGGTTCCATTCTGGAATTTAAGTATACTATTAAATCAGATTTCATTTTTACTTTGCGTGGTTGGAGTTTTCAAAGCGATATACCAACCTTGTATTCAGAATACAATGTTAAAATTCCAGAATATTTTATGTATAAAACAAATTTTGGGGGTTATATCCAAGTAAATAGAACCAAGCATGAAACTATTAATGCTACTTATGTTCCGAGTATTAGCTCAACCGCAACCCATGACCAATATGTGTTAGAAAATGTACCTGCATTAAAGGATGAAGCTTTTATTACTACAATAGATGATTATATACCCTCAATAGAATTTGAATTACAAGGAACACGTTTCCCAAATGAAATGTATAAGGATTTTAATGGAACCTGGCCAAAAATTGTTAAGGAATTAGCAGATGATGAGAATTTTGGATTATTTATCAATAAAAATTCTTACGCAAAGTCTGTTCTACCGACTATATTAAAAGGAGAAAAAGATACTTTAGCAATGACTAAACTCATTTATGATTATGTAAAAAGTAACATAAAATGGAATGAAGAACGTGGGAGATATGCAAGTGGAACAAATCCTAAATTAGTTTTTGAAAAAAAAGCTGGAAGTTCAGCAGATATCAACTTATGTTTAGTTAGCTTATTAAGAGAAGCCCAAATAGATGCACATCCTCTATTAGTTAGCACAAGGGACAATGGTATACACCCTGGGTATCCAATGATCTCTAAATTTAACAATGTACTTGCTCATGTGGTAATAGCCAATAAAAATGTACTGTTAGATGCAACAGATAAAGATATGCAGTTTGGAATGATTGCTTTTGATAATTTAAATCATGAAGGATTATCAATTGATTTAAAAAGCATTCAAAGTGCTTGGATTGCAACAGAGCCGACATTTGCAAGTGAAAAAATCTTCAATTATTCTCTGGCTTTAGATAAGGAGAATAAGCTAACAGGTACAATTACTCAATATACAAAAGGTTACGCAGCTTTAAAATTAAGAGATAAATACAGAACCACAAATAATGAAACGGAGTTCTTAAAAGATTTTAAAAAGGATAAAACTGGTTTAGAGCTTACTAATTATAAAATGGGTAATCTTGATAACCTCGATGAACTTTTAACAGAAACAATGAATGTGGTTATTGAAGATAATGTAGAGGAAGCTGGTAATCTTGTTTATTTCACACCACTATTGTTCGAAAAAACCAAAGAAAATCCATTTAAACATGAAGAGAGACTTTTTCCAGTCGATTTTGCTTACCCAATAAAAGAAAATTACAGAATTACAGTAAGTTTCCCTGAAGATTACGAAGTAGAAAAATTACCAAAAAGCAATCTTTATAAAATTCCAGATAATAGCGGAACATTTAGCATTACATTTTTCAGTCAAGGAAAAACATTAATGGTTAAAAGTGTGATAGATATAAACAAAACATTTTACACTCCAGAAGAATATTTCAATTTAAAAGAACTATTCAAAGCTATTGTAGAAAAGCAAGCTGAGCAAATTGTATTTAAAAAGAAAGCCTAATGAAAAAACTAATTGTTTCCTTATTTTTTGCAGGTTTGTGGTTTCAGTCAAAAGCACAAAATAATTATGATGTAAGTAAAATACCCGAAGCATTAACTAAAAATGCGGTTGCTGTAATTCGCAATGAAGAATTATTCTTTGATTTTAAAGGTGTTGGTTCTGGTGAGGAAGAATATAAAGTTGCCATAACTATATTAAACAAAGCTGGAGATGATTTGGCAGAAATGGCTGAAGTTTATGATAAATTTTCAAGTATCAATAATATCAAAGCCACAATTTATGATGCTGCTGGAAAGAAAATTAAAGATTATAAATCTGCAGATATTAAAGATCAAAGCTTAATCTCCGACTTCTCCATTTTTGAAGATAATAGGCTTAAAATTTTAAAATTTTATCATATTAATTATCCCTATACAATTGAATATAGTTACAGCCGTAATTATAAAGGAATATTAAATTTCCCATCTTGGCATGCGATTAAGGGCTATAACATAGCAACTGAAAAATCAACATATACTTTTCAAAAAAATGCCGGTTTAAACGTAAAGTATCTATCAAGTGCAAATTTAAAAATCGATTCAACCAAGATTGGTGATAAAACCCAGTATAAATGGACATGTAATAACTTACCTGTAATTGAGAGAGAACCATATAGCATTGGATTAGATAATATTACAGATTGGGTTAAGGTATCTCCTACTCAATTTGAGTATGACAATACAACTGGAAGTTTTGATAATTGGAAAAATTTTGGCGCTTGGATATATAAGTTGAACGAAAATGGTAATGTTTTACCAGTAACAACAAAAGCACTAGTTCAAAACCTAATTAAAGATGCAAAAACCCAAAAAGATAAGGTTAGTATTCTTTATCATCACTTACAACAAAATACTAGATATGTAAGTGTACAGCTTGGCATTGGCGGTTTTAAACCAATACTTGCAGAAAAAGTTGCACAAGTTAACTATGGCGATTGTAAAGCACTTTCTAACTACATGAAAGCATTATTATTTGAGGCTGGAATAAAATCTAATCTTATTGTTATTGGAAATGGAATGCCAAGTATGAACCCAAAATATTCAAGTATGGGTCAGGCAAACCATATGATTTTATGTGTTCCATTAGAAAAAGACACAACTTTTTTAGAATGTACAAGTCAATATAATCCAATGGGTTTTATAGGGTATGACAATGCAGATAGAAATGTTTTAATGATTACTGAAGATGGAGGAAAAATAATCCATACACCAGCATACAATGCAAAGGATAATTTTCAAAATAGAAAGACAAAAATCAACTTTAAAGACGATGGGGTTGCAGAAATTGGGATTAAATCTATTTATGGAAATGCCCAATTTGAAGATAACATGTCTATGCTTTTAATTGAACCTGTAGAACAACGTAAAAAAATTAATGAAGATAATGGAATACCGGGAGCAGAATTAATTGCCTTTAAGTTTGAGCAGGCCGATAAAACTTTGCCCATAATGACAGAAGATATAAGTTTCAAGTCTAATCAATTGCTTACTAAAGGGGCAGATAAAATATTCTTAACATTAAATCTAATGAATAGAAAGGAAAGCGTGCCAGCAAAAATAGAGAATCGAAAAACTTATTTTGCTGTAGGTTTTGGCTATCAGGATGATGATGAAATAACCTACAACTTACCAAAAGGATATGCTGTAGAATTTTTGCCAAAAGACATCAGTATTACTTCTGAATTTGGCACCTATACTGCTAAATTTGTGGCAAAGGATAACTTAATCACTTATTCTAGAACCCAAGTGATGAATGCCAAAAAATTTCCACCAGAAAAGTACAATGAGTTTGTAGATTTTAACAAAAAGATTTTTCAGGCAGACAAACAAAAAGCAGTTTTAACAAAAGCACCATAAAAAAGCTCCCCAATAATTGGGGAGCTTTTTTCTTTAAAAGAATTCTTTTCTTTATGAGCTGTATGGCATACAGATTATAAAAAGAAATTCCGATTAATCCTTTTCACAGTGTTGCCTTAATTGTTTAGGCCCTTGTGGCCATATAAACGCTGTTGTTTGTTTTTTCCAGCCCATGCTTTTATAAAAACGGTCGGCACCAGGTGCTGCACTTAAATTCACAAAGTGATAATCTACCAATTGACTATTTAATGTAGTTACCAAATACTTACCTAAACCTTGTCCCTGGAAATCTGGATCAACCACAATATCTGCTAGCATGGCATAATATCTTCCATCGCCAACTACCCTGCCAAAGGCGATAATTTTATCTCCCTCAAATACGAAAATGGTAGTAGTACTATTTTTAAATGCCAGCGCAATTTCTTCCGCCTTACGGTGTTTCCATTCTATTTTATAAAATAGAGATATTACATAATCCCAGTCTATGCTGTTTAAATCGGGATTAATGGTATAAGTGTATGCAGGATTTTCTGTCAGATTGTTCATCAATAATTTATAAATGTTCACTACAAACGAAAGCTAGCCTTAAAAGTTTAAGTAATTTGAAAATTTATTTTTTCCCTACAATAACCTTTGTCATTGCATTCCAATCTAAATAGGTATTAGCAACAACTTTTATTTCTTCTGGAGTTATTGTTTTTACTGTATGAATGTATTTACTGTAATAACTATAATCTAAACCAGAAAAATAGAGGTTTTTAAATTTGTCGGCGTGAGAAAATGCATTTTCTAAACTGCCCAACATTGAACCCAGCATATAGTTTCTAACTAAGTCCAACTCTTGCTCTTCAACAAGATCAGATTTTAAAGTATTGATTTCTTTTTCAATTTCTTGTAAAGCGCTACTACAAACTGCAGTTCCAACTTCTGTTGCAATAAAGAAATAACCTGCATCTTTTAAAGAGGCGATACCAGAACCAATCCCATAAGTATAACCTTTATCCTCTCTAATATTAGCCATTAATCGAGAACCAAAATACCCACCTAATAGTGTGTTTAGTATTTGAAGTTTTGGAAAATCTTGATGCTTTCTATTGACAGTTAAATTACCCATTCTAATGGCAGACTGAACTGCATCTTCCTTTTCAATGTAAATCTCTTCACCACTGCTAGCATTAAAACTAAATTGATTGATTGTAGACGGACTATGATTTTCCCATGCTTTACCAAAAAACTGATTCAACAACTCAAATTCTTTTTCCTCAAATTTACCAGCGGCAATAATTGTACAGTTTTCTGGTTTATACGCGGCTTTAAAATAAGCAACAAGATCATCTCTTTTTAAAGCGTCATAATCTTCAAGTGTGATATCAGCTCCATAAGCTGTATTATCAAAAACTGCATTTGCGAAAGTTTTACGAGCTAAGAAGTCGTTCTTCTGTAAGTTTACCTGTAACTTTTGTTTTTGGTTCTGAATAAAAATATCTAATTCTTGTTGAGGGAAGATACTTTCATTAAAAATAGACCAAACAATTGGTAAAACCGAAACTAGGTGTTTATTTAAACTATGTAGCGTAATGGTAGTTTGATCGGCACCATATTCAGTCTGTAAAAAAGCACCATAGTAATCTACCTTTTCTGCTATCTCTTTAGCAGTTAAAGTTTTGGTACCATTATTAATTAAACTATTTACGGTAACTGCTTGCAAAGGCTTAGCCCTATCGTAATTTACATTTTGAAATATAAATTCAATACGAACCAATTCTTGCTGGCCTGCATTTACAGTAAAAACCTTAATACCATTAGCCAATTGCTGTGCCTTCGGTGCAATAAAATTGATGTCGTTTACCTGTATAAAATCAGGAGCTAGAGTACGATTAAGCATTGGCTAAATAATATAAAGTAGAAGATTTTTCTTTTTGAAAGGTGATTTTTGCAGCTTCTTGAATTTGCTCAGCTGTAATGGCCAAATATTTATCAATCTCTATATTTAGCAATTGTGCATCACCTAATAGTTCATAATAAGCCAAATTCATTGCCTTATCCAATAAATTCATCTCAGAAAAAACCATTACAGATTCGGTTTTATTTTTAACCTTAGTCAATTCATCGTCAGACACTAAGCTTGTAGCGATCTTTTTCAATTCTGTCCAAATTGCTTGTTCAGCAACGTCCATATCTACCCCAGCAACTAATTTTCCTTCAACAATAAACAGACCTTCATCTAAACTGCTAGAGATGTAGGCGTTGATATCACTAAACAGTTTTTGCTCTTTCAATAAGCTGTTGTATAAACGAGATGAATGCCCTTGAGATAAGATATCCGAAAGCAAATCATAAACCTGGTAGGTTTGATCTAATCTAGCAGGCATTTTAAAAGTAATATAAATCGCATTTAGAGGTACATTGGCATTAACTGTAAGTGTTCTTTCTTCAGTTTGTGGTAACTCTTTGGGCAAATTTCTATTGTATTTATCTCCCGCTGAGATAGGTCCAAACCATTGTTCTGCCAGAATTTTAACCTCTTCAGTTTTTACATTACCACCAACAACCAATATCGCATTTTGCGGATTGTAATGTTTCTTAAAAAATGCTTTTACATCGTCCATTTTAGCGTTTTCAATTTGAGCTAAATCTTGCCCAATTGTAGCCCATTGGTAAGGGTGGGTTTGATAGGCTAACGGACGTAGCTTTAACCAAACATCGCCATAAGGTTGATTTAAATAGCGTTGCTTAAACTCTTCCATTACCACATTACGCTGTGTATCTAAGCTCTTTTCAGAAAAAGCTAAGCTTAACATTCTGTCACTTTCTAACCAAAAAGCAGTCTCTATATTCTCTGCTGGTAAAGTGATATAATAATTAGTAATGTCGTTACTTGTAAAAGCATTATTCTCACCACCTACACGCTGTAAGGGTTCATCATAACTTGGAATATTTACTGAGCCACCAAACATTAAATGCTCAAATAAATGGGCAAAGCCTGTTTTCCCCTGCTCCTCGTCTCTTGCCCCAACATCGTATAAAATATTTAAAACTGCCATTGGTGTAGTTGGATCTTCATGAACCAAAACTTTTAAGCCATTAGCAAGCGTAAAGCGATTAAAATCTACCATATAATTTTTTAGAGCCGTAAAGATATAATAAATGATTATACAGATTAAAGGATTACATACATTTGATACATTTTTACAAACCTTAAACCATCTATCCTCTAGCTTCAAGCGTTTTTATTTATCTTTGTACATGAATACTGCCGAATTATTACAGAGGGCTTTAAAATTCGACTTTTTAACTAAAGAAGAAGGCGTTTTTTTATACCACAATGCAGAAACTGCAGAGTTGGCTTATGTTGCAAATGAGTTAAGAAAAATTCAAGTACCTAGTGGAAAGGTGACTTGGCAAATTGACCGTAATGTAAACACTACCAATGTTTGTATTGCCAACTGTAAATTCTGTAATTTCTTTCGCCGTCCAGGTCATGATGAAAGTTACATCACAGATATTGAAACCTATAAAGTTAAAATAGAAGAAACCTTTAAACTAGGCGGAGATCAACTTTTGCTACAAGGTGGGCACCATCCAGATTTAGGCTTAAGTTTTTATGCTAACCTATTCAAAGAATTAAAAGAATTATACCCAGATTTAAAACTACATGCATTAGGTCCACCAGAAATTGCTCATGTAGCTAAATTAGAAGGCATTTCACATACTGAAGTGCTAAGAGCATTGAAAGCAAATGGCATGGATTCATTGCCTGGAGCTGGCGCAGAGATTTTAAATGATAGGGTAAGAAGATTAATTTCTAAAGGTAAATGCGGTGGACAAGAATGGCTTGATGTAATGAGAGCTGCCCACCAATTAGACATTACCACTTCTGCTACCATGATGTTTGGCCATGTTGAAACCATTGAAGAACGTTTTGAGCATCTGGTATGGATTAGAGAAGTGCAAAGCGAAAAGCCAGAACACGCTAAAGGATTTTTAGCATTTATACCTTGGCCTTTTCAGGATGATGGCACTTTATTAAAGCGTTTAAGAGGAATTAGTAACAATGTTACTGGTGATGAATATGTTAGAATGTTGGCCTTAAGTCGCATCATGTTGCCAAACGTTATAAACATACAGGCAAGTTGGTTAACTGTTGGTAAAGCAGTGGCGCAAATGTGTTTACATGCTGGTGCTAATGATTTTGGCTCTATCATGATTGAAGAAAACGTAGTTTCTGCAGCAGGCGCACCCCATCGTTTTACCGCAGGTGGTATTCAAAGCGCAATTAAAGAAGCTGGTTTCGAACCACAATTACGTGGACAGCAATACAACTACCGTGATTTGCCGACCCAACTTGAGGAGCAAGTCATTACTTATTAATACCAAGTTCAGTTTTACAATCTGTTAAATTAACTTCTATGCTTAGCAGAAGAAGGTTAGTAGCTTTGGCTAGTCTAGCCCTTCTTTTCATTATATCTCATAGCAAATCAGACTTTCTATTCAATAACGTTTAGTTAACAAAGTTTAGCACAGCTTGGGGGTTAGTTCCTTGGCATATATAAAAAGGTTGACTGATTCTCTGCCTCCAACATTATCAAAATGTTAAAAATTGTAAAACTTATTACATTAACGTTCTTTTTAGTTATAATTGGTTAACGAAAAAATACACACAAATTTCCCCATCCTAACCGAATAACTATTACCGCTCTATGAAACCGCTCAAGCTGTTCCTCTGTATCTTATTAGCTACTCAATCCCTAACCTTATTAACTTCTGCACAAACTGGTAAAATAGACAGTACTAGTATGGTTACTTTAAGAATAGACCCTCAAAGTGCAAGAGGGGCTGCTATTTCGCAAATTTTTGATGAAGTAAAATTTATCCCACTAGAAACTACAAAAGAAAGTTTATTTGGAAATATTGCACAACTAAAGATAGCTGGCAATAAGTTTATTGTTTATGATTACGATACCAGATCTATCCTACTCTTTAGTGATGAAGGAAAGTACATTAGTAAAATTGATGCTACCAAACTTCAAACTGATAAAGAGGATAAAGAAAAAGCACAATCTTATGGTTTCAGAACCGTAAACGAAGATGGTAATGATTATATCATCATCTTCACCGGTAACAATGTTCAATATTTTACAATGGATGGTAAGTTTATTAAAAAAGTAAAAAACTATAGCTATTCTGACGAGATTACAATGTCTAATGGTGATATCCTTGCAAAGCTAGGCATGTATATTAAAAAAGGCAAGGACAGTACTTTTTACAAGTTAAACGTCATTAATAAAATTAAAAAAGACACTATTGGTTATTTTAAATTTGACACTAAATTATACGAAACGGATGATTGGTATGGTGATGGGGGAATTAGTCAATACGCTCCTAATGAAGCATTTTGGAGTACTTTTTATGATTATAACCTATATAAAATAACACCAGATAAAGTTTCATTGGCCTATAAATTCGTACTTCCTGCCATTAATACTTTACCTAAAGATTTTTTAACCAATCCTATCTATGTAAAGAAAAGGTTTGACTACTTCGAAAAAAACAAAAAGGTTATACATGGTTTAGGGAAGAGCTATCTATTAGGAGATAACCTCTACGTAAGGTTTTCAAACGTTTTCTGGGACAAAGACCAAAAGAAAAACTTAATTTATAATATCAAAACAAGCGAATTGATTTCTTTTCAAGATTTAGAGCCTGATAGTCTTTCTTTTTTTTTACCAATTACTGATTCTGGCTTTGGTTATGATTTTGAAAATCGTGGATTTTTGGCATTTGAGGGTGGAAAGTTTTATACCAGCTATTCTTCATTAGCTATGTTTGCTTTTAAAGAGCGTAGCGCAGGTAAGACAATAAAATATCCTCAACTTTTAGAAAATTACTTTAAAACTGGCGACAGAAAGAGTAACCCAGTATTAGTAGTCTTCAAACCAAAAACCAAGTAATCTATGCGCTTTCTCCTCATTTTAACTATAGGCATAGTATGTCTATTTTCTTCATCATCTTATGGGCAACAGGCTGCTGCTGCGCCTACCACAGGAACCATCAAAGGAATAGTTCGCGATACCACTCATAATTATGTGTTAAAGGCTGCTACTGTTTCCCTTTACCGAGCAGATAGTTCCGTTTTAAATTATCAATTAAGCAACAATTATGGTGAGTTTAAATTTACCAATGTGCCAATTGGGCAAATATTACGAATAGATGTAAGCAATGTAGGGTACGAAACATTCCGTCAAAAAATAACGATTCCGAAAGGAGAAAGCATGCTCGATTTAAAAACTTTGGTGATAAACCCTAGAAATGAGACTTTAAAAGAAGTTGTAATCAGCATACCACCAATAACATACAATAACGATACCTTAGAAATAAATGCAGCTGCATTTAAGTTAGACTCAAATGCAACTGTTGAGGATTTGCTTAAAAAAGTACCAAACATTACAGTTTGGGGCGATGGAGTTATTACGGTTAATGGTAAGGAAGTTAAAAGTTTATTGGTAAATGGTAAACAATTTTTCGATGGAGATAATAAAGTAACATTACAGAACATACCGAAAAATGCATTGGAGAAAATCCAGATATTTAATAATGCCGACCGTAATAATCCACTGGATAGTAATTTGGTAGCCAACTTAAAGTTGAAAAAAGGAAAAGATAGGTCTTACTTTGGAAAGATTGGAATTGGATACGGAACCAATGACCATTACCAGATTGACGGAAACATTAATTTTACTACGCCAAAATTACAACTTTCGCTTATTGGCGCCACAAACGATGTTAACAAAACGCCAAACGACATTAACACTTTAGTTCGTAATAGTACCTTTAAAGGCACAGGTACCAGTATAGAATATCAACCAGATTTTAGGCAGGTAGGCATTAATAAGGGAACTGTAGCCGGTGCCAAAATGAGCTATAATTTTACCCCAGACACTAAAGAATGGAATAATAAAAGTTCCGTAAGTGCAGATTATTATTTTAAGAACATAGAATCAATTAACAATTCCCAAAATCAGACTATTACCACACTATCAACTAATAATAAGATATTCTCTTTTTCAGAAAATGCTGCTGTTAACAATAGCGAAAGTCATCGTCAAAATTCACAGTTCAATTACTTTAAAAAGAACCATCAAATTGATATTAGTGAAACTTTTACCACGGATAATAGTAGTGGTATACAAACCAATATTAGAAATGCTTCTGATAACAACAATCAAATAACCAGTACGAATAACGGAAGCAGTACAAATAATTCTGACAATCAAAATTTTAATTTAAGGGCAAATTACAGTTATAACAACTACAATAACTGGAAACAACGGTTTAAGGGCTTTAATTTAAGCTATAATCTAGCTATGAATAACAGAAATTCTGATAGAAATGAAATTACAGCTTTTAGAGATTTGTTAACACCTACCTTAAATAGAGATTTCAATAGAAATTATCAAACCAATACTAAAAGCTTTAATCAAAACATCAATTTAGTAGTTCGCGATTTGAAGTCGTTATTTTTTGGCAATAAAAACTTCTCAAACTTTAATGGAGAATTATCAGCAAAGCTTGATTTAGATAATAATAAAAATAAGAATCAGGTTGAAGATTTGAATGGAAATACCTACAAACCAAACGATTACCTATCTAACGATTTACAGACAAATCAAGCGATATTTACACCGGGGTTTTCTATATCGAAAAACTTCAGTAAGAATTTAAGCAACCGTTATAATAAAAATTTAAGTATTAGATTAACTGCTGCCCAACAACTGAGTTACCAAGACAATAAATCAATAAAGAGCTTTCAAAACATCAACAGAAATTATAACAATTTTGTTCCAATGGCTAGTATTTCTTATTATAACTACCAGTATGGGACACATTCAACAAACATTTCATTAACCTACAATACAACAATTGCTATTCCTACGGTTAATCAATTAGCACCCTTAACAGACAGTACCAATTTATATAATTTGCAAAGAGGAAACATCAATCTGGTCGAAGCAAAAACTAAATCTTTAAATTTGAGCCTATATCGTAATGATATGCGAAACAAAAATACGCTCAATTTTAGTGCAAATGCATCGATTGGTTTAATTGAGGATGCCATTATTGATAGTTCTTTTATTGATGCCAGAAATAGAAGAAACAATTATTTGGCAAATGCTAACGGTAGTAAATACGCTCGCTTATACGGAGATGTGCGTAAATCTTTAAAGTTTAAATCTGCCGAACTGAAATTTGGCTATACCACTAGCTTTAATATCAATCGTACACCAAATTACTTAAATGGAGTTTTTAACTTTTCTAACAATACCTCAACAGAAAACAAAATCTCTACTAACTTTACTTTCAAGGATAAATTCGCTTTAGAAGGCACTCAAAGTATTGGAACAAGTTCATCTAAGCAAAAATCATTAAATACAGCTTATAAAAACGTAACGCTTACCTCTAGCTTAAGCACTAACTACAATTTCACCAAGAAGTTTTCTTTAAACAGTAACATCAGTTTAAATAACAACAATCCTTCTGTTGGTGAAACCGTAAACTTTACCATTTGGAATGCAGAATTCAACTACCGTTTTACAAAAGGTAACAATGCAGAAATTAAGCTATCTGCATTAGATTTATTGAAGCAAAACAGGGCAATATTTAACTTTGCAGGAACCAATACTTTTACAACTTCTACCAGAAACGTATTGCAACAATATTTTATGGTCACACTTTCTTATTACCCACGTAAGTTTGGAAACAATGCAGCAGTTAAAAAATAGCTTGTTAAGACAAAAATCAATTTTATTTTTTTAATTTGGAGGCAAAATAAGCAAGTTTAAATCTACGCTATCACTCAAAGTTCAATCATGTTAAAAAAATCTATTCTAATTCTATTTCTTTCAGTTCTTAGTGTTTGTGTTAATGCTCAAGAAGGTTGGTTTAAACAAAAAATTAGCGAAAAGGTTAGCGTAACTTTTCCATTAGAACCTAAGAAAATTAATGAGCAAAACTATGGGATAAAAGACGCGGAAGGTGTTGTATATTTAGTTTCATTTGTTGACCTGTTAAAGGCTACAGGGATGCCTTTAAATGAATTCAATGAAAAAATTAAAGCCCAGCAATTTGCAGATGATTTTATGGGAGGTTTAACACCAACTATGCCAAAGTTTATCTTTAAAGCTGCTAAAATCTCCACCTTAAAAGGCTATACCGCTTATCAAGTTATTGGAAGGGATGAACCAAACAAATCTACAATTGCGATGAATATTGTTTTTGTAGATGGGATTGCCTATAGCATCACAAATATTATTACTGATGGAAAAAACACTAAAAACAGAGATATATTTTTAACTAATATTTCTATTACCAAATAACTAAGAGCTACCTATGGCTATAAAAAATACACTAATCGTTCTATTCTCACTAATCAGTCTATTTGCAAAAGCACAAACCGGTTGGGTTAAGCAAAAATTTGGCGAAAAATTAACAATTAGCTTTCCTGCAGAAGTAAAAAAGGTATCAGAATCTACATACATAGCTAAAGATAGTACCGGAACTGTTTATGGTGTGGTAATTATGGAAATTGACCAAAGCGCATACCAAAGCACATTAAGCTCAGACACTCTTTTGGTTAGACTTAAGTTTATTGATGAAGTGGTGGCCAGCATCAAAGCAAAAATGCCAAAATATGAAATAGGTGATGTAAAAATTAGTGAAACCAACACTATAAAAACCTATGCACTTGAAGGCACAAACCCCGAAAATAAATCTACCGTATACTTAAAAATATTTTTAGTTGGTGATGTATCTTATTCCTTAACCTGC
The DNA here is from genome assembly GCF_005116505.1 of Pedobacter polaris. Taxonomy (GTDB): domain Bacteria; phylum Bacteroidota; class Bacteroidia; order Sphingobacteriales; family Sphingobacteriaceae; genus Pedobacter; species Pedobacter polaris. Next base: position 1,035,478 of record NZ_SWBR01000002.1, read on the forward strand.
TTTGTACCTCCAGGTTTAGATACCAAAAACAAAGATCTATTTCTTAAAAACTTTGCTATAAGTAAATAAGTTTGGTATTAATGACTGCATTTTCACCGCTTTTCTAATAAATGCACAGCAATATTTTCGGTTCCCCCCATTTTTTTGATAAATTGAGCCGTACTTAAAAAATATACCGTGTTAAATGCAATTATTGTAGATGATGAAGAATTTGCTCGTTCATCACTTTATTTCCTTTTACAACAAAACTGCGAAAGTGTAAATATCATTGGTATTGCTAAATCTGTAAATGAGGCAAGAACACTGTTAAATCAGCAAAATGTAGACCTCATTTTTCTAGACATTGCCATGCCTGGAGAAAATGGTTTTGAATTAATCCCTCAAGTTCAACAGACCAATGCTTCTGTAATTTTCACAACCGCTTATGATCAGTATGCCTTAAAAGCGATCAAAGCAAATGCGCTAGATTACTTATTAAAACCCATAGATATTGATGAATTAAAAGAAGCCGTTAATAAAGCCGTTAAATATATCAATCTCAATAAAGCCGAAAATAACAGAAATGAGAGCCTAAAAAACTTAGCTAACGATTTAAGTGGCGATAAAACAAGCATACAAAAAATAACATTGCCAAGTGCACAGGGTTATAAACTAATTGATATTGATGACATTATCCATATTGAAGCCGATAGCAATTACTCTATCTTTAATTTAACCAATCTAGAAAAGATTGTAGTTTCGAAAGTATTAAAAGATTACGAAGAAATTTTACCAGAAAATAGATTTGTAAGAGTACATAAATCTAGCATCGTAAATTTAAAATTCGTGAAAGAATACAATTCTAGAAACGGTTTGCAAGTTTTACTAAACAATGGCGAAACTATTAATGTATCTAGAAGAAGAGCTAGTGATTTTTTCGATAAAATAAAAGCATATACCAACATACAAAGTGAGAATTAAGTATCAATATCTTATACTGTTGCTATTGGTGGCATTTATAATGTCAACCAAATATGGCTTTGCACAAACGGCATATTTACCTCATTATACCACAAAAAATGGTTTACCAAGCAACAACTGTTATTATACTTTACAAGATAAACGTGGGTACATTTGGGTAGCTACAGATGCCGGAGTGAGTAGATTTGACGGTACAACCTTTGAATCTTTTTCTGTTGATGATGGTTTGCCCGATAACCAAATTTTACAACTTAGAGAAGACAGAAAGGGCAGGATTTGGTTTTTATCTCTTGGGGGGCAATTGAGCTATTTTTATAATGGTAAAATTTATAATCCAGATAATGACAAACAATTAAAAAAATTAAACTTTAATGCTGTAATTGTATCTTTTTTTGAAGATAGCAAAGGCAAGATCTGGTTTGGTACCAATAAAAATATCATTGGCGTTTGGGATGGCGAAAACCTAATTAAATACAGTTCTACCTATAATGAAAGTCAATATGCAAATGCCTATATCCAAGAAGACAAACAGGGCAATATTTGGGCTTACAGTACAGAAGCAGTTTTTTTGTTTATTAAAAATAATTTCGTTTTAATAGAAGACAAAACATTGCCATTGTCTTATAAAACCTTGATAACAAGAACTGATAAATCTGTTTATTTTTTAGACAATAAAGGCCTAAACATCAGAAATGGTGCATTTAGCAGTTTGGTTTTAAACATCAATCCAGACTTATTAACCAATAGACCAGGATATATTTATGTTGATGAAAAAGGGCTTTGGTTAAGTAACAATAGCGGTGTATATGTAATTGGTTTTGATGGTAAAATAGAACAGCTGCTAAAAGATGTCGATGTTAATCAAGTTATAAAAGACAGCAACCAAAATATTTGGTTCACCACCAAAAACGGCATTTATCGCCTCCCTGACAAAAAAGAACGTCTTTATATTTTTAATAAAGCAAATGGACTAGACAATGAAGTTATTAAAAGTATCACCAAAGATGCCAATGGCAGGTTGTGGATGGGGTTAGGTAACAATAACATCAATATATTAAATCTAAGAAACAAAACGATACAAAAGATCAACATTCCAGACCAGAAGAAATACAATATAATTAAACAATTAACTTTTGACGCAAAGAATAAACAACTATTCTTTGCTTCAGATTATGGTGTTGGAGTAATAAAAGCAGCCTATCCGGCAAAAACCGAAATTAATTATCTTAAAGAAACTAATAATTCTGTTTTTGTTGTTAAAAATTTCAGTATAGATACAACTAGCAAACTAGCCCTATCACTTTCTTCTGGAGTAGTGATTATCAATGATAGGTTAAACAAATTCGAGTTTTCGTCCTTAAACTATAAAGAAAAACAAGATTACTTTAAAGATCGATCTTACCGTGTTTACTATGATCAAGCTCAAAGCCTTTGGTTTTCTAACACTAGCGGCTTAATCGAATTTAACAAGGGTAATTTGTATAAATATTATGAAACCTATCCTTTGTTATCCAAACGGATAAACGACATTAAAGAGCTTAAAAACAATGTTTACGCTATGGCCACAGATGGCTATGGCATTGCCATTTTAAAAGATGGAGTTCTATTTAAAAGAATTACGCTAAAGGATGGCCTAAACAATAATATCATTACAAAGCTATTTGTAAAGGGCAACTATTTATGGGCAATTAGCAATACAGGCATTAACCGCATTAACATTCATAATAACCAGTATACGATTAACTCATTTGATTATGCAAACGACTTATTATCAGATGATTTAAATGACCTTTACATTGATGCCGATATTGCCTATTTCGCTACAAACAATGGTTTAGTTTATTTCAGCTACAACAAAAAGACACAACAAACCCAAGCCCCTAAAATATACATCTCTTCTGTTAGTGTAAATAGAGAAATGCTCGATTTAAGTGCAGATAACTTCATCCTCAAGCCAGATGAAAAAAACATTACCTTCAATTATAGTGCTATCGATTTTAAAAACCGAAAAATAACCTACCGCTATCGGTTAAATGATGATGACAATTGGTCTGAAACAAAAAACCGCAGGCTTGATCTTTCTTCATTAGAGCCTGGTACTTATACTTTTGAGGTAAGTGCAAAAAGTCAAGATAGTGAATGGAGCACACCCGCTAAAATCAATTTCGTTTTAGAAAAACATTTTTGGCAAACTTGGTGGTTTTTAGTGATTATGCTGTTAATTGGAGCCTACTTGTTATACATTATTACAGTTAAAATTACCAAAAGACAAAAGAACAAAGAGCAAGAACAGCTTTTATTAAAAAACAAAATCTTAATGCTAGAGCAACAAGCTTTGCAGGCGATGATGAATCCACACTTTGTATTTAACGTAATGAATTCTATACAGCATTACATTAACACTCAAAATACGTCATCAGCTAATAAAATATTAACTGGTTTTGCAAAGCTGATTAGAAAAAACTTAGAAATTTGTACAAAGAGCTATATCAATTTAGAAGAAGAAATAGAGTATTTAAACCTATACCTAAGCTTAGAGAAGAACAGATTTGGCGACAAATTCAAGTACAGCATTACTGTAGACCCACAAATTGACAAAGAAGAAACCTTACTTCCATCTATGCTCTTGCAGCCTTATATAGAAAATGCAATTTGGCATGGTATAATGCCTAAAGAAGATGGTGGCGAAGTTAAGTTAGCTATTAGCCAAAAGGATGAAGATTACCTTTGGATTAAAATCATAGACAATGGCATTGGTATTAAAAATTCATTAAGCACAAAAAACACAGCACACCAAAGTAAAGGAATGAACTTAACACAGGAAAGAATCAATTTATTAAACCAGATTGAGGCAAAACCTATACAATTGTTTGTAGAACAGAACGGAAATAGTGGTACCACAATCACTATTTTAGTCCCTTTAAATTAAAATTTACCGTTTACTCAATTATTACTACCACTTACTAAGTATTCTATGTTCACTCTAATATTAGCATTAAACTTGTTATAAGATATTAAACAAACAGTAATGTTTGTTTCAAAAGCGTTCTTATAGGATTGACAAAAGATATTTTTTAACCTAACCTAAAACTATATCTCAATTCAGGTTTCATTTGTGTGTTAAAAGCGTCCCAATTAAATTGAGACGCTTTTTTTGTTTAAACAATCTTGATCACGCATTACTTTACACAACCATTGTTGGATTTTAAGGACATATTCACTTTTGGATCCACGACATTTGCTCAAAAACTTAGAAAATCTTACATGAAAATGTACATATTGTTTACATTTCATTTATTCAAATATCATCATTTAGACCTAACTAGCTGCGTTTCAGCCAAAGAAAAAAGTAAAAAAAACTTTCATGAAAAATCTTTTTGTTTTAATTTTGATGTAAATATTAATTCTAAACAAACAGGCTTCTTTCTATTAAAAGATTTTTGTAATTTAGAGTGCCATTAATACTTTCCTACTATTAATTTTTGTTTTATGAAAGCGCCAAAAAAACCAACAGGTAAAGACATTGTTAACAAGCCACTTTCTAGTAAAGAGGATGACGATGATGAAGACGACGACATGCTAGACAATGAGGGTCTGGACGAGGATGATGATGTTGAAGTTGAAGAAGTGTTCGATGTGCCAATAGATGATTTAGACACATTCGACGCCTTTGATGATGATGACGATGAAGACGACGATAGATACTAATTAAGATATAAAACCTATATTTAAAAGCATCCTTTATTAGGGTGCTTTTTATTTTAAGACATATTTCTACCAATGAAGATTGTACCTGTTAAGGATAAGCAAAGTAAAAGAGAATTTCTAGATCTTGTAAATAGTATTTATGCTCATGATAAAAGCTGGATTCGTCCGCTAGATACAGACATTGAAAAAGTATTTGATGCAAAAAGCAATCCTTTCTTTAAACATGGGCAATGCACAAGGTGGATTTTAACAGACAACAACAATCAAACTATTGGCCGTGTTGCTGCATTCATAAATGATAAAAAAGCCCACAATTATGAGCAACCAACTGGTGGAATGGGTTTTTTTGAATGTATTGACAATAAAGAAGCTGCATTTTTACTTTTTGATACCGCTAAAAACTGGCTGCAAGAAAAAGGAATGAAAGCGATGGAAGGTCCTATCAATTTTGGAGAAAATGATACATTCTGGGGTTTATTAGTTGAAGGTTTTACGCCCCCTTCTTATGGAATGAACTATCACCTACCCTATTACCATCAATTTTTTGTTGATTATGGCTTTATAACTGCTTATGAGCAATTAACTAATCATATTAACCTTACCATTCCTTTTCCGGCAAGGTTTACTAAAATTGCCAATTGGGTGGCTGCAAAGCCAGATTACACTTTCAAGCACTTCGAAAAAGCTAATGCCGAAAAATACATCAATGATTTAATGGAAATTTACAATGATGGCTGGCAAGATTTTGAGAATTTCGTTCCCATTAAAAAAGAAACACTGAAAGAAAGCTTTAAACAAATGGAAGTAATTATGGACGAAAACTTAATTTGGTTTGCCTATGCCAACGGAGAGCCAGCTTCTTTTGTAGTAATTATTCCAGATGCCAACCAAATGATTAAGGGCTTAAATGGCAAACTGGGTATAATAGAGAAGCTAAAATTTGCGTATAAACGTTGGATTGGGGTTAAAAGAATGCGTGCCATTGTAATGGGTACAAAAATATCCTTCCAAAAACTTGGCTTAGAATCTGCACTATTTATTAAACTTGGCGAATATGTATTACCAAAAAATCAATATACAGAGCTAGAACTATCTTGGGTTGGCGATTTTAACGATAAAATGATCGCCATACACCAAGCAACAGGTGCCACTTTTGGAAAGCGACACCTAACTATGCGTAAGGTTTTTTAGCCATACCTCTAATCTCTTCGTAAAGATCAATCACTTTTTTCTGAAGCTTAATGATTTCATCTTCTTGAAGTACAAGTTTATCTCTCAGTACACCAATTTCTGTAGAACTACCAGCATGTAAATTCTCCGCATCTTTAGCAATAAGTTGGAGGCTAGAAACATCAAATAACCTAGCAATTTGATCTAATCTCGATATATTAACATCTGTAATTCCCGTTTCAATTTTAGAATAAGCAGGAATAGAAATTTTTAATTGTTGGGCCACATCTGCTTGGCTCCAGCCATTTTTATGGCGCAGTTTTCTAATATTGTTACCAATGATATTCATTAGGTTATTATTTGGTTCTAGTGTATGTTTCTTGTTTTTAAACATCCAACTCTAATGCCAATTTAACCAAATCCATGCCGCCAAAATTCCCAGAACTCATCAACAACAAGTTGGTATTTTCGAAATTCAGACTTCTCAAATAACTTTCTAATGCACCAGCTTCATTAAAAAATTTAATATCTTGATCATTAAAAGATGTTTGAACATCAGTCTGGTCTAAAGGCTCCATTTTCTTGTGCTTAAACGTTTTTTCGTCTATATAAACAATCGCAATATCTGCTTCGTTCATTGTATCACGATATTGTTCTAAAAACGTTTTGTTTAAGCTACTAAAAGTATGTAGCTCAATACAAGCCACTAACTTTCTATTGGTAAATTGTGCCTTTACTGCATCAATAGTGGCTTTTAACTTAGATGGAGAGTGTGCAAAATCTTTATAAACACTCGTTTGGTTTTTACTATTTAACAACTCTAAACGCTTCGCTGCGCCAGTAAAAGAAGAGATGGCAGCATTAAAATCAACTTCATTTATACCGAGTTCTTTACAAACTAATCTCGCTGCATTTAGATTCATTAAATTGTGGTCGCCAAACACTTGTAAAGCGGTATGTTGAGGCAAAAGATAGGTAATGCCATCTCTCACTTCATGTGCCGGAATAGCATAAGGAATCTGCTCAACATTTGCTTTTGAGTTAAGCACAATTTTCTTTAACTCTAAATCATTTTCACTATAAATTAATTTTCCTTCGGGCAATATTGTCTCAATAAATTGAGTAAACTGAGAAATATAATCCCCAAACGTTGGAAACACATTAATATGGTCCCATGCAATGCCGCTAATCACTGCGATATTTGCTTTATATAGGTGAAATTTTGGTCTCCGATCAATCGGCGATGCTAAATACTCATCTCCTTCTATAATAATTACTGGAGCAGAATCGGTTACTTTAACCATGGTTTCGAAACCGGCTAACTGTGCACCAACCAAATAATCAAAATCTCTGTGGTAAAAATTCAATACGTGTAAAATCATAGAAGTGATCGTAGTTTTACCATGACTACCGCCTATTACTACACGCAGTTTATCTTTAGATTGTTCGTAGATATATTCTGGATAAGAATAAATTTTTAAACCCATTGCTTGCGCTTTCAACAATTCCCGATTATCCAATCGGGCATGCATACCTAAAATTACCGCATCTAAATCTGGAGTGATGTTTTCTTCAAACCAACCAAATTCTGTAGGCAACAAGCCATAGTTAGCAAGCCTACCGCTAGAGGGCTCAAAAATCACATCATCAGAACCAGTTACCTTAAAACCCTTTTTATGTAAAGCTATAGCCAAATTGTGCATGGCACTCCCACCTATAGCTATGAAATGTATTCTCATATATTATAATTAGCAAATTCACTAATTAGCTAATTAGCTAATTTAATTTAACAAACTTCGCTGCTACCCAATCTCCTATTTTTTTATGATCTACATAATTTAAATTAAATTGAAGGCAATGCGCCTTAATCATCTCCAAATCTGGTGTTTCATAAAAACCACTAAAGAATATATTGCCATTTGGTTTTAAAACCGCAGCATAACTTTCAATCTGGTCTAGTAAAATATTTCTATTGATGTTCGCTAAAATAATATCGAAGTCTTGTGCAGGAATTGTTTCCTTACTTCCACAAAGTGAGGTAAGGTTAGTAATCTCATTTAAAGCAGCATTTTCTATCGCACTACGGTAGCACACTTCATCATTATCTATGGCTACTATCTCTGCAGCTCCTCTTTTCGCAGCCAAAATCCCTAAAATTCCAGTACCAGCACCCATGTCTAAAATCACTTTATCTTTTATGGCTGTTTCCAAAATGTAAAGCATCATCATGGTTGTAGTTTGGTGATGACCAGTGCCAAAAGCCATTTTCGGATCTATTACAATCTCATACTGATATTGAGGTTGGTGTTCGTGAAAAGTTGCCCTAACGTAACAATCCTCATTAATCACTAGCGGACTAAAATTCTTTTCCCACTCTTCATTCCAGTTTTGGGCTGCTATTGAACTTACCGTATACGTGTATTCTAACTCACCCTCAAAACCATTTAGAACATCAACCAATTGCGTTTCATTAAACTGATTGGCGATTATAAAGGCATCAAAACCAGTTTTAGTATCTTCAAAAGTGTCAAAGCCAATATCTCCCAGCGCTGCGATAAGCAAGTCTTGTTGATATTCTTCAATATCAATAAAACTAAAAGCTACTTTTTTATATTCCATTAAGAATTCAAGGTTTTAACGATATCTACAAAATCACGAGATTTTAATGAAGCACCACCAATTAAACCACCATCAATATCTGATTGAGCAAAAAGTTCTGCAGCATTTTTCGGATTGCAACTTCCACCGTATAAAATAGTGGTATCATCGGCAATGTTCATTCCGTATTTCGCATCAATTTTAGCCCTAATAAAAGCATGGATGTCTTGTGCTTGCTCTGGCGAAGCCGTTAAACCTGTACCAATTGCCCACACTGGCTCATAAGCCAATACAACTTTAGCAAAATCTGCTGCATCTAATGTAAACACACCATTTTCTAGCTGACTTTCTAAAACCTGGTAATAACTACCATTATTTCTTTCATCTAAAGTTTCTCCGATGCAGAAAATAGGAGTTAAGTTATTTTGCAAAGCAATTACTGTTTTAGCAGCCAATAAAGCATCAGTTTCAGCAAAATATTGTCTGCGTTCAGAGTGGCCAATAATTACATACTCACAACCTGTAGATTTTACCATTTTAGCAGAAATCTCTCCAGTAAAAGCACCACTTTCATTTTGATGGCAGTTTTGCGCACCAATTTTTACAACACCGGCACCCAGTTGCGAAAGGCTGTTGATATGAATATAAGGAGCGCAGATCACTGCGATTTGATCACCCTTTTTTTCATCTCTAACCATGTTTACAATTTCCGAGAATAAGGATATGCCTTCGCTATAATCCATATTCATTTTCCAGTTACCAGCTATTATTTTCTTTCTCATATTACCTTATTTGTCATCCAGAGTATCACGAAGGATCTCTGAGATGAATATTTATGTGATTATTTTTTTTATTTCTATTTCTCACCACCTAAGTGGACTACTATACCTTAGGTTTGATCTTCGCTACGTTCGATATGACGATTCTATAAACGCAGAGAACACCGAGTATTACACAGAGCGCACAGCGTTTTAAATCGCTTTCAGCTTTAGTCTTTTAGCCTTTACTCTCCTCCAATCAACAACCTTTCCCAAACCCACCTATTTACCCCATAAACCACTGCCTAAGGGCGCGCTGGCCTGAAAGAACGGCGGGCCATGTGCAGGTCTGTGGGCGGAAGCATCGTTCTTTCTTGATTTTTTGTTTCGTTTTTCATCAAGGAAAAATGAAAATGCCCTCGCGGCAAAGAGCGAACACCCAATATTTCAAACACTTCTAAAGATTCCCCAATCCAACTCTAGATAGCAAACCTACCTAAAAATGCCTATACCTCTCAGTCCTTTCAAAAACCTCTGTTAAAATCCTAACCTCAATCTCATCCAACACCATATTCCTACGCTCTAAAACCAGTTTAGCCGTTTCGAGCATCTTTTGTAAACTATACACCTCAAAGCCATGTGCACCGCCCCAGGCAAAATCTGGAATAAAATTACGAGGAAAACCAGCACCAAAAACATTGGCACTCACCCCAGCAACAGTTCCTGTATTAAACATGGTGTTGATGGCACATTTAGCATGATCTGCCATAATTAATCCGCAAAATTGTAAACCAGTGCTACGAAAGTTCTCTTTTTCATAATCCCAAAGCCTAACTTCCGAATAATTATTTTTAAGGTTAGAATTATTGCTATCAGCACCGATATTGCACCATTGTCCCAACACCGAATTACCTAAATAGCCATCATGCCCTTTAGAGGAGCAACCCCAAATTACCGCATTGTTAATTTCACCACCAACCCTACTGTGTGGACCAATGGTGGTTTGTCCATATATTTTTGCCCCCATTTTTACTTGCGAATCTTCACATAAAGCGAAAGAACCACGAATATGGCAACCCTCCCAAACTTGCGCTGCCGCACCTAAGTAAATTGGACCTTGTAAACTGTTAAAAGTAGAGCATTCTGCACTTGCACCCTCTTCTACAAAAATATTGTCGCCCAAAAAAGTATTGGTACTGCTTAACTTGCCAGAAGTACGTCCTTTTGTTAGCAACGCAAAATCTGCAAGCAATTCGGTATGGTTGTTTTTAAATATATCTTCAGGAAATTGAAGATGTGTAAAAGGCTGCTCAAATTTAATCCGATCAAATTTCTCAACCGTAGCCAACTGCAAACTCTCTGTTGAGCTCTCTAAACAAACTGCAAGTAACAAACCCTCAGCATAAAGTGCCTGCGTAGGTTTTAGGTCTACAATGCTTGCTACTAAAGCTTCATTAGGGCAAATTGCACCATTGACAAAAATAACAGCAGCTTTAGCTTTGTATTTAATTTGTAAATAATCTTGTGTTTGAAAGCCAAATTCGGCATTAAGGTGTTTTGCCCATTTCTCAGCAATGGTTAAAATACCAATTCTCAAATCAGCTACAGGTCTTGTAAGGGTGAGCGGTCTGAGCGAGAGCCAAGACTTATCATCAAATAAATTGATCATCATAAGCTACAAAAATAAAAAAAGTCCCGAGCTTATGGCTCGGGACTTTCAAAAATATAATGTTTTTGCTAAAATTATTTTTTAGCGTAACGAGTTTTAAATTTATCGATACGACCAGCAGTATCAACTAACTTCATTTTACCAGTATAAAAAGGGTGTGAAGTGTGTGAAATCTCTAATTTGTACAATGGATACTCATTTCCATCTTCCCATTTAATAGTTTCTTTAGTGTCTACACATGATTTAGTTAAAAACTGATACTCGTTAGACATATCTTTAAATACTACAAATCTGTAGTTTGATGGATGCAAATCTTTTTTCATTTGAATATTATTTAAGTTATTTATGTTGAAACTTTCAAGAACCTAATTGCAATTTGCTGGCAACAACGCTTATGATGTTTCTGATTGTCTTTTCTATCTCTATTTTAGAGGATGCAAATATCTTAATTTTATTTTTGATATACAAATGTTAAAAGGATTTTTTTTATCACTTTCCCTACAATTTTTGATCGCATTCCTTTATTGAACTGCTTTAGTAAAGATTCTATTTAAATACGCTAACCACGGCTGCCAATTGAATATTATGCGTTTTCATTCTTGCCCTAAAAACAAGTGTCCCTCTTCTTCATTCTTTAATTGCTCATGGGCATCCATTTGCTGTTTCTTGCAAACGGGTTTTTACCATAAAGGTTTGTCCCAATGCCACCACTTCTTTAGGGGGGCTGCATTTTGTACAATTACGTAACGAGCATAGCGAAAAAGTTTAATCCCGTCTTACATTGGTCTTTCTGCTCCTTGACCAATCTGAACCATTTCGAGGAAGTTTTAATTAACAAATTTATTCATCAGTAATAACCCTACGATATAAAATTAAAGACCAAAAATTGATAAAAAACAAGATATAAATCTAGACTTAATGGAGAACGGGGTGAAAGTGACAAACATCAAACCCTAATAAAACACACCAATTGCTCCAACGGTATCCCCAAGAAGTCACTCGCTTGGTAAACCGTAGGCTGTTGCCATTTTTTCAATTCAAAAAAATCACGCATTTGCGCCATTAAGTTTTGGCAAGTTCTATCTCCCTTACCCGTTATTGCCTTTAAGTCGGCAGTGTAAAATATCAATCTTTTTAAAGTCTCCATTGTTGTTTCTCATTTGGTAAATGTTAGGTATAACAACACAAAGTTAATTACAATTCAAGCGTTTAGAACACTTCAACGCATTTTTAGCAAAATCAAAATCCGAGAAGAAGCCCAATTATAAATTTCATAATTGGGCTTCTTTAAGCATTGCGAAAATGGTAATGTTTTCTTAGTTCGTTTTCGTTCCAATTTAATCTTTCAAGTCAAAACGCTAAAAAAATACTCATTCCACCGTCGCTTCACCGTCAATCCGATGTCGGTTGACCGTCGAAAAGCCAATTCCGACGATGAACCGACGGTATACCGAGCCTATACCGACGGTGAAAAGGGCTTGGCAAGATCGTGAGAGGGCTAAAGCTAACGTTAATAAACTAACAGATATCTCGTAGCTGCGCTACCGATGTAAAATCGGCACACGTCCTGTCGATATGACGGCAAGAGATTAAGGACTGAGGAATTTTGTTGGAGCAACCCTAAACTGGAGCAAATGCTCAGCAATGACGGCACAGTTTGTAGGTAGCAAACTATCCAGTCCTTCATAACGCAATTACTTTTACTATGACACTGCCCATGAGCGTAGGGCTAAGGCAAAAGCCTGTCCCGACTTACTCCAATCGTGTGGACACATCTCCATTTGGCTTTGTTTAAGGCGTCATTGCCAGCTTGACTGGCAATCTTAATGCTATAGAAGGCCGAATAAGTATACATAACGCTTTACGATTCCCGTTTTCACGGGAATGACGCCAGATTTCTGACTTGTGTCCACACGATAGGACTTATTCGAAAAGCGGGGCAAGCCCAGAGCGTTGGATAAACTTTATATACAAAACCTCCCCCTTACCCCCTCCAGAGGGGGACAGCATAGTTCAAGAAAAGAGTAACTCAGCAAGGTCGAAACACGCCAAAAACGTATAAATGCGCAAAATGCGCCAAAAACGTACAATTGCGTAACACCCCATTTTTACAACCCTCACCTTTACACCATACATCAGCTACCGGTACAAAAACAGGTGTAAATGAATTAATTATTTAAATTTTAAAAATTAGAAATCATGGCAAAATCAGAAAACAATGAAGTAATGTTTGGCGCCCGAGGAAGGGTAGGCAATTTAGTAGTCTTTAAAAACTTTGGAAAAGACCAAACAGTAATCTCCAGATTAAGGAGAAAAGTAAAAAACCCAGTTTATACCGATAAACAGGAAAACGTAAAATACAAGTTCAAAGAGGCAGTAATTTACGCAAAAGGCATCGTCGGCGACCCAGATTTATTGGCCTTTTACCAAAAGTTCGCCAAGCCTGGCACTTCAGCCTACAACTTGGCACTAGCCGATTTCTGTAAGGTCCCAGAAATCAGATTAATTGATACTGATAACTATGTAGGTCAGATCGGCGACAAAATTAGGGTAAGAGCAATCGACAATTTTAGGGTAATGGAAGTAAAGGTCTCTATTCATGATGCTAGCGATACTTTGCTAGAAGCTGGTCTGGCAACGCTAAGTGCAAATAGTGTTGATTGGTTTTATGAAACCATTGTAGCAAATGGCAATTTAGCTGGCACTAAAGTTACTGCCGAAGCAACGGATGTACCAGGCAATACCATTAGCGAAACAGTAATCATCTAAAAACAAAACTTAATCCCTGAGGTATATTTCAGGGATTAAGTTTTCCCTAGATAATTAGGAAATACCTATCAGGTTCACAGCATGATTTCCCCTAATCATTTTTAGAAAAAGATTTAAGTTAACTCATATATCCTTCGTTGCACTCAGATGACAAATCACTTTAAGTTTCTTTTTAACTCTTTGCTCTTTAACCCTCCTTATCTTTCGGACTTTACTGACTTTCGGACTTCTCCCCTTTTCTCCCTATATTTATTCCTCAACCTCTATACTATGAACAGAAGAAACTTTATCAAAAACGGTGCTGTGGCCAGTGTAATTTCAACCTTAGGCGTAGGTACGGCAAATGCGTTAAATAATAATCAGAATATAGCTAACGACTATCGTTTTAATGACGACTTCGACCTTAATGAAGTAACCATTACCCAACTACAAACCATGATGCAAACTGGCAAAACCAACGCCAAGGCATTAACCAAAATGTATTTAAAAAGGATTGATAAAATCGATAAAAATGGCCCTAAATTAAATGCCATTATCGAATTAAACCCCGATGCCCTAGCCATTGCTGCTGCCTTAGATATAGAAAGAAAAGCAGGTAAAGTGAGGGGACCAATGCATGGCATTCCTGTTTTAATTAAAGACAATATCAATACCGCCGACAAAATGCAAACTACTGCAGGTTCCTTAGCACTAGCTGGAAACATAGCAAGCGAAGATGCTTTTATCATTAAAAAATTGCGAGCAGCTGGAGCAGTAATCTTAGGAAAAACCAACCTAAGTGAGTGGGCCAATTTTAGATCTACCCGCTCATGCAGTGGCTGGAGCAGCAGAGGTGGACAAACCAAAAACCCTTACATATTAGATAGAAGTCCGAGTGGATCAAGTGCTGGTTCTGGTACTGCTGTATCAGCAAATCTATGCACAATAGCCATTGGCACAGAAACCAATGGTTCTATCATTGCTCCTTCCTCTTACAATGGCTTAGTTGGCTTTAAACCAACAGTTGGTTTATTAAGTCGTAGTGGTATTATCCCTATCTCTGCTACACAAGATACTGCTGGTCCTATGGCAAGAACCGTAACCGACGCAGCTATTTTATTATCAGCCTTAACCGGAATTGATACCGAAGATGAGGTAACAAAAACCAGTGCAGGCAAAACTTATCCCGATTATACACAATTTTTAAAAACAGATAGCTTGAAAGGGAAAAAGATAGGAGTCGAAAAATCATTTTTAAACGGACATGAGGGTGTAGTTGGTCTTTATAAAACAGCTATCGAAAAATTAAAGGAATTAGGTGCTCAGGTTATAGAAATAGAGCTGCAAAAAGAAATGCGAGCCATTAATGCAAGTGTTTTACAACCTGAATTTAAAGCTGGTGTAAATGCCTATTTAGCCAAAGCCAATGCTAAAGTAAAAACATTAAGTGATGTAATTGCTTTTAACAAAGCAAATGAAGCTACTGCTATGCCCTACTTTAAGCAAGAAACTTTAGAAGCAAGTGATAAAGCCCCAGATTTAGATAGTACGACCTATAAAGAAGCACTTGCAAAAGTTAATTCTTCAAAAAAAATAATCAATGACTTAATGGAGAAAAACCAATTGGATGCCATTGTAGGCACCAGTTTCGGCATTCCTTCTTTAATAGACCTCTTTAATGGCGATTACAGTGGCGGTTTCTACTTCGCTTCACCAGCGGCGATGGCAGGTTTTCCACACATTACGGTTCCTATGGGCTTCATCAATGAATTACCAGTGGGCTTATCCATCATGGCAAGCGCTTATCAAGAACCTGTAGTATTAAGCTTTGCCTATGCATTTGAACAAGCCACAAAACATAGAAAAGCCCCGAAGTTTTTGAAGACGAGTAATTTTTCGAGTGGGATATGACGAGTTCAAAAAACAAATTATTTGCCCATTTCGAACAGTATATTAAGCTAAGTGACGAACTCAAATCGGCATTAGACAGCAGGGTAAGTTTTGTCTCTTTTAAGAAAGGCGAACTTGTACACGATGCCGATAGCGTATGTACAAAATCTTATTTTATCCAAAAAGGGCTTTTTAGAACTTATTTTTATAAAGACGGAAAAGAAATTAGCGAGTACTTTCCGGCCGAAAACGAATGGTGCAATTCGCCTAAAAGTTTGATGACAAGACAAAAAGACATTTATTACATTGACGCCATAGAGGATACAGAAGCATTTTGCTTGCAGGTAAACGATCTTGGTTTTTTATTTGATCACTTCCCAGAAATGGAACGTTACGCTAGACTTTCTATGGGCACCGTTTTTGGACATTTAATGGAACGCATAACCTCTCTTCGTTTTACAACAGCGAAAGAGAAGTATGATCATTTTATTGAGACCTATCACGGCATTCATCACCGTATCCCACTTGGAATGGTAGCATCCTATTTAGGGATTGCGCAAGAAACACTAAGCAGAATTAGAGGTGAAAAATGATTTTTTGATATAGGTCAAATTGTTTTAGGTTACTATACTTCATCTTTGAAAAAAAGAAAGAATGAAAGCAACACTAAAAAAACACCTATTTTTAATTCTGATAATGAATTTTGTCGGAATTTATGCATTCTCACAAGATACATTACACGTTAAAAACGTAGAAGCTATTTTGTACACCGGAACTGGCAAAAACCAACCACTGGTTGTAGGTTTAGGAGGTTCTGAAGGAGGCAATGCCTGGGCAAGCTCCCACTGGCAGAAAACACGGGAGGAATTCTTAGCAAAAGGTTATGCTTTCTTAGCCATTGGGTACTTTGGTTGCGAAGGAGCACCGAAAATACTGGATAGAATTGCCATAGATGATGTTTATGGTGCTATTGCAATTGCAAAAACGAGCAAAAAAATAAACGCTACTAAGATTGCTGTAATTGGGGGTTCGAGAGGTGCCGACTTAGCGTTGCTTTTGGGAAGTTATTATAAAGATATATCGTTGGTGGTGGGAATGTCGTCCAGTCATGCCGTTTTTCCAGGCCACACACAAGAATTTGCCACTTCATGTTGGACTTTTAAAGGAAAAGAATTAGCGTTTATCCCGGTAAACGAAGAGGCTGTTCCATTTTTGATGAAAAGAGATTTGCACGGCACGTTCAAAGCCATGCTAAAAGATACCGTTGCTGAGCAAAAAGCATTGATCAATGTAGAAAATATAAATGGCCCTATCCTATTGCTATCAGCAACAAAAGACGAAGTGATACCTGCTGTAGAGATGGGAAATAAAATGATGTTAAAATTAAAAAGCAAAAATTTTAAATATCCACACGAACATGTAATTTACGAAGGTTCCCATGCCGAGCCAACAAAGCATTTTGATAAGATCTTTAGTTTCTTAGCAACAAATTTTACAAAAAATGACAGATAAACTCATCCACTTTGCCATCCATATCGATGATATATCTTGCGGAAAATTTTTGTGAGAACGTTTTTGATTGGAGCTTCAATGCTTACATCAAAATGGAGTATTGTCGATTTAAGGGTCTTCGAAAAGCTCAGACTGACAAGCTATGAGCTATTAATCACAAAGGTCTTTTAGATTTGATGATTCCTTTTTGCTCCTTAGCAACCCTTCAAAAAAAACAATCTCTTCCCAAGAACCACTGTCCAAAGAGCGCTGGCCCGAAAGAACGGCGAGCCATGCGAAAGCCTGTGAGGGGAAGCATCGTTCTTTCCTGATTTATTCAGATTGGCTTATATTTTTATAGGCATTCATGAGCTCGCAAGCTCGGTTTTTGCTCAACTTTTCCATCAAGGGAAATTGCGCAGCAATCTTTAACACCCCTAAAATATACAACCGTTAAAAACTTGTTGCCCCCGCGGCAAAGAGCGGACACCTCTAAAGAACCTTTTTATTAAAGGAAATCGAGTAAATACCCATCCGTTAAAATAGAGTTATTTTGTGATTTATTTTAGCATTAGTTTATCATCACCTTGACATTCCCAAGTATACTACCCACCAGAATACTTCTTCCATGTCTCAATTTTAGCCTTCTGCCTTGCAATATATGCATCAGCAATCACTTCGGCAGAGCTAGCACCCTCTGTAGTTTCTAATTGCTGTTTCAGCTTATCCTGATCAACATCTGCTTTATATAAAATCTGTAAAAGTTTAGGAAAATCATCATCAATAAGGTATGCAAAAGTCTTAACCATCACCTCACGCAATTGATTTTCCGAGAGATTTTCATCAACCTCAAAGTCTTTACTAATTATTTTTATCAACGAATTCATTTAGCATTGAAGATGTGTATTACTACACTTATAACTTATAACTTGTAACTTAAAACGTAAACTTTTAACCATTTTTCAGATCCATTTTAATACTAATGAACCAATGTGCCAATGAACCACTATATCCACTTAATCTCTTGGCAAAGTTCTATTAAAACCCCATTTGCTTCTTTTGGGTGCACAAAACAAACCATTTTATTATCTGCTCCTTTTTTAGGCTGGTCATTCAATAAAACAAAGCCCTCTTTCTTTAACCTATCCATTTCCTCTAAAATATCATCTACCGCAAAAGCAATGTGATGCACCCCCTCTCCTTTTTTCTCTAAAAACTTAGCGATAGCACTGTCTGGAGAAGTAGCTACTAACAATTCTATCTTATTTTCTCCGGTCTTTAAAAAGGCAGTATTTACGCTTTCTGAGGCAACCAACTCAGTTTTATAACAATCTGTGTTTAACAATCGTTGATAAATATCTATAGAATTAGTTAGGTTTTTAACGGCTATCCCAATGTGTTCAATCTTATTCATGGCAAATATGGTTATGTGAATGTAAAAATGCGAGTTTTAACTATATGTTCATAGCTATAATCTATTATTGTTAGGAAAGTTTTTTCGTATCTTTGTATATTAATAAGAACAAAAATATATAATGGAACTTCCGATTTACTTAGATAACAACGCCACAACTCCACTAGATCCTAGAGTGTTAGAGGCAATGCTACCATACTTTACCAGCAAATTTGGCAATGCAGCTAGCCGTAACCACGCTTTTGGTTGGGTAGCAGAAGAAGGTGTAGACTATGCTCGTGAACAAGTGGCTAAGTTAATTGGCTGTACCGAAAAAGAAATTATTTTTACCTCTGGCGCAACAGAAGCTGATAATTTAGGTATTAAAGGCGTTTTTGAGATGTACTCAGAAAAAGGTAACCATATTATTACTGCAACAACAGAACATAAAGCTGTTTTAGATACTTGTAAACATTTAGAGAAATTAGGCGCTAAGGTTACTTATTTAAAAGTAAAAGAAGATGGCTTAATTGATTTAGCAGAATTAGAAGCTGCAATGACACCACAAACCATTTTAGTAACCATTATGTATGGTAACAACGAAATTGGTGTTGTACAACCTGTAAAAGAAATAGCTGCAATTGCACATAAACATGGTGCTTTGTTTTTTACTGATGCTACACAAGCTGTTGGTAAAATTCCCGTAGATGTAAATGCAGATGGAATTGACTTAATGGCTTTCAGTGCACATAAAATGTACGGACCAAAAGGTGTAGGTGTTTTATATGTACGTAGAAAAAATCCAAGAGTTAAAGTTACAGCCCAAATGGATGGTGGCGGCCACGAACGCGGTATGCGTTCTGGAACATTAAACGTACCAGGCATTGTTGGCTTAGGTAAAGCTTGTGAGCTTTGTCGTTTAGAAATGGACGAAGAAGCTAAACGTTTATCAGCTTTACGTGATAAATTAGAAGCATCTTTAACTACCATGGAAGAAAGTTATGTAAATGGTAATACACAACATCGTTTACCACATGTAGCCAATATCTCTTTCAAATATGTAGAAGGTGAAGGTTTAATGATGGCAATGAAAGACTTAGCAGTATCTTCTGGATCTGCATGTACTTCGGCATCTTTAGAACCATCTTATGTATTAAAAAGCTTAGGATTATCTGATGATTTAGCACACTCTTCAATCCGTTTCGGATTAGGGCGTTTTACTACCGAAGAAGAAGTTGA
Source organism: Pedobacter polaris (assembly GCF_005116505.1). GTDB lineage: Bacteria > Bacteroidota > Bacteroidia > Sphingobacteriales > Sphingobacteriaceae > Pedobacter > Pedobacter polaris. Next base: position 1,055,102 of record NZ_SWBR01000002.1, read on the forward strand.
TTACGCAATAGAAAATACTAAAAAAGCAGTAAACCATTTAAGAGACCTTTCTCCACTTTGGGAAATGTTTAAAGAAGGTATCGATTTGAGTAAAATCGAATGGGCTGAGCATTAATTTGCGGAGCAAATTAATAGTTAAAAGTTGCAAGTTAAAAGTTATAGGTCTGGGTGTATTATCATTACTCCTAAATAAGTACACCTAAACCTGACAACATGTAAATAGAAATTGTTGCATTTTGAGATTTGCCCCGCAACTCACAACCTGTAACTCATAACAAAAGAATTATTCATCTCCGAAAAGGAGATTTAAAGAAAATAAAAAATGGCATATTCAGAAAAAGTAATGGAACACTATACCAACCCTCGTAATGTTGGTACATTAAATAAAGACAGTAAATCTGTTGGTACAGGTTTAGTTGGCGCTCCTGAGTGTGGAGATGTAATGCGTTTACAAATTGAAGTAGATGCAAACAATGTAATTACTGATGCTAAATTTAAAACATTTGGCTGTGGTTCGGCAATTGCTTCTTCATCATTAGCTACAGAGTGGTTAAAAGGAAAAACAATTGATGAAGCATTAACTATAGACAATATGGATATTGTTGAAGAATTAGCTTTACCACCAGTAAAAATTCACTGTTCTGTTTTAGCAGAAGATGCAATTAAATCGGCAATTAACGATTACCGCGTTAAAAACGGATTAGAAGCATTTGAATTGGCTAAATCACACCACTAAAATAAGTAGCAAGAGCAAGACTGAGATTTCCTTGCTTGATACTCGATACTCAAATCTTGATACTATGATAACGATAACCGATAAAGCAAAAAGCAAAATAGACCACCTAATGCAGGATTCTGAAATGGGTTCTGATTACTTTTTACGTGTTTCTGTGAAAGGTGGCGGTTGCTCTGGTTTATCTTATAATTTAGATTTCGATAACGAAGTTAAAACCGGAGACCAATTTTTTGAAGACCGTGGCATTAAAATAGCCTTAGATATGAAATCATTTTTATACCTAGCAGGTACAGAACTAGATTTTACCGATGGTTTAAATGGTAAAGGATTTGCTTTTAATAATCCAAACGCTAGCCGCTCTTGTGGCTGTGGCGAAAGTTTTTCTGTTTAATAATACATTTATTAATTTCCCAGAGGGTTCCGAAATTTCGGGACCCTTTTTTGTTGCCTAATTTTCTCATGTAAGGCATTTTAGAAACTTAATTTCTTTAACTTCCATCGTATCGAACGCAGCGAAGCGAGGAGATATCCCATGCTGTTGTCCACCATCAAGGCATTCTCAGATTTCTTAATCGGTTAAAACAACTTTTTTCACGTACTTTTGTTATTCACTATATAGTTTGATTGCATATTTAGCACGAATAACTTATCATTGCTTTACAAAACAAACCAAACATTTTCAGCACATGGTCTCATTTAACGAATTTTCTACTGTTCCGAGTTTATTACGTAACGTAGTAGAAAATATTCATAAACCTGAAGAAACTTTTTTAATTCATAAAAAAAATACAACCTGGGAGGAAATATCTTTTAAAGACACTTTATTGAGAGCAGATGCAATATCTGCCTTCTTTTTAGCAAAAGGAATTGCAAAAGGAGATAGACTGGGCTTAATGATCGAAAATTCACCTGAATATGTTTATTTCGATCAAGGAATTCAACAAATAGGCGCGATCAATACTTCTATTTATCCAACTTTATCAGAACATGAAGTAGAATACATCATTAATGATTCTGGTATTAAAGCCATCCTGATTGGTAACCCTTTCTTATTCAAGAAAATTTTAAAAATATCGGCTAACTGCCAAGAATTAAAATACATTATTCCAGCATTTGCTGGATATGAAAAAGTGACAATTCCGGAAGCTAACAAGGCTGAAATTATTCCTTTCACTACTTTGTTAGAAAAATCTGTAAGTGCAGAAGAGCAGAAATTAATTAACCAAAGAAGAAGAGAGGTTTTACCTGCGGATGTATCTTCTTTAATTTACACTTCTGGAACAACAGGAACGCCAAAAGGTGTAATGTTAACGCATAATAATTTTGTAGAAAATGTAAATGTGTGTTTGCAACAGATTCCTGTGATAGATGAAACAGAGACTTTCCTTTCGTTTTTACCACTTTCTCACGTATTTGAGCGCACTGCAACCTACCATGTATGTTGTGCACAAGGTTGTAAAATGGCTTTTGCGCAAAGCTTAGAACTGTTGGCTAAAAATATGGGCGAGGTAAGACCGACAGTAATGTCTTGCGTTCCTCGTTTATTAGAACGTATTCACGATAAAGCCATTAAATCTGGAACAGCTGGTGGTGGCACAAAAGCGAAAATATTTACTTGGGCTTTAGCAACAGGGAACGATTATCGTGTTAAAAAAGAAGCAGGAAAAAACCCTGGTTTAATTTTAGGCGCTAAAAAAGCAATTGCTGAGAAATTAGTATTCAGTAAAATAAAGGAGAAAACTGGTGGCAGATTAAAATTCATGCTTTCTGGTGGTGCTGCCCTTCCCAAAAACGTTGGTGAATTTTTTGGCGATTTAGGCATTAAAATTTTAGAAGGTTTTGGTTTAACCGAAACATCGCCAGTCATGTCTGTAACCGAATACCACAGACAAGTTTATGGTACAGTTGGGCGTGTTATACCTGGCATTGAAGTAGGTATTCAAAATTATGATACCAAAGAAATATTAGCCATACAAACACATGAAAGCTTCAACGAAGATTTTGAGAGTGAAGAAGGCGAATTAATTGTTCGTGGTCATTGCGTAATGAAAGGTTATTTTAACAAACCTGCTGAAACTGCTGAAGTAATAGATAGAGACAGATGGTTTCATACAGGTGATATTGCTCGTTTTTATAAAGGTAATTTGCAAATCACCGATCGGTTAAAGAACATGATTGTGAATGCTTATGGCAAAAATGTTTATCCCACGCCTGTTGAAAATATCTATTTAAAAAGTCCTAAGATTGAGCAGTTGTTTTTAATTGGCGATAAACGTGAATTCATTACGGCCATCATTATTCCAAATAAAGAAACACTTCAGGAAACCTTTAATTTAAGTGAATCATTCTTTCAAGAAGAAGGAGATTTTATCGAAAATGCTGAGATTAAGGAATGGTTTGAGAAAGACATTAAAAAGATTTCTAACGAATTAGCCAAATTTGAGCGTATTAAAAACTTCAAAATAAAGCGAAATCCATTTAGTATGGATGAAGGCGAAATTACCCCTACTATGAAAGTTAAACGCAGAGTTGTAGAGAAAAAATACATTGAAGCCATTAATGCGATGTATGAAGAAAGCGTTGAGGCTGAATCATAATTTTTGTCATTCCGAGGAACGAGGAATCTATTTTAGAGACTTAACTTTGAGATCCTTCACTTCGTTCTGGATGACAAATCAAATATTATCTCTGGTTGGTGTTATCACCAACCATTTCGACCTCATTTTGTAACTATTTCAAATTCACTTCCTTTTGACCAACTTTCTATGGCCACTGTTACAAACTAGCACAACCTTTGTTATTTAAACAGGATAGCAGCGAAAAGCCCGGAGTGTAGCGCAGCAAAATGAGGACTTGTAGCGTATAGCCCGACTTACGTTAATAGTAATTCTCATTTGCTTTTCAAAAAATAAAACGCCCAAGCTTTAAGCTTACTTTACGAACAATCGGGGCCGGTTATACCACGTAATAACGGAAGAATTTGTTACTTTTGCAAAAACTACAATAAATGAGTACAGGATTATCAGAACAGGAAATATTACGTCGCGATTCATTAAAACAACTTCGTGAGTTAGGTATCAACCCATATCCTGCAGAAGCATATGAAATTAATGCCAATGCAGCAGACATTTTAGCAAACTACGAAAAGGATAAAACAGCATATAAGACCATCAGCATTGCCGGAAGAATAATGGGCCGTAACATTATGGGAGCAGCATCTTTTGCTGAACTACAGGATGCAACAGGTCGTATTCAAATCTATTTAAAACGTGATGAGCTTTGCCCTGGAGATGATAAGACTCTTTACAATACCGTATTTAAGAAATTATTAGATATTGGTGATTTTATAGGTATAGAAGGCTATGTTTTCACCACCCAAACGGGGGAAATCTCTATCCATGTAACTAAATTCACGGTACTATCTAAATCTTTACGCCCATTACCAATTGTAAAACGTGATGATGATGGTAATGTATATGATGGATTTACCAATCCTGAGTTGCGTTACAGAATGCGTTATGTAGATTTAACAGTTAATCCAGATTATAAACAAATCTTCATCAACCGTTCTAAAGTAATCAATACCATGCGTAATTACTTTGATAACCAAGGTTGGATGGAAGTTGAAACACCTATTTTACAGGCTGTTCATGGTGGTGCAGCAGCTCGTCCTTTTGAAACCTACCACAATACTTTAGATATGCCTCTATTCCTTCGCATTGCGAATGAACTGTATTTAAAAAGATTAATTGTTGCAGGTTTTGATGGTGTATATGAGTTCGGAAAAATGTTCAGAAATGAAGGGATGGACCGTACCCACAACCCAGAGTTTACTGCAATGGAGATTTATGTAGCTTATAAAGACTACATCTGGATGATGGGAATGGTGGAAGAATGTTTAGAGAAAATTGCTACAACTATTCACGGGCAGCCAATTGTTAAGGTTGGTGAACACGAAATTAACTTCGGTGGACCATATGAAAAATTAACAATGTATGAGTCTATAGAGAAATATACAGGTATCGATGTTTCTGCAATGAGTGAAGCTGAAATTGCTGCTGAATGTAAAAAATTGGGTATCGAAATAGATGATTCGATGGGTCGTGGTAAATTAATTGATGAGTTATTTAGCGAGAAAGTTGAAGCTAATTTAATTCAACCAACTTACATTACAGACTATCCTTTAGAAATGACACCACTAGCTAAAAAACACCGTAGCAAAGATGGCCTTGTAGAACGCTTTGAGTTATTTGTAAATGGTAAAGAAATTGCCAATGCTTATTCTGAATTAAATGATCCAATTGATCAAAAAGAACGCTTTGAAGAACAATTAAAACTAGCTGCAAGAGGTGATGATGAAGCAATGGCAATGGATGATGACTTTGTTCGTGCGTTAGAGTACGGAATGCCTCCTACTTCAGGTCTAGGTATAGGTATAGACCGTTTGGTGATGTTAATGACCAACCAATCAACTATTCAGGAAGTATTATTCTTCCCGCAAATGCGCCCTGAGAAAAAGAGAATAGAGCTTACACCTGAAGAAACAGAGTTATTTGGCCTGGTTAAAGAAGAAGAGCAATTCCTTTTAACAGATGTTAAAGCAAAATTAACTGATTGGAGCAATAAAAAATGGGATACTACTTTAAAAGCCCTTACAGGAAAGGGTATTTTAAAAGTTGTAAAAACAGATGATGGTTTGTTTTTATCGCGTAAATAGTTAGCTTACTTTAACTATAGTCAGTGTGATACAATTTCTTAATACGCTATACACACTACCTAATCCTAACTGTTAACACAATCATAACAAAAACTTAAAGGCTTATCGTATTAATTACGGTAAGCCTTTTTTAATTTTAGGCCGTTAACAAATCATTTTAATTATGAATAGTTCAAGCTTAGAGATTACCGAAAACCAATATTGCATTAAATTGAGTAAAGATACATTCGACTTATCACTTGTTCGTCAATTGATTAAGCGCATACAAGCAGAAGAATTATTCTTTAGTCGTAAAAACGAAAACTTTGAAGATGATATCATCAGCAGAACTTCATCAGAATATGATGAGAACTTTGATAGGTTGGATGAGAAATAACGGAGTTATAAGTGATACGTTATAAGTTTTAAGTTATTTCAAAACTTAAAACGTACTACTTAAAACTTATAACTATTAGCGGCTATAACGAACTTGTTGCTGTTTGTCCATCATACCCATCTGATCTTTCATTTGTTTAATCTGATCAGCTAGCAATTTATTTTTATCAGCTTTTTTAGCTTCAGCAAGATACATTGTTGCTTCACGTTTATTTCTTTTACCCATTGCAATACCAGCTAAACTTAATTTAGCTAAAGCCACATTGTGGTCCATATGCAAACCTAAGCTCAAGGCAGCTTTAAAATACTTTTCAGACTTCATAGGTGCTTTTCTAGACTCAATTAGTCCGATTAATAAATTATAATAGCCGTGTTGTACTCTATTTAATTCTTTCTCGTAATTTTTAATTCTTCCCAAAGCTTGTTCAGCCTTAGGCATATTGTCTTTACGTAAATGCCACTGGGCAATTAACATATTTTCGTTATAAAAATAAGTAACAAAAATAAGGATGCTTAAGAATATGAGTAAGCTTCCCCAACCCCAAAAACCGAAAAACATAAGTGCTGCTGCTGCACCTACAAAAGCGAACCCAATAATGAGACGTACTAAATTTGGCATAGTTTTATAATATTTGTGCAAATATCGTGTTTATATACCAAAAAATAGATTTAAAATTTATAATTTCAACAAAAAATTAAGTGGTAATTTTTTTATTAAGGCAGGTAAATTATTAAACTATTTACTTCAAAGATAGTCACACCATAAATCAAGTTCAGCTATGAAAAACGTACTTACAGGCCTTATCTTATTATTTGCTATGAATGCAAGCGCACAAGATTTAAATAAAACAATTGAAGATCCAAATAGACACAAACAAGTGATGTTAAACTTATGTACCAGAGAAGCAATTACTTCTTTTGCTGAATTTAAAGCCAGTTACGATCCAAATTACGCAGCTTATAAACCAGACTCTACAGCATTTACTGAATTGTCTAAATTATTAAAAGGTAAAAATGTAACCATTGTTTTAGGTACATGGTGTGGTGATAGTAAATATCAAGTTCCACACTTCCTAAAAATTATGGATGCACTTAAAGTAGATGAAAATAGAATAACTTTTATTGGAGTTGACGGCGCTAAACATGCAGAAAATGGCTTAATAGATAGTCTCAAAATCACCAATGTACCTACTTTTATTTTCAATGATAAAAAAGGTAAAGAAGTTGCTCGTATTACAGAAAGACCTACGGAAACCTTAGAAAAAGATATGCTTAAAGTTTTAGCAGTTAAACCAAAAAAAACAGAAGCTAAATCTAAATAATATGGCTGCAGCGCTAGATCCTAGCTGGTTAAATGTTTTAGGTACTGAATTAGAAAAGCCTTACATGAAAGAGCTTAAATCTTTTTTGCTTGACGAAAAGCAGAAAGGTTTTACTGTTTATCCCAAAGGTGCTGACATTTTTAATGCTTTTAACCATACCCCTTTCGACAAAGTTAAAGTCGTAATTTTAGGTCAAGACCCTTATCATGGGCAAGGACAAGCACATGGTTTATCTTTTTCTGTACAAAAGGGTATAGCAGTTCCTCCTTCTTTAAAAAACATGTATAAAGAATTGGCTGAAGAATTTCCTGATTTCAAAATACCAAATCATGGTGATTTAACCTCTTGGGCAGATCAAGGTGTGCTTTTGTTAAATGCCACGTTAACGGTAAGAGCTCATGAAGCGGGTTCTCACCAAAAAAGAGGATGGGAAACATTTACAGATTATGTAATTTCTGAATTATCAAACCAGCGAAGTGGATTGGTATTTCTACTTTGGGGACGTTATGCACAACAAAAGGAAGCATTGATAGATACCAGTAAGCATAATGTACTTAAAGCTGCGCACCCCTCTCCCTTTTCTGCCTATAATGGTTTCTTTGGATCAAATCATTTCAAAGAAGCAAATGAAATTTTAATTAAGGAGGGTTTAAAACCAATTAATTGGCAGATAGACTAACTGTTTTTTTACCACCAAAGACACCCAGAAAACCTAAGACAATATTAAATAATTTTATATATTAGAATATCCCTATTGATCATTTAAAATTATAAAATGATTAATAAAACTTATCTCAACGATTTAGAGTACCAAATAACTGGTGCTTGTATAGAAGTTCACAAAATTTTAGGACCTGGTTATTGGAAAGCATTTACCATAGGTGCTTGATTAGGGAGCTTCAAATCAGAAAAATTAATTTCATTTCTGAAAAAACGATTAGTGTTAATTACAAAGATCTAATTTTAGATACCGATCTTCGTGTAGACTTATTTATTGAAGGCTGTATGGTTTTAGAATTAAAATCTATGAAAGGATTTTACCTATCCATGAAGCACAAATTTTAACTTATATGAAAATCTTAAATGCTCCTGTTGGATTACTTATCAATTTCAACAGCACAAATATTATCCAGAATGGCAAAAAACCATTTGTGAATGAGTATTACCGTTCCCTATTTGAATAATCTTAAATTCTTTGAGATGTCTTAGATGGGGAAATGTAACAGCCTAGCCTAAAATTCTTATAAGCGGCATAAACTATAAACTTTGCCTTAGATTCCCTAAGATGTCTTAGATGGTGAAAAACAAAATTAGTACTCCAAAGGCACAATAGGTTCTTTCTTAGTAGTAGACATGATCATCATGGTCTGAAAAGTTTTAACTACGGAGATTTTACTAATTTTATCCATAATTAAACGCTCATAAGCTTTAATGTCATTTACATAAACCTTTAATAGAAAATCTGCCTGACCAGTTACATGGTGGCATTCTGTAATTTCATTAATTTGGTTTACTTCATCTAAAAAGATTTGAATAGTATTATTTTTATGAAAGTCTAACTGAACTTGAATAAAAGTTTTGATGCCCAACCCAAGTTTTTCCTCATCAACCAAGGCATGGTAGCTTTTAATGAATCCAGACATTTCTAGTTTACGTACTCTTTCTAATGTTGGAGCTGGAGAAAGGCCAATTTCTTGCGATAAAAGCAAATTGGTTATTCTACCATTTTCTTGTAAAAGCTTTAGAATTTTAAAATCAATTTTATCTAGTTCAGATGCCATAATATCTAGTTATACCCAAAGGTAGTAATAGTAACGCAGTTTTACCAAATTTTATTCTACAAAATCTTTAAAAAAATACTTTTTATTTTACAATAAAATTTTTAGATTTATCTAAATTTAAAATTAGATTAATAAAAATGCAATCTTATACCGAAGAGAACTATTTAAAGATCATTTACCATCTATCTGTAATTAGCAATCCAGTTCAAACTAATGCAATTGCCGAAAAAATACAAACCAAAGCCGCATCGGTTACAGACATGCTAAAAAAACTTTCTGATAAGGAGTTAGTAGACTATATAAAGTATCAAGGTGTAACCCTAACAGAAAAAGGAAAACTAACAGCCATAAATATTGTTAGGAAACATCGCCTATGGGAAGTTTTTTTAGTAGAAAAACTAAATTTTAAATGGGATGAAGTGCACGAAGTAGCTGAAGAATTAGAACACATTAAATCAACTTTATTAGTTGAACGTTTGGATGAATTCTTAGAATTTCCAAAAGTTGATCCTCATGGCGACCCTATACCAGACCAACATGGGAATTTTGCAAATCTATCTTTTATTAAACTAAGTAAGTTAAAAACTAATGAAAAAGGCACAATTACAGGAGTTAGTGAACACTCCTCTCCTTTTTTAAAGCACTTAGAAAAATTAGGATTAACCTTGGGTAAAAGAGTTGAAATATCAGAAATTATAGATTTTGATGGTTCAGTAGAATTATTAATTGATGATAAAAAATTGAATATAAGCAGAGAAGTAGCGAAACACATTTTAATTAGTAAATAAGTATGAAGGATAAGCAGTCTTTAAGCGAGGTACATCAAAGTGTTGCAACAGATAAACGTAAAGGTTGGAGAAGAATTTTAGCTTTCATAGGCCCTGCTTATTTGGTTAGTGTTGGCTACATGGATCCAGGAAACTGGGCTACAGACATTGCGGGGGGAAGTAAATTCGGATATCAATTGATCTGGGTGCTACTAATGTCTAATCTAATTGCATTATTACTTCAATCACTAAGTGCTCGTTTAGGTATAGTTAGAGGATTAGATTTGGCTCAAGCATCAAGAAATGCTTATCCAAAATGGGTTAATTTCCCCTTATTTATTTTGGCGCAAACTGCAATTATAGCTTGTGACTTGGCCGAAATTATTGGAATGGCAATCGGTTTAAACTTATTGTTTGGCTTACCATTAATTTGGGGGGTATCAATAACCATATTTGACACTGTTTTATTACTCTTTTTACTTAATAAAGGAATGCGAAAAATGGAAGCCTTTATTGTATCAATGGTATTTATTGTTGGTGTTTCTTTTTTAATAGAAATGTTTATTGTAGAACCCTCATTAAAAGAAATTGCAAAAGGTTTTGAACCCTCTATACTTTCTGGAGACGCATTGTACATTGCAATTGGTATTATAGGAGCAACAGTAATGCCCCATAATCTTTACCTGCACTCCTCCTTAGTACAGACCAGAAAATTTGAGAGAGATAATAAAGGAATTAAAGAAGCGATAAAGTTCAATTTCATAGATACTGCTGTTGCACTAAATCTAGCATTTTTTGTAAATGCTGCAATTTTAATTTTAGCCGCAGCAGCCTTTTTTAAAAATGGTTTTCACGAAGTTGCAGAAATACAAGATGCACATCGATTATTAAGCAACATTTTTGGCAGCATAGCTCCTGCGTTATTTGCCATCGCGTTAATTGCTGCTGGCCAGAGTAGTACGGTTACTGGCACGTTAGCTGGTCAAATTATTATGGAAGGTCATTTAAACTTAAGGATACAACCATGGTTACGAAGAATGATTACTCGTTTATTAGCAATTATCCCAGCTTTTTTTACCATACTATTTTTTGGTGAAAGTGCACTTGGAGGTTTATTAATTTTAAGTCAGGTTGTACTGAGTTTGCAGTTAGGCTTTGCGATTATTCCACTTATCCATTTAACATCCGACAAAAAAGAAATGAAAGACTTTACCATTAAAACTTGGGTTAAAGTTTTGGCATGGATGAGTGCAGTGGCAATTGTAAGCTTAAATATTAAACTAGTACTTGAAGAAATTACCGGATGGATTGCCGAAGCAGATGGTTGGTATATCTATGTTATTGTAATCCCTATGGCCATTTTAATTGGATTGTTGTTGATTTACATTTTCATCTATCCCCTACTAAATAAAAGGCAAAGGATTGGAAATGTACCACATGGAAATGCTTTAGCAATAGAGCATGTAGAAAAAATCAGCTACAAACGAATTGGTATCACTGTAGACTTCTCAAAAAATGATAGAAATACCATTCGTCATGCGCTAATTCAAGGCGGTAAAGAGGCTCATTATCATTTAATACATATTGTAGAAACGGCTGCAGCTAGATATCTTGGCGAAAAAGCAATGGACCATGAAACACAAACAGATACTGAAAATCTAGAAAAATATAGATTGAATTTATCTGAGTTAGGTTATGAATCTAGCTCACATATTGGATTTGGCAGTACTGCAAAGGCAATTGCAGCTATCAGTAAACAACACGATATGGAGCTTTTAGTAATGGGTGCTCACGGACATAAAGGTTTAAAAGATTTAATTTTTGGAACAACAGTAGATTCTGTTCGTCATAAAGTAACTATTCCGGTGTTAATTGTACGCTAGTTTTAATACTAAAACAAGTAAGCAATTTTGATAAATTACTGGCATTAATGAATTCATGATGCTGGTAAATGATCTCATTATTACTACTTAAAATATAAGTTGATGGAAAAATCAATTTCTTTTGGTTGGCTAATGCTATAGCTAATTCATGGTAGCCTGAAGTTTGATTAAATATAAATTGTTTATTCTGATAGGTAAAGGATTGTTTTTCTTCTGCATTTAATTTAACAAAATAATACTGCTCATTTAATAAAGGAACAACATTTTTATCCTTAAAAACCACTTCATCCATTGCTTTACAATAGCTGCACCAGTTGGTATAAACAAACACCAATAACTTTTTAATTTTTATCTTTTGTAGGCTATCTATTTGGTTAAAATTATAAATCTGCTGTTGTGCTTTAGCAGTAGAAATAATCAACAAGAGTGAGATTAAAAGGCACTTCATAATTACTTAATGTTTAATCTAATTCCTAAAAACCCTCTAATACCTTGGTTTGGTGCATATACATAATTTGGGTCGAATGTTAAACCATAAGGGTTACTTGGTGTAGGAATAACTTGACCATCTGGTCTGAACTGTACGTTTTTGTCAAATGGATCATTAGCACGAGCGATAATAAATGGCGTCCCTTTATTTGGGGTGAAATTTAAAAGGTTCTTTATCCCTCCATAAATTTCGATGCCCTTTAGCCCATCATATGTCAATTGGATATTTTGTATGCTCCAAGTTGGAGAGAATGCCCTACGAGGATCTAAATCGCCTAATAAAGGTAAACGCATAGGGCTATAAATATTTCCCGTATAATCTATGCCTAAATTTAGTTTAGTAATTTTATAGGATACGGCCCAAGTACCTGAAAATTTTTCTGTTAAAATTTGGTTTTGCTTAATCCCATTCTCTACAAAACCAACATCTTGATATGTTGCACCGACAGTTAGTTTTAAGCCTGAACTAAAAGCCATATCTATATTAGCAGTTAAACCTTTACTCACTGCATAACCATTTAAATTATCATAAATAATTTGGTTTGGATTGGTATCAAAATCACCAATGATTCTATTATTGAAATAGGTATAAAATGCAGAAAGATCTAAACCTAAAAATGAACCATCTTTTAAATAAATTTTCTTAAGAAAATTTAAATTAGCATTATAAGTACGTTCAGGTTTTAATTTATTATTAATTACAATATCTCTGGCACCGGTTAGTGCAGCATGATCTTCTGTAAAAATATTAACAACTCTAAAACCAGTTCCTGCATTTAACCTGATGATATTTTTATCGTTAATACTCCACTTATAGGCTAATCTTGGTGTAAAAATATGACCATGAACGGAATTATAATCATATCGCAAACCTCCTAACAAAGCATGTGCTTTATTTAATGTAATTTCATTTTGAACAAATAAACCCGGTAAAAAGGTATTTTCTGGAGCATTTTTTTGGTTCGTTATGTCATTTGAAGCTGTTGCAGGAGTATTATCATCGTAATAAGTATAGCGGAAAGCAGCCCCAAAAAGCAAATCGTTAATGCCAATTTTTTTATCCCAAGTTAGCTGAGAAAATGCGATTTGCTGTTTAGCAATATAAGATGTACTTCCATATCTACTATCTTGATCATGATTGGTTAAAGAGAATGCTAAAAACATCTTTTCTTTAATGGGAAGTTGATAATTACCTATTAGCTCTACTCTTTTGGTATAAATACTTTCTCCATACACTTGATCTCCTCCTCTAAAAGACTTATTCCAATTCATTTCTCCTCCCCATCTATCTTCGTATAGATACCTGGCTGCGATAGAGAATAATCTATTCTCTTTGCGTGCAATATTCCATTTTTGAAATATAGAGATACGATCTTGTAAAGTTACATCCGTAAACCCATCATGGTTATGGTCTATTTTATTACCATATTTAAAATAATTTACACCTGTTAAAAAGGATACTTTATTATTAACATTAACTTTAAAGCCTAAATCTGCATTATACTCTGCATAGCCAGTAGCCATAAAATCGGCTGAAAACAATGAAGCATTTTGTACTTTCTTAGTAATGATATTTATTAATCCACCAACGGCTTCACTACCGTATAAAGAAGATGCTGGACCCTTTACAACCTCTATCCGTTCTACTAGTGCATTTGGGATCCCGGATAATCCATAAACAGTAGACAAACTACTTACTATTGGCATTCCATCTATCAAAACCATGGTATACGGTCCTTCTAAACCATTGATATGAATATCGCCTGTATTGCAGATATTGCAATTGAGTTGAGGTCTTACACCGTTTACGTTTTGTAATGCTTCAAAAATACTCGGTGTAGGGTTTTTCTTAAAGAATTTTGCTGTATAAATTTCTACCGGAACAGGGCTCTCAAGCCTATTGACTTCTTTTTGTGTTCCAGAAATAACTACTTCATTTAATCTTTCATCTAATGATTCTAGTTGGATTGGGGAAAGTATAGTATCTGACTTTAAGTCAACTTTCAAAGTAAATGTTTTAAAGCCTAACACACTTATTTTTAAATAATGTGTACCGGCCTGGAGTTCATTAAAGGTAAATTTCCCTAAACTATCAGTAAATGCTGTTCTTTTTAAAGCCGTCAGCTGAACTGTAGCTTTATTTGCAGCCCCGTCCGCAATAACGAAACCTCCTATTTTAAGTTGCTGAGCTTTAACATTATAAAATGTAAAAATAAATAAAACTAGAAGTATAATTCTTTTCATGAAGTGTAAATTAGTACAGCAAAAATATAAATTTAGATTTGTCTAAAAAAATATTTAGATATATTTATTTATTATTTCATGAATAAACTAAAATTAGGGTTGCATAAATGCGATATTGTTATTCATTTAGAAATAACGATATTTGCAATTATGTCAAAGGATATCCAAATAAAGAACAAAAGAGCCTATTTTGATTATCATATTTTAGATAGTTATGTGGCTGGTATTGCATTGCTAGGCACTGAGATTAAAGCTGTTAGACAGGGCAAAGCCAATATGACAGATGCGTTTTGTATGTTTATTGGGGATGTACTTTATGTTAGAAACTTACATATTTCTGAGTATAGCCATAGTTCTTTTCATCACCATGATATTAAAAGAGATAGGATTTTATTGCTCCATAAAAAAGAATTGAAGAAATTAAAGGTTAAAGGGGAAGAAAAGGGTTTCACTATTGTTCCTTTAAGAATATTTACAAATGAGCGTGGGTTTGCTAAAATCGAAATTGCGCTGGCACAAGGTAAAAAAGAATTTGATAAACGAGATAGTATCAAAGACAGAGAAAGCAAGCGTGAGATGGATAGAGCGATGAAGGTTTAGTTCATTGGTACTATTTGCTCATTGGTTCAATAGTTCACGAGGATTAGTTCATTACCTTAAAGCAATAGCCCAATGAACAAATGAACTATTTCAACTAGTAAACTACTCAGTTACCAGGCCTGATCGCCAACTAAAGGCACAAATCTAAAAGTATCAAGTTCTATTCTATCAAAATCATTTTCGCTAACACGAATAACAGTAATCATTTTCTGAGATTTTTCATCTCCAACTGGAATTACTAAAATTCCTCCGATTTTTAATTGCTTTAATAAAATTTCTGGTACAAATGGCGCTCCTGCTGTTACAATAATTTTGTGATAAGGAGCATGCTCTTCTATTCCTTTAGAGCCATCACCTAAAAAAAAATTAGCATTATAGCCCATTCCAGGTAACACCTTAATAGTATGTTTGTAAATATTTGGTTGGCGTTCTATAGTATATACATTTGCCCCAAGCTCCATCAAAACGCAAGTTTGATAACCAGAACCTGTTCCTATTTCTAATACTTTATCCCCTTTTTGAATGTGTAATAGTTCTGTTTGATAAGCTACTGTATATGGCTGAGAAATAGTTTGACCATCACCTATTGGAAAGGCAATGTCTTTATAAGCTTGGTTCCAGAAAGTTTCGTCAAAAAAGAAATGGCGAGGCACTTTACCAATGGCCTTTAAAACCTTTTCGTCGCTAATACCTTTATCTTTTAATAATTCAACTAGCTTTTTTCTTGCCCCTCTTTCTCTGTAGTTATCAATAAACTTGTATGCCATCTGACTTCAAAAATAGCTTTTTGGGTGTAGATAATTGAAATAAATTTAAGTTTTAAACCCAATAAAGTATAACCCACACTAAATCAACTTCAAAATATTTTGGTATTAGATTTATCATTTCATCGACTATTTATTATTCTTCACCATACAGTACTTCAAGATGTAATTATTTCTATTTTGGAAACGAAATTATTTAATCATAGCTAAGTTTAATGACAACCAAGCAAGCAGCCGTTAATGTGGCAATTATTTTAGATGAGATATTCCGTTCTTTAAGCCTAGTTGGCAGAAACTAATATGGATCTACGTCTATTTGCGTAATTACGCTTTTAAAGTCTTTTTGGGCATTAAAATCTTTGATTGTATCTTTTAAAACAGATTTTACTTTTTGTATAGCTGCACTTTTTTCTATTTTGATAATGATTTGTTTAATGTAATAATTTCTTATCCTAGCCACTAATGGTTGCTCAGGGCCAAGTATCCTATTCCCTAGTTGAGCTTTAAGTGAATTAGCTAGTGTTTGGGCCGCAACATTAAGCACATTTGCATCTTTATGTTTTACATTAATGAAGATCAATCTGGCAAATGGAGGATAATTGAACTGTTTGCGTTCTGCCATTTCATCCATATACATTTGGGCATAGTCGTTTGCTATTACTTGTTTAATGATTCTATGTGAATCATCATACGCTTGTATACATACTTTTCCTTGTTTTTCTCTTCTTCCTGCCCTGCCTGCTACTTGAGCTAACAATTGATAACTTCTCTCAAATGCCCTAAAATCTGGGTAATTCAGTAGTGTATCAGCATTAATTACACCTATAAGGCTTACATTATCAAAATCTAAACCTTTGGCTACCATTTGGGTGCCAATTAAAATCTGCGTTTTTTTATCTTGAAAATCAGAAATAATTTGCTGCATGCCATTTTTTGTACGAGTGCTATCTAAGTCTAATCTTGCAATTTTAACTTCTGGAAAAATAAGGCTTAATTCTTCTTCTATCCTTTCTGTACCAAATCCTTTTTGCTCAATATGAACCGAGCCACAAGCAGGACAAATATTTATACTATTTTGATGATAACCACAGTAATGGCAATGAAGTTTGCCACTAGTTTTATGAAAGGTTAAACTAACATCACAATTCACACATTTAGGAGCATAGCCACAAGTTGCGCAAATTAAAATAGTGGCATATCCTCTTCTGTTTTGAAATAAAATGATTTGTTCCTTATTTTCTAGCGCTGTCGACATATCATCAATCAAAACACTAGTAAAATAAGAGGTCATTTTTTTTCTTTTGGTTTCTTCTGCAATACTCACAACCTCCTGAATAGGTAATTGTACACCTCCAAAACGTTCATTTAAAACTACTAGGCCATATTTATCAGTTTCTGCATTATAAAAACTTTCTATAGAAGGAGTAGCAGAACCTAAAACTACTTTAGTTTGATGCAAGTGTGCAAGAAAAACTGCAGCATCTCTTGCCTGGTAACGTGGGGCGGGCTCATGTTGTTTGTAAGACGATTCATGTTCTTCATCAACCACAATTAATTTTAAATCTTTAAACGGTAAAAATACTGCAGAGCGAGCACCAAGTACAACTTGATACGAACCATTTAAAACTTTGTTCCAAATCTCAACACGTTCATTATCATTAAATTTAGAATGGTAAACCCCTATTTTATCTCCAAAATAACGTTTAATTCTTTCTACAATTTGAGTTGTTAATGCAATCTCTGGCAAGAGAAATAAAACTTGACCGCCAGATGCTATTGCTTTTTCTATTAACTTAATATAAAGTTGGGTTTTGCCAGATGCAGTAATCCCATGTAAAAGAACTACATCTTTATTTTCAAATTGAGTTTCTATTTCATTGAAAGCATTTTGTTGTGCTATACTCAATTTAAAATTCACTTCAAACTCATCATGAGAGTCATTTAACCGGCTAACCTGTCTTTTTTCTACAGTAAAGATATCTTTATCAATTAATGCTTTTAATGCCGCTTGTCCACTACCACCTTCTTCAAGTAGTTGATTTTTGGGAATTGAAACCTCAGTCTTTGCTAATTTTAAATAGGCTAACAATGCATCCAATTGTTTTGGTGCTTTCTCTAAAACGGTAAAAAGTTGCTTTAAATTCTCTTCCTCTTTATAAAACGGATTTAATGTTATGAATGATTTTAAAAGTGGTTTATATTTTTCAATAACCTCTTCCGCTATATAAATAGCTTCTTTTCCTATTAGTGAGTTTATAATTGGATAAACAGTTTTCTGCCCAAGTAATTCAACAACTTCATCTATACTCATGCGTTGTTGTTTATGCAAAACTTCAACAATAAGTGTTTCTTTCTCTGTTAGAATTAATTCATCAGGCAGTTCATCTTTTAATACTAAAATAGTTTCACTAGCTAATTTTAATCCTGTTGGTAATGCTGCAGACATCACATCACCTTCATTACATAAATAATATGAAGTAATCCAATCCCAAAATTGAAACTGCTTTTCTGTAATTACTGGATATTCATCTACAACGTCAATGATGTATTTAGCCTCATAAAATTCGGGAGGTTGTTGTACAATGTTTTTAACAAGTGCAGTATAAATTTTATGCTTGCCAAATTGTATAACAACTCTTTTACCAATTTCTACTTTTTCATTCAACTCAAAAGGAACGCGATAAGTATAATTGATGGCTAAAGAAAGAGGCAAAATCACTTCTACAAAAAGTGTCTCTCGTTCTTGAAAATTTAAAGAGTCAGCAAATTGCATTATTTATCCTTTAACGCAGCTAAAAATAGACACACCCAACCTAAAATAAAACACAAGCCGCCTAAGGGTGTAATTGGACCAACATATTGGGCTATTGATGAAAAATAAGCATCTTTTAGAGCCAATAAATAGAGTGAGCCTGAGAAAAAGATAATTCCTGCTGTGAAGAATAAAAAAGCAAAACCGATTAGTTTATTTTTATAACGAGCAAAGGTTGATAAATATAATAATGCAAATGTATGATAGAATTGATACTCAACCCCTTTTTGCCAAATTGCTAATGAAGATGTATCAATTAAATTTTTAAGACTGTGCGCACCAAAAGCACCTAAGACTACAGCTAAAGCACCAAAAAAAGCTGCTGTGAGGATTATTCGTTTGTTCATAGTTAATCGGCTTTATACTTTGCTAAATTAAGAAAATGCCCTTATAATCTCTGTAATACTAAAATTAAATTAAATTTGTATGATTAGCCATGAGAAGAATATATATTACACTAGCGGTTTTATTAATAGGGATGATTGGTATGGCTTATCTGTACTTTTCTAACCTAAATACAGAAACCAACCCAAACGATTTATCCTTAAATGCTGCAACAGCAAATTCAGCAATTGTTTTCAGTTTTGAAAATGATAAAAGCTTTTATGAAATTTTGAGTGGGCAAGATTTATTTCAACTTATATTGGGGGAAAATAAAGCCAAACAATTTAAATCTTTAAAAGAAAATTTAGCTCACCAGAATGAAATTAGTGCTGCATTGAGTGGTCAGAAAATTTATATAAGTTTTTTACCAGAAACAGCTGGCAAAGTTGATTTTTTGATTAGTACACAACTGAAACCTAAAACTGATCCACTAAAAATATTAAATGGATTAAATGTCAAAACCACCATAAACAAAGTTGCTAATGTTTATCAAATTACTTTTGCAGATAGCACAAATTGTTTTGTAGGTATTAAAGATATGCTAGTGCTCATTTCTAATGCACCAGCTCCAATTGAGAGTTTATTTAAAGAAAAAAATAATAATGATATCGCTTTTTCAAACTACGTAAAAGCCAATAGTAGATATAATAAAAATACATTGGCAAATCTTTATCTTAATTACAATAAAGCTCCTCAATTACTTAAAAGCATATTAAATAGCAATTTAACAGGAGAACTTAGCTTGTTTAATAAGCAAAGCACATACGCTGCATTAAGTTATAATTATAGCACAGAAAAAATACTATTTAATGGTACTACCACTATTAATGAGGCAAACAATTATTATAAACTATTCACATCTTTAGCAGAACAAAAGATAATCATCAACACCATACTTCCAGCAAAAACTGCGAATTATGCAATATACAGCATTAACGATTATACTAAATGGTATCCAAAATTAACCAATTGGTTTGCACAGAAAAAACAAAAAGACAAAATTGAAAAGGATATTGAGACTATAAATCAAAAATATAGAGTTGATTTAGGGCAAATTCTTCCAAAATATTTTAAAAACCAGTTCATTACATTTCAACTCTATACTGGAGAAAAATTTGGCGCTGTTGCACTAAATAATGGGGAAAAATTAAATCAGTTATTGTTAGATTTAAGTACAGAATATGCTTCAGATATAAGAATTTTTAAGGATCCAAATATTCCTTATTCCTTCTTTGGAGAGCCCTTTAAAAAATTTGAAAGACCATTTTATACCATTATAGATAATTACCTAATAATGGCTAATAATGCGAGCAGCATACAGGCATTTATAAACAGTTATAGTAATAATGATTTATTAATTAATAATGAAGATTATATCAATTTTAATGATCAGCTTTCTTCATCAGCTACTATCTGTTTTTATGTGAACAATAAAAATTCAAACCTTATTTTTAGCCGTAATTTGAAAATGCCTTTCTATAAGCAATATCAATCTACAAATGGCTTTAGAGATTTTGATGCATTTAGTTATCAGTTATCAGGAGATAATGATAAATTTTTAACTAATTTACTACTTTATAAAAAACAAGAAAAGGCGATTGTGCCAGATACTTTAAAAGCAAATCCTTAAGTTAACAAGCAATGAAGAAAATTTACTTTTTACTTATTGGATTTCTGTTATTGGCTAGCGAGGTAGGTGCCCAACATTATGCATTGTATAATACTAGAACATTATTTGATGCCTTTGAAAATCCAGCAATAAGAACTTTCACTTTAGATAGTTCAGGTAAATTTGCTTCTAATTTTTTCTTGCCAAACTTTAGCATCAATGCTGCAAATAAAGGTAGTGCAGAATCAATTATCAGAAGCATTACAAATGAACGTATTTATAATACTGAAACATTACCATTAGGCACTGGAGAGTTAAATAAAGTCTTTCAAAATACCAATATCTATTTACTGACTTTTAGAATTTTCAGCTCCTATAAATACAATCAAGAAGTAGGATTCGCTTGGCAGCTTCGTTCTGACGCTTATGGGGCATATACAAATGAGAGTTTGGCAATCTTTGATAATTATCAAAGATTTAGTGAGCAAACACCATACAATGATGTTTTTAACAACAGTGCTTATCAACAATCTTACCATCAATTTAGTGTGAGTGTGAGGGAAAATTGGGACAAAAGATTAGCATTTGGTTTAAAACTTAGTTTATTAAGTGGAATAGCTTATAATTCACTACAAATTAACAACTCATACTTTTACTCTGACATACCAAACGAAAGGTTAGATATTGGTTTAAATGGGATTTACAAAGGAAGTTTTATAGCAAGTAATGAACTAGAAAGAAAAAATTTGATTCCTACTTTTAAAAACCCTGGATTATCCATGACTATAGGAACTACATACGCTTCTAAAAGTGGATATTTTTTAATGGGTAATATAAAAGACTTAGGGTTTATTAGATGGAATAAAGACTCGCATGTTGCTAAACTCAATGCCCTAGAAAGCATATACAATCTCTCTACTAAAAGCACAGAAGAAATCAATAATCAAATTACAGATTTAGTTTATGATGCTGACGAGCAAAAATCTTTCGTAACCACTACCAACGCAAAAGCAGATTTTCTAATTTCTAGAACTTTTGGCTTTTACAAACCTAGTTTTATTGTTTCTAAAAACTTATTTCATTCTGGAGGGGATCTGGCCCTTGTTAATACATTTAAAGTTGATAAATTTTCTGCTAGTTTAACACCAGTTTACAACTTTAATAATTTTATTATGATTGGAGTACAAGGTATGTATCGAACTCCAAATTTCGAATTCTTTTTGGGAAGTGACAATATTGGCAAATCCATCTCACTTGCAAAAGGCATTAAACAAAGTGATGCTACTATTGGAACTGGTTATAATGCTGGTTCTGTATACATGGGTTTGGGCATTAAATTTGGCAGAACTGTTAACCACCCTATGAATTTAAGTACTATGCCAGGTGTAAATGGTGAGAAACCCTATAAAGGTTTTTTTAGAAGCTTATTTACTTTCTTCAAAAAATAAAACTAAATAGTTTATTAAGTTTATGCCAAAGCCAAGTATATCATTTCTGTTCTAGGCTGGACTGCTTTTATTGATAAAGGAGGTTCTAATCAAAAATTAAAGCAATTTGCGCTTAGGGGTTGTAAAGACAAAATCTTTTAAATAAAAAGGTTCGAAATAAGCAACATCTTCAAAATCTTTTTGTTGAAAAGCTCTGTAAGCCAATGCACTCATATAAGCAGCAGAATTGTAATTACCCTCAGAAAAATGTGCATTATAGTGTGTTAAAACAGGTGCACATTTTGCTGATCCATCACCAATAAATGTTATAGAATGCTCTTCTAGTTCAAGTATAAAGCTTTTTTCATCAACTATCTTGGCATTAACTGCTTCTATTTCTTGCAGTTTATTATCATAAACAGAAGTAAAAACTTCCATTCTTCTTGCATCTATCATTGGACAAATTAATCCCCCATAATTTGGGTGTTTAATTAAAAATCCATTTGCCATCATTTGTAAAGTATTAATACCAATCAAAGGCTTATCTAATGCAAAACATAAACCTTTTGCCGTAGAAACGCCAATACGTAAGCCAGTATAAGATCCAGGACCTTTACTCACAGCTACAGCATCTAAATCTGCATATTTCAATTTTGCAGTTTTCATCACATCCTCAATAAATAAGGTTGAGCGAGCAGCATGAATATTTTGAGCTGTTTCTTCTTTGAGTGCAATCGTTTCTCCGTTCAGAGAAATAGCTACGGAACAAACTTGGGTAGCGGTTTCAATTTGTAAAATAGTTGCCATTTTGTAAATATAGCTAAAAGGTAGAAAGACTAAGTGAAGAGTTACCCTTTAGGGGATTTAGGGTTAAGGAACTGGATCATGGCCATGTTTACCCCAGGGATGACAACTGGCAATACGTTTTAGAGTTAGCCAACCACCATAAAAAGGACCATGCTTTTTAATCGCTTCTACACCATATTGTGAACATGTAGGGGTAAACCTGCAACTTGCACCTAATAATGGGGATAATAACAACTGATAAAGCCTAATAATGCCCAAAAAAAGCCACGAAAACAAAAGTTTAATTATTTTCATTTGTAGTAATTTGATTGGCTAATTTTTTAAGAGCTAGAGTCAGCTTTTTTTCAAAAAAAGAATAATCATATTTCTCTTTACCTACATATTGCAAAGACAGTAGCAATAATTCATCACGGTTAACCAATGATGAATAAAGTAGTTCTCCTTTTTGTAAACGATAAACTTCACGTGTTCTACGCTTAATAAGGTTACGATCTACAGCATGTTTGTATCGTTTTTTTGCAACATTAATAACAACCTGAGTAGGATATTGATGAGGCTCGACTACAAAAAAATAAGTAATTCGAAATGGGTATAATAAAAAAGAAGAACCGTTTTTGAATAGCAAGTCTAATGACTTTTTACTACACAACCGTTCTTCTTTATTAAATTTGTTCATGTTTTTTGATTGCAATTTTGCAGGTAGACTGCTTACACCCAAAAACAGGTGGCAATCAAAAATTATGCTTTATGACGACGCTCGTCAGAAACTGATAATCTTTTTCTTCCTTTTGCACGGCGAGAAGCTAATACTCTTCTACCGTTTGCTGTAGCCATTCTTTCGCGGAAGCCATGTTTGTTTCTTCTCTTTCTTTGCGAAGGTTGGAATGTTCTTTTCATAACTGTATAATATCTTAACTAGAGTTTTTAAATAAGAGGTGCAAATATAACGCGATTTTATTATAAATGCAAGAGGCAAATAGTTTTATTTTTTATTTATTATGAAAGTCGGTACAGTCCTAAAAACTACTTCTATAAAAATATTTCAAATTTTATTTAACTGTGTAATTAAATATACTTCTACCTACCTTTCCATCAGCGTTGATACCTTCTACAACAACTTTGTAAGTACCTAGCCCATCAGCATTAAAATAATTTAATGTTTTTTTATTGTCTTTATCAATGATCACATTCGGGTTCCAATAAATGGTTGAGCGTAAATCTGGTTTAGGATTATTAATAGCAGGAAGGTATTTAGGTGAATAAAACTCTTTCACTACATCATATCCTTTTGGCATAAATGTGATGATTCCAGGAGCATATTGGTTAACCGCTCTTGCTTTCCCTTGTTTTGCTGTCACAATAATTACTCCACCAAAACCACCACTTAAACCATAGATAGAAGTTAAAGCTGCACTTCTGAGTACTTCTACAGTCTGTATATCATCAACATTCATTTCTCGTATAAAATCTGGAGTTACAAATGTTCCATTTAATACAAATTGTACAGGTGCCGGACCCTCACTAGAAATACCCCCCATATTTCTAGTGAAATAAATAGAATCATTCATTTCTACAATACCGTTTATATAATTTTTTAAGTAGTCAAAAAGACTAAAACTAGCGCTTAGCATTTCAGCACTAATCACTTTATCAGCATTTCCTGGACCATTTAAATTGGTTGAATTTTCTATTCCAGGCACTTTTTTAACACCCTTAATTTCTACTTGCTTTAGTTGTAGTTCCTTATTATTGTTATAACTATAAAATAACTGCTGATACTGATTTTTACTATTAAGCACATAATTATCCATTTCATAATCAATTTTATGCTTAAGAAGCTCACCACTTTTAAAGGAAGGCAACTTATTCTCATTTAGTTTTATTTTCACATTTTTTTTTTCACTTGCATTTCGAGCTTGCAGGCCAAATGTTGTACTATCGGTAAAACCAATCCCATCAAATGAAAAAATACCATTACTATTAGTAATTGTATCTGTGGTAAATGACGCCCCTTTACCAGAAAAGAGCAAAACCTTTCCATTAACGATAGGTAAACCCGAATTCGTAGTTACACTACCAGAAATATCTATTCCCTTTTCAACTTTGTAAGCTAAAGGTAAGCTAGTATTGCTCATTACGTCTGACCACTTAAACCTTCTCCAGCCTTGCGTTAACATTAGGTAATCAAGATTTTTTGATGCTTCTGTATTAGTGTGATTAAAATAATAGTTTGGTTTTTCTACGTAACCTTTTAAATCAGATGTTAGTAATAAGTTAGATAAAATACTTACTTCATCATCTTCCTTATATGGAACCTTTGTTTCGTCAGTTACTGAAACAGAATAGCTCCCCATTGCCACTACTTCATTTACTCCTAGTATGTTAATTTTTAAGTCAATACGCTCTCTTTTATTATATTCCTTTTTATCTGCTATAATGCTAATTTTTAAATTATCATTGTTATCATTAAAAACCAGTCTCTCTACAAGTGGTTGATTGGATGAATTAAATAAGGTGATTTGAGTTACACCTGTAGGTAACAAATTTTTTGCAATAGTTGTTTGTATAATTTGTTTTGCCGTAAATTTAGAGGCATAATATACTTCACCACCACTTTGAGCGACTAGTATCAGTTCCTTATTATCAATAAACTGTGGTGAAACCGAAATCCGAACAGAGAATTTAGTACTATCTGCAGTATTTATTAACATTACAAAACCTTGGTCTTTAGCTTGTGGTAAAACTGTTTCTTTTTTCAGACCATTAAACTCATAAACAGCAGTATAGACCTCCCCCATGCTTGGTGCCAGGGCAAACACACCCATGCCAAATTGATTGCTTTCGAATTCTATAATTTTTTCATTTGACTTATTAATGATATAGCCTTTTACTTTCTTACCAAGTCCGTTCTCATCTATACATTTAAAAGCTACCTTTGATCTAATACCCATTACCAAATCACCACTTTCTGGGAATATTGAAAACTGAATATTTGAAGGTTTCTTTACATTGGTTATTGTATTTTGTTCAAATGGATTTTCAATTATAATTGGTTTTTTAAAGTATAATTCTTGATCGAAATTTCGCATCCAATTCGTAAAGGCATAAACAACAAAGTTGCCTTTTTTTAAACCTATTGGTATTGCAACATGTCCATTACCCAATCCAGCATTAAGCTGTATTTTTTGCTGAAATAGTACAGAATCTTTATCGTTTACTACAGTAACATTAAGTGTTTTACTAATATTACTAGGCATATTTAATTTAGCGTTAACTACATATGCTTTAAACCAAATTGTATCACCTGCTGCATAATAAGGCTTATCGAAATGCAAATGAACCTTTTCTTGAGGTCTGTCTGCACTAAATTTCTGCAATGATTCTACAATTTTAACGGTTTGGTCCTGCGCAGACACGAAGGTTTGTATTGCTAAGAAAAATACAAAAAAAGATATAAGAATCGGTTTAATTTTCATTGCGTAAATTTTATTCAATTTAGCAATAAAATTAACTATAAACCTAGTGCTAACTTTAATTTTACATATCCTGTTTTACTTACCGGCAACCAAATATTAGATTTTAACAGTACTACATAACTGTCTTTTTCTTTTAATTCTATTTTGGTAACCTGAGCAAGGTTAATGATATAAGAACGGTGAATGCGAATAAATTGAGCAGGGTCTAATGTTTGCTCAAAGAAACTCATGGTTTTATTTTTATGGAAGTTACCTTCTGTTGTATTCAGTTTTACATAGTCATCATCAGCTTCTATATAATTTAATTCACTTACAGCAATTATTTTTATTACCCCCGCAGTTTTAACAACAATACGATTATTTTGTGCAGGAGATAAAGATGCTGTTTCTAATAACTCATTACTCGTTTCTCCTTTTGCCAATTTTGATGGGAGTTTTTGCATGGCTTGATCAAAACGATTTTTTTCAATTGGTTTAAGCAAATAATCAACGGCATTAACCTCAAAGGCCTTTATCGCATATTCATCAAAAGCAGTAGTAAAAATAACGGCAGGACGGTTTTCTACAAGCTCTAGCATTTCGAAACCACTAATTTTTGGCATTTGAATATCTAAAAATATAAAATCTGGTTTATGCTGGGTAATTGCTTTTAATCCTTCAAAACCATCCGTACATTCGGCTACAATCTCAATTTCTGGGTATGATTGTAAATAATGCTTAACCACATCCCTTGCTAATGCTTCATCATCAATTAGTATTGTTCTTATCATCTTTTTGAGGTATTTTAAGCTTAGTAATATATAGATTATCGTTTTGTGTTTCTGTGTGCAACAGTGTATTGTCTGCAAACAAAAGATATAATCTTCTTCTTATTGATGAAAGACCAAAACCTGTTCCTTTGCTAGCTGTCATTTTTGGATCGTAAGGGTTGGCAACGCAAATAACTAATGTATTTTGCTCTAACTTAACACGTATAGTTATGGTAATAGCAGTTGATGTATTATATAGACCAAATTTAATGGCATTTTCTACAATTGGCTGTAGCAGGGTACCAGGCAAGCATAATTCTAAGGTATTTTCATCTATCTTAACATCAATATTTAACCTATGGCTAAAACGCACTTTTTCAATATCTAAATATAATTGAATATATTCCATTTCTTCTGCCACATTAACCCAAACCTCATCATCGCGCTTTAAAGTACCACGTAGAAAAGCAGCCAGTTTAGTAATCATTGTACCAGCTTCTGTTGGATTGACAATGGTTAGTGCATAAACCGAATTTAAACTATTAAACAGAAAATGAGGTTGTAGTTGATGCCTTAATTTATTTAACTCTGCTTCTTTAGCTAAATTTTGTGTAGCTAATAGTCTGCCTTGGGTTGCAGATTGCTCTTCTAACCTGTACCATAAAATATTTGCTATTGCACACCATGATAAACATAAGAATGCCAGTATAACTCTAAAGGGCAATGAAAAATTTAAAAATATTTCGTAAGATTTTTGCTTAATAAACAAATAATTTAACCCGTACTTAGCAAAATAAACAACCACTAAAGTGAGTACTGCTGTTAATAACAAAATAAAGAGCATTCGCTCATTTTTAGGCTGGTAATAACCCAACATATTGCTCAGCACTATACAGCCAATGGCCAATAGACCATTACTAATAATGCTATCGGCCAAGGCTATTTGCCAAGTAAAATCTAGTATATAATAAACAATTGCAGCACAAGCAGCCATCCAACAAATTAGGATCACACTGGAGACAATTTTTATTTGATTAATTGATAATGGAGTTGTAGTCACAACATTTGGTTTAGTTCGAAAATCTAATTAAAAGTTTCTAATATCTACCCCACCAAATAACGCTATACCTTTTATTATTAATAATTTATTTTGACTTTCAGTGGCTGGCTGTATGCTTCTCTTATCATCTAAACCACCAAATATTGCAGTAACCTCAGATTTTACATTCCATCCTGGTGGAACTATAATTTTAGCACCCCCAAAAATCGCTGTGATATCAATTACAACCTGACCTTCGAAATCTGCTTGCGTTAAATTCACATCACAACCACCAAACACTGCTGTAATTTCTCCTCCTTTAAAATTCTTTGAGTAAACAATTTGATGACTTCCTCCAAATACATTTACAGAATCTAAATAATCTAGGTTACTCGTTTTTTTTTCTGGGTCAGGATAAAGATTAGGATCCGTTTCAGGATTTGCCATGAAGGGGTCGTTTTCAGCAAATTTCGCCCTCCATTTACCACCTTTTTCTTTACATTTATGACTAAACTTACTCTTAGGTTTAAAAATTAAAAATAAACCCAAGGCAATAATTAACACTGGCCAACCTACTTTATCAAAATCATAAGTTTTATCAAAAGCTTCTTTTAATGTAAAAAAGGTACCTATGATGATTAAAATAATTCCACTTCCATTTTTAAAATTATGCTTGATACCAATAAATAGACCAATTACAATTAGAATATTACTCCAATGGAATATCCAATTAGGTAAATTTAAGCCTACATTGTCTAGCAATAAAAGGGAACCTACTACTACTATAATTAAACCTGCCCAAACCTTGCCAGACTGATTATCGATTTTATTATTTTCTTCCATTTGTTATGTTACTATTTAAGTCAAATGTATAGCGAACTTTTAGGTTAGCCAACAATGCTTAGCTGTTCGAGTGTTAATTATCGGTAAAAAGCATTAATTAATCGGTAAAATATTCTATTTTTTTTCACCTACCAAAATACATCAAAATATAATTGCCAAAACTGCTTAATTTAAGGTTATTAATGGTTAATTTTTGAGATATATCAATTACTATTTAATTGTATTCTTGATTACTCAAAAACCAAATCAATTATGATTAAAATTAACTCTTTTAAACTACTTATCTCCTTCTTTATATTTTCTATTTACTTGAAGGCAAATGCGCAAGGAACGATACAAGATTACCAGCGTGCAGAATTGTTTAACGGATTTATACAAAACAAAATATACAATTCTCCAACTGCAATAAAGTGGTTACCAAATAAGAGACAATATTTCTATAGTATTTTAACCGCGAAAGGAACAGAGTTTATAATAGTGGACGTTAAAAACTTAAGTAAAAAACCTGCATTTGATCAAGAACAGTTAGCTATGGCACTTGGCAATATAGGTAACTCTAAGCCTGAGGCTTATAAACTTCCGATTACAAATGTAAGCATGAATGATAGCGCTACTGCATTACTATTTAACTATGATAAAAAACAATGGACATACAATTTAGCAACTTTTAAATGCGAAGAAGTTAAAAGACTAGAAGATCTAGGGCAAGAAGGGTACTGGGGCGATAGAACAAGTAATCAAACTGATAGAAAAACGAAATCTCCTGATGGAAAATGGAATGGATACATTAAAAACCATAATGTTTACATTAAAGCTGTAGAAGGAAGTAGCAATGAAATTCAATTGAGCTTTGATGGCTCTGAAGGAGAATATTATAGTGGTTTTTTATATTGGTCTCCCGATTCAAAAAAACTGGTTACAAATAAAATCCGTCCAAACAAGCCACATTTAATTTATCTGATAGAATCATCACCAACTACACAACTTCAGCCTATATTACAATCAAGAAATTATTTAAAACCAGGTGATGCACTACCACAAATGCAACCTTCTCTGTTCTTGATAGATTCTAAAAAACAAATTATAGTAGATCAAAGTAAAATTCAATCTCAATACGCATTAAACAATTTTAATTGGAGAAAAGACAGCAGGGCATTTACTTTCGAATACAATAAGCGGGGGCATCAAAAATATAGCATAGTTGAAATTAATACTGCAGGGATTGTTAAAGAACTTGTTGCTGAGGAAAGTAAAACATTTATTAGCTATAGTGGAAAATTGTTTAGACGCGATTTAGCTGATGGTGAAGAAATTATTTGGACATCAGAACGAGATGGGTGGAACCATTTATATTTATATGATGGCAATGGAAAAGTAAAAAATCAGATTACAAAAGGCAATTGGGTTGTACGTAATGTAATTGATATTAATGAAGAAGACAGAACCATCCTTTTCGAGGCAAGTGGTATGGAGAAAGGACAAGACCCCTATTTTATCCAATATTATAGAGTCAGCTTTAATGGTAGTGGGCTAGTTAAATTAACCACAGAAAATGGAAACCATAAAGCCTATTTTTCTAATGATAAAAGCACATTCATTGATACTTATTCTACCATTGAAAAACCTCAGGTTACGGTATTAAAAGATGGGAAAACAGGTAGGTTATTAAAAGAATTAGAAAGTGGAAATATTGATGCTTTATTAAATACGGGATGGAAATTACCTGAAATATTTTCTGCAAAAGGTAGAGATGGCGAAACAGATATATGGGGAATGATTATCCGTCCAAGTAATTTTGACCC
This sequence comes from Pedobacter polaris, assembly GCF_005116505.1. Lineage (GTDB taxonomy): Bacteria > Bacteroidota > Bacteroidia > Sphingobacteriales > Sphingobacteriaceae > Pedobacter > Pedobacter polaris. Next base: position 1,085,728 of record NZ_SWBR01000002.1, read on the forward strand.
TAATAAGAAGTACCCTGTTATTGAGTATATTTATGCTGGTCCACATGACTCATTTGTACCAAAGAGCTTTGGTAACGATTCGAGAGGTTCTTTGCACGAATTAGCTGAACTTGGTTTTATAATAGTGCAAATTGATGGAATGGGCACATCGAATAGATCAAAAGCATTTCATGATGTAGCTTGGAAAAACATCAAAGACGGTGGTTTTCCGGATCGAATTGCATGGATAAAAGAAGCTGCCAAGAAATATAATTATATGGATATTACCAAAGTAGGCATTTTTGGCAACTCAGCAGGTGGGCAAAGTTCATTAGGCGCATTATTGTTCCACCCAGATTTCTATAAAGTCGCAGTTTCTTCATCAGGATGCCATGATAACAGGATGGATAAAATGTGGTGGAATGAACAATGGATGGGCTATCCTATTGGCCCTGAGTATGCGGCATCATCTAATGTAGATAACGCCTACAGGTTACAAGGAAAGCTGCTTCTTATTTTAGGAGAACTAGACGATAATGTAGACCCTTCGTCTACCATGCAGGTGATAAATCAATTGATAAAAGCGAATAAAAATTTCGATTTTCTAATGGTGCCAGGTATGAAACATTCTTTAGGAGGAGATTATGGCGAACATAAAAGAAGAGATTTTTTTGTGAAGCACTTATTAGGTATTGATCCTCCAGAATGGACTTGGAAAACAAATATAACAGTACCTAAGCCATAGTTTATTTCATTGGGTAATTCATTTTTAATACATTCGTACAAATCATTTTATTAAAAATAAAAACAATGATAATAAGAAAATCAATCATTCTGATTTGCCTTTTAATTCCGATAATTGGGAAGGCTCAGGATGTAAGCAAACATTATAAAATTTACGATGTAAAGAAGCAAAAGACGGTTAGTATGGATGACATAGTTACCGATTTTGCAAATGCGAATGTGTTATTTTTTGGTGAAGAACATAATGATTCCATAGGGCATTATTTAGAAGCTGCACTATTTAAAAAAATTGCAGCTACCTACCCTGGAAAAGCAGCTTTAACCATGGAAATGTTCCATACAGATGTACAACCCATTATTGATGAGTATTTAAATTCGAATATCAGTGAGAAAAACTTCATCAAAGAAAGTAGGGCTTGGAACAACTATAAAGATTATAGACCAATGATTGAAGAAGCTAAACTGAACAAGCTAGCGGTTATTGGCGGAAACGGAGCAGCCCGCTACAGCAATGCAGTAACTAGAGGAGGAATAGCGGTCTTAAATGAGTTTCCGGCAAGTTCAAAGCAATTTATTGCCCCCTTACCTATTGACACAGCAATTGGCAGATATCATGATAAATTTATAGAAACTTTAGGCGGACACAGCATGGGCGGCATGAAAGTTTACCAAACCCAAAATTTTTGGGATGCAACCATGGCATGGTCAATAGCTAAATATGCTAAAGCGAATAAAGACAAAAAGATTTTTCAAGTAAATGGACGTTTTCATAGTGATGAAAAGTTAGGTACCGTAGCCAAACTTAAAAAATATGCTCCTAAGCTTAAGGTATTAAACATCTCGTCTTTTTCTGCTGAGGACTTTAGTAACCCAGATTGGAATAAGTATAAAAATTTAGGAGATTATATTATTGTAACTGATCCTACTTTAAAAAGAACATTCTAAGCATAAAAGCCGCAGAATTATATCCTGCGGCTTTTATGTATTATAATTAAGCTTATTTATTCTTCAATAAGTCTCTAATTTCAGTTAACAATAATTCTTCCTTAGTTGGTGCAGGTGGAGTAGATGGTTTAGCCTCTTCGTTACGTTTTAAAGTATTAATACCTTTAACCAATAGAAAAACAACAAATGCCAAAAGTAAAAAATTGATTGCTACTGTAATAAAATTTCCATAAGCAAAGATTGAAGTATCAGGTATCTTTCTAGCTTCTTCTAATGGCAAGTTTGCTGGAACGGTACCTTTTAAAACTACATACAGGCTACTAAAATCTGGCTGTCCAATAATTGCAGACACAATAGGCATTACTAAATCTTTAACAACGCTGTCTATAATTTTACCGAAAGCCCCTCCAATAATTACACCTACCGCAAGGTCCATTACGCTACCTTTAACAGCAAATTCTTTAAATTCTTTTACAAAGCCCATAGCATATTTGTTTTTAGTTTAATTTAATAGAAATAAAAATATTAAAAATATTGTATTAAGAAAATTAAATATTAAAAAAGAATAATGATTTCTTCTTGCTTTAATTCTAAAAGCAAATGCGTATTTTTGCTAATTAGTACTTCTTTTTTAAAATATGTTAAGACAAAATTTACAGCAAAAATTATTACAAAAGTTATCACCACAACAAATACAATTCATCAAGTTGTTACAGGTGCCTACTGTTGCTTTAGATACACGTATTAAAGAAGAATTGGAGGAAAATCCTGCATTAGAAGATCCTAGTTTAATGACTGCTGATGAACCGGTAAGTGAGTATGATGATTTAAATGAACGTGATGATTATGATTCTGAAGCTAAGGAAGACACTAGTACAGATGAGTTTAATGTAGAAGATTATCTACAAGACGATAATACTAACGATTACAGTACTTCGTATAATAACGGAGATGATGACGAAGAGAAAAAGGAAACCCCAATTGCAATAGAAAGCACCTTTTTTGAAAGTTTACAAGAGCAATTAGACCTTGTACCACTTTCTGATACAGACTTTATAGTAGGCAAACAAATTATTGGAAGTTTAGATGATGATGGTTATTTACGTCGTCCAATCACTTCTATGATTGATGACTTAGCATTTTCTCAAAATGTAATAGTTGAAGAGGAAGATGTGCATGAAATGCTTAAAGTAATTCAAAGCTTTGACCCTCCTGGTATTGCTGCTAGTGATTTACAAGAATGTTTAACTCTACAGCTTAAGCGCAAAGATGTTAACAACCCCATCATTAAAAAAGCAATTTCAATAGTAGAGCATCATCTAGATGAATTTACCCGTAAGCATTATGATAAGTTAGAGAAATCTGTAGGGTTAAATAGTGAAGAACTTAAAGAAGTTGTTGCCGAAATTTTAAGATTAAACCCTAAACCAGGAGATTCAAATCAGGTTACCACTAAGCAGTTACAAATTATACCAGATTTTCATATCAGCAATAATGATGGTATTTTAATTCTAACCTTAAATTCAAAAAACGCACCAGAATTAAGGGTTAGCCGCTCCTACATGGATATGTTTGATCATTATGATAAGGCAGCTCAAAAAGATAAAAAATTAAAGGAAGCTGTTCAATTTGTAAAGCAAAAGCTAGATTCTGCAAAGTGGTTTATAGATGCAATTAAACAAAGACAGCAAACTTTGCTTAAAACCATGAATGCGATTATGCATTATCAGTATGAATATTTTTTAACTGCTGATGAACGTAAAATGCGTCCGATGATTTTAAAGGATATTGCTGATAAAATTGGCATGGATATCTCTACCGTATCAAGAGTAGCCAACTCTAAATATGTACAAACAGAATTTGGCACTTTCTTATTAAAATCATTCTTTTCTGAGGCAATTCAAACTGAAAATGGTGAAGAGGTTTCTAACAAAGAGGTTAAGAAAATTCTTGAAGATTGCATAGGCAATGAAGACAAACGTAGACCACTTGCAGATGAAAAATTAACTGAAATCTTAAAAGAAAGAGGTTATAACATTGCCAGAAGAACGGTTGCCAAGTATCGTGAACAAATGAATATTCCTGTTGCAAGGTTAAGAAAAGAACTGTAGGCAGTTGACAGTTATTAGTTGGAAGTTAAGCCTAATTAAAAACTTTATTACCACATTCTCATAGAACTCATTACCTGATAAACGTTATTTAATTGTAATCCAAGTACAATTTCATGACTTCCATAACTTACTTTATTAAGCTGAGAGGTTGTAAAATCATAAGAGTATGTTAGGTTTATGAGCTTGCTAACGCTTAATCCTGCCATTGCAGAAAACGAATCGTTATGCCTATAACTTCCACCAATCCAAATTCTATCTTTAAAAGCTAATTTTAAATTAGCATCAACAGATAATGGTGTTGGGCTAACATATTTAATCATAAATGAAGGAATTGCTGCAATATCTTCATCTATCATTAACTTGTAACCTGCAGTTACAAATAAATGGGGCACTTCTTTACCTGAATTATAATTTGGATCACTCGTAAAAGCTAACTTTTGAGGTAAAATTTGTTGTACTGATGCTCCAGCGAAAAAGCGTGAACCATATAGCCATAAACCCATGCTTAAATCTGGTTTAATCTGGCTTGTAATTGTATTATTTAAGGCTGGGTCATTTGGATCTTCAAGCGTTAAGGCATTTACATCTAATCCTATTCTTGTTATTCCTGCAGCCATTCCTACTGATAAATTCCAGGTTCCTGATAATTGTAAGTGATATGCATAAGTTAAGTTGGCGTCCAATCTAGCTATTGGCCCAGCTTCATCTAAAACTACAGTTGCACCCATTCCATGGTGAGCTGGTGAAGCTGTGTAATTTTGCATGTAATTCTGTTCCATGGGGTCATCTCCTTTCTCTGGTTGAGAAAGAGGGTTTTTCCATAAATAATCATTCCCTAAACTCCAGTGTGCAGATGCAAATGTGGTTTGAGGTGCGTTGTCTATTCCAGACCATTGTTTCCTATATCCAGCTTTAAAATCAGTATAATTTTCTATGCCACTAAGTGCTGGGTTTAATAAATAATTATTAAAAATGTACTGTGTGTATTGTGGTTTTTGTTGACCAAATGAATTAAAATTCAAGCCAATGATAATGAAACAAATGATATATATAATTATTTTCAAAGCTATCTATTATCTTATGATGGTTAAATTTCCAGTTATATTTTTTCTGCCACTATTTGGATTGATAATATAGTAATAAGTTCCCACAGGCAAAGGTTGGTTCCTATAGGTACCATCAAACGGATTCGAATAACCTTTACTACTTACATAAACTCTTTGTCCATTTCTGTCAAAAATCTCTACTGTTCCATTCGGATAAGTATCTAAATATTGAATATTCCATACATCATTTACACCATCGCCATTTGGGGTAAAGGTATTTGGCACTTTTACGTTTTGTAGCACATAAACATAAATATCATCAAACACTGTACAGCCTTGGCTCGAGGTTACCTTTAACATATATTTTGTATCAATTGCAGGATTAGCAATTGGGTTTAAAATATTAGGATTACTTAAACCGATTGAGGGTGTCCATTCATAAGTTAAACCAATCCCTGTAGCTGACGCATTAAACTGCTTTTCACCTCCTGCTAAAATATAAAAGTCATTGCCAACATCTATTGTTGGTAATGAATAAACCTCTATTGTTTGTACTTTTTGATCTCTACAACCATTATCTGCTGTAAAAGTATATGTGATATCGTGCTTACCTACACCAGCCAGCAGAGGATTAAAACTACCAGTTGGCGAAACTCCATTCCCTGTAAACACACCACCATCTCCCTGTAAATTACCAGTTTCTGTTGCTACTAATTGTACAACTCCACGATTTAAGCAAATAGGATTTAATGCATTAAATTCAACTTCTGGTGACGCTAATAGGGTTATAGTCTGTGGAGCAGAAGTTCTACTACAAGCAAGAGCATCTCCAGTAAATACTTTTAATGTTACTACAATATCTTTAGTTTGTGGGGTAGTAAATTTTGGTTTGGTAAATGTGTAAATTTGGTTTGGTGTTGGCTCTTCATCGGTTAGTTCTAATATGCCATTAAAGTACCATTCTAAACGCGTAATGGCTCCAAAACCAGGAACAGTTGAAGTATTTTTTAAACTAAAGCTCTGATTACTACATGCATTAGCAGTAAAATTCTTTTCGAAATTCGGGGAAGGGTTAGAGTTATTTATGGCAATTTTTTGCATTTTTATAACCTTACATCCCTTTGCATTTGTCACTGTAAGCGTTACAGTATATTCTTTTGCAACTGTGTAAGCATGATACCCATCCCTAAGTGTTGATGTATTATTTATCGCTCCCGGCTCTGTATCACCAAAATCCCAAGCATAAGTCAAGGAATTTGTTGAGCCATCAAAATCAGTTGAATTATTCTTAAAGACTGCTACTCCTGCATCAAGACAAACCTCAGGCAAATTAAACTCAACTTTTGGTAAATCATTTATTGTAACGGGCAAGGTTAAACTATGCACACATGCTTTATCCGTTTCAACCGTTAATTTAACATTGTAAGTACCCGGATTACTATATTTATGTGTCGGGTTTTGTAATGAACTTGTATTAGATGTAGAACCACTATCTCCAAAATCCCATGTCCATTTTATTATATTTCCTCCAATTATTTGAGATTGATCTGTAAATAAAATATCATTATCAATACATGTAATATTACTTGGACTAAATAAAGCTGTGGGTTTGGGGTTAATGAAGATATCATGAGGCTTGATATCAGAAAAGCAACCGTTTTCAGCACTTACTGATAACTTAACAGTAATATTTCCTGTTGTATTAAAAATGTGTTTAGGATTTTGTTCTGTTGATATAGGTGTCCCATCTCCAAAATCCCATTGCCATGCAGTAATATTCTTACCATTAACATTAGATAAACTCTTGTCTGTAAAGCTAATTTCATCACCTGTACAACCAATAGTTGCCATTTCAAATTCTGCAGTTGGCAAAGGATCTACATCAAATGTAAAATTAAGTTCTATTTCACTAGTAGAACAGCTTCCAGCGGTAGATGCTAATGTTGCAATTGCCGTAAGTTGAGTTTTACCAACCACAGTAAATGTTTTGCTAACTGGGGCTCTATAAATATAAAGTATAGGGTCTGTACCACTTGTTGTGAAAGACGGATTATCTATTTCAGAATCTGCTGTTCCATCACCATACTTCCAAATCAATTTATCTAATTTGTAAGGTAATGTTAATTTAAAATCTGATGCCTCTCCTAAACATGCGGCTGCATTTTCACTTCCTGTAGCTTTATTTACTAAAACTAAAAATTGTGTTGATGCTAGATTTGTACCAGCTGAGTAAGCATAAGATTCGGTCTGACCAAAACCATAAGCAATAGCATTAAAGCCATCGTCTGCAGTTAATGTTAAACTTTCATCAAAAACCTGAAGTTGAAGATATGAATAAGTTGGATCAGAAGGCATAGTTTGCCATGTACCATTAGGAACATTTCCATTCAATTTAAATGTTGAAACTTTATTAGTTTTTATGAAAACATTAATGTATTTCGCTCCTATAAGATTTTTTTCTGATGAAAATACTGTAATGTTCTTAATATTAAACTCTGTTGGATTTAGCAATACCATTTCAGGATCACCCGTCATTGCTCCCCCAAAAGTAGAGGAGCAGGCTTGACTTAATGAATATTGAGCAACGCTAATTAGCTTATCTCCGCTTACAATTGCAGGAGCGGTTAATATTTCACTTTCATAAAAAAGCCCTTTATTTCTTGTAGCTACATTTACACCATTTATAAAAATTTTAGTCCCATCTTCCTGCGCCAATACCCTAATAATATATCGCCTATTAATAAAGGGAACAATGCCATAAGTTTTGCCCCAACTATTTAATGAATATAGCTGTTGCAATAATGGATCTCTTGAACCACTACAACCAATACTTATTGATGTACTACCAGAGAAAGCTGCAAAACGCTTGCAATTTGAGGTCGCTGAATTAACTTCAACAAAAACACCTGTTAAATCTTCTCTTATAGATGGCATATACTCATAAACATCACCTTTGTTTAATTGAGGAATGGTAATAGTGCTTCCATCATTTTTATGAAGGATTAAATTGGTGTTATCATCGGCAGCAACTAAAGTTAAAAAACCTTTACTTTCTCCATCTCCTCGATCTTGTGTATAATTCATAGAATAATACTTTTGACCTAAAGCTTCATATGGTAAAATTAAAGTTGCCGCAGAACGAAAACCGGCAAAAACATGGCTGTAAGCTACAACTTTAGGTTTGCCAGGTGTAACTACAATATGTATACCTCTATTGCTAAGTAGAGTATTTGCTTCAGAAGAATTAATATAAGAATCTAATCTCGGCACTAGAAATGTAACAACAGTATTAGCTGGTATAGGTGTTGGAGTGGGGCCACTACTCCAACTGCCACAAGTAACTGTCACTTCTGAATCAAATTTAGAAGTGACATTCACATTCATTGTCGCAAGACTTGATGAGCTGGGGTCATGGGTAGGAAATACAGTCCAAAACTCCATTCCTTCATTAGAAATATTCTGGGCATTTGCTGAATTATAAAATCCAGCTAAAAGGAATAATAAAATGATGAGGTAGAAGTTCTTCATTGAGGCATTCAAACATATTTAGTCAATACAATAATAATGTTTAAAATACTAAACTCCTCATTATTTTGCAATTATGTAGGGTAAAATACTACAACTAACAGCTGTTGGCCTAATGCTATTCTAAATAAATTAAGATAATAAATTCTGTCTGGCAATAAATTCTAATTGTCTATTTGCTACAATTAGCTTTTCGGTAAGCTCTTTATTTTCTTTACGAAGTGTATATATTTCTATTGCTTTTTCTATATTGATCCTTAAATCTTCTTCCATCCATGGCTTCTGGATGTAACGGTAAACCTGTCCCTTATTAATTGCGTCAATCACCGCATCGATATCTGTATAACCAGTTAAAATCATCCTTATCGGATCTGGATGAGCTTCTAAAATTGAAGCTAAAAATTCTACTCCCGTAGTTTTTGGCATTCGCTGATCGGTAATGATAATATGGATATCCTCCTGATCCAATATTTTCCTACCCTCATCTGCAGATTCTGCAGTAAATATTTTATATAATCTACGGTATGTAGCTGCAAAAGCACTCAAATTATGAGGTTCATCATCTACGTATAATATGTTTGTGTTCATCCTGTGTGTTATAAAAGATAAAAATACTTTTTTATTATTACTCTTAAAAGACTAATTTAGTTGTTTTAACATTTAATTGTATTTTTATTACTCAAACACACAATTACAAACTATAAAATGCAAACCAAAATTGGTTCAAACTCATTACTTTCAGCGCTGATTGATCAAACGTTGACGCAACAAAACATCTATAAACCAGTATTTTTCAGACTTATAAATTCAACAGACAAAAGCGAATTCGAAAACCTAATTGTACACCAAAATAATTTACAAATTTACGATCATATTTCTGCTCAGGTCGAAGAACTAATTAAATGTATCCATCCAACAATAGTTTTTTTGCCACCCGCAGAATTAGCCAAGGCAGTAGCAGATAAATTTCAAGGCAAACCAACAGAAGAATATGGCGTTTGGGTGTATTATCCCTGGGCACAAAAATTAGTTCATTTGTTAGATGAGGAAGAATTTGCAGTAGTAAGAACCAATAGAAATAAGCATAAAATAACAGATAAAGAACAAAACTTACTTTCACAAAAGAAAATAGGTGTAATGGGTCTTTCTGTTGGTCAATCTGTTTCTTTGGCACTTGCCATGGAAAGGGGTTTTGGAGAACTACGTATTGCTGATTTTGATGAATTAGATCTTAGCAATATCAATAGAATAAGAACAGGTGTTTACAATTTAAAAGTTAAGAAAACAGTAATCGTTGCAAGAGAAATTGCCGAAATTGACCCATTTTTAAACGTAGTTTGCTTTGATGAGGGAATTACTGAAGGAAATTTAGATCTTTTTTTAAATGGAAATGGAAAATTAGACTTATTGATTGACGAATGTGATAGTTTCGATATTAAGATAAATGCTCGTAATAAGGCAAAATCCTTAGGAATTCCAGTGTTAATGGAAGGAAGTGATCGTGGCACAATAGACATCGAAAGATTTGATTTAGAGCCAGAAAGACCAGTATTACATGGGATGGTTGAACATTTGGATATGAGCAAATATCAATCACTCACCACCATGGACGAAAGAATTCCATATATCACTGCTGTAACTGGTGTAGAGACGCTTTCGCCACGCATGAAAGCATCTGCAGTAGAAATTATGGCTACTATATCCACTTGGCCTCAATTGGCAAGTGCGGTGATTTATGGAGGTGGCATAACGGCAGATCTTTCTAGGAAAATCCTTTTGGGTAACCTCACTGTTTCTGGAAGGTTTTTTATAGATATGGATGAATTGATTAGTGATCCTGTTCAGTTAACAGCTGACACTACCCCTACTCAAACAATTGCACCTTTAACTACTAATGCTATTGAAGAATTTATAGCCCTACATCGGTTAGCTTTTGAAGAAAACACTTATCAATTGCCAGCAAATGTTCTAGAAGATATCATTATTGCTGCTGGCAAAGCCCCTTCTGGCGGAAACAATCAACCTTGGCGCTGGCATTATCAAAATGGATTGTTACACTTATTTTTAGAGCAAAGTGCGGCTCAAGCTTACTTAGATCCTCAATACATTTCTTCTTATATTTCTTTAGGTGCTGCCATAGAAAACTTACTTTTAGCCGCAGCAAATCATAATGTAGCAGTAAATTATCAACTTACACCTCAATTTGCTCCAAATCACATAGCCTGGTTTAGCTTTAAATCCAAACATCCAACTTCAGCACAAGAAAAACAGTTATTTAAACATATAAATTTAAGGCATACCAATAGGAAAATCGTACCAAGACAAGAGATCGATGTAGCAGAATTAAATTATTTAGCAAGTTTAACCACACAAGTGGAAAATGCTAAATTGCAATGGATTACTGACCCAGAAATGGTCAAAGCAATTGGAGCTATTGCTACGCAAACAGATTTATTAAGAATGTTTATTCCAGAGGCACATGAAGATTTTATTACCAAAGAAATGCGGTGGGATTTAGCCGAAGTTAATGCTACCGAAGACGGAATAGGTATACATACTTTAGATTTAAGCAACAACGATCAAATAGGTATTCGGTTGCTTAAGGATAAGAAAATGATTAGTTTTTTACAGCAAATCAATGGAGGAAGCGGATTTAAAAGACTTTCAATGATGCAGTTCATGGCATCATCTGCGGTTGGTTTAATTACCATGCCTAAAGGCGAGATTGCTTCATTTATTAATGGAGGAATTGCAGCAGAGAAGTTGTGGTTGGGTGCAACAGCTTTAAGTTTACAAATTCATCCTGTAAATGTGCCTTTGATATTTTTCTATAAAAACAGTATTGAAGATAGTCTGGTAATTCCAGCAGATACTAAGGCACAATTAACACAGGCAGAAAACAATTTTAAACAAATTTTTGGCATAACTGATGATGAACAAGGTGTATTTATGTTCAGAATCTTTAAAGCTGCCCCTTCACCAGAAAGAACCATCAGAAAATCAACCGCTAAAACATTCTCAATTGGAAGAGCATAAACCACATATTGATAATTTATATTTCAAAGCATTTAGGGCGGTTGATAACCGTGAAGCCTGCATGAAATTTATAGAAGGCCATACCCATGTACTAGAAATTTTTGGAATTACCCAAATTACATCTGCTAAAATAGATTGGGTACTTAATCCAGATGTATTTGTAATATTAGTTACAGCAGAAGAAGGAGGCAGAGCACTTGCAGGTGGGAGAATTCATCAAGCAAACCATAAAAATCCTTTACCCATTGAAGATGCAGTTGGTTACATGGACGAACGCATTTACCAAATGGTTGAAGAAAGAACTGATGCTGGTACAGGTGAACTTTGTGGGCTATGGAACTCTTGGGATATTGCGGGTTTAGGTATAGGGAGTATGCACTTAAGTACGGCATGTGTAGCTTATGCAGATTTAATTAATTTAAGTACTCTTTTCGGCCTTTGTGCACCAGCAACTTATCGCAATTCTATTAGAGGTGGCTTTAGGGTAATAAATGAAATTGGTATCAATGGAAAGTTCTACTATCCAAAAGAAGATCTTACTGCAACCTCTATTTTAGTTGATGACATTAAAGGATTACCTTTAACTCATGAACCTGAGAGAAGCATTGCAATGAATATGAGAGCAAATTCAATTACACAACAGCAAATACAATCTAAAACAGGAGAAAGTATTACTTTACATTTCGATTTAACCATTTAAAAAGCATGAAAAGACTTTTACGCTTTCTATTCCTTTTCGCTTTTTCCTTAAGCTTTTTAAACGCAAGCGCAGTTTATCATGAAGGCATTGTAGAAAATGGTTTTACTCCATCCTATTATAGAGATGGTACTAACAAAGCAAAATTAAATCAGTTACTAGACAAGAAGTTCACACTCATTAATGCCGAAATATTCAACTTCGGATTAGATAGTGCTACCTTTTGGATTAAAATGACCAGGCAAAATGATAAGAGTTTTACTAATAATATTTTATTTATAGATCAATCCCGGTTAGCACTTGCAGAAATGTACGTAGTGAGAAAAGACAATATTATTCAGGTAAGCCCACACAGTTCTTCTCTATATAAAAACAATAGCTTGGCTCAAGGTAAAATATTTAAACTTCCAGAACTTATCCATAAAGATGACGTCATTTTTTTAAGATTACGTGCCACCGAAACTTTTCTAGCACCAGTAAGCATTAAAGATGAAGGTTCTTTACTAAGTACTTTCTCTTTACGTGGTATTATTTTCGGTTTTTATACAGGTATAATGGTGATTATGTTTGTATATAACCTTTTCCTCTTTATTATTATTAGAGATAAAAGTTATTTATATTACATCTTTTATATCCTTTTTACCTGGTTAACACAAATTTCCATACAGGGTTATTCATCAAAGTATTTTTGGGCCCAAGGGAGCGTTCTAGACAACTATTCGGTAGTACTATTTTCTAGTCTAACGCTTGTTTTTACCAGTTTATTTACCTTGTCTTTTTTAAATACAAAAGTATTTTCTAAAATTTGGCATAAGCTAATTAGTATTTTCTTTTATCTCACCTTAATTAACTTAGCAGTTTTATATTTTTCTGGCATCTATTATGCATTTATTACAATGCAGTTTTTAACCATAACCGGAACAATACTTGCATTATCGGCTGCTAACTTTGTGTATTTTAAAAAGCATTTTAAACCAGCTGGATATTATTTAGTAGCATGGTCTGTTTTGCTAATTGGTGCTATACTTTTCATTTTGAAAGATTATGGTGTTATCCCTTACAATAACTTCACCATTTATCTTCTACAAATTGCGTCGGCTATTGAGGTAATGTTGCTCTCTTTTGCATTAGCAGATAAAATCAACTTCTTCAAAAAAGAAAATGAAGTTGCACAAGCTCAAGCCCTAAATACATCTCTAGAAAATCAGAAATTAATTAGAGAGCAAAATGTTGTTTTAGAGAAAAAAGTAAAAGAAAGAACCGAAGAATTAGAAAGCGCAAATTCTACATTAAATGTTACCTTAACTAACCTTAAAGACACTCAATCTCAATTGGTGGATGCCGAAAAGATGGCAGCCTTAGGTCAGTTAACAGCTGGTATTGCACATGAAATTAATAACCCAATTAACTTTGTAACTTCTAATATTAAACCATTAGAGTTAGATATTAATGACCTAAAAGAAATCATTACCAAGTACGAAGAAATTGATTTTGATCAAGATGTTAAGTCGCAAATTGAGGAAATTGAAGCATTTAAAAAACAAATTGACTTAGGCTTTGTTAACAATGAAATTACCTCTTTACTGTCTGGCATTAGTGAAGGCGCCAAACGTACGGCAGAAATTATTAGAAGTTTAAGGAACTTTAGTCGTGTTGATGAAACAGACATGAAGCCCATAGACCTAAACGAAGGTTTACAGTCTACTTTGGTACTGGTTAGAAATAACTTGCCAGACAATTTAACAGTAGTTAAAGAATATGGCAATTTACCCAAAGTAGAATGTCTGCCAGGAAAAATCAATCAGGTATTTATGAACTTAGTTTCTAATGCCATTCAAGCTATTAAAATTAAAGAAGACCAAAAAGAAGAAGAGTTTTTAACTATTAAAACTTGGTACATCGATCAACAAGTGAAAATTAGCATTAAAGACACTGGTATAGGAATGACCGAGGAAACTAAACACCGCATATTCGAACCATTTTTTACAACTAAAGACATTGGTGAAGGAACAGGATTAGGTTTATCTATCGTATTCAGTATCATTGAAAAACATAAAGGACATATAGAAGTTATCTCAAAACTTGGTGAAGGAACAGAATTTATTATTACCTTGAACGTAAATCCAGAATAGAATCATTATGAAAAGTCCAGGTGTGAGAATTTTGTATATTGATGATGAAGAGAACAACTTGCAAGCATTCAAAGCAAGCTTTAGACGTCAATATGAAATTTATACTGCTATTTCTGCTGCAGAAGGGCTAAAAATTATTCAAAATGTAGATATTCAAGTTATTATTGCAGATCAAAAAATGCCAAACACTACGGGTGTCGAATTTTTTAAAAGCATTACTGAAACTTTTCCAGATCCAATTAGAATTCTTTTAACAGGTTATACAGATATAGAAGTATTAGCTGATGCGATTAACCATGGTGATATTTATAGATACATTACCAAACCTTGGAATGATTTAGAATTGCATAACTCTATAAAAAATGCCTATGATGCCTATAAAGCTAAAATAGATTTAAGAAATAAAATAGCCGAATTAGAGAAAACAAATGATGAGTTAAACAGATTTATTTACAGTATTTCTCACGAATTGAGAGCACCTTTGGTTTCTGTAATTGGTATAGTTGGTCTCGTTAAAATGGAAGGACTATACAATTCTAGTGGCGAGTATTGGAGTTTAATAGAAACCTGTTCTAGCAAATTAGATTACTATATCCAAAAAACGCTTCAATATTATAAAAATAATAAAACTACAGCAGATCATACACCAGTTGATTTCAAAAAGTTGGTTGCAGAATTAATTGAAGTTTATGCATATACAGATAGGGAAACTCAGTTTACCGTTAATGTAAATCAACCCACTCCGTTTATTGGTGATTTATTTAGAATTGAGGTGATTTTAGGTAATTTAATTTCTAACGCTATTAAATATCAAAAAATAACAGAGTTAAATAAAAAGGTAAACATTGATGTTGAAGTAAATAAAGAGGCTGTACAAATTAGCATTAGCGATAATGGAATGGGGATTTTGAATGAACATTTAGAAAAAATATTTACTCAATTCTTTAAAAGTAAAATTCATCATGGTAGCGGATTAGGATTATTTATTGTAAAAGAAGCTCTTAATAAAATTGGCGGTCGCATTGCTGTAAGTTCAGATCTTGACCATGGTACAACTTTTAAAATAACTATACCCAATGCTAAATAATGCTAAAAAGGTAATGATGATTGATGATAATGACATTGACCTAAAAATCAATGCCAAATTGATAAATATTACCAAATTATTTGATGAAATCATCATTTGCCAATCGGCTGAAGAAGCATTAGATTTCCTAAACCAGCATATTGAAAATCCTGATAAATTACCAAATTTCATTCTATTAGATATTCAAATGCCCGAAATGGATGGTTTTGATTTTTTAGAAGAATACAAAAATTTTCCAAAAAAATTCACAGATAGATGCCCTGTTGCTATGCTTTCATCTACTTTAGATTTTGGCGATATACAAAGAGCTGAGGCCAATCCATATGTGATTAAATTACTTAAAAAACCACTTTCTACTAAAGAATTGGGAGCGTTGCTTTAGGTTTTATTAAATAGGCTGCAGTAAATTTAATTACTAAAGCGAATTTCTTTCTCCATTGGTGCATCTTGAGATTTTGCGATTACTGCTGAAATCTTAGTTAAGGTAAATTCTATATTAATACTAATTTTGTCTTTAGCATGGTAATCTTTGATATCCTTAGGTACAACACCAAGTTCATATAACCAAATCACTTGTGTGCCTTTAACAGTTATGCTTTGGTCTTTTTCCATCACATATTGCAAACTCATTGGGGCATAATGTAAACCATTTAACATTTGTACCTCTCCATTTAGCTGTGCCACTTTTAAAATAGGCAGAATCATCAGGTTTTTTTGCGAGAACGCGATTTTATTATTCCCGCTGCTGAGCATGGCCTGATAGATATCAGAGCCAACCTTGTCTTGTTTATGATCTGCTTCGTTAACAGAAAGGCTAAAACTAAAATTAGAAATACTATCTAATCCTTTTTCATGCGCACTAAACTTCCCAGTACAACCAAAATTTTCTATCTCTGGCTTCCAGTCCTTCAGCTTCCCAGAACCCTCAATACTTAACTTTGAGCTTTGGATCTGATAAGCTTCTTCTTGGGCAAAGAGTTTGGTAGATGAAAAAAGAAATAAACATGTGCAAGTGGCTAGAAGGCTAATTAAAATTTTGGATATAGCCAGTTTGATTAATTTTTTCATTTCTTTTCTTATTAGCAATTGTGCTTCTTATCGATTGGTTTTTATGCTTTGGAAGTGTAAAGTTAAAGACTGACCCAATACCTAATTCAGACTCTACCCATATCTTTCCGCCCATGAATTCAACAATTTTCTTGGTAACCGCCAAGCCTATTCCTGTGCCTCCAAATTCTGACCTTGCATGCAATCTTTTGAAAATTACAAAAATTTGTTCAAAATGACAATTATTAATTCCAATACCATTATCAGCTACAGCAAACTGCCAATAATCTCCTACTTCTTTGCAAGTGATATTAATGATGGGTGCACCTCCATTCCTTTGATATTTTAGCGCATTGCTAATCAAATTCTGAAAAACCTGTCTTATTGGTGCCTTAAAAGCATTAATGTTTGGGAGTCCATCAAATGTTACATTAGCCTGCAATTCATTGATCTGTCTATGGGAGAGTGCAGTGATTTCATTAACCATTTCTGTTAAGTCTATATCTTCTAATTTATCTTCGGTTTTTCCTACTTTCGAATATTCTAACAGATCAAGAATCAATTGTTTCATGCGTAGTGCTCCATCTGAAGCAAAATGAATATACTGTTTGCCTTTTTCGTCAATTACGGGTTCATATCTTTCTTGTAATAGTTCTAGGAAAGCAGTAATCATGCGAAGAGGCTCTTGCAAGTCATGAGAAGCAATATAGGCGAATTTTTCAAGTTCATCGTTAGAACGAGATAGCTCTCTCGCATTTGACTCTAAGCTAATATTTAACTTTTTAAGCACATCTGCATGAATCTTACGTTCATTTGATAATTGAGCTTCTTTTTGTAACTCAATTAACTGTAGAGCCTGAGAGATATATCTTGCATTGGATTTCTTCATTTGATAAGCCCACAATCCACAGATAAAAAAGATAATCGTAGTTGATAAAATATGGATTATAAAAGACTTAGTTTCAAAATTGGCATGACTTGTAAAATAAATTCCGTCAATACCAGAAACCTTCAGGTAGCTAGAAAAAACATGGTGCAACACAACAACAATTAATATCGGAATCTGTAACGTCCATTTTTGATACGTTACGAGAATGGCACTTCCAATAAAAGTAAAGAAATACATTTCAAACATACCATGTGATTGGTAAATGAACTGGGCCATGAAAATGCCAAGTATTGCACTTAGTACGTACTGATAAAGAGAATAATTTGGTAACAATAACTTAACCGAATAAAAAGAAAGTAGAGAAATACCACCTAAAACAAATGCAATTAGCCAAGTACCATAAAAATTAGCCAATATAATCCCCACAACAAAATAACCAATTACAAAATAATTCATCAGGCTATCTGATCTTTCCTTTGTTTTTGAATGGAAGGCCTCGGCCTTTACTTTTAATTGCTCGTGATAATTCTCCAATGTCAATTTATTCTTACATTTTCGAAGATGTCGATTAAGGAGCCTTAAAAAAATAGAACCAATTATGAATAGCTTGTAGTTGTTTGGTCTACAAAATAACTACTGTGGTACATTTAATATCTTGTCGTGGAGTTGGTAGATTGACCCAAATGTTTGTCTTGGTAAGCTTAAACTAGCTTTCGCTTAATGGCATAAGTTGTTAATGCAGCATTATTTTTCATGTTCATTTTCTCTAATATCCTAGCTCGATAAGTACTAATGGTAGGTGTACTTAGCAAAAGTAATTCTGCAATTTCAGAAACTGTTTTTCCAGAAGCGATCAACAAGAGAGTTTGATACTCTCGATCTGACAGAAGTTCATGAGGCTCTTTTTCAGGGTCATCATGCAGCAAGAAGAGCAGTTTTTCTGAAAGTGATTGTGACACATATTTTTTTCCGAGTAGGATGTGGTTAATTGCTTTTACCAATTCCATGTCTGCTACATCTTTTGAGAGATAGCCAGATGCTCCAAGCTTAAGGGCACGAAAAGCAATCTGTTCTTCACTATGAAAGCTAAACATTAATACAGGAACCTTGATTTTTTCTGTCTTAATCTGCTTAAGAATATCGAACCCACTCCTCCCAGGGAGATCTATATCTAAAATCAAGATATCCCATGTATGAGTATGTAGGCTTTGAAGCACTTCTGCATAATTAATGGCTTCTCCAATCTCAACCATTGGAAATTCGCTTGTACAAATCTGTTTCACACCACCCCTAATTGCAGAGTGATCATCTGCTATCAATATTCTTTTTGTCATTTATTTCAAAGTTAGTTCAATAGTGGTTCCTTCCATAGCAATACTTGTAATTTTCAATACACCTCCAATAAGGCTTGCCCGTTCTTTCATATTATTCAGCCCCATTGACAATGGGTTCTGTAAGAAGGTTTCCATGATGCCTTTACCATTGTCAACAATCCGAATAAGCAACTGCCCTTCTTGCTCTCCTATCCATACATCTACAACAGATGCCATGGCATGTTTAGCAATGTTGGTAAGTGCTTCTTGGCAAATACGGAAAATATTGATCTCGGTTTCTTTATCAATCTTGGGCTGTGATACTTCTATATTAAGTTGACTAAGAATTCCTGTCTTCTTTCCAAATTCTGCAACAAGCCAATCTATCGCTACAAACAAGCCAAGCTTATCAATAAGTACAGGTCTTAACTCATTAGCAATCTGCCTTACCGAATCAATACTACCATTTACTTCACTAATCATCAGGTCTATCGAACCTCTTAATTCGTCATCTATCTTCTCGTTTCTTTTTAATGCAGATAATGACATCTTTAAGCCTGTGAGTTGTTGGCCAAACTCATCATGAATTTCACGAGCTATACGTGCTCGCTCATCTTCTATGGCCTTGTTTAAACGACCTGCAAAACCTCTTACTCTTCTTTCTGAAGCTTCTAAGGCAGCGATAAACTTTCTTCTTTCGGTACTATAGATAATACTTTTGTACAATGAATGACTAGTTAACCCATCTTTTAGCAAGTAATCTGAAACACCCATCGATAATGACTTCACACCAAAATAAAAGTCTAAGTGACCAGTAAGCACAATCACAGGTACATCACCACATAGCTTTACCATTTCTTTGATTAATCTTTCACCAGAATTATCAGGAAGGGAAAGATCCAAGAGCACAACTTTGTAACTTTGTGTTGGATCCATCAACTGTGCCTCTGCCTCCATGAATGTTTTTGCTTGAATAATTACAGGTGCATTGATTCTCTCTATAATTAATTCTTCGACTAAGAAAAAGTCGCCCGGATTATCTTCGACTACTAATATCTGATATCCACTTTCTATTTCCATCTACTTTATTAGATTGATAAACCGATTAATCCAAAATATTTCTATTCTTAGTTCCTCGGTGATAAAGTTTTCATGTTCATCCCTGCTTGGCGTGATTAAAAGTTGACGTTGCTTATTAAATAGTTGTATTGAGTTTTGATTCATATTATTGTTTACTGTGAAAACTTAGATTTAGTAACACAGAATCAAGTTGTTATGTTCAGGTGTAAATTTACCATCTTTAAAGTTAGTGCTTAACCTTCATAATTCCTAAAGTATTTCTTGCCAAAAAGATTAATTCAAATACAAAAATGTTTTTTTTTGTATTCAGTACTTTCTTACCCCTTTTAGTTTTAGTCTGAAACTTTACCAATCATGCTTTGTTATCATTTTAAAATTTAATTAAACGGTTATGGAAAATCAAGAAAACAATGCAGGATTAGGTAAAAATCACGATCAGGCAGCTCATGATCATGATATCGCAAAAAAACAAAGTGAGGCAAAACCTGCAGCAGAAAATTTAGATATGATGCCCAATAGTGTGAATAAAAATGGTAACAAAAATTTTGAGGCAGAGGATAAAGATGACAAAGCTATTCATCACAGAGCCGATGAATATGCAAAAGAAGAACACACCAAGGCAGACGAATGGGAAGATACTTCAACTAAATAATATGAAAAAGGCAAAAAAATGTGTCTACTTGTTAGAAGACAATGATGATATTAGAGAAATGATTTCTTTCCTTTTAACTGAAGAAAACTATGAGGTACACGGTTATCCGACGGTTAAATCTTTTAATGATGAAATGAAAACCGGTAAACCAGACATGATTGTATTGGATGTAATGTTAGCAGATGGGAATGGTATTGATGTATGTGATAGCTTAAAGTCGAACAAACGGACAAAGCAAATTCCAATTTTAATGATGTCTGCCCATGCACAATTGTTAAATATTAAGGAAAAATGTGATGCAGAAGACTTTATCAGTAAGCCTTTTGATATTTATGATTTTGTAAAAAAAGTAGATCATTATTTAAATTAAAGCATTTGGTAGTACGCAAAGTACATCACCTTATTTAATCAAATTAGTGTATAATGCATTTACTGTTCTCTTTAATGCCTCATTAAAACCATTGCTATAAACCGGATTACAACCATTTGTAATTACAACAATTCCAAAATCTTCTTTGGGATCAAAAAACATCATACTGTATAGGCCATAAGCAGAACCCGTATGCCCTATCATTTTTTTCCCATCTATTAATTTAGTGGTTTGTAGCAATGCCAAACCATAATTTTCTTCATCAGAAAGCTTGGTTTGCATTTGCTTGGCACTCCTTTTCGAAATAATTTTTACGCCTTTGTAAGTTCCCTTATATTGGTGCATAGTCATGTACTTGGCTAAATCTATAGCAGAAATTTTCATCCCACCTGTTGGCGAAAAGATAGGGGTGCTATAACCCATTATATAATTTTTAATTTCTGTTCTGCGAGGGTTATAAGCCATTGGCGATGCAGTAAACTTTTTGGTTTTGGCCTCATACTCATACAGCGTGGCGAAACGATTACTATCTAATGAATCGATGCAGTAACCACCATATAGCTCCAGTGGCTTAAGCACATGATTTTTCACATAGCTATCAAAACGTTCACCAGAAAATTTTTCGATGACCGTACCTACCATGTTGAAATTTAAATTACAATATTGATAACCTTTGCCAGGTTCATAATCATTATAACACTTCGCCCAGTTTACATTCTTATCTGGGTTAATTGCATCAAGATTAAAATAACCTTCACTATCATTGATGCTTGAGGTATGCGAGAGCACCATTTTTAAGGTAATAACCGTTTCGGGAAATTTAGGATTTCTTACTTTAAAACCAACAAGCTTACTAAAATCATCTTTTAGCGACATTTTACCTGCTTCTACCAGTTGCATAATAGATGTAGCGGAAAACGACTTAGAAATAGAGGCTATCCTAAATAAAGTTTGATCAGTAAGTGGTGTATTACTTATTATGTCTTTTAAACCAAATGAATGAGTATAAATGAGCTCGCCCTTTTTTACCACTGCAACAGCTAATCCAACTACATCTCGGTCTTTCATAATTTCTTGTATTTCTACCTCAGCTTTTGCTGCCTGAGCAAAAGCATTTATTGATGAAAGTGCTATTAAAAGGATAGTGACTGAATATTTAATCAGGAATGATTTCATTAAGTGATGTTTAATAGTAAATATAATAATCCATTAGTGCATTAATGATTAGGTTTTATAAAAATTCGTATATTGTATAATGGATTTACAAGTGTATAGCATCATATTACCCATTTTGCTCGCCGCCCTTGGTGGTGCCATTATTTATTTTTTAGTTAAAAAAACAAAAGAAAAATAATAAAAATTATAGTTGAATAATCTATTTCTTTTGAGAGCTGCATTAAAATAGTGAATCGAGTAGCTTCTTTTGCTATAGAAATAATGAATATTGAGATTAATAAAAATGACAATATTTTTTCATTATAATTCTCTTATCCAAATGTTTCTAAAGCTAATTGGCTCACTTTTATCACCATGAGATTGAAGTTTAATTGGGCTTGCACCGTGTGCTTTAGTGTAAGATGGTCTGCCAATGTACTGTGTTGGACCAGTTAATTCAAAGTTATTCTGTACCAGAACCCCATTAAATAAAACCGTAACTCTAGCTGGGCTTTTTAAACTTCCATCTTTATAAAAAACGGGTGCAGTCCAAATCACATCATAAGTTTGCCATTCACCTGGTTTTTTATTGGCATTAACTAATGGCGTAGTTTGTTTATACACACTTGCAGCCTGTCCGTTTGTATAAGTCTTATTTTGATAAGAATCTAAAATTTGTAATTCGTAACCATCATCTCCTTTTCCAGTTGATGCCAAAAACAAACCACTATTGCCCCTTGCTTGCCCTTCACCTGTTATATTTTTAGGAATAAACCATTCTATATGCAATTGATAATTGGTAAATGCCTGTTTAGTTTCAATATTACCTGTGCTTTTGTCAACTGTAATTATCCCATCCTTTACTAACCATTTTGCAGGCCCCCTATCATTTACACTCAACCAGTGATCTAAGTTCTTTCCATCAAACAAAATTATGGCATCAGAAGGAGCAGCACCAGAAATTGCACCAGGTGTTATTACTGGCGGTACTGGGGTGTAAAACTCTGTATCCTCATGTTTTGGCTTGTCTTGAGCGCTTGCTTGTAAAAATGGTACTGTACAAAATGCAGCTAATACTAAATAATTTTTCATTTAAAATGATTTTATGTTTGATAATCAGAATAGCTAAAGTTAACAATTCAATGCTTTTTTCTCTGTAAAAATTCTATATAAGATTTAGTTTTTTTCTATTGCATTTCTTACCCTACATCAATGTAGGGGTGCGGGTAGATAGTTAACTTTGACTAACAAAAAATAACATTATGGAATTAGGTATTGGCATGTTTGGCGATTTATCCTTTGATCCTGCTACAGGAAAACCAAGGAATGCCAAAGTTAAATTACAAGAAATACTAGCGCAAATTAAATTGGCGGATGAGGTTGGCCTAGATGTATTTGGCTTAGGTGAACACCATAGGCCAGATTATGCAGTATCGAGCCCAGAAATTGTGTTGGCTGCCGCAGCCAGTATAACCAAAAATATTAAATTAACCAGTACGGTAACGGTACTCAGTTCTGCAGAACCAGTAAAGGTGTATCAAGATTTTGCTACGCTAGATTTAATCTCTAATGGCAGAGCCGAAATAGGTGTAGGTCGTGGTAGTTTTATAGAATCATTCCCTTTATTTGGTTACGATTTAAAAAATTATGACCAATTATTTGAAGAGAAGCTAGATTTATTACTGAACATTAATACCAATGAAGTAGTAAACTGGAAAGGCCAGTTGCGTGCACCCTTAATTAACCAGCAGGTATTGCCAAGAGCAACCAACGATGGACAATTACCTATTTGGATTGCTGTTGGTGGAACACCAGAATCTGTGCTGAGAGCAGCGAAACTAGGCTTACCGCTTATTGTAGCTATTATTGGTGGTATGCCAAAACAATTTAAGCCTTTAATTGAATATTACAAGGAACAATACATACTTCACAGACATGATATAACTAAAATGCAGATAGGCATTCATTCGCATAGTTTTTTAAGCAATGAACCCCAAAGCATTACCGACTATTATAGTAATTATGCTTCGCAAATGAACAGGATTGGTGCTTCTAGAGGTTGGCCATCATACAGTAAAATGCAATACGAAACTGGTAGAGCTAAAGAGGGTGCTTTGTTTATTGGTGATACCAATGAAGTAACCGAGAAAATATTATACATGCATGAGTTGTTTGGAATTACTCGATTTATTGGGCATATGGATGTTGGTGATCCATCGCATAGCACAATGATGAAATCTATTGAGTTATTTGGTAAAACGGTAGCGCCAGCTGTAAGAAAAGCTTTAGGTAAATAATATGTCTAGATTTTAGTTAAAATTATTGTTATGTGGAATTGCAGTATTAACAATCCTTTTTAACAAACCATTTTTTAAAGTAAACATTCTCTCGTTGACTGACCTCTATGTCTAAGTTTAAGGGAGCAATTAGCGTAATTTTTGTTTTCTTAGGAGTTAAAATTTTCACCTTTGCTATGGCATTTCTATTTACAATGAATGAACGCCTTACCAAGGTAAATTGTGAATGATCTAGATAGGTCATACTGTGGCTAATGGTATCTTCCCATATTAGTCTTTCACCTTTATAATTTAAGGCAAAATAATTTTTACCTTCAATAAAAACACAAGCAATATCGATAGGGTTCACTGCAGTTACAGTAGTACTATTACCAAATTGCAAGCTGGCTTTTGGCGTGCTTTTGCGTTTATTTAGATAATGCCAATGGTAAAAAAGATAAGCATTGAGCAAAGCCAATAACAAGATAATCTGCTGTAAGTACCTGCTAAAATAAACAGTTTTTAAAATGTTGATATCAAAACAGGCAAAATAAAGCAAGGCCAAAAGAATGGCAGGCATAAGTGGTAAAAAAACACCTGCAAGTAACTGCCTAGGCATTCTTAGGCGGTAACTCCTGCCCCAAGGATAATAACGATCTAATAAACGGCTAATGTAAAATACAATGTTAATCAAGCTTAAGGCGATTACAGTACTAATTACTAATGCGATGTAATAATAAGGGTTGCTAAATATTTCTACATAGCTGTGCCTTTCTTCATAGAGTACAATCAACTGTGCTGCAATTAAAGCAATTAAAATTCTAAAACGGTAGCTTGGATAATGTTCGGCTCCCCCTACCCTGTACCACGGTATACTTTTCATAGTAATTTATTTTTCTGGTTACATTGGGGATGACCATGACTTAAATTTAGTGGTTTTGAAACGAATAAAAAATTATATCAATTGGCATTAAAGCATCACTTGTCAAAAATTTAGGTGTCGTTCAGCAAAATAAGCGGAATTACAAGCACATTCTTTTTTCGTCTATTCTAATTTGGAGGCTTACATAAACCACTATTATCATGAAAAAATTTCCTTTTAACCATGCAGGATTCCAATCTCTGCAACAAGAGCTTTACCTATTAAGTGACGAAGTTTTAATTAATGAAGCTGCCCAAATTGAAATTAATTTTGACCAATGGATGAATGAACATTTTACTCTAAGTGAACAGCAATTCAGGTACCTCAAAACTATTGACCCTCGAGTAAAGAAGCTTTTAACCATTTACACCAGTTTTGCTATTGGAAACAGACTGTCCATCAGTTTAAATAAAGCCGAACCATCTTCCGATGATGATCAAGGTAAAATCATTTGGCCAAAAAGTACATTAACTGCATGTTACAATAGCAATAATAGTTATGTAGTAAGTGGCAGTTTAGAGATCAATATTAGCTACCAAAGGCAATACAGCAATTGTTTGTTTCAACAACAGGATGACATTTACCTTTCTGTTTAGCACTTAACCCTTTAGATTAGCAACGACTAGTTGAATAGTCCACATTTGGTCTGTATACAAAAATATACTCTAGTCTTTGCTAATCGCTAACATTTACCAAATCTTCGAACAACATGTATTAGAATAGCAGCCCACTGGGACAAAGATTGCTATTGCCTTTAATTGACAACCTTATTAACATTCCAATGAATTTCAATTATTTTATCGACCACTATAAACAATACCTTAATTGTCCAATATTAGAGTTAGAACTGCTCAGTAGATTAAAAGAACTAAATATTGTTAAAGGCACCTACGTATTAAACCCTGGCGACATCTGTAAATATGTTTATTATGTTAAGAGCGGCTTTTTTAGAGTATTTAAGGGTGATGGTTTCGATGAAGAAACCATAGACTTTGCAGCCCCTGGCCATTTAGCTACCGCTATCCCAAATTTTCTAATCCAACAATCACAAAGAGAAGGAATTGTATGTGAAGAAAATGCCAGAGTATTGAGGATAAGCCACAGCGATTGGTTGGCTTTGGAGAACCTTTCTCCCAAATTTATCAACCTAGGTAAATTGATTTTACAGGCATATCTCCAACAAGTTAATACCCAAAAAAACCTCTATAGAACAAGTAATGCCAGCCAAAAATACCAATACCTTACCCAACATTACAAGGGCATTGCTAGGATTGTAAGTCAAAAAAACATTGCCTCTTATTTGGGTATTACCGCGCCAACTCTTTCTAACTTATTGAAAACAATGTTAAAAAAACCCAAGGGCTAAACCTAGTTCATTTTTTAAGAAAAGCTAATCGTTGATGCTACTCTGGCTAACGAGATTTGATATATGACTAATCGCAATTATCAGCAACGTTTACAGAGGCTTCTGTTTTTAATTAAACACCAGCAATTGCACAGTACCAATCAAGCGGCTGGTCTATTCAATTGTCATCCTTGCACTATTAAAAGATTATTGGCAAGGTTGCGCTTGGAGGGCAATAAAATCAGGTATGATAAGGGGTTAAGAAAATATCTTCTTGAGGACAGAGACTAAGAAGAATAAAGCATAATACAAAATAGCAATTAGGGGTTCGGGGTCAATTTCTTCTTGCTGGTACGCTACCCACCTAAGCGGTAGCATAAATAAACAATTTAATTTAAACCAACTTTTTCGGCTGTTTTTTCAAACGCAACAAAGCAGTCATTGATTATGAAAAATTCAAAAATAGTATTCCCAGCAATCGCTATTGTTTTAGGACTAGGTATCGCTTTTAGCAGCAGTGCTTTTAAACCTTCTGGCAAAGTAAATGTGCTAAAATACCGCTATATTGGCACTAATGAAGCTGGGTTAACAACATTGAGCAATTGGACTGATGTATCTACAGAAGAAAACCCTACTCCTTGTGAGGCTGGTGATGAAATCCCTTGCTTAGTTCAATTTCAAGACAATGAATATGATAACATTGCAGATTTTATCACCACTAATGATACTAAAGCAGAAATGTATGCCACATCAAAAGTAGAGAGTAGCAAAAACGAGCAATAGTTGTTACAATAGGGCGGCTTATACCGCCCTATTATTTTAGTATTTGTTTTAAAAGATAAGCATTAAGCAAAGCCGACTGCAAAAACCTTTAAGTAGGAATATAGTAGCTTTCTGATATATATCTTTAAAAATTAAAGGGATGACAAGATAAATTGTCATCCTTTTTTTTATTTATATACTGCTATACTGTCCTTATAAATGGGTTAATCTTAACCGTATTTGAGAAATAAAATCCCCATTTAAATGAAAACTCTTTTTAATTGGCCCAACCATA
This sequence comes from Pedobacter polaris, assembly GCF_005116505.1. Classification (GTDB taxonomy): domain Bacteria; phylum Bacteroidota; class Bacteroidia; order Sphingobacteriales; family Sphingobacteriaceae; genus Pedobacter; species Pedobacter polaris. The sequence continues at coordinate 1,113,136 of NZ_SWBR01000002.1, forward strand.
CCTACTTTTTTGCTATATCCTATTTTAATTCATTTTTAGCAGAGTAAAATAATATATTAGGTTATAAAAAATATTTCTATATTTCCGCTAGTGTAGAAATGCCGAAATAGCCCTAGAGTTGTAATTATTTAAAGAATTGCTTAGCATTAAACAAATTAGCAAATGGTAAAAAATATGATCTACAGATTTTTGAAAGCGCTTAAAGCTCATTTCAGATCCTACAGCAACCATGCTTTCTCTCGCTAACGAGGTAACTACAATCAATGGTATTATAGTTGTAACCCCATAATATAATGGCAGTTATCAAGCAAGCTTAAAATTTGTTTATTTATTATATGCAGAAAAGTACATATTAAAATTTTTAACAACTAAATTAACACTATGAAAAACATCTTACTTCTTATTAGCCTTTTTATATCGTCTTTTGCCTTTTCACAGACAGGTATAAACACAATAAATCCTCAGGCAACTTTACATGTAGACGGAGCCAAAGATAACCCTGCAACAGGAACCCCTTCTACAGCACAACAAATTAATGACTTTGTGGTAACCGCAGCAGGGAATATAGGTGTGGGTATTACAACACCTACAGCAAAATTACAGGTTAGATCAGGCACAAATGGAATATCCGGACTGAAGTTCGACAATGTAAATAATGCCACAGCTACCACCTCAAGTACTGCACTTTTGGGAATAGATGCTTCAGGGAATGTTGTCATAGCAGCTAGTGCCATTACAGGAGACATCAAGAACTCCGTAAGAACGGCCGATCATAATGGTTGGTATTTATTAGACGGCCGGGCAATTTCAAGCCTTCCTGCTAATGCCCAAACTGCCGCCACCGCACTTGGGTTCGCCTCTACAATTCCCAATGCGACTGATAGGTTTTTAAAGACCAAAACCGGCTCAGAAACCATAGGGAATACCGGAGGAAATAACTCTCTGACTATCCTACAAACCAATTTACCTAATGTAACCTTTACAGGGAGTATAACGGGAAGTACTAGTACAGCTGGATCTCATACCCATACAGTAGAGCGCCCATCAAAACAGGCTGATACAGATAGGGGTACAGCCGCGTCTAGTTGGAGTATAGACAGTCTACAGAACGGCGCAACTACTCCAAATGGGGATCACACCCACACTGTAAGTGGTACTGCTACTGTAAGTAGCGGAGGAAGTGGTACAGTATTGGATAACCGGTCTGCTTACCTGATTGTAAATACTTACATCTATCTGGGGCAATAAAGGTCTATTGAATTCATTAGAAACAATAGTTCCTTTATTTATAATGCGTTCGTCCTATACATCAAGAGTAGAGATTTAGCAAAAAACGAAAAATAATTGTTATAATAGAGCGGTATAAGACAGCTCTATTATTTTAGTATTTATTTTGTGGCATTCCACTTAAAGCAATTACATCCTCTGGTATAGGGAGAGCAAAACGAGCGCTATTTGCAGGCAAATAATACGTTTTCCCGTTAATAATTCTAGTCAAATTTATCCCTGCTCCTTCCCTATTTAATCTTTTAATATCTCCCCATCTTAAACCTCTCATTAACAATTGTTTTCTACGCTCTTTTAATATCAGTTCTAATACTGCCTTTTGATCGGTAAGGTTATAATCAATATATGTACCCGTTTTGTATCTCTTTTTAAGTAAGGCATTTAAATCACTTAAGGCAGTTGGTATCTTTCCTAACCTTGCATTACATTCAGCTCTATTCAAATAAATTTCATCTGTAGCAATGCCACTAAAATATAAAGAAGAGCCATCATAACTCCCTTTAAAGCTAAATGTACCATTGGCATTATCTTTAAAATATATTGTTTTGCGTAAATCTTTTACATCATAACTATTATATAATTCAAGAATTATCTTTGCTCTACTAGCACCAATAATTGGTAAGCCAAACATTCTACTAGCTATAATTACTTCTGGATTAAACTGTGTTATCGGGAAACTGGATGTAGCATTTAAAGTATTATAGTCTAACAAATTACTTTTGATAGCCAAACAAGAATCAGCATAAAGCTTAGCATTTTCAAAATCACCCATTAATAAATAAGTTCTTGATAATAAGCCGTAAGCAGCAGGCTTAGAAGGCCTAACTACATGCAATGGTATTTCTGGCAATAATCTAATGGCTTTTTTGATGTCATTTACTATCTGATTATAGTTTTCTTTAACAGTTGCTCTAACCGAAATTTCATTAAAATTAATGTTTAATCGCAATGGTACCCCTAAATCTGTATTTGAATTTACTTGATGGTAAACAGGTGCCCAAATGACCACTGCCTGTAAGAAGGCTTTTGCCCGATGATAAAATGCTTGTCCCTTAATATCTTGCTTGGTTAAAGCATTCAAGCTATTTACTTCAATTTTATCAATATCATTAAGTATAGTATTGGCTCTATAAACAAGGCGATAACAGTAAGCCCAATCATTTTCTAAAGCGGGCAATACATTGTCATTTTGCCAAGTATATATGCGCTGGTCTGTTTCTGTTCTTGCTAAAAAATCTGCATCTGTAACGTAATATTCACCTGCACTTACCTCGCCCGATGACGGATCATTTTCATTTATTTGTGCGTTTTGATCTAACAATGCCTGAAAATCTTTTAAGGTGGTAGGAACTGCTAGGCTAGCATCTGGTTTTTCATCTAAAAATTTTTTACAAGAAAAGCAGCATAATGTACCAACAAATAGCACAAGGCTAACATATTTAAAATAAGTTTTCATTTTTTTATAAATTAAATTGGAGGTTAAATGAGAAGGTTTTGGTTGGCTCCGCCATAGGATAATCAGGGTCTAAGCGATAAGTGTTGCTACGCCATAAAATACCCAAATTATTAGCTACGATCCTTAGGGTTATATTTTGGAAAGACAATTGTTTAATAGCCTGCTTTGAAAACACATAACCCAGTCCAATATTCTGCAAACGAATATGATCACCCTTTAAGATAGTAGCTTCTGAGAAATTATAAAAATTATCACGGTTGCTAACTGATGGGTAAATAGCAGATGGTACACTTGTATTTTGCTCATCGCCAGGTTGCTGCCATCTATGGCTATATTCTTCATTCCCTTTTCTAGCACTGTACAATGAAGTATAATCTATACCCTCTCTTCTAAAATAGTAACCGAATTTATAAGTTATTCTAAAATCCAAGTTAAAACCATTCCATTTTAAGCTATTGCCTATTGCTCCAGTAAGCTTAGGAAAAGCGGTACCAAAATAGGTAAGATCTGCTATAGTAGCTTTTGCCCCAGTAATTGTTGTATAGTCTTCACTAATTTCACCATTCACATATCCTCTTGGGTTTCCGTTTTGAGGATTAAGTCCTGCCCACTTGTAAGCATAAATGGCATACACAGGTAAACCAATATTTCCATTAATGGTATTGTTACCATTTACAAATGTGGAAGCAGCAGCACTAGTTAAGTAATATTTATCTACTCTGTCTTTATATAAGTTCATAAATAAACTCGTAGTCCATTTTAAAGCACCATTTGTGTTAATCGAGTTGATCTCCATGTCAAATCCCCTCGCAGAAATTTCAGCAGCATTCCTGTTTATTTTAAAACCCACGCCACCAGTATAATCTATAGGATCACCACCTATTAAGTCTAATGATTTTTTTACATAATAGTCAAAAGAGGCACTTAAACGATTGTTAAACCATCTTAAATCAGCTCCTAAATTAAATGTATTAACTGTTTCCCATTTCAAATTAGGATTGGTATAATTAGAGAAACCAGCGTATTGAGTTCTAGTATAAGCATTGGTGCCAGTGTAACTAATTGTAGTAAATGCAGCATTTTTCGAATCGCTATTACCACTGCTACCATAAGTTAAACGTAAACGGGCATAAGGTAAAAACTTAGTCTTTAAAAAATCCTCCTCAGAAATTAACCATGACGCACCTATAGACCACAACGGATTCCATAAATCATTGGTGGCTACTCCAAATAAATTGGATGCATCTCTTCTGGCACTACCAGATAAAGTATATTTGCCTTTGTAATTTATAGCACCGTTTATAAATGTAGAGAGATATTTATTCACAAGACCATCGTAATTGTTATTGTAAGGGATATAGATATTAGACCCGGTTACAATGCTTTTATAAGGATTTACATTATCAACAGAAACATTTCTCAAAGTATTCTCATCAATACCATAAGTGGTTGATCCATTACCTGTTGTTCTTGCTTCACGCAACTCTCCACCTCCTAAAACACTTAAGTTAATATCTTTCCATTGGTGGTCATAGTTCAGTTGGCCTCTGATGTTGTTTACTGTCAATACATTTAGATTATCGTTTCTAATGGATCCTAAAGGAACTGGACGCGTAACAGTGCCAGCAATTTGTGTAAATTGGTTAATCAGGTTACGTGTATAATAACTATCTAATCCATAAACCAAATTTGAATTGGTATTTTCTTTTTCATATTGATAGTTCAAAGAAAGCTTTAGGCCCTTTAGCAAAGTATAACTAAGCCTTAAATTACTCAATATATCAAGTTTTGCACTGGTACTCGGCATATTTATGCCATCAGTTAATGGATAATAATTCCAGTCTAACAAATTTCCACCTCCTAAAGTAGAAACGAAGCTACTTCTATAGGTCTTCATTACAGCTAACGGGTTGCCCAGATCATCTACAAATTGAGTATATGGTGGTAATGAACCATTATTGGTAGTAATAGAGCTGAAACTTGTGCGTCCACTCTTCGAAGAAATTTTACCTAGAAGTAATGAAATGCCAATTTCTAATTTGTTGGTTAGCTTAATCGTATTATCCAACTTTAAATTGAGGCGACTATAGTCTGCACCTAAGGCACTTTTATTTTGATCATAACCAGTAAACACATACCAGCTCATATTAGAGCCACCGCCTTTTAAACTTACATTGTACTGGTTATTAAAGGCCTGTTTAAAAAAACTATTGCTATAATTGTTCTTTATATCCTGGGTTTTAAGAAAAGCCAATTGCACTTGTAGCTGTTCTTGAGTAATTTTACCATCTCTAGCACTAATCATTAACTCTACTGCGGGCGATAATGGTATTTTTGCAGTTGAGTTTTCTTGACTAGTATAATAACCCTTACTGAATAAAAACTTTTCTAAGTCTACATATTCTGCAGCACTTACATTGTTATATTCATTCAAATTTGGTTTTTCAATAATACTAGTACTAGCATTTACATTAATTTGTATTTTTTTATTATATGATCCTTTTTTGGTAGTAATTACAATTACACCATTACCAGCTTTTGCACCCCAAATAGATGCAGCAGCGGCATCTTTTAAAATCGTAACTGTTTCTACATCATTTGGGTTAATGTTTGTAATGTCACCTGCATAAGGAAACTCATCTAAAATAATGAGTGGACTCCTATCTCCAGTTAAAGTACTTAAACCTCTAACCATGATAGACCCAGACAAAGTTCTTCTATCTACACTTAAAGCAGGTGCAACTCCCTCCAACCGAGACATTACATCTGTACTTATTTGCTGATTAAAGGTTTCATTACTAATATGACTAAAACTTCCAGTTGCTCTTTCCTTAGCTATTTTTTGATAACCTGTATTAACAATTACTTCTTCTAATTGATTAATAGCTGGAACGAGCTCTATAGTTAAAAGGCCGTTATAAGGACTACTGATTATTTTAATTTGGGACAAATATCCTATGCCAGTTATTTCTAATAATGCTTCTCCTTTTTTAAGTGCGAAAGTAAAATCACCTTGTTCATTTGTAATTGCACTTATATTAAGCTTATCAATTTTGATATTGATATTTTGCAAGGGTTTACTGGTGCCAGCTTCGATAACTTTTCCCTTTAATGTTTGTGCTTTAGTACTGATGATACCTATGCACATCAGCATCAATAAAATATATTTCTTCATGTTTATTTGTTTGAGGTTTAGGGTTTTGCAAATCTTGCGATGGACAGTTCAATATTGGTGCTGTTTACAAAGTCTGAGCCTGTATAGGCAACCACTATTCCCAGTTTATTTATCCATACATAATGCGAAAGCATTTGATGTGGAAAGAGACTCATCAAATATTGATCGTCATAAATAGTAGGAATACTAAAGGTTTTACCCTCGCTATAGGTTGATATGCTGTTCTTAATCTTACTTAAATCATCACCTGTTTTGGTGGTGTTTACCATTAATACATTTAGATTTTTGCTTTTCTTTTTTTGCAGACTATCTAAAAAAGAGAATTTATGAAAACAAGTACTACACCATGTTGCCCAAAAATCTATAATGAGGAGTTTACCTTTAAACGCACTTAGGTTTTGTTTTACAATTTGCCCGTTTTTATAAACGGAATGTTCTTGTTGCCAAAAAATTTCAGGCACTTTATCTCCTAATTTTAGGGCTTTTAAATCTTGTGCTTTTATTTTAAAATTTAGGCATAGCAATGCCCATACGAGTAGAATCGTTATTTTTTTCATAAGTAGATTTGTAGGTTTAGAAAGTTTAATTAAAAAAAGTAGGCGGCAAATTATCCAGCAGTTTTTTAACCACTATTAACCTAACCTGCATAACAGCCGCCCACTATATTTTTATGAACTTAAACAGGACTTTTAATGATGAGTGCAAACAATTGTTTTTGGGAGATTGAGGGATTGCTTAATGAAAAAACAAGCCTAACTCTAACAACTTTTAAAAAGGTGCTTTTAATAGAGTTTACATTTTTGCTTAGTTTTTTCATTGCTCGTATTGGTTGTACGAGTCTCAAGCATATAAAGAACACTAAAGCGGGCTCTAAATACCGTTCTACCAGGCTTCTCACGGCCATGCCAACGGATTTACAATAGAGCCCATAGCGCTATAGTGCATATAAAAGTATGCAAAATATCACTATAGGCATTAATCTATTGTCTCGTTGGCTTTACTTGTGAGAATTTGGTAGCCGAGACTCTTATTAATACCTAATTATTAAATCAAATATAAAAAACATTACCAACTAAACAAATACGTTTAGTTAATTATTTTAAAATCTTTTGAGTTTGCAGCATGACAAATGATTTAGATCTTTTTAAGAAAAACTTGGGAAAGCAAATAGCAAGTTTACGCGAAAAAAAGGGACTAACTCAAGTTCAACTTGCTTCTTTAATAAATAAAGACTTTCAGAGTTTAAGCAGAATTGAAAATGGTAGGGTTAATGTTTCAGGTTATATCCTGCAACAGATCGCTAATGCATTAGAAACTGATATGAACAGTTTGTTCGATTTCTAATAACCTTCATAAATCATCTTAATAATACTATGATTCCGGGCCAACTCGGCGCTTGTTATTTCGTAGGCAATCGATGGGGGGAACTAGTGTAGAGCGATAGTAAAATTAAAGAATTTTCTCAGCGCTAAATAAACAAAAAAGCACCCAAATTGGATGCTTTTTTTATGGGCTCATTGGAGCTTAACGGACCATTTTTTGCCTGATTTATCTATCACAGATTGCCTAATAAACGAACTATATAATTTTAAAGTTACGGGAATATTAACAGTGCTTAACAATTACGTAACACTTTTAGACAAATTGCAAAAAGTGAAACGTCTATTTTTATGGCCTAGAAAAACCTATAAAAAATTCACATCTATCCATTTATCTAAATCAAAAAAAATGAAAAACCGTTTGCTATTCGTCAGTTCGACTATTATTGCGCTAGCTATAATCAGTTGTCAAAAGTCAAGTATAAGCAGCACTTCCGAAATTAAATTGAAACAAGAAGCTGCCACAACAGGAACTCTCGCAACAGGAACTATCACAACAGGAACTATCCTAGATCCAGGATCAAGCTGGAAGTACCTAAGCAATGGTGCTAACCAGGGATCGGCTTGGCGTTCCCCTACTTTTGATGATGCCAGTTGGAATACAGGATCAGGACAGTTTGGCTTTGGCGATGGCGATGAGGCTACTGTTTTACAATCAGGGTTTATTACCTATTATTTTAGAAAGCATATTAATATTGCAGATAGAAACGCCCTAGGGGATTCCGTAGTTCTTTCTATGATTCATGATGATGCTGCAGTAGTTTATATTAATGGTTCTGAGGTGATGAGAACATCATTATTGCCTCAAACAGGAACCATTACTTACACTACCGGCACCAGTGCCTATATTCCCACAGCTCAGGAAAACAATTTCTTTAGTTATAAGATTGCTTCATCCCATTTCAATACCGGTGATAATGTAATTGCAATTGAAGTGCACAATCAAAATGCCAGTAGCAGTGATGTGTCTTTCGACTGTGCTATCAAAAACTTTGTGGCATCCGCATTCGATCCTGACGGTCCCTATGTATTTTACAGGAACAATCAATATGTAGTAAAATCCATTAATAGGGAAAGAGGTTACATAACCCAAACTTACGCAACCCGAGACCAGGTAAACCTGAATATAGAATTGCCTGGAGGAGACTCGTTTGCCGTAAACCTTAAGCCTCAATTAATAAGCCGTGAGCCAGCCGAATCACCCACCTTACCTGCTAAATATTTTGCCACCTCTGATATAGAAGGCGGTATTGATGGATTTATAATGTTACTGAAAAAGGCCAACATTATTAACAATAGCTATAATTGGTCTTATGGTTCAGGACATCTCTATATAATGGGCGACGTATTTGACAGAGGCGAATATGTAACACAATGCCTTTGGCTAATATATAAACTGGAGCAGGAAGCTGTTGCGGCAGGTGGCAAGGTTCATTTTATACTCGGTAATCACGACATTATGAACATGATAGGCGATTATCGTTATGTAAATGCCAAGTATATAACTAATGCGCAAACCATGGGCGAAACATACGGAGCGTTATACGACGCTAACAGTGAGCTGGGCAAGTGGCTGAGAAGCAAGAATATACTTGAAAAATCGGGCAGTACCCTATTTTTACATGCGGGTATCAGCCCCGATGTTGTGGCATTGAACCAAACGGTAACACAACTTAATACACACGTAATTTCTGTGATTAACAAAACCTGTACTACCCAGGATTGTAAAACTGCAACAAGCGGTTCAGTTGGCCTATATTGGTATAGGGGTATGGCAGAGCAAGCACTCACACAGGTGCAGGTAAACAGTATACTCACCAAATTCGGTGCAGATCGTACTTATATCGGCCACACTATTCTTAATAATCAGATTACTTTACTGTATCAAAATAAAGTACTAGAAATAGATTTACAACACGCCAATAATTATCTAAACGGTTATATGCAGGGTGTGTATTATAACAATGGCTGTTATTTTAAATTTCATGCTACCCAGTCGCAGGTTATTTATACTCCTTTAATAGGTACCAATTGCACAGCTCCCTGATGTTGGCAGTGGTTAATTATCATTCCCTTTAAGAATTCCACTCAGATAACAGCCCTTAAGAATATAAAAAGCCGTTTTTCTTAGCGAAAAACGGCTTTTTAATTGTGGGCCCACCTGGGCTCGAACCAGGGACCAAAAGATTATGAGTCTTCTACTCTAACCAACTGAGCTATAGGCCCCGAAAACCCTGTTAGGATTTGCGAGTGCAATGTTACATATTTGCAACGAATTTTGGAAGTCATTTTATGGAAAATATTAAAAATATTATTTTCGATTACGGCAACGTAATCTTCGAGATTAACTTTAAGCGCACTCAAGATGCTCTTTTACAATTAGGTATCGCTAATTCTACCGAGTTTTACGGCCATAGAAATCAAAATCCAATCTTTGATGATTTTGAAATGGCAGGAGTTTCTTCAGAAGAATTTAGAGCAGAGATTAGAAATGCAGCTAACAACCAAAACTTAACCAACCAACAAATTGATGAAGCCTGGAACAGTTTACTAATTGGTGTTTCGGCCAATAACCATGATGTATTGTTAGCTACGAAAAAGAAATACCGCACTTTTTTGTTGAGTAATAACAATGAAATTCATTACGATTGGATCATCAAACACATTAAAGAAAGATATAATATCAATAACTACGATGACTTTTTTGAGAAAGCCTATTTCTCTCAAATAATGAAGTTGCGTAAGCCGAATGTTAATATTTTTGAACAGGTGATAAAAGAGAACAACCTCAATGCTGCTGAAACATTATTTATTGATGATAGTCCTCAACATATAGAAGGAGCCAAAAAAGCAGGCTTACATACATTGTTAATGGATGTTCATCCAGAAAAACTTGAAGATTTTTTAAAAGAAAAGGGAATACTATAAATTAGGCTTATCAGGTTCATAATCCCAAGGTAAAAGTTGAGAGATCCTTCGTTCAGACATGTTACCATAAATAAATAATCTTAACTCAGAATAATATCCATTGTTTTGGATATTAATTCCTCCATCCTCAATAAAGTACATGTAGGTATTTAAACCATCATTTTTTTTGGTGCCATGAGAATTTTTCACTTCAACCACTTCTTTACCCGTGATGTTTTGTTTTGATTGCGAGTTAGGCTTATAGTTGATCATTAAAGTATCTTTGAAATTAAATTTAACTGTGCTCATCTCTCTATCCAAAACCGCTAATTTTCTCAAAGAAACTTTTGTAGTGTCAAGAGCAACAATATCATTTTGTTTCATGATAAGCTGATAATAGCCCGCCGTATCTCTATCTTTAAAAAGCGTTTTAAGCTCATAATTGGGATTGTTGTTTGCGGCAAATGTTTGTCCAATTTTTAATTGAATAATTTTACTTACACGCTCCTTTTCTTTATTTTTTATGGTTCGATAGGCATACAAAGTAAAACCTTCTCTTGTTAAGTTATTCTGATACACAGACCTCATGAAATGCATTTGTGATCCATAATATGCAGAATATCGCCAGGCCTTTACGTTTCTTTCCTTCCCTTTAGCAATTGGCAACTCCTCAAAAAATGTAGAATAATTAACTTGCAAAACATCTGTATTAAAGGCATATTTAAAATTCTCCATATCCAGTTTTACCTTATAAGCCATTACACTGTTTTCTATAACCAATGGCTCTTTCGCAAACACAGATAATTCATTAGTCTCTTTATCGAAATAAAAAACTAGTGTTTCTGGATTTTTAATTTTACAACTATGGGCAAAATGACTATCAGTTCCCATTAAAATCTTGGTGAATAAATATCCCCATTTGTTATAGTTGTCATCTTTGTTTCGTGATGATTTAATCACAACCTCATTTAATGTATTATTTTGTGGCTTTAAAGCAATTAATAAAGTTTCCTTACTGTTGGCATCAATTAAGATCATCTTTTTCTGATAAATCAAATGAGAAACTACCAGCTCTACTTTGCCATTAAAAGGTATTGTTAAAGTAAATTCACCTTCATTATCTGTAATTGTGCCAATAGTAGTACTGTTGATATAAATGCTAATTCCGGATAGTTCTTCTTTGGTTTTCTCATCAATTACCTTTCCTTTAAGTATAGTTTGGGCATTTGCAATAGCAGAATAGAAAAGAAATAAAAACAGTAGATATTTTTTCATATTTTTAAATATAACAAATAAAAAAATGAGCGAAAAAAGATTTACATCGTTAAAAGAATTTTATCCCTTTTATTTAACAGAACATCAAAATCTTACCAGCAGAGTTTTACATTTTATTGGCACAGGATTAGTAATTCTAGCACTAATAACAGCCATATTATTTCATGATTGGCGTTTCTTGATAGCCATTCCATTTATAGGATATGGTTTTGCATGGATTGGCCATTTCTTTTTCGAAAAGAACAAACCTGCAACCTTTCAATATCCCGGCTATAGTTTAATAAGTGATTTTATACTTTTCTGGGATTTATTAAGTGGCAAACAACCTTTTAAGGTGAAATAGCTTTTACCTATACGCTCATAGAAAAAAGCAGTTTGATTTAACAGTTGGGCTTTCTTAATTTTAGGAAAACAAAACATGCTAATTATAATCAGCATTCACAATCGATAAAACTCAGTATATGGAAGATAATTCTAATGACATCAGCAAATGCCCATTTCACAATGGCAGTATGAAAAGTAACACAGCTAACGGTGGAACAAAAAATCGCGATTGGTGGCCAAAACAGTTAAAGCTAAATATATTACGCCAACACTCTTCTTTAACCAATCCAATGGATAAGGATTTTAACTATGCTGAAGCTTTTAAAGGCCTAGATTTAGGGTCTCTTAAACAGGATTTACATAAACTAATGACCGATTCGCAAGATTGGTGGCCAGCAGATTTTGGGCATTATGGAGGTTTGTTTATTCGTATGGCATGGCACAGTGCTGGAACTTATCGCGTAGGTGATGGTCGTGGAGGAGCTGGACAAGGACAGCAACGTTTTGCTCCATTAAATAGTTGGCCCGATAATGTGAATTTAGATAAAGCCAGGCGTTTGCTTTGGCCTATTAAACAGAAATATGGCAATAAAATATCTTGGGCAGATTTACTGATCCTTACTGGAAACATAGCTTTAGAATCAATGGGTTTTAAAACATTTGGTTTTGCCGGTGGCCGGGAAGATGTTTGGGAAGCTAGTGAAGATATTTACTGGGGTTCAGAAACTACTTGGTTGGGTAATGATGAACGTTATTCTAAAGGATCAGCAGGTGTAGCTGCACATGGCGTTTTGCCTACTGATGAAGATGCAGATGGCGATAAACACTCTCGTGACCTAGAAAAACCCTTAGCTGCAGCACACATGGGATTAATTTATGTAAACCCAGAAGGGCCAGATGGTAACCCAGACCCTATTGCCGCAGCCAAAGACATTAGAGATACATTTGGCCGCATGGCAATGGATGATGAAGAAACGGTAGCATTAATAGCTGGAGGTCATACCTTTGGTAAAACACATGGTGCTGCATCTTCAGAGTATGTGGGTAAAGAACCAGAAGCTGCAGGTACTGAACAACAAGGTTTTGGATGGAATAACAGCTTTAACACTGGAAAAGGGCCTGATACCATTACTAGTGGCCTTGAGGTAACTTGGACAAAAACGCCTACGCAATGGAGTAATAACTTTTTCGAAAACCTTTTTGGCTTTGAATGGGAACTGACCAAAAGCCCCGGAGGAGCGCATCAATGGGTAGCAAAAAATGCAGAAGAGATCATCCCAGATGCTTTTGATGCCGCTAAAAAGCATAAACCTACTATGCTTACTACAGATTTATCCTTAAGGGTCGACCCAGCTTACGAGAAAATCTCTAGGCATTTCTTAAATAACCCTGATGCTTTTGCCGATACATTTGCACGTGCTTGGTTTAAACTAACCCACCGTGATATGGGGCCTCGTGCACGTTATTTAGGTCCAGATGTACCTGCTGAAGAGTTAATATGGCAAGATATCATTCCTGCTGTAAACCATACACTTGTAGATCAAAATGACATTACTGCATTAAAATCTAAAATATTAGAATCAGATTTGACGATTGGGCAGTTGGTTTCTACTGCTTGGGCTTCTGCTTCAACCTTCCGTGGGGGAGACAAACGTGGTGGAGCTAATGGTGCCCGTATCCGCTTAACACCTCAAAGATATTGGAGGTCCAACAATCCATCTCAATTAGATAAGGTATTAAGCGTTTTAGAGAACATCCAAAAACAATTTAATGATGCACAAAGCGATGGTAAAAAAGTTTCATTGGCTGATTTAATTGTATTGGCTGGTGGTGCGGCCATAGAAAAAGCAGCAACAAATGCTGGTCAAAACATCAGTGTTCCCTTTACACCAGGCCGCATGGATGCCTCACAAGAACAGACAGATATAGAATCATTCAGCCACTTAGAGCCAATTGCAGATGGTTTTCGTAATTACAAAAAATCAAACACAGTTGCATCTACAGAAGAGTTATTAATAGATAAAGCTCAACTACTTACATTATCTGCCCCAGAACTAACAGTCTTAGTTGGAGGTATGCGTGCCTTAAATACCAACTTCGATAATTCTAAACATGGTGTTTTAACACAACAACCAGAAACACTTAATAATGATTTCTTTGTAAACTTACTTGATATGAATATCGCATGGCAAGCTGCAGATGAAACTAAGGAGTTGTATTTAGGCCTAGATCGCCAAACAGGTGAAGCAAAATGGACTGCAACTCGTGCGGATTTAGTATTTGGATCAAATGCTGAGTTAAGGGTGATTGCTGAAGTTTATGCGAGTAGTGATGCACAAGGCAAATTTGTAAAAGACTTTGTAACCGCATGGAATAAAATAATGAACCTTGACCGTTTTGATTTGGTTAAACGCTAAAACAAATTTGTCATCCAGAGCACAGCAGCTTGTCCCGACTTCTTCGGGAAAGGATCTACTAGAATAAACTCTTACTAATAGATTCCTCCAAAGTCGGAATGACAATTCATTATAAAATTAACCGCAAAGGCACGAAGAGCGCAAAGTATAGCTACAATACAAAGTGCTTTATTAGTTAAATAAGCCGCAGATTCGCAGATTAAAATTGTATTAAAATCTATGAATCTGCGGCTAAATAATAGTTTTGTCATCCAGAGATTAGTTTCTCATTCAGAGATAGTTTGTCATTCAGAGCGAAGCGAAGAATCTAATGAGATGAATTCTTACTAACAGTCCTTAACAATTACCTTTAATGTAAATGAAACCAGAAAGACTAGAAAAAATCAAAAAATGGGGCAAAAAGCTTGGTTTTTGGGGCTTTATGTTCTTTTTGGTTAAAGGATTGATTTGGCTGGCAGTTGGCTATTTTATAGTTAAGTAAAGTAGTAAGTTTTAAGTAGTACGTTATAAGTTTTCATAATCAAAGAAGCTTATGCTCCCAAACTTATCACTTATAACGTAGAACTTACAACTTAAAACCCCTGCGGGCTTTCTCCTTACTAATCAATCCTAACTCTCTACCTGTTTGTCCTGCAACCGAGGTATTTTCTTGTGCTCTTCTAAATAAATAAGGCATAACAGCTGTAATTGGACCGTAAGGCACGTATTTGGCTACATTATAACCAGCATCAGATAAATTAAAGCTTAAATTATCACTCATTCCTAATAATTGCGCAAAGTAAGCATGTGGGTGGTTGTGCGGAATGTTGTGCTCATCCATCAACTCTGTTAACAAACGAGAACTTTCTTCGTTATGTGTACCACAAACAATACCAATTTGTTCAATGTGTTTCACACAAAACCTTAATGATTCATCATAATCTTTATCAGTAGCTGCCTTATCTGGCTGTATTGGCGATGGGTAACCCATTTCTAAAGCACGTTTACGTTCTTTTTCCATGTAAGCCCCACGTACCATTTTAACACCCAAAATAAAACCTGTTTCCTTAGCAATTAAGTAATCCGCTTTTAAATCAGCTAATTTATCATGGCGATACATTTGGTAGGTATTGTAAACAATTAGCTTTTCTTTGTTAAATCTAATCATCATTTCTAAAGCCAATTCATCAATTGTATCTTGTACCCAGCTATCTTCTGCATCAATCATTACTGGCACTTGCTTATCAAATGCCACCTTACATATCCTTTCACAACGAGCTCTCACTCTTGCAAACTCCTCAGTTTCAATAGTTGTTAATTCTTGTTTGGCATCTAATTTCTCTAATAAAGCAAATCGGCCTATACCTGTAATTTTAAAAACCGTAATCGGTACTCTTGGGTCTCCATCTGCTCTGTTAATTGTCCTAATGATTTCCTCACAAGTAAAATCAAATACTTCTTCTTCATCTTCTCCTTCTACAGAATAATCTAAAATGGTTCCAACATGCCCCAAACTCAGCTGTTCAATAGTGTGCTCGCATTCCTGAATAGTTTCGCCACCACAAAACTGCTTAAAGATGGTAGCCTTAATTGCTCCTTTAATCGGAAAACCAATATTTAACAAAAAATTAGTCATCGGCGGACCCACTTTCGTTAAAAAGTTACTGCTAATGATTTTAAAAAGCCAGTAGGCTTGATTTAATTCACCATTTGTTTTATTACGAAAAGCGATTTCTGTGTTGTCAAAATTGATTTTTTTTCTGGGCGATAGTTCCATTTTAAAGATTTGGTTAGTCAGAAGAGTGCAAAAATATAAATTACCACCATTGTTAAGGCAAAACACTTTATAAATAATTGTAAATTTGCACCATAATGATAAAATTCAAGTTAGAAGGCGAATTTATTCCGCTAATTGCACTGTTAAAAGCTACCGATTTGGTTCAAAGTGGTGGCGAGGCCCAAACTGTTGTAGAAGATGGTTTAGTGAAATACAATGGCGAAGTAGATTATAGAAAACGTCTTAAAGTTCGTATTGGCGATAAAATTGATTTTATGGGAAACATAGTTGAAGTAATATAATGAAACCATTAAAAAACGCTGATCACTTTATTTATTTCGAAACAGGGCTAACTCCTTTAATAGAAATTTTAAACCAAAATAAATATAGTAAAATATTTGTTTTTGCTGATACCAACACAGCTGAATTGTGTATTCCAGTCTTCAGGTCGCTATTGGATGATTTGGAAGATTTCGATATCATTGAAACCGATCCAGGTGAAGAAAACAAGAATATTGATTTTTGCATAGGCATTTGGAAGACCTTATTAGACTTTGGCGCCGATCGTAAATGTTTAATGATCAACCTAGGTGGTGGTGTAATTACAGATATGGGCGGTTTTGTAGCATCAACCTATAAAAGAGGAATAGATTTTATCAATGTCCCAACTACACTATTGTCTCAAGTTGATGCCTCAGTAGGTGGTAAAACTGGAATAGATATCGATAATGTTAAAAATATGGTAGGCACCTTTAGCTTACCTCAAGCGGTTTTTATTGAAAACACTTTTTTAAATACTCTTTCTAAAAGAGAGCTGTTATCTGGCTTTGCTGAAATGATTAAACATGGTTTAATTGTAGATGCAGCCTATTACGAAAGTTTAAAAAATAGCGATTACAAAAACATCACACCTCAGGCAATTTATCGCTCAGTAGAAATTAAGAACCAAGTAGTTACCGAAGACCCTTTAGAAAAAGGCTTACGTAAAATCTTAAATTTTGGCCATACCATTGGGCATGCTGTAGAGAGTTATGCATTAACCAACAGCAAAAAGCCTTTAACACATGGCGAAGCAATTGCAATTGGTATGGTTTGTGAGGCTTATCTATCGGCAAAATACTGCAATTTAACAGCAGATGAATTGGCAGATATCAGTAAATACATCTGTTCTATTTATCCTAAATATAATATTAAAGAAAAAAGCTTTAATACGCTCTTAGCGTTAATGCAAAGTGATAAAAAGAATGAAGACGGACAGATTATGTTCTCTTTGCTAGATAAAATTGGGAAGTGTACATTTAATTGTCGCGTAACTACTGCAGATATTTTAAGCAGTTTAACATACTACAATAGCTTATAACATGAAGTTTACCGGAAGCGATATTTCTGTTGGTGGTTTATTTGGTTTTGTAATCATTTTAACCTTGGTTGAAATGTATTTTAGTTACTTACATGATAAAAAAATATATACCAAAAGAGATACCTGGACCAACATTTATTTAATGGCGGTAGCTGTGGTAATTAATCTCGGAATGAAAACTGCTACCTTCTTCTTATTAGAATATTGTTATCAATTTAGGCTATTTCAAATCTCAAATATTTGGATTTATTGGGTAGTTTTAATCCTAGCCCAAGATTTTCTATACTGGTTTTTACATACTGTAGGGCATTATGTGCGCTTTTTCTGGGCAATGCATGTTACACATCATTCTTCAGAACATTTTAATTTAACTACAGGTTTCCGTTCTACAGTTTTCGAGCCGCTTTACCGTGTTTTCTTCTATTTACCTTTGGCATTTATGGGCTTTACTGCGCTAGATATTCTTTTTGCCTATCTGGTAACTCAAATTTATGGCAATTTGGTGCATACACAAGCAGTTGGTAAATTACACCCTTGGTTCGAATATATTTTCGTTACCCCATCTCATCACCGCGTTCACCATGCTAGTAATGTGCGTTATTTGGATAAAAACATGGGTATGGTACTTATTTTATGGGACAGATGGTTTGGTACTTTTCAGGAAGAACTACCACAAGATGTAATTAAATATGGCTTAACTACCCAACCAAAAGATACCGGTCCTATTAACATTATCTTTCACGAGTTTATTGCTTTAAAAAACGATATTAAAAAAGCACCAACATTAATAGCTAAAGTAAAGTATATCTTAAACCCACCAGGTTGGAGCCACGATGGCAGTACAAAAGTGGCAAAAGTAATGCAGCAGGAATTGCGTGATGCAGAAAATTTAAAAGATAGCGAAACTGTTCAGTCAGAAAATCAACAGCTGAAACAGGCTTAGAATGTTCGTTATTGCGAACATAGCGAAGTAATCTCATTCATATAATTTTAAGATTTAAAAACGAATGGCAGGGCTGCGATGCCATGAAACACCAGCATTGTTTTTCAAAAGATTAATTAACTGAATACCAAAAAGTAGGTATTCTTTGTATTGTAAAAACCGCTACTTTTGTTTCATATTAAAAACGCTCTATATGAAATACCTTAAATACCTTGCTTTTTTTTACCTGTTGTTTGCTTTTGCTCCAAAAAGCAATGCCCAAGACTTCGATAATCTATACGCGGTTTTGGCTGAAGGTTTTACTATTGAGGAATTGCACGACTATGCAGATATCCTTACCTATAGCAATCATCGGTCTGTGTTAGAAAAAAAAGGAATGAAATATGAAAAAAACGATACCAGTGGAGGATCATATATCTATAAGAAAAATGATTATGTAAGTTTTTATGTAAACTATGAAGCTGGAAAATTAACATCAGTCCATTTTGTATCATCTCCCCAAAAGTTTTATAAAGCTATCGCCGAAATGAAAGGAAATAGTGAATTTGTAAAATCTAGTGAGAAAGCAAGTGGGAACGGCAAACTTATCTATTATAAATATAAAGGTCATAGTATGTCTACCAATGATAATTATTACCGAGTTACCATGTGGTTTAAGGAAACCGCAAGTACCACTACATCTAGCACCACAACACCGACTCAAACTCCTACTATTACGCCAACAGTTGAAAACTACTATTCGGCAAAAGAAATTGCAGATGCGATGAATGCGAATATTGGCTGGGCTGATATTGGTTTTTCAACTTCCTATAAATTTGAAGTAAAGGGCGCTATGAATATGGATAAACGCTCAATAAGATTTATCAGCAAAGAAAATGTGCTGTATGTTCAAATGAATATTCCTCGAAATGGAGAATGTGATTATGGATTAAAGGAAGTAAAAGCAAAATGGACTGGCCAAGCTGGTTCTGGTTCAACTTATTTCTATTTAACATTTGATTATCTCTACAGTTGTAACGGACAAGATTATAAAGGCGTATATGTGTATTTTAATCCAACTTCATCTTTTACTAAAACAGGGGTGCAGGCATGGGTGCAAAAGAATGCCTACAAATAAGATTTTATATGAAATTTAATTTTGTTTAAATTATTTTCATTTAGCTATTGACAAATTAAATTCTGAATTGTACATTTGTCAACAAGAAATAAAAATGCAATTAACAAACACATATTACTTTGGTTACTTCTACTATTTTAGTAAGAGCCGGGGCTAGTATGCAAAAAAATAGATAACAATATTAAATGTATATAAAAAGTCCCGGCCCACAGCCGGGACTTTTTTTGTTTAACGCTAACGCACAAATGAAAACAAAAAAAATAAGAGTAGCTATACAAGGTATCAAAGCATCATTTCACGAAGAAGCTGCATTTAAGTTTTTCGGTAGAGATATTGAAACCATAGAATGTAACTCGTTTAAACAAACCTGTGATGTTTTAGAAAATGGAAAAGCAGACTTTGTGGTTATGGCAATAGAAAATTCTATCGCTGGTAGCTTATTACCTAACTACACTTTAATTAGAGAATATAATTTTGCAGTTAGTGGCGAAGTGTACTTGCCAATTCAACTACATCTAATGGCTTTACCTGGAGTTAAGTTTAAAGATATTAAGTTTGCCACCTCTCACCCTATCGCAATTAGACAATGTGTTGATTTCTTTGATGACTACCCAAATATTCAAGTCATTGAAAGTAATGATACCGCTGCCTGCGCAAAGAAAATTAGAGATGAACAATTAACTGATACTGTGGCCATTGCCAATACTTTAGCAGCAGAATTATATGGATTAGACATCATCGAACGTAGAATAGAATCAAACAAGAAAAATTATACCCGTTTTTTAATCCTACAAAAAGAGAAAATAGAAGATACCAAAGAAATCAATAAAGCCTCTATTTGTTTTCAGGTGGGCAATCATGTTGGTGCACTTTCTAAGGTGCTAAACATCTTTGCAGAACTAAACGTAAACTTAACCAAAATACAATCTATGCCTGTATTGGGTAAAAGAAACGAATATTACTTTTACGTTGACATGGAATGGCCAAATATGGAAAACTATGACACAGCCATTCGCAGAGCATTAAAATATACTGTAAACTTTAACATTATGGGCGAATACCAGAAGAACGATAACGTTTAAAACAGTCCGAAAGACATTTCTAAATACTAATTACTATATACTAAATACTTACATACAAATCCCAAAAAAATGAAATTACAATTAAACATCCAACCTTTAGATAGCTGGATCAACATCAAAAACGAACCCTTATTAATCTCTGGACCATGTAGTGCAGAAACTGAAGACCAATTGTTATCAACTGCTCATTTATTAAAAGCAACTGGAAAAGTTAGCGTTTTAAGAGCTGGTATCTGGAAACCACGTACACGTCCGGGTGAGTTTGAAGGTATTGGAAGCATAGGTTTAGAATGGTTAAAACGTGCAAAAGCAGAAACTGGTTTACCAACAGCTGTTGAAGTTGCAAATGCAAAACACGTAGAAGAAGCTTTGGCTGCAGGTGTAGACATCCTATGGATTGGTGCTCGTTCTACTGTAAACCCATTTACAGTTCAAGAAATTGCTGATGCATTAAAAGGAGTTGATATTCCGGTATTGGTTAAAAACCCAGTAAATCCTGATTTACAACTATGGATTGGTGCTTTAGAGCGTATCAACAAAGCTGGTATTACTAAATTAGGTGCTATTCATCGTGGATTCTCATCTTTCGAGAAAAGTGCTTTTCGTAACGAACCGATGTGGGAACTTGCCATTCAATTAAAAACCTTATGTCCAGAATTACCAATCATCAATGATCCAAGTCATATTTGCGGTAACCGTGAGTTAATTCCATACATCTCTCAAAAAGCATTAGATTTAGATATGCAGGGCCTAATGATCGAATCTCACTTAGATCCTTCAGTAGCTTGGACAGATGCAAAACAACAAGTTACTCCAGCTGCTTTGGCAGAAATGGTAAGTAAATTTACTTTACGTCAGCCTGAATCTAAAAATGAAGAATTTACTGATAAATTAGCCGATTTGAGAAAAGAAATTGATAAAATCGATGACTTGGTACTTCAAAAATTAGCCGAGCGAATGAGCATTACTCAAAAAATTGGCGAATTTAAAAGAGATAACCAAGTAACTATTTTACAGGTTAACCGTTGGGATGAGATTATGCAAAAACGTACTTCTTTTGCTAAGGCCTTAAAATTAGATGTAAACTTTACAGAGAAATTTTTAGAATTGGTTCACGGAGAATCTATCCGCAGACAAACTGAAATTATGAATGCTGGAAAAGTTGAAGCAGGAATTGCAGCTGAGGCACACACAGAAACGAAATAAGTAATTGGTTCATTAGCTCATTGGTTCATTGCTACAGCTGTGGCAACCTTGTGAGCTAATTAATAACGAATTAATAAATACATAGTTTAGGTTTAATATTTCAAGGTAGATTTACCTAATGAACTTTGAACCAATGAACAATTGAACTAAAAAACATGTCTAAAAACGTATTGCTTTCTTTTAAAGGGAACAAACAGATTGATACAGAAATAAAGCTAACAGGGTCTAAAAGCGAATGCAATAGGGCTTTAATTATCAGTGCACTAAGTAAAGGTTCAGTTAGCGTAGAAAACTTATCCGTAGCTGCCGATACCGTCACTTTAAATCAAATACTAACACGTCTTAATTCTGAAAAAGAACTTGCAGATCAGTATACTACAGTTGATGTAGGCCCTGCAGGTACTGCAATGCGATTTTTAACAGCTTTTTTAGCTATTCAAAATGGTAAATTTTCCTTAACTGGAACTGAAAGAATGAAACAACGGCCCATTGGGATTTTGGCCGAAGCTTTAAAAAGCATTGGAGGGAATATTTCTTACAAAGAAAATGAAGGATTCCCTCCTTTGCAAATTCTTGGTCCTTTTAAACAAACTGATAAAAACGTTAAAATAAAAGGTGATATCAGTAGCCAATATATTTCGGCTTTGCTCATGATAGCTCCTTCTCTCCCATTAGGACTAACATTAGAAATTGAAGGCGAATTGACATCGAAACCCTATGTAGAGATGACTTTAGCCATGCTAGAACAGGTAGGTATTAGCAATGATTGGAATGAAAATACAATTACCATCAATCCTCAGTCTTTTAGCACCGCTAAACTTTATGTAGAGCCAGACTGGAGCGCTGCTTCTTATTGGTATGCGATTGCAGCATTAGCTGATGAAGCTTCTATTTTCTTACCAGGATTAAATGGTTATAGCTTACAAGGCGATAGCAAGATCACTGAAATTATGGCCAATTTTGGAATTACCTCTCAATTTAAAAATGGAGGAGTCTTTCTTAAAAAAGAACCGAAAATTGTAGAACGAAAAATATTTGACCTAAAAGAATGTCCTGATTTAGCGCAGACCATTGTAGTTATTTGCGCAGCGTTGGGTCATGATGCTACTTTTACAGGATTAGAAACTTTAAAAATTAAAGAGACCAATCGTGTTTTAGCGCTACAAACTGAATTGGCTAAAATTGGCGTGAAATTCATCGAAAAAAACTTAAGTTATAAGTTAGATTGCTCTGGTTTACATTTCCCAGAGAAAATTACCATTAGCACTTACGAAGACCATAGAATGGCAATGGCTTTTGCTCCTTTAGCTTTAAAAATTGCAGCAGTAGAAATTGAAGAAAAACAAGTGGTAGAAAAATCTTATCCTTACTTTTGGGATGACTTAGGGAAAGCAGGCTTTTCAGTAAATGATCAAGGATAAAGGAACAAAGAGCAAATAAGTAGAATTTAATCTTAAAATATTATTGGATTTAATTTGAGTAAGCCTCAAATCGTAAATCTAAAATCATAAATCTAAAATTAGCATGGCAGGCAATTCATTCGGTAAATTATTTAAAATCACCACTTTTGGAGAATCTCATGGTGTAGCAATTGGTGTAATTATTGATGGCTGTCCGGCTGGATTATCAATTGATATTGATTTTATTCAATCAGAATTGGATAAACGCAAGCCCGGCCAATCTAAAATAACTACCCAGCGTAAAGAAAGTGACATTGTTCAAATTCTATCAGGTACGTTTGAAGGTAAAAGCACAGGAACACCTATCAGCTTGTTAATTCCTAACGAAGACCAGCGCTCTAAAGATTACGGACATAATATAGATGTTTATCGCCCCTCTCATGCAGATTATACTTATGATGCAAAATATGGTATTCGCGATCATCGTGGCGGTGGTCGTTCATCTGCCCGTGAAACCGCAGCTCGTGTAGCTGCCGGAGCAATTGCGAAACTATTATTAAAGGAATATGGCATTGAAATTTTTGCGCATGTAACAGCAGTAGGGCAAATTAATGCACCAAACTTTAACTCTAATAATTTGGTTGAAGCACTAGTTATAAGAGAGGAAAACATTGTACGTTGTGCTGATCCTGCCACAGCTAACCAAATGATAGACTTTATAGATTCTGTACGTAAAGATGGTGATACTGTTGGCGGAAAAGTTGGATGCATCATTAAAAATTGTCCAGTTGGATTAGGAGAGCCGGTTTTTGATAAATTACATGCTGACTTAGGCAAGGCCATGTTAAGTATAAATGCAGTACATGGCTTCGAATACGGATCTGGTTTTGCAGGGAGTGAAATGAGAGGTTCGAAACATAATGATATTTTCCTTACAGGAGAAAAACCCAAAACACTAACTAATTATTCTGGCGGTGTACAAGGCGGTATTTCAAACGGAATGGACATTACTTTCATTACAGCTTTTAAACCTGTAGCCACAATTATGCACAATCAGCAAACTATTAATGCTGCTGGCGAAGCTGCCGAAATTAAAGGTAAAGGCCGTCATGATCCATGTGTTGTCCCTAGAGCTGTAATTATTGTAGAAGCGATGGCAGCCCTAGTTTTAGCAGATCATTTGTTAAGACAACGTAGCAATCGTTTATAGAAGCTTGGAGTTGACAGTTTTCAATTGGCAGTAAGCAGTTAAGTTTAACAAAAAAACAATTTCACAATAGAACAATTAACTTCTTGCTATGAAATACTTTATCATTTTATCTCTATTGATTAGTTCTACTTGTTTTGGGCAAAGTTATACTGAACAAATTGCCAAACATAGGGAAACCTACAAAGCTGATTTTATAAAAGAGAGCCATTCTCCTTTAAAGGAAACAGATTTAAAAAATCTCCATTTTTATAATGCCGACAGCACCTATAGAGTGGTTGCTGATGTTAAAATTTTAACTAACGAAAAAGTTTTCAAAATGCCCACTTATGATGGGACAAGCAAAGAATTTATTCGTTATGCACAAATCAGTTTTACCTTAAATGGTAAAGCTTTAAAAATGACCCTTTATCGAAACATTGGGTTAATGACAAATCCTGCTTATAAAGATTTATTATTTCTGCCTTTTACAGACCAAACCAACAACAAAACTACTTATGGTGGTGGCAGATATATCGATTTAGCACTAAAAGATATAAATGAGAATCGCATAACCGTAGATTTTAACAAAGCCTACAATCCATATTGCGCTTATAGTGATGGCTACAGGTGCCCTATTCCACCAGAAGAAAATGACCTAGCTACTTCAATTTTAGCTGGAGAAAAACTATTTACAGGAGAAAAGAAGCACAAGTAGCAATCGGTTAACCTACTGTAAACTAACTAGGTATTCATAAAGTAAAACCTCTGGCTCTAGGAATATCATTTATCCTAAGTAAATTTATTTTTTTGAATAAATTTTAAATTTATCTTTAGCCTACATGATAAGTTACAAGTGCATAATAGTTGATGATAATGAGATAGAGCGTGATGCTCTTGAAATGTATTTACGCAAAATAAATAGATTGGAAATTAAGGCCATTTGCAGTAATGGAATTGAAGCTTCAGATATATTAGTCAATGAACATATTGATATTGTTTTTTCTGATATCGATATGCCTGAGCTATCTGGAATTGGACTATTAAAAAGTGTAAAAAATCCCCCTGTATTTATCTTTATTACTTCATTTTCAGAATATGCTGCCGAAGGTTTTAATTTGGATGCACTTGATTTTATTGTTAAACCTGCTACTTTCGAACGTTTACTTAAAGCAAGTAATAAAGCTATAGAATATCTTGATTTAAAGAAATTAGCTGAAAACAATACAGATCAAACCAAACATAATGAGGCAGATGGCGATGATTACTTTTTTATAAAGGAAACAAAAGGTTTTACAAGGTTAAATTATGATGAGGTAATTTATATTGAAAGTATGGGTGATTTCTCCAAAATCTTTACAGCAGAAAGCAAGCACATTACTTTGGTAAATCTTAAAAATTTAGAGCGACAACTACCTTCTTTTTTTGTTAGGGTACACAAGCAATATATCATTAATCTTAATCATATTGCAACAGTTGCCAGCACAGAAATTTTATTAAAGCACAAATATGTTGTGCCGGTTAGTATAACTAACAAGCAAGATTTAATGGAAAAAATAACCAACAAAACTATATCCAGACACAGTAAATAGTTTATTTTAATCTTTTAACCAGTTTATTCTTATTCATACCTTGGTTTACAAGGAATACAATAAACTTGCCAATAAATTTTCCAACAGCAACAATTTTAGTAGAACTCATATCATATTTAAACTCTAGTGGATTAACTTATAGGCAATATCCCAAAAATTTCAATACACTTTTTGCTTAGTCGATGAGCAACGGAAGATAGTCGATGAAATGTTTAATTTTAAAGGGTAAAATAAATACTACCCTTCTGGCAGCACCAGAAGTTAATTATTAAGAGAACTTATCTTTAATTTAAAGTTAAAATAGCTTTGGAAACTTAGCTGAATTTGCTTCATTCATCATTGCATATACAGCTTCAATTACATCATCAACAGAAGGTTTTGAAAAGTAATCTCCATCAGAACCATAAGGCGGACGATGTGCTTTTGCAGCTAATGTTTTAGGCTGTGCATCTAGCAAATAATAGCCTTGTTGCTCTTCTAAAATCTGTTGTAAGATAAAAGCACTACCACCACCCGGAACATCCTCATCAACAACCAATAACTTATTGGTTTTGGCTAAAGATTGCTTACAAAGCTGATCTGTATCAAATGGCAATAATGTTTGTGGATCTATAATTTCTATAGAGATACCCAACTGTTCTAGTTCTTCGGCAGCTTCTTCTACAATACGAAGTGTAGAACCATAAGTTACCACAGTAATATCAGTACCTGTTTTAATAATTTCTGCTTTACCTAAAGGCACTGTAAACTCACCAACATTTTCTGGTAATTTTTCTTTCAGGCGATACCCATTTAAACACTCAATTACCAATGCTGGTTCATCAGATCTAAATAGTGTATTGTACATTCCGGCAGCTTGTGTCATGTTACGAGGTACGCAAATATGTAAACCGCGTAGTGAACCTAAAATCATCCCCATAGGAGAACCCGAATGCCAAACTCCTTCTAAACGGTGACCTCTGGTACGCACAATTACTGGCGCTTTTTGTCCGGCTTTAGTACGATACGATAAACTCGCCAAGTCATCACTTAATATGTTCAATGCAAATAATAAATAATCTAGGTATTGTATTTCTGCAATTGGTCTTAATCCACGCATTGCCAGGCCAATTCCCTGACCAACAATTGTCATTTCTCTAATCCCCGTATCAGTTACCCTCAACTCCCCAAATTTAGCTTGTAAACCGGCAAAACCTTGGTTAACATCGCCAATATTCCCTAAATCTTCACCAAAAGCAACTAGACGTGGATCTCTAGAGAAGTTTGCATCAAAACAAGCGTTTAGCAATTCTCTACCATCTAGCATTTTACTCTCTTCTGTATAAACTGCAGGAACCTGATTAACTAAAAACGGACTTTCTTTACCATCAGTAAATAATTTAGAGCTATATTTCTCTTCGTTAATATCTGCTTGTTTTTGGTACCATTTTATCAAAATATCACGTTCTGCTGAAGGCATATTTACACTTTGGCGAATGGCTTTTCTAGCCGATGACATTACTTCTCTTCGCAATGCATCTGGAGTAGAAGCCAATTGAGCAGCTATTTTAGTTAACATGGGGTTACCATTCGCAAAAGCATTAATCATGTTAATTACTTCGCTCTGCTCTTCTTTAATACTTGATAAAAAGTCGTTCCAAGCTTCTTTTTGTATGTCCTTAACAAATTTCTTTGCAGCTTGTTCCAATTCATCTAACTCTTCTGCTGTAGCAATTGCAGATTCGATCATCCATTTGCGCATTTGCACAATACAATCGTGCTCCTTTTCCCAGTCTAAACGATCTTTTAGCTTATATCTTTCGTGTGAGCCTGATGTAGAGTGGCCTTGTGGTTGTGTAACTTCAGTAACGTGAATTAGAACGGGTACATGTTCTTCGCGGCAAATATCAATTGCTTTTTGGTAGGTTTCGCATAAAGCGGGATAATCCCACCCTTTTACCTTAAATATTTCGTAACCATTTGTACCTTCTTCTCTTTGAAAACCTTTTAAAATTTCTGAAATGTCTTCTTTAGTAGTTTGATATTTAGCTGGAACAGAAATTCCATAAGCATCATCCCAAACAGAAATTGCCATAGGCACTTGTAAAACACCTGCAGCATTTATTGATTCGAAAAATACACCTTCAGATGTAGATGCATTACCAATGGTACCAAAAGCTACTTCATTTCCTTTTACAGAAAAATTCTTCAGGTAATCAAGCTCAGGATTTTGTCTAAACAATTTAGAAGCATAAGCCAAGCCCACTAAACGGGCCATTTGTCCACCAGTTGGTGCAATATCTGCAGAACAATTTTTAATATCAGTTAAATCTTTCCAAGAACCATCATCATTTAATGAGCGTGTAGCAAAATGGCAATTCATTTGTCGCCCTGCAGATGAAGGGTCTGCCTCTACACTTGGATTTGCATACAGTTGTGCAAAAAATTCTTTTATAGTAGAAATTCCTGTAGCAAATGCAAAAGTTTGATCACGATAATAGCCAGAGCGCCAATCGCCTTTTTTAAAAGCTTTAGCCATTGCAATTTGAGGCACTTCTTTACCGTCTCCAAAAATACCAAACTTAGCCTTACCGGTTAATACTTCTCTTCTTCCTAATATGCTAGCCTGACGGCTCTCAACGGCAATTTTATAGTCATTTATTACGATTAACTTAAAGTCATCGAAACTCAATTCTGAAGCATCAATCTGATTTGTGGTTAGCTTGCTATTTGACTTCATGGGCTACTATGGTTAGGGCTCAAAGATACAATTCTTTCTAATTATGATTGAAGATTCTATGTAATATAAATATTGGAATGCTTTTTGTTTAACTTTAAAATATTAAATTTGTTTAAAATCAATAGAATATGAAAAAGTTAATTTTAGTAGTTGCGTTAGTTTTTGGGATCGGAATTGTTGTAAATGCGCAAACTAAACCTGCAGAGTTTAAGTTCGAAACTGAAACTTATGATTTCGGCAAAATTCCATTGAATAAACCTTCTGTTTATACATTTAATTTTACAAACACTGGAGATGCTCCATTAATTATATCAAATGTAGAAACAACGTGTGGCTGTACAGTATCAGAATATACCAAAACACCTGTAAAAACTGGTGAAAAAGGTTTTATTAAAGTAACTATTACTCCTGTAGGTAATGCATTGCCTTTTAATAAACAACTTACTTTAACCTCTAATGCTAGGCAAAACCCAAAGGTTTTAATTGTTAAAGGTCAATCTGTTGCTAGTGCCACAAAGTAAAATTTAAAGACATTAAAATAAAAACCCCATTAGATTAACGAGGTTTTTTATTTTAAATCATTATTTGCAGATAAAACCCCAATTATATCACGGGGTTTTTTATTTTTGCACCATGCCAAAAATTTCAGAAAAAGGGTTACAAATGCCCGCATCACCTATTAGAAAATTAACTCCTTTTGCAGACAAAGCCAAAGCAGCAGGTAAAAAAGTTTACCATTTAAACATTGGTCAACCAGATATTGCTACCCCAGAGGGGATGTTAAATGCCATTAAAAATATAGATTTTGATGTTTGGGCTTATACCCCATCTGAAGGAACCTTAGCTTATAGAACTAAATTAACTGAATATTATAACAAATTAGGTTATGATATTAAACCAGAAAACATTTTGGTTACGGTTGGTGGATCTGAAGCTATAACCATTGCCATGCAAACTTGTGTAAACGAAGGCGATGAAATCATTATCCCTGAGCCATTTTATGCAAATTACAACGGTTTTGCCTGCATGAGTAATGTGGTGGTTAAACCTATCCTATCTTATATCGAAAATGGTTTTGCCTTACCTCCAATTGCAGAATTTGAGAAGTTAATTTCGCCAAAAACAAAGGCAATTATTATTTGTAATCCGAATAACCCAACAGGATATTTATATTCTAGAGAAGAATTAGATGCATTGAAAGCTTTATGTTTAAAATATGATCTGTTCTTATTTTCTGATGAGGCTTATCGTGAATTCTGCTATGACGGACGTGAGTTTATCTCGCCAATGCATTTAGATGGGTTAGCAGAAAACGTAGTGATTATGGATACTGTTTCTAAACGTTATAGCGCTTGTGGTGCACGTTTAGGTTGTTTGATTACCAAAAACAAGGAAGTTATTGCCTCTGGATTAAAATTTGCACAAGCAAGATTAAGTCCGGGTATGGTAGAGCAGATTGCAGGAACCGCAGCTGTAGATACTCCTGATAGTTATTTTGAAGAAGTTAACAAAGAATATACCTTACGCCGTGATACCTTAGTTGGCAGATTAAATAAAATTGATGGTGTATTTTGTCCAAACCCGGGTGGTGCATTTTATGTAGTAGCTAAATTTCCTATTGATGATGCTGATGCGTTTTGCCAGTGGATCTTAGAAAGTTTTGACCATAATGGCGCTACAGTAATGATGGCTCCAGCAACAGGCTTCTATTCTAGTCCAGGTTCAGGTAAAAACGAGGTTAGAATGGCTTACGTTTTAAATACCGATGATTTAAATGAAGCCATGGATTGTTTGGAAGTTGCATTAGCCCAATATCCTGGGAGAACTATTTAACAGTTAGCAATTACCATTGTAACAATAAAACAAGGCCATCCTCATAGGGTGGCTTTTTTATTTACTAGGATTGCTGTGTGATCGAAAATCATCCAAGAAAAATTACGACATTTAGCATTTTCTCTCCCAAACTAACTAAATTTAAAATGATTAAGCTCAAGACCTACCGCTTCAAGCTACTATTAGCAAGCCTAATAATTTTCGTATCGTTTAATCAACTAGCAGCCCAATCGCCATATTATTACCAATTAAAGATCTATCACTTTAAAACTACTTCTCAAGAAGCAGCGATCGATGCATACCTCAAAGGTGCCTATTCCCCAGCACTTCATAGAGCCGGAATAAAAGAAATTGGTGTTTTTAAGCCCATTGTTGCAGATACTGCAGACAGATTGATATACGTTTTTATCCCTTTTAAACGATTAACTGATGTTGATAAACTAAACGAACAGCTAAAAAACGATAAGCTATACCTCAGTACAGCGACCAGCTATATTAATGCCGACTATAAGGCGGCACCTTATAATCGAATTGAATCTATATTGTTAAAGGCTTTTTCTGTAATGCCTGTGCCCGCCATTCCGAGGCTTAATTCACCTAAAACAGAAAGAGTTTATGAGCTGCGAAGTTATGAAGCGGCTACTGAGCAACTTTCCTTAAATAAAATTGGCATGTTCAATGATGCAGAGGTTGCTATTTTTACAAAGTTAAATTTCAATGCAGTATTTTATGGACAGGTTATAGCTGGAAGTAAAATGCCTAATTTAATGTACCTCACCACTTTTAATAATAAAGCAGATCGAGATCAGCATTGGAAGGAATTTGGCCCAGAGTATAAGAAAATCAAAGATTTACCACAGTATCAAAATAATGTGTCTAAAAATATAACCTTGTTCTTATACCCTACTGATTATTCGGATTATTAATACAGTTAAGAATCGGGAGCTCTACCAACATTCATTAGCTTATCTCCATCTTCTTTGGTTGGAGTTGACTGATTTTTGCCAGGTAAATGTTCCTCTTCTTGATGCAATTTTTCTTCCTCAGTAATCCGATCAGCTAGCGATGCTGTGCCAGAAATTTCTTGATAGCCTAAATCTTCTTCCGAACGATTTTGCTCTGCAAAATGAGTTTCATCCAAATGGTTAGTTTCATAAAAATGGTTTTGATCAAATTCATTGATCGGTTCCATATCTAGCTCTTTTTTGTTATTGTCGGGTAGTTTTGTTTCTTCGGTTTCCATCCTATTTTTTTATTAAGGAACATTTAAGACAAGAAATAGTTTCATAACTATGCTATCCATAAGAATTTGTAAAGACAGACAAATAGTTGGGTAATGATAGTCAATAAATGAGTGGTATAGGTTTGTAGTTAAGAACAGTAAAATGCCATTTTAACTTAAAATTTGCATTTAATTTGTATATTTGCATTTAGTTATAGTCACTTATAACTTAAGACGTATAACTTTTAACCAAAAAGGGGCCGTTTTGGATTTGACAGGGTGGAGCTAAGTATGTTAGCATGCAGTGCGTTGTACGGAGAGCACTTAAAAGAGAACGTTCACAACAATAATTGGCGAAAATAACTACGCCTTAGCTGCTTAATTTAGAATTACGTAAGCTTTTGTCTCGCTAACTGCCGCAATGTTAGGTTAGCATCAGAGGCATCGAAATAACAATGCTAGCTTTGATGAGGGTACGGCATCATCGCGAAATAAAGTATCTAAGGAGAAAGTTTAGGTCGGTTTCCAGCCCGACTGATCCCGAAAACTAATTGGAAAATAAGCATGAAGAAGGCATAATTTATCACACAACTGGACAAGGGTTCGAACCCCTTCGGCTCCACTTAAAGGGAATGGATCGAACCCCATTCCCTTTTTCTTTTAAAAACATCACAATCAATATTTTATAAATTTTAGGCAATACTGTTTTGACAGCATTTCATGTCGAAATCTGAGTATTTTTATGAAAAATAGCTGGAGAGCCGAAGGGGTTCGAACCCTTATGTCGTATTGATTTACAATTAATTATTTTGAGTCTTGACGAGATTTTTCCTCTTGATACTCTTTAATACTGATATCAACGATGATTTCGGCTATTAAATCTACAAAGGCTTGTCTTTTTTCTTCATCAGTTTGCTGGTTTTTTTCAAGTTCCTTTTTAGAGTTGACTGGCTTTGGTGTCATTAATCAACGATTATATGTGAATTTGAAAAACAACTTTGAAGTAAACATTAAGATACTATTAATTTAGATTTCATTTTTACATAATCATTAATTATAAAAATGTAGCTGAACCTTTAAAGGTAGTTTAAGCCTATCCTGATATTAGAAAATCACCAATGATGGTGCAAACTACCTTCAGATCAAAAAATAGAATAGGAAATTGTTTGTGGAATAATCTTAATCATGATGAATGATCCTGCCTGGAGCGTTTGATATTCGAAAAGGTAAAACATAGATCACGAATGAGAATATTTGTCTAACATGCAGTTATACAGTTAGATTTAGCTACTTAAAAATAAATCATAGATTACACATTTTTAAATTCCCAAAAAAACGAATGCTATTGCTAAAATACGTAGAAAACACTAATAACACATGGCATTTATTGTCGTGGAAAGATGCTATATTAGCATCTTTTACAAGGTGTATCTAAATGGATTTGATTGGTAAATTATGGGGTTTTTGCAATAAGCTCAGACATGACGGAGTCGATGCTTCCGATTATATAGAGCAACTTACATATCTACTATTTTTAAAAATGGCCCAAGAGAAAGGCGCCTTCGTACCTAAGCAACATGATTGGGAATCGCTAATAAAAATAGATGAAGACGGCTTATTATTAAAGCAATTGGATAAAATTTTAGAGCGTTTAAAAAAGGAAGATGGCATTCTTGGCGATATATTTTCGGATCCAGTTTCTCGAGTCAAGAATGCCAAAATATTGCGTGCCTTAATTGATGAGATCAATAGCATACAATGGACAAAATTTGAAGGGGATATTGTTGGTTTAACTTTCGAAGAGCTGATTGGTCGAGTGGCAAATGAAGGTAAGAAAGGTGCAGGCCAATATTTTACACCCCGACCTTTAATACAGTCTATCGTAAATGTATTTAAACCCGATCCGTTAGAAGCATTAGACTTTAATGTGGGCGATGTTGCAGTTGGAACAGCTGGCTTTTTGATCACTGCAAATGAATGGTTTAAAGAACAGACAAAGGGAAAAAGGATTTCTAAAAAGCAGTTGGATCGTATAAAAAACGAAACATACTTTGGACAAGAATTAGTTCAGAGACCAAGAAGATTAGCACTAATGAATATGTTTCTACATAACATTAATGCACAAATAAAATTGGGTGATACAATATACGGTGAGCAAGACTCAATTCTGTATTCTTGCATTTTAACTAATCCTCCATTTGGGACTAAGGGAGCAAATCAAATTCCTGATAGAGATTTCCCTGTTAGAACAAGTGATAAACAACTTAATTTTGTTCAGCATATCATTGAAAAATTAAAACCGAAAGGCAGAGCAGCTATTGTTTTACCCGATAGTTGTTTACAAAGTGATGCTGCAAAAAAAATGTGGGAGTTTTACTTAAATGCTGATCAAAGTGAAAGTCAGAGCTGCAAACTACACACAATATTAAAACTGCCAGAGGGAGTTTTTGCTGCCTACGCAAATGGAATTAAAGCATGCGTCGTTTTTATTCAAAAAGGCTCTAAAACTGATCAGACATGGATATATGATCTTAGAAAAGATTTTCAGAAGATAACCACTAAGAGCAATATGCTTAAAGCTGAGCATTTTAATGATTTTGAATACTGCTACGGAAATGATCCTAATGGAAACAGTAAAAGGACGGCAACTGATCGATTTAAGGTTTTTACAATAGAGGATGTCAGAAAAAAAAAATATGATCTATCATTTGTTGAAGTTTACAAGCCAGAAGATCTTCCACAACCAATCCAAATTATTGATGAAATGATAATCGATTATCAGAATAAAATAAAAGCTTTGATGAAGTTAAAAAAAGACCTTTCGAAATAATGCATAAACTACCAAAGCATTGGAAAATGTTGCCACTTGCTGAACTGGTGGTATTAAGAAAGGGTAAAAAACCTATAAAGCTTCTCCCTGTACCTTTCCATCAAAGTGTGCCATATTTAGATATTGATGCTATTGAAAACAACAACTACAAACAATATGCAGACAGTACATCTACCGTTATTTCTTCTTACGACGATATTTTTATTGTAGCGGATGGATCACGTAGTGGTTTAGTTGCAAGAGGACAAGTTGGTGCAGTAGGCTCAACTATCATTTGTATTTCTCCGCTAACTATTAATTCTGATTTTCTTCTGTATTTTCTTCAAGCACAATATGAGTTTTTCAATAAAAATACAACAGGTGCTAGTATACCTCACTTGAATCAAAATTTATTATTAACATTAAAAGTTCCTATTCCTCCTCCTGATGAACAGGTTTTCATAGCCAATTCATTAAAAATTACACTCGATAAATATCAAGATGATTTTAAAGATGCGAAAAACGAAATGCTTCAGGTCCAGAAATACAAGCGAAGTGTCCTAGACAAAGCTATCGGTGGAGATCTTACAACTACTTGGCGAAAGCAAAATAAAATAACTCTTTCCGAAACAAAGGATGAACTTTTAAATATTTGCGATTCTCCAAGTATATTAAATAAGCGCGATACTAGGTTTACTGTTCCACACAGTTGGATAATTACTGATGCTAAATCTGTTTGCAGTAAAATTACTGATGGGGAACATAATACACCACCACGACAACAAAGTGGAGAGTTATTATTGTCCGCGAGAAATGTTCGAGACGGATTTATTGATTACGCTGATGTAGATTACATTTCGGTTGAGCAATTAAGAAAATTACGCAAAAGGTGCGATCCTGAAAAAAATGATGTTTTAATTGTTAGCGTTGGTGCAACCATTGGTAGGACAGCGATCGTGTCTGATAATATTTCTTTTGCTTTAGTAAGAAGTGTTCTGCTTCTAAAACCAAAAATTTCTGGCTATTTTTTAATGTATTGTTTACAATCTCCTTTATTACAAGATTTAATTAAGGAAAGTTGTAAGGGTGTTGCTCAAGCGCACCTCTATATTACCGAAACTAATAACTTACCAATACCCTTTCCAAGTTTTGCAGAGCAAGAACAGATCGTAATACAAGTTGACAAACATTTTAGAACTGCAGAGCAACTAGAAGAAAAGACTAAGGTCACCTTAAAAAAAGTTGATGATTTGCAGCGATCAATATTCCAGTTAGCATATTCAGGACGGATCGCAGTAAATCCCGGCGCCGGCAAGGTGGACTCGGTGTGGTTTAATGAATTTGTGGAATTAAATAATGTGGCTAGGCAAAACTTTATAACAAACAATAAAGCGATTAGTGATAAAAAGAAAACTGCATATAAAAAACTCAGGGATGTCATGGCAACAAAAAAATCTATTATAGAAATTTTAGAGGGAGCTACAAAAAATCAAATAACAGTTGAAGATGCGTGGCATCAATCTCATTATTATGAAAAGGGTGAAATTGAGGATTTTTATGAAGAGTTAGAATCTGTTAGTAAAAAGAACAAATCAGGTAAGATCGTTTCATGGGAATTTACAAACAGTTCAAAGGGTGGTGTGTTACTTAAACTTAAATAAATGCAGGTAGAATACTTGAAAATCAAAAGGTTTAAAAATTTAAAGGATTTTGAAATTAACCTTGATAAAGCAGAGACTATCTCTGTCGTTATTGGCCAAAATGCTTCAGGAAAATCTAATTTTATAGAAGCAATCGTATTAATTTTTAAATATCTTGATTTTGATTTTAAGAAGACCGTTGATGCTGAGCTAGCATTAGGATTTGAGTTACATTATAAATGTGGTGGATATAATATTCAAATCCATTACTCGGCTAAAGAGAAGAAAAAATGGGCGACGTTTGTGAATTTGAAAGCAATTTCTCAAGATGCATTTACTAAAAATAAAAACGAATATCTACCACGTTATATCCTAGCTTACTATTCTGGTTTAGGAAATAGTAACAGATTAGAAGAGCATTTTGAAGATCATAAAGAGCGTTTTGCAAGGGCCGTTGTTAGTACTACATCCCATGACTTGCCTGAGTATCCTCGAATGCAGTATGCAGAGTTAATTCATAGCCAGTTTTCCCTATTTTCCTTTTTTATTGACGACGACCCAAAACTTACTAATTTTCTTAAGGAAAATCTATTCATTGAGGAAATGCAAAGTACACTATTACCTATAAAGGAACCAGAGTGGGCGAAAAGCAATAGCGAAACTAAGGCAGATAGATTCTGGGGAAGCAAAGGAATCGTACGTGATCTTTTGGACTATCTTTATGATAATGTAGCAATAGCCCCCATAAAAGATACAATAAATAATAATGGTGCACTTTGGAAAAAGGAGAAGAAGCGCTTCGAAGTTGTATATCTATACTTTTCAAGTTTTTCTAAAATTAAAGACTTTGTCAAAAAAATGAAATGGTCAAGTTTCGATTTTTTTCATGTTCTAAATACGGCAAATGTTTCCCGATTATTTTTTCAAGAGGGAATTAGGATTCGAGTAAAGAAGAAGTACGCCAATAGAATCTCTTTTAAACAATTAAGTGAAGGTGAGCAACAGTTATTGACTGTTCTCGGCTTAATGAGATTTACTGCTGGTGTTGAAACCTTATTTTTATTAGATGAACCTGACACTCATTTAAATCCTTATTGGAGATGGAAGTACATTGAATTTATTAATGAGATTGTATTCAATAATGGAGAATCAGGTAAACAAATTGCTGAAACCTCTCAAGTAATTATGACAAGTCATGATCCATTAACCATCGGAAGTCTTAAAAAAGAAGCTGTGAGAGTTTTTAAAACAGAGCTTGATACAGGTATCATCAAAGCACTTATGCCTTTAGAAGATCCTAAGGGTATGGGGGTAGCGGGAATATTAACTGAAATTTTCAAACTTCGTACAACATTAGATCAGAAAACTCAGCAACAGTTGGATTTAAGAAGAACATTAGAAAGCAAGCTGGTGAATAAAATTCCTCTAACGGAAGATGAAAGTTTAAAATTAGAACAATTGAATGAATCATTAGATAATTTAGGCTTTTCACGGTTCAATAGAGATCCATTATATCAGAAATTTCAAGCTGCTTTTGAAAAGGAATTAACTGAAAAGCAAATTGACTTCAAGCCCTTAACTCAAGAAGAAGAAGATAAGCAGAAAAAGCATATTGAAAAAGTTCTTAAGGAAATCCTTAAAAAAGATGGTATTTAAATATGCGCTACATTAATACTAGCATATTAGTTATTGATGCGAATTGGATCGCCACTGCAAAGAAGGACAAGTATAGTCCGCTATGGTCATCATTAAAAACGGCGTTTGAAAGTTTGGTGGGAAAGAAATGTTGGTATAATGAGTCAATTAACGACGGAACAAGCAATCCTATAGACCATTTTCGTCCAAAAGCTGCTCAGGTGAAGAAGTTTACTTCGAAGTATGCGACATTAGATCCAGCTATATGGAGTCAATTATTTAACACTTCGCAAACTGGTTATCCATTTTTAGAGTTTGATGACACAAATTATCGATATGCATGCGGATTTGCCAATAGTGCGCACTATAGAGAAAGCATTGATGGCATCACAAGAGGTAAATGGGATTTCTTCCCAATTCGTTCCACCAGCGCGATCGCGACAACAAAAGCAGCTATTACTACTGAAGAAATAGCATTACTTGATCCCTGCGATAAAAATGATCCAGAGTATTTATGTTTTAATGAGCTTGGTGGAATTGATGCTTCTGATGGCATTTTAACCTATAGCTGGGAATATTGTCGAGTAAAGGTTTCGATAGAGGTTTATAACCTAATGTATTCTGTGATTTCACAGAAACGCTTAGAAAAATGGGTTGCTAGTGAACGTGAAATAGAATTACTTACAGTACTTTTCAATAGGAGCAATAAAACTCCGCTTGAGCAGCAAACCTTCGACCACTTGTTTATAAATTTAATTACATCATTACAAAAAAGGTCAGAGTATTCCGCTGTTGTAATCGACTGCATAAAAAATTACATAAAAAGAAAAGACGCAATAGTCTACAAATGGTTACATACTGAGATACCGAGTGATCTCTTAAAGAAATAAACGGACAATCATTTAATAATATTTATAAGTGATGGTTTGTCCTTTTTTTATTCTTCGTATTGTTGTGTGTTGCATATTTTGAGAATCAAGCATCTCGGGGCTTTCAAAATTCTTTAAAATCTCTAGCTTAGCAATTTCTTCAAGAAAGGTTAGAATCGGTATAAAAAGTTCGATTGAAGCCCCCTCAAGTCCACCACACAGTAGCAGAAAAAGCCACCCCAAAAAGGTGGCTTTTTTCGTTAAGTAGTAGCCCGAAGTGACTGAGGCAACGAAGTCTACTTTTGGATAATCTATATTTATAAAGTCTAAAAAAGAACTTCATGGCTAATAGACTATTTAAAGAAAATTTGTTGGGAAATTTCGGCATTAGCTTTGGATTGGAAGCTTACCCAACATCTTTCAACTGACTTCTTGTGTTATTATTTTTAGCTTAAATTTTAACCAGATTGTTAAATAAATCATAAAAATTTGCATATATGACCAATCGGTCATATATTTGCTTAATAAAATGAAAGTTATCATGACAAAGGGAGAAGAAACCAGACAGTTTATCATAGAAAAAGCAGCCCCAATATTTAATATAAAGGGGATTGCTGCAACTTCTATGAGCGATATAATGGAAGCTACAAGACTTTCAAAAGGCAGTATGTATGTTCATTTTGAAAATAAAGATGTTCTGGCTTGTGCAGCAGTAGATCATAATATAAAAGTATTGGGTGACAAACTTCTGTCTAAACTCAGCAAATGCAAAACAGCAAAAGAGGAGTTGTTTACTTATATTGATTTCTTCAGCAATGCTGTACACCCACCTCTTACAGGGGGTTGCCCGTTATTAAATTTCGGAACAGAAGCAGATGATACCAACCCAATTGTGAAAGAAAAAGTAAATAAGGGTATTAATTTTAATCAGCAGTTATTAGAAAAAAGTATTACCAAAGGAATTAACAACGGAGAATTTAAACCCAATTGGAACGCTGCCGATTTTGCAACTGTAGTTTTTGCCATGATGGAAGGCGGTCATTTAATATCAAGAATGTCAAGTAATAACGATAAGATGCAAATAATTACGAAAACACTAAAAAACATAATTGAGGAAAACAGCCTCTAATTTTTTTTAACTTTAAAATGACCGAACGGTCATATAATGCGTAAAATTTTAAATAAATAATAATAAAAAGAAAACAACATGTCAAAAACAATTTTAATTACAGGAGCTTCTAAAGGATTTGGAAGAGCCTGGACTGAAGCATTTTTAGAAAAGGGATACAGGGTAGCTGCAACAGCTAGAAATATTGATACCCTTGCCGACTTAAAAGCGAAATACGGAGACAGCATTTTGCCTCTAGAACTAGATGTAAACAATCGAGAAGATTCGTTTTCAGTAGTTAGGAAAGTACATCAACATTTCGGAAAAATTGATATCCTCATTAATAATGCTGGCTATTCCTTAAATGGTGCTGTTGAAGAAGCGAGTGAAAAAGAGGCGAGAGCACAATTCGAAACAAATTTCTTTGGAACACTTTGGTTAACACAAGCGGTTTTACCAATTATGAGAAATCAAAAAAGTGGCCATATTATACAAGTTTCTTCAATTTTAGGGATAGTGACTTTACCGATATTGGGACTTTATAATGCTTCGAAATTTGCGGTCGAAGGTCTTAGCGAAACTCTAGCATCCGAAGTAAAACAATTTGGGATCAATGTAACTTTAGTAGAGCCAAACGGATATGCATCAGACCTTTGGCACTCCGCTATCAATAGCAATAGTATTGAGGTGTATGACGGACTCAAAAAAACGTTTGCAGAAGCAGACAATTCTGATTCATTTGGAAAAGTAAGCGCGACAGCAGCAGCAGTCGTTAAACTGATTGAAGCAGAAAATCCTCCTTTACGTCTATTCTTAGGTAAAGTGGCTCTGCCATTTGCAAAACAAAACTATGAACAAAAATTAGCCACTTGGGAAGAATGGGCTGACACATCTGTAGAAGCACATGGATAATATATTTTTCTCTATTTAAGATGATTATGAAAACGAGATTGTTCCTTTTCTAGGAAGGAATAATCTTACTTATTGTTCTCTAATCTCATGGATTTGTACAAAATAATGTTACTGGAACGATTACTTCTATGGCAAAAATCAGTTATCAATAAGATAATATCTCCATGAATTATCTATTCTCTAACCAACTCAAAAAAGCAGTTGCTTTTTCTTTTCCGACTAATAATTTTTCTTCGGTTGGAATTGTTAATTTGATGATCAGTTTACGTAAAAAATAATGCTCTGCTTCTCTTATGGCCGAAAAATTAACCAAATATTGTCTGTTGATTCGAAAAAACTGGGTTGGAGACAATAATTTATGAACCTCATCAATTGATTGTGTTATTTGATACTCTACTTTATCAAACGACATAATTGTAGGGGTTTCATTTTTTATATAAAAAAACGCTATATTTTCCGTTGGTACAGTTTGGTATTTATTGTTTTTAAAGACCAAAAAGCTGCTCTTTCCTGTATTCTCGCCTGTCCTGGTTAATAAATAATCAAAATCTGGCATTATTTTATTATTTCTTTGGAAGAAATTCTTCAATTCTCCTGCTTTTTTGATGGCCTGAGCAATATTTTCTCTTGAAAAGGGCTTCAATATATAATCAATCCCATTTGATTTAAAAGCTTCAATAGCATAATCATCAAAAGCGGTACAAAATATTACAGGGGATAAAACGGCAACATTTTTAAAAATTTCAAAACACAAACCATCCGCTAGTTGAATGTCCATAAAAATAAGATCCGGCTGATCATTTTCTAAAAGATAAGTCACTGCTCCATCTATACTCTGGATATACGACAAAATTTGAGCATCGGGTCTGATACTCAAAATAAGCTGACCAAGTGCTTTGGCCGTTTTTACTTCATCTTCAATTATTACGATTGTCATAAATCATTGGTATTTTTACTTTAAAAGTAGTTTCGTTTTTATCAATTTCAATTTCTTTGTGCACCAGGTGCATAAAGCGCTGATTAATATTGTCTAAACCAACTCCTGTAGATAATACGCCTCTTTTCAGCTGTATCTGATTTTCAACTACCAGAAAATCCGCTTCTGTGTAGAGTTTAATTAACAAAGGTTTGTCCAATGACACAACATTATGCTTGATGCAGTTTTCGATTAATAATTGCAATGTAAAGGGCGGAATTGCCGAATCGTATTGTTTTAAATCTATGTTATTTTCCAAAACAAATCCTTCCTCAAAACGAGCTTTTAGAAGATAAACATAAGAATCCAAAATCTGAAGTTCTTCTCGTAATGGTACTATATCTAACTTTCGGCTTTCGAGTGTAAACCTGTAAAAATCAGAAAGTTTCAAAATAAAATCAGCACTCTGGGGATCCTGAATATCTACCATCGATTTCAGGGTATTAAGGCTGTTAAATAAAAAATGCGGATTGACCTGTTGTTTCAATAATTCGTATTGTGCGCCTAAATTTACGGCATGAGTTCGCTCAAGTTCCATTCCCATTTGCTGGGTCTGATAATTTTGAAAGAGTAAATGCAGAAACAGATAAACGATAAAATTGATTAAAACCCCTCTCAATTCAAACATGATTGGAGCGTCCATTTTTGATATTTCAAAAAGTTCCTGATGGGCAATTACCAAAACGACCATTATTACAATACCTATTATGACACTTAACAAAAGTTTCCAATTGAATAGGCTTTTATTCGTGCGTTGCGATGAGAATTTTGGTAAACTATAAATATTGTAGTACCATATAAAAATGGAAAACAACAACGTAATCGAAGAGTTTATAATGATATCTCCAGGAGTTGAAAA
This sequence comes from Pedobacter polaris, assembly GCF_005116505.1. Taxonomy (GTDB): domain Bacteria; phylum Bacteroidota; class Bacteroidia; order Sphingobacteriales; family Sphingobacteriaceae; genus Pedobacter; species Pedobacter polaris. The sequence goes on from NZ_SWBR01000002.1 coordinate 1,155,580, forward strand.
AGGATCAAATAATTTTGGTATTGAAGCAAGGACCGCCAGTGCTATAGAACTTCCCCAAATCACCTTGCGGGAAACGTGAAAGCTTTTTACTTTTTCCATAATTTTTATCTGTTTTTTATCCTGCTTTGCCAAAGATAACCTATTTTGAAATTATTTTTAATGATGGAAAAAATCGGAATAAAATATTTCGTTCCGATTTCTGCAACTTTCAAAATTCAAAATTTAAAGCCAAAGTGCTGTGCTTTCCTGCATTAACCTAAATGATATTTTCTTTTTTAATTATGTCGTTTTCAAAACGATTTAAGTGTTGATACGTTTTGCCTTTGCCATTTTACTACAATGAACTGAGCTTAAGAAGATCGTTTTAAAACAGCTCTTGTGCCTCCCAAAACGTTTCCATTGTTTTTGTCCTGAACAAAACCAATCACTTCAAAATCTTTGGCATTAAAGCTTTTTGGCAGATGAATAGAAACTGTTCCTTTTTTGTATTTTAGGTCTACAGTATGCAGATGATGCACAATTTGGTAGTGCGATAAAATGCGATGTGCATTCTCTCCTCTTTTTACATTACTTTTCGCGGATTTCTGAACAACTGCAACCAATAATTGACTGTTTTTTGAAATTACATCTATAGTGTAATTTACAGTAAGCATAGAATTGTTTTGAGTCGCTTCTAAAGACAATTCGATATCAGCAGGTTTAGAAAGTGCCGATTTAATAGCATTTTTAACACTAGCTTCCTGAGAAGCAATATAATCCACTTTTCCGTTTACAATAACCTGAGGCGTGTAAATAGGTTTTTTTTCCAGGAATTTTGCGTACTCATATTGTCTTTTGGTATAATCAGCATTACTAAAAGTATCTTTCCAGCCTTGTTTATCCCAATAATCAACGTGATATGCTAAAATATAGACATTACTGTCTTTGTATTCGTTTTGAAGTTTTCCCATTAATTGATCTGCTGGTGGACAGCTCGAACAGCCTTCAGAAGTATATAATTCTAAAAGAGCAAAGCCTTTCAATTCTTTTTTCTTAGGGTTGTTTTGTCCAAAGGCAGTCAGTCCGACTAAAAGAATCAATGCAATAAAGAATGCGGGTATTAATTTTATTTTTTCCATTTTTTGTTAAGTTAGAGTTAATGTAAAATGTTAGAATTTATCAATTACACTTATTTAAGAAATATTAATTTCAACGTTTATATTTCCTCTTGTTGTTTTTAAATAATTGGACAGGTGTTTAGTTGAATTATTTTCTGAATCCGTCCACATCAATAATTGCTTGTGCAAATGCCTTTGGATCTTCTTGCGGAACGTTGTGCCCAATACCTTTTAAAATTCTGTGTTCGTATTTCCTGGTGAACTTGTCGGCGTATTCTTTTCCACCTGCGAAAGCACCATCAAAATCACTACCTATAGTAATTGTTGGAACCGTAATTGCTGGTCTTATCGCCAAGCGTTTTTCTAAAGAATCATACTTAGATTCCCCAGATTCAAGAGATTGTCGCCATCTGTAATTATGAATTACAATCGCTGCATGATCAGGATTATTAAATGATTGTGCAGTTTGATCGTAAGTTGCTTTGTCGAACTTCCATAAAGGAGAAGCTAATTGCCAGATTTGTTTGTTAAACTCATAAGTGTTTTGAGTGTATCCTAGTTTTCCTCTTTCTGTAGCAAAATAATATTGATACCACCATCCCAATTCTGCTTTTGGAGGCAAGGGTTTTAAGTTTGCTTCAAGATTTACAACCAAATAGCCACTTACTGAAACCAGTCCTCGCAAACGTTCTGGCCAAAGTGCTGCCATAACCACAGCTGTTCTTGCGCCCCAGTCAAATCCACCAACAACAGCTTTGTCAATTTTGAGCGCATCCATCAAAGCAATAATATCACTTGCTAATGCGGCTTGTTGACCATTTCTAAAAGTATCTTTCGAAAGAAAAGTTGTAGTACCTGATCCTCTTAAATAAGGGGTGATTACTCTGTAGCCTTTTGAAACTAAAATTGGAACGACTTCATTATAACTATGAATATCATAAGGCCAACCGTGAAGTAAAATTACCGGATTTCCGTTTGAAGGTCCCGCTTCTGTATACCCTACATTTAATAAACCGGCGTTGATTTGTTTTAATGTTCCTAGTGAACTGTTTACTTCTATGGGTTTTGCTGTTTGTGCGTTAATCTCTGTTGCCAAGAAAAGGACTGCTATTAATACTAATTTTGAAATTGCTGTTTTCATTGAGTTACTGTTGATGTTAAATATTGTTTTCATAATTTTCACTTTTAAATAGTTGATTACTTGTTAAGTTCTTCATCAAAAGTATTCCGACAAAACTCCTTATACAATCAGAAAATAGTTCAAACGGACAAAATAAAAGGTGAAACGTACAGGCATAAAGTTGAAGTTTTATGCTTAATTGGGTATGAGATTACTTTACAGTTAAAGAATGTTCTATTACGAAACAGCCATTTTCTATAAAGTAAAAGGCCCTGATCTTTAATTCAGATCAGGGCCTTTTAATAGTTGTTCTTAGATAAGATTATACTGTGTTTTAATATTGCCTTTTATGGCTTTTGAATAAGGACAAGTTTGTGATGCTCCCTCAATAATACTTTTGGCAGTTTCAGGATCGAAACCTGGCAAGCTAATGTTTAAACGTGCCTGCAATGAATATCCATCATCACCTGAAATTAAGTCAACTTCTGTACTAACGTAATGTCCGATAGGAAGAGATACTTGTAAACTTGCTGCTGCTTTTCCCATTGCTCCAATAAAACAAGCTGACCAGCCTGCCGCAAATAATTGTTCTGGATTTGTACCTGGTCCTATAGATCCGGGAGTTGAAAGTTTGATATCTAATTTGCCATCTGAACTGCGAGATTCGCCTGTTCTGCCACCTGTTGTATGCGTTACAGCTGTGTAAAGCACTTTTGAATTGTCTGTTTCCATTTTTTTGATTTTTAAGATTATTATTGTTTTTATATTATCGAAGAGATTTGAATGCAAGACGTAGTTCTGCTGTGAACAATTGAGGTTGTTCCCATGCTGCAAAATGTCCGCCTTTATCTACTTCGTGAAAGTAAATCAGGTTTTTAAAAGCCTTACGTGCCCAAGTTTCAGGTGATGCAAAGACATCATCCGGAAATGTTGTGATAGCAACTGGCAATTTGATCTGATCTGTTTTCATTGAAGCTGAACTCACAATCTCGATATTTCTGTTTTCCCAGTAAATTCTTGATGCAGACGTTGCGCTGTTAGTAAGCCAATACAATGAAATATCATCAAGAACTTCATCTTTTGTAGGCAATTGTTTAGGATCTGTACCATAAGACCAATTAGCAAAACCAGGATGTAAAAGAAGCCAGGCTGCAAGACCTGCAGGAGAATCATTCAAAGCGTAACCTACTGCCTGAGGTCTTGTGGTCATTGTCATTTTATAGGTAAAATCACCTTCCCTAATTGATTTACTAAGATGATTAAAAGCAGCGCGTTCTTTTGCTGAAAACCCTTCTGGTGCTATACCACTTCCAAGAGCCTTCCCTCCCTCTGTCGGCAATGTTGCAGGTAAATTGCTATGAATGCCAAGTAATCCTGTTGGTGCCTGTAATGCCATAGAATTAACAATACCAGCTCCCCAATCGCCACCCTGAGCAACATATTGTTTATACTCCAAACGTTTCATTAACACTGCCCATGCTTTTGCAATCCGGTCAATATCCCATCCAGCTTCTGTTGGCTTACCTGAAAAACCAAAACCAGGCAATGAAGGTATAACTACATCAAAAGCATCTTCGGCCTTTCCTCCATAAGCAACAGGATTAGTTAATGGCCCTATAACGCTCATAAATTCGAATACTGATCCCGGCCATCCGTGACTTAGGATAAGGGGCATTGCATTCTTTTCCTTAGAGCGAACGTGAATGAAGTGAATATCTACACCATCAATTTTAGTTATAAACTGCGGATAAGAATTTAATTTAGCTTCTGCTTTTCTCCAATCATAATTAGTACCCCAGTAGTGTACTAAGTCTTTCATTTTAGAAAGATTTGCTCCCTGAGACTGATCTACAACTGTTTCTTTGCTTGGCCATTTTGTATCCTGAATACGTTCTTTTAGATCTTTTAAATCTGCATTCGAAATATTGATGCGATAAGGACGAATTACTTCATCATTCTTTACATCTGTTTTTATTTTCTCTTGTGCTGTAACTTCGCTAAGCACTAGCGTGAATAGTATTACCCATACTGTATGAGCAATGATTTTTACTCTATTTTTCATTTTGTATTTACTTTTTGTTTTTTAACTCTACTTACTTCTTGTTAAATCCTTTATTTTTTCAGAACCAAAATTGGTTTCCCCTTTTCCACAATATAAGTCGCTAGTTCTGAAGCTTTTGAATTACTATTATTTCTTGCTGAATGCAGTACGCCTGCCGGAATAAAAAGTACTTCTCCTGCTTTTAGTGTTACAGGTTTATCATCATTGATCTGATATTCTAATGAACCTTCAAGCACATAAATAACTTCTTCACCCGGATGAGAATGTTTTCCGAAAGCAGTATGCGGTGCAAAATCAATTCTGGCCTGTACCGTTTCTCTACCGGGAATACTAAGATCATGTCGTTGTAAATCGGTACGTTTTATCCCTGATTGTTGTGCCGAAACATTACTTGAAATAATTAATGCAAAAAAGCTAAGAATAGTAATTGCGTTTGCTTTGAAATTTTTATTTGTTTTCATTGTTTTTGATTTTAAATTATGTGATTGTTATTAATTTCTTGGTCAAAAGTATTTCGATAACAATGCTTGTACAATCACGAAATAGCCAAAACGGACAAAGTGAGTCCTAAAACGGACATACACAAACTTGAAGATCAATTTGATAAAGGAGGAAGACTTAGTCTTTTAGAATACGATTTCAATAGTAATTTTTACAGACGATAAAAAACACTATTTACAACCTATCATTAAATACAAAACAGAGAAGGACAAGGCGATAGAAGTACAAATTTTGCAGGAACCTTTTCACAACCACTGGAACCATATGTAAATCAGAGTGTTGCAAATCATATTTTTCTAAAAAAAATCTGAACTCTGAGAATTGGATTTGAAAATTTACTATTTTTGATAGGAATAGGATGACTAAAATATTCACAAAACATCTTAGTCTTAACCTCTTAAAAAAACGACCATGGCAAATCCTCAAATTAAATCCGGCTCCATTGCTGACCACAAGAAGGAAGAGAAAAATGAACTGGTCTTCTCCTACCTTACACTCCGAAATCTTATTGGCTTCAGCGGAATTTTGCTTCCATTGGTATTAGCTATAGCACCGAAAAGACCCTCTGATTACTATGGCTTCGAACCATCCATTAGCGATTACTTTTACACCGATCGCGGAGATATTCTCGTGGTGGTGCTTTGCATACTGGGAGCTTTCCTTATTACCTATACGGGATATACCTGGAAAGAACAGCTATTGACTTTTGTGGCTGGGGTTTGCGGCATTGGTGTTGCGTTCGTACCAACAAAAATGGACTGCCTAGAATGCAATCTCAGTGTCCATACAGGGAATGGGGGCGTTTTCAGTTTTATAGCGGGAACAGGCTGGCATTTTGGTTTTGCGGCAACTTTTTTTCTGTGTTTGGCCATCATGTCGCTGGTTTATTTTACGTTGGGGAACGATGACCAGAATCGTCGGAAGCCAAATGGAAAACTTACCCAAAAAGCAATTAGAAACATCGTTTTCAGGATATGTGGATGGGTAATTATTGGTTCTCTGGTTGTGTTAGGATTGTATTTTATTATCAAGCCAGATCTGGGAAGGTTCCCGATAGTATTCGCATTTGAAACTTTAGCGGTTTTTGCTTTTGGGTTCTCATGGGTTACTAAGGGTCAGACTCTTTGGCCAGACGGTGAACACTACTTGGCAAAGGGAGTAAAGAACGTGAAGAATATGCTGAAATAACTTCTTTCAAAGTAAAAAGCTTTTTTCCTTAATCTGATAACAATAAATTTTATAAAATCTAAGTTAATCTCAATAAAAAAATAATTGCAATAGCTCTAACGAGTTTTATGAAATAACCTGACACCAACAAAGAACGAACATTATTCCCCAACAATTTCCTTTCGGTGTGCAATTCCCCACTCTGTTAAATTGCTAATTATAGTTTGTAATGTAAGGCCGTGCGGCGTAAGTTCATATTGAACCGTTATAGGCTGTGTATTTAAAACCGTTCGTTTTACCAATTTGTTTATTTCTAATTCCTTTAATTCTTTGCTCAACATTTTGTTGGAAATGCCTACTACATCATTCAAAATGTCCGAAAATCGTCTCTTATTATAATAGCAGATAGATGAGATAATGGCTATTTTCCATTTCCCATTTAGCACGTCCATCGAACCCCTTCGGCTCCACAAAGATAACTGATAATCAATCAGTTATAATATTAACACCAATTTTACACCCCAAAAAGTGTAGTTGGGTGTTTTTTTTAGAAATTTATTAAAGTATACAAGATGGAAAATGAAGGTATAAAATCTTATTTGAGGGCTAGTACCATGAATTTAAGCCCTTATCATCATAACAAAGAATTTCATCTTCATTATAGAAATGCTACATAAAACATTACCTGTGTGAAAATGAACATTCAATGTTCGGCTTCGGCACAGATAATGTTTTGCAATTTTTAAGCTAAATGTTGATTATTTGACAACATAAGGTAAAGTTGGCATTGTGAAAATATATCCATCAGTACCCGCAGTTTGTTGCGTACCAGTTTGTACTGCAACCCCATCAACATAAATTGTTGATTTTGCCGTTTGACCAGCGATGCCAGGCTTGTTTGTAACTGCATTTACACCAAATCCTGCACTGCTAGGAAATGATGATACCGTTATTTCGGCAGACCACGGTAATTGACTTACAGTAACGGTTTCATTACTGCCATTTGCTTGGATGTAAACAACCATAAATTGACCAGTGTAATTGCCAGTAATCTCGTATTTAACTTTCTTACTTTTACTTTGAGGTCCATTAGAGTCATCGTCTTTACCACACGAGGTAAATGCTAAAGCCAACATAAAAAGGCCGACTAGATTTTTGATTAATGTAGTTTTCATATTGTATCTGATTTTGTAAACTCAAACCTAAAGAATTAAAATTTTTGTTGAAAAAACTTATGTAGCCAGAAATATGACGTATGTGGCCATCCAATGCGCCATTCATGCCCTAAAACCTGTAGTTCGCTACATTTATTATTATATCACCAGGTTTTTATCGATTTTTGCCTCTATTGAAAAGGATAGCACAACATATCATATTCTGGATTTGCTACATTTTGTTTTGTATCAATATGGAATACATATGGGTAAAAACGGTCTTCCCTAATATGGATACCCTAGTTCTATTGAAAGGGATGTTTCTTTCTGCCGGAACTACCACACTTCCTGAAATTTTATTTGCTTACTATTTAATATATGTAGCATACGAAAAGCTTGCCAATAAAAAGGGTTCCCAGATTCTTAATTTTATACAATTGGCTATTATGCTGGTTATTTGTGTAACTCTAGTAAGGTTATCTGGCTTTTATATTCTAAACAATTTGGCGTATGAAAAAAAACTTTCGGAAAAGGTATTATGGGATTGGGCAGTTATGTGGAGATCCCTAATTTATTTTGGGTTTTCATCGGGTTTGGCACTTTCCTTAAGGTTATTCCGTAAACAAGTAACTGCTGCTAGAAGAGAAAAAGCCTTGGTTGAAGAAAAACTTAATATAGAGTTGAAACAACTTCGTAATCAACTAAACCCTCATTTTTTATTTAATACACTTAATAATATTTATTCCCTGACCCGTAAAAAATCAGATCTTGCGCCCGATGCCGTGCTAAAGCTTTCCGATTTATTGGACTTTATGCTGTATAAGGCAGAAGCAGATACCATATCTCTGGAGAATGAAATACAATTTCTGGAAGACTATATTTCATTAGAAAAAATACGCTATAGCGATAGACTTGCCCTCAACTTTAAAAAAGATACCCATCAACCAACACCTGAAATAGCTCCGTTAATTTTACTTCCGCTGGTAGAGAATGCCTTTAAGCATGGTGCAAGCGAATCGGGATCGGAAGTTTCAATTAATATAGAAATTACTCAAAGAGAGATGGACTTCAACTTTACTATTGAGAATACGTTTGACCCTATTGAATATCCAAATCCAGGTGGGAATATAGGCCTTAAAAATGTAATGCGTAGATTAGAACTCATTTACAAAGAGCACAATATAAAAATAAACAGTAAATCTAATTTGTTTCGGGTTACGCTATATATAAATCTTGATAGTTATGGAAAAGCTTAAATGCATAATTGTTGAAGATGAGCCCCTTGCTGCAGACATATTAAAGGATTATGTTTCAGAGGTTCCTTTTTTAGAGCTTGAAGGTATATATATAAATGCACTATATGCGCTTGAGGCCATGCAGCGCACAAAAATAGATGTCATATTTTTAGATATACATCTTCCCAAATTAAAAGGTTTTGATTTCATAAAGACCTTAAAGGAAAAACCAAAAATCATCATTACCACAGCCTATCGGGAATACGCTTTGGAAGGATATGAGTTAAACATCAGCGATTACCTTTTAAAACCTATTAAATTCACACGGTTTTTAACAGCTGTTAATCGATTAGAAAACAAGGAAGAAATAGCAATTCAGCCACAACAAAATGGGTTCATTTCAGATAAAGATCACTTAGTGATCATTTCAAATAAGAGCAGAGTTAAAATTTATCTGGATGAGATACTTTACATAGAAAGTAAAAAGAAATATATTCAAATTTTCACTAGTAACTTGTCATACCAAACAAGAATGCCACTAAATGAAATTGAAGAGAAATTAAATAAATTGAATTTTGTTCGCATTCACCGATCTTTCATCGTAGCTAAACAAAAGGTACATTCATGCTCCGCAGTAAAAGTAGAATTAGAGGGACATACAGTTCCAATAGGAAGAAGCTATAAGGAATATGTCCAACAAATTTTGAGATAAGGGGACATATCTCTTTAGAAACCTGTCCCCTTTTAAGGTGCATTTACCCAAGAGCATATTAATTTAGGCAAACCTTAGGCTATTAGATTTATTTAAGCATTTAATCCACCATCCATGGTAATTATTGAACCTGTCATGTATTTACCTTCCTCACTTGCTAAAAAATTAACAAGGCCTGCAATATCATCAACAGTTCCATAAGTTGGTATGGCCATTCTGCTTCTTAAAAAGTCTGCTAAATCAGTATCAGCAGGATTCATATCCGTGTTTGTAGCACCTGGCTGGATAAGGTTTACAGTGATGCCTTTTAGACCTAAATCTCTTGCAAGCCCACGCGTAAAACCTTGCAAAGCTGATTTGCTCATAGTGTAAAGCGTAGTTTGTGGTCCCAATGCATTATCAGCCATATTGCTTCCAATGGTAATGATCCTACCGCCAGCAGGCATTGCTTTACTTGCTGTTAAAGCAGCAACAAATACCGCTTGTACATTAATGGCCATAATCTTTTGGTAATCATCCAAAGTATGTTCTTCAAATGCTTTCCCTATATATATGCCTGCATTATTTACTAGAATATCAATGTGTTTATATTCTGCAATAATACCTTCAATTACTGTAGCTAATTCATTAGGATTTTCATTGTCGGCTTTTACGGCTTTTGCCACTCCCCCTGCAGCAATGATTTCTTGAACCACCTCATCGGCTTTTTCTGGCGAATTCGTATAGGTGAGTATAACAGTAGCACCTGCTTTGGCTAATCTTTTGGAAATTGAGGCACCCATTCCACGACTTCCACCTGTTACGAATGCAATTTTTTCATTTAAATTTTTCATCTTATGTTATTATTTTCGGTAAAAGTAAATACAATAGGCTATTTTTGCAGGTACGCACTAAATTATTAGGTACTAACAAAAAGGTAAGAAATGAGAAAAGAAACGTCTACGAACGCTTTTAATGAAAAAGCAATCAATGCTAACTGTGGTATGGCATTTTCACTAGCTGTTATTGGCGGAAGGTGGAAGCCAGCTATTTTATGTCGCCTATCTTATGAAACGTTACGTTACAGCGAACTTAAAAAATCGATTGATGGCATTTCTGAACGCATGCTTGTTGCTCAATTGCGTGAACTTGAAAAAGATAAAATTATAGAAAGAATTGTCTATCCAGAAGTACCACCAAGAGTGGAGTATCAAATGACAGCGCTAGGTTTAAGTATGAGACCAATGTTAAACACCATGTCTGATTGGGGGAACTACTACCGCGAGCATGTTAACGTACCACAAGATGTTGATAGTGTTAAATAACGATGAAATTGGATGAATTTTTATCTGGTTATATTTACAAGCATTATTTTGCAATTAACTATAAAAAGCGCATGAAAAAATTAATATTTGCACTCCTACTCTTTCCAATATTTAGCCTTGCTCAGGTAATACCAGAAAAAGCAAATCAAATCATTGTAGTTAACAATCAAACTGCCTACGCTAATTTTATTGATGTAAAGCTTTTACTTGCTAAAAAAGGAATTGAACTTGCTAGTCAGGATAAGGATACTTTTGAGGTAAAAAGTGGATCTATTATGGTTGATAGCTTGAGTAAAAGTTATTATACTTTTACTTGCAGAGATGACAAGATCATCATTACAGGGATAAATAAAAGCAATAGTAAAGCAAGTGATGCAGATACTAAAACGGCAGTTAAGCTTGAAACAATTGCTAATGTTGGATTAAAAGGATCGTTAACGCAATTGAGTTTCAAAGCAATGAATGATTTTGCAAAATTTTTAGGCACTAAGCTAAAATACGAAGTTCTGAAGTAAATATTCGTCCACAAAATCGTACTTCGTATTAGATTAAAAACTTGGATTAATGTTTCCCTAATGGATAATGCGATATGAATCCTGTATGTCCCCCTCTAGAGAGTTTATCCCGATTCATCAGGAGGGTAAGGAATTTTGCCTTCATATGCAATAGCTAATTCTTTAATCTAAACCTTTAAAGATTCCACTCCCTTTGATTCCACCGCCGGCGGGGGACACAGGATACCTAAACCACGAGAAATTCATTATGCATGATGCCCTATGGAGGGTTGGGAGAAGAATGCATTTTGATTCTCCAAAAGAAAAATAATTTATCATTACTTCAAAATGCTGGAATAGAAATCAAAAGACAGAGGTCAAAGAACTGACCTCTGTCTTTTAGCTACTAATCGTTATGTCCTGCGCTGGTTTCAAAACCTAATAACGTTAATCTTACAGGTTTAGCAGAAACTTTATGTTTAATTACTTTACTAAAATCTGATAGATTAATTTGGTGTACTTCACCTAAGCTAGGCATAGCTACATAAGCATATTTAGCTGTGGCTTCCAATACTGGTTTGTAGGTATCAGCAGCATTTACTGCAGCTATTATAGCACCTTCTTTTTTTACTGCTCCTGTAAGCAAATCATAAATTTTCAGCTTACCATCAAGTGTAAGTATCAGCAAATTATTCCCTGCATAGTCTACTTTACATTGAAAAGCATCTGTACCTGTATAAATTGGTGTAATTTTATTATTGGCCACATCCACTAGATAAGCACCTTTGTTGGCTGCATAACCGATAAACTTTTTAGCTTTTTCTGCATATAAAATGGTACCTAATCTAAATGCCCCAAAACCATCTGGATTTGAGATAAATTTTTGCGTACCATCTGCTGCCACTACCAACACCCCACCAGAGGTTGCTGCTGCCGAAGAAAAAGCTCCAAATACCGCATTTTGACCATCACTAGCATTACCATGTATAGTACCAACTTCTTGTTTGGCGCTGTGAACTGTAGTTCCGTTTTTATCTGTTATAATTACACTTGTAGGCGATTTTCCAACTGCAGTTGTAGCGGTAATGGCATAGTTGCCATTGCTAAATTGAGCCATCGCACCATGATGTGCCAATAAACCTGCATTTATAATTTTAAATTTGGCATTAGCTACATTAAAATCTGCTTCATTACCTACACTTAGGGTACCATCTCCATCATTAAAAATCAGGTTTTCTCTTCCTTTACTTTTGAAATGGGTAGGTTTAATACCATTGGCCGTAATAAGCGCCCATTTAGCAACACCATCAACATCTACATGGTCGTCATGCAATAATAACCCACTGTCAAATACTTCTACAAGGTTTTGAGCACCATACAATACTGTTGCATACTTACCAGAAGCTGTACCATAAATACTAGGCATTGGGTATTTGGTATTAAAAGTGTTGATTTTTGCAGCAAAAGGATCAATCTGCGTAAGCGTACTAGCGGTTTCATCGCTTACCAATACACGGACAAATTTGAACTCTTTTCCTGTTTCTTCGTCGATTACTTCGGGCACAGACCTGTCTTTTTTACAAGCCGAAAAACTTGCAGCGATCAATACGAATAAGGCCAATGCCTTAAAATTGTTTGTTGTTTTCATTTTTTTAATGTTTAAAAATTGAGGATTATTTAATTGATTTTAATACTTAGTCCTTTAATGGTTTGCCAACCTGCTTGATCGGTTAAGCGAATCAAGAAATGATAATCTCCTGCATCAATATCTGCTGGTACGGCAATTTCTTGGGCTATTTGATAATTTCTTTGACCGTCTGGCAAAGGAAAATCCTTGATTAGCAGCAATGGTTTTACAGGAATTTTAATGGGTTCAAGAGTGCAGTCGTTTACTTCTGTACTATGGCTATGGTGATCAAAATTGTGATGGATATCTATACTTACAGACCCCAATTGAACATTGTCACTTAAACTTGCCTTAAATAAAAATTTCTCTCCGCGTTTAACGATACTACATTGTTTAGGAAAGGCATCAGCACTGCTGATAGCTATAATTGGATAAGTGGTATCCACGGTTTCGCTTTCTTTTTTACAGCCAGCAATAGTGAGTAAAACCGCAGCCAAAAAACATAATGATCTGATTTTCATTTGAATAATAATTAGTGTTAAAAAATAAATTAGTTGTAGTCAATAGCAAATTCGATGTACTTGCTAAAACTCATGTTGTGTGTTGTATTTTTATAGAGGACAGCGTAGTAGTAGTCTCCACTACTCCAAGCTTTGGATCCAGTGATAGGATTTCCTTGTGGTAAATTATGGTCTGTTGTAGCACCAACGGTTAAGTCAGGAAAATTACGGGTGGTGGTAAATGTGCTCATGTCAAAAACTACATTCGAAAAGAAACCTACTTCTTTCCAAGCATTGTGTTCATAAACATCATATACAATTACCTTATTAAAATCTATTTGATCTATCGATTCGGGCCGATGGTTTGCATTTTTTTTAATAAGCAACAAGTACATTTTTCCATCACCTTTTACACCACCGATTGTAACTTGACTTTGCAATATTTGCCCCTTTTTAAGCGTTGCCGATGGGTTTTCAAATTTTCCATTGCGATAATATACTTTACCAGATTCGGAAATATTTAGTATACTTAAGATTGGATTAACTGGCAGACTAGCAACACTGTAAATGATGAAGTCTTTTTTAATTTCGAGTTTGCGCCCATTTTGATCATGCACAATGACAAAGAAATCATACTTACCTTCCGGTGCATCTGTAGGGATATCAAAATGTTTGTGCAAAGTGACATTTTTAACACCTTTATACTGCTCATAAGTAATCTCATACTTCCAAGGTTTAGTATACGATTCGCCTACTTTTTGTACTATCTTAAGCTCAATAATAGCTAATTTTTCTCCTGCCAGGATATCAGCATTGAAGTGAAAATCGTTACCAATCACGGCAAATCCACCATTAGCGAGACCTATTTCTAAATTTTCTATGCTTGGAAGCCTATGCTCGGGCTCAATGGTTTCCTTATCCTTTTTACAGGCTGCAAACAAAGCGATCAGCAATAGCAATAAGAATGATAAATTGTTTTTTTTCATGTTTTTAGAATTAATAAGAATGGGTTGATTATTTAAAAATTAAATGGCACTTTAACAGACAATACTATATTCCTCCCTTGTTCAGGCAAACTAATAAGTCGGTAAAAACTAGTATGGTTAAGGTATTTGGTATTAAAAATATTTTGAACTTGGAGGCTCAAACTGAGGGATTGCCCATTACTAATATTCACCTTGGCACCTGTTTGGAGATTGAATAATTGATAACCTTTTGTTTTTTGCTCTGGTGGCACAATGTTGTGTTGCTTAGCTGTAATTCTATAATCTATAGAGAAATATGGTTCTTTTAAGAAGCCAAATTTTGGTAAGTTATAGCTAAGGTTAAACAGTGCAGAGGCAGGAGGAGAAAATGGCAAGGTATAGCCTTTTTTACTGCCGGATAATTGTTTAGCATAAAGATATTCCAGTAAAAATGACGAACTTATTTTTGATGAAAACTGATATTTAAGCTCTGCTTCACCCCCATAACGCATAACTTTACTTTGTGCATATTGAAAGACTTGATTGCCTGCTCCATAAAAATAATCGTGTGCAGCAGTTGGATTTAAATAGATATAATTTGGGAAATAATTAAAAAATGGGCTGATTTTAACTGTCCATTTGGATGAGTGAAATGCAATGGATAGATCTACCTGATAAGATTGCTCCGGATTAAGGTTTCGATCTCCCTTTTCATAACTGAAATAATGATAATTTACCCCGTTAGCACCTAATTCTTTGGCGATAGGTATCCTAAAACTCTTCCCTATATTTGCTTTAAATTCTAACTGTGGCAGGTTATAATTCATACCAATAGACCATACCAAACTATTGAAGTTTCTATTAAGCTGTTGGGCACGAACCAGCAATTCGGTTTGGTTAGCAGCACCATTTGTGGTTTCAGATAAAAACCAATCTGTATATTGATGTAGGTTAATTTGTGCAAAATCATACCTCAATGCCCCATGCAATAACAAACGATCGTTTACCTCCCATTTATCATAACCATATAGTCCAAAAGTTTGTTGTTTAAAAGCGGGAACTAAAAAACTCCAACCATTAATTTCATTTTGCTGTAGCTCTGCATTGGCCCCAATTTGCAAGTGGTGTTTTCCTAAATTAAAATGGTCTTTAAGATTAAAAGAATAAACATGTTTATCAAAAGCACGCTCTAAATTGATTGGAATGTTCAAACTGCTCGGATAAACGGGCGGCATGTAACCATGATTCACGTAATGATTAAACTCTTCCCGAAAATTATGTTGATAGCCAAATTCGGCTTCAATTGCATGATTATATATGTTGAAGTTGGTGCGATTGATGAGCTTAAAATGAGCTACCTCTTGGTTGGGCATTAAAATATCACGATCACTTTGATCATGAAGAGCAGCATCTACCCTTCTCGGCTCTAAACCATGGGCATTGGCAAAAAATCCGCTTTTACTAGTGATGTGACTGATGTAGAAAACAGACTTAAACTGATTACCTAAATATCCAGTATTGAAATGTAGGCCCATTTCTTTTCCAGCTGTATTTCTTAAAGCCCTTTTATGCAGTGGAACAGCAAAATCATATACATATAGTGTATCTGTAGGCACACGGTAATCACCATAATTTTGATAGGTTATGCGTGTATCAAAAAATAGGGTATTTTTTCTTTGGTATAAATGAACAGAAGTACCATATAGGTTATTGTTAGTTTTGCCTATCAAATTCACATCACCACCAAAACTATTTGGTGCAGGTACAGTTGGTGCTTTAATATGGATTGCACCAGCAATGGCATCTGCCCCATATACAAATGAAGCTGCGCCTTTTAGTAACTCTACTTCTTCTGCAGCAAATTGGTCTATTTCTAAGCCATGATCTGCACCCCATTGTTGCCCTTCGTGCTTAATCCCTTTATCAACAACTACTACTCTGTTAAACCCTAACCCTCTAATAAGTGGTTTTGATTGTCCAGAACCTATACCTATTGTTTTAATTCCAGGTAAACGTTGCAAGGTTTGCATTAAACTGCCTCCTAAATTTCTTTGAATAAAGTCTGATTTGACAATTTCTAAATTGAGTGACTCTTCTCTAATGCGTTGCTTATTAGCATTATTTTTAATGGTTACTTCGTCTAAAAGATGTGAAGCACTTCGCAGTTTAATATTTACATGTACATCTTCATCATCAATAACAACATTTTGCTTAAAAGACTGATAACTAATAGAATTGATGAATACATGATACTTCCCATTAGCTAAGTTTTTGAATTGAAATCTACCTAGCGAATCACTAATAGTTGTGCGCAGGGGTTTTAAAAGGTTTAACTGCAAACCTACAATAGGTTGATTCTGGTCATCAGTTAGTGTGCCATAGACATTTCTGGTTTGGGCAAGCAAAGCCTGTCCAAAGCAAATGCCAACAAACAGCAGCATTATCTTTTTCATAAAAAAGGGTACGCAAACGCGTAAATTGCGACTAACGAAATGTTAAGTCAATAAAAATTGGATATAGCTTAAAATGGCGCAAGAAATTGCGCAATAGGTTAAGGCAAAGAAAAGCCTTGTATTAAGAATTTAAAGCAGGAGGACCTTTATTGGTGAAACCTTGTAAGGTAAATTTATAAAAACCGATATCGTACAAACCACCAAAAACTTCGGCAGCTGTAATGGGTTTAGCTAATTCGAAATGATTACTAAAAAGAATCGGCACTGCATTTTGATGCGCTAAAAAATGACACACATCACAACTTTTTACAAATTTTTGGATAGAAAGTTCTGAGGTATGTTGCTGAACATCATCATGATGGTGAAAAACCTGAAAAACAGACACAAATAAAAAAACAGACATCATCAAAAGAGATGCTGCTTTTTTGAAAGTTTTAAGATATGTAGTCTGCTTTTTCAAATCCCAGCAAATTTGCATTATAAAATTTGGTAATCCAAATCAATTGTACTTATCAGTTTTAGTTGCATTAAATTATCGCAAATGAGCCAAGGTAAATTTCACTCTGTTTCAAGGGTTTATCCCATTTAAAAAAAATATAAACTTATTTTATCTTTTCTAACCATTTAGGATTAGCTTTTTGTATTTCTTTCTGGATATTACAACCTTCATCATGTGCGCCTGGCAGATAACCAATGCTCATTAAAAATTCGTTTACAATTTCTCCACCAGTAAATTTAAATGTCTTTTTGAAAAGCTTAACCCATTCTGCCTTGGTTTTAGGATGATGGGATTCCAACCATTTTTCGAAAGAGCCAAATTCCTTTTGGAGCTGCACAATAGTTTTTGCATTCTCAATGGCTGCATTAATTTTTAATCTATTCCTTATAATTCCTGCATCATTTAGCAATCTTTCTCTATCAGTTTCAGTAAAAGCAGCAATTTTTTGGATATCGAAATTGGCAAATGCTTTTCTAAAAGCATCCTGCTTTTTTAACATGAGCTCCCAGCTTAGACCGGCTTGATTGATTTCTAATACAAACCTGCAAAATAACTCATTGTCATCATGAATTGGGAAACCATATTGATGATCGTGATAAGCTTTGTGTAATGCCTTTCTTTCTTCGGGCATATATTCAATTGCGGTGCAATAAGACATAAAATTAATTTGTGGATTTAAGTTTTTGTGCTTGCTAATTTAATCAAGTTTAAGGCGAAATTGCCATTCACGTCGAAATTTAATTGGTTAAATTAAACTGTTTATTTATTCGATTTGTCACCCCCGAGCTTCTCAAAGTGTACACCAAAGTCTTCGACTACGCTCAGACTGACAGAATGCTAAGCCTAGTTAATTGGCTAAATAGTAATCTTTATCTTTACTCGATTTGTCACCCTGAGCTTGTCGAAGGGCATGCGTAAAGGTTTCCAATAGCTTATGCAGAAAAATTTTAAATCCTAATTTATTGGTTAACTTAGTTATTTCAAATCCATACCCTAGTGCTTAAAACAAATTCTACTTACCAAGAGGCTTTAGTTGACGATAAAATATCTGCTAAAAGATTAAAAGCAATTTTTGGAGGTTCGATTGGCAATTTGGTAGAGTGGTACGATTGGTACGCTTATTCGGCTTTTGCCATTTACTTTTCTGCTTCATTTTTCCCAAAAGGGAATGCAACTGTTCAACTGTTAAATACGGCAGGAATATTTGCTTTAGGCTTTTTAATGAGGCCATTGGGCGGTTATATTTTTGGGCGCCTGGCAGATAGAATTGGTCGCAAAAAATCGATGATGTTTTCTGTGTTGTTAATGTCTTTGGGTTCCCTACTTATTGCATTTATCCCCACCTATGCAACTATTGGTATTTTTGCTCCTATCCTATTGTTAATTGCCCGGCTTTTACAAGGTTTAAGCGTGGGAGGCGAATATGGTGTATCTGCCACTTACCTTAGTGAAATGGCGTCTAAAAATCGTCGCGGCTTTTATTCTAGTTTTCAATATGTAACTTTAATTGGCGGACAATTGTTAGCACTTGCCATCCAATTGATATTGCAAAAAGTATTACTATCTGATGCACAAATGAATGAATGGGGCTGGCGGATTCCTTTTGTTATTGGCGCTATTCTTTCTGTCGTTGCCCTTTATTTGAGAAAAAATTTAGAAGAAACCCAAGCTTTCGAAAATCAAAAATCCCATACCTCTAATAAAAAGGGAACAATAAAAGAATTGTTAAAACATCCTAAAGCAGTAATAAAAGTTATCGGATTAACATTGGGGGGCACCTTAGCCTTTTACACCTATACTACCTACATGCAGAAGTTTTTGATAAACACCATGCACATGAGCAAAGAACAATCAACCTTAATGTCTTTTGCAACCTTATTTATTTTTGCCTGCCTACAACCTGTTTTTGGCGCATTATCTGATAAAATTGGACGTAAACCCTTACTAATTGGCTTTGGTGTGATGGGTACCATTTGTACTGTTCCTTTGCTAACCATATTAAGTCACACCACTTCCCAATGGCAAGCATTTTTTCTTTTAATGGTTGCATTACTTATTGTGAGTGGTTATACCAGCATCAATGCCATTGTAAAAGCAGAACTGTTTCCGGCAGAAATTAGAGCTTTAGGTGTTGGCTTACCCTATGCTTTAACAGTAGCTATTTTTGGTGGCACAGCCGAATATATTGCGCTATGGTTAAAAGATATAAACCATGAAAGTTATTACTACTGGTACATTACCATTTGCATTTTCATTTCTTTAATGGTTTATATCAGCATGAAAGACACAAAAGAAGTATCTGAATTGGATAAAGATCACTAAACCACTACAGCCGTTAACTTTTTAGTTTTCCTGCTTTTTTCGGCCATAAAGCCCATTAAGTGACTCTCGATAGATTCATCTATAGTTGAGGTTAACATTTTCGGATCTTGGTTTGCAACTGCTTGGGCAAAATCTTTTGCCAAAAACCAATCCCCACCGCCATGACCGCTATTTTTATAACCTTCTACATCTTCGGCAATCGGTTTAAGTTTAGTAACCTTACCAGTTCTAAAATCAGTAATCACTAATTCTGTCATATCCCCTACCATATCTCCCATTGAGCCAAAAATACGGGTTCTTCTTCCATGGTAGGACGCAAAAGCTTCCATAGAAAAGTTTGCTGTTATGCCATCTTTAAAACGAATGCTGGTAATGTAATGATCTGGTTGATCATTGTCCATTCTGTAAACACAGCGCCCATAATTGGTTGTTTTTAAACGCTCCATAGCCATTGCTTTTTTATCTTTAGTATCAGCCGGAATATCTAAAACACTATTTCTTCCACCTCTTTCTACATATTCTTTTATGGCCGAATAAGGGCATTCTCTTTCTACTTTACAGCCATCTGTACAACGATCGGTACTCCCCGCCGGTGCATTTGCTAACTTAAACCATTTTACATCGCCCATGGCAATAATTTCTTCACATGGTTTATCGATAACCCATTTAATGATATCTAAATCATGGCAAGATTTGGCAAGTATAATTGGTGTAGTTTGTTTGGAGTTGTGCCAGTTACCTCTAACATAAGAGTGTGCCATGTGTGTGTGTTCAATAGGCTCTAAATGCTGTACACTCATCACTTCACCAATAGCACCACCAGCGAGTAATTCTCTCATTTTAACAAAATAAGGAGCATACCTTAATACATGGCAAACCGCTACAATTCTTCCTTTTTTTCTGGCCAAAGCCAATATCGCCCTGCATTCTTTTTCTGTAGGTGCAATTGGTTTTTCTAATAAAATATCATAGCCCATTTCTAAAGCTTTCATGCAGGGTGCATAATGCAAATTATCTGGGGTGGTAATAATAATTGCGTCTGCAAATTTTGGACGAGCAAATACATCTTCCCAAGTTTTAAAACGATTTTCATCAGCTATTTTATGGGTTTTAGCATACTTATCATTTCTAAATTGAACCGGCTCTGCAACTCCAATAATATCTAAATGATCAGGAAAAGCAGCAGCAAAACCTCCATAAACATTTCCCCTATTTCCAGCACCCAAGGTTATTGCAGTAACGGCTTTTGCCATTGGCTTGTGGTTAGGATTTGGAATTATTTCGTAACTAAAAGTATCATCACTAATTTTTGCAATGGTTTCTGGTGCAATAAATGCTGCTCCTAGTGTTACACCTAAATTTTTAATTAAACTTCTACGATTCATGTGATTTTATTGAGAATTTATATTTTGTTCTACTTGATTTGATACACTGTAACAACAGGCCTATGGTCTGAAGCATAAGTTTCTGGTATAACATAATAACCACTTACATTCCAGCTAGCATTTTTTAAAGCAATATAATCTATTGTCTTTTTAGGAAAATCCTGAGGAATGGTACGGGCACAACTAGCTGTGCAGCTCCTTTTAAATTGTTGGTCTAACAAAATAATTGGTTCTGCTCTTGCTTCGCAATTCAAATCGCCAACTAAAATAATGGCTTCTTTTTTTGAACCTAATGCTGCTAAAATACTTTTCATTTGTACAACACGATTGCTATCTGCCTTGGTTGCGTCTAAATGTGTGTTTGCAAATATTAAATTGGTTTTGTTTGGAAGGGTAACCGTTGCATAAGATAGTATCCTAGCTTCTGCCTTTATAACTTGGGGCAAATCTATCTTTGTACCGTTTTTGATGGGAAATTTACTTAAAATGGCTACCCCATAATCGCCACCATCATGGTCTATTGCCTTAAAGAATTGATATTGCATTCCTGTTTTTTCGGCTAATATTTTAGCTTCATCAATATTGCCAGAACGTTTAGTAAACCGATCTACTTCTTGTAGGCCAACTAAATCTGGGTTTTCTTTTTTTATCACTTCAGCTATAGCATCTAAATCAATTAAGCCAACTTTAGAAGGCGGGTTGGCATGATGGATATTATATGTCATTACTTTTAAAGCTAAACCTGAGTTTGCTTGAGAATTTGAATTTGAACTAATTTTAGCAGAACAAGAGCAAAATAAAATGAGGATAAATAAAAAAATAAGCTTTCTAGGTGAGTTATTTTGCATTTGTTTCATTTTGTTTCGAAGCTTAAATTATCAATTAAATTTAATAACCAAAAATTACATTTGTCTTAATTTTATTACAAAATCAGAAGTTAAATCTTTTGCCTTACTGATACCCTGTCAATAACTATAAGTTCATGAATTAACTCTATTTTGTAAGATTGAAATTATTTTATGGAAATTTTGACCAAATGCCATCTACAAATAAAACATTGCTTATGAAACTTGCTATACGCTTCTCTTTTTTATTAATCTGCACACTCCTATTTAACTCTTCAGCATTTAGCCAGAAATACTCCATTGATGATTTTTACAAAATAGATTCAACCGCTAATCAGGCAAAGCCTAAAGATGCATTGGCATTAATTGAAAAAATAAATGCACAAGCAAGAGCAGAAGGTAATTCGGCAATGCTTATTAAATCTGTCATTTACAGAATGATGTTTCAAAGTTATTTGGAAGAAAATGCCTTTGATAAAATCTTAATCGACTTGAGAAAAGACATCAGCCTTGCCAAACAACCTGAAAAAAGCATTTTACAGTCACTATTGGCCGAAACTTATTGGAAGTTTTACCAACAAAACCAGTGGAAAATTGCACAACGAACAAATGTTAAAGCTAATATTGGGGATGACATTAATACTTGGTCTACCCAGAAATTAATTGAGGAAACAACAAAGACCTATTTGGCTTCGGTAAGTGAAATTGAGCTTTTGAAAAACACAAAGGTTGATTTTTTAGACAATGTTTTAGCTGGAGATAAGAGTAGTAGAATTTTTAGACCAACACTTTATGACTTGTTGGCTCACAGAGCAATTGATGTTTTTACCAATACCCAAATTGCTTTAACACAGGCAGAAGAAGAACAACTTAATTTTAATGACCCAATTTGGTTTGCTGATAGAAAAATATTTTTGAATTCACCATTGCCACAAAGTGATAGCACGTCATTTTATATCACAGCACTACAAATCTTTAAAAATCTAATCTCTTTTCATACATACGGTGAAAACAAAGCTGCCTTGGCTGATGCCGATTTACGAAGATTAAAATTCATTGCCCTGAGAAATAGTGATAAGGAAGCATACTTTAACGCCTTGCAGTCACTATCCACCAAAAGTGCTGAGACAGAGATTTATGCAGACATTTTATATGAGCAGGCAATGCTTTATAAAAATGACCAAATGCCAGCCGACACTAATAAACAAAATTTGGTTAAGGCAGTTGATTTGGCAAATAAAGCAACTAAAGCCTACCCTAATAGTATTGGCGCAAAAAATTCAAAAAACTTAATCAATCAAATAAAAACAATTGAGCTTACCACTCAAACCAAGGCCCATGTAACTCCCAATCATGCTGTTCAATTACATCTTGCCTACAAAAACTTAGATACTGTCTATTTTAAAATCTATAAAAGACCAATGGGTGAGCTTTTATACAATAAATTAAACAATAGAAAAGAGTTTTTTAACTTTTTAGAAAACAATAGAGAGATTAGGGAATGGTTTGAAGTGGTACCAAAATCTAGCGATTACCAAACACATACTTTAGTAGCAAAAATTGAGGGTCTTACCTACGGTAATTATTTATTGATTTCTCAAAATACCAAAGCAAAAGAAGTAGAAACTATTTTTGCATATTCTACTTTTAACGTTACTGATTTAATAGTTACCAACAGACTAATTAGCAATGGTATACACGAATATTTTGTAGTTAACGGAACCAATGGAATGCCTTTAAAAGGGGTTACCATTCAACAAGAACGGAATAATTACAACGGCAAAGGTTCATTAGGCAAACTTTTAACAACAAACGATTTTGGTTATGCATCAACAGATGAAATTCAAAATATAAATACTGCACTTGTATTTTTAAAGCAAGATACCCTATCACTTCAAGTAAATAATTACAATAGAAGATATAACCAGGATGATGACGACAATAAAAAAGTAATCTTATTTACCGACAGACCAATTTATCGCCCCGGACAAACCATTTTTTATAAAGGTCTTTTTATTGATTATAAAGATGACAAGAACGTAATTCTAACAGGAGAAAAGTTAGACCTTACTTTTGAAGATGCAAATGGAAAAGAGATTGAAGAGAAAACTGTAACCACCAATGAGTTTGGAACTTTTCAAGGTTCATTTACTATCCCTATGGGAAAACTAAATGGACAAATGCGACTAGAAACGGAATACGGTGGTATAAATATTCAAGTTGAAGAATATAAAAGACCCACTTTCGAAGTTGTTTTCGATAAGTTTAATCAGCAATACAAACTTAATGATAGCATAAAAGTACAAGGTAAAGCTTTGGCATTTTCTGGGTATTCGGTTAGCAATGCAAAGGTTTCGTATAAGATTTATCGCAGGATGATTTTCGATTATAGGTTAAGCTATAGTCAATCTTATGCTATTTATGGTGTTAACGCATTTCATAAACAGCAAATAGCCATTGGCACATCAACAACTAAAGCAGGTGGAAAATTTGAGTTTAACTTCTTTGCTAAAGCACCTAACGATAAAACGAATTATGCCTTTGAAATTGAGGTAACGCTAACTGATTTGAATGGAGAAACCAGAACAAAATCTACAACTATAAATGTGGGTAAAAAAGATATTGCATTAACAGTAACCAACGACAACATGTTGTTTTTAAGTGCTAAAACAGACAGTATTTCTTTTTCTGTTACCAACTTAAACTACGTACCAATTAAGGCTTCAGTTAAAGCTGAATGGTTTTTACTAGAGGCACCAAACAGGCTAACCAATAAAAGTCCTTTTTACGCAGAGCAATATACTTTGAGCAAAGAAGAATTCATTAAGGCTTTTCCTAATGATGATTACAATAACGAACTCAATTTTGCAAAATGGCCTATCATTAAAACACAATTTAATCAAAATAGCATAGTCGATAAAGGTCTAGGTAATTTTAAAATCAGTGAAAATGAACTGGCTTCTGGTTATTATAAAGTTAAATTTATTGCTAAAAACGAATTAAATGATACCACTTCTATTGAACGTTTTGTAACGGTGTATGGTAAAGAACCAACAACAATTAAAACTAATTTAGAATGGATTGTAGCAGAAAAAAACTTCATTTCTCTAAAAGAAAGTGCAGTATTTAGAGTTGCAGGTCTAACCAAAAACAGCAAAGCTTATTACGAGGTTTATTATAAAAATACCATCGTAGAAAAAGTTTGGCTAAATCTTTCACCAAAACAAACATTTGTTAAAATAACGCCGAAACCCAATTTTGAAGACGGTTTTGCAGTACAATTTACTATGGTAAACAATGGTAGCGTTTATAATTCATTGCAAAGAGTATATATCCAAGACCCTACGAAACAACTAGATATTAAATTTTTAACCTTTAGAGACAAGTTACAACCTGGCGAAAAAGAGAGTTGGAAACTACAAATCAGCAATAAAAGTGGCGAAAAGGAAATGGCAGAAATGGTTGCCACTTTATATGATGCCTCTTTAGATGATTTTAAAAGAATGAGTTGGAACCAGAACTTAAGAAATACTTTTAATTACGAGGAGTATGTATGGCAATTTAGCAACAACCAACTTAGTTACGGCAATGTGCTTTGGTTTTTGAGAACTTACATTGATTATAGCACAAAGATTAGGCAATATGAAAATCTAAATTTATTTGGCTACAACTATTATGGTGGTTATAATTATGGTTATCGAAATTATATACAAAATCTCCAAAACAAGATAAAAAAGGGTATATCTGCGGAGGCTTCAAACAAGTTGGCAGAACTGGCAAAGGGAAAACTGCTATACGGAATTGTATTAGATAATGAGGGTTATGCGATACCTGGAGCAGTTGTAAAATCTGGAAAACTAAATACGGTAACTAACTATTATGGAGTTTACGCCATAGATGTAAAACCTGGCGATGAATTGACAGTAACATTTGTAGGTTATAAGACAAGCAAAGTAAAAGTTGGGCAAAAGAAAAGATTAGATTTTAAATTACAGGCTAATGGAAATGCATTAAATGAAGTTGTAATTACTGGGGCGGGTGCAGTTATGAAACGTAAAGAAGTGACTGGTTCGGTTTCAACTTTGGATCAAGTTACATTAAGGGGGTCATCTAGTTTAGAAGGAAAAGTGGCTGGTGTTCAAACTAATCAAATTTATGGAAATAGCAGTCCAGATAATGATTTATTTAAAGAAGAGGAAGCTTTAAAAAATAGACCCAACACAAAACTTAATAATATTATTCCACGTACCAATTTCAATGAAACCGCTTTCTTTTACCCTCAATTAAAAACCAATGAAAATGGAGAAATAAACATTGAATTTACCATTCCACAATCGTTAACTCGGTATAAAATGATGGGGTTTGCTCATACTAAAGATTTAAAAACAGCAACCATTAGCAATGAGTTAGTAACGCAAAAACAATTGGCCATTTCTGCAAATGCTCCACGTTTTTTCCGTGAAGGTGATACCATTTTGTTTAGTGCTAAACTGAATAACATATCGGGCAAAAAATTAAAAGGAGATGCTTATTTAGAGTTAAAAAATGCTTTAACAGGAAAAGTAATCCAAATTTTAAAAGTCGGCAATCAACTTCAAAAAGATTTTGAATTAGAAAATGGCGGCAATGAGGTTTTAAAATGGACATTAATCATCCCAGCAGGCATTAGTGCTATAAGTTATAAGGTTGTAGCGCAAGCTGGAAAGTTTAGTGACGGTGAAGAAATGACCATTCCAGTTTTACCAAATTCAATGTTGGTTACAGAAAGTATGCCGATCAATGTTCGTGGCAATACGAGTAAAACATTTACAATGGAGAAGCTGATCAATTCAGGTTCATCAAAAACCTTGCGCAATCAGGCTGTTACTTTCGAGTTTACTTCAAACCCTATTTGGTACGCTGTACAAGCTCTACCTTACTTAATGGAATATCCTTATGAGTGTGCAGAACAAACTTTCAGTCGTTTTTACGCCAATAGTTTTGCAACAGGAATTATCAATAGTTCACCAAAAATCAAAGAGGTATTTAATCAGTGGCAAAATACGAAAAACGGGGAAGCTCTTTTATCAAATTTGGAGAAGAATCCAGAGCTGAAATCAATTTTATTAGAAGAAACACCTTGGGTTAGAAATGCTAATAATGAAACGGAACGCAAAAAAAGATTAGCTGCTTTATTTGATTTAAACCGAATGACTTATGAATTAAAGAGCAATTTCGAAAAGTTAGAAAAGATGCAATATAATGATGGTTCTTTCCCTTGGTTTACTGGAATGGAGGGTAATCGGTACATCACCCAACACATCGTTTTAGGAATTGGTCAACTTAAAAAACTAAAACTAATAGACGATAAAACTTACCCAACGTTAAACGCAATGTTAAATAAAGCAATTATCTATTTGGATAAAGAGTTGGTAAAAGATTATAAGAATGAAATAGCCGGAAAGCATTTAGATTATATGCAATTACATTATTTATTTGCAAGAAGTTATACCAATCAAATTAACACAAATCCAGATTTTATAAAAGCAAAAGACTTTTACCTAAAAAGAATTGCAACAAATTGGAAAACTTTTAGCAGCTATCAATTAGGGCAAACTGCCTTAGTTTTACATAGAAATGGAAATAAGACTGAGCCTATAAAAATTATTAACCTACTTAAACAAACCGCTCAACAGCATGAGGAAATGGGAATGTATTGGGCAGATAATAAAAGTGGTTGGTGGTGGTACCAAAGTCCGATTGAAACACAATCTTTATTAATTGAAGCATTTGATGAAGTTGTTGCTGACAGTAAATCTGTTGAGGAAATGAAAATTTGGTTATTAAAGAACAAACAGACCAATGATTGGAAAACTACCAAAGCAACCGCAGCTGCTTGTTATGCTTTATTAATGAAAGGTTATGATTTGCTTGCAGAGTCTGCTGAACCAGAAATTTTAATCGGCAACCAAACTCTTACTGATTTAGGTTTTGCCAATAACCGAAAAGAAGCTGGCACGGGCTATCAAAAAGTTACCATTGCTGGTGTTGCCGTTAAACCAGAAATGGGTAAAGTTGAAATAAAAAATAACAATAAAACCATTGCGTGGGGTGCCTTATATTGGCAATATTTTGAGCAATTAGATAAAATTACACCTGCAAATACAGGCGTAAAAATTAAAAAACAATTATTTATTCAGAATAATACGACCAAAGGCAATATTTTAACCCCATTAACAACTGCTAACGTGCTTACTCCTGGCGATTTAGTGAAAGTACGTATCGAAATTTATAGTGACAGAGACATGGAATATGTTCACTTAAAAGACATGAGATCAGCTGGTTTTGAACCTGTAAATGTAATATCTAGATACAAGTATCAAGATGGGTTAGGTTATTATGAAAGCACAAAAGATGCCAGCACTAATTTCTTCATCGGCTATATGCGCAAAGGAACTTATGTTTTTGAATATGAACTTAGAGTTACTCATGCAGGCAATTTTAGTAATGGAATTACTTCATTACAATGCATGTATGCACCAGAGTTTACCACACATAGTGAAGGTATAAGAGTAAACGTAAAGTGATGAAAAATACCGAGAAATAAGTATTGTAGTAAATTTTCTTCCTAGTTAGTTTTGGTTAACTATTAAACCATAAAACAAATCAAAATGACACAGGGAAAAAAATTTTTAATGATGGCAATGGCGCTTCCATTGCTAGTTACTGGCTGCGAGCTTTTTGAAGCAGAACCAGAAGAAGAAACAAAAAAAGTTGACAATACAACTTATACTTACAGCTACACTTGTGCAACTGGCAAAAAAAATACAATTCAAATTCCGAATAGGCTTTCTTCTTCTTGCAAAGCAAATTGGGAATACTATGCAAGAACCTATGGTTGCAATGATGCCAACAATTTTGCAGAAGCAGAAAAAAGAAAGGGCCAATGCCCATGAGAACCTTACTTTTTGTTATGTTAGTTTGTGCCACTACTTTTGTAAGGGCACAAATTAAATTAATATCCGGTCAATACACTACTGAGGATGGCTATTATACTGTAACTATAAATTACAACCAAAACAGTTTAACCTTAATTGAACCTAATTTAACTTCTACATACAACAGAGTTGAAGGAAATATTTTTTCATACGTACACCAAAGAAACAATGTTGATTATCGAATTGAGGTTATCAATCCTTCAACCATTCAGACTTTTAAACAAGGAGTAGCAAATAGCAGGCACACCATTAAATTAACCAGCACAAGCAATGTTGCCAGTTCAGAGCAGTTTAAAACTTACTATGCAATGGCAGAACGTTACAAGGCAAAAATGCTTACTGATAAAAAAGATGCTCAATTGTGGTCTTTTTGTGCAGCGGCAGCAATGGCTCGTAGTACAATGAACGATGAAGGTTTTAAAAATTATGCAACTAAAGTTTCCTCATCAATTAAATTGATTACCATCAACAAAGCTAAATGTCCTTGTGAAGATGCAATTCCTACTGATATTTGGAATAAAGCAAACTAGTAAATAAAATCATTAAGAATGTCTTAGTACTAAACTAGGACATTTTTATTTTAAGCCTCAGCTAAAAATATTAACTTAGATTTTTTTACAAATCAAATAAGCGAAGAAACTTAGATGCGCATTAACCGTAATTTTTTATTTATTTCTCTTTTTACGTTAATCATCACTTTTGTAATTTTAAGTATATTAGTTATTCGTCATCCAGTACCTGCACTAGATATCTCTATTTCCTTATTTATTCAAAAATTTCATTCAGACACGCTGGATAAAATAATGCTAGCGATTAGCTTCTTTGGAGAATTACCTTGGTCTTTATTGATGGTTTTGGTTGTTGCAGCTGTATTTTTTTTATTTAAATATCGAAGAGAATCCTATTTTATTACCTCAATTTTATTATCTGGATTAGTTATTTTAGGAATTAAAAGCGTCATAGATAGACCAAGACCTACTGCTTTTTATGTTCGTTTGGTAGAAATTAATAGGTTTCAAAGCTTCCCGAGTGGTCATGTAATGTCTTATGTATTATTCTTTGGTTTCATAATTATATTAATGAAAACAATGAAAAATATCCCAGCTAATACAAGAAAATCAGTAATTTATATTTCTGCTTTTTTAATGGTAGCCATTCCTTTTTCGAGAGTTTACTTGGGTGCACATTGGCCTAGTGATACGATAGGTGGATTTATTTTAGGACTAATTTGCTTATTTCCGCTTTGCTACTTTTATTTCAAAAAGAAACGGGGATAAAGCCTTGGCCCCATCCCCGTCATCTAAATTAACGCTCTCGTATATATAGACGCTCAATATTTTAGATTATTGTATAATCAAAAAAAAATTTCCTACTCCTAACAGCTATAAGCCAGTTCCATTACCCTAATCTCTACCAATTCCGCGTCATTGCTGTTGTTAAAGTTCTTTTGTAATTATTAATAATTAAAAGCTAAAAGGAGATTGCCACAGCCGATGAAAAATCGGCTTCGCAAAGACGATGAAAATTATCAGTTTCTTCATTGTGACCTAGTGATTAGAAAAGCTTTAAAAAAGAGACGGAGATAAAACCTAAGTCTTATCCCCGCCATCTAAATTAACGCTCTCACATATATAGACGTCTATTTTTTAAGTTTATTATACTAACCTTAATTTTTTTTAAACTTTTTTTATTCCTATCATAAGCAGCACAGCTAGTGAATAATTTTATTTTATTACTAATTTTTTTAGCATATATTTGTTAATCATTAATTAATATGTTGTACGCAGTTGTAGATATCGAAACCACCGGAGGCTATGCAGCAGCGCATGGCATTACAGAAATTGCCATCAAAATTCATGATGGTGAAATAGTTATCGATAGCTATGAAACACTAATTAATCCAAATCAACACATTCCAGTCCATATACAGGCACTAACTGGAATTGACAATGAAATGGTTGCTAATGCACCTGATTTTAAAGAAGTTGCTGATGAAATTTATAATTTATTACACGATAAAACTTTTGTAGCACATAACGTAAATTTCGATTACTCCTTTATTCGCCACCATTTAGATGCCTGCGGTTATACCTTAAATATTAAAAAGCTCTGTACTGTAAGGCTAAGCAGAAAAATATTCCCAGGTCTCCCCTCCTATAGTTTGGGCAAGCTTTGCAATTCATTGGCTGTTCCCTTAAACAACAGACACAGAGCTGGAGGAGATGCAGCTGCTACAGCTATTATACTAGGAATGCTAATTGCCAAAGACGAGGATGGATTAATAAGCGATACCTTAAAAAAGACCTCTAAAGAACAAACTTTACCACCTAATTTACATCGCTCTGAAATTGATAAATTACCAAATTTACCCGGTGTTTATTATTTTAAAAACGAAAAGGGTAAAGTAGTATATGTTGGCAAAGCAAAACAATTAAAAAAGAGAGTTTGCACTCATTTTAGCGGAAATAGCATCAGTATGCAAAGGCAAAACTTTTTAAGAAGCATACATAGTATAGATTTTCAAACTTGTGGTACAGAATTAATGGCTTTTATTTTAGAAGCTGCCGAAATTAAAAAACTTTGGCCAGAAAATAATAGGGCAATGAAACGCTTTGAACAGAAATACTCATTGTATCATTTCGAAGATCAAAATGGCTATATCCGCCTCGGAATTGATAAATATAAAAAAAATGGCGCTGCACTTTATAGTTTCAATAACTTATTAGAAGGACATCAATTGTTAAGAACAATGATAGCAGATCATAAACTTTGTGAAAAACTATGTTTCATTCAAACGTTAAAATCAGCCTGCACTGGCCACTCTAATGGTACTTGTCAAGGTGCTTGCATTGGCGAGGAAAGCACTGCTCTTTATAATTTTAAGGTAAAGCGAGCCATTGCGGCATTACAAAACTTATTACCTTCTTTTGCATTAATAGACAGCGGCAGATCAGAGGATGAAAAAAGTTGCTTATGGGTAGAAAAAGGTAAATTTTACGGCATGGGTTATATCTCGGATTATGTAGACATTACTGATTTAGAAACCTTAAAATCAGCCATTATACCCTACCCATCGAATGACTATATTATGAATATGATCCTATCTCATAGCTCTCAATTTCCACAAAAAACTATTTCATTGGCTTTTTAAGTAAGTAATTTGTTTTCATTGTAATTGTTGCTAGTTATGTTTACATATAGATTAATTTATACAGTGCTGTCATTCCGACTTTGGAGGAATCTAATAGTAAAAAAATTCAATTCTGAAATTCTTCGCTTCGCTCTGAATCGTAAAAACCTCTAATAAGTAAAAAGTACCATTTTAAATAAAGATTATACCTTTAATGAAAGGTTATTAAATGGTACTTTTGTATATGAAATCTGATATTCCCATTTACGATATTCAAAACTTTAAAGCCTATAAAAATGATGGCATTTTAGTGAGTAGATTTGGGTATTATTCAAAGCAACATCAGCACTTACATTCTGCCCATAGACATTCATTTTATCATTTGGTATTTTTTACCGAGGGGGCAGGAAAACAGCAAATAGATTTTAAAAAATTTGATGTAAAACCAGGTTTAATTTATTTTATGATTCCTGGTCAAGTTCATAGCTGGGATTTTAAAACTGAGCCAGAAGGTTATATCATCAACTTTTCTAGTGATTATTTGAGTTCATTTTTATTAAAACCAGACTATTTAGAAAAATTTGATTTTTTTAGCGGACAACCAGATCTTCAAGTCCTCACGTTGCCAATAACTGTTCAACATATCATTGCTTTAATTTTTGAAGACATTTTAAAAGAAGGACAGAATGAACAACCTATTGATGACGATTTAGTAAAGACATTGCTTTTAAGACTATTCATTGAAGTTTCTAGATCAACTGATTCATCTCAAAAATCAATACACAATTCTTACAATCATACCCTACTTAAAAGTTTTCAGCATTTAATTGAGCAGAATTATGAAAAACTAAGGTTACCTAAAGAATATGCAGCATTATTGTACATCACCCCAAATCATTTAAATGCTTTATGCAATGACTTTTTAGGTATTTCTGCAGGCACTTTAATAAGAGAAAGAGTAATGCTTGAAGCTAAACGTTTATTGATCAATCTTGATTTAATGGTTGCCGAGATTGCTGATAAGCTCAATTTCGATGATCAGTCTTACTTCATTAAATTTTTTAAAAAGTATGAAGGCATTACACCAGAAAAATTTAGAAAATTAAACACCACATATCATGGAACCAAATAAAGAAAAAAATGAATTATATATTTCACAGTGGAGTGCATTTGTAAATGCTAAATGTCCTAGATGTAGAGTTGGCAAAGTTTTTTCAGGCCCTACTTACGGTTTTAAAATTCAGAAAATGAATGAGGTATGTCCTCATTGCAACTTGAAGTTTGAGCGTGAACCCGGATATTTTTATGTTGCAATGTTTGTGAGTTATGCCATGAACGTAGCAGAGATGATTACTGTAAGTGTAGCTGCTTATATTTTTGGCTTAAAATTAGAGTATGAGAATTTATGGTATTTCGTTTTGCTTTTGTTCGCTACTACGGTAATGTTCTCTCCGTTTAATTATAGATATTCTAGAATAGCACTATTGTATTGGCTTTCGCCAGGTTTAAACTATGAACCAAAAAGAAGTGTGACAAAAAGTTAAATTATTCTGACTGCCCGTTTCCGTTCTCTTCATGCTGAATTTGTTGCTCTGCTTTAACATTGCGTTTTTTGATGTATTTTTCTACAACTGGAGTAGCATGTGCACTTTTAGGTGCTTCCGGAGTTTGATGAGCAGCATTGGCTTCATCTTTTTTAGCTGAATCTGATGAGTTCATAACGTTGTTTTAAATCTATTAGTAAACAATCACCTATCTTAAAAAGTTTGATTTCAAGATCATTAAAGCAAAAAAAGCTCAGTTTTAAGTCTGAGCTTTTTTTTATTTACTTTCTTTCAAAACCATATCTATAGTTATCGCGGTAGCAACAATAGCTACCTTTTTATTATTTTCAGCATAATTTGGATCGATAGAGACGTTGTATTTATCTGCACTGGTAAAAATTTCTTTCATTGCACCAGCCCATTTTTTGCTAATTTTTCCCATATCTTCTCCTGTCGCATTTTTAATTGTGAAATTCCATGCTTTCCAATCACCGGTAATCTGCGCTATATTTTCTCCAGTAGAAGGATCATTAATTAGGAAGGTTGGTTTAAAGAACTTAAACTTCTGCTTAATATGGCCAATTTCTGCTCCATTAGGGTCAGTAACAATAATTTTAGACATCCAGAATGTCCATCCTCTTGTTATTGTTGCTTGTAATTGGTCATTAACATCTGTAATTTCCAATTGAAATGGCATCATTGCTTTATTAATGAGCAAGGTTAAAATTTTATGCCATCCGGTCATGCGTTGTTTAATAGCACCAATTTGAACGCCAAGTTCATTGTAAACTTTATACTCGTTTGTAAACTTTAAGAAGCTTACCTTCTCGTCGATAAAATATTCATCGCCGAGGAAAAATGTAGGAATTTGTTGACTCATTAATTTAGTTCGCTATTGGTTTATTTCGTCTAAATTAATTATTTTTCTTTTCAATGAGTATAAAAACCACTTCATATTTACCAGCTAAAGTTTATGTAACTTTGCATCCAATAAATAAAATAGCTATTGAAGAAAATAGCTTAACTCAAATAACAAAAAATGATAGAAATAGGAAAATACAATGACTTAAGAATTGTAGCAAAAAACAGTGACGGATTAAGCTTAAGTGATGGGGATAGAGAAATTTTACTACCCTATATGCATGTTCCAAAAGATGCTGAACTAGGTGACACCCTTAAAGTATTTGTATTTGTAAATAAGGATGGCAATACAATCGCAACTACACAAGAAGCTTTTGCAGAAGTAGAAAGCTTTGCTTTTTTAACAGTTGTAGATGCCAACGATGATGGTGCTTATTTAGATTTAGGTATAGGAAAAGATGTTTATGTACCAACTCGTGAGCAAAAAAGAATGATGGAAATTGGCGAGAGCTATGCAGTGTTTGTTTACTTAGATGAAACTAACAACAGAATGCTAGCCTCTTCTAGACTTGATAAATTTATTGAAGAAGATGATTTTGACTTTGATGAAGGAGATGAAGTAAGTTTATTAATTAGTGAAAAAACCGATTTAGGCTTTAATGCGATTATCAATAACAGATATATTGGTTTGTTATACCATAATGAATTATTCTCTAACCTAAAACCAGGAGAGCGACGTAAAGGCTGGATTAAAAAAGTACGTGTAGAAGGTAAAATAGATTTAACCTTACAACCAACAGGTTACGGACATATACTTGACACCAAAGATGTTATTTTAAAAGAATTAAAAGACAATGGAGGTAAAATTTCTTTGGGCGATAAAAGCACACCAGATGAAATTTATGAACGTTTTCAAATTAGCAAAAGTGCATTTAAGAAAGCTGTAGGTGGTTTATATAAGGAAAGAAGAATAACAGTTACTGACGATGAGATTAAAATTGTTGTTGATCACTTTGCTGATTAAACTTTTAAGAAAAAAATTTCACCTTAAAGCAAACCATTTAACCGATTTAAGCGTATAAATATATAGTAGAATTTTCTACTTAAGGGAGTTTTTTGTGAGGTGTGGCTTGAGAGAGCCATACCTTTTTTTATATTTATTAGTTATTATAGTGTAATTGTATCAAAATAATTTAACCTTTTATATTGAAATTGTTATCTTCACTTTTTAATTTAATAAAAAAGAAGTTATGACAGGTACAGTAAAATGGTTTAATGATGCAAAAGGTTTTGGATTCATTACCCCAGAAGAAGGCGGCAAAGATATTTTTTGTCACCATTCTGCATTAGGAGGCACAAGATCTTTGCAAGAAGGACAACAAGTTGAGTTTGAAGTGAAAGAAGGAAAAAAAGGTCCAGAAGCTGAAAACGTAAAAGTAGTAGGATAAGTAATAAAATTTTTATTTATTTATTTGATGCAAAAAATGCCATTGCCTTTAGGTTAATGGCATTTTTGGTTTTTTCTTATTTACAATCGTTAAATGATTGAAAGACCGGCTTTAATTTACTTACCAAATCAATTAATGAAGGAGGCGTTTTTCCGTATTCAAAAACTACCTTTTTTGTTTTACCATTACTTGTTATTTCTACATATTCTGAACCACCATCTGCACAATCTGGGCAACCGATCACATCAGGAAGATTACTTATAGCATTCATATCTATGCTTTTACGAAGAGCTGTTAAGGTTACTTCATCTAATTCTTTTGTGCAAGTTTTTGTATCCGGATTATTTCCATTTTTACTCTTCGCAAATGTTGCTTTTGAACCATTTAAAAGGATTTCACGTTGACAATAATCTACACACATGCCAAAAGATGTGCCATATTTAATTGTTGCTGTTGTGGTTAAATCCTGGTTTTTACATGAAAATGTAATTATGCTTATCAAAATAAATGTGATGTAAAGAAAGTTTTTGTTCTTCATGGTTTTAAGATTTGGTTAACACTATGATTTTTCTAATTGTAGCAAAGTCCGTGCCTTTAAGCCTAATTGCATGATTAGCTGATAGTTTTGATAAGATATAAATTAGATTCCTTGGCGCTGATTCGCAGATTTAGCGTTATGATTTTTAAACGCAAATAAAACTGTGCATTTGCGGTTACTTTTATTCTTCTTGGTTCGTTGCAAATAAGTTTTGCGCAAAATTAACCAAGAACAGTTCTTTCTTTGCTCTAGTTAATGCAGTGTACAACCAACGTAAAAAATCTAGGTCAATCATTTCATCTGTTAAGTAACCTTGATCTACAAAAACGGCATCCCATTGTCCACCTTGTGCTTTATGGCATGTAACAGCATAAGCAAATTTAATTTGTAAGGCATTGTAATAAGGATCATCCTTGATGGCTTGCATTTTTTCTCGTTTGCTATTTAAATGATCATAATCCATCATTAAACCTTCAAAAAGCTGTTTACTTTTTTCATAAGGTAGATTTGGTGTTTCTGCTTGCAGCGTATCTAAAATTATTTTACAGGTGATTGTCCCCACTTCTGGAAAATCTAAAAACTCTAAATTAACTTCTGCAAACCTTAAACCGTAACGTTCCTCTTCCCTACGCACCCGCACTACCTTAGCCATATCTCCATTGGCAATAAATGATGCCTTTGGGTTTTCTGGCAACCAAAAATAGTTATTACGAACAACCATAATCTGGTCTCCTCCACTTAATTCTTCATCTCTATAAAGTAACCTAGCTCTAATCTGGTTGTTATAAACATTTGCAGATTTATTTGAACGACAAACAACGAGTGAATTCTCAATCCCAAATTTGCTGTATGCATATTCTAAACCCTCTACAAGTTTAATACCTGTCATGCTAAAAATATCCCTGTAGCTTTTGGTTAAGAATTTTGGTAATTCTTTTTCTTCCTCCTTGTATTCATTAATCAACTTTCTCAGCATTGTTGCATTTGCCAAAATACCTGATTTTTTTTCTTGCCTTACCACTTCTTGAAGTTCAACTGCAGTAACTTTTAAACCAAAATTATCTTGTAGGTATTTCTCATTCAATGCCGGACTATCGGTACTCCCTACAGGTGGTAATTGAGCCGTATCTCCAACAAATAACAAAGAACAGTTTTTATCTTTTCCTGCTGGGCCTACCTGAAATACAAATTCTATTAAATCTTTTAAAAATGAAGATCCGTTTTGCTGATTCCATTCGTCTGCAATCATAGAAGCCTCATCAACAATAAATAATGTATTTTCTGCTAAGTTTGGTGCAAGTTGAAAAGCCATCTCGGTAGAAACAGCACTACGTTTTCTGTAAATTTTTTTATGGATAGTTAATGCAGTTTTCTGGGTATAACTGCTAATTACTTTTGCCGCTCTTCCAGTTGGCGCCAATAAAACAACATTTAATTTAAATTGTGGTAAAGCTTTAACCAATGCAGCTACTGACGTTGTTTTACCAGTACCGGCATATCCTCTTAAAATAAAGCATTTATTGGTTTCATTTTGCCCTAAAAACGATGTCGCTTTAGTGCAAAAAACCAATTGTTCTGCAGTAGGTTGGAAAGGATATGATTGAGCAATGATATTGACTTTATCCATTTCACAAAGATGCAATGGGAATGTTATAGAAAAAAGTTATTTTTGCCAACATAATGGATAATAAAAACAGCATATTATTAATAGATCCAACTTTTGACCCGGCAAGTGCACCATCTTGTAATTTGTTGGTAAAAGTGGGCTCAAAAAGTTTCTCTTATGCAATAGTTAATACAGAAACTAAAAAGGTAAATGCTGTTTTTGATGAGCAGGAGTGCGAAAATGGGGCAAAAAAATTAATTGATCGCTTAAAGACAGACATTTATTTGGGCTTGCCTTATCAGGAAGTAAAAATTGCTGTACATACGCCAAATTCAATTGCTATTCCTCTTGAGCTATATACAGCAGATAATTTAAGCTCAAATGCACAATTTTTCACAGAAAATCATTCTGGAAATTTATATGTAGCACATCAATCTCATTTTGGCTTTAATACTATTTTTTCCTTACCAACAAATACTGATGAGGCAATTAACTTTGCTAGTGGAAAGAAATACCATGAAAATGCTGGTTTACTAGCATTAGCAGAGCAGATGAAGGAAACTGCTTTAGTTTTAGATTTTACTGTTGGTTCGCTAAGTATAATCTATCTCAACAACAATCAAATTATTTTTCAGCAATCTTATGAGATAGATGACATTCAAGAGTTTAACTATTACCTTTTAGTGATGATTAATCAACTTAACATTAATGCTTCATGTAATATCTATTTAACTGGAATTGTTCATAAAAATGATGAAAAGTACAATTGTTTATTAAAATACTTCAATACAATTCAATTTCTAACTATTAACAACAGTTTAGATCAACAAGTTTTAGACGACATGCCTGCTCATTATTATAGCAGCTTATTAGCCCTTTACCAATGCGGATAATAGGTGGAATTTTAAAAGGAAGACAATTTAATGCCCCGGCAAATCTTCCTGTAAGACCAACAACAGACATGGCGAAAGAGGCTTTGTTTAATATCCTTAATAATACTTATGATTTTGATGAATGCGATGTCTTAGACCTTTTTAGTGGCACTGGAAGCATTTGCATAGAATTTGCATCGAGAGGGATTAAGCATGTAACAGCAGTAGATAAACACCCCGGTTGTGTAGCCTGGATAAAATCTGTTGCAGAAAAATTTGAATTAACTCAAATAGAGCCGCAAAAAGCTGATACTTTTAAATTTTTAGAGAAGGATAATCATCAATATAACATCATTTTTGCCGATCCACCTTATGACTTACCAAACATTCCGATGATTCCTCAGTTAGTGATGAAGCATAATTTATTAACAGCTAATGGAACTTTAATTGTTGAGCACCCACCATTTCTAAAATTAAATCAATTGGCGGGCTTTACAGAAGTAAGAAAATATGGAAATAGTTCTTTCAGCTTTTTTGAGAAAGTTGAAGGATAAACCTAGAGTTGCACACAAAACATAAAGAGTTTGCTTTTTAGTCTGTGGTCAGTGCATAGCCAATTTTCATCAGCTTTGGCAATTTCCTACTTACTACAGCAGGTTAACGCTTTTGAGAGAGTAGATTGCTTCATTCCTTGCAATAATGCGGCGGATAACCTTTAATCTTCCAGACTTTCCTGACTCCGGACTTCTAATTTTTATTTTATATTTACGCTATGAAAATCGCATTATTTCCAGGTTCTTTTGACCCAATTACGATAGCTCATGTTGATATTTTAAAACGAGCATTGCCATTATTTGACCGTATTATAGTTGGAATTGGGTTAAACAGTTCAAAGCAAAACTTTCTTTCTGCAGAAAAAAGAGAAGAAATGGTGAGAACAATTTTTGCTGGAAATGAAAATGTTGATGTTCAACTGTATGAAGGATTAACTGTTGATTTCTGTAGAAAAATAAATGCAAAATACATGGTGAGGGGTATTCGTTCTGCATCTGACTTTGAATATGAAAGAGCAATAGCTCAAATTAATCAAACGATGATGCCAGAAGTAGAAACCATTTTATTGCTAAGCAAACCAGAATATTCTGCTATCAGCTCAACCATTGTGAGAGATATTTTAAGAAACAACGGAGATGTAAGTCCGTTTGTACCTAAAGAAGTAATTGAGTTTTTGTAGTTACACTAAACCCTCTGCCTTCAGTACATCTAATATTAAGGGATAAGTATTTTTCATTTTAACTTTAATACCTAATGGCGCAACCCAAGATGCGGTGGTAATTCCTTCTTCCTTTTGTGGTATTAGTTTTGGGCTTCCTTTAACTTTCATCTTGTACCAAGTTGTACGTTTTAGAATTACCTTACCCCCAAGCTCATAAATATGATAAGTTTTACATAAACGTTCTTCTCGTTTTTCTATCTCTACACCACATTCTTCTTCTACCTCTCTCACTGCGGTATCTTTAACTTTTTCACCCTTCTCAACTTTCCCTTTGGGTAAATCCCATTTTTTATTCCTAAAAATAAATAAGAAATCACCGTTGCTATTTGCAACCAACCCTCCTGCGGCTTTTATTAACGTTAATTTTTTCTTGATCTTTTTAAACAACTCTTTAGGATCTCTATCAATTAAAGCATAATGTTTATTACCACCTTTTTTAAGGGTTTTATAAAATTCTAGAAAATTAAAATCAGTTGTTTCTAATTGTTGGATTTTTTCTACTTGCTTAGGTATAGAATCTGCAATAAACAAAGTATTGTTATTGATATAAATTCGGTAGCTCTTCATATGAGGTAAAGTTCTTAATACGGCGACTTTGTTTAAATACAATACCTAGAGGTTTGTTTAAATTTTAAATCAACTGTAGGTTTTAAAAGTATTAAAAAAATTATGAATTTAAATAAATAAACTGCGTTATTTAAATGATAACTAAGGTTTTTTAATGTTTTTGCAAAATATTAGCAAATCAAAACACTCTGTTTCAATCAGTTGGATTTCATCTTTTTATAAATATTAATATTCCAAGGAAAACAAAGCCTTATCATTCATATAAATTAGTTATTTTTGAAACATGTATAATAAAAGTGATATTGAATTAAAGGTAGCTGAATTTTTATTACAAATTAAAGCAATAAAACTACAACCAAATCATCCGTTTACTTGGGCATCTGGCTGGAAATCGCCAATTTATTGTGATAACCGCATTACGCTTTCACATCCATCTGTTAGAACTTATATCCGTCAGAAATTAGCACAATTGATCCAAGAAGAATACGGTGCTGTTGATGTAATTGCTGGAGTTGCAACTGCTGGTATTCCACAAGGAGTTTTGGTAGCTCAAGAATTAGGTTTACCATTTATTTATGTGAGAGCTAAAGCAAAAGAACACGGTACTGGAAGCTTAATTGAGGGTGAAATTATTGAAGGGCAACGCGTTGTTGTTATTGAAGACCTAATCTCTACAGGAAAAAGCAGCTTACAA
This sequence comes from Pedobacter polaris, assembly GCF_005116505.1. GTDB lineage: Bacteria > Bacteroidota > Bacteroidia > Sphingobacteriales > Sphingobacteriaceae > Pedobacter > Pedobacter polaris. Next base: position 1,196,535 of record NZ_SWBR01000002.1, read on the forward strand.
GCTGTTGATGCTTTGCGTGCTGCAGGTTTATCAGTTGCTGGTTTAGTTGCTATATTTACCTATGGTTTTGATAAAGCTGACGAGAGTTTTGCAGCAGCAAAATGCCGTTATTCAACACTTTCAAATTACTCAACATTAATTAGCTATGCTGCAGAACATAGCTTTATTGCACAAAACGAAATAAATTTATTGAACAAATGGCGTGAAAACCCTTCAGAATGGGGAAAAGAAACGATCGGTTCTAAAATATAACACCTTTTTAATATGACAATTATAGAAAGCTCAGTAGAGATTGGGCTACCAATAGATAAAGTATATAATTTCTTAGAAGATTTAAATAACCATCAGCAATTAATGCCTGATAATATTTACAATTGGTCTTCTACAGCCGATGAGGCTAGTTTTACAATTCAAAACATGGCGAAATTAGCCATTAAGATTTCTAGTCGTTTACCAAACAGCGAAATCACTGCTGTGCCGACAGAGAAACCGCCTTTTGATGTAGAGTTAAAGTGGACTGTGGCACCTAATGATAATGGTGGCACAACTGCAAAACATATTATTTCAGCAGATTTGAACATGATGATGAAAATGTTGGCAGCTGGTCCACTTCAAAAATTGGCCGACCACCAAACGCAAAAATTAAAAGAAATTTTAGGATAAATTGACTAATTGATTTTGAATGAAATTAAACAGTCTCTCAGTCCTCAATCCTTTTTGAAAAAAGAAATAATAAAGAAAATTATAAAAACAAAAAACGCGAGTATAGTATTAAAAATGTAGGTAATTAGCTTAATCATCTTTTATTTGATACGTATACTCCTAAAAGGTTTAACAAGAAATAAAAAAAAACACTTCTTTAGCAAGAGGTGTTTTTTTTATGCTTCAGATTTAGATTGAGCCACACTCATTCTTTAATTCATTTTTAATACCTTAGTATTCAATAATCCTTTATAAAATGCTAAGTAAATCTTTAAAACTATCTTTTTTTATTCTTTGCATGTCTCCACTGTTAACCTTTGCTCAATCTGCAAATGTTATCGCTTTAAAGACAGAATACTTAACTAATCCTATTGGTTTAGATAATCCAAACCCTCGTTTTACTTGGCAAATGGATGATAATAGAACGGGAGCAAAACAAACAGCCTTCAGAATTTTAGTAAATACAGATTCTATTGCGCTAGCCCAAGGAAAAGCTGTACAATGGAACACAGGCTGGTTACAGACTAGCTCTTCACTAAAAACTTATATTGGGCAATCACTAAAACCTTTTACTAAATATTATTGGAGAGTTGATATTGCCGATCAAAACAAGGTAAAATCTACCAAAATAAAAATTGCAAGTTTCGAAATGGGCATGATGAATGGCAAAAATTGGCAGGGTTCATGGATTTCCGATAATCAAAATATACAGCAAAAGCCTGCCCCCTATTTTAGAAAAACATTTGAAATTACTAAAAAAATAAAATCAGCTCGTGCCTACATTACCACTGGCGGATTATATGAACTTTCTTTAAATGGAGATAAAGTTGGTAACCACAGAATGGATCCCATGTATACCCGTTTCGATAGAAGGAATTTATATGTTACTTATGATGTTACCAATCAAGTAAAAGCTAGTAAAAATGCAATTGGTGTACTTTTAGGAAATGGTTGGTATAACCATCAATCTACTGCAGTTTGGGATTTTGAAAAAGCCCCTTGGCGAAACAGACCAACTTTTTGCATGGATTTAAGAATTACTTACACAGATGGAACAACAGAGGTTATTAAATCTGGTAAGGATTGGAAAACAGCTTTAAGTCCAATAATTTTCAATAGCATTTATACTGCAGAGCATTATGATGCCAGGTTAGAACAAAAGGATTGGAACACGGCTAACTTTGATGATAGTAAATGGAAGCGAGTAATTTATCGCTCTGCTCCTTCAGATAAAATAGTAGCTCAGGCCTTACATCCAATTAGAAATGTAGAAGAAATTGCTGCTAAAAGCATTAAAAAATTTAATGATACTACTTACCTATTCGATTTGGGTAGAAACATTTCTGGTGTTAGTAAAATTAAACTCAATGGTCCAGAAGGAACAGTTGTTAAATTAAAGCATACCGAAAGACTATATCCAAATGGCAGAGCTGATATGTCTAATATCGATGTCCATTATCGTCCTACAGATGACAAAGATCCTTTTCAAACTGATATTTTAATTTTAAATGGCAAGGGCGAACAAAGTTTTATGCCTCATTTTAATTACAAAGGTTTTCAGTATGTTGAAGTAAGTTTAAGCAAACCCTTAGACTTAAAAAAAGAAGATTTAGTTGGTTATTTTATGCATAGCGATGTACCAATTGCAGGAAGTGTAAAAGCATCTGACCCATTAATTGACAAAATTTATTACGCCACCAATAACTCTTATTTATCTAACCTTTTTGGTTATCCAACAGATTGTCCACAACGAGAAAAAAATGGATGGACTGGAGATGCGGCAATTGCTATAGAAACAGGATTATACGGCTTTGATGCCATTACAATCTACGAAAAGTGGTTAGCAGATCATAGAGATGAGCAACAACCGAATGGTATTTTGCCTTCAATTATCCCTACTGATGGTTGGGGTTATGAATGGGGAAATGGGCCAGACTGGACCAGTACAATTGCAATTATCCCATGGAATATTTATCGATTTTATGGAGATGAAAAATTATTGGCCGATTGTTATGACAACATCCGTAGGTACGTAAACCATATTGATGAAACTTATCCTACAGGTTTAACATCTTGGGGTTTGGGAGATTGGGTTCCTGTAAAGTCTGTATCTCCTGTTGAGTTAACTTCAACATGTTATTATTATGCTGATGTTGTGATTTTAGCTAAAACAGCTAAACTTTTAGGCAAAACTGACGACTTTAAAAAGTATACTGCATTAGCTAATAAAATTAAAAATGCCTTTAATGCTAAGTATTTAAATAGAACTACAGGAATTTACAACAAAGGGCTACAAACAGAGTTGAGTGTTCCACTCTTTTGGGGAATTGTTCCTGACGATATGAAATGGAAAGTGGCTGAGAATTTAGCTAAACAAGTAGAAGCAGATAATTTCCATTTAGATGTGGGATTATTAGGTACAAAAGCCATTTTAAATGCATTAAGTGAAAATGGTTATGCAGAAGTTGCTTATAAAGTAGCTTCACAAAAAACTTTTCCAAGTTGGGGTTGGTGGATTGCCAATGGTGCAACAACTTTATACGAAAACTGGCCAATAGATGCGAAATCTGATATTTCTATGAATCACATTATGTTTGGAGAAATTGGTGCATGGCTATATAAAGCACCAGGTGGCATCAAGCCGGATGAGAACCAACCCGGATTTAAAAATGTAATACTACAGCCTCATTTTGTAGCTGGGCTTGATGCTTTTGAAGCTACTCACGATGGGCCTTATGGAAAAATTGTTTCTTCATGGAAGAGAACTCCAACAGGAATAAGTTATAAAGTTGTAATTCCAGCAAATTCTAGCGCAACAATTAAACTAGATATGATTAGAGGATTAGATATTACAGTTAATGGGAAAGTTATGCCTAGTGGAACCTTTAATTTGCAAGCTGGAGAATATGTGATTGAACTGAAATAATTAATAATGCAGCTAAAACTATCTTAATTTGTCCGTTGGCTTAAGTCAACGGAATGAATTCTAAACAATGCTAAATTATTAATTGTCATCGATTTTAACTTGAAGTTTTTATGCAATTTGCTAGTTATCAGTCACATCCCAAGAGCTACTGGCTTTGTTATATAAACCTTATTGGAATGAATCCCGATTTTTCATCGGGAGAAATGTAAAGAAGGGCTGGATTGCCAAAGAACCACTAACATTCTTTTCCTAAAACCTTATCAATCAGACATTTTTTCAGTATAATTAACTTATTTACAGTCAATTAGACACAATAAAAATATTCTTACCGACAAAATTTCCGATTGCTGATGCGAAATAGCTGTGGCATTTGTTTTGAATGAAAGCAAAATATGAACTTCAACAACTTTACAATCAAAGCACAAGAAGCTATCCAAAAGGCTTCAGAAATAGCGCAGGGCAATCAGCAACAAGCTATTGAAACTGCACACTTATTAAAGGGTTTGCTAACTGTTGATGAAAACGTGGTTTCTTACTTGCTAAAGAAACTAAATGTAAACCTTAATGTGGTTGAGCAAAACTTAACCGCAGCTATAGAAAAATTACCAAAGGTAACTGGTGGGGATGCTTATTTGTCATCGAATGCCAACACAGCATTACAAAAAGCGCAATCTTATTTAAAAGAATTTAAGGATGATTTTGTTTCGGTTGAGCATTTGTTATTAGGCTTATTGGCTGTTAATGATGCAACTTCAAAATTATTAAAAGAGCAAGGCGTTAACGAAAAAGACCTTAAAAAAGCGATAATTGCTTTACGTGGAGACAATCGGGTAACCGACCAAAACGCTGAAGCAACGTACCAAGCTTTAAATAAATATGCCCGCAATTTAAATGAATATGCAGAAAGCGGAAAATTAGATCCAGTTATTGGTCGTGATGAAGAAATCCGTCGAGTAATTCAGATCTTATCTCGTAGAACAAAAAACAATCCGATTTTAATTGGTGAACCAGGCGTGGGTAAAACTGCCATTGCAGAAGGTATTGCCTTTAGAATAATTAAGGGTGATGTACCTGAAAATTTAAAAAGCAAAACGGTTTATTCTTTAGACATGGGTTCGCTAATAGCTGGTGCAAAATATAAGGGTGAATTTGAAGAACGTTTAAAAGCCGTTGTTAAAGAGGTTACGCAAAGTGATGGCGACATTGTTTTATTTATTGATGAGATACATACTTTAGTTGGTGCTGGGGGTGGTGAAGGCGCAATGGATGCTGCAAATATTTTAAAACCAGCTTTAGCTAGAGGAGAATTACGTGCAATTGGCGCTACAACTCTAGATGAGTATCAAAAATATTTAGAAAAAGATAAAGCTTTAGAACGTCGGTTCCAAAAAGTAATGGTTGAAGAACCAGATACGCAAGATGCAATTTCTATTTTACGCGGTTTGAAAGAGCGGTACGAAACACATCACAAAGTTAGAATTAAAGATGAGGCTATTATTGCTGCTGTAGAAATGTCGCAAAGATATATTGCGGATCGTTTTTTACCAGATAAAGCGATTGATTTAATGGACGAAGCGGCATCGAAATTACGCATGGAAATGGATAGCGTTCCAGAAAATGTAGATGCCTTGGACCGTGAGATTATGCGTTTGGAAATTGAGCGTGAAGCCATTAAACGAGAGAAAGACGATAAAAAAGTAAAAGAGCTTTCTCAAGATATCGCCAATTTATCAGCGGAGCGTGATGAATTAAAAGCAAAATGGCAAGGTGAAAAAGACCTGGTTGATGCGGTTAATAATCAATTAGAGCAGATAGAGGCTTATAAATTAGAGGCTGAACAAGCTGAGCGTGCTGGAGATTATGGCAGGGTTGCTGAAATCCGTTACGGAAAAATTAAAGAGGCTCAGGATAAAGTTGAAAAACTGAAAGTTGATTTAGAAAGTCAGCAAAGCGAAAGCAGAATGCTTAAAGAAGAAGTTACTGCTGATGATATTGCGGGTGTAGTTGGGCGTTGGACGGGCATTCCTGTTACGAAACTGATTGCAAGTGAGCGTGAAAAATTATTGAATTTGGAAGACGAGTTACACAAACGTGTAGCTGGACAAGATGAAGCAATTGAAGCAATTTCTGATGCAATTCGGAGGTCTAGAGCAGGTTTGCAGGATAAACGTAAACCAATTGGTTCATTTATCTTCTTGGGAACAACCGGTGTTGGTAAAACAGAATTGGCTAAAGCATTGGCAGAATTTTTATTTAATGATGAAAATGCAATGACTAGAATTGATATGAGTGAATATCAAGAAAGACATGCAGTTTCTAGATTGATTGGAGCGCCTCCAGGATACGTAGGCTATGATGAAGGTGGACAATTGACCGAGGCTGTTCGAAGAAAACCTTATTCTGTTGTTTTATTAGATGAGATAGAAAAAGCCCATCCTGATGTATTTAACATCTTATTACAGGTTTTAGATGATGGTCGTTTAACTGATAATAAAGGCCGTGTGGTGAATTTTAAAAACACGATTATCATTATGACCTCTAACATTGGTTCTCATTTAATTCAAGATAATTTTAAAGCATTAGATGATGAAAATCGTGATGAAGTAATTGCTAAAACTAAGAATGAGTTGTTTGAATTGTTGAAACAAACCATTCGCCCTGAATTTTTAAACAGGATTGATGAGTTGATTATGTTTACTCCTCTGCAAAGAAGTGAAATTAGAAACATTGTTGATTTACAGTTTAAACATGTTCAACAAACCTTGGCAGAGATGGGCATAACTATGGAAGCAAGTGTTGAAGCTTTAGATTGGTTAGCAGAATTAGGTTACGACCCTCAATTTGGTGCCAGACCATTGAAAAGAGTAATTCAGAAAAGAATTTTGAATGAGTTATCTAAGTCAATCTTGGCCGGAAAAGTGGATAAGGATAGTAAGATCAAACTTGACATGTTCGACCATCAGTTTGTGTTCTTGAACGAGAATAAAAAAAAGTAAATAATATTGTTGGTCTGGATTTGCAATCCAGACCTTTATAATAGAGGATTTAAAATCCTTTGCTAATAAAATCGAGATTGCAAATCTCGACTAACCACAAAAATAAGCCCCAGGTTCTATGGGGCTTATTTTTTCGCTCTGATTTTCAATACGTTAACTTAATTTTCAGTTACAAAACTAAAAAAATAGTTATTATTTGGTTTTTTATTTTTATTATTGATTTAAACTTAAAAAACACACACAAATGAAATCTAAATTATTAATCATGGGCGTATTATGCGCCGTTGCGTTCACGGCTAACGCACAAACAGAAAAGGGTAAAAGTTTAATTAATGGCGCTGTTGGATTTAGTACAAATAAAAACGAAAGTAATTCTACAGGATTTTCCCCAACTAATCAAAAGTCAACTTCCTTTTTTGTTACACCTCGTCTCGGTTATTTTGTTGCCAACAATCTAGTTATCGGCTTAGGACTAGGCTACACTCAAAATAATAATACCTCCAGTAGTATTAATGTCAATTCACCGAACATTATATATTACAATCAAACGTCTAAGCAACACACTTATAGCATTAATCCATTTTTAAGAAAATATGTAGATATAGTCGACAAATTCAAATTCTTCGGCCAGTTTAATGTGGGCGTCGGATTTGGCAAAGTCGATAACAAATATGAATATAATACCCAAACTACTGGTACTACAGAGAACAGTAGTAAATTTACATCATACAATGCTGCTATATCTCCAGGTTTTGCATTTTTTCCTTCAAAGAGATGGGCAATAGAATTCAGTTTTCCATTATTAAATTATAACAAGACTAAACCTAAAGATGAATCTACAAATGTTGTTTTATCAACTGATGAATCGTTTACTTTTGCAACGAGTTCATTCAACCCAAGCATCGGTTTTAACTTTCATTTCTAACACGTAATAATAAATGCCTCTGATTTTCAAAAATCAGAGGCATTTCTGTGTTAAAATTTTAGCAATTAGTTGTAATTTAGTTTTATAACTTTAGCTTAATGCAAAAAAATCATCTTAAAGCCCTTTTCTATTTGGTGTTGTTCGTATTAACCTTTTTTCAAACCGCATCGGCTCAAATCATTAACCAGCGAGCGAAAATAATTAAGGAGTATGATAGCATTAGGAAAGTTGCTCCGAGAGAAAAACTTTATATCCATTTTGATAAAACCACTTATTTACCACAAGATACAATTTGGTTTAAAGGGTACTTAGTGAACGCTACTCTTAACTCCTACTCTCAGTTAAGCGGTTTAATTTATACAGAAATGATAAATGCCAATGGCGAAGTAGTAGAAACCTTAAGCTTACCAACTGCGTTAGGCCTAACTTGGGGGGCATTTGCATTAAAAGAAGAAAGATATCCGCCTGGTAATTATATTTTTAGGGCCTACACTAATTGGATAATGAATTTTGGAGATACCTACATCTTTAAAAAGGAGATTAAAATTTTATCAGTTGATGCTCCTATACCTATAAAAGTTGTTAAAGGCCAAATAACAACTGAAAAAAAACCTTCAACACCAACAACTAACAAGAGTTCTAAATCGGAAATTGATATACAATTTTTACCGGAGAGTGGGTCATGGCTTGCTGATTTACAACAAAAAATGGCTTTTAAGGCAATTGATAAAGCTGGAAAAGGCATTGAAGTTAAAGGTGAAATCTTAGATTCGAGACGAAATAAAATCACAAGCTTTAAGTCGAATTCCCGTGGGATGGGTTATTTTACCATGGTGCCACAATCAACTGAAGTGTATACTGCAGTAGTTGCTGATAATTTTTCATTTACAAAAGTTCGTCCCAAACCCCAATTAAATGGAACTACAATACAACTTGGAAATACCAATAAATCTGATTCATTATCAATCACCCTTATTTCTACTTTGCAAAACCAACCACTTACTTTAGTTGGACAGGCTCGAGGTGTATTATGTTTCATCGCACACATTAATGCTAATGTGCAAAGAAAGACTATCAAGGTTTCGAAAAATATCTTTCCAACAGGTGTTGCACAAATTGTTTTAATGAACGACAAAAAACAAGTGCTAAATGAAAGAAATTTCTTCCTCAATTTTAATGATCAATTACAAGTTAAAACAAGTTCGAAAGTATTAACATATGGCGTTAGAGACAGTATTCCAATTCAGATTAACGTAACCGACATTACTGGAAAACCGGTTGCTGCTTCTTTTTCTATGGTAGTTACCGATGATAACCAAGTAACGAAAGACACTTTAAATGATGAGAATATCTTAACCTATCTTTTAATGACTGCTGACCTGAAAGGTGAAATTGAAAAACCTGGATATTATTTTAACCAGAAAAACGAACAGACATTTAATGATTTAGATGCATTAATGTTAACCCAGGGTTGGGTAAGCTACAATTGGAATTTAAGCAAAAAACCAATATTCAAAGCCGAAAAAGAATATACCATTAGTGGAAAGGTCACAAATATTATGAATAAGCCAAGCACAAATGCAAAAATCACCATGCTTGGCAAAAATAAACCAACTGTTATAATGGATACTCTAACCAATCAAAATGGAGAATTCGTTTTTGATAAGCTACCCTTATTAGATAGCTCCTCATTTATCATTCAGGCATTAAATGCAAAAGGGAAAACGGGTACTTTGGGTATTGAGGTTAATACTTTTGAAAGGCCATCGATCAATATTGCTAAAAAGAATATTGATGAAGAAAATGAAATAGTAGATAGCATTGCAGTAGAGCGAATAGCTACAAAAAATCAAGTTTATCAAGCTGCCTTAAAAAATGGAATATTGTTAAGAGAAGTGAAAATAACTGGCAAAAAAGTAATCAGAGGTTCTAAGAATTTAAATGGTGCGGGAATGGCATCGCAAATTCTTACAGAAGAAAGCTTAGCGCCAATATATAAAAAGACACTTCTTCAGGCACTACAAGAAAAAGTAAAAGGATTTAGAGAAGGAACTAGGAGAAAATCTAACATCAGAGATTTTTTTGTAAACAGTGATCAAGCAAAGTTCATTTTTGATGGAATTGAAATCGATTTTTTCTATTCTCCATCAGGATCCTCAGGTAATAGTCAAGAATATTACGATTATGTCAAGGCTTATCTTGATTATTATAATGCAGAAGATATTAGAGGAATTGAAGTGCTTTCTGATGGTTACAGTTTCAAATATAAATCTGAGTTCATGCACCCTATGGATGAAAGAATGTATTCATTTATAGAAATTACAACAAAAACAGGAGCTGGACCTTTTCTAAAAAAATCAGCTAATATTTATTTATTAAAGCCTATTAACTACGGTAGTAACAAAATGTTTTATAGCCCGAGATACACCAGTGCTACAAAGACTGATAAGTATCCAGATTATAGATCTACAATTTATTGGAACCCAAATATTTTAACCAATACCACTGGAGAAGCTCATATATCCTTCTTTTCTGCAGATAAAAAAGGCACTTATACTGTTTGGTTAGAAGGAACAGATACTGAGGGAAATTTGGGTTTTAGCACGCTAAAATTAACTATCAAGTAATAATACCTGATAGTTAATTCAGCAATTTACCTCATACTTTTCTCTCTTATTGCTTTAAATTCAGAACCCTCTTTCCATCCAGGGAATGTAGTTTCATTGCTCAAGCGATACCCAACGCTAAATAGTAATCTTATATCTTCTACCATACCAGAAAAATCCCATTTAGCTGGTTCAAAATTATCCGCTGGGGCGTGATATCTATTTTTAGTATAATCTTCTTTCTGTGCTTTTCCGTAAGTTAAACCTTGTGCAACATTATCATCGCCTGTTTCTGTATATAAAGCAGGTATACCCACTTTTGCAAAGTTGAAATGATCTGACCTAAAGTAATAACCTGCCGAAGGATTACTGTCTTTAACGACAACCCTACCCTGCTTTTTAGCAGCTTCAACTAAATAATCTTCTAATTCCGATTGTCCGAAACCCACAGCAATGATATCTCTTGTCTTTCCACTAGCTTGTAGTGCATCAATGTTGATGTTAGCCACTGTCTTATTTACCGGAACTAATGGATGAGAGCCATAATACTCCGAGCCTAATAGTCCTTGCTCTTCAGCGGTTACAGCTAAGAACATAATTGAACGTTCTGGTTGCTGCTTAGCTTTCTTAAATGCATCTGCTAAAACCAGCAATGCTGCTGTTCCAGTTGCATTGTCAACTGCTCCATTATAAATAGAATCACCGTTAACAGCTTCTCCTTTGCCTAAATGGTCCCAGTGGCCAGAATAAATAATATATTCCTCTGCTCTTTTCGCTCCAGGTAAAACTGCAACCACGTTGTGTGACACAGATTTTTTAATGGTATTATCAATTGTAGTAGAGAGTTTTAAACCTAAATCAACAGGTTTAAATCCGATTTTCCCTGCTTGTTTCATCAAGTCATCAGATTTACCAGCCATTTTAAACATTGCTTTTGCTACATCTTGGGTAATCCAACCCTCCATTAATGCTCTTGATTTATTTCCATCAGCAGCTTCTAAATACAATTTTGATTTAGACCAACCACTTCTTACCACTGCCCAAGGATAACTTGCAGCTTTGTCTTCATGAATGATAATCACGCCTGTTGCACCTTGTCTCGCAGCTTCTTCAAATTTGTAAGTCCAACGCCCGTAGTAGGTCATTGTTTTACCTTTAAATAAAGTAGAATCTAAAAATCCTGGATCATTAACCATTACTACTACAGTTTTACCTTTTACATCTAAACCTTCATAATCATTCCACTTGTATTCTGGTGCTACAATTCCATATCCAGCAAAAACCATATCAGAGTTTTCTACTTTAATTTGGGTTGTTACATGCCTGCTTGCCCCTACAAAATCATCTAAATATTTTAAAGTGGTAGCAGTATTTCCAGCAGCAGTTTTAATTACTAAATCGCTAGGTTTAGAACTGATATCAACCATAGGTACTTCCTGAAAATAACTATCACCATTACCTGGTTTTAAGCCTAGCTTTTTAAATTCTGCCTCTAAATAGTTGATTGTTTTTGTTTCACCAACAGTAAATGGTTTTCTGCCCTCAAAATCGTCAGAGGCTAATACAGCAATGTGTTTTGATAAAGCAGTATCATTTATTGCTTTTAATGCAACTGAATCAGAAGAATCAGCACCAGTTTGTGAAGCTTGTTGGCAGGATGAAAAATAAACCGCAACTGTTAATAAACATAGTATTTTACGATACATAAAATTGTTTTTAGTTAATTATTGAAGTTAGAAAAATTAAGTCATAAAAAACCGTCGCAATTAAACATTTCATACTAATGCCTTCGCTTATATCTTTTTGGTATTTGTTAAATTAGGTAAGAAAGCCGTTAGTAAACCTATTAAAGGTAAAAATGCACAAACATTATAAACATAGGTGATACTAGTTGAATCTGCCAATTTACCAAGCAATGCAGAGCCAATACCACCCATCCCAAATGCAAAGCCGAAAAACAGACCTGCTACCAAGCCTACCTTTCCAGGGATTAATTCTTGGGCATACACTAAAATTGCAGAAAAAGCTGATGCTAGGATCATCCCGATGGGAACAATTAAAATACCTGTCCAAAATAAATTAGCATGAGGCAACAATAAAGCAAATGGTGCAGTGCCTAAAATAGAAGCCCATATCACATACTTACGACCGATTTTATCACCAATTGGGCCACCAATTAATGTTCCAGCTGCAACCGAAAAAAGAAATATAAATAAGTAAATCTGTGAGGTTTGTACAGAAACATGAAATTTCTGAATTAGATAAAATGTGAAATAGCTTGTTAAGCTGGCCATGTAAAAATACTTTGAGAAAATAAGGATCAATAAAATTGAAATCGCAAAAACAACTCTTCTTTTGCTCAAATTATGACCAATACTTTTTGCCTGACTTTTAACATTCTCTCTTAATCTAATTAAATAACCCTTGTACCAATTACCCACATAAGTTAAAACTACCATTGCCAATAAAGCAATTAGTGAGAACCACACAACACTAAACTGTCCATAAGGAACAATAATCCAGGCAGCTAACAATGGCCCTAAAGAGCTTCCAGCATTACCTCCCAGTTGGAAAACCGATTGTGCCAAACCTCTTTTTCCTCCAGATGCAGCATGGGCCATTCTCGAAGCTTCTGGATGAAAAATCGAAGAACCTGTCCCTATTAAAGCTACAGACAATAAAATTATATAAAAACTAGATGATTGAGAAAGTGTAACTAAACCTATAAGTGTAAACCCCATTCCTGTTGCCAATGAAAATGGTTGAGGCTTTTTATCTGTATATAAACCAACAAACGGTTGAAATAAGGAAGCTGCCATTTGAAAAGTTAATGTGATTAAACCTATTTGGGTAAAACTTAAATGATAGCTACTTTTTATAATTGGATAGATTGCCGGTATTAAAGATTGTATCGTATCATTTAATAAATGAGAAAAGCTAAGGGCAAAGAGTATTGGTAAAACTGTTTGTTCAGCTAGTATTTTTGGTGTAGAAGTGTTCATTCGCATTCGTTTATAGGGCAAATTTAGAAATTTAACTAAAGGTTAAAGGCTATGTTTCTACATAATTACGTCAAATAAAAATGCCCCCAATAAGTGTCTAACTTTTTGGGGGCATTGCAATTGGAACTTTTTTTATTGGTTATTGTTTTCGTTCAACTTCCCTATCCATCTCTGTAATGTTAACATTTACAGATTGAGAAAAATCTCCCAATAAATAATTATTAAAATAATCTGCTAAACGCCAGAACATATATTCTGTCATATCGCCAAAGCCATGGCGTTGACCAGGAACAATCATATAATCAAATCTTTTACCAGCTTTAATTAGTGCATTTGCCACTCTAATTGAGTTTGCAGGATTTACATTATTATCCATATCGCCATGCATTAATAGCAAATGACCCTTAAGGTTTTTAGCTAAATCTGGATTTTTATCAATTGCATATTTAAAAGTAGTATCGCCTTTAGCAGAAACAATTTCCTTAACACCATGATGTTTTTCACTCCACCAGCGATTGTAAATACTATTATCGTGATTACCTGCAGCAGAAACAGCAACTTTAAAGAAATCTGGATATACCAATAAAGCTGCTGTAGACATAAAGCCACCACCAGAATGACCCGTTATACCTACCCTATTTGCGTCAATAAAAGAATACTTGTCTGCTAACTGCTCAATAGCGGCTTTTTTATCTGCCAAACCATAATCACGTAAGTTTCCGTAACCATAAGTATGATACCATTTAGAACGAGCCGGATGTCCACCCCTATTTCCAACAGTTATTACAATATAACCCAGTTGCGCCAATCGATCCATTCTATCCATGCTTCTACCAAATGATTTATTTACCGCTTCAGTTTGTGGGCCTGGGTAAACATATTCTATAATTGGATATTTTTTACTCGGATCAAAATTAAATGGTTTGTACATTACCCCATAAATATCGGTTATGCCATCATCTGCCTTCACTTTAAAAGGTTCGGGAAATTTGTACCCTGTCGTCATCAATAATGATAAATCTGCTGTTTCTAAATCCATCACTTTGTTGCCTAAATTATCAAGTAAAACTGATTTAGGAATAGTGTTTACCCTAGAGAAATTATCAATCACAAACCTAGCTTCGTCATTCATACTGGCCGAATGGTCAAAATCGCCAGCGTTAATTAATTTCATTCCACTGCCATCAAAATTAATGCTGTATAAGTGCATAAAATATGGATCTTCTTTAGCTTCACGTCCATTTGCTGTGAAATAAAGTTTTCTATTTTTCTGATCAATATTTACAATTCCTTCACAATGAAATGCACCAGAAGTGATTTGGTTTTTCAATTTTCCATTCCCATCAAATAAATAGAAATGTCCCCAACCATCACGCTCACTCCAGTGTATAATTTCATTGCCACCATCAATTAGTCCTGGGCGTTGCACTTCTACATAAGTATTAAAACGTTCGTCAATTAGTGGCATTACTTTTAAGGTGTTGATGTCTATTGTACAGATATCAATTCTTTTTAAATCTCTACTGGTACGTGAAAAATAAAATTTACTATTATCTCCCAACCAAATTGATGGTCTAAATTCATTGTCTCTATCTTTTACCAATGATTCCTTACCCCATGTAGAAATGCTCTGATCTTTGAATGCGGTGGTATTTATTGTTTTATAAGTTTTAGTTGCAAAGTTGAATAGGATAAATTCATCGATTGGCGATTCCTTTTCACCTGGCATTTGATATTTGTAGGTTTCTAAAGTTGGTCTACCTGTAGCTGTACTATTAATTACCCATAAATCTTTTACTTTTCTAGAATCTGTTCTGTCTAAAACAAAGTGTTTCGAATCTGGCGACCAAAGTACATAAGCACCACGCCTCTTCTTGTCATTTTTTACAACAATTTCATTGTCTTCACCATCTCCATCACTACCATAAGAATAAAATTTTACACCATCTTTAGTTAACTGGTGTTCTACAATTGTACTATCCTCTTCATTTTTTACAGCTTTTTTGTAGTTCTCTTTATCCATCCAGTATAAATTGTAATTACGAGAGAAAATTATTGCCGATGAATCTGGCGCTACAGAACCCCAAGATGGTTTAGCTTTAGGTTTTTCGTAGTTTTTAACTTCAGTTAATTTGTTAGTAGCCAATTCGTAATTGAAAGAAAAGATTTTCTTTTGCATAGAATCAGCTGCTTTTTTATCTTTTCTATCTTTTTTTAGCTCTTCAATTGTACTTTTAATTTCGAAATTGATGCTTTTTTCATCTTTTGCAAATTTCAGGTTTTCAATAGGTAAATGTTGCGCATCAAAAGGGTCACGGATAATCATGGTAATTTCTGAAGCCAACTTATTATTGTCAAAAAGCACTTTTTTACTTCTCGTTGCTGGCTCAACAATATACCATTGTTTCCCATTTGGTGTTTCGTATTGATACCAAAATCTGTTTGTGAGTTTTAACCAATGTGGGTCTACTGCTGTAGAGTAAATAATTTTTCTCAGTTTAGCTGGTGAGAAACGAGCAGCTGCCTGATAGTTTGCCTTTTCTGGAGTTTGTGTTGTTTCTGTTAATGATATTGTTTTAGTTTGTGCAACAACGTTAGCAGTGCCTAAAATCGAAATCATAGACAAGATAAAGTAGAATTTCTTCATTGATGATTGTTGAATGGTAAATAAAAAGCCTAATTTATTTAATAAAGTGTATTTACTGGCTGATTTATTTGTAATAATGCAGATAGAAAAATTTATAACACTTCTTAAATTAGTGAACATTAAAGAATTTATCCACAGTGTGAAAGATTTCTAACATAAATCTATTGGCTTTTCATAGTTTTGCACAATACAATTTACTATGAACAAGAACTTTTTAACTCTCATTGCAACAGCGTTGATTTTAACACTTGGTTGCCAGTCTAAATCACAATCTCCAAATGGAGAAACCAAAGACAATACAGAAAATGTAGCAAATGCAGAAGGAGAATCTACTCCAAAAGTTGATGCCAGTAAAGTGAAAGTGGCTGATGCAAAAACAATCTTAGCTCGTAAACAAGTACCTATTTTATGTTATCACCAAGTTAGAAATTGGAAAGAAAGAGATGGAAAAGTTGGGAAAGATTATATTGTAGAAGTTCAGAATTTTAAAGATCAGATTAAAATGTTGGCTGATAGTGGTTACCATACTATCTTGCCAGATCAACTTTATGCTTATTTAAATGAAGGAGCTAAATTGCCCTCTAAACCAATTATGTTAACTTTTGATGATACAGATTTAGATCAATTCACAACTGTTAATCCTATTTTGAAAAAACATGGATATAAAGCTGTTTATTTTATAATGACAGTTTCAATTGGAAAAAAAGGAAAATTTGTTGATTACATGTCTTCAGATCAAATTAAGAAACTTTCTGACGAAGGAAATATAATTGGCAGCCATACATACGACCACAAAAACTTCAAAAAATATGCTGGAAAAGATTGGGAAGAGCAATTGGATAAACCAACAAAAAGATTGGAAGAAATTACTGGCAAGAAAATAACAGAATTTGCTTATCCATTTGGGTTATGGAATGCAGAAGGTATCCCACAGCTTAAAAAACGTGGGTTTAGAATGGCTTATCAATTATCAACAAAACGTGATGAAAAAGATCCATTGTTTACTATTAGAAGAATAATTGCTAGCGGATATTGGAGTCCAAAAACTTTAAGCAACAGCATTAAGAATAGTTTTTAGCCGATTTGTCATTCTGAGTAAAACGAAGAATCTATTAAATGAGTTCTAAAAATAGATTCTTAGCAGGCTCAGAATGACAAATAACTTATATCACCTCTTTAATCTGATATTTCTTACCGTTAAAGTCAAAAGAGCTACCTTTCTGTTTACCTAACAGCAGCTTCCCGATAGGAGAAACAGCAGAAATAGCAAAAATGCTCTCATCTTTTAAGTGTAATTGACCTGCACTAATGCTCAAATAGAATTTCCCCTGATCTGTAACTACTAGACTTCCGTTTCTTGCCGAATCTGAATGAGGCATATCTTTTAACGATGCGAGCACTTTCTGGTTTTCTTCAGCATCAATTAACAATCTTTTATTTCGATCAATATCTTGTTGCATCATTTCTCTACTGGTTTCGTACTTATCTCCAGCACTACTTTTCGTATCGTCATTACTAGCTTCACGGGCTTGTTTCAAAGCTGTTTCTGCAGTTTCTATGCGTTCATTAATAAATTTTAAACAGAGTTGATATAAGGAAGATTTAATTTCTTGCATATTTTATTTGGTTGGACTAGCTTAAATATATCAAAAATATTCAATTGTTCAATAGTGGTTTATTGTTTAGTAAATGTTAAGAAGGAATTACTTTTCAAGCCATTTAACTTTTTCGGTAATGGGTGTTCTATTCGCATTTCTTGATTCCTCATTATGATAGCCCATATAAAAAAGTCCAAAACACTTTTCATTTTCGGCAAGACCAAGAAAATCTCCCAAATCATCAATTAATGGTGGCGAGCTCCAATACGCTCCAACACCTAATGCCTCTGCAGTTAATGCCATATTCTGAACCGCACACCCTACTGCAGCAATTTCCTCCCATGCAGGTAATTCATTTGGGTGAAACTGAATATTGATGGCTAAAATGCAATCTGCCTGATTAGCCTTCTCAGAAAAACTAGCATGCTTTTTCTGCAAGAATTGATTTTCAGGAACATTACTTTTGTATAAATCACCTAATGTTGCTCCTAACCTACCTTTTGCTTCTTTTCTCATAACCACAAAGCGCCACGGTTGGGTTAATTTATGAGTTGGGGCATAATTTGCATTTTCTAATATTTGCTCAATTACAGCAACCGGAATTTCTTTTTGAATATAACTTATTGGAAAAATACTTCTCCTATTTTTGATGATGTTTGATAAAACTTCGTAATTACTCATATCCAAAATTAAAACATTAAGATGCTAATTTTGATAAAAGATGGTTTTATTGCTTTACTGTTGCATTGTAATTGCAATTTTAACTGTTGCTACCAACTATTTTAGCTGCTTTCTAATCTGTTTTGCTTTGGCATAAAAAGCAATACTTTCTTTATCCACTAGAAAATCCATGGTTTGTAGCAGTTCATCTTTTATCCAATTATGCTTAGCATTTAAGTTAGCCAAAATATTTAAACAATGAGATTTAATGGCTACAGGAACTTTTTCATCAATTAACCAACTAAAAACTGTTTCTACTAGTTGTTCAGTATTATGCTTTTCGATTAATTCTTTTATAGCTAAAGGACTCCTCCTACTAGTCAGTAAAGCTAAAATTTTACCATAATGCCTGCGACAAGAAAGATTATTTTGAGTTGAGAATACACTTAGGAAATATGCTGTATGTGGTACAAATCTTTCTATATGACTAATATATATGTTTTCTAAAATCCAAGATGCCCTAAAAGCAATTTGATCTTCTTTGTGAAATGTAAGGTCTATTAATTCTTTGATGGAGAAATTATTTTCGGCAGCAATTTTAGTAAGATCGTTAACTTTTGTTTTATTTAAAGTTGTTTTAATTGCTGCAAGAAGTTGTTCCCTTTCCATGCTCAGATTTAACGATTTTGCTTAATGCCCACTTTTAGCGCAGAAACTTTTTTAAATAATTAATTAAACCAAATTGTAAACTAGTTACCAACGTGTATGGCTTTAATTTTCTGGAACGAATACTTTATTCCCGAAAATATCTTTTTTATACGTGCCAATTTTCTTACCGTTTTTATCTTCTATGACTGTGTTCCCGAAAATATCAACTTTTTGTTTTGATATAAGATTACCTCTTTCATCCTCGATGATTATATTTCCAAATGAATCGATTTTTTGCTTACCAATTGTACGGCCATTCCCATCTTCTATAACCAAATTACCAAAAATATCTTTCTTGTGAACACCTATAATATTGCCACGATCATCTTCAATTATAGTACTACCAAAAACATCGATTTTTTGTTTAGTTACTATTTCCTTTTTTCCATTTCCAGGTACTATTCCTCCGAAATGGTCATCTCTATCTTTTTCTAAACTTTGGCCTTTTTCAGTATTGAGTATTGTACTACCATGAAAATCCTTAGTTTGCTTCCCGATAATTTTACCCGCTTCATTTTCTAAAATCGTATTGCCGAAAAAATCTTGTTTTTGCTTGGCGATGGTTTTGCCATCTTTATCAACTACAATGGTATTCCCAAAAAAATCTTTCTTTTGCTTGCCGATGGTATTATCTTTCTCATCAACCAATATGGTATCGCCAAAGAAATCTACTTTATATTTGTATTGAGTAGTTTGGCCGTAAGCCATGGAAATTGTAGACATAATAATGCCTAACATTAATTTTTTCATCTCGTTTTCATTTTGTGTGTACTACTAAATTACAAAAATTACATTGAGTAAAAATCGGTTAACGGTAAATTAGTTTTGCTAATTTAAACTTTGGGTTTAAGCAATTTGCCAAAAGCTTCTCCATTTGTAAAACAAACCCAATTGTAGCGAACATGAACCTGATTTTCTTCGGGCGAGTAAAGCGGTAAGTGGGGCTGCCTAAGCCATAATAAATTGCCAATCGTTTACAAAAAGCCCCAACCTTCTCTTTACTAATGGCATTACCAATTAAAACTATAATCTTAGTTTTTTCCATAAAAATTTGCTCATCAATATTTTAATACTTAACTTTAAGTGAATTTAATTAAACTATTTATTATGAAAACAATATTATATCCAATATTAATATCAGGGGCATTGATCGCTTCGATTATTAATCCAGATAATTCAGTACAAAAAACAAAAATACTTTCGGATAATTCAAGATTAACTTATAACGTTAACGAGAAAAATAAATTAGAAGGAGCTTATTTTGTAGAAAATACTCAAAAGAATGTTTGGATAAGAGGAACTTACAAAGAAGAAAAAAGAAGCGGTAACTGGTACGCATTTAACAGCGATAAAACTGTTTTTATGAGATATAACTATGATTTAAAAAAGATGTTATATCTTGATACTGTTGCTATTAAAAAAGCGGACATTACCATTACGGATAAAAACGAAGAGTTTGCAAAGAATGCTTCTGCGCCATTTCCTATTTGCTCAATAGATCAATATACTTCTTTATTGACTGAGGCGGCAAAGGCTTCATATCCAAAAGAGATTATCATTTACAATCAGCCCATTGATATTACAATTATTGCTACGGTAAAATCTGCAAAAGATGTTAAATATGTTGCTTCTTATTCACATAAAGGAGAGAGATATGCCTATAACATTAATACTAAAAATATTGATTTTGATATTGACTGGATTCCTTCTACCTATAATGGTAAAGATGTAGAGGCTGAATTTAAAGTGCAAGCCAAAATGGAATTTTCATCTAATGGTGCAGGTAAACAAAGATTTGTTTGGAACTACTAACTTCGAATGACTTTTAAAAAGCAATCTTCGGATTGCTTTTTTTTTGTCCTTTATTTTAGCTACTCATGAATAGTTAGCAAAACCAAACCAACTCTTCACAAAAACGTCATTCATTTACCAAAGAAATTAAAACCTTTTTACCTCTACCTTTCTAGCCTCAACCTTTTTCCGTACCTTTGCATTTTATTTCTAAGCAATATGATTTCAGTTTCTAACCTTTCCCTTCGTTACGGCAAACGCACTCTTTTTGAAGATGTTAACCTAAAATTTACACAAGGCAATTGCTATGGTGTAATTGGTGCCAATGGCGCAGGTAAATCTACCTTTCTAAAAATTTTAAGTGGTGAAGTGAACCAAACATCTGGTTCAGTAGCTTTTACACCAGGCGAACGCATGGCTGTTTTAAAGCAAAACCACTATGAGTTTGATGAAAATACAGTAATTGAAACAGTAATGATGGGTCACAAGGAATTGTACGACATCATGATTGAGAAAGATGCAATCTATTTGAAAGAAGATTTTAGTGATAAAGATGGTGAACGTGCTGGCGAATTAGAAAATCTTTTTGCTGAAAAAGATGGCTGGAACATGGAAAGCAATGCAGCTACTTTGTTAAGCAATTTGGGTATTAAAGAAGATTATCACTATAAGCAGTTAAAAGAATTAGATGGTAACCAAAAAGTACGTGTTTTATTGGCACAAGCTTTATTTGGTAACCCTGATATTTTATTATTAGATGAGCCTACCAACGATTTGGACATTGACACTATTGCTTGGTTAGAAAATTTCTTAGCAGATTATCAAGCTATTGTATTGGTAGTAAGCCATGATAGGCACTTTTTAGATGCAGTTTGTACCCATATTGTGGATATAGATTTCAGTAAAATGAACATTTATTCTGGTAACTATACTTTCTGGTATGAAAGTAGTCAGTTGGCGTTAAAGCAACGTAGCGATCAGAATAAAAAACTAGAAGAAAAAGTTAAAGAACTTCAGGAGTTTATTCAACGCTTTAGCGCAAATGCTTCTAAAAGTAAACAAGCAACTTCACGTAAAAAGGCTTTAGATAAAATTGACATCTCTGAAATTAAAGCATCTAGCAGAAAATACCCAGCTATTTTATTTAATAATTTAGGTAGAGAAGCAGGCGACCAAATTTTGCAAGTTGAAGGATTAACTAAAGTTGGTAATGATGGCGAAGTTTTGTTTAAAAATGTAACCTTTATGGTTAATAAAGGTGATAAAGTTGCTGTTCTTTCTCAAAATAGTTTAGCAACTACCGCTTTTTATAATATACTGTCTGGAAGGGATAAAAATTATACTGGAGAATTTAAATTTGGTGTAACGATTAGCCCAGCAGACATTCCGAATGATAACTCTGATTATTTTGAAGGAAAGGATGAAAATTTAGTTGATTGGTTACGTGAATATTCTGGAACTGATGCTGATGAGCAATTTGTAAGAAGCTTTTTAGGTAGAATGCTTTTCTCTGGAGAAGAAGTACTTAAAAACGTTAAAGTACTTTCGGGAGGTGAAAAGATGCGCTGCATGTTCTCTAGAATGATGTTACAACATGCCAATTTCTTAATGTTTGATGAACCAACCAATCACTTGGATTTAGAATCTATTACGGCCCTAAATAACGGAATGAAAGATTTTAGAGGTACAGCATTATTTACTTCGCGAGATCATGCGCTAACTGAATCTGTGGCAACAAGAATTATCGAACTTACACCTAAAGGAAGCATTGATAGAATGATGACTTATGATGATTACATCAATAGTGAAGATGTTGCTAAGTTAAGAGAAGAGATTTACAAATAGAATATACTTATATACAGAAAGCCTTGATGATTAGTCAAGGCTTTTTTTTATGTTCTATCTTTTCAGCAAACTTTTTAAGCTTTTTCCCCCTGTATTCTCTATCATTTACATAGTTATGCCAATGGCGATAGCGATAAATTAATAAAACGATAAGCAATGGAATTGCTGTAATCAATAGCAAGATTTTTAAACTCATATATCTTGGTTCTTATTTTTGTTTTTATCTCCTACCACTTCATTTTTTAAAATTTTGTAATCGTATTCTTTAATTTCAATTTTTTTAAAAGTTCCAAATCTAAAGAGTCTTGAAATGGGATCTTGATTTATTTGCCACTCTAACAAGTCCTTCGATTTATTATATTTTCTTTTTTTACGCAGGATTGTATACCCAATATAAGTACGATACAAGATGTAAAGTATAAAAATTATAAAAACAACTGTTAGCAGAAATACTTTCATTGCCTTGCTTTATGCCAAGTTAAGAAAATGAATTAATATTTAGTAGTAGCAAATACTTTACAAGATAAAATCTTCAAATCATTATCATCTCTTATTTTTGTAAAGAGAAACAAAAAGCAAAATCAAATAGATGATTTCAATCAAATCTGTTGCCCATAGTTACAACAATAATCAACAACTCAGCTTTAAAGACTGGCAAATTAATGATGGTGAACAATGGTTGCTTTTAGGAGAATCTGGAAGTGGAAAAACTACATTGTTACACATATTAACTGGTATTTTAAAACCACAGCATGGTGAAGTTAGCGTTAGTGATACTTCGATCTACAATTTATCTAGCAAAAACCTAGATCAATTTAGAGGCCGTAACATTGGCATTATTTTCCAACGCCCACACTTAATAAAAAGCTTAACCATTGCCGAAAACTTATTGTTAGCCCAAAGCTTTGCCCAATTACCTGAGGACCATAGAAGAATTGATGAGGTTTTAGAATCATTAGACATTCTACATAAAAAAAATGCCTATCCAAATGAGTTAAGCCAAGGGCAATTGCAACGGGTATCTATTGCTAGAGCCGTAATTAATAAACCGGCTTTACTTATTGCAGATGAACCAACTTCTAGCTTAGATGATAAAAATGCAGAATCAGTTCTGCAGTTGTTAATTCAACAATCTGGATTAAATAAGGCTACTTTAATAGTTGCTACGCATGATAAAAGAGTTAAAGATGCCTTCACTAACACTTATAATTTAGTATGAGCCCATTAAAAATAAGTTGGAAAAGTTTATGGTCTAAACCTTTATCGGCATGGCTAAATATCATGTTAATTGCATTTGGAACTAGCATTTTAACAATTTTACTTTTGGCTTCTAGTCAAATTGAAGATAAACTAAACAACAACTCAAAAGATATTGACCTAGTAGTTGGTGCTAAGGGAAGCCCATTACAATTGATATTGAGTAGCATCTATTACATCGATTTCCCAACTGGAAACATTCCATTAAAAGAGGCTAATGAATTGTCGAAAAATCCATTTGTAAAAAGAGCTACTCCTCTAGCCTTAGGCGATAATTACAATGGGGTTAGAATTGTTGGTACGGATAGTAACTTTGTTAGTCTTTATAGCCTAAAAACACAAAGTGGAAAATTTTGGAAAGCTGATTTAGAAGCAACAATTGGTTCTATAGTAGCAAAAGAACAAAATCTAAAAGTTGGTGACACTTTTTATGGAGCACATGGATTAACCGAAAATAAAGATCAGCATAAAGATCATAAATATAAGGTGGTAGGAATATTAGCACCACAAGGCAATGTAACTGACAACCTAATTCTAACAAATATTGCAAGCATTTGGAAAATGCATGAGGAACCTCATGAACAAAAGGAAGACGAAGAACATGACCATGGGAAAGAAGAGGCTGTAGAAATCCAAAACAGAGAAATTACTTCGCTATTAATCCAGTATCGTTCACCAATGTCTGTAGCAATGTTTCCGCGAATGGTAAATCAAATGACAAGTTTACAATCGGCATCACCAGCTATGGAAAGCACGAGGCTTTTCTCTCTAATTGGTGTAGGTGTAGATACTTTACAATGGTTTGCCGTTTTGATTATGCTTATCGCTGCAATTAGTGTTTTCGTAAATTTGTACAATTCATTAAAAGAAAGAAATTACGATTTAGCTGTTATGCGAACCTTAGGAGCATCAAGATCTAAATTATTTGTTATTGTGATACTTGAAGGACTTATAGTAACTATTGCTGGTACAATTATTGGAATAGCATTAGGACATTTTGTTTTAGAGTTAATAGGCAACTATCAAGAAAGTAGCCAGGCAAAATTAAGTGGTAGCATTTTTATTACAAGTGAATTCTACTTATTGCTTGCTGGATTAGGTATTGGTATATTTGCATCAATTATTCCGGCGATACAAGCTTACAGTTCGAACATTTCGAAGATATTAGCTAAGAATTAAATACTATGAAAAAATTAAGTTTAATCATTATACTACTTGCAGGTTTTGGCTTTGGAGCAAAAGCACAGCATGACCCTAGTGATCAAATCCTATCTACCAACTGGGATGTAATAGGAAGCGTAGATTTTAAAACAGTTAAAGAAACTGAAATGTATGCCATTTTTGGCAATGAGATAAAAAAATATGCCAACAAGCCATTTGAATTAGAAGGTTATATTGTTCCAATTAAAGATGGAATGAAGCAAACTAAATTCATGTTGAGCACACTCCCCATCAATCAATGTTTTTATTGTGGTAAAAATGGAGTTCCAATTATGGTTCAAGTAGAATTGAAAGAACCAATTAAATTTACTTACCAAACAGTAAAAATAAAAGGCACATTAAAGCTAAGTACTGCTAATGCAATGGACAACCCTCCAATTAGCTTAGTTGGCGGAAAAGCTTTGTAGTAAATTTTAAGAGGCTTTATGATTAAAATAATGCCTAAAAAATGATTTTGAAAACGTTAGTTGGTGTTTTATAGCTTAGCAAGCTCCGCTTTTCTTACTGCCATTAAAAATGGCATTTATATAATCGGGTTTAAATCACAAAGCTACTGGTTTTTGGCAAATGCAACCCCTCATAGCACCAAATTAGAAGTTTATAAACCCAATAGCAGTGTAAATACTTTTACCAAATACGGCCACAGCGGGATTTAGGGGTAAAAGATTGGAACGGATAGCGGGACCGAACTACACCTATAAAAAACTGGCATTGCTTTCTAAAAAAATTAAGCACAAAAAAAGGCGCTCCGAAAAAAGAACGCCTTTATAGTATTTTTATTAATAACTAGTGACCTGAATGACCATCAGCTCCATGAGCGTGACCATGACTTAATTCATCAGCAGTTGCTTCACGTACTGATAAAACTTTACCAGCAAAAATTAAGTTTTTACCAGCCATAGGATGGTTCAAGTCTACTGAAATATGTTCTGCGTGAACACCAGTTACACCTGCACGGAATTGATTTCCTTGATTATCCTGTAAAGGAATTACATCACCAACATTTGGCAATTCGCCACCAGCCTCACTAAACATACTAAGTGGCAAATCTACATGAGCAGTAGCATCTAATTCTCCATAACCATCAGCAGGAGAAAGTTCAAAACTATATTCATCACCAGCTTTTAAGCCAGCTAAATGTTCTTCAAATTTAGGTAACATCATACCTACGCCGTATAAAAATACTAATGGCTGTTCTTCGTTTGCTTTTTCAACAAAAACTTGCTGACCTTCTGGAGTAGTAGTGTGTAGTTCATAAGTTATAGACACTACCGTGTTAGAATTAATGTTCATCTTAATATTTTAATTGATAAATTTTACTGCCTCGGCAACCGTACTTACTGGCAGTTGGCAAGTTTTATTTCGGCAAATATTGTTGATATTGAATGCTTGCTTTAAATAATTTGTGCAAAGATAGCCTAATTATTAGTTTAACAAAAAACGTGATTAATTGTTGCAAGAAATATTACAAAATTTCACAAAATTGTTTCTTGTATTGTTGATGGCCACCAACAATAAGAGTTTCTGGAAAGAACGCCATCATAGGGTTTGGCAACGAAATAAATTCAGCATGATGAGCTTGATTAAAAGAACTTATCTTCTATTTTTAATTTGCTCATCTATAAATTCGTCCCGAATTTGCGCCAATTCCTTTTGCTTTTCTGCAATTTTAGCAACTGCACTATGTTTTTCAGCTTTATCTCTAATTGTTGAATAGTCTTTTTTAAGTTTAGCTATTTCTTTCACCAAAGATTTTCTCTTTGCAATAATACCTTCTTCTTTTTCTAACATGGTGCAAGCTAACTAAATTTAAACTTATAGTTTTTTACAATCAATTTATAAACTTTATCGCTTCAGCAATTGTGCTAACAGGTAACTGACAGGTTTTATTTACACAAACGTATATTTTTGTTTCCTTGCTTTCTTTACCTTTTAATAAGGGAAGTTCACTTTTCGTTCCGCCCAGTGTAATTTTATTAGGAATATAGAATTTATTAAGCTCATTTTTAACATTTTGCAGGTCTACCCCTACTAAGGCAATTTCATTTATCCCATAAACTTCATTAAGTAGTTGGATACACCAGTTAGAATAAGCAGAGCCATAAGCCTTTATCCTTGGCAAAACAGATTTTAACATGTTTGAAGCTTGATTTCGATAATTCTCATTATCATAAAATAAACCTAATTTTTGTAAATTCTGTGCCATAACGGAGTTAGATGCAGGTATTACGTTATCCATAACTTCATGTTTACGTGCAATTAATTCTTCACCATTACCTGCCGTGTAAAAGAACATATCATTTTCTTCATCTTTAAAATTTGCCAGCACATAATTTGTTAATGATTTTGCTTCTTCTAACCATTCTTCATTAAAATCAACCTCATACAGCGCAATTAAAGCTTCAATCATAAAAGCATAGTCATCTAAAAACCCTATAATCGTAGCTTTACCATTTTTAAAATTGCGATATAAACCACCATCCGGTGTAATCATATTGTTTAAAATAAATTCGGCTGCTAATTTTGCTCTATCATAATATTCTTTGTAATCTAGTACCTGTGACACATCGGCCAAGGCCTTAATCATCATTGCATTCCATGCTGTTAAACATTTGTCATCTAACCCTGGTCTAACTCTTTTGCTACGCTCATCTAATAGCTTTGCTTTAGCCAATGCAACTTTATCATATAATGTTTCAGCATCAAGCTGATGTTTAGCTAAAAACTCTTCATCGCTATAAGTCCTTCTTAAGATATTGGTTTTTTCTTCTTCCCAATTTCCTTCAACTGTAACATTAAAATAATCGCCAATTAAGGTTGCATCATCTCCAACAACCTTATCAAAACTAACTTTATCCCAAACGTAAAATTTACCTTCTACCCCCTCGCTATCGGCATCTAAAGCAGAAAAGAATAAACCATTTTCAGCACTCATTTCTCTAAAAACCCAATCTATGCTATCTACTATTACCTGTACAAATGGTTGAAACTTTAAACATTGGTAGGCTTCGGCATATAAATTTATTAGCTGTGCATTATCATAAAGCATTTTCTCGAAGTGAGGCACATGCCATTTGTCATCTACGGAATATCTTGCAAAACCACCTCCAACTTGATCATAAATGCCGCCCATAGCCATTTGCTCAAGTGTATTGCAAGTTGCCATAAAGGTTGCTTCTTCTGCCGCCAAAAAGCTATATCGAAGCAAAAAACTCCAATTATTTGGCAATGGGAATTTTGGCGAACGATTGTATCCTCCAAGATTAATATCAAAATGACGTTTCCAGGGTTCTATTATTTCTGTTAATTGAGCTTGTTCAAAAGCAACAGCTGTTGTAGATGGAATTATTTTTTCTGATTGGTTGATTCCATCAGTTAATCGCTCTGCATAGTTTTTTGCTTTTTCTGGTTCATTTTTCCAGAGATCTGCTACATTTTCTAAAATGTTAATCCAATCGTTTTTCCTAAAATAAGTACCTCCATAAACCGGCTTTTGATCTGGCAAGCATATTGCATTTAAGGGCCAACCCCCATTTCCGTTCATCAATTGTACGGCCAACATGTAAATTTGATCGATGTCTGGTCGCTCTTCCCTATCTACCTTAATGCAAACAAAATTTTTGTTCATCACTTCGGCCACTTCAAAATCTTCAAAACTTTCATGCTCCATCACATGGCACCAATGGCAAGCAGAATATCCAATGCTCACTAAAATAAGCTTATTTTCATTTTTTGCTTTTGCTAATGCTACCGGCCCCCACTCATGCCATTCAACGGGATTATACGCATGTTGCAATAAATAAGGAGAGGAAGCGTGAATAAGGTTATTAGGTTCTTGCATGGAATTGAGTAGTGAGTGTGAGACAAAATGTAAAGCTATAAATTATCTACAAACCTATTTAGATTTAGTTTTTCATCTGGCTGTAATTTTGTTATTTAACGGTGATGAAGCGATCATGATTAATCTATTTTATTGTGTGATTGAAAATCATGATGGTTTGCTTTTTTAATTAACTTTACGATTAGAATTCATCGCAATACAAATATGAAAATTACACATACAGAAATATATCGCTTTAGCATACCAATGGAACCTTTTGTAATAGCAACAGGTACTATGCATTTTGCTCAAAACGTTTTGGTAAGAATTTATACTGATGCTGGTATTCATGGTGTTGGCGAATGTTCTGCCTTTCCTATGATTGTAGGAGAAACTCAAGAAACCTGTATAGCAATGGCTAAAGATTTTGCTCAAATTCTTAAAGGCAAAAATCCTTTAGAAATACCAGAAAGGATGCAAGATCTGTTAGCTTATGCTGATCATAATGCAACAATTAAGAGCGCCTTTGACATGGCGTTATTCGATATTGCAGCTAAAAATGCTAAGCAACCATTGTATCAGTTTTTAGGTGGGTACAAAAGAACCATAGAAACTGATATGACCATTGGCATTGATACACCAAATGGAATGGCACAAACTGCTTTAAAGTACCAGAAAAATGGTTGCAGGATTATTAAAATTAAACTCGGAAAAAAAGTTGATGAAGATATTGAACGAGTAAAACAAATAAGGGCAGCGGTAGGCGATGAAATGATTTTACGCTTAGATGCAAACCAAGGATGGAGTTTTGATGATGCGCTTTTTGCTTTGGGTGCATTAGAATCGCAAAATATTGAATTCTGTGAGCAACCAATGAGGACTTGGTATGATGATCAATTACCAGAGTTAGCTCTAAATTCTCCTATTAAGTTAATGGCTGATGAAAGTTGCTATAACCACCATGATGCTAGAAAGTTAATTAACAGCAAAGCATGTGAATATTTAAATATAAAATTTGCTAAATCTGGCGGGATATTAGAAGCACAAAAAATACATGAAGAAGCTTTACAACATGGTGTAAAATGTATGATTGGCAGTATGCTAGAGAGTAGAATTGCTTTGAGTGCTAACTTACATTTTGCCTTGGCTAGCCCTAACGTCATCTATTTTGATTTGGATACCTGTTTACTTGGACATTTGGTTGACCCTGTTGTTGGTGGATTAACTTATGATGGTTATTTTTTAGCTGTTCCAGAAACAATAGGAATTGGCGCAGATGCAGATCCTGAATTTTTAAAAACTTGTGAGAGTTGGATTGTATAATAGTGGTAGCCACAGATTTAATTCAAAAAAATAAGTAAAATCATATATAAAATTTTAATCTGTGGTCATCCCTCTTACCTGTGGTTTAATATTTTATAGATTTTTCGTCGTCTTTAAAAACCTGTTCGTCGATAATTACGAAGTTTTCGTATAATACTACCTAGTTGCATGCAACTTTTTTTGATTGTGGTCGTCTTATCTACAAAACACAAACAAATTATAGAAATCATGAAAACTTCAATCAAAACATTATTTGCTACTGGCTTAATCGCGTTAGCACTTTCAACATCAACAGTTTATGCAAACAACGTAGTAAGTGGAACAACTATTTCGGCAAGCGCTGTAAATATTGCATCAGTAAAAAAATTAGTTATAAGTGGCAACGTAGAAGTAACGATTAGCCAAGATCCGCGAGCTAAAGTTTTATACACCAATGATGGAACTGGAAACGTTTCTGTTAAAAAAGTAGGTAGTTCTGTTTATATAGATTCTAAAAATAATGCACACGATGCTAAAATCACTATTTATGTTGATGATATTTATAGAATTGAAGCTTCAGATAATGCTACTGTCTTTACCAATAGTGAATTGACTTTAAAATATCTTCAAGTATTTTTAAAAGACTCTGCTAAATTAGAATTAAACTCTAAAACTGAAAACTTATATACTTCTATCAAAAATACTTCAAAATTAACTTTAAAAGGTGCTACAGATTTATACAAAATTGATATGGATAAATCTTCTAGAATTGCTTTAGAGAAATTTAATTCTAAAAAAACTGACATGACCAGCTGTGATGTGTATGTAGCATCAAGAAACTAAATCAACATCATATTCTATAAAAAAACCTGTCATGACCTGATAGGTTTTTTTTATGGAATTAACATTTGGTGAAACTTTAAGCTGTCGCCATTAAAAGCATTAAAATCTACAACATGGTTGATGCCATTTATCCGAGCTTTATCTGAGTGTTGCCAAAAATTCCAAGCTTTATTAGGCAGTTTAAGCTTTGGTTGATAATAATGAGCTACCCAAAGCGGATAATCATCATAATAACCCATCAAATGGTCTTTATAGAATTTTAAACCAGAATAAATAATAGGTTTAACTTTTGTTTTATGCTCTATCTGTATAATAAAGGCATTTAATTCTTTACGCATCTTTTCTGCTGATACGCCATCTAAACTTTCGATATCAACTACTGGTGGTAAATCTCCTTGTTCGAAACTTGCAGTTTGCAAGAAAAAATTAGCCTGCCATAGGCCAGAACGTTTTGGTCTAAAGAAATGATAAGCACCAACTTTTATTCCCGCTTTTGGAGCTTCTCGCCAGTTACGCTGAAAATATGGATCTACATTTAATAGCCCTTCGGTTGCCTTAATGAAAGCGAAGGTAACTTTAACATCATCCTCCTTCATTGCTTTTACTTTTTGCCAATCTATTTTTCCTTGGTAATAGGAAACATCAATACCATGAATAGTGTGTTTCTTTGGAATTTTGATATTAAAACTCTCATATGTTCTGTAATTTTTGTCTTCGCCTGGATGGCGCACCCAGAACCAAGCAGATGAAGCTACTTTTAATACATAACCATAATAAAATGGAGAAAGTAAAACCAATAATAATCCAGCAATCGCTATTTTCCATTTCGTAGCGCTAGATTTGTTTATTTTTTTACGGGCGCTTGGCTTTCTTATTGTTGGCTTTCTCTTTATTGGAGGCATTTACAAATTTGCTAAAAATTTGTGGCATGGGGCTTTTTGGGTCATTGAAATTTATTGCTTTTTTTTGAAAGCCATGCTCCATAATAACAGATCAATGACAATTGATACAACCATTTTACCGTCGGTATAGGCTCGGTATACCGTCGGTTAACCGTCGAAATAGGCTTTTCGACGGTTAACCGACATCCGATTGACGGTGAAGCGACGGTGAAATGATAAGATTTTAGAGAGAAACCAAAGCTGAAAACCGTAAACTAAAGGTAAATGTTGTGGCTTTGATACATTAACAGCTGTTGAATATCAAATTGAATTTAACATTTGGATATTAAACGTTTATATTCGTTTTTAAATAAAATAGAGTTGCGCTAAGCAGCGAGTTAGGTGTAATATATGGCGCATACCCATAGTTGTGCAACTTGCAAAATTTTTAAGCTACCTGCTGACCTTTACAGCACTGAAAGCTTTTAAAGAATATTATTCAGTGATTGATATTCGCAAATTTCAAACTTTAGCACGATTTTTGTTTTTGTTGTTTAAAATTATTTATATTTGTACCGTTATGAAACCTACTACTGAACAAATAGCAAAAATGAAAGCTGGTTTTATGAAAGCTGTTAAAGAAAAGCAAGCTTTCGTGAAGCACTTTGCTAATGGTGGAAAAGTGGAAGATTTTAAACCACAAGAAAATCGAACAGTTGTCAGACCACTCTGAAATTATCCCCTATACTTTAATAAGCCAAGAAGGCACTGATGTGTCGTACACCTTTATTACTGACCATAATATTCAATATGTTGTGCGCTATGTATGCTCAACTGATTATTACTTTGATGAATCTTCAGACATCGGCGATTCAGAAATTTTAGAATTTCAGTTTGTGCCAATAGATAAGGGAGTAAAAGCTATCCCAGATTTACGTATAGTAGAAACTCTCGTTACTTCGATGAAAGATGTATTGAATTCAAGAAAAAATGCAATCTTATACATCTGTGATGGAAAACAAGCTGCAAGAAGTAAACTTTTTGATAAGTGGTACAAAAATTACTCTTGGGAAACGGTAGTAAAACATGACGGAAAATTGGTCTATCCTGATTCTCCAGAAACAGAATATGTTTCACTTATAGTTAATACCCAAAATCCTTATGCAGATAATATTATTGATGCGTTTAGTTTCATTATGGAATCTGATAAATAATCTTAAAAAATCTATAAATCTGTTATAAAAAAATTTACAAATAGTTTTGATATTATAACCGAAATTGATATGTCACCAATACCAAATGTAGAATAAATGAAAAATACTGCACCTAATAAAGGTTTGGCAAATTAGCGAAATAATCTTTGACCGTTCCAGTTTTTTAGTAAGTTTATCTCAAGCCACTAACTCTATAAAGTTACAAAAGTTGGCGGCGATTTAAAGGAATCGCTTTAATAAAAAAACACTTTGGAATGAAAATTAAGAATATAATCTCATTAATTATTTTTGGCTTATTTAGTTTGTCAATATATTTTTCTATAGTTGCTAATTTTCCTTATGTCTTATATTTTGTTATTCTAGTGCCAATATTGTTTTTTGGATGCGTGATATTATATAGATCTCTGGGACGTGAGGAGCGAAAGTGGGAAAGAGATAATGCCCAAAGAGAATGGTTAAAGAAGCGAAAACAAGATGAATGGGATAAATTGACTCAAGGCAAAAAAGACAAGATTTTTAAAGGAATAAAAACATCGTTAAAAGCAAAAAGAGATAAGGACGCAAAAGAATATAGGCAACGAATAATCGACAACAAGAATGCAGAGAAATTAGTTGAAGAAAATAGACTTATAATAATTAACGAAGAAAACGAAAAACAAGAACGCTTTAGACAAGTATTGGAAGCTAAAGAAAAAGAATCTAAAGAGCTAAAAATTGAAAAATATTTGGTGCATCTACAGGAAGAAAAAGTGGAGATAGACTCACTAGACAAGCATAACAATATTAGTTTAACATACGATGTTGCCTACTTTAAAGCACGATGGGACGATGAAGTTGGATTTGAAATTGTAGTTAGCATCGAGAAAAACAACATTAATAATAAAATTCATTATTTAGAAAATGTATTTGATTTTGGTGTGCATTTACAAAAAATTGATAAAGAATTTCTTACC
Organism: Pedobacter polaris; assembly: GCF_005116505.1. GTDB lineage: Bacteria > Bacteroidota > Bacteroidia > Sphingobacteriales > Sphingobacteriaceae > Pedobacter > Pedobacter polaris. Next base: position 1,230,432 of record NZ_SWBR01000002.1, read on the forward strand.
ATTGAGGAAGCACTTAAGCAATTTTATGTAATTAAGGAACCACGTTTCTACTTTTATAAATTAATATATATAGACTCTTCACAAATTTTTTCCTTTACTAAAAAATTAATCAATGCATTAAATATCAACCAACATAAAAAAATTGAAAATTTAAATACGGATTATTTTAAATGTCATTTAGGAATTGAACTAAAGTTAATTGAAGACGCCAACGAAAAAGGATTACAGGTTATAAAGTTGATTAAAAGTAAAAATACACTAAATGAAATTAAATCGTTTTTCATTGGTAATATAAGTATTGAAGGAAGTATGGTAACAATCAATGATGAGAATAATAATATTATTTATCTGACATCAAATGAAAATGTGACTGTCGAAACTGAAATTATTGACGAAAGCTATTATTGGTATTTTAAAAAATAAAAATGTATTGTCAACAATTGCTACACCTAACATCGGTTTGTACAAGGTTCAACAGCAGTAATTCTATTAAGTTTTGTGCTAAAAACCACCACATCGCCAAGCCGCAAAACGTTAGCGGTCATTACAAACTAACTTGATACAAACAACACATCACTTAGTAGACAAATGGAAAGTTTAACAATTAAGCAAATGGTTAATAAATATTCGGTTTTGATATGTTTGGTCATTTCCGTGATTTTGATAGTAATAGCAACCTTATTTTATCCAGGGGGCTCATTGCTCGACAAGAACTCTATAGGGTTTGGCTGGTCAAAAAATTTCTTTAGCAATTTATTTGCACCAAAAGCGATAAATGGTTCAGAAAACCCTGGCAGGATTTGGGCAATTATTGGAATGGCATTCCAATCGGTTGGTTATGGAATTTTTTTTATCAATATGTCAAAAAAAATACCTTCAAAACAATGGGCCAAAATTTTAAAATTTATTGGGGCTACCAACATCTTATTTATTTTCTTAATTGCAACACCCCTGCATGACCTTGGAACAATATCGATCGTTTTAACTTTGGTTGGTTTATTTACCATTACGATATTTATCCTAAAGTCAAAACTTCATTTACTTAAATTCTGCTGTATTATTTGCTTATTGACCTTTTATTGTTTCTTTATCCTATTTGGCTTTGGGTATTTGGAATTAGCAATCATAATGCAGAAAGTATATAATGCAAGCTCGATACTATTAGTTTTAGGATTAGCGTATTTTACCAAATATGAAGACTTTATACAAATTAAATCGGGAGGACAAAAAACATAAGAAGAACTTTCATGTACAAAAAAATCCCTATCTAGCAAAGCTAAACAGGGATTATTGTTAATAGATTATACCAAACAATTATACTTATTTACTTAATTCGGCAAAGTATTTATGGAATAAAGGCAAAGTTTCAATGCCTTTGTAGTAATTATAGATATCGTATTTTTCATTTGGAGAGTGTAATGCGTCGCTATCTAAACCAAAACCAAAAAGAACTGATTTTATACCTAATACATCTTCAAATAAAGCCACAATCGGGATGCTACCACCACCTCTGGTTGGAATTGGTTTTTTACCAAAACTATCTTCAATTGCTTTTTCTGCTGCGCGATAAGCTACGCTATCAGTTGGGGTAACTACTGGTTCACCACCGTGATGAGATGTAACTTTAACTTTTACACCTTTTGGTGCAATACCTTCAAAATGTTTAGTGAAAATCTCAGCAATCTCTTCAGAACTTTGATTTGGCACTAAACGCATAGAAATTTTAGCATTTGCCTTACTAGGCAATACTGTTTTAGCACCCTCACCAATGTAACCGCTCCAAATACCATTAACCTCTAACGTTGGTCTAGTTCCAGTGCGTTCTAAAGTAGAATATCCTTTTTCTCCCCAATCTTCATCAATTGCTAAATCTTCTTTGTATTCATTAAGATCAAAAGGTGCTTCATTTAATGCCTTTTTCTCAGCATCTGTTAATTCAATAACTTTATCATAAAATGCAGGAATAGTGATATGGTTATGCTCATCATGTAAAGAAGCAATCATTTTACATAAAATTGTTGCCGGATTTGCTACTGCACCACCGTAAACCCCAGAGTGCAAATCTCTATTCGGACCAACAACTTCAACTTCCATATAGGCTAAACCACGTAAACCAGTTTCTATAGAAGGATTTTCCATGCTGATCATAGAAGTATCAGATATTAAAACTACATCAGCCTTTAATCTCTCAGCATTAGCTTTAACAAAAATACTTAGGTTTGCAGAACCAACTTCTTCTTCACCTTCAATCATAAACTTAACGTTACAGGCTAAAGTATTGGTTTTCATCATTAATTCGAATGCTTTAACATGCATATAGAATTGACCCTTATCATCACAAGCACCACGAGCATAGATTTTTCCATCACGAACAGTCGGCTCAAAAGGAGGAGTTTTCCATAATTCTAATGGGTCTGCAGGTTGCACATCATAATGCCCATAAATTAAAACCGTTGGCAAACTTGCATCAATCATCTTCTCTCCATAAACTATTGGATAACCAGCTGTTTCACAAATTTCTACTTTATCTGCACCTGCATCTTTTAACTTCTGCGCTACAAAATCTGCAGTTTTTAATACATCGCCTTTATATTTTGGATCGGCACTTACCGATGGAAAACGTAACAATTCAAACAACTCATCTAAAAAGCGTTGTTTGTTTTCTTCTACATATTTCTTGATTTCTTGCATAACATTAATATTTTAAACAAATATAGGAAACTGTTTAAAAATGAAACCATATACACACAGAGGATTTTGTTTAGTTTGATATATAGAAACAAGTAACATTAACAAACATACCCTCTGAGAATTTTGTATCCATCACTTAAACTTATTTAACTATGTGCCTATGTGGTAAAACGATATTTAAAAAAATCGTAAATCCTGTCCTTGCAAAATGATTGATTAGTATATTTAACCAGAAATCATAACTATGCAAGAATTTACTAACGAGACAATCGATTTAGAAAACCTTCCAAAATATCAAGATGTTGTACTTACAGCTCCAAATCCGAAATATTGGAATGTAATTGTTATTAACCTTAGTATTATATTATTACTGGTTGGTGGCGGATTAGCAACACTTTTCTATCTTGTTGATGACGAAAAACCTAACCCACTTTATTTACTTGCAGGATATTTACTCTTTTCTGCCTTATTATTTACAATTCACAGGCTAAGTTTCAAAAAAAGAGGCTATGCCTTACGTGAAAAAGATATTATATATAAACATGGCCTAATTGCAGAAACAACAACAATTATTCCTATACACAGAATACAACATGTCGCATTAGACGAAGGAATTACCTCTAGAAGTTATGGATTAGCAACTTTACAAATCTTTACAGCTGGCGGCCAAACTGGGCATATACATATTGCAGGTATCGAAGTAGAAAAAGCCAAAATTATTAAAGAAGCTTTGGTAAAGAGATTGGATTTATTAGAAAATCTTACAGCAGAACAATAATGGAAAACGATTTTAGCAAGCCACAAAGGCAGTCTGCAGCTGGAATTATAATAATGGCCGGATATTCTATTCAGCAAGTAGTTAGAGCGCTCATCATTCCTTTTATTGTTTTTGCCGTAAAGGCAGAAAGGGCACATTTGCTTTATTTTTTTGCAGGTGCTGGTGTTCTTGTACTCCTCACACTAATCTATTCTTACTTTAACTACTTGAAGTTTACATTCTTTCTGGATGATAAAAAGCAAGAATTTATAATTAACAAGGGTGTATTTAATAAGACGCTACTGACCATACCTCTTGAAAAGATTCAACAAGTGAATATTAATCAATCTCTTTTGCAAAAAATAATTGGGGTTTATAGTTTACAAATTGACACAGCTGGTGGAGCTGATAAGGAAGTAAGCATTAAGGCAATAAATGAGGCTTCTGCCTATATATTAAAAGAGCATTTATTGAATGGGAAAAAGGCCGAAGGCACCCCATCATTAGATGAGGAACTGCCTAAGTTAAATACTGAAATTCCGTTCTTATCGATCAGTCCTGCTACCTTATTAAAAGTTGGTTTAACTTCAAATTATGGCAGTAGTGTAGCACTTTTAATAGGTTTTGCCTATGCTTTGTTTCACAATACCAAAGAGATATTACGAGCTTTTGATACTGACAATGGTCAAGTAGAAGCTGCTATAGAAAAAGGTTTTACAATTGCTTCGATAGGATTTTTAGTTATTGCTGTAATATTCATTCTTTTGATCATCAACATCATTAGAACTTTTGTAAAATATTATGATTTTAAAATTAGCAAACACAAACACTCACTATTAATTTCTACTGGGTTATTGACTAAAAAGAACACTTTGCTAAGTCCAAACAAAGTTCAAATTACAACTTACAGTCAGAATTATTTCCAAAGGAAGTTTAACATGCTTAACCTAAGTTTGAAACAAGCAGATTCAGGAAATCCGAAAGATCCTAAAGATTTAGAAAAGTCTAATCTGAGTATTCCAGGATGCAGTCCGGCTGAAAAAGATGAGATTTTAAAAATGATTTTAGGTAATATCCCTAACCACGCAAAAACCTTTGCTCCTAACTTTAGGTTCATAAATCTTCCAATCATATTTAGCGCAATTTTGCCTGTTGGAATTTATATCGGTTTGTGGCTCAACATACCAGAAGTAAAGCCTTTTTATCCTTTGGCAATCGCTTATTTTGTAATTTCAATTATCATGATTTATTTTAGTTACAAAAGGCATCGTTTAATGGTTAACCAAGAATTTATCATTAAAAAATCTGGTATTTGGGATGTTTCTTTTGAACATATTTTCCCTCATAAAATACAAGCCATTACTACTTTTCAATATCCTTGGCACAAAAATGTAGATGTTGGACATGTTAATTTACATACTGCTGCAGGTGTAATTCATTTTAAGTATGGGAGTTATACTGAAATTAAAAACCTGGTTAATTACTGGTTGTATCAGGTAGAAAGTAGTGATGAAGATTGGATGTAACCTAGAACAAGGATTAAAGAGCAAGGAACAAGGATTAAGTTGCAGCTTAGAATGTAACTTAAGTGCACAAGCCAAACCATTCTAAACCTTGGCGAAGCGGTTATGAAGCTGTTTTTCACAGCGAAATTTGAGTGGAGCAAAGGGCTAACATTCCTATAATTCACTGTCCTTGCTTTTCTAAAACCTCATCCGTCCTTCGGACACCTTCTCCTTGAGGAGAAGGAATAGAAATAGGTCAGTTATTTACCAACACCTTTTCATAACAGCGCATAATTTCTTATTTTTGAAGCTCAAAAAGATAGGAACGGATTTGGATTATTTAGCAGGATTAAACCCACAACAGAGAGCAGCAGTAGAAAACACCCAAGGACCAGTAATGATTGTTGCTGGTGCTGGTTCGGGCAAAACAAGGGTTATTACTTACAGGGTAGCACATTTAATAGAAAAAGGCGTAGATGCCTTTAATATTTTAGTCCTCACATTTACCAACAAAGCAAGTAAAGATATGCGTGAGCGTATTGGAAAAGTTGTGGGTAACGAAGCTAAAAACATTTGGATGGGAACTTTCCACTCTGTTTTTGCAAAAATTTTACGTGTTGAGGCTGAGAAAATTGGTTATCCAAGCAACTTTACTATTTACGATACCGACGACAGCAAAAGTTTAATTCGTACTATTTTAAGAGAAATGCAGTTAGATGATAAATTGTATGCTGCAAACGTAGTTTACAATCGTATTTCATCAGCTAAAAATAATTTAATTTCTGCTACTGAATATTTAGAAAACGACCAAATTCAGGCTGAAGATGCTGGTAATAAACGTCCGCTTTTAGGTCTAATTTACGATACTTACGCTAAACGTTGTTACAAAGCTGGCGCAATGGACTTTGATGATCTGTTATTTAAAACCAATGTTTTATTAAAAAATCATCCAGAAGTTTTGAATAAATACCAACACAAGTTTAAATATTTGATGGTAGATGAGTACCAGGATACTAACTTTTCTCAATATACCATTGTTAAAAAATTAGCTGCAGCACATCAAAACATTTGTGTAGTTGGTGATGATGCACAAAGTATCTACGCTTTTCGTGGAGCAAATATTCAAAACATATTAAACTTCGAACGCGATTATCCTGATTTGAAGGTTTACAAACTAGAGCAAAATTACCGTTCAACGCAAAACATTGTTGAGGTTGCGAATAGCATTATTGCAAATAACAAAAATCAGTTGGAGAAAAATGTATTCTCTGAAAATGAAAAAGGTGATAGAATTAAGATTTCGAGAGCTTTTTCTGATAATGAAGAAGGAAAATTAGTTGCCGAAGCAATTGTACAAGACAGGGCAAACGCTGGTTTAAGCTATAAAGATTTCGCCATTTTATACCGTACCAATGCGCAAAGTAGAGCGATGGAAGAAGCTTTAAGAAAGCTAAATGTACCTTATAAAATATACGGAGGTCTTTCATTTTATCAACGTAAAGAGATTAAAGATTTAATTGCTTATTTCCGCTTAACATTTAATCCGGCAGATGAAGAAGCCATAAAACGTGTAATAAACTATCCTCGTCGTGGTTTAGGAGATACTACAGTTGAGAAAATCTCAGCTGCTGCCGGCCAACACGACATTACAATGTGGCAGGTCATTTGTAATCCGCAGCAATATATACAAGGTAGAATTGCGAATCAATTGAATGATTTTGCAGTAATGATTCAGAGTTTTGCAGCTGAATCTAAAAAGTTAGATGCTTATGAAACTGCCTTATATATTGCACAGCATTCTGGAATTTTAAAAGAACTACATACAGACGATAGTGTTGAAGGGCGTTCGCGTTATGAAAACATACAAGAGTTGTTAAATGGTATTAAAGAATTTGCCGAGCGTGAAGATATAGAAGACAGAAGTTTGGCAATTTTTATGCAAGACATCGCTTTGCTAACTAATGATGATAATGATAAAAACAAAGACGCTGATACAGTTTCTTTAATGACCATTCACTCTGCAAAGGGTTTGGAATTTAAGAATGTGTTTATTGTTGGTTTGGAGGAAAATCTTTTCCCTTCACAAATGTCATTAACTTCTAGGGTTGATTTAGAAGAAGAACGCAGGTTATTTTATGTAGCAATTACCCGTGCAGAAAAGAAATTAACCATTACCTATGCTACTTCTCGTTACCGTTGGGGAACACTGACTTCATGTGAACCAAGTCGGTTTATAAATGAGATAAATCCATCTTACCTTGAATTAGAAGTTGTTAAACCAGCTAAAAGTAGCTTTGGTGAAAATAGTTTCGACAATGAACGAAAAACTTGGAGTCAACAACGGGAGTTTACACCCAAACCTACAACGAGCACGACAGTAATAAGACCGAAGACAACTTCAATTTTACCGAAGGCACACGTTCCAACACCCGGCTTTGCTCCTAACGCAGCAAATGAGTTTCAAAATGGTATGGATGTAGAACATGAGAAATTTGGTTTTGGCAAAATTGTGAACCTAGAAGGTACTTTACCAGATGTAAAAGCAACAGTGTTTTTTCAGGGTTTAGGGAACAAACAGCTATTACTAAAATTTGCTAAGTTGAGGATTGTTAGATAGATTTTAACCGCAAAGAAACTAAGAACGCAAAGTTTCTGAGATCTCGTCATGCTCAGCTCGACTGGGCATCGTAATGTAAAAGCAGGGTTATTGTAAAGTTCTACTATCGCATTAAGAATTCCGTGTTCACGGGATGACGAACTTTCTAAATAATTTTATATATCTTTGATTTATTAAGGGCTTCAGCATTTCGATGAATTCTTAACCAAAATTTCTTAATTAAAATATGTTCGTTTTTCAACTACCTATTTTTATTGTTTTGGTTATTTCATAATGTGCCCAACAATAACTAATTTTCAATAATTAATTTATTCAATGAATTTCGATTATAATACAACTCGTAGCGATTTGATTTTGGCAGAATATGGTCGTAATGTACAAAACATGGTAAAGTACATTATAGATTTGCCTACAAAGGAAGAACGCAATAAATATGCACAGGCAGTTATAGATTTGATGGGCTTTTTAAACCCACATTTACGTGATGTTGCCGATTTTAAACATAAACTTTGGGATCATTTACACATCATTTCTGATTATAAGATTGATGTAGATAGCCCCTATCCAAAACCTACACCAGAAGCAGCTCAGTTTAAACCTGCACATATGGGTTATCCGCAGCAAAAAATTACCTATAAACATTATGGTAAAACTGTTGAAAAACTGATTGAAAAAACAATGGAAGAAGAAAATCCAGAACGTAAATCAGCTATGGTTCAAGGCATTGCAAACTTTATGAAAATGGCTTATGTGCAGTGGAACAAAGACAATGTAGCGGATGAAGTCATTCTAAAAAACTTACGCGAACTTTCTGGCGGCAATTTAGAATTGGAGGAAAATGTGAATTTACAAAAGGTTGAATTTAGACCTCAAGTAAATCGTCCGAACAACAATAACCGTGGTCGTAATAACAATAACAAAGGCCGCCAAAATAACAATGGTGGTCGCCCACAACAAAAGAACAATAACCCAAAACAAAGATACTAATCAAAACAAAACGTTATTGCGAGTTAATAATAACTATAAATTGCAATAACGATCTTATTTATAAAACATGAATGCATTCGAAATTATAGGTGGTAAGAAACTAAAGGGAGAAATTACTCCACAAGGTGCCAAAAACGAAGCCTTACAAATTTTATCAGCCGTTTTACTAACGGATCAAAAAATCACTATTAGTAATATCCCTGATATTAAGGATGTAAATAAACTTATAGAATTATTAGGGGATTTAGGGGTAATTGTTGAACGCCTAAATAAAGACACCTACACTTTCGAAGCAAAAAATATAAACTTAGAGTTTTTCTCGTCTGATGTTTTTAAAGCAAAAGGTGGTGGTTTACGTGGCTCGATTATGATAGTTGGTCCATTACTTGCACGTTTTGGTAAAGCTGCAATACCTAAGCCAGGAGGAGATAAAATTGGCCGTAGACGATTAGATACCCACTTTTTAGGTTTCGAAAAGTTAGGTGCAAAATTTATTTATGATTCTAAAAAAGCGTTCTTTAATGTAGATGCTACAAACTTAACTGGTGCTTATATTTTATTAGATGAAGCCTCAGTTACCGGAACAGCAAATATTGTAATGGCTGCTGTTTTAGCAAAAGGAACAACAACAATTTACAATGCTGCATGCGAACCTTATTTACAGCAATTATGTAAAATGCTTAATCGCATGGGCGCAAATATTTCTGGTATTGGATCTAATTTATTAACAATTGAAGGTGTTAAGAAACTAGGTGGCACCGAACATAGAATGTTACCTGATATGATTGAAATTGGTTCTTTCATCGGTTTGGCTGCAATGACTGAATCTGAAATTACCATTAAAAACGTTTGCTATGATGAGTTAGGTGTTATTCCAGAAGTTTTCAAAAAACTTGGAATTAAACTGGAACGTAGAGGTGATGATATCTATATTCCTTCTCAAAAGCATTATGAGATTGATACTTTTATTGATGGTTCAATTTTAACTATTGCAGATTCTCCTTGGCCAGGTTTTACACCAGATCTTTTAAGTATTGTTTTGGTAGTAGCTACTCAAGCTAAAGGAAACGTTCTTATTCATCAAAAAATGTTCGAAAGCCGCTTATTCTTTGTCGATAAATTGATAGATATGGGTGCTCAGATCATTTTATGTGATCCGCACCGTGCAACAGTTAATGGTATTGATAAAAAATATCAACTTCGCGGTATTAGTATGACTTCTCCAGATATTCGTGCAGGAGTTTCATTGCTAATTGCAGCTTTATCTGCTGAAGGAACATCAACAATATATAACATTGAGCAGATTGAACGAGGTTACCAAGATATTGATATACGATTAAGAGCACTAGGTGCACAGATTAAGCGTGTTGAGGGGAATGGGCCAAGTCATTAATCAATGATGCATAAAATGATCCAAAAGCCATTGAATAATTTAGCGTTAAAGGTTATTTATTCAATGGTTTTTTTGTGTACAATCGGCTGTAGTAAAAACACCTCAGATGATGATGGTAAAAGAATAGACCAGCTCTTTAATGTTCAAGAACCAGAAGCACGGCAAAAGACTTATTTCAAAAAAATTGATTCAATTAGAACGGACATTGGAGCAAATGATATTCCGAGGTTAAAACGATTTTATGCGATTAAAACTTGGCAGTATCAATATCATTTTATTAACTATAATTCCGCACTTACTTATGCAGATAGTGCGTTAGCACTTTTTAATGATAAAAAAATAATTAATTCACACAAAAACCTTTACTTCGATGCACTCTTATTAAAAGGTGATGTACTATTTGCGGCTAGTAAATTTAATCAGGCAACCCTATCTTATTTAGAAGCTCGTTCTTTTCGGGAAAAAAATCTGGATAGCTGCGAAAACAATTACTTAGCCGGGCGAATTGGTAATGTATACTTCATTCTAGGTAAATTCTTTAAAGCCGCCAGTTTTTATAAAGAGAGCTATAATCTCGAAAATAATTGTAAAAATGAGAGAGATCCAACTCTAAAATTTTACAATATGCAGGCCCAGTTAAACAATGCTGGATTTTGTTATGAACGTTTAAACTTACTAGATAGTGCTACCTATTTCTATCTCAAAGACCTAGCTTTTATTGAGGAATCCAAAAAAAATAAAAAAATTAGTGCACATGTATTCACTGATGCTGCTGCAGTAGTTTATGATAATTTAGGAAGCATTTACCTCAAAAAAGGAAATCTTACTAAAGCCGAGGAATTCTTAACCAAGAGCATTAATACGCCTTACTACGAGACTAATAATAGCGTTAAAATTCCCCCATTAATCAAATTAGCAACTTTATATACACTGAAGAAAGACTATTCCATTGCGCAAAAAATGTTCGACAAATCTGCGCAGTTGCTTAAAGTGAAACCAAGTGCAGAACTTGAGTCAAGATGGTTTAAAGCGAAATCTCAATTCTATTTTCAACAAGACAAATATGCTCAAGCCCATCAGCAACAACAAAGGTTTGATGTTTTAAAAGATTCCATAGCAAAAGAAAATAGGAAACTTTCTTCGATCAATGTTGAAAAAGATTTTGCTAATCTTGAACAGAGATATAAGCTACAAGAACTCAAAAAAAGAGATTCAATAAAAAGTATATACCTTCTTTTTGCTTCTTTCTTTCTGATCATGATTTTGGTAATAGCTTTTCTGTTGCTCAGAATAATAAAGCAGTCTAAAAAAAACCTGCTCATCTCCCAGCACCACAACCAGCAGTTACAAGAAACCTTATCTAAATTAGAAGATGCCAATCAAAATTATGCAAGAGTGATGAGAGTTATGGCGCATGACCTTAAGAATCCATTAAGTGGTATTACAGGAATTTCTTCGAATTTATTGGAAGAAATTCCTAGACAAAAAGAGAAAGAATCTATTGAAATAATAAAAACTTCTGCCGATAATGCGCTTGGGATGATCAATGAAATATTAAACTCATCACACGTTGAAACGGAAAAAACCTATTTGGAAAGAGAAAAAATAGACATTCAATTGGTTTTAAAGCAGTGTGTATCGCTACTTAATTTTAAAGCAAGAGAAAAAGAGCAGAATTTAACTATCACTTTTAATAAGCCTTTAATAGTACACGCCAACAAAGAAAAATTATGGCAAGTATTTAATAATATCATCGTAAACGCTATTAAGTTTAGCGAAGAAAAAACAGAAATTAAAATTAGCATTGAAGATGCTACACATGATGTAATTATTTCAATTGCTGGTCGTGGTAATGGTATTCCTCCTGAAATTGCGCCAAAAATCTATGATATCTTTACTGAAGGAAAACACCTTGGCATCATTGGTGAAAAAGCTCATGGATTAGGCCTTTCAATCTCTAAACAGATTGTAGAAGCACACAATGGTAAAATTTGGTTCGAAGATAACCCAGAAGGCGGCACAATCTTTTACATTAAGTTGCCTAAATAATATTGAAGTTGACAACTATAGTTTGCAATAAGTTGCTCAAAAAATTTCTAATAGCCACAGATTTAAGAATGATGTAATCTGTGGCTATTATTTTTCGCATTAATATTGAATTTTCTTATCGGCCTGAGCTTATCGAAGATTATCCGGAAATAGCCTCAATAATATCATATTGAGTGATGATTTCGAATTTACCCAATTCGTCTTCAACCAAAACAGCACTATTGTCTTTATTGATCATAGAAGAAATTTTATCAATTGAAGTATTTAAATCAACAAACGGAAGTGACGCTGTCATGATTTCCTTTACAGGACTCGATTTTAAAGAAGGATTTTCTAGAAGAGAATCTAAAATATTACTTTCCGTAATCTTGCCAATCACCATGCCCTGTTGTGTAACAGGCAATTGAGAAATACTTAATGTTTTCATGATATTAATAGCTTCTGAAATCGTTTTTTCACAATCTAAAGTAATCACTTCTTGATTAGTACGTTTTGCTAAGATAGATCTGGCCGTTAGCTTTTCATCTTTTAAGAAGCCACGTTCACGCAACCAATCTTCATTATACATTTTACCCATATAACGACTTCCGTGATCATGAAAGATAACCACTACAACATCTTCAGGTTTTAATTTATCTTTTAATTGAATTAATCCAGCAATTGCAGAACCGGCAGAATTACCAGCAAAAATGCCTTCTTTACGAGCAATATCCCTCGTCATTAACGCGGCATCTTTATCTGTTACTTTTTCAAAAAGATCAATTACATCAAAATTTACATTTTGGGGTAAAAAATCTTCCCCAATACCTTCAGTTATATAAGGATAAATCTCGTCCTTGTCTAAAATACCCGTTTCCTTATATTTTTTAAATACAGAGCCGTAAGTATCAATTCCCCAAATTTTAATATTAGGGTTTTGCTCTTTTAAATATTTTCCAGCTCCAGATATGGTACCACCAGTACCAACACCAACTACTAAATGCGTAATCTTACCTTCAGTTTGTTTCCAAATTTCTGGACCAGTTTGCTCATAATGGGCCTGGCTATTCGATAAATTATCATATTGATTTGGCTTCCAAGAATTTGGTACTTCACGCTCTAAACGAGATGAAACGGAATAGTACGAACGTGGGTCTTCGGGATCAACATTTGTTGGACAAACAATAACTTCAGCACCAAAGGCACGCAAAGCATCTACCTTTTCTTCAGATTGTTTATCTGTTGTGGTAAAAATACATTTATAACCTTTTATAATAGCAGCCATTGCCAAGCCCATTCCAGTATTACCAGATGTGCCTTCAATAATTGTCCCCCCTGGTTTTAGCTTCCCACTTTTCTCAGCATCTTCAATCATTTTAACGGCCATACGGTCTTTAATTGAATTACCAGGATTAGTTGTTTCGATTTTTGCCAAAACAGTTGCCGAAATTTCTTTAGTAATGTTGTTTAATTTAACCAAAGGCGTATTGCCAATAGTTTCTAAAATATTATTGTACCACATGATGCAAAAATACAAAATGGCGATTAGTATTTTATAAATTAATATTTATTCGAAACTTAATTTTAAAAATCAAATAAAAAAAGAATGATATTCTTTAATCTACCTAATAAGTCGGCATTTTATACTATAAATTAGGAAAGCCTGTACATTTTCCCTGGTAAAGAGATCAAAACACCTTGCATTTCTAAAGTAAGTAAAATAATGGCAAGCTTACTTTGGAGTAAATTTGTTTTTAAACTTAAATCATCAATTGCCATTGCGCCATCTTGTAAAATCTCGACGATGCATTTTTCATCTTTCGTTAAGTTAAGTGGTAATTGAACCTGAATTTTTTCTTTTTTAAGTACTTCGTCATCCCAACCTAAATAATAGATCAAGTCTTTCGGATTATTGATCAGTCCGGCTCTATTGGTTTTAATCAAAAAATTACATCCTTCAGAAAATTCATCATTTACTCTTCCTGGGAAGGCATATACGTCTCTATTATATGAATTTGCTATCTCTGCAGTAATTAAGGCACCGCCTTTAAAAGAAGCTTCTACAACAACAGTTACATCAGAAATACCAGCAATAATCCTATTCCTTTTTGGGAAATTCTCACGATCGGGATTTGTTCCAGGCAAGAATTCAGTTAATAATCCACCATTGTGAACCATCTTTGTAGTTAATTCTTTATGTACTGCCGGATAAATACGGTCTAAACCATGACCTAATACCCCAACAGTTGGAATTTCTAAATTTAGACTTTCTTTATGTGCAGCAGCATCAATGCCATGTGCCAATCCACTCATAATAATTACATTATAAGGTTTCAAAACCTCAGCCAATTGCTTACAAAGCTGTTTACCGTAAACTGTAGCATTTCTAGTACCCACTATGCTTACTATTCTGTTATGGTTCAAATTTGCTGTACCCTTATAATAAAGTATTAAAGGTGCATCGTAACAATTTCTTAAACGTTTTGGATAATTCTCATCAGCATAAAACAAAACTTGAATGTCATGCTTTTCTATAAATTCTAAATGCAATGCTGCCTTCTCAATTGCATCAGTGTTCATAATTGATACGGCAGTCTTTTCTCCAATCCCATCTACTTTCATCAATTTTTCTTTGTTTGCAGTAAAAACTTTCTCGGCACTACCAAAGTGAATCAATAATGTTTTTGCATGCATCGGGCCTATACCTTTAATCAAAGTAAGGGCAATTTTATGTACTAAACTCATTAAATCTAAAGTAATAAATTTAATGTTCGATTAAATAATAAATTTTAATTATCTGAAAATCAATATATTAAAAAGAAACTATAAAAATAGTTTGTTAACTATAAAAATAGTAGTAAATTTAATTAACATATAAGAAAATAATAGAATGAGAGAGTTAACAAAAGCAGAAGAACAAGTGATGCTAATCTTATGGGAAATGAAAGAAGGCTTGGTAAAAGAAGTAATCGAAAAGATGGAACCTCCAAAACCTGCATACAATACAGTATCTACAGTGATTAGAGTTTTAGAAGGTAAGGGTTTCATCTCACATAAAGCAGTAGGTAATACTCATATTTATTTTCCAGTAATAACAGAAGAACAGTACAAACACTTTGCTTTTGATAAAGTGATGAATAACTATTTCGAAAATAACTACCAGAGCCTCGTTTCATTTTTAGTAAAAGAAAAGAACATGGATATGAATGAGCTAGACGAGTTAATTGCATTGGCTGAAAACCTTAAAAACAAAAAATAATGGATTGGTTATATTACTTATTGGAAGCAAATTTGTATTTACTTCTATTCTATGGATTCTATCTTTTGCTTTTGCAAAATGAGACTTTTTATAGCAGCAATCGATATTATTTATTGATCTCTACCTTACTTTCTTTTGCATTACCAGTAATACAATTGGGATCATTAAGACTATCTATTAAACAAAATTTAAATCCGATTAGCCCTACTAGCAGTAACGTTGAAACCTCAGAAATAAATTGGTTTTATATTTTTTATTTGTTTATCGCTTTTTGTTTCGCCATTAAATTAAGTTTAAGCATATATAAAATTATTAGTTTATGGCTTAAAGCGAAAAAACATACTGCTGGCGATATTACCTTAATTGAATTAGATGGTGAATCGACTGCATTTTCATTTTTCAATCTTTTATTTATCCATCCAATATTAGCTAATCAAGTTGCAGTTATTAAACATGAAATGGTTCATATTAAACAGAAGCATAGTTTAGATATACTATTTTTTGAAGTCCTTCAAATTATATGCTGGTTTAATCCAATTCTCTATTTTATTAAAAAAGATATCAAGCTATTGCACGAATATATCGCTGACGAGCTAAGTACAAATAATGGGATGCAAAAACACGAATACGCCATGTTTTTAATAGAAAACTCATTTGGTGTTATCCCTACCCCCCTTACCAATCAAATATTCAATCAATCAATATTAAAAAGGAGAATTAACATGTTAAACAAAAAAAGAACGGCAGGCTGGGCAAGGCTCAGACTACTGCTAGCTTTGCCATTAGTCGGGGCCATGCTCTGCGTATCTACAATGGCATTTACAAAAGATTATGGTTATGTAGACTTGCTTCCGGAGAAAAGCAAAACCGCAGAAACTGTACAAGAAGAAGCGCCACAAGTAGACACTAAAAAACAAGAGGAGCCTAAAGTAGAAACCCTAAAAAAAGATCAAGTAAAATTTCCACCACCAATTGTAAAGGCTGACAAACAAAGTAAATCACTAAAAGCTCCACCACCACCAAAACAAGATCAAATTAAATTTCCRCCACCAATTGTAAAAGCTGATAAACAAAGTAAATCACTAAAAGCTCCACCACCACCAAAACAAGATCAAGTTAAATTTCCACCACCAATTGTAAAAGCTGATAAACAAAGTAAATCACTAAAAGCTCCACCACCACCAAAACAAGATCAAGTTAAATTTCCACCACCAATTGTAAAAGCTGACAAACAAAGTAAATCATCAAAAGCTCCACCACCACCAAAACAAGATCAAATTAAATTTCCACCACCAATTGTAAAACCAGATGGCAAGAACTTAAAATCTCCTCCAAATAGAGCTACTGCTCCTGGCGCAAAAACTATATCACCTAAAATAATTGAAGGAGATCCTATAAAAGATCCTTCAACGGCTAGTAAAAACTAACTTACTGCAGAATATAAGTCATAAACTTAGTTTCAAAACTCTTCTACACAATAAGCTGAAAGCGGATATAGTTCTGCTTTCAGTTTAATGGGGATTATATCATTTTTAACTAAGATTTTACAGCAAGCCCATTACTCTAGTTTTGGCTTATGGTTCTTAGTTAACAAAATATTACTACACAAATCGGGAATTGAATGTCATATATGCTAAATAAAACATATAAAGCATTAATATTAGGTAACTACTGTGGTATATAAACCACGAATTTAGTCTCAAAAAACTCTTCTTCAAAATAAGCTGAAAGCGGATATAATTCTGCTTTCAGTTTTGATTCTTTAATCTCTTCTGTTAAATCTCCACCTTTTAAATATAAAATTCCATTACTAATGGCGTTTTTATTCTCTTTAGCAAACTTATTCTGGATCCAAGGATAGAAATCGATTAATCGAGTAACTGCTCTAGACACTACAAAATTATATTTATCTGTAACCTGTTCAGCCCTTAAATGACTTGCCGTTACATTTGTTAAACCTAGTGCCGAAGCAACTTCAGTAACTACTTTTATCTTTTTTCCGATAGAATCTACCAAATGAAATTGTGTTTCTGGAAACAAAATTGCCAAAGGAATACCCGGAAAACCTCCACCTGTACCTACATCTAAAACCTTCTCTCCAGCCTTAAATTCACAAAATTTGGCGATACCTAAAGAGTGTAAAATATGCCTTTCGTATAGTTCATCAATATCTTTTCTAGAAATTACATTGATTTGCGCATTCCAGAAACTATACAATTCATACAATTGAGCAAATTGGGCAATTTGCTCTTCGGTAAGCTTCTTAAAGTACTTTAAAATAATATCAGGTTTAACTTCAGACATATATAACAAATATAAAGCCCCTTAGGGGTTGGGGTGGCTATTTCCACTCCACTTTTTTAACAAATATAGACAGAATGCCGTTAAGCACTAAAAATACAAATAAAATGATATCTAATACGGGAAACCACCAACTTAATCCACCATAATTTAAGCGTTTGAGTAGTCTGGGATAAACAAAACTTCTAATCAATATACTTAAGGCAAAAATGCCTAAAGATATGTACAGTGTTGCTGGAAAAAATAATAACGTAATTATAAATGCATAAAATAAAAACTGTACAATTATTTGCATCGATAAGATAAACTTATGTTTAGGCTTATACAGCTTACCTGCTCCAAAATGTCTTTTCTTTTGTCTTAAATAAGCTAAAAATGAAATTTTTGGCTCACTCCAAACATGAGATTCTTTATGTATTCTTATTTCTGTATTTCTATTATTCGCATTTGCGTTTACAAACAAATCATCATCCCCAGAAGGAATATGCATGTGTGCTGCAAAACCTTTGTTTTTAAAAAACAATGATTTCTTATAAGCCATATTTCTGCCGACACCCATATACGGCATCCCTTTTAGCGCAAAAGAAAGGTAATTCACAGCAGTAAAAAATGTTTCAAAACGAATTAAAGCGTTTAGCAGTCCAGGTTTTTTAAAATAGGGAGAGTAGCCCAATACAATCTCAGTGCTATCGTTTAGTGGTTGTTGCATTTGTGCCAACCAATTTGAAGAAGCGGGCTCGCAATCTGCATCTGTAAAAACCAACCACTCATTACTGGCTGCTTTAATTCCCATTGTTACTGCAAACTTTTTTCCTGCAATAAATTTATCTCCATCAGCAACAGTAACCACTTTTAAATGCGCATATTTTTTTTCGAGCTCCTTTAAAAAATCGGCAGTACCATCCCATGAACGGTCATTAACCACTATAACTTCAAAATCTGGGTATTCTTGGTGGAGGATACTTGGCAAAAACTGTTGCAGGTTTTCTGATTCGTTACGGGCACAAATTACTACACTAATTGGATTCTTTTTGGTTTCAGGAATCACCTTAATGGCAATTAAAGCAAGTTTTAAGTGTACAAACAGACTAAAGTACAATTGAACAAAAAAGCAAAAAACTAAGGCCCCAAGCAGGCAAATTTCTAATATATTTAATTCCACTACTGTATTATTGAAAGCTAGCAAAGCTCTCATTTTTAATCTGTAATGTGGCTTTATGTTGATAAAAAATTCAAGAGCCTGATAAAAGGAATATTCTTCCTATTTTTGACAGATTTTTTGAAGAGGATTAAACACACATATGAAATTTAATTTACAGGCTAACGACCCACTATCTAAAGCTAGAGCTGGAACAATTACAACAGCGCATGGCGATATAAAAACCCCTATTTTTATGCCTGTTGGCACTGCAGGAACGGTTAAAGCAGTGCACCAAAGAGAGCTGATAGATGATATTAAGGCTCAGATTATATTAGGAAATACATATCATTTATATTTAAGACCAGGTTTAGATATTTTAGAGCCCGCAGGTGGCTTACATAAATTTATTGGTTGGGATAAGCCTATCTTAACAGATAGCGGTGGTTATCAAGTATATTCTCTTAGTAAAGTTCGAAAAATCAAAGAAGAAGGTGTAACCTTCCGATCACATATTGATGGCTCCAAGCATCTATTCACACCAGAATATGCAATGGATATTCAAAGAACTATTGGAGCAGATATTATTATGGCTTTTGATGAGTGTACGCCTTATCCTTGTGATTATAAGTATGCTGCAAATTCGATAAATATGACACACCGTTGGTTAAAACGTTGCTGCCATCGCTTTGATACCACTGAACCCAAATATGGTTTTGACCAAACTCTTTTTCCTATTGTTCAGGGTTCTGTTTACAAAGATTTAAGGGTAAAATCTGCAGAATTTATAGCCTCTATGGGCCGTGAAGGAAATGCAATAGGTGGTTTATCTGTTGGCGAACCTGCAGAAGAAATGTATGGAATGACCGAAGTTGTTTGTAATATTTTACCTGTAGACAAACCTAGATATTTAATGGGCGTTGGTACACCAGTAAATATTTTAGAGAATATTGCGTTAGGTGTAGATATGTTTGATTGTGTAATGCCTACCAGAAATGCTAGAAATGGAATGCTCTTTACTAGAAATGGCATGATTAATATTACCAACAAAAAATGGGCAAATGATTTCTCTCCTATTGATGCAGAAAGTGATTTACATGCTGACAAAGTCTATTCAAAAGCATATTTAAGACATTTAATGCATTCTAAAGAAATGTTAGGTTCACAAATTGCTACGTTACATAACCTACATTTTTACCTATGGTTAGTAAATGAAGCAAGAGAAAAAATCATTTCTGGAGAGTTTTACGCTTGGAAGAACAAAATGGTAACTATATTAGGGAATAAATTGTAAATGAACTTCATAAAGCAACGTTTAAAGATTGTTGATAGTTTTATTATAGGCAAATACCTAGGTACGTTCGTTTATACGCTAGTTTTGTTTGTAATCATTATTGTCATTTTCGATCTATCTGAAAAATTAGACGATTTTTTAGAAGCGAACCTTACAATTTGGCAAGTTCTTACTAAATATTATGCGGGTTCTATTCCATTTTATGTGAATATGCTGTCCCCATTAATTAATTTTATTGCGGTAATATTTTTTACCGCTAAAATGGCTGATCAAACTGAGATTGTACCAATTTTAAGTGGTGGAGTTAGCTTTAATCGTTTTTTAAGACCTTATTTCATTTCGGCTTTTATCATTTTCTCTGCTAATTTATTATCTAATCTTTATGTTTTACCTTATACCAATCGAATTAAAAATAAGTTCGAAAATGAAGTAGTAAACAAGAACGATCCCTATACCAAAGCTAATATCCACATGAAGATTGATAGCAATACGTATATATATATTGAAAATTTCGACAATAAGACGAATATAGGATACAAATTTTCGTTAGATAAATTTCAAGGTGATGGATTAAAGAAAAAGCTAGTAGCAGATCAAATTGCTTGGGATTCAGTAAAACGTGTTTGGAAAATGACTAATTATTCTGTTAGGCATATTAATGGATTAAAAGAAGTAATGGTATACGGTAATTCTTTACAAAAAGATACCATTTTAGACATGAGACCAGACGATTTTTCTGCTTACCAAAACGTATTTGAAAGCATGAGTAATCGTGAATTGTCTGATAAAATTACCAAGGAAAAGATTAGAGGATCAGGGATAATGAGCGATCTTTTATTTGAGCAATATAAACGATGGTTTCATCCATTCTCGGCCTTTATTTTAACTTTAATAGGTGTCGCCCTATCTTCACGTAAGGTTCGGGGTGGTGTTGGCTTACCTTTAGGGGTAGGTATCATTTTAAGTTTTGCCTACATTGTTTTCAATCAGTTTGCGAAAATGTTCTCTACAAAAGGCGGATTTCCTCCTTTATTGGCCGTTTTATTACCTACTCTTCTCTTCGGTATTCTCGGTCTGTATTTACTAAGAAGAGCACCAAAATAATGGAATTAAATCCAGGCAATTCAGTAAAACATACCAATAGAAACTTAGTTATATTGCATGTAACTGTTTTTATTTGGGGCTTCACAGGCATTCTTGGGGCTTTGATTAGCATCAATGCAGTTCAAATGGTATGGTATAGGGTTTTAATAGCTAGTATAAGCTTATTTGCTTATTTCATTCTAAGCAAGACTAATATTAAAATTACCAAAAAACAATTTCTACAATTTTTCTTTACAGGAAGCATTGTTGCCATGCATTGGATCTTCTTTTTTCATGCCATAAAGGTTGCAAATGTTTCTGTTAGCTTAATTTGCCTATCTTCTGTAACGCTATTTATAGCCATACTTGAACCATTAATTAAAAAACAAAGCATCTCTAAAGGTGATATTTTTATCGGTCTAGTGATTATTTTAGGGATCTATCTCATCTTTAAATTTGAAACAAAATACACAACTGGCATTATTTTCGGTCTCTGTGCAGCGGTTGCCGCTAGTGTATTTTCTACAATAAACTCTACACTTGTACAAAAAACAGAGCCTAGTATTATAGGTTTTTATGAACTTTCTGGTGCATTTTTTTGGATTACAATATACCGTCTATTTGACAAAAGTTTACTTACAGAGAACTTTAATTTAAGCCTTTTGGATTGGTTTTACCTAATAGTTTTAGGCACCATTTGTACTGCGTTAGCTTATGTTGCAGGTGTTGGAGTTATGCGAACACTCTCTGCTTTTAGAGTAGCTTTAATAACCAATCTTGAACCCGTATATGGCATCGTTTTAGCCTATATTTTATTCGGTACAAAAGAACAAATGACTGGTGGTTTCTATTTAGGATCATTGTTAATATTAGCAGCCGTATTCATTTATCCCATCTATAAAAAGCGTAAAAATCGCAGTTAGTCTGTCTGCACTCCCATAGGGTAGGGGATAGAAATTCAACCTAATAATACCATTAAAATAGTGGTAAAAAAACACCCCTAAATCCATCCAAAAAACCACCAGATAGGAACGTAAAAGCACTGCATTTTTTCTATTAAATTCATATGTTAAAACACTATTAAAAGCAGGGGTTAAATAGGTTAAAATTACCGAAAAATTCACCTAGTTTACATTGAATATTGAGTTCAAGAGTTTCCGAATTATCAACACATATCGCATACATTTTAAAATTGTGAAGAAAAAATTTACTTAGAATTCAATGGAATTAGTGTATCTTAACCTCGTTATTCATACACAAAGCTTAGCGAAGTAAATTTTAAGATTTATCAGCTAAAAAACGAATAAACATTATGAATATAAGAAAGATTACCCCATTTATATAATTAATATATAGCATTACAAATCAATAATTTATATGTTTTAAATTAAATAAATAATAGACTTAAAATATCAAATTTAAAATATAAAAAACTAACAATTTTAGCACTCTTCAGTTATGATATTAAATAACTACTATAGTAAATTGAAAATCAGTATTTTAACTATCATATCATTAAGTTTTATTTCAATAAGCAGTTTTTCACAAATTTTCGATAGTGAGCAAAGCCCACTTAGTGTAAAATGGAAACAAATTAAGGCAAATGGCTTTACCATCATCTACCCTACCGAATTCGAAAATGAAGCTCAAAGAACGGCCAATACCATTAACAAAATTTACCCTTCTGTTGGGCAGAGTTTAGGTAGTAAAAAAACAAGCATCCCAATCGTACTTCAGAACCGCGGATCAATTGCAAATGGCTTTGTTCAATTGGCTCCAAAAAAGTCTCAATTTTACACCACTCCTCCGCAGCAATTCGACAGTCAAGATTGGCTTAATAATTTGGCTGTTCATGAACTTAGACACGTTGCCCAGTTTGACAAAATAATCGGGAACAAAGCTCACCCCTTTCCAGAAGAAATTTATTTTGCATACCTAGGCGCCGCTATCCCAACTTGGTTTTTTGAAGGCGATGCGGTAAGCATAGAAACTTCGTTAACTAATGCGGGTCGCGGCAGACAACCTTCATGGATTATGCCTTTCAGAACTTCCCTACTTAGTGGCAAAAACTTCAGCTATTCAAAAAGCTATTTTGGCTCAAACAAAGATGTAACTGCCGGCTATTATCAGCTGGGATATTTAATGGTTTCTAAACTTAGGGAAGAATTTGGAAGAAATATTTCAGACAGCCTTTTAACAGATATCAACAAAAGACCTTTAAGATTGTATCCTTTCTCGCAAAGCCTAAAAAAGTACACCGGCAAAAATACAAAAACTTATTATGAGCACACGGCTATGCAACTTAAAAATGAATGGCAGAAACAAGCTGGGCAAACTGAAAGCGAAAACTATTTAAGTTTAAATCGCTCTGCAAAATATGCCAGCAATTACTTTTTACCTACAGAAATTGAAGAAGGCAAAATCCTAGCCTTAAAACAGACCAAAGGAGAAGCCCCGGGCTTTGTATTGGTTAATGCCGACAAAAGCGAGGAGAGGCTGTTTAAAATCGCTTATCAAGAACAACCTTGGTTTAGTTATAACAACGGAATTTTAATTTGGGATGAAATTAGATATGACCCTAGATATAAGCAAAGGAGTTACAGCGTAATTTGCAGTTATAATTTTGCAACAAAGGCAAAAACACAAATAACTTTCAAAACTAGACTTTTCTCTCCTAGCATTTCTGGAGATGGAAAAAAAATAGCTGCAGTTCAAATCGACTTAAGTAATAAATCAAACCTTGTCATTATAAATCCGAAAGATGGAAAAATTACACAAACCATTCCAAATCCAGGAAATTTAATTTTACAAACCCCAGCTCTAAATATTGATGGTTCTAAAATTTCCTACATCAGCGTTAGCGAAAAAGGAAAAGCATTATGGCTCGTTGAAAATGAGAAATTGACCAAATTGGTTCCAGAAACAAATCAACAATTAAGTAGACCGATATTTTTTAATGATAAAATTGCATTTAACGCCCATACAAGCGGAGTTGACAATATTTATGAAGTAGATGTTGTAAATAAAAAGATAAGCGCTCTCACGGCGTCAAAATTCGGCGCTTTTAATCCAAGTTTAGCCCTTGATGGAAAATCTATTTTGTTCAATAACTACGGGCTAATGGGGTATGATATTGCCAAAACAATCATCAATCCAAAAACAATTCAAGAAAACAACTTTGTTTATTTTGGAGCGGCGGCAGAAAGACAAGAAAATACAGGTAACGTTTTCAATGACATCCCTAGCAAAGACTATACTTCAAAATCATACAGACCATTAGCTCACCTTTTCAATTTCCATAGCATTAGTCCAACAGTTGACGACGACGATAGAGTGGGATTACAACTTAAGTCTAATGACTTACTAAATACCATGGACTTTTTTACTGGGGTGAGCTACCATAGCAATTTAAGGAAATTCGAATACAATGCTGGCTTTACCTATAAAAGCCTCTATCCGATATTAAGTGCAGTTTTTAGAAATCGGCCAAGGATGGGTTTCTATAGATCGGGAAGCAACATTAATGAAGCTAGCTGGCGCGAAAACTTTATTGACTTAAAAGCAATTTTACCTTTGAGCATTAACGCCTACAATCATAATTATGGTTTTTTAGGTGAGATAGGAACAAGCTATACCCAAAGAAATTTCGCCCCAAAAGAAGCACTCTTATTTAGCAAAACTTTAAAATTTCCCATGAGCTACAAAATTAGCTTTAGCCATAGCGTTCGTATGGCAGAAAGAGATGTGGCGCCAAAATGGGCACAATCCATAAGTTTCAGCTATTTTAATCAACCTTTTGACAAAAGATTAACTGGAGATCTAATGGCATTTGAAAGCACGTTCTATTTCCCTGGTATTGCCAAAAACCATTCATTAACTGCAAGTTTTAATTACCAAGAAAGTAGTGGTTCATTAGGATTTAACAACGAAATAAGCACAGTTTACGGCTATGGACAGATTAAAGCCAAAAGTTTATTAAGAAACACATTATTGCTCAATTACCGTTTCCCAATTGCTTTTCCAGATGCTGAGATTGGCTCTCTAGCTTACATCAGAAATTTTAGAGGTGGTTTTTTTAGTCATTATGAAAACATAGGTAATGAAACAAATTTAACTGAACCTAAAACTTTTGGACTAGAATTACGTAGTAATGTAAACTTATTGCGCTATCAACCTGTTATAGATTTGGGTGCGCGATTGGTTTTTGTAAATAAAATCTATAATCAAAATCCTATCTTAGAATTTACATTTAACTACAGTTTTTAACCCCGAAGGAAACTAAAAGCATATAAAATGAAAGCAAAAACCATAATCATCATTGTAATTACTGCATTATTAACCACTTTTTTAGTCATTAATAATGACGCAGTAGATTTCGATTTCCTTATTGGCGCTCCAGTTCCTGTCTCTAAACTTTTAGTAATAGGAATTTGTGTGCTTGTGGGTTTTATTTTAGGATTTATAGTAGGCAGACCTAAAAAAACTGTAAGCAGTTACGATACAGAGATTGAAAAAGGTTACCAAGCACCAGAAAACAAAAGCTCATTGAGTGATGAGGATAGGGATTATATCAGTTAGTTTTCTAGTATTTAGAAACTCTAGTCTTAGCGAGACGCTAAGACTTATCAAGTATTCCCAAAGGGCAAGGTTAAAATCGTCCCTTTACATTAATTTCAAAAGTGCCATTACTGTATGAATTTAATGACGATGTCTGCGTAGTATAAAAGCCATTGATAAGATACTTCCTCTTGTAATCAAGACCTAGCCCAAAACTTGCAGATTTTACACTGTGATATATTCCTGTTAACATGATTTGTCTGTTGGCTAATGTCAATTGAGTTCCCAAGTCCCATATATTATCAACCCCTTTAAAGCCACGATAAGCAAATTTTGGTTCTAGTTCCATTCCGTCTATTCCCTCACTTAATTCTACCTTATAACTCACTGCAGTATAAAAAGTACCTACATTTGCCAATTGGATTTCCTCTCTCTTAAAAAATGTTTTCAAGTTGGGTACCGCAGCCTCAACCTTAAATCTTTGTGTTGTGTAGGCTACTCCAAAATCACCATCTATGTAGGTTTGGCGTTGATTATAAGCCATAGCGAGAGGATCATTGCCATTTCCTATGATATCACTATTTGCAAGCCTCTGGTTCATAAAGCCCAAAGAAACACCAAAATGCATTTCGCTGTTTTGGCTATTGAGGGGAAGATGGTAGGCATAGGTACCTACTACCCTTGATTGACGCTGTAGCCCAGCCCTATCAAAATTAACATTCAATCCCATTGCAGCCTTCTTCTTGCTATAATCTACAGTTAAATTCTGTACTATTGGAGCACCCGGAATACTTCCCCATTGCCTTTTATAGGCAGCGTTAACCGTAAGCCCTTTTTCGTAACCAGCAAAAGCCGGATTAGCAAGGTAAAGGTTATTATAATATTGGGCCGATAGCGGATTTAATTGAGCTTTTGAAATTTGAAATGACAGCATTATTAATGTCATAACATGTACAATTATTCTATATTTTTTCATCTTACTCTCTAATTAAAGTGATATAACCTTTTTGTTTTAATTTGTTTGTGCCAAAATCTATGACATAGTAATAGGTGTTTTCGGCTAATGAAGAACCATTTACGGTTCCATCCCAAGTATTTTGATAACCTTTTTGCGTAAATAGGATTCTTCCAGCCCTATCAAAAATGGTAACCACGTTGTTTGGGTACATGTCAATGTTTTTAACAACCCACAAATCATTTATTCCATCACCATTTGGTGTTAGTATATTTGTCGCAGAAATCGCTTGGAAATCGTCTCTTACTTCTACCGTGTAATTCAATGCTTCGCTACATCCGTTGGCATTACTCACAGTCACAGTATAGGTTGTTGTTACTGTTGGACGGATGGTAAGTGCCGCCGTATTTCGGCCAGAAACAATTCCCTCGGTATTAGCCCAAGTATAAGATGTGCCACCATTGGCCGTTAACACTAGGGTCTCACCTTTACTTACATTGTTCGTTGTATTGTTTGTTATGGATGGAACCGG
This sequence comes from Pedobacter polaris, assembly GCF_005116505.1. Classification (GTDB taxonomy): domain Bacteria; phylum Bacteroidota; class Bacteroidia; order Sphingobacteriales; family Sphingobacteriaceae; genus Pedobacter; species Pedobacter polaris. The sequence continues at coordinate 1,257,529 of NZ_SWBR01000002.1, forward strand.
CGTTGGAAAAACAATAAAGCTTCCGTTAACATAGTTGAAATTATAATTAGCAGATAATCCACCAGTTGGTGTTAGAAGGTAATTACCGGCAGGTGAATTGCTATTTGCAGCTGTTGAGACTGTAGGTTTAATACTTAAGTTATTTGCGTTATCTCCAAACTTAAAGCCAGTATACAATACTGTAAATACTGGAAGGCCATTGTTTTGACAGATCTGTTTATTTTCGGCAGTTACTGTTAAAAGTGCTTTTATAATTGTTAGGTTAGCACCATTATAGCTTATTGTATAATTCGGACTTGCAGATAACGAACCCATATTGATTGCATAATCACCAACGTTTTCACTTGGAACCCTAGCTAAAGAACCAGAAATCGCATCCGTTCCAACTAACCCTGTAACTGCGTAGGTTAAAAACGGATCCGCTTCTCCGTAGATTTTAGATTTGGCCTGAGCAATGATATTTAAACTTGCCTTTGTAATGGTTAGACTTCCACTTTGATAAGTTATGGCATAATTATTTGAGGCATAACCGCTTGGAACAATAAAATAGCTATTTACGTTTTTAGCCCCTTGTGCTGTACCCAAATAAGATAAGCTACCTTGAAGCGATTGCTCGTTTTCACCGTGTACAAAACCAAGGTAACTGATACCATTGCCTCCAGTAAAAGCAATTCCATCATAGATTTTACTGGTATTATTAGCCGTTATGATTAATGCCTTTTTCTGAATATTTAGCGTAAAATTGATTGATGTGGCTGGCTGGTGATTTGCATCTCCCAGTTGGCTTGCCGTTATAATCGATGTTCCAGCACCAAGAATCCTAACTAATCCATTTACATCAACCGAAGCCACTAGAGGATTACTGCTTGCATAACTTACCCCCAAACCTGATGTGGCAACTGCTTTAGCATTGATTGCCACATCACCATAAATAGCACTTACTGTACCGCCCGCCGTTTGGCTGTTAAAGGTGATTACGTTATTACCTGATGCTTCGATACTCAATGTACCTGCTACATAATTAAAGTTATAATTGTTAGCACTTAATCCCGCTGGAATAATGGTATAAGTACCCTTGTTTAGTGCACCTTGAGCAGTGCCTGTATAACTTAAACTACCATTTAATACTGTTGTGCCTTCACCATTTACAAAACCCGAATATAATACCCCATTTCCACCGTTATAGGCATTGCCATCATATATCTTAGTAAAATCATTGGCACTAACAGTCAGTACTTTTTTGATCACTATAATATCAAAACTGATTGATGTTGCTGCAATATAATTGTTATTACCTGGTTGACTTGCTGTAATGGCAGCAGTTCCCACGCCAACAATGTTTACTTGCCCATTGGCACCCACTGTTGCTACAGCTGTATTGCTGCTTTGATAACTCGCTGGTAAACCAGAGCTCGCCACCGCTGATGCATTGATACTCGCATCTCCGTAGATTTTATTAATTATTGAACCAACAGTTTGTGCATTAAAGCTAAGCGTATTATCTAAACTGTTGCCAATAGTAAGTGTTCCATTTGCAAATGCTATGGCATAGTTTACGTTGCTTAACCCTGATGGAATAATGGTATATGTACCTGTATTTATAGCTCCCTGTGCTGTACCACTGTAAACTATTGCACCTTGTAAATTGGTTTCATTGTCGCCATTGGCAAAACCTGCAATGCTCAACCCGTTACCACCAATATAAGCTGTTCCATCATAAGTTCTGAACTGATTGTTTGCTGTGATGGTTAAGGTCTTTTGACCGATGCTTAAGTTTGCTGGCGTATAATTTATTGAATAATTGCCTCCAGCAGTCAAGCTACCGAGGTTGATTGCATAACTACCTACATTTTCACCTGCCGTTCTTACCAGAAGCCCGGTTACTCCATCTGTACCAATTAACCCAGTAACTGTATAGGTAAATGCAGGCTCATTGTCACCGTATGTTTTGTTCTTTGCATCTGCGGTAATTGTTAAACCAGCCTTAGTTATTGTTAAACTTCCATCCTGATAAGTAATAGCATAATTATTTGAGGTATAGCCTGTCGGACTGATGAAATAACTTCCAACAGTTGTTGCCCCTATTGCCATGCCTGTGTAACTTAATACGCCTTGCAAGTTTATCTGGCTCTCACCTGTTACAAAACCTGTATAGCTTACACCATTGCCACCTGCATAAGCCTGTGCATTGTAAACCTTGTTGGCATTGTTTGCAGTAATCGTCAACCCTTTTTTAGCCACGTTAATAGTAAAACTGATTGGCGTTGCCGCAGCTTGATTGGAATCGCCTGGTTGAGTGGTCGTTATCATGGCTACTCCTGCACCTAACACTGTAACTGTTCCATTGGCTGCCACCTGTGCTACAGCTGGGTTATTACTTTGGTAGCTTACTGTTAAACCAGATGTGGCAACTGCCGATGCATCAATGTTTCCATTGCCATAAGTTACATTTAAATTTGAACCCGCTATTTGGCTGTTAAAGGTGATTACATTGCTACCAGATTGAATGATATTTAATGTTCCGGCTATATAGTTCAAATCATAATTGTTAGCCGTTAATCCCGATGGGATAATTTGATAATTCCCAGTATTCACCGCACCTTGAGATGTGCCAGTATAAATTACAGTACCTCCAAGCACAGTACTGCTCTCTCCGTACACAAAACCTGTATAACTTAAACCATTTCCACCAGAATATGGTATTCCGTTATATGTTTTACTATAATCATTTGCCTTTACATCAAGTGTTTTCTTATTTACTTGTACCGTAAAACTGATTGTGGGTGCAGGCTGAAAATTGATATCTCCAGCTTGGCTAGCTGTAATCAAAGCGGTTCCTGTTCCCTTTATTTCCACTTGACCCTGTGCATTAATACTAGCAACTGCGGTATTGCTACTTCCGTAACTTGCCGCAAGGTTAGAACTGGCCACCGCTGATGCATTGATACTACCATCTCCATAAGTTTTTAATATTGTAGTACCTCCCGTTTGTGCATTAAAGCTGAGCACATTTGCAATACTGGCAGTTACCAATAGATTTCCGTTTGTATAGGTAATGTTATAATTATTAGAAGTGTAACCCTTTGGTACAATAGTATAGTTGCCAGTGTTTATTGCACCTTGTGATGTGCCCTCATATTCCAATATGCCATTTAGTGCATTAATTTCATTATCTCCAAGGGCGAAACCAGTATAGGCAACGCCATTGCCACCACTATAAGGTGCACCATCATAAGTTTTAGTTTGGTTGTTGGCTTTAACAGTTAAAGCTTTTTGTGTTATTGTGCCAACATTTGCAATGATATTTGTTGTGTTGGCAATGTTGTAATTGCCTGCGCTTGTTCCGTTTAAATTTAAATTACCCAGTGGGATGTTTACTACTTTGTTAACACCCACATTTTTATCATCATAATTAGCTGTGGTACTGGTTAATAAAATAGATAAATCATCCGTACCTACAATACTGCCCGTAACAAAACTCAAATCACTTGTTGTAATAGTAGCATTAATATTGCCATCGTATTCTTTGCTTATCGTGACTGAAGTTAAAGCTAAGGTTACTGGTTTTTTGTTGGCGATTAGGTTAAAAACCACAGGTGTTGCAGGGTCGTAGCTACCATTGCCAGCCTGGGTTGCTGTAATGTTTACTGTACCCGCTTTTTTAATGTTGATTTTCCATTTGTTACCATCTACTGCATCTTGAAAGGCTTCGGCTATGCTGTTATCTGCAGAGGTATAACTTATGGTTAAACCAGAGGTTGAAGTTGCACCTGGTTCAAAATTGGCATCGCCGTAGGTTTTGGTAATATTAGCTGTTGGATTGATGGTTTGCGGTTGGCTTTGCAACTCGTAAGCACCTAGGTCTATATTTGTTCCTTTTAAACGTGAGTTGCCTGCTAGGTCTTTATTAGTGGTCAGACTGCTGTTCCCAGTATTGCCATCGGCAGCTTCGTACAAACTGTTACTACCTGCACCTATGGCTGGGCTGTTAAATTTGAGGCTGTAATCGCCATTGATGGCATCGGTAAAAAGTTGAGCAGTGGTAATGCCTGTGGCACTAATGTTCCCATTGACCGTGTTGGTCTTACCATCAATAAGGTTATTATTTAGAGTGATGATAGCAACTCCCGCAGTTAAGTATTGTAACCCTTGGTTTGCCCAAAGTAATGAGTTTTGCACAATAAATCTACCATTTTCTACGTACAGTCCTCCTGTATTGCCACCATTGGCACTATTGCCATATATAGTACAATTTTGTAATAGCGCACTTACACCGTCGTTATGCCATATTGCCCCTCCACTGGTATTTGGTGAGCTATTTTTAGCAAACAAACAATTGAACAATTTGGGCGAAGAAACAGAATTATACATCCCTCCGCCTCTATTATTAGCTATATTACCAGAGAAAATGTTAAGAGTAATAATTGGAGATGAATCCGAATTATACATCCCACCACCATCACTAATAGCGCTGTTACCAGAGAAGTTGCATTGGTCTATAATTAGCGAAGAAGTGATATTAAGCATCCCGCCACCATAATTAGCATTATTGCCCGAGAAAGTGCATTGATTAATGTTTGCAGAAGAAAGATTGTTATACATCCCGCCACCGCTAAATTTACTGATGGCTTGACTGTTAACGTTTATTAAACCACTGAATCCATTTGCATTACCGCCATTAACCGTAAAGCCATCAAGTTGCGCCGTACCCACCGTACCTGCACTAATAAGGACATGGTAAGCGTTTTCGCTATTATTTATAATACTCAGTGTACTGCCAAACCCTGAAATTACATCATCACCATTAAAATCTCCAGAAAGCGTTGTAATTGCCAATTTTGGATTGCGGTTTGCCAAGTTGTTAATACCATTGTCTGGGTCGAAACCGCCATAAATTTTTACATCTTTTACTAAAAGAAACGAATTATCTCTAGTAGCCGGGTTACCGAAATTGTTATCCGCTGGGCTATATAGAGGTTTGTAAGTCCCTTTCGCTACCCAAATCTGGGTTACTTGTGGATTCGTAGCTACCGCATTGTTGGTCTTGACAAATTTAAGTGCATCGGCTAATTCAGGAACTGCATTAGCCCAACTGCTACCATTAGCACTTCCGCTATTTATAGCTCTATTAACATATACAATGTTTGCATTTGGAGCAATTAGAGGAGTATAGGGAACTGCTTTTTCCTCTACTTTAACATCATCAATCAATAGCAGAAACTTATCCACCGAGTTATTTCGAAAGGCAATGCGAATCTTCTGACCTTTATACGCATCAAGTGCAATTTCACGATTAGTCCAAGAAGAATTTTCTTCTGCAATAGAAAATACCCGAACAGAAGCGCCCAAAAGATTACTATAACTTCCGGTAGGCACATTAGGGCTTGCCATGATCCTTACTTCATATCCATCGCGATAAACTGGATCTTGGGCAACTGCATTCCAATTTAATCGGATTGTACCTGATGTAAGGGGAATTGTTATTTCAGGCGTCCACATCCAATCATCTGCTTGCCCTATCGGCGAGTAGTAAGATGTACTGAAAGCCGCTGAATCAAGTACAGAATGAGAAAAATCATCTCTTCTTTCCCAAGCTTGATTTACATAATTCACCGTTGGGTTAGGAGTGCGCCCATCAAGATTAAATAATAGCCAACCGCTTGGGAAAACATAGGTTCCAGCACCTCCTGCTGTTGGCCCGTTGGTATGATCAAAGTCTTCGAAAAAAATAACCTGTCCATATGCAGGAAGCATACCTAGCAAAAAAGAAATGAGCAAAATGAGCTTCCGTAAGGGATTAAGAAAACCACTAGACATGTGTGTTTGCATCTTCAAAGTTATTGGTAACAGTTTTTTCATAGCGTTTCAGATTTGAGTAATGCGTCGTTCAAAAAACCACCACACTATGCACATTGCAATTAATGCAATAAGCATAATGATGATTATCCATTTGTAGTTTTTTGATTGGGGCATAGGATAAAATTGACCACTTCTAGCTTTAAAACCAAGATTTTAGGGCGGACAAAAAGCGGACAAAGAAAGTGGAAGCTGAAAGACTAAAGACCAAAGAAGAAGAAGAAGAAGAAGGTTGAAGGAGCAGACAATTCAGTTGGCAGTTCTTAGTTGGCAGTTTGCTTTTAACCGATGAGCACAGGTTTTTACTTTTTAAACACGATAGTAGCGGTATCCTTTTCACCAAGTCCCTTTAGGGGTAAAAGATTTAGCGGATAGCGTGACTGAAACAAACGAAGAATTACTGTCTCTGCTTTTCAAAAAAATCAGCACACAATTTTCAACTTACAGTTTTAGGTGTCTTAAACCAACCTACAAATAAAGTCTTCTAGTACGCTTTCGGTACCTAGACTTAATCTTTGTTTTAACCTGCGCTTGCTCCTACCTACACTATCTTTGCTGATACCTAAAGTATTTGCAATTTGATTAGTGGTTAGTTTTAAGCATAAAAGTGTGGCTAAGCGTTCTTCTGCTGGGCTAATAGAGGGCAACACTTTTTGCAGTGATGGTAAAAAATCAGGATAAGCTTTTGAAAACTCCAACCTAAATTTTTCCCATTCCGTATCGGTTACGAGTGTGTATCTTAATAGACTTTCATTCAATTGTTCATAACCATCAGCCAATTGTTTTTGTAGGTTAAAAATTAGATTTTCTTTTTCAATAATATTTTCTGTAAAGCTTAGTATTTGCTCTTTTGCTTGATTTGCTTCTTGTTCGGCCAGTTTTTGTTTGCGCGCTAATGTTTCTGCTAAATGTTTTTGTTGCAACATTTTACGGTTGTAAAACAACAACGATATCACAGTTAAAAGTACAATGGCTATTAATATAAAATTTCTGGTTAAACGTTGGTTACTGATTGTATTGTTTGCTTCTTGCAGATTATCTTGCATATCATCAAAAGCTATACTGGCATTAATTGCAGATAATTTACCGTTATTTACATTTTCTGTTAAGCTATCGCGGTATTTTTGGTGTAGCGCATAATATGCAAATGCACTATCTATTTCTTTAGTTACCTTAAATACATCTGCTATACCTTTAGAGGCCAAAGCCTTTTCTTTTAACAAGTTAGATTTTATGGCATAGCGATAGGCGTTTTTAAATTCATTTAATGCTTTGCCATAAGCTTTGTTTTTTAAATATATGTTGCCCAAGTTGTTTTCGGCTATTGCCACATTATTAAAAGATTTTAACCTTAAACTGGTTTCCAAGTGCTCTTTTATTAATGGTATGGCTTTATCTTCTTGATTTTGCAAGGCTAAAATCCTGCCAATATTGCCTTTTGCAATAGCTATCCATAATTGTTGGTTATCTAGCTCTGTATGAGGTTTTTTAATTAAGGTATCTAATAATTTTTGATAATAATACTTTGAGTCGTCTATATTGCCCAATCTAAAATAAGCAGCACCAATTATGTCTATTTGCAAAATATGCAAGTTTGGGTCAGTGCCATTTTTTTCTTTGCTATCGAAAGATAAAAATTTACGTCCATAGTTAATGCTTTGCTTATAATCTTCATTTAAATATAAGCCAAGACTAACATTATAGTAACGATTGGCCACATAAACAAAATGGGAAACGCCTATCTTTTTCTGTAACTCAATGGCTTTTAAATTATATAATACATAGCTACTTGCATAAGGTGATAATTCTGCATACTGTGCATATAGCTCTGCCATTAACTGGTCATCCTTTAGTTTGCTGGCTATTTTTATGCACTTAATTAATAATGGGCCTCCTTTTGCGAATTCTGATGATTTCCAAACGCCAAGTTCAATTCTTCCATAAACATCAAACATTGTGGTTCTAATCCATAACCTATCATCTGGATTATCTTTTAAATAGGCGTACATCTGATTGATGATTTGATGGTATTCGTTTACATCTCTCTTACTTTTTAATAAACTATAGGTTTTTTCTGCCTCGTGGGTTTGAGAAGTATCGGAAACCTCCCAAGCTTTTATATATGGGACTATCAATTTACTTTGTGCTTTAACTTTAAAGCTACAGAGAAAAATGCATAGAAATAGAGAGAGCGGAAGCCGCATTTTAAATGGGTTGATTATAATAGTATTATAACTAAATATACTCCTAATGATTGTAAACTTAATATTTTAGTTTCAAAATCACAAAAGGACTCTACATCCAGGCAAAAAACTAAGAAGCTGTCAAAAAATTAAAAATTTCTCACAGATGTTCGCAAATTTAAAAGCGTAGATATCTAGTCTTAGCGTCTCGCTAAGACTTATCAATTATCAAGGCTTAGAATTTTGGTCTTAGCGAGACGCTAAGACCAAGTATGTTTAGCTATTTAAAGCCCCTTCAATATCTTTCAAGATATCATCAATATGTTCTAAACCAATTGATAAACGAACGGTTCCTTGCTCAATTCCAACTTCTAAACGTTGTTCTTCGGTAAGTTTCGAGTGCGTACTTGTTGCTGGGTGAGTAGCAATTGAACGTGTATCTGCCAAGTTTGCAGAAATAGAAAACATTTTCAATCCATCCATGAATTTACGGGCGCCTTCTACTCCATTTTTAACAACAACAGTAACAATTCCTCCACCCTGTTTCATTTGCTTTTTAGCAATTTCATATTGAGGGTGAGATTTTAAAAATGGGTACTTCACTAATTTAACTTGTTCGTGACCTTCTAAATATTCGGCAACCTTTAGGGCATTTTCACAATGACGATCCATACGAACTGCCAATGTCTCTAAACTTTTAGATAATATCCAAGCGTTAAAAGGCGATAAAGATGGACCGCTGTGACGAGCAAAGTTCATTACTTCGGTAATTAAATCTTTACTACCTAAAATGATACCCCCAAGCACACGTCCTTGCCCATCAATATATTTTGTTGCCGAATGAATAGAAATATGTGCACCTAATTTAATTGGCTGTTGCAGATATGGCGTTGCAAAACAATTGTCAACTACAAATAAAACGTTATGTTTTTTAGCTAAACCAGCTAAAAATTCTAAATCAATAATATCAATACCCGGGTTGGAAGGAGTTTCTACAAAAATGATTTTAGTATTAAGTTTAATTAAACCTTCCCAATCTTGTGGTTTATCTAAATCTGCATAATCGAAAGTAACACCCCATTTTGAGAAAACATTGGTTAACAACTGATGAGTTGAACCAAAAACTGAACGACTTGAAACAATATGGTCGCCACTTTTAAGGAAGGCCCCAAACGTGGTGAAAATAGAAGCCATACCTGTTGCAGTTGCAAATCCGTCTTCTGCGCCCTCCAATAAACACATTTTCTCTATAAATTCAGATGTGTTTGGATTAGAATAGCGGCTGTATACATTCCCCTCCTTTTCATTTGCAAATAAGGCACGCATTTCTTCTGCATCGTCAAATTTATAACTTGAAGTTAGATAAATAGCTGTAGAATGTTCTTTGTGGCTACTTCTTTCTGTTTGGGTACGGATAGCAATGGTTTCAAAATTTTCGGACATTTTATTGGGTATCTAGATATGAGTATAAAGTATCAAGATTTAGGTATTGAGTAATAAGAATTCATCTTGCTACTCGATACTGCCACTTGTTACTATTTGTTTATTGTATAGGTAAAGTTAATTTTTGTAGAACGACCTAAGATATTTGCAACTGAGCAGTATTTATCGAAAGTTAAAGCCAAGGCACGTTCTACTTTTTGTTCATTCAAATTTCCGGTTAGGTTAAACTGAATATTAATTTCTTCAAAAATAGATGGTTCTTCAGTTCTTCTTGCAGCGTTAATGTTGATTTTAATATCAACTAGATCTTCTTTTTGCTTGGTCAATATATTAACCATATCAATCCCACTACAACCACCCAAACCAATCAGTAGTGTTTCCATTGGCCTAAAGCCTTTACCTTCACCGCCAATTGCTGGATTTGCATCTAGCTCAACAGTAAAACCACCTTCGTTACTAGCTTCAAAATTAAATTTCCCGCTTTTGCGGATTAGATTTATTTCCATTATTTATGTTTTTCACCATCTAAGAAATCTTAGAACAGCTTAGTTTTTTCAAGTAGAAGGAAACGAAGCATACAAAACTAGTAAGCAATTCTTCCCCTTGAATATTTCTCCTTTATTTCATTATTTAAGCAATCCAAACCTCAATTTATTAGATTTCCTTAGCTGTCTTAGATGGTAATGTTTTTATAATCCGTAAAAAACCATATTATCTTTTTCCAATTCAGGTAGTTTAACTGCTTTTTCAAAAATGGCATATACGGAAGATCCGCTACCACTCATAAGTGCAAAAATAGCTCCTGCAGCATAAAGCTTTGTTTTTATTTCGTCAATTTGTGGATATTTTACAAAAACTGAAGTTTCAAAATCGTTTACAATATTAGCTTTCCACTCGCTTAAAGGCAAATGTATCAATTCTTTTAGGGATGTACTAGGATGTTTTACATTTACTTTGCTATAAGCCTCAGCTGTAGAAACATGGATCTCAGGTTTTACCAGCACGATATAATAGGCAGACAAGTCTATTTTAATATCTGCAAATTCATCACCTTTGGCGAATGCAAAAGCAGGTTTATTTTCAATAAAGAACGCACAATCGGCCCCTAAAGCCTTTGCATATTCTTGCATTTTGGCAACCGACAAGTCTAATTTGAATTTTTCATTTACCAATTTGATGAGGAATGCAGCATCTGCAGAACCTCCGCCTAAACCAGCGCCAACTGGAATGTTTTTAAGTAACACGATTTTTTGATGTGGTAAATTGAAATCGCTTTGCAAGATTTTAAATGCCTTCAAACAAATATTATCATCGACATTGCCTGGAATATGAATTCCTTTGATTATACAACTAGTTTCAGCTGCGTCAATTAGCTCAACAACATCATACAGGTTAACAGGATAAAAAACAGTTTCTAAGTTATGGTATCCATCACTTCGTTTCTCTGTTAAGAATAGTCCTAGATTTATTTTAGCGTTAGCAAAAGCAAGCATTTTTTAATTTATTATGTCACCCTGAGCTTAGTCGAAGGATTGGATTGGCGAAATTACGATTTCAGTTAGCTAAATCTTGTATTGTAGAATTTTAAATTGGGCAGAACTAAAGCAAGAAAGAGCTAGAACAAAAAGTATTAAGTTTTTCAAACCCTATGTTAAACCCGTTATGTCCTTACACTTTGTATTGATAGTGACCAATAATTTTCCATGAAAAAAGACAATCTGCCAAAACTTGACCACCACCAATGTTATGCACAATTAGAAAACGTTTCCCATCAGCAGATTTTTTATTAACTACCAAACCAATGTGTGAGATATTACCACTTAAATTCCAGCAAACAATATCTCCGGGTTTATAATCCTCCCCATTTCGTGTCGATGGTTTAACTGCTCCCTTACGCTTAAAGAAAACCATTAAATTATAAACTCTTCTGTGATCTATATTTCTATCAGTTGTTTTTCTGCTCCAATTTTTTGGGTATAAACTGAAATTTGGCTTCATATCTTCATGAACATTCTTTTGCAAATCTATCCCCAAGGTTCTATAGGCTCTAATCACTACATCGGTGCAAACTCCTTTGCCAGCAGGAACATCTCCGTTTGGATAAGGTATTTTAAAATAAGCAGGGTCGTAAACCACTTTTTGCTTTGTTAAGGCAATTGCTGCATCAGAAAGTTTTAGCGCTTGTAGAGACTGCCCAGAACCTTGAAAGGCTACAAAAAAGAGAACCAAAAACGAAAGTAGTTTTCTTAACATATTAATCTGCTTAGTTGTTCCAAATCTAATTCAATTTTATGGTATAGAAAAGTTTAGAACAATGTTTAGACATACATGAGTTCTATTATCTATGACTAACAAAAACAATCGTTTAGTTAACGTTTATTTTTAATGCTTTTGCTATTTAGATAGAATGATTTATTATATTGTGTTCGCTATTGTAAAGAACGAACCATTATAAATCCTAACCTAAAAACAATGAAACGTAGAAACTTCATCCAATCTAGCTCCATTTTATTAGCAAGCACCGGCCTAGCTTCAGTTATGCCTTTAGATTTACTTGCATCGGCTACCCTAGCAGATAAAGTTCGTTTTGCTGTGATCGGTGTAAACGGAATGGGTTGGTCTAATTTAAATGCTTTGTTAAAAGATTCGAGAGCTCAATGTGTTGCGATTTGTGATGTTGACAAGAATGTTTTGAATAAAAGAACTGCTGAATTAGCGAAAAGAAATATAAATGTAACAACAGCTTCAGACTTTAAAACGATATTAGAGAACAAAGATATTGACGCGATAGTAATTGGCACGCCAGACCATTGGCATTGTAAAATGATGGTTGATGCACTTGCTGCTGGCAAAGATGTGTATGTAGAAAAACCTGTAGGTAATTCAATTCATGAATGTAATATCATGGTTGCCGCTCAAAAAAAATACAACAAAGCAGTACAAGTTGGACAATGGCAACGTAGCCAAAAACATTTTGCTGATGCCATGGCTTATGTTCACTCTGGTAAGTTGGGCAATGTACGTCTGGTAAAAGCTTGGGCATACCAAGGATGGATGAAGGCCATACCTGTTGTAGCTGACTCAGCTGTGCCCGATGGTGTTGATTATGCTGCTTGGCTTGGGCCTGCAACTAAAAGGCCATTTAACAAAAACCGTTTCCATTTTGAATTTAGATGGTTTTGGGATTATGCAGGTGGTTTAATGACAGATTGGGGGGTACACATGATTGATTTTGGTCTAATTGGTATGAAAGCACAAACTCCAATAAGCGTTGTTGCTTCTGGAGGTAAGTTTGCAAATCCTGATGATGCTTCTGAAACACCCGATACTTTAACTACCATATTTCAGTTTAAGGATTTTAACTTACAATGGGAACATGCTACCGGAATTGATGGCGGTCCATATAATAGAAACCACGGTGTTGCCTTTATAGGTAACAACGGCACATTAGTCGTAAATAGACAAGGCTGGGAGGTAATCCCAGAAAAAACAAATGGAAAAGACAAAATTGAACGTATAGAGCTTCAGAAATCTGTTGATAATGGCTTGGAAAAACACACCAGCAATTTCTTAGATGTTATACAATCTAGAAAGTTTGAAGACCTAAACGCACCAATTGAGGCCGGTTCTCATATTGCAAAAATTTGTCAAATGGGCAACATTGCTTATAAAGTTGGCAAAAAAATATATTGGGATGCTGAAAAGAATAAATTTACTGATGGAGAAGCCAATAAATACCTTGCCGCAGCATATCATAATGGTTATAAAATGCCAACCGTTTAGGCCTCAAATTATTTTTTTTAAACAGCTAAGAAATTACATAGTTAAGCTTTAGCTTTGCATCAAACATTTTAAAAGCCCTTTTAGGGGTTTGGGGTATGAAACAATATTTAGATTTAATGCAACATGTGCTTGATTATGGCACTCAAAAACATGACCGCACCGGCACTGGAACAATTAGCGTTTTTGGTTACCAAATGCGTTTTAATTTGCAAGAAGGTTTCCCAATGGTAACCACAAAAAAATTGCACCTTAAGTCTATTATCCATGAGTTGATTTGGTTTTTAAGTGGTGATACGAATATCAAATACTTAAAAGATAACGGTGTTAAAATTTGGGATGAATGGGCTGATGAAAATGGGAATTTAGGCCCTGTTTATGGTTCACAATGGAGATCTTGGCCGAAACCAGATGGTGAAAAGATTGATCAGATTACTCAAATCATCAATACCATTAAGAATAATCCAGATTCTAGAAGGATTATTGTTTCTGCTTGGAATGTTGCCGAAATAGAGAATATGGCATTACCTCCTTGTCATGCATTTTTTCAATTCTATGTAGCAGATGGTAAATTAAGCTGTCAATTGTACCAACGCAGTGCAGATATATTTTTAGGTGTACCATTTAACATTGCCTCTTATGCATTGTTAACCATGATGGTTGCTCAAGTTTGTGGTTTGCAGTATGGCGATTTTATCCATACGCTTGGCGATGCACATTTATACAATAACCATATCGAACAAGCAAAACTGCAATTAAGTAGAGACACCAAGGCTTTACCAACCATGAAAATAAACCCAGAGGTAAAAGATATTTTTGATTATAAGTTTGAAGATTTCACGTTAGAGAATTACGACCCACATCCACATATTAAAGGGGCAGTGGCGGTATAAATTTGTTCATTGGCCTCATTAGTTCATTAGGCATAGTTTCATAGCATAGGTCGCTTGAGAAGTTTAAATCATCCCGAAAAGATTTAAACATTAAAAAATGAGCTACAATAGAATTGAAGATTTAGAAGTGTACCTACTTGCAGAAGATTTTGCAAATGAAATTTGGGATATTGTAGTTCAATGGGATTTTTTCGCAAAAGATACCGTTGGCAAACAAGTTTGTAGATGTGCTGATTCAATAAGCGCAAATATTGCCGAAGGATATGGACGTTATCATTTTAAGGAAAACAAAAACTTTTGCTATTATAGTAGAGGTTCAATTTTAGAAACCAAGTCGTTTCTCAGAAAAATGAAACATAGAAGCCTGGTTACCAGTGAAGGTTATGAGAGTTTATTTAATAAATTAGAGCTTATTCATATTAAACTTAATGCATACATTAAATACATCGGAAAAAATACTACTTAGTTATTGTACTCTGTAACCAATGAACCATTCTATCAGAACCTGCATACCTAATGAACAATTGAACCAATGAACCACTCTATCCAACCTTGCATACCTAATGAACAATTGAACCAATGAACCACTCTATCCAACCTTGCATACCTAATGAACTATTGAACTAATGAACAAATTATCCCTAATCGTAGCCATCTCAGAAAACAATGCCATTGGCAAAGACAACAAATTGTTATGGCATTTACCTGCCGATTTAAAACATTTTAAGGAAATTACAACTGGACATCCTATTCTTATGGGGCGAAAAACTTATGACTCTATTGGTAGACCCTTACCAAACAGAAGAAATATTGTGATTACCCGTTCTGCAAGTTTAGAAATTCCAAATGTAGAGGTTGTAAATAATTTAGAGGACGCCATTTCATTATGTGCAAAAGAAAATGAAGTATTTATTATAGGCGGTGCCGAAATTTATAAACATGCACTAGAACTTACAAATAGAATATACCTTACAACAGTTCATCAAACTTATGAAGCTGATGCTTTTTTTCCAGAACTAAAAATGAATGAATGGAAAGAAGTATTCAATGAGTATCATCCGGCAGATGAAAAAAATAGTGTAGCTTACACTTTTTCAACGTTGGAACGTATATAATTCAACTTCCTTAATAAAAGTAAAATAACAAGTCCTATTATTTAAAAAAATAATTAGATTTGCCGACTTGTTTAAAAACAGCACTATAGAAAATAATTACATAACAAAAAATGCAAGGTAAAGGTTTTATTAAATTTATGGCGATACTATTAGGTATTGTCTGTCTGTATTCACTATCATTTAATTTGGTTACATACAATGTAGAAAAAGACGCGAAAGCGTTTGCCAAAGGTGATGTAGTTAAAGAAAAAGCTTATTTAGATTCAATGGCGAGTGTGCCAGTTTATCCAGTATTAGGCTTAACTTACCAACAAGTTAAAGGTAAAGAAATTAACCTTGGCCTTGACTTAAAAGGCGGTATGAACGTTACAATGGAGATTTCATTAGCTGAGCTAACCAAATCTTTAGCCAACAATACAAATGATGCTACTTTTAACCAAGCATTAGCAAATGCACAAACTCAAATGAATGCTGGTGGAAAAGATTTTATCGCTTCATTTGTAAATGAATATGAGAAACTTGCACCAAACGGAAAATTAGCTGACTTTTTTGCTAATCAAGATAATACAGCATTATTAAAAGCTAACGCAAGCAATGCTGAAGTGAAAAGTTATTTATCTAAAGAAGCTACTAGCGCTATAGACCGTTCATTTACCATTTTACGTAGTCGTATTGATGGTTTTGGTATGGTTAGTCCAAACATGCAAAAACAAGAAGGTTCTAACAGAATCTTTATTGAGATGCCAGGTGTGCAAGACAAAGAGCGTGTGCGTAAGTTATTACAAGGTTCTGCTGAATTACAATTTTGGCAAGTTTACCAAAACGAAGAAGTTGTTGGTATTTTAGAGAACATTAACAAAACATTAGCTTTAACCGTAAAGGACACAACGGCTGTTGCTACAACAGCGGCTAAGCCAACAGATACTGCTAAAGCTGGTGCTGGTAAATTAGCAGACATTGTTAAAGGAACAAAAGGAAAAGATACTTCAGCAACTGCTAAAACAGCAGAAGCTGCTAAGAAAAATCCATTGTATGCAGTACTAAGTATCCCTACTTACACCGCAGAAAACGGACAACAAGCATTACGTCCAGGTCCTGTTGTGGGTTGGGTGTTGCAAAAAGATACTGCTAAAGTTAATGCATATTTTGCAAGAGCAGATATTAGATCGTTAATTCCAGGCACACTTAAATTTATGTGGAGCCTTAAGCCAATGGATAAAACCAAGGTTTTTGAATTGTATGCAATTAAAGCAACTTCATTAGATGGTAAGCCAGATTTAGGTGGTGAAGCTGTAGCAAATGCTCGTGATTCATTCGATCAAAATAACAGACCAGAAGTTACTATGTATATGACTTCTGATGGTGCTACTAAGTGGAAAAAAATTACTGCAGATGCCTCTGCAGATGCTAATAATAAAAAAGCAATTGCCATTGTTTTAGATAATACAGTTTACTCTGCTCCTACTGTACAAAACGAAATTCCAAATGGTGTTTCATCAATCTCAGGCAGTTTCACTCCAGAAGACACTAAAGATTTAGCGAACATTTTAAAAGCTGGTAAATTACCCGCACCTGCTAAAATCGTTTCAGATTATGTTGTTGGTCCTTCTTTAGGTCAACAAGCAATTGATAGTGGTTTAGCATCATTCATTATTGCATTTGTTGTTATTTTAGCTTTCATGGCTTTGTATTATAACAAAGCTGGATGGGTTGCTAACCTTGCCTTATTGATCAACTTATTTTTCATCATGGGTGTATTAGCAGCATTTGGTGCTGTACTTACGCTTCCTGGTATTGCTGGTATCGTGCTAACTATTGGTTTGTCCGTTGATGCAAACATCCTGATTTTTGAGCGTGTTCGAGAGGAGCTTGCTTTGGGCAAGAATACCGGAACAGCAATTAAAGAAGGTTTCAAACATGCAATGTCTTCGATCATCGATTCAAACGTTACGCTATTGATCTTAGGTATCATCTTAGGTATCTTCGGTACAGGACCAGTTCGTGGTTTTGCTGTAACTTTATGTGTTGGTGTTGTAACTTCATTCTTCGCAGCTGTTTTAATTTCTAGAGTAATTTTCGAATCGATGTTAAACAGAAAAGTAAACATCTCTTTCGACAATAGCGTTACTAGAAATGCATTTAAAAATATTGCTTTCAACTTCGTTGGTCGTAGAAAAATTTATTATGCAATATCAACCGCAATTATTGCTTTAGGTATAGTTTTCTATATTATAAATGGAGGTTTACATCTAGGTGTAGATTTTAAAGGTGGTAGAACCTACATGGTTACGTTTGACAAACCAATGAAAACTGAAGATGTGGCTCAAAAATTATCATCAAACTTTGATGGTGAAGAAGCATTGGTTAAAACTGCTGGTGCAGACAACGCATTAAAAATCACCACCCCTTTCCACATTAATGACCAAGATCCTAATGCAGATAAAACTGTAGAAAATGCTTTAAGAAAAGGATTAGGTGAGTTGGGAACCAAATATACTATTGAGAGTTCTCAAAAAGTTACACCAACTATCGCTAGTGATATTATCTATGGAGCTTACGGAGCAATCTTGTTCTCATGTGTGGTAATGTTTATCTATATCTTAGTTCGTTTTAGGAAATGGCAATATGGTTTAGGCGCGGTTATTGCATTATTCCATGATGTGGCATTGGTTTTATCTTTCTATACGATATTAGATGGCGTATTGCCTTTCCCATTAGAGATCGGACAAGACTTTATTGCAGCCATCTTAACCGTAATGGGTTATACCATGACAGAAACAGTTGTTGTATTTGACCGTATCCGTGAGCGTTTAGCAGAAAAAGGTAAAGATGATGTATATGGTGCTGAACGTGATACATTGATCAACTTCGCATTAAACAGCACTTTAAGTCGTACAATTTTAACTTCGTTAACTGTATTCTTCGTACTAATTGTAATCTTCATCTTTGGTGGAGATAGCATTAGAGGATTTATCTTCGCTTTATTAATTGGGCGTATCATTGGTACATATTCATCACTATGTATCTCTACACCAATCGTAATCGATTTATCTAAAAACGAAGCAAAAAAACTAAGTAAATAAGATTATAATCTTTAAAAATATAAGGGTCTCGAATTTCGGGACCCTTTTTTATTTGCCGTGTTTTAAGTTCAACCGCAAAGAAGCAAAGGTCGCTAAGATTAATTTTTCCTTTAAGCAAGATAAACCACTAAGGCATAGAGGCACTAAGTAGAACTTATATTTTCTTAAATGGTTTATACGGTTTAAACCCAATGTGTCTCTGTTTTCTTTGCGCTCTTTGTGTCTTTGCGGTTATTAATTAATCAAGTAAAAAATTACTCTATGCTCTCTGTGGAAATCTCTGCACTCTCTGCGTTAAAAAAAGCGACATTTTCTTAAACTGGTTTAATGTTTATTGACTTGATAACTTACTATATTTGCTAAACTAATTGATAGGTTCATTAGTTTATCTACTATGGAAAACAAAAAGCAAAGAATTGTAATTGTTGGTGGCGGTTTTGGTGGGATTGAGTTAGCAAAAAAACTTAGCAAAGAGAATGTAGAAGTGGTTATTTTAGATAAGCACAATTATCATACTTTTCAACCTTTGCTTTATCAAGTTGCTACAGGTGGCTTAGAAGCAGATTCTATAGCTTTTCCAATTAGGAAAATATTTAAAGGACAAAAAAATCTAACTTTTAGAGTTACAGAAGTAGAAAAGATAATTCCTGAAGAAAATAAGTTACTTACCTCCATTGGTGAAATTAACTATGATCATCTAATCATTGCAACTGGTTCTACCAGTAATTTCTTCGGTCAGGATGAGATACAACAAAATGCAATGCCGATGAAATCTATACCTGAAGCATTGAATTTACGAAGCTTAATTTTACAAAATTTAGAAGCATCACTCATTACAAAAGATCCTACAACCAAAGCCGGGTTGTTAAACTTCGTAGTGGTTGGTGGCGGACCAACTGGTGTAGAAACTGCAGGTGCTTTAGCTGAGCTAAAAAAGCATGTATTAAAAAACGATTACTCGGAAATAGACATCAACAACGTTAATATTTATTTAATTGAAGGATCCCCTGAATTGTTGGGACCTATGTCTCCTCAGGCTCAGAGAAAATCTCAAGAATTTTTAGAAGAAATGGGGGTTATTGTTTATACTGAGGCTAGAGTAAAAGGATATGATAGTAAAGCTATTACCTTACTAGATGGCAGAGTCATTCCATCAGCAACGGTAATTTGGAGTGCCGGCGTAAAAGGTGTTGTTTTAGATGGTTTAAAACCAGAATGTACGGTTAGAGGAAATCGATTAAAAGTAGATAAAATAAATAAAGTTGAATGTTACGATAATATTTATGCCATAGGCGATGTTGCCGCAATGATTACCGATGAAACCCCTAATGGTCATCCTGGAGTTGCTCCTGCTGCAATACAACAAGGAACTTTGTTAGCCAAAAATCTGATTAATATCATAACAGGAAAACCTACAACAGATTTTAAATATTTTGATAAAGGTTCTATGGCAACTGTTGGTAGAAATAGAGCGGTAGTAGATATTGGTAAGATCCGTTTTCAAGGTGTATTCGCTTGGTTTACTTGGATGTTTGTACACTTAATGACCTTAGTGGGCTTTAGAAACAAATTAATCGTGTTTGTAAATTGGGTTTGGAGCTATTTTAGTTATGACAGGGGAACAAGATTAATTATTAGACCGTTTATAAAAGGCGAAAAATGGAAAGCAATTAATACTACGGAAGTTGCAAAGACTGAAGGTTCAGTGGTTCATTAATTATTGGTTCATTAGTTCATTGGTCATTGGTTCAATTGTCTAGGCGACATTACAAATCTCAATACGCAATACTCTATTCTCAATACTCAATACTCACTTCTCTATACTAAAAACATGAAACTCATAGAATGCCCTCGTGATGCCATGCAAGGTTTGCATAATTTTATTCCTACAGAATTAAAAGCAGCATACATTAGTCTCTTATTGCAAGTAGGTTTTGATACCATAGATTTTGGAAGTTTTGTTTCACCAAAAGCAATTCCGCAATTAAAAGATACTACTGAGGTTTTAGCGCAATTAGATTTAAGCAATACAACTACTAAATTGCTTGCCATTGTAGCTAATTTAAGAGGCGTAGAAGAAGCTGTTCAACACAACGCGATAAGTTACCTCGGATTTCCCTTCTCTATCTCAGAAACATTTCAACAGCGAAATACAAATTCCAGCATCGCCCAATCTTTAACAACTGTGGAAGAAATGCTAAATCTTTGCGATAAAAACCAAAAGACAGCGGTAGTTTATTTATCTATGGGTTTCGGCAATCCTTATGGCGATGAATGGAATATAGAGATAGTAGAAAAGTGGGCAGAAGAATTAGTGAGCAGAGGAGTTAAAATACTTTCATTGGCAGACACTACAGGTGTTTCTACCCCAGAAAAAATTAAAACCATCTTACCAGCACTAATTGAAAAGTTTAAACAAACAGAAATCGGTATTCATTTACACAGCACACCGTTTACCCGTTTAGAAAAAATTGAAGCTGCTTACAATGCTGGCTGCAAACGCTTTGACAGTGCTTTAAAAGGTTTTGGAGGTTGCCCTATGGCCACTGATGATTTAACTGGAAATATGGCTACTGAAGATTTAATCTCTTTTTTTCAAAGCAAAGGCGAAGATTTGAATATGGATATGAAAAAATGGAATGAGGCGATGTTATTGTCTTCGAGTGTGTTTGCAGCAAATTAATTTTGAAAACATAAAGCAGAGTACAATACCTAAAGATCATTGTAATAGTATTGGAAGTAAAAATTTATGCTATAGAGGTAAATAAAGTAAAACAGCTGATGGATTAGGATTGTAAAATCTTTTATACCAACATTTAAAAAGAACTTATTTACATATCTTAGATTTAAACAAATTATTTAATCTATCAATAAACCTCTCCACCATGTTTAAAAGATTATTTACCTTTTTGGTAGTCGTATCTATAGCAAATACTTCGATTGCACAAGATTTTGAACCAAAAGACTATTTTACAAAAGAATTTCATGCCAATAGAAGAGAAGCATTGCGCAACAGTATGCCAGAAAGCTCAGTAATGGCAGTTTTTGCATTTCCAATGCGTAATTTCTCTAATGATGTAGATTACCTTTATCACCAAAATCCAGACCTTTATTATTTTACCGGATATAAAGAACCCGATGCTGTTTTGTTTATTTTTAAAGATGCCCAAACCGATGATAAAGGTAATACATATAAGGAGCTTTTCTTTGTACAGAAAAGAAATCCGATGCAAGAAAGTTGGACAGGGAAACGTTTGGGTACAGAAGGTGTAAAAGAAAAACTAGGCATAAACATGGCCTTTAATGGATCCGATTTTAAGGATTTCCCAGTTGACCTCTCTAAGTTTACAAATATCATTTACAGCCTACCTCCAGATTTGGTAATGGCTAAAAGCGAAACTGTTAATTTGGCCGGATTAGTTAATTCATTTTTAAGAAAAGCTAATATTTCTTTAGATCAAACAACGAATGTAAATACGGCAAGAAGAACATATTATAAACTTACTGGTCAGTTAAGAGAAATTAAAACTCCAGAAGAAACAACAATGTTGCGTAAAGCGGTAGAGATTTCTTGTCAGGGACAAAATGAGGTAATGAAAGCTGCTCATGCAAATATGAGTGAATTTGAAATTCAAGGCTTACATGAATTTGTACATAAAAAATATGGTGCGGAAAATGTAGGATATGGATCTATTATTGGCGCAGGAGAAAATGGATGTATCTTACATTATGTAACCAATACAAAAACCAAAGTTGGCAATTCACTAATTTTAATGGATGTTGGGGCAGAATATCATGGTTATACAGCCGATGTTACCCGTACAATACCAGCAAGTGGCAAATTTACTGCCGACGAGAAATTGATTTATCAAATTGTTTATGATGCTCAAGAAGCTGCATTTAAGACTTTAAAGGATGGTTCTTCTTTCGCAGCAGCTAGTAATGCCGCAAATGAAGTAATTTCTGAAGGCTTATTCAAATTGGGCATTATTAAGGATAAAAAAGATTATAGAAAGTACTATACACATGGGCTAGGTCACCACATCGGACTTGATGTACATGATAGAGCCGCTACTAACAAATTGCTAAAAAACATGGTGATTACCATTGAGCCAGGTATTTATATCGCTCCAAATAGTGATTGTGATAAAAAATGGTGGGGAATGGCCGTACGTATAGAAGATGATGTGCTAATTACCCAAGATGGTTATGAATTACTATCTAGTTTTGCACCAAGAAGCATTGCTGATGTAGAAAAGAAAATGGCAGAAAAGAGTGCCTTAGACAATTTCAAACTCCCTGTTCTGAAATCCAAATAAACAACCTAAACTCATTAAAAAAGCCTTTGATAGAAACATCAACGGCTTTTTTTGTATATTTTAAAATAACTAGCCTGTTGCCATTTAGTATTGAGAAATGAAAATAATACATTGTTCTTATCTTCAAAGGTTTTAATAGGAAATTAATAATTGAATTTTATATTTGAGTTAAATAAAAAGGAATAAATCCACAATATGGACATAAAAGACATTGAAAAAAACTATGAAAGAATGTCTGATAATGAAATTATCAGAATAGCCACAACTAATGCTTATGGATTGCGTCCTGAAGTTTTTGGAATTATCGAAAATGAAATCAATAAAAGAAACCTCAATCCAGACATTTTAAAAGGTGCAATAGCTCAAAATAAAGATTATTCCGTAGAAGAGATTGAAACCTATTCAAAACTATTGAGAGATTTACCATGCCCTATATGTGAGAAATACGAAGAGAAATTAAACGGAACAATTTCCCACACTGTTAAAAGTTTTATTTTCTTTACATCATCCGAAACTGAACTAACAATTGCCTGCCCTGATTGCTTAGACAAAAAGAACAATAATGCAATACTTTCTACAGCACTCCTTGGTTGGTGGGGTATCCCTTGGGGTCTTTTTAAGACACCAGTCTATATTTATAGGAATTTTAAGGCCAAAGAAAAAAATAGACTTGAAAACCCAAATGAATCTTTACTTTCCTACACATTGGGAAACATTGGTGAAATCGAATCCTACAAGGACAATAAAGAAAAATTAAAAGATATTATAACCACTAAAAGATAATAAGCTACAACTATATAGTTGAAATCATCAAAGTTTCAACCACTTAGTATCACATAAAAAGCATTAAATCTTCTTCACCATTTTAAAGTGCTGTATACCTGCTTCTTCAAATTGGTCACCCTCTGCAATGAAACCAAATTTGGCATATAAGCTCATGGCATCTAACTGAGAATTTAGATAAATGTAATTGGCATCTGGAGGCAAATCATCTAATGCAGTTGCGATTAAAGCTCTTCCAACCCCTTGGCCTCTAAATTCTTTAAGTACTGCAAAACGCTCTAGTTTATAACCTTTATCTGTTTTACGCCACCTACAAGCACCGCACGGTTGATGATCTGATAAAGCTAAAAAGTGATGTGAAACATCTTCATTTTCCCATTCTAATTCTGGCGGACAGTTCTGCTCTTCAACAAAGACAATTTTGCGAATGGCAAAAACTTTTTCTAATTCTTGTTCAGTTGTCGCTTTTTGTACGTGCAGTGTGTCCATTTTTCGGTTTTTTATAATGTTTAATATTTTTTGCTTTTTCAGTACTTAATTCTTCTGCAGCATCTATAGAATGTGAACAATGTATATCACTTTCTTTCTTGGCTAACATTGCTAATTTAACGTAATATTTGTGTAATTGGTCTAATTCATCCTCTGATAGGTCTTCAATGTCAACCATCCTATTGCTGGTATGTTCTTGTGCCGCAATCAACTCATTCAATTTCAACTGTATTGCTTTACCATCTTTATTCTGTGCTTTTTGAATTAAAAATACCATTAAAAAAGTAATAATTGTAGTTCCAGTATTGATAACCAGTTGCCAAGTTTCAGAATAATCAAATAAAGGGCCCATTGCGGCCCATAACACAACTACTCCCCCCGCAATTAAAAAAGCTGGCGAACTGCCAGTAAATTTAGTTGCCGCATTAGCAAATCTTTCAAAAAGACTAACACCCGTTTTCGTTTTCATTTCTAAATGTTTAGGTAATCAAATATAACCTATATATCAATTAAAGTTATGAGATAACTAATGACAAATCACAAACAAGAAAGTTTAACTAAACCTAGTCATTGTATAGTAATCAAATCTTCTATAAAAATCTCCATTTCATAGGCTCATACACTTCGTTTGTCGCAATTAACATTTGTTAACAAGCACTTTTTTAAAATTTGCCTTCACATATGAGGAGAATTTTATTATTATTTAGCATGAGCTGCGCCTTGAGCCTTAGCGCCTTCGCCCAGCGACCATTAAAAACTGATGCTGTTATTAGTGGTTTCTTTACCATACCTATGGAAACGATGTTAGATACCATCGCAAAAAAAAGCAAGATTAGGTTTATCTACGACCATGAAATGATCAAGAATATTCAAATTACAGATCAATTTCATCAAGAACCTGTAAAAAATGTATTGTCTAAAATCTTTAAAAGCAACGACCTTCACTATTGGGTAGAATCTGATCAAGAAATCTATATCATTAAAATGCCTGAAGACTTGCCTCGGCTTAAAAAAATGGCATTGGTTGGAGATTCTAATTTGTTTTACTCCAATCAGCATGCAAAAATGGATAAGAAAGAACTACCAATCTTAAATGCAAAACTGAACGCTGAGGTTATTAATGTAAAACCACAAAAAAAAGTTGAACCATTTACCATTAATGGAAAAGTAATAGATCAAAACACGGGCGAATCATTACCATCGGCAATTATTAAAGTAAGAAATACCAATATTAGTACATCTACCAATTCTGATGGTTACTTCACCATATTGCACGTCCCATCAGACACTTGTACGCTAGAAATCAACTATGTTGGCTACAGAAGAGATACTTACGAACTTAATAGCGAGAACATAAAAAAAGAAATCGTAATCGGATTATTCATTTCTGTAAAATCACTGAATGAAGTAATTGTTGTGGGTAAAAAGGGAGAAAGTGTTATGACGACCGACAAGCGTAGGGTAAGTGTGTTGCAAATTTCTCCAGCAAAGCTTGATGAATTACCAAATATTGGAGAAAGAGATATTTTAAGGTCTTTCCAGTTAATGCCAGGTATTAGTGGCAGCAATGAATCCTCTTCTGGAGCTTATGTAAGAGGCGGAACACCAGATCAAAACTTGGTGCTTTTTGATGGCTTTACGGTTTATCAAGTAGATCACCTTTATGGCTTTTTTAGTGCTTTTAATAGTAATAGTGTTAAAGATGTAACGATGTACAAAGGTGGTTTTTCTAGCAAATATGGCGGACGATTGTCTAGTGTAACGGATATTGTAGGCAAAGAAGGTAATAGTAAAGAATATAATATTGGTGGGGATATTAGCCTTTTAAGTGCTAATCTTTATTTAGAAAGACCTATAAATGATAAATCTACCTTATTGCTAGCTTATAGGCGTTCTTACGAAGGTCCCCTCTATAATAAAATCTTTAATAAATTTAACACAACAACTACTTCTACCACCGGTGGTCCCGGAGGTGGACCAAGCGGAGGTATGGGTGGCCCTCCAGGTGGCGGTGGAAGAGGTGGCTTTAGTCAAACCGTAACTACACCAGCTTCAGCTTTTTATGATTTAAATGCTAAATATACTTATGCTCCCGATCAAAAGAATAGATTTTCATGGAGCGTTTATCAAGGAAATGACAACTTAGATAATAGTAAAACCATAGAACTACCTTCATTTATTTCTAGTGGCGGAGAAATTACCAATACCGATAAAACTACTTATGGCAATTTAGGTTCTAGCTTAAAATGGTCGAGACGTTGGACACCGAAAGTCTATTCAAACACATTAGCTAGTTTCTCTACTTACCATAGCAATAGGGACAATAGCAATAAGGTTACTATTGCAGACTCACTTGGTAATGAGACAGAATTAAACAATGGTACCTTTGAAAAAAACAGATTGAAAGATTTTAGTATGAAATCTGATTGGGAGTGGCAAGTTAAAGATAAAGTAAAAGCACTTTTTGGTGTGTATGCTTCAAACCAAGATGTCTCTTACGAGTATAGCCAAAACGACACCAGCAAATTAATTGACCAACATACCAAGGCAAATATTGGTGGGCTTTATGGCGAAATAGAGTTTAGTCCCGGTAAAAACTTGCAAATTAAGCCAGGAATTAGATCAACCATTTACGACCAAACCGGAAAGGTCTATTTTGAGCCACGTTTATCTGGAACTTATACTTTAAATGATAAACTTACGCTAAAAGCCTCCACGGGCAAGTTTTATCAATTTACCAATCGTGTAATAAGAGAAGACATTTTATCTGGTAGTAGAGATTTTTGGGTATTGGCCAATGGCTCTTCTATTCCGGTAAGTTCGGCTTACCATTACATTGCAGGTTTTAGTTATGAAGCAGATAAATTTTTAATTGATGTAGAAGGATATTATAAAACGTTAAATAACTTATCTGAATATTCGCAAAGACAAATTGGTAACAGGAGAACTGGAATTTCTTTAGAGGAGCATTTCTACACGGGTTCTGGTTATACAAAAGGTATCGAATTTCTAATTCAAAAAACAAAGGGTAAATACACAGGGTGGATAAGTTATACACTCGCCGAAGCAAAAAATAATTTCGAAGCCTATGGTGGTGAATTTGCAGCCAGCCAGGATACTCGACACGAGCTAAAGTCAGTTAACTTATATCACTACGGTAGATGGACATTTTCTGCTACCTGGATTTTTGCGACAGGCAAACCTTACACTGCACCTTTAACGAGCTATACCGTTAACGACTATAGCGGAAATGCAAGGACATTTTTAACCATAAGCGATAAAAACAGTCAACGTCTTCCATCCTACCACAGGTTAGATATTTCTGCACTGTACGATTTAATTAAAATTGATAGCCGTAAGATAGGTAGCATTGGCTTCTCCATCTTCAATGCCTATAACCGAGGTAATATATGGTACCAACAATATTCAATTGTAAACAATCAAGTCATCACATCAAACGTAAACTATTTAGGGCTTACACCTAACATAACACTCAGCTTAAAATGGAAATAAATAAAAACCTGAAATATCTATTTACTTTAATATTCATCGTTATCGTTTACTGCTTTTCATCTTGTCAGAAAGATAATGCAGCTGCAGATTATGCTCGGCCAGTTGTAGAAGCTTATTTAATACCTGGTCAAGCTTTACAGGTAAAGGTATATTATCAGAAATACCTTGAGGATACGATATCTTATGGATTCCCCATTACGGGATTGGCACTCAAAGTTTCTGATGGAACAAGTAATGTTTCGTTAACCGAGACAAAATCTGGCATTTATACTTATGCAGATGCAAATTTCATTAAGGATAGCAAAACTTATGCATTAAGTTTTTCTTATTTAGATAAAACGATAAGTGCACAGACTACAATACCAAGTAAACCAGCAAATTTTAAGGCGTCAAGTACGCAGCAAGAAGTCCCAGCAATGACAGTTGGTTCTACACCAACAACTTTTATACCTGTAACATATAGCTGGGCAAATGCTACATCAGATTATTATATGTTATCGATTCAAAATATAGAAACTTATCCAAGCAGTATCTCTAGAAATACAAGGTTAAAAAACGAAGTATTGGTTGGTCAAGTTTCTACCTATAATACAGAAGCCATGAATTTTAGCTATGCAGGTAATCATAAAGTATTATTGTTTCATATTAATAAAGAATATAATGATGCCTTGAAAAACATAGGTGGAAATTCACTTAATTTAACAAATCCATCAACAAATGTTATCAATGGTTTAGGTATTTTTACCGGACTTAGAGCAGATACTTTAGACTTGTTTGTTTATCAGTAAAACATTAATAAGCAACACGATAACTAAGAATGGTAAAATTAAAATCCTGGAGGTTTTTTAACATCGTTATCCCTCTTCTATTTTGGGTTATTGTATTTAGTTTGCCCTATTTTTCTGGGCCAGATAACTTTCCAAAAGAGTTTCGTGAGCAACACTTAAAGAGCATGTTAGTTTCTAACTCGCTTCTTATCATCATTTTCTATGTACATAGTTATTTAATTTATCCCATTAGAGAAAAGAAAAATGGCATACTGTTCTATATTACCCTATTACTAGCATGTATGGCTATTTATCTTTGCACCAAAGATCTCTTTAGACCAGATTTTCCAAAAAATCCAATGTTTACTAAAGGGCAAAGGCAATTTGGACCACCCCTATTAAACATCATGTCTATTTTTCCTTTTCTTTTTGTAATTGTCGCCAGCTTCTGCCATCAATTATATTTAGATAAGGTGAGGAGAGAAAAATTAATCAAAGAGCGTGAAAACATCCATCTAAAAACAGAGCTTGATTTTCTTTCCTCACAAATCAGCCCTCATTTTATGTTTAATATTTTAAACACTATGGTATCTATGGCAAGAAAAAAATCTGAGGAATTGGAATCATCACTCATTAATCTCTCTCAGTTGATGCGTTACATGCTTTATGACACCAATGGCAAACCGATTAATCTTGCTGATGAAATAGAATATCTAAAAAGCTATGTTAATTTGCAATTAATTAGGTTTAAGGACGATGTAAATGTAAATATTCAGTTAACAGGAAATTTTGAGAATTTGCTCATAGAACCTATGTTACTTATTCCTTTCATAGAGAACGCATTTAAGCATGGGATTGGAAACATTCAAAATCCAACTATTAATATTTCTATTCAAGTAGATGATAAAGAACCATCTTTGAAGCTGATGGTCATCAATAATGTAGCACTAATAGAAACAAAACCAGAGAAAAGCTCAGGAATAGGGTTAAATAATGTTAAAAGAAGGCTAGAATTGCTCTATAAGGGTAGGCACCTACTCCATACCCAACAAAAAGATAATACTTTTATAGCTATACTTCAAATTACCTTATAAAATGAATTGCATTTTAGTTGATGATGAGAAACCTGCGCTAGAATTATTAGAGGACAATGTAAAACAAATCCCTTTTTTAAATCTAATAGCAACTTGTCGTAATCCCTTACATGTAGCTGACTTACTAGAGAAAAATGTTATTGACTTGATTTTTTTAGATATACATATGCCAAGCATTAATGGTCTTGAATTACTAAAAACACTCAAAAATCCACCAATGGTTATTCTAGTTACAGCTTATGAGGAATATGCAATAGATGGTTTTAATTTAGATGTAGTAGATTATTTGGTTAAACCAACCCCATTTAATCGTTTCTTAAAGGCAGTAAATAAGGCCCACGAACTTTATTTGAGCAAACAGAAGAGAGTTTTGCCAGAAAATGATTACGTATTTGTAAATGCAAATTATTCATTAATTAAAGTAAAAATACAGGATATTACCTTTATTGAAGGACTTAAAGACTATGTGAGAATTCATATAACTACAGGAAAACCAATAATTACAAGATTAGGGCTAAAGGGCCTAGAGGAAAGATTGGGCGCAAGCAAATTTATCCGCATCCATAAATCATATATTATTGCGTTAGATAAAATCGAATCGATTCAAAAAACCCAATTAGTTGTTGCTGGAGAAGAAATCCCAGTTGGCAATGGTTATCGCGATTTACTGCAAGAATACATCAACCACAAAAACTTATAAAAAAGGGCTTCATTTTTAAAAATGAAGCCCTTTTATTTTGGTATAGCTTACTTATAATTTATCGTTTGCATTAATGCAATTCAAATCTTCAAAAGCGCCAGTTAAACGTTTCACAAATTCTTCTTCGCCTTTACGTAACCAAACACGTGGATCATAGTATTTTTTATTTGGCTTATCATCTCCATCCGGATTACCAATTTGACCTTGCAAAAATGCTTCGTTCTTTTTGTAATAATCTAAAATACCTTGCCAAAATGCCCATTGCATATCAGTATCAATGTTCATTTTAATTGCACCATAAGAAATAGCTTCTCTAATTTCTTCTTGAGATGAGCCAGAACCCCCATGAAACACAAAATTGATTGGTTTCTCTGCAGTTAAGCTATATTTTTCTTTGATATAATCTTGAGAATTTTTAAGAATAATTGGCTGTAATTTTACGTTACCTGGTTTGTAAACACCATGCACGTTACCAAAAGCCGCAGCGATAGTAAAACGATCACTTACTTTACTTAATTCATCGTAAGCATAAGCAACTTCACTAGGTTGAGTATATAATTTAGAGCTATCTACATCACTATTATCAACACCATCTTCTTCCCCACCGGTAACACCTAATTCAATTTCAATGGTCATTCCCATTTTGTTCATGCGTTTGAAATATTCAACACAAACTTCCATGTTTTCTTCGATAGATTCTTCTGAAAGATCCAACATGTGTGATGAAAATAGAGGTTTACCTGTTTCTGCAAAGAATTTTTCGCCATGTGTTAAAAGGCCATCAATCCAAGGCAATAACTTTTTAGCAGCATGATCTGTATGTAAAACTACAGCAACACCATAATGCTCTGCTAATAAATGAACATGCTTAGCTGCAGAAACTGCACCTAAAACGCAAGCATTTAAGTTATCATTATTTAAAGTTTTACCTGCGTAAAACTGTGCACCTCCATTAGAAAGTTGGATCATTACAGGTGAGTTTACTGCTTTTGCAGTTTCCATTACCGCATTTATAGTATTGGTACCTGTAACATTTACCGCTGGTAATGCAAATTGATGTTTTTTAGCCTGTTCAAATAATTCCTGAACGGCTGCTCCGTAAATTACGCCTTTATAGCCTTTTAAACTCATTTCTATTTAAATTTGATGTTCCGAAGTTATAAAAAAAATTAAGAAAACAACAATTTTTACCTAAGTGTACTTTTTACAATAACTACAGCTTATTTTTACCATTTGCCACAAAACAGTTCATCAAAAACAGGTGCTATTGTTAAAAAAATTTTCGTTTCTTTGTACTCGCATTTTTAAAAGTAAACATGGCTTGGTTTAAGAGAGAAAAAAAAGGTATCAGTACCACTACCGAAGAAAAGAAAGAAGCACCAGACGGCTTGTGGAATAAGTGCCCAAATTGTAAAAAAGCACTTCACAGTGCAGATTTAATAGAAAACAAATACGTTTGCCACTATTGTGATTATCATTTAAGAATTGGTTCTAAAGAATATTTTCAAGTTCTTTTTGACAATAATGAGTTTACAGAAATGTTTGCAAACTTAACATCTGGTGATCCGCTACAATTTAACGACAATAAACCTTATACAGATAGAATTGTAGAAAGTCAAGCAAAAACTGGTTTAAAAGATGCTATTCGTGCTGCTCATGGTAAAATAGATGGTCAAGAATTAATGGTAGCTTGTATGGATTTTGCTTTTATTGGTGGTTCTATGGGTTCGGTAGTTGGAGAAAAAATTGCCCGTTCTATTGATTATAGCATTAAAAATAAAGTGCCATTCTTAATGATTTCTAAATCTGGTGGTGCCCGTATGATGGAAGCTGCATTTTCATTAATGCAAATGGCTAAAACTTCGGCTAAACTGGCATTGTTAAGTCAAGCTAAAATTCCATATATCTCTTTACTTACCGACCCTACAACTGGGGGTGTTACCGCATCTTATGCTATGTTGGGAGACATTAATATTGCAGAACCAGGTGCCTTAATCGGCTTTGCTGGTCCACGTGTAATCAAAGAAACTATAAAAAAAGATTTACCAAAAGGCTTCCAAACTTCTGAATTTGTATTAGAGCACGGCTTTTTAGATTTTATTGTTGATAGAAGACAGATGAAAGCTAAACTGGCAACGTTCTTGAAAATGATGAAGAATTAATTAGTTCAATAGTTCACTTGTCATTAGTTCATTAGGTAGGTTGGTTGCCAAACCAATAATACTGTTGAACCAATGATACCAATGAACCAAATATATCAGAAAAGCAGGGTTCGAAATTCGTAGGAATGTCAATCCTGCTTTTTGCTTTACTTCACTTCGTTCCGTGTTCGCTACAATCAGGTTTAAATACATAGGTTTGTACAGCTATTTAAGGTTTCTGCAAACGTAAAAAACATTTAATAATCGGATATTAAAGGATTATATTCGTTTGTTAATCTTTATATCCGATATGTAGCGTAAGCGGCAACTTATCGGCAACCTTCGATTACATTAACTACTAATAGGCAAACAGAACTTAAAAAAATGACAATGACTTTAAAGACTATTATAATGACAACTGTTGTATTGTTATTTTCTATAACAGACATTAAAGCTCAAAATGCTTGCCCTCTTAATTTTGGCAGCAAACAATTGGAAAAAGCAAAGCATGACATTAAGAATTGGAACGGAAAAATAATAGCTTGTGATGTTGAAGTAATTCAAGTTGAAAAAGGATATCAAAGCAAACCCTACTATAAAGTAAAACTTGAAGATGGCGGACAATTTTGGGTTGGTTCATTGGTAACAAGTGGCTACGAAAAGACTAGTGCAAAGCTTAGACTTTTGGGTTACTTTTCATTAGTCGATAAAGACGATATTGGAAATAAATTTAATAAAGACGGTTTTCATATTTTATCATTTGTAGTTATTGACCTTGCGACAAAACAAATGGCAATGTTTCCTGGCTCTGACAAACAAGTTAAAGAATGGATGAATGGAACTGTTCCTGTTGGGCAAAAATAAAATTAATAACAGCGAGTTAAATAGGATGGCAGAAGAAAGGGGCTTCAAAAAAATCCTTATTAAATTGAAATCTTTATCTTAGTTATTCAAAATCATTTCAAATGAAAAAACTATTGCTATCCGTATTTGGCTTAATCTTACTTTCTAGTTTTACAATTAGCCATTTAAATAAACCAAAGGCAATTGTAGTGTGGCAACCATCACATCAAACAGATACTGGAAAAGACTTTAGTGAAGCGGCTGTTTGCAATGGCATTATTGAGGCTGCAATAGCTGGAAAACCAAATTTAAAAGAATACAAAGTTTGGAGTTTAAATAAGCCAAACCTTCATCATCCAAATGTAGGGAGCAACACAATTATAGAACACACATCTGCAGTTATTGATGGCAAAATATCAGGCTATGCTTACGAGTTGCAAGAGTCGAACAAGAAGAATCCAACTGTTTTTATAGCAGTTCATAATAACGGTGGCACAAAACGCCATGCCATTTGGGGTTTTATTCATGATGGGGATGAATATGAAGCAGAAAACAGAGCCTTAGCAGCAAGGTTAATTGCAGCAGTTAGTGCAGTTACAGATTTAGAAAATAGAGGTGTTCAATTAGATAGTTCAACTGGCAGAAATGATTACACCTGCAAAAGCACTGGAAAAAAAGCATTCTATAGTCTTGATGAACATATCAATACTGCCAAATACAGGGTGCTTTTAGAAGTAGGTGACAATGGTGTAAGCAAAGAATTCTTGGAAAATCCTGCTAACCAGAAAAAAATGGGTGAAGCCATTAAAGCTGAATTGGCGAAATGGCTTACTGAAAAAAATTTAAATTAATTCATAAATCATAATACCATGAAAAAATTAATGTTCTTATTTATCTGCTTATCAATAGGATTTGTTGTAAATGCACAAGACAAAAAAGTAAATCCAAATTACGATGCTGCCCTAGCAAAACAGTATGGTGCCGATGATTATGGAATGAAAATGTATGTTTTAGTAATCTTGAAAACAGGAACAAATACTACTGCCACCAAAGCAGAAACTGATAGCTTATTTGCAGGACATATGGCTAATATAGGCAAATTGGTTAAATTAAATAAACTCGTAGTAGCTGGTCCATTGGGAAAGAACGACAAAACTTACCGTGGTATTTTTATCTTAAATACGAAATCAATTGATGAAGCGAAAGAGTTATTAGGCACTGACCCTGCCTATAAAGCAAAGTTACTCGACGCCGAAATTATCAATTGGTATGGCTCTGCAGCCTTGGCCGAGTATTTAAAAGCAGATGATAAAATTGGAAAGTATAAATTTTAGTTAGTTTTTGTCATCCAGAGCGAAGCGAAGGGTCTATTTATCGAACACTTCAAACAGATTCCTCCAAAGTCGGAATGACAAGTCTATTGAGCATTTTGTCATCCAGAGCGAAGCGAAGGATCTATTAATCGAACTCCTCAAACAGATTCCTCCAAAGTCGGAATGACAAAAAAAATTTTTCTTTGCGTTCTTAGCGCCCTTTGCGGTTATCCCTACTCTTCCTTTTGCTGAAACTTATAAAACAAATATCCTAAAAAAGGCAGGATCAAAAAGCTACCAAGCACCAATGCCCAACCTAAACTCTCTACCGTTTTAACTGGAGCAATGCTATCATAAAGTGAAATAGCGCCCCCAGCTTTTAACCTAATAAAATTTGGAAAGTGTGCATAGCTTATTGCTACTAAAATCATGGTTACTTGAAAACCGGCTAGAACCCTCAGTACTTTTGTTTTTCCTTTTAAGAGTAAATACCACAATAAAATAAGTGATAAACTTGCTAAAACAACTGCAATTAATCCAACTTCATTTTCAAAAACCCAAGTCATTAATGGTACATTTTCGAAATAAGCAGCTGTAAAAACCACTGCTCCAAAAATTACTGCAGCTACATTCATAAACTCAGCTTTTTTAATGAAACGCTTTTTGTCTTCATCAGCTTTACTTTCACCTATTAAATAAATAGCAGCCAGAAAACCACACAATGCCACTGTGAATAAACCTACTGCAATAGAGAACCAATTTAACCAACTAAAAACATATGCTGAAGCAAAATCCTTTGCCTGTGTATCTATTTGACCTGAAATTACACTTCCGGCAATTATGCCCAAGAAAAGAGGAGTAATAAAACTAGAATAAATAAAAATCTTATTGTAAACTTCCTGCATTTGGTCTTTTACCGCATCATAATGTCTAAATACAAAAGCTGTCCCCCTAGCAATAATTCCAATTAACATAATTGCCAATGGAATATGTAGATGAACTGACATGGTAGTATATATTTTTGGGAAAGCAACAAACAAAATTACAATGGCTATAATTAACCACATGTGGTTGGCTTCCCAAATTGGACCAATGGCTTGGTTCATTGTTTTACGCGTTTTACTCCTATTTTTTTGAGAGGTAAATAGCTCAATAATTCCAGCACCAAAATCGGCACCACCAAGTAAAAAGTAAAGCAAGATGGCCAAACATAAAAAGGCTATAATTACGTAATCCATATTAATCTGCTTTGAATTGGGTTGAAACTTGGGCTGGACTATATAAAATTGGCACCATCTTAATTTGTCGATATAATAAGAAAATGACAATAACATTTAATGATGCGTAAATTGCAGAGAACAAATAAAATGACCAAGCAATTCCAGGCATCGGCGTAACTGCGTCTTTGGTACGCATAACGCCATAAATTATCCAAGGTTGGCGACCAACCTCTGTAACCACCCAACCCGCCTCTAAAGCAATGTATCCAAGTGGGATGGCCAATACAAATAGTTTCAACAACCATTTACGCTCCAATATAGATTTCTTGCGCAATAACAAAATAAAATAACCTAACGAAATCAGCACTAATAAACTACCAATCCCAACCATAATCTGAAAAGCGTAATGCGTAATTGCAACTGGTGGCTGTTCATTTTCTGGAATTTTATCTAATCCTGTTACTTCAGCTTTAAAATCACCATGAGCTAAAAAGCTCAATGCACCCGGAATTTCAATGGCATGACTTACTTTTTTATCTTTTTCGTTTACAATTCCACCTATTAATAAGGGTGCCGGTTTTTGTGTTACATACAAAGCCTCCATTGCCGCCAATTTTGCAGGTTGTCTTTTTGCTACATCTTTTGCAGATAAATCTCCACTTATGGGTTGTAAAACAGCACAAATTGTAGCAAATACTGCAGCAATTTTAAATGCTTTATAATGAAAATCGGTGTTCTGCTTTTTTAAAATCATAAGTGCGTGTACACCCGCAACGGCAAAACCAGTTGCCGTAAAGGCTGCCAAACACATGTGTAAAGCTTGCGTAAACCACGCTTTATTAAACATAGCTGCAATTGGATCTATGTTTAAATATTTTCCATCCACGAAATCAAATCCAGCTGGACTATTCATCCAAGCATTTGCAGCAACTACCAAAATTCCAGAAGCTAATC
This sequence comes from Pedobacter polaris, assembly GCF_005116505.1. Lineage (GTDB taxonomy): Bacteria > Bacteroidota > Bacteroidia > Sphingobacteriales > Sphingobacteriaceae > Pedobacter > Pedobacter polaris. The sequence continues at coordinate 1,294,018 of NZ_SWBR01000002.1, forward strand.
CGCTTACACCTACCACAACTCCGGTAAACCAATGAAACCATTTATTCAATTTATTCCAGCCATATAGAAAGAAACCTAAGGCAATCGCTTCGATAAAAAATGCTGTTCCTTCTAGCGAAAAAGGCATTCCGAAAATTGGGCCAGCATGTTCCATAAACTTTGGCCAAAGCAGACCCAGTTCAAATGAAAGCATAGTGCCTGAAACCGCACCAGTAGCAAAAAAGATAGCTACACCTTTACTCCAAGCTTTTGTAATGTTTTTATAAACTTCATTATTGGTTTTAAGCCATTTGTAGTGTGATATGGCCATGAAAAATGGCATCACCATTCCGATACAAGCATAGATAATGTGGAAGCCCAATGAGAGGGCCATCTGTGAGCGGGCTGCTAAAAAATCATCCATAAGAAATAAGGATTTATGTTTCAGCAAATATACCCTATAGAATTTTGGAATTCTTTAACTGTCAATTAAATAGCTAAGAAAATTTTAATATAGAATGTTTATAAATTGCATTTTCTTTAAAAAAGATAGCCGCAGATTTGCAGATTATATTTAAAAACAAATCTGCTGATCTGCGGCTATAAATTAATAGAAATTAACCAGTAGTTAACTCTGTATAAGCGGCTGTTAAACTTCTTCCAATACCGTCTCCTTGCCATTCTGGTGCACCTGGAATTGTAGTTGCTTTTAAAATTTCTTCTTTAGTTTTACCTGCTTTTATCTCCCCTTTAACAAAGGCCAATAAGCTTTCTAAATAGTTTTTAAAAGCCTTTACATTTTCTTTATCTCCAACTACTTTATCTGGATCTAAACTATGTCCAGTAATTACAATTGTATCCTTATCAAACTGATTGTATATTTTATCTAAAGCAGTAATCCAATTACCAATATGCGCACCATTAGCTTGGTCTATAAACGGAAAACGACGATTGAAAACCAAATCTCCAACATGTACAATATTTGCATTTTCAAAATGATAAACTACATCACCATTAGTATGGCCCGAACCATAATAATAGGAGCTTATTTTTTCTTTCCCTACAGGTGCTTTCCAACCTTTACCAAAAGTAACATCTGGATAAAGCTGCTTATCATCATTTTTAGCTTTTTCTGCTGCCAACTTCATATTCACTAAAGCATTTTGATGTGCAACAACGTGTTCTGCTAAGCCTTTAAATGCAATATTGCCCGCTGTATGATCTCCATGATGATGTGTATTGAGCAAATACTTAAATGGTTTTTCGCCCAATTTTTTCAATTCTTCAATTACATGCGGTGCAGATGTAGGAAATTGTGAATCGACTACTACAAAACCATTTGTACTATTTAACCAGGCAATGGTACCACCTTGTTCTGTAAAAATTCCTACATCATTTCTTAAAGCTTTAAATTGATAAGCTCTTAATTCATTTGAACTTGCAAAAGCATCGCTTTTATAAAAAGCTAAAACTGCAGCTGCCAATGCAGAATTTTGGATAAACTGTCTTCTTTGCATAATAAGGAAAATTAAAAAACCACGAATATGATCGTGGTTTAAATGTAATGAAATATTTTTTCGAATACTATACTCCCGTTCCAGGCATTGTTCCTGGCTCATGCCCATCACCTAATGCATTGTTAGTACGGCCATGTTTTTTCTGAAAATTACTAGTAACTTTCGAAGAAGAATTCTTTTCTACATTCTCTTCATTTCTTGGTGTTTCTTGCTCAGTATCTGTTACAGTAGCATCTTTTTTAATGGCACTGTCTTTTTCATTATAATTTTCCATGATATTTAATTTTTTGATGTACTTAAATAACAATGTTCAAAATATTTTGTTTTTTATAATTAGAAAAGCTGTAACACTAAAGCTATCAAAAGGTAGTCCTGCCAATGCTTCAATCTTTTTGTTTTGTGTCATTTGGACTGTAAGGAGAAATCTGAAATAAACAAAAAGGATTTTCGCGTATGTCAGGTTTAGCATACACAGTCTTTGCTACTATTTAGGTTTGCTCCTAGCAGCTGCCAAGAATTACAAACTTTGTTATTTAAACCTGATTGAAATGTAAAGCCCCGATTTTCTTCGGGCTTGCAATGAAAAGCAGGACTGCTTTATCCGATGAAGAACTGACATTTATTTACAAAAAAGCCTTAACAAAAATGCTAAGGCTTCAATATTATAAATGAGGTCGCTTAGTACCTCGCAATGACGATTAAGCTAACGCATTTTGCTTAACCACCATTTTAACTTTTTCTAACACGTAATCTAGTTCTTCTTTTGTGGTGTATTTACTAAAAGAAAAACGTACTGATGGCCGGTTTGGATCGGCTTTAATTCCATTTAATACATGTGAGCCAATGTTAGAGCCCGATGAACAAGCACTTCCGCCCGAGGCGCAAATACCATTAATATCTAAATTAAACAACAACATATCTGCCATGTCCATTTCTGGAAATGATACATTTAAAACAGTGTACAAGCTTTTATTCGGATCGGTTTCACCATTAAAAGCAATACCAGGAATTTCTGCAATTAGTTGCTCTTTTAAATAATCTTTTAAACCCTGAATATAGTCCTGATGTTCAGTCATTTCTGTATAAGCAATTTCTAAAGCTTTTGCCAAACCAACAATACCATACACATTTTCTGTACCACCTCGCATGTTGCGTTCTTGTGCACCTCCATAAATCATTGGTTGAATTTTAATATTGCTGTTTACATATAAAAAGCCAACACCTTTTGGCCCATGCAATTTATGTGCAGCACACACAATAAAATGAGCTTTAAGTTTACGTACATCATGTGCATAATGCCCCATGGTTTGAACGGTATCTGCATGGTAAATAGCATTGTATTTTTCGCAAATATCACCTACCTTTTCCATATCGGTTAAGGTACCCAACTCATTATTAGCATGCATTAAAGAAACAAAACTACGTTCGTTAGTTTGTAGTAATTCTTCTAAATGATTGTAATCTACATTACCTTTTTCGTCAATATTAACAAAACTTAATTTATCTATAATCCCATCTTTTAAAAGCATCCCTAAAGTATGTTCTACAGCATGGTGTTCTATTTTAGAGGTAATGGCATGTTTAATTCCATATGCAGAGATACCACAACGAATAGCAGTATTATCAGCCTCTGTACCACCAGATGTAAAAAAAATTTCTGATGGAGATGCATTTAACAATCCCGAAACAGTTTTTCTAGCTTTCTCTACCAAAGTTCTAACTTCACGACCAAGGGCATGTATTGCAGAAGGATTTCCGTAAAAATTCTGCATTACGTCAGTCATTTCAGCTATAACCTTAGGGTCTAGAGGTGTAGTTGCTGCATTATCTAAATAAACTCTTTTCATATTAAAATTGATTACACTGATTACTAAAATTGCACTGATTAAAGTGATTTCATAGCAATAGGTTATTGATTAGTTAAGTTGTAATATTTCTTTAATATCCGAAATGATTTTTTTGGCTAAATTTTCTGCTACAGTTTCATTTTCTGCTTCACTATAAATACGAATGATTGGTTCTGTATTAGAACGGCGTAGATGTACCCATTCATTAGCAAAATCAATTTTTAACCCATCAATTGTACTTGTTTTTTCGTCTTTATATTTCTCTTGAACTTTAATTAATAACGCATCAATATCCATTTCTGGTGTTAATGTTATTTTGTTTTTTGAGATATGATAAGCAGGATAAGTACTACGCAAACGTGAAATTGTAGTACCTTCTTTTGCCAAATGTGTTAAAAATAAAGCAATGCCAACTAAGGCATCTCTTCCATAATGTAGTTCTGGATAGATAATACCACCATTCCCTTCACCACCAATAATTGCATTGGTAGCTTTCATTTGGTTTACCACATTTACTTCACCAACGGCTGCAGCATTGTATTGTCCGCCTGCTTTTTCTGTAACATCTCTTAAAGCACGAGTTGATGAAAGATTAGAAACAGCATTTCCAGGAGTATTTTTGAGGATATAGTCTGCAACAGCAACCAAAGTATACTCTTCTCCAAACATAGTTCCATCTTCGTTAACAAAGCAAAGCCTATCAACATCAGGATCTACAACAATTCCTAAATCTGCTCTTTTAGCTTGAACAACTTTTGCAATTTCCGTTAAATTTTCAGGTAAAGGCTCTGGATTATGAGGAAACTCTCCGTTGGGTTCACAATACAATTCATAAACGGTTTCAACCCCTAAAGCTTTCAATAAAGCTGGAATAAAAATACCACCACTTGAATTCACACAATCAATAGCAATTTTAAAATTTGCCTTTTTAATCACTTCAACATCTACTAACGGCAATGCCAATATTGCATCAATGTGTTTTTGCAGGTATGTGTCGTTACTAACTACTTTACCAAGCTCATTTACATCGGCAAAAGCAAAATCAGCAGCTTCAGCAATTTCTAAAACTTCCTTACCATCAGCATCACTAATAAATTCACCTTTTTCATTTAGCAATTTTAATGCATTCCACTGTTTAGGATTATGGCTTGCTGTTAAAATAATACCACCACCTGCTTGCTCCATAGGCACTGCAATTTCTACAGTTGGAGTAGTAGACAATCCTAAATCAATTACTTCAATGCCCAAGCCTTGTAAGGTGCCAATAACTAAATTATTAACCATCTCACCAGAAATACGAGCATCTCTACCTAATACAATTTTTTTATTTTGAGTTTTATTTACTACCCAAGAGCCATAAGCAGCAGTAAATTTTACAATATCAATTGGGGTTAAACCATCACCAGCTTTTCCGCCAATGGTCCCTCTAATTCCGGAAATAGATTTTATTAAAGTCAAGTTCTATAAATTTTCTCAAAAATATAAAATTTTAATCAATGGTAGCATTAAAAGGCACACATCTAGGTAATTTTTGATGAGATTTTTACCAAGTTAATATTTAAAAGTCATAACTGTTGAACATCAAAATGCTATATTTGTTCCTCACAAAAAGTCAACAGATTAGCAGGATGCAGCGAAAATGGTTTCAATATTGGTTTAATTCTCCGTATTATCACGTTCTTTACAGCCAACGTAATGATGAAGAAGCTGAGTTTTTGATTGACAACCTTTCTTCTTATTTAAGGCCCAAAACAAATAGCAGAATTTTAGATATCGCTTGCGGACGCGGGCGCCATGCTATTTATTTAAATAAAAAGGGTTATGATGTTACAGGAATAGACCTTTCTGAGCAGAGCATTAAATATGCACAACAGTTTGAGCAAAAAAATCTTCATTTTTATGTACATGATATGCGTAAGCTATCTTACATTAACTATTTTGATATAGCACTAAACTTATTTACCAGCTTTGGTTATTTTGATACAGAGAAAGATCATGTTAATGCTTTAAAAGCTTTTAGAAAAGGATTAAAGCACGATGGAACGCTAGTAATTGATTATTTTAATACGCAGAAAATTATTAAAAACTTAACCAATCAAGAAATTAAAACTATTGATGGCATTGAGTTTCATTTGCATAAATTCGTTTCTGAAGGGAAAATCATCAAACATATCAATTTTGAACATAAGCTAAAAGTACATGCTTTTGAAGAGCGGGTTCAAGCTTTTTTCCTTGCAGATTTTGAGAGGATGTTAACCAAAAGTGGCTTTATAATTACTGAAACCTTTGGAAATTATGCGCTAGATGCTTTTGATGAAATTAAATCTGATCGTTTAATTCTTGTTTGTAAGAAAGCGTAATGGCAGACATCCAACAGTTTGATGTAGAATTATTTGTACGAATCCACCGTGGTTTAAGTAATGGTTTTTTTGACTGGTTGATGCCATTATTGAGAAACCGTTTTTTTTGGTCGCCACTTTATCTATTCATCATTGTTTTTTGTATTAAAAGTTATAAAAAACAAGGTTATTATATAATTGGAATGATTTTAGTCACTTTTGCTGTAGGTGATCTAATTGCGTCTCGCTTAATTAAACCCTTCATTGGAAGAATTAGACCTTGTAATGATATTAGCTTAGCAAATGATATCATTCATCGGGTGCCGTGCGGAAGCGGTTACAGCTTCCCATCAACTCACGCCACTAACCATTTTGCCATTGCGATATTTCTAATCTGTTTATTCTATCCTAAATGGAAGCCAATATTACCATTAGGTATTTTTTGGGCATTTAGTATTGCTTTTGCACAAGTTTATGTTGGTGTGCATTACCCAATTGACACCATGTTCGGTGCTTTACTAGGTACTTGTATTGGTTTCTTTACTTTTTATTTATATACAAAAATAAAACCTGCAGTATAATGGAGATCTGGAAATTTCTTGTTCTGTTTTTTTGTGCCTTTTTTGGAGGATTAGCGATCTTTTTAGTTAAAAATGATAAATCTCAATTGTTAAAATTGATTCTCTCATTTAGCGGAGCTTACTTATTTGCAATTACGGTTCTACATCTAATTCCTGATGCTTATAGTGGAACAGATAAGGAAGAAATTGGGATTTTTATTTTAATAGGGTTTTTATTACAGATATTTTTAGAGCAATTTTCAGAAGGTGTAGAACATGGTCACATCCATAAACATCATGATAGTCATGTTTTTCCATGGGGAATTATGATCAGTTTATGTTTACATGCTTTTTTAGAAGGAATGCCTTTAGCTAAAGATCAAAATAACGAGTTGATCTTTGGCATATCTTTACATCATATTCCTGCGGCGTTTGCGCTAGCAAGCATATTAGTTCAGAACAATTTTAAGGTTAGCGGTGTTGTTTTTTACATTACACTTTTCGCAATTATGGCACCTGCCGGATACTATTTTAGCTTGAGCTTAAGTAATGGCAGTATTAGCGGAATGGAACCCTATTTTAATAAAGTAATGGGCATTGTAATTGGTATATTTTTACATATTTCTACAACAATACTTTTTGAATCAAATGCAGACCATAAAATTAATAAACGTAAAATGCTAGCAGTTTTATTAGGTATAAGTGTTGCATTAATAGGCTTTTTTGCAGCTGGACACCACTAATATCTTAACTGATTATCCTCTCATCTTATCTAATAAGCTATTCAACTGTTTTGCTTCTTCATCAGTTAAATTTGGAGCAATAAAAGTGGAGAAGTCAATCTGCTTATCCATTTTTTTTAACAACGCGAGTCCCTTTTCAGAAATGATAACATCAACTGCTCTTTTATCGTAGCTATTGATTGTTTTCTCAACGTATTCTTTTTGAATTAGTCTATCTACAATCCTAGAGGTATCACTCATTTTATCTAAAATTCTATTTTTGATAAGATTTACGGTTGCAGGACTCGGATATTGACCTCTTAAAATTCTAAGTACATTATATTGTTGCGGAGTAATTGCAAAAGGCTCTATGAGCTCTTTAACTTTTTGATTACTCCAGTGATAAGTGAACATTACATTAATTAATGTTTGTTGATAAACATTTTCAAATTTTGAAACTTTTACTTCTTTTTGTAGTTGGACCATTTAGCGTCTGATTCGTTAATAGATGATTTTGAGGAATTTTGATCATCAGTTTTCCCAAAATTCCACGGACAATGTTTGCATCTATTTTTACAACAGTGCCCCCTTTTAAGGTGATAAGCACTAGTAAAAACCATTAGTCCCTGTTCATTGAAATAATAATCAACCCCTTCTTCCATTAATTAAGCAATTTAACTACCAATTTAGATTCGAAATAAGATTTTAACTGAGTTCCACTCCCGTGTGTTGTCCATATTTGCATTGGCTTTACCATTTCAATGGTTTTTAAAATGGCTTTCCAATCTACGTGATCAGAGATATATAGTTGAATTTCGTTATTATTTTGCAAATGTTTCCATCCCGTAGCAAAAACTCTAACTACATTAATTGCCTTGAAATAACTGTTAAAAACCATTGGGGGAACGATGTAAATCATATTCGTTTGGTTATTTTTCATCACTTTCCTATCGTACACTTCATATTTACCTAAAGAAATACCCATTTCTTCATAAATTTTACCAAATGGAACAATGCTATGGTGTAGCAATATCCTTTTTTCTATACAGTGTTGATTGATCATGGCTATTAAACGCTGGCTTTTACCTAGGGCATAAGAGCCTAGCATGATATTAGCACTTACACTATTTAATTTTTTAATTTCTTCAATTGCATTTGGATGTTCAGTTTCGGGGTTTGCAAATGTTGTTTCTGTAATTAATACATCTGCATTAACAAATTCAATTGCCTCACAGGTAGAATCCTCCTCCAATTTATAATCTCCAGTATAAAGATATTTAATGCCTTTATACTGCATTAAAACCAGCGCAGAGCCAAGTATATGTCCTGCTGGATAAAAACTAATTTCAATGCCATTTAGCTCAAAAACTTCATGGTAAGTTTTAATATGAAAATCAACAGCCGCAAACTTTTTGTATCGATGTTGCATAAACATTGATGTAGCTTTTGTGCAGTAAACATTTGAATTGCCTCCTACCGCATGATCACCATGTGCATGAGAAATTACAGCATCTACTATAGGCTCTTTGGGGTCTAGATAGAAATTACCATAACTACAAAATAAGCCTATTTTAGTTTGAAGGATAAAATCGTCTATAATTTCATTTTGGTTTAACATAATTTTAGATGGGCAGTTATAGCTTTAAAAACTGCTGATGTAAGTCTAAGACTTGCATAATAACAGAATTATTTTCTGTATTTTCTATAAAGTAATCGGCCATTTTAGCCTTTTGTTTATCGGTAAATTGTTTATCCATTCGGGCTTTAACCTGGTCTTCTGTAACGCCATCTCGTTGCATTACCCGCGTTAACTTTGTAATTAAAGGAGCTGTAACTAAAATATTTTTATCACACATTTTATAAGAGCCACTCTCAAACAATAAAGCAGCCTCTTTTAAAGTATATGGCACAGTTGAAGGCATTTCTTTTTCCCACAAATCAAAAGCTCTAAAAACAGCAGGATGAACGAGCGCATTTAACTTTTCAAGTTCTTTTAAATTATTGAATACAATAGCTGCAATATGTTTGTTGTTTAGCTCACCGTTTTGCAGATAACTATCATTTCCGAAAGTTGATTTAATTCCATCTATCAAAACCTGATCAGTAACCATAATTTGCTTGGCAACAGTATCTGCATAAAAGACAGGAATACCTAAAGTTTCGAAAACCTTACAAACAGTTGTTTTCCCACTCCCTATCCCCCCAGTAATTCCAATTTTCAACATTATTTTTCGATGATAAAATTAATTTTATTAGGGACTATTTTAATCAACTTACAGTAGTTGGGGAAACGATTAATTTTAACTGTAAACTTATGATGGCCTAATTTTTTCCATTCGTTTACATCAACAACAGCGTCTATAAAATCTTCATCAACTTCTTGATAGCTTGATAGGGACACTAGAAATGTAATTTTTATTTTCTTTGGATAAAGCTTAATGTCATAGAAATCAATGTTATTAATTATCCTTAAAGGAACTTCAATCGTTTTCTCTGTAAATTCATCAACAGGCACCTTTACACCCACACTACTTGGATAAATGCTGATGTTATTTGAGTTATTTTGTTTTATTGCTATCCTCGCATTTGTCGTTTTTTGTAAGTCGGCTAGTTTTAATGTATCCGTATACCATTCTTTTATTTTTGCGAGCTCTTCTTGTGGTCCAGAAATATTTACATAAGCTGGTTTTAATTGAACTGGACTTGAAATTCCGTATTGTTTTAAAAAGGTAAATTTAGAAGTTAGTTTTATAGGAACACGTTTATTGGTACGTTTAGAGAAGTCAAAATATAAGGTATCCGGCTTAATTGAAATAATTTTTTGTGATGTTTCAAGCTGTTTATTAATCTGCGCAATCTGCTCAGAAAAAAGAATAAAACTTCTATTATTCAGTTTTTCTAAACTCACAGTAATTGATTGAGGATTAATGCGTAAACGCGAAAAAAGCAGTTGCCAACCCGTTCCTTCTACCAACAAATCTACTGCATTTGGCTGTAAAGGCTTAAATGCTTTATTTTGAGGTTCGTCCTTATAAATCAACTCTGTTTTTGCCGTGTATTTATATTTACCATTTAGTGCCATAAATAACCAAGCAGCCATAGCAAAAATTAAGCAAGTAACAAGCACTAAAAAACGTTTTCTTTCTACTTTAGTTAATCTGATAAAAGGCATAATGTAAAATTACAAAAAAAAGCCACTCTCCCGAAATTACGGAAGAATGGCTTAAATTTTAAAAACAATAGGTTCTATGCTTTAGTTGCTGGTGCCGGAGCTGAAGCAGCTTTAGTAGCATCTAAAGATATTGCTGATTTGTCAAAGCGAATTTTTGTACCACCTTCAACTTCAATTAAAAATGTTGTTTCGTTAGAACCAACAATTTTACCATGAATACCTGCTGTAGTAATAATTTTATCTCCTATTCCCAGTTCAGCAACTAATTTTTTATGCTCTTTTGCTTTTTTAACCTGAGGTCTAATCATGAAAAAATAGAATACGACCATAATCGCTCCCATCATAATTAGTGTTTTATAATCAAATCCTCCTGCTGCTTGTAATAATACTGATGATGTCATTATTTTATATTTATTGTTTGTTATTGTTAAATTGATTTATTGGTTAATAGTCGATGGTTGATAGACAATAGCCAGAGACTATCAGCTATAAGCCATCAACCTTTTTATTTCTTCTCTTTTATTTCTCCTACTAAATGCAATTTCTCTGGTTCAGGATTAGCATTAGATACTAATGTAACTTGTTTATCTTGCATACCAATTTTTCCAGCACTGTTAAACACTACTTTAATAATACCACCTTCACCTGGTTTTACTGGAGTTTTAGGAAATTCTGGAACTGTACAACCACAGGTAGCTGTTGCATCTGTAATTATTAATGGAGTTTTACCTGTATTTTTAAACTTAAAATCAAATGTAACCACTTCTCCTTGTTCAATTACCCCGAAATCATAAATTTCTTTTTCAAATTTAACTTTAGGGGCATCTTCTGATAATACAGATGGTACTGCTTTTTCAGCTTTATCTTCAATTGTTTGAGACTTATCTTGTGTGCAAGCCGCAAAAGAAAGTACAGTAAATGCTACGAGCAATAATTTTTTCATTTCTATTCTTCAATTAGGCCTCTGCCTATTTTTTTAATACTATTTGTTCTCTTTAAATCATTTAAAATTTTATCCAAGATACCGTTTATAAATGAATTACTTTTCGGCGTACTGTAATCTTTTGATAATTCTAAATATTCATTAATGGTAACTTTAACTGGAATAGATGGAAAGTTCATCAATTCACAGATTGCCATTTTCATTAATATCGTATCCATTAATGCAATCCTTTCCGATTCCCAATTTTTGGTCCGCTCTGCAATTAACTCCTGATAAGCACCGTCATTTTTTAAGGTATATGCAAATAGATCTTTCACAAATCTGCTATCTTCTGTCCAATCTGCACTAATTGGTGTTAATTTATTTTTAAAAGGATCTTCTGAGGTAAAATTCTTTAATGTTTTAGCGATCATGCCTTGCATTACCTCTCTATCTACAGACCAGTTGATAAATTTATCTTCAAAAGCCTGGATGATATTTTGATTTTTTAGCAATACTTTACGGAAAATAAATTTGATGATGTCTTTAGAGCTCTCTAAAGTTTCAGTTTCTTCCGCTAAATATTCGGCATATTCTTTAGTATCCTTTAGCTTGATAAAAATAGATTTTACCAATTCAGGATCTGAATGCCAATTTACCTGATACTTATTAACTAATGCAGTATATTCGGGATTTAGCTTTAAAATTTCAATAAATTTATTGTGCAATAACTTCTGATTTGGATTTAAATCTTCGGCCGTTGGCAAATGTTTATTAGCTCTTTCGATAGCATCATTTGCGGTATATTCAGTTACATCTACCAATAAGGCAAGCATACGAATGTACATTTCATAAACACTATCAATACTTTGCATTAAAGTTTTTTGACTGCTTACGCTATCTTTTTTTTCTGTCATGTGCCATGCATAAATATTTTGCAAAGCTTTAATTCTTAGGTGCCTTCTGTTTAACATGAATGTAAGAACGATTGGTAAATTATACCGTTTATAAATTTATTAATATGATGATTTGATTTTCTTTATATCGCTTATTCTTTTTTCTGCAATGCGACTTGCAGCTAAATTGGTAGGTATTTTTTCAGCTTTTGATAGTTTGATTACTTCACGAGTGGCATTGTAAATATTTTCTGTTAATTGCATTGTGCGTTTTTTGCCAAATCCAGTTAATTCAGAATAACAGTTAATCAATCCACCAGCATTTATTAAATAATCTGGAGCATACAAAATGCCTTTATCTAACAATAGCTGACCATGAACTTCTTCATCTGCTAGTTGATTATTAGCAGAGCCAGCAATGATGGCAAACTTCATGTTTTTAATAGTTTTATCATTAACGGTTGCCCCTAGCGCACAAGGTGCATAAATGTCTGCACCCATTGTAAAAATTTTATCTGCACTAATTGGTTTCGCCTTATATTTACGTGCAACTTCATGCAAACGCTCTTCATTAATATCGCTAATGTATACCTCTACATTTTCTTGTCTTAACAACTCAACTAAGTTTTCTCCAACGTTGCCAATTCCTTGTACCACTACAGATTTTCCTGCAAGCATATCAGTACCAAAAACCTCCTTTACACAGGCTTTTATTCCTAAAAAAACTCCTTTTGCAGTAACTGGAGCAGGATTACCACCACCACCAATAGATTCAGGCACACCGGTAACATGCTCCGTTTCCATACGGATATATTCCATGTCTTTGGTTGTAGTACCCATATCTTCTGCAGTAATAAACTCTCCGTTTAAATTTTTGATAAAACGGCCATAACTACGCATTAAAGCTTCAGTTTTTATCCTCCTTGAATCGCCAATAATTACAGCTTTACCACCACCTAAATTTAATCCGGTAATGGCAGATTTGTAAGTCATTGCTTTAGATAAGCGCAACACATCTTCTAAAGCTTCTGCCTCAGAATTGTAATTGAACATGCGTGTACCGCCTAAAGCAGGACCTAATGTGGTATCATGAATAGCAATAATGGCTTTTAATCCGGTATCGGGGTCATTACAAAAAACCACTTTTTTGTGGCCAGATGCACTTAATTGGTCTAAAACAGAAGTTACGATAGAACTATTACCAGACATACAAGATTGTTGAATTGATAGGCGCAAAATTAAGATAAAAAAACCATTATTTTACTTTGTTTTTAAATTTCACCAAAACTTTATATTCTTCTAGCGTTCCTAATTGGTGTTATTATAATTAACAAAGAAATTAATATCCTTTTGAATACTAACATTAAAAAAGTGGCTGGTGATAACACCAACCCACAAGGGAGTGTATCTAATGCTGATTTGTAGGCTCTCTATCTCTAGGAACATAGTTTTTGTTTCTATTAGGTTCATAAATAGCATCCAACATAAATAAATTAATATTATTGTTTGGCAATATAAGTTGTTTAAGCGCCCATTTTACAAATCCCTTATTTTCCAGGCTCAATCCTTTTTCATCCAAATACTCTTTAATCTGCATTACAACATCAGGATTTTCGGCTTTCTTAAGCATTTTTTTTTCTTTAGAATTGAAACCAACACTATCTAAAAGATACCTTAACGCTAACTTATGACCAGACGGCTTGGGACCATATTTTGGCTTATAGTTATTTTCATCGACTACTGGCAAACCTCTAAAATCTATGGGCAATAAGTCATCATTTTTCTTAAATAAACTATATTTAATCACTCGAAAAAAATCTATCCATTTTATTAAGTATTGACTTAAATCATTAACATCAGTTAAAGGATATTTATATTGAAGCCGTTCTTTAGTTAATTTGAGTTCATCCGTCTTCAAGGAATTCTTTATGTAGTATAAATAAATTTCAGGTGATTTTTTTATTTTATTGATATGATCTTTATAAAGAATCAAAACAGAGTCTTTTTTAATTGTATTATTCCTGTATTTTTCAAAATCTACTTTTAGATTTGCTAGTTTTTGAAAATCTAAACTTATTTGATTATCACTGATCTTTTGTGCATACGCCAAGTTCATCAAACAGATTAAATAAATTATGGTTAAAATAATTTTTTTCATAATTGTAATTATTTTTTTCTCCAATATATCCTTGACGGAAAGGTTTTTTATGGAAAAAGTTACAGGTTTAAAAAGTGGTTGGTGTTAACACCAACCACAAAAAAAGAGAAAATGTATTAAACGTTGATTAATTAAAACAATCAGCAGAGATTTTTTTTAATTCTACTTTAGCTATGGAATCTAATTCATGACTAGCATAAAAATGTAATGCCTGTGCCATAAATTTTGTTCTTTTGTGCATTCAATACATAATGATGCTGGTGGCATTTTTTTTACAAAATCTTTTCTTATTGAATCTATCTTTTTAAAAAGTACAGGATCATAAATTCCGTCGTATGGATTCCCCACATCTCTCTTTTTGATTTCTTTTATAGCGTCTGTACCTTTGTAGCTTTCTTGAAGTATAGAAAAAAACACCTTGTCTTTAAAGGCATTAATACATGGATTGGGGCCGTTATTATAATCAAATTTTGGGTATTTATATTTTGTTTTACACCCTATGCCTATTATAAGCACCATACCAATCAATATTATTTTTTTCATAATTTTATTGTAATACCCACACATCAATCCAAAAAAAACATGACCAAGGAATTATATTTTCTATTTTTCTTTTAGCTCAGGTGGTGGGAACATTGGTTCTTCATGCTCAACTTTCTTTTTCAAGTCTATATACCATTGATCTTTTTCAAAATCATAACTTTTTCTTCTTCCACCAATATCATTAGCAACTGCTACTATATTCCATCTTTCATTTTCCTCAGTTAGCTTGAAAAAATAAAATAACTGAGACCCATTTTCTACAAATGATACAGAGACTGTGTCTAGTATTTTAACAAAATTATATATACTTATTCTCTCCCTTTTATCATAGGGATAATTAATCCCCCCAATGTTTATCATCCTAGACCGAGGGCTATCTTCCAGAAAGACAATTTTAAAGTACTTGCTTTTTCTTGGCCAACTTTTATTATAAAACTTCGTTTTTAAAAAATAAAGGGTATCAGCGTTAATCGTTTCCTTAAGCAACACTTTATTTTCCAGAATACTGTTAAATATAGCTGTGGTATCACTTGCACTTAACCTTTTATTGTCAGCTTGTCTACATGATAATAGGCATATTGTCAACAACAAGTAAATTATATTTTTAAACATAAAATTAATTTTTAGTTTTAACTCTATAGTATCTCAACCATTCCTTTGCATTTTCAGGCACTAAATAGCCTGGAGCTCCAGGTGGTTGAATATGGCCCTCCATATACCAACCAGGCTCTTTTATGGTTCCTTTTATATTTGTCATTTCAACTGGTAAATTATTTATGTCTCTTCCAAAATGAACAAATTCATGAAGTGTTGCAATGGTTACAATTAAACCTAATTTTTGGTAATTGAAATTGGTTTTATTGTTTTCTAACTCATTTACAAAATCATTATCAATTTGTAGTGTCTTTGTTCTGCTATCATAGTGGCCAACTATATCATTCCCTTTATTATCTTTTAGATTATGTATGACAACTACTTTAGGTCCCTTACCAGGCTGCATTAATTCCTTTATTTTTTTCTCACTAAAACCTGTTGTATAAGTCAGAGCTTTTAAAATGTTAGGGTATCGGGTTAAAAAGTTAGGCAAATCTGTAACTAAGGCCTTAAAATTTGGATAGTTATTTAATTCCGAAACATCTAAATTAGGCAAATTAATAGTTGAGTTTGGAATATTATTCATCTCTGTTAAATCTGAGAAAGGAACATCTCTATTATCATCCAAATAACCAACAGCCCATTTCCCAAATTCTTTAACTTCTCTTTCTTCAGAATTTAAATGGGTTAGCAATTCGTTTGCTATAGTTGGATTATCATTTAAAAATGTTGCTTCAGCAGCAGATAGATGTAGTTGGGCATCGGGATCTGAATTAAACCAATCGATTAACAATTGTGCTGCTGTTTTTGGTGTTGGTGCATTAACGGGGGATCTGGTGTTCCCTCTGTAGGAATGGCGATTGAAGAACAGGGCAGCACGTACTCCATGCCAGGTGGGGGCGGAGTTGTTGGAATGGTATAATTTGGGTCGGGATTGCAGTTTAACGGGGTATAGTCGTTTGGATTGGGGCCACCTCCGCCCGGGTTCCCTATAGGACTATAGCCTGACCCATTATTGTTATTACCTGTTCCACCAGTTGGACCATCAGGTCCGTCAGGGGGCAATGCACAATCATATTCAACTTCCACCGCAATAGTTCTAGTATAACCTTTACTTGGTGGTGTTGGGCATGGGCAAAATCCAGCAACAAATTGTTCATAGGTATGGCCTTGGCATGGGCAAACTTTTGGCTCTGTTTTTATAGTAACAGTTGTGGTAACGGTACACAACATATCTCCATTGCCAGTATCCATTTTTGAGCCATTTATACTAGCAATCTTATTTAACTTGTGGTTTAAGGCTCCACTAACTCGAGCTGGCTCAGTATTTCCAAAAGAATATATCTTCTTTATTTTCCCATCCCAGTCTTTAACAAATATTTTCCCATCATATTTTCTAGAAAATTTGGCATCAACCCATTTTTCGGAAGGTTTTAGTTCTACCCATTCTGTGATGATGTTGTCATGTTTGTCCTTATACATCATCATATAGTTCAAATAGCCAAACTTAACCATCCTATCTTCTGAAATATGAACGTATAACCCTTCTTTGTGCATTGGTACCAAAACCGCATCAGTTTGTATAGACAGTTTTTTAAGTATAGACGCATCCCACATAGGCTGTTTACCATCAATAGGGTTTGATGATATAGTTGCAGAACTTGAACCATTAGTGCTCATCTGCTTTTTTAAATTCACAGTGTTTTGAAAGTTATGCTCAAAATAACTTTTTGCCTCGGCAATGGTTAAGTTGTTTACTCCTTTACTTGGCAATAAAGTTTCTTTTCGGCAAGATTGTGTTAGAAATAGACACAGTAAGAATGGAAAGAGCATAGCTCTCCCCTTGTAGAGTGTTAATTTGTTTTTCATAAATAGATATTATTTTATAGGTATCTAAAGTTAATGATATGCAATCTTAAAACCTACAGCTCTAAAAAATTATTTATAAATAATTGTTGCCAGTAGTTAATTTCTAAACATTATATCCAAAAAGAAAGTCTTTTGGCTAAATTAGCAGCTCATGAAACATTTAAGTTTTTTAAACAAATACTTCTATAAATATAAATGGTGGATAATCCCTGGGATTATTTTTGTAATTATCTCTAACATTTTTGGTGTTGTACCTGCTCAAGTTGTTGGTCATGCCTTCAATTTGATAACTGAGAACATTGCTATTTATCAACTTTTTAACGGATTTAATCGTCAGCAAGTTATTTATGATATTTTTAGTTATAGTCTCTTCTTTTTTGGCATCTTAATATTAATCATGTACCTCATCAGAGGGTTATTCTTATTCTTTATGCGGCAAACAATTATTCTAATGTCTAGACACATTGAATATGATATGAAGAATGAAATTTATGCGCATTACCAGAAATTAAGTCTAGGTTTTTACCGAAGGAACAATACTGGCGATTTAATGAATCGTGCTACAGAAGATGTAAATAGAGTTAGAATGTATGTTGGTCCTGCGATTATGTATACCATAAATACAGCGGTGCTTTTTTGCTTAATTATTTATTTCATGTTTGATGTGAATAGTACTTTGGCTATTTACTGCTTACTTCCCTTACCTGTTTTAGTAATTACTATATATTATGTAAATACGCTAATTAATAACAAAAGCGAAAAAATACAAGAGCAATTATCAAAATTATCTTCTTTTGTACAAGAGCGCTTTTCTGGCATTAGAGTAATTAAATCATACGTTAGAGAAGACCAAACCCAAGCAGTTTTTGCTCAGGAAAGCAATGCCTACAAAACAAACGCTATGAGTTTAGTTAAGGTGCAGGCTTTGTTCTACCCATCGATGTTATTATTAGTGGGGCTAAGTACCATTTTAACAGTTTATATTGGCGGAAAACAGGTAATAGATGGAGCCATAACTCCTGGTAACATTGCAGAATTTATAGTGTATGTTAACCAATTAACGTTCCCTGTTACCATGTTAGGTTGGGTTACCACTTTAATTCAAAGGGCAGCTGCTTCTCAAAAAAGGATCAATGAGTTTTTACAGTTAGCGCCAGACATTACATCAAATAATACTGAGACACCAGAATTTGAAGGAAAAATAAGCTTTAAAAACGTAAGTTTTACTTATCCAGATACCGGAATAGAAGCAATAAAGGATATCAATTTTGAAATAGAAAAAGGAAAATTCTTGGCGATAATTGGTAGAACAGGCTCAGGAAAATCTACATTAGCCAATTTAATTATGCGGATGTATGATGTTGATTCAGGAAAAATTGAAATTGATGGAAAAGAATTAAAAGGATTAAATCTTAATAATTACCGTGACCAAATTGGTTTTGTACCACAAGAGGTGTTCTTATTTTCTGATACTATAAAGAATAATATCGCTTTTGGTTTAAGTGCTGTAGAAGACGGGCAAGTTGAGCAGGCTGCTAAAAATGCAGCGGTTTACAACAACATTATAGATTTTGATTTAAAATTTGAAACGATGTTAGGCGAAAGAGGAATTACGCTTTCTGGCGGTCAAAAACAACGTGTATCTATAGCCAGAGCTTTAATTAAAGAGCCTAAAATATTAATATTTGATGATTGCCTATCTGCTGTTGACACCAAAACAGAAGAAGAAATACTGAGCAATTTAGGAAAAATAATGAAAGGAAAAACCAGTGTATTAATTGCACACAGAATATCAACCATAAAAAATGCAGATAAGATTATTGTATTAGATAATGGAAGAATTATTGAGCAAGGCACACATGATGAGCTACTTAAGAACAATGGTGCCTATGCAGAAATGCACGACAATCAATTACTTGAAGAAGAAAATAGCTAACAAGCCAATTGATAAGTAAATTATTTTTTGAGTTAATTGAAAATGTAGTTATTTCTATTTTGAATTAATAATTATTGCTTTATATTTACCCCAACCTTAAACTTATACTACGAGACACAATGGGAGATTTTGACAACAAAGAGAGAGAAGAAGTTTTTAGCAAGAAAGTAAGAGCTGGTAAGCGTACTTATTTTTTTGATGTAAAAGCAACACGTTCAGGCGATTATTACTTAACCCTAACAGAAAGCAAAAAGAGATTAGAGGATGGAGTATTTGTAAAACATAAGATCTTTTTATACAAAGAAGATTTTGAAAAGTTTACTGAAGGCTTAACCGAAACTGTAGAGTATATTAAATCTCATCAGGATGTGGTAGAAAAAAGATATGAATATTCTGAAAATCCAGAGTATACGCATACTCCAAAAACAGAGAGCGACGATTTTTCTTTTTAAGAAAATTAGATAATAAAAAAGTCCCTAATAAAATTAGGGACTTTTTTTGTGATCAAATTCTCTTTCTAAGAAGCTACTGCTCCACTCATTATCGTAGATATAATCATCAATATATATAGTGCGATGTATACAATTGTAATAATTCCCCAGTATTTAAACAAGGATTTCAATTTGCTCATTGCCTCATCTAAGCTTGCCTGCTCACCATACAAAACACCAAGTTTTGCTTTTGTAGCATATTTAAACATTAGTAAACTTGGATAAAAGATGGCAAAAGCTATCACCAAAAAAAACACAGTAAATACAATACTGGCTAATGAACCCATTGAAGTGGCTATAGCTAACATTTGTGGATTAGAATTGATTGCTGCACCAACTGTAAAGGCGCTTATTATCATGATACCAGTAAATACAAAGCCAATTATAGCTAAAAAGCTTGCCCATTTTGCTATTTCATAAATGTAGCTTCTCATCTCTTCACTAACTACTAATTTTAGCTCACTTTGTACTTCTGTTGTTTCTTGAAGGTTTTCCATTTTAAGCGTTTTAATCTAATTCGTAAATATATACATAATTAATATTAGCGTACCTATATTTTACTAGGCAAAGGCCTTAAAAATTAATATCTTTGCGCCCTTTGGGCAAATAGTCAATAGATTATGGCCCATAAACTATTTACAAATAATTAAAAATATAAATGGCATTACAATGTGGTATAGTTGGGTTACCTAATGTTGGTAAATCAACCTTATTTAACTGTTTATCTAACGCAAAAGCACAGGCTGCAAATTTTCCGTTTTGTACAATTGAACCAAATATTGGTGTAATTACTGTACCTGATGATCGTTTAACTAAACTTGCTGACTTGGTTAAACCAAACAAAGTTCAACCTAATACTATTGAGATTGTTGATATTGCTGGTTTGGTAAAAGGTGCATCAAAAGGTGAGGGTTTAGGAAATCAATTTTTAGGAAATATTAGAGCTACAAGTGCGATTATACATGTTTTGCGTTGTTTTGACGACGGAAACGTAATTCACGTTGATGGTTCTGTTGACCCTATTCGTGATAAAGAAATTATTGATACTGAATTACAGTTGAAAGATTTAGATACAGTTGCTAAACGTATCCAAAAAGTTGAGAAAATGGCTAAAACCGATAAAGAAGCCAAAAGAACATTTGATATCTTAACTATTTTTAAAGCTCATTTAGAAACTGGTAAGTCTATCCGTACTGCAAGTGTAGAGAAAGATGACTTCGATTTTATTGAGGATTTAGGGTTATTAACTCAAAAACCTGTAATGTACGTTTGTAATGTTGATGAAGCTTCGGTTATTGACGGAAATAAGTATGTTGATTTGGTTAAAGCAAGTGTAGCCGAAGAAAATGCTGAGGTTTTAGTAATTTCTGCTAAAATAGAATCTGAAATTGCAGAACTAGATAATTATGAAGAACGCCAAGAATTTTTAGCAGATTTAGGCTTAACAGAATCTGGTGTAAATAAATTGATTAGAGCCGCTTATCGTCTACTTGATTTATATACTTACTTTACAGCTGGTGTGCAAGAAGTTAGAGCTTGGACAATTACCAAAGGTTTTACAGCACCACAAGCTGCTGGTGTAATTCATACAGATTTTGAAAAGGGATTTATCCGTGCTGAGGTTATTAAATATAATGATTTTGTAACCCTAGGTTCTGAAGCGGCATGTAAAGAGGCTGGAAAATTAGGTGTAGAAGGTAAAACGTATGTTGTGGAAGATGGAGATATTATGCATTTTAGGTTTAACGTTTAACCCCTAAATCTCCTAAAGGGGACTTTTAATACGAATTGTAAAAATTTCAAAAGCTGCTTCAATTGAGGTGGCTTTTTTTGTTTTACTACAAAACCTTTATGAAACTCATTATATCCAACATTATTACTAATAGCGATAAAGTATAATGGTATAATAATAATCTTACGTTCATCCTTCGTTCATCTTACGTTTATCCTTCGTTTTAATAGGCATATCATAAGCTTGTTGATAGTAAGTAGTATTAATAAAAGATTGGCCAAGAACTTCAAAACTAAACAACTATAAAAGCTACTTCAATTTGAAGTGGCTTTTTTTGTGATTAGGAAATAAGGCTTTATTTAGATAGCTGGTCTTCAACAAGCTCAGACCGACACGAGTAAAACCTCTTAATAGTTGTACATACTATTGTTATTTAAACCCGATTGAAGTAGAAATACTTTTACCAGTCCCCTTTAGGGGATTTAGGGGTAAAAGATTGCAACGAAAAGCGGGACTGAACTGTCCGAAGAGCCGCTGCAATTTGGTTTTCAAAAATTTAATATTATACGCTAAGAATGGCATGAAGGAGATTGCTTCGTCGTTCCTCCTCGCAATGACGAAGTTATTATTAAAGCAAAATGCCTTTTAAAAACAACATTGCAAAAGAAAAATAAATAATTAAGCCGGTAACATCTACTAAAGTTGCTACAAATGGTGTTGATGAAGCAGCTGGATCTGCACCTAATTTTTTAAGTATTAATGGAAGCATTGAGCCCATTAGCGTACCCCAGAGCACAACACCAACTAGCGAACAACCCACTACTAAACCTATTAAAATGTAATGTTCACTAAAAGAAGGCATGATAAAATGCCAAACTAAAATTACACTGAAGCTAAGTAAACAGAGTGTTGATCCTAAGAAAATACCTGAAAAAATCTCTCTTCGCATCACATTCCACCAATCTTTTATAGTTACCTCACCTAATGCCATTGCCTGTATAATTAAAGTAGCTGCTTGTGAGCCACTGTTGCCACCACTTGAAATAATTAATGGAATAAAAGTGGCTAGAATTACAACTTTAGCTATTTGATGTTCAAAGTTTGACATAGCTGCAATTGTTAAAAGTTCTCCAAAAAACAACACAATTAACCAAACCACCCGCTTCTTGTAAAGTTCAAAAACCGGCACATCAAGATAAGGTTCATCTAAGGCTTGTGTACCTCCCATTTTTTGGATATCCTCTGAATATTCTTCGTGGGCAATCCACAAAATATCATCAATGGTAACAATACCTAATAACACATTCTGATCATCAATAACCGGTAAGGCTACTCGATTATTCATTTTAAATACGTTAATGGCTTCTTCTTGAGGGTCATTTACTTTTAATGCAATTAACCTATTATCTGTTAGCTCCCCTATCTTAACTTCTGGATCGGCCAATAAAATTTCACGAATCCGAATATCATCTAACAGCACACCATCTTTGTCAATTACATAAACAACATCTATGGTTTCCGAATTTTTACCATATCGGCGAATATGTGAAAGTACTTTACTTACTGTCCATTCTATTTTAACAGCAATAAAATCGGGGGTCATCATTCGTCCAACACTATCTTCTTTATAACCTAAAAGATGTAATGCCTCTATACGATCATTGTCTGGCAAAAGCGCTAAAAGTTTTTTTACAGCATCTCCTTTCAGTTCTCCTAAAAGCGCTGTTCTATCATCTGGAGGTAATTGCCTAATAATTTCAGTGAGCTTATTATTCTGAAGTTTTTTGATGATCCGTTCTTGTGTAGGAAAATCGAGGATACGAAAAACGTTTACCGCTCTTTTAATGGAAAGTGTTTCGATAAATTTAACGGCATATTGAGGAAGTTCATCTATCAAATGTTCAACATCTGAAATATTTAACTCATTTAAATAGGTCTTTAACTGCTTATCGCTGTCGTTTTCTAACAATTCCAACACTTCGTCTACAAGCAGTTCTTCCATAAGCTTACTATTTAATTACACGCTTTACTATTTACATCGTTTTGCAAAAGTGCTTTTTTCTTTTTGTAATGCCAATTAATACCTTATAAATAGTTTTTATGTTCATCAGGTTTTAAGCTGTACAAATAATAACGATTTATTTAGTTAAAAAAATCTATAATTAATTACATCTTATTATATTAGCGAGATAAAGCTCTCAAATTTTTGAATGAAATTTTTCTATTCTTTTATTCTCTCGGTTTTAAGTTGTTCCATCGCATTTGGACAAGAAACCCCTCGTAGTACTCAGTATATTTTCAATAATTACCTACTTAATCCAGCTTTATCTGGTATTGATAGTTATATAGATTTAAAATTGGGCTATAGAAAACAATGGTCTGGATTGGATGGTGCGCCAAGCACGCAATATCTTTCTTTAAGTGCGCCATTGGGCGAAGAATTTATAAGGGGCTCTATCAACTCATTTTCTTCTAGAGGTTACAATCCATTGAGCAGAAGTTTTGTAAATACTTATACCGCCGCTGAACCTCATCATGGAATTGGCTTGGTTGCAATGACAGACAAAGCCGGTTTAATAAGACAAAGTAATATCAATTTCACTTATGCCTACCATTTAGGATTAAGTAATGAAGTTAATCTGTCTGTTGGTGCATCTGCGGGGCTTAATTTTCTAACATTTAATGCTACCAATATTATTGCAGAAAGTGCATCAGACCCATTATTTGGGGCAGATTATAACAATAGATTTAGACCAGACGTGGGTTTTGGTTTGTGGTTATACAGCCCGAGGTTTTTTCTTGGAGCCTCTGCAAAACAATTACTTGGCACTAGGGCTGCAATAGAAGACAATAAGAGCGTTTCGCTTCCTTACCAATCTGTCTCAATTTATGCAACTGCAGGATATAAGATATTTTTAGATGAGGATATTGCCATGATCCCTTCATTTTTGGCAAGTTACCGTAAAAATTCGCCAGCAGCTGTGGATGCTAATTTAAAACTGGCTTACCAAGATAAATTTTGGATTGGGGCTAGTTATAGAAATAGCGATTCGTTTTCAATGCTTGCAGGTTTTAATGTTGCCTCAATTGTAAACTTAAGCTATTCTTACGATGTAAATACATCAGCTTTACGGTCAGTTAATAACGGAACTCATGAAATTGTGTTGGGCTTTTTGCTGAACAACAAATATGATGTAAAATGCTCTACCCGTCAGTTCTAACGCAATAACGTAATACTTCCACTTATTGGTTTACATTCTGCTCTTAGATCAATTATATAAAAATAAATTCCTGCTGGCAAATCTTTTCCTCTAAATCTACCATCAAATGGTTTAACGTAATTGCCTATAGATTCGTAAACCAACTGCCCTTCGCGTGTATATACTTTAATATTGTTTCCTTTAAAATCTGGCAATCCTTTAACCATCCAAGTATCATTTAAACTATCACCGTTAGGCGTCATCACATTTCCTAACTCAAGGTTGTCATGCGTTACTTCGATGTGCATTTTAGTAAACTCACTTACACATGTACCAAGTCTGCGTCTGATATAATAATCTGCAGTTTTGCTGATTTTGAAATTAAATATGCCTGTAGCTGTTTCAAAAAGTGGCTTATTGTCATTTAGATTAGCATACAGTTCATAAGTACCTTCTTGTTTGCCAATAATAGGAATTGCAATATCAGTTACATAACAAACCCTAATATCTGCAACTACAGGTGCTTCTAGTATAAAAGGCTCATCGATAATCTCATATTCTTGACTAATAGCATAACCACAGGCCGTCTTATCTCTTACTTCTAAGCGATATTTTCCAGCACCTACGTTTGTCAATTCTTGAGTAAACTGAACAGCTTGGCCAGCCTCATTTATCCATTTAAAATCATAATCTGTAACACCACCAAGCACTTGAACGCCTTTTACAGAACCACGTTTTAGCCCACAACCATCTTTAGCAGGCACACCACTATCGGGTACTACTGTTAATTTTGGAATTGTAATAATTCTAAAAGGACCATGAACAGAAGGGCAGTCGTTGATATCCCAAGCGTACAAAGTATAATTACCTGCCGGAAGATTTTTGATTTCGGTTCTCGTGCCAGGAATAATAGTCCCAGATTCATCTCTCCATTCAAACCTAGTTGGCCTTGCTGTAGTAGTATAGTTTAATACCACACTTCCATTGATCAATTCGCAAGTTGTATTGTTTTTTAATTCTGTGAATGCAAATACTTCTGGTACTAATGCCGTAACTGTAAAAGATCTATTTATAGCACAAGTGTAAAGTGTATTACTTGCTGTTAAAGTATAGGTTCCGGGAGCCAAATCTGTTAAGCCAATTTGCATTCCTGTAGAATACACTCCTTTTTTAAGTGATATACCAGCTGCATTTTTCCACTCGTAATAATCAGCATTGCTTATAGTAGGACTACTTATTGCACCATTATCTAAACCACATTTGCTTCGAGTAATTGTAGCATCGCTGATAGCAACATTATTATAAATGCCTACTGTATATTGTAGAGAAATGGGGCACTGACCATCATCAGAAATCATAACAGTATAAGTTCCGCCACCTACGTTTTCTAGATCTATTTTATCTCCAACTATTGTGGTACCAATTACACCAGTAATCGGATCATGTTTATACCATTTAAAAACTGCTGTTCCTGTAACATCCTCCAAAACCATCCCTTTAATGGACCCATTGTCATCTCCGCAAGCAGCATTCGTTCTCGTTGGTGCTGTCTTAACTTTTGGCTGTGGTTTTCTATTTATTGTCACAGGATCAGAAGGCAAAGTACAACCTGCTTCATCCTTAACTGTTACAAAATAAGTTCCTTCAGGTAAATTTGCAGGATTGTTTCTACTTAGTACCGTAGTTGGGTTTGCAACGCTATACCATTCATAACTTAATGTTCCCTTTCCTCTTAAAACTTCAGCAAGAAATGAAAATGTAGTTTGTCCGCAAGTTGGAATTGGTGCCTTAATTGTTGGTTTTGTGAGTTTTTGGTCCTTTACGATATGAATACTTGAAAAAGCTTTACAACCATCATCAATTGTTACTTCGTAAGTACCTACATCTAAACCAATAATACTTTGTGTATTTCCTTTTGGTGTACGACTGTTATCTGTCTCTATTTTTACCCAACTAAATGTAAAACCTTCATGATCTTCTGGAATAGTAATTGAACCATTCCCATTACAAGTTACAGGCTCTATAATTGCTTCATTTGGCAATAAGTCTGCAGTTGAGAAAGGTGATGTTGTTGCATTTAGTAAGCTAGCAGTAGCAGTCACGGTTCCACTTATATTGCCAGTATACTCCCATCGCCCATCACTTCCTGTCTGTACAGTTGTAATATATGTCTTTCCTTCACAAATACCATTGCAATTTTGAGAGAAAAATATTTCTACTTCTGAATTTGGAGTAGCTTTTCCAGAAACATAATTTGCTCGCTTTTTTAAGATCTGAATATAAGGTTGAAGTATTGTTAAAGTCTTCCCGATTCCGAATGTTTTATTACAAAACATACTATTACGCGTAATTTTAACTGCTTTTGTAGAAGTTGTTTCTATTCCAAAATTGTTATTTGCTATAATATTTTTTTCGGCACTAGCACCTCCTCCTATTGTTCCAATTCCATTATTCCCAATTTGAATTCCTATGCCATTGCCCATATCAATGGCACCGGTTAAATCCGTTCCTATTGCATTTCCTGTTAGGATAAAATCTGAGTTGGCTATGGAAACACCTAATGTTCTGTTACCACCAATTATATTGTTACGCACATAAAGTGCTGAGTTTATAGCATCTACCTTAAGACCAGAAATTTCTAAAGTTGAGGAGGAAAGAAAAATAGGCAATTGGCGAAAATCCTTTTGCCCAGTTACATCTACCCCTATTTTATTATTTACTACGTTGATGTTAAATCGATTACTTGTAGAACTAAATCTTTTAATGTCTACATTAATTCTATTGGCAGCAATTACGTTTCCTTCTCCTGCATTATCCCCACCAACTTCTAAATCACAATCATATAAACTTGCCGAAATACCAGTTACATTTGTATTAGCTGTTACACCATCATAAAATAAACCAATAAAATTCGACTGGATTTTAAGTTTACTTAGTGCATTCGGATTTGTAAATGAAGTTGAATTCTGAATGATAATTCCGTTGATATTACCCCCAATTACATTTCCTTTATTTGGCGCTCCAATAGTGATGTTATTTGATCTATAATCGATAACAATACCAGAACCTTGGTTTGTATTTACATTTTGTAGGTTTGTTATGGTTGCAAAATTTCTTAAATAAAGCCCATAAATTTCAACCGCAGTAGTTTGAATGCCTGTTGAGGAAGGTTGTCCGATTACCAATCCTGAAAAGGTTGTATTAGCAAATTCTGGTTCGATAATAATTTTTGCGCCTGAGACACCTAATGCTGACCAATTTTGAGAACTACCATCAATAACGGTATTCGATGTAACGAGCGGTAACGCAGAGCGCAATCTTATAGTTCTGTTGATATTATTTGTTGGATCTCCAGAGAGTTGGAAATTAATGATAAAAGGTGTAGCTCTACCAACTACTGAAGCATCCAAAAGCCCCTGTCTTAAAGTTCCAGGACCATTATCAGCTATGCTTGTAACCGTATAAGTTTGTGCATACAGCTTATTGAAAGTTAATAATATAACTAGAAGTGTAAAAAATCTGAGAGAGCGCATAAAACGATTTGAGTAGCCAAAATACAATTTTGTAAATGCATTGCCTAACAGATTAGTTAAAAAATTAAGCTATTTTTTTAGATTGCTTGAATTTTCTTTCTATAGGATATTTAAACAGATGTTTCTCTATATTTGCAAACTCTGCTCCCGTAGTTCAATGGATAGAATTATGGTTTCCGGTACCATCGATATGAGTTCGAATCTCGTCGGGAGCACAATAAAAAGGCTTGCAAAATTTGCAAGCCTTTTTTATAAAATTGTCGTCATGCTGAATTTATTTCATGGTCTTCTCTGCAAGCCAGATGCTGAAATAAATTCAGCATGACGATGCGGCGGGTTAGTTATTATTTATTGCCACCCACCACCAAGCGCTCTGTATAAAGAAACGCTAGCATTTAGCTGAGCAGTTTTAAGACTGGTTAAATTTAATTCGCCTTGCAATAAATTACCTTGCGCTGTAATCACTTCTAAATAATTTGCCATTCCACTTTTAAATAACAAATCTGAATTTTTAACAGCTATTTGTAAGGTTTTTACTCTGTTTTGAGCAATTTCAAATTCGCTTTTTAGGTTTACAATTTTTGCTTGCTCATTTGAAACTTCAACAACAGCTCCGATTACAGCCTGTCTAAACAATAAAACTGATTGATCTCTTTCTATTTTAGCAAGTTCGAATTCTGTTTTTAAAACTCCTCTTTGAAATATTGGTTGTGTAATTCCGCCACCAACTACGCCAAATAATGATGCAGGAATATTAAACCAATTACTTGCTTTAAAAGAATTTAATCCACCACTAGCAGAAATAATTAATGTAGGATATAATTTGGCATTTGCGATGCCAACTTTTGCATTTGCAATTCTTAAACCTAACTCTAAACTTCTTACATCTGGCCTAATATTTAACATGGTAGCCGGAACTCCAGTAGCTAATTGTTCTGGAATTGTGAGTTGTTCTAATGTTACCGAACGTTCTATTGCTGTCGGAAATTTTCCGGTTAAAGCGCTTAATGCGTTTTCCTGAATATTAATTTCCTGATTAATTTGAGGGATTAATTGTGTTGAACTTAATTGCTGTGCCTCTGCTTGTTGAATTGCCAATGATGTTACTTGACCAGCATCAAACTGCATTTTAATCATTTTTAGTGTATTATTGTTCAATTCAACGTTCCTTTTGGCTACATTCAACTGTGCATCTAACATTAATAAACGATAAAATCCTGATGCTACATCTGCCACAATACGAGTTTGTACCGCTTTTTTAACTTCAGTAGATTGTAAGTATCCAGCGTATGCTGCATCTTTTTGTCTACTGATTTTACCCCAGATATCCGCTTCCCAACTTAAGGCCAAATTGGCATTGTAATCTTCGATATGAGTTGTATTTAAAAATTGAGATGTGCTTAATCCATTTAAACTATTATCTGATGGGCGACTTGAATTTGCAGTTACCTGCAGATTAAGCTGAGGAATATTACCCAGCTTGGCTCTTTTTAAAATCAGTTCTGCAGCATCGATATTTTTTAATGCAATTTGTAAATCGAAATTCCTTATTAAGGCACTATCAATTAAATTGCGAATTGTAGCTGTGCTAAAAAAATCTTTTATAGGCAGTGCTCCAATACTTGCTGTATCATTTGCTGTTATGCCCCTAAAATTAATTGGCAAGCCATCTTTAGGGGTTACTATGTTTTTTGCTATACCACAACTGCTTAATACTAAAAGCAAAAGGGCAAAAAAACTATTTATAAATTGTTTCATTTTATTAAATTTTAGTTGTACCATTTCTTTAACCACGAAGAAATGAGTGGTAGGAACTCGTTAATTACAACTTGATCCTGCGTTTGTGTATTTTGATTAGTTTTCATGATTTGCTAAGTTTTGCTTTGCATTAATAACTGCCAGTGGTTCCTTCGTTATTTTTTCTTGTAAATATTGAAAGATGATGAAAAGTACCGGAATGATAAACAACCCTAAAATTACACCAGAAACCATACCTCCAGCTGCGCCAATACTAATTGAATGGTTACCTTGAGCAGATGGACCTGTTGCTATCGTCATTGGAATTAAACCAACAACAAATGCAAGTGAGGTCATAATAATTGGGCGAAGCCTTAATTTTGCAGCTTCCAAAGCAGATGCGATTAATGGTTGCCCTGCCCTTCTCCTCTGCACTGCGAACTCAACAATTAAAATCGCATTTTTTGCAAGCAAACCAATAAGCATAATCAGTGCTACCTGAACATAAATGTTGTTTTCTATTCCTGTTAAACCAATGGCTACAAACACACCAAATACTCCGGCAGGGATAGACAAAATAACAGCTAATGGAAGTAAATAGCTTTCATATTGCGCAGCAAGCAAGAAATAAATAAACACTAAACACAGCAAGAAAATAACGGTCGATTGTCCACCTGATGAAATTTCTTCTCTTGTTTGTCCAGAAAACTCATAACCATAACCAGCTGGCAACTGTTTTTCGGCTACTTCTTCTATTGCTTTAATGGCATCACCAGAGCTAAAACCAGGTTTTGGTATGGCATTAATTTGAATAGAGTTAAATAAGTTGTAACGTGATGCAGTTTCTGATCCATAAATACGACTCAATTTTACCAAGGTATTAATTGGTACCATATCGCCAGTTTTATTTTTTACAAATACCCTGTCTATAGCTGATGGATCTGCTCTGTCGGCAATATCTGCCTGAACAATTACCCTATAATATTTACCAAAACGATTAAAATCTGAAGCTTGAGCACTCCCGAAATAAGTTTGCATCGTTTGTAAAATGTCTTTTACATTTACACCGAGTTGATCAGCTTTTTCATCGTTGATATCTAATTGTAACTGAGGATAATCTGCCTTGAAACTGGTAAAAGCTACAGCAATTTCTGGGCGTTTCATTAATTCTCCAATAAAGTTTTGAGAGATTCCACTAAACTTATCAAGTTTTCCACCAGTTTTATCTTGTAAAACCATATCCAAAGCTTCAACATTACTAAAGCCAGGAACAGTTGGGAAACTGAATACGAAGAAAGTACCACCAGAAATAGTCCCTAGTTTACCTCTAACCTCATTCATAATCTCATCTATATTTTTCACCTTACCTCTTTCTTCTGTTGGCTTAAGTAAAACAAAAACCACTGCTGAAGATGGACTTGTAGAATTAGTTAATAGGTTAAAACCAGATATGGCGGTTACAAATCTTGAAGCATCTAATTTGTTTAGGGTATTTTCTGCATCTGTCATTACTTTCTGGGTTCCATCTAATGAAGTTCCCGATGGAGTTGATACAGCGATGGCGATAAAACCTTGATCTTCAGTTGGAATAAACCCAGCTGGAGTTATCTTAACCATCCAAACTGTAGCTAATGTAATTAAGGCTAATCCACCTAAACTTACCCATCTATTGCGAATTAAAAACTTTAATCCTCCAACATAACGGTTAGTCATTGCGTTAAAACTACTATTAAAGCCACTAAAGAATTTCTCTTTAAATGTTCTTTTAACGGTTTGCTGATCTTGATGATGACCAATATGGTTATCCTTTAAAAACAAAGCTGCAAGTGCTGGACTTAACGTTAAAGCATTAATTGCTGAAATTACAATTGCAATTGCCATTGTGAAGGCAAACTGACGATAAAAAACACCTGTTGAGCCTTCCATAAAACCTACCGGTAAAAACACTGCAGACATTACCAATGTAATTGAAATGATAGCCCCAGTAATTTCATGCATTGCTTCTTGCGTTGCAACTTTCGGTGATAAATGCTTATGTTCCATCTTTGCATGAACTGCCTCTACCACCACAATAGCATCATCTACCACAATACCAATTGCTAAAATTAAAGCAAACAGGGTTAGTAAGTTAATAGAGAAACCGAACAATTGCATAAAGAAAAATGTACCTAAAATAGCTACAGGCACTGCAATAGCAGGAATAAGTGTAGATCTAAAATCTTGTAGAAATATAAATACTACAATAAAAACTAAAATAAAAGCTTCAATTAGGGTATGGATTACCTGATCTATAGATTGATCTAATGCAACTTTAGTACTGTAAAAAATGTTGTGTTTAATGTCCTTCGGGAAATCCTTAGAAGCTTTAAGCATTAACTTATTAATGGCAACCTGAATGTCATTAGAATTGGAACCTGCCAATTGAATGATACCAATTACCACTCCTTTTTTCCCATTTAAGCGAGTTAAACTATTATAAGAATAAGCACCCAGTTCAATTCTTGCTACATCTTTTAAATGTAAAATGGAACCGTCTGGATTAGATCTAATAGCTATATTTTCATATTCATCAGGTTTAGTTAGTTTCCCTTTATATTTGATTACATATTCGAAAACTTCTTTACTTCGCTCCCCGAATTTACCAGGGGCAGCTTCCAAACTTTTATCTTGGATGGCTTTCATTACTTCATTTGGCGTAACTTTATAGGTAGCCATTTGTGTTGGATTTAACCAAACACGCATTGAATAATCTTTTACACCCCCAAAAATACTTGCAGCGCCAACACCTGGAATCCTTTTAATTTCAGGGATGATGTTAATTTGCGCATAATTAGCAACAAAAGTTTGGTCATATTTTGATTCGTCTTCTGTATACATTCCAATAGCCATAATAAAGCTATTTTGTTGTTTTGCTGTGGTTACACCTTGCTGAACAACTTCTGTTGGCAGTTGACTAGTAGCTTGTGCTACTCTATTTTGCACATTAACTGCTGCTTGGTCTGCATCAGTACCTAATTTAAAGAAAACAGTAATTGCTAATGAGCCATCATTACTTGCGGTTGAACTCATGTAAGTCATGTTTTCAACACCATTAATTGATTCTTCTAATGATGGTGCTACCGAACGTAACACTGTTTCGGCATTTGCACCAGGATATACCGCAGTTACCAAAACTGATGGTGGCGCAATATCTGGGAATTGTTGGAGAGGCAATTTTGTTAAACCAAGTACACCCAATATCACCAATAAGATGGAAATAACGGTTGCCAGTACAGGTCTTTGTATAAAAATCTTAAACATTATCTTTTTTTTATTTTTGAGAAATTAATTGAGCTATTTTATCATTCTTTTTATCTGGTTGAATAAGTTGCCCATCTTGGATGCGGTCTAAACCACTTAGAACAATTTGTTGTCCTGCTTTTAAACCGTCTTTTATTAAATAGTTTGTACCACTTTTTCCTTCAATAGAGATTGCAACTTTGCTTACCTTATTGTCTTTACCAACTGAGAAAACAAAAACTTTATCTTGCATTTCTACAGTTGCTGATTGAGGAACTAAAATTGCATTGTTATGTGTTAAACCTAATCTTACCTTACCAGTATTACCAGATCTAAGTAAACCTTTGCTATTAGCGAAACTTGCTCTTAAAGTTATTGCACCAGTTGTTTTATCAAACTGACCATCAATCATATCAATTTTTCCTTGTACAGGATATATGGTTTGATCTGCTAGAACCAATGAAACCGCAGGCAAATGTTTAATTCTATCTGCCACAGAATTACCAGGATAAGTTGTATTAAAATTGATAAAGTCAGTTTCTGCTAAAGAGAAATAAACATGCACTTCGTGTACATCAGAAAGTTGTGTTAATGCTTCTGCATCTGTTGGCCCAACTAAACTACCTTGTTTTTTAGGTAGCCTGCCTATATTACCGCT
The DNA here is from genome assembly GCF_005116505.1 of Pedobacter polaris. GTDB lineage: Bacteria > Bacteroidota > Bacteroidia > Sphingobacteriales > Sphingobacteriaceae > Pedobacter > Pedobacter polaris. The sequence goes on from NZ_SWBR01000002.1 coordinate 1,327,702, forward strand.
AATTGGCGCTTTAATTTGAGTATAGTTTAAATTAATTTGAGCGCTATTTACAGCTGCTTTTGCCTGTTCTACATTAGCTAAAGCTATTTGATGCGTTGTTTTTGCTGTTTGTAACTGAAATGCAGAAACTACTTTTGCCTGTACTAATGGGGTTAATTTATCAATTTCTAACTGCGCATTTAAAACCGCAGCTTTTGCAGCACTTAAAGCAGCTTTAGCATTATTTAATTGGGCTCTGAAAGGAAGTTGAGATATTTGAAACAGCAATTGACCTTTGTTAACTTTCTGACCTTCGTTAACTAATACTCTATCTATTGTACCAGCAATTTGAGGGCGAATTTCTAAATCTGAAACACCTTGTATTGATGCTGGATAATCTACAAATGTTTGTTGTGAAGTTTCATTAACTGTAAGTACGGGTAACGATGGTGGTGGCGGTGCTGCAGCCATTTGAGCTGGAGTTGAACTGCAACTTGCTAAAAATAAAACAATAGCAGTTGCTAGTGATATTATTATTGTGTTAAATAATCTAACATTGTTAGATGTTTCGTTGAAGTCTGGCATATAATTCATGATTAAAGGGATTTAAATTTTACTTTACGTTTATAATTAATTTAACAGCGTTAGATTTTTAAATAAAAAATTTTAGTCGTTTATGGTTTTAATAATTGCTTTTATTGCACTTCTTAAAATCTGTTGGTTAATTTCATCATCAGCCCCTTTTTGAACTAAATTGATTGAGATTAAGCCGTGTATAAGTGACCAAAAAGTATAATATTTTAAGCAAGATGTGTCTTCTGATACTGGGAGTTTAGTAAGCAATTTTTCAATTGCATCATAAAACAAATCAGTTGTGTATTCTGCTTCTGGCATTTTTTTATATAGCTCGCAACAGTTTACCTGTACACCATACATCAATTGATAAAACTCTTTTTCTTCAAAGGCAAAATCCCAATAGGCAAGCCACATTGCTTCTAATTGTTCTTCTGGATCGCTTTTACTGTCTCTAGCCGCTTTTACCTTTATACCTAAATGAATATAGCCTTGCCTGGTTAATTCAAGAAGAATACCTTCTTTGTTAGAAAAGTATTCGTAAATAATAGGAGCCGTGTATTCAATTACATCTGCAATTTTGCGCATACTTAAAGCAGCCCAACCTTCTTGTTTTACAATTTGTAAAGCAGCATCTAATATACTCTTGCGGGTATCTTCTTTTTGACGCTGTATTCTTTCTTTACTTCCCATGATTTGTTAAATGATATAAAATAATCTAACACTGTTAAGCAAATGTAGAAACACTTTTTAAAATGCGTATCATTTATTTGTCAGATAAAATAGAAAGTGCTTTTAACAAGTTTTAACAGCCTTTTTAATTAAAAATTAATACATTTAAAATATGGAAACACCCATTGAAAACTTAAAACCATGGTCAATTAGCAAAAGGTTTTTTACGCTATTATCTATCTATTTTGCTTTTTTGATGTTAGATTTTACCAGCAGTGATGAACTGTACCCGCACTTTGTATATGTACTTATGACTCCATATACTGAGTTTTGGCATTGGATAGTGCCTTGGTTTGGCGAACATATTTTGCATTTGAGCTATCCTATAACCGTAAAACCTAATGGCAGTGGGGATACAACTTATAATTATGTTCTTCAATTGTTATGGATAATTTTCGCTTTACTCATTACTACAATTTGGACTATTCTAGACAGAAGGAGGCCATCTTATCACCAATTTCAATATTGGTCTAGAATAGTTGTCCGTTATTTTTTGGCTTATATGCTTTTCGTTTATGGATTTGTTAAGGTTATCAAGCTACAATTTCCTTTTCCAGATTTGATACGATTGACTGAGCCTTATGGAGACTCGACACCAATGGGTTTAGCTTGGACATTTGTTGGTTATTCTTCTGGCTATAATTTATTTACCGGTGGAGCAGAAGTTTTGGCCGGCATTCTTTTATTCTACAAAAGAACCGCCTTATTTGGTGCATTAGTTGCAATGACAGTAATGGCTAATGTTGTTGCAATGAACTTTGCTTATGATATTCCGGTTAAAATCTTCTCTCTAAACTTATTAATTATGGCTGCATGGATAGCTTGGTACGATAAAGATAGGTTAATCAACTTTTTCTTTCTTAATAAAACTGCTACTCCATCCTTAATTGAATATACTTATCACACCAAGTGGAAAAAAAACATTCAACTGTCATTGAAAGTGATTGCTATTTTATTTGCTTTGTATTCAACGCTATATAGTAATCTTAACACAGCCAAAAAATATGGAGATGCCGCACCAAAACCATCTTTATATGGAATTTATGATGTTAAGACTTTTAATTTAAAAGGGCAATTACTGCCCCCACTTACCACAGATTCGCTCCGCTGGAAAAGAATGATTATCAGCTACCCTGGTTATGCACGGATTACAAAAATGAATAATAGCACATTTTGGATAAAACTAAAAGTTGATACCAATGCTAAAACGTTGAACTTTACTAGTACAAGCGATAGTACTCATCAATATATGTTAAACTATGCAAAATTGGGAAAAGACCAATTGGTGTTAAAAGGTTTAATGAATAAAGATTCCGTTAATATTCAATTTAAACAATTTGACCATACTAAATTTAATTTAGTTAAAACTGGTTTTAATTGGGTTAATGAATACCCTAATAATAGATAATTACGTTGTAAGAGTTAAATATCTGTTCGGTAGATTGGTGATAACACCAACTACTAGTAAGTGGAAAATTTTCGGATTCCTAAACTGTGGTCTGTGGCACACAGAAAACTAAATAAATATATTAAAGAAGAAAAGGTAAAATTTTAAGAGAAATATAAAGATTCTCGCTTTGCCCTGAATAACAATTAAAGCTGTTCATCGAACTTTTTTAAAGGATTTTTCTTAATCGATTTTTTCAATTTAGTAAACTGCTCATCATAAAAATCACAAGACATGTAGTTTACACCAACTCGTAAAGCTTTTAAGCCACTTACACCTTGCAACTCTTCTAAATCTAGTGTTTCTAAGTCGTCTTGTAAAAAGCCTTGCTCCTGTAAATATTTGATGTATTCTTTATACTCATTTGCTTCGTAGGTATTAAAATAAACCAAAGCTATTTTACCAGGCTGTGTTAAACGTTCATCTGTTCCTTTAACTAAAACCTTATCAATACGTTTTTTAACAACTTCATAACGGATATTGTACGCTCCTTCTACATCAAATCTTCTTTCATCATTTCTAAAACTAATGTCTATTGGATTTGAATGAATAAATATCAGCTGTGTTGTAAGCAGTGCTCTTGGCATTTGGCTAACCAAGCTATTGGTTAAACGAGCTGCCTCAACCATGGATGTAAGCTGCCAAAGGCGAATGTTCTTTAAATACAATAAATCGAATGGTATATCAGGTGCAATATCCTGACCAATATAAATATCATATTCTACGCCATCAGTTCTAAACTTGGCAAAATAACATGGGTAAGATTCTTGTAAAGTTTGTTGTGCTTCTTCTAAATACTCACTTACTGCAGTGTTTATAAATTGCATAGAAGTTTCTAAAGTCCTTCTATTATCATAAGCAATCCCTTCTTCAGAATTAATGCTTTTAAAATACTCTTGGATAATCTCTTGAGTTTGAGGATGTCCTCTCTCAATGTGTTTTAGCATTGGATATACTTCCAATTCTAAAAACTCATTTAGTTGCGCTTCTTCGCTAGAGTTAATAAAATCATCTATTTTCTTCATCCAATCTTTACAATTGAATAAAACTTTATCTAATAAATCAAGACGTATAATATTTCGAAGATTTTCTAATGATTCACTTAATTTAGCTAATTGAACTTTTAAATCTTCTTTTAAAGCATAATTTCGCTCTATGGTAGAATTTTTAATATCTATAGCACCAAACAATGGGTATAATCCTTTAAAAGTTACGGTATCAATTTCTTGGGTTTTCTTTTTGCTCTTACTCATTTTCAAGTAATCCCAAACTACCTGATTAAATTTCCATTGAACAGATGGTTGTAATGCGGTAAATTTATCTTTCAGCACATTATCCATCTTATTGTTAAACTCTTCAATCCTGTATTGTAAAAGCTGTCCTAAAAGTGGCAAAGCCGAATGAAACCTTGATAATAACTTTTCGTCTACAACCAAATCTTGCTCAGAATAAATTTCCATTATACCGGCCAATTGGTTGTTATAAAAAATTGGAAGGAATGAATAGGATTTCACTCCATTCTTTTTAAGTATATCTAAAAATGGGAATTTTTCAATCTTTTCATCCGTCAAATTATTAAAGAAAACTGGCCTGGGATGATCTATATATTCATTTACTAAAGCAAAAAAAGTTTCTTCTTCTAAGTTGTGTTTTTTTGCAGAATCGAGTAAAATACTTTGAGAGTTTAGATCGTTGTCAAATACAAATTTATTGTTCACCATTAAAAATGGCAATAATCCAAATTCAATATGACCGTTTCCTGCTAGTGTTTTTAAGGCCTGTATTACATGCTCATAAGCCTCAATTTCATAAGTATGATTAACTAATGCATCACGAATGCCATCTATAGCGTGCTGTAAAGTTACATCTGTTAATGTGATAACCGTAAATCCATCAAATCTAAACTTATCAAGAGGCAATAGATCTTGCAATAACTCAACCTCTTTACCTTCTTGTATCTGTGTGGCTACAGCTTCAAAATTAAGTTCCGGCAACTCTCCATCATACTGAATATCAACAAACTGAGTATCGGGACTAATATTATAATAAGACGTTAAATGAGTTGTTGGATTTGTATAAGCATACAAAATTTCATTTCCAGAAATTGAAGTGTAGTCATAAAACCTTCTCAATATCATTTTATAAATGAATTGAATTTGCTGCTTCTCTTTAGATTCTTCTATGTATCCATTTTTCTTTTTCTCTTCTTTATGTACGCCAAAAAATTCGAAAAATCCGTCTGTGCTAAAAAAGATACGGTCTGGCACTGGTGTACTCATTGCCCAATACAAATCTTTTTCATTCGCCATTAAAGGCGTTAAAATGGTAAAAATGAGCTCTAAAGTATCTTTATATTTTGCTAAATCCTCAACCTCAATATCATTTTTTAATGCTTCTTCACGCTCTATTTTTTCTAATAAAAAACGATAAAATTCTGCCTTTAAGGTTTGCTCAGTTTTGAGCCTACCTTTTAAATATGCAATTAACGGCCTAAAAGACAGGGTATATTCTACCTGACAAGCTATGCATTCATCTTCATTAATCTTTACAACACTTGTATTCATCTTTTTTTATTAATATCTAAAACTCATAGAAACGTAAGGATACCAACCTTCTACTGAGTGGCCCATTACAAAACGGAATATGGCTAAAGAAGCTGGAGAGAAATATATACCACCACCAGCACCATGATGCCAAGCGTTTGATTTTTCATTACTATTCCAAACCCTACCTACATCATAAAAACCCATTAAACCTAACTGACCTGGAAGCACATAGCTTATAAAGTCTCCTAATTTTGCTCTAAGTTCAACATTATTATAGAAACTATGTTGTCCTGCGAATCGAAATTGACGATAACCTAACAAATTCCCTTGTCCACCTAGAAATAAATTTTGATAAAATGCTGGTTTTCCAACGGTTATACCTCCTCCAAAACGGTCTGCAAGTACAAATTTAGCTCTTCCATCTAAGTTTTTATACAAAGCAATGCTTGCTGTAAATTGTCCGTAAGAATTTGCATATTTATTTAGGCCCTTAAACGCTGTCCATTTAAAATCTACATAACTTCCTAGTGTTGGTAAAATCTCGTTGTCTCGAGTATTGTTAGTGAAATTAACTACCAAGCCTCCATATAATTTATTTTGAGTAACTGTTAAGCTATCATAAGAATGCAATGCAGCGGGAACTGTGGTAATTTTACCAATATTATCTTCTGCATCAAATTTATAAAACTGAAATTGGGTACCCATGCTAAAGGTAGATTTAGGTCTACGCCATCTTAAAGCAGATTCTATCTGGTAAATATTAAATCTAGCTCTGTAATACCTAATATCTTGAGTATATGTTGTTTCATTACCTACACCAAAAAAGTTTTGTGTATTATCTGGTGCATAAGCATCTGCTTTTAATACCAGATCGGCTTTCCCAAACAGATTTAACCAGTCACCTTTATAATTAAACCTAAAAGCCGTGGTTGCGAATGAGCGTAAAAACGAGATATGCTGTGAGTTTCCGTAAGGTGCTTTTCTAAATCCTGGGTTTGTTACTTTATAATTTAATCCAGCTAATAATCCATCATCTTGATTAAAACCAACATTTAAATTTAATGTTGATCTACTATACATGTCTTTATTGTAAAATGATACATTTGAAGTATCTGCAGACATCTTTTTACGCAACATATTTTGATCTTCGCCTTCAAATTTAGAATTGCCATTTTTCCTTCCAAATAACTGAATGCTTCTTGATACGTTTGGTAAATCGTAATATTTTTTACCGCTACCGGCTATAATTCTAAGTTTAATATTTGAAGCTTTATTATCAATCAACACACTATCATTACCGTCTTTAACGTATAAGCGAATTTCTTTAGTAACGCTAGGATCAAAATTGCGGCTAAACGTTTCTTCTTTAATATTACCTTCTTTAGAAATTTTATTGATTTGAACTTTTAAATATTTTCCTGCTGAATCAGTAATTAAAACACGCTCATTTTTATCACTCGCTTGCACATCAACAATTCTATTAAAAAAATGATAGAAATCGTTCATCAACTTTGGCAAAGAGGCTCTTCTCTCTTTTAAGCGTTTCAAAAACTGATCATGTCTTAAGGTATAATTAGGTTCGGGTAAATGTTTCAATGCTTTTTCTAAAACATCATCAGTTAATTTAGCACAAAAAGCTTTCACCTCATTATCCCACTCTTTTTCAGTGTACTGGGACAACAATCTGCTATTCATTGCTCTACCTTCCCACAAATACCAATCAATTTTTTTGATCTCTCTTTCATATCCTTGCATCATAGGCAAGAGTGATGAGGATTGAGCATAACGTTGAACAAAACCATCAGAGCTATAAAAAACCTGATCACGATCTCTTGGAACTGCTAAATACTTTTTGCCTTTTTCTGTTTTCTCGGGCATCCATCTCCATTGGTCTTCATGACGATCCCAATCGCCGATCATTATATCTAAAGCTCTAGCTCTTAAGTACATTGATGCATCATAGGTGTTATCATTATCCTCATCAAGCTTTTTAAGCATCTTAGTGGTATTATCAGACTCTCCTATAGGTTCTCTCTCTTCAAGCAAACAAAGTGTATTTGCAAACATACCTCCATAATCTCCTAAATTTACATCTGGAGAAACCCAACCAATAATTGGTGTACTATGTGGCACATCTACTGCCTTTGCAAGTGTAGGTACAACCAAAGCACCAAATGGGTGTTGAGCAGACATGTTATCTTTTAAAATATCCTTAGCAAATGTTTCCCTTAAGCCCTGAGGCAATAACACTTCTGGATATTTTTCTATGCTACGTAAAACCCATTCTTTACCATCTTTGTCTTCCAAACGAAGAGATCTCGATTGATTCCCTCCACCCAACTGAGTAGGTTTTAATCCACCTTTAATTTCCGAAATTCTTAGCACCGGAAATTTAGTGTCCATAGCATAGTCCTTGCGGTAATTTTCTCCAAATAAGAAACGATGAAACTTGCCTACACTATCATATGAAGGGTGAACCTTAATGGTAATGCTATCTGCTTTTATCACTTTTAATTCGTTCTTTTTAGGAGGGGCTAACTCTTTATATTTTTGCGTGTAACTGAATATTTTTTTAACACCAGTGTCTGCATAAATATAATAGTCATATCGCATATCATTATTTATGAGCTGATCTGCAACCACATAGCCTTGATTTTCTTCTTCAAGTAATGCATTTTTACCCAGTTTGTTTGCAGTTACTTTAGAACCAGAGCCACTTACAATTTGTAATTGTTTGCCTTTTATAAATTGCAAGCCATGCTCATGGCCTGCTGCATAAATAACATTTGGTTTATCTCCAAAAACGCTATTTACGCTTTTCATCATATCTTTATAAGCAGGGTGATTTAAATCTTCAGGGCTTAATAAAGTTGATCGTAAAAGCGGATAAATTGATCCTATAATAGGCAATGGGATAACTAAACTTTTATTTAATGATGTTAAAGGTAAGAGGTGATTCTTCCAGGTAAAATATCCACCATGTACGCCATAGCTTTGAAATGGATGATGAGAGGCAAGAATAATTACCTTATCTCTGTTTTGTTCCATTAAATCTTGCATTCTAGCAATCACCTCATCTTTAGTCTGACAATCGCAATCTGCTACAGGATTTTGTTTATTATATGGGAATAAAAACCATTCACTATCATAAGCTATTAGGGTAAGTTTATCTGATAGTTTTATCGCAACTGGATCTGGACAGCCATTTGAAGGAAGCAGCCTTAATAACGGATCATTAAAAGATTCTAGGTATTCGCTTTGAGCCTTAATTTTTGCTAAACCATTAGGCCCTGATTTATCCCAATCGTGGTTACCGGGAACAAAATATACTGCAGAACCTGCATCACGCATGGGTTTAAATTGAGACTGTAATATTTTGCTGGTCTCTTCAAAAGACCCATAACCTGGAATTGCCATGCCAGATGGATAAATATTATCTCCTAAATAAACGGTAGTGGTTTTTCCTTTAATTACATGATTGGCTGCATTTTTTAAAGCTGCGAACTGGCCTTCGTTCATTTCTCCAGCATCACCTATTAAAATTACACGATACTTTACATCCTTGTCCTGGGCAAATCCAATAGAGGTTATAAATAATAAACATAAAGCCGTGAGTAGTTTTTTCAACATACTGAGAATATGAAGGTTAGATTAAATATAATTAATAATTTAAGGTTTTTTATAATTGAATCTCAAGATATTTCCACCGGTTGTTTCACTACCTTCATTCGATATGTAAAGATTGCCTGATGAATCAAAAGCTATACCTTCTGGCTGATTAAATTCATTAGAGCTTAAATGATACACACTTTTTATTTTAAAGTTAGCATCTGTAACAACTAAAGCTTTATTTACTGATGAAACGATATACCACTCTTTTGTAAGAGGGTTTATGGCCAATGCAGATGGATGAAATGAACCTTTCTTTTTTCCGCTCATTTTGTCAACAGAACTAACATCTATAGTAAAATTACCTGCAGCTTTAAATGAACCATCCTTTTGTAAGTCTAAGATATAGCCACTAGAATTTTTCGTGTCTTTGTCTACTTTACAGGATTTACAGAGTAAATAAACCTTCCCTGTTGCTTCATCTGCATACATACCCTCATATTCACCTTTTGGCACTAAGTTTTCAGATACTTTAACGTTTGTAGTTTCTGTATTTTTTGTTTCACTAAGTTGAAAAGAATACAATTCTCCATTACTTTTTAACAAGACTGCCCAGCCTTGTATAATTGCTACATCTTCATAATCTCCCTTTTTGGCAAATTTGGTAACGGTTTCGTCTTTTGTACCTAAAGGCAATTTGAATAAACTCCCATCTTCATCTTGTTGAGCATATACAAAATCATTTTTGCCTTTATCAAAGGCAATACCTGAAATTTCTTGTAAAATATCTGGCATAATATATTTTTCTGGCTTACTTAAATCGTAACCTTTAGGATTTTCTTCTCCTGCACCCTTAGCTTTTTTCTGTGCACATGATATTATCGAAAAACTAATTGTAATAACTATAAATCCTAATAATATTAATGTACTTTTCTCCATTCTAATCTTTGAATTACTTAGCATCTTTTTCTTCTTTTAATAATTGATAAATACGATATTGAGACTGTATTGGTTTACCTTTTGTTACGATTGGTATATTATTCATTTCTTGGTCTATTGATACAGCTTGAACATTATCAGTTAATTGGAGGTTCAACATCTCTTTAATTTGTTTCTTTATGTGTGCTGTTAATACAGGAAAACAAACTTCTATTCTTCGGTAAATATTTCTATTCATCCAATCTGCAGAACCTAAATAAATTTCTTCATTTCCAGCATTGTTAAAAACAAATATCCTACCATGTTCTAAGTAACGGTCAACAATCCTACGTACAGAAATGTTTTCGCTCATTCCTTTAACACCAGCAACCAATCTGCAAATTCCCCTAATAATTAGCTCAATTTTAACACCCGCATTAGAAGCTTCATAAAGTTTAGCAATGAGCACCTTTTCTTCTAAATTATTAAGTTTTATAACAATAGATCCAGATTTTCCGTCTTTTACATATGAAATTTCTCTGTCAATTAGTGCAATAAAACGTTGTTGAAGGTTAAACTGAGCAACTAAGAGGAATTGAAATTTAATTAAATCAGCATTAGTTGGTTTTAATCTTTTTGCTAAGAAAATAAAGAGTAACTCCATTTCTCTCAACATCTCTTGATGGGCAGTCATTAAAATATGATCTGTATAAAAATTGGCAGTAGTTTCATTAAAATTTCCAGTAGCCAAAAGACCAGTATAAATTTTTCTTAAACCCACTCTTCTTTTCACCAAAGCTATCTTAGCATGTACTTTTAAGGCTGTTACGCTATACATGATCTCCACACCAGCATCCTTCATTTTATTAGCCCATTTAATGTTGTTAGCTTCATCAAAACGGGCTTTAAGCTCTACTAATACAAATACTTTCTTGCCATTTTTTGCTGCGCTAATCAAAGCATTAACTATTTTAGAATCATTTGCCACTCGATAAAGCGTTACATAGATCTCCTCTACTTCCACATCTGTTGCAGCTTCATTAAAAAACCTTAAAACGCTATCATAAGATTGATAAGGCGGGTTGATTAGTATATCTCCTTCAATAATTTGATCATACAATGATTTCCCTTTTACCAATACAGGATGGTTTATTTTTGACCAAGATTGGCTTGAAAGTTCTGGAATATTTATTGGGAAAGATGCTAAATCTTTAAGGTTATGGTACCTTCCGCCAGCAACCAAATTTGCATTTTGAAGATTTAATTTCTTTTGCAATAATTGCATGGTGTCATCAGGAATACCTGGTTGATATAAAAACCGAGTGGCCAACCCAAAATCTCTTTTGTTTAACTGTTTTTCTATTTGCTTAGCTAAATCGCCCGCATATTCATCTTTTAAATCTATTTCTGCTGTACGCGTAATTTTAAAACTAAAACAGCCAGTAATTTTTGCGTTCTTAAAAAGTATATCGAAATTGTTTCTAATGATATCATCTAAAAACAAAATAAAGGTATCTTTCCCTTTAGTAATTTTATAAAACCTCGGGAGATTAGCAGATGGTATATTTAAAATTAAGGTCTGCTCTTCTTCTTTTATGAGTGTAATTAAGAAATAAAGCTCATTATTTTTAGGAAAAAAAGAAGATTTGACAGTGGTTAGATTAACAGGCTGTAAAAAAGCTAAAACTTGGCTAAGAAAATATCTACTCACCTCGTTTTCCAATTCTACAGGAATATCATGCCCGTAAATAAAATTGATATGATTTTCTTGTAATTGTGGGTTTATTGTTTCTCTTAAGATGCTGCCATATTCTTGCTGTTGTCCTTGGATAATCTCAATTGCTTTACCTAACAGGTCTTCCTCAATTTTTATATTATTCTTGTCCTTTTTACTCAATTTAGCTAATGCCAATAACACTGGCATTCTAACACGGTAAAATTCATCAAGATTGGAAGAGTAAATAGAAAGAAATTTAATTTTTTCAAGCAATGGAACATTTGCTCTTGCAGCCTCTGCTAAAACACGTCCATTAAATGTTAACCAACTTAAATCTCTGTCAAAAAACAAGTTTTGAGCTACTTTTTCAAGCATGTTAAGATAATTTACCGTAGGCAATATAAGAAATTACATAGGCTAGAACTGCTGCAATTAAACCAAACATAAAGATGTTATAAGCAATTCTTATCAATTTATATTTACGGCCTAAAACAACACCTTGAGAATACACATCTGTTATAAGTGTACCATATAAAAACTCTTGGTCGTTCATTACTTTAATCATCCCTTTACTGTAATCATTTAATGCCATTTTATAAAAGTTACCAAAAAACAAAAGATTAACTTTTTTTCGTTCTATATCATTCTCTGTAAACAATCCATCCGGAATAGCAGGTCTGGTTGCCAAAATTGAGAAGATGATACAAGATAAACTAACCATTAAAAGAATAAAAGTAGGCACTATTAAAAATGCATTATCCTCTAGCCTCCTTAGCACCAAACTCACTATTAATGATAAAATGATTGAGTTTACTGTAATAAGTAATTGAGCTTTGTTATCTGCCATATCACTTAATCGTTGGTTATTTGCAGAGGTAATTCTAAACATGGTTTCAATACCTTTGTCTGGTCTTTGCTTGTCTTTTGTCTTTAGCAATTTTTCTGGTTTATCTTCTTTACCATTATGGCTATCATCAGCTATAGTTACATCTAAGACTTCATCAGCTTCATCAATATCCTTTAATTTACTTTTTAGTTTCTCTAAGTTTTTAGATTTTTGATCACTCAAAAGCAGGATGCAGTAATCTGTATGGTATTGATGACTTTCTAAAAACTGGATATCTTTTTTTCTCCATTCCTTTTTGTTTATGTCAACATTGTAAAGAAGTTCTACCTCTTTATGCATCAACTTTCCTTTTTTCCTAAAATCTTCTGTTCCTAAATGAAAAAGGTCGCCATCACAAACAATATTCTCTAATTGATTTGTTGGTCTTTGAGGCATCTTAGTAGACAGAATTACTTGCATAACTTGATCTCTAACATCGGCCTTAACATCTATTTTCTTTAAGAATTCTATTGCTAATTCTGCACCTTTCTGCTCGTGGTTATTTGGATCTTCAAAGTAACCTGTATCATGAAACCATGCACTAGTTGTAACTATAAAAAAATCTTTATCATTTAATTGGTAATGATTTGCAATTTGTATGGTTGCTGCAACAACGTCCTGAGTATGTTCTAAATTATGGTATACCAATTTTGGATCATGATGGGTATTAAAATATCCCAACACATGATCTTTCACTTCTTCTAATAAATGTTTGTAGTTCATTTAATTTTAATTGACAGTTAATGGCTGATAGAATAATCAGCAGTAATTAATAGTTACGAAATATAAGGATTTTTATTCACGGTATATTCAAAACTCCGAAAATTGAAAAATGTTTTACAGGTTATTACTGTAGGTGATAAAACAAGCGGTAAACTTATTTGTTATTGAAAAATAAGTTAACGAACTCATGCCGAAACATAACAAGAAATTTGAATTTTTACCATTTGTAATCTTTTTAATCATTCCGCTTGCAATTGGTGCAATTGGTGGATTTTTTACCATGGAATCTGTAAAAACTTGGTATACTACTTTAAATAAACCAACCTTTAATCCACCAAATTGGGTATTCGGACCTGTATGGACAACATTATATGTTTTAATGGGGATAGCATCATACCTAGTCTGGAAACAACGAAGTATAGTTGCTGGCTATAAATGGGCATTTGGTATTTATTTTCTTCAATTAGCATTAAACTTAATGTGGTCCTTTTTATTTTTTTATCAGCATCAAATCGGCCTTGCTTTAATAGAAATTGGTTTATTGCTCGTAACAATTATTATAAATGCGTTTATTTTTTATAGAATAAACAAGGTAGCTGGTCTGTTATTTATCCCCTACATTCTTTGGGTCAGCTTTGCGTCTTATTTAACCTATTCTATCTTTATTTTGAATTAATTTAAAAAGAAAACGATATTTTTATAGGAGATGTATCCTAAAAAGCTAATCGTTTTTATTTTAGTGCTTTTGGTGCTACAAGTTAAAGCACAAAAAGTTGGCCTGGTATTAAGCGGCGGAGGGGCTAAAGGTTTGGCACATATTGGCACGCTGAAAGCCTTAGAAGAAAACAACATCCCTATAGATTATATTACTGGTACAAGCATGGGCGGCATTGTTGGTGCAATGTATGCTGCGGGATATTCTCCTACCCAAATAGAAAAAATTGCCTTAAGTTCTGATTTTCAAGATTGGGTAGGTGGAAAATACAAAAGCGATTATAGTTTTTATTTTCAAAAGAATAGCATTAATGCTTCTATTTTAACTGCTAAACTATCAATTGACACAAGTTTAAGATTAAATTTCAGGCCCAATTTAGTAAATGACATTCCCTTAAATTTTGCTTTATTAGAACTCTTTTCTCAAGCCTCAGCCATTTCTAAAGATAACTTTGATAATCTATTTGTTCCGTACAGGTGCATGGTTTCTGATGTACTTTCTCAAAAAAGTATTACCATGAAAAATGGGAGTTTAGCAGAAGCAGTTCGTGGTACAATGACAGTTCCTTTAGTTTATAGACCAATTAAATTGGAAAATAAGTATGTTTTTGATGGTGGTTTATATAACAACTTTCCAGCAGATATAATGAAAACTGAGTTTAAACCAGATTTTATTATTGGTGCAAATGTATCTTCTAAAACTTTTAATGAATATCCTAAAAACGATGATAGAATAATGAACCGCCTTTTGGTTTATATGTTCTTATCAAAATCTGACTCTACTTTAGTTGGAAAAAATGGTGTTTACATAGAGCCAGATTTAATTAATTACTCCGTTACCAACTTCGCCCCTGTTGCAGAATTAATTAAAAAAGGTTATGATGCTACGATGGCCGACATGGAAAATATTAAGAAAGCAATTTCTAGACGAGTTAGCCCACAAGAGTTGTTAATCAAAAGAAATGCTTTTAATGACAGGAAACCAGATTTATTGTTTAGTAATGTAAAAGTAACAGGGGTAAACTCTCAACAAAAAAAATATATTGAACGATTGTTTAAAAGTGACCAGTATACATTTAATTTAAAAGATATTAAAAGAGGGTATTATAAGTTGGTGGCTGATGAAACTTTTGAAACTGTTTACCCTAAAATCTCTTACGAGCAGCAAACAGATAGTTACAATTTTGAAATAGTTGCACAACCTAAAAAGAGTTTTAAAATAGATTTTGGAGGTAATATTTCATCAAGGCCAATTAGCAATGTTTATTTAGGCTTACAATACAATTACTTAAACCGTAAAGCCTATACTTTCGGCGCAAATTTTTACTCTGGGAGGTTTTATGAATCTGTTCAATTAAGTGGGCGCATTGATTACCCTTCTGGCTTACCTTTATTCTTAGCTGCCGAGGTTACCTATAATCACTGGAATTTTTACAATACGAGCCAGATCTTTATTGAGAATCCCCGTCCGACCTACATAGAGCAAGCGGATAGAAAAATAGACCTTAAATTAGGAATGCCATTAAATCGCAACGCTAGGCTTACTTTGAGTGCTGCTTTTATTAATAATAATGATAGTTACAGTCCAACAAATACATTTACTGTGGGTGATGTATTAGATCGAACCGTTTTTAATGGACTAAGAACAAGCTTGTTGTTTGAGCAAAATTCACTTAATAGAAAACAATATGCAGATAAAGGCCATAGTTCGCTATTAAGTATAAACTTCTCAACTGGTAAGGAAAACTATACTCCGGGTAATATTTTCAGGGCTTATACTTCTTTTACAGATCAATTAGAAATTACCAGAAAGTTTAGAGAATGGGGTAGCATAAAATTAAGTGACGAACGGTATTTCTTCCATACAAAAAAATATGCTGTGGGTTACCTAGCTGAAGGGGTTATTTCAAACCTACCCCGATATTCAAATTATCATTCCACCTTATTAGCGGCTCCAGCATTTTATCCTCTAAATGATAGTAAATCAATTTTTTTAGAAAATTTTAGAGCAACCAGTTACTTAGCAGGTGGACTTAAAAATGTATTACATCTTAAACATAATTTAGATTTTAGAGTTGAAGGGTATGTATTTTTACCCTATAAGGAGTTCGAGCAAAATGGATTACAAGGTATTGCTTATGCAAAGGCATTTAGTAAATGGCATTATGCAGGTACTGCGGGGTTAGTTTACCACACTCCTGTTGGGCCAATAAGTTTTAGTTATAATTTATATGATGACCCTATAAAAAGGCACGGAGTTTTACTACATTTAGGCTACCTAATTTACAATAAACGTTCTATCGAATAATGAAACATATAATCGCTGTACTCTTTCTGCTTTTTGCGGGTAATACATTTGCTCAAACTGCAGATATCAATAATTTTCTTGTTAAAGAGAGTTTATTAAAAAATAGTAAACTAGCAATTATTGCGGCCGATTCCTTAGAAAATCCATTAGAGAAAATTAATGGAACTTACACTTTTAGTGTAAGTGGTTTTACGCAAGAGCTTACCTTTAATGAAGGTGTTGCTATTTTACCTCTGCAAATAAATAAATCTGCTTTTGTATACATCAAACACCAAAATGATAAAGGAACGCATAGCAAATTGCTTTACATTTATAAAAAAGAAGGCAATTTAAACCCTTTTACAATTAGTAGAATTTTTCTAATTGTTATTCCCTTAATACTTGTTATCCTTATTTTTGCTTTTAAGAAATTTATATACATAGCAGCAATATTGCTGGTAATTTTCTTAATATTTAGCTATAATAACGGCCTAAATATCTCAACCTTTTTTGAAACTACATTCGATTACCTAAGGAATTTGGTCTAAGGGAAGAAATTTTTTCATGTGTTATTAGTCCTTTTAATGATAAAATATATTTTGCTAAATGTTTAAGCAATTACGAAACATTACCACACTCTTATTACTTTTAATAAATTCAATTTTTACTAGTGCACAAACTCAAAGTTTTGATCATACTAATGTTGATAGCTTAACATTTATTGAAACAAGAGCTGTGATAAATAAACTATCAACAGCAAAATTTCAAAAGGGCTCTTATAATCATGGCGATAAAAAACTACTATATAGGCTTTTATTACCAAAAAACTATGACAAAACAAAAAAATATCCTTTAGTCATAACCTTTCACAATTCAACAAGAATTGGAACTGATAACGAAAAACAATTAGAACCTTTATCGAAAATTTGGATTAGAGAGGAGATTTACACTAAATACAATTGTTTTGTAATCGCACCTCAATTTGCTGAACGTTCTTCAAACTATACTGAAAATGAAGATGGAATTTTAGTTTCAAAACCCAGTGATGATGTTCAATTAGTTTTAGAATTATTAAAAACCATAGAGAATGAATATCGTAGTATAGACAAATCAAGAATTTATTTGGTAGGTTATTCGATGGGAGCGTCTACAGCACAAAATCTAATGAGTATAGCACCTAAAAAGTTTGCTGCTATTGTTTCTGTTGCTGCAGTTCCTGATTTTTCTAATTTAAAAGTATTAAAGGAGAAAAACATCTTTTTAATTCATGGTCAAAAAGATACTGAAAATCCTTACAATGGGAGTGTAAATTTATACGCCAAACTTAGTAGAAGCAAAAACTTAACTTTTAAAACTTATACAGAACTTGATCATGACTACATCAACATTCCGTTGCTTTTGAGTGATGAAATTCCAAAGTGGCTTTTTAAATTGAATAAATAGGCCATCGTAAATTAAAAAGGCATTCCTATACCAAAGTTATATTGCATAAAGCGATAGCTTTCAGGATCATGAGCTGCAAAGTAACGTGCTTTAAAATCTTTTGCACCTTTAACAAACTTGCTAATAACCCATTGTTCAGAGGCTTCAAACTGAGGATCTTTAACTTTAAGTCCTAAATCAAATCTGAAAACAAAAAATTGCACATCAAACCTAAACCCTATACCAGTACCAATAGCAATTTGTTGACCTATTTTTTTAAAATCAAAATAAGTTTCTGGCTGAGGATTATTTGGTGAAATATTCCATACGTTACCCATATCTACAAATGTTGCCGCTTTTAACTTACCGCCAAAAAGCTTGTTAACCAACAGAAAACGATATTCGAAATTAGCTTCAATACGCATTTGACCCAACTGATCAAGACCATAAGAGGCATTTCTTTCTACACTAGTTAATACTGCTCTATTGTAATTACCTGGCCCTAATGTTCTTGCTTGCCATGCTCTAACCCCGCTCGAGCCTCCAGCATAGAATAATTTTTCGAATGGTACAGAGATTGAGTTACCATAGGCATAACCTATGCCTGTGTTTAACCTTGCTATAAACTGTTTTTCGCTTCCTAAACTTTTGTACCAACGCACATCAATCTCTGGACGAACATATTGATTAAATGGAAGTCCTAAAATTGTACCAAAATCGCCATTCTGAGGGTCATGTTTATTTCCTAAAGTAGTTGAGGCCAATTGCAATAAGTTACCTGCCAAATCAATGTTTCCCCTAAAATAAACGAAGGTTCTATTCTGATTAAGTTTATCTGCATTTAATGAATAGGCATATTTCATACCTAGCGTAAAATCTTTACGTCCTAGTAATTTGATATTGTAAGAGTTGTTTTTATAAATAGAATAATTGGGATCTGAAGTATTATTTGTATCAATTAATACGCTACCGAAACGGTACTCTACATTTAAAGGTGTAAATGAATGTAATTTTGATTTTGTTTCTACCCAATCGTAGCTAATGTAATTAATGAATATTCTACGAACTGTGATGTTCTTTTGTAAAGCGTACAAATAACTAGAAGAAAAGGTTGTAGTTGGCATTCCATTTTTCCCCATCATGGGGATAGCAAATGGAACCATTAACCTTGGGATGGTTAAACTTGCACTAACCGAAAAATCTCTTTGGTAAATATCTGCAAATATTGATTTTCCACCCTGTAGTCTCGATTGTAAACCTCCTTTAACCTGAAATTGAAATTTCTCTGCCCCTCTTAAAAAATTATTATCAGTATAAGTGTTACTTAGGTTAAAACCTATAGTACCATCATTAAAAGGTATCTCTCCTTCAATTCTATTGCTTCTTCTTTTTTGGGGAATTAAAGTAATTATTGGCAAAACTTTCTGACTACTATCACTTGCCTTTACATAATCTATTTTAACGTTCTTGAACACATTAAGTTCATATAACCTATCATAAGTAAGTTTTTCTTTTCTGATATCGTAAATCTCACCTTCTCTAATAAAATCATAACGCACAATTGGGTTTCTTCTAAAACGGGTAGACATATCCATAAAGGTAATTCCCCTAAAATTTCTATATCCCGTTTTCAAACTGTCTAAATTCAAATTTTCTGGAAACCCTTCCGAATTAGGTGCAATTACAATATTAGATTGTCCGATAGTATAAATTTTATGTTTTAAGCTACTATCTAATGGATTATCAATGATTAAATTAACGCTAACTCTACTGTTATTCTGATTTGAATCTGGCGAATACCTAACATACGGACGTTCAAAATCTCGGTAACCGTTCTGGCGCATGAGTTGATAAATTTGCTCCCGCTCATAAACCAAAGAATCTTCATCATACTGCATGCCTGTACGTAAATGTGTAAACAAATCTTTGTTAGCTACATAGAGCGTTTTAACAGTAGTATCAGGAATTTCATACGTAATTTTATTTACAAAAAAGGCAGGTCCAGGGTCAGCAACAAACTTTAGCTGAGCCTTTTTATCTTTTACACTAATTTCTGACTTAACTTTGGCTTTAAAAAAGCCTTTGCTTTTTAAGTATTTTTCTATCTGGTTTCTAGAAATCTCTACCAATGTGCTATCTAAAATTGGTGGTGGAGAGCCCAGGGGTTTAATATTACTGGTTTTATACTTACCATTTTTGGTATTGAAAATATTATAAATTGCAACATTAAGTCCCAAACCCTCAGATGGTCTAATGTCTTTCTGAACATAATTGTAAGCTTGTTCTTCAAAGGCTTTATCAATACTATCTATTCTAACCTTTTTTACAATAGATTGGTAATCTTCAATATATTTTGTTGAAGAGCATCCTGCGAAGAAAACAAGAATTAATAGTAATATTGTAAGAAATTGTACCTGCTGTTTATAGTTATACTTGTATGCTTTCAAAATCTCAAATCAGTTTTATAAAATCTTTACATCAAAAGAAGTACCGCAAGGAAAATGGAATATTTATTATTGAAGGTATAAAATCTATTACAGAATTCATAAATTCAAGCTACCAAATACATAGCATTTATTACACCTCACAATACTTACCCCTATTGCCCCAAAACACCGCAAATATAAAGTTATTTGAGGTAAACAACGCCGAATTGGAGAAGATTAGTACATTACAAACTCCACAAGGAATTTTAGCGCTAATTCATACCCCTCTTCAACAAAAACTATACCCAAAAAATTTACAGAACTCTTTTTCGCTAGTATTGGATAATGTACAGGATCCCGGCAATTTTGGAACAATTATTCGCACAGCTGATTGGTTTGGAATTAGGTATATTATCTGCTCAGAAAATACAGTAGAAGCATATAATCCTAAAACAGTACAATCCACAATGGGCTCTTTATGTAGAGTAAATATAGTTTACACAAATTTGGCTAGTTTTTTAAGTGAAACAACATTGCCGGTTTTTGGTGCATTGTTAAATGGTAACGATATTTATAAAACAGATTGGGGCAAAGAAGGATTAATTTTACTTGGAAATGAAGGGCATGGAATTGGTGAAGAATTAATAGAAAAAATAACTGAACCAGTAACAATTCCGAATTTTGGAAAAGCAGAATCTCTTAATGTTGCTGTTTCTGCTGCCATATTTTGTAGTGAGTTAAGGAGAAATGTTAAATTAAATTGAAATAATAGCCAATCTACTTTGCATACTAACTTATAATTACTATTTTTGCAACCTTGAATTTAAAAGGTCGAGTGGCCGAGAGGCTTAGGCTCAGCTCTGCAAAAGCTGCTACAGCGGTTCGAATCCGCTCTCGACCTCAGATTTTATACTAATTAAAGAAATAAAGCTCATTATCATGGCAGTTACAAGATTAAAAAGAAAAGACAGATACAATAAAAACGTTTCTCGTTTAGAAGTTAAAACTTTAAAGTTAGCTACTAACCTTGAGTTAGGTAGCCGTTCTAAACAATCTAAAACAGATCAATTGGCTAAAAACAATGCTATTTTAGCTCAATTATCAGCTAAAGCTTAGTTTTAGATTTTCTTAAAAACATTAAAAGCATCTCAGATTTATTTTTGGGATGCTTTTTTGTACACTATATTTTCTGCCTAGCTTTAAACAGCTATATTTACATCGCTATTTTATTTTAGTTAAATACGATGAAAAAATTCTTAACGGTAATCCTTTTTGCCCTTCTCTATACCACAATTTCTGCTCAAAATATCAACGTTACAAAACTTGATAGCTTATTCACTTCTTTAGCAGACAATAATAAATACATGGGAAGCATTTCTGTTTCCCAGAATGGAAAATCTATTTATAGTAAGGCAATAGGCAAAGCTGACATAGAAACCAATAAAAATGCTACCCCAGAATCTAAATATAGAATTGGCTCTATCTCAAAAACATTTACAGCAACACTAGTTTTTAAGGCCATTGATGAAAAGAAATTATCGCTTGAACAAACAATAGCACAATACTTTCCAAATGTTAAAAATGCAGATAGAATTACTATTGGAAACTTATTAAATCATCGAAGTGGAATATTTAATTTCACCAACAACCCTGATTATTTAAAATGGAATACTGTACAGAAAACTAGAGAAGAGCTAGTTGGTATTATAAGCAGCAATCCAAGTAATTTTGAGCCTAATAGCAAAGCTGAATACAGTAATTCTAATTATGTTTTGTTGAGTATAATTTTAGAAAAAATTTACAAGAAACCCTATCAGGATATTTTAACTGAGAAAATAATAAAACCGTTAAAACTCAACAATACCTATTACGGAGATAAAATTAAACTAGACAACAACGAGGTTAATTCTTACGCATTTACAGGAATTTGGATTAAACAACCAGAAACAGCTATGTCAATCCCGTTAGGAGCTGGCGCTATTGTTTCTAATCCTGCAGACTTAAGCATATTTATAGCTGCTTTACTTGAAGGAAAATTGGTATCTGCCGAGAGCTTGACTACGATGAAAACCATAAAGGAAAATTATGGAATGGGTTTAACATCTATCCCATTTTATGACAAGGTAGGTTTTGGCCATGGAGGTGCAATAGATGGTTTCACCTCATTATTGTATTATTTCCCTAGTGATAAATTAGCCGTTGCCATCACATCTAACGGAAATAATTACGGAAACAATCAGGTATTGATCGCTCTACTTAGCTCTTATTATGGCAAACCATTTGATATTCCGAGCTTTAAGGAATTAACACTTAAAAGCGAAGAACTTGACCAATATTTAGGGAATTACGGAGCAGCAAATTTTCCGATGAAAATTACAATTAGCAAAAAAGAAAACGTATTAATTGCTCAAGCTACCGGCCAAGGACCTTTAGAATTAAAAGCTACTGCTAAAAATATATTTGAATTTCCAGCTGCTGGAATTGTATTAGAATTTAATCCAATAACGAAACAAATGATTTTAAAACAAGGTGGCGGAAAATATATATTTACAAAAGAGTAAAGCATCTATTCATGCACTAATCGATATGCATTTTGCATTTAAATCGCTTCAGCAGTTACATTAGAAAATTTAAAAATTCTTCCTTATAACATTACGCAGATACATCTTCCAAAAATAGATTTGCGTAAGTGTTTACTTACCTATATATTTATAAGCGAACACTTACCTATTTACAATGAGAAGAGATGTCTTTCAGGCTATCGCCGATCCTACCAGAAGAGAAATTATAAACTTATTGGCTGCGAAATCGTTAAACTTAAACGCAATAGCAGATAATTTTAAAATGAGTAGGCCTGCTATTTCCCAACATGTTAAAATACTTATAGAATGTGGCCTTATAAAGATTAAAAAAAATGGCAGAGAAAGATTTTGTGAAGTTAAGTTTCAAAAACTAAAGGAAGTTTCCAAATGGGTAGAACAATACAGTTCCTTCTGGAATAACAAATTAGACGCACTCGAAATTTATTTATCAGACATTAAAACTAAAGTAGAACCTAAAAAATAATACTATGAAATCAGAAAATGTTGTTGTAGAAAGAACATACAATGCTCCTATTGACAAAGTTTGGAGCGCAATCACTAATGTTGACGAAATGAAAAACTGGTATTTCCAATTAGAAGATTTTAAACCTAAAGTTGGTTTTAAGTTTGATTTTTTGGGCGGTCCAGAAGATGGTAAGCAATATCTTCATTTATGTGAAGTAACAGAGGTTGAAGAAGGTAAAAAAATAACCTACAGCTGGCGATATGATAATTATCCTGGAAATTCATTTGTTACCTGGGAGCTCTTTGATAAGGGAGACCAAACTTTATTAAGACTTACGCACGCAGGATTAGATACACTTGAAGAAGGTGGCCCAGACTTTGCAAAAGAGAACTTTGTAGAAGGTTGGACATACTTTGTACATACTGCTTTAAAAGGGTATTTAGAATCAGAAGATTAGGATATAAAAGAGTTTGCATTTTTTGAATTAAAGTTTAATTTTAAAAAATGCAAACTAATGAAAGCGGATTATCATTGCCATTACTAAGTTTTAGACCAGATGGAGCATTAGACATTAAAGCATCTACAACTTCATCAAAAACTGATTTTGATTTCTTTGAGGGAAAATGGAATCTTCAAAATAAAAAATTAAAAACAAGGTTTAGCAATTGCAATGAATGGGTTGAGTTTTCCTCAACTCAAGAAATGTATAAAATTCTGAATGGGATTGGCAACATAGACAACTTCTTGGCAGATTTTGATGGAGAAAAATTTGAGGGAATGACTGTAAGACTTTTCAATCCAAAGACAAAATTATGGAGTATTTATTGGGCAGATTCTAACAATGGCGTATTAGACCCACCAGTTGTTGGCTCATTTGAGAATAACGTTGGTCATTTTTTCACCAAAGATATTTTTGAAGGAAAGGAAATAATCATGGCATTTCGATGGGATGCAAGAGACGTTAATAACCCAATTTGGAGCCAGGCTTGTTCACTAGATAAAGGAAATACTTGGGAATGGAACTGGTATATGTTTATGAGTAGAATAAATTGATAGCGCATCAATTTATTTTAAGTTTAACTATTTTATAAAAGGGGCTCCACAAATTGTCAGTTTGTAATTTCATATCATATAAAGTACAATGCTTAACAACATTGTCTTGATTGACCCTAAAAATGTCTCTTATAAGTTCATTAAACTTATTATAACATCATAAATTTGAATAAAATTAGGTAAGTATACCAATTTTACACTAGAATAAAAATCAACAATAATTAACGGAGCATCTATATAACTTATAGGTGCTTTTTTGTTTTACAACTAATTTTTACAAATATGGATAATGAGAAAAACCTCCCTATTGAGGAGGTTAATAAAAGGATAGGAGATGACATCATAAAATTGTTAACGGGCAAATCTTTTGGAGATGCTATATATTTATTAAATGATGTAAAGAGAAGATTAGAGACTTCGTCCTTCGTCAGCTTTGGAGATAAGAGTCTCGATACCCTTAGCACTTAGGTTGGTTTTAAAAACCTCTCCATTAGTCAAAACTACAAAAGTAACACCTTTATCTTCATACATTCGCACGATATGAAAACTATTAATGGCTATATTGTTTGTCTGTAAATCCACGATTGTTATAAAAATTGGCTTCATAATTATTAGTTGATTTTAAGTTTGAAATTTTTAAAGAATGTTATTAGTATTAGAATTATTCCTGCGAGTAAAAATATGTATAAGTAATCACTTAAGGTAGCCTTTACATAGAAATCCAGTTTGGTTGCATAGTTATACTTTTCGGTATGAAACCATATATCTTCCATCGTTAATTTTACATCGTATTTGTCAATTTTAGTATTAAACGGTGATTTATAGGAAAGAGAAGTAACAGGAGTGCTAGAACCAAGATAGTTATTGTAAGTAGTTTGACCTGTATATGGGTTGTATTGCGATGTGTCAGCTAAATACGAAAATTTTCCAAAGTGGTTAATCGCAAGCAAAATTAAAAAGCCAATAACAAAACTAATAGGAACGGAAATTAGCCAATGTTTATTAATGGTTATTTGCTTTTTGTCAGAAGAAGGGCTTATAGTCTCCTTATGCCCTAGATAGCTATATCCCTTTATCGCCTTATACGCTAGAAAAAGCAATACTATTATGATTATCGAAACAACAATCATTATTGTTCGTGTTTACTATTGTATTTAACAAGACTACCATCGGGAGCATAGACATACATATCTCCACTAGGATATTGGTTTATCCAAAATTGTAATATATCTTCCAAATCATAAATATAAAACCTCTTGTATACTGTCTTATCTACAAAGAAAGAATAACCGTATGTTTTCCCTTGGGGATTTTTCATATAGTTCCTTTTTTCATACGGCACATATTTAGGTGTAATTATTTTTGTAGCAGTTGATGGACTTGTGTATTTAGTGATGGTAGTTGTGACAGGAATGTAGTTTTTTGTCCTATCAAAGTCCTTAAGGTCGTTTCTTCCTATTGCCTCCCAATCTGTATTGTCATTTATTTTTGGAGATGTGTATGTAGAACTACCTGTAACTTTCCCCGTATTTGGATTGTAATTACCCGGATAGGAATAGTTATCGGTTATAGTGTTGTTTGGTGGTGTTCTTTCGTGTGGTTGAACATACGTTCCATTACCCTTATAGTAACCTTTGACAGATACCTGTGAGTAGGTGGTTGCGCTGATTAGAAGCACAAATAGCATTAATAGAAGATTTCTCATTTGTCGTAATTTGAGTAAAAAAATATGGCGTGGACTATAATCTCCAGCCTACTCAGGGTTACGACACCCTTCCACGCATAAAGATACAGCCACGCCATGACGGCGTACTTGAACTTTATATTGCGTGGGCTTCTTTGTCGTAATTTGAGCAAGCAATAAACTCTAGTACAGTATTATAAAATCCTTAAAAGGATTGTCAATCAGTTTTTTAATTCATAAATCAAATATAGTAAAAATGAAAATAATTATCGAGTGCAAAAATGCGCCAACAACAGCCAACATCAAAGATGTTTTATTTAATGTTCAAATAGAACAAACAGATGGTTTATTAAAGCCAGAAATTTATGGAGAGCTAATTCATAAGCTTAATGAGATTAAAGAGATTATGAACCTAAATCAATCCTTAATTTTTCAGCCAATACATGTATAAGCTTACCTATATTATAATATTCTGATACACCAACTACGGTTCTACAAGATGCACATCTTATAAACTGCAACTTATAGTTAGAATTTTTAGGTGTTTCAAGTACTGTTTCAAAGTTACTTGCTTCACATTTTGGGCATTTAGAGGCTAATTGCATAATAATAAGGTTTTTGTTTGAGTTCAAACATACAGGATATTTAATCAATTTCCCAACCCTTCAAATGCTCCGTATCTTTGTAAGGCGGAGCGATTAGTCAGAATTATTTTACACTAAATTATTTGTATTAGTGTAATTAAATTCTTAAATTTGAATAAATCAAAACGTAAAAATATGTTCAACAAAGACTTCAATTCGTTGTTAGACGTTATCAGGCAGTTCTCTACAGAAGAACAATGCATCAAACATTTAGAGGAACTCTATTGGCAAGGTGTGCCACAAAGTCCATTTGCCGAAAGTAGTAAGGTGTATAAATGTGCCAATGGTAAGTACCGTTGTAAGGAAAGCAAAAAGTATTTCACGGTAAAGACAGGTACGATGTTCGATAATACAAAAATCGAGTTGCCTAAATGGTTCTGTGCCGTATATTTGGTAATCAATCACAAGAAAGGTATTTCATCGGCTCAACTAGCACGAGATTTAGGAAATGTTAGCCAAAAAACAGCGTGGTTTATGTTGATGCGTATTAGAAAAGCGTTTGAGATTGAAAATTATAACGAACTTGGTGGAGAGGGACAGATTGTTGAGAGTGATGAAAGTTTTTACGGTGGTCGTAATAAAAACCGCCACGCAGATAAAAAGGTAAAGAATAGTCAAGGTAGGAGTTTCAAGGATAAGACGGCTATAACGGGTATTGTTGAAAGAGGTGGTAAGTTAACGGCAATAGTAACCTTAAGTACGGGAGCAGAAGTATTGCAACCAATGATTAAGAAATATGTTGCAAAGGGAAGTGTATTGATTTCAGACGATTGGAAAGGTTATCACGGTTTACATACAGATTACCACCAATATATGATTAAAGATACTGCATCGGGCTATAAACACGGTTATGACAGCAGTATAATACACACCAACACGATAGAGGGAAGTTGGAAAATTATGAAGAACAGTTTAAGGGATATGTATAACAGCGTATCAAGGAAACATCTTCAAAGTTATGTGGATGAATTCGTTTTCAGATACAACACAAAATTAATAGAGAATGGTGAGAGGTTTAATTATCTTTTGACAAACTCCGCAGTTAGGACAAAATATAAAGACTTGATGAATGCTTAAGATAAAGGAAGAAGATTTACAGAAGTCAGATGATGTGTTAAAAATACAGTTTGATAATAAGTGGTACTACGATATAAAATCTGTTGCCACTTTTTTAAAGGAGGACTTATCAGGCGTGGAGTCGATAAAGCTACCCCTGAAAGGAGAATACAAAGAAGTTGCAACGTTGGAGGAAATTGAAAAGGGAAGAAAAGAAGAACCTTTGTCAGAATTCAATCAGGCACTTCTGAAAATGAAGAAATTTAAGAAATAAAAAATGGGGATATTTGCAGTATCCCCTTTAGCTAACAATAATAAAACTGCAATAATTACCGTTCATCCAGCCATTTAGGGTATAACAGAAAAACTCTGTGTTCGGATTAAGTATTAACTATCATAAATTAGCGTATTTCGTATCTTTCAAAGCTTCCTAAGTTTTGGAGTCTGTAAGTTGCAGTTTTAAATCCTAATTTTCCGTCAGTAGATTTATGCAATTCTAGATCTTCTACCAACATAACATCTATTTCTACCTCATCTTCTTGATAGGGTTTCAAGCCTGTAAAATCTATAGGCTTTATACCGTTTGGTTCCACATATATCAAACGTTTAACGCCTAAAATTTCAATATTAATGTAACCCCTTGTCCCTAAAAGGCCATAATAAACAGATGTACCCATGAAAGAAATCTATGCTTTTTATAACACACATTCTAAATATACCAAAAACTACGGCTCACACAAGGAAAACTATTTAAGATTTTCTATACGTGTTCTTATTGATGTTATATCTTTACCTATTTCTGAACTTATTGAACAATTAGAAAAACAGTATATACAAAATCGAGAAGACCAAATTCTAAATTTGGACGGAAAAGAATATTTAATTAGAGTTTTAGTGTAAAATTGGTATACTTACCTAAAATTATTGATTTCATGAATGCACCAACAAATATCGACGAATACATTTCTAGCTTTCCTCATGAAGTAAAAACGATTTTAGAAAAAGTTCGTTCTACAATAAAAAAAGCTGCTCCAGAAGCGGAAGAATCTATTAGCTACACAATGCCTGCCTTTAAGTTAAAAGGAAAACCACTAGTTTATTTTGCAGGGTATAAAAGTCATATTGGTTTTTATGCTACACCTACCGGCCATGCAGCATTCGAAAAGGACTTATCTGTTTACAAACAAGGTAAAGGATCAGTACAATTCCCATTAGACAAACCAATGCCTTTAGATTTAATAGCTAGGATTACGAAATTTAGGGTTGAAGAGACAATAAAAAAGAAAAATTAAATTACTTATAGACTATCTCAGTTACATGACATTATGGAAATTATCTATAAAACTGATATCACACCCTCAATAACTCAAATAATTGAGTTATATGAAACTTCTGGACTTCCTAGACCAACACATGATGTAGAAAGGATAGAAAAAATGTATAAGAACTCTGATCTAATTGTAACTGCTTGGGAGGGTGACAATCTTGTGGGAGTTTCTAGAACAATAACAGATTGGGTGTGGTCTAGTTATCTTGCTGATCTTGCTGTAAGTCCGAATTATAAAAAATCGGGAATTGGTAAAAGAATAATTGAAATAACTAAAGAAAAGTTAGGTGAACAATCTATGGTCTTATTACTTTCGGTTCCAACAGCAATGGAATATTATCCAAAAGTGGGCTTTAAAAAAGAGAATAGAGGTTTTATAATTGAAAGAAGCAAATAGCCTTGAAACTAGCTAATCAATTCTTTGCAAATCCTCTTCACTAAACCCGGTCCTTCATAAATAAAGCCAGTATACAACTGTACTAAAACTGCACCAGCTTCAATTTTATCTTTCGCATCTTGCGGAGAATGTATACCTCCTACCCCTATAATTGGGAATGATTTATTAGACTTTTCTGATAAATAACGAATTACCTCTGTAGAACGCTGGGTTAAGGGCTTACCACTTAAACCACCCATTTCGCTTTTAACTTTCTCTTCTGTATACAGTCCGTTTCTGTCTATCGTTGTATTCGTAGCAATTACGCCAGCAATACCAGTTTCTTGAACAATTTCTACAATATCATCTAATTGTTCATTGGTTAAATCTGGTGCAATTTTTAAAAGAATTGGACGAGAAATATCATTCTTTAGATTACGTTGCTGTAAAGTATTCAACAATTCTTTTAAAGGTTCTTTTTCTTGTAAAGCTCTTAAACCTGGTGTATTAGGCGAGCTTACATTCACTACAAAATAGTCTACAACATCAAATAAACGATCAAAACACTTAATATAGTCGCTTACCGCATCTTCATTAGGAGTGTTTTTATTCTTACCAATATTACCACCAACAACAATATCTGGATCTTTATCTTTCAATAATCGCAAACGTTCTGCCATTACATCAACCCCTTTATTGTTAAAACCCATTCTATTGATGATTGCATTATCATCTTGTAGTCTAAACATTCTGGGTTTATCGTTACCTGGTTGTGGCAAAGGAGTTACAGTACCCACTTCAATAAAGCCAAAACCTAAATTACTTAAAGCTTCAACATATTCTCCATTTTTATCAAAACCTGCGGCTAAACCAACTGGGTTTTTAAATTTTACACCAAAAACTTCTCTTTCTAATCCTTTTAAATGAATATCATAACTACTACGTAAAATGGTTTTACCTAAAGGAAAATAATCATGAAACCATTTTAATCGTTTTACCACAAAGTGATGTACATTTTCTGGGTCGAACTTAAAAAAAATAGGTTTGATGATTCGATACATACTGCGAAGATAAGTAAAGTGAGCTAAGATGTAAAATGTAAGATGGAAAAGGGGTAAATTTAGAATCAATATTATTCTATTGTTGAATTGCTTTATTGTTTGGACAAATCGCAATACTCAATATGCACATCTCAATTCCATCTTACATTACATTTTCTTCTTTAATACGCTGCAGTAAACTGCTCTTGATGATGCGCTTCGTTTTCTAATTCATCCGCAATTACAATAGCTAAATCTTCAACTGATAAAATTGAACGACCTTCTTCATTAAATACAGGGCTAGTTTTACCCAAACGATATTTACCAGTACGACCAATAGTAATTCCTGGGTGCATTTCTATTGCCGGACTAAAAAACAACCAATCTAATTCTGTTTCTTGTTTAAGGGTATTAAAATAATCTCTAACAGCAGAGGCACCTGGATAAATTTCTGCTGGAAATTGTGGTCCATCAACTAATTGGTTACCATCAATTTGCAAAGTTCCTGCACCACCAATAAAGATATAGCGCTTAACACCTGATAATTTTACAGCTGATTGAATTGCAGTTGCTCCGGTGATGGTATCATTATAAAGATTTGGATTTGCCCAACCTGCATTAAATGCACTAACTACTGCATCAGCTCCTTTTAATGTTTCCGCTAACTCTTCAGTATTTAAAACATCAACAGCTACCTTGATTAACTTTTCATCATCATTTTCAATTTTATCCAAGTTACGAGCAATGGCAACTACCTCATTTCCGCGACTTAATAATTCATTTAAAATGGCTGTTCCCACAAATCCTGTGGCGCCTAAAATTGCTACTTTCATTTTTTTAGTATTGCGATGAGCGTATTGCCTTAGGGGACGAATTGCACTCATCTGGTTAAAGATATATGTTAATTGTAATTAATTTTGTTACAGTTTAGGCTAAAAAATTTTTACTCGAATTTTTTACTGAAATCTGATAAGCTTTGTTTACTCAACTGCTCAATCAGCACTAATTCTGTATCATTATATAAATTGTCTAAATGTTCGTTAATGTTTTTTCCAACAGGACATTTTGGATTTGGCGTATTTTTTTGATGGCCCAAAAAAGAAAGCTGTCTTACACTTTTGTAAACTTCTCCCAGCATAATCTTGTTTGATGAAATAGCTAATGAAGAACCACCATTTTTACCTTCTTTGCTTTGAACAAATCCATGTATACGCAGATTTATCAATTCCTTTCTAACTAAAACAGGATTAATATTTATACTACCGGCCAAGTATTCTGACGACAACAATTCGCCCTTAGCTTTATCTAATAAAGTTAAAATATGCAAAGCGATAGCAAATCTTCCGTTGTTCATTCTGTAATTATTTTTATTACAGTACAAAGATATAAACTAAGTTTGAAAATCCAAATTTAGCTTGGCGATTGTCTATTCATTTTCCTTAATTATTTCCCTTACAGTTCCAAACTATTGGTTAAGAGTTATTAAACTATTCCTAAAAGTTTTAAAAAAGCTATCTTTGTAACTAATCTTTTACAACATTTACGATTGAAAAAATTCATTAAAACTCTAGCTATCAGCATCATTTCTATATTTGCTGCCTTATTTATCATTCCTTATTTAATTCCTCAAACCATAAATAAGGGAATTACAACAGCAATTAATAAAAATATTAAAGGAGAAATTAAATTTGAAAACACTAGTATCTCATTTTTTTCTCATTTTCCTTCACTTACATTAAACCTAAATAAATTTTTATTGAAGGGTTCTGCCCCATTTCAGCAGGACACCTTAATTGCAGCTAAAAAACTTTCATTAGGTATTAATTTGTTTTCTTTATTTTCTAATCAGATTAAGATTGATGAGTTTTATTTAGATAGTGCAAATATTAACATTTTAACAAACGAAAAGGGAATTGCCAATTATAATGTTTACAAAAATGAGCCTAGTAAAGAAGTAAAGAAAAATGATAAAGATCCATCAATAAAAATAGAAGGCATATTCATTACCAATAGTAATTTAGTATATAATGACAAGTCAATTCCTATGTTAGTTAAAACCAGCGGCTTTAATTATTCTGGTCAGGGAGATTTAAGTAACGCCCTTTTCGATTTGAAGAGTAAATTATCCATAGAAAAAATAGACCTATTTTACAACAATACTCCTTATTTACTCAACAAAAAATTAAATGCTAAATTAATCACCAAAGTAAATACCAACTCATTAAATCTAATATTTGATGAGAATAACTTAGAAATTAATGCACTGCCAATTCGTTTTGTGGGTAGTTTTTCTTTCTTGAAAGATGGTTATGAGCTAAATTTTAAAACCAAAGCCAAGGAAACAGATTTACAAGATATATTTAGTGCCCTACCTGCTGAAGTATCAGACAGATTGGCAAAAACCAAAATTAAAGGTTACGGAGAAATCAGCGCATCATTAATAGGCAAATATATTGCAGCTAGTAATACAATGCCTACGCTGTCTTTTGCCATAAAAGTTCGGGATGGCTCTA
This sequence comes from Pedobacter polaris, assembly GCF_005116505.1. GTDB lineage: Bacteria > Bacteroidota > Bacteroidia > Sphingobacteriales > Sphingobacteriaceae > Pedobacter > Pedobacter polaris. The sequence continues at coordinate 1,360,422 of NZ_SWBR01000002.1, forward strand.
TCTCAAACCCTACTGCTCCTGAACCAATTAGCAACCTATTTCTAAACTTCAAAGCTAAAGTTCCAAATCTAAATCCAGATAGCTTAACTATAAATATGGACAGCTTATTCTTTAACATTGGAAAAGATTTTGTAGCATCCGTAACTAAAATTAAAGGTTATAAACAACCTGAAATTTACACAAACACTCGTTCGAACATTAATTTAGAAAAATGGGCTAAAGTTGTTAATTTCAATAGTTTGCATTTAAAAGGCCAGTTAATAGTTACCTTAAAAGCTGATGGAAAATACAGCACTAAAGTCGTTAAGTCTGGTATAAGACAAATTGATACCGTAATTGCTACTATACCTAAATTTTCCTTAAAAGCAACCTTCTCCAATGGTTATTTAAAATATGCTAGCTTGCCAATAGCGATAAATAAAATTGCCTTTAACATTGATGGTTCAAATACTGATGGTGATTATAAAAACACCGAAATCGCCATCAACAATATTGAGGTAGTGGCATTAAACAATTTCATCAAAGGTTTTGGCAAATTACAAACCACTGAAAATATGGCATTGGATGTTCAGCTAAAATCGCTTATCAATTTTGCCGACATTAAGAACATTTATCCTGTTAAAGGATTAGAATTAAGCGGCTTAATGAACATTGATTTACAAAGCAAAGGTAATTATAATAAAGCCAAAAAGTTATTCCCATTAACTAAGGCAAATATTAAATTGGCTAACGGAAGGATTAAAACTTCAAATTTCAACCAACCATTGGAACAAATAAACATTAATGCAAGCTTAACAAATAATGATGGCAGTTTAAGAAATACCTTTTTGATCATTAAACCAATTTCTTTTGAAATGGCTAAACAGTCTTTTACCTTAAAAGCTGATCTTAAGAATTTTGAAAATATTGCCTATAATGTGAGTTCAAAGGGCGCAATTGATATTGGTAATATTTACCAAATATTTGCTGTAAAAGGATACCAAATAAAAGGAACTATCGTAACAAATGTAAATTTTAAAGGTTTACAAAGTGATGTAAAGGCAAGTCGCTATGGCAAATTACAAAACAGTGGAACTATAACAGTAAAGGACTTAAACTTACAAGCTGATTTGTTCCCAAAAGAGTTTTTAATAAAAAATGGGTTATTCTCATTCGTTGCAGATAAAATGAAATTTGATGAATTTAATGCAGTTTATGGAAAATCTGATTTTAAGTTAAATGGTTATTTAAGCAATGTAATAAATTATGTTTTAAACGAAAAAGCCAAGCTGGAAGGTAATTTTAGACTGCAAAGCAAGCAAATTAATGCTGACGAATTTATGGTATTTGCAGATGAAAAATCAGTTAAATCTACAGCTAGCAAAGGTATTATCTTAATCCCAGATAATCTGAATATCAATTTTACTGCAAATGCGAATAATGTTTTTTATAACGGGTTAAACCTAAAAAATGCTAAAGGAAATATAACTATAAATAATGGAGCACTAGCTTTAAAACAAACAGGATTTAATATTGCAGGTGCAAATATTGAAATGAATGGCAATTACAAAAGCTTAACACCAACTACTGCAACTTTCGATTTCGGATTAAATGCTAAAGAGTTTAACATTGCCAGAGTTTATAAAGAAATTAAGTTATTTAGAGAAATGGCTTCTTCAGCTTCAAAAGTTAAAGGAATAGTAGGTTTAAATTATCAGTTGACAGGTAAATTGAATGATGAAATGTATCCTGTATTTTCATCTCTAAAAGGTGGCGGCTCTCTAACCTTAAAAAAGGTAAGCTTAATGGGCTTTAAGATGATGAATGCTATTAGTAAGGAGACGAAAAGAGATAGTTTAAATAATCCAGATCTTTCTGATGTTGAGATTAAAACGAGTATTAAAAACAACATTATTACAATTGAAAGAACTAAGATGAAAGTAGCTGGTTTTAGACCAAGGTTTGAAGGACAGGTTAGTTTTGATGGCAAACTTAATTTAAGTGGGCGTTTGGGTCTACCACCATTTGGCATTATTGGTATTCCATTAAGCATTACAGGTACACAAGAAAAACCAATTGTCAAATTAAAAAGAAACAAAGATAGCAAGCTAGAAGAAATCGAAGAAAAATGATGGAAAGTGTCAATAGAAAATGGAAAATTGGCCTATTATTAAATTGCTGTATTTAGACAAATTGCAATACTAAATCTCAATTCGCTTTTACATATTTAAACAGCTATAAGAGCCTTTATTAAAAAAACCTAATTACAACTAACACATAGACTGGGAACGAAGACAAAGTAAAGCGAAAAGCAGAAATGATATAGTCATATATTACTCTCTTTCATTTTCAAAAAATAGGCTTGAAAACAGGCTTAAAAATCGTATTTTTGCAGCGAAATGATTTCAATAAACGACTTAACCTTCCTAATTGGCTCAAGAGCCTTATACGACGAAGCAAACTGGCATATTAAACCAGGTGACAGAGTTGGACTAATCGGTGCAAATGGTACCGGAAAGTCTACTTTATTAAAAATAATTGTTGGCGAATATGCTCCATCTTCAGGTAGCATTTCTATGGCGAAAGATATAAAAATTGGTTATTTAAACCAAGATTTACTTTCTTATGAATCACATCACACCATTTTACATGTGGCAATGGAGGCTTTTGAGCGTCAAAACCAATTACATGATGAGATTGAAGAATTATTAAAAAAGATCGAAACAGATTACAGCGAAGAAACTTTGTATAAACTGAGCGATAAACAACAGGAGTTTGAAGCGCTAGATGGTTATAACATTGAATATCGTGCAAACGAAATTTTAGCTGGTTTAGGTTTTAGTACAGAAGATCAACACCGTCCGTTAAATACCTTTTCTGGGGGTTGGCGTATGCGTGTAATGTTAGCGAAAATTCTCTTGCAAACCCCTGATATTTTACTACTAGATGAGCCGACCAACCACATGGATTTACCATCAATTAAATGGTTAGAGAACTATTTAGGTAGCTTTGAAGGTGCAATTGTAATCGTATCTCACGATAGGTATTTCTTAGATAAGATTGTGCGTAAAACGGTTGAATCAAGAAAAGGAAAATTAACTGTTTATGCAGGAAATTATTCATTCTATGTAGAAGAGAAATCATTACGTGGCGAAATTCAAAAGGGAGAATTTAAAAACCAACAAGCTAAAATTAAGCAAGAAGAACGTTTAATTGAGCGTTTTAAAGCAAAGGCAAGTAAAGCTAAAATGGCTCAATCGCGTATGAAAGCTTTAGATAAGATGGAACGTGTGGAAGATGTAGATGATGATAACCCGACCGTAAACTTTAGCTTCAAGTTCTCTAAACCAAGTGGCAGACACGTAATTAAGGTTGACAATGCAACAAAAGCTTATCCAAATATTGATATTTTAGAAAATGCGGATGGCTTGATTGAAAAAGGCGATAAAATTGCCCTGATTGGAGCTAATGGTAAAGGTAAATCTACTTTGTTAAGGATGATTGCTGGAGCCGAAGGTTTTACTGGAAAAATTGAAACCGGACATAATGTAACCACAACTTTCTTTGCGCAACACCAGTTGGAATCGTTGCACTTAGAGAATACTATTTTAGAAGAGTTGCAAGCATTTGCTCCTAAACATACCGATACCGAATTGCGATCTATTTTAGGTTGTTTCTTGTTTACAGGCGATGACGTTTTCAAGAAAATTAAGGTGCTTTCTGGAGGAGAAAAATCGAGGGTTGCCTTGGCTAAATCTTTAACTACAGATTCTAACTTCTTAATTCTAGATGAGCCTACCAACCACTTGGATATTCAGTCTGTTAACATCTTAATTCAGGCTTTACAACAATACGAAGGAACATTTATATCTGTTTCTCACGATAGGTATTTTTTAGATAATGTAGCTAACAAAATCTGGTTCATTGAAGAAGAAAAAATCAAGGAATATCCTGGAACTTATGCCGAATATGAAGAATGGAATAGCAAAAGGGTAATTCCTACGCCTAAACCAATTCCTGTTAAGCCTACTACTGTTGAAGAAAAAAAACCTGTTGAACAAGCACCTGCTAATGCACAACAGCAATTGAAAAAACTCAATGATAAATTAAAAAGAACTGAAGAAGAAATTTCAGTTTTTGAATTGAGCGTAAAAGAAGCTGAAGCTGAATTAGCAAAAGAAGAGATTTTTTCTAATCAGCATAAATTAGAAGAGGCCAATAAAAAATATTTAGCAGAAAAAGCTTTGTTAGACCATGCCCAAAAAACTTGGGAAGATTTGGCTGCAGAGATCATGGAATTAGAGGCTTAATGAAAAAAATAGGGCTGATCTACTTTATGATAACGTGTTATTTTAGCGCTTTTGCACAATATCCAGTTGTCGTGTATGACAATAAAGTATATCAGCCTAATATTAAGACGATTGAGTGTTACAATTCAAAAAAAGAACAATCTTTGCCCCTTATTGCACTAAAGAGTGGTGAAACCATAACCTTAGCCTTTGATGATTTAAAAGGTGGAAATAAAAATTACAGTTACACCATAGAGCACTGTACCTATGATTGGAAGCCCTCTAAAATTAACCAGCTTGATTATCTAGAGTCTTTTAAGGAAGATATCATTTTTAACTATCGCTTCTCTTTCAATACTTTACAAAAGTTTACCCATTATCAACTCAATTTACCAAATGATCAAATTAAGCCCAAACTGGCCGGAAATTATTTGCTAAAAGTTTATGAAGGTAATAACCCTCAAAAAATAGTTATTACGCAGCGTTTTTATATTACAAATAATGCAGTTAATGTGGGTAGTGAAGTTGTTCCAAGCAGTCAGGTAGAATTTAGAAATAGCAAGCAAAAAATTAATTTCACCATTTTTCATCCTATGCCAATCACAAATCCTTTTATGGATTTAAAAGCGATTGTGATGCAAAATAACGATCCACAAACTGCTATACTAAATACCAAACCTACTTTTGTTAAACAAGGTTCATTGGTTTATAATGACATTAACTTAAATGAATTTTGGGCGGGTAATGAGTATCGAAAATTTGATACAAGAAGCTTTCGCTATAAAGGTGAACATGTGCAAGATTTTTATAGAGACACTGCTATAAATGTAATTTTAATCGCAGACCAGCCTTACGGAACCGCTCGTTACAGCAATCAATTTGATGAAAATGGCAACTTCTTTATCCGAAACCAAGACGGAAGAGATAACGTTACAGATAGCGACTACGCTGACGTTTTGTTCACTTTAAATGCTAATCCACCATCTTCAATAGGAAATGCATATGTTGTTGGTAGGTTTAACAACTATATTTTAAATGAGGAAAGCAAGTTAAATTACGAACCAACAAGAAAACGTTTTTATCAGAACATTAAACTTAAACAGGGTTTGTATGATTACAAATATGTTTGGGTAGATGAAAATGGAAAATATAACAACACTATTTTCGAAAGCTCTTTTTTTGAAACAGAAAACACTTATCAAATATTCATTTATTACAAAAGACCGGGCGGTAGATGGGATGAATTGGTTGGCTTTAATAGTGTAAATTCGCTTAAAAAGTAAATTTGTTCATTAGTACATTAGTTCATTAGTCAGGATACACTTCCATATAAACTACAAAACTACTGCACCAACTCAGATCTGAAACTATCAGGTAATGAACAAATGACTATTGAAGAGTGAACTATTCAACTTTTAAAACCCAAACAGAAACACTTCCAGCTTCGCAATAAAACTCTCCTAAACCCTCCTCACTAATTACAACTTCTTCTCCTCTTCTCTCTAAAATATCTACAAAGGTTTTACCTGCAAAATGTTTACCAATCTCCATTTCCTTAAAACCCTCATTACCATTACTCATTAAAACTGCAATACCAGAATTTGGGTGTTCGTCATCCCCTGCTCTTGTCCAGCCTATACAATTGTTATGGTCTAAATAATCTATCTGACTGCCATAAGCGAAACTCTGCCTTACTTTCAACAACTGCGGAAGTTCCGCCAAATGAACCAATTCAACTTTCTGACCATTATCTTCATATGCAGCACCATATACATCCGTGTAAAATACGCAAGGTATACCTGCCTCTCTCAGTAAAATCATAGCATAAGCCAAAGGCCTAAACCAATATTCTATAAAAGATTCTAAAGCTTGCATAGGCTGAGAATCATGATTATCAACAAAAGTTACTGCTAATAATGGATTTCTGTGTGCTAAAGTATTTTCGAATATGCAGTTCAAATCATACTCTTTCCCAGCTTTAGATGCCAGATAGAAATTATGATGTAACAATGAATCAAAAAGCTGTGTTTTACCACCCGTAATTTCAATGTATTTTTCAAGTTCTTCTACACTTTCTATATTCCAATTTTCAGCAACAAAAAAGAGCTCTCGCTGGCATTCCTTTTTCATCCAGTCAATCCATTCTACTAAAAATTCTGCAGGAATATGTTTAACTGCATCTAATCTAAACCCATCTAAGTTGCAGTTATCAAAATACCATTTCCCCCACCTTTTTAACTCTTCCCTAACAGCTAGATTTCGAAAATCAATATCATTAAACATCAAATAATCGTAATTACCAAGCTCTTTAGATGGAACCTCTTCCCAACCTTCACCGTATTCATTTTGTATGGCATATATCGCTGTTTCTTTTATGTCTTCAGCATAATCTACCCCACTAAAACATTTGTAGTCCCAAATAAATTCAGAATATTTTCCTGCCCTACCAGGAAACGTAAATTTCGTCCATGCTTCGATTTCCATATCTTCAGAAATGAACTCATTTCTATCCTCTTCGTTTACCTTTCTAACTTTTATCTTTTCCACTTCATCGCCTCCGGCTTTGTGATTGAAAATGGTATCAGCAAGCACATTTATTCCATTTTTATGAAATTCATTAATTGCAGCTATATACTGTTCTTTACTTCCGTATTTGGTAGGGATGCTATTTTTCTGGTCAAATTCTCCCAAATCAAATAAATCATAGATATCATAACCTATAGAGTAACCACCATTACTGCCCTTACAAGCAGGTGGAAGCCAAACTCCAGTAATACCCATTGATGCTAAGTTTTTGGCTTCTTTTTTTGCCTTGGTCCATAAATTATCTGGTTCATTGTAATACCAATGAAAATATTGGATGAGCGTTTGATTTTGCATAGTAAATTTTGGATTTCGATGCGTTTATAACGGTAATTTATGGTTATTGTTTGAATTATTGTTAAATTAAACGTTAAGGAATTAAGCTACATCACTCATTAATGCTTAAAAGATTGTTTTAAAAGCAGGAGTAGTTTTTCATTGGATAAAACAGCCCTGCTCTCGTTCCAAGCGAAAAGCTTTCCACTAAATCGGGTTTAGGCAACTTTTGTTGTGCAACTATGAGCGGTTTAATAGTCATTCCCAAAAGAAAGATTTCTAAAATAAATAGCTAAAAAGGCACCTATTTTCTGTATTTTCGCCCCCATTATGAGTATAAAAGCTAAAAATCCAAAAAATTCGTTCACCATAATGAATGAATTAGTGCTACCAAATGACACAAACACTTTAAACAATTTAATGGGTGGGAGGTTATTGCATTGGATGGATATTGCCGCAGCTATTTCTGCTCAAAAACATTGCAATAGAATTGTGGTTACAGCATCTGTAGATAATGTTTCTTTTAAACAAGCTATAAAATTGGGTGATGTAATTACTATAGAAGCAAAGGTTACACGGTCATTTCATACTTCTGTAGAAGTAAGGTTAGACGTTTGGGCAGAAAATATTCCTTCTGGAACTAGAGCAAAAAGTAATGAAGCTTATTACACCTTTGTAGCGGTTGACCAAAGCGGCAGAACTATCCCTGTACCAGAACTTAAACCAGAAACAGAAGAAGAAATAGAATTATTTAATGGCGCATTACGTCGCAGGCAATTGCGTTTAATTTTGGCCGGAAAAATGGAGCCAAATGATGCAAGCGAATTAAAAGCTTTATTTTTTAAGGATTAGTTAAGGCCATTTGGTCGGTAAAAAAACAGTAAAATGACGACCTATACAACTTTAATAATCTTAAGCGGATTAGTTATTTTCTCTTATTTGTTTGACTTAGTTGCAAGTAAAACAAAACTACCTTCAGTTTTATTGTTATTACTTTTAGGTATTGGATTACGGCTTTTGGTAGACAATCTTAATATCCAGACCTTTAACTTTTTAAAAATTTTACCCGCCCTTGGCACGGTTGGGTTAATTTTAATTGTATTTGAAGGATCACTCGAACTTAAATATGATAAAGACAAGAATAAAGTTATAAAAGGAGCATTTTTAGCTGCCTTAATAATGTTACTGTTTACTGTAACTATAATTAGTTTTATTATCTATCAAATTACTGGACAAGATTTGTATCTCTGTTTTGTAAATGCGATACCATTTAGCGTAATCAGCTCCGCTATCGCAATTCCTTCTGTTGCTGGGTTAGCTAAAAAAAGTAGAGAATTTATCATTTACGAAAGTTCATTTTCTGACATTTTGGGCATTATTCTCTTTAATTTTGCCATTTCAAATCAGCACATTTCAGCAAGTTCTTTTGCAAGTTTAGGCTTAAATACTGCTTTAATATTAATTCTTTCTGTTCTAGCCTGTATTTTCCTGCTTTACATTATGGGTAAAATCTCTCATCATATCAAATTTTTTTTAATCATTTCTATTCTGATTTTGGTATATGCCATTGGGCAATCTTACCATTTATCTTCCTTAATTTTAATTCTATCATTTGGGTTATTTCTTAACAACGCCGATACTATTAAATATGCATGGTTTAAAACCATTTTTATCTATGAAAATCTTTCTAAAGATTTAGTTCAGCTACATCAACTATCTGCAGAAAGTGCCTTTATTATCCGTACTTTTTTCTTTGTAATTTTTGGTTTTACTATGAATATTTATCAGCTAGATGACCAAAACATCATTGTTAACGGATTGTTGATCTTAATAAGCATCTACATCTGTAGGTTTACTTACCTCCTTATCTTTAAGAAAGATCGTGTGTTGCCAGAAGGTTTTGTATCTCCAAGAGGCCTAATCAGTATACTTTTATATTACAATTTACCAGCCAGCATGAAATTGCCAGAAATTAGTACTGCATTTTTATTTGTGGTTGTACTTGGCTCAAGTTTAGTAATGAGTATTGGCTTAATTGCTACTAAAAAAGGTCACAAAAAAGAAACTATTGAAGCTTAATTATTTTATTGCTTTTAAGTTCTTTAATGCCAACATACTTTGTGGACTTCTTTGGTAATCTATAGAAAAGTAACTTAAACTTTGCTCTTCTTCTGCAGTAAGTTTATTTTTAAAACTATAACTAGCAATTGGAGAATTGATAGCTTGAATTGGAATAGCCATAAGATTCGCTACACCATTAATAACACCAGTAGCAACAGAGCCAGTGATCTGTTCTCCTAGGGTTGGCTCTACTTCTCCCCATTTATTAACCATTTTATCGCCTTGCGAAATATTATACTCTGAGGTATCCCAACTGTAATTAATATACGTTTTTGCTTGATATGGACTTTTAACGACTTTAATTTTTATTGATTTAATCAATTTTGTCTCAATTCTAACAAAACCCGATTCAGCGTCCAAGACTACATAATTAGAATCTACTCTTTGTAGTATACCTTTTTGTTGTCCCTGAGTAGTTTTTACTACAGCCAAATAGGGCTTTATTTGCTGAGTAAAAGCTGAATTATAAACAAAAATGATCAGAAGAAAAGAAAGCGCTATTTTCATAAGATTCGTTTTTAGCTAACTAGCAAATAACAAGCCAATTAATTAGCTCATTATAGTTAAAAACGCTTCGTTTACATCTTAAAGAACTGGCTGTTTATATACCTTTTAATGTATAACCAGCTTAGCTGCCCATTTCTAAAATTTTATCGAATTCTGTTGCTTTTAAGGGCATTACTGATAAACGACCCTGCTTTACCAATGAAATATCCTTCAAGCTTTCTTCGGCTTTAATTTGCTCTAGTGTTACTGGTTTATCTAAAGCTTGTACTGGTACTAAATCTACAACTACCCAATTTTTATCATCGGTTGTTGGATCTTGGTATGATTCTTTAACCACTTTAGCAATGCCAACAACATTTTTGCCCTCGTTACTATGGTACCAAAGCACTAAATCCCCTTCCCTCATCTCTCTGAGGTTGTTGCGAGCTTGATAATTACGAACGCCATCCCAAAAAGTACGACCTTCTTTATTAAATTTTTCCCAACTGTATTTAAACGGTTCTGATTTGACTAGCCAATGTTTCATATGAATTTATATCCCGAATTATGATTTATGAATAAAATAGCTAAGAAGCAAACTCTGGATTTTCAATTAAACCAATTACATTTCCAAAAGGATCATAAATACTGCCAACCCAAATTGCACCACCTACGTTTTTTGGTGCTTCATGAACTTCAATTCCAGCTGCCACAAACTTTTTAAAACAGGCTTCAATATCTTCAACTCCCCAATAAGTAATGGAAGTGCTTCCACTTTTATAACCAGAAGGATCTGGATCTAGACCTAACTCGAAACCACCAACATTATAACCTACATAAAAAGGTTCGTCAAAATATGGGGTTATTTCAAACACTGTTTTATACCATTCTTTGGCCTTTGTTAAATCATTAACATGATATACGATGGTTCTTAATCCTTTTAGCATTTTTTGATTTTTATATTGTTGAATTAATAAATTGTTGGAAGTTGAGCTGATAATTGCAAACTGTAAAATGACTAGTGAATCATCTTAAAAAGCATTTCTTTTAGTAATTCCCCATCAGTTGTATTTCCTGTACTATCTAATCCTTTACTTTTTAAATCATACGCTCTTAATAAACTGATGATTTCGAAAGTTTTTGCATCATTAAAAGTTCTGGCAGCCGTTTCATAATCTTTAATAAAATATGGGCTAACACCTAATTCCTTGGCAGCATCATTTTTATTTGGCAGGTAATGATATTTTAAAATCTTCGTGAAATAACCGTTTAAATTTGCCATTACCATTACCATGGGGTTTGCTTTTGGGTTATCTGCAAAGTAATTCACAATCTGATTGCATTTTAAAACATTTCTTGTGGCCAAGGCTTTTTGCAATTCGAAAACATTGTATTCTTTACTAATGCCAATGTTTTTCTGAATATGTTCTGTATTAATGGTCGTTTCTTTACTAATGTTTAAACAAAGTTTCTCAACTTCATTAGCAATTTTAGATAAATCTGTACCTAAGTATTCTGCCATTAAAGCTGCTGCCTGAGGTGCAATTTTATAACCTTTTTCTTTAATGTGTTCTTCAATCCAAGGCATTAATTTATAATCACGAACAGGATCTGATTGAAAAATTACTCCATTTTTTGAGATTGATTTGTATATCTTTTTGCGTTTATCGAAGTTGGCGTATTTGTAAGCCAGAACCAAAATTGTACTTGGTAAAGGTTTTTCAAAATAATTTAAAGCAAATTCAGCTTCTTTACTGCTGCCTTCTGTTTCTTTTGCCCATTTTAAATCTTGTGCCTCTTTAACAATAATCACTTGATACTCCGACATCATGGGGTATCGTTTTGCCGCATTTAAAATAGTTGCCATATCGGTATCTTTACCGTACAATACAGTTTGGTTAAAACCCCTTTCGCCATCATTTAAAACATTACTCTCTATATAATCAACCACTTGATCAATATAATACGGTTCTTCACCCTGTAATAAATACAGTGGTTTAAATTTTCTGGTTTTTAAATCTTTTATAATATCTACGGCACTCATTTGCGGTAAATTTACAATTTACGATTTACGATTTACGATTTTGGTGAAATAGTTTATTCACAAATATTAACTTTGACAACAATAAATTAAAAATAGATTGGATCAGGAAACCGCAAAGTATATTGTTAATTATTTTTCTGCATTATTAACCGATTCGGAAAGGCTAGCTATTAGACATACGCACTCTTTAATAAAGCTTGACTTAAAGGAAATCACACAAAATACTAATTATCCTCTATTAAATATTTATAAGAGAAAAGGGTGGATAACTGAAGATATTGAAATTTTAAATTTATTAAAAGAGGGCTATGATAACTTTGAAGTTAAAGCTGCTGAAAGAATAATGTGTGAAAATTGCGAAAAGGTTTTCTTAAATAACTGTCCTAGTTGCAATAAATTGGCAAGAACCCCTGAAGCAAAACAATGTAGATTCTGCTCATTCAATTGGCGATAAATAAATGTTTAATCCAACTCCTCTTAACCTACCTAACCATCCTTTTAAAATTACCCAAAGGGATGATTTGTATTTTATTTTCGATGAGATAAGAAAGAAACACTTGGTATTAACGCCCGAAGAATGGGTTAGACAGCATTTTATTCGCTATTTACTGAAGGAAAAAGGTTTCCCATCAGCCTTGCTACAAATTGAAGGTGGACTGAGCTTAAATCAGACTAGAAAGCGAAGTGATATTTTAGTTTATGACAATGTAGGTGAAAAGATAATGGTGATTGAGTGTAAAGCTCCTTCAATTGCAATTACCCAAGCTACTTTCGATCAAGCTGCAAGATATAATTCTGTTTACAAGGCTCGCTGGTTGGCGGTTACCAATGGCTTAAATCATTATTATGCAAAAATTGACCATACCAATGGAAAATTTTTATTTGTTGAAGAATTACCTAGTTATAAAGAGTTGTAGTAATTGTAATTCCAACTCCGTAGATCGTCAAAGTCTGTCACGTTGAGCTTGTTGAAACGGCCATTCAATTATCAACAATAGATCCTGCGACAGGCTCAGGATGACACAAACTTAAAAACCTTTTGACAAGCTCAGGATGACATTAACTCTTAGATTCTTCGCGATGCTCAGAATGACAAACAATCCTCTAAAAATAATCCTTCTTCCAAAACTGTGTCTTTCCACTATAAATTGCTTCATTACACATGGCTACGCAAATAGAGGCTTGAGTTCCGGTATTAATGTTCGAGACTGGCATTTTGCCTTCAGTAATTGATTTATAGAATTCTTCTAACGCATAGAAAGTTCCATCTTTAGTGGGTTTGTCTAAAATTGGTATTCCACCATCTTTGTTCACTACTATTTTGGTAGCTCCGGTTACTCCGTCAACAATTCCTAGCTGTTTAACTGTTTCCATTTCTGGATAGAAGATTCCGGTATCTGGCAATAAATTAACTGAACCTTTTGTGCCTTTGATTTTGAATAAATAACCATCATGAGCATTACCGCAAGTTGCACCAAAATTGCCAATCATACCCGCATTTTTGTAGCGTAAGGTTGCTTGAACATTGTCATATGTTTCCCTACCATCCTTATAAATATCTATCCCACCAGTACCAATAATTTCATCAGGTTGTGTTTCAAAAGCCCAATTAATAAAATCTATTTGATGCGATAACAACTCTGCAGGTAATCCTCCAGAGTATTCTTTATACATCCGCCAATTAATTTGTCTTTCTAGGCTCGGATCTGGAACAGCTCTACGCCAATTTCCATTTCTATCCCAACGGCAATCTATTTGAGAAACTTTGCCTATATATCCACTTTGTATCATCTCTTTAACCTTAAAGTACAAAGGAGAATAACGATACTGATAGCCTACTTGAAAAACTTGTTTTGGATATTGTTTAACCAACTTTCTTAATGCCAAAGCTTCGTCAATGTCATAAGTCATTGTTTTCTCTACATAAACGCTTTTGCCAGCCAAAACTGCATCCTTTGCAATTCTAAAATGTTCGTTTAAGGGGGTTGCTATAAAAACAGCTTCTATCTTTTTATCGTCGAGTATTTTTTTATAATCCTTTACAGCAATAGCTGATGAAGGAACATATTTTTTAGTCTGTTCTAATCTAAAATCCAACACATCGCAATAAGCTACAATATTAAATTTAGTGCTCATTTTCTGGATTACAGATAAAACTCCTTTCCCTCTATCTCCACAACCAATCATTGCGATATTTATTGGGGCTAAAGCTGCTCCTGCAAAAAGATTTTCAGCCATTAAAATACCTGAGCCAAGCAAAGCTGATTTCTTAACAAACGAACGACGATGCATTATAAAGTTTTGATTTTAATAGTCCTAAAACTCACTTTGTTACCATGATCTTGCAACAAAAGATGACCTTTCGCAGCTTCACCAAAGTTTTTCCAATCTTTATATTTACTAATGGCAACTAATTTTTTAAACTCTTCAGAGCCCTTGGTATACTCTAAAACTTTAACCCCGTTTAAATAATGTTCTACTTTATTATTAGGATAAACTACAACTCTACCTCTATTCCAAGTACCAATTGGTCTCGGACTTCCCAAAACTTTCTTTGCTGTCATTAAATCATATAATGAAGATAATGTTCGATTTCCATCTCTACCTAGTTTTGCATCTGGATGTTTTTCATCGTCCAATACTTGATATTCTAATCCAATAGCAGAGCCTGCATTTTTTTCGGCCAACGTAACGAAGTATTTAACTCCACTATTTGCCCCTTCAGTTAGTTTAAACTCAAAAGACAAATCGAAAGCAGCAAATTGTTCCTTACTTACAATATCGCCACCATTGGTAGATTCTGCGCCATTAGAAGGCAACACACTTAATTGACCATCTGCAATATCCCATCCTTTAGCAGGAAAAGCATCTTTATAAGCACCAACCCACCCAGCATTTGTTTTACCATCAAAAAGCAATTTATAGCCGTTTGCCTTTTCCTGAGCCGATAAAGTATTTGGGGTTAAATTAACCACGTATGTAGCTTTTGGAAAAGCTTGAGGTTTTAAGTTTTCTGTTTGGATATTGATGTTCTTGAAATAAACTTTCTTTCCTTCTAGATAAGTTTTATTACCCAAACCATGTACTTGCAAACCAATAAACCCAGATTTATCTAAAGTATCAATCACATAAGAAACAGGTATTCCATTAACCCAAGTTTTCATTTCATTGCCAATGCATTCTATTTTGTAATGATTAAATTCTTCGGTTTTATAAGCAGTTTTTGCAGCTGGGTTTTGTTCCAATGGATATAACCAAAGTCTTCTTGCTTCATCATAAATACCACCTGTCCAAGCTCTTGGTGTTGGATCGATTTCCATTTGTCTTCCAAAAACCCTTCCTTTTCCATTGTTAGCAGTTGGATCTAAATGGCTTCTGGTTTGTACTCCAGAATTAGTTTCCACTCCTTCTAGCTTTACATCTAGTTCTAAAATAAAGTCACCATATTCTTTTTCTGTTATTAAAAATGAATTTGGTAAACCAGCTTTCATGGTACCAACAATCATTTCATTCTCTACGGCATATGGAGCTAGGCCAGCAACAATTTTCCAACCGTTTAATGTTTTACCATCAAACAAATGTCTTTTTTGAGCATTGGCCACTGAGATGAGGCTGATTAGAGAGAGAGTTAAAAGGCTAATTTTTTTAAAGTAACTGAACATAATTATAGGGTTGATTTTTGATTATAGATCTTCGCTTCGCTCTAAATGACAAAGTTTAGCAATGACGAGTTAACTACTAATATTTAAAGATTTTTCCACCAGCCATCACTTCTTGCGTTTTTTCATCAAAAATGGCTTTTGAACCTGTACGTACTGCTGCATTTGTCATAATATTGGCAATAGAATGATAGTAACCTGCTTCAACTGGTGCATTTGGTGTTTTTCTACTTCTTACACATTCCATCCAATTGCGCATATGGCCAGAAGTTAAGTTATCTCCTCCCATATTTGCATCACTTGCGGTTTTAATTTCTTTTTTAGAAAGATCAAAAGGAGCTAGCAAATTAGCTTTCATCCCCATTGCCGCAGCTTCTCTTTCACCTAATCCACCCTTTGGTGAAACCTTGTTCGTCATTAAGTTTAATTCACCACCATTTGAATAATAAACTTCACCAACATCACCCACACTATTTTGCATTCTTGAAGTAAATGTTACCTGAAACCCATCGCTTCCATCTGGTTGTCCATAATCAAATACGGCTACCATCGAATCCCAGTTTTTACGACCATCTTTCCAAGTGTAAATTCCGCCATTGGCAACTACACTTCTCGGATGTTTTAATTTAGTAAACCAATGTACGGTATCAATTTGATGTGACATCCATTGCCCTGGCATTCCAGAAGAATATGGCCAAAACAATCTATATTCCAAGTATTTTCTTGGGTCATAAGTGTCTGCTGGGCGATTAACTAAAAATCTTTTCCAGTCGATATCTTCTTGTCTCAATTTCTCTACTAATGCAGGTCTACGCCACCTTCCAGGTTGATTTACATTCCAAACTAAATCTACAGCTGTGATTGGTCCAAATTTTCCATCTTGGATGTATTGGGCTGCGTTGGCATAGTTTTCTCCGCTTCTGCGTTGCGAACCTATTTGAACTATTTTTTTACTTTCATTTACTGCTTTTAATGCGGCTTTTGCATCAGCCATTGTTTCTGCAAAAGGTTTTTCTATATAAGCATCACAACCAGCTTTTACGGCTTCGATGGTATGCATGGCATGTTGAAAATCGGCAGTACTCACAATTACGGCATCTAAATCTTTCATAGCGTAAAGCTCATCGTTATTTCTACAAGCTTTAATATCATGGCCTATTTTCCCTTGAATGTGCGCAATACCCAAATCTCTCCGGTAATTCCAGAGATCAGAAAGACCTACAATATCAAAATTAAGTTCTTTATTATGGTTTTGGAAACATGGGAATAGGGTATCTTTAAATCTGTCAGAAAAACCAACCACACCCACTCTTACCCTATCATTGGCACCAATAATCCGACTATAACTTTTTGCACTACTTGTTAATGTACCGGCATAAGTTGCTGCTGCAAGCATAGTTGACTGTTTAATGAATTTTCTTCTCGAATTTTCCATGAAATAAAGTTTTATAGTTTTTTGGGATAATTTGCTTTCTGGTATATTGATATATGTCTATTCTAAATTTGGATATAAGCCTAGTCATTATTTCATAAACACTTCATTAATTTGCTTAGTGAGGAATTTAAATGATATTTCAGCATCTGATGGTTTAGTAAAACCTGCTTCAATAAATAATGGGCCTTTGTAATTTGCTTCTTTTAATGCTCGCAAATATGGTCTAAAATCATCACCCTGAACACCTGGTAATGTTCTCTTTTCTGTTTCCGCAATTTCGCAGTGGATGAGTAATTTTTTAGCATCAACAATGCTTTGTGGCAATTCGCCTTCGCAGCGCATGTGGTAAATATCAGCATTAAGCCCAAAATTGGGATGATTAACTAGCTTAACAACTTCAGCGGTAGCTTTTAATGAGGTTAAAAAATTAGTCTCCTTACTTTGTAAATTCTCAATAGCTATTTTAATTTTATGTTTTTGTGCCAAAACAGCTAACTTTTTACATAAAGCTACAAAATCTAATTCTGCTTTTTGTACATTATAACCTTCTGGAATTCTTCTTGATGTACCACTACCTAAAACAAGAAGCTCAACTCCAGCTTGCGCTGCTCTTAAAAAAACACTATCAGCATAGGCTAAAACATTTTTCTCATTTACATCTGGTCCAGCTATTTTCATTTTACCTGGAAACAGCACATTACACAGATAAATTTTGCATTTAGCTGCTTTTATTCGCTCAATATTTTGCCTAAATTTCTCTTCTGTTAAAGACGGAGAAATGAGTGCATTAACAGATCCACCGTTTAATTTAAAACCAGCGGCATGCACTAAACTATCCCTTTCTAGTGAGGCAATTATACCAAGTTGCAGGTATGTTTTTTGTTGAGATTGAAACCCAAGCAATACTACTGCAGATACTATGGCTAATGTGATGAAGGCTTTTGCGTTCATATCTAGTTAAATTTTATAGACAGTAATTAATTCACAATCATAAAATCAACTATAATTAATTTTCTTGCATTATTCATTTCAGAACTACAATTAGGTGATTGAAAGATTATATCTGGTTAGATTAAAATGATTTAACCCAACTCAATTATATGATTTTTTAATCAGAAACCGTAGGACTTCATGTAAAATATTTACGCAATCGTTCCTAAAATGAATTACAATGTTTAAACTCTATAATTAGAAATAGGTCAAAAATCCTTAAAGTGCTTTTGTTTCAATATTCCAAAAGGTATATTTCCCCAAAGTATAGATTGGAATTTCTGCTCCATGGAAAAATTTCACATCTGCCCTTTTTCCTTGTTTATAAAGCATTCCTTTTAAGGTGTATTTTTTATCAATCGCTAAATTTGTTACCTGATCAGCCGACATGATACCACGAATTTCTAACTCTAACTGGTTCAAAAGCGATTCTTTTGGTCTTGCCTGATCCTTAAAACTCTTAAATATGGCAACTTTTACAGCTTGGTCACTTACAGTTGTATCTGAAATTGACACTAGTTGAAATGGAAAATCAGTTAAAAACGTTCCCTCATTGCTAAGGTTTATCATTTTATGCTTAAACTTCTCTGTAATTTCGGCTTCTGTATTCACATTTTTTGTCCAACCTGGGTTATTTTCGACAAAATTACTTACTTCTTTTTCAAGGAAAATTTTAGAATCAAAACCTTTTGGTTTTTCAGAGCAGGCGAATAAAACAATCGCCATTAATAAATAAATTAACTTTCTCATTGGTTTAATTTTGTGTTTATTGGTTAGAAATTATCGAACTAATTTAATATTTAAATATAATTAAGGGAAAACTAGCGTGTAAGATTATCGTTAACATCATAAAAAAACCCTTTGAAAAACATCAAAGGGCTTAAATTTAATAATTCAAATATTTGTAAATTTCAATTTAAACTAGCCATTCTTACCGTAGTTGGAACCGGTGTTAATTCCTTAACCTGCATTGGATAAACGCCCAAAACATAAATATTTCCACCAGACTTTTTATAATAATTTACATCTGCACGTTTGCCTTGTTTATAAATCATTGATTTAAGATAATACTTGCCGCCTAATTCCAAACCTTGTGCTTCATCGATAAACTGGAAAATTCCATTTATTCTTAGTTGCATACGGTTTAGGAGCGACCCTTTAGGTCTTGATAAATCTGTATAAGTCTCAAAAGTTGCCATTTTAAAAAGTTGGTCACCTATTAAAGTGTCTCTAATGTTGGTAGCCTGTAAAGGAAATTCAGTCAAAAAATCGATGTTATTACTTAAACCCTTAACATGTCTTTGAAATGAATCTAGCGCATTGGTAAATTTTAAGCTGTCTTCGCTCTGCAATCCTTCACTTTTATTTAAATATTCAATTAAGCTATGTTCTAAAAAAATCTTTGACTGATAGGTAATTTGCTCAATTTTTGGTTTTGGCTTACTAATGCATCCTAAAAGGATAGTAGACAATGTAATAAATAGAATTGATGCTTTTACTTTCATTTTGAATTACCCTTCTAATAATGCTAAACTTTCAGTTATCGTTTTTATTTTCGATTCTGCATCAGCTTTTTTATTGCGTTCGTTTTCAATAATTTCTGGTTTTGCATTTTGCACAAAACGTTCATTACTCAATTTCGCATCAACAGATTTTAAGAAGCCTTGTAAATATTCCAATTCTTTTGTTAAACGTTCTTTTTCTGCATCTAAATCTACATTTTCATTTAAAACAATAAAAAACTCATCGTTGCCAACCATAAAACTTGCAGCTCCAGCTATCTTATCATTTACCAACTCAACTTCGTTAATGTTAGCCAATTTAAAAACAATGTTAATCCATTTCTCATAATCAACCCCAGAGTTAACTTTAATACTTAATGGCAAGGCATCTTTCGGAGAAATTTGACGTGTATTTCTTACGTTTCTAATTTCAGAAATTAAATCTTTAATCAGCTCTGCTTCTTTTAGCAATAACTCATCGGTTTGGCCAATTGTAGGATAGGCTGCAACAATACAGCAATCCATTTCAGTTCTTTCGCCAAATAATTCATCATGATATAATTCTTCCGTTAAGAACGGCATAAATGGGTGCAACAACCTCAAAACCTGCTCGAAATAGGTAATGGTAACCGCTTTAGTTTCTGCATCGATGGGGTGTTGGTATGCAGGTTTAACCATTTCTAAATACCAGGCACAGAAATCATCCCAAACCAATCTATAGGTAGCCATTAAAGCTTCGGATAAACGATATTGCTTAAAGTTAGCTTCAATTTCAGCCAATGCTTCACTGAAACGATTTTCGAACCATGTGATTGCTTGTTGATTTGGGTTTTCTAAATTTTCATCAACTTCCCAACCTTTAACCAAGCGGAAAGCATTCCAAATTTTATTGGCAAAATTTCTTCCCTGTTCACAATATGATTCATCAAACATTAAATCGTTACCAGCGGGTGATGACATTAGCATTCCAACTCTTACGCCATCTGCGCCATATTTTTCTATTAATCCAATCGGATCAGGAGAGTTACCCAATGATTTAGACATTTTTCTGCCCAATTTATCACGTACAATTCCTGTTAAGTAAACATTTGTAAACGGTTTTTTGCCCATAAACTCATGTCCGGCCATAATCATTCTTGCTACCCAGAAGAATAAAATTTCTGGTGCAGTTACCAAATCATTGGTTGGGTAGTAATAATTAATGTCTTTATTATTTGGGTCTTTAAAACCATCAAATACAGAAATTGGCCATAACCAAGAAGAGAACCAGGTATCCATTACATCTTCATCTTGTTTTACGAAAGGCGATAACTGATTTTTAAATCCCGCTTTATCTGCTTCAGCTCCATCTAGATTTTTCTTTTTCCAAAATTCTTCTAATGCTTCATCTTTAGTTTTAGCAACAACCCAATTTCCTTTATCATCATACCATGCCGGAATTTGTTGTCCCCACCATAATTGGCGAGAGATATTCCAATCGCGAACATTTTCCATCCAATGACGGTAGGTGTTTTCAAATTTATTTGGAATTAGATTTACCTCACCATTCAAAACATCAGTTAATGCAGGCTGCGCCATCTCTTTCATCTTTACAAACCATTGCATAGAAAGCTTTGGTTCTATAGCAGCATCAGTACGTTCAGAAAAACCTACTTGAGATTTATAATCTTCTACTTTCTCTAAATGACCAGTCTCATCTAAAATTTTGGCAATCTTTTTACGCGCTACAAATCGGTCTTCACCAACCAAAATAACTGCCAACTCGTTTAAAGTACCATCATCATTTAAAATATCTGTAACTGGTAAATTGTGTTTTACACCCAACTCATAATCATTCAAATCATGCGCTGGTGTAACTTTTAAACAGCCTGTACCAAATTCAATATCTACATATTCATCTTCAATTACCGGAATTTCGTGATTTACCAAGGGTACAAAAACGCTTTTTCCTTTTAAGTGTGCAAAACGTTCATCATTAGGATTAATACAGATTGCTGCATCAGCCATAATTGTTTCTGGACGAGTTGTAGCTACTGTTAAATATTCAGGCTTCCCAGCGTCTGGACTAACAATATTATACTTAATGTAATATAATTTTTGATTTACTTCTTTACGGATTACTTCCTCATCAGAAACTGCAGTTTTTCCTGCCGGGTCCCAATTTACCATACGAATACCTCGGTAAATCCAGCCTTTTTTGTACAAATGAATAAAGCTATCTATTACCGCTTCCGATAAGTCTTCTTCCATTGTGAAACGAGTTCTGTCCCAATCGCAGCTTGCGCCTAATTTCTTTAACTGTTCTAAAATTATGCCTCCGTATTTATCTTTCCACTCCCATGCATATTTTAAAAATTCTTCACGAGAAATGTCTTTTTTATTGATTCCACGCTCCTTAAGCATAGCTACAACTTTAGCCTCGGTAGCAATTGAAGCATGATCTGTACCAGGAACCCAACACGCATTTTTGCCCTGCATACGAGCTTTACGAATCAATACATCCTGAATGGTATTATTTAACATGTGCCCCATGTGCAAAACGCCAGTAACATTTGGTGGCGGAATTACGATGGTATATGGCTCACGTTCATCAGGTTCAGAGTGGAAAAACTTTTTGTCTAACCAATAGCTGTACCATTTATCTTCAGTTTCTGTAGGATTGTATTTAGTAGAAATGCTCATTTATATGGTGATGTCGAATTTAGCTTGTAAAAATACGTTTTTAGGCTCAAAAGACCAAAGCAGAAATGGCTCACTTTGTCAACTTTATAGCAAGGCTGAAAGAATTTGACAAAGTTATTCTTGGAAATTATTTGAAAATAAGAAACAGTATATTAAACTTAAATATTAATGAAATCGTCTAAAATAAATTATTAACTTATAACCAAATTATGAATTTATGGACAAGCTAGGTTTAATGAGTTGCTTTATTTTAATTATTACGTTTTTGAGCTGCTCCAAAAAACCAAAAACATACTTTAATATTCCATTATTAATTGGAAAAAACATCGACGAAACTAGAAAAATATTGAATTTAAAAAACCAAAAAGATCCATCTGACACATCAATTACACATTGGGATGACTATTATGAGGTTGAAGGAAGAATTTTAATGATAAATTATAATCCTAAGACAAGAAAAACTGGAGAGATTAGTTTAATCTATCCGAAGGGATATTCAAGTAAAAACGAAATTTTAAAAGCTGGCAACTTACAAGAAAACACACAATCTTATACTTGTGAAGTTTCTACAGATATTTGGTCACTATCTCCATTTACAAGTTACAATGGCATTAGAATAAACGCAATTAATTAATATTATAAACCCTCAAAAACATCATCCAGTTCCAGAACAAAACCTGGCAATACCGAAGAAGTGACTGCCTCCCCTAAAGTAAAAATTTTAGAGGGTTGAAATTTACCCAAATCGTTTAAAGTATATATTAGAATGTTTTGATCACTTTGACTAACCACCCAATATTCTTTAACACCAAACTCTTCATAAACTTGGTATTTATTGAACAGTTCTTTTTTATTATTTCCTGGAGATAAGATTTCTACTACGATGTCTGGTGCACCAATACAGCCTTTATCATCTAGTTTACTTAAATCACAAACTACACAAATATCAGGTTGCAAAACAGTAAAAATAGCTGCATCTGCTTTACTCTTTTTTGGAAAGCGAACATCAAACGGAGCACCGTAAACTTTGCAAGGTTTATTTTTTAGAAAATTACCTATTGATAAAAATATTGCTCCAAAAACCTCTTGATGAATGCGAGATGGAGCAGGACTCATCTTAAAGATTTTCCCTTTAATTAATTCTACTCTTTCATCAAAAAGCCAGTTCAAATAATGGGCATAGCTATATGTTAATGATTCGTCAACATCATTAACACTATAAACTTTCTTTTCAGTTAAATCTGGGTATGTTTTTTCGGTAGTCATTATACCAAATATACTAATTTAGAGGTAGATAGGAAAGGTTTATTGTCTTATTCTAACCTTAAAAACTTAGCTAACTCAAAGCATATTTTCATCACAGCACAATAAAAAGTGTTAAAATATGTTAAATAGATATAAAACTGAAAAACATGAAATCGTTTAGATTAGCATTTTTTAGCGGAGAAATCTTTCGCAGAATTAGTTTAAGTAAAATCTATTACTGGTTTAATAAGTAATATTTCTATTAACTTACATTTGTTCATTAGCTATTTCTTAATTTTCAACTTTAAATATTCTTTAAAGTATGAAAACTCAATTCAAAAACTATGTCGCAGTTTTAGGTATTGTTATTAGCAGTGTAGCTGCTAATGCACAAAAAGCTCCTAAAAAATATATTGACCCAGCAAACATGGATCTAACCGTGAAAGCAGGTGATGATTTTTATCGCTATGCAAGCGGAACATGGGTAAAAAATAATCCCGTACCAGCAAAAGAAACACGTTGGGGTACTTTTAATGAACTTCGCGAATTTAATGCCCAAGCCGTAAGAAGCTTAGTAGAAACCGCAGCTGCCGATAAAAATGCGCTTCCAGGTTCTGTTGCTAAACGTGTTGGCGATTTTTATGCTGCAGCTATGGATAGCATCACTATAGAAAAGCTAGGCTATACTCCTATTAAAGCAGATTTAGAAAAAATTAAACAGCTTAAAGATGTTCAAGGTCTTTTAGATCATATAGCTTATATGCGTACTTCTGGAATTGGTGGTGGAATGTTTGGTTTAGGTGTTAGCCAAGACAGAAAAAATGTAACCAAATATGTAGTAAATATATCACAAGGAGGAACAAGTTTGGGTGACCGTGATTATTACTTAAGAGATGATCCACAAAGTGTAAAGATTAGAACTGCATACAATACTTATATGGCAACACTATTTACCCTTATTGGTTATAGCGAAGCTGAAGCTCAACAAAAAGCGACAACTGTATTTAACTTAGAGAAAGCATTCGCAACAGCTCAAATGAGTCGTATTGAAATGCGTGATCAGTATAAAACTTATAATAAATTGACCATTGCCGAATTTAACAAGGTAACTCCAGCTATTAATTGGGCAACTTATTTACCTAAATTCAAAATTACCGGGCAAGATACAGTCTTAGTTAATTCATTGTCTTTCTTTAAAACATTAAATGGTATGTTAACAAGCGTACCAATGGATGACTGGAAAACTTATTTAGAATGGAACATATTAAGAGGTTCAGCAAATAATTTGAGTTCTCCTTTTGTAAAAGCAAACTTTGCATTTACACAGGCACAAACTGGCCAAAAGGTTCAAACACCACGTTGGCAACGCATGTCTTCTTTAACAGATGGTACCATAGGTGAATTATTAGGCCAACTTTATGTAGCCAAATATTTTAAACCAGACGCTAAAGTGCGTATGGATGAAATGATTGTAAACTTGCGCAAAGCTTTTGAAATTAGAATTAATGGCTTAGAATGGATGAGTGATGCGACAAAGAAAAAGGCCTTAGAAAAGCTACATGCTTTTACCCCTAAAGTTGGTTATACCACAAAATGGCAAACTTATAATGGATTAGAAATTAATAGAGGAACTTACTTTCAAAACCTACGCAATGCAGGTGTTTGGAGTTACAATGAAAACATTAATAGATTAGGAAAACCAGTAGATCGTACTCGTTTTGGGATGACACCTCCAACAGTAAATGCATCATACAGCCCAACCATGAATGAAATTGTTTTTCCTGCCGGAATTTTACAATTTCCTTTCTTTGATCCTAATGCAGATGATGCTGTGAATTATGGTGGTATTGGGGCAGTAATAGGCCATGAAATGAGTCATGGATTTGATGATACTGGAAGTCAATACGATAAAGATGGTAATTTAAAAAATTGGTGGACAGATGAAGATAGAGCTAAATTTAATGAGAAAACAAAAGCTTTAGGAGATCAGTTTAGCGCTTATACTGTTGTAGATACAATCCATGTTTTAGGTAAGTTAACAATGGGGGAAAACATTGGAGATTTAGGAGGATTAAATGCAGCTTATACCGCTTTTAAAATGACCAAACAAGGTCAGAGCAATGAGAAAATTGATGGTTTTACCCCAGATCAACGTTTCTTCTTATCATGGGCCCAAGTTTGGAGAGGAAATATATTACCAGAAGCCGCGGCACAACTAATTAAAACAGACTCTCATTCTCCAGGTCCATACAGAACAATTGGCGCTCCTGTAAACATGGATGCTTGGTATAAAGCTTTTGATGTACAACCAGGTGATAAGTTGTATAAAAAACCAGAAGATAGAATAAGGCTGTGGTAATCAGCAATAAAAAAATAGCCATCTTTAAATTTAGGATGGCTATTTTTGTGTGATTTTAAATTAAAAACACCATTACTATTTATAATATGCCCCATCAACAAATCATATTGATATTAGCTAGTGGCTTTGGTGTTTTACTAGGTCTCTTACTATCAATATTTTTATGGTCTTACCGTAAAGGCAATATTCTAGCCAATCAAATACTCTGCATTTTAATTCTAGTATTATCTTTTAGAATTGGAAAATCTGTGTTTATGGAATTAGGAAGTGGAATTGATTTAAGACTTATTTTTATCGGTTTAAGTACACAACTGATTTTGGGACCCCTCTTTTATTTATACACGAAGGTACTCATCGTACCCAATTATAAATTTACTAAGCTCCAGCTCATTCATTTTCTTGTTTTTATCCCTGCATTTGTTTTTGGCTTTTTGGTCACCAAAGACCTTGTAAAACAACTTCCAACCTCATTTTTTATTGTACTATTTGTAATTTACTATGGTCATTACCTTCTTTATTTATTGCTAGCCTTAAAAAACATTTTCGCTTTTAAGGAGACACAAAAAACAGAAACTTTAAAATGGCTTAAAATTCTCGTAGCTACTTTAATGGTAATTTGGTTGATTTATGTTTTAAACCTTTTTGAAGATTTTGTCCCCTATATTATCGGTCCTATCACCTACTCAGTATTGGTTTTTACCGTTACATTTATAGCATTTAAAAATGGCTATATAGAAAAAATAGGAACAATAAAATACAAGACAACAGCCGTTGAACAAGGAGAAGCTGATTTACTGTATCATCAAGTTTTGGCTTTAATAAAGGATGAAAAACAATTCAAGAACAACTCCATTTCTCTAAAATCTTTGAGCAAAGATTTGAAAACTTCTCCGCAAAAACTTTCAATGGCTATCAATTCTAATTTCAATAACAACTTTAATGTTTTTGTTAATTCTTACCGCATTGCAGCCGCCAAAGAAATGCTTCATGATCAAAATTATGTTAATTATACGATAGCTGCAATTGCTTACGAAGTTGGGTTTAATAGCCTAAGCAGTTTTAATGAAGCTTTTAAAAAACAGACTAAACAAACCCCCATTGGCTATAAAAACCAGCTTCAAAATGGTCATTAAGACTATCTAAATTATCATTCTCTCAGCTTATTGTGTTAATAAGGTTTCTCTTTGAAAGAAAAACTCATGAAAAAAATCTTATTAATGTTGTTAATGATTGGATATTTAACAACAAGTAAAGCACAAAGACAGCACATTAATTTTGAAGGCAAAAAAAGAGATTTTATTGTATACACGCCAAAGAATTACAATAGCAATAACAAAAATTTTCCAGTAGTATTTAACTTTCATGGTGGCGGAATGAGCCATTTAGAGCAGATGTTTTATACGAACATGAATAAATCAGCTGATAAAAATCAGTTTATAGTGATTTACCCTCTAGGTATCAATAAAGATTGGAATGTGGGATTTGAAATGTCATATCAAAAAGGGAGTAACGATATTGGTTTTATCAAAGAAATGTTAACCTTTCTAAAAGGGAAATATAATATTGATGAAAAAGCTTTGTATGCTACGGGCTTATCGAGAGGTGGTTTCCTTTGCCATAGAATAGCTTCAGAAATGGCTGATGTTTTTGCCGCTGTGGCTTCTGTTGGTGCACCATTGCCAGATTCAGTAAAGTTTTACAATCAATCCAAACTTAAAATATCCGTTTTACAAGTGCATGGGACAGCAGATGAAGTGGTTAAATATGAAGGGAAAAAGAATGCTTATGCATCTGCTTTAAATACCTTCGAATATTGGAAAGCACATAATGTGATTACAGCTAATGCTAAAACAGAGGTAATTAAATATGGCCCAAATGATAGTGATGTAACCTTTACCGAAGTCAAAAACAACGAAGCAGCTGTAAAATTAATCACGATAAAAAATGGTGGTCATACCTGGCCTGGAACTGATCCCTTTAATATCGGTTATCCATTAGGGTACACTCACCAAAAACTAGATATCAACGAAACCATATGGCGCTTCTTTAGCGAACACAGAAAGTAGAGTTAATTACAGGAAGAGTAACTGTGGATTTAGAAACTTAAATCAATCTTACAAATACTTTTCCTGTACTTTTTTAGAGAGCTTGGCCAATACCAGTTTTCTTGAAGTTTCTACTCTTTGTTTAAGCTCACTATCATTTAAAACATCTAAATCTGCTATTTGAACCCATTGTCGTTTAGCCATATGGAAAGCTTGTTTAATTCCATCACGGGCCGTTAACTCATCAAATTCCTCAGGCGTACATTTAGTAGAAAAGCTATTTCCCTCATCAATTGCAATTATAACGAAGATTTTCTCTTCAATCATAAAACAAAGGTGCTCCCATTTCATGCCTTCTGTAGTACCAGGTAAACTCAAACAATATTCTCTAAAACTTTCTATATCCATTTTTTAAGCTTAAAGACCAAGCGAAAAGATTAAAGCTTAAGTCGATTAAAGATATTGCTAATTTAAAAACTTATTTTTGAAACATGAATATCCTTACCAAAACCGCAGATGGATCTAACACTTTATTTAATGAAACTATAGGCGAACATTACCACTCTGCTCATGGTGCTTTACAAGAAAGCAAACATGTTTTTTTAGCTGCTGGATTGAAATATGCAATAGAAAAAAATCCGGGAGAAGAGATTAAAGTTTTAGAAGTTGGTTTTGGAACAGGGTTAAATTTCATCCTTAGTTTTGCACAGTGTGAAGAAAATAAAATCAAACTTGAGTACACTGGCATTGAAGCCTTTCCATTATCAAGAGCGCTAATTGAGCAAACAGGCTATGATCAATATGTACCAGCAAATGTTTGGAATAAATTTATTGAGAATTATGAGGAATCATTAAAAGTTCCAAAAAACCTATCATCGTACTGCGAATTAACAATTGCACATAGTGCATTAACAGATTTTAAAAGCGGGAACTTATTTGATGTGGTTTATTACGATGCCTTTTCGGTACAACACCAGCCAGAAATGTGGACAAATGAAGTGATTGCTCATGCCTGTAACTTCATTAAGCCTAATGGTGTTTTTGTGAGTTATGCCATTACCGGAAATTTAAAAAGAGCTGTAAAGGCTTGTGGCTTTACCATTGAAAAATTACCCGGAGCACTAGGTAAAAGAGAGATGTTGAGAGCAATTAAGTCTTAAATCAATTTAATAAACAATTAGCAATTTTAAATCAATCGTTTATCTTTATTCAAAATATCAACCATGAAAGAGATTTCTTTGCCTTTTGTTGCCAAACTAGCTTTAGTTCTTTTATCTATTATAATGCTGGGTTATTTGGCTATCGAAGCAAAAAGCCTCCTATCTCCGCTATTATTTTCTTTATTGATGGCTTTTTTACTCTTACCATTTGCAAATTTATTGGAGCGCAGATTAAAGCTTAAGAGAAGTATAGCAGCAATAACTGCAGTAGTTTTAATGATTGCGGTACTTTATGGCATTCTTTATTTTTTAGCTAATCAATTAACTGAGCTTT
This sequence comes from Pedobacter polaris, assembly GCF_005116505.1. Classification (GTDB taxonomy): domain Bacteria; phylum Bacteroidota; class Bacteroidia; order Sphingobacteriales; family Sphingobacteriaceae; genus Pedobacter; species Pedobacter polaris. Next base: position 1,389,611 of record NZ_SWBR01000002.1, read on the forward strand.
GGGCAGATTGGCCATTATTGGTAAAACAAGTTACAACTGCCTTTCATGACATACAAAGTTGGGTAGCTAAAACATTTCATATTAATGAATATAAGCAGAAATCTTATTTAACTGATGGAATTGAAAAATCATTAGCTACAAGCGCAGTTGTTATTGGAACTACATTATTAACCCTTTCATCAAGCTTATTATTTTTAGCTTTTACCTTATTATTTACATTCTTCATTTTAAATTATCGCAGGTTATTGTTCACATTTTTAACTACTGTTTTTGCAGAGGAGCATAAAGCAAAAGTGAATGATATTGTAAGAGAAATACAACGCATCATTAGAAAATATGTAACTGGTTTATTCCTTCAAATGTTAATCGTTTCTGCATTAATGATCATAACTTTATCATTGTTAGAGGTAAAATATGCCATTCTTTTAGGGCTAATTGCCGGAATTTTTAACATCATACCCTATTTAGGAATTTCTACAGCTTTATTGATCAGTGCCTTAATTACTTTCGCTACTGCCGGAGCAACACAAGCTTTATTTGTGGTTTTTGCTTTTATTGGCGTTCATACTTTAGATGGAAACATTTTAATGCCGTTAGTGGTAGGCTCAAAGGTGAAAATAAATGCATTATTTGCATTCATTGGTATAATTGTGGGCGAAATGATTTGGGGCATTTCTGGTATGTTTTTGTGTATTCCTTATTTAGCAATGCTGAAGATTATTTTTGAAAGAGTTGATGGTTTACAGCCTTGGGGAGCCTTACTTGGCGAAGGAAGTCATACTCCTAGAAAAAGAAGAACTTATAGAATTACCAAGAAAATTAAGCTTGAAGAGGCTGAATAATGAAAGAAGATAAAGAAAATAGATCGCCACATATTTTAAACACCTCTGCCAATTTATTGGGATTTTGCTTTATTGTTTTAACCTCGGTTAAGATTTCAAAATTAGAAGAGTCATCTTATATAGATGAGGGTGCAGCTTTAGCAATTATTGTTTTTATGTGCAGCTGTATCTTATCCTTTCTCTCCATGAGAAGTTCAACTTCTCGTTCTACTAAAATGGAACGGGTGGCAGATATTTTATTTCTATTTGGTTTAATTGTTCTTTTTATTACCACCATGCTCATTGCTTTTAACATCATTAAATAATATGCCTGCAAATATTCCACCTCCTGCTACTACAAGTCCAGATACTGCTTTTTTACGATTGTTAAACGTGTTAGATACTTTACGTACCCAATGTCCATGGGATAAAAAACAAACCATGGAAACTTTAAGGCATTTAACCATTGAGGAAACTTACGAACTTTCTGATGCCATTTTAGAAGGTGATTTGTCTGAAATAAAAAAAGAACTTGGCGATTTAATGATGCATTTGGTTTTTTATGCTCGCATTGGAAGTGAAACAAATGATTTTGACATTACTGATGTTTTAAATGGAGTTTGTGACAAATTGATCAACCGTCATCCACATATTTATGGTGATGTTGAAGTGAATAATGAAGAAGATGTAAAACGTAACTGGGAAAAAATTAAACTTAAAGAAGGCAATAAATCTGTTTTAGGTGGTGTACCAGCCGGATTACCTGCCTTGGTTAAAGCAAGTAGAATACAAGAGAAAGCTAGAGGTGTTGGTTTTGATTGGGATGAAAAAGAGCAGGTTTGGGCAAAAGTTGAAGAAGAATTACAAGAGTTTAAGGATGAATTTAATATTGCCGAAAACGAAAACATAGATAAAGAAAAAGCTGAAGGAGAATTTGGAGACTTGCTTTTCTCTTTGGTCAATTATGCTCGTTTTATAGATATCAATCCAGAAAATGCTTTAGAAAAGACCAATAAAAAATTCATTAAACGTTTTCAGTTTTTAGAAAGCAAGGCAAAAGAAAATGGCAAAGCTTTACAGGATATGACGCTTGCAGAAATGGATGTATATTGGAATGAGGCTAAGAAATTGTAGAGACTATGGATGAGTTTAAGCCAACTTTTAATTTTATAATTCCAGTTTTTAGATTTTTAGTAGTTATTTTAATTGGATGGTTTACTCTGTTTTTTCATTTTATTATTTTAGTCCAATTATTCAATAAAGGATTCGATTTAAAAACAATCTGTTCAATAATATTTATCGAGCTAATCACTTTTTTCTTTGGGTTTATGTTCATTAAGGCTTTTTTAATCCAAACTAAAAATTTTGTCTTTTCTAAAAAAGGAATTGAACAGATTAATTTTTTAAATTTTTCTAAGAAATACATAAAGAAGGAAGACGTTATTGGATATAGCGCATCAGATGTTCGTTATAGAATTAAAACTTTCAAACAAATCATCATCTATCTTAGAAACGGAAAAAAAATAGAAATTACTCAATTTTGTTTTATAGATTTTAAGTTAATTGAAGTTGCTTTAATGCATAATGGTTATCATTATTTCGGTTTTGAGCCTCACAGGTGGAAATGGTTTGACGGTAGACATTATCAATTTGAAAAATCTATTTCTTAAACAAAATGAAATCCCAATCTATAACCTTTAAAAAACCCGTCAAAGTTGTTCAACTTTTCAGGAACATTAATACCTATGGAAAAGAAGAAAAGTCATTTGAAGATAGGAAAGAGAAAATAGCTTGGAAACCAATTCAATCTACTGCTGGTTATGTGAAGGATGATGTAGTTTATTTACCCGATTCTATTTTAGATCAGCAAAATTTTGAGCAGTGTGATTTGATTGTAATCATTGATGACAATTTTCATCAACCTCAAAATGTAGTGTATATTACAGAAAAAAACCTTTGTTTTAAACGAAATAGTTTAAACAAGTTTGACTTTTTACAGCTTAAATTGGATGAAAAAATTGAATTATACTTAAAACCTGGGTACTTTGAAGTTGGGGATCCCCCACGTAGTGAATTTAAAGTGTGCGAACTTGAAAAAGATAAACCAATTTCCATAAAAATTAATGGTAAACGAGATTTTTCACTAACAGGAAGAAGAGATAGGACGTTTGTAGAACAAGAATATATCTTAAATTATATTGGTGATTTTACTGACTGCATCATATTTAAAGAACCATATCCTTCAGCATTAAAAACCATTCCTTCAGAGTTTAAAGTCATCGATCTGATGAAAACGCTCTACTAAAAAAATTGCATGGTACTTTCAAATTAATAAAGCATCATTTTATATATTTGTTACCATCAATACACCCAACCAATGAAAAAAATATACGTTCTTTTACTGTTAAGCTTTGTTATATTAAAAGCAACAGCACAAACAGATACTACAACAAGCAAAATATTGTCAAAATCAGAAACTGACGAGTTTTTTAGTGATGCTTTTAGAAAGAAAAACTTAATCAAATTCCCGATTTTTAGGGCATATACTTATACAGATAAAAGTGGGACTTACTATGTTGCACTAACTGAAAGTGCAGATAGCATTAATCAAGCTAAAGATACTGTAAACAATACCATCAAAGCTTTTAATTTCAAATCGGATAAAGGAATTGTCTTAAAAAAATGGGAAATAAACGATTTTAAAACACCAAGTTTAAAAGGTGTTGAAAAAGAAGGTTCTATTTGGTTTTGGACAAAGTATTGCGAATTTAACGACTTAGATGGAGATGGATTAGTAGACCCAATAGTTGTTTATGGCACTTTTGGCACAAATGGTTACGACGATGGCAGAGCTAAAATTTTAATTTACTATAAAGGTCAAAAGGTAGCGATAAGACATCAAAATAGTGTTTTAGATCCCGCTAGAAAAACACAGGTTGACCTTACATTTTATGCATTACCAGCAAAAATACAGACTCATGTAAAGGAATTGATGGAAAAAATGGTAGAGAAAAAACACGCCATATTTCCCTCAGCTTATGCTGATAAAATGGACAAAAAGGTAACTCAGATTGGAAATTAAGCAATAATCATTATAACCATCGTGATACTCGTTTAGCAGGAAATATGCTCAGTATCAAAGAAAGAAAAATTATTTTACCACATAGGCATATAGAAACAATAGCTAAGTTATTCTATGTGGCTATGTGGTTTAACTAACCTATCCTATCCATGTTTCTTCTTTTTATTCATAATCGCCTTTTGGCCAATACCATAATTGGTAGTTTTTGAATTGCTTTCTTTCCTTTTATGATAAGCAGAATCTCGAATATTTTCTTCATCCTCCTGCTCTGCTAATATCTTATTCTTTTGCGCTTTAGCTTTAGTTACTTCTTCTACCAATAAATCTTCAGGTAAATCGGCTATTTCAATTTTTTGCCCAATGGCTTGCTCAATTTTTCTAACTTGAGGCAATTCTAAATCTGTTGTAAATGTTATGGCAACAACATCTTGATCATCATGTTTAATTACTCTGTTTAAATAAGTTTCCTTTTGCACAGGCAGTTCAAAATGGAAAATAAATGGGATTCCATTTAAATCTATCTCTTTTAAACCCTCATTAGCTATAATTAAAACTCTTGCTTCATCTACAGCTTTAAAATCTTCAATGTCATCAAAACCCGCTTCGTCAAAAAACAAGGGTTTAAAAACAAATACATCATCAGCTTTACCATCAAAAAGATCTTTAGACAAAGTTTGAGCAGTTAGACGCGTATTTACAAATACTACAACTTTATCAAAAACCTCAGTATCTTTCAATAAAAGATTTAAGAGATTAAGTTTAGTTCTGAAATTGGGCACATGATATAAAAGTTGTGCATGTGTTTCAGTTTCATTTTCTTCTAACTCTTCTATCTCAATAGTTGTAGGTAATTTCATAAATGGATCAATCATTAGATCCAGTCTATCATGCATTACTTCTGTAAAGATTAAATGTTGACATTTCTGGATACTGTTAGCCAATTCATTTATAGGCAATTGCATTCCCAGTTTCACCATTTCTGCGGCATCATCTACCACAAACATTTGAATTTTATTGGTATTTAAACCCAATTTCAAATACACAGCCCTTGCTCTTGAGGGCACAGCAATTACAATATCAACTCCGTCAGTAAGTTCATTAATTTGAGCTTCCATCCCGCCATCTGCATGTAAGCCAACAATACGAATAGTCTGATTTCTGTTTAAAAGAGCAAATTGTTCCATCACTTCAAGCACTCTCTCTTTAGTTGGCACTAAGATTAACGCACGTGGAGCTTCTTCAAAACCATACTTTAAGCGCATTAAAACACCAAGAATATAAGTTGTAGTTTTACCACATCCTTCTGGCCCAATGGCAATAATATCTTGCCCACCTAATATGCGAGACATTGTTCTTGCCTGAATTTCTTTTGGACTTAAGTATCCTGCTGCTGTCATAGCAGACACTAATGGTTTACTTAATTTTAATTGTTCTAATGACACTTTTCTCTTGCTAAATTGATAATGGGGCAAATTTACGGAAAATAAAAAGGAGTATAGAATCTATGAAATCAAATGCTTACTAATTTTAAAAAATATCATTAAAGCACTGTAGCGTTTTATTGGCTTTTATCGTATTACTAATAAACCACAAATTTAAAACAAATGAAACGAACCAAACTTATTCTATCTTTCATAGCTTTTATCTTAACCATCCTTGTTTTTGTACAAGCTTGCAAAAAAGGGAATTCGAGCGACCTTTCTGGAACTTATGAAGTTTCGCTAGATCAGACAAAACAAATGCCCGAAAATGGTACTTCAGCCACACTTACGCTTATAAACGTTGATGATACTCGTTGCCCAATAAACGCAAATTGTGTTTCTGCAGGCTATGTATTAATTAAAGTAAAATTTCGTGATAAAAATGGTGAACAAACTATAGAAATATGTGCCAACGATTGTCTTGACAAAGTATTAAGAAAAAATACAATTGTGTTAAATGGTGTATCCTATACTTTGAAACTAATGGAAGTTTCCCCTTTTCCAGATACTTCAAGACCAGCCTCTACCAAGAAGAAAGCTACAATACTTATCACTAAGGCATAGTTTTGTAATATCAAATTTTTGATACAAATTGATAAATTCATTTTATGATGTGTAAGTTTATAGCTAGGTAAACTTAAACCACTAAAATGAAAAAAATTATACTAAATCTCTTTCTAATTGCATTAGGAAGCAATGCTTTTGCTCAAGACGCAATAAGTTATCAAACACCTCCAAAAGCAATTACAGATTTATTATTAGCAAAACCAACACCAAGTGTTAGCATAGATAGCAAAGCTGAGTGGATGTTATTTAGCGAACGTAACTCCTATCCATCAATTGAAGAATTAGCAATGCCCGAATATCGTATTGCTGGCATGCGTATCAACCCTAATAACTACTCCCCAAGTCGTCAAACTTTTATCAATAATTTCAGCTTAAAAAATATTAAAAGTGGAAAAACCATTGCAGTTACGGGCTTACCATCTCCCTTATATGCAGGCAGTGTAAATTGGAATCCAAGCGAAACTAAAATAGCATTTACAAATACTACACCAACAAGAGTAGATTTATATATCATTGATGTGGCTACTGCTAAAACTACAAAAGTTAATAAAACTGCTTTAAATGCCATTATGGGTGGTGGTGCAACATGGGTTGATGATCAGACTCTATTGTATCGTGTGGCTACAAAGGCAGCAACTTTACAGCCAACCCGTCCATTAGCGCCAAAGGGGCCAACAATTCAACAAAACTTAGGCAAATCGGCTCCAAGTGCAACTTTACAAGATTTAATTAAATCTCCATTTGATGAGCAGTTATTTGAGTTCTTTGCAACTTCACAATTGGTTCAAAATAAAGCAGGTGTAGAAACACCTATTGGCAAACCTGCAATATATAGCAGCGTATCCTTATCTCCAGATAAAAATTATATGATGGTGCGTACCATTAAAAAACCATTCTCTTATTTAGTTTCAGCGTATGGTTTTCCATCTGTTGTAAATATTACTGATAGAACAGGGAAAGTTGTTAAAACGCTAGCCAACTTACCTAGTACTGAAGAAAGACCATCTGGCAATGATAACGTTCAAAACGTACCAAGAGGTTTCGACTGGCGTGATGATGAAGCTGCTACTGTAGTTTGGTCTAAACCATTAGATAGCGGATTAATTAAGAAAAACGTAGAATATCATGATGCTGTTTTACAAATGTCTGCTCCTTTTAGTGCCGAACCAAAAGAGCTATTCAAAACTAAAATGCGTTTTGGTGGTGTAAGTTGGGGAAATGCATCTTTAGCTTTGGTAAGAGAAAATTCTAGAGCTAAGCAACTATCAAGATTAAGCCAATATAACCCAACAACTGGTGCATTAGAAACTTTATATGAGTTGAGTACAAATGATGCGTATAATAATCCTGGTTTCCCAGTAACTGAGAAAAATAAATACGGTCGTCAAGTAATTTTAACTACAGATGGCGGCACCAAATTGTTATTAAATAATCCTACAGGTGCTTCTGCCAAAGGCGATTTACCTTTCTTGGCTAAGTTTGATTTGGCTACTAAAAAATCTGAAATTTTGTGGCGTAGCCAGCCAGGTAGTTTCGAAATGGTTACCGATGTTTTAGATCCACAGAAATTAGTGCTATTAACGCGTAAAGAAAGTCAAAAAGATGCACCAAACTATTTCATCAAAAACTTAGTATTACGTGTAGCTGATAGACAAATTACTAGTTTCACAAACCCATATACACAATTAGAAGGTGTATCTAAAGAGAAAATCTCTTACAAACGTGCAGATGGCATTGATTTAACAGGCGATTTATATTTACCTAAAGGATATAATAAAGAAAAAGATGGACCATTGCCAGTTTTAATATGGGCTTATCCACGTGAATTTAACTCAGCTGCAGATGCAGCACAAATTAGAGGCTCACAAGATAAATTCACAACCATTAGTTCTGGCGGACCATTATTTTTTGTAACTCAAGGATATGCTGTTTTAGACAACGCAGAAATGCCAATTGTTGCAAAAGATGGCAAAAAACCTAATGATACTTTTGTAGAGCAGTTGAAACTTAATGCCGAAGCTGCGATTAATAAATTGAGCGATATGGGTATTGGAGATAAAAATAGAATGGCCGTTGGTGGCCACAGCTATGGTGCATTCATGACTGCTAATTTATTGGCGCATACCAATTTATTTAAAGCTGGTATAGCTCGTAGTGGCGCTTACAACAGAACATTAACTCCGTTCGGTTTCCAAAATGAAGATCGTACTTACTGGCAAGCTCCTGAATTATATTACCAGATGAGTCCTTTTAGTTATGCTGATAAAATTAAAACACCCATTTTATTAATTCATGGCGAAATGGATGATAATCAGGGTACTTTCCCAATTAACAGTGAGCGTTTATTTAGCGCCATTAAAGGTCATGGGGGCACTACTCGTTTTGTCTATCTACCTTATGAGGCCCATGGTTACAGAGCAAAAGAAAACATTTTACACATGCTTTGGGAAATGAATACCTGGTTAGACACCTATGTTAAAAATGCCAAACCAACAGTAGCGAAATAAAAACTAAAGTAATAGTTCAATTTATTAGATGGTAAATACAGAAAAATGTAGATTCATTTAGTGATGTAACTTTTAGGGTTTACAAATACACCTTTAGCTATTGTTGGGTATATCTTCTAGCTGTCTATTCCTAAAACTGCCTTACAAAATTCGGACTAACCATTAACTTTATATTAATATGGAAAGACCGAGAAAGGGAAAAGCAGGTTCAAACCCTGTTACCTATGATGAATCTTTTAAAATTGCCGTTGCAAGGGAATATCTTGAAGGCAAACTGAGCCAATCCCAACTTGGCCGTAAGCATGGTCTTAACAGCGGTGAGGTAGTCCGCTATTTTGTGAACTGGTACAAAAAGAACATTGGCAAAAGCCAGCCCGGCGCTACTGTCCCAGAAGATCCACAGCCCTCCAACACTTCCC